>CBDBOE010000001.1:0-57321 GCA_965208165.1 Vicinamibacterales bacterium | reverse complement strand
GGGCCAAGGGAACCGCGCCGCCCCTCACGTTCCAGCGGTGCCGCCAAGGCCTCAACCGGCCGCGAGCGCACGCAAGCCCCCGCGCCGCCGGCCGGCCAGAGTGATGTCCAGCATGGCGACGACCGACCAGCGACTCGCTGGCCGTCCGGCAACCGTCGCGAGGATTACGAGGGTCGCGAGGATCACGACGGAGCCGACGAGGACGACGTAGCCGAGGAGAACGACGGGGACGACGTAGCCGAGGAGAACGACGTAGGCGACACGAGGATCGGTAACGACGACCGGCTACGAGACGAGGGTCCCATAAAGTCCGACGTACCCGAGCCGATAGTACGGCAGAACGTGTACGGGTAGCCCGAGGAACGGGGCAGCGAGACCCCGTGCGGCGGCTGCGGCGAACCCCCTGACGGACGCAAGCGACCGGAGGCCAGCGATGACAAGACCCACGGGAACCACGCCGCGCGTGATCGCGGTGCTCAGCCAGAAGGGCGGGACGGGAAAAACGACTCTGTCCTGCGCCCTGGGAGCACTGGCCGATCAAGCCGGCACGGCGACCGCTATCCTCGACCTCGACGCGCAGGCCTCGGCCGCCAAGTGGCACGACCTGCGCAGGGAGTCCGGCATCGAGGCGCCGCCGGTCTACGCCACGCCGGCGTCGCGAATGGAACCCGTCGTCGAGGCCCTAGGCAGAGAGGGTGCCGAGCTGATCGTGACGGACACGGCGCCGCACTCGGGCGCCGACGCCGTGACGGTCGCGAAGCTCAGCGACCACATCCTCGTCCCAGTCCAGCCGAGCTATCCGGACATCGCCGCGATCACGCGGACGCTCGAGATCGCGGAAATGGCGCGAACGCCGGCCACGATCATCCTCAACCTCGCCCTAGTGAACCACGCCAGCACCGACGACGCTCTGGCCGTCATCGAGACCACGGGCGTGCCCGCGGCACCCGTGACGATCCACCGACGGATCGCGCACGTCACCAGCTTCAACGCCGGAATGTGCGCCGCCGAGCACGAGACGGAGGGCAAGGCCGCGTCCGAGCTGCAAGCGCTCTTCGCTTGGCTGCAGGCGACCGGCATCGTCCCGAGGGCACGGAAGGGGAAGGCGGCATGACACCTACCAGCACCAGCCGGCCGAAGCTCACGGCAGCGTGGGACAAGACGCACGAACGCGTCGTCGGGGCCAAGCGGCCGACGCCGCCCGGAACGAGCGGAAGCGACGAGGATGCCCCGTCGACGGCGCCCGCGACGAAGGCGGAACGGACGAACTTCAAGGTGCTGAACATCCGCATCCCGAAGGACATCCACAAGGCCCTGCGGCGGATCAGCATCGACGCCGACGAGAGCCTGCAGAACACCGTGATCCGAGCCCTCGCCGAGTATGCGGGGACACGCAACGCGGAGAGCTGAGGCCGCCTGGGCGTTCCCGCGATCCGCCGGGAACGTTTACATGCGCCCGGGAACTGGGGGGCGGTAACGGCGGCTTGAGCTGCGATGCGTTGGCGGTGTTTCCGCACGCGACCACCGGGAAGCGGACTCGGCGAACGGCGGTTGGCGTCGAGCGTCGCCCCCGCTACGGGGCACGAGCATCGACTCCGCCTCGCCGGCCTGCAGTCCGGGCCGGCAGCGGCCCAGGACACCATGTTCCGCGTCGACGGCGGTGGCCGGTCGCGGCGAAGGTGTGGGTGCCTTCCTCACCACGGAGATCGTCATTCCCCCGACCACGGACGCCAGCAGCCAGATCGTGATCGACTACGGCCTCGGGGTCGTGCGCACCGGCCCGCTCAACGTCGCGACGAGCCCCAGGCCTCGATGCCGCCGGAGCTGCTCGGCCTCGTGACGGGGGAGCTGCCTCCCGGCGCGCGGGTGCGGGTGGTGTCCAGGACGCGGAACGTGACAAGAGACGGGGCGAGCGCACCGCTCCGGGATGTCGGTGAGGAGGTCCGGGGCCCGCTGACCCTCCACCATTCCCGGGCGGAGTTGCCGACGGGCGTCACCGCCGACTTCTGGCAATACCGGTTCCCGAACGCGAACCCGGTTGTCGGCCCCGGGCTCACGCTGGAGGAATCGTGGCGCAGCACGGCCGCGGACGGGACACCCGAGCTGGAGGAGACGCGGATCTTGAACGTCTCGGAGGTGGAGTTCGACCCTGACGCCTTCAGCCTGGATCCGTCGTTGGGCTTCCGAGTCGAGGACCTGTGGGATGTTCTCGCTCGGTGAATGGCAAGCGGCGGCCGAGGCGGAGTCAGGACCCCTCGCGCCGCCGAGCCGACGCGACTCGCGACCGGGGTCTCGGCGGAGCAGGCGGTTAGAGGTGCGGACCCTGCTGCAGAGCAGCGGTTCGCTGCCGGACGAACAGCGTCAACCTGGACGGCTACTCGGCGCGTAGCGCCGACATCGGATCGATGTGGGTCGCCCGCCGCGCTGGCAGCCAGCTTGCGAACAGGCAGATCGCGACGAGCAGCGCCGCCACCGCCGCGAAGACGGGCGGCTCGAGCGGACTGGTTTCGAACAGCAGGGCCTGGAGCTGCCGGGTCAGTGCCGCCGCCGCGCCGGCACCGAGCGCCGTGCCGGCCAGCGCCAGCCCGCCTGCTTCCTTCAGCACCAGCCGGCGGATGTCGCCCACCTGCGCGCCCACCGCCATGCGCACGGCGATCTCGCGCCGCCGCCGCGTCACCATGTAAGCGATGACCCCGTAGAGGCCGATGGCCGCCAGCAGCAGGGCGAACACGGCGGCGACCATCAGCAGGACCATGACGAACGCCCGTTGCGCGCGAGCCCGGTCGACCAGCGCTTCCAGGGTGGAGACGTCCGAGATGGGTAGACCGCGGTCGAGACTGCGCACGACCTCCCGCACCCCGGCGGTCATCGCGGCCGCGTTCGGCCCGCGGACCACGTAGCGCATCGACGGCTGAACGGCTCCGCCGGCGTCGGGAAACCTCAGCGGGTACGCCAGCGGATAGTACCCTATGGCTGGCGGATCTTCGTGGACCGCCGTTTCGTGAACATCCTCCACCACCCCGACGATGCGAAACCAACCGTCGCCGGCCGGGACCGGCAAACCGCCCGGCCTGATGCCCCTGCCCAGCACCGGTTCTCCCGGCCACCAGGTCTCTGCGAGCGAACGAGATACGATGGCGACCGGCGCTCTCTCCGCGTCCAGGCGGTTGAAGTCGCGGCCGTCCACCATTTCCACGTCCATCGCCTGGAAGTAGCCGGGCGACACCTGCTTCCAGGGGAGCACGGGTCGGACGCCGTCCGCGTCGCCCCGCCCTTCGAAATGGATGTCCGACGTCCGTGAGAAGCCGGTCAGTGGCATGCCGGTCGCTGCCGCGGCCCCAGTGACACCCGGTAGACCGCGCAGGCGTTCGACCATCCGCCGGTGGAAGGCCAGCCGAGATTCCGGGGTCGCATAGGCGCGGTCTGGCAAGGCCAGCCCGAACGTGAGTGCACCGGCCGGGTCGAAGCCCGGATCGACGGCGGCCAGCCGCTGGAACGAGCGCACCGCCAACCCCGACCCGACGAGCAGGGTGAGGGCGAGGGAGATCTGCGCGACCACCAGCCCCCGGCGGGCCAGTTGTCGGTCCCGGCCGTCGGTGGTGCCGCGTGTGCCCGCCGTCAGGTTGGCCGTCCCGACGGCGCTCGCGCGCCACGCCGGCAGCAGTCCGCAGACCAGACCGGCCGCGATCGACACGACCAGGCCAAAGAGCAACACCGATCCGTCCATCGAGACCTCGTCGAGGCGCGGCAGATCGCGGGGAGCGGTGCGCACGAGCATCTGCACCGCCAGCCACGCGAGGGGCAACGCCGCCGCGCCGCCGGCCAGTCCGATCAGCAGACTCTCGAGAAACACCGCGCCCGCCAGCCATCGGCGGTGGGCGCCCAGGGCGTAGCGGATCACCCACTCGCCAACGCGGGCTTCGGAACGTACCAGGAAGAGGTTGGCGACGTTGACGCTGGCGATCAGCAGCAGGATGCCGACGGCGCCCAAGAGAACCCACAACGTCGTCCGGACATGGCCCACGACGACCTCGTGGAGGGGGACGATCAACGGCTGGAAGCCCATCTCCTCCAGGAACGGTGCGGCATACTGGTCGGGAAAGACCGCGGACAGGTTCGACACCAGCGTCTGCAGCTCGGCCTGCCCCTGCGCCGGCGCGACGCCGTCGGCGAGGCGCGCCACGCCGCGGTAGAAGAAGTCGCCCAGCTGCGAGGTCTCCCGGTCGATGCGGAGCGGTCGCCATAGCGCCGTCTCCGAACCGGGGAACGTGAACCCCGGCGGCATCACCCCTACCACCTCGGTACGTGTCGCGTCGATGTCGACGATGCGGCCGACGACGCCGGGGTCGGCGCCGAACCGCGTGCGCCACACGGCGTCTCCGAGCACCACCACCGGGGGCGCGTCCGGCTGGACATCGGCAGCGGCCAGGGCTCGGCCGAGGCGCGGCGGCGTCTGCAGCACGTCGAAGAGCGCCGGCGTGACGCCCGCCGCCGCGACCCGCTGCGGATCGTCGGGGTCGGTGAAGTTCGCCGGTCCATCCCCGTACGCCGCCACCGCGTCAAGGGTGCGGCTCTCGTCTGCATAGCGGAAGTAGAGCGGGCCGGAGAACCCTAAGCTGCCACCGTCGTTCCCGTCGTTCCCGGACCAGGCAAGCGTCACGAGCCGGTCCGCGTCTGGAAACGGCAACGGACGCAGCAGCACTGCGTTGACGAGGGTAAAGAGGGCGATGGCGGCGCCGACACCGAGCGCAAGGGTCAGAACGGCGACCCCGGTGAACAGGGGGTTGCGCGCGAACGACCGCAGGCAACGCCGGATCTCCCGGTCGGTGTGCTCGATCCAGGCACCGATCCGGACGTCCCGTACCTGCTCGGTGACCAGATCGAGGCTGCCGAACTGCAGCTTCGCCGCCCGCCGGGCCTGCCGCTGCGACAACCCCTCCGCGATCTTCTGCTCGACCAGCAGGTCGACCGCCTGGGTCAGCTCTTGGCGCAGCTCGTGCTCGACTTGGTCCCGGCGGAAGAGGAAGCGCAGGAAATGATGCAGTCTGGCGCGCAGCGTGGTGACGACGGACATCGTTTAGCCCTCCCTGCCAGCGTGGTGACGGTTCCGCTTGTCGCCCAGCCTTTCCCTCCAGGAGTCCCGCGCTGCTTGTTGGCGGCGGACTTTCTACGTCGGGTGCAGCGCCAACTCGATGGCGCCGGCGATGCGGTGCCAGTTGCGGGTCTCGGCGTCCAGCTGCCGGCGTCCAGCCGGCGTGAGCCGGTAGAACTTCGCCTTGCGGTTCGTTTCCGAACGCCCCCACTTGGCGACCAGCCATCCGCGCTGCTCAAGCCGGTGCAGCGCCGGGAAGAGCGAGCCGGGGGTGATCCGAAACGCCCGCCGGGTAATCTGTTCCACTTGTCGGGCGACGCCCAGACCATGGTTCGGGTGCCGCGCCAGGACCTGAAGGATCAGCAGGTCGAGGGTGCCGCGCATGAGATCAGTTCGAGGCATCGAGCTGCCTCCTGGCAGTCGTATCGAATATCGATTAAAGGTAGCCGCACAATCTATCGAAAGTCAACAGGTCAAACGGGGCTGCGGGCGGTTGACCTCTCGGCCCCGTCATCTCTCCGTCCCGGTACCCGCGCTGGACCGACGTGTCGCCGGCGGCGGGGTCGACCCCGATCCACGGGTCGTTTGCGGGAGGGGGGTAGAGTCGACGACTGGCGCGGTGGCGGTAGGCGGAGGGGGTAGCTGTTCCCGGCGGCTTTCGCTCATGCCGGTGCCTCACTCCTCACCGTGGCTCCGTTTCCAGTCGCCGCTCATCGAACCGGACATGCGGATTTCCCGCATCCGGCTCTCGGACGAGATCATGCCTTCGCCCACGGGAGGCTCGCTGTACGCGGCGCAAGGTGCGTGAGCCCGTACTCAGACCAGAGCCGGTCACCCGGGAAGCGTCGTAGTTTCCCGGTTCGCACCTTGTGCTTGCGGCCGAGCCACTGGCGCAGCCGCCGGGTCGCGTGCCGGTCGATTGCCACGTAGGCCGGGCTGACCTGTCCCAAGGTGAAGTAGTTCGCCCAGCCGGTCAGCAACCGGTTCAGGCGCGCCACCACAACCCCGGGGGGCAGGCGCACGTCTCGTCGCGTCGTCAGCTCGCTCACACGACGGCAGATGCTCCGGACGCTCGCCCGACTCGGGCGGGTGCCGATGTACGCGGCACCCGTGACCGGCCGGTGGTTGCGCCCAATCCGGTAGCCGAGGAACGTCATCGATTCCTCCGGCACCCGGCAGCAGCGGGTCTTCTCGGCGTTCATCGGCAGCTTCAGACGCCGCATCAGGCCCTCGACCGCCGTCAGCATCTCTGCTGCCGGCGCTCGACCGAGGACCGCGAAGTCGTCCGCGTAGTTGACGATTTCCGCCTTGAAGCGCCGGGCGTAGCCCAGCACCTTCCAGCCCAGGATGAAGCGACGCATGTAGATGTTGCTGAACAGCGGCGAAATGACTCCCCGTACGCAAATGGTAACTTCGACGGTCCGCATCGTTGTCGACGTCGTTCGGTCCGCCACCGTTCGTTGGTGGCGGACCCGAGGGCACGGGAATGCAGTGGCGGATCACGATCGTGTCGTCATTGACGAGGACCTCCTTGACGACGAGGCGCACGATTCGCTGCCGTTCCACGATGTCGAGCGTCTCGGCCGCCCCGCGCAGGCGCGTGAGAAACACCGACAGGGTCTCGGCGAGGCCCAGATGGGCGGCGCGCTCGCGAGTCTGCTCGACCAATGCGTTCAACTCATGGCGTAGCGTCTGCTCGCGTTGACGCAGCAGCGGCATCCGCTCGCGCAGCTGCCCGAGCGACAGCAGATCCTCCTGATAGGCGGTGAGCAGCCGTTCCATGCTCTTGCCGACTCGCTTGAGGTCCCGCTCCACCGCCTGCGTGCGCTTCTTCGTTGGGTCGGCAGCCTGGGCGGCGGCCAGACGGCGATCCAGTTCCTGTTGGATCAAGGCCGGCTCCTCAAGCAACCGTATCACTTCGGTCCAGACAACCTCGTCCAACAGATCCTGCCGCACGGGGCGTGCGTCGCACCGGGGACCGCCGAGGTGACGCCACCCGTCGGAGCCGATGCAGCGGTAGTAGTGAATCTTCCGGGCGCTCGACCGGGCCGACGCGCGCGACAGCGCGTAGCCGCACTTCTGGCAGCTCACCAGCCCCTGCACGAGGCTCGGTTCGATGGTGCGCCGGCGGGCGTGCACCTTGTTCTCTTGCAGCAGCTCCTGTGCGTGCGCGAAGGTCGACTCGTCGACGAGTGCCGGCACCGGGATCTCGATCCACTCCTCGCGCGGCCGTTCGTGGTTCGCACTGTCACGACTCGCCACGCCGCCGCGCAATCGCAACGGTCGCGTCACGCGCTGCCGTTGGGCTCGGCGCGTCTTGCCGAAACACGCCGTACCGCGATAGGCCGGGTTGCGCAGCATTGCCCATACGGTGGAGCGTTCCCAACGAGTGCCGGCCTTCCGCGTGGGCACGCCTTGCTCGTTGAGCCAGCGGGTGATTGCCGCGATGCTCCACCCCGTGACGGTGTAGTGCTCGTAGACATCGCGGACAACGCGCGCTTCGGCGTCGAGGACGACATACGCCGCGGGGTGGTCATCACGCTTGCGAATGTAACGATAACCATACGGAGCGCCGCCCAGGACACTGATCTCACCGGCTCGCGCGCGGTGCCGCTTGCCACGACGCGACCGTTCCAGGATCTGAGCGCGCTCGTACTCGGCGATCATGCCCTGAAACTGCACCAGCAGTTGATCCTCGGGCGTGGCGTTCGACGGGCCGTTGAGGAAGCGGGTCTCGACCCCGTGACGTCCGAACTCCTCGATCAAGAGGATCTGGTAGGCGTACTTCCGGCTCAGCCGATCCGGACTGTGCACGAGCACCACCTGGATGTCGCCGGCGGTCGCCAGGTCGCGCACCTGTTCCAATCCCGGGCGTTCGAGAGTCGCCCCGCTATAGCCTTCGTCTTCGAAGATCCACTGCCGGGGCACCTCCAGCCCGATCGTCGCGGCCCAGTCGACCAACGCCGCCGTCTGGCTCGCGATCGTGTGCGCTTCGCGCTGCTGGCTCGAGGACACGCGCGTGTAAATCGCTGCCATCTGCATGTGCACGCTCCATTCTGTGGGCTGCAACCGGACGGGTACGGGCTGGCACCAACAACGTGTACGCCTGGGCGATCTTGCGGTCGCGAAGTCGATCGAACGTGCAGTCGAGCTGCACTTGCCGCGGGCCTCTCCGTGGTTGGCGTTCACCCACGTCGCTGGGGGAAGGAGTCCAGGAACGCCGTCATCGCCTGGGCAACGACCTGGCCGAGAGACAGTCCGCTGTGGCGGGCGTAGGCGCGGATTGCGCGTACGGTGCTGACCGGCAGCTTGAAGGTGACCGCGACGGTCGGCTCGACCGCCGGCAGCGGAGCGCTCAGCCCGGCTGCTTCCTGGAGGTAGCGGTAGGCCTGTCGGCGCGACAACGCGAACTCGCGACCGAGCCGCCGAGCCGCCTCGGCGCGCTCCATCTGCTGCTCGAGCAGGCGGTACGCGGCGTTGAGCAAGCGCGCCTTGTCGGCCTTGGTGGCCCGCACCATAAGACATAAACATATTACTTTTTGAGACGAAGATCAAGTACCGGCCGGTCTCGCCAGCCAGTGACTACCCGATCGAACCGAAAGTTGCCCTTTGCGTACGGGGAGTCATCGGAGCCCCCTGCGGGGTTCCCTTCCGCTCCCGACGCGCCCGGTTCGTCCGGCGGCGACCGACGCGCCCGTCGTCCTCCTCCACCGCCATCTCCAGCCACGCCTTGACCCAACCCAGCAGCCGCCCGTCGCTCACGCGGCGGGCGATGGACCGGAGCAGGTCGGCGTGCGGAATCTGGCCGTAGTAGTCCGCCAGGTCGGCGTCCACCACCTCCCGATGGCCCGTCGTCAGCAGC
Source organism: Vicinamibacterales bacterium (assembly GCA_965208165.1). Classification (GTDB taxonomy): domain Bacteria; phylum Acidobacteriota; class Vicinamibacteria; order Vicinamibacterales; family UBA8438; genus JAJEEA01. The sequence goes on along the minus strand of CBDBOE010000001.1, from coordinate 48,367 downwards.
CGGTGCACACGCTTGACCGCGTCATGCGCGCCCCGACCCGGCCGATAGGCGTATTGCTCTGGTTGCAGGTCGGCCTCGAAGATCGGCGATAACACCAGCATCGCCGCCGTCTGCGCCACCCGGTCCCGGAGACACGGAATGCCCAACGGCCGGAACTTCCCACGCTGCTTCTTCGGGATGAGGACCTGCCGAACCGCACGCGGCCGGTAGGTCCCCGCCTTCAGGTCCCGCGCCAGTACCCCCAGCCACCGGTCCACCCCGAACGACTCGACATCCGCGACCGTCTCGCCGTCCACCCCGGCCGCGCCGCCGTTGCGGCGGACGGTCTGCCAGGCGACCGCGAGCACGTCATCGCGCCACACCTTGTCGCTCAGAGAGTAGAACCGGAAGCCAGGAGCTCCCTTCGCTTTCGCATGTAGCGCCGTCTGGAGTCGCTGAACTCGTTCTGAGGCGGTTAGGCTCGCGCCAGTCCCCACGTCCCTTCCCTCCGTCATGCGCTGCTCTCGAACTGAGGCCCCTTCCCTCCGCCGGCGTTACCCGGCTTCACCGGTACTACGGGCCTCTCCGCCACCCTGCTCGGCCCGACCTGACCCTCGCGGGCTGTCGGTTGGCGCGTGTCACGCCACCGGCAGGGCTTCCCGTGTTGCGTCCATCCCCCTCTTCCACGCGTGCCGCCGCCACTACCCCGGCGGAACCGGTCGGTGCTCGCGTCGCTCGCTTCCCGACCGCTGGCAGCCTTCCCCGTATTTCGGGCGGGTCGGCTTCCGCATCGCTTCGTTTCGAGGCCTGCTCGGCGTTTACTCGCGTTGCAGCCCGCGTGGTCGCTGAACCGCCCGAGGCGGCCCTTGTCGTCGGAGTGCTTCAGCCGATGTCGTTGCCTCCATCGTCCGCTCCGACTGCTACCGGCTGGAGCGACAGTTGCCGGGCGGGATTCGCACCCGCTGTGGAATGGCGCCTTGTCACGGCGCACCGAGATCCTACGCTAAGCGTTTCGCGGTGCTCGGCGGTCGGCTCCCGGCCCAGCGGTATGGGGACTGTCCTGCGCGCGGCGCCGGCGCTCGTTCCGGTCGACGTCGCGAGGCTCGACGAGGTTGGCATCGACGAGGTGACGGTCGCGTTCACCGTCGGGCTGTCGGTGCTCGTCGGCCTGCTGTCGGGTGCGGTTCCGGCCTTGCAGTGGTCGCGGCTCGACCTGGTGCGCACGCTGAACGAGGGGCACGCGCAGTCCGCGGGCGGCTTCCGGCTGTTGCGGTCGAACCGGTCGCGGGCGGTGCTGGTGATGGCCGCTGCCGCGGCCGAGTAGTGCCCACAGGCGCGCGTCGAGCGGAGCTGGCGGGCCGTGACCGGTGGGGGAGGGGAGATGCGAGGAAATGGAGCAGCCGGACTACCGCCAGACCCGGACCTGGAAGCGGTTGATCCTCCGAGAGCCGCCGGAAGGCCACCGGTCAGCCGTCGCCCTATGGTATCGTGGCCGCTCGAATGCCGTCGCCGGTGCGCAATCACAGAGGGAAGGGAACCCACTTCATTTGAAGACACTCATCACGGTCGCCGTAGCGGCCACCTTGCTCGCAGTGGATGCGGATCCCGCCGTTGCGGGCGAGCCGAACAAGGGCGTCAAGGCCGAGGCCGCCACGATCGATGTTGCTGCGTCCCAGATTCCCTCGGCGATTTACGCTCCCATGGCACCGAACCACGGGCTCGAACTGCCGTCGATGGCGACCCTGATCCAGCCGGCTGACCCCGGCTACGACCAGTGGCGGGCCGCCATGGACGCGGCTCGCGCGAAGCGGCGCCGGGGCATGAACCTGACGTTTGGCGGGTTCCTCGGAGGACCCTTGGTCGGGGGTGTCGTGGCCGCAGCAGCGGACAGCGCCGTCGGCGGTCTGATCTCGCTCGCAGGCCTGGGCGCTGGCCTCTGGGGCATCTTCGAGTGGATCAACGGTCACTCCGACATAGGCGATCTTGAGCTCGACGGGACGCGAGCCGGCTACGTGTCGGTTTCGCCGATCCCGGGAGGCGCCGTCGGCACCGTAGCCCTGTCGTTCTAAAGGTTTTGGGAACATCGGCGGGTGGAGACCGGGTCCACCCGCTCCTTTGGTCGGGCCGGGGGCGCGGTCCGGGGCGCCCACCGACCCACCGAGGCGGCCGACGCTGACGGCGGGAGGGAGCGAAGCTCCAGCTCAAGCTTGCTTCGCAGTCTCGTCGCCCCCGCTCCCCGCGCGCGCGTGGCGTTCAGGTCTCGTCCCTCCCCCGCGGCAGCTCGACTGTCGAGGACGGCGGCCGGGAGCCGTCGGTGCGCCTCAGTCCGCGTCCGACCCCCCCCGCGGCAGCTCGACGTCGAGGACGTCGAGGGCGACGTCGCAGACGCCCTCGAGGAGCTCGGCGGTCCGGGAGTCGACCAGCGGGTCGTTTACGGGAGGGGGCGAAATCCTACGCTTGGCGCGCGGCCCGCTTGAGGAGCCACCCGGGGGCTTGCGCTGAGCCCTTGGCGTGTATTTCCGCACGAATGTTGTCGGTACCCGTGGGGGTTCGGCCGCGGCCGCGGGAGAGTCGCGGCCAGAATGACTATCCCATAACCCCCTTTATGGGCTATCCTCACCGCACCGACCCGGATCTTGCTTTTTGAACATACGTTCACTAACATCTTTAAAGACATGTGCTGTAGAAATCGTCCCAACTTCAACACCGACAGCGGGTTGACCCCGAACGGCAGGGGTCCAGCGGGGGAGCGGCCCGGATCGGCTCGGGAGAGGAACGCGGCCGGGTCTCCGAGGGCATAGAGGCCGGCGCTTCGGAGGTTCTTCGCCCCCGGAACGCCCGCCTCGGCCGCGGCGGCGCCGAGCGGGTCCGGAGGTCGGCCGGCCGACGTCGCCGAGCTCGCCGCGCCCCTCGGGCGCCTCGGCCGCGCCGCCGGCGTCGTGGCCGCCGAGCTCGCCGCGCCCGGGCCCCCCGTCGGCGTCGAGGCGGAGGCCTCCAGCCGGTCCGGAACCGGCGCGGGCCGTCACCGGCCCCGACGTCGAACCGGACGTCGTCCCGACCGCTGGGGCCGGCGTGCAGGTCCTCGCCGCGGCAGCCCGGTCGAGGGCGTTCACGCCGTCGCCGGCCGGCCTGGTCGCCGGCGCGTGAGGACTTCACGATGCCCGCGAAGCCCCGGTGGCTCCTCGCCATCCCCGACGCCATCAGCCAGCTCGAGAACCTCGACCGGCAGCTCCTCACGCGGCGCGACATCGAACGGCTCTTCGGCGTCGGCAAGGTGCGCGCCGCCGCGCTCATGAAGACCTTCGGGGCCGAGCTCGTCGGCAACCAGAGGACCTTGCCGCGGACGAAGCTCCTGCAGCAGCTGAAGAAGCACCGGGGGCGGGCCGCGTTCCGCGTCGAGGAGGAGAGACGCGCGCGCCTGGTCGCCGAGCTCCAACAGGCCCGGCTGACCGGGTTCCGGTTCAAGGTGCCCGCCGAGACCATGAGCGCGAAGCTGTCGAACCTGCCCGATGGGGTGTCGATCGAGCGCGGCCGGATCGAGGTGCGGTTCGACGGGGCGGAGGACGCCCTGGCGCGGCTCTACACGCTGGCCCAGGCGCTCGGGAACGATCTCCGGCGGTTCCAGGAGCTCGTCGGTCGTTGAGTCGGCCAGGGGAGAGGTGGTGACGGAATGACAACGGAGGCTCTGGCGCCGGCGGCCGCGGCGCCGGCGATCGCGACGGGCGGGGCGGGGGAGATCGTCCTGCCGCAGGTGATCGTCGACGCGGGACCGTCGGCGGTGGCGCGGTTCCTGGAGTTCTTCGCGGGGCGGATCGCGAACGCGAGGACGCGGGCGGCGTACGGGCGGGCGGTGGGGCAATTTCTCGGGTGGTGCGAGACGCGAGGCCTCGGACTGCGAGAGGTCTCGCCGCTCCACGTGGCCGCCTACATCCGGACCCACCCGGGGTCGGCCCCCACGGTGAAGCAGCACTTGGCCGCGATCCGCATGCTCGGCGACTGGCTCGTCGTCAGCCAGGTCCTCCCGGTGAACCCCGCGGCCGCGGTGCGCGGGCCGAAGCACGTCGTCACCAAGGGCGCGACGCCGGTCCTGTCGCCAGCGGAGGCGAGGAAGCTCCTCGAGTCGATCGACACCGGCGTCCTGGCCGGGCTCCGGGACCGGGCGCTGCTCTCTGTCATGCTCTACAGCTTCGCGCGGGTGAGCGCGGTCCTGGGGATGCGGCGTCAGGACTACTTCGGGCAGGGGAGTCGGGGCTGGTTGAGGCTCCACGAGAAGGGCGGGAAACGGCACGACGTCCCCGTCCACCACCGGGCGGCCGCAGCCCTCGACGCTTACGTCGAGGCGGCCGAGCTCAAGGAGCCGAAGGCGGCGCTCTTCCAGAGCATGGACCCGGCGGGGCGGCGGCTGACGCGCCGGCCGCTCGAGCGCCGGGTGGTCCTGGCGATGATCAAGCGTCGGGCCGCGGCCGCAGGGCTCCCGCCCTCGACGTGCTGTCACACGTTCCGGGCGACCGGCATCACGGCGTACTTGTCCAACGGGGGCACCCTCGAGCACGCGCAGCGGATCGCGGGGCACGCGTCTCCGAAGACGACGAAGCTCTACGACCGGACGGCGGACACGGTGACGGTCGACGAGATCGAGCGCATCGTGATCTGAGCGTGGACGTCCCCTTCGGCCGCCGCCAGGGGCGCAGGGACACATGTTGCTCGGCTGCGCTCGACGGTTCCCAGTCGCTGGACCTGCAGCCCGACGCCCTGCGGGCGGTCGGTGTCGGACGGCTCGGTCAACCTCTACCACGACTTCGCCTCCGGCCTCCGCGACGGACCGGCCGGGGTCTGAGGTCGGCCGCGGCGACAGCCTCGCGCTGTTCGTGCCGGGCGGTCCCGATGGCAGCCGACGACGATCCGTGCGTTGGGGCGTGCGCGAGGCGCGCCGCCGTTTGCCGGCGCCGTGGCTGGTCACGCCGCGGGTAGCCGTCCTCACCGGGTTGACGGTGAACCTCGAGGTGGGCTTCGGGGAGGGGCGAGGATCCAGTACTCGGGGAGATCCCTCCGGCGTCCTCTGGCGGGCGTAGGGCAGCCCGTCCCGGCGGACGGCGACGTTCGTCGACACGATCACGTTCGCGGCGCCCAGCAGGCGGCACTCGCGAATCAGGCGGCTCGTGGCGTCGCTCAATCGAGAGCTGGTCGTCGACGGCGTGGGCGTTCCCTGAACCGGGACCGCTCGGATGGCTGACCGGATGGCCGAGAACGCGGGCCGGCGCCCGCCACGGGGGCCGGCCCGCCGGACACAGAAAACGCAGCGGCCGGGGGGGCGGACCAGGCGTTCACTACGTCGGGGACTCCGCGCCAGCGAAGCCGATCCACTACAGGAAGAAGACCGATGCTTCCGCACATAGTACCGCAGCAGTACCTCAGGGGCTTCGAGACCCACGCGGGGAGCCGTCTGATCTGGCAGTTCGACAAGACCAAGGGGGCTTGGTCCATGACCCCGCTGCCGATCAAGGCAGTCGCGACGAGGACGAACCGGCACTCCGCCGAAGACGAGGCCAAGTTGAACCGCGAGATCGAGGAGCCTGAAGACGAGGATGGTCCCCGCTGAAGCGAGACGGGCGCTCGCGGCGTACATGGTGGTTCAGACAGGACGGACGGACCACTGGCGGAACTTCGTAGACGGGGAAGGCTCTGGCGTACTGGGAGAAGGCAATCGGGGGATGAACGGCGGAAGCTCAGGGAAGAAGGATGGGGAACCCTGACACCCGTCTTCGACGCAAGGGCCAATGCTCGGCGGAACCGCGAGGGTCCGACAATGGCCGAGGACCTCCAGCGCCCCTTCACCATGCTGCGGCAAGTGAAGCATTTCGAGTCGATGAGGTGGAAAGTCTTGAAGAATGAGCGAGGGGACTTCCTGACGTGCGACAACCCTGTGGTCGTTGAAGCGAAGGGCGGACTGACGAGCGTGGACGCCCTCGTGCTGTGGCCAATATCGAGAACCATGGCGGTAATTCTGTCAAGAGACGACGACAAGTGGAGGAAACCCCCGCGCAGGGTGCGCGGAGGACTCGCGTCACGCGCGAACAAGCTGGTGGCGTCGAACGCGGACCGTTTCGTGTTCAGCCCCAAGCCGGCGGAGTGGCTGCCGAAATGGTGGCGGATAGACCCGACCTTGCGGTGGTCAGATTGGAACCGATGAGCGGGGGACCGGCTCACGGCCGGGAATCGTGGGCTACGGGGGCCGTATGGAGCGGCGACATCTGGGCCGGAGGCATCGCGACTGGCGCGCCGGTCATTATCGGTGCGCTGTCCTGATGGTCCTGATGGATGGTCGCTCAGAGCGCCAAGAATCGCGGTGCACGGTCACCATGGGATTGAGGGATGTGAGATACTGGACCCATGGATGAACGGCGAAGAGCCCAGGTGTCTAGCCTGCATTATTCATGAGGGTCGAGAATCAGTCACCGACGGGGCTTGCTTGACCGCGAGCGGAGCCTCTCGGACGTGGCGGCGGGCGCGGCAGGAGGCGTAGAGTGGCCCTTCACGGCGCCGGGCGGTCGCGGAGGCCAGGTTGGGGGAAGGCTCTGCCGGTAACGGGCGGTGCCGGCCCGGGCCGAGACGTGCGCCGAGCCCCGCGCGGGCTCTGACTACTGACCCGCGCAGGCGCCGAGCGCGAGCGCGATGCGCCGCCACGCGTGGAGATGGGGCGTCGCCCGTGGTAGATGCAGGACGATGCGGCGCGCCGAGCCGACGACATGCACCCCCAGCTTCAGCAGCCGGTCGCGCAGCCACGTCACCTGGGTGCGGGCACAGCCGGTCCGCGCCGCCCGCAGCCGCAGCTCCTGCATGAGTGCGTAGGCGGCCGCGGTCAGCAACACGCGCAACTGGTTCGCCAGGAACTTGCAGCAGCTCGTGCGGTCGATCTGCAGGCCGTCCAGCAACTCCTTGATCCGGTTCTCGATGTCCCCGCGGGCGCAGTAGACCCACTCGTAGACGAAGCGCGAGCTCTCCAAGAGATTCGTCACGACGAAGCGCGGATTGTCCCGCGGCTCGCGACCCTTGAGCCGGACCACCTCCGCCTTGATCACGACCCGGCGTTCGTGGCCCCACGTGCCGGCTGCGTAGCGGGTGTCGGTATAGACGTGCTCGGTTCGGCCACTGGCCTCGCTCTGCGCGCGGGCCACCGCCATCGCGGATTCGGCATGCCGCTGCAACACCGCGTTCTTGCCCATCGCGACCACGTAGTCGAGCCCCGGTTCGGCATCCAGGAAATCGAGGATCTCCGGGGTCGCAAAGCCCCCGTCGAGCCGGACGAGAAACGGCGTCGCCGGAAACGCCGCCCGCAGCATCGGCAGCAGCCGACACAGCAGGCCCAGGGTCCCGTCGGCCGCCACCGCGTTCCCCGGCCGCAGCAGCGCCGCGCACAGATACTGCTCCTTCTCGTCGTTGAAAGTCAGGAACGCGAGCAGCGGCAGATAGCACCAACTGTCGTAGTGCCCGTTGAAGAACGTGAGCTGTTGCGCGCCGTGCGTCCGGTCGTCGGTCGGATCCAGATCGATGGTGATCCGCCACACCCGCCGGTGCAGGCGGCGCCGATGCCGCTCGATCACGCTCGCCGCCAACTCCCGCGCCATTCGGTAGAGCGCGCCGCGGCCCGCGCCGTTCTCGAACCGCGAGATCGTCGGCTGCGACGCCAGGGGCGCGCCGGCCACCGGGTCTCGCCCGAGCAGCAGCTTGTGGATGGGGTCCTCCGCCAAGTGGTCCGCGTCGTTGCCGTCGGGATGACCGCACGCGATGCCGAAGATCCGCTGTCCGACCAGCTCCGAGAGCGTGTGCCGAATCTTCTCCGGCGCGCGCTTGTCGGCGAGACACCCGGCAAACGCCTTGACGAGGCCGTACACGCGCTCGGCCGCCTTGAGCAGGACGCCGCCGCCGTCGGAACTCGCCTGCTCGCGGTTGAACGTCGCGACGAGGGGCTTGTCGAAGAGGTCCGGGAACAGGACAGTCTGTGATATCTTGTCAGGTGTCATGCAGGGGCCTCCGTTGTGGCTAAACGCTTGTGGACACAACGTTTGTACCACGCGGAGGCTCCTGTGTCTCCCCCAGAATCACCATCTTCACGAATAATCCAGGCTAGATGGCTACGAGCGGCTAGCACGGTGTTGCTGCTATCGGGCACCTTGACGCTGACAGAGGCCGGTCAGGCGTCCGGCGGTCGTGAGATCGACTTCAACCATCAAGGCGGAAAGGACACATCGTACACGCTTGCCAACCTCGAGAATGGTGAACAGTTCACTGTCAATATTCTGAACACGTGCGAGACGGTGTTTTCGTACGAGATCCAAGGGATCGCACTGCCACCACCGAACCCCGGGCCCGCGGGATCCGGATCGCGACGTCGTGGTCTTGTAAAAAAATCCCTGCCGGTCATTCACAGTACCGCGTACGGCGGGTACATCGTGGACATCACTAAGCGCTTGGTCGCAACGGGGGGGTGCACTGGTGATAGCACTCTGGAATCGGTGACGCTCATCATCTTCACGCCGGAGGGAGACGACTGGGCCATCGCGCTCTCCAGCGGTTTCACGGTGAGTGGTCTGACCGACCCCAATAACGGGGATGTTGCCCAGCTTGGTATCGCGGCCTTTGTACACACGTACCACCGGAAGTTGCCGTGGCTGGCTCCCGTGTTCGCTCTGGGCCTCCGTGATGAACGTCCGGAATACCACTTCGGTATTGCTGCGAGGCTAGGAAACAAGGCAACTCTGAACACGGGCTACGTGTTCGGTCAGACTTCTGAGTCGTCCCCGGTAGGGAGAAGCTGGTTTTTCGGTGTCTCGTATTCGTTCCTCAGCTTCGGCGAAGATCTGATCAGGCGCCCGTTCGCGGGTGTGGATGATGGCAGCTGATTGGGCGGCGCAAGTCAGAAGCTCCCCCGCGACGCCGGGCTTCCTGCGACCGAATTCGAGGTGGAGCCGGCTGCTGCGCACTCAATCTGATCACCGCCTCTGGGAGACGGCGGTGTTGTTCCACCTGCGGGACGCGTTCCGCGCCGGCGACGTCTGGCTGGCGCGGTTCCCGCCGCTACGGCGACATCCGAAAGGCGCTGCTGTCGGCTCCCGCCGTCGCTGGAGCATCGAAAACAGCGTGCTCCGGGTCGAGAGGACGGAAACCGCGCCGTGCTAGGGTACCGACACCATTCCGCCACCTCTACAGCGTGCACCACCAACTGGTCCGCGAGCAGCGTGCACCACAGCACGAATGGTGTCGGTACCCTCTGGTGGTCAACAGCAACCCAAGGTTCGAGTGTTCAGGTGCACGGCTACGCGATCGCCGTCCTCAAGAAGTTGGCGCGGCTACAAGGCGAAGGACCTCTGGACCCGCTGGCCAGCAGCCGAGAGTGTCACGTTCGGTGGGCACTTCGCCCATTCGGTCCAAGTGTTCGTCGGCTGTGGCCCATACCTGTACGAGATGCCGCCTCGCCTGGAACCGGCGGCACCGGTCCAGCGAACCGCACGCGGGCACCTTCGACGTACGTCTTCTCGATCTCGATGCCAATCCAGCGGCGGTGTAGCTCCTCGGCCGCCTCCCCCGTCACACAAGACCCGGCAAACGGATCCAACACTGTGTCTCCTTCGTCGGTTAGGAACTTGACGAAGAACTCGGGCAGCCCGCGGGGAAATCGGGCCGGATGCGGCCGAATGCCTAGCCGGCGGCACTCGCGCAAGTACCGGCTGTTGCTTTCGGTGTTCGCAAGTGTCAACAGATTCGGCGGAATTGCCCCGCCGTTGTCCTTTTGAAACTGAGTACTGATGTCGTGTCCTGACGGCCTAACCTTGGCAGCATAGCCATTCTTGATCAATCCCTTCATGCTGGCGCTGTACGGCCGCAATACGCGGCGGTTATCGACTGGCGTGAACGGGTCACGAACAAGCCACCACACCGTGTTGATGGCGTCTTTGACACGAAGCCGCCGGATGGTGACCCACTCTGCTGGCGTCGGCAACCGTGACGGATTGTAGTGATAGAACTCCTGCGCTAGGTAGAAGCCCGACTTGCACAGCTTGAGTACGAGCTCAAAGTGGTAGGTGGAGCGCACCGGCAATCCTCGGAGCCAGCTCCCGCCGATGTCGATAACCAGACTGCCTTCTGGCTCGAGGATGTCCTTGTACAAGCCCACGAATTGGAGAAACCAGTTGATGTAGTGATCCGCGTCCTCGTTGCCGTAGGTCTTCTTTCGCAGCAACGCAAACGGCGGCGACGTCATGATCAGCTTGACTCTGCGCCCGTCAGCAACGAGTCCGCGCATTACGTCGAGCGCATCGCCTTCGTACATCTCGCCAAAATCGGTGGTGAAGGCGGGCGTGAAGTTTAGTTGGCCAGTGGTGGGCTCAGCCGGCGTCGCGCCGACCGACGCCGCGCTCCCAACACGGCGGTCCCCACCGCTACCTCCGCAGCCCCCATCGCCGGTCGGCTCGCCGTCGGCGAGCCCTAACGGGCTGCCCTTCAGCCGAAGAGCGTCGGCGGCCTGTCGATTGAGTACGTCAACGATGGCCGACGGGTCCCGTACGATTCGCTCTAGGTGGTGCCCCTCCACCACGATGATGTTGAGGTTGGACGTTCTCACGATGCGTTCGCGATACGTCTGGGCGTGCTTGGTGGCCTTCCCCGTGCTGACGACGAGAATAACGTTCGCCAGGGTGACCTGCGCGGCGCCGACCTCCTTTGCAATGGTCTCCAGGCTCACCTTGGGAGCTGCCTTGCACTGCACTTGCCAGCGGGTATAGATCAGCCGAGAGGAATGCAGCATGGCGTCAACTTCATTGCCGGCGGTTATGCCCTCGTCGGTCTCGCGCCATCCCATGAAGTTCAAGTCGAGCGTTTGGCACACCTTGATCGCGAGCAGTTCGAGTGCTTTGGCTCGCAGATCCCGATCCCTCCCCTGTCGTAGATCCCTAACGACATCAGCCCATGACTTGCTGGCGATGTCGCGTAGCACCTCGTAGCCGGCTGCCTTAGCGAGCGCCGACAGCATCCGGTCCCCCAGATCTGCGTGCAGCTTCGGCGTGGGCTTGACATCAGCGGGCTTGCCGCCGCGTGCGCTGGGAGTAGACGTGCCGCGCTTCCTGATTTCGATGTAGCCGAGCCTCTTGAGAGGCCGAAGCACATCCCGGTCTATATCCTTCCAGTTGTACCGGACTTGGCCGGGATAGATACCCTCGGCGTGGCGGCAGATCTTGTTGTGCGGCGTGAACTCCTTGACCCCGAGTGCAACCACGGAGCGGAGAAAACACAGTTGCCCCGCCGTAAGGCCTTTCAGCTCCTCAACCTGCTCCGGGGTCGCGCCGACCATTGCGGTGTATTCGGCATCGACAACGTCGTAGCGGTTGATGAGCACGCCCGCCTCGCGCAGCCACCCGAAGACGCCGGACAGATCGCTGGAATTCTCGGTCACTTGGACTCCGCGACGGCGAAGTTCTCTCGGGAGGCTTGCGAGAGTAACGGCTGTTCCAGCGCGTTGCATCTCGCGAACGGTCTCGATGATGGGAATGCCGTTCAGGTCGAGGAGAATGCGCCGGGCGAGAAGGCGAAGCGCTTCGCCCTTGCTCGCGGCCGAGAGGGACGTGCCGAAGGTGGTCAGCGCGGCGTCGGAGTCGATGATGTCGTACGCCCGGAGGGCGATCAGCGTGTTGCCCGCGAGTTTCTTGGGTGTACTCTTGTCCTTGAAGAAGGCGGACGCGATGGCGTGTTGGAGTGCGCCCCGGTCACCAGCGTGCTGACGTAGCACCGCCAGGAGGCGGTCGAGCGGTGTCTGGCGCGGGCCGAATTGCTGCGTGTAGGGGACGGATAGCTCGCCAGGAGCACCCGATTGCGGGGGCGTGTCCTGCCGTGGGTCTGAGGGGTCGCGAGTCATCGTCCTGCGCTGCTCTCGGCACGGTTGAAGAGCGGGGTGCGGGAGTTCAAGTAGTTGGTGACGGCTTCGCGAACCACCCAAGCCGCGGAGACTCGCTTCGCCTGTGCGATCTGCTTGATCTCCGTATAGTCCGCCGCGTCGAAGGACACGGAGACGCGAACCGAGTTTGCGCTGGCGCCCTTCGCCCCGGGAGCAACTTGATCGTCAGCCACGGTGCACCATGATACACCACCGTGATGCAGATGCAAGCCCAGGCAGGAGCCGCCGGATGACGGTTCAGCAAGGGAACAGCGCTTGGGGGCGGACGGCGCGTCTGCCAACAGTCGATCACGCCGTCCAGGCCGGATCCCGCCGGTCTCGACGTCGAGGGCCGGCGGCGACGCGGGTCCCCCGCCCGGCCGGCGGCTCCGCCCCGAGATGACCCCGGCCGTCGGCGATCATGGCGCCCGAGCTGTGCCCGGCCGTCGGCTCCCGGTGGTCGAAGATGCGCGTTGCCGCCGGCGAAGTCGTAAGGTCGCCGGTGGCCGCGCCGACGACAGCGAGCCCCCGGACAGGCAGGTTCTCTCGAACCGCCGGCCGTTCCGGAGTCCCGGGCCTCATCTGTTGTTCACCCCCGACGTGGGCGGCCCACCGAGCGCGGAGACGGCGAAGCGTGGCCGAGCACATGATCCATCAGCGACGGAATGCCGGGCTCGTAGCGAGCCGGCGGCACTTGTCCGGGTGGACGCCAGACGAAGCCCAGACGCTGCAAATCGGCCAGGGTCTCGTGCACCGCCTTTCGCGGCGGGTCCGGTGGCGCGAGGCCCTCGGCGACGGCAGCCTTCAGCTCCTCGTAGGTCAACATCGGGCAGCACCTGGCCTTGGCGGCCACGTGCTCGGCGACGGCCAGATGGCCTGATCGATCCAGCTCCAGATACCGACCTTCGTAGTAGTCCGCGACCCGGGCGACCACGTCGCGTCGCGCGGCGCCGCTGTGGACGGCGGTCAGATGAGTCGCCCCGGTGGTCGTGTGCTGCTGCCACAGCGCGCGCCCCCAGATCTGGATGAAGTACGGGTAGTGCTGGCTCTCCTCGACCACCTTATCCAGGGCTTCGGCGTCGATGGTCACATCGTGGGTCTCCAGCGGCTCCACCAGGGCGGCCCGGGCGGCCGTGTCGCTCAGCCGACCGATGCCCAGGCGTCCGTCGTCCAACCGGTCCCAGAAGGATGCGTTCATGGCGCCGAGATGCTCCTCCAGCCCCGGCGTCCCGGCCAGGATCAGCAGGAACGGGGCGTTCGCGCGAACGTTCTGGCTGGCGTTCAGCAACAGGCGTCCAACGTCGAGATCGAGCGTATGCGCTTCATCCAGCAGGACGATCAGCGGTTTCTTGCGGCACCGGGCGATCAACCCCTCCGTCAGCTTCCGCTCGGATGGAGCCGTCGTGGGCCATTCGGCTTTCCCGACGCCGGCGACGCCGACGCCGAATCGCGCGGGCAGGAGCTTCCTGATACCTGTCGGCGGCAGCAACTGGCCGACCAACGCCTCCCCGGTCCGCACTTCGCTGGGCGATATCCGTTCAACGTCTACGCCGCCAGCATCGCGGCAGGCGCGCTCGAACCAATGGAGCAGCACGGTCTTGCCGTTGCCGCGCGGGCCCGTCAGCACGATGTTGTGCGCCGGGGCTTGGCCGCCGGACAAGTTGGCCAGAGACCGCGTCAGCACGGCCTGCTCCTGCTCGCGTCCGGTGAGCGCCGGCGGGAATGCGCCGTCGCCGGGCTTGAATACGTCCGGGATCACTGCACTCAGTGTAGGGCAAGCCGCCGGCCGACGGCAACAGCGCTCAGGCGCGCCCGGCGCCGCAGGTGCCGTCGATGGGGGAATTGCGATGACGCTCTGGCTCGGGGCCCACCAGGCGGGTGCAGTCAACCGAAAGGTGGGAGGCGCTCAGCGTCGGTCCGGGGACGGGCCCGCCTGCGGCACGAACTCGCCCGGAGCATCGGATTCTGGTGGACCCTGGTGGACGCACCCCGGACGAAGAAGTGATAAGCTTACCGTGCCACGCAATGCCTATCGGGCACAGTCCGCCCGACGTCGGGTCGCTCGCCAAATGCAATACCCGTGGCTTCACGGGGAATAGGCGAGAATCCCTGCAAGCAGTTGGACTGTGCGTAGGCGTTGTGTGGCAACCGGCCCGGCGACCAAATCCGCCGGGAGATGCCATGCGCGATCGGGCGGAAGCTCCCCTTGGCGAACGAAGGGGAGCGGCAGGGGAACAAGTGGGACTGGACTTTCGCCGCACGGTATGGAAACGGACCCCCGGATTCCGATGTGCGCGGGACCACCGGCGACTACGGAGTAAGTCATTGACCTGACTAGGCTTGTGCCCGCAGGGACCGGTTCGTGATAGTTTCGCTTTCGGCTCCCTGTCGGTACTCGGATTTGGGCCTGAATTTGAGCCTGCGGAGATGCCCCGAAAACCGAGCGGAATGCTCCCGAAGAAGCGCCGGGAGTCGGCGAAGCGCAAGGGCCGTCACCCGCACAAGGCCCTCACGGACGCCTTCTGCCGCAACGTCACCGAGGCGGGTCTGTACGCGGACGGGGACAGCCTCTACCTGCTCGTCTCGCCGTCAGGCGCCCGGCGCTGGATCCAGAGGCTGATGGTGCGGGGCCGGGCGCGGAAGCTCGGCCTCGGAGGGTTCAGCACCGTCTCGCTGGCCGAGGCTCGGGAGCTGGCCCGCGCCAACCGCAAGCTCGCACGGGAGGGCGGCGACCCGCGGGCGGGCGGCCGACACCACACCGCGGGCGTCCCGACCTTCGAGGAGGCCGCGCACAAGGTCCTCGCGATCCACAAGGGCGCCTGGCGGAAGGGCAGCAAGACCGCGAGCCACTGGGAGGGCAGCCTCCGCGACCACGCGTTCCCGGAGCTCGCCGGCGTCACCGTCGACCGGGTGACGACGGCGGACATGATGGCGGTGCTGCTGCCGCTGTGGACGAGCAAGTACGTGACGGCGCGGAAGGTGCTGCACCGAATCAGCGCGGTCATGAAGTGGGCGATGGCCCAGGGCTACCGGACCGACAACCCGGCGGGGGATGCGCTGCTCGCGGCGCTCCCGCGGCGGCCCACGCCGGTACGGCACCGCCGTGCCCTGTCGCACGGCGACGTCGGCGAGGCTCTCGCGAAGGTGCGCGGCGCCAAGACCTGGGAGGGCATCAGGCTGGCGTTCGAGTTCCTGGTGCTGACCGCGACCCGCTCGGCCGAGGTCCGGCTGGCGACGTGGAGGGAGGTCGACCTGGTCTCGATGGTGTGGACGATCCCGGAAGAGCGGATGAAGGCGAAGCGCGAGCACCGGATCCCGCTGAGCAAGCGGGCCATCGAAGTGCTGCGGGCCGCGGAGCAGCTGCGCCCGTCGCCGCAGCCCCACGAGCTGGTGTTCACGAGCGTCCGCGGGATGCGGATCGATGCCTCAGTCGTCTCGAAGATGATTACCAGACTCGGGATCGACGCGGTCCCGCACGGCTTCCGGTCGTCATTCCGGGACTGGGCGTCGGAGCGGACGGACCACCCGCGGGAGGTGGTCGAAGCGGCCCTCGCGCACACAGTGCGGGACCAGACCGAGGCCGCGTACGCGCGGTCGGACCTGTTCGAGCGGCGGCGGCACCTGATGGACGACTGGGCGGACTACCTGAAGGCGCCGCGGGGGCAGGTGGTGACGCTGGGGCGGTGACGGGCTGGCAGGACGGGAGGCTGCTCATGGGCGAGATGAGCACGGCGGAGTCCCTGCTGGCCGTGATCGGTGCGGCTGTCGTGGACCGTGTTCGGGATCTGGCGGATCGTCGAGTCGACGCGAGGCGACATCGACCAGCGGGCTCGGCGCCGCCTCCGTGCGATGCTGGAGTAGGTTGGCCGGCGAGCCAGCGGGGTTAGCCGTTGCGCCGTGGTGGTCCGGGCCCGGTTTCTGAGGAGTTTCCTGGTGTCCGCAGCCTCCGCGCCCGTAGTGGCGCCCCGCTGGCCCGACGGCCCAGCAAGAATACCCTCCCCGCCGAGCTCTGGGGAGGGGCGCGACGAGTTCACCTACGAGCCCTCCCTGCGGGTCAGGGCGCAAGAAAACGCCCCTTCCCCCCGCGGGCAGTTGGGGGAGAGGGGGCAAGGGAGAGTTAACGAACGCCGCCGCCGGACGCTACCGCCGCCGGTAGCGGCGGTAGCCGCCGACGGCCAGCAAGACCGCCAGCAGGAGCCGGGCGACGACCGGCAGGGCCGGCGCCGCGGCGTCCCAGATGGTCAGCTTCACCGAGTTGGTCCGCACGTCGCCGACCATGCCATAGAGCGTCAGCGTCTCGGCCTCTTCCGCCATGCCGTCGTCGACGGCCGTCACCGTGGTGCTGCCCGAGGTCTGGCCGGCCATGATCGTGATCGGCGCCGCGGTGTAGTCTGCGGCGCCGGCCGTGCTCGACGCGACACGCATCAGCGTCACCTCGGTGACGGCCTCGACCGCCCGGCTGGCCGTCGCGGTCACCGTGGCCGGCTCGCCGCCCTCGGCCACGTCCGTGCCGCGGCCCGCCACCGTCTCTGCCGGCTTGATCGTCAGCATGTAGGTCGTGTCCCCAGGGGCCTCGTCGTTGTCGGCCACCGCGATCTCGATCTGCTGCTGGCCGTCGATGCCCGAGCCCGAGTAGATCAACGTCACCGTCTCGTCCGCGTAGTCGTCGTCTTCCGCGGCCGTCAGCGTGGCCGTACCGGTCATCGACCCCGCGGCGATGACGATCGCGTTCGCCGAGAGCGTGGCGGGGCCGGCAACCGATAGGTTCACCTCGACCTCGCCATCGCCCGCGGTGATGTCGCGGTTCGCCGTCGCGGTGATCGTCGACTCGCCGCCCTCGTCGATCGCCACGGGATCGGCGACCACCGTCACCATCAACCGCCTGTCGGCGACCACGACGTCGAACGTGACGTCGGCCGAGTTCGCGACCGTCTGCGAGACCGTGGCCGACGACGCCTCGGTGGTGGTTGCCGTGACGGTGACGGTGGCCGTGCCGGCCGAGTCGGCGGTGACCGTGACGCTGGCGCCCGTGGTGGAAACCCTGGCCGCGCCGCCCGTGGCCGAGGCCGTGTAGCGGGCGGTGTAGCCCGCGGTCACCGTGAACAGGTCGGTCGCCATGACCGTGAACGACTCGCCGGGGTTCAGGCCCTCGTCGCCGACCGCCGCCAGCGCGGCGTCGACGGCCGCCTGCGCCGCCTCTGCCGACACCGGCTCGACCTGCTTCGTGGTGTCGTCCGCGATGGCGATCGTGAACGTCCCCGTGCTCTGGCCGGGCCCGTTGGCGGCCGTCTCGCCCGTCGCCACCAGGCTCAGCACGAGCTCTTCGGCCCCGACGTCGTCGTCGGGCGACGCCCACAGCTTGAAGTCCATGGACTGCTCGCCCGTCCCGCTGTCGATGTCGACGCTGGCGGGGTCGACCCGGTAGTCGCGACTCTGACCGTCGTCGGCGGCCGTCACCGCCACTTCGAGCTTCTCGCCGGCCGGATACCCGTTAGCCCCGCGGTCCACGGTGACCGTCACGTGCACCGGGTCGCCGCCTTCCGTGACCGAGGTCGCCTCGTCGCCAGTCTTCGCGCCGTTGCCGTCGTCCAGGTACGCCTTGGCCGTGATGTCGTCGCCGGCCGGCAGCGCGTGGATGTCGGCAACGTCCATCTCCAGCGGGTCGAGCCGGTCGGTGGTGGCGCCCGCCACCGTCGCACGCAGCGTCACCGTGTCTTCGTCCCGATTCCCGTCAGAGGTCGGCGGCGTGATGGTTATCGTCGCCGCGTCGGCGCTGGCGGTGAGCGTAGCCGTCGTCTGGTTCCCGTCGGCGCTGGCGGCGGCGTCAATTGCATAGCCGGCCCGGTCGACGCTGAGAGCCGTCGGATAGATGC
This sequence comes from Vicinamibacterales bacterium, assembly GCA_965208165.1. Taxonomy (GTDB): domain Bacteria; phylum Acidobacteriota; class Vicinamibacteria; order Vicinamibacterales; family UBA8438; genus JAJEEA01. Next base: position 30,592 of record CBDBOE010000001.1, on the reverse strand, counting down.
GCTCGTCCGGAGCAGGAACCGCCGCGAGGGTGACGCCGATCGGCGATCCCTCCGCGGGCCTCGACGTCGTGACCGTCCACTCGAACCGCTGGACGTCGAGGTCGACGATGGTGACGCCCCTGGGGCTGGCCCCCGCCGGCAGCGCGAGGACGGTCGTCCCGTCCGACCCGACGTTGCCGTGGGCGACGAGAGCGAGGGTCAGCGTGATGGCCTCCGACTCCGAGTCGGGGTCGGCAATCGTCTGCAGAACGAGTTCGCCGGTCACAGGCGTGGTGACGGCAGAGGTGCCGGCGTTGGCCGGCACGGCCAGAATCAGCGTCTCCGCGACGAAGCCTCCTCTGACGTCTCCTTCTTCGGCGGGCGTCTTCGGTGCGCTGACGGCGTCTGCGGCGGTGGCCGCGGGCGTCACCGTCAGGTCTACCGTAGACGCGTCGGCGCCGGCGGCAATCTGCACCGTCGCGCTCGCGCTGATCGTCAGACGCCCTCCCTCGTCCACCGTGTCGGGCACGGTGACGGTGAGCTGCGCGGCCGCCTCGACCGCCCCCAGCGCGAACCCGGCGCCGAGCAGCGCCATCCCCTTCAGCGCCCTGCAACCGCCGCTCGTGAAAATCGCACCGATGCCCATCTGGACCATCTCTCCTTGCGACCTCGCCTGCCCGCCCGGCACGCGCGCGGGCGTCCGAGACGGAGTTGGTCGATTCGCGGAACGTGCTTGGCGGGTCACGCACGGATATCGAGCATCGCCGGCCAGCACCGAAAAACTGTACCGCGGCGGCGTGTAATCGACAAGGGTTCCGGACGGTCGTGCCCATGCCGTGCTCGAGACGGCCGGGTTGCCAGCCGGGACATCGAAGAAGCGGGGCGCCCCAAAAGCGCCAACGCCCAACCGGAGCCTTCCAACGGCGAGGGCAAAAAGAAAAACGCCCCCTCCCCCCCGCGGGCGGTTGGGGGAAGGGGGCAAGGGAGAACAACGAAACGCCGCCGCCGAACGCTACCGCCGCCGATACCGGCGGTAGCCGCCGACGGCCATGAGAGCCGCCAGCAGGAACTGCGCGATGATCGGCAGAGCCGGCACCGCGGCGTCCCACAGGTAGAACTTCACCTCACCCGTGGCCTGGATGTCGCCGGCCATGGCGTAGAGCACGAGCTCTTCCATGTCCTCGGCCATGTCGTCTTCGACAGCCATCACCATGGTCGTGCCGCTCATCTCGCCGGCCTCGATCGTGAGCATCCCGACCTCGTAGTCGTCCTCGCTGGCCGTGCTCTTGGACCGGTCGCGCATGATCATCACCTCGATGTCCTCGGCGACCTTCTGGTTGGCCGTCACCGTCACCATGGCGCCGTCCCCGCCCTCGACGAGGTTCATCATGTCCATGTCCTCCGGCCCCGACAGCATGAGAACGAGGGCCAGTTCGTCCACCTCGACCTCGAACTCGACGGACGCGATGTCCGGCGAGATCTGCGCCCCGCTAGCCCCGCTAGCGCTGGTCGCCGTCGTCGCGGTAACCGTAACGGTGGTCGTTCCCGGCCCCACCGCCGTCACCGACACGACGCCCTCATCGGCCTCGGCCATCACCACCTTGGCGTCGGCTGACGTGGCGTCGGCCGATACGGTGAAGCCCTCTGCAGGCAACCTGAATAGGTCACCGAGTTTGATCGCCAAGTCGTCATCACCCGACGTCCACAAGTCGTCGGCGCCCTCGGCGGCATTTCTGGCGGTGACGACCGCCAACTTCACTTCCGCATCGGGCCGCGGCTCGACGTTGAGCGTTGTGACGTCCACCACGTCCAGCGACAACATCCCCTTCGTTTCCTCTTCCGTGCCGAACATCCTCGTCTTGCCCTTCACCATGGCGTTCAGCACGAGCATTTCGTCGCCGATGTCGCCGTCGCCGGCCAACACCTGCAAGGTGAACGTCTTGGTCTGGACGTTCGGGCTGCCGCTGATGTCCACCGAAGACGGTGAAATCACGAAGTCGGCATCCGCGACGGCGGTGCTACCGTCCCCTACCTTCAATGAAACCGTGACCGTTTCGTTAGTCACCTCACCGGACGGCTTGTTCCGGTTGGCTTCCACCCTCACGTTGTACGTGGAACCCTCCTCCACTTCGGTCAGCGGCCCGGTCCCGCTCTTCGTCATGGCCGTCACCGTGATTTCCGGCAACTTGTGAACGTCCACCACTTCGACCGTCGTCTCGGCGACCACCTGGCCATTGACAATGGCACTGACTACTACCTCGTTGTCTATCCTGTCACCATCGCAACTGCACGCAAACGCAGGCCGTCTCTCGGAGAGGAGCTGGAATTCGGCCATGACGCTGTCCGAGGTGGTTGGCAATTGTGTGGTGCTCCGACCGTTGGGGAATACCGCCTCGTAGGCCTCATGGTTGGACCTGAGAGTAACAAACGGCGGGTCGTCAAGCTGTCGATGGTTCGGGGTGAAGTGCAGGGTGCTGACGGTCGCGAAGTTGCCCGATTCGTAAATCTTGGCGGGCACGGCCGTCAACGCATAGCCCTGCTCATGGCTGTCCCGGACCATGAAGAGCCTTTCCCTTCCACCCGAGCCCGCGGGGATGCGGTCGTCACTCGGAACAAACGCCGCTCGTGACGGGATGACCTGCAGAAGCAGTATTTCGTCCTCCGCATCGTCGTCCGTGCTGGCGTAAACCGTGACGCTGCCAGAGCTTTCCCCGGCCTGAATCGTCAATGTATTGACGACCTCGGCATCGTAGTCGAGGACGCCCAATTCTCCCGTCAGCTCCGTGCGCACGCCATTCGCATCCATCCTCATCGGGGGGTAGGTGGCGAGATTGGCAACTACTGGGCCTCCGCTTGTCCTCGATGTGCCTTCACGCGTCTGCATCTTCCCCACCAAACGGATCTCGACCGTCGTAGTTGCGCGCGGCGGTACCGGGCGACTCAGGTATACCGTCGCCTGGGTTTGCCCCCTCTCCACCAAGCTACCGACGGTGACGGTACTGATAGGCACATATACTTGCGTCGTCGCTCCTGGACCAGCGGTGAAGGTCTGCGCGGCAGACCATGGTCCGGTTCCGACCGCGTTCAGTGCCCGAACATCCACAGTGTAGGACATCCCCGGTGTCAGACCGGAAATCTCGAACCAGGTATTGGGGGTGAACATGGTGGTCCGTGCAGCTACGGAAGAGCCCGGGACACCATACCGAAACTCGTAGTTCGTGACCGTGCCTGATGTCGGCGGGTCCCACATCACGGTAATGGTTGTATTCGTCACGGATGAACGCGACATCGAAATGGTGGGGGCGCCCGGCGCCGTCGGTGCCGCCACCACAGTGACGAAGAACTGGACCGTATCGGTGTTCGCAGTGCCGGTGTCGCTGTCCGTCGCGGTGTAGTTGACCGGATACCTCGTGCCCACCGCCCCGGTCGCGATTCCGGAGAGCGTCCGGGTAGAGGCGACGAACGACAGGCCCGGGGGCAACTCGCCAGCCGTGTGCGTGCCGGTGTTGCCGGTGCCGAAGGCCGGAATGGAGTAGGTGACCGTCCCCACACCGCCGGTGGCCGCGGGCAGCGAGACGGGCGTCATGGCCGCGCCCATGGGCACGCGGATGTCCGCCGCAAGCCCGAGCGAGATGGGTCTGGGCGTCATAGTGAATGTTACGGCCGCCAACTGCACGCCGGACGCGTTCACAACACCACCCGAGGTGCCGTCGACGGGTAGCGTGTATGCCAAGCCGCCTCCCGGGGCCGTCACGGCCGACGTGAAGGTGACGGTGAACGTGGTGCTAGCGGCTGACGCGCTCGTGGGTACGGTGTGAGACGTCCCAGTGTTCGCGTCAATGGCAAAGAGGCTGGCAGCCAGAGTGCCCGAGGCATACACCGACTCGCTCATCGTAACCATCACGGTGTTCGAGCCGTCGTAGACGGCACTCGATATCGTGGGCTGAGCGGCAGCCTGTGTACTCCCAAGCAGCGCGAACGCCCCCATGATCGCCGCCCACGTCAAAGCCCTGCAACTGCCTCTCGCGAAAATCGCTCCTGTCCGCATGTCGCAATCTCCCTTGTGAATCCGTCCGTCTGTCGCCAGCAGCGGGGGGAAACCACTCCATCCGCCCCCTGCCTCCCCCCGGTGTCGACTACCGCTCCGCATCTGTTCCTGAGCCTCCCCGACTGCCCGCGTCGAAATCCGATTTGGGCCTGTTTTTGGGCCCGTCGCTCCGTGCGTTCCCCTCAAGTGGTTCTACGCCCTAGGTTTACGCCGATCAGGCGCTTGCGCATATGGCTTTGGTTGTTGGAAAAGGAGACGGCTACGACAACGCGGGTGCGAGGATCGAAGTCGCGGCGGCCGGCCGTCCCGACCGACACCAACGGGTCGGATCCAGTCGCTCGGGGTGCACCTGTTGACCACCGCGACACACCGCGGGAGCGCCTGGGTCGGGAACGAACCAGCCACTCGAGCAGGTTGTCTGGCGCCGGCGGCCGCGGCACCGGCGGTCGCGACGGGCGGGGCGGGGGAGATCGTCCTGCCGCAGGTGATCGTCGACGCGGGCCCGTCGGCGGTGGCGCGGTTCCTGGAGTTCTTCGCGGGGCGGCTCGCGAACGCGAGGACGCGGGCGGCGTACGGGAGAGCGGTGGGGCAATTCCTGGGGTGGTGCGAGACGCGAGGCCTCCGGCTGCGCGACGTCTCGCCGCTCCACGTGGCCGCCTGCATCCGGACCCACCCCGGGTCGGCCCCCACGGTGAAGCAGCACCTGGCCGCGATCCGCATGCTCGGCGACTGGCTCGTCGTCAGCTAGGTCCTCCCGGTGAACCCCGCGGCCGCGGTGCGCGGTCCGAAGCACGTCGTCACGAGGGGCGCGACGCCGGTGCTCTCGCCGGCGGAGGCGAGGAAGCTCCTCGAGTCGATCGACACGGGCGCCCTGGCCGGGCTGCGGGACCGGGCGCTGCTCTCGGTGATGCTCTACAGCTTCGCGCGGGTGAGCGCGGTGTTGGGGATGCGGCGGCAGGACTACTTCGGGCAGGGGAGCCGGGGGCTGGCTGAGGCTCCACGAGAAGGGCGGGAAGCGGCACGACGTGCCGGCCCACCACCGGGCGGCGGCTGCCCTCGACGCCTACGTCGAGGCGGGCAGGCTCGAGGAGCCGAAGGTGGCGCTCTTCCAGACCTTGGACCCTGCGGGGCGCCGACTGACGGGCCGGACGCTCGAGCGCCGGGTAACCCTGGCGATGATCAAGCGGCGGGCCGCGGCCGTGGGGCTGCCGGCCTCGACGTGCTGCCACACGTTCCGGGCGACGGGGATCACGGCGTACCTGTCGAACGGGGGCACCCTCGAGCACGCACAGCAGATCGCGGGACACGCATCGCCGAAGACGACGAAGCTCTACGACCGGACGGCGGACACGGTGACGGTCGACGAGATCGAGCGCATCGTGATCTAAGCCCCGGCGACCCGCTCGATATGCGGGCGGGCTCGGCGGTCCAGGTCGCTGTCGCCCGCCTTCGCTTCCGTATACCTTGACAATCTACAGTTATAGAGTACTGTAGATTGTCTCCATATCCGAGGAAGGGCCAACGATGCCGCTACGCGTACCCCTTACCCTCCTGTTGCCGTGGCTCCGCCGCCGCCGCGCGAAGCGGGCGGAGAAGGACATCCGGCGCGAGCTCTCCCTGCACCTGGAGCTCGAGACGCAGCAGAACCTCAAGCGGGGCATGCCGCCCGAAGCCGCCGCGCGGGCGGCGAGGGCGACGCTCGGCAACGCCGGGCTCATCCGCGAGGACATCCGGGCCCTCTGGCGTTGGCGCTGGCTCGATCAACTGCGGCAGGACGTGCGGTGCGGCGCGCGCTCCCTGGCCCGCAGTCCCGGGTTCGCGGCGATGTCGATCGCCACCTTGGCCCTCACCATCGGGGCGACGGCGACCATCTTCAGCGCCCTTCACGGTATTCTCCTGCGCCCTCTGCCGGTCTCGGAGCCGGACCGGCTGGTCCGCATCCTCGACATCGGCTACGTCGGCGAGCTCGTCGAGCTGCGCGAGCGGGCGCGCACCCTCGACATCTCCGCCTACGTCCCGCCGGACGACCGGACGCTCACCGGACTCGACGAGCCCTTGCGCGTCAGCGTCGTGCCGATCTCGGGCGACCTGCCGGCCCGTCTCGGCCGGACGCCCGCGCTGGGTCCGGGCTTCCACCTCGACGACGAGCGCCCCGGCGCCGCGCCGGCCGCCCTCCTGAGCGACGCGCTGTGGCGGCAGCGCTTCGGCGCCGATCCGACCATCGTCGGCCGGACGCTGCCGCTCGACGGGGTCGCCCACGAGGTGCGCGGGGTCATGCCGCCGAACTTCGACTTCCCGTCGGCCGGCGTGGACCTCTGGGTGCCGATGACCGTCGACACGGCGATCCCGGTCGGCCTGTGGGCACGCACCGCGTTCCTAGTCGGTCGGCTCCGCCCCGGCGTCTCCCTGGAGGCGGCGACGGACGAGATGCGGGCGCTCGGCCCGCAGTTCGCCGCGCTGTTCCCGTGGCAGATGCCCGACGGGTACGGGACAGGCGTCAACCTCCGGACGTGGCGCGAGGACCGGCTCGGCGAGGTTCGCCCGATGCTGCTCCTGCTGCTCGCGGCGGTCGCCGCGGTGTGGCTGATCGGCGCCGTGAACCTGACCAACCTGCAGCAGGTTCGCGCCGCCGCCCGCCGGCACGAGCTGGCCCTGCGCGCCGCCCTCGGCGCCGGCCGCGCGCGCGTCGTTCGGCAGCTACTGACCGAGAGCGCGCTCGTCAGCCTGCTCGGGGGCGGGGCGGGCCTCGCCGTCGCCTGGGCCGGCGTGCCGGCCATGGTCGCGCTCCTTCCCGCCGACGTTCCGCGGGCAGACGGGATTCGCGTCGACGGCGTGGTCCTCGGCTTCACCGCGGTGCTCTCGGTCATCACCGCGCTAGCCGCCGGCACGCTGCCGGCCCTGCGCGCGGCACGCGCGGGCGAGGAGGCGGCGCGCTCGGGCTCGCGCGGGAGCGTCAGCGCAACGACGGGCCGTGGTCTCGACGTCTTCGTCACGGTCGAGACGGCGGCGGCCGTCACCCTCGCCATCGCGGCCGCCCTGCTGGCCAGAAGCCTAGCCTCGCAGCTCGCCGTCGACGTCGGGCTCAGCTCGGATCGCCGCGTCGTGGCGGAGGTCGCGCCGTCGGCTGCGCGCCATCCCGACGATACCGCCAGGCTCGGCTTCTACACGGCGCTGGAGCAACGTCTTCGTGCCTTTCCTTTTGTCCGGACGGTGGGGTTGTCGACCGTCTTCGAGCCCTTCGGGGCCGGTTTCGGCTTCAGCGTGTTCACGATCGAGGGACGGCCGAACCCGGCCACCGAGGGCGGAGAGTGGCCTTCGGCCGACCTGCGAACGGCGGTCAGCCCCGACTACCTGACCGCCCTCGGGGTGCCCATCATCGAAGGACGCGCGTTCACCGAGGCCGACTCGCGCGGCGCGCGTCGCGTCGTGCTCGTCAGCCGGCGCCTGGCCGAAACCTGGTGGCCGGGCGAGAGCGCGGTCGGCCAGCGCATCCAGTTCCCGGGCAGTCAGGGAGACGCCGACCCCTGGCGCACGGTGGTCGGCGTGGTCGCGGACGTCCGCTGGCAGGGACCCGCGAGCGAAGAGGGGACCACGCTGTATCTGCCCCTGGCCCAGCATGTCGGCGCCATCGACGCGATGTCGGTGATCGTCCACGCCGGCGCCGACCCGACGCTGGTCACCGGCAACCTGCGGGCAGTGGTCGCCTCGCTCGATGCGGAGACGCCGGTCAGCCGCATCCGTGCGATGGACGACGTCATGGTCCAGGCGGTCAGCCGCCCGCGGTTCACGACGACCCTGGTGCTGGGGTTCGCCGTCCTGGGCGTCGTCCTGGGGATGATCGGGGTCTACGGGGTCGTCGCCTACGCGGCCGCGGGCCGGCGGCGGGACATCGGCATCCGGCTCGCCCTCGGCGCGACCCGCACCGGCGTCCGCACGCGCTTCGTCCGCCACGCGCTGGCGTTCGCAGGCGCCGGCGTCGTCATCGGAGAGCTGGCCGCGGCTGTCCTGATGTCGTCGCTCTCCGCTCAGCTGCACGGCGTGAGCCCGTGGGACCCCGCCACGTACGTGGCTGTCCCCGTGCTGTTCGCGCTGCTCGCGGGCCTCGCGGCCTATGTTCCCGCGCGCCGCGCGACCGCGCTCGATCCCGCCGCCGTGTTGCGGAGCGAGTAGCGCGGTTGCGGCTTCGACAGCGTCGACCCGGCAGTCGACCCGGCAGTCGCTTGGCGGGTGCCGTTATTCCGGCCCGACGAGGAGTGCCGCGCGCCGGCCGGTCCCATTAGCCGAGGGACCGCCGGGAGGATCGCAGCTCAGCGGGCGGATCAGCGCCTCGTAGAAGACGCCGTATCCACGGGACGAACCGCGACAGGGACGCCATCATGCTTGCCGCAGGACGAGGTCGATGGCGGCGGAGAGTTGCGCCCACGACGCGGCCTCGCGCTTCAGATGCGTCCGGCCGGTCCGGGTCAGCGCGTAGAACTTGGCCTCGCGGCCGGTGTCCGTCGCCCCCCAGCGTCCGGCGATCAGCCCTTCCTTCTCGAGGCGGTAGAGCGCTGGATAGAGCGAGCCCTGCTGCACCTTCAGGACCTCGTTCGACACCTGCTGGATGCGCTTGGCGATGGCCCAGCCGTGCTTCGGCTCCTGCTCGATGGTGCGAAGGACGAGCAGGTCGAGGGTCCCTTGAACGAGGCCGGTCGGTTTGCCCATGAGTCCTGCCTTAAGACCTCGACCATCGATAATAAGAACGTAATTGTAGATTGTCAAGGTATCTTCGGCGCTATTTTCGGTGGCGCGTTCCGTGCCGCCCGTCGGCTTGCACCAGTGCGGCCCGGATGGTGTTCATGGCGTTGCCATCCTATCGCGAGGGCGGCGCGGCCCCGCAGTTCGCGCCGCACCGCCGCCGCCTGCCAGGCCCGCCGTGCGCCCTCGGCGGCGGCCGCGCCGGTTCCGGTCCGCGCCTGTGTCGCAAACCTTCGTTTGCGACACAGGCCGATGGGGGCGCGAGGGCGCGACGATGTTGGGCGTCGATACGTTGGAGCAACGCCGAGCTGCTTGGGCATAACTCGACTGCATGAACCGGTCAGAGGCCCGTAACGCGGGCAGCATCGTTGTTCACGGGCGACGCTGTGGGGCGCCACGGCGATGCGGCAGAGCCCTTTGATCTACTCTGTCGTCGGTCTCTTCCGTGGCGGGACGATACCGGACCTGCAATCTTGAATCATCCGCTCCAGTTCTTCTTTTTCAGCACGGTCGATGCTTAATTCGTAGGTCTGCTTAACAAAGATAACGGTACGGGCAAACCAGCAGCGGGCTTTCGTCGGCACCCACTCGCCGGCATCCCTTGCGCCCTTTTGCAGGTTCAACCCGCTGGATGCGAATGTTAGATTGTTCAAGTCACTGGCGAACGCCTCGCGCGTTTCGATTGCTTCCCGACACAGGCCGCTGTCGTGGGCCTCCGCCCGAGCCACGATGTGTTCAATATGGGTTCTGCTGTCGTTGGGCAAGATGCGTCCCTCGTACAGCCCGAACCAGCCGGCAGTGCCGAGCTCATCCTGAATAAGTTTTGCAAGGTTGGGCCGACTGTAGGAGTAGTCTTTCACATCGTACGCCGAGCAACGTTTCTCGGGCTCGATAAGCAGACCGTACCACCTCTCCGGTTCGGCCGAAGGCAGCAGGAAAAATATGAGCAAGAGTCCGACGGCAACTAGACTGGCAATGATGCAAGTGCGCTTCGAGTAGCACGCGACGCAGCACCTGTAAAGCCGGACGATGAGATTATCAGTCACAACAGCCTCCATTGCGTGACGCCGCGCGCCTGCGACGCGGACCGAGTCCTCGGCCTCGCACCACCCCAGGAATTGCCCGATGGCCCGCCCGACCATGCGGTATCGATTCTCGCATTTTGCGTTGTGGTGTCAAGAGGTGTCAGCAGCGCGTGGCGCAACGCCGCGTCGAACGCCGGCAGGCAGTCGGGGTAATGCGCCGCCACCGAACACCGTGCCCGGCCCGCCTCCTCAACCATCTTCCGGCGCGCCGCCGCCCGGCCCTTCGCCTTCTTCGCGGTCCCGGCCGCGTGCATGCCGGCCGCCACGAACAGGTAGAGCCCCGCGCCGCGGAGGGTCCGCCCGATCTGCTTCCGCACCTTCCCCCGCTTGAGGGTGTCGCCGTCGACGGCCGCGATCACGTCCCGCCACATGTCGGCCGCATCGCCCTCAAGCGTTGCCTCGGGGGCGGCCGGCCGGTCCGCCTCGGGGGGAAGTTCGGGAGTCGCCGGCGCCGGCGCGGGTTGGGGAAGGGAAGCGCCAGCACCGTAGGCCTCTTGGTCCGGCGCGGCCGGACCAGAACCTTCCGGTCGGCGAGGGCCGGCATCGAGCGCGCTCGTCGTCGTCGACGTCGGGAGCGTGCTTCGCCAGCTCGTGCCAGTCGACGGCCGCGCGCGTCGGACCGCCGTCGACTGGCTCGGGGGCCGGCATCTGGTCGAGGAGGCCGCCGCCGCCGCGCTACGCGACCTCGAACTCCTGCTCGGGGCTCGCGCTCGTCGCGGAGCCAAGCGCGCGCCCGAGCCAGCAGCGAGGCGGTCCGCTCGAGCCGCAACGCCTCGTCCTCGAGGAACCGCGCCAGCCGTTCTCCGGCGGCGGCATCGAAAGCGCGCAGACGCAGGTACTCGCCGATGCGCTGCTGATGCTCCGAGACCGTCTGCTGCCGGCTGGCGCAGGCGTGGATCGTCTCGGCGTCGGCGCCCAGCACCCGAGGGCGAACGAGCGAATCACCGGGAAGCCGGCTATCCGTGCACTGAAAAAAAAGTTGTGACCGACTCGTCGCTCAGGGACTCTATGTACGCATGGAGCCTGACCGCCCTGGCGTCAACCATCCACGCACCCGTCTGGAGCTAGGGGCGCGGACCTTGCAGGATGAGGAGTAGACGATGAGGAACACAGCGATGGCCCTCCCGATCATTGCAGCTGTTCTGCTGACTACGGGAACGCTCGCGCAGGAAGCCCGGCCAGTACGCGGGGTCGTCGTGGCCGCTGCCACCGAGACGCCAGTCGCGAACGCCCAGGTCCGCTATGAGGAGGACGGCCAAGTCCTGTATAGCACGAGGACCGACGGATCAGGACGGTTCGAGATGCCACCTGGGCGGCGCGGTGTTGTGACCATAACGGGAGAGAGTTTCGCTACGGCTCATCGAGGCTGGCCAGCGCGCGGCAGCGCCGAGCTTCTTGTTGCCCTGGTCCCGCCGGCGGCAGTGCAGGGCACCGTCGTCGACGCCGTGACCGGTCGACCCGTTGACGGCGCTGTGACCGTGCTCGTGCGACACCCAAGCAACTTCCTCTCGTCGACCGCGGCGACCGAAGGTGGAACGTTCCGGATTGAGGATCTGCCGCACGGCGCGGCGTTTGTCGTCGTCCACGCCGACCACTTCGCTCCCCACGTCGGCGAGATCCGAGTGGCGCTCGGCGGCGCCCACGACATCCACGTGGGCCTTCTACTTCAGGGTGCCGCGGCTGGGCGGGTCGTGTATGGACGCGAGCCCGTGCCAGGCGCGCTGATTCGAGTCACGTACTCAGAACAGTTGACGGGGTCCGGGTTCCTTGAGGCGCTGGTCGTTGGCGAGACGGTGACAGGGCCAGATGGGGCGTTCGCACTAGAGGGGCTGGTACCGGACACCCCCATCTGGCTGCATGCAGAGTTGGACGGGTGGGTGTCAGATGCTGTTACGATTACCACCGGTCCGGGTTTCGTAGAGTCCGGTATCGTGCTTCAAATGCCATAGGCCGTTCGCGTCGGCTCACGCTCGACCGGAGTCGCGCGACCATATAAGGAGGCATTCATGGAAAACAAGACGTGGCGGCGGACTGCAGTCAGGCGAATGGTTACAGCCGGCGTTGCCGTGCTGCTGACATCTGGCGTTCTGATGCCCACGCTGTTGTGGGCTGCCACCTGTACTATCGACGTCGGCTTCATCAATCGAAAGCGCTTTGTCCCCGGGAACGTCGATGAAGAATGCGGACCGAGTCACACCCCCCCTTGGGGAAACTGGGGCGTCACCTCGAACGTCGGCGGACGGAAGGACGCTGACCAGTTCGCCGGCTGGAAGCGGAGAGGCGGCCACAGGCAGTGGAACTCGTGCACGACAGACTACCCGTGGCGCAACACAGATCCAGACCACGAGGACTTCTACAACCACCCGTTGACGAACTATCAGTACAAGACCGAACAGCGTTCCGACCCAATGGACGAACAGCACTATGCAAGCCATCGATTTACGGGACCCATCGGCGTGCCATGCGACGAGGTCTACCTTGGCGGCGTGTACACGTCAAGGGACATCTATATGCACCTTTACGAATTGGATGCGGGCGGGATATTCGGTGGCGCCGATGACAAGATCACCACGCTCCGTTACGGAGACATCCACGTTCCCATTTCCTGTACAGGGGCGTGGGCGTGCGAAGGACGCTCAGCGTGGACTTGGCCTATTGAAGGGCACTCGGACGTGACGGCACAGGTGCAGATTCGGATGCGACTGTACAGGAGATAAAGCCCGTGGGGGTCTGGTGTCTGTGGCGGTGCGCCGCCGTCCGTACAGCACTCGCTGGAGTCGTCTTCGGCGGTTGGGTGCCTTGCGCTGCGGCTCAGCAGACAGATCTGACCCCGCCTCGATTTGAGATCCTCGGCGGCGTAGGTGCTGTTCCGAATGCGGTCGATGACTGGATGGCGGCGGTGAATCTTGGCGGCGAGTTCTGGGCTACTGAGCATTGGGGTGTAGGCGCTTGGTACACGCATGGACGAACAGCACCGATGGAGTACCTTCCGGAATCGTGGATCACGGATCGGGTCACAGTTTTCCACGTCGGGATCCGCTACAGACACCGCCTGTTGACGAACCGGACGTATGGCTACATCGGCGTCAGTCCGTTACAATACAGAACTCTAGACAGATGGGCGGGACGCGACGCGCGCCACGATCCGGTGTTTGCCGAGCGTTCCTGGCGATTCTCTCCAGTCGTCGAGTTGTTCGTCGGTCTAGCGCTCACCAGCCGCTTCAGCGTGCGTGTCGGCGGGCACCTTCACGACGAGTTCCTGTCAGTGGACCTTGCGGTTGTCGGTGGGTACTCCTTCTCAGAGTGAGGAGCTACGACTCCACCAATCCCGAGGCGTCGCAGGAGTTGCTGTCTGAGGAGACGGTGGGCACGGTGCAGACGTGTGGACACACTCGAGCGCGTGATGTGTAAGCGTGCAGCCACGGCCGAAGGCGACTGCTCATCAAGGTCGCGCATGCGGATGATATCACGATACGCTGCGGGAAGCCTGTCCACGACCTCCAAGAGAATCCGCGCCAACTGGCGCCGGTGCTCCTCGTCCTCGGGGCTCGCGCCGGCGGCAGGCAGTGCCATTCGCCGGCTTGGGCCTTCAGAGCTGTCGCCTTGGGCGTCCAGCGGGACATTCCCCCTCAGCCGGGTTACTTGGCGCAGCGCCTCATTGCGAACGATGGCTCGAACCCAAGCGCACGCTGGCGACTGACCGCGGTATTGCCTGATTCCATGAAGCACGGAAATCCAGCTTTCCTGCAGGACATCGTGCGCCGTTGGGTCGCTGCCGGCTACGCGCCGAGCCACGGGCAGAAAGCGAACAGTACAGCACCTGATCCACTCCTCGTGGCGTCCCTCCAGCAGCGGGCAATGGATAGCATCCCGCAAGGGCAATGCCGCTCGGGATTTTCGGGCTGTTGATGACGAATCTGTCACTCTCAAGACTCCCTGGGCGCTCGTCGGGGGATTGGTCGGGTAGCTCAGCCATTCGGCTTTCGCCCCCACAGATCCGAGCGTGCGGCTTTCCCGCACTCGGCTCCTCCCGAGGTTGAACGAAGCATCAGGCACGCGCCGGGCGGGGGTGCGTTGATGGACGGCGACGAAAGGGGGAAGCGTTCGAGCAACTGCTGGAAGCGGGGCCAGGTGAGCCGCCGCTGGCTCCGGCGACGAAGCGCCCGGTACCCAGCCACGACGCAGCTCCTGGTAGAACCCGTTCATCAGAGGCCAGGCTCCAGGCGCAGTAGTGCGTGAAGCCGAGGAAGGCGGACGTCTCGGGCCGCGGGGCGCCCGGGTCGTTTGTCCAGCGGCGTCAGCAGCCGGCCGTGCGCCGGCACCGCCCCCAGCAGGGAGAAGAAGTCGCCCGACACCAGGGCGATGTCCACCCGGGCGGAGGCGCCCCCTGCGACCATCGGCCCGCGCCTGCTGCTCGCCGCGGTGCGGGCGGGCGTTGGCGATGGTGTCGTTGTCGACGGCCGCGATCACGTCCCGCCACGCGTCGGCCGCATCGCCCTCAAGCGCCGCCTCGGGAACGGCCAGCCGGTCCGCCTCGGGGGGAAGCTCGGGAGCTGCCGGCGCCGGCGCGGGTTGGCCAAGGGAAGGGCCGGCCTCGTAGGCCCCTTGGTCCGGCGCGGGCGGACTGGGGTCCCCGCCGGGCGGGAGCGATTTACCGGGGGTCCTCGCCACCCGGCGCAACACCCCGTTGTCGAGCGTCGCCACGGCCGCAGTCGGCAGCGCCCGCCGCTCCACCGCCACCGCGCGGCTTGCGTGCGCCGTCAGCCCGACGCGCCGCACGTCCCGAGCCGAGAGCGCCACCGCCCGCGCCATGCGGCCGTTCCTGCCGCTCATGCCACCTCCCGCCGCAGGACGCCACCGAGCGCCACCTTCACGGCCGCGAACATCACCGCGCTGGCGGCCGGCCGGAGCGCCGCCGCGACGCGCCGGAGGGTCTCGAGAGTCATCCGCTCGGGACTCGCCCGCCGCCGCAGGATGCGCCGGGTTGCCGAGAGCCGGCGGTCCCGCCCCCTCCCGCAAACGACCCGCGGTTCACCGCCCCTCCCTCGTCCTCGAGGTCGACGCCCCACTCTTCGAGCGCCTCGACCGACGGGGCCTCGATCGGTCGGCCGGTCTCGAACAGCTCCTCGAGCGCGTCTTCGAATTCCTCCCGCGTGTTCACACGGATCGGCTCCTGCTCCTCGTCGTTCTTGTTCTCTGTCATGTCTTCCATCACCCTCGCTCGAGCTTCCCGCAACGGTGCGGGAGCCAGCGTTCACCCCCCCGGCCCGGCGAGGAACCGCAGGATTCCGAACGTCAGCGCCGCCGTCGCGAGCACGGTCCCCACCATCCAGCGGATGAGCCTGGTTTCGAGGCTCGCAATCTCGGTGCGGACACCGGCGATCTGGGTCGACAAGCGGGTGTCGAGGTTCGCGACCTCGGTCCGCACGTTACCGATCTGCGCCGAGAGCCGCGTATCCAGATTCGCGATCTCGGTTCGGACCTCGGCTAGGCCCACCTTGAACTGGTCGGGCGTCACGTGGTCGCCCCGCTCGGTGAACTCCCGAAGGGCGTCGGTGAGGGCGTCCGCCTGGGCGGGCGTGAAGTCGGCCGCGGTCAGCGATCGGGCCACTGCATGTGTGTCGAGCATCGAGCAATCCTCCCACAACGTCCGCTCTGAAACGGGAGCGGGGGGGCGGCGTCACCGGCGCAACCCGATCCTCCACGTTCGACCGCAGAGCGGGCAGGCGATCACCCAGTCGTCGCCGTCTCGCGTCCGTTCCGGAGTCGCATAGCAGCCGCACGGCGCGCCCTCGATCACTTCGATTCTTGGCATCCGTCCCGTACTCCCGCTCTGGGCGACGTTGCGGCGGGTCACCGGCCGTACCGCGGACCATGGGCGCAGGCGGCTTCTCTTCGAGTTCGGTCGCGAGCTCGTCGGCCTGACGCTGGAGGTCTTCGACGCCGATCTCGCCGGCGGCGAGGCGGCGGCGTTCATCGGCCTCGTCGCAGGTGTATCCGGCCTCGCGAGCCCTGGCCGGACGGGCTCGCCGGCGTTGCGGCGCTCGCGGTATCGGCGCTGGCGCTCGGTTGATCATGCCCACGGGTCATTCTACGCCGGTTGGACGAGCCGACCCGGCGACACGCCCCGGCACCATGCCGGGGCGTGTCACTGTACGGCGTCAGGGAAGTCCCGCGGCCGGTCCGGCCGCGGGACGCGCAGCACCGCATCGCGGCAACGGGTTACCGGCCTCCTCCTCGAAGCTGCGCAGGTAACGGGACACGGTGATCCGCGCGCAGCCGATCGCCCGCGCGATCCGCCCGAAGCCGAGGCCCTGGGCGCGAAGCTCGACCATGCGCGCGACCGCCTCGGCCGACATCGGCGGGCGCAGGAACCCGCGCCTGACCGTCACGCGGCCGCGCCGGCGCAGGACCTTCCGGTCGGCGAGGGCCGGCATCGAGCGCTCGTCGTCGTCGACGTCGGGTGCGTGCTTCGCCAGCTCGTGCCAGTCGACGGCCGCGCGCGTCGGACCGCCGTCGACGGGCTCGGGGTCCGGCATCTGGTCGAGGAGGCCGTCGCCGCCCCGCCACGCGACCTCGAACTCCTGCTCGGGGCTCGCGGCCGACTCGCGGACGACCGTCGTCAGCGGCTCGACCCGGTGGTAGACGACCGACAGCCCCGTCGTGTGGCCGGCGCCGGTGCGATACGACACGTCGGCGAGAGCCGAGCTCACGGCCGGACTCGCCAGCGCCGCGGCCAGCGCGGAGCCCTGCAGGCGCAGCCTCGTCGCCACGCGCAAGGCGCGGATGGTCGAGCCGGCGCCGTCGATCGAGCGGACGACGATCTCGGAGCCGACCCGGAGCGGCCGGCCCTCCCGGAACGGATTCCCGCCGCCGTCGCGAAACCGGTCCCTCCTCGAGTTGCGGACGCGAGTGCTGGCCATCGTTCACTCCTCCTGCGGCGAGTCGCGTCCGGCCTCATGCCGACCCGCGCCCGTGCGCACACGTCGCGCCGCAGGACCCCTGCCCGCGATTCCGGGGTCAACGAGCCCCGGAGGGGACCGCTGCCCGGGGTGTCTAATCGACCGGCCGATGCTTTTCGGCGCCGGCGTTCAGGCCGGCCGGCCCGGGAGAGCGGCCCCTCGTCGGACACGGGGGTGGTGGTGGTGAGGGCGGTGGTGGTGGTGGGGAGGAGCCGGCCTGCGGCGAAGCCGCGTTTTCTGCCGGCGACGTCAAGGTAAAGGAGCGGAGATTCGACGGCCCGGGCGTTCAGCGGCGGCGATCGCTCTTCGCTTCGCCGTCGTTGACGCCGGAATCTGCGAGAGGCGCACCCGCCTGGCCGGCCCGCTCTTCAGGCCGGCCGGGGGCGCCGTCGCAAGGGCAGGGGTTCGCCGCCCATCCCGGGGCCGTCGCCCTTCACGGCCTCGGGATGGAGGCCGGACCGCATTTTCCAGGTCCGGCCGGGGGCGGCGTCCGCCCCGCCGGCGGAGCCGGCGTTCGGAGCGGGTGCAGTCCAACCCGCTCCGGGGGCGGATGGGACGACTGTGCGTGCAAGCCAACCTCTCGACCTGGCACGGCTTGAGCAGGGGGAGGACGGGGGCGGCACGCCCCCGAAGCGGCGGGCCGGCAGACCCGCACGCGGGCCGCGGCGGACGGATCGGATACAGCGCGGCCCGCGTCGCTCGCGGGCCCTGTCCGGCCCGCCCTGGTCAGCATCCGGCGGGTGGGGCTCGGGGAGGGTCGCCCTCCCCGTAGAACTGGAGGGGTTGCAGGGGAGAGCTTGCTCACCCACCTGGAACAGGAGCCGGACCGGGACCAATGCGGCCGAGCCGGCTCCTGCGCAAGCTCGCCGCGCGGCGGCGCGCCCTGGTCGACAACTTCCACCAACGCGGCGAACTGCGGGGACCCGAACCGGGGAGGGGCGGCACTACCGGGTCGCCGGGCCTCAACCTGATGGCCGCGATCATCATCTACTGGAACACGTTGAAGCTCGGCGACGCCGTCTTCGCGAAGAAGCAGGCCGGGCGCGAGGCGGCCGTCGACAACGGTCCTGGCCTTAGCCAAGCGGGTTCGGGGGTCGATGACGGCGAGGTTCGATGCTTCCGTCCAGGAAGTCGATGACGAGCTGCCGGTGGTCGACATCGTCGAGGGTTCCGCCGCGGCGGGCGAGATGTTGCGGGAGTCCGTTCTCGAGGAGGTCCGTGAGCGACACGCGGCCCGGGAAAAAAGCGGCGCTGCTTCCCGCCGAGGCGGGGCTCATCGATCTAGAAGTCCCTGATCTCTCGGCCGCTCCCGTTTGGGCAGCGGCTTGTCGGCGGCCGGCTCCAGCTCTTGCGCCCGTTTCCGCCGCTCCAGCTCTCGCGCCCGTGCCTGCGCCTGCTCTTGCCTGAAACAGCTCGCCTCTTCGTTCCGGATGAGCTGCTGAACGGTCCGGACCCTGACCGTGACCTCCCAGTCGGGCCGCGCGGCATCACGCGCCGCCATCATCTTCTCGTGCAGGCGGCGCGCGTCGCGGCCGCAGGCGCGGTTGATCGCCGTCGCCTCGAGCTGCCGCTTCTTCCGGTCGTCCTTCCGGCGGTCGGCCCACGTGTACCGCCAGCCGTTCTGAACCTTACTGACCGCCTCCTCCGCGCGCGCCAGGATCGCCCGCCACTCCGCCGAGCGCGAGTACTCCGCCGGCAACCGGTTCCCGTAGTCGCTCAGGTGCGCCTCGGTGACCTGCCGGCGCTCGGTTCGATCCCAAGCGCCAACTGTGGTCCGCCGCGTCACCTCCTCGACGGCCTTGTCGCTCCAGGCCGGCGCGGCCTGGGCGAGCGCGGCCGGCAGCTCGCCAGGTTCGACCGTGGTCCATCTCGACGAGTGCGGCTCCTCCCGCTCGAAGAGCCGGTTACGGCCTGACGCGCCCGCGGCCAGCTTCTCGAAGTCCGGGCGACGGATGTCGGCCGCGTGCTCGGGCCACTCCCGGCAGTACCGCTCCTCGAAGGCGGTGGGCGGGGGCCGGGCCGCTTCGGCCCGGCGCTCCGCCGAGGCCTCCGGACCGGCGGCCGCCGCGGACGGGCCGGAAGAACGGCCGAACAGTTGCTCGATCCGGGTCCGCAGCCAGTCGTAGAGCCGCTGAACGAGGTTGCGCGGCGCCGGCGGCTCCGCCTTCTCGGCCGCGAGCGCCCGGACGCAGGCGCGGTCCGAGAGCCGCCGCGAGACGATCCTGCCTTGACGGGCGGCAGCCGTCTGCCCCTTGAAACAATCGACCGTGTCTCGCCACGCCGCGCTGGGGACTCCGCGGTGCCGCTGTTCCGCCTCGAGGACCACCTGGTGTTCCCGGTGTTGCCAAGCGGCGACCTTCCGGCGGCCGAAACCCAGCTCGGCTTCGTCGAGCGCCCGGTCGATGCGGTCCGGGCTGGTCCCTGTCCGCCACAACCGGTCCTCCACGTCGAGGGCCGCGATGAAGGCTCTGGCCGACGCGGGGTCGGCCAACTGCACCTCCACGCGGGAGTTGCGCTTCTCGATGACCGCCTGCCGCTTGCGCCGCGCCGCCTCGGCCGCGGCGCGCTCCTCCTCGAGGCGGGCGGTGGCGGTGGCAGTGGCGGCGGCAAGGGCCGACGCTATCCCGCCAGGCTCCGAACGGTTCGCGTTCCAGGCGCCGATGATCGTGCTGGTCGGGAGCCGCTGGTCGGCCGCAGCGTCGAGGGCCTCGGTCGTGCGCTCCACGGCCGCGAGACCGGCCGCGTGCGTCTCGCCGGTCTCGTAGATCGCTCGAACGCCGTCGGGGCGCAACTTGACGTCCGACCGCGCCGCCGCGGCCTGCGCCGCCGACGTGGCCGTCTCGAGGTCTGCCGCACGCCGCGCCGCCGCGCGCTCCCGCTCCCGCTCGCCCGCCGCGAGGGCCCCGTCGAGGGCCGCCGTGTCGAACCGGACCGGACCGTCGTCGAGGACCTCGCGGCAGCGGGCGGCGGCGGCCTCGTCCGACAGCACGGCGCGAAGGCGCCCGAGGCGCGCGCCGTCCGACTCCGCCGCGCTGAGCGCCGCATCCTGGTGCCCGCGCGTCGTCGTCGCGGTCCCGTCCATGCTCCACTTCGGATCGATGTCCGCCAGGTGGGCGTGGTACAGCTCCAGGCCCCCGACGCCGAGCGCCTCGACCCGCGCCTTCGCCGCGGCCGCCTGGTCGATGACGGCCCAGTCGTCGACGAGCGTCTCCGCCTCCAGGTCGTCGTCAGCGGCGCCGAGGACATCGCGCCGGGCGTTGCGGAGAAACTCCTTGCCGGCGGCGTCCTTCAGCAGAGCCCCTTCCTCGACCTCGAGCCCGGCGTGCTCCCCCGCGAGCAGGTCCTCCGCCCGGTCGATGATCCGCGCCCGCTCCGCCAGGCCGCCGGCGCCGGAGACCGCGCCGCGCTCCGTCAGCTCTTCGGCTGCCTCGGCCAGCAGCCGGTCGTCGCCCGTGGCCGCGAGGACCCGCGCCTCGCGCCGGGCGAGCTCCTCCCCCACCCGACGCTCCGCCTCTCGGACCGTCGACTCGCGCACGGCCGGGGTCGGCGGCTCCCCCGTAGCGCCGCCGGGCCGGGCTTCTTCCGCCGCCGACAGATGCCGCCGGCCCTGCGGGATCGACCGCAGCGCTTCCTCGCGGGACCCCAGCTCCTCGTCGACGCGTTGCGCGACCCGTTCCAGAACGGATTCCCAACTCGCGAAGCTCTGCGCATCCGCGGCGTCGCCGCCCCCCCCGTACTCCTCCAACAGCAACGTCGAGCCGGTCGAGGTCGCCATGAGCGCCTCCTCGCGGGCGGCGAGGTCCGCGCGGAGGCGGCCTTCCACCGTCTCCACCGCGCGTTCTCTCTCGCCCACCGTCAGACGGCCGCCGGCCCGGGCGAGGACCGACTGGTACTCCTCGTCCAGCCACTGCCCGCCCGTCGACGTCGCCCGCACCGACTCCTCGCGGGCGGCCACCCGTTCGCCGGCCGCGCGCTCCTCCCGCTCCCGCTCGCCCGCCGCGAGGGCCCCGTCGAGGGCCACCGTGTCGAACCGGCC
Source organism: Vicinamibacterales bacterium (assembly GCA_965208165.1). Lineage (GTDB taxonomy): Bacteria > Acidobacteriota > Vicinamibacteria > Vicinamibacterales > UBA8438 > JAJEEA01. The sequence goes on along the minus strand of CBDBOE010000001.1, from coordinate 9,745 downwards.
CTGGCCCGGACTGTCGTCGAGGACCGCGCGGAAGCGGGCGGCGGCGGCCTCGTCCGACAGCACGGCGCGAAGGCGCTCAAGGCGCGCGACGTCGGACTCCGCCGCGCTCAGCGCCGCATCCTGGTCCGCGCGCGTCGTCGTCGCGGTCCCGTCCACGCCCCACTTTGGATCGATGTCCGCCAGGTGGGCGTGGTACAGGTCCATGCCCCCGATGCCGAGCGCCTCGACCCGGGCCTTCGCCGCGGACGCCTCGTCGATGACGGTCCGGCCGTCGGCGAGCGTCTGCGCCTCCCGGCCGTCGGCGCCGAGGATATCGCGACGGGCGTTGCGGAGAAGCTCCTCGCCGGCCGCGTCCTTCAGCAGCTCCGCTTCCTCGAGCTCGAGCTCGGCGCGGTCCGCCTCGAGCAGGGTCTCCGCCCTGGCGACGATCCGCGCCCGCTCCGCCAGGCCGCCGTCGCCGGAGACCGCGCCGCGCTCCGTCAGCTCTTCGGCCGCCTCGTCCAGCAGCCGGCCGTCGCCCGTGCCCGCGTGGACCCGTGCCTCACGCCGGTCGAGCTCCTCCCCCACCCGCCGCTCCGCCGCGCGGACCGTCGACTCACGCTCGGCCGGTGTCGGCGGCTCCCCACCACCGGCCCCAGCTTGTTCCGCCGTCGGCAGATGTTGCCGGCCCAGCGGGATCGACCGCAGCGCCTCCTCGCGAGCCCCCAGCTCCTCGTCGACTCGTCGCGCAACCCGTTCCAGAACGGACTCCCGCTCCGCGAAGCTCTGCGCATCCGCGGCGGCGCCGCCCTCCCCGTACTCCTCCCCCAGCAACGTCGAGCCGGTCGACGTCGCCATGAGCGACTCCTCGCGGGCGGCGAGGTCCGCGAGGAGACGGCCTTCCACCGTCTCCACCGCGCGTTCTCGCTCGCCCACCGTCAGACGGCCGCCGGCCCGGGCGAGGACCGACTGGTGCGCCTCGTCCAGCCACTGCCCGCCCGTCGACGTCGCCCGCACCGACTCCTCGCGGGCGTCCAGCCGCGCCCGCCGGTCGCCGGCCGACGCCGACGCCTCCAGCTCCGCGATACGCGCGTCGAGCTCCGCGACTTGCGACCTCGCCTCGGCCGCGGCCGCCACGTCCGGCGCGTGCGCCGACCGGACCGCCTCGGCCGAAGCCGACGACGCCTCCGCCGCCAGATACCGATCCAGCTTCAGCGCCTCCGCCCGCCCCGGCCGGTCCTCCCAGCTGTGCTTCGCCGGCGGGCCGATGTGCGTCGACGGCGGGTTCAGCAGAAGGTGCGCCTCCGCCGCCGTGTCGCCGGCCGCGCGAGCACGCGCCAGCTGCGTGGCGTGGCTCTCCGCCGTCGCCCGGTCAGCCACGCCGGCACGCTCGAACGCCAGGTTCATCTCCCCCGCCCAAGCCGACCGCGTCTCCTCCAGCCACGACCGCGGCTTCGTACGCTCCGTCTTCCTCGCGCCGCCGGACGCCGGGTCGACCTTCTTCGGAGCCGCCCGCCGGAACCACTGCTCCGCCCCGCGCGCCACCCCGTCGTTCACCCGCTCCGAGAACACCAGGTGGAGGTGCGGGTTGTCGTCCACCCCGGCCTTCTTCGAACGCCCCGCGTGAAGCGCCAGCGTGTACGGCAGCTCCCCGCCCGTCACCTGAGCCGCGAACCGCCGCGACAGCTCGAGACGGCCCGCCGCGTCCAGCGTGTTCGGCAGCGCCGCCGTCAGTGACCGGAACAGACGCCCGTTGCTACGCTCGTGGCTGTCGGCCGCCGACCAGTACAGACGCGCGTCCGACGACGCGAATGCCGGCATGCAGCCGGACTCGAGGTGGACGACCTCCTTCCGGCCGGCCTTTGCGTACTTGCCGTCACGGCTGATGTAGTCGTACTTCGCCGCCGCGGATTGGCCGCTTGCGCGTGATCCCGTCTTCACGTTGCAGTGGCAATACACGGTCTCGCCATTAGGCCTTTGCGGGGTCCTTAGCACGTCGGTTTCGCACAGCGAAACCGGTAAGTGCGCCCTTCGGGTTTGCTCTCCCTCGCTTGACTCGGTCGCTCGCCCCATGCTACCACTCCCGGTATGCGGTCATCACGCAAGCAGCTGATCGCCAAGCTCAGGCAGAAGCGCGAGGAGATTGCCGCCAGGGCCGAGGAGGCCGACAAGCGCGTCGTCGAGCGCCTGCGACCCCTCCAGGCCAGGGAGACCGCGGCCGAACGCAGGCTCGACACCCGCCGCAAGATCGTCGTCGGTGGCCTCGTCCTCGCCGCCCGGAAGACCGGCGCCGAGATCAGCCTCCGGTGGCTCGAGAACCGGATCCAGGCCCTCGAGCGCCCGCACGACCGACGCCTCTTCGGCCTCGAGGACGCGCCCGGGAACAACGGGGACGCCCCGGCGGAGAAGACGGAGCCGGCCGTGGCAGGACCGCCGATCACCGCCAAGCAGAAGGTTCTGCTCGCCAGGCTCGTCGAGCAGCATCCCGGGATCGCACGCGACCTGGGGATCGACCCCGAGGAGCCCGGGCTGGAGAAGCTCGGCAAGAACGAGGCAAGCCCCCTGATCGGAAAGATGCTCGACCGCATCAAGGCGGAGGACATCCAATCGATGAGCTCATGACCTCCCCCGTCGCCGGCGGCCCAGGGGTCCGGGTCAGGACACCCGGCCGGGAGGCGGCGTCCTGCGGCGGAGATTGGGGTCGGAGAACCAAGAGCCGGCCAAGGGAACGGCGGACAGCTCCGGAGATGGAGAACCCGGCCCCGGCGACGCGTGGCCGCGCGTGTAGGATGGCCGGGACGGAACGGCCTCGACTTGGGCCTGGGGTCCGCCATCACCTCGCCGGGCACAGCCCGGCGAGCGTGCCCGGCCCGAACCCGCGCTCCGTGCTCGTCTCGGCCGACGCCCCGGGGCGCGAGGACGAATGCTCATGCCTGAGCGGCGATGGCGCGTCACCACCGGAGACGGCCCCGGCCGGTTCCTGATCGACGTCGACGACGGCCACGGGTTCCGGCCCGCCACAACCCCCGAGGTCGATGCGGCCCTCCGGCAGCGGGAGCTGTTCGGTGCCGCCGACTACCCCGCCTACGGCCGGAACCCTCCCGCGGACGGCCGTCCTCCGGACGCGCGGCCGGCAGGGCTCGATGAACGCGAACAGGGATAGGTGCCCCCCGATGTTCAACCACGACCAGTTCCATGACCCCGAGTTCCGCAACCTCGTACGGGCCGCACGCGCCGTCATCGCCGAGCGCGTCGGCCGCGACATCGCCACCCCCGCCGAGCGCCTCGCCGTCGCCGCCCTCGACGAGATGCCCGACGAGGACGACGACGACGCGGTGAGGGCCTGGGCGCCTTCGGCCACCTTCCGGGACGCGGTGCGCTCGTCGGTGCTCGCCACGCTGGCGCTCTACGCCGGCATCGTCGAGACGCTCGCCGACGAGGCCGACCGAGACGGCGTCGGCGAGACGATGCACTGACGGCGGCGGGGTCCTGCAGCGGGAAGATGAAGTACTGGCGCGAACATCCCTGGCGACGGGCGGGTCAGTGCGCGGTTGTGTCGGGCCAGTACTCGACGTTGAGGTGGTGTATCTCGGGCTCGTCGTCGAGGTCGTGGTGAGGCACGTTCGGGTCGTGGGGCGGCGGCGTGATCACGAGGAGCCCGAACGAGGTCCCGGCGGGAGGCGGAATCGGCCGGCTGTCGATGTGATGGGCCAGGGCGAGCCGGGCGGCGATGTCGACGGTCGGGGCGTCGACCCGGATGGCGGGCAGGGTGGTCGAGGGCGGCCGCGGCTTCACGCGGCCGGGTCTCGGTCTCAAGGACGACTCTGTAGGTGGTCGGCATGGTTGGCTGTCCCGCGGGGCCGCTGATAGTCAGACATCGTACAGCCGCACTGCGTCGGCGGGTCCGGTGATATCGACCTCCCGGGACACTTCAGCGATGGAGCGGCGACGCTCGGTCAGGGCCTCGAGGTCAGTTCGATGTCGCCCGACACGTCGTCATCGGCCTCCCTCCTCGAAGCTGCGGACGTAGCGCGAGACGGTCCACGCCGCGATGCCGAGGGCCTTGCCGATCTTCCTGAAGCTGAGGCCCTCGCCGCGGAGCTCCGCGCCCTGCAGGCCGAGTAACGAGGCATACAATGGGGTTACCGACCAGCCTTGCCGACGGCCGACGCCTGTGACGTCCTCATGACCTCGATCTTCGACAAGGATCTCTACGCCGTTCTGGGCGTTCCGGCGGATGCGTCGCTCGGCGACATCCGTGTGGCCCGCACCCGTTTGCTCAAGCGCTATCATCCCGACAAGGGCGGTGACTCCGACAGCGACGCGGACCGGGAGCACTGGACCTCAGCGACCGCGGAGGTCAACGCCGCCTGGGACGTTCTCAAGGACGCCCGCAAGCGTGCGGAATACGACGCGTATCGTTCCGCCCGGGCGCGGAGAGGGGACGAGCCCTCCGACCCCCCGCCCGGACCTGACTCGTCGGATCGGTGGCGGGCGTCCGGAACGGCATCTGGCGACTCCGCCTCGACATCGCCGCCACCGTCTCGGCGGCCGCCGTTCTGGCATCCGCCCCTGGAGACCGCGGCGGCCGCCCTCCTCCTCTTCGGAGCGCTCTTCAGCGAGGCCTGCTTCCACGACAGCCGCATCACTTCGGAGATCCATGCCGCTCATGCCCAGCGCGCTACGGCCGACGCCCGGCGCGCCGCGGCGGTTCTGTCGGTCGCTGACGGTCGCGCCCGGGAGGCGGCGCGCGCGAGTCGCGAGGCGTCCAGCTCGTTTTGGGCGGCGTTCTGGGATCATCGGAAGAAGCAACTCGCCTTGGCCAAGGCCGGCGTCGATGTCGTCGGGCGCGTCCGTGATCTTCCCTTCTCCGCCGGGGCGGCCGCTGGTGGAGCCGGCGCCGCGGTGGCGGGCGCGGTGTCCTGGCTCTTCTCCAAGATCCCTTGGGACCCCGCCCGCGCGGCCGCCAGCTGGGTCAGGGAAGTCGGTGCCGCGGCCGAGGTTTGGGCCGCCGACATGGAACGGCGCGCCGCGGCCGGCCGCCTGACCCGCGAGCAACGCGTCGCCAGGTTGCGTGCGGCGGTGGACGCGGCCGCGGATGTCCAGGACGCCGCCCGGGTCGTCCGCGCCGAAGCCGCGGCGGCGGTCGACCGCGCCGAGCGTCGAGCCAAGCACGCCCGCGACGTCCTGTCCACGGCGCGCTCGGTTGCGGAACGCGCGGCCGACCGCGCCACGGACACGGCGGGCGACGCCGCCTTCGCTCGCACGTTCGCCTCCGGCGCTTGGGTTTCGGCCGTCCTCTCGCTCGGTTGGGCCGGCATCCGCCGGCGCGCGATTGTGCGGGCCGGATTCTAGAGCTACATCGGCCGCAGCGCCCCGGCCGTAGGCCCGCAGGGGTGCTGAAGCGCCAGGCTCCTCCCGAATCGATGCGCCTCGCGAACCGTGCGACACTCTGAATGTCCAACCCCCGGGCGGACCATGCAAGCGACCGAACCGAAGCAAGCTGACGCCGGCGTTCAGGCGAGGACCGCGGCGGCGAAGCTCACCGAGCTCGCCGCCGAAGCCCAAGCCGGCTGGGACGATACCACCCTCGAGCGACTCATCGTCAAGGGCCTCACCCGCTACTACCACGGCATCGACGACGTCGACCGCAGAACCCTCGCCGCGGCCGAGCCCCCGCTCACCGGCACCGTCTGGGACGCTGTCATCGCGGCCACCGTCGAGCACATGTGCACCATGCATGGAGACGAGGTGCCCGCGTGGACCCAGGCGCCCGAGCGCTTCCTGAAACGCCCCTGGGTCTACCGGCGCGGGCCCATCGAGCGCGGCACGGCGCTCGCCAACGCGCCCGCCGCCTTCATCCGACACAACACCTTCATCGAACCCCGAAACCTCGACGAGCGAGGAGGTGAGCGCCATGTCTGGGCCCCTCACGAGAGTGCGGCTCCTCGAGCTGTTCGACCGCCTCAACGAGAAGCTCAGGCAGGCTGACCAGCACGCCGAGGTGTACATCGTCGGCGGCGCCATGATGGCCCTCGCCCACGATGCCCAGCGCGTGACCGACGACGTCGACTCGCACATCCGCCGCGGCCGCGAGGCTGTCACCAAGGCGGTCGCCGAGATCGCCGGCGAAGAGGGCCTGAGCGTGTACTGGCTGAACGAGGCCGTAACCCTGCGCCACCTGCCGGAAGACCCCGACCGGGGCGAGCGGCGCGTCTACACCAACACGAACCTGACGATCGAAGGCGCCTCGACGAGGCGGATGATCGCGATGAAGCTGCACGCCGGCCGCTCCCCCGACCTGGCGGACCTCGACATCCTGCTGGAAGCGGCAGGCGTCACGACGCGGCGGGAAGCCGAGCGGCTGCACGAGCTGACCTACGGCTCCGAACCGATGGCGGCCGAGGCCGACCTGTACCTGATCGAACGCTACGCCCGGCGACGGGACCCCGGACCAGCACGATGAGCAGCCGCAACGCCACCGCGGCGGACCGGACGCACCGGTGAACGCAGTCCTCCACCAGCTCGAGGCGCACATGGGCGACCACAAGCTGCGTGGCCACGTCTACCTGACCGACCGCACCGTGGTGGTGTTCGCAACGCGCCAGACGCGGGCTACCAAGCCGCTGGACCGAAACGTCGGCCCGGAGCCGGTCAGGCGCGCCCTCGCGGAGATACTGCCCCCGGAAGAAGAGCCGGAGAGCTGGCTGAGGCGCCTCCACGGCGAGGTGGCCGGGCGAACGCGGTCGCCAGCCCCGACGTTGTGGAACAGCCCGGCCCTGGTCGTGACGGGGGCGATGGCCAGTCGGGCTCTGTGCGCGGCGCTCGAGCATGAAGCGGCCTACCCGGCCGAGACCATCGACTGTCTGATGCGCGAGGCGGGCGTGGCCGAGAACGACGTCGTGGCGATGTTCAAGGAAGTGACTGGCAAGCCGCTGCGGGCACGCGTGACCCGGACGGCGGCGGGTGGTTGAGGAGCGGTCGCCAGCCTGCTGCCGGGGGCAGCCCCCCTCCGCCCCCGGGCTTGTCGAAATTGCTGTCGCCGGCGAATGCCGCGATGCGCACTGAGCACCCGAAATCTCACAGACAGAGGACGCACCCCGCGACGCCGATCTCACGCAGAGGGACCTGCCCGCCACACCGGGGACACGACACAAGCTCGGGCGAGCCCTCGACCTCCGGCTCCGACTGGTCCGGCGAAGACAGTTCGGGCGGACACTCGACCGGCGCGGGCAGGCGGTCCCCGCCGTCCTGCCCCTGCTCGTGGAGGATGTCGACGTCGGACCAAGTCAACGGCTCCTGCCAGCCCTCGAGGGCGACGGGCTCGCACGCCAGCGAGGGCGGCGGCCGGTCCATGAAGAACGCCTCGTCGGTAACGAACGCCGCCATTAGTCCGCAAAGGGTCCACGGGACGTACTCCGACACCAGTCCGTCCCGGTCGACGGTGACGAAACGCGCCGCGCCGCACTCGCAGCGCTGGACGACGGTCTTCCAGCGGCCGGAGCGCTCGACGCCCACCGAAACCACGACCTCCTCGACCGCCTTGTGTGTATGCCGATCCCAGCGATGACCGTCCCGAAACTGAACCGCCGCCGAGATCTGGGCCTGCACGGCAACGTCGGGAGCATGGTGCCAGAGCTCGGGCGCCCGGACAGAAAACAGCCTATCGGCCGCCACTTCCAGGAGCTTGAATCGCCGATCTGTGGGCACCGGGTCTGGAACCGAGGTTGGTTCGGCTGAAGCCAACGCGACGGCCCCTGCTGCTGCTGGTCTTACTTCAAAAACCCCTTCAGCAGCTACTTCTGCTCCCCCTGGAACGGGGGCTCCCGACTCCCCCCGAAACGGGGCTTCTGCCTGCCCCTGTCCGGGGGACCCGCTGACGGCAGCGGGAGACGGGGACACCTGAGCATAAAGCCCGGTCGGGACGGGAGCCGTCGACTCCCCCACGGACGGGGACACTGGCGAGAGCGCGCCGGGCAACTCCCCCTGAAATGGGGACACCGGAGGCCTGGCGAGAGCGCCGGACTCCCCGTCTAATGGGGGTTCAACCCCTCGATGAGGAGTCGTTGTACCTCCCTTTGAGGGGGACTCGCCTTGGCCAACGGACACCGGCTCCCCTGCCCCGGGCAGCTCCGAACGGTGCACCGGGGGCGCCACGGCCTTCGGCCCGAACCGCTTCGCCGAATCCGCCATCGCCTCAAGGACACGGAGGGGCGAGAGCCTGACCTCGAAGATCGACGCGCCCGGCGTGCGGCGCCAGCTGAGGAAGCCGTCGGCCCGGAGCTGCCGTAGGTGGGTGTCGAGGGTGTCGACCTTCTTGAGCTCGCACGCTTGGCGAAGCGTCTCGCGCTTGATCCTGCCGGTGGCGATCCACGAGTACGCCATCACCGGACAGAAGGTGGCGACCATCATGTAGACGAGCTTCCGGACGGGGCCGCCTACCCGGGACTCCCGGGCCAAGGCCACGAACGGCCTGGCCGGCGGATCCGGCAGCGGGAGCTTCTCCTGCTTGGGCGTCTCCCGCGCGACGGGCGTGAGCCGAGGGCCGTCTCGACTCATGGACCAGCTCCCTGCAGCAGCGGAGAGGAAGGCGGCCCCAGGCCGTCCGGGCGGGACCCCAGCACCTGAAGACGAACCGAGGACAGAGGCTCGAAGAGCGCCCACGCCGGAACGGCGCCCGAGGACGCCGCCGTGACAGCTGGCCAGAAGACGAAGCGCCGGTGTGGCGCAGGGGTAGCGCCACATGACGAGACTGTGCTAGACTCCATGCATTGGCCGCCTGCCACGGCCACCCGCCTAGGTCTTAATCAACGGGCTCGCGCGCCAACGCGAGCCGTTCGACTGTACGGGCAAAGAACTCGCGCGCCAACGCGAGTCGAACGAATCATCACGGAATCGGCAGACCCACCTCCAGGGAACCAGTTCGAGGAACGAGGGCTCGAGGGCGGCCGACCGATTGCTGCCGGTGGCCGCGCGGTCACGACGCGCTCCGCTGCTCGCGCTCGTACGCCGCGAGGGCCCGGCGGAGAAGCTGGACGTTCTTGAGGTCGGCGTCGACCGCCACGCGCCTGAAGCGGCTCCGGAACTCCTCCGACACCTTGAAGTTCAGGTCGACGAAGGACCGGGCCGAGCGCGACCGCTCGACCGACCGCAGTGGCGGCGGCTTCGGAGCCAGCTCAGGGCCGGCGTCGAGGGCTCGGGGATGGTTACGCACGATGAAGACTCCACCGCTTCAAATCCCGGGTCCGGCCCGGTTCGGTACTTCGCGAACACCACTCCGACCGCCCCAGGACGCGAATCGAATACGCGACTTTTAGCGAATACTACGCCAACAGCGCGGCGTCTGCAACCAGAATCCCGGGACCAACACGACGTGCGGCAACGTGGATGAGGAGTCCGAGCCGTCGGCGTAGATCAAAGGCCGACGACTGATCGGGACGACACCGACCGTCCTGGACCCGCCCGCTCTCCACGATTCGCGTACGACATCATCGCGACGGTCGCGATGTGTACGAGGTTGACGAGCAACACAACGTACTGAACGTGAACGACGGGTCCAACGCTACCGATGCTTCGGTGGGTACCGTCGGAGACGGCGCCCATATGGGCTCAGCCCGGGCCCCAGACCTCCCGAACAGGACGCCCGGGCACCGAGGGGCACCGGGGGTCCGCTGGCAGCCAAGCCGCCAGACTGGAGCGCCGAACGACACTCCCACCGGTCAGCTCTCCGTTGAACAGGCCAAGCCGCCGCCGTGCGGGAACGAGC
>OZ242323.1:6705000-7183812 GCA_965208165.1 Vicinamibacterales bacterium | reverse complement strand
CAGGATGCCCAATAGTGGGCCCTCCTCACGCCTTGTCAGGCACCGGCGTGCGTTGCCCGCAAGCGTCGTTCCGCCCGCTGGCGGCCTCCACCGATCTCGGCTGCAGCGCGGGGCTCCGCCGACGGACTGCTCTACCGCACCGTGACCGCGACCTCTTCGGTCACGGTGGCGAGGGTGTCGGACGCCTCCACCCGGAACAGGTAGTCGCCGGGGGACGGGAAGGTCGCGGTCACCACGGCCGAGCCGTCCGGCGCGTCGTCGTCGGACGCCAGCCTCACCCCGGTCGCCCCCCGCAGCTGCGTCCACGTGACGGTGACCCGGGTGTTCGGACCGGTCCGAACCAGGGACCCGATCTCCACCGGCGTGCGGAGGGGACGCTTGCGGGCCGCGACCTGAATCTGCGGCACGTTGACGGGCACGGTCGGCTCGCCGGGCCGCCGCTCGAACGTGTCGAGCGTCCCGCGTCCGCCCCCACCCCGGCGCCGCGGCGGGGGCAGGCCGTCGTCGGTCACCGCCGCGCTCAGGGTCACCGGCTCGCCGGCGGCCGCGCCCTCGGGCGCCGTGACGGCCAGCGTCGGCGGCTGGTTGTCCCCCTGGCCGCCGGCCCGCGCCGCCGCCGCGTTCGCGAAGATCTCCCACTCGGGCTGCAGCCAGCCGAGGGCGCGGTAGGTCTCGTCGCCCACGGTGATCTGCCACTCGAGCCTGCGGTCACCCCAGTCGGCCGGCACCCGCACCCTGAACACCCGGCGGTTGGTGCGCGGGTAGAAGTAGGTCGGCTGTCCCTGGTCGGGCTCGCCCGGCGCCATCCGGTTGGCGGCGCCGACGGGAACGTGCAGCTCCTCGACGTAGTTCCTGTTCAGGTACCCGAAGTGCATGTCGAAGCCGCCGTCGGGATGGTGCGACCAGCCGTCGAAGAACGGCTGAATCGACTGCCCCGAGCTGAACAGGAAGTTCTGCGGGTCGGCCTGGGCCCGCCCCTCGGCGGCGGCGCCGAGGACCACGGCCAGGGCCAGCAACGGCGTGAATCGTCTCGACCGGTTCAACATGGCTTTCTCGAACAGGCCGGCGCAGAGGCGGGACATCGCCCGCCCCCGCGCCGGTTTCTTCTCTACGGGCGCCCTCCCGCAAGGCGGGCGGGGGGGCGCCGGCCAACGGATGCCGCGGGCCGCGCGATCACTCGTCGTCGGTGCGCTCGCGCGCCGACTGCCGCTCGGCCACCGCCGCCTCGTACTCCTCGTCGGTCAGGTCGTGCCATCCGATCCAGGCGAATCCCATCTCGTCGATGGTGCGCCCGCCGTTGCCCACCCAGTTGCTGGGGTCGACGTTGCCGCGGTTGGCGGCCGAGTTGTCGAACCAGCTCGACACGTGCAGGATGGTGCCGGCCGGAATCAGCGGCGCGACGTCGTCCTCGTAGTTGTAGTTCATGTGCCAGTTGTAGTCGAAGCCCGCGCAGTTCACCGTCTCGGCCCGGACCGGCTGGGTCGGGTAGATGAACTCGATGCACTGGTAGATGCCCAGCATGTGCATGTGCGGCTGGAACATGGTGATGCGCGCCGCGTTGTTGAAGCGGGCGTAGCCGTCCGAGCGGGTGACCTCGCCGGCGGGGATGTCGAGGATGCCGGTGGTCACGTTCTGCGAGCCCCCGAGCTGCCGCGAGTAGCGGATGTGGGTGGGCGTCTCGCCGACCGGCAGGAAGTTGATGCCCAGCTCGACGTCGGCGTCGACCGGCTCGCCGACCGAGTGCAGGTGGTAGCTGAGCCGCGCCTGGCTCCCGCCCGGCAGCAGCAGCCCCGAGTCGGGCGGATAGATCTCGGCCAGCTTCCCGGAGGCGTACTCGACGAGGAAGAGCCCGCCGCTCATGTCCGCCTCGTCCGCGCTCGGCTCGACCGCGTATGACAGGGCGTGGTGCACGACCTGGCGGGCCTTGTCGCCGACCGGCCGGGTCTGGATGGCGGTGATGTAGCGGTCTTCATCGAGGCCCATCTCGGCGAACAGGTTCCCGAACAGGTCGGGGCCGGCCGCCGGCACCTCGTAGGTCGGGAACTGCACGACGAGGTCGGGCTCGCCGATCTGCCACGAGTCGGCCGGCGCGAACTCCGGCGGCGTGGGGGTGTCGGCGGGGTTGCCCTGCGGCGCCCCGGCGTCGACCCAGGCCAGGATGGTGCCGACTTCCTCGTCGGTCAGCGACGGGTCGTTCTTGAAGTTCTGGATGCCCAGGCGCCGGTCGATGTGCCAGGGAGGCATGGCGCGGGTCTCGACCTTCTCCCGGATCGACCGCGCCCACGGCCGCACGTCCCGGTAGCTGATCAGCGACATCGGCGCGATCTCGCCGGGCCGGTGGCAGTTCACGCACGACCGGTAGAGAATCGGCGCGACGTCGCTGGCGAACGTCGGGGCCTCGGCGGCCTGGGCGGCGGCGCCGCCCGGCAACGCCAGCACGGCCGAGCTCAACACGAACGCGGCGACGAGTGTGGTGGTTCTCACGTCAGTTCCTCCTGGCCGTCCACGGCGGCCGCGCTCATGCGGCCCGCGGTTGCCGAACCTCCCCCACGGACCGCCCGCGGGCAGACCGCACCGGTAATGCGTCCACGGTGACCGCCCATTATTCCACAGATTCAGCCACGGCCGCGCCGGCCGTTCTCGACGCGGTTCCGCGATTCGTGCCTGTCGTCACTTTTCGTGGAAACTGTGACGACATGGTGGACGCCTGCGCGCCCGGGCGATCCGGCGCCGAACCCGCTACCCGTGCCAACCGCATGCAGTCGTCCGAACGACGCGGTCATGCATCGCCATTCGAAGGGCGGTGTCTCGGGCGCCGGGCTGGCATGCAGCGGGGCCTTCCGTCACGGCGGCCAGGGCGCACGCCCCGGTCTCGGCCGGACCCGCGTCGGCCGGCGCCCGGCGCCGCCGCCTCAGTACCCGCCGTCGCCGGCCCGGGCCGACTCGGGCACCGGCGACTGGTAGACGGCGCGGCCGACGAAGAACGGGCCCATGTCGCGGATGTACTCCGAGGTCTGGACGGTGGGCCGCATGTCCTTGACGAGCTTCGACAGGGGGTAGAGCTCGGGGCCGATGAGGCCGATGACGAACTCGTTGTCGTCGCGGTCGAGGCCGTGGCACTCGAGGCGCACGTCGACGGCGAGGCCCAGCTCGCCGTAGCCGCGCCCGACGGTGCCGTGCTCCATCAGTATTCGGCCCTGGTCGCCGCGCGGCAGCCGGTTGAAGGCCCCGATGCGGCGCAGGGGATACCAGATGCCCCACGGGTGCGCGGGGTTCAGGACGGAGCGCCGGACCCGGTGCAGCAGGAAGTCCTCGAGGTCCGCCTCGCGCCCGCTCGAGTAGGTGCGGCCGAGCATGGTGAAGTCGGGCAGCGGGGTCAGGGTCTGGAAGACCGGCCCCGCCAGCAGCCCCCGCGGCGCCTCCGCGAAGAGGGCGGGATCCTCGGCCATCAGCACCACGCCGACCCCGCGCGGGTCGTTCAGGTTGGCGTAGACGGCCGCCTCGAGGCCGCTCTCGCGCACGAGGTCGACGACGGGGCCGGTGTCGACGCACCCGGTGAACACGTGGAGCTGCACGAACAGCCGCTTGTCGAGCGTCTGCGGGACGCCCTTCACCGGCGCGCCGTGCTCGAGCAGATCGGGCACGAAGGGGGCCATCGCGGGCGGGCGCCCAGCGGGGGGAGCGGGCGCAGGCGGCGCGTCTGTCTTCTCGGTCATGACCTCGGTCCTCGGGAATGCGGCGATCATATCCAGTGGTGCGTCACGTCCCAATCTTCGGACCGGGACATGGGTTCAAGGCCCGCAATCGTTGACGAATCACAGCCCACGCACCCGAACATTCGGTGATGACGCAACACAGGCGGAGCCCGCGGCCGCCGGCAACGGGGCCGCGCCCGCCCGCGGCCTGGCCGGAAATCGTCGCCTTGCGGCCGCCGGTTGCCGCCCGAACTCTCAGGGGCGGGCGCCGTCTGCGGCGCAGGCTCCCGGGCCGCCAATCGTCGCCTTCGGCTCCGATTGCCGCCCTGCCAACCTGCCGGGGGCTCCGCCTGGCGACCGACCAACCCTCCGGCAGTCCGCGCCGGCCTCACGGCGCCGACTGCTACCCCGCGTCCGACTTCAGCCCCATGGCGCGGCGCCATGCCGCGATCTGGCCGATGTGGTTGGCCTCGTGGGCCGACAGCAGGTAGTCGACGAAGTCCCCGACGGTGGGGAAGTACTTGCGGGTGCCCTCGTTGGGGTGCTCCTTGGCGAAGTCCGCGGGGTCGGCGGCGGCCACCGCCTCGGTCACGCGCTCGTGCTGCTTCTTCAGCTCGGCGAGCAGGGCGTCCCGGGAGGGATACTTCGACACGTCGCCGCTGGGCACGCCGCCGGTCTTGCCCGCCGCCTCCCACTCCGCGGGGAAGGTCGACTCCAGGCCGAGGGCGACCCCGGTGTGGTTCGACGCCGAGGCGAGGTGGCACAGGGTCCAGGCCGGGTGGTTCACCACCCCGTGCGGCTGCTGGACCATCTGCTCGTCGCTGAGGTCCTTGAGCAGCGACTCGAGGTGACCGAGGTTGAACTTGTAGGTGAAGAGAAGGTGCTCGCGCATTCGGATGCTCCAATAGGGGTGGACGTTCGGACCGCAATCAACCTCTCAGCATACCCGGCCCGAGCCGTCCGTGGCAAAGGCCGGCCGCCTTCGACCAGTCCGATGGAGGGTGCCCCCGGGGCGTCCCCGGAGGCCGGCGGGTCACCGGCGCGCGGGCTGCGCGAGCGCAGTCGAGAATCCTCGCGCGGACGGGCGGGCGGCGTCGTCCGGCCCCCCCGCCCCGCCTTGTAATCTCCTGCCGGGCAACGGAAAATAACGCGCGTGACTACTGGAACCCTCGAACGCGGAACCTCGGGGCCGAACGCCGTCGTCGAGCTGCTCGGCGACGACGCGGCCCTGCTCGAGCATCGCTGCCGGACGATTCCGGCCTCCGACCTGCACCTGCCGGGTCCCGACTTCGTCGACCGCTGCTGCGCCCTGTCGGACCGGCCGGCCCGGGTGCTGACGAGCCTGCAGGCGATGTTCGGGGCGGGCAGGCTCGCGAACACCGGCTACGTCTCGATCCTGCCCGTCGACCAGGGCATCGAGCACTCCGCGGGCGCCTCGTTCGCGCCCAACCCCGCCTACTTCGACCCCGAGAACATCGTCCGCCTCGGCATCGAGGGCGGGTGCAACGCGGTGGCGTCGACCCTGGGGGTGCTCGGCGCCCTGTCGCGGCGGTACGCCCACAAGATCCCGTTCATCCTCAAGTTCAACCACAACGAGTTCATCTCCTACCCCAACGCCTACGACCAGATCCGCTTCGCGAGCGTCGAGCAGGCGTTCGACATGGGGGCGATGGGGGTCGGGGCCACCATCTACTTCGGGTCCGAGGAGTCGCGGCGGCAGCTCCAGGAGGTGTCCGAGCTCTTCCACCAGGCCCACGAGCTGGGCATGTTCACGGTGCTGTGGTGCTATCTCCGCAACCCCGCGTTCAAGACCCCCGAGGCCGACTACCACACCGCGGCCGACCTCACCGGCCAGGCCAACCACCTCGGGGTGACCATCGAGGCCGACATCATCAAGCAGAAGCTGCCCGAGACCAACGGCGGCTACCCCGCCCTCGGGTTCGGCAAGACCCACAAGCGGGTCTACGAGGCCCTGACCACCGGCCATCCCATCGACCTCACTCGCTACCAGGTCGCCAACTGCTACCTCGGCCGGGCCGGGCTCATCAACTCGGGCGGGGCCTCGTCGGGCGAGAGCGACCTCAAGGAGGCGGTGAAGACCGCGGTCATCAACAAGCGCGCGGGCGGCACCGGGCTCATCTCGGGCCGCAAGGCCTTCCAGCGCCCGATGGCGGAGGGCGTCGCTCTCCTGAACGCCATCCAGGACGTCTACCTGTCGCCGGCCGTCACCATCGCCTGATCCTGGCGCCGGAGGGGCGTCCGGCGGTCCCGAGGGCCGTTTGACGTTGCACTGGCCCCGCCGCCCTGCCCTCCAGCGGTCGGGCGTCCGTGCCCACGACCGTTCGTCAATACCCTGGCGCCGAAGTCAGCGGGCGTTCCGCTTGCGGCGGGAACCGAGGCTGATGCGGTCTTCAGGCGACGACGTCAGGGCGGGGGTGGGCGCGAGCCCAGAGATCGAGCCGGATCGACAGCAGGAAGTACTTCTTCCGAAGGGCCACGACGCGGTCGGCATAGCCCTCCTTCGGGATCTCCCGCGCGCGGAGCTGACGGCGCAGGCGCCGCAACTCGTGGCGGTAGAGGTCGTTCACGAACTCCTTGGCGAGCGACGGCGGCGTCGTCGGGCGGGGGCGCAGGCCGAACCCGGCCAGCTCCTCGAGAATCCGGGGATGGTAGGTGTACTCCACGGCGCGCCTGCCTGGCGGAGGCGATGACCGGGCGCCGACCGGACAGAGGCCCCGCGTCTCGACTCGCCGCCCCACCCCACCGCTCTCCCGATAACGATGACCGGGCGCCGACCGGACAGAGGCCCCGCATCTCGACTCGCCGCCCCACCCCACCGCTCTCCCGATAACGATGATCGGGCGCCGACCGGACAGAGACCCCGCGTCTCGACTCGGCGCCCCACCCCACCGCTCTCTCCCCGATGGCGCGGCGAGCATCGTCGGCAGGGCGGGCCCCCGCGTCCGACGGCCTGCACCCGGCGCCCGGACCGCCGCCCCCCTCGTCCCGCCCCGCTCAGAACCCCGGCGGGGCCTCGTCGGCCGACGGCCCGTAGATCGACGGCACCGGGACGTCGTTCATCCGCAGGTAGACGCCGAGCTGGGCGCGGTGGTGTATCAGATGGTTCATCACGAAGCTGCGGATGACCGCGGCCTTGGGCAGGGTCATCAGCACCGTGCCGTTGCTCAGCAGCGACCACGGCTTCATGAAGTCGCCGTCGCTCGCCGCCGCGAGGGCGGCCCGCGCCTCGGCCGCGTGCCGGTCGAAGGTGGCCACCAGCTCGTCGACCGAGGCCGGCGTCGGGGGCGGCGGCATCTGCTCGCCGCCGGGCGCGAGGTCGAGCTCGTCCGCCTCCATCGTCAGCTTGGCCCACTGCGGCAGGTTCGCGAGGTGCCCCGCCAGCCAGATCATGGTCCCCGACTTCTCGTGGGGCCGCCACTCGAACTTGTCGGCCGGCACCCGCTCCAGCGTCCTCCGCACCCCCGCCGCCTCCTGGTCGAACTCCGGCAACAACGCCTCCGCAATCGCCATCTCCGTCTCCTGTTCGTGGTTGTCCGGCCGGCTCGTCAGAACCCGACCGCCGCGCTGGTGCGGCGGCGGTCCTCGGCGCCCTCCAGCACGTCCTCCTCCGCGTCGTAGTAGATCGCCGACACCGCCCCCTGCACCCGCGTCTCGACCATCGCGTGCCCCCGCGCCGCGAGCAGGGCCAGGGTGTCGGGCGACAGCCCCCACCGCTCGTAGCGGGTCGCGTCGGGCAGCCACTGGTGGTGGATGCGGGGCGCGTCCACCGCCTCCTGCACGTTCATGCCGTGGTCGACGACGTTGAGGATGGTCTGCAGCACCGTGTTGATGATGGTCCGCCCGCCCGGGCTCCCCGTCACCAGCACGAGGCGCCCGTCCCGGGTGACGATGGTCGGCGACATGCTCGACAGCATGCGCTTGCCGGGCCCGGCGAGGTTGGGGTCGGTACCGATGAGGCCGAAGTCGGTGGTGATGCCGGGCCCGGCGTTGAAGTCGCCCATCTCGTTGTTCAGCAGGAACCCCGCCCCCGGCACCGTGATCTTCGACCCGTAGCCCTGCTCGAGGGTGTAGGTCAGCGACACCGCGTTGCGGGCGCCGTCGACCACCGACAGGTGCGTCGTCTCGCCGCCCTCGCGCGGCCACTCGAAGGAGTCGGGCGAGGACGCCGAGGCCCGGTCGGCGTCGATGGTCCGCCGCAGCTCGGCCGCGTAGGCCTTCGAGGTCAGGCGCCCGACCGGCATCTCGGGGTTGAACGCGGGGTCGCCGAGGTGGCGCGCGCGGTCGGCGTAGGCGCGCCGCATCGCCTCGATCATCAGGTGGACGGTCGCGGCCGACCCGAACCCCGACGCCGCGAGGTCGTCGTGCTCCAGGATGTTGAGCATCTGGACGATGGCGGTCCCCCCCGAGCTGATGGGGGGCATCGAGAGCACCTCGTGGCCGCGGTAGGTCCCCCTGATGGGCGCACGGCGCACGGCGCGGTAGTCGGCGAGGTCGGCGCGGGTCATGATGCCGCCGTTCGCCGCCATCTCGCGCTCGACCAGCGCCGCCGTCTCGCCCCGGTAGAAGCCGTCGGGGCCCTCCGCCGCGATGCGCTCGAGGGTCCGTGCGAGGTCCGGCTGGCGCAGCACCTCGCCCGCCTCGTAGGGCTCGCCGCCCCTCGAGAACTGGGCGACCGAGGCCGGGTACGGGGCCATCCGCGGCAGGACCCCGGCCAGCGACCGGGCGAGGGCGTCGGACACCGCGAAGCCCTCGCGGGCCAGCCGCACCGCCGGCTCGACCAGCCTCGCCCAGGGCAGGCTCCCGTGCTCGGTCCAGGCGAGGTGCAGCCCCGCCACCGTGCCCGGCACCCCCACCGCGAGGTGCGAGTTGTGGTGCACCACCCGGTCGTACTCGCCGTCCCGCAGGAACATCGTGGGCGACGACCCCGCCGGCGCCGTCTCGCGGAAGTCGTAGGCGGCGGGCCCGCCCTCGGCGGGGCGGTAGACGAGGAAGCCGCCCCCGCCGATGTTGCCGGCGGTGGGGTAGGTGACGGCGAGGGCGAAGGCGGTGGCGACGGCGGCGTCGACGGCGTTCCCGCCCTCGCGCATCACCTCGGCCCCGATCGCCGAGGCGATGGCGTCCTGCGAGACGACCATCGCCTCCCGGGCCCGTATCGGCTGCGTGCTGCCGGTCAGGACCGGGGCCAGCACCAGCCAGACGGCGAGGACGAACGCCACCCCGGCGACCCGCCGCCTCATCATGGCCCGCATCAATCCATGATTGCAGCGTTGCCGGCCGAGAGCAACCCCCGGTGTCGTTCAATGTGGGCCGGAGCTCAACTCACCGCAGATTCCTGGCGACGATGAGTCGCCTTCGCGCCTGAGGCGCATATTGTCCGTCCGGCCACCGCTCCAGGTGGGCCGTCAGGCCTACCGGAACGGCCGCGGCAGCACCCCTTTTCCAGGTCGACGGAAATAGCGCAACGTGCCGCCCATGCCGGTGGCGTCGTTCGCCTCGCGGGCCAGGCCGAAGTCCAGCAGCTTCAGCGAGCCGTCCGACGCGAACCGACGTTGCTCGGCTTGACGTCGCCGTGCAGATCCCTACCGCCGGCCGTTCAGGGCATCTCGACCAGGCTGCCCACCAGCAACGAGATCGCCTGCGGCAGGTCCTCCGGATTGCACCGGCGGCAGAGAATCTCCCGCGCGCCAAGGACCCGTGCCGATTCGGTTTCGACGAGCCGCACCGCAATCGTCACCGAGCTGCCCAACTGGTTCACGTTGCCTAGCAGCACATTCTGCGCATTCAGGATGCGCCCGATCTCCGCCGCGTCCCTCGCGGACGTGATGCCCGTGTTCTGGAGCCTCAGCTCGTCGATGACCTGCTGCACGTCGCCGCGCTCGACCAGATCGATGTAGGGCACATTCGCCAGCCGGGACACAACCAGGTTCAGCGCGCTCGCGGCCAGGCTTGCGTCCACTCCCGGGTTGTCCAGGTCGAGGACCGCCATGGTGAAGCGGTCGAAGGTCGTGATCAGCGGTTCGCTGCCCGTCGTGAACTCGTATCGGGCCGATTGCCCGAGAACGTCGCCTTGCTGTACGACGTTACGGGTCGCCCTCGGCGCCGAAGCTCCCGACATCTCCCAGATCAGCACGCCCTCCCGGTCGAGGCCGGCCGCGAGCCAGCCGCCCGTCGGGCTGAACTGCGCGACGTTGACCCGGTCGCCGTCATGAATGCTCATGATCTGCCGGCTCTCCTGCGTCGAGTAGCCCTCCATGCCCCCGTCGTCGAAGGCGATCGCGACCATCGACCGGTCCGGAGAGATCGCGAGAGCGCGAACCTCGTCCGGCAGCGCCTCGAGCTCCCGCACCACCCGTCCGCGATTCCAGTCCAGTATGCGAACCTCGTTGCGGGCGGACGCGGCGATCGCGCCTCGGGATGCCGCGCTGCGCTCCAGGCGTATCGCCTTCACCGCGAGGGCCAACAGCTCGCCGTCGTGGTCCGTCGCGAAAGCCGTGTATTCCTCCCGGTTCCGTTCGTCCCGCCGAATCGGGTCGTCCTCGCCCAGGGCCCAGAAAGCCGAACGGGCGTTGTCCCGCGACGCCGCGAACACCTCGGAACCCTCGATGCCGAACGCCGTGAACGCCACCCGCCGGCGGTACAGGTTCGGCGACTCGAAGACGTCCTGGCGCCTGAATCTGGAGTTCAGCAGCTCCACCATTCCGTCATCGCCGGCCCAGAGAATCCAGCGGCCGTCCGGACTGACGTCGAAGGCCCGGACCCGCTCCTCGGTACGCTGCGACCGCCCGACCGAGCCGCTCAGCAGGTCGACCTCGGCGATGCCCCGGTTCTCCTGCGCAACGAACAGCGCGCTGCCGTCCGGCGAGAACTCGAGGCCGACGATTCGGCTCCGCGCGGGCCTCATCCGCCGGATCTCGCGGGCCGCCTCGACGTCGAAGACGTACACCCGGCCGTCGTCGTCCCCGACGGCCAGGAACCGGTCGTTCGGACTGAAGGCGAGCGCCGTGGAGTCCTCGACATCCAGCTCCGCGTGCACGTAGGCCTGAGGTCCGAACTGCGCCGACGCGGGGCCCGGCCCCCACCCCGCCAGCAGCCAAACCGCAACGCCCGCGCACAGCGCGGCGACCGGCCGCCGGTCGTCCATCCGTTCCCTGACACTAGTCATCGCTGGCGTCCCTTCAACGAGGCCGTTGCGGAGCAAGTCAACCCGCCGCCGCTGTTCATCCAGGTGCCGCCGACCCCGCGCGTCGACTCCTCGGCCCGTCCGTCGGTCAACCGCCGAAATAGAACGACAGACCGTACCTCACGGAGAAGCTGCTACTGCTTCCGCCCCCGAAACCGCCGTCTCCGCTGGTGCTCAACGTCTGCAGACCGCCCGTCACGTCAAAGGACGCACGCTCACTGATGAAAGCCTTGAAGCCGCCCCCGTACTCGAGAATGTTCACGCTAGTATTGTCCAGCGGCGTGCCGAAGCCGCCGTGCAAGAAGGGTACGAAGAGCGATTCCCCGATGAAGTTGTACTTCAATGTTCCGAAAAAGAAGCCACTGGTTTTGCCGCCCGCCGTGGACGCAATTATGTTTGCGCCGCCCTCGAATCGGCTGAAGTATGATATCGAGATGAGGTTGGTCATGTTCGGATCACCACCCTCGGGAACCTGAAGGCTGCCGGAAAAGCCTAGCCTCATCCCGCTCCCGGCCACCTGGGCCTCCGCCGACGCGGCAAAGGCCAACAAGAACACGACACACGCCAACCATCGAAGACGTCCATTACTCATTACGTTTTGCTCCCTTGCTCCCCTATCACCGGGGTTCCGCCGGAATCAGCGACCCCCTGGATTCGGTAATCTCGACCCGTATCAAGTTGCCCCCGGTGCCGACGACGACGATGCGATAGTCCGCCACCTCCCGTCCCGAAAGCCAGCGAATAAGGCCGCCGGCGTTGCCGCGCCCCCTCCACTCCAGGTAGGCGGTCCCGCGATCCACGTCCACCTGGCGCTCCACGACGTCCTCAGTCTCCCCGTAGTAGTCCTCGATGGCGGTCATGAGCCGCGCCACCTGCTCGAAGGACTCGACCCCGCGCACGCTCAGCATCACCGAATCGCGG
The DNA here is from genome assembly GCA_965208165.1 of Vicinamibacterales bacterium. GTDB lineage: Bacteria > Acidobacteriota > Vicinamibacteria > Vicinamibacterales > UBA8438 > JAJEEA01. The sequence continues at coordinate 7,171,995 of OZ242323.1, read as the reverse complement.
TTGTTCACACGGCTCGACCATTCGTTGACCAGGTTCTCGACGAGCCGTTCCAATGCCGCCTCCACGGCGCGCATCCCGGCCCTGTCGCGAGCGTCCGCCCGCGAAATGCCGGCCCCGCGAGACCTCGCACCGGCCGCGACCATCACCGTGCCGGTGGCCGACTCGATGGCGTCCAGGCTCACCCACGCCGTGGAGGACATCAGCCCCGTGCCCGCCACGTCTCCGGCGTCCGAAAGCTCGATGCTGCCCTCGATGCGCACCGTCGGGGCCATGCCGCGGCCGGTTCGGTCTACGACTTCCAGCCCCCGTTCACGGAGAATGGCGCGGGCCTCGCTCTCGAGCGGGCCGTCGACGCCGGCCAGCGGCGCGCCCGTCGCGTCCCGCGCGCGCATCTGCATGGAGACGACCGGGTAGTTCGCACGCCGCAGCAAGAGACCAATCGACTGGAGGTCCCTGGTGAGCCGGCCGCGCACCACCTCGACATCGGCTTCTATTCGAAGAATCCCGTCGGCTTCCTCCTCGAAGAGAATCTCGAAGCTCCTGACGTAGCCATCGGTCCGGGTGAGGATGTTGTCCTCGAACAGGGCGAGGTTTCTGACGATCGTCTCCGACTCCACGATGACCCCGGCCACCTGCTCCACCGCGAGGCGCAACGCCTGCTGCAGAGCTCGCTCGCGGGCCGCGGGCCGGCCGGCGTCGAGAGGAGCCGCTCCGCTTACGGTGACGGTCTCGGAGGGCCCGCCGAGTTGGGAGTGCGCGGCCATCGGCAACCCAAGTACGAGGGCGGCGACGACGGTCGTCAGGAGCAGAGACGGTCGGGAGCGGTTCTCCGTGCGCCCTCGTCGAGCCCGTTCGGGCGAGCGCATGGGCCCTTCGCCGACTCCCCTTGCGAGCGGTGCAACGCGGGTTCTGTCCACCACGGGCTCCTCTAGCTCCTAGCGAAGGACCAACCGCAGGAAGTCCTGCCCGAGATCCAGCTCCATGTCCAATTCGACAATCTCCAGGTTCGGACGGTTTCTCGTGGCGACGACACGGGCACCGCGAATGAAGCCCTCCACCTCGGTCTCGATGCGGTCATCCGCCAGGACCGCGTCGCGAACCAGGGTACCGGCGCTGACTTCGAGGCCGTAGACCTGCTCGGTGAGCTGCCGGTAGCCGTCGGCACGGGCCGCGCGTTGCGCCATGAGGCGCGCTTGAGGGCCAGACGCAGTCACCGGGTAGGCCCCGCGGCCGGTGGCCCGGACCGTCATCTCGGCCCATTGCGGGTTGTTGGTCGGGACCAACCTCGAGGCACAGGCGGAAACTCCGGCGGCGGCGAGAACGACGACGGCGGCGGCGAAGCCCCATCGGGTGCGGATGACTTTAACCATGGACGTGCTCCCGTCGTGACCGCGTCACCAGTTGATGATTCGTTCGAGATCCGAGAGATCGAGACTCATGTCCGCCTCGGCTATGCCGTCGGGCCGATGTCGGACGTCGACGACTCGGGCGCCGCGGATGAAGCCGGACACTTCGGAGTCCACGCGGTCGCTCGACAGCACCAGGTCACGGACCGTGGTCGTCGAGGACACGGAGATTCCGTAGACATACTCGAGGAGCCGACGATAGCCGTCGTTCACGGCAGCCCGCTCCGCGAGAAGTCGAGCCTGCGCCGCACTGCGGACGCGGCCTAGGTCCTGAGCCGCTGAGCCCGTCACCGTCACGGTGGAACTGAGGAACGCCGGGGGGCCGTCGGGTTCCTGATTCCACGCGAAGGGACTGCCGACCACGGCGGACTGCACCCCGGCTGCGGGCTGCGCCCCCCCGGCCGGTCCTTGAGGCGCCACGGGGCTGGCCGGCGCCCCGAACCCATCCACGCGGATCCTCCGCACGCCGTCCGGCAGGTTCCGCCCGAGCAACCGCTCGAGGCGATCCAGATCGAGCTCCACGGTCACCCTCGCGGCGCCGTCGCTCTCGATGCTCTCGTCGACGACGGCCGCGCCTCGAATGAACTCCTCCAACTGCGTTCTGGTCTCGCTCGATTCGACCGCAAGATTCCGCACGGTGGTTCCCCCTTCGACCCGCAGCCCTTGGACCGATTCGAGGAGGTTGCGGTACGCGTCGGCCCGGGCGGCCTCGAACGCGAGAATCGTCTGCTGACCGCGGGAACGCGGCTGCGCGTCGAGCGACGAGGAGAACGCAAGCAGCGAGAGCAGGAAAACGGGGATCAGGTAGGGCCGCCGGCAGGAAAGAGGTCGCATCGATAGTCTCCTCGAATGTGGTGATGCTCGACTTGCTCCGACGCCTCGGCATCACCAGTTGATGATTCGCTGAAGCTCGCGGTGGTCGAGTGTCATGTCGACCTCGGCAACGCCGCCCGGCCAGTGCCGAACCTCGACAATCCGGGACCCACGCACGATGCCACGGGCTTCGAAGCGCACCCGATCGCGCGAGATGACGACCGTAACCCCGTAGACCTGCTCGCTGATCCGACGGTACGCATCTACCGTCGCGGCGCGCCGGGCGAGAAGCCGGGCCCGCGCCGGGTTCCGGACCCCGTCCGGATGCCGCGCCCCCCTGCCTGTAACCCTCACGATGACGTCGTCGACGGTTGTCGCGGGGCTCTGGGCAGAACGGTTGCCACCGGCCGCGCGGACGGCGACGACGGACTGCAGGCCGATGGGGGCTTGCGCTGGACCCGCTTCCCTGCCGTCGTAGTCCACCGCCCAGCCCCACTGGTCGCCCTGACGTTCGTCGATCGCCAGCGCCCCGACCGGCATCTGAGCACCTGCCTGCGCCGCCGCACAGAGCGACGCACAGAGAACGACCGACCGGATCACTGGCTTCATGCCGGCTTCTACCCTTTCCCCCGGACGAACAGGACAATGCCCTTGCGTTCATGAACCTCGGACACTTCGTCGACCGAGCCGAACGCCCCCCCCATTGGAAGGTAGGTGCAACGCTACATGATTCGTATGAAACGGGCATGAAGGTCTGGGCAGCAGATGGGGTGATTCGTGTGAATCCTGCCGGTGGCGTCCTTTTCGAGGCGACGCCTTGCGAGATCCGCGACCCGGGGCGGCCATGTGATGGCCGACCGCGCGCTTGGGGAAACCACGTCGGCAGGCCCCACCGTCGCGTCACCGCCTGGCCTTGGCAGCGGCTTGAAGAAGGCGCGACGGCCTCGCCTGACACTCGGGAGCACGCGGGACCCGCCCGGAGGTGTATCCTGGTGGTCGATCCCTACCGGGGGAATCACACCGCAAGGAGGATTCCGAGATGAGCCGACGACTCTTCACGCTACCGGCGGCGGTGCTCGCGGCCGCGCTGATGGCCGCGCCGTTCGCGTCTGCGCCGACCGCCTCGGCGCAGCCCCCGGCGGCGGACTACGAGATGCCGCGGACGCCGTGGGGCGACCCCGACCTGCAGGAAATCTGGAACAACGCCACCATCACCCCGCTGGAGCGTCCCGCCGACCGGGCCGACCAGGCGTTCCTGAGCGCCGAGGAGGTGGCGGCGCTCGAGCGGCAGGCCCAGGAGCGGGTGGACCAGCAGAACGCGCCGAGCGAGGTCAGGACCGAGCCGCTGCCGGTCGGCGGCAACGTGGGCGCCTACAACAGCTTCTGGACCGAGCAGAGCACGTCGGTGGTGGGGACCGCGCGCACGTCCCTGATCACCGACCCGGAGAACGGCCGGCTGCCGCCCCTGACCCCGGAGGCGCTGGCCCGCATCACCTCGCCCGAGTCGGTGCGCATCGCCGACATCCGCGAGGGGCGGGTGCCCGCCGACGGTCCCGAGCAGATGGGCCTGAGCGAGCGCTGCCTCTGGTACCGGGGCATCCCGACGTTGCCGACCGGCTACAACAACAACTACCACTTCTTCCAGACGCCCGACCGCGTGATCATCCTGCAGGAGCACATCCACGACCTGCGGGTCGTCTTCCTCGACGGCCGGCCGCACCTCCCGGACGGCGTCCGGCAGTTCGCGGGCAGCTCGCGCGGCCGTTGGGACGGCGACACCCTGGTGATCGAGACCACCAACCTGCGCCAGCCGTTCATCCGGCGCTGGGCCCGGCCCGAGCACTCGCTGTCGCGCGGCGACCTCAGCGGTGTGGCGCGGGTGACCGAGCGCTTCACGCGCACCGGCCCCGACACCCTCCACTACGAGTTCACCGTCGACGACCCCGAGACGTGGACGCGGCCGTGGTCGGGGGCGCTGCCCTACGCGCGGGCGGACGGCCCGATGTTCGAGTTCGCGTGCCACGAGGGCAACTACGGGATGATGAACATGATGGCGGGCTCGCGGGCCGAGGAGGCCGCCGCCGGCGGGGGGCAGTAGGGTTCAGACCGCCGGCTTCACGCCACTCGCTTCGTGATGGCCTCGCGGAGGCCGTCGAGCAGGCCCTCGAGGTGGGCCATCCGTTCGCGGAGCAGGCCCATCTGTTCGCTCTGGGCGTCGATTCGCTGGCGCAGGCCATCGCCCTGGGCGTCGATTCGCTGGCGCAGGCCATCGCCCTGGGCGTCAATTCGCTGGCGCAGATCGTCGCCCTGGGCGTCGATTCGCTGGCGCAGGCCATCGCCTTGGGCGCGCAGGTCCTTGACCTGAGCGCGCATCTCGTCGCGCAGGCCCCGGAACGAGGCGCCGATCGCGACCAGAATCGCGACGGCGGCCCCGACGACCGTCCAGGCGGTAGCGTCCATGTCGGGATCTTGCCGGACCCCGACCGGCCCCGTCCATGTGAAACAGGACACGACGCGCCCCCGCCCATGCGAAGAATCTCCCGCGCCGCCCGGCGCGGTGCTACACTGGCTTGCCCCTGGAGGACACCATGCATCATCGGCCTGTCGTCCGGACCCCTGCCCCCGGGACCCTCCGACTCGCCGCCGTCTGCGCCCTGGGCTGGGCCGTCGGTCTCCTGGGCGTCGGCGCGCCCGCCACGGCCCAGACGCGGGGCCTCCTGCCCGCCGACTACTACGCGGAGGTCGGCGTCGGCGAGGTGGCCATCTCGCCCGACGGCGGCCTCGTCGCCTTCACCGTCACCACCGTCGTCGAAGAGCAGAACCGGCGGCACCGCGAGATCTGGATGCAGCAGCTCCGCGGCGGCCGGCCCGAGGGCGAGCCGTTCCGGTTCACCGATCCGACGCGCGAGGCGAGCGGGCCGCGCTGGTCGCCCGACGGCCGGACGTTGAGCTTCCGGTCGCCCCGGGGCGACGGCGACGACGCCGGCGACACGTGGTTCGCGCGGGTCGCCTTCCCCGGCGGCGAGGCGTACCGAGTCGAAGGCGTCCGGGGCGCCCCGACGTGGTCGCCCGACGGGGCGTGGATCGCCTACGCCGCGCCCCCCGAAGCCGAGGGGGACGAGCCGCGGGAACGCGCCGGCTGGGTCGCGCCCGACGCGGTCACCCGCACCCTCGACCCTTACCGCTTCGACGGCCGGGTCATCACCACCGCGCGCTACAAGCGCGACGGCACCCTGACCCTGCTGCCCCATCCGTCGGCCCGGCCCCGGCGCCAGCTCTTCGTCGTGCCGGCGGCGGGCGGCGAGGCGGCGCAGCGGACCGACCTGGCGTTCGACGTACGCGAGCCGGTATGGTCGGCCGACGGCGAGCGCATCTACTTCACCGGCGACGAGGGGCAGGACGACGAGACCGCCGCCGACCCGGCGAGCGACATCTACGTGGTCGGCCGCGACGCCGGCGAGCCCCGGAAGGTCACCACCGACCCGGGCAGCGAGACCGCCCCCGCCGTCTCGCCAGACGGCCGGCGGCTCGCGTTCCTCCACAGCCGCGGGCGGGGCGAGCCGACGGACATCCGGGTGGTGGACGTCGCGGCCGACGGCACCCTGCGCGGCATCCCCCGCAACCTCACCCGCGACTGGGACATGCGGCCCGGCGACCCCGCCTGGACCCCGCGCGGCGACGCGGTTCGGTTCCTCGCCGGGGTCCGCGGCAACCGCCACCTCTTCGAGGTGACGGAGACCGGCGACCTCATCCGGCAGGTGACGAGCGGCGACCGGCACGTGGGGTCGGTCTCGGCGACCCGAGACGGCCTCGTCATCGCCTACACGGTGACCGCTCCCACCGCCCCCGCCGAGGTCTTCGTCAACACCGGCGACGGCAGCCGCCAGCGCCGGGTGACCTCGTTCAACGACGCGTGGCTCGCCCCCCTCAGCCTGCAGCCGGCCGAGCCGCTGCGCTGGCGGACCGACGACGGGACCGCGATCGAGGGCTGGATCATCGAGCCGGTCGGGTACGAGCCGGGGCGCCCGTACCCGATGGTCCTGAAGATCCACGGGGGGCCGCACGGCGCCTACGGCAACAACTTCTTCCGCACCTTCCACATCCTCTCGAACGCGGGCTTCTTCGTGCTGTACGCCAACCCCCGCGGGTCCACCGGCTACGGGCACGACTTCACCTACTCGATCACCGGCGGATGGGGCGAGATCGAGGCGGGCGACCTGCTGGCCGGGGTCGACGCCGCGGTCGAGGCGTATCCCGACATCGACGGCCGGCGCATCGGGGTGTCGGGGGGCAGCTACGGCGGGTTCATGACCAACTGGCTCACGGCCACCACCGACCGGTTCGCGGCCGCCGTCACCAGCCGGTCGATCGCCGACTGGACCAGCCTCTACGGCTCGTCCGACGCCCAGGCCCTCCTCGAGTTCGGGTTCGGCGGCGCCCCGTGGGAGGAGCGCGAGCGGTACGACCGCCTGTCGCCGATCACCTACGTCGAGCGGGTCCGGGCCCCCACCCTCGTCATCCACGGCGAGAACGACTACCGCACGCCGATCGGCGACGGCGAGAAGTGGTTCATGGCCCTGAAGAAACGGGGCGTCCCGACCGAGCTGGTCCGCTATCCCCGGTCGAGCCACGGCCTCTCGCGGACCGGCGAGCCGTGGCTGCTCGTCGACCGGCTCGAGCGCATCCGGAGCTGGTTCACCCACTGGCTGATCGAGCGGGCCGGCAGCTGATCTCCGGCGCTCGCCGGAACGGCGCCGGAGAGCCGGGCCGCCGCCGGAGAGCCGGGCCGCCGCCGGGACCGCCGGAGAACCGGGCCGCCGCGACCGCGCTCCGAGGGCGGCGCGGGTTGCGGGGTGAACGGCAACGGCGCTCGGGACTCGGGACCTCGGGACTCGGGACTCGGACCTCGCGACTCGGGACTCGGGACCTCGGGACTCGGGACCTCGGGACTCGGGACTCGGGACTCGGGACTCGGGACTCGGGAGAGCATGTAAGCGATAACCGCGATTCTGCGGTATTCATTGGTGCATTCGCGCCGGGGCCGGCGGGCCTGTCGCGTCGGTCCGCGCCGGGCCGGGGCGTCTCCGTCCGCCGCAGGGTAGCGATTCGACGCCAAAAAACAGGGACGCTGAAAATTGGCAAAGCTGGCGATATTCGTGGACGGCGGCTACCTCTCCTACCTCGCCGAGCACCACTTCCGCACCTGGGTCGACTTCGGGAAGCTGAGCAACGAGGTCAGGAACACCATCGGCGGGCGCACCGAGGAGCCGCTCGACCTGCTGCGCACGTACTTCTACGACTGCCTGCCCTATCAGAGCAGCACCCCCACCGAGGACGAGGAGCGCCGGTTCAGCAGCAAGAAGCGCTTCTTCTACGCGCTGCAGCGCCTCCCCCGCTACAAGGTGCGCGAGGGCCGCCTGATGCACCGCGGCATCGACGCCCAGGGCAAGCCCATCTTCCAGCAGAAGCGCGTCGACCTGATGGTCGGCCTCGACATCGCCAGCCTCGCCGCCAAGCGGCAGATCAACCACGCCGCGGTCATCTCCGGCGACGGCGACCTCCTGCCCGCGGTCGACGCCGCGCAGCAGGAGGGCGTGCTCGTGTGGCTGGTGCACGGCCCCCAGCTCACCTACGCCGAAGAGCTGTGGGACCTCGCCGACGACCGCCTCGCCATCGACGCCGACTTCATGAAGAACGTCGAGAAGTCCGCAACCAACTGACGCCGGCGCGAGGCCGGTACGCCGAGCCGCGGGCACGAAGGGGATGCGCGGGCCGAGGCCGGTGCGCCGAGCCGCGGGCACGGAGAGGATGCGGCCGAGGCCGGTGCGCCGAGCCGCGGGCACGAAGGGGATGCGCGGGCCGAGGCCGGGAGGGGGTGCGCCGGCAGGACGGCCGGCGCGATTACGCGGCGAAGGCGGCCCGCCGGGCCCGAGGCTGCGCCCCGGCCCCGGCGGGCGAACGCGCGACGCCGGACCCTCAGTTGCTGAGGTCCAGGTCGCTGATGTGCATGTTCAGCATGTGGGTGACCCGCAGGCCGGTGATGCCGTCGGTGTCGATGTCCGACCGCGGCTGGCTCGAGACCTCGGCGCCGTTCACGAGGAAGCGCACCGTGTCGCCCGCCGCTTCGACGGTGAGGGTGTTGGTCGACGAGCCGTTGGCGTCGAGGTCGTTGACCGCGTCGTGGGCGGTCCAGTCGACGAGGGTCGGCAGCTCCTCGCCCATCCGCCGCTTGATGAGGAACTCGCCGCCCTGGCGCAGCATGAAGTAGGTGTACCGCTGGCCGTCGGCGTCGAGGTCCGCGCCCCCGAGGAACATCCCGTAGGCGTTGGCGTGCCCCGAGCGCTCCATCTGGGTGAACGTGGCGCTGATCGAGAAGTCCCCTCCCGCCATGCTCTCCGGCTGCCAGAAGATGGCGAACCCGGCCCCGGTGGTGGTGGCGTGCACGCCGTCGCCCATGGTCGTGAAGTGGAGCAGGTCGTTCACGTCGCCGCCGAAGTCGAGCCGGTGCTCCCAGCCCGCCGCCTCGACGCCGCCCTGGGCGCCGGCCGCGAAGGGAACCGCCAACACCGCCACCGCCGCCGCCGCCGTCAGGAACTTCCGCATTGCCTTGCCTCCTCCGTGTGTGATCATTAGGAACCCGTGTCGCCGAACGGTGCGACCCTCCAGCATGGATCGAACCCGGCCGTCGGATCAAACGCCATGAACACCTTCGCCATCGTCATCCTCGTCGCCCTCGTCGGCGATTACCTCCTCGGCGCGGTCACGGGACTGCTCAGCGCCCGCTCGTTCAGCCCCGCCGTGCCGGCCGAGTTCGCCGGCGTCTTCGACGACGAGAAGTACGCCCGGGCGCGCCGCTACACCGCCACCCGCACCCGCTTCGGCCTCGCGCGCGGGGCGTTCGACCTCGCCGTGGTGCTCGCGTTCTGGTTCGCGGGCGGCTTCGCGTGGCTCGACGCCTGGGCGCGCGGGCTCGGCCAGGGCCCGGTGGTCACCGGGCTCGCGTTCATCGGCGTGCTCGCCCTCGCGTCGACGGTGCTCGGGCTCCCGTTCCGGGCGTGGTCGACGTTCGTCATCGAGGCCCGCTACGGGTTCAACCGCACCACCGCGGGGACGTTCGCCGCCGACCTGCTGAAGGGCACGGCCCTCACCGTCGTCCTCGGGGGGCTGCTGCTCGCGGTCATCCTCGCGTTCTTCGAGTGGGCGGGGCCGCTGGCGTGGCTCTGGTGCTGGATGGCGGCGACCGCGTTCATCCTCGCGGTGCAGTTCATCGCCCCGACGTGGATCATGCCGCTCTTCAACACCTTCACCCCCCTCGACGGCGGCGAGCTGCACGACGCCATCCTCGCCTGTGCCCGCTCCGCGAAGTTCCCCCTCGGGGGCATCTTCGTGGTCGACGGCTCGCGGCGCTCGTCCAAGGCCAACGCCTTCTTCACCGGCTTCGGCAAGCACAAGCGCATCGGGCTCTTCGACACCCTCGTCGACAAGTACACCGTCCCCGAGCTCGTCGCGGTCGTCGCGCACGAGATCGGCCACTACAAGAAGCGGCACGTGTGGCTGCAGATGGCCCTGTCCATCGGCCACCTCGGGGCGATGCTCTGGGTCCTGTCGCTCTTCCTCGGGCAGGAGGGCCTGTTCGCGGCGTTCTACGTCACCGAGCCCTCGGTGTACGCGGGGCTGCTCTTCTTCAGCCTGCTCTTCACCCCGGTCGAGCTGGTGCTGTCGGTCCTCATGCACGTCTTCTCGCGCCGCCACGAGTTCGAGGCCGACCGCTTCGCGGCCGAGACCACCGGCAGCGGGGCGCCGCTCGTGAGCGCCCTCAAGAAGCTGTCGGCCGACAACCTCAACAACCTGACACCGCACCCCGTCGACGTCTTCCTGCACTACTCGCACCCGCCGGTGCTCCGGCGCATCGACGCCCTGCAACGGCCGGCCGCGGGATGAGCTATTGATCGCACACGGCGGGCCGGGATAGCATGGGACGTCATGAACCTCGAGGTCATCGGCGCGGCGGTGGCGGTGGTCGGGGCGCTGTTGTGGATCCGGCGCGACATGCGGCATGACATCGCCGAGCTGCGACGCGACCTGACCGCCCAGATCGCGGCCGTGAACACCCGCATCGACAACATCCTGCTCGCAGACCGGACCCCCTGACCCGATGTCGCCCGGGTCCCCCCCTCACTCCGGCAGGCGGTAGGCGATGGACTCGCCGGGGCGGGTGTGCCCGCTGACCGCGAGGGCGATGATCGACGCCGTGAACGCCCGCATCGACAACATCCTGCCGGCAGACCGGAAGACTCCTGACCCGACGTCGACCGGGTCCCCCCTCACTCCGGCAGGCGGTAGGCGATGTACTCGCCGGGGTGGGTGCGGCCACTGACCGCGAGGGCGATGTGCTGCCGGCCGCCGGCGAGGTAGGTCATGGGCGACCCCGACTGCGGGGCGGGCATGACGACGGCGCCGACCTCGCGGCCCGTCGCCTTGTCGTAGGCCCGCAGGCGCGCCCCCCGCCCCCCGGGCGTGGGGTGGTAGCCGCACTCGCCCATCACCAGCAGCGTCTTCGTCACCAGGGGGCCGATGAGGTGGATGCACGCCTCGCCGGTCGGCGGGATGTCGAGGCCGGCGAGGGCGGGGTGGTTCGTCACCCGCTCGGGCGTCTCCCCGTGCGGGACTTGCCAGCGCAACTCGCCCCGGTCGAGGTCGATGGCCGACACGCGGCCCCACGGCGGCTTCGCCAGGGGCAGCCCGCGCACGTGGAGGTCGCGCAGGCCGCCGTGGCCCACGCCGTACTTCTCGGTGCCCTTCACATAGCGCATGTCCGACACCGACGGGCCGGGGGTCGGAATCAGCTCCCACGAGTAGAACGCGGTGCGCGACGGCACGTAGAGCACGTGCGTCTCGGGGTCGTAGCCGCCGCCGGGCCAGTTGGTGCCGCCGCTGCCGGCCCCCAGCCCGAGGGTGGCGATGGGGCCCGCGGGGCGGCTGACGACGGGCGGGGTGAAGATGGGCCCGAGCCGGTAGCGCGACACCAGCGCGACCGCCTCGGCCCGCAGCTCGGGGGTGAAGTCGATGAGATCGTCGATGGACGCCCCCTGCCGGTCGTAGGCCGGCGGCTTCGTCGGGAACGGCTGGGTCGGCGAGTACCACTCGCCGGGCACGTCGCCGGCGGGCACCGGCCGTTCCTCGATGGGCCACACCGGCTCGCCCGTCACCCGGTCGAAGACGTAGAGGAACGCCTGCTTGCCGGGCTGGGCCACCGCCTTGACGGGCCGCCCGTCCACGGTGATGTCGGCGAGAATCGGCGGGCTCGCCATGTCGAAGCCCCAGAGGGGGTGGTGCACGAGCTGGAAGTGCCAGAGCCGCTCGCCGGTCATCAGGTCGACGGCGACGAGGCTCTCGCCGAACAGGTTGTCGCCCGGCCGGTGGCCGCCGTAGTAGTCGCCCGACGGCGTCTCGACCGGCAGGTAGGCGATGCCCAGCTCGGGGTCGGCCGATATCTGGGTCCACACGCCGTTGTTCCCGTTGACGCCCCACGAGTCGTTGAGCCACGTCTCGACCCCGACGTCGCCGGGGCCGGGGACGGTGTCGAACGTCCACAGGCGCCGGCCCGTCCGCACGTCGAACGCCTGCACCAGCCCCTTGGTGTTGTTGTAGGTGCGGGGGGCGGGGGCGTCGGCGAAGGTGCCGCCCACGACCACGACGTCCCGCGCCACCGTCGGGGTCGCGTGCAGGCCGATCTCACCGGTGACGAGATCGATGGGCCGGCCCTCGCCGACCACCGCGGCCGCCTTCAGGTCGATCCGGCCGCCGTCGCCGAAGCCGGGAACGGGGCGGCCGGTCGCCGCGTCGAGGGCGACCAGCCGGAAGCCGAGGGTCACGTAGAGCACGCGCTCGTCCCTCCCGTCGGTCCAGTAGGCGAGCCCGCGGCCGGACAGGCGGCGGGGCGCCGCGGCCCCGCGCGCCCCCTCGTGCTCGGCGTGCATCCACAGCAGCTCGCCGGTCACGGGGTCGAGCGCGACCACCGCGCGCCGGGTGCCGGCGGTGGCGTAGAGCCGCCCCCCCGCCACCAGCGGCGTGCCCGAGAGCTTGAACTCCGGGCCCGGCCCGAGGTTGTCGGTGCGGAAGCGCCAGGCGATCTCGAGCTCGCCGAAGTTGTCCGCGTCGATGCGGTCGAGGGGCGAGTACCGCGTGTGCCCGGCGTCGCCGCCGTAGCTCGGCCACTCGCCCTGGGCCGTCGTCAGCGGCGGAGGGGTCTGACCCGACGCGGGAGCCGCAACGAGGGCCAGTCCGACCGCGGCCGCAAGGAGTGGCGGAATCGTCATTTCCGTTCCAGTCTGGAATCAGGCCGGCTCGTCCCGCTCGACGACGATATCGGCGGCCCGGGCGCGCATGGTCGCGGCGCCATGCCAGGCCTGCATCCGGAGCAGCAGGTCCATGCTCACGCCGAAGGCCTTCTCGATGCGGAAGGCCATCTCCGGCGAAAGCGAGGCGTTGCCGTTCAGCAGCGCGGAGAGCGTCGCCCTGCGGACCCCCAGGATGTCAGCGGCCCTGGTTGCGTCGAGACCCAACTCATCGACGACCTCGGCGCGGATGAAGTCGCCCGGATGGGAGGGCGTCATGTTCACCTGGATGCTCTCGACAGCCATCAGTGGTAGTCCTGCAGGTGCCAGCGTTCGATGCAGCCGCCCACGGTAATACCGATCGGTTTGCAGGGCAAGTCGCGGCAGAAGCCTGCCGTGTTCGGTAGAATCACCGGCGACCGAAGCCACCTAACACGGAGGAAACCCCATGCGATTCGCCAGCGTTGCCGCCGTCGCCGTTGCCGCGTTCACCCTTCTGCTCGCGGGCGCCGCCGCCCCCGCCGCCGCCCAGTCGTGGACCCCGCCGCCGCCCGACGAGCGCTGCCCCAGCAAGTGGGGCGCCGACGACGAGCGCGGCGCGGCCAACCACATGGGTCCCGAGAGCGTGCTCAAGGCCGCAAGCCTGATACGGACCGGTCGGGTCATCGAGCTCGGACAGGTGCTGCGGCCCTCGATGCCCCTCGGCGCCCGCCACTTCGACCTCTACGTGAAGCCGACCGGCCCGTTCACGGGGTCGAACCGGCGCGGCTCGAACGAGGAGCTGGTCGTCGCCGAGATGGGTCAGGTGGGCACGCAGTTCGACGGCTTCACCCACCAGACCATCGGCGACAGCCTCTACAACTGCGTCGACATGAACGAGGTCATGACGCGGGACGGGTTCACGCGGCTCGGCGTCGAGAACGTCGGCACCCTGATGACCCGCGGCGTGCTCATCGACGTGGCCGCCCTCAAGGGCGTCGACATGCTGCCCGACACCTACGAGATCACCGTCGACGACCTCGAGCAGGCCCTCGACCGCCAGGGGGTGGCGCTGGAGCCGGGCGACGCGGTGCTCATCCACACCGGCTGGGGCGTGCTATGGGACAGCGACCCCGAGCGCTTCATGGCCACCAACCCGGGCATCGGCGTCGCCGCCGCCGAGTGGCTCGTCGAGCACGACCCCATGCTGCTCGGCGCCGACAACCAGCCCGTCGAGGTCTCGCCCAACCCCGATCCCGAGGTGTCGCTGCCCATCCACCAGATCATGCTGGTGGTCCACGGCATCCACCTCGTCGAGCGCATGAGGCTGGCCGAGCTGGCCGCGGCGGGCGTCCACGAGTTCGCCTTCGTCGTCCAGCCCCTGAAGCTCGAGGGCGCCACCGGATCGACGGTCGTGCCGGTCGCGATCTACTGACTGAACGCCGGCTCCTCGGGAGGCCGACAATGCGATGCCTCGTCGTGCTCGAGACGGCGCCGGGGCGGACGGACTACGGCGTGACGGTGCCGGACCGGCCGGGCTGCACGTCGGCCGGCGACACGCTGGACGAGGCCCTCGGCAACGCCGAGGATGCGATCCTGTCCTGTCTCGGCGTGCTGGTCGAGGACGGGAAGCCGCTTCCGGCACCGTCTCGCGACGTGCCGCTCGAGCTGGGCCCGCACGAGGTGGTGGGCGTCGTCAACGTCGACATCGAGAAAGCTAGAGGCTGCCGCCGGCCCACGGACCGGTCACCGCGAACGTGATTCCGGGGGTCTGGGCGTTGAAGAACAGCCAGCGGCCGTCCGGGCTGTAGGTGGCGCCGGCGAACTCGCGGGCGCGGAAGTCGCCCGCGATGCCGTTCCGCTCGCCGTCGACGACGACGTTGTTCTTGGCGAAAGGAAAGATCTCGCCGTCGAGAGCAAGACCGCGGACGAAGTTGTCGTTGTCGCCATCTTCGCACAGCACCAGCCCGCCGCGCGGGCTCACGCAAACGTTGTCGGGCATGTCCAGCACGTCCTTGCCCGGCGATTCGAAGATCAGCCGCAGGCGCTCACGGCCCGGATCGTACTCCCAGACCTGACCGGCTTCGGCCTCGCCGCCATCGGTCGACACGATGAAGACCCGATCGTCGCCGTACCACGTTCCTTCCAGCCGCGCGAACGTCGCGCCGCCGCTGGCGGCGCCCTGCTCGAAGACGCTGTGCTCGGTAATCTCGGCCGGATCCGGATCTTCAATCGACACCCAGGACACGGGCCGCCAGGTGTCCGCGGTCTGGCCCTTGCGGAGGTCGCTCCGCGGCGAGCCGGCGACAGCCAGCATCTCGAGGCGGCCGCCGGCCGCGAGATTGCCGGCCTCCTCCGGCAAGAAGCGATAGAAGCCCGACGCCCCGCGGTCCTCGGTTTCGTACACGATGCCCGTAGCAGGGTCGATCGACACCGCCTCGTGAACGAACCGGCCCATCGCTCGGAGGGGCTCGGCCGTCGCCTCGCGGTCGGCCGGGACCTCGAAGACGTACCCGTGCGGCCGCCGGTAGTCGGGGATGTTCTGCTGGAACAACGACGACGGCAACGAAGGGTCGAAGCCCGGTCCGTGCACCGTTTCCTCGCAGGTGAGCCACGATCCCCATGGGGTCGGGCCACCGGCGCAGTTGACCGCGGTGCCCGCAAGGCTGGTCCACGCGTCGTGCACCGTGCCGGTTGCGGTGTCGAACTCGATGGTCGTCGTGCCGCCCCCGCCGATCTCGTCGTACAGCGGACGGTCGGCGAACGCGCCGCCGCTCCGCACTTCGTGGTTGCGGATCAGCCGGATGCGGCCGCCGCTGGCGGCGAACGCGGCCATGCCGTCATGCGCGGGCGGCGTCGGCCTTCCGTCGGCCAGCGGGTCCCCGGTCCACCCGAACGTCAGATAGCGGAAACCCGCGGGAAGGTGCAGCAGCGGCAGGCCCGTCGTCTCGTCGCGGACGGGTCGTAGCGGACCGTAGCCCGCCTCGCCCCGCGACCGCCCGCCGGCCGGTGCCCGGCCGCGGATCGCCGCGGCGGCCCGACTCGAGAGCGCGTGAAACGGCGCGACGCCCAGCGCGGCGCCCGTGAGGGCCAGGAAGGTCCGGCGACCCAGGCGGGGCAGTAGTGCAGGCACGCCCCAGTCTACTGGGGGCGACCGCCAGTCGTCGACCCCGCCGACCGCCAGTTCGAGCTCCGGGCACAATGGGAGCGGGGTCTCGCCATGCCACGTTGGCTTCCTGCGCCTCCGTGGTCAGCGTGGATGTTCGCAACAGCGTCATGAAGAGCAGGTGCGCGAGCCCGCGCCGTCAGCGACCCGCCTCCTCGGCGCGCCCGCCGCCGAGGTAGATGGCGACGTCCAGGTTCCCTTCGTGGCAGGCGTACTCGTACATCTCGTACCCCGGGGCGCGAGTCAGCGGCATCGAGATCGTCCACGGCCGGTCGTACACGTCGGCGTCCTCGATCGTGGCCTCCCACATGATCTCGTCCCGCGATACGCGCGTGAAGCGTTCCACGACGCGCATGGCATCGCCGACCGGGAGCCCTTTCAGGCGCCCGCCGTTGGAGCTCGTCACGATCATCGCCCGGTCGTTGAAGTTCCTCGTGTCCACGACCAGGGTGTCGCCCTCCCAGTGCGCGCGCGCATCACCGGTCCAAAGCTCTACGCCGCCGTCGATGTGCGCCCGTTCGGTCACCGGAATGATGCGCGCCTCGTGAATCATCTCGTGCACGATGACGACGAGGCCCGGCGTCTGCAGGATGCGGTACGCATTGTTGTACCCGGTCGGCAGCATCGAGCCCGGGACGCCGCGCGTGATGCAGCGGTCCCATGTGCTCATCGCGCGGTAGTCGTCGCGTTGCCGCGCGATCCTCTCTTCCCGGTCCGCGGCCGCCCACGCCCTGACCGGCACGCGCCCGTCGGGCGGATCGACGACCAGCGAGGTCTGCCGCGTCGACAGCAGGCGATCCCCCGCGTCCATCCAGACGTTGTAGGCCCCCAGCACCTCCGGCCGCCTGGCGTTCGTCCGCTCCGCGAGAAGCGCGGCCTCCTCCTCGGTGAAGACGGCCCTGTCCGCCGCCGACTCCGGCACGGCCACGTCCGTGTACGGCATGGTGTTGCCGCGCTCGAACGGCGTGATGGTCGCGTTCGTCCAGACGCCCTGCAGATCCGGCCGGCCGTCCGGCGTCCGCGGCAGCCTCTCGTCCGGGTCCGGTGCCTGGCCCGCGGCCGGGACTGCGAACAGCGCCGCCAGCGCCAGCGCGATTGCCCAACACCGCAACAAAGAGAATCGACTGGTCATCGAACTACCTCGCAATCTGTCGCCACCGCCTCGCGGTTCACCACCAGCGTCATCATGCCCATCTCGATGCCCGTCACCGGCCCGACAGCGACCGACGACCCGAGAAACCAGGCGCCGTTCGCTCGACCCGGACGGTGAAGACCGCGTCCTCGAACGAGGTCGGCGTCGACATCCCACGCGGCGCGTTCCCGACGCCGGCGCGATCGGCTTCCGCGCCGACTCACCTCACTCGAGCGCCAGCACCGCGGCTCGGAGCTCAATCACGTGCGCCGCCCTGATCGGGGTCGTCCCCGCCACCGGCGCCGCGTCGGTCCAGGCTGGCGCGGGTCGCCCGGCCACGGCGTACGCCGCACCGAGCGCCTGTCGCAGCTCCAGTAGATGCACGAGCCTGACCGGCGTCCTCCCCGGGGTCAGGACCGGGTCGGTCCAGGCGAACGCCGGCAGCCCTGCTGCTCTTCTCGCCGAGTCTATCCGCGTCCGCAGCTCCGTGAAGTGCACGGCCCTGACCGGCGTCACCCCGGGCCGGATCGGGCCGCCGGGCAACGGCGCCGTCACCTCCACCGGGAACGCCTGCCTCGCGCTCAGGCCGTCCGGATCGGTCGCCGTCACCTCGATCGTGGCCAGGCCGATGTCCGCCGCGGTCAGGGTCACGCGGGCGCCCGCCACCCGTGCCGTCACCACCCGCGGCGCCGACGACGACGCCGTGTAGGTCAGCGGGTCGCCGTCGGGGTCGCCGAACGCTCCCGAAGCGTCCACCTCCAGCGTCGCCCCCGGCCCCGACAGTCGAACCGCCGGCAGCGTCCCCACCGCCTCCGGCGGCCGGTTGGGCGGGTCCAGCCGATCACGCAATGCGGCCAGCTCCTGCGCCAGCTCGTTGAATGCGATGTCGGCCACCTGGAGCGCACCGTCGTTGGTCACGAACGCCAGGGTCATGTTCCTGGCCGGCAACAACATCAGCAGTGCGTACCAGAGCGTATTGCTGCCGTTGTGCCAGATCACGGGGCCGCCCGCCCAGTCGCGCTCGTAGCGGACCCAGCCGCGGGCGTAGCCGTTCAGAAACGGGGCGTGCAACCGCTGCCAGCTCGACCGGGAGAGCAGGACCGGGTCGCTCCCGTACTCGCCGTCGAGGTGGGCCGCGCCGTAGCGCGCCAGGTCGCCTATCGTCATGTGCACCGTTCCGGCCGGTGCGATGAGCGGGGAATTGTCGGCACGTGTCTCGAAGGGATCGACAGGAACCCGCCTGCCGTTCGGAAAAACCAGGTGTCCCAGCGGTTCCTGATCCGGGTGCTCGCCTTTCGGGGCGCCGAAACCTGCGCTCATCAGCGCGAGGGGCGCAAACACGCGGTCTCGAAGCAGAGTCTCGTAGGGCTCGCGGGCGACGGTCTCGGCGATGTGGCCGGCAACGGTGTAGCCGACGTTGGAGTACAGGAAACGCTCGCCGCAGGGAGACTCGGGTTCCGTAGCGAGCGCGTCGGCGACGAAGCGCCGCCGTTCGGCAACCAGCTCCTCCGCGGTCTCGGGCCAGACGTCCTGGGACTCGGCGGGGAAGTTGGCGGCGACGCCCGCGGTATGGGTCATCAGGTGTGCCGGCGTGCAGGCGCTCCTGCCGTCCGCCATCTCGACGTCGGGCAGCAGTACGGTCAGCGCGTCGTCGGCCGAGAGCAGTCCGTCCTCCTCCAGCACCGCGAGCAGCGTGGCCGTCATCGACTTGGTAATCGATCCCATGTGCCAGCGATCGTCGACGGTCACCGCGATCCCGGAATCCCGCCTGCGCTCGCCACTGACAGCCGCCGCGGCGAGGTCTCCGTCGACTGTCACTGCAACGGCCACCGCGGTGAGTCCGGTATCGTCCCGCAACTCGGCCACGCGCGTCTCCAGAAGATCCTGGAAGTCGCCGGTCGGTCCCTCCGCCGGCGTGCCCCCGGCTCCCCGAGGGACGCCGCGGGCGGTCGTGGCAGGGAACGGCCGTTCCGGCACTTCGGCGCCGGTCGCGGCCGGCGGCTGGGCCGGTGCCGTCGACACCGCCGCGAAGCCCTGGAATGCGACCACCACGACGAAACGCCGAACGGCCTGCATCCTCACGGTTGACCTCCGCGGCACCCTGCCCGTCGCGGGGCCACATCCAGGCGGCGTCCCCTGCGACCGCGGGCGCGACCTGCTCGTCGTTCGTCACCTGGACCCGGTATCCGGTTCCGGTCCGCTGAACGAAACAGACGCAAACCCGTTGCCGCCAGCGTGCCGCCCTGGCGGAGCCGAACGGACGAAGGCGGTGGAGAGAGCGGAACCACTGAGCTCCAACTCAAGGCAGCGCGAAGACGAACAGGTTGTTGCCGCTGCTCGGGCGCAGCTCGGGGGTCAGGTCGAGGAAGCGGCCGTAGCCGGTGCTGACCGCCACGTACTGGCGGCCGTCGACCGCGTAGCTGATCGGGAAGCCCGAGACGGGCGAGCCGAGGTTGATCTCCCACAGGATGTCGCCCGTGCGGTCGTCGAAGGCGCGGAAGCGGCCGTTGACGTCGCCGCCGAAGACGAGCCCGCCGCCGGTGGCGGCGAGGGCCATGGTGGCGGCGCGCTGCTGGTGGTTCCAGACGACCTCGCCGGTCTCGGCCGAGATGGCCTGCACGCTGCCCACGTCGTCGTAGCCGGGGGCCAGCTCGGGGCGCCACGCGATGGCGTAGAGCCGGTTCGTGCGGGTGTCGGGGTCCTCGGCCATCATGCGGGCGCAGACGTTGCGCAGGGGCATGTACATGGTGTTGGTCAGCGGCGAGTAGGCGCCCGCCTCCCAGTCCTTGCCGCCGCTCGCGTGGGGGCAGGCGAGCACCTGCTGGCCGACGGCGGTGAAGACGAGCTCGGCGTTCTCGGTCACCGCGCCGGTCGCTCCGTCGATGCCGCTCACCACGTTCTGGGTGATCGTCGGCGTGGCCCACAGGAACTCGCCGGTCTCGCGGTCGAGCGTGTAGACGATGCCCGTCTTGCCGGGGATGCCGGTCAGCACCCGCCGCTCCTCGCCGGGCTGGATGCGCGGGTTGATCCAGGCCACCGCCGAGGGGTCGGGGCGCACCGCGGTGTCGACGAGCAGGCGCTCGAAGGGGTGGTCGAGGTCCCAGTGGTCGTTCATGTGCTGGTAGTACCAGACGATCTCGCCGGTGTCGCCGTCCAGCGCCAGCGTCGAGTTGTGGTAGAGGTGGGTCAGGTCGGCGCCGCCGAGCATGAACTTCGGGGCCGGCGAGGTGACCGACGTGCCGACGTACAGCAGGTTCAGCTCGGGGTCGTAGCTCGGCGCCATCCACGAGCCGACGTGGCCGCGCTCCTCGAACGGCACCGCGCCCCAGGTCTCGTTCCCCGGCTCGCCGGGCCCGGGGATGAGCCGGCGCCGCCACAGCTCCTCGCCGGTGGCGGCGTCGTGGGCGGTGATGACGCAGGTGTCGGGCCCGCCCCGGGGGTCGCAGCTCCGCCCCGAGAAGGCCTTGCCGCCGGCCGTGATCGGCCCCGACGTCTGGTTGGCGGGGTTCACCGTGTAGTCGAGGATCTCGGTCTCCCACACCACCTCGCCGGTCTCGGCATGCAGGGCGATGATGTAGTCGTCCATCGTGGTGTCGATGATCAGCTCGCCGTGGATGGCGATGTTGCGGTTGGTGTCGATGAGGCTGCCGATCATGTAGTCGCCGAGGTCGTCGGGCCGGTCGCGGCGGTACTCCCAGATCAGATCGCCGCTCACCGCGTCGATGGCCTGGATGACGTCCCGCGGGTTGGGCATGAACATCACGCCGTCGCGCACCAGCGGCGTCCCCTGCTGCCGGCCCTCGCTCGCCATGGCGCGGGTCCACACCATGCGCAGGTCGCCCACGTTGTCCCGATCGATCTGGTCGAGGGGGCTGTAGCCCCAGCCGTCGAGCGTCCGCCGCCACATCAGCCACTCGTCGGGGCTCGGGTTCTCGAGCTCGGCGTCGGTGACGGGGCGGATGCGGTCGGGCTGGGCCGCGGCCGGGGGCGCGGCGGCGGCGAGGGCGGCGGCGAAGACGGCGCACGCGACGAGCGCGGGGCGGAACCGGAACAACGGCCAACCGGATGCGGACATGACGCCTCCTCTGGGTTCGAGTCCTGGCCGATTATGCCACCCACCGGGCTGGCCGGCGCGGTAGAGTACCAGCAACATGACCGGCCACGACGTGCAAGCCCGCCTCGACGCCCTGGAGTCCAGGATCGACACGCTCCGCACCATGATCACGTGGGGGCTGGCCGCGCTCGGCCTGCTCATCGCCGAGTTGCGGCTACTCGGCTGAGGGGGAGGGTCGGGGAGACCGTTCGGCATCATGAAACGGACGCAGGTCCGGCTGACCGAGGCCCAGGCCAGGGCGCTGAGGACGCAGGCGCGCCTGGAAGAGCGCTCGATGGCCGACCTCGTGCGCGAGAGCGTCTCCGAGTATCTCGCCCGTCGTCATGTCGTGGACCGCGACGAGCTCGCCCGCCGCGCATTGGCGCTGGTCGGCCGCTACCGGTCCGGATACGGCGATCTGGCCGAGGACCACGACGCGCACCTCGACGAGGCGTTCGGTTCGTGACGCTCTTCGTCGACACCGGCGGGAGGGGCGAAGCGTAGAGTCACGGCTCGCGCGCGCGGCGGACTGGAGGGTGGCCAGCAGCAGCCCGCCCGCCTTGGGGACCCTCAGCGAAACCTCCGCGCCCGTCGTACCCGAGAATCTCGTCGGCGGTTCTGTCGTCGAGATCGGGCAGCGCCGAGCAACGCCCGGAGGTTTCGAGAATCGCATTCCGTATCCGTGCCATCCGTTCGAGCCCCGCCTCGCGCCTCACGGCGAGAACATCCTGCTCCCAGCGGCGAAGGTCGACCCCGCGGGCTCGTAGCGACGCCTGCAACTGGTCGAGTACATCCAGCTTGGCCTGAATGTCCGCCTTGCGCCCCGGTCGCTCTCGCGCCGGCCCACGCTTCTTCGTCCTGGCGGCCATGCCGGCAGAGTACGGGCACGGCCCACGACCGTCAACCACGACCGGCCTTCGCAGTGTCATGATCTGTCACGGCCTCGTCGTATTCTGGCAAGCGTCGACACCGCGATCGCATGGCCCCGAGACGGATGCAGAGCCCCATCGACCCGGCGGACCGGACCGGCACCATCGGTGTCGAGGCCTTCGATGCCGCCTACGGGGCGGGGTTCCAGGCGGCGGACGACTCGCACGCGGTCGAGTGCGAGCTGATCGAGGACGGCGGGACGTTCGCGGCGCACCGGCCGCACGGCGGGGACCGCCCCCGCCGCGTGGCGTTCGTCGACGGCACCATGCGCACCGAGGCGCGGCTCACCCGCACCGACCCCGACGGCGGCGTGAGCATGGGTCTGGCGGGAAGCTGGGCGGCGGGGGCGGTGCTCGTGGGCGGCGACGAACCCGCCCGCTTCGACCGGGTGGCGACGGGGCGCGCGGCCATCTTTACCGGCGGCCGGCCCGTCCCGCTGCCCGATCATCGCGACGGCTGGCGCTGGGCGCCGTACGCGGTCGACGGGGACGACGCCGAGGCGGCGCGGCAGCAGTTGCAGCGCCTGATGCGGGACGCCGAGGCGGACATCGCCGAGGCGCTGTCGAACGAGGGGTGGCTGACGGTGCTCGACGGCCCCCTGCACGGCGTCCGGCACCGACGCGGCCTGCCCGTCACCGGCTACGTCAAGACACACCACCGCCGCATGCTCGCCCGCGAGCACTGGGCGCGGGTGCCGGAGCTCGCAGCGGGCGAGCGGTCCGGCCTCTTCGCGATGGAGGACGGGCTCTACGGGTGCTACCTGCGGGTGGGCGACCCGGGGCCGTGGGCAGGCCCATGGGCGGGCATCGCGCGTGTCGAGATGCCGTCGGGCATCGGCCGGGGCGCGGCGATCGAGGCGGCGGACCGGGCGGCGGGCTGGCTGCCGGACTTCGCGTCGGCGCTGCATCGGGACGCGCGGGCCCCGGTGAACCTGACGCCGATCGCGGGCCTCGAGCGGCACCTGCACCGACTCCAGGGCGACGCGCGCCTCGCCCTGCGCGCGGTGCGCGAGGCGGTGATGGAACGCAACCGCGGGCGACGGGCGGAACCGCCGTGACCCGCGCCATCCTCGCGCTCGAGGACACGCTCCGCCGAACGCGCGCCCCGATGGTCGCGCCGTCGACAGCGCCTCGCCCCTCCTTCCGGTCCGCGCTTCCCGCCCAATCAGATCACTGGCGAGGCTCGATTACCCAATCGGCGTTCCGGGCGAACCACCGTCGTACTGATTTCGGCTTGGGTCCACATACGACCGCGTGAGCCGATTCCTCCGGAAGCGGATCCGAAGACACGGTCTGGTTCTTCGATCTGGCCTCGCCCGCACCGACCGAGACGAGACCATAACCTGCGTGGCCGACCATCACGCGTGTCGGCTCCCCTCCTTCGTCGTCGATCACGTCTCGGCGATACACCGACATCGGACTGCCGTCCCCGTCGTCCTCGAATGCGGCCGAGGATGGGCGGGCGCAACCACGGTTCTGGTCGTAGTACACGTGCCATTGCGGGATTCTGCACAACAGCCGCACGTCATCGGCGCACCGCGGATCGTCGGGGAACCGGGCCCGGCATTCATCGGCAGAGGTCACTTGGCCACTACCCGCTGGCGCGCTTCAGCCAGTCTCTGATCCATCCTTCATTGCCAGCTAGACCCACCTCTACCGGTTCATCCGACGAGCGATCCTCCGCGAGCCACGAAACATGTCCGTCCTGAGCCACCTCGACCTCAACATCCACACCGTTGTTGTGCCACTCGAGCTGGAGTCCTCCGCGGACCGTGGGAACGACAACCGGATGATCGACGCCGTCGGCAACATATTCCAGGAGGAACTCAATCGTTCGCCGCAACGCCGTGTCCGATACCGGGCTCGCGTCGCGAGAATCCCATCCTCTCGGCAGCGCCACCAGTTCCGCCATGCGTTCGAAGACCGGCATCAGGAGGTCGAGGATCGCCCGCTCGATGCCCATTGGAACAACCTTGAGTTGATTCCCTTGTCTTCGAAGCGTCAGTCTCGGTCGACGCGAATCGATCGATGCCGGCCAGACGGCGTCCTGCGCCAATGCTCCCGAGAAAACAGGCCACGACATCGACGGCAAGGCGGCTCCCTTGGTGAGCATATCGCCGCCATAGCTGTCATTGACGCCGACCAGACTGTACATCCCTTCTCCCCCAACGGTGGTGCATCCCGTCTGTGGTCAGATCCGCAAAACCTCTGACGATCCACTCGCGCGCCAGGTCGAAAAAAACGAACGCGCCGTCGATCCCCGATCCGAGCGGCGCCCCTCTCGCCGTCAGGTTCATCAACCACACCGGAGTCATGTTGCCGACGTTCCATGACGGCTGTGCCACGACGTGGAGCCGCCCCGTCGCCTGGTCGCCCTCGCCGCCAATGCGGAACCGCCATTGAAGAAACGCGTCCTCCGGTTCAGGCAGGAAGACACCGTCCGGAAGGGGACTCCAGTTCCTGAAGACCTGCTCGAGCTGGCCGTGACGGTCCCATGTCTCCGACCGCCCGATATGATTGACGTAAGTGAGCTCACACTGGTTGACCGAGAGCGTACCCAGGTTCTCGTCGTTGACGAATCGCTCGAAACCCGATACTTCCTCCCTGAATCGATCGCGGATGTTCTCATATCGGAGATATGCCTGCCCCCGGCCGACCTTGCGCCAGTTGTGGACGAAGCGGTCGTTCTGCACCTGCACAAGCTCGGTCTTTTGCTCGTTCAGAAACCAGACGCGAGGTGCAGGCGGCTTGTCCTCGATGGCGACATTCACACGCGGCGGCGACGGCGGACCGAAGTGCTCCGACTGCGGAAGCAGCGGCGGGTGTTCCTCGATCACGGAAAGCCGCCCACGGTATCGCTGCCAGAGCAGCCCGACGTGAGCCGTCGTCAGACCTGAGATCGGTTCGAACTGCATCGACAGAGCCACCTCGACCACGGGTGGTTCGTCGAAGTCTGGAAGGCTGGGGTCGCGAGACGCGCCAACGGCTCTCTTCGCAGGCTGCGGCCTATCAGAAGTCAAAGTTCTTGTCAAGGGTAGCAGGTGTCCGGGAACCTGTCAACGAACGCGTGAAGGGCCGCTCGACACGTACCCCCATCGCCGGCGGCTCACGGGCCGTCAGACACCGATGGAGCTTCGCAAGTGTCATGATCTGTCACCGCGTCGTCGTATCCTCAGGCTTCGAAACGGTGACCGCTTGGTCCAGGGCGGATGCAGAGAGCCCCATCGACCCGGCGGACGGACGGCGTGGCCCGAGACGGCGGGCGCATCGCTCGAAAGCGACGGCGAGGGCGGACAGCATGAACGACGACAGCGGGCGAGTCGTTCCAGCCAAGGGCGAGGAGCTCAGCGCATGAGCGACGACGGCGCACGCATCGGGCTCGTCGACGGGTCGGTGGAGAGCGACTCGCGCACCTTCCAGGTCGTGCTCGACCCCGACGTGGTGATTCAGCTCGACGAGCTGCTCGCGGTGACCACCGACTTGCCCGACGGCCGGCAGGTCATCCACTACGGCATCGTGACCGAGCTGCGGTCGCGGTTCGAGGGGGCCGACCTGCCCTCGGACACCGGCCGGGTGGTCGACTCGACGCTCCCGGCCGAGCACGTGCGGCGGGCCGAGGTCCGCGTCCTGCGGGTGGTGCCCGAGCTGTTCGTCGCCCCGCACGCCGGCGCCCCCGCCGCGCGCGCGGCGGGCCCGCACCGCACGGTCGCCCTGTTCGAGGACGAGATGACCCGCGGCAAGCTGCCGGTGGGGCTCGACCTCGGCGGCGACCCGGTCTACGCGGACATGCGCTTCGTCGACGGCCGATCCGGCGGCCACGTCTCCATCTCGGGCATCTCCGGCGTCGCCACCAAGACCTCCTACGCCCTGTTCCTCCTCTACCAGCTCCTCGAGACGGAGCAGGGCATGGAGCTGCTCGGCGGCCGGGCGGGGCGCGAGAGCGTGCGGGCGCTGGTCTTCAACACCAAGGGCGAGGACCTGCTGCACGTCGACCGCCCCAACGCCGAGTTCGCGGGCCGGCCCGACGAGATCGACAAGTGGCGCGCCCTCGGCGTCGACGAGCCGGGGCCGTTCCGCTCCGTCCGCCTCTACGCGCCGCGGCAGTCCGGCGCGTCGCACACCATCGTCGCCAACGTCAGGACCCGCGACACCGCCGACGTGAATGCCTACGGCTGGACGCCGGAGCAGTTCATCCGCGAGCAACTCCTGCAGTTCTGCTTCACCGCCGACGACGAGCGCTCGACCCAGGTCGGCTTCGTCGAGCAGCAGGTGCGCATCCAGCTCCTGCGGCGGCTGCGTCGGCTCGAGGGCGACCCGACGGGGGCCGTGGTCATCGTCGAGGCGGTCCCCCCGAAGACCGGCTTCAACCCCGACCGGCTGGCCGAGCGCGACCCGGACGAGGCGCCGGCGGGGGCGGGCCACCTGATGCGCGACTTCGGCGACCTCATCGACCTCCTCGAAGGCGTCGTCGCCACCGACGACGAGAGCCACATGAACGAGTGGTTCGGCCGCGCCCAGGCGGGCACCCGGCAGGCCTTCCTGCGGCGGCTGCTGAAGCTGCGCCGCCACATCGCGCCCCTCATCGGCTGCCGCCTCGAGCCCGTCTCGTCCGAGAACGCGAAGCTCCACGTGGTCGACATCTCGACCCTGCACGACGACGCGCAGCGCTTCGTGGTCGGCGCCCTGCTCGACCGCGTGTGGCGCGAGAAGCAGGGCACGGGCCGCACCCCCCTGCGCTTCGTGGTGCTCGACGAGCTGAACAAGTACGCCCCCGCCCACGGCTTCTCGCCCCTCCGCGACCTGCTGGTGGACATCGCCGAGCGCGGCCGCTCGCTCGGGGTGCTGCTCGTCGGCGCGCAGCAGGCGGCCTCGGCGGTGGCTCAGGCGCTGCCGCGCAACGCGTCGCTCAAGGTCGCCGGGCGGCTCGACGCCAGCGAGTCCGACGCCTACCGCTTCCTCACCCCGGCCCTGCGCGAGCGCGCGACGCGGTTCATGCCCGGCACCATGGTCGTCTCGCAGCCCATCGTGCCCGAGCCCATCCCGGTGCGCTTCCCGTTCCCGCCGTTCGCCACCAACCCCGACGAGGCGGCGGCGGACGAGAGGGCGGACAAGCGGAAGACCGACCGCATCCTGAGCAACCTGGGCGCGCTGACCGGCCCCGAGGTCGACCTGTGACGCGGCCCCCCCGAAACAACGCCGCACGCCTTGCCCGCCCAGCCCCGGCCCACCGCCGCCGAGGTCGACCGGTGACGCGGCCCCACGCCGTGACGCCGCACGCCTTGCCCGCCAGGCCCCGGCCGACCGCAGCTGAGGCAGACCTGTGACACAGCCCCCCGCAACGACGCCGCACGCCTTGCCCGCCAGGCCCCGGCCCACCGCCGCCGAGGTCGACCAGTGACGCGGCCCCGCGCGGCGACGCCGCACGCCTTGCCGGCCAGACCCCGGCCGACCGCAGCTGAGGTAGACCCGTGACACAGCCCCCCGCAACGACGCCGCACGCCTTGCCCCGTAAGGCTCCGGCCCACCGCCGCCGAGGTCGACCGGTGACGCGGCCCCGCGCGGCGACGCCGCACGCCTTCCCCGCCCGGCCCCGGCCGACCGGGCTCGAGGTGGACCTGTGAAGCTGCTCCACACCTCGGACTGGCATCTGGGCGCGAAGCTCGGCCGGCACGACCGCACCCCCGACCACCTCGCGGCCCTCCGCGGGCTGCTGGAGGTGGCCGAGGCGGCCCGCCCCGACCTCGTCCTGCACACCGGCGACCTCTTCGACGCCTCGCGCCCGCCGTACGAGGCGCTGCAGCTCGGCGTGCGCGCGCTGGGGCGGCTCTCGAAGGTGGCCCCCACCGTGGTCATCGCCGGCAACCACGACTCGTCGATGCTGCTGCGGGTCATCGACGAGATGGCCGGCGCCGCGACCCCGCGGCGGCTGTGGCTGGTCACCGCGCCCCGGGTCGTGACGTTCCCGGACGTCGCGAAGGAGCCTGTCGCGGTGGCGTGCGTGCCGTTCATCCCGCCGGGGGCCATCGCCCAGTACGCGACCGACGACCCGGCGCGGTTCGAGGGCGACTACGCCGACGGGGTCGCGACCCTCAACCGGCGGCTGCTCGACGAGGCGCACGCCGAGGCGGGCGCGCGCGGCATCGTCCTCTACGCGGCCCACCTCCACGTCCAGGGGGCGCGGCCGAGCCGGTCCGAGCGGCGCATCACCGTCGGCGAAGACTACGCCACCCACGTCGAGGGCCTCCAGCGCGCGCTGTACTGCGCCTTCGGGCACATCCACGACCCGCAGCTCCTGCCCGGCGGCGCGGCGCGGGGGCGCTACGCCGGGTCGCTGATACCGCTCGACTTCGGCGAGCGCCAACAGGCCAAGCAGGCGGTGCTGGTGACGATTGGGGACGGCGTGGAGGCCGAGACGCACGAGCTGCCGGGCGGCCGCCCCCTCACCGAGGTCGCGGGCACCCTGGCCGACCTCGAGGGCCGGGCCGCGAACGGCGGCCTCGACGGCTGCATCCTGAAGGCGCGCGTCGTGTCCGACGATCCCATCCCCGACCTCGCCGACCGGCTGGCCGAGTGGTCGCCCCGATGCGACGTGTTCGAGCTCGTCAACGCCATCGCGAACCAGCCCGCGAAGGCGATAGACCCGGCCCGCGAGGACGACGCCGAGCCGGCCCTCGACGACCTCTTCCAGGAGTGGCGGTCGACGTCGGCGCGCGGCGTCAAGGCGCCCCACGCCGCCGTCGGCGCCCTCTTCGCGCAGGCCCTGGGCAACGCCGGGCAGTCGGCCGCGGCCGACTTCGGCCTGACGCCGCTCGCCCTTCGCGCGCAGGAAACGCTCGACAAGCTCGCCGCGAAAGCGGAGAACCAGGGATGATCGTTCTTCCGAACACCGCTCGCCCTGCGCGCGCAGGAGACATTCACGAGCTTCTACGACCAGGACCGGGGAGTCTCGGAGCCCACGATGGAATACGGCCAGCGCGTCTCGTGGGAGCTCGACAAGCTCGCCGCGAAAGCGGAGAACGAAGGATGATGATGATCGGGGACCGGAGCTGACATGCGCCCCCTGCACCTCGCCATCGAAGGGCTGCGGTCGTTCCGGACGCCCGTCTCCATCGACTTCGCGGGCCGCGACCACGTGGCCATCGTGGGCGACACCGGGGCCGGCAAGTCGTCCATCCTCGAGGCCGTCACCTACGCCCTCTACGGCCAGACGACGTTCACCGCGCAGGCGAACCAGGAGCTGATGAACGACACGTCCCTGCACCTGCGGGTCGTGCTCCGGTTCCGGGTGTCGGGCGAGACGTGGGAGGTCGCCCGCACACTGCGCCGCGACGGCCAGGGCAGGGTCGGCTCGCCGAACGCGCAGCTCCGCCGGCTCGGGGCCGACGGCGAGGCGGTCGAGCAGGTCGAGCAGGTGAAGCCCGTCAACGACGGCATCAAGGACCTGATCGGGCTCGACAGCGACGCGTTCCTGCGCACCGTCGTCCTGCCCCAGGGCCGCTTCGCGCGGCTGCTGGTGGAGGACCGGCCGACCGACCGCGGCCGCATCCTGCGCCAGGTCTGGCGCACCGACGAGCTCGAGGCGGCGGGCGCGCTGGCCGGCGCGGCCCGGCACGAGGCCGAGAGGCTGCGCGAGCGGCTGGCGCAGGCGGCCTCCGGCTATCCCGACGACCCCGCCGCGCACCTCGCGGCGCTGCAGGCGGCGCGCGAGACGGCGGGCCGGGACGCGGACGCGGCGACCGAGGACGAGCGGGCCGCGGCGGCCGCCCATGAGGCGCTGCTCTCGGCCGCGACGGCCCGGCGGGAGGCGGCGGGCGTCACCGAACGCCTGCGCGCGCTCGACGTCGACGGGGTGGCCGGCGTGCTGGCGCCCATCGCCGCCGCCGAACGGCGGATCGCCGGGGAGGAAGCGGCCCACGAGCAGCGGCAGGCCGGCCTCGAGGACGAGCTGGCGCGCGTCCCCGCCGACGACGGACCGACGCGCGAGGAGGTGGCGGCGGCCGTGACGACGCTGTCGAGCCTGGGCGATCTCGCGAAGGCCGCCGAGGAAGCGGCCGCCGACCTGCGCGCCGCCGCGAGTGACGTTTCGCGCAAGCAGACCGAAGCGAGGCGCCGGGCGGAGAGCGCCGAGGCCGCCCGGCGGCGGGCCGCGGACCATGCCACGAAGCGCGCTCCCCTCGACGAGGCGGCCGCGGCGGCGCGGCGGCGGCGGGACGCAGTCGAGCAGAAGCACGCCCGGTGCGTCGAGCGCACGGCCGAGCGCGACGCGGCCCGCCAGCGGCTCGATGCGCTCCGGGCCGAGGAGGCCGAGCGGGCCGAGAGCCTCGAGGCGGCGCGGCAGGCGGCCCGTCGCGCCACTCGCGAGGCGGCCGGCGCCGACGACCACCTGGCCGCGGCGCGGCGGTCGGAATCGGCGGCGCTCGCCGCCCGCGACCTGCACGCGGGCGACGCCTGCCCGATCTGTCGCCGGGACCTGCCGGACGACTGGGAGGCCCCTCACGCGGCCGGACTGGCCGACGCCGAGAAGATCGCCAGGGCCGCGCACGAGGCGGCGCGCGAGGCCGACGCCGCAGTCACCGCGCTTCGGACCGAGCGCAACGCCCTGGCGCGCCAGGCGGCCGAGGCCGAGACGGGGCTCGCGGACCTCCAGGCAGCACTCGACACGGCGCGGCGGGAGCTGGCGCAGGAGGCCGGCCTGACGGGGCTGCCGCTGGAGACCGGCCTGACCGGAGCATCGTCGCCCGCGGCCCCGACAGCCGCCAAAACAGGCCAGCCGGACGCGGCGGCGCGGCCGGGGCCGGCGGGCGAGGCCGGCCTGACCGGGCCATCGTCGCCCGCGGCTCCGACGGCCGCCCCAACAGGCCTGCCGGACGCGGCGGCGCGGCCGGGGCCGGCAGGCGAGGCCGGCCTGACCGGGCCATCGTCGCCCGCGGCTCCGACGGCCGCCCAGCCGGGCGTGCCGGACGCGGCCCGGCCGGAACCCGCGGCTCCGATGGCCGCCCAGCCGGGCGTGCCGGACGCGGCCCGGCCGGAACCCGCGCCTCCGATGGCTGCCCAGCCGGGCGTGCCGGACGCGGAAGCGCCGCTCCCCGAGCGGGACGCCCTGCTCGCCCCCCTGGAGGCCGCGTGCAATGAGACGGCGGCGGCGCTCGCCGCGCACGATCGCCGGGCCGAGGAGCTGCGGGCCGACGCAGCCGCCGAGGACACGGCGGCCGGCGTCGCCCGGGAGGCCGCGGCCAACGCCGGCGCTGCCGTGGACCAGTCGCGCCGGCTCACGGTCCGGGCCGTCGAGCGCCTCGAGGCCGCGGTCCGGGTGGTTCCGGAACCGTTCCGGCCGAGCCTCGGTCTGCCCCCCGACGCGGCCGGGCTGCACGAGGTGGACCTCGGGCCGGTCGGCGAACAGACGGAATCGGCCCAGGCGCGAGCACGAGTCCTCGGGGCGCGCGAAACCGAGCAGCGCCGCCTGCGAAGCGCGATCGAGGACACGCGCAAGGCCCGCTCCGCCCTGGCCCGGCGCCGCGCGGAGGAGGTCGACACCCCCCTCGACGAACTGGTCCGCGAGCTCCACACGTGCCGCGACGTCCTCGTCGAGTCGGTCCGCCGGCTCGCGCTCGACGTCGACGTCCCCGACGCCGTCTCCACCCGGGAGGTCGGCGCCCTCGAGTCCAACGTCGCCGCGCTTCGCACGAAGGCGGCCGAGCTGTCGCGAGCCGCCGCCGAGCACGCGCGCGCCGCGGTCGAACGCGCCGACGCCGCACGCGCGGAGCTCGCCGCCATCCGGACGCGGCTCGATCCGGCTACGGACCTCGACACCGCCCCCGCGACGCGGGTCGATCCGGCTACGGACCTCGGCCCCGACGCCGCGACGCGGGTCGATCCGGCTACGGACCTCGACCCCGACGCCGTCCTCGACGCCGCGCGCGCGAAGGCCGAGGACGCCCGCTTCCAGGCGCGCCGCGCCGCCGAGGCCGCCGACGGCTTCGCGACCATCGCCGACGACGTCGAGGGCCTCCGCGGGCTCCTCCAGGAGGTCGACGAGCGCGCCCTCGCCCTCGGCGACCTCGAGGACGCCCTCAAGCCGGGCGCCTTCCTCAAGTGGCTCACCCTCCGGCGGTCCCGCCGCCTCCTCGTCCACGCCTCGCGGATGCTCGGCGAGATGAGCGGCGGCAAGTACGCGTTCGTCGACCCCGGCGAGACCGACGAGCAGTGGCAGGTCCTCGACGCCGACTCCGGCCGCCCGCGCTCCCCCGCCAGCCTCTCCGGCGGCGAGCAGTTCATCGCCTCGCTCTCGCTCGCCCTCGGCATGGTCGAGATGATGGCGCGCAGCGGCGGCCGCCTCGAGTCGCTCTTCCTCGACGAGGGCTTCGGCTCGCTCGACCGCAACAACCTCGACGCCGCCGTCCAGGCCCTCGGCGCCGTCGCCGCCGGCGGCCGCATGGTCGGCGTCATCTCCCACGTCCGCGCCGTGGCCGAGCAGATCGAGCACGTCCTCGCGGTCACCCGCGGCCCCACCGGCAGCCGCGCCGAGTGGCTCACGAGCGGGCAGCGCGAGCGGCTCTCCGAGTCGGACACCGGCCTCGAGGCCGCGTCGGCCCTGGCCGGGCTGCTGGAGTAGCGCCGCCACGGGCCGCGTCTCGCGGGAGGAACACGCTCCCGGGGCTATGTACAATGCGAGAGGGCGGGAGTGCAGGGAGACTGGACGTGATCAGCGGGGAAGCCCAGGAGAAGGTGGCCGAGATCGTCAGGAAGATGCTGGCCGAACGCTTCAGCGGCATCGCGTTCGGACCCATCCGGGTCGTCCCGGCCGTCGACGAGTTCGGCGACGGCGACGGCGAAGAGTACCTCCGCATCCTGGTCGTCTTCGACGGCGACCAGAAGGCGCTGGACGCCCGCTGGACCTCCACCTTGATTCGACGCATTCGCCCGAAGTTGTTCGCTGCCGGCGTCGAGGAGTTCCCCAGCTTTTCGTTCGTCAGCAAGTCCGAGTGGCCCCGGGTGGAGCGGAGCCTGCCGGCGTGAACCCGCTCGACTTCCTCGAGACTGCCCGCGAGGGGACGAGACTATGCGGGTGATGGTGCTGATCAAGGCGACGGAAGACAGCGAGGCGGGCGCCATGCCCTCCACCGAGCTCCTCGAGGCGATGGGCCGGTTCAACGAGGAACTGACCGACGCGGGGGTCCTCGTCGCCGGCGAAGGCCTCCAGCCGTCTGCCAAGGGCAAGCGGGTGGCGTTCGACGGCCCGGAGCGAACCGTGATCGACGGGCCCTTCCCTGCCACCGGCGAGCTCGTCGCCGGCTTCTGGCTGTGGGAGGTGCGCGACATGGCCGAGGCGGTCGACTGGGTAAAGCGCTGCCCCAACCCGATGCCCGGCCCCAGCGAGATCGAGATTCGCCCCGTTTTCGAGGCGCCCGACTTCGGCGACGCCATGACACCGGAGGTCGCCGAGCAGGAGGACCGGCTGCGGGACAAGCTGGCCGGCCGGTAGCGGGCTCGCGTCGGCTACGACGAGCCGTTCCGCCATGCGACGACGGCCTCGGCATCCTCGCGAACGGTGTCCGCGGTCCCCCTGACCACGGGAATCCCGAGCCGCGACACGTGACGGATGAACTCGCCGACGCCGAGCCCCGAGAACCTCGCGGCCTGTCCGAGCGACAGGCTCTGGTCGCGGTACAGCGCAGTGGCGATCGCCCGCCGGATTCCCGGCGCCGAACAGCGACTCGTCATCGAGATGAACCAGCAGGGCCTCCGTGGCCGACGGGTCGTTCTTCAACTCCCTCCGTCACGCCAGCATCAGCCGTTCGCCCTTGGGCTCCGGTACGGGGTCGCCGAACTCCCTGGACGTGTCGATCCAGAGCGTCATCGCCTGATGGACGTTGTCGAGGGCCGCCCGCTGCGTGTCGCCATGCGCCATGCACCCGGAAAGCTCGGGCGCCTCGGCGACGAAGACCCCGTCGATCCCGCTCCAGCAGAGGACAATCCCGTACTCGAAGGTCAACGCCACGATGGTACCAGACGAGCCCCGGACGAGCCGCAATATAAGGCTTGCAACCGGCCGGCCGTCGCCCTACCATGCACTGCTGAGAGGATGCCCATGAAGATGACCGTACCTCGCCTTCTGATTCCGTTGGCCGTCGTCGCGGTGGTGCTCGGCGCTTCTCAAGCGCCGGCCCAGGAGCCCGCGCACGATCTCGAGTACAACCGGGACGTCCGGCCCGTGCTGGCCCGGGCGTGCCTCGCCTGTCACGGCCCGAGCGAGGGCACGCGGCAGGCCGACCTGCGGCTCGACACCGACGCGTTCATCGACCGGGTCGTCGTGCCCGGCGACGCCGAGGCGAGCCCGCTGTTCCAGCGGCTGACGACCGGCGATCAGGTGGCCAAGATGCCGCCGGTCTCGTCGGGGCGGTCGCTCACCGACGAGCAGATCGACCTCGTGCGCCGGTGGATCGACGGCGGCGCCGCGTACGGCGGCGAGCTCGCCCTCGCCGACGCGCCGGCCCTGCCCGAGCGCGTCGTCGACTTCGCCCGCGAGGTCCGGCCCATCCTGTCGCAGAACTGCTTCACGTGCCACGGGCCCGACGAGCAGGGCCGCCAGCGGGGCCTGCGGCTCGACGTCGCCGAGGGGCCGTTCACGGACCGCGGCGAGTTCGGCGGGCCGGTCATCCTGCCCGGCAACGCCGACGAGAGCCTGCTCATCCACCGGGTAAGCGCCGACGACCTGCGGGTGCGCATGCCCTTCCGGCTGGGCCTGAACACCCCGGTCATGCCCGGCGCCGAAGAGGACGGGCTGAGCGCGGACGAGGTCGAGACCCTGCGGCTCTGGATCGACCAGGGCGCCGAGTGGGCGTCGCACTGGGCGTTCACGCCGCCCGAGCGGCCGGCGGTGCCCCCGGTGGCCGACGGCGAGTGGCCGCGCAACCCCATCGACAACTTCGTGCTCGCCGGCCTCGAGGCCGACGGGCTGGGGCCGGCCGACGAGGCCGACCGGGCGACGCTGCTGCGCCGGGCGAGCTTCGACATCACCGGCCTGCCGCCGCTCGAGGCCGACATGGCCGCGTTCCTCAACGACGATTCGCCCGACGCCTTCGAGAACGCCGTCGACCGCATGCTGGGGTCGACCGCCTACGGCGAGCGCATGGCCGTCGACTGGCTCGAGGCGGCCCGCTACGCCGACTCGAGCGGCTACCAGACCGACGCCGAGCGGTCGATGTGGCGCTACCGCGACTGGGTCATCGACGCGTTCAACGAGAACATGCCGTTCGACCGGTTCACCATCGAGCAGATCGCGGGCGATCTCATGCCCGACGCGACCCTCGAGCAGCGCATCGCCACCGCCTTCAACCGCAACCACAGCCAGAACGGCGAGGGCGGCATCATCCCCGAGGAGTTCCTGGTCGAGAACGTGGTCGACCGGGTGTCGACCACCGGCACGGTGTGGATGGGCCTGACGCTCGGCTGCGCCCGCTGCCACGACCACAAGTTCGACCCCGTCTCGCAGAAGGAGTTCTACGAGATCTTCGCCTACTTCAACAACGTGCCCGAGCGGGGCAAGGCGTTCAAGTACGGCAACTCGCCGCCGATGATCACCGCCCCCACCGACGACCAGCTCGCCGAGATCGACTGGCTCGACGCCGAGATCGACGAGGCGCGCGGGACGTTCGGCGAGCTCGAGGACGGGGCGGCCGAGGCCCGGCGCGCGTGGGAGGCCTCGCTCGCCGACGCGGGGCGGGTCGACTGGGTGCTGCGCGACAAGCTGCTCGTGCACTACCCCCTCGACGGCGACTTCGCGGGCATCTACACGTCCGAGCCCGTCTACGTCTCGCCCAACGTGACGGCGGGGCTGCGCGGCGGCGACGAGCCCCAGCTCGTCGAGTTCCCGGTCGGCGTGAAGCTCGTCGACGGCACCCCGCGCTTCGTGCCGGGCCGGGTCGGCGAGGCGCACGGCTTCGACGGCCAGCGGTTCATCGACGCCGGCGACATCGCCAACTTCAACTACGACGACCCGTTCACGCTGTCGGCGTGGGTCCACTCCAGCGCCCCCGAAGGGGTCATCGTGTCGCGGGCGCTGGCCGGCGACCAGGGCGAGCGGGGCTGGGGGCTGTACCTCATCGACGGCAAGGTGCGGGTCAACCTGTCCCAGCGCTGGTCCGACGACGGGGTGCGGGTCGAGACCGTCGACGACCTGCCCCTCAACGAGTGGCAGCACGTGCTGGTCACCTACACCGGCAAGCGGGTCCCCGACAGCTTCCGCATCTACGTCAACGGCGAGCCGCAGGAGCTGGCGCACCTGATGGACGGCATCAACAACCCGATGCGGGTGCGCGACGAGCCGCTGCGCATCGGGGCGAGCGGCCCGCCGCCCGAGGGCTCGGGCGGCATCGACTCGCGGCCGCGGTTCCGGGGCTGGCTCGACGACGTCCGCATCTACATGCAGGCGCTCACCCCCGAGCAGGCGGCGGTGGTGGCGACGGCCGAGACGCTGCCCGACATCGCCCGCATCGCGCCCGCCGACCGGACGTTGGGGCAGGCCGAGAAGCTCCGCCTCGCGTTCCTCGACCAGTACGCGGCCGAGGACGTGCAAGAGGCGTGGCGCCACCTGAACGACCTCGAGGACCAGCGGGCGGCCATGTGGGAGAGCTTCCCCACCGTCATGGTCATGGACGAGCTGAGCCCGCGGCGCGAGACGTTCCGGCTCATCCGCGGGGCCTACGACGTGCCCGGCGAGCGGGTCGACCCGAACGTGCCGGCGATCCTGCCGCCGCTGCCCGACGGCGCCGAGCCCAACCGGCTCGCGTTCGCCGAGTGGCTCGTCGACCCCGAGCACCCGCTGACCGCCCGGGTCACCGTGAACCGGTTCTGGCAGTCGCTCTTCGGCACCGGCATCGTCAAGACGAGCGAGAACTTCGGCCTGCAGGGCGAGTTCCCCAGCCACCCCGAGCTGCTCGACTGGCTCGCCACCGAGTTCGTCGACTCGGGCTGGGACGTCAAGCACCTGCTGCGGACCATCGTGACCAGCGCCGCCTACCGGCAGGACTCGACCATCGCCCCCGGGGCCTTCGAGGCCGACCCCGAGAACCGGCGGCTCGCGCGGGGGCCGCGCATGCGGCTGCCGGCGCAGTTCATCCGAGACCAGGCCCTGGCCGTGTCCGGCCTCCTCGTGCCCGGCATCGGGGGGCCGTCGGTCAAGCCCTACCAGCCCGCGGGCCTGTGGGAGGCGGGGGCCAGCCAGACCTACATCCCGGCGGAGGGCGACGACCTCTACCGGCGCAGCCTCTACACCTACTGGAAGCGCACGCTGGCCCCGCCGTCGATGCTCGCGTTCGACTCGCCGACGCGCGAGACGTGCATCGTGCGCACCGACCGCACCAACACGCCGCTCCAGGCCCTCAACCTGATGAACGACGTGACCTACGTCGAGGCGTCGCGGCACCTCGCCGAGCGCATGATCCGCGAGGGCGGCGAGGCGCCGGCCGACAAGGTGGCCTACGCCTACCGCCTCGCCACCAAGCACCGCCCCCGGGCCGAGGTCGAGGAAATCCTGACCGAGAGCTTCGAGGACTACTTCGATCGCTACCGGGCCGACCGGCAGGCGGCGCTCGAGCTCGTCAACGTCGGCGACTCGCCGCGCGACGAGACCCTCGACATCGCGGAGCTGGCCTCGTACACGATGGTCGCCAGCATGATCATGAACCTCGACCGCACCATCACAAAGGACTGACCATGGCACCGCAATCAGAACTGCAGCAGGCGCTCACGCGGCGGCGGTTTCTCGAGCTCGCGGGCAGCGGCATCGGCACCGCGGCGCTGGCGACGCTGTTCGGCCAGGACCTGATGGCCCAGGCGCCGGGGGCGATCGGCGGGCTGCCGAGCCTGCCCCACTACGCGCCCAAGGCGAAGCGGGTCATCTACCTGTTCCAGGGGGGCGCGCCGTCCCAGCACGACCTGTGGGAGCACAAGCCGCAGCTCGCCAAGCTGCGCGGCACCGACCTGCCCGACTCGGTCCGGCAGGGGCAGCGCCTCACCCCGATGACCTCGGGCCAGGCGGGCTTCCCCGTCGTCCCGTCGGTGTTCGAGTTCAAGCAGCACGGGCAGTCGGGGGCGTGGATCAGCGAGCTGATGCCCCACACCGCCAAGATCGCCGACGAGCTGTGCTTCATCAAGACCATGCACACCGAGGCGATCAACCACGACCCCGGGGTCACGTTCTTCCAGACCGGGGCCCAGCTCGCGGGCCGTCCCAGCGTCGGGGCGTGGCTGTCGTACGGCCTCGGCAGCATGAACAGCGACCTGCCGACCTTCGTCGCCATGGTCACCAACCGCGGCGGCAACCCCATCTACGACCGGCTGTGGGGCAGCGGGTTCCTCCCGTCGGAGTACCAGGGCGTCAAGTTCCTCTCGACCGGCGACCCCGTGCTCTACCTGTCGAACCCGCCGGGCGTCGACCGCGGCATGCGGCGCCGCTTCCTCGACGACCTCGGCAAGCTCAACCGGATGGACGGCGAGCAGTTCGGCGACCCCGAGACCACCACC
This sequence comes from Vicinamibacterales bacterium, assembly GCA_965208165.1. Lineage (GTDB taxonomy): Bacteria > Acidobacteriota > Vicinamibacteria > Vicinamibacterales > UBA8438 > JAJEEA01. The sequence goes on along the minus strand of OZ242323.1, from coordinate 7,133,616 downwards.
CGCATCTCGCAGTACGAGATGGCCTACCGCATGCAGGCCTCGGTGCCCGAGCTCACCGACCTGTCGAACGAGCCCGACAGCGTCTTCGAGCGCTACGGGCCCGACTCGCGCATTCCCGGCACCTTCGCCTCCAACGCCCTGCTCGCGCGGCGGCTGGCCGAGCGCGACGTGCGCTTCATCCAGCTCTTCCACCGCGGGTGGGACATGCACACCCAGCTGCCGCAGCGCATCCAGACCCAGGCCAAGGACGTCGACCAGGCGCAGGCGGCCCTGGTGATGGATCTGAAGGAGCGCGGCATGCTCGACGACACCCTGGTCATCTGGGGCGGCGAGTTCGGCCGCACCATCTTCTGCCAGGGCCGGTTGACCGAGGAGACCTACGGCCGCGACCACCATCCGCGCTCGTTCACCATCTGGATGGCCGGCGGCGGCGTCAAGCCCGGCACCGTCTACGGCGAGACCGACGACTTCGCGTTCAACATCGTCAAGGACCCGGTGCACATCCACGACCTGCACGCGACCATGCTGCACCTGCTGGGCATCGACCACACGCGGCTCACCTACCAGTTCCAGGGCCGCGACTTCCGGCTCACCGACGTGCACGGCGATATCGTCAACGGCGTCCTCGCCTGACGCACGGCGGAACCGCTCGGCCCGGCGCACCAGGCGCCGGCGCCCCAACCGACCGGCCGCGACGACGCCACCCCGCGTCGTCGCGGCGCGGGCCCACCGGTCACGCATCGTTGCGTTCCGCCCCCGGCCGCACGCTCAGATTCGGAACCTCTACTCGTCTCTGGTCGCGAAGATCCGCGGTCACGGCCGACCGGCGCTCACGCCGCCGGCTCATCCACGCGAAAGACCGAGCTCGGCCTCGGCCCGGGCCAGCTCGTCGGGAGTCAGCCCGCCCTCGGCCGTCTCCCACGACTCGAGGAACTCGCGCAACGCGTCGGCGCGGAGCCGGGCCGCGGCGGCCTGCGCCAGCCACGACGAGAGGCCGACGCCGGCCGCGCGGGCGGCCCTGCGAATCTCGTCTCCGAGAGCGGCCTCGAACGATACGCTCATCTTGTCCACCTTCACGCCCGTGACACTACCACGGTATGCACCTACCCTGGTGCTCTCAGCCACTACCGAGAGGTGGCGCAGCGCCCTGCTCGGCGCGGGCCTCCTCGCCGTCATCCGCGCTCGTTCACCATCTGGATGGCCGGCGGCGGCGCGTGGCTCCCGTCCGGCCGCTGCCGGCGGTCCACACGGCGGCGGCTGAACCGGGGAGTCAGTCACCCGCGAAGTTCAACAGCCCGTGGGACAACTTCGGGGTCGATCCGGACCGACCTATCCGGAAGGCGGTCGGCGAAGAGAATGAGATTATCGACAAGAGGATTACGTGCCGAAGGGGCGACCAGCCCCATCGCGGGTATGTTGTCGCCGGGTTCCCTTGGGTTTCCTTGGAGTGCGTGAACCCCGCATGCCAAGTCCTGCGTGGGCGCGTTCTCTTGGTGCCGGGGATACGTGAGCCAGTCACCGGTCATTTCCTGGATGCTGGTCTGGATGCGCGGCAGCCGTGCTTCACGTGCGTCCACGATGACATGGCCACGGATTTCGACAAGGTACTTGACAACGATATAGGTGCCGCCGGGCGCGGGCACGGCAGTATGAAAGAACGAGCCGAGCAGCGCGCGTGCTTCGAACATGGCGACCCGAGGACTCGGGGCGAAGTAGAGAACGCCGAGCCTGCCATCGTTGAACCGTGTTCGAGTGCGGCTTATCCGGGGCGGGAGGTTTGCGTACTGACGGGGAACGCACCGGTACCAGCCCTTCTGCGGCACGGCAGCCCAAGGGAGCTTACAGGCATCGATGGCCATCATGAGAACGCGCCGTCGTTGATCGCGGAGATGGCATTCTCCATCGCAGAGATGGTATTCTCCAGGGCCTCGCGGTCTCTAGTGGTACCTTCGAGAAGCTCGCTCGGGGTCTTCCCGCCGAGGTCGGGATTGGGCTCCCTCAGCCAATCTTCTTCGGCAAACTCCGCTACGGTGAGCGGCTGGACGCCTGTCTCTGGCTCTACCCAGAAGTTCGGGGGGTCGTAATTGGTTACCGCGTCGGTACGAGCGGCAAGCGTCGAAGCGCCGGGCGCGATGTGGAAGGCGGCGGTCGCTGGCGTCGGGGGTGCACAGAATTGCACAGGTGCCGATAAACGGGGTATGCGCCCGACGCGCCGCGAGCAGGACGCCCCCCGGCCGACGCCGGAGGAGCACGCGCGCGTGAGGCGCGAACTCGAAGAGAGCGAGCGCGAGCGCGAGCGGCTGCAGCGGCGGATCGAACGGCTCGAGAAGCAGAACACCCGCCTGAAACGAGAGCTCGATGCAGCCAGACGCGCCGGTTATCGCCAAGCGGCTCCCTTCGCCAAGACCGTCACGCTCGAACCCAAGCGCCCCGGCCGTCGAGCCGGTGCCCAGTACGGGCAGCCGGCCCGCCGGTGCAGACCAACCCGGGTAGACGTCCGTCACGACGTACCGCTGCCGGCGAGCTGTCCGGATTGCGGCGGACGAGTGCGCTCGACCGGTATGGCCACCCAGTTCCAGGAAGAACTGCCGGTCCCGCGAGTCCTCGTCCGCGAATTTCGAGTCGCCCTCGGCGCCTGTCAGGATTGCGGCCAGCGGGTGCGGGGTCGGCATCGGTTGCAGACCTCCGACGCCTTCGGCGCCGCCGCCGTACAACTGGGCCCCGCGCTGGTGGCGTCGGCCGTCATCCTCAACAAGCAGATGGGGTTGTCGTTCGGCAAGATCGCGACCCTGCTGCGGCAACAGTACGATATCCGCGTGAGTTCGAGCGGCCTCGTCCGCGCCGTACATCGGGCCGCCCGCCGCGCCGAGCTGACCTATAGCGACCTGCGGCGCCAGCTTCGCAACAGCCCCATCGTCACCCCGGATGAAACCGGGTGGAAGGTCGGCGGCCACCTGCAGTGGCTCTGGGCGGGCGCGTCGGAGAAGACGACCGTCTACGCCATTCAGCCCGGACGAGGCTACGATGAAGCGGCCCACCTGTTGGGGCCAGACTTCGACGGCGTGCTCATCCGCGACGGCTGGGCGCCATATCGGCGCTTCACCCGGGCCACCCATCAGACGTGTCTCGCCCATCTTCTACGACGGGGACGGACCCTGTGCCGGGACCATCCCCGCAGTCGCATCGCCGCCGACATCCACGCTCTGTTGAAGCAAGCCCTCCGCCTGCGCGACGACGCCCGCGCCGGTGAGCTGTCCCGTGATGACCTCGGCGAAGCCCTGGAAACCCTGGCCACCCGACTCGCTCGACGACTGCTCCACCCCGGCCCACTGGCCGACGTGCAGTGCTTCGCGAAGCATCTGACCACGGAATGGAAGGCGCTGTTCACGTTCCTGTGCAACCCCGCCGTCGACGCCACCAATTGGCGGGCCGAACAGGCCATTCGCCCCGCCGTCGTCACCCGCAAGGTGTGCGGGGGCAATCGCTCCTGGCGCGGCGCGGCCACGCAGCAGACACTGGCCTCGGTCATCTGCACCGCCTGCCGACGCCAGCGCAATCCCCACACCGTGATCGTGGGGCTGCTTCGCTCACGTTCGCCCACCGTCGCACCCGAACTGCAACGCCCAGCGCGGTAGCGCAAGCTCCCGCGTGCGGTAACCTGTTACGGGGGGTCTTGGGGCGCTTCTGTCCAGCACTTGCCCGAAAAGAGGCGGTGGATACGATCACTCAAGTCACGTTTAGTCGGTGTCAGGCGACAGTGAAAACTGACCCCCTGGCGACAGTGAAAACTGACCCCCCTGGTCCAAGGGAGGAGTCAGCAGATGACGGGATGCAAGGATGTCGGCCCGTGGGCGAGGAGGCCACGGGCACAGATGGTGAAGCCAGACGAGGTGGAGGCGATGCTGCACCTGCGGGCGCTCGGCTGGGGGCTGAGGCGCATCGCCAGGGAGTTCGGGTGCAGCAAGAACACGGTGAAACGCTACGTGGCGGCCGACGGCTGGATGACGTACAGCCGACAGCCGGGCGGCGGCAAGCTCGAGGATCAGGAGGCGTGGCTGAAGGAGCGCTTCTTCCAGCACCGCGGCAATGCCGAGGTGGTGCGCCAGGACCTGGTCCGGGAGCAGGGGATCGACGTGAGCCTGCGCACGGTCGAGCGGGCGGTGGCACCGTTCCGGCGGCTGCTGACGGCCGAGGCGAAGGCGACGGTGCGGTTCGAGACGCCCCCGGGCCGTCAGCTGCAGATTGATTTCGGCCAGCTGCGGGTGCCGATTGCCGACGAGCGGGTGCGCGTCTTCCTGTTCGTGGCGACGCTGGGCTACTCGCGGCGCTGCTACGTGGCGACGTTCAGACACGAGCGGCAGTCGGCGTGGTTTCGCGGCCTGGAGGGCGCGTTCCATCACTTCGGCGGCGTGACCCGAGAGGTGCTGATCGACAATCCGCGGCCGCTGGTGGTCGTCCACGACGCGGAGACGCGGGAGGTCGAGTTCAACAAGCGGTTCCTGGCGTTCGCGTCCTACTGGAAGTTCCGGCCGCGGGCCTGTGCGCCGTATCGGGCCCGGACGAAGGGGAAGGACGAGCGCGGCGTCGGCTACGTGAAGGGAAACGCCATCGCCGGACATCGCTTCGAGAGCTGGGCGGGGATGGACGCACATCTCGGGTGGTGGCAGCGGGAGATTGCCGACCGGCGTCGCCACGGCACCACCGGCGAGGTCCCGCTCGAGCGCTTCGCCCGGGAAGCGGAGCGCCTTCGGCCGTGTGCAGGCCGGCCGCCGTTCGGGCAGTTGCGGGACCTGGTCCGGACGGTCCACGCCGACTGCGCGGTGGTGGTCGACACCAACGCCTACTCGGTGCCGTGGCGGCTGATCGGCGAGCGGGTGCGGGTGGTGGTCAGCGGCGGCCGGGTACGCGTTCACCACGGCCCGAGGGTTGTCGCCGAGCACGTCGAGCACGAGGGACGCCACGCGCGGGTCACCGACCGCGCCCACCTGGTCGGCGTCGTGGGCGGCCCGCGCCCGGCCGAGACCGAAGCGGTGCGGCCGAAGCCGGAGCTGCTGCGTCCGCTCGACGAGTACGCGGCCGTGGCCGGGGGGAGCTTCTGATGGCCGTGGACCATGAGACGCTTCTCGGCTGGTTGACGCGGCTGCGGCTGACCGCGATTCGCGACCAGCTCGACAACCTGCTCGACGAGGCGGCGGAGAAGAAGCTGACGTTGCGGGAGGCGCTGGCGATGTTCGTCGAGCGGGAGGTTTCCCGCAAGGACGAGCGGCGCATCGAGATGGCGCTGAAGATCGCGCGCTTCCCGATGGTGCGCGAGCTCGCCGACTTCGACTTCAAGGCCCAGCCGAGCGTCGACCGGCGCCAGGTGCGGGAGCTGGCGACGTCGCGGTGGGTGGCGCACGGCGACGCGCTCCTGGTGCTCGGCCCGCCGGGGGTCGGGAAGACGCATCTCGCGATCGCGCTCGGTCGCGAGGCGATCCGACAGAACTACTCGACCCTGTTCACGACGGCGCAGGCGCTGATGGCGGCGTTGGTCAAGGCGCAGAGCGCGGGCCGGCTGGAGGACCGCCTGACCTTCTACGCCAAGCCCAAGCTCTTGGTCTGCGACGAACTGGGGTACCTCCCTTTCGAGGCGCATGCCGCGCACCTGTTCTTCCAGCTCGTCTCGCGGCGCTACGAGCGCGGCAGCATGCTGATCACGTCGAACCGCTCGGTCGGGGAATGGGGCGAGGTGTTCGGCGACGCCGTGGTTGCGACCGCGATCCTCGACCGGCTGCTGCACCACAGCCACGTGCTGACGATCACCGGGGAGAGCTACAGGCTGCGGGAGAAGCGTCGGGCGGGTGCCCTGAAGACCCCGGCGCTGAGGCCTGTCGCGTCGGAGACCCGCCCGGGAGCATCGTCATGATCACGCGACCGACACCGTGGCGAGCACAGACAGGGACTCGCGCTCACGCGCCGGTCCCGCCCCACGCCGCCCTTCGGCCGGCGTGGCCGTTGTCAGGAGGGTCGGCCCGCTGCAACGCGGCACCGGTCGAGTCCGCCGACGCTCGACGTCGTGAACGTCCGGGGGCCGAGCCGCCTGTCACCGGTCCGTTACGTAACGGTGTGGAGTAGTCGTGGCGTTGACGAACGCGGAGCGGCAGGCGCGTTACCGGGAGCGGCGGCAGGCCGGCGCGGCTCGGATCCGGTACCGCCGGCCGGCGGATCGGAGGTCGCGGCCACAGCAGTGGGACGACGCGGTACGGACGCTCCTGGCGCTGCAGGACCAGTATCGGGAGTGGCGGGAAGCGTTGCCGGAATCCCTCGCCGGGTCCGCGACCGCGGGGTTGCTCGAGCAGGTCTGCGATCTGGACCTGTCGGTACTGGAGGCCGTCGAGCTGCCCAGGGGCTTCGGGCGTGACGGCTAGAGGCAGCTTGCCGGGAGGTCGAGAGCTCGTAGCTGCGGGCCGGCCGGCGTGTCAACGTGCTGCGCACGTCCTCCGCTCCGCTCCGGCCCTGCCGGGTGACACCCCGTCCGCCCCGCGGCTCGGATGGCAGTTATGGGCCTTGCGGCCCGGCCTGGACGGGGCGTCCCGGCCGTCCACGACGCTCGCGGGACGCGGTGAACCGCCGGAAGTCGATCTACATACGCCGTTTCTTCGGGGGTCAGTTTTCGATGTCGCCAAGGGGTCAGTTTTGAGTGTCGCTTGACAAGTCGGCATGGACCTTACCCGGTGCGGTGCGGTGCGGTGCGACTACGCTGGAACACTGTACCATGTGCTGGGACTGCGGTCAGGCGGGCGCTCGCCGAGTCAGGGTGACGGCCATGGTTCCTCCGACGGAGTCGACGCGCGGCGCCGACCGAAAAGCACCCCGGCCGCCGGCGCGGCGGGTTGACCCAGGAGGTCCCGGGGAACACGCCGTCAGGGCTCGCGGCCATTGAACCGATGAACCGGGTAGATGTTGATGACCCCTGTTCCGGATCCGTGACCGATTCCGGAAACGGTGACGCTGTCGCGCCTCGACAGGCTCCGCAGATGCTCGAGCAGCTCCGGCTTGACGGGGAGATCGAGATACGCTCGCAGGGCCGGACCCGGCGAGCGCTCCAGACGCAACGCCAGGGCGTTCACCGAAGAGTCCGCACCCGTTCCCGCCGGCCAGTAGCGGTATATCTCCACGAGGCGCCCGCTGCCCTCGATGGGCGCCGGTGAAGGCGCTTCGTGCAGCACCGGGAACTCTTGATGCCGCTCGGCAACGAATGCCTCGACGCTCAGATAGCCTTCAGGCGGGGGGTCGCCGTCGGTCTCGGTGCGACGGATCTGCTCCATCGGTTCGCCTCCGGGGCCACAGCTCCACCCCAGCGCCATCACGACCGGGATGGCGGACGTCAGGACGGCGGCGGTCCAGCGGTGAATTGCCATAAAGTAAATTATACCGCCATATATGGCTAAAATCAACGCCGCGGGCCGTTTCCTCGCTACGATCGCGGCGTGACCCCCGAGGAAATCGCAGCCGTGGTCCGCCGGGCCCTCCGGACGCGCAACACGACGGCGTTCCGGGCCGCGCGGGACGCCGGGCTGCCGGGAAACGCCATCCGCCACCTGCTCGAAGGCCGCGATTCGCGAATCAGTCGGCTGGCGGAGATCTGCGACGCGCTGGGGCTGGAGCTCTACGTCGGGCGACCCCGCGCCCACCCCGGCAGCGCGTCGGCCGTCAGGGAGTCGGCGCCCGTCTACGGGACCGGCGACCGAGCACCGGACCGGTCCGCCGGCGCCGCCCGCCACGAACGGCGGCGCTCCCGCCACCCCGGCAACATCGACCGCGACTGGTTCGAGCGGGCGATCGAGCCGCTGCGCGAGGAGTACCGGGTCATGGACAGCGACGGGCGCGCGTCGATGCTCGTGCGCCTCGTGTCCGCGTTCCTGGAAGTCGAAACGCCGCCCGCCCGAGGCGGGGAGATGTGAAGCCGTTCGCGAGTGCTGGTCGACACGCGGGGGCGCGTCAGCGATCCTCTTCGCGCAACCGTTCCTGGCGCCGCAACGCCCTGGCCGCAAACGGCGAGTGACGGGTCAGACAGTCGAGCGTGATGCGGCGCGCGGGCCGTCACCCCGCCGCAGGGGCCGGGGCGGGCGAGGCGCGCCATACGGCGGCGCCCTCGGGGCGGGCGAGGACCCAGACGAGGGCGAGGGGAACGACGACGGTCCACGCGCGGATGAGGGCGACGTGAGGATTGAAGCCGCCGTGCCGGGCCATCTCGCCGACGATGAAGGCGAGGGCGAGCTGGCTGGCGGCGAGGAGGCCGGCGCCGGCGAGGGCGCTGCGCCACCGGGCGCGGCCGGCGACGGCGGCCCACAGGGCGGCGAAGAGGCCGAACTGGAAGGCGGGCAGCACCGCGGCGGCGCCCTGCTCGTCGACGAACGGGTGGCCGTGGCCGGTGAGGGCCTGCAGCCCCGCCGCCGCGCCGCCGAGCAGGAGGCCCAGCACGGGGGCGGCGGCAAAGCCGGCGGCGACGCCAGCGCCCACCGCCACGAGGGCGCGCGTGGCTCCCGTCCGGCCGCTGCCGGCGGTCCACACCGCGGCGGCGGCGACGAGGAGGACGGAGACCAGGGTCTGCGAGAAGCCGTGGATGGCCACCTCGTAGTTGCCGACGACGTTCACCGGGACCGCGAGCACGAGGACGCGGGAGACGCCGACGGCGAAGAAGATGACGGGGGTCGCGGCGAGGGCCGCGGCGCGGCGCCACGGCGTGAGGGGCGCGGCCAGCACGCCGGCCAGGTAGACGGGGATGAGCGGCGTGAAGACGCACTCCTGGGTGACGAGGAACCCGCCGTGCGGGGTGAAGAGGCCGGCCCCCATGACGGTGGTCTCGGTGCCCCCGGCGGTGAGGATGGCCCCGCCGGTCAGCGCCACCCAGCCCGCGAGCACGCGGACGAGGTCGCTGCCGTAGAAGAAGGGCGCGGCCGCGAAGTAGGCGGCGACGAGCACCGCGGTCAGCACCAGGAAGCGGCGGGTCACCCCGCCGAGCACCGGCATCGTGCCGAGGGCGCCGGCCGGGGCCGCGCCGTCGGCGGGGGGACGGCCCGAGCCGCCGGGGCGGCTCCCCTGCCGGTCCATCCAGCGGTAGACGTAGGCGGCGGCGACGATGATCAGGATGCCCGGCCACACGTAGAGGTGCAGCACGTCGAGGAGGTTCCGGTTCTCGGCCACCATCGACAGCGAGCCGAGGCGCACCACGTTGAGCGCGGTGATGGCGGCCAGCCCCACCGCGGCCCCGCGCAGCCGCGACCCCCACATGGCGGGGTACGCGAAGATGGCCCCCATGCACAGGGCCATGGGGTCGCCGCCGCTGCAGCTCGCGTCGGCGTAGAGCATGCCCGACTTCACGCCCATGAGCTGCTCGGCCACCCGCTGCTGGAGCTGCGCGAACGGGGTCAGCAGGTTGCTCTCGACCCACCCGAGGCGCATCAGCCCGAACAGGCCCACGAACCACGCGCCGATGGTCAGCGCGAACCGCAGTCCCCCGCCGTCGCCCGCTCGGGCGGCAGGGTCGGCGGTCGGTTCGCGGTCGTCGGCGGGGGGCGGGGGAGCTTCCATCGGTCGGTGTCCTTCCTGACGCTCAGTATAGCCTCTCGGGCGCTACTCCAGCACCACCGGCAGCCGGGCGATGACGTCGTCGCCGTCGCGGATGACGAGCGCGTGGGTGCCGGCCGCCCACGTCCCGTCCGGCGACAGGAAGTACAGGTCGCCCCAGGCGTGCCGTTGCCGGCCGATGCGGGCGATGCGGTCGGGGACCCCGCCGCGGGGGTGCATGCCGAAGAAGAAGCGGAAGCCCGCCGGCTGCCTGATGTAGTCGACGACCCGGTGATGGAAGTTGTTCACCTCGTTCTGAAGCTGCCGCACCCCGCCGATGTCGCGCCGGTGGTCGCGCACCGACGCCACCGGCACCTCCACCCCGTCGGGCCGCACCAGCACGACGTCGTCGGGCCGCACCGACATCGACTCCATGGTGCCGAAGCCGACCTGGATGAACAGCCAACGCGACTCGTGCCGCACCTGCGCGTGGGCGTACGAGGCGACCACCTGCAGGGCGCCGTCGTCGTACTCCGCGACGGCGGCCTCGCGGAAGCGGGTGCCGGGAAACTCCTCGAGCGAGGGCGGCTGCCCGAGGGCCGGCCCGGCGCACGCCAGCGCGACGACTACGGTGCGGATGATGCTCCTCGGCATGTGTCTGCCCTCCCCGGGCGTGCCGCTCTCCCCCGGCCGAGGGGCAACTGTACCACCGATGTTCCGGCCGGTCGCGCCGGTCGGCCGCGACGATGATGACCGTGGTCAACGCCGCAAGTGCGGCGCGGCGCCGTCGGGCTCGGGGCGCACCGCGACGGTGGCGAGGAGGTAGCCGTGGCGGCGCAGGCGGGGCCAGCGGCGCGAGGCGTGGTCGAAGGGGGCGCAGAGCAGGCCGGTGAGGCGGGCGCACCAGCGCAGGGGGGCGAGCCGCGAGGTGTGGCAGGCGAGGTCGGCCATGCGCAGCCAGCCGGGGACGAACAGGATGCCGGTCTCGGCCGTCACCGCGAACCCGGCGCGCTCGAGCATGCGGCGGAAGACGGGCCGCGAGTACGACTTCTCGAAGCCGTAGCCGTAGAGGCCGATGCGGTAGAGCAGGGCGACGAGCAGGGGCCGCAGGAAGGGGTCGCGGCGGTTGGGCACGCCGATGATGGCGATGCCGCCGGGGCGCAGCACCCGGAAGATCTCGCGGAGGGCGCCGTCGGTGTCGTCGAAGTGCTCGACGGTGCCCATCGAGTAGATGGCGTCGAAGCTGCCGTCGCGGAAGGGCAGGGTGCGCACGTCGCCCTGCACGCCGTTCAGCACGAGGCCGTCGTCGGCGAAGCCCCGGCGGGCGTCGGCGACGATGGCCGGCGAGATGTCGACTCCGAACGCCCGCGCCCCCTCGCCGGCGGCCCAGCGCAGGATGCGGGTGTTCTTGGCCTCGTCCCAGAGATCGGTCTTGAAGAGGCGCTGCCCGGCGAGGGCGGGCAGAAAGGTGCGCAGCAGCCAGCGCTCGTCGTATCGGTACTGGGCAGTCGACCGGGCGCGTCCGAGGTCGGGGAAGTTCTCGCCGACGTCGGCCCAGAAGCCCTTGTAGCGCGACTGCTCGCCGTCGTCCCCGGCGGGAAGGGCGCCTTCCCGCGGCTGGGCTTCCTGTCTGACCGGCTCTGCCCGAGGCCGCGCCGGGCCGGGAGTCTGCGCCGTGGAATCGACGGAGGGCTGGCTGGGCGCCGGGCGGGGCCGCGAGGCGACGATCGGCGGGCTAGGCACTGACCAACCGACGGCTGCCGACCGCGAGCTCGGTCCAGGCCGAGGACCCCGGCGCGAAGCAGAAGTGGTCGAGGGCGTCGCGCAGCCGGCGCGCCCGCGCCTCGTTCTCCGACCGGTAGTCGCAGATGTGCAGGTCGAGGGTGGCGTGGTCCTCCTCGGGCCACAGGTGCAGCACGAGGTGCGACTCGGCGAGCACCCAGACCAGGGTGGCGCCCCCGCCCGGGAACGGCACCGCCTGCTCGGCCATCACCTGCAGGCCGGCCGCGTCGACCTCGGCCGAGACCTGCGCCAGCAGCCCCTCGGCGTCGCCCGCGGCGACCCGCAGCCGCTCTGAGTAGCCGCCCTCGCCCACGAAGTGGTGTGCAGTCACGCGCAGTTCCTCGCCGTCGACCCGTAGCCGCCGGGACGCATGCTCCCCCGCCCCGCCGATGCTCCGACCGGATTATCGGCGGGCTCGGCAAAGTCGATAGTTTACCACTTCTCGCCGTCCGCGAAGCCTGGCCGCGGGAGACGGGGGCTCATGGCGGGGTTGCGGGCCCGGGGCCTTGCCGCGCCGTCCGCGAAGCCTGTCCGCGGGAGACGGGGGCTCATGGCGGAGTTGCGGGCCCGGGGCCTTGCCGCGCTGTGAGAGAGGATCGCAAGCGGATCATCGTCGACCTGAAGGTGCCGGACATCGGCAACACGGTGGCGGACGTCTCCAGCCTCGATGCCGGCGACTTCTCCCGAACCCGTCGGGCACCGCGGGAGCGGAACGTCGCCTCCGACGGATTGACATGATTTTCACTAATTCTGCATACTGTCGGTAATGTCACGCGACAAGCCGCAGCCCGTGCTCCGGCCGGCCCCGGCGCTCGTCAGCTTCCCCCTGGCTGCCGACGACATCAGCGCCCTTCCCTCCCCGCTTCGCAAGCGAATCGCCGACGCCGAGACCGAACCGGCCGATTGGGCGCTCCTGGTGACGGGAGAGTCCGAGCTCACCGGACTGGTACAGGACCTTGTCGCCCGGCTCGCATCCATGGTCGCGGCAGACCGGCGGAAGCTCACCGAGAACAACATCGAGCTGCTGGTTCGCAGCATGCTCCCGCACGCGCCGCGCAGCACGGTCGACGCGCAACTCGAGCTCGACAACGCCCTGCTGCGAACGGCCTACCTCGAGGAAGTGCCGACGCGGTCGGCACATGAAGTCCGCGCCGCATCGGGCCTCGACCCGAAGAACCCGAGCGAACCGGCCTCGCGCTGGAAGCGCGAACGACGGGTCTTCGCCGTGCGGCACGGCGGGCGCGATCTGTTCCCGGCCTTTCAGTTCCAGGACGGCTACCCGCGCCCCGTCGTCAAGCAGGTCCTTCACGAGCTTCCCCCGTCGGCGACCGGCTGGCAGATCGCGATCTGGTTCGCGTCGGGAAACGGCTGGCTGGACGGGGCCGAACCCCGGAATCGACTCGATGCCCCCGACGAGGTGCTCGAAGCGGCGCGGCGGCTCGCCGATGCGACGGAAGGCTGACGGCCGCGGACGCCATGTCGATTCCGAGGCCACCCGCGGCACTCCCGCGTCCGAACATCGCAGTGCTCAGGGCGGGAACCCCCGTGCACCGCGTGCACGGACGGCGGCGGCGCCCGCTCGAGTTCAACGAGTGCAGGGGCAACCCCACACGGTTCGCACCAATCCTGGATGCCGACGGGCGTTGCGTCCCGTCGCTGTACGGGGGAAGCAGCTTCATCGCGGCCGTGTACGAGACCATCTTCCACGACGTGCCCGCGCACGCGCGGTGGAAGTCAGTACCCCTGGACAAGGTCACCGCCAGCGCGCACGCCATGCTGGGCCCGCGGCGCGACATCCGACTCGCCAGCCTCCGCACCCCCGACCTGGCGAGATGGGGCGTTTCTCGCGACGCCCTGATCGGCAGCTCGCCGAGGCGGTACCGAGACACGGCTGCCTGGGCCAGGGCGGTCCATGACCAGTTTCCCGACGTGGAGGGACTGGTGTGGACCTCGAATCGCTGCGACCCCGACAGCGCCTGGCTCTTCTTCGGAGACCGGGTGCGCCCCGGCGACTTCCGGATCGTCGCGGCCCGTGATGGCCGACGCGATCCTTCCTTCGTCTTCGACGTCCGAGAGGCCGGGCGGCGTGCCGGCATCACGATAGTGATCTGACCTCACGGAATGGCGCCGACCCCGGGCGCGGGTAGAATCGAGCCGCGCCGGGCCGACGAGGTGGACCCTTGCAGAGTGACGACGACCTGCGGCGGGAGAACGAGGCGCTCCGGCAGCGCATCGAGAGGCTCGAGCGGCTGCGGGCCGAGCTCCTGGGCACGGTGGGTCACGAGCTGCGCGCCCCCCTCATTGCCATCAAGGGCTCGACGGCCACCGTGCTGGGCGCCGCGCCCGCCCTCGACCCGGCCGAGATGCTGCAGTTCTTCCGCGTCATCGACGAGCAGGCCGACCACCTGCGCAGCCTCATCGCCGACCAGCTCGCCCGGGCCACCCCCACGCCGCCGGAGGCCGACGACGCCCGCCCCGGCGCCGCCGGCGCCCCGCGGGGCGCGCCGGCCGGGTCCCGGGACGAGGGACACCAGACGCGCATCCTGGTGGTCGACGACGACCCCCAGACGCTGGGCTACCTGTGCGACGCCCTGTCGTCGGCGGGCTACGCGCCGCTGGCGACGGACGACCCGGCGAAGCTGCCCGAGCTCGTGAGGGCGAACAAGCCCCGGCTCGTCCTGCTCGACCCCGCGCGGGCCGCGGCCGACGGCATCGAGCTCATGCGGCGCCTCCGCGAGCTGGCCGACATTCCCGTCATCTTCATCTCGGGCTACGGCCGCGACGAGACCATCGCGCAGGCCCTCGAGCTGGGCGCCGCCGACTACATCGTCAAGCCCTTCTCGCCGACCGAGCTGACGGCGAGGGTGCAGTCGGCCCTGCGCCGGCTCGCCGAGCGGGTCCCCTACCGGGCGGGCGACCTCGCCGTCGACTACGAGCAGCGCCGGGTGACGGTGGCCGGCCGCCGGGTCGACCTGACGGCCATCGAGTACGAGCTGCTGCGGGTGCTCTCGACCGGCGGGGGGCGGGTGTCGACGGTCGACGCGCTCTTGCGGCAGGTGTGGGGCGGGCGGCGGGCCGGCGACCCCAAGCTGCTGCGCGCCTTCGTCAAGCGGCTCCGCCACAAGCTGGGCGACGACGCGGCCAGCCCCGCCTACATCTTCACCGAGCGCGGGGTCGGCTACCGCATGGCGGCGCCCGGCGACCCCGCCGACGCCCCCCCCGCGTAGCCGCCGGTTCCCCCCCCGCAAACCGCGGTTGCACCAGCCCTATGCAACCCGGTCTTCTCGGAGCGCATCAGAATACCTCCCCGTCCATGCCGCTACGCCGTCGCCGGTCCTGCAGCCGGACTACACTCCCCACACGGCGATCGGCCGGCCGTCGACGTTTTCCTTGCGGCGGAAGATCTTCTCTTCCCACTCCTTGCCTTCCGAGCGGTCGAAGACCACCAAATGACTTTCGCGGGCGGCGCAGCGATCCGCGTAGGCGGCCGTCTGCACGAGCCCGTCCGCGATGGTGCGCTGCAGGCTCCCGTGCAGCACCTTGCACTCGATCACGATCCGGTCGGCCACGTCCTGCGGTCGCCCGGCGCCTCGTCGGGGCCAGACGACGAGCAGGTCCGTACGGCCCCGGCCGAGGCCGTACTCGCGCTCGATGCGGCCGCCCCCGTTGACGATGCGCTGCAGGAACGCCTGCAGAAGCAACTGCGGACCCGCCTCCCGGTAGTCGAAGCGTTCCACCCAGTGTTCCGAGTGCTCCCGGAAGAAGGCCTGGAAGGCGGCCAGCAGCTTGTCCATGTCGAGCGCGTCGTCGGCGCCCACGTACCAGGCGGCGTCCTGATTCAGCGTCGCCTGCACTGCGTAGGTGAGCTCGCGCGGCACGACCTCGGCGTAGATCGGATTGGCGATGCGCGGCGGGTCCTCGCGAGCGATGAGGCCGATGTCGCGGACGTACTCCAGGTCCCGGCTCGACGACCGGTTGTCACCGGCGCCGGTCAGCAGCGGCTCGATGACGCGTCGCACGCGGTCTTCCTGCAGCTTGTCCGCGAGCTGGTCCAGATGAACATGTCGGCTCTCGACCAGGTGTTCCCGCGCTTCGAGAATGTCGTCGGCCTCGATCGCCCGCGAGCGGTCGCGCCCCGCCTTGCTGTCGAAGCACGCCCGGCGGCAGAGCGCGTTCACCAGCCACGGCTGGCCGCAGGCGCCCGTCCACACCGATTCGACGGCGGCCGCCGAGAACCGCTGTCCCGTCTCGACGGTGTGCTGCGCGAGCAGCGCCCGCACCTCGGTCTCGCTGAAGTCGCCGAGGCGCAGCGATTCTGCCCTGACGTTGAAGGCGCTGCCACCGGCGATGACGGCGTTCTCGGCGCTCGATCGGATGCGGTAGTCGCGCACGTCGCGGATGCCGCACAACACCACGCTCTGCGGATAGTGGCGGGGCCGGTTCGGGTAGCCGGCGCGAAGCTGCCTGAGCACGGCCAGCAACGCGTCGCCGATGAGCATGTCGATCTCGTCGATCAACAGCACCAGCGGCCTGGGGTCGGCCTCCGCCCAGCGCCCCAGGGTCTCCTGCAAGGCCTCGTGCGGGCCGGCGTCCGCCAGCGCCTCGCGCCAGACGCCCTGCAGGTGGCGCACGTGCAGAGTGATGCGTTCCTGGCGGGCGAGGGCGGCGAGAACGGCCTGCATCGCCGCGCCCACGTCCTCGCGCGCGGGCTGGGCGGTCTCGACGTTGACGTAGACGCAACGGAAGTCGCCTTCGGCGCCGCCGTTGAGCAGGTCCCGCAGCGCCAGCAGGGTCGAGGTCTTCCCGGTCTGCCGCGGCGCATGCAGCACGAAGTACCGTTCGTCCCGGATCAGTCCCAGGACCTCATCGAGGTCCACACGCTCCAGCGGCGGAATGCAGTAGTGCCTGTCGGCGACTACCGGACCCTCCGTGTTGAACTTCCGCATGCCTGACGATAGCTCAATTCGCTCTCCGCCGCGCCGGTGCGCCTACGCGCCGTTGGCGGCCCCGTGGTCATGACCCCTGGTCCTGATTGAGCCGGCCCCAACCTACCCCGCCTCGACGAAGCGCACCTCGAACATCTTGGGCCACCACGTGCCGGTGATGTCCCAGGCGATGCCGTTGAGCGAACCGCGCCAGCCCCCCCGCGCCAGCGCCGCCACGGCGAGCAGCGACCGGGGCGTGTCACGATGGCAGCGGGAGTCAGCATGTCACGCATCCCGCTGAGTCCAAACGGCCTCCGCCTGTTCGATTCCCGCTTCGCGAACGCCTGTCCGGGTAGAGGCGCCGGAAACGGCCTCCGCCTGCTCGATTCCCGCTTCGCGAACGCCTGTTCGGGATACAGACGCCGGAATCCGAACCGCCCACGCCGCTCCGGCGGCCGGCGGGCAGTTCGAGCACGACGGCGTCACCGGGCGTATCCGCGTAGCGCCGCCCCGACCGGCCGCGGACGGATCCCGTGCCGCCAATCGGGCTCGGCGGCTCGCCTCTGCGATTGCCGGCCCGGCCAGCGTTGTCTTCTGCGAACCGCGCAGGCGTTCGCCGACGCGCTTCGCGGCGCAGTGGCTGAAGATCTGCCAATTTTCGCCCCGCATGTTCGGTTTCCGCCGCTCGGTCGCCTCTGTCAATGAAGGGCAACGAAGATCCAGACGGCGAGCCGATTCGCAATCGGCGCACGTCCTCCAGGACGAGAAGGGCGCAGGAAACCAGGCGTGCCGACCGCGCTCTCAACGAGACGGCACTCCCCCTGCCGCCGAGAGGCGCAGGAGACCCAACGATGGCATCCGTCAGGTGCACCCTCACTCTGCCGTTAGCGGCGATCGTGTGCGTGCTCCTGGTCACCGGCGTGGTCCAGCAGCGGACGCGTCCCGCCACCGGGACGGGGACCGTCCAACTACCGCCCGAAATCCTGCTCGACCGCCACCTCCTGCTGGCGGAACGGCTCCTTGCCGTCGGCGACCCCGCCGCCGCCCTTGAGGCGATGAACGAGGTCCTCGCTCTCCAGGACGAGCACGATCTCGTATTGGATGACGATTTTCCCTTCCAGTACGCACGCGTGGCCTTCGCGGCCGGACGGATGGAGACGGCCATCGCATCGTTGAGCGAGTACGTGATCGCCGCCGGCCGGGACGCCGAATTCTACCGAGAGGCGCTGGAGCTGCTCGATTCTGCAGAAGTGCGATTGGAGCGGGTCGAAGCGGAACGCACACGCCTCACTCGTTGGCCACCTGGCCAGGTTTTCCGCGACTGTGAGGTGTGCCCGGAGATGGTGGTGCTGCCGGGGAGTGTCTTGGCGCTTGGGCGATATGAGGTGACGGTGGAAGAGTACCGCGCGTTCGCCGCAGCGGCCGGTGGCGGCGCCGACGCCTGCCGCGACGGCGACTCGTGGCGGGATCCGGCTGGACCGTCATCTCGTGCATGCGGAAAGGCTCTTGGCCGAGAACACCCCCGCCGGCCCCTTGGTGCGATGTCTGAGACCCCTATATGACCTCCTCATACGACAGAGGCCGGCCACAAGGCTGGCCGGTCGACATGGACACATCGGGCTGCCTGTGGGTGGTACCCACACCGCTGGCCGTCGCGGAAATTCGCGTGGCCGACGGTAGCTCCATCCTTGTCCGTCGATACGGCAATCCGGCCGGCCAGCGAATCATCACCAGTCACGGCAACGGACTCGCGGTGGATGCCTACTATCCCTTCTGGTCACTGCTCCAGGATCACTACGATGTCGTGGTTCACGACTGTCGAAACCACGGTTGGAACCGGATCGGCGATCGCTCGAGGCACAACGTGCCGACGATCGCCCAAGACATGGCATCCGTTGTCAGGGGTATCGGCTCGCACTTCGGCGAGAAAAGGGCGGTAGGCGTGTTTCATTCCCTGACGGCGCTGACGGCGCTTCTTCATGCCCTGTCAGAGCGGGACAGGAGCGGGTTCGAGGCCCTTGTCCTGTTCGATCCGCCAATCTGTCCTCCCGGCGGTTCGCTCGAGGGTCTCGAACGCATTGGGCTGACGTTGGCAAAGCAGGCGCGGCGACGCCGCAACACATTCGAGCATCCAGAGGAGTTCGCGGCGCGCTTGCGTCAATCCCGCGCCTTCGAGCGGCTGCCGACCGGCGCGCTGGAGCTCATCTCGCGTGCAACGCTCAGGCGTGCGGAGACAGGGTACACGCTCCGTTGCCCGCCTTCGTACGAGGCGCAGATCTACGAGTACTTCTGGGGATGGACTACGCAAGTTGACTTTCACCGCCTGACTTGTCCGGTAAAGACCATCGGATCCGATCCGACACTGCCATTCTCCGCCTTGCCGAGCCATGACCTCAGTACCCTTGCGAGCCTGGACTACGATTTCATTCCCGAGACGACGCACCTGCTGTTGATGGAGAATCCTGAGGCGTGCGCCGCCAATGTGGTGGAGTTCCTGGCAACGCGAGGGTTGGCGTGAGCATTCTGCTTGACGGAGCCGACCGCGAGCCGAGACCGGTGGCGGAGCACTGCGTTGTGCAGAATCCGCGCCCTAGCCTAGGGATGGGCCGCGTCTCGAGGTTCGCAATCTCGGTGCGCACGCCGGCGATGTCCGTCCGCTGCCCGGTGCGCAGGTCGGCGATCCGCCCAAAAAGAAGCACTCATCACTTGTATGGCGTTCATGAGGACGAAATCGAACACGGAGCGCCCCACCTTCGACAATTTCGCTCCAGCAAGCCCGCCCCAAACCCGGCTGAGCCGGTCGAGTAGCCTCATTTCCGCGGGACGGACGGGCGTAGCTCGACCCAGCTGGGAAGGCTGCGAGCCGGGTGGCGCAGCAGGTCGACTACGGCCCGGGCGACGTCCGACGCATCCAGCTTCCAGTCCCCGTGCGCGGACGGCCGGTCGCCCCCGAACTCGGTGTTCACCGAGCCCGGAAGCACGCAGCTCACCCGGATGCCGTCCCGGCGGACTTCCTGCATCAGCAACTCGGTCAGCGCGTTCAGGCCCGCCTTGGACGCGCAGTACGCAACGCCGCCGGCAAACGGGTGCTTGCCGGCGAGGCTGCTGACGTTGACGATCCAGCCCCTGCCCCGCCGCTTCATCACCGGGACCGCGGCGCGGCAGCAGTAGAACACCCCGGACAGGTTCGTCTCGATCGTCTCGATCCACGCGTCGACGGCCAGTTCGGACACCGGCCCGAAGCGGCCGATTCCGGCGTTGTTGACGAGGATGTCCACCGCGCCCAGCTCGTCGACCGCCGCGGTCACCACGCGCTTCGCCTCGTCATGGCGCCGGATGTCGGCGGCCACCGTCGCGACCCGGCCCAAGCCGGGCGTGTGGACGATGTTGGCGCCGGCTCGGTCGAGGGCCGCCTTGGAACGGCCGCACACCAGCACGTCGGCGCCCGCCTCCCGCAACGCCATCGCCGTGGCCAGTCCGATTCCCCTCGATCCGCCCGTCACGATCGCGACGCGGTCGGCCAGCGATTCAGAGTACAGGTCCGTCATTGGCCAGCTGGGGGCTCTCGCCTCCCAGACCCCCTTTCAAGATGTAACGAGCTGAAGAACCGAGTCGTACGACTCCGCCCAACCGGTACCGTGCCGACCGCGGCCTGGTCGACCGGCGTAGGCCCCGCAGCGCTCGAACGTCAGAACGGCTACGGCGAGAAAACGTACGATCATCGGCAAGGGTCCGTTTTCCCGTGGGATTCAGGCCAATCTGGGATCTGGAGCCGGAAGCAGCGGCTAATCCAGCGTCCTCAAGACGCGAAAGCCCCGGTCGTAGAGCCGGGTGGCGGCGGGGAGCCAGCCGCGGACACCAGGCCGCAGGTACTCGGCGTCGAGGCTCCAGGAGCCGCCGCGCAACACGCGGCGGCCGCAATCGCCCTCCCAGCAGTCCGACGTCCACTCCAACAAGTTGCCCTCCATGTCTGACAGACCCGCCGCGTTCCGACCGTACGAGCCGACAGGGCAAGTGCCATCCGGCCGCGTTCCTCTCCCCAACCGATCGCACCCGGGCTGAGAACCGGCCGCCGCACGCTCCCACTCCGCTTCCGTCGGCAACCGATACGAGGCACCCGTCCTGCGACTCAGCCACGACACGTACTCTTGCGCGTCATCCCAGCTCACGCAGGTCACCGGGTGACGGTTCGTCTGCCGAAAGCCCGGATCCCGCCACGAATCGCCAGCGCCAAAAGTGATACACCCGCTGCCCGCGCCGCCCCCCCGTCAACTCCGCCAGGGTCGAAGCCCGCGGCTTGCAGGCCCTCCTGAACCTCGCGACGCGCCGCACGGTCCAGACCCAGCCCTCGCTCCACCACCGGGCCGTTGCAGCCCCACACCCGAACCGTGCAACCCGAACCGCCCCGCGAGCCGCACTCCGACAGAGCCCGTTGCCGGGCCTCGACCGACGAGCCGTACGACTCCGCCCACCCGAACGCCGAGCTGCCCCCCTCTTGGTCCGC
Source organism: Vicinamibacterales bacterium (assembly GCA_965208165.1). Lineage (GTDB taxonomy): Bacteria > Acidobacteriota > Vicinamibacteria > Vicinamibacterales > UBA8438 > JAJEEA01. The sequence continues at coordinate 7,112,856 of OZ242323.1, read as the reverse complement.
CGCGTAGGCCGCGCACCGCTCGAACGTCAGCACCACCGAGCACCCCGAGCCGCACGCCGACAGCGCGCGCTGGCGCGCCGCTCTCGCCCTCTCATCGTCCACCGCCTAGCCGTACTGGTCCCCCCGGCCCTCGTCGATCGCCAACGCACCCACCAAGGTCTGCCCCGCGGCCAACGACGCCGTACTCACCGCCGCGAAGAGGCCGAGAACCATCTTCATGGTGTTCTTCTCCTTGGACGAGCACTTGACCGGAGTCGCTGCAACTGGAAAACCCCAACCTATCTGTACGGCGTTCGTGAGGACGAAAACGAACACGGAGCGCAGCCCGTTCGGCGGTTCCGGCGGCGGAGCCATGGTCAATGTACGTCCGCGGTATCCGACCCACAGCAAACGACAGCTCGATTCGCCGCAAGCCCAAGACGCTCGGCGTCCCGGCGCGCGCCGCCGGATAACCCGATGCGCTTCACCACGCCCTAGCCGAGCAGCCGGTTCAACGATTCGGCGATCCTGGTGGTCTTGGATGTCGCGGCCTTGCCAAACCAGGCCGGCTTCGGACACGATTCCTCGTTGTCATGGCGCTAGAGCACAAGCCGTCGTCCATGAAGTCGGACCCGGGCTCCACCGCGTCGTCCGAGTCGCGCCTCCTGGAGCAGGTCCGGCAGGGCAGCCACGGGGCGGCCGAAATGCTGTTCGAGCGGTACCGGTCCTGGCTCCGGAGATGGACGCGGGGCCGCCTGCCGCGGCGCGGGCGGGGCTCGGTCGACACGAGCGACGTCGTTCAGGAGACGCTGGGCTACACCTTCACGCGGCTCGACTGGTTCGAGTCGAAGCGCGGGAGCGCGATGCGGGCCTACCTGCGGCGGGTCGCCGAGAACCGCATCCGCGACGAGCTGCGGCGGGCGACGCGGCGTCGCGACGCCGTCGCGCCGAAGCAGCCGCTTCGGGCGTCCGAGGACGGCGCGCCTCAACTGCGGCGGCTCGTCGAGAGCGATGCGTGGGGACGCTACCTCGACGGTCTCCGGCACCTGAGGCCCCGGGACCGGCGGCTGATCGTCGGCCGCGTCGAGCTCGGCTACAACTACCGGCAGCTCGCCCTGCTCGAACGTCTCTCGAGCCCGGATGCGGCGCGCATGGCGCTGCGGCGGGCGGTGGTTCGGCTGGGCGACGTCATCGGGGATCCGTGACGACGGCCTCCGCCTGTTCGATTCCCGCTTCGCGAACGCCTGTTCGGGTAGAGGCGCCGGAACGGCCCCGCCCGTTCGATTCCCGCTTCGCGAACGCCTGTTCGGGTAGAGGCGCCGGAAACGGCCCCGCCTGTTCGATTCGCGCTTCGCGAACGCCTGTTCGGGTAGAGGCGCCGGAAACGGCCCCGCCCGTTCGATTCGCGCTTCGCGAACGCCTGCTCGGGTAGAGGCGCCGGAAACGGCCCCGCCTGTTCGATTCGCGCTTCGCGAACGCCTGTTCGGGTAGAGGCGCCGGAAACGGCCGCCGCCTGTTCGATTCCCGCTTCGCGAACGCCTGTTCGGGATAGAGACGCCGGAATCCGCGGGGCGCGTCCATCGGATCGGAACACGGACAAGCGAAGGCATGTCGGATGGATGAGGACGGTCGCGACCGTGTGGTCGTCGAAGTGGCCGACGCACTGACGCTCGACCAGGACGTCGATTGGGACCGGTGCGCACGGGAGGCCGCACCCGCCAGCCGCCGGACGCTCGACAACCTGCGCCTCGTCGCCGGCCTGCTGGCCGACTTCCGGGCGCCGGGAGACACGGCGGCGGCGGCCGGCCTGCCCGGCGGCGTGGCCGTGCGCTTCGCCGTGCGGGCTCTCATCGTGGTCGCCGCGCTCTGGGCGGCGGCGTCCCTGGCGGTGGGCCTGTGGGGGTGGGACGAGTTCCGGCGCGAGTCCCCCGAGCTCACCCTCTACCTCGCGCTCGTGGTGGCCGGCTCCGCGGCGACCGGGTGCCTGTTCCTGTTCGCGGGGCGGCGCGACCACCGGACGTGGCTGCTGGGGGGCTACTTCCTCGTCGTGTCCGCGTTGGTCAATCCGTTCGCGCTCCTCGGCTTCCTCCGGGGGGCTCCGCCGGTCGAGCCGTTCGGCTACCCCGACTTCGCCTTCCCCTACTTCTACCCGTTCCTGTTCGCGCCCCCGTTCTTGTGGGCGTTCGCCCGGGAGTGCCCCCGGGTCCATCGGGGGACCCGCCTCGACGGCCTCGCCCGCCGGATGGTGCCGGTCAGCGTGCTCGTCTGCGGTCTGCTCTGGGCCGGCGTCGTCACGTGGCTGGTGCTCGCCCGGGCGGGCCGCGTGGCCCCGGCCGTCTCCTGGGCGGTGTTCGACGGGATTTTCGTCGTCCTGAACGCGTTGTCGCTCGGCGCGGTCGTGGTGGTCGTGATGCGCGCGTACACGGCGCCGGCCGACGAGTTCCGGCGCGTGGTTCTGTTCAGCATCGGGTTCCTGCTGTTCATCGGGTTGGTGGCGGCGTACAACGTCGCCGAGGCGCTCACTCCGGGAGACTGGCTGTCCAACTACCAGTGGTCCGCGGGCAGCGCGGTACTGCAGCTGCTGCGGTTCCCGGGGCTCCTGGTGCTCTGGTATGCGGTGCTCGCCGCCCGCGTGCCGCACCCGCGGGAAGTGGTGCGGGCGTCGTTGGGACGGCTGCTGGCGCGCGGCGGGCTGCTCGCGGCGGGGTCGGCCGCGGCGGCCGCGGGCCTGGGCTGGCGCCTGGCGGGCCGGCTCGAACAGGAGCTGGGCGCGGTCGCCGCCGACCCCGTGGTGCAGTCGCTCGGCGCGGCCGCCCTGTTCCTGCTGCTGGCGGCCGCCGCCCGCGGGCAGCTGCGGGCCCGTCTCGATGCCTGGCTCTATCCCGACACGGCCGACCAACGGCAGGCCCTGGCCGACGCGGCGGCGGCCCTGGCCAAGGTGGGCCGCACCACGGCGGTCAGCCGCATCGTGCGCCGGACGGCGAAGCGCGGCTGCGGCACCCCCGTCACCCTGCTGGCCCGGACCGCGGACGCGGCGGAAGCCCGGGGCCTCGACGACCCCGGCGGCGACATGCCGCCCCTGGCCCGTGCGTCCGCGATCGTCCACCTGCTGGAGACGGCGGGCGGAACGCTCCGGGTCCATCCGCAGGACGAGGCGTCGTACTTCCACGTGCTGCTGGATGACGACCGGCGGTGGGTCGTCGACTCGGGCGCCGACGCCATCGTGCCGGTGCCGGGTCCCGGGGCGGAGCTGTTGGGCGTCCTGGTAGCGGGCCGGCGGCTGGACGGGCGGCTCGCGCGGCCGGTGGACATTCCGTTTCTCGAGGCCCTGGGGGCGTCGGCGGGGCTGGCCCTCGTGCGGGTGCTCGCGACGCCCATGGAGGCGGCCGGGTCGCTGGACGCGCCGGCGGCCGAGGAGTGCCCCGCGTGCGGATGCGTCTCGGAGGCCGGCGAGCCGGCGGGGTGCGACTGCGGGGCGGCGTATGTCGAGACGGCGGGGCCGAAGCTGCTGGCGGGCAAGTACCGCCTGATGCGGCGCCTGGGCCGGGGCGGGATGGGGGCGGCGTACCTGGCGCGCGACCTCCGGCTCGAGCGGGACGTCGCCATCAAGACCCTGACGGGCGAGTCGGTCTTCCGCCTGATGGGCTCGAAGCCCGAGGCGTGGGCCATGGCCACGGTGACGCACCGGGCGGTGGCGCAGATCCACGGCATCGAGTCGTGGCGGGGCCGGCCGTTTCTCGTGGTCGAGCTCCTGCCGCGCGGCACCCTCGCCGACCGGCTGCGGCGCGGGCCGGTGCCCGCGCCCCGCGCCCTCGACATCGCCGCCCTGCTGGCCGACGCCCTCGCGGCCGTGCACGAGGCGGGGTATCTGCACGGCGACGTCAAGCCGGGCAACGTCGGTTTCGCGTCGGACGGCTCGCCCAAGCTGCTGGACTTCGGTCTGGCCCGCGAGGCGAACGACGCCACCGGGATGGGCGGCACGTTGCGCTACCTGTCGCCCGAGGTGCTGTCGGGGCGGCCGGCCGACGAGGGCGACGACGTCTGGTCGCTGTGCGTGATGCTGTACGAGATGGTCTCGGGCGAGCATCCGTTTGCGGGGGGCGGCGCCGACGAGGTGCGGGACCGCATTCGGCGCCAACGTCTCGACCGCGGCGCTCCCGCCGCGGGCTCCGACCCGTCGGCGGCCGCGCTCACGTTCGCGGCATCGGTGCTGACGGCTCGCCGGCCGGCGCGGCCGGCGACGGCGCACGCCTTCGCCGACAGGCTTCGACGTGTTCGCCGAGAGCACCTGGAGCTGGTCGATCCGTGAGCCTCCCACGCCTCTCTCTATGGGAGTTCCGGGCGGCGTGTGGTGCTGCCGGGCAGCGCTGTAGCCCTGGGTCGCTACGAGGTAACCGTCGGAGAGTGCCGGGCATTCGCGGCGGCGACCGGCTCCCGGGCCGCCACCGGCTGTTGGAGTCCCTCCTACCTCGACGGCAACAATGGCGAGCGCTCCTGGCGCAACCCGGGCTTCCCACAGACAGATCGCCATCCCGCGACTCGCGACCATCGACGAATTCGGCCGGCGAGTGGCTCGACCAGCCGCCCCACACCCGCTTTGCCCCCAGCCCCTTCCCGCTCGGCTAGGTCGCCCCTCGAGCGGCAACCGGTTCCGCGCGGCCGGCGGCTGTGGCCCGCCGTGCCATGGGGCAGCCGCGCCGTTCACTGTTGACCTCCCCATTGCAGGATCACTACTCTCCAGCGCCATGAGTGAGATCGCACAGGCAATCGCCAACCGCCAAAGCGAAATCGACCGCCTCCAGGCCGAGGCATCAGGCTGACGCGCCACCGCACACCGCCGGCCTTTGGTGCCGGTCCCACGCGCTCGATACGCCGCCGATCACGGGCGCGCACACCAACCGTTACGCGTCCGATTCCGGTCCCGCCCCAGGTGGATACAACTGGGGCGACTGAGCCCGGCTCGTCGCACCGGACAGGCCATCAGGTCGCGCCCTACTACACGGGAGGGTTGTCTGCCCTCCATCCCGCAAGCCGAAATGGGTGCTCGCGGTGGCGGCGGCACAGCTCGGACACCGACGTGTCGCGGTGCGACATCGCGGACTGCGCCAGCCTCACCTAGCCAGGCTTCTATTGGTTGGCGCGAGCGCGACTTCCGGCCGCCTGCAGCCGCAGAGATTTCTTGTTCGCTTTCTGAGCCTCCAACGCCCTACTACACGGGAGGGTTTTCTGCCCTCCATCCCGCTAGCCGAAATGCGTGCTCGCGGTGGCGGCGGCACAGCTCGGACACCGACGTGTCGCGGTGCGACATCGCGGAATGGGCCAGCCTCACCTAGCCAGGCTTTCTATTGGTTGGCACAGCTCGGACACCGACGTGTCGCGGTGCGTCATCGCGGAATGGGCCAGCCTCACCTAGCCAGGCTTCCTATTGGTTGGCACAGCTCGGACACCGACGTGTCGCGGTGCGACATCGCGGAATGGGCCAGCCTCACCTAGCCAGGCTTTCTATTGGTTGGCGCGAGCGCGACTTCTCGCCGCCTACAGCCGCAGAGATTTCTTGTTCGCTTTCCGAGTTTCCAACGCCCTACTACACGGAAGGGTTTTCTGCCCGCCATCCCACGAGCCGAAATTCGTGCTCGCGGTGGCGGCGGTCCGCGCGCTTCGCGGCCCGGCGGGGGGCGGACAGACGGCCGACGATCAACTGCCACCCACGATTTGCCCCCGGGCTTCGCCAGCCAGGCAGCTGTGGTGAGCCAGGAAGACGCCCGCCCGCGCCGGTAGAACCCGACGAGGACCTGCCGGGGCGGCGAGACGCCGGTGGAGTGTGCGGCGGAGCACGGGGGACGCGACGTTTCGAATATCTGAAGGCGGCACCCGCTGAGCGGGCGACGTGCCTTTGCAGGAGATGCATCATGGTTCATGCAGGTCTGGAGGAACGGGTACGCGATTCTCGGTACCCGGGACCGCCGCTCCCGCCGTCCTGGTACGGCGCTGAAGATCGGTGGCCGGCGTGGGGCGGGGTCGTTCGCCATCGCACCATGCTCCGACGGGCGGCGGTCATCGCGGCCCTGGCGCTCGCCGCGACGTCCGTGGCACCTGTCCGCGCGCAGACCAGATACTACGTTCTCTTCCCTGCCGGCGAGCAGCCCGCTTCTCCGAAGAACGAGGTCGGCTTCCCCGACGGTTCCTCCTCCTCCACCTACCAGGTCAGGGGGGCGCAGGCTGGCGACGACATCACGCCCATAGCCGATTCGCTGCTGGACGCCGTCTTTCTCGACGGCAACACGAAGATCCGGGTCACGCCGCAATCCGTGACTCCCGCCGCTTTCGCCGCTGTATACGGCGCCACCGGGGGAGTCGGCGTCGACGTGGAGGTGGATGCAGGGGTCTTCGAGGGCGCCAGCACGAGCGCGGACCTCCTTTTCATTGTCGCGGTGAGGTACGACGCGTCGGCCCGGTTCACGAACGCGCAACCCATCAACAGCCAGCGTTGGGGCACTCCGCAGATCGAGATCTACGAGGGCGCGACCGAAGACCCGGCCCTGGCCTTTGCCTGGGCGGCCCACGGCGCGGGTACGCGCAATTGGGCGACCGGCAACCCGGCCTCGGCCTACAGGTGCGTGGTGGGCGGCGACGCGGTGACGTTCTCGGCATGGCCGTCCTCTGCTGGTGAGGACAGCACGCTCTTTGACGTAAGACCCACGTCCACATCCGCCGCTTCCGGGAACGGCCGGTTGAATGTCAGGGCCGCGCCCGACTACGAGAACCCGACCGACAGCGGCGGCGACAACCTCTACAGGGTCCGGGTCCGCAACGGGCACAACCTCAACCACATCTTCGGAGAAGGCGTGAGGAACGGCTGCGACGGTTCGGCCCTGGAGTTGACGGTCAGGGTGAAGGATGCGGGTCCACCGGCGCCGGTGCGGTCGCTCACGGGAAGCCTCGACAGCGACACGATGACCATCGCCGTCGACTGGACTGCCCCCGCCGGCTTCCTGGACGGGAGCGACAGCAGCGTCGTCGTTCCTTTCAATACCGCGCGCATGTCGGGCAGCGGGATTCCCGGCACGGCGGTTGTCGGCTACGACTACGAGTACAGGCTCGAGGGCAGCTCTACGTGGACGCAGGGAACAACCACCTCGACCGGCTTCGAAATCACCGGGGTCGGCGCCAGCGACGCCTACAGGGTACGGGTTCGAGCGCGCAACGCAGAAGGGGCGGGAGCCTTCACGACGATTGACGCGCCACGGCAGCTCGAGGAGCCGAACCAGCCGCCCAGCGTGTCGGCGTCATGCCACCCGTGCACGGTGGTCCCGGGCGGCGAGGTGCGACTGACCGCCACGGCGTCCGATCCGGACGACGACGACCTGACGTACGCGTGGACCGCATCTCAGGGCGCCTTCAGCGGGGCGACCGACGCGGCGGCGACACGCTGGACGGCGCCTGAGGCGTCTGGCCGGGTCACGATCCGCGTGGAGGTTTCCGACAACCGGGGGGGTTCGGAGTCGGCGACGGTGGCGGTGACCGTCGAGCCGCCGAACCGACCGCCCAGCGTGTGGGCGTCGTGCGACCCGTGCGGGGTGCCCCGGCTCGGCGAGGTCGAGCTGACGGCGACGGCGTCGGACCCCGACGGCGACGAGTTGACGTTTGCCTGGAGCGCACCGGCGGGCACCTTCAGCGGGGTGACCGATGCGGCGACGGCGCGGTGGACGGCGCCCGATTCGCTCGGCCCCGTCACGATCCGCGTCGAGGTGACCGACGGGGATGGCGGGTCGGCGTCGGCCGAGGTGACCATCGAGGTCAAGAATGAGTTGCCCAGCGTGTCGGTGTCGTGCGACGCGTGCGAGGTGCCCCGGCTCGGCGAGGTCGAGCTGACGGCGACGGCGTCGGACCCCGACGGCGACGAGTTGACGTTTGCCTGGAGCGCACCGGCGGGCACCTTCAGCGGGGTGGCCGCCGCGACGGCGCGGTGGACGGCGCCCGATTCGCTCGGCCCCGTCACGATCCGCGTCGAGGTGACCGACGGGGATGGCGGGTCGGCATCGGCCGAGGTGACCATCGAGGTCGTCACGATCGAGCCGCCGAACGGACCGCCCAGCGTGTGGGCGTCATGCGACCCGTGCGAGGTGCCCCGGCTCGGCGAGGTCGAGCTGACGGCGACGGCGTCGGACCCCGACGGCGACGAGTTGACGTTTGCCTGGAGCGCACCCGCGGGCACCTTCAGCGGGGGGGCCGATGCGGCGATGGCGCGGTGGACGGCGCCCGATTCGCTCGGCCCCGTCACCATCCGCGTCGAGGTGACCGACGGGTATGGCGGGTCGGCGTCGGCCGAGGTGACCATCGAGGTCGAGAATGAGTTGCCCGGCCTGTCGGTGTCGTGCGACCCGTGCGAGGTGCCCCGGCTCGCCGAGGTCGAGCTGACGGCGACGGCGTCGGACCCCGACGGCGACGAGTTGACGTACGCCTGGAACGCACCGGCGGGCACCTTCAGCGGGGTGGCCGATGCCGCGACGGCGCGGTGGACGGCGCCCGATTCGCTCGGCCCCGTCACCATCCGCGTCGAGGTGACCGACGGGTATGGCGGGTCGGCGTCGGCCGAGGTGACCATCGAGGTCGAGAATGAGCTGCCCAGCGTGTCGGGGTCGTGCGACCCGTGCGAGGTGCCCCGACTCGGCGAGGTCGAGCTGACGGCGAGGGCGTCGGACCCCGACGGCGACGAGTTGACGTATGCCTGGCACGCACCGGCGGGCACCTTCAGCGGGGTGGCCGATGCGGCGACGGCGCGGTGGACGGCGCCCGATTCGCTCGGCCCCGTCGCGATCCGCGTCGAGGTGACCGACGGGCATGGCGGGTCGGCGTCGGCCGAGGTGACCGTCGGGGTCAAGAACCGGCCGCCGGCGTTCGAGTCGTCCGAGCATGCCCTGGAGCTGCGAGAGAACCTGGATGGCAGCCGGCAGCCCGTCGTCCTCGGCACGGTGGCGGCGTCGGACCCCGACGGCGACGCGCTGACCTACGAGCTGGCGTCCGGCGACCTCGAGCGGTTCGCGGTCGGGTCGGGTGACGGCGCGGTGCGGTATGTCGGTCCCGGTGAAGACTTCGAGCTGGAGCCGAACCGGTACGAGCTGACGTTGTTCGCCCAGGACCCGCATGGCGGGTCGGCGGAGGCGCTCGTCGTGGTGACCGTCGTCGACGTGAACGAGCCGCCGGCGTTGGAAGACGACGAGGCGGCCACCGACGAGGACCAGGCGGTCACGGTCGACGTGCTGGCGAACGACACGGACCCGGACGGGGACCGCCTGCGGGTCGAGTCGGTGTCGGCCGCGGCGCACGGGACGGCCACGGTGACGGGCGGCGGCGTGCTGTACGCGCCCGAGCCGGACTACCACGGCACGGACCGGTTCACCTACGCCGTCTCGGACGGGAACGGGGGGACGGCCGAGGCGACGGTGGAGGTGACGGTGGCGCCGGTCAACGACGCTCCCGAGCCTGTCGGGGCGATCCCGGACCAGATGCTGGACGAGGGCGGCGGCGAGGCGACGGTCGAGCTCGGGCCTTTCTTCGAGGACATCGAAGGAGACGCGCTGACGTTCCGGGCGTCGTCGTCGGACCCGCAGGTGGCGGCGGTGACGGTGGCGGGGGCGGTGCTGACGCTGACGCCGGTGGTGTACGGGTCGGCGGCGGTGACGGTGACGGCGGAGGATACCGGGGGGCTGTCGGCGGCGCTGAGCTTCGCCGTGGGGGTTGGCGACCGGCTGGTTCGGGAGGTGGTGGGGAACACGCTGGCGGGGATGGCGCGGTCGCACCTGTCGAGCGCGCGGATGATGCTGGGCCGGCGCGCGTCGTCGGGCCGCCGGGAGGCGTCGCGGGTGACGGTGCTCGGGCGCCGGATGCCGCTGGTCGGCGAGTCGGCGCGGACGGCGGCCCGGCAGATGGCCGAGCAGATGCTGTGGGGCTGGCTGCCGGCGGCGCCCGGCGGCGTGGGCGGCGCGGCGGGTCTCGGCGCGGGTCCCCTCGGCGGGTTCGGCCCGGCGGGTCTCGCGGGTCCCCTCGGCGGGTTCGGCGCGGCGGGTCTCGGCGCGGGTCCCCTCGGCGGGTTCGGCCCGGCGGGGGTCGGGCCGTCGGGGTCGGGCGCGATGTCCGGGGCCGCCGGCGGCCCGGGCCTGGCCGGGCCCGGCGGCGTCGGCGCGGCCGGGGCGCTCGGCGGCCTCGGGCCTGGCAACCTGGGGAACCCCGGCGGCTTCGGGAGCCGCGGCGGGTTGGGCATGGCCGTGCCGCCCGGCGGCCCGGGCGGTCTCGCCGGCGGCCTGCGGAGCGTCGTCGGCTTCGGGGGCGGGGCGGACCCGCTGCGGGCCTCGGCGTTCCTGCTGTCCCTGGGCGGGGACGAGGACGGCGACGAGACCGAGCCGGGTCGTCGCTGGCAGGTGTGGGGCCAAGGCGACGTGCAGTCGTTCCAGGGCGCGCCGTCGGAGGCGACCGGCTACGACGGCGGGCTGGGGACCGGCTACGTGGGGGTGGACACGTGGATGACGGAGCGGTGGCTGGCGGGGGTGGCGGCGGCGCGCAGCCGCGGCTTCGGCAACTGGCGCGCGGGCGGGTCGCAGGGGTCGCTGGCGACGCGGCTGACGGCCGTGCACCCCTACGTGCGGTGGTCGGACGGCACGACGGCGGTGTCGGCGACGGCGGGCGGCGGCCGGGGCGAGGCCGAGAACGTGCGCGGGAACGGCCGCGTGGGGACGAGCGGGCTCGGGCTGTGGTTGGGCCTCGTCGAGGTCGAGCGTCGGCTGGTCGAGAGCGACCGGCAGGGTCCTGAATTCGGGGTGCGGGCCGACGCGGCGTGGGCGGAGCTGCGGACGGGAGCGGGCGACGAGAGCATCGACAACCAGAGGGCGGCGGTGAGTCAGGTGCGGCTCGGGGCCGAGGTGTCGTGGCCGTTGCGGCTGGGCGCGGTCTCCCTGGCCCCGTTCGGCGAGGCGCACGCGCGGCACGACGACGGCGGGGGGCAGACGGGCGACGGCCTCGAGGTGGCCGGCGGCCTGCGGTTGGCGGCCGGCAGGGTGCGCGTGGATGTGCAGGGGCGGATGCTGGCAGTGCACTCGGCGGCGGGCTACCGCGAGCGGGGCGCGGGCCTGACGCTCAGTGTGGGCAACCGGAGCCGGGAGGGCCTCTCGCTGTCGGTGTCGCCGCGGTGGGGCGATGCGGCCGCAGGCGGCGGCGCGCTGTGGCAGGACCAGGTCTACCGCCAATACCTGCGCGATGCGGCCCGCGGCGAGTGGGGGACGGACGCGCGCGGCAGCTACGGCATGCGGATGCCGGGCGGCGGGCTTCTGACCTGGTTCGGTTCGTTCAGCCACTCGCTCTTCGGCCGCCGCTTCGAGTTCGGAGGCCGTGTCGGGGTGCTCGATTGACGGCGGCCGGCCTGCCGGCCAAGGGCGCTCGGCGTCCACCCAGCCAAAGGCTCCGGAATCCAGCTTCGCCAAGGCGGCCTGGACGTGCTGCAGCAGGTGGAGAAGCTCGGCCTCGACAACGTCATCGTGCGCAACCGGGGCTTCGGGGATGAACGGCTCCGCTGGGAGGACGCCGGCCTGTTGCGCGACCTGCTGCCCGGGGTACTTCGCCTTCCCCTACGTGTACCCGTTCAACGGCGCGAAGATCTGCATATCTTGCTCGCCCGCGTGTTCGGTTTCAGCCGCTCAGTCGCCTCTATAGATAGGAGCGAGAAGATTCCAGAGGGGCAGGCCGATTCGGGAATCTCCCGATCATCAAGCCATTCTTTCATTCGCCGCTCTGGCGCCCGGGACCGCCGCTCAGACAGACACAAGGGGGCCCGCCGACGGCCCAACGAAGAGACCGTTGACCACTACCGCTATTTGTGCTCGCTCTCCGGTCGCGGGCGCTGATAGCGTTCCGTCGAGGAGCCTGCAGGCGCCGCATGACCGACACCCGAGCAACCGTGGCGGCGCCGTCCGACCGGGTTCCCCGCCCCGTCCGGGAGCGAGGCGCCTCCCCGGTCGGGGCCGACGAGCTGCGGCGAGAGAACGAGGCGCTTCGGCGCCGCGTCGCGAGGCTCGGCGCGGCCGTCCGCCGCATCGGCGCGAGCCTGGACGCCGCCGACGCCCGCGCGCGGCGCGGCGGGCGGTCGCGGATCGAGCTCGCGGGCGCCGTCGGCCGGCAACTGCTCGCCCCGCTGACCTCCATCAAGGGCTCGACGGCGACGGCGCTCGACGCCCCGGCCGACCTCGACGCGGGCGCGATGCTGCAGCTGTTCCGCATCATCGACGAGCGGGCCGACCACATGGCCGACCTGATCGGCGGCGGTCCGGAGGCGCGCGGGAGCGGCATCGGGACCGGGAGCGGCGGAGAGGAGGAGGGCTCGCGGCCCGGCCTCGCGGGCCCAGCGGCCCACGACCACGCAAGCGGCGCCGGCGCCGACCTCGCGACGGATGGGCCGGCCGCAACCCGCCAGGTACGGTCCGCGGCGCCAACCGCGAGCGTACGGGCGGCCCCGCGACGGGCCGCCGGGCACGAGCCCTTCCGGCTGGGGGACCTCGCCGTCGACCACGAGCTGCGCCGGGTGACGGTGGCCGGCCGGCGGGTCGACCTCACGGCCACCGAGTACGAGCTGCTGCGGGCGCTCTCAGCCAACGCGGGCGGGGTGTCGACGGCCGACGCGCTGCTGCGGCGGGTGTGGGGCGGGCGGCGGGCGGGCGGCCCCAACCTGCTGCGCGCCTTCGTCAGGCGGCTACGCGGAAAGCTCGGCGACGACCCGGGGCGGCCCGCCTACATCTTCACCGAGCGCGGGGTCGGCTACCGCCTGGCCGCCCCCCGCGACGCGGCCGAACGCCCTCCACCGACGCGCGATGTGGGTGCCCGTCCGCGGACCTAGCCAATCCGGGTGACGGCAACATCCAGCCGAAGCCCCAGAGCAACAGAGCCACCACAAGGCGCCCGAGGACGAGCTGGCGCGCCCTGCGCCTGGCCGCGGCCGCCGACTTCGTGGCCTCGTCGACCACCAGGAGCGCGAGTCCGGCGGAGCTGCGCTCCCGCCAGCACGATCTGGATCAGGCGACCGCATGCAGGCCCCTTCTGGCGACCAGGGTCAACAGCTTGAGTGAAGCGCCGCGCGGGCGCCTGTCGCCGCGCTCCCACTGGCTCACCAGTCCCGGGGTGACGTTGAGATACCGGGCGAAGACCGCCTGGCTTGCCCCTTCCCGGAGACGAATCCGTTTAATCTGACGCGGATCGAGGCTCTCGACCGGCGTCAGGCACATCGCATCGAAGGTCTTCATGGTCCGCTTTTCGAGGACGCCAGCCTCGGCGAGATCCAGCGCGGTCTCGTGCACGGCCGCCAACGCGGGGCTCGCATACTTTCCGTCCATGTCATTCGATCTCCTGGATCGCTCCACGCCCTGGCACCACCGACAAGTCCCTGTCCTTGAGCGGCTCGATGCGCAGCTTCCTGCAAAGTGTACGACGAGCGGGAGCTCGCGCTGCCCGCCCCGGTGTCCCGCTCGACCGGGACGACCGGAGAGTGAACGCCGGCCCGGCACGGCGTGGTTCGCCGTCATCGCCGTCAAGCAACAGCGACGCCGGTGCCTCCCGGTCACGGTCGCCTGCGAGGCCGCGGTTGTCGCGACGCGCCCGAAGGGGAGGACGCGCCGGGCCGCCCCTGCGACGGCCCGCGCTGACCTTCACGAGCGGGACGGCGGCTTCGCGGTTCCTCACGCACGGCGCCAAGGGTCAGCCCGAGGCGCCGGCGGACCCTCCACGAGCGAGACCGCGGCCGGCGCGGCTCACGGCGTATCGAAGGTCAGGCTGAGCTGACCGGCGGCGTCGCGACTCTCGGTTCGGGGCTCGCGGGCGAGATAGTCGGCCCAGTCGTCCATCAGCCGCCGGCGGCGCTCGAACAGGTCGGAGCGGGCGTAGGCGGCCTCGACGCGGTTCCGCACGACGTGGGCGAGAGCCGCCTCGACCACCTCCCGCGGGTGGTCGGTCTCCTCCGACGCCCAGTCGCGGAAGCTCGACCGGAAGCCGTGGGGGACGGCGCCGATGGCCAGGTCCTTCAGGGGCCGCGACAGCGCCTCGTCCTTGAGCGGCCGCCCGCGGGCCCCCGGGAACACCAGGGGGCCGCCGTCGCCGAGCCCCCGCGCCGCCCCCACCAGCTCGACCGCGCGCCCGCACAGCGGCACGCGGTGCTCGCGGTTCGCCTTCATGCGCCCCGCCGGCACCGTCCACACCCGGCCGGCCGGGTCCATCTCGGTCCACCGCGCCCCGCGCACCTCGCCCGACCGCGCCGCCGTCAGCACCAGAAACTCGAACGCCAGCTTCACGATGGGCCGCACCCCCGCCCGCCGGACCGCGGCCACCGCGGCCGCGACCTTGCGGTGGGGCAGGGCCTGCATGTGCTCGACGCTCTCGCGCTGGCGGCCCAGCACCTGCTCGACGCGGTCGCAGGGGTTGTCGGCCCGGTACTCCATGGCCACCGCCCACTCCATCACCGCGTGCAGGCGCTGGCGCAGCCGCCGCGCCGTCGTCGGCGACCGGTGCCACACCGGGGCCAGCGTCTCGACGACGTCGGCGCGGGTCACCTCCGACACCCGCGTCCGGCCCAGCCGCGGAAAGGCGAACCGCGCCAGGCCCGAGAGCCAGTCGCGGCCGTACTTCCGGTTGCGCCAGCCGGGCCTGATCTGCGTCCACACCGCCTCGGCCGCCTCGGCGAGGGTCGGCACCCCCCGGGCCCGCCGCTTCTCGGCCAGGGGGTCGCCGCCGGCGCGGGCAAGGCGGCGGTTGTCGAAGGCCCGGGCGCGGGCCTCGTCGAGCGAGACGAGGGGAAAGCTGCCCAGCCCCAGCTCGCGCCGTCGGCCGCGAATGCTCAGGCGCTGCACCCAGCTCCGGGTGCCCGACGGCTGCACGTCGAGGTAGAGCCCGTGGCCGTCGCAGTACCGGCCGGCCTCGGCGACCGTGCGCACGAAGGCGTCCGAGAGGGCGTTCCGCGGGTGCCGCCCGCGAGATTCCGGCTGTGGTTCTCTGTCCGCGTCCGACACCTGCCCCCCGTCCTTCCCCTCGTCCGACTGAAAAAATTGGTGGAAAATTCACACTAAAGTAATACATCGGTCACACGAGCCGGATCAAGTCAGAATTTCCCGACGTGCCGGGCACCCATCCTGGAAAATCCGCCAGTTTCCGGCCCGGACCACCGGCCCTGGAGGGCGGACTGATCCGATTACCACCGTGCCTTCGTGTGAATTTTACTTCACCCATGGCGATTCCGCGATTCGTGGCGATTGGCGTTGAGGAGGAGCCGCCAAGATGTGGATTGTCGGCCGCGGCCAATGGCGGTCGACACGGGGGGCACGGTGGCGGGTTGAACCGAGCCCCGTTGCCATATGCGCAAGCGACCGATCGGTGTAACCCTCCCGCGTAGAACAACTTGAGGAGCACGCGCCGAGCGTCGGGCCCAAAAACAGGCCCAAATCGGATTTCGACGCGGGCAGTCGGGAGGGCTCAGGAGCAGATGCGGAGCGGTAGTCGACACCGGGGGGAGGCAGGGGGCGGATGGAGTGGTTTCCCCCCGCTGCTGGCGACAGACGGACGGATTCACAAGGGAGATTGCGAGATGACAGGAGCGATTTTCGCGAGAGGCAGTTGCGTGGCGTTGAAGTGGATGACGCTGTTGGGTGCGGTGCTCGCGCTGACCGTCGCTGAGGCGGCCGCGCAAAATGCCGTCACCTTGACCATGACCGGCGAATACAAGCCCAGCACCAACACGATTGAGCTTGAGTTTGCCGGTTTCGACGAAGCCGCTGACACGTTGTACAGCAGCAGCACGGCCTCTTTGGCGGGCTTGTTCGCCCTCACCAACGCCGGCACGGCCGCGCCGGTGGAGGTGACCAGGACCTCGTTGGACGGTGTGGGGAGGGGCAGTGGTGGCAAGACGGTCACACTTACCCTCAACAAAAGCCTCGCCAGTACGCCGAACGACACAAGGCTGAGTGTGTCGTACACGAGCACCCCGGCTCGGCGGATCCTTGTCATGGACGCCGACGGAACAAACGGTGAGTCGGATGATGACATTCCGGCGAATATCACAGCCCAAGCGTTGGAGGAGATTGACGTTCCGCCCGTGCTGGCGCCCGTGCCCAACAAGAACTACACCGTGGGCGTAGCGATCACCACCGAGACCCTGCCTGCGGCAACAGGCGGCAACACCCCAACGATCACGTACGCACTCGACGCACAGTCCAACGACGATTTCCCTCCGGGACTCGCGTTCAGTCCGACTTCCCGGCAATTGAGCGGGACGCCGACCGAAGTCGGCGAATACACTGTCTACTATGAGGCCACGGACGACAACGCGAACCTCAACGCTACCGGCGGCAGCCCGAATGACACGACCGCAGGTGACGCAGACTCGGAGGCCGTCAGGCACTTCACCATCACGGTGAGCGCCGACACGACGGTTGACAGTGGCGACGGCATGTACGGCAGGGTCACCCGGACGTGGCTGGGCAACGAGAGCGGGAGAACCCCTCTCCCGCGGAAGAGAATCGGCGGCATAGACCGCAATTACGTTGAGGAGGGCGACACGGGCGTGTGGCTGCACGTGGAGGTCACATGGACCGTTGAGGAGCTGAAGAAGATTCCTGCCAATTCGCCTCCTGCCCAGTTGACCGTCCATATCGTGCCCGGAACCCCGACGCGCTGGGTGTCCCAGATCGACGGGCAGCAGGATGTGCATTTCCCCCAGTCCCGCCTCGTAGCGGAGGGTCGCATCCAAGATGTGATCATGGTTCCTTATCCCACTTACTCGGCGGCTGACCCGGACACCAAGCCGTACAGCAGGGCGGGCAAGCTCCGCATCTACATGCTCCAGGACGATTTCGAAGCCGAGAACGAGGTGTTCTACGTCGAGGTCGTGGAGAGCGACGATGTCGAGTTGGGTACGATTTACGGGTCGCGGCCGGGGTCGTACACGACGACGGAGGAGACGGTCATCGAAGACGACGAGACGCAGTCGGTCAAGATAACCAGGGTGGGCTCCACCGTACCGCTGATCCTTGAGAACGCGAATGCTCCGCGGGGTGCGACCGCGCAGTTCAGGGTGGCGGCAGATCCGCCCAGGTACGACTTGGATCTCGAGGTCAGGCTGGACCTGCACAACCTCGGGGACGACACGGTGGTCCGCGGCGACATGTACTCGCTCTCCGACTCCAGCCCGGTGTTGGTCGCGCCGAAGAACGGCACCGGCGGAGGCTCCACGGTCGTGGATATCGAATTCCCGTATCCGGACGACGACCGGATCGACAACGACTACTCGCTGAAGGGGACGGCCGTCGAATACGCGCTGTCCGTGGGCGTGGACAACACGTTCGGGGGCACGACTGACCACTACGACTTCACGCTGGTGGACACCCAAAAGCTCCCCCGCCTGACCGTGGACCAGGCGACGGCCACGGTGATGGAGGGCGGTGACGTCGAGTTGATGCTGACGCTCAACCGCACCCTGCCACTCAAGTATCCCAGCCTGAAGCAGGAGGTGGCCTCGGGCGAGGCGGGCACGATCACCCTGATGTCGGCCGACGGGATGCGCCGCCACGGGCTGCCCATCATGGTTGATTACCCCGCGTTCGGACGCACGACGATGACGCAGACCGTGAAGGCCACAATCACCGCGGCGACGGACGACATGATCGGCGACGAGGAGATGCTCGTCGTGGACGCGTATGTCGACGGCGGGAGTGACGCCACGTACGGGCCGCGCGACCCCATGTACGACGAGTACTCCGCCGTGTCCACCATCACCATCGAGGACGGCACCCAAGCGCTCGTGTACGCAATGCCGCAGGCCGATCTGGACGCGGCGGTCATGGCGGCGAAGGACGCCGGCATGGGCGCCGATGGCATGTTCAGCCCCGGCGAGATGATCAAGCTCATGGGCAGCGACTTGTTCGGCTCCGCCCCGGGCACCACCGTCATCTACTCGGCCAAGTCGAGCGATCGGACGGTCGCCTCCACCTCGGTCAGCGGTGGCGAGATCATGGTGGAGGCGGAGGGCAAGGGCGACGCCATGATCACGATCGAAGCCAGCGCCACCATGGCGGCGGGCGCGACGATCGTCAACCCGCAGACCGAGGCGGACAGGGCCAGCATCGACATCCCGGTCTCAGTCGCCCTCGAAGCGCTCACCGTCACCCTGGAGGGCCCCGACGCGGGCATGAACCTCATCGAGGGCATGGAGTACACCATCACGGCGATGGCCAACCGGGCGGTCGAGATGGACACGATGGTCGAGCTGGTACAGACCGACGGCACGGCCTCGCCCGCCGACTACATGGTCGAGCCGATCACCATCTCGATGGGCGAAAGCATGGGCACCACGAAGCTCATGGTGGTGGAAGACCAGATGATGGAGAACGAGGGGAACATGACGGAGATGCTGACCCTCGAGGGACGCGTCGGCGCCATGAAGACGACCAACTCCCTGATGTTCTACCTGTGGGACGAGGCGGTGCCGGCCCTGCCGATCATCGCGCAGCTTCTGCTAGGGGCCTTCCTGGCCTTCGGCGGATACCGCCGGTACCGTCGGCGGTAGCGTTCGGCGTCGTTCGTAATCTCCCACAGCCCCCTCTCCCCCGACGCCCCGGGGGGGAGGGGTTCTTTCTTCCTGCGGGCGGATCGTTCCGCAGGGCTCCTGCCGGCTTCAGGCCGTGCTCCAATCGCGAGACGGCCCGTTCCCGCCCGGAACACCGTTACATTGGGGGGTGTCCGTGGCTGAGCCCGACGGGTCGCATCAGGCTCCCGGGCGGAGCAAGCGGCGGCTCGAGTACACGCGAGACAGCAAGATCGCGGTGATGATACGGCTGCTCGAGCAGGGCGAGGCGCCCCTCGAGCCGCGGCAGGGCCGGCGGGCGGTCGTGGTCGGCATCGTCATCGCCGTCCTGGTGGTTGCCTTGGTGTTCGCGACGCTGGGATTCCTCGCCAGCTGAACCGTGGCCCCCCGCCAAGGCGCCGACGGCGCGCACCCGCGTCCCGCCCTCCCTCCACGGCGCCGGCATATTCGGTCGCTCGGCGGTCAGCGATGCTCCCCGGAACCGGCACGTCGCCTCCGACTGCTGCCGCGTGAGCTGCAGGGTGACCCAGCGCGGTGCGGTGGGGCGCGAAGAAGCGAGCGATGGCGTCGCGGGGAAATGCGGCCGCCGCCCCGGCCCACCCGCTGCCGAGGGTGGTGAACCCCACCGGGGTGCGCTCGTCGAGTAGGCGGTGATGCTGAGGCTCAGGGCCTCGTGCACCTTGTCGATGGTGCGGGCGAGGCGCGTGCAGTCGACGTAGTCGCCGCGGTCGTGGTCGTCCTCGCGAGCTCCTGCCGCCACGCCTCGAACCCGTCGTCGTCGACGGTCAGCCCGCGCACGATCTTCTCGAGCAGATCGCCGGCGGGGGTGTCGCGCCCCCCTTCGCCGATGGGGCGCCGCCGGTGCGACAGCGTGATGGTGCCGTGGTTGTGGTGCTCGAGCAGGCGGCGCAAGCGGCCGGGGCCGGGACGAAGAACCGGAGATCTCGTTGAGGCCGGCGGGCCAGCGGGGCGCCACTACGGGCGCGGAGGCTGCGGACACCAGGAAACTCCTCAGAAACCGGGCCCGGACCGCCACGGCGCAGCGGCTAGCCCCGCTAGCTCACCGGCCAGCTACTCCAGCATCGCACGGAGGCGCCGACGGTCCCGCTGGTCGAGCTCGAGGCCGCGGCCGGCCGAGCGCCGGGCCGCCCGGCTGCGTCGGGATGATCGCGCGCAGGCGGCGAAACCACGGGGGCCGCGCCCGCGAAACGCCTGGTGAACTTCTCGTCCAGCGGAGTGCTCGCGCCTGGACCAGCCCTCCCCGTCTCAGCCATAGCCCGTCACCGCCGTAGCGTCACCACCACCTGCCCCCGCGGCGCGGCGAGGTAGTCGGCCCAGTCGTCCATCAGGTGCCGCCGGCGCTCGAACAGGTCCGACCGCGCGTACGCGGCCTCGGTCTGGTCCCGCACGGTGTGCGCCAGGGCCGCTTCGACCACCTCGCGCGGGTGGTCCGTCCGCTCCGACGCCCAGTCCCGGAATGACGACCGGAAGCCGTGCGGCACCGCGTCGATCCCGAGCCTGGTAATCATCTTCGAGACGACCGAGGCGTCGATTCGCCTCCCGCGGACGCTCGTGAACACCAGCTCGTGGGGCTGCGGCGACGGGCGCAGCTGCTCCGCCGCCCGCAGCACCTCGATGGCCCGCTTGCTCAGCGGAATCCGGTGCTCGCGCTTCGCCTTCATCCGCTCCTCCGGGATCGTCCACACCATCGAGACCAGGTCGACCTCCCTCCACGTCGCCAGCCGGACCTCGGCCGAGCGGGTCGCGGTCAGCACCAGGAACTCGAACGCCAGCCGGATGCCCTCCCAGGTCTTGGCGCCGCGCACCTTCGCGAGGGCCTCGCCGACGTCGCCGTGCGAAAGGGCCCGCCGGTGCCGTACCGGCCTGGGTCGCCGCGGGAGCGCCGCGAGCAGCGCATCCCCCGCCGGGTTGTCGGTCCGGTAGCCCTGGGCCATCGCCCACTTCATGACCGCGCTGATTCGGTGCAGCACCTTCCGGGCGGTGACGTACTTGCTCGTCCACAGCGGCAGCAGCACCGCCATCATGTCCGCCGTCGTCACCCGGTCGACGGTGACGCTGGCGAGCTCCGGGAAGGCGTGGTCGCGGAGGCTGCCCTCCCACTGGCTCGCGGTCTTGCTGCCCTTCCGCCAGGCGCCCTTGTGGATCGCGAGGACCTTGTGCGCGGCCTCCTCGAAGGTCGGGACGCCCGCGGTACCGTGTCGGCCGCCCGCCCGCGGGTCGCCGCCATCCCGTGCGAGCTTGCGGTTGGCGCGGGCCAGCTCCCGGGCCTCGGCCAGCGAGACGGTGCCGAACCCTCCGAGGCCGAGCTTCCGCGCCCGGCCCCGCACCATCAGCCTTTGGATCCAGCGCCGGGCGCCTGACGGCGTGACCAGCAGGTAGAGGCTGTCCCAGTCCGCGTACAGACCCGCCTCCGCTGACGTTGCGGCAGAAGGCGTCCGTGAGGGCCTTCTGAGGGTGACGGCCCTTGCGCTTCGTCGACTCTCGGCGCTTCTTCGGGAGCACTCCGCTCGGTTTTCGGGGCATCTCCGCAGGCCCAAATTCAGGGACAAAATTGAGTACCGACAGGGAGCCGAAAGCGAAACTATTGCGAAACGAATCCTGCGGGCGTAAGCCTCGTCAGGTCAATGACTTACCCCGTGGTCGCACCTGATCCCGCACACACAGGCACCTGGGGGTCCGTTTCCATGGTGGAGGAAGACGGGATGATGGAGAACGAGGGGAACATGACGGAGATGCTGACCCTCGAGGGACGGCGCCATGAAGACGACCAACTCCCTGATGTTCTACCTGTGGGACGCCGTGGTGCCGGCTCTGCCGATCATCGCGCAGTTCCTGCTGGCGGCTCTCATGGCCGTCGGCGGCTACCGCCGGTATCGGCGGCGGTAGCGTTCGGCGGCGGCGTTTCGTTGTTCTCCCTCGCCCCCTTCCCCCAACCGCCTGCGGGGGGGAGGGGGCGTTTTCTTTTACCCTCGCCGTGGGCTCCGGTTGGGCGTTGGCGCTTCTGGGGGCGCGCCCCGCTTCTTCGATGTCCCGGCTGGCAACCCGGCAGTCTCGAGCACGGCATGGGCACGACCGTCCGAACCCTTGTCGATTGCAGGCCGGCGCGTCGGACGCCCGCGCGCGTGCCGGGCGGGCAGGCGAGGTCGCAAGGAGAGATGGTCCAGATGGGCATCGGAGCGATTCTCACGAGCGGCGGTTCCAGGGCGCTGAAGGGAATGGCGCTGCTCGGCGCCGGGTTCGCGCTGGGGGCGGTCGAGGCGGCCGCGCAGCTCACCGTCACCGTGCCCGACACGGTGGACGAGGGGGGCGTCTGACAATCAGCGCGAGCGCGACGGTGCAGATTGCCGCCGGCGCCGACGCGTCTACGGTAGACCTGACGGTGACGCCCGCGGCCACCGCCGCAGACGCCGTCAGCGCACCGAAGACGCCCGCCGAAGAAGGAGACGTCAGAGGAGGCTTCGTCGCGGAGACGCTGATTCTGACCGTGCCGGCCAACGCCGGCACCTCTGCCGTCACCACGCCTGTGACCGGCGAGCTTGTTCTGCAGACGATTGCCGACCCCGACTCGGAGTCGGAGGCCATCACGCTGACCCTCGATCTCGTCGCCCACGGCAACGTCGGGTCGGACGGGACGACCGTCCTCGCGCTGCCGGCGGGGGCCAGCCCCAGGGACGTCACCATCGTCGACCTCGACGTCCAGCGGTTCGAGTGGACGGTCACGACATCGAGGCCCGCGGAGGGATCGCCGATCGGTATCACCCTCGCGGCGGTGCCTGCTCCGGACGAGCTCATCTATCCGACGGCGATCAGCGTCGACCGGCCGGCTATGCAATTGACGCCGACGACGGCGCCGACGGGAACCAGACGACGGCTACGCTCACCGCCAGCGCCGCCGCGGCGACGATAACCATCACGCCGCCGACATCTGACGGGAATCGGGACGAAGACACGGTGACGCTGCGTGCGACGGTGGCGGGCGCCACCACCGACCGGCTCGACCCGCTGGAGATAGACGTTGCCGACATCCACGCGCCGGAGAGGTTCGACCTGCCGCTCGAAGTCAGGCTGGACCTGGTCAGCTTCGAGGACGGCACGGTGGTCCGCGGGGACAAGTTACTCGCTCAGCGACGCCAGCCCGACGTTGAACGCGGCCGGCACGGGTGGCACGGCCGCCAACACCGCGAAGGTGACCCTCGAGTTCCCGGCCAACGACGGGGACCGGCTGGACAACGCCTACAAGCTGCGGGCCACCGCGATCGACTACTCGTTGGCCTCGGGGCTGGACAACGTGTTCAAGGAGCAGGAGCACCCCATCACTCTGGTCGACGTCCACAAGCTCCCCCGGCTGACGGTGAACCCCGCGACGGACACGGTGGAGGAGGGCGGCGAGACCACGTTGACGCTGACGCTCGACCGCGAGATCAGGGAGCCCGGTCTCGCTCTCCAGAAGGCGACGAGCGAGCCGGTCACGGTCATGCTGACGGCGGGCGCCGGGACCACCGCCGGGAACCGCGAATACGAGCTTCCGGCCGTGGCGGTGGCGTTCCCCAAGCCCGCGGCGGGCACAACGACGCAGACCATGCAAGCTCATAGGCAGCGCCCTGTTCGGCTCCGTCCAGGGCACCACCGTCATCTACTCGGCCAAGTCGAGCGATGTGACGGTCGCCTCCGCCATGGTCAGCGGCGGCGAGATCACGGTGACGGCCGAAGGCAAGGGCGACGCCATGATCACGATCGAAGCCAGCGCCAGCACGCCGGCAAGCGCGACGATCATCAACCAGCAGACCGAGGCGGACAGGGCCAGCATCGACATCCCGGTCTCAGTCGCCCTCGAAGCGCTCGCCATCACCCTGGAGGGCCCCGACGCGGGCATGAACCTCGTCGAGGGCATGTCGTACACGTTGACGGCGAAGGCCAACCGGGCGGTCGAGATGGACACCATGGTCGAGCTGGTGCAGACCGACGGCACGGCCGCGCCCGCCGACTACAACGTCGAGCCGATCACCATCCCGAAGGGCGAGAGCATGGGCACCACGAAGCTCATGGTGGCGCCATGAAGACGACCAACTCCCTGATGTTCTACTTGTGGGACACCGTGGTCCCGGCCCTGCCGGTCATCGCGCAGCTCCTGCTGGCGGCCTTCCTGGCCATCGGCGGATACCGCCGCTATCGGCGGCGGTAGCGTTCGGCGGCGTTCGTAATCTCCCACAGCCCCCTCTCCCCCGACGCCCCGGGGGGGGGGTTCTTTCTTCCGGGGGCGGAGTCGTTCCGCGGACTCCTGCCGGCTCCCGCCCGCTCCAATCGCGAGAGCGACCGGCGGCCGGCATCGCGGGCGCTGAGAACCACGCGAGGAGGCACAGGGATGCCGGCCGGCCTGAAGACCCGGCTCGCCGATCTCGAGCTGGCGGCGCAAGCGGCCGAAGGGCCGGGACGACGACCTCGCCGGCACGGTGGCGGGGCTGAGCCGGGCCTTCGGGACCCTGTGCCAGATCCTCGAAGAGGAGCGCCCCGGGCCAGCGCGGCGCGGCTGCTCGCGGCGCTCGAAGACGTCGAGGACGAGCCCGTCGAGGGCTACCGCGACCGGGTCACCGAGAAGATGCGGTCGATGCTGGGGCGCATCCAGGAGTTTCTGGTGGGCATCGGCAAGTCGATGAGCCCGAGCATCGCGCGGGTCAAGCGCTGAAAGGGGGCCTGGCCTCCCCCGGTGGCACAGGTCCTGCGTTCTGAGGGCGTCGGTGGCTGACCCCAGGCGAGGTCGCAAGAGGGGTGTTCAGCGTCAACTACTTTTGCCGGTCGCGCCGACTATTGTTGCCGGTGACGTGAGACGTCATGGGCGGCCGGGACGCCCCCGTCCAGGCCGGGCCGCAAGGCCCATTCGAGCCAATGGTAAACAGACAAGCGGAGGACGCGCGCCAGCGCGTTGACACGCCGGCCGGCCCGCAGCTACGCCGTTCGAACGGGAGTGCACGACGGTCGAAGCGGCACCAGCGCCTCGAACGTCTCGCTCAGCGGCGGCTCGTCATGGCCGGCGTCGCCATCGCGGTCGTCGTGGTAGGGGTGCTGTGGTTCCTCAGCGGATGAGGCATGGCTTGCCGCGGTCGTGGCCTTGCCGATTCATCGCGTAGCTTCGCGGCGCTGTGGTTCCTCAGTCGGTTGAGGAACACGACGAAGGATGTTCGGACCCTCACGGCGCGAGCCCGAGACCGCGCCGCGGAGCCCCCGTGTCGACCTACGGGTGCGAATGGACGACGGCTCAGGCCGCCGTCGGTGCGCCTGGGAACTAGCGGCTGCCCAGGTACTCCCGTCGCGGCGGCTACTACACCCTCGACGAACTCGCCGACTTCGACGAAAACGGCCTGTAGACCTTCGCCGGCATCCGCTTCTCCCGCGCCGGCACCCTCGTCGCAACCGCCGGGGCGTTCGTCAACCATGCCGAAGCCGGACACTTCGTCGACGAGCTCGATAACCTGCTCCATGTCGGCACCCAGGACTCTCTGCGCAAGCTCGTCGGCGACGGACGGCTGACGCGGCACAAGCTCGCCGGCCAGTTCCTCTACTGCGCGACCGACCACGCGCAGGAGACGCATCAACCCCGCGCCCGACGGCTCCTGATGGCCACGCCCGGACTCGGGCGCCCCCTGCCTGACGCCGACCTGATGCCCGAGGAGTTGCGCGCTGCCATCGTGCTGTTCGGCAGCCTGCTCGACGAGCGTCAGCGGCGGCTGTTCGCCGGACTCGAATTCCTCAAGTGCGGGTGGGGCGGCGACCGGCGCATCGCCACCCTCCTCGGCATCGACCCGTCCACGGTCGACACCGGCCGCCGGCAGCTCGTCGAGCGCGATGCCGAGGTCGACCGGGTGCGGCCGAAACGCGGGCCGGGTCCTGGCCCCCGGCGCTTGCCCCCAACGGTGGCAGGACCGTCCACTAGAACTAGAAGGCGAGACGGAACGGCAGGTAGATATTGGTGCCCGGAATTTCGATCTCGATGTAGTCAGTCATCCAGCTACCTCGATTGAAGGTGAAGGTGCCGCCCTGCGCCAGCACCGACCACGTCGTGCGATAAAAGCTACCGGCGCCCGAGAGGTACGGACCCAACGCCCCGTAGTACGAGATGAGCCGCCTCGCGTCCGTGGCGTAGGTCAACGAACCTCCCGTCTCTCCCGCCATCCTCGACAACACCCCGATGTCGACGCCGTCCGAGAGCGCGACGGTGTGCAGCGGGATGTTCTGCTGTTTCGCGTTCTGGATGGCGTCGTTGAGCGACGCGCTGCTCGAGGTGTCTTCTCCATCAGTGAACACGATGACGACGCGGTTCGTGTTGTTCGCGTGAGCCGCCGTGGTGGCGACCGCCGAGTTGCTCGCGTCGTAGAGAGGCGTGCCGCCGCCCTCGAGGTCGGCCAGGCTGTCGAGCGTCGAGTCGAACGCCGACGCATTGCTGCTGAAGTGGCTGCCGTTCGAGGTCCAGATGGTGACGGGGCTGTGCGGCAGGCTGCCGTTCGACGCGAACGCCATCAGCCCCACCTCGTCGCCGGTGCCGAGGTTGCGCTTGAACACTTTCGCGGCGTCTATGCGCACGTCAGTCGGGTCGCTGCTCGTGATGCTGCCGCTCTGGTCGAGCAGGAACATCGCCGAGTACGGGCCCGCGCTCGCCTGCCTGTAGACCTGAACGCTGGTGAGGCTGTAGTCCACGTTGGTCCCGGTGGTGCCGAGCGCGCCGTCGTCGAGCACGAAGTCGGCGTCGCTCAGCGTCAGGAGTTCCGAGTCGGAGCCCACCACGAACACGTCCACGGTGAACGTCGCCGAGCGGCTCGAAGAGCTTGCCACGCTCGCCTCGAGAATGCCGCCCGACGGCGGCGGAAACCCCATGGCCTCTCCGAGGCTCGCCGTCGTCACCACCCGGTACGAGCTGCCGTTGTAGGCGATGTCGAGGACCTGGCGGCCCGCGGCCCACGCGTCCTCTATCGAACTCCATCCCGAGTACCCCTGCGAGGGGTTCGACGCGAGCTCCGTCATGACCACGACCCACGTGCCGCCGCCGTAGTACCACTCCGTGATGCGGTATCCGTCGTCCCATTTCTCGCGGACGAACGCGGTCGGGAACGTGCTGGAAGTGGTGTAGACCTGGTCGTCGTACGAGGGCACGTTCGAGCCGACCACCACCCACGACCCGCCTCCGTACGCCACGTCGGTGATGTCGTATCCGAGCTCCAGGGTCTCGGCCAGCTCCTCGCTGAGGTTTCCCGAGAGCGCCCACCGCTGACCCGCGAAGTCGGCCCCGGCGCTGGACACCACGAGCCACCCGCCGTTGGCGTAGGCGAACTCCGTGATGTCGTTCCCGGCATCCCACTGCTCTCGAATGAAGTCTCGGGGCCAGCTGGTGCTCGAGCGATAGCTCTGGCCGTCGTATCCCGAGCGGTCGGACATGACCACCGTCCAGTATCCGTCGCTGGCGCCGGTCACCGAGGTGATCGCGTTGCCCGCTTCCCAACCGGTCTCGATCACCGTAGTCGGCACGCTGGTCGACCTCTCGACGGTGACGTTCGTGGCCTGTGCGCTCAGGTCGACGCCCGTCGCCACGCCGGCCGCCGCCAGAAACGCGAGCACGCCGCAGTACCGTCGCGCGAGATGCGCCGAGCAGTGCGGGCTCTCCGACAACCGATGACTCATCCTGGCCATGTGACCCCCTCCGGCCCGTTCCCCCGACGGCTGCCCGGTCCCGACCGCGGTCTGGAGTGTCCGATCGACCACGCGTGCGGCCTCAAGCCGCCCCATCTTAGCATCCGGCGCCAAGAGGTCGTACGACCGTCGAGAAGACACCCACGACGTGCTGCGCCGAGGCGGCCATGGAACAGGTCTCGTTCTGGATCAGCCCCCCACCCTCGTGCTGGGACTGTTGCGTGGGTGCGCTTCATGTTCCGCGGTCTGAAGGAGAACATGAACGTCCGGATGACCGAACTGATGACCGACACGACGAAGCGGATCGACGAACTGCGGAACGACATGAACAGCCGGTTCGCCGAAACGAACAGACGTTTCGAGAACCTCGGCAACGAAATCAACCAGCGGTTCGACCAGGTAAACCGCGAACTGGCGGACAACCGCGAACGGATGGCCAAGCTCGAGGGCGCTCTTGAGGGATTCCTGGCCGGCCTACGGGATCGCGACGCCGCCTGACGGCGACGGAAGGCGGACGACCGCCAGAGAAGCACTACACCAGACCCCGTTCCCGGTTCAGGGCCGGATCCTCGAAGAGGAGCGCCCCGGGGCAGCGCGGCGCGGCTGCTCGCGGCGCTCGAAGACGTCGAGGACGAGCCCGTCGAGGGCTACCGCGACCGGGTCACCGAGAAGATGAGGTCGATGCTTGGGCGCATCCAGGAGTTTCTGGTGGGCATCGGCAAGTCGATGAGCCCGAGCATCGCGCGGGTCAAGCGCTGCAAAGGGGCCTGGCCTCCCCCGGTGGCACAGGTCCTGCGTTCTGAGGGCGTCGGTGGCTGACCCCGGGCGAGGTCGCAAGAGGGGCGCAGGCCCATGGAGAAGTGGCGGAAGTACGTTCAAGGCGGCAGCGTTTCCGACATGATGCGGCTGTTGGCGGCGGACGAGACGCCTCGCGAACCGCGCCTGGCCCGGCGGTTGTTCATGGCCGGCATCGTCCTCGCGGTCGCGGCCCTCCTGGTCGCGACGATGAGGTTCTTCTGCGGCTGAGAAACACGCCGGACAGGAACATCGGTCCCAGCCTGCCGCGCCCGCGGCGGGGTCTTCGAGAGAAATCGGCGCGACATCCGCTCGAACCGGTCGGCGGCGGCCGACCGGCGCCTGGCCCGGAGAGCGTCGCCTGCGGCTCCGCTCGCCGCCCAACCAGCCCTGCCAGGAGTCTGCACCGTTCTACGGCGCAGGACGCCTACGCCCGATGCTCCCGGAACCGGAACGTCGCCTCCGACTGCTGCCGGGTGAGCTGCAGGGTGACCAGCGCGGTGCGGTGGGGCAGCGAAGAAGCGGGCGATGGCGTCGCGGGGGATGCGGACGCCGCCCCGGCCGCCGCTGCCGAGGGTGGTGAAACCCACCGGCGTGCGCTCGTCGAGCTCGGGGTAGGCGGTGATGCTGAGGCTGAGGGCCTCGTGCACCTTGTCGATGGTGCGGGCGAGGCGGGTGCAGTCGACGTAGACGCTGCGGTACGAGGCGTTGCCCGAGTACTTGTGCACCTTGCGGATGGCCGACTCGTGGAAGAGCCGCGCCACGAGGTCGCCGCGGTCGTGGTCGTCCTCGTAGAACTCCAGCAGGTGGTCGTCGACGCCCACCCCGTACTGGTCGCGCACGTGCACGACGGTGTTCTGGAAGCCGTGGTTCCGCGCGTCGCGGCGCGGGGCCTCGGGCAGCAGCGCCCGGTTGCCCGCTTCGAGCTCCCGCCGCCACGCCTCGAACCCGTCGTCGTCGACGGTCAGCCCGCGCACGATCTTCTCGAGGAGGTGCCCCGCGGCATGCCGGCCTCGAGGCGCCGGACGTCACGGTCGAGGTAGGCGACCCCGGCGCGCACCAGGATTCCGACCAAATCCCGCAGTGCGTCGTGAGAAAATCAACGCATGGCACCACGGTCATCAGCCCGTATCTGGTCCCCGAATCGACACGCCCCAGGGCAGCAGACCGCGTAGCCCGGGGGCGAACCTGGACCAAGAACGCGCCCAAGCGTGGGCGAAGAACGTGCGACAACGACGGCCGAGCAACGAGCCGCTTGACGCCAGCACCCAGCCAACCGAGGATGAGGACGATGACGACACACGCAGCCCACGAACGGAGTCGGGACCGCGCAGTGCCATCCGCAAAGACCCTCGCAGTCACACCCCATCCCGACAGCCTTCCGGCGAAGCCTGGACCTCCAGAAGCTTTCGACGACGACCTCGCGCCCGAGAACTGGGCAGACACTCTGCCCTGGGGCGATCGCACAACTACAGGGCGAGATTCCAACATCGTCAATCTGGTGTTCCACTCAAGGTGCGCAGGATACCGAATACGACCGACGAGCCGAGCGCTCTACGACGGGATGCGCGCGATTACGCCGACCAGGGAGCAGGCTCACGCCATCCGAACGTGGCTCGACTACGCGACAGTCGAGCAACACTGGTTCGCTTGGGCCGAACGCGTCTACAGCTGGCGAATGCTCGCCAACGCCATGCGCAACGCAGGGTTCACCGACGCGGAGAAGGTGCGAACGCTGAACGAGCACGCAACCAGACGACACCTCATCCCGGCGAAGGATCGTCGACGCCGAGGCTGAGCAAGACCAATGGAAACGCTCACGCTCCCAGAACCGGCGGCCACTCTCTGGAAGAAGATCGGACCGAGACTCCAAGATGCGATGCGAGAGATCCTCGGAGGCAACGAACGCTGGACGATGACCGGAGGAACGATACTCACCGCGCGGTACAGGCACCGGTCGAGCGACGACATCGATCTCCATCTGGCACCGTCGGCCGCCGACCGGCTGGTCGCGAAGCGGTGCCCGCACTTCATGGCGTCAATGAAAGAACTTGGCGCCACCGGCGGATACCAGGGAGTGCGGCAAATCGTCATCTCTTTCCCGCCATCTGAACTGGACGTGTGGCAGAGACCTCATCTGCCATCCAAATCGCTGAGCGCGGACCAACGGGATCAAAGACGCTCTGGAGGATCACCCGAGATCCGGGATTCGACCCGGGGGACAGGAACGGGCCCGGAAACCCGAGAGGAAGGCCTGAAAACCCGGGAGAGACCGGACCTGGAGAACCGGAAGGGAAGGGACCGCAAATGGTACCAGCGGACCCTGCCAACATGATGATCGGCGGGCCTTTGAGAGCAATCGACACGACGATCCGCCCGAATCGGTCGGAGCCGCCGGCCGCCTTACGCCCGATGCTCCCGGAAGCGGAACGTCGCCTCCGACTGCTGGCGGGTGAGCTGCAGGGTGACCAGGGCGGTGCGGTGGGGCGCGAAGAAGCGGGCGATGGCGTCGCGGGGGATGCGCACGCCGCCCCGGCCGCCGCTGCCGAGGGTGGTGAACCCCACCGGGGTGCGCTCGTCGAGCTCGGGATAGGCGGTGATGCTGAGGCTGAGGGCCTCGTGCACCTTGTCGATGGTGCGGGCGAGGCGGGTGCAGTCGACGTACACGCTGCGGTACGACGCGTCGCCCGAGTACTTGTGCACCTTGCGGATGGCCGACTCGTGGAAGAGCCGCGCCACGAGGTCGCCGCGGTCGTGGTCGTCCTCGTAGAACTCGAGCAGGTGGTCGTCGACGCCCACCCCGTACTGGTCGCGCACGTGCACGACGGTGTTCTGAAAGCCGTGGTTCCGCGCGTCGCGGCGCGGGGCCTCGGGCAGCAGCGCCCGGTTGCCCGCTTCGAGCTCCTGCCGCCACGCCTCGAACCCGTCGTCGTCGACGGTCAGCCCGCGGACGATCTTCTCGAGCAGGTCGCCGTCGGGGGTGTCGCGCCCCCCTTCGCCGATGGGCCGCCGCCGGTGCGACAGCGTGATGGTGCCGTGGTTGTGGTGCTCGAGCAGGCCGAACGCGGTCGACCCCGACGACTCCTCGAGCGTGTACTCCACCCCGGCGCCGCCGGCGGCCGGCCGCGCCGGAAACACCGCCCCGATGCGCACGCAGTCCATGTTGGCGGTCGACGCGCGCACCGTCCCGTCCGACCCGTCCTCGTTGGCGATCGACGAGATGCCGCGGAAGCCGCGGTTGCCGACGAGCACCGTGCACAGCACGTTGCCGGGCCGGTACATCGTGCCGCCGCGGCCGAAGCGGTCGCGCTCGGCCAGCCGCCACGTGTAGGGGCTGGCGAGCTCGAGCCCCCGCAGGATGTGGGTGCCCGTCTCGAACGCCCGCCCCTCGGGCTTCTTGGCGACGAAGCCCTTGTAGACCCGCCCGATGAACGAGCGTCCCTTGTGGGCGAGATGCGAGCCGAAGTTGGCGGGGGCCAGCATCACCAGGTGCTTCACCGGCGCCCGGGCCGGCGTCGAGTGGCGCGCGAGCCAGTCGCGGACCACGAGCCCGCCGGTGCTGTGGACGACGGCGTCGACGGCCCCCTTCCCCC
Source organism: Vicinamibacterales bacterium (assembly GCA_965208165.1). Lineage (GTDB taxonomy): Bacteria > Acidobacteriota > Vicinamibacteria > Vicinamibacterales > UBA8438 > JAJEEA01. The sequence goes on along the minus strand of OZ242323.1, from coordinate 7,081,188 downwards.
GCGGCAGCCCGTGGCGGCGCCACGCGACGTCCATCGCCTCGGCGACGTCGTCGAAGCGCACCTCGTCTTCCATGCTCACGTAGTCGGCGAGCGAGACGATGGACACCTCGCGCCACAGCCGGGCGCGCAGCAGCCGGGCCAGCGGCTCGAAGGTCGCGGACGTGTCGCTCCAGCCGTGCAGGATGACGATGGGTCGTTCGGGCATCTCGCGCCGCCTCCACAGGCCGCGCGCGCGTGTCCTCCATCGCACGGCCGATAGCGGCACACCCTATCACGCTTGCATCGCGCGGCGCCACCCGATCGGCGCTCATGTCGCCGGCCTGCGGGGAGACGTGGCCGCGGAAGCTCCGGTTGTCGAGCGCCCTCGCGCGGGCCTCGCCAGCGAGCTCAGGCCGTAAGCGGCGCCGGTGAGGGCCTTCTCGGGGTGCTTGCCCCTGCGCTTCGTGGCCCTCGGCTCTTCGGGCACATTCGCCCTCTCTTCCGGCATCAGGGCGTGTTCAATCCCATCCCCAATTCCGGCGTGCCTGGGCGCGAAAGCGCCCATCCGACCACCACGGCAGGCGAAAGCCCAACCCTCTACGCACCAGCCAGTTAAACCACTGCAAGGCGAAAGTCCGGTGAGCGGGATCTGACGGGTCAGTTTCCATGCGAGCTTTTGGTGAACTCGCGCAACCCATTGACAGTAAGCGACTTGCGGTTCTCCTGAAATGCGGCGAGACCCAAGTCCGTGCACAATTCGCGGCTCGCGCCAGGACGCAGGAGGCCCGAAACAGATGCGGAGCGGTAGTCGACACCGGGGGGAAGCAGGGGGCGGATGGAGTGGTTTCCCCCCGCTGCTGGCGACAAACGGACGGATTCACAAGGGAGATTGCGACATGCGGACAGGAGCGATTTTCGCGAGAGGCAGTTGCCGGGCGCTGACGTGGATGGCGCTCGTCGGGACGGTGCTGGCGCTGGGGGCCGGGCGGGTTGCGGCTCAGATTACCGTTGCCGAGCCGCCCACGACACTCACCGAGGGGGAGGCGACGACCATTACGGTGGAGTTCGTAGGAGACATCCCGGCTGAGTCCGCCGTGAGCGAGGTGATTCTCAGGGCGACAGCTACAAATGCCACGGTCAGCGGGGGCTTGATGACAGTCCCGCTGCCGGCGAACTCCTCGACGACTGAGGTGGCTGCCTTCGCGAAGGCAACCCGCACCTTCACCGTCACGGCTGACCAAGATGCCGATGCTGATGAGTCCAACAACGGCGACGTCGTCGTGACCTTCGCCGTGGTTCTACCCGCCGGCACGCTCGTCGATACTGGTACTACTAATGCCGTGGGCCCGCCGACCGCGTTGACTCTCGGCGTAGAAGAAGACGACGTCCAGGGATACACTCTGGAGTTGGTCACGCGGGACGAGAACCTTGAAGAAGGGAAGCCGATAGAATACAGGGTCAAGGCGGCTCCTGCGTTCCTGGTAGGTGCCAGCGCAGTGGATGTGGATCTGCGTCTCACCCCGAAGGTTTCGACGTTTAGTGGGACTGGCGTTACCTCCACCGTGAAGGGGGAGGGAATGGTCTCAATTGGTCCCGGCGACGACGGCACGCGTACCATCAGCTTCATGGTGCCCAAGGACGAGGACACCGACGACACACAGATCGTGCTGACGGCACTCTGGGGAACCAGGTTAGAACCCGGCGAGATTTCCGACAGCAGAACTATCATGGATCCGGATCAGCCGACGGGCCCCACCCCCGGCGCCGTGACGTTCACGACCACGCAAGCGGACATCCCCGCGACCGTGGGTACGGCGGTTTCTCAGACGCTGCCTATGGCCACAGGCGGCACCGGGGCCATCGCCTACACCACGACAACGCTGCCCGCGGGGCTGACGTTCGCCCCGTCGACCAGGATGCTCACCGGAACGCCGACTGCGGCGGGGACGACGACGGTCACCTACACCGCGACCGACAGCGCCACGCCCACCCCCGCCATGGGCACCTTGACGTTCGACATCATCGTGACGTCGACCTCGACCCCCCCGCCCACCACCGCGGCAGAGGGGACCTATGCGCTGTCTGCGTCGGCGTCCATGACAGAAGGCCAGAGCTTAGTGCCCGTCGAAGTGACTTACCAGGTGCCGGCCGCCAGGTCCGGCATCCGTAGCGGGGTGGTCACGGTGGTCGTGTCCGTGACGCAGCCCACCGACGCGGAAATTGTGGCTTCCCAGGGCGCAGCCATTGCAGTACTGGAGTCCATGCAGCCTCCGGTCACCCGCGCCGAGCTGGGAAGCGGCGTGGGGACTGCTGGCCAAGTCATCGATCTGAATGCCGCAGGCTCGGACGTGGAATGGATGCCCAACACCGTCGGAGACGTCCGCATTGACAACGCCACCGGTATGGCGTCGTTCGTCTTCGACTACGGGGAAGATGCCTTCAACAAGACGCACACCGCATACCTCAGGACTCACCGGGATTCGGACGATGCGGAAGACGAGCTGTTCCATCTTGAAGCCACCACAGCACATAGCGGCGTCACCCGCGCAGCCCGGAACAAGGACGTGGTGGTCAAGATCGACGACGTACAGACACAAGCGTATGAAGTGGACTTTCCCGGCAACAACAGCGACGAGATCGATGAAGGCGAGTCCGCGGGGCTGGAAGTGGTCGCGGTGCCCGACCGGACCGTTGACATTCCTTTCAACGTGACGCTGTCGGCAGTCAAGGACGTCACCGACTACTCCCTCGACAGCAACCCCGCAGCGATCAGTCAGAACTACACCCTGAGCGCCGGGCAGACCCAGGCATTCACGATCAACACGAAAACGGTCGATGGCGACCGGGAGGACGACACCGTCACGGCGTTGGTGCAAACGATGAACCAGCCCGGGACGCAGCGGCCGTTGGTGGTGCCGTCGTTCGAGTTGGATGTGGTCGATCTGCACAAGCTGCCCAAGATCACGCTTACCAAGATCCAGGTTCCTGACGCGGACGACAAGCTGCAGGATGCGACCGCCATCCCCGAGGGCAAGATCGGGACGGTCACGTTGACCGCGGATCGAAGCCCTGACGATGTGCCTGACAGCGAGGCCATCACGGTCACCCTGAGTCACTCGGACGACAGTACCGCCGATACCCGGGACTACACGCTCGGCAGCGAGGAGGTGAAGTTCACCGCGACCGGGCTGACCGCGACGTTCAAGGTCGACGTGGACGCGGACGAGGATGTCCGGGGCGAGTCTCTGGTGCTGTTGGCCACGGTAGAAGGCGCCAAGGCCAATGGGCCGAACCCGGACGATCCCTACAACCTGGCTGCGATTCCCTTCGGCGACGAGACCGTCAAGCAGATCGAGGCGAAGTCCTACGCGGAGATCGAGGCGGCGAGAGACACGGCGAGAACGGCGGGGGCCGGCGCCAACGGGCTGTGGGAGCCGGGCGAGACGCTGACCCTCGAGGCGTCGGATCTGTTCGAGTTCGCCGACACCGCGAGCGTCGTTCTCGGGAACATCGTGGTCGATGACCCGGCCATCCTGAGCGCGGTTACGTCCAACGACGCCGTGACGGTCACCGCGGTAGGCGACGGTGAGAGCCCGATCAGCATCACCGCGACCGTGCTCCCCGCATCGTCCCTCGAGGTCACGCAGACCACCTCCACTGTCGCCACGATCAAGTTCCCGATCAGCGTCGACGCACCCATGATCACCGCGAAGGACAACGTCCAGGCGGTGGCGAACGCGGCCGTCGCGAAGGCGGCGGAGGCCTCAGCGAACGGCATCTGGGAGCCGGCGCCGAACGGCGCGGTGGCGATGGTCGCGGTGAGCGATCTGTTCGACGTGCCCGCTTCCATCAACGACGAGTATCTGGCCCGGTCGTCGGACACCGCCGACGTGACGGCGGCGATCTCCAGCGACATGATGAACGTGGAGCTCACGCCGAAGGGCGCCGGGATGGCCACGATCACGGTGACGGCGGTGGATTCCGACCGGCCGGGGAGCGCGGTCACCATCGACTTCACAGTCGAGGTCATGGCGCAGGCGTCGCTGCGGGCGAAGTCGCAGGACGAGGTGGACAAGGTGTTCGTGGACGCGGGCGCGGGCGCCCTGGTGGCGGGCGGAGACGCCGTCATGGTCGACATGAGCATGCTCTACGAGATCGCTGACGAGGTGAAGCCCACCTACACGGCCACCTCGGACATGCCGAAGGTGCTCGAGGTGAGCGCCAGCGGCATGATGTTGACCCTCACGCCGATGTCGGCCGGGGATGCGATGGTAATGGTGGAGGCCGTCGACAGCGCCAGCAAGTCCATCGTGGCGGTCATGTACGATGCGACGGTCGACCGGGCGGAGACCACGTACATGTTGACGGCCTCCGAGATGTCCGTCATGGAGGGCGGGGACGCCGTCACGATCACGGCGACGGCCAAGCAGGAGGTTCTGGCCGAGACCATGATCGAGTTGCAGTACGCCGGCACGAGCGCCAGCGAGGACGACTACAGCCTCGAGCCGAAGATGATCACCATTGCCGCGGGCGGGACCGTGGGCACCACCATGCTGACCGCCACCGACGACGACGAGGTGGAAGGCATGGAGAGCCTGACCCTCAACGCCGTGATCGAGTCGATGATCGTGGACTCGCTGACCTTGGAGGTCGGCGACAACGACATGGAGGTCACCTACACGCTGTCCAGCGAGGACGAGCATATCGTCGAGGGTGATATGGACCACGCCAATGGGACGAAGGCTGCCGCCACGCTGACGGCGACGGCCAGTTCAGCCGTGCTGGTGGATACCGAGGTGATGATCATGCGCGACGGGGCCAGCACGGCCAGCGCGGATGACTACAGCGCCGAGTCCATCACGATCGAGGCCGGCGACACCACCGGCACCACCATGGTGATGGCGCTGGAGGACAACGAGCCGGATAGCGATTCCGGTTCGCCCGAAATGCTGACGCTCTACGGGATGGTGGACGGTATGCAGACCAACTCCGTCAGCTTCTACCTCTGGGATGCTGCGGTTCCGGCCCTGCCGGTCATCGCGCAACTCCTGCTGGCGGCCTTCCTGGCCATCGGCGGCTACCGCCGGTATCTGCGGCGGTAGCGTTCGGCGGCGGCGTTCGCAACTCCCTTGCCCCCTCTCCCCCAACCGCCCGCCGGGGGGGAGGGGGCGTCTTCGCTTTTCTACTGCCCCCGTCTCCCCGGAACGTCTGGTGGTGGCGGGGTTTCGTTTGTCTGAGGGGGCGCCAACAGGCGCGGCCGCGGGAAGACCGTTAGTAGGGGTGGGTCGGCGTCCCACGAGGGCGAGCCTCAGGACGGAGTAGGACAGCAATGCTGACGACCCAGCTCGCGATCGACCGCCGCCATCGCGGCCGAAACGGGCGGACGGCACGCCAAAACACCCGCGGAGTCTGTTCGGTTCGCTCAGAAATTCGTTTTGAGTAGGAGGAGACCGATATTATGTTCGTCGACCTATTGGCGGCTCTCTCACGGAGAAGAAGGACGGGGGCTTTGCGTTCCACATTTGGCCGACGTTCCCTTGCGGCGACCCTTCTGCCCTTCCTCTCGGTCGGCGGTTTCGCGTTCGCCCAGGCGCCCGCTCCCGCAGTGGTGCAGATCTGGCTCATCGGCACAGCACCGCAAGGCGTCCACACCCTTGGGAGTGAGATCGAGATAGGGGTGTTCATCGACGGGCCGCCCGTAGTGGTCACCGGGCGCCCACGGGTCGCGATTACAGTGGGCGCGGATACCCGTTACGCGGAATTCTCGTCCTATCGCCCCGGCGCAGGGACAGGAGGGGAGGGGCTTCTCAGATTCTTGTACGTCGTTCAGGCGTCGGACCGCGACGACGACGGCATCAGCATCCCTGCGAACGCGCTGTCCCTCAACGGGGGCTCCATCGAGGACGCCGACGGCAACGAGGCCGACCTGAGTCATGACGCCGTGCCCGACAACCCCGATCACAGGGTGAACGGCAGTCTGAACCCCGCGCCCACGGTGACCAGGGTCCACCTCGAGCGATCGCTCGGGGACACGTATCTCTTGCGGGACACGTACGTCGAGGGTGAGGAGGTCGTTGCATGGGTGGAGTTCAGTCAGCAGGTCGTCGGGACCGGCCAGCCGACACTCGTGCTGCAGATCGGCGACCGGGCTCGTCCCGCCGTTTTATCAGGACGGGGAAGGGACCGGCTCGGCTTCCGCTATGTCGTTCAGGCGTCGGACCGCGACGACGACGGCATCAGCATCCCCGCGAACGCGCTGTCCCTCAACGGGGGTTCCATCAAGGGCGTGGGCGGTAACGAGGCCGACCTGAGCCACGACGCCGTGCCCGACGACCCCGAACACAAGGTGGACGGGAGTATCGGCGCTCCTCCCTTCGTTGTGGGTGTCCCCTTCGGTTCAAGTCCTCTGAGCGGGGACACATTCGGTCCGGGTGAAGAGATTAGAGCCCTCGTGTTGTTCAACAAGCCGGTGGCCGTGACCGGCAATCCGAGACTGGTGCTGCGGATCGGCGACCGGACTCGCGGCGCCGATCTCTATAGCGCAGTGGGGAATCAGCTGAGATTTCGCCATTTCGTCGAGGCGTCGGATCGCGACGACGACGGCATCAGCATCGGCGCAAACGCCGTGTTGCTCAACGGCGGCTCGATACGCGACTCTCGAGGCAACGATGCCGACCTGACGCACGAGGCGGTCCGCGATGACCCCCAGCGCAAGGTGGACGGAAGCCTGTCCGCCGCTCCCACCATCACGCGGGTGGCCGTGGGAACCCGCCCACGCGTGGGCGACGCCTTCGGGGTCGGCGAGTCGATTCTCGCCGGCGCCTGGTTCTCTGCGCCTGTCGAGGTCACCGGATCTCCCACCTTCACTATAGAAGTGGGGATGGAGACCCGGCAGGCGGAGCTCCACCTGCGGCGGGGTAACCTCCTCTACTTCGAGTACGTTGTTCAGGCCTCGGATGCCGATGCCGATGGGGTCAGCATCCCCGCCGACGCCTTCGTGCTCGATGGCGGCACCATCACGGACGTCAACGGCAACGACGCGGAACTGGCCCATGATGCCGTTCCCGACGACGCCACACGCAAGGTGAACGGGGCGTCCGGGCCCCCAACGATAAGCCGGGTGTTCTTCTCCCGGTCGCCGGCCAACCAGGACACCTACGCCGCCGGTGAGTCGATCTTCGCCCTCGCCACCTTCACGCGTGGAGTCCGCGTCACCGGCGAGCCCGCATTCGCCCTGCAGGTGGGGGCGCAGACGCGGCTGGCGCACCATCTTCCCCGGCTGCGAGCGGCAGCACTGCTGCCGATGAGCAGCTTCCATGGCGCCGGGGAGGACGAGCACAACGTCTACTTCGAGTACGTCGTGCAGCCGGAGGATGTCGACGACGACGGAATCAGCGCGCCTGCCGATGCGCTGACCCTCAACGGCGGCTCGATCCAGGGCTTGAACGACGGCAGCGATGCCCGACTGAGCCACGACGCCCTCGCTGACGACCCGACGCGCCGGGTCAACGGGGGGCTGAGCGACGAGCAGGCGCCAGTGGTCAGGTCCCTCACCATGGAGCCGCCGGCCCGGGGCGTCTGGGGCGCGGGTGAGGCGATCACGGTGGCCCTGGGCTTCACCGAGGGCGTGACGGTCGCCGGCTCGCCACAGTTCGCGCTCCGCATCGGCGCGCAGACGCGCTTTGCGGAGTTCCAGGAGCAGTGGGGCACGTCGAGTCTGCTGTTCGAGTATGTCGTGGACGAGTCGGACGTCGACAGCAACGGCATCAGCGTCGCGGCTGACGCCGTTGATCTGAAGGGTGGGACTGTACGAGACAACGCCGGCAACGACGCCGCCCTGGATCTCGGGTACCGGGCGTTCAACGACGATCCGAACTACAAGGTGGACGGCAGGATGACGGCGGTGCCGGCTCTTCCGGCGGGTGCGGTCCTGGCACTCTTTTTCGCCCTGCTCTGTGGCGGATGGCGGCACTTGACGCGGCGAGCGGAGCGTCGACCGTAGGGCCCAGCCGGTCCCCCGTCTGTCGCCGACACACCTCGAGAGCAATCCCCACGCGGGGGCGGCCCGCTCGGGCCGCCCCCGCCCGCGACAAGGGTGGCGCGTCGGGGCCGGTACTCACGCCCACCCGTCGCGCGGGCCGCGACGCCGACGCCATGCCGTGACGGACGTTACACCGCGTGGGGTTGCGCCGACTACCGCCACCTCGGCGGCAGCGGGAACGGCGCCCTTTCCTGGAACGGCGCGGCATTCAGCGTCCAGGTCGGCGCCGACGTCGAGCTCGGCGCCAACGTGCTGGCCGGCGTGTCCCTGTCGCGGTCGAGGAGCTCGTTCGGCTTCGGGGGCGGCGAACACGCCGACCGGCGAGGTGGGAACGAGCTGAGCCTGACCGGCGTGAATCCCTATGTCGCCTGGTTGGTCACGCCCGACCTGGACGTGTGGGGAACCGTCGGTCATGCCAGGGGCGACTATCAGCTCGACGATCAGCTCGGCGCGGGAACCCTGAGGAGCGCGGCCACCCTGAACTCGGCGATGGTGGGCATCAACGGCCGGCTGCTCGCGCGGGGCGGTGCGATGCTCCGGCCTCCGACTGCTGCCGGGTGAGCTGCAGGGTGACCAGCGCGGTGCGGTGGGGCGCGAAGAAGCGGGCGATGCGGACGCCGTCCCGGCCGCCGCTGCCGAGGGTGGTGAAACCCACCGGGGTGCGCTCGTCGAGCTCGGGGTAGGCGGTGATGCTGAGGTTGAGGGCCTCGTGCACCTTGTCGATGGTGCGGGCGAGGCGCGTGCAGTCGACGTAGACGGTGCAGTACGAGGCGTCGCCCGAGTACTTGTGCACCTTGCGGATGGCCGACTCGAGTCTTCTGAACCTCTCCCGCTGACCGGCAAGGCCGGAGAATCCAGAAGATTCCGACCAAATCCCGCAGTGCGTCGTGAGAAAATCAACGCATGGCACCACGGTCATCAGCCCGTATCTGGTCCCCGAATCGACACGCCCCCAGGGCAGCAGACCGCGTAGCCCGGGGGCGAACCTGGACCAAGAACGCGCCCAAGCGTGGGCGAAGAACGTGCGACAACGACGGCCGAGCAACGAGCCGCTTGACGCCAGCACCCAGCCAACCGAGGATGAGGACGATGACGACACACGCAGCCCACGAACGGAGTCGGGACCGCGCAGTGCCATCCGCAAAGACCCTCGCAGTCACACCCCATCCCGACAGCCTTCCGGCGAAGCCTGGACCTCCAGAAGCTTTCGACGACGACCTCGCGCCCGAGAACTGGGCAGACACTCTGCCCTGGGGCGATCGCACAACTACAGGGCGAGATTCCAACATCGTCAATCTGGTGTTCCACTCAAGGTGCGCAGGATACCGAATACGACCGACGAGCCGAGCGCTCTACGACGGGATGCGCGCGATTACGCCGACCAGGGAGCAGGCTCACGCCATCCGAACGTGGCTCGACTACGCGACAGTCGAGCAACACTGGTTCGCTTGGGCCGAACGCGTCTACAGCTGGCGAATGCTCGCCAACGCCATGCGCAACGCAGGGTTCACCGACGCGGAGAAGGTGCGAACGCTGAACGAGCACGCAACCAGACGACACCTCATCCCGGCGAAGGATCGTCGACGCCGAGGCTGAGCAAGACCAATGGAAACGCTCACGCTCCCAGAACCGGCGGCCACTCTCTGGAAGAAGATCGGACCGAGACTCCAAGATGCGATGCGAGAGATCCTCGGAGGCAACGAACGCTGGACGATGACCGGAGGAACGATACTCACCGCGCGGTACAGGCACCGGTCGAGCGACGACATCGATCTCCATCTGGCACCGTCGGCCGCCGACCGGCTGGTCGCGAAGCGGTGCCCGCACTTCATGGCGTCAATGAAAGAACTTGGCGCCACCGGCGGATACCAAGGAGTGCGGCAAATCGTCATCTCTTTCCCGCCATCTGAACTGGACGTGTGGCAGAGAACGGAAGGTGATAGACGCCACCCAGAGCGCAGCGAGCGCGACGCGCGGATAGACGGACGGCCGGAGCACGTCGAGTCGAGCGCCCAAATCCTGCACGGCAAAGTGAAACGGGCGAGCCGGAAGGCACCAGTCAGGGATCTGTACGACTTCGCAGTCGCCATGGAAATCGATCGGCACAGCCTCGCAACAGCCATCAACCTCAAGCCGCTGGAGGAGATGACCTCGCTCAGGAAGAAGTGGCGCGACACCGCCCGGACGTACGCGAACGAGGCCAGAGCCGAAATCAAGAATGTACCAGAGCGCTTCGCTCACATCCAAGCCAACCCCGCCGACCACGCGGCCCACGCAACGGAAAACGCCACATGGACGGCAGCCGGGCTGCACTACGAGAATAGACGACTCGAGTGGCGGACAGAATGCCACGACGGCACGACAAACACGCAGGCGACCGAGGCCCGGAACGCCGCAGACCTGAGAGACTGGATGCGACAGACGGGAGTCGACCGGTTCATCGAGCTGAACGAGCCGACCCAAGCCGACGCGATCACCTCATCTGCCATCCAAATCGCTGAGCGCGGACCAATGGGATCAGAGACGCTCTGGAGGATCACCCGAGATCCGGGATTCGACCCGGGGGACAGGAACGGGCCCGGAAACCCGAGAGGAAGGCCTGAAAACCCGGGAGAGACCGGACCTGGAGAACCGGAAGGGAAGGGACCGCAAATGGTACCAGCGGACCCTGCCAACATGATGATCGGCGGGCCTTCGAGAGCAATCGACACGACAATCCGCCCGAATCGGTCGGAGCCGCCGGCCGCCTTACGCCCGATGCTCCCGGAAGCGGAACGTCGCCTCCGACTGCTGCCGCGTGAGCTGCAGGGTGACGAGGGCGGTGCGGTGGGGCGCGAAGAAGCGGGCGATGGCGTCGCGGGGGATGCGGACGCCGCCCCGGCCGCCGCTGCCGAGGGTGGTGAAACCCACCGGGGTGCGCTCGTCGAGCTCGGGGTAGGCGGTGATGCTGAGGCTCAGGGCCTCGTGCACCTTGTCGATGGTGCGGGGAGGTGCGAGCCGAAGTTGGCGGGGGCCAGCATCACCAGGTGCTTCACCGGCGCCCGGGCCGGCGTCGAGTGGCGCGCGAGCCAGTCGCGGACGACGAGGCCGCCGGTGCTGTGGACGACGGCGTCGACGGCCCCCTTCCGCCGCGGCAGCCCGTGCCGGCGCCACGCCACGTCCATCGCCTCGGCGACGTCGTCGAAGCGCACCTCGTCTTCCATGCTCACGTAGTCGGCGAGCGAGACGATGGACACCTCGCGCCCCAGCCGGGCGCGCAGCAGCCGGGCCAGCGGCTCGAAGGTCGCGGACGTGTCGCTCCAGCCGTGCAGGATGACGATGGGTCGTTCGGGCATCTCGCGCCGCCTCCACAGGCCGCGCGCGCGTGTTCTCCATCGCACGGCCGATAGCGGCACACCCTATCACGCCTGCGTCGCGCGGCGCCACCCGATCGACGCTCGTGTCGCCGTCGTGTTCGCCGAGGTGCGTGAAGACGTGGTCGTGGAGCCCCCGTTGGCGAGCGCCCTCACGCGGGCCTCGCCAGCGAGCTCAGGCCGTCGCGGGGGCCGGTGAGGGCCTTCTCGGGGGTGCATGCCCCAGGGGTTCTTGACCCCTCGGCTTCTTCACATCGGCCTGATTCGCGCCTGGGCCATCGCGCTGCCGGCCGCCCTCGTGTGGAGGCTTGCACCCACGGCCTGGCTTGCCGCCGCCGGGCCGCCGCATTCGGCGCCGCCGCCGGGTTGGCGGCACCGTGGTATCCAGCCTGCCGCGTGAGGATTGCGGACCGCCGCTGGACAGGTGCGGCGCAGCGCTCTGAAGACAACCGATGAAGAATCGGGAGTTCGTCCGGTGGCGCCAGCTTCGTCGCTCCCGGCCGTCACTGACCGGGCGCCTGGGGCGGGAGGCTCGGGGGCCGGGGATCATCGTTGCATCCCGACTGCCTTCAGCTTCAGCAGCGGGTAGTCCTCGTAGCGCGGCGTGAGCGTCCGGTTCGTGCAGTCGGCGATCAGGTCGAGCCGTTCGAGCACGACCTGGCCGATGAGGACCTCGCTCAGCGGCGGTCCGACGATGCAATCCATCGTCATCGACCGGTTGCCGATCTGCACCACCACTGGGCCTGCCAGAGGGCGTTCGTCGCGCCGTTCGTCGGCATAGGTGACGAAGGCGGTTCCCTGCGTCTGCAGGCCCAGGCGCTCGACGACGTTCTGTGGGAGCACGAGCGTCACCGCGCCGGTGTCGACGATGCCGTCGACGATGGAGCGTCGGATGTCGCTCTCGGTCCGGTCGCCGCGGCGGAAGTACTCGCGGTCGCCTGCGTTCTCCAGCGTGACTTCGGCGTGAATCTCTCCCATCGGCTTTGTCCTATGGGCGGGTTGACCGGGACCGCAGCGTCCCAGAGGTGGAAGCTCGCGGAGACGCAAGTCATCTGCACCCCGTCGACCACCGCGTCGAAACGGTCCATCCGGGCGGCAAGGTCGGCATGCACGTCGTCGATGCGGGCATGCACGTCCCCGACGTGGGCATGCACGTCGTCGACGCGGGCGTTTACGCCTAGCCTCGTTGTCGCATCGGCCCCCGTGTCCGCCCGGTCGAGATCCTCATCGTAGCAGAAACGTCTCCCGGGTCGAGCCGGGCGGGGGGGGCCGCGGGCGGGGGGGCCGCGAGCGCGGGGCGGCGGCGGGACGACATCGTCGCGGAAGCTCGCCCGGCCACCGCCTCGCCGTCTCGCCGCCCTGCCGTCACGCCCCCGCTGTAGATGGCGACGACCCTGGCCGCCGCCTCTCCGAGGGTCGGCACGACTGTCGCGGTCGGCGACGACCGTGACGCAGGGCTCCGCCGACCTGAGGCGGAAGATCGCCGGGTCAAGCGTGCTACGCTTGCTGCCGAAACGTGCTCGACACGCCCGACCGTCGCCCATGTCCGATCAGCTCAAGGTCGGTACGGGGGTCGTCGTCGGCGTATGTATTGGGAGTGCTGCGCGCAGGCCATGCCATGAACGATGTCTTCGTTTACTGGGACAACTCCAACATCTACCACGAAGCGCAACGGCTCGCTGACGAGCGGGACGGCACGCCGGGAGCCCGGTACCTGGTACGCGTCCATTTCGACAACCTGCTGCGCTTGGCCCATGCCGACCGGCCGGTGAAGAGGGCCGTGGCGGCCGGATCCATTCCCCCAGAAATGCAGCAGCTCTGGAACCGGATGGAGAACCGCGGTGTCGAGGTCAATCTGTTCGACCGTGGCGCGCGAGACCAGGGCGAGCAGGGCGTGCCCGATCAGTGGCTGCAGTTGCGCATGCTCGAGGATGGCCTGGATCACAACGGCGATCCGGGGGTCGTCGTCGTGCTCACCGGCGATGGTGCTGGCTACGCCCATGGTCGGGGATTCCACAGCACTCTGGAGCGGATGCACCGACGAGGCTGGCGGGTGGAAGTACTGTCGTGGGAGCATTCATGCAACCGGGGTATGCACGTGTGGGCGGAAACCAACGGTGTCTTCATCCCGCTCGATAACTACTACGACGGGATCACTTTCCGCGAACCGTCCCGGCCAGGTTACGAATTCGCGCCACCACGCGACCCGGCTGTCCTCGACCTGTCGCATCGCCCGATGGCGCGCGGACAGAACGAGTGAACGGTCCCGCTTGACTTTGCTCCTGAACGCGCGGCACCCGAGGTTCGCGCGGGCGGTGCTGCAGCCGCTCGTCCGCCACAACGGCATGACGGACCGCCGACGGGAGAGTGCGTTGTTGCCCGCTTCGCGGGAAGCACTCGCCTGGGCCCGCCAGGAGGGCGCGGCGACGCTGCGAGGAAAGCGGGGGCCGCCCGTCGAGCTGAAGCCGCCGGAGGCCTTCATGGACCGGCGCACTTCCCAGGCGACCCTCGGGTTCGACAGGCCCAGCTTGCCGCGCCGCACGTCGGTGGAATAGTCCACCTCGAGCACGACGTCGGGCAGGTGGTCGGTCCCCACCTCGACCCAGGGGCCCGGCGGCTTCGTCCCGGCCGGGTCGAGATAGACCATCTGGTCGGCCTGCATGATGCGCCGCCGTTCGCCCCGCGCGTCGCGCAGCGCCAGGTCGGCCGTGCCGAGGGTCACGATGGGCGCCCCCCGCACCGCCGCGATGCGCGTCAGCAACGCCGCGAGCCGCTGGCCGGGGCCTTCGTGATAGACCGTGACGGGCTCGCGCACCACCCAGGCCGTCTCGGTGTCGCCGTTCCAGTACTCGAAGCGGCCCTCGTAGTCGTCGAGGGCGGCGCGGGTGATGCGGACGGCGCGGCAGCCGGGGAACTCGAGTGGGGGTTCGGCGGGGTCGCGTCGGGCGGCCTCCGGCTGCGCTTCGGAGGCAAGCGCCGCAACGGCGGGACCCGCCGGCGCGGCGGGGAGAGAAGCCATCGGGCCATCATAGCACCCGGCCGACCGCCGCCGATCGGACTGGTGCACAAGCCCGCGTGCGGCGCGGCCCCCCGCGATCTGACCTCACCAGCCTTGGCCGGAATGTAGCTTCGTCGCTCCCGCCCGTCACTGACCGGGCGCCTGGGGCGGGAGGATGACACGCTCGAGGGTGAGCAGTCTCTGGTCGACCTTGCCGAAGGCGATCTCGATGTTGCGCAGCCGCTCGTCGAAGCCGTCGAGGCGTGTCTCCAAACGATCCATCCGGGCGTCGAAACGATCCATCCGGGCGTCGAAACGGTCCATCCGGGCGGCAAGGTCGGCATGCACGTCGTCGATGCGGGCATGCACGTCGTCGATGCGGGCGTTCACGCCGGCGATCTGCGCCGACAACAGGCCGGCGAGCACCACGACGGTCCCGATGGTCCACTTCGTATCGCTGCTCATCGCTGTCGACACATCATCTGTGCCCGGGTCCGCTCGCGGCCTTCGGGTGCGTGTCCCAGCCAGTGTACCACGAAGTCGTGATGGCCTCGGCGTCGGGGAGCAGCAAGCGGGCTCGCCGAACTCGACAGGCCGACGGTGCCTTCCCTGTCAGTCGTCGAGCCGACCTTCATCGAGACCGCCTCGCTTCCAGGCGGGCCAGCAGGTCCGCCTCGTCGCGACCGGCCAGCGGTGAGCAGCAGCCGGCTGCTGGCGACAACGGGCACAGGCGGAAGCCGCAGGAAGATCTGCTTGATGTCGTCCCGCACTTCCTTGGCGAAACGCGTGAACTGATCCAGCTTGAGATCGACCGTTGCGGTCCAGCGTATGACCTTCACGACGGCAATGATGACCGCCAGCGAAGCCGTCACGATCAAGGGAGTGCTCAGCCAGTCGCCCATTCGTCCGTCTCGCGACATCGGCCCGCTCGGGGCGCGGGCGCGCCCGGCCGACCGTTGACAACCGTTGTCGACCGCCGCTCCCGAGGCACACGGCGGGCCGGTCGTGGCGACCGTCCGACCCGCCCTCGGCGAGGCCCGCATCGTGCGTCGCGTGCGCCTGGCCTCGTTGTCGCGTCGGCCCCCGTGTCCGCCCGGTCGAGATTCTCATCGTAGCAGATACGTCTCCCGGGTCGAGCCGGTCGCGGGGCGGCGGCGGGACGACGTCGTCGCGGAAGCTCGCCCGCCACCGCCTCGCCGTCTTGCCGCGCTGCCGTCAGGCCCCCGCTGTAGATGGCGACGACCCTGTTCGCCGCCTCTACGAGGATCGGCACGCCCGACGATCGACGCCGAACCGCCGGCGTCTGGGGGGCGCCGGCCACGCGCGCCAGCTTCCGGTTGGCCAGCGCGCACGCGCGCGCCTCCGCCAGCGAGATCAGGCCGTAGCCCGCGTCGGTGAGGGCCTTCCGTGGGTACCCGCCCCAGCGCTTCGCAGCCCGCCTTCTTCGCGAGCATTCGCCATCTCTTCCCGCATCATGGCGTATTCAATCCCATCCCCAATTCTGGCGTTACAGGCGACAATTGCGCCTCTCGACCCACCACCGCAGACGAAAGTCCAACCCTATACCTGTCAGCCACTTGGCCCACTTTCTGGCGAAAGTCCGATGAACGGGGCCTGATGGGTCAGTTTCCATGCGAGCTTTTGGTGAACTCGCACAACCCATTGACAGTAAGCGACTTGCGGTGCACCTGAAATACGGCGAGACCCAAGTCCGTGCACAATTCGCGGCTCGCGCCAGGACGCAGGAGGCCCGAAACAGATGCGGAGCGGTAGTCGACACCGGGGGGAGGCAGGGGGCGGATGGAGTGGTTTCCCCCCGCTGCTGGCGACAGACGGACGGATTCACAAGGGAGATTGCGACATGCGGACAGGAGCGATTTTCGCGAGAGGCAGTTGCAGGGCGCTGAAGTGGTTGGCGCTGGCGGGCGTGGTGTTCGCCTTGGGAGCCGTCGAGGCAGCGGCACAGGCCCTTACCATTACGGCGGAGGACGTCGAGGTTACCGTGTCGGAGACGGTGACGGAGGGCGGTAACGGGACGATCGTCGTGGAGGTGATGGCCGACATTGCGGGAGACACCACCGCAACAACCGACGTGACGGTCACGATCGGGACACTGCCCAGGGACGTGGCGTCCGACGCAGATCCTCGCGTCACCAACGAACCGTCGGACATCGTCCTGAATACCGGCACGGCAACTATCACGTTTCCGAGCAATGACCCGACAACAGGTTCGGACGACGACCTTGAGGATGTTGTCCGCAGCGTCACCATCCCCTTTGGTGCGGGACAGGACAACGATGAGGCGGAGGACGAAATCGCCTACATCACCGTTGCACTGAGCGAGGGCGTTACTCTTGACAACGATGCTCTCGGTGGGCCATTCAGGGTCGACATCGAGGACGACGAGACGCAGGCAATCGAGCTGACCGAGGTTTCCCCGGGTGAGGCCACGGAGAGCGCTGATCCGATCGCGTTGACGCTGAAGCCGAAGTACGCGCCCGCTGACGACACGATCACGGTGGTGATGACTCACGACGGGGGCTTGGATTTCACGTTGAGCCCGTCGAGTGCCCAGAGCTTCAGTGCCACCGATCAAGGCCCCATAGCCGTCACTCTCACCGGGCCTGAGAACGACGGGGGCCGGGATACCACCACGGTCACGGTGAGCCTGACGCCGGATGATTCGTCGGTGACGGCCGAGCCCCTTCCGGTCGTCATCGCGGACGCTCACATGCTGCCGTACGTCATGGTCGAGGTCACCGACTCCGATGGCGACGAGGCGATGTCGCTCATGGAGGGCGAAGACTACACCCTCACGGTGATGCTCGTCGACGACGAAGGGGAAGAGGCGTCCAGCTCCGTGGAGGAGCTGGAAGTCATGCTCAGCCCGGGCGCCGGGGAGGCAGATGCGTCCGATTTCAGGCTTCAGCCGTCCTCGATGGTCACGATCGCGATGGACGACTCCTCCGGGGAGCTCAAGCTGCTCGTGCTCGACGACTCGGACTTCCAACTCGAAAATCTTGTGTTGGATGCCCTGGTGTCGGGCGACAGCGACTACGGTCCCGCGGGGCCGAATATGCCCGGGGTTGTCAACCTCCCCATCGGTGGTACGAGCCCCAACGTCACGCATAAGACGGCCGCCGAAGTACAGGCTGCGGTCGACGCCGAGATAGCCGCCAGGGACGGGGCCGATGACGTGTACACGGCGGAAGATGAAGACCTCCGCTTTGAAGCCAGTGATTTCTTCAATCTGCCGGGGGCCGGCTTCGACATCGCCATTAGACCGGACTCGTCGGAGCCAGGCGTCGCGTACACCGGTTCCGACGGTCTGCACATGTGGGTCGGTGCGAACGAAAACAACGAGCCCGGGACGACCACCATCACGGTGACCGCGATTGTGGCCCCCGGACCGAACAGCGCCACCGTGTCGCAGAACTCGGCGAACAGCGCCTCGGTGGCGTTCGAGGTGACGTTCCACGAGGTCCCCACGGCCCGGCCTGACGCACCGGCCGCCCCGATCGTCGTGGCTGGCGGTCGCGGAGAGTTGGTAGTGTCCTGGGAGATGCCAGTCACCAACGGCAGCTCCATCACCGGCTACCAAGTAGAGTACTGGATGGAGGGAGAAGACAGGCGGCGGCGGAGCGTAGAGGGAACGGCCACGACCCTCGCCGGGTTGGCCGACGGCACGGAGTACAACGTTCGGGTCCGCGCGATGAGCAACAACGGCGATTCGCCTTGGTCAGATACCACCACCGGCACCACCTCTGACGCTCCCGTCCTGCCTGACCTGAAGGGCTTGGTCACCGGAGTGAAGCTGACCGGAGGCGTCACGACGAAGAACATCGGGAACGTGAACCGTTACCACGTCACGGAGGGCGAGACCACCGTCAAGCTCGAAGTGACGGTCCAGTGGACGAACGCGGAACTGAGCGCCATCTACGGCGCCGGCACGACTGCCCTGCCTGCCGAGCTCATCGTCCAGATCAGAGGGTGGGCGACGAGTCACCAGACTCACAGCCTGCCCAATTGGGTCTCGTGGATCGACGAAGGTCAGGACGCGCATTTCCCCGACGCGGGGCCGGTGTACTTCGACGGGCACTCGACCGGGCTCGTCAAGGTCAAGATTCCTGCGAAGCCCAAGTCAAGTGACGACCCCAATGGCGTCAAGAGCGCAACAGGGACAACCACTCTGCTGATCCTCGAAGACGACAGCGAGGCCGAGAACGACGCCTTCTATACCCGGGTGGTCCGGAGCGACGATGTCGACCTGAGGCGCAGCACTGATGCGAACCTGGTCACCAGGCTCACGGTCATCGAGGACGACGACGAGCAGGAGGTCACGGTGAAGAAGGGGACCTCAGCCGGGCCCACGATGGTCTACGAGAACGACGACACGGTCTTCACGATTGCAGCGACCCCCCCCCGGGTCGATCTCCCGCTGGAGGTTCGGCTGGACATGCTCGACCTGTCGGGCGTGACGGTGAAGGCGGCGGAGATCTCGGTCAGCGATGCCTCCTTGACTCTCACCCCCGCCGCGAACAGCGCCGAGGTCACCGTGCACCTGCCGGCGTCGGACGGCAACCGGACGGACGACAGCTACGAGCTACAGGCCTCGGTGAACCTGTACTCCCTGGCCGCTGGCGGCTTCGACTCGATCGCGGTCGCGAAGCACGCGATCACGGTGGTCGACATCCACAAGCTGCCGTGGCTGACGGTGGATCCGCCAACCGGTATCGTGGAGGAGGGCGGCCAGATCGGGCTGACGCTGAAGGTCAACCGGAACCCGGCGAACACGATCGCCACCGACCCGGAGACGCGGCAGTACACGTCCGAGGCGCTCACCATCGCAGTGATGGCCGGCGGCGATGCGAGCTCGTCGGACTTCACGATGACGCCAAGCAGCATCTCGGTTGACGAGTACAAGCACACAGCCGCGAAAAACTGGATGCAGGAGGTAACGGTCACGATCGCGGCCTCGGTGGACGAGGACATCGACGCCGAGACGCTGATGCTCGACTTCGTGGTGAACGGCACCAAAGCCGAGAACGGGCCCAGGCCTGACGGTGACATGAACTCTGTCGCCCAGGCGAACCTGACGATCCAGGACGCCACGGCCACGCTCGTCTCGGTGCGGGAGAACGCCTACGACGTCATCAAGGGTGCCTTGGGCGATCCCCCGATGCTGACCACCGGCATGTCCGCGGAGCTGATGGGGGTCAACCTGTTCGACTATGACTCGGCCGCGGTGAGCGTGGCGTACGCCACGTCCGTGGAGGGCGGGGCCGTCACCGCGTCCGCGGGCGGCGGGACGGTCACCATCATGGGGGCGATGGCCGGCGAAGCCAAGGTGACGATCACCGCGACGGCGACCCCGATGGCCTCGTCGCTGGTCGTCGACCAGACCAAGGCGAACGTCGCGCAGATGACGTTCCCGGTGATGGTTGAGGACGAGGACCTGGTCTTCATGGTGGCTGGGCCCGAGGACATGAACCTCTCCGAGGGCGGCATGGGCGGCATGGTCACGGTCACGACCAACCGGCCGGTCACCGAGAACACCGAGGTGATGCTGATGCGGGACGGGGCCAGCTCGGCGGACGACGCCGACTACGAGCTCCAGCCGCCTCTGGTCACGATCATGGCCGGCCAGATGGAGGGAGCGACGATGGTGATGGCCCTTGAGGACAGCATGGCCGAGGACATGGAGATGCTGACGCTGTTCCTGGTCGTGGACGGGATGCAGATGACGGACAAGTCGGTCAGCTTCTACCTCTGGGATACCGCAGTGCCGGCCCTGCCGATCATCGCGCAGCTCCTGCTGGCGGCCTTCCTGGCCCTCGGCGGATACCGCCGCTATCGGCGGCGGTAGCGTTCGGCGGCGGCGTTCGCAACTCTCCCTTGCCCCCTCTCCCCTGACGCCCCGGGGGGGAGGGGGCTTTCTTTCCAGGGAGGAGATCTTCTCCGAGGGTGTTGGAGACGTCAGCGTTGCCCGCCAATCGCTCCTGTGGGCGGCCGGCTCGGACACGGCCCGCCGCGGCCAAGCGACGTCATCTGACGATTCTGCCACGGCCCCGTTGGGGTTTTGGATTGGAGCATTATGTCGCTTGCGGGACTACTTCATGGCGGGCGATCCTGACGCGAAGATCCATGGTTTCCCCACACATTCATGGGTGTGAGTGCGGAACACTGAGATTGTCAAGGAGGGCAGACGATGACGAAACTACTTGCGATTGTGGCGGTGGCTTTGATCTCCGTGATTCCTGCTTCGGCACAGAACCCGCCTCAGCAGAATCCGACGACGCGACCAGCGGGGCTGACGCCGGAAGATCAGGCAGCATTGGCCGAGGCGCTGGTGGAATTCAATACCGTCTCTATGGAGCTTGAGGCGGCTATGGCTGCCGGAGCACCGATCGATGAGTTGGTAGGCAGAATTCTGGAAACCATGAGAACTGCGTCTGCTATCAGGAACTTCTTGCCTAGTAGTAGCGGCGTCAGATTGACCGGGTTCTCGTTGAATCTGGCCTTCTTTTCGCTTGATTTCGAGCTTGTCCCGTAAACGAGTAGGTGAGGGCCTGGTGGCGTCCGACGGCCCGGCTTCTCAGCCGGCCCGTTGCACAGGCTCCCGATGGCCTTCACTTGGTGGCGGTGATCTCGGGTCTTCGGCCGCGGCCAGGGCGCACGTCGCCCGCGGACCCTGGTCGGTCGCCGAGGCCGGGCTTCTTCCGCTTTGCCATCATCGGCGCGGTGCCTCGATGACGCCGTTCTCTCGGCGGTGGCCGACGTCGACAAGGTCCATGTCCAAGCCAGCGTACCACCAAGTCGTGACGACCGGCGGCGTGGACGAACGTGCCGAGGCGCTGCGGCCAGCCGCTGTCGACGCGCTCAACGGAGCTCTCCCCCGCCTCACTCCAGCGCCCGCACCGCGACGCGAAGCTCCGTCACGTGCGCCGCCCGGATCGGGGTCGACCCCGGCGACGGCGAGGCGTCCGCCCAGCGCGGGGCCGCCCGCCCCATCGCCACGTGCGCTGCGGAGAGCGCCTCCCGCAACTCGAGCAGATGCTCGCGCCGGACCCGCGTCACCCCCGCCCGCAGCACCGGGTCGGTCCAGGAGAACCGCGGCAGACCCGCGGCGCTCCGCAGGACGTCGATGCGCACCCGCAGTTCCGTGAAGTGGACGGCCTTGACCGGCGTCTCGCCGGATACGATGGGGTCGTCGGTGAAACGGCGCGCCCCGGCCGGGCCCACCGTCGCTGTGAACGTCTGCGTCGCCGTTCCGTTGGAGCCACCGGCGTCGGTGGCCGTCACCGTCACTGTCGCCGTGCCCTCCCCCATCGGCGTCACCGTTACCGTGCTACCGAGAACCGCCACCGCCGCCACCGCTGGCGCTGAGGAGGCCGCCCCATACGTCAGCGCGTCCCCGTCCGGATCCCGAAACGCTCCTCCAACCTCCACCGTCGCCGCCGCGTCATCGACTCCCAGCGTCAGCGGCGGCAGCACGCCCACCGGCACCGGCCGCCGGTTTACGGGGTGGCGCGTGCATGTAGCGATGCCACCGTTGACGTTCACCGTTCGTAGCCACGATTGAAACGCCGGATCTTCCGGCGCGCACAGGCCCGTGTTGCGAACGTCCATGTAGTTGAGCGACCGCAGATTCGCCAGGGCCAGCGGAAGGGGCCCGGTCAACCCCGTGTCGTTCAACCGCAGGGTCCAGAGGGTGGTCAGATTACCGAACTCTTCCGGCAGGGGCCCGCTCAACCCGGCGTTACGGTCGAGCGACAGATGCCCGAGCCTGGTCAGGGCCCCGAGCTCGGTCGGGATTCGACCGCTCAGACGGTTGGAGTCGAGCCACAACTCGCGCAAGAAGGGCAGGGTATCGAGCCAGGCCGGAATCGGCCCGACCAGTTCGTTTCCGGCGAGGCGCAGATCTTCCAGAAGTGGCAGGCGCGTCAGTGCCTCGGGGATGCTGCCGACCAGCCCGTTGTTCGCCAGCCGAAGGTGGATGACGTTCCCCGGCGCGTTGGTGGTCACTCCGTGCCAGGTCCCGATCGGCTGGTCGCTCAACCAGTTCGTCTGGTTCCTCCACGTTGAACCACCCGTGGCGTTGTAGATCTCGACGAGGACGGCCCGCGTCGTCGCGTCGTCGACGGTCACCACAACCGCCACGCCGGCCGAACAGTTGTTGTCGCTGTTCAGTTCCGCAGGCACGCCGTCGACGCACGCGCCGAAGTAGTGGGTGCCGACGGTCCCTGGCGCCGTCACGCTGACCGATGCGGTAGCGGCCGCGGCAGCGGGCAGTCCCGCTATCGGAACGGAACCCGTCCGGGTGTCGGTCCTGGAGATTGTGGAATCGGTCGATCCGTAATAACTGAGGTTCGTCGTCGGCGATGCCGTCGTGCCCAGGTTCCGGACGTCGGCCGACAGCGTCAGGACTGTTCCCGGAGCTACGATCTCCTGGTCGATCCGTGGCGAGTGTACGACCAGGTCGATGCCGTCGGCCAAGTCGACCGCGACCGGTGGTACTGCGGGAACCGGCCCGACCACGTGGTCGGCATGGAGATCCAGTCTGGCCAGCTCTCCGTTCCACAGTTCGGCAACCCGCCCTCCTGAACACTCGAGCAGGCTCCCGCCCCGGGCGGCCACTCTCGAACTGTCGTCGTCGACCAGCGGTTGATAGACGTGAACGGAGGACGGCGGCGGCTCTCCGCAGGCAAACCCCTCCGCTGGACCGTAGTACTCGTTGAAGGTGCTGGTGGCCGTGATAAGACCGCGACCGGGCGCGCGAATGTCGCCGACACGCCGCTCGCGCCCGCCGTCGTCCATGACCCACGCACCCCACCATTGCCCCTCGGCATCGCTGTCCAGCATCCGGATCCGGAGTCGGTACCAGCGACCCGTCTCCCACGCATACGGGATGGTACAGGTCATGCCGACACCTTCACCGCCGAACGGACGGCAAGCGGCTCCCTCGACGGCGGATGCGCGGAAAGCAGTGGCGTTCCAAATCGAAAATCGGACCTTCCGGTCGCCTGTCCCCTCCTGCTGTAGACCCATGTATGAGCCGCTCTCAATCGAAAACACCTGCGTGAAGAACATGGCGTCGTTCGCCATCGACGGCCACATCCACGTATCGAGGTTCGACGCAGGCTCGGACATGGTCCAGTGTTGATAGACGGCACCCCACTGGAACTGTTGCGCCCAGACCTGGGGGCTGCACGCCAAGCCGACGGACACCACCACTACCAAACAGATGAGCGGGAACATCCGACGCGGCTGCGCCCTCTCCCGCAGGCAGCGCGGTGCCTGCCCATCGATGCTCAAGGGCGCCCCGACCCAGCCGGAAGACCGTCGTAACTCCGACATGGCTCCTCTCCGTTGCGGGCTTCGTCCTCGGCGTGCTGCAGAACTTCTCGGCTCCCTGTATCGCAGCCCGGGCGTCGGTCCCACCGAACTCGACGACGTTGGACTCTCGCTCGACTCCCGTGGTGCGGGCGACCAGGGTCCCTCTGGGAGGCGCCTGAGCCAGTTCCGGGTGGCTGTTCGGCGTCGAGGCTCGCCACCCGGTCCCGCCGAGCCACTTACAGTGTAATCTCGCCTCGCGCACACGCTGACCCGCGCGCGGCGTCGGCGGCTCTCGCCAGAGGTCGAGTGGCCACGACGCCACGACGTCGTCGTCAACCGCGTCGACCCGGCGATCTCGGCCGTCATCAGGGCTGCCGGAGGGCCCTTCTCCTCGCCCGAGGGCCGCGGTCCCCGCTCGGAAGGGGCCGACCCGCCCCCCTGACCGCCGTGCCGGCCCCTGGTTGCCGAGCAACGACGACAAAAAACGTGAAGTGGTGTGCAGGTTCGCGCCCTTGGCGCCGATACCCCGAGCATGTGGCTTCTGAACAGCGAAAGCGGCAGCTCGAAGTGGGCGGGGCTGCTGGCCGTCGTCTTCGCCCTGGGGGGCGGAGAAGCGGCGGCGCAGCTCACCCCGGACAACACATTCCACGGCAACGGCCTGAAGGTGGAGGTGCCGGCGCAAGTGGCCGAGGGGACGAGCGCCACCATAGCCGTGACCGTGAAGGCGAGCGTAGCCGCCGACACGGCGTCGGCCACTCCCGTGACCGTCACCGTCGAGCTGGAGCCGCACGGCCTGCTCGGCGCGACCAACGAGGACACGGACGTCATCCTGAACCCGGGAACGGCGACCCTCTCCTTCCCGGCGAACGCGACCAGCAGCGCCGTGACCCACGAGGTCAGCGGGACCATCCCGCTGCAGACGGTCCACGACCCCGACGCCGAGGACGAGACCATCGTGCTCGCGACAGGCGCAACGGGCGGCGGGCTCTCCATCGTGGCCGGCAGCGGGCCCGGCGACGAGCCCCGGCAAACCGTCATCATCGACGACGACGAGACCCAGTTGTACGTCCTGGCCCTCGCGACCGGCGCGGCGCCCCGGGAGGGCGCGCCGTTCGACGTGGTGGTTCGCGCCGACCCCGCCCACGTGGAGGACAGCAAGACGTTGACGCTGCAGCTCGACGACAACGAGTATGAGCTCGACACGGACGGCACCACGCCCGGCGCCCAGATCGAGGGCACCCTCGACGGCGCCACGCCGTCGTTCACGGCGGTGGTCGCGCCTCCCGCCAACGACGGGAACCGGACCGCCGACACGGTGACGGTGACGGCGTACTCGGGGACGGTGGGCAACGCCATCAAGGAAGGCTCGGCGAGCTTCACGGTGGCCGACGCCCACGCCCTGCCCGCGCCGGCCGCCGTCACCGTCGAGGCGAGGGACGCGGCCGGCGGGGTGGTGACGTCGGTGGCGGAGGGCGGCGCCGTCGAGCTGACGGTCTCGGTGGACAGGGGGCGGGGCGGCACGGCGTCGACGGGCGAGGCGCTCTCGGTGGCGCTGTCGCTGGCCCCGAGCGACCCCGCCCAGGCGGCGACCTACCGGCTCGCGCCCAACCGCATCGACCTGCCGGCGGTCATGCCGCCCGACGGGAAGCAGTCGGCGTCGATGGTCGTGCGGCTCGAGGCGCTGGCGGACGAGTTCGTCAACGACGACCGGCTGACGCTCAGCCTGGTGACCACCGGCGAGGCCGCCTACGGCGCGGGCTCGGTGGACAGCAGCTTCGAGATCGAGGTCGGGGACACGACGGTGAAGCAGATCGCGCCGAGGCCGGACGCGGCGGTGAAGCAGGCGTTCGACGCGGCGAGCACGACGGCGGCGGGGGCCGACGGTCTGAACCCGGGCGAGACGTTCGGCGTGGCGGTGGGCGAGCTGTTCGAGGGGATGGCCCCGGGCAGCACCGTCGTCTACTCGGCCTCGTCGTCCGACCCGTCGGTGCAGGTGTCGGCGTCGAGCACCGACGTGACGGTGACCGCGGTCTCGGCCGGCAGCGCCGCCGTGCGGGTCACCGCGCGGGTGAGCGGTGCCGCTTCCGCCGTCCCCCAGACCCGCGCGGACGAGGCCGCGGTCGAGCACACCGTCACCGTCACCGACCTGCCGTTGCAGGTCACGCTGACCGCCGACCCGGCGGCGTCGGTGGAAGAGGGCGGCGCCATCACCCTCACCGCCACCGCGAACCGGGCGGTGGCCGCGGGCGAGGACGCCACGGTGCGGCTGACGCTGGTCGGCCCGGTCGTCGACCCGGCGCCGTCGTCGGTGACGATCGCGGTGGGGGCGACGAGCGGGTCGGCCGTGGTGACGGTGGTGGACGACGACGAGGTGAAGGACCTGGGCGACGTGACGGTGGTGGCCACCGGCGGGAGCCTCGCCACGGACCCGACGCGGCTGGACGTGGCGGTGACCGAGAACGACGTCGCGACCGTGCACACCTACACGTGCACGGCGACGGCGGCCCGGGTGACCGAGGGCGAAGAGATACAGCTGGTGGTGACGGCCGCGCCGGCCGTGACGCAGGAGACGGTGGTGAGCCTGACGGCTTCCCCCCGCAGCCTGGCCGACGACTTCACCCTCGCGCCCCCGGCGATCACGATCGCCACCGGGGGCACCAGCGGGACCGCGGCGTTGCGGGCGACCGACGACGACGAGGTGGAGGACACCGAGATTCTGACCCTGACCGCGACCGACCCCGGCAAGGTGCTCATCGGCGCGGTGGAGATAGAGCTCGTCGACAACGACACGGTCACCTACGCGCTGGCCGAGCCCGAGAGCACGGACCTCGTCGAGGGCCGGTCGTACGAGCTGAAGGTGACGGCCGACGCCACGGCGTCGAGGGACGCCACGTTCACCGTCCGGCGCGACCCGGCGGCCAGCGATGCGGGCGACGACGACTTCACCCTTGCGCCGGCGTCGATCGTGATCGCCGCCGGGGCGACCGAAGGCACGGCCATGCTGACGGTCGCGGACGACGGCGAGGACGAACATTCCGAGGCGCTGGTGCTCCTGGTCACCGCGGCGGGTGGGGACGACGTCGGGTCGCTGGCGTTCACGCTCTGGGACGCCTCGGTCCCGATGCTGCCCTTCGCCGCCCAGCTCCTGCTGGCGGCCCTCCTGGCACTCGGCGGCTACCGCCGCTTCCGGCGGTAGCTTCGGCCGCGGCGGTTCCGCCGTAACCGTCGGTCGCGACCGACACCCGTGGTCGCAGTCGTGGACTCAGGGTCGCTCATCGCCTCACCTGGCCCGTCGTGAGTCGACGATCGCGGTCATGGATCCCTTGACGCCGCCTGGCTTCCAGGCGGGCCAGCGGGTCGGCCTCGTCGCGGCAGGCCAGCGCCTCGGACCTCCACACGGCTGTCGACGATCGCGGTCCCCGCCGGCGCGGCGGGGGGCGAGGCCGTGCGCCATCCTGCCACCCGGCCGGCCGCCGCCGCCGATCGGATGGTGCATAATCCCCGGGTGCGGGGGAGGGCTGCGCTTCGTCGGCGAACGCCGCGCGCGCGGTGGTCGCCGACCTTGTCGACAGGCAACGAAAGGCGCAGGAGGTGCAGGAATGCTGGCCGAATTGAAGGGCGAGCTCGCCGAGCTCGACCGGGCGGCGCAGGCCGCCAGGGGCAGGGACGAGGACCTCGCCGGCATGGTCGCCGGCCTGAACCGGGCCATGGGGGCCCTCTTCCGGGTCCTCGAAGAGGAGCGCCCGGGCACCGCGGCGCGACTGCTCGCGGCCATCGACGACGCGGCCGACGACCCGGTGGAAGGCTACAGCGAGCGGGTGACGGAGAGGATGGAGTCGACGCTCGGGTGCATCCAGGAGTTCCTGGTGGGCATCGGCAAGTTCACGAGCCCGAGAATCGCCAGGGCCAAGTGGTAGGGCGGCTCGCCCGTCGGACGCGCGACGACAGACGGCAGGCAGGCCCGGGTGGGCTGCTCAGAACGAGACGACCGCCCTGACGGTTCCGCCGCCCGGCTGCGGCTCGAAGCCGACGGACGGCGCGGCGGGGACTTCGGAGAAGACCGTCATGAGCAGCAGGCCCGACGCGAGACCGGCGGCCCCGGCCCACACGGTCACGGCGCACCGCGGGCCCGCGGCCTCGCGGCAGTCCTTGTCTTCGAAGCGGTACCAGACCAGCCGGCCGCCCACGATGGCCAGCCCGAGCCCGGTCATCATCCGCTCGAGGGACCGCTGCTGACGCGGCGCCGAGGCCGACTGGACCCCGGCCTCGAACGCCGCCGCTCTGGCCTGCTCCAGCACGTCGCCGCCGGCGTCGGCGGCCAGCAGCATCAACCCGAACCACAGCAGGCACGCGCGTCTTCCCAGCCGCCCCGTCACGACTCCTCCTGCCGCGGGTTGCACTGCCGGCACGGCACGAGGGCCCAGGGCGTGGCCTCTATCCACTCCTCCACCTCGGCCACCGTGGTGAAGTACCGCGCGTCGTGTCTCACGAGACGGCACGTTGCGGCGTGGAGCGTGACCGCGGGGGTGCCCCCTGCCACACCCCGCTCGGTCGAGAGCGGGTTGATGGCGAACCGGGGCTCCGCATAGTCGGTCATGTTCGCGGGCATGGCATCGGAAGGCCGTCGCGGCCCTCGGCTTCTTCGGGAACATGGAAACGGCTGGTGGCAAGCATACCTCAGTTCAGACGGCTGGTGTGTCGATAATACTGTGTAATGAAACGGTCATATGGTGTGATTCCCATATAGAGTAACCCCATGTCGCGTCGTGACGATGCAGAGGGGGGAGACGGTCGCTGAATATTCGCCATTTCTTCCCGGCAAGCACGAGCGTGTTCAATGCCATCCCCAATTCTGCGCGTTCCGGGCCGCGATGCGCCCTCGGACCCACCACGGCAGGCGAAAGTCAAACCCCCTGCAGACCGGCCACTCTTGCAGCACTTCAGGCGAAGAGTCCTGCGGGCGGAACCTGGCTCTCCAGCTTCTCCACGTGAGAAGACGAATTCACGAGTGAGCGGGCCCCGGCGCTTCCGTGCCAGTCGGTCGAGCAAGGGCGTCCCCCGGCGCCAACCGCGGCGGGCCGGCGCCGCGCTCGCGCGTCCTGAGCCCGACTCGGGCCATCGTCGGCGCGCCGGATACCGGCGCGCCCAGGCCGGTCAATCGGCGCCGCCACCCCCCGATGCGCGGCCCCCGAGATAGTCGGCCCAGTCGTCCATCAGGCGGCGGCGCCTCCCGAACAGGTCGGACCGCGCGTAGGCCGCCTCCACCGGGTTCCGCACCCCGTGGGCCAGCGCCGCCTCGACCACCTCGCGCGGGTGGTCGGTCTCTTCCGCCGCCCAGTCGCGGAAGCTCGAACGGAACCCGTGCGGCACCGCCGCGATGCCGAGCCGCCGCAGCAGGTCCGACAGGGCCATGTCCTTCAGCGGCCGGCCCCGTGCCGTCGGGAACGCCAGCCCGCCACCGCCGCCCAGCCCCCGGGCCTCGGCCAGCACCGCGAGGGCGCGCCCGCACAGCGGCACCCGGTGCTCGCGCTTCGCCTTCATCCGCGACGCCGGAACCGTCCACACCCCCGACGCCGTGTCGACCTCGCGCCAGCGCGCTCCCCGCACCTCGCCCGAGCGGCCCGCCGTCAGCACCAGGAACTCGAACGCCAGCTTCACCACCACACGCGCCCCCGACCCCCGCACCGCCGCCACCGCCCCCGCCACCTCGCGGTGCGGCAGCGCCGGCATGTGACGCGTCTGGTGCTGCTGGCGGCCCAGCACGAGGTCGACGCGCCCGCACGGGTTCGTCGTCCGGTACCCCATCGCCACCGCCCACTCCATGACCAGGCCGATGCGCTGCAGCACCCGCCGCGCCGTCGTCGGCCGGGCGTGCCACACCGGCCGCAGCGTCTCGATGACGTCGGCGGTGGTCACCGCCCCCACCGGCATCCGGCCGATGCAGGGGAAGGCGACCCGGGTCAGCCCCGACAGCCAGTCGCGGCCGTAGCGGGGGTTGCGCCACCCCGGCCGCATCTGGCGCCACACCCGCTCGGCCGCGTCGGCGAAGGTGGGCTCGTCGGCGGCCCGCCGCGCGGCCACGGGGTCGCCGCCGGCGCGGGCGAGCTTGCGGTTGGCGAAGGCCTGGTCGCGGGCCTCGTCGAGCGAGACCAGCGGGAAGCTGCCGAGGCCCATCTCGCGCCGCCGGCCCCGGACGGCGAGCCTCTGCACCCAGCTTCGGCTGCCCGAGGGCTGTACCTCGAGGTAGAGGCCCTGGCCGTCGCAGTAGCGGCCCGGCTCGTCCACGGTGCGCACGAAGTCGGCCGACAGCGCGAGCTCGGGACGCCGCCCGCGCGGCGCCGACCCCGGCTCGCGGCCGAGATCGGGCAATCGGCCGCCCGCCGCCTTTCCCCCCGTTTCGGGCGGAAGCGCGGCAACGCCTCCCGAGGGGCGGAAGAGACCCGGTCCGGACGTGTCCATGGATGCACAACTCCTTTTCGAATCATGAGCTTGCGGGAATCTGCGGACGCGACGTGAGCGCCGCCGGGGCGACGCCGGCATGGCGGACTGATCCGATTCCCCCGTTGCCATGCGAGGACGAATTCACCAAGGGAGATTGCGAATGCGTATCGGAGCGATTTTCGCGAGAGGCAGTTGCAGGGCGTTGAAGTGGATGGCGCTGTTCGGCGTCGTGTTCGCGCTGGGGGCCGCGCAGGCCGCCGCGCAGGTCAAGGTCACGACGCCCAAGACCGTGGACGAGGGGGGGCGTCTGACGCTCTCGGTGAGCGCGAAGGTCTCCGTCGGGCCCGGACTGACGGCTGCGACGACCATCGTCGTCACCCCGACCGTCGCCGTCAGGACCGCGCTGGGGGCCGGCGTCGCCGCCACCGACCTCACGGCCGCCGAGGTGGCCGCGGGGCTGACCGTGGCCGACACGGACGATTTCGATGCGCCCGTGCCTGCGGCTCTCACCTTGACCGTTCAGCCGCACCCCACCGGCGGCACGGCCGAGGCAGTCAACCGAACGTTGACCGGCACCGTCACCGTACAGACGCGGCCCGACCTCGATGCAGAGGACGAGGGCATCCAGGTGACGTACGCGGTCGTCAACAACGACGACACCAACGTCACCGCCCAGGGGGGCGCCGAGCTCGCGCTCGATGCCGACTCCACGGGCGCCCAGAAGGTCACCATCAGCGACACCGACGACCAGGTGTTCGAGTGGAAGCTGACCACGACGTCGCCGAGCGAGAGTGGAGCCATCAACGTCACCCTCACGGCCGATCCCACGCCGGTCGACCGCCTTCACGTGACGGCGATCAGCGTCGACAAGGCAGGCTACACGGTCGACACCAGCAGCCACACGTTCGGCAACGCGCTCGATGCCGGCACGGGTGACGACGGCCCCATGGCCTCGATCGCCATCACGCCGCCGAACCCCGACGGCGACCGCGACACCGACACCATCACGCTGAGGGCGCTCGTGGGCGGGACCAACGCCGACCGGGCCACCCCCCTTGAGATCGAGATCGCCGACATCCACGGGCTGCCGATGGCCGACAAGATCACGGCGACGGCGTTCACCGTCGACGACATGGGCAAGAAGACCAAGGACGAGACCATGTCGATCATGGAGGGCGGCGACCCCGTCTACGTGACGGTCACCGTGGACCGCGGCGAGATGGGGTATCCCTCTGGCGAGAAGCTCGCGGTGGCGGTGACCGCCGACGGCAGCCAGGCCCTCGACTACCGGGTCGATCCCCCCGAGATCGAGATTGCCAGCGGCACCGGCAAGAAGAGCGCCGACTTCATGCTCTGGGCGGCGGCGGACGACGACGTGGGCATGGAAGACCTCGTGCTGCACCTCACGGCGAAGGGCGCCACGGCGAAGAACGGGTCGGGCGAGGTCATGAGCATGTTCTCGATCGCCATCGAGGACGCCACCACGCCGCTCGTCTCGGCGAAGGACGACGCCTACGACGCCATCATGACGGCGCTGGGCGACGCCCCCCTGAACCCCGGCGACGAAGTCATGATCATGACGGACGACCTGTTCACGTATGACGACGACATGGTCGGCGTGTCGTTCGGCACTTCCGTGGACGGCGCGGCGGTCGGCGCCTCGGCCAGCGGCGAGGCCGTGACGCTCACGGCCATGGAGCCCGGAGAGGCCGAGGTCACCGTCACCGCCACCGCGAAGCCCACGAGCAGCTCGCTGGTCGTCACCCAGGACCGCGCGAGCGTGGCCCGGCTCACGTTCCCCGTGAGCGTGGTCATGTCCGAGCTGTCGGTGGCCGTGACCGCCGATCCCATGGAGATCATGGAGGGCGGCATGTCGACCATCACCGCGACCGCGAGCCGGGAGGTCGCGGAGAGCGACGGTGAGATCATGGTCGGTCTGGAGGTCATCGGCGACGGCGAGCTCTCGGCGGCTTCCATCACCATCGCAGCCGGCTCGACGATGGGCACCGCCACGGTGACGGCCACGGAAGACGACGATTACGCGGACGAGAGCCTGACCGTGATCGCCCGGGGCGCCGGCGAGGCGACCCTCACGATCATGGTGACCGACAACGACGAGGCCCCGGAGCCGCCGGAGCCGACCAACCTCGTGACCGCGAAGTCGCGCGACGAGATCTACCCGCTGCTCATGGCGGCCGGGCTCGCCGGCGACGACGCCATGTTCCATCCCGGCGACGTGGCCGAGCTCGACGCCGGCATGATGTTCGACGCGGCCGAGGGCGTCGGCGTCAGCTACGCGGCCGAGTCGGACGACATGATGGTGGCCGGCACGTCCACGAGCGGCAGCATGGTGACGGTCACGGCCGGCTCGGCCGGCATGGCCCACGTCACCATCACCGCCACCGCGACGATGGCCGACGGCGTCACGACGGGACAGCCCGCGACCAACGTGGCCACGGTGACGTTCTCGGTCAACGTCGTGAACATGCCGCTGGCCGTCACGGTCTCGGCCGACCCGATGGACATGGTCGAGGAGGGCGGCATGATCACGGTGACGGCCATGGCCAACCGGGCCGTCCTGGCCGACGAAGAGGCCATGGTGACGCTGACGATCACCGGCGCCGTCGAGATGAACGAGGCGACGATCGAGATCGCGGCCGGCATGGACTCGGGCACGGCCATGGTCCAGGTGCTCGACGACATGGAGGTCGCGCCGATGGCCGACATCACCATCGTCGCGACGGGCAGCGGCATCGCCACGCCGCAGACGTTCACCATCTCGGTGACGGAGAACGACTCGCCGCGCACCTTCACGCTCTCCGGGCCCGACGACATGAACCTCGTCGAGGGCATGGAGTACGAGCTGACGGTGATGGCAGATCCCGCGGTCTCGGCGGACACCGAGGTCGTGATCATGCGTGACCGCTCGGCGAGCACGGCGGACGACAGCGACTACACGGTCGAGAGCATCACCATCTTGGCCGGCGAGGCCTCGGGCAGCGCCATGCTGATGGTGACGGAAGACGACATGGACGACTCCGGCGCCCACATGAACGAGGTGCTGGTACTGTTCGCGATGGCCGACAACACCCAGAGCAACTCGCTCGAGTTCAACCTCTGGGACGCCGCGGTGCCGGCCCTGCCGGTCATCGCGCAGCTTCTGCTGGCGGCCTTCCTGGCCATCGGCGGATTCCGGCGCTACCTGCGGCGGTAGCGCCGGTCGGCGGCGGCGTTCGTAACTCTCCCTTGCCCCCTCTCCCCCGACGCCCCGGGGGGGAGGGGGATCTTTTCGTCTCTGCCGCGGCCGGCCCCGGCCGGTCGTCGCAGAGGCCGGGCCGGGCGCCAACGCGTCTTCCGCTCTGCCGAGGTTTCTCGTCGCCATGATGCACGATGCCCTCGACGGCCACGCGGCGGCCCGAGAGTTCCTGCCGGCGGCACTTCGCCAGGCGCCGTCCCGCTTGCCGGGCGGTCCCGCAATCGCACCCGCGCCTGCAACCGCACCCGCCGCAACCGCACTCCTGCCCGGGGGGCATCCCTGCCACCGCCCACGTCGCGTCGTCACCGCGCAGACCTGCACCGTCCGTCGGCGTGCCGTTTATAGCACGGTCGCCGGCGCATCTTGCTGACCCCGGCCTGCAAGACAAGCGCAACTTCCTCCATCTCACGTTTATACGCTATCGGGTGTGTTTTTCTTTACACGCCCGCGGCCCCCGTTTCGTCCGCCCGAGCGCCGCCCCGGCATCCGGGGCCGGCCGAAGGAGGGGCAGACCGGGGCGACGCGTCCTCGAGGCCGCCGAGTGGCTCGTCGAGCAGGACCCCACGCTGCTCGCGACCAAGTGCGGGCGGCTCGCGCGCCGGCAGTGCCAGAGCGTTCTCGACACGCCGAAAGCGAGGAAGAAACGGAGATGGACGGCCGATTCCCGTACCCCCGAGAACCGCACCAGGTGGCGCCGCGCGGGCTGCACGCCGACGACCCGACACCGACGGCGGGGCGCGAGCCCACGCCGCGCGGCCGGCGCCCCGAGCACGCGCTGTCGGCCGACTTCGTGCGCACCGTGGTCGAGCCGGGCCGTTACTGCGACGGCCAGGGCCTCTACCTCGAGGTGCAGCCCTCGGGCAGCCGAAGCTGGGTGCAGCGGCTCGCCGTCCGGGGCCGCCGGCGCGAGATGGGCCTCGGCAGCTTCCCCCTCGTCTCGCTCGACGAGGCCCGCCGCCAGGCCTTCGCCAACCGCAAGCTCGCCCGCGCCGGCGGCGACCCCGTGGCCGCGCGGCGGGCCGCCGACGAGCCCACCTTCGCCGACGCGGCCGAGCGGGTGTGGCGCCAGATGCGCCCGGGGTGGCGCAACCCCCGCTACGGGCGCGACTGGCTGTCGGGGTTGACCCGGGTCGCCTTCCCCGGCATCGGCGGCATGCCGGTGGGGGCGGTGACCACCGCCGACGTCATCGAGACGCTACGGCCGGTGTGGCACGCCCGGCCGACGACGGCGCGGCGGGTGCTGCAGCGCATCGGCCTGGTCATGGAGTGGGCGGTGGCCATGGGGTACCGCGGCGCCAACCCGTGCGGCCGCATCGACCTGGTGCTGGGGCGGCAGCAGCACCAGACGCGTCACATGCCGGCGCTGCCGCACCGCGAGGTGGCGGGGGCGTTGGCGGCGGTGCGGGGGTCGGGGGCGCGCGGGGTGGTGAAGCTGGCGTTCGAGTTCCTGGTCCTGACGGCGGGCCGCTCGGGCGAGGTGCGGGGGGCCGAGTGGCGCGAGGTGGACGCGGCGGGGGCGGTGTGGACGATTCCGGCGACGCGGATGAAGGCGAAGCGCGAGCACCGGGTGCCGCTGTGCGGGCGGGCGGTCGAGGTGCTGGCCGAGGCGCGGTCGCTCGGCCCCGGCGCCCCCCTGGTGTTCCCGACGTCGCGGGGGAGGCCGCTGAAAGACATGGCCCTGTCGGGCCTCTTGAAGCAGCTCGACATCGCGGCGGTGCCGCACGGCTTCCGGTCGAGCTTCCGCGACTGGGCGGCGGAAGAGACCGACCACTCGCGCGAGGTGGTCGAGGCGGCGCTGGCCCACGCGGTGCGGAACCCGGTCGAGGCGGCCTACGCGCGGTCCGACCTGTTCGAGCGACGCCGCCGCCTGATGGACGACTGGGCCGCCTATCTCGGCCTCGGACGCGGGCCCCGCGACGGGCGGCGCCCGTGACGCCGGCGCCCGACCCGCATCAGAGCAGCTGCGTCGTCAGCGCCGCCAGAGGTTCCGCGGAATCCTCCTCGGCCGCCCTCGGGCGGCCGCGCGCTCGCCGCCACCGCCTCGCCGCCCTGCCGCCCTGCCGCCACGCTCCCCGCGGTAGCTGAGCATTCGCCATCTCTTCCCGCATCGGGGCGTATTCAATCTCATCCCCAATTCTCGTGTTCCGGGGGCCAAATGGGCCCGGCAGCCCACGACCGCAGGCGAAAGTTCAACCCTCTATATGTCAGCTACTTGTCCCACTTCCAGGCGAAAGTCCGCTGAGCGGGGCCTGACGGGTCGGTTTCCATGCGAGCTTTTGGTGAACTCGCGCAACCCATTGACAATCAATGACTTGTGGTGCTCCTGAAATGCGGAGAGACCCAAGTCCGTGCACAATTCGCGGCTCGCGCCACGACGCAGGAGGCCCGAAACAGATGCGGAGCGGTAGTCGACACCGGGGGGAGGCAGGGGGCGGATGGAGTGGTTTCCCCCCGCTGCTGGCGACAGTCGGACGGACTCACAAGGGAGATTGCGACATGACAGGAGCGACTTTTGCGAGAGGCAGTTGCCGGGCGCTGAAGTGGATGGCGCTGGTCGGGATGGTGTTCGCGCTAGGGGCGGGGCAGGCTGCGGCTCAGACCGCGGGCGACACCGTCGCCACCTACAGCGGCACTACGGTGACGCTCAACCTGATGGATAGCACGCCCGCCGAGGTTAAGGTTCAGCTCTCCGACGCCGGGCCGCTAGCCCTCTCGGCCTGGACCGTAACGGAGCACAACTCCAACAGCCAACCGGTCACGGGTACATCCCTTACGGGCTTGGCTGTCGCTTCAGCGACGATACCCGCACTCGGTGCTGGCGCCAGTGCGACGATAATGCTCACGCTCAACCAGGCCATCCCGAGCGGAACCGTGCTGGAGCTCGACTACACCGCCCCCGCCACGGGCACGAAACTGGTGACCGAGGGCTTGGTCGACGTCGGCACTATGACCGACATCGAGGCTCTTGAGGCGGAGAGTGTCCCGACCTTCACTACCACACCGCCGGCTCTGACCTTTCTCAAGGGTCAGACCGTGAAGATGTCGTTGGTCGGAGCTACCGGCGGAAACGGGATTGTCAGCTACACCCTGACGCCGCTCCCTGCGGGCCTGACTTTCATGGACAATCCCACCGCCACACCGCCAATGGTCAGGGAGCTTGCGGGAATGCCGACCACGGTCGGAACGACGACCGCCGTCTACACGGCGACGGATCGTGACAGAGAGAACCCCGTGACGGCCGTTGGCCAAGCGATTTCATCCCCAGTCGTCATCACCGTGTTGGACACCTTGAGCCTGGCCGGTCCCACGGCTATGAAGCTGACGGTTGGCACGGCCGTGCCAGCGACCACGGCGGCACTGCCCGCAGCCATGGGCGGCAACCCGCCCTACACCTACAGTGTCCAGAACCTGCCTGCGGGACTGGCATTCGACCCCGCAACGCGGAAGCTCTCCGGGACGCCGACGACGGTAGAGTCCCGAACGGTCGTCTACATGGCCAAGGACACGCCGTTGAGCGGCGAGACTATGGGCCGAACAGCCACGGCCACGTTCATGGTTGACGTGGCAGCCGCACCGAGCGGCGGCATCCTGGAGTTCTCGCCGATCTCGGTACCCACCATCCCCGCCCTGACCGTGGATATGCCGATGGCGGGGGTCACGCTGCCCGAGGCGATGGGCGGCACGACGCCGTACATGTACAGCATCACCCCCGCCTTGCCTATGGGGTTGACGTTCAACGACACGACCAGGATGCTCAGCGGAACGCCGACCACGGCGGCGCCTGCGGCCACCTTCACCTACAAGGCGATGGACGGCGCCACGCCCCCCGCAAGCGGCGAGCTAGAGTTCATGATCACCGTGAACGCAGCAACAACGACTGCCCTGGCCTTCGCGAGCCAACAGGCGGATTTGACCCTGACCGCAGGCGCGGCGATGACGGCGACCGCGCTACCGGTGGCGATGGGCGGAACAGGCCCCTACACCTACAGCACCACCGTTCTGCCTGCGGGGCTGAGTTTCGACCCCGCGACCAGGATGCTCTCTGGAACACCAACAACAGCAGCAGCGGCAACAGCAGTCGAGTACACGGCAACCGATACCGCGACGACCGCCGCCACCGTCAGCCAGACGTTCAACATCACCGTGACAGCTGCGGCCACCACGCCAACGGACGGCATCATCACCGCGATCCGGGTCGGCACCGACACGACCGCTCCGGAGAGGACGGTCGGCGGGGTTGCTCGCGTCCACGTGGACGAGGGAACGACCATCGACGTGAACGTGACGGTCGAGTGGAACCACGCGCAGGTGACGGAGCTGTGGGATGGGCACACCGCGACCAGCCCGCCCGAGCCTGCGATGGTGCAGCTGGCCGTGGCGCCCTTTACGCCGGCAACGGATGCCGCCGGCGCCGCGTGGCTTTCGCCAGCCGAGGCCGGCACCGACGCACTTCTGCAGTCGGCCACGGTGTCCATCGCGATTCCCAAGAAGCCGACGGCTACGCAAGAGCCGACTGCTGAGAACCGGTTCAAGCCCGCGACCGGCAAGACCGTGCTCTCCCTCGCCCACGACGCCGACGCGGAAGATGAAGGGTTCCGTGTGGATGTGGTGCCGAACACCGGTGTCTTCGTCTCCACCAGCGCCTCGCGGGGGCGCACGACGACCGACCGCGTGAACGTCATCGTGGACGACGAGACGCAGGGCATCAAGCTGTCGAGGGACCCGGCGTCCACGGCGGCCATCTTCGAGGGCGACACCGTCACGCTGAAGGCCGTTGCATCGCCGGCTCGCGTCAACCTCCCGCTCGATGTTCGCTACAGCGTGACCGACCTCGACGGGGTGGCCGTGTCCTCGCGGCTCTACACGCTGGACGGCGGCACCGGCGAGATCCCGGTAGGCACGGGCGCGGCGGCGAAGGACACCGTCAAGTTCTCGACGCCGAGGAACGACGGGAACCGCGTGGACAACGACTTCACGATCCACGCGGACGTGCAGTCCTTCGACCTCGTCTCGGGCGCCTTCGACGACATCGCGGAGTCCACCGTGGACATCAGCGTGCTCGACCTTCACCGCCTGCCGGTGGTCTCCATCAGCCCGATGGAGGAGACGGCGAAGGAGGGCGAGACCGTCGAGCTCGAGCTGACGCTCGATCGGAACCCGCCCAGGGACAGAGCCAGGAGGTCCGGTTCGGAGAAGGTGGACGTCACCAGCGAGTCCGTCACCGTCATGCTCTCGGCGGGCGCGGGCTCGACGGCGGGCATGGACGACTACATGCTGCCGGCGGCCGTCACGTTCGCGAAGCACAACGGCAAGGCGCCCTGGCTGCAGGCCGCGACGGTCGAGGTGATGGTGCGGGAGGACCAAGAGCTCGACGCCGGCGAGGTGCTGATGCTCGACGCGATGGTGGCCGGCACCGTGCCGGCGAACGGCGCCGAGAAGAGCAGCCAGGAGGGTCTGGCGATGCTGACCATCGAGGAGGGCACCGACACGCTCGTGTGGGCGCTGGAGGAGTCGGTCGTGATGGAGGCGGTCTACGACGCCATCGAGGCGGGCGCAGGCGAGGATGGAATCCTCACCGTGGGCGAGACCATCGAGCTCGAGGGCAACGACGTCTTCGGCGCGGCGCCGGGTGTCACGCCCGACTACTCCGCGGACTCGAGCAACAACGACGTCGCGGTCGCCAGCGACAGCAGGGGCATGGTTACGGTCACGGCGATGAGCGAGGGGATGGCCGAAATCACGGTCACGGCGCACGCGAGCAGCCCCTCGGGCGTGAAGATCCTCGACCAGACCGACCCGGGGACCGCGATGATCAAGTTCCCGGTGGAGGTCGGCCTCGAGGCCCTGGCCATCGTGCTCTCGGGCCCCACGGAAATGAACGTCGTCGAGGGCGGCGCGGGCGCGATGGTCACGGCGACCGCGAACCGGCCCGTCACCGAGGCGGTCACCGTGAACCTGATGCGCGACCGGTCGATGAGCACGGCGAGCGACGCCGACTTCATGGCCGAGGCGATCACCATCGCCGCCGGCATGAGCTCGGGGACCACGATGGTGACGGCCGTCGAGGACATGACGGCTGAGGACGGGGAGGAGCTCGTCCTCTACGGCATGGCGGCGGACAACGCGGGCGAGGTCACCGGCGAGGTGAAGCTCTACCTGTGGGATGCCGCGGTGCCGGCCCTGCCGATCATCGCGCAGCTTCTGCTGGCGGCCCTCATGGCCATCGGCGGATACCGCCGCTACCGGCGGCGGTAGCGTTCGGCGGCGTTCGTAGTCTCCCACAGCCCCCTCTCCCCCGACGCCCCGGGGGGGAGGGGGTTCTTTTTTTCCGGGGGAAATCGTCCCGCGGGCTCCTGCCGGCTTCCGGCCGTGCTCCAATCGCGAGATCGACCGGCGGCCGGCATCGCCAGCGCTGAAGACCGCGCGAGGAGGCGCAGGGATGCCGGCCGACCTGAAGACCCGGCTCGCCGACCTCGAGCGGGCGGCGCAAGCGGCCGAGGGCCGGGACGACGACGGGTGCAGCGACCGTCCGAACCACCACCGCGGGAAGTACAATCGGCTACGAGATGGCGAGCCGAGCGGAACGCATTGCCACCGGGTCGTCCCCTCGGCGCCGACCGTCGGCGCGGAACGAGGCGGCGACAGACCTCGGCCCGACGGATCGCGACATCCTCGAGCTGACGTTCGGCCGAACGTGGACTGCCGCCAGTGCGGCACCGATCTTGGAGGCCCTTGCGGCCCCGTCGTCGCGGAGATACCTGTCCGCGGCGAGCGTCTGGGAGATCGCGGGTGGCGCAGGCCCGGCTCGAGGGGTTGACCCTGGTGACCGGCGACCCGGTGTTCGTACGCTACGACGTCCGTCTCATTCGCGTGCCCCGGCGTCGACGGGGCGGGTAGCCCTCATGACGTCCCCGGCGATGCTCCGACCGAGTAGGCGTGACCGTGCAGCCCGGCCATCGACACCAGACCGGCATCGGCGATTCGCGCCACCGTCGGGGCGGGGACCTTGTTGACGGTCGGCTACGAAGATCTCGCGGCGCCTCCCGCATCACCGCTGCTTGGCTAGAACTGCAGCATGCCGCGCAGCATGACCGCGTAGATGACCCTGTCGGCGGCGAGGCGCCGGCGACGCTCGACCTCGAGACTGACGGTCGCGGACCGGCCCATCGCGAGAGTCGCGCCGAGCCGGTAGCCCCGCCCGTCCTCGCGGGCGAGGCTCAGCGCTCCGAAGGGGGTCAGGAGCCCGTCGCCGTCGAGAGCGGAGAAGCCGTAGGAGAACCGGGCGTTCATGCGCGCGCCCATGGCGTCGTACCCTGAAAAGGCGGTCGCACCGAGCTCCCACAGCTCGTGCACGCCGCTGGCGGTCGCGCCCCAGGCCGGGGTCAGGTTCACGGACGGGCCCAGGCCCGACTCGCCCGGGCCCAGGCGCACCACGAGGCCGAAGCCCGATTCCCTCACCGCGCCCTCGTGCACGATCAGTCGGCGGCCGGATCCCTCGATGGTCAACCCCTTCGCCAGGTCACGGAAGCGCAGGCCCCCGCGGACCTCCAGGCCGGCGCCGGTCTCGCCGTCGCCGCCGTCATGGCGCAGGCCCAGCTCGCCCCACGGGGTCAGGGTCGAGCCGACGGAGAAGAGGTGCTCGTAGCTGGCCTCGGTGCTCAGCCGCACCCGCCGCATGTCCAGACCCGTCGCGGCCAGCGTGTCTCCGTCGCCCGCGACGCCGAGGTGCGCCAGCCCCCCTTCGCCCCGCAACCGGAGCATCCCACCGCCCCGCGCGAGCAGCCGGCCGTTGATGCCCACCGTCGCCGAGTTCAGGGTGGCCGCGCTCGTCAGGGTTCCCGCGCCGAGGTGATCGTCGAGCTGATAGTCGCCCCAGGCATGACCGACGGTTCCCCACACGTCCAGGTCGGGCGCGACCAACCAGGCGACATAGGGATTCACGCCGGTCAGGCTCAGCTCGTTCCCGCCTCGCCGGTCGGCGTGCTCGCCGCCCCCGAAGCCGAACGAGCTCCTCGACCGCGACAGGGACACGCCGGCCAGCACGTTGGCGCCGAGCTCGACGTCGGCGCCGACCTGGACGCTGAATGCCGCGCCGTTCCAGGAAAGGGCGCCGTTCCCGCTGCCGCCGAGGTGGCGGTAGTCGGCGCAACCCCACGCGGTGTAACGGCCCGCGCCGCCCTGCTCGGTCGTCGAGGGCATCAGGAACGAGGAGTCTGCCAGGGCCTGCTCCAACGGCAACGGCGGTCCGGCGGGTGACGTCCACGGGTCGCCCGGCGGCATTCCCGGGCCGGCGGGCGAGGTCCACGGGTCGCCCGGCGAGGTTCGCCGGCCCGCGACGAGCCCGCGCGACAGCGACAGGTGTCCGGCCGGGCGCTGCGTCCCGTTGCCGGCCATCGGCTGCGAGAGGGGTCGGTCGAAACGGCACGTCACC
This sequence comes from Vicinamibacterales bacterium, assembly GCA_965208165.1. Taxonomy (GTDB): domain Bacteria; phylum Acidobacteriota; class Vicinamibacteria; order Vicinamibacterales; family UBA8438; genus JAJEEA01. The sequence goes on along the minus strand of OZ242323.1, from coordinate 7,039,353 downwards.
GCGTTGAAGGCCAAGGCCCGCCCCACCTCGGGCAGGATGGTTCGGTTGACGGTCCGGATTCGAGCCGTGTGGTCGTCGGCAATCGTCCCCACCCCGGTCCCGTCGGCCACCGTCGCCGCCACCGGGTCGCTCAGCTCCAGCGTGAACCGCTCGGCACCCTCCACGAGCTCGTCGGTGAGCGTCGAAACGGCGATGGTCGCGCTCGTTTCTCCCGGCTCGAAGCGCAACGTCCCCATGGCGGACGTATAGTCGAGTCCCGCCGTCGCGGTGCCGTCGACGGTGCGGAACGACACCGTGGCCGTCTCGTCGCTCGCCGGTCTCAGCGTGACCCGGAACTCGGCCACATCGCCCTCCTTCGCCTCCGCGTCCGCGACCGTGAGGGCAGGGAGGGGAGTGACGGGCTCGTCGTCGGTGATGGTGCCGGTGGCGCTGCCGTCGGCGATGGTGGCGCCGGCGGGGTTGCTCAGGGTGACGGTGAACGTCTCCGTCTGCTCCTCGACGGTGTCCTCGACCGTCGGCACCGGAATCGTCTTGGACGCCTCGCCGGGCGCGAACCGCAGGGTGCCCGACGCGGCCGTGTAGTCCGAGCCCTGCCGGGCGGTGCCGTCGGCGGTGGCGTAGGCCACGGTCACGGCCTGGGCGCCGGTCCTGCTCAGGGTGACGAGGAACCGGGCCGTCTCCCCTTCCTCCACTGTCGCGTCGGCGATGTTCAGCAGGGGGAGGGCGGTTGCCGGACCGTCGTCGTCCGTGATCGTCCCGGTGCCGCTCCCGTCCTCGATGGTGGCCCCGGCGGGGTCGCTCAGCGTGACGGTGAACGTCTCGGTCTGCTCCTCCACGGTATCGTCGACCGTCGGCACCGGAATCGTCTTCGACGCCTCGCCGGGCGCGAACCGGAGGGTGCCCGACGTGGCCGTGTAGTCCGCGCCCTGCCGGGCGGTGCCGTCGGCGGTGGCGTAGGCGACGGTGACGGCCTGGGTGCTGGTCCGGCTCAGAGTGACGAGGAACCGGGCCGTCTCCCCTTCCTCCACCGTCGCGTCGGCGATGTTCAGCAGGGGGAGGGCGGTTGCCGGACCGTCGTCGTCCGTGATCGTCCCGGTGCCGCTCCCGTCCTCGATGGTGGCGCCGACGGGGTTGCTGAGGGTGACGGTGAACGTCTCGGTCTGCTCCTCGACGGTATCCTCGACCGTCGGCACCGGAATCGTCTTCGACGCCTCGCCGGGCGCGAACCGGAGGGTGCCCGACGCGGCGGTGTAGTCCGACCCCTGCAGGGCGGTGCCGTCGGCGGTGGCGTACGCCACGGTGACGGCCTGGGCGCTAGTCCGGCTCAGGGTGACCAGGAACCGGGCCGTCTCCCCTTCCTTCACCGTCGCGTCGGCGATGTTCAGCACGGGGAGGGCGGTTGCCGGACCGTCGTCGTCCGTGATCGTCCCGGTGCCGCTCCCGTCCTCGATGGTGGCGCCGACGGGGTTGCTGAGGGTGACGGTGAACGTCTCGGTCTGCTCCTCGGTGGTGTCCTCGACCGTCGGCACCGGGATCGTCTTCGACGCCTCGCCGGGCGCGAACCGCAGGGTGCCCGACGTCGCGGTGTAGTCCGAGCCCTGCCGGGCGGTGCCGTCGGCGGTGGCGTAGGCCACGGTGACGGCCTGGGTGCTGGTCCGGCTCAGGGTGACGAGGAACCGGGCCGTCTCCCCCTCCTCCACCGTCGCGTCGGCGATGTTCAGCAGGGGCAGGGCGGTTGCCGGACCGTCGTCGTCGGTGATCGTCCCGGTGCCGCTCCCGTCCTCGATGGTGGCGCCGACGGGGTTGCTGAGGGTGACGGTGAACGTCTCGGTCTGCTCCTCGGTGGTGTCCTCGACCGTCGGCACCGGGATCGTCTTCGACGCCTCGCCGGGCGCGAACCGCAGGGTGCCCGACGTCGCGGTGTAGTCCGAGCCCTGCCGGGCGGTGCCGTCGGCGGTGGCGTAGGCCACGGTGACGGCCTGGGTGCTGGTCCGGCTCAGGGTGACGAGGAACCGGGCCGTCTCCCCTTCCTCCACCGTCGCGTCGGCGATGTTCAGCACGGGGAGGGCGGTTGCCGGACCGTCGTCGTCGGTGATCGTCCCGGTGCCGCTGCCGTCCTCGATGGTGGCGCCGACGGGGTTGCTCAGGGTGACCGTGAACGTCTCGGTCTGCTCTTCGATGGTGTCCTCGAGGGTGGCCACGCTGATGGTCCTGGAAGTCTCGTCCGTCGCGAACGTCAGAGTTCCCGACGTGCTGGTGTAGTCGTCGCCCGCGTCGGCGGTGCCATCGGCGGTCGAGTAGGCGACGGTGACGCTACCGGTTCGGGTGCCCGTCAGCGTCACCGTGAACTCGGCCTCCTCGCCCTCCTCCACGGTAGCGTCCCCGATGCTCAGCGTGGGGAGCGTGGTGGTGGTCTCGTCGTCGGTGATGGTGCCGGTGCCGCTCCCGTCCTCGATGGTGGCCCCGGCGGGGTTGCTCAGCGTGACCGTGAACGTCTCGGTCTGCTCTTCGATGGTGTCCTCGAGGGTGGCCACGCTGATCGTCTTCGACGTCTCGTTGGTCCCGAACGTCAGAGTTCCCGACGTGCTGGTGTAGTCGTCGCCCGCGTCGGCCGTACCGTCGGCGGTCGAGTAGGCGACGGTGACGCTACCGGTTCGGGCGCCCGTCAGGGTCACCGTGAACTCGGCCACCTCGCCCTCCTCCACGGTGGCGTCCCCGATGCTCAGCGTGGGGAGCGTGGTGGTGGTCTCGTCGTCGTTGTCGGTGATGGTGCCGGTGGCGCTGCCGTCCGTGATGGTGGCCCCGGCCGGGCTGCCGAGCGTGACCGTGAACGTCTCGGCCTGTTCCTCGTCGTCGTCGTCGATGGTGGGCACGCTGATGGTCTTCGAGGACTCGTTGGTCCCGAACGTCAGGCTGCCCGACGTGGTGGTGTAGTCGTCGCCCGCGTCGGCGGTGCCGTCGGCGGTCGAGTAGGCCACGGTGACGCTGCCGGTTCGGGGGCCCGTCAGCGTTACCGTGAACTCGGCCACCTCGCCCTCCTCCACGGTGGCGTCCCCGATGCTCAGCGTGGGGAGCGTGGTGGTGTCGTCCTCCTCGTCGTCGTCGTCGGTGATAGTGCCGGTGGCGTCGCCGTCCGCGATGGTGGCGCCGACGGGGTTGCTCAGGGTGACGGTGAGAGTCTCGGTCTGCTCCTCGACGGTGTCCTCGACCGTCGGCACCGCGATCGTCTTCGACGCCTCGCCGGGCGCGAACCGGAGGGTGCCCGACGCGGTGGTGTAGTCCGAGCCCTGCTGGGCGGTGCCGTCGGCGGTGGCGTAGGCCACGGTCACGGCCTGGGTGCTGGTCCGGCTCAGCGTGACGAGGAACCGGGCCGCCTCCCCCTCCTCCACCGTCGCGTCGCCGATGTTCAGTACGGGGAGGGCGGTTGCCGGACCGTCGTCGTCGGTGATGGTGCCGGTGGCGTCGCCGTCCGCGATGGTGGCGCCGACGGGGTTGCTCAGGGTGACCGTGAACGTCTCGGTCTGCTCTTCGATGGCGTCCTCGAGGGTGGCCACGCTGATGGTCCTGGAAGTCTCGTCCGTCGCGAACGTCAGAGTTCCCGACGTGCTGGTGTAGTCGTCGCCCGCGTCGGCGGTGCCGTCGGCGGTCGAGTAGGCGACGGTGACGCTACCGGTTCGCGTGCCCGTCAGCGTCACCGTGAACTCGGCCGCCTCGCCCTCCTCCACGGTGGCGTCCCCGATGCTCAGCGTGGGGAGGGTGGTGGTGTCGTCGCCGTCGTCGTTGTCGGTGATGGTGCCGCTGCCGCTGCCGTCCTCGATGGTGGCCCCGGCCGGGCTGCCGAGAGTGACGGTGAACGTCTCGGTTTCCTCCTCGTCGCCGTCGTCGAAGGTGGCCACGCTGATGGTCCTGGAGGTCTCGTCCGTCTCGAACGTCAGAGTTCCCGACGCGCTGGTGTAGTCGTCGCCCGCGTCGGCGGTGCCGTCGGCGGTCGAGTAGGCGACGGTGACGCTACCGGTTCGCGTGCCCGTCAGCGTCACCGTGAACTCGGCCGTCTCACCCTCCTCGACGGTGGCGTCCCCGATGCTCAGCGTGGGGAGCGTGGTGCGGGTGGCGGTGTCGTCGTCGTTGTCGGTGATGGTGCCGGTGGCGCTGCCGTCCTCGATGGTGGCCTCGGCGGGGCTGCCGAGGGTGACGGTGAAGGTCTCCGCCTGTTCCTCCTCGTCGTCGTCGAGGGTGGCCACGCTGATCGTCTTCGACGTCTCGTTGGTCCCGAACGTCAGGCTGTCCGACGTGCTCGTGTAGTCGTCGCCCGCGTCGGCGGTGCCGTCGGCGGTCGAGTAGGCGACGGTGACGCTACCGGTTCGCGTGCCCGTCAGCGTCACCGTGAACTCGGCCGTCTCACCCTCCTCGACGGTGGCGTCCCCGATGCTCAGCGTGGGGAGCGTAGTAGTGGTGTCGTCCTCGTCCTCGTCGTCGTCGGTGATCGTGCCGGTGGCGCTGCCGTCCGCGATGGTGGCCCCGGTGGGGCTGCTCAGCGTGACGGTGAACGTCTCGGTCTGCTCCTCGTCGCTGTCTTCAAGGGTGGGCACCCGGATGGTCTTGGAGTTCTCGTTCGCCCCGAACGTCAGGCTGTCCGACGTGGTCGTGTAGTCGTCCCCCGCGTCGGCGGTGCCGTCGGCGGTCGAGTAGGCGACGGTGACGCTACCGGTTCGCGTGCCCGTCAGCGTCACCGTGAACTCGGCCGTCTCACCCTCCTCGACGGTGGCGTCCCCGATGCTCAGCGTGGGGAGCGTAGTAGTGGTGTCGTCCTCGTCGTCGTCGGTGATCGTGCCGGTGGCGCTGCCGTCCGCGATGGTGGCGCCGCTGGGGTTGCTGAGGGTGACGGTGAAGGTCTCGGTCTCCTCCTGGTCGCTGTCCTCGGTCGTCGGCACCGAGATCGTGTGGGATCCCTCGGTGGGGCTGAACGTCAGCGTCCCCGACGTGTCGGAGTAGTCCGAGTCGTCGTGCGCACTTCCGTCGGCGGTGGCGTAGGCGACCGTGACGTTGCCGGTCCGGGTTCCGGTCAAGGTGACCGTGAACACGACCGTGTCGCCTTCGCTCGCCGCCGCGTTGCCGATGGACAGGGTCGGGAGCGGGGGTGGAGGCGCGCTGTCATCGTCGTTGATGGTGCCGGTCGCGGAGGCCACGATCACGTTGCCGGTGTCGGTCAGCGTGACGGTGAACGTCTCGGCCGGCTCCGCGGTGGTATCCTCGATGGTAGCCACCGAGATCGTCTCCGTCTCGCCGGGAGCGAGGGTCAGCGACCCGGACGTGTCGGTATAGTCCGAGTCGGCCACCGCAGTTCCGTCCACCGTCTCGTAGGTCACCGTGACCGACTGGCCTGCGTCGCTGCCCAGCGTTGCCGTGAACAAGGCGGTGGCACCCTCGGTCACCGCGACGTTCGAGATAGTGAGCGAGGATGTGCCCTCGGCGCCGGTGTCGTCGTCGTCGATGGTGCCCGTCGCGGTCCCGTCCCGGATGGCCGCCCCGCTCACGTTGCGCAGGGTGACGCTGAAGCTCTCGGTCGACTCCCGGATGTTGTCGTTCACGGTCCGCACCGTGAGCCCCTGGAGCTGCTGGCCCGGGTTGAACATCAGCGTCCCCGACTCGGCGACGTAGTCCGAGCCCTCCTGCGCGCTTCCGTTCACGGTCTGGTACTCCACCGTGACCGCCTGGCTGGCCGCCTTGTTCAGCCTGACGCTGAACCGCGCGGTCTCGCCCTCGTCGACGACCGTCGCGTCAGTGATGCTCACGGTGACCGGCTCGTTGGTGGTGTCGTTGACCCGCACCGTCACCGGGGTGCCCAGAAAGGGGCACTCCGAGTCCTGGTCCCACACTTCGTGCCGGAAGGTTATCTGCTGGTCCTCACCGTCGCTGTCTGGATGCGCCCTGATGCTGATGTCTTTCCACACGTTCCAATCGTTCAGACCGAAATCTCGGTAGATCGACGGCACCCAGCTGATGTCTACTTCGCCGTCGCCGTCGGCATCGTACTCCCCGTCGTAGCGGGGTTGGCCGTCAATGTGAAAGCGGACAAACCACCTCTTTCCGGCTTCCATTTCTTCTGTCGTCAGGATAGGTTCCTTCGTCAGTCGGATGCGGTAGCTGATCACCCCCCCTTCGTCGACCGTCACCCGAGTCGCGTCTACCTCCACGCCGCCATTGCCTCCGTCATGCCAGGTATGCGGCTTTATGACGTCCTGAGCGTGGGCGCACGGGGCCCCGATGGACAGCAGCGCGGAGAGCGTGACGGCGATGGCGGCGAGGAGGCGACAGCAGGAGCCCAAGAACGGAGGGGTTCTCTGTGTATTGCACGACATCATGCCCCTGCGTCGAGCTCCGCGGCCGGAAATTCCATCAAGGGGCCGCTGACTTGCGGCCGGGCCCGTGCTGGGAGTTCCGGGGCTGGAAGACCCCGCAGGGGCATGGTCTTGCGAGACAGGGGGTGTTCTTCGCGCTCCGGGGGCTTGGGCTCGCGGTACGCAGAGGGCCGACAGTGCTGAGAGCGCGCCGACGGTGGCGACGAGGGCGCGAGCCATCATGCTCCAGAGCTGAGCTCCACGACGAGCACTCCAGCCGGGGACCGCCGTCTTGCCCTCCGGCAAGTTCCGTGAGTACCGGAGCTGGGCAACCCGGCACGAGGCCGCACGAGTGCGGGCGATGCCGGTGCCCGCTCAGCCGCCGAGGAACCGTACCGTCGCGACCGCCAGGGCCGCGATCGCCAGGGCCGCGACCGCGAGGGCGATGCAAGCCATGACCCGCCGCCGGGCGAGGCGGGGTCCGGGGCGCGTGTCGTCCCTCTCCAACAGCCGCGTCATGTCGGAGACGCTGCCGCCTCGAATGTAGGTCCGCCGCTTCTTCATTGCCCCGCGCCCCTGTTGCGACCGACCGGGATCAGCCGCCGACAACCCTCCCGAAAACCGCGCGGTCGTCGTCCCGGCCCTCGGCGGCTGTAGCAGTCCTCTCGAGGTCGGCGAGCCGGGTCTTCAGGCCAGCCAGCATCCCTGCGCCCTCCCGCGCGCTATTCGGCGCCCGCGATGCGCGCCGACGATCGATGTCGCGATTGGAGCACGGTCTGACCCGGCGAGCCCGCGGAACGATTTCGCCCCCAGAAAAGAAAGAACCCCCTCCCCCCGGGGCGTCGGGGAGAGGGGGTGTGGGAGATTACGAACGACGCCGTACGTTACCGCCGCCGATAGCGGCGGTATCCGCCGATGGCCAGGAAGGCCGCCAGCAGAAGCTGCGCGATGATCGGCAGGGCCGGCACCGGGTAATCCCAGATGTAGAGCGTCACCGTACCGGTGACCTCTCCGGCCATGCCTTCCGTCATGCCGTAGAGCACCAGCTCTTCCGGCATGTTGTCCACGTTCTCCATCATCTCGTCGTCGACGGCCATCACCATGGTCGAGCCCGTCTTCGTGCCGGCCTCGATCACGATCGGATCGGCCATGAAGTCCTCATCGCCGGCGCTGCTCATCGCCCGGTCGCGCATGAGCATCACGGTCACGTCCTCGGTGACCTCCCGATTGGCCTCCGCCGTCACCATGGCGCCGGCCATCGTGCCATTGGCATGGTCCATGGTGCCCTCGACGATGTTCATGTCATCGGGCCCGGAGATCATGATGCTGAGCGCCGCGAGGCCCACCTCGACCGGGAAGATGACGCTGGCCTCGCTCGGATCGGTCTGCGGGAGACCCTTCGCACCCGAAGGCGCGCTCGCGTGAGCGGTGATGGTGATGTGGGCCATGCCCGTCTCGTCGCCCGCCGTCACCGTCACCATGCCGCCGCTGACCGTCGTCATCGCCACGTCGTCGAGGTCCGACTTGGCCGAGTACGAGAGCGTGACGCCCTCGGCGGCGTTGAACAGGGCGCTGGACGTGATCTCGATCATCTCGCCCGGGGTGAAGATCTCGTCGGCACCCGCCCCGGCTTCCTTCTGCGCGTAGACGTGTTCCTGGATCTCCGCATCCGTCTTCGCCCAGACAAGCGTCTGGGTGCCGTCCATCACGGTCAACGACACCGTCTGGTCGTCGTAGGCACGCTTCCCCATGCCATTCGCCGCGATCGTGCCAGCACCCTCAGCGGTGATCATCACCATTCGGTCGCCGTCGATGGTGTCATTGGTCATTGCCTCGACCATGACCTTCATCTCCTGTGTCCAGGGCGCTTTGCCGTCGTGCTTCGGGAACTTCACGGGCCTCGGCGAGATCTGGACCATACCGTCGGGGCTACCCGTCAACATCACGTCGACGGGCTCGGAGGTGTATTCCCTCTTCTCGCTGTCGATGACGATGGTGTCGGGTGGGTTCCGGTTGATCGTCAGTGTGAGCTCAACTTCGCCGCCCTCCGTCAGCGTCCCCATCTTCGGGCTCACCATGAGCGGCGGAAGCTTGTGAACGTCGACGACGGTGATCTCCACCGGGTCCGGGGCGTCGATGCCGTCATAGGCGCCGGTGTCCAAGGCGTAGACCACGACCTCGGCGTGCAACGCGAGCTTGTCGTTGTCTCGATTGCCGTCATTGCTGTCCAGCGTGAGGGTGACGGTGTCCTTGGCGGCGGACCCGGTGCCGGTCGGGATCGTGCCAACCGACTTGTCGATGTAGTTGTCGCGTGAAGCGACCGTCTGACCCGTGACGTCCTCCAGATCGAACCGGACGCCGAGAGGGAGATCCTCTCGTGGCGGATCAGCGGTGACGTCGAACTTGACGTCCGTGCGGCCCTCGTAGATGACCCCGGTGCCATCCCTCTTCAACACGATATTCTGCGGGTTGATGTCTTCGATGACGTGGACCTTGCTCTCCATCAAGCTACCCGCCGCGAACCCCGAAGCGTCGGTCACCATGAGCTTGAACGCCTCGTTCTCGGCATCCGGATCCAGACCGAAGTGGATGCTGGTCGAGCCGGTCCCCTCGGCGTAACCCACGGAGGTGGCGGTCACGGGTTTCTCGTTCTTGGGAACTACGACCATGGCCGCGGTCCCGATGGTCACGTCGTCGTGCCCAACTTCGTTCTCGGCCGCCGACAGCCAGCTCTCGGGGCTGCCATAAGGCATCATCTCGAGCATCACCGGAACGTCGGCCGGCTTGCTCCCCTCCGCAACCCCTGCCCAGAGCTCCCTGATCTGCGCATGGCTCCACCGGACCGTGACCGTCGCCTTGGTGAGGACGCCCTCGGTCACGTGCTGACGCTTGGTCCCGCCGACCGCCTTCTCCTCGGAGCCGTCGACCGAGATCTCGGTGATCTGTCCCAGCGTAGTGCTAGCCTGCATTATTCATGAGGGTCGAGAATCAGTCACCGACGGGGCTTGCTTGACCGCGAGCGGAGCCTCTCGGACGTGGCGGCGGGCGCGGCAGGAGGCGTAGAGTGGCCCTTCACGGCGCCGGGCGGTCGCGGAGGCCAGGTTGGGGGAAGGCTCTGCCGGTAACGGGCGGTGCCGGCCCGGGCCGAGACGTGCGCCGAGCCCCGCGCGGGCTCTGACTACTGACCCGCGCAGGCGCCGAGCGCGAGCGCGATGCGCCGCCACGCGTGGAGATGGGGCGTCGCCCGTGGTAGATGCAGGACGATGCGGCGCGCCGAGCCGACGACATGCACCCCCAGCTTCAGCAGCCGGTCGCGCAGCCACGTCACCTGGGTGCGGGCACAGCCGGTCCGCGCCGCCCGCAGCCGCAGCTCCTGCATGAGTGCGTAGGCGGCCGCGGTCAGCAACACGCGCAACTGGTTCGCCAGGAACTTGCAGCAGCTCGTGCGGTCGATCTGCAGGCCGTCCAGCAACTCCTTGATCCGGTTCTCGATGTCCCCGCGGGCGCAGTAGACCCACTCGTAGACGAAGCGCGAGCTCTCCAAGAGATTCGTCACGACGAAGCGCGGATTGTCCCGCGGCTCGCGACCCTTGAGCCGGACCACCTCCGCCTTGATCACGACCCGGCGTTCGTGGCCCCACGTGCCGGCTGCGTAGCGGGTGTCGGTATAGACGTGCTCGGTTCGGCCACTGGCCTCGCTCTGCGCGCGGGCCACCGCCATCGCGGATTCGGCATGCCGCTGCAACACCGCGTTCTTGCCCATCGCGACCACGTAGTCGAGCCCCGGTTCGGCATCCAGGAAATCGAGGATCTCCGGGGTCGCAAAGCCCCCGTCGAGCCGGACGAGAAACGGCGTCGCCGGAAACGCCGCCCGCAGCATCGGCAGCAGCCGACACAGCAGGCCCAGGGTCCCGTCGGCCGCCACCGCGTTCCCCGGCCGCAGCAGCGCCGCGCACAGATACTGCTCCTTCTCGTCGTTGAAAGTCAGGAACGCGAGCAGCGGCAGATAGCACCAACTGTCGTAGTGCCCGTTGAAGAACGTGAGCTGTTGCGCGCCGTGCGTCCGGTCGTCGGTCGGATCCAGATCGATGGTGATCCGCCACACCCGCCGGTGCAGGCGGCGCCGATGCCGCTCGATCACGCTCGCCGCCAACTCCCGCGCCATTCGGTAGAGCGCGCCGCGGCCCGCGCCGTTCTCGAACCGCGAGATCGTCGGCTGCGACGCCAGGGGCGCGCCGGCCACCGGGTCTCGCCCGAGCAGCAGCTTGTGGATGGGGTCCTCCGCCAAGTGGTCCGCGTCGTTGCCGTCGGGATGACCGCACGCGATGCCGAAGATCCGCTGTCCGACCAGCTCCGAGAGCGTGTGCCGAATCTTCTCCGGCGCGCGCTTGTCGGCGAGACACCCGGCAAACGCCTTGACGAGGCCGTACACGCGCTCGGCCGCCTTGAGCAGGACGCCGCCGCCGTCGGAACTCGCCTGCTCGCGGTTGAACGTCGCGACGAGGGGCTTGTCGAAGAGGTCCGGGAACAGGACAGTCTGTGATATCTTGTCAGGTGTCATGCAGGGGCCTCCGTTGTGGCTAAACGCTTGTGGACACAACGTTTGTACCACGCGGAGGCTCCTGTGTCTCCCCCAGAATCACCATCTTCACGAATAATCCAGGCTAGGGGTGGGTGGTGGCGTGTCGTTGTCGGTCACGGTGACCTCGACCTCCTGGTTGCCGGTGATTCCGGTCCCCGAGGCAGTCACCGTGACGGTGTCATCCTCGTAGTCGGCGTCTTCCGTGGAAGTCAGCGTAACGGTCCCTGACTGAGCGCCCGCCGCGATGGTGATCGAAGTCGCACTGAGCGTGGCGTCGCCGACCACGCTCAGATTCACGGTCACCGCACCGTCGCTCGCCAGGACCGCCCGGTTCGCCATCGCGGTGATCGTCGAAGTGCCTCCCTCCGCGATCGTCATGGGAGCCGCACTCACCGTCACCGACAGAACCGCGGCAGGCGGCGGGTCCGTCACGGTGATCGGGATCTGCTGGTCGCCGGTGATTCCGGTGCCCCTGGCGACCACCGTCACGGTGTCATTCACGAAGTCCGTGTCTGCCGTGGAAGTCAGCGTAACGTTTCCTGACTGAGCGCCCGCCGCGATGGTGATCGAAGTCGCGCTGAGCGTGGCTTCGCCGACCACGCTCAGATTCACGGTCACCGCACCGTCGCTCGCCAGAACCGCCCGGTTCGCCATCGCGGTGATCGTCGAAGTGCCTCCCTCCGCGATCGTCGCGGGAGCCGCACTCACCGTCACCGACAGAGGCGCGGCGTTGGGAATGCCCGTCGTGATCGGGGACCAAGTCGACCAGCCGAGCGCGTTCCTGGCACGCACCTGGAACTGGTACGTCGCACCGACGGTCAAGTTCGAGAAGGTCATCATCGTACCCGTACCCGTCTGCGTCGTGTGCATCCAGGTTGCAGCGCCCATCTGACGGTGCTGGATCTCGTAGTCGGTGATGGGGCTGTTGTTTTGGGCCGGCGCGACCCACGACACGTTCAGCGACCCGCCCACGTTGGGGGTAGCCGCCACGGTCGGCGCGAGGGGTGTGGCCGGAACATTTGCCACCGTGATCATGAACGAGGCGGCGGTGCTGTCTCCGTCCCGATCGGTGACCAGGTAGGTGACCGTCTGCGGTCCGGCCGTGACCGCGGTCGGCGTGCCGGCGATTTGCCGGTCGTCGGCGTTACCGGGAGTGCCGTCGGGGTCCGCCGTGAACGCCAGTCCAGCGGGCAGGCCGGCAACGGCGTAGCCGAAGAACGGCGCTGCGGCATTGCCGTTGCCGGTGGCATCAGGCAGATTGAACGTGGTGATCGGCATGCCCATCTGGTACGTCGCGGTGAACGATGCCAAGCTCGGGACCGTCGGATTGACGTCCATCTCGTTGACGGTCGTCACGTTCCCGCCGTTAACCGCGCTGTATCCGGTGGTGTCCGTGTCCAGAATCTGCAACTGGGGGTTGACGGGCGTAGCGGCAGCGCCCGAGTCGGTATAGGTCACCGTGACACCCTGAGCGCTGGTCGGAATGACCTTGTCAAGGTTGATGGTGAACATGTTGCTGGCCGTCGTGACGGAGCCAGCGATGGTGTGGGTCACCCCTGTGGCGGGCGAACCCATCGGACCCGTCCACGTCACGGTGAAATCGCTGGCCGGCGCTGCCTGGGTCCACACGGGACCGCTCATGGTCACCGTCACGACCGCGCTCTCGGGTGTCCATACGGCCGTGTCCAGGGTCTCCTGCGCTGCGGCCTGACTGCCCCCCAGCACGAACACCACACCGATCAGCGCCAACCACTTCAGCGCCCGGCAACTGCCTCTCGCGAAAATCGCTCCTGTCCGCATGTCGCAATCTCCCTTGTGATTCCGTCCGTTTGTCGCCAGCAGCGGGGGGAAACCACTCCATCCGCCCCCTGCTTCCCCCCGATGTCGACTACCGCTCCGCATCCGTCCTGGCCTCCTGCGTCCTTGTGGCAGATCGGGCACGGCCTTGAGTGACGGCCATGCCCGGCTCCGCCGTTGAGGCCTTCAAGCCAACTTGCGCCGTTCTCGCCTGGTGAATCCGTCCTCTCGCATGGCAACGGGGGAATCGGATCAGTCCGCCATGTAGAGAAAACCGAGATAATCCGAAACCGTCCCAAAAGGTCCGTAAAACACTGTACTGGTGATGTTTATGTGGATAACGCCATTCTGAACGGGATCCGTCTCCGTCCGGTGGAGTATTGTGGTATCCTCCATTAAATGGTGGAAAAACCGGCGGGGGTAGTCGGGGGCAGACGGGAGGGCACGGTACCCAAATAAAAGGCGAAGGCAGAGGTTCCGGACCGTCGACGTGACCGACACGGCCCTGGCTCAGTAAGTGGCTCGGCACGCCGACATCGCCGACCACGCAGCCGGTCCGCGGCCGTCGATCTCGGACCACCGGCCCCGGCAACCGGCGATGTCGAGCAGCGCGAAGGCGTTGCCGGCGGCGACCGCGAGGGGCGGCGCATCCGGCTGATCCGGCGCTGCCGGCCCGCTTCGGCTTCCGCCTCGAAGGCCTCGACCAGCACCAGCGTCGCGTCGGTTTTCCACCAAAACACACGAACCCAGAGGGATCGATTGCCTGACCGCAGCAGAACGCCAACGTCGAAGCCTCGCAAGCGGCATCCCATGAACGCACTCTCGAGCGCGTTCGTGCGCACCGTCGCCGAAGCGGGCCGGTATTGCGACGGACACGGGCTGTACCTGGACGTGCAACCGTCGGGCAGCAGAAGCTGGGTCCAGAGAATCACCATCGGTGGTCGGCGCCGTGAGCTGGGCCTCGGCGGCTACCCCATGGTCTCGCTCAAGGACGCCCGCGCCCAGGCCTTCGCCAATCGTCAGCATGCCCGGGCCGGCGGCGACCCGCTGGCCGAGAAGCGCCGCAGCGCGAACGTGCCCACGTTCGCCGCCGCCGCCGAGCAGGTGTGGAACCAGCTGAAGCCCGGCTGGCGCAACGAGAAGTACGCCAGGGACTGGATGTTTGGCCTCAAGCGCGTCGCCTTCCTCCGCCTCGGTGAGAAGTCGGTGACCGAGGTGACGAGCCCCGATGTCATCGACGTGCTCCGGCCCATCTGGCACTCGTCGCCGACGACGGCGCGGCGGGTCCGTCAGCGCATCAACGCGGTGATGGAATGGGCGGTGGCGATGGAATACCGGGCGGACAACCCGTGCCACCGCATCGGGCCGGTGCTCGGTCGCCAGCAGGAGAACGTTCAGCACATGCGGGCGCTGCCCCATCGCGAGGTCGCGGCGGCGCTCGAAACCACTCGCGCCTCGGGGGCGAGGCGGGTCGTCAAGTTGGCGTTCGAGTTCCTGGTGTTGACGGCGGCGCGCTCGGGCGAGGTGCGCGGAGCGGCGTGGTCGGAAATCGACCTGGCGGCACGCGTGTGGACGATTCCCGCCCGGCGCATGAAGACCAACCGTGAGCACCGGGTCCCGCTGTGCCGGTGGGCGGTGGAGACTCTCGAGGCGGCGCGGGCGCTCGGCGACGGCAGCCCGCTGGTGTTCCCGCCGACGCGGGGCACGCAGCTCAAGGACATGGCGCTGTCGGGGCTGCTCAAGGACCTCGACATCGCCGCGGTGCCGCACGGGTTCCGCTCGAGCTTCAGAGACTGGGCGTCCGAGGAGACGGATCATCCCCGGGAGGTCGTCGAGGCGGCCCTGGCGCACGTGGTTCGGAACAAGGTCGAGGCGGCCTATGCGCGCTCGGACCTGTTCGAGCGCCGCCGGCGGTTGATGGACGACTGGGCCGCCTACCTGCAGGAGGTTCGGGGGCAGGTGGTCGCGCTGCGCCGGTGAACGGTCCGGAAATCCGCCAGACTCATGGACGCGGGCGTGCGGGTTCCGCAACAGCGGCGACTGACAGCGAATGCGCCGCGTGCGAAACTGTCCCTATATGGAGCCTCGTCTACAACGTCGTCGTTCCAGTCTCCGCAGACAATTCTGGCGCGTGGCGTGCTTGGTCGCGTTGCCGCTTCCCGCGCTCGCCCAGGGCGGAGGGATCACGGGGACCGTGACCGACGACACGGGAGGCGTTCTGCCGGGGGCGACGGTCGAGGCGGACGGCCCCGCGGTGGCCGACGGGCCACAGGTCAAGGTGACGGATGCCGACGGGCGCTACGCGTTCACCGGGCTGCCGGCAGGGACCTACACCGTCCGCTTTACTTTTCCCGGCTTCCTCTCCACGTCCCGGGACGGTGTCGAGCTGGCGGTGGGGGCTACGGCGACGATCGACGCCATCCTCCAGATCGGCAGCCTCTTCGAGGAGGTCACGGTCGCCGTCACCGGCACGGCGTTCGACGAGCCCCCCATCAACCTGCCCTACGCCGTGACCGTCGTCGACCGCGGGGAGCTGGAGGAGCAGGGCTCGCTGCCGGTCACCGACTTCTTCAAGAACTTGGGCGCGAGCAGCGCGGTAATCGGCGAGGCGAACAGTTGGTACAACGACCAGGCGCTGTCGGTGCCGGAGACAGTGGCCAACGTGAACCTGCGCGGCCTCGGGGCGTCGCGAACGTTGGTGCTTATTAACGGCCGCCGGCAGACCCCGGTCCCCGCCCGCCTGTTCGGCGGGCGCTTCGTCGACGTGAACGTCATCCCGGCGATCGCGCTCGACCGGATCGAGGTGCTCAAGGAAGGTGCGGCGGCCATCTACGGGTCGGACGCGGTGGCCGGCGTCGCCAACTTCGTGACCCGTGACGACTTCGAGGGTCTGGAGGTCTCGGTTTCACATGACTACTTCGACAGCGCCGGCGACACGACGTTCGGCGCCATCTGGGGCGGGAGAATCGGAGCCGCCCGCGCCGTCTTCTCGGCGGAGCGTGTGGACCGCCAGGAGCTGGATCTGACCGAGCGGGACTGGGCGGTGCGCCCGCGCTCGGAGACGTTCTGGGGCTGGTCGAGCACTGGCAACCCCGGGGCGTTCCTCACGCCGCCACTGACGGGCGTCGACCTCGTCTCTGCACTCTCCGGCGCGCGCGCCGGCGGGGATTTCTTCATCGACCCGGCGTGCGAGGATCTCGGCGGCGCCTCGCTCTCGAACACGTGCGCGTTCCGCTACCAGATCTGGGACAGCCTGATCGAGGAGCAGGAGCACACCCGGGCGTTCTTCGAGCTGAACGGTCCGATGGACGACCGGACCGCCTACCATGTGGAGGCCCTCTGGGCCGACGCCCGGGTACCGGACTACCTCACGACGCCGTCCTTCCCGCCGGTATCGCTGTTCGACGGGCTCCAGGTGGTCGAGCCGGGCAATCCGGGCCGGCAGGCGTTCTGCGGGTCGGACTACGGCGTGGCGGGATTCGCGTCCGCGGACGACTGCCTCACGTCCGACGACTGGTACTTCTATGGTCGCCTGGTCGGCAACGGCGGTCCCGGACGGACCCTGAGCCGCAAGTCCCGCACCGGGCGCGTCGCCGCGTCGGTGACGCGCGACCTGCGGTTCGGCGGCCGGGACGCCGCCCTCGACGTCGGCGTCAGCTACTCGCGGGCCGCGGGCAACATGAACCAGCCGGCCGAGTACGCATACCGCAAGTTCCTCGCGTTCCGCGGCTACGGGGGGCCGACCTGCGGCGTCGGCGTACTGGCGGACGCCGGGTCGCCCTCGGGGATGGCGCTCGGGAGCGTCGGCGGCCGAGTGGCTGGCCAGAGCGACTGCATGTACTACAACCCGTTCAGCAACGCCCTCCAGTTCTCCGCACAACCGGGCGCGACGTACGAGCGCACGGCGAACCCGGCCTTCGACCCGGCCTTGGCGAACAGCGCCGCGTTGCGCGACTGGATCAACGAGGAGGTCAACCTGGAGAGCACGGCCGACTTGCTGGTCAGCGACGCGACACTGAGCGGAGGCTTGATCGAGAACGTGGCGAGCTACGCCGTCGGGTACCAATTCCGGCGGTTCGACGTGTCGGCCGCCCCGAACGACGCGGCGAACCTGTCGCTCAATCCGTGTCCGGTGCCGGGCGACCGGTCGTGCATCGACGCCCAGGGGCGGTTCACCGGATCGGTGGTCGGCCCGTTCACGTTCACACCCGGCTTCCACCCGTATGCGGCCAGCCAGACGGTTCACCGGGTGTTCGGTGAGATCCCGCTGAACATCGGCCCCCGGCTCGACGTGCAGCTCGCCGCGAACTACGAGATCCACGACACCGTGGGCAGCTTCGATCCCAAGGCTGCGGCGACCGTGCAGCTCGCGGAGTCCGCCAACTACGCCCTGTCCCTGCGTGGCTCGGTGCAGTCGACCTTCCGGGCGCCGTCGGTGGACGACCTGAACGAGGACGTCCGAACAACGCTCGAGTGGTTCGACACCGTGGGGGCGTACAAGGCCGTCGACGCCTACGGCAACCGGAGCCTCGTGCCCGAGGAGGCGCTGACCTACAACGCGGGTCTCGTCCTGTTCGCGACGCCGGGCATCGACGTGACGTTCGACTACTGGGCGTACGACTTCTCGCACGTGATCGCGCCGCTGCCCTACGACAACGTTGTCCAGCTCTACATCGACGGCACGGCGAGCGACTCCGGCCTGAGCCGGGACGAGCGGCAGCGGCGGCTGAGTGCGGTGCGGCACCGCGTGTTCTGCCCCGGCGGCGTGACTGACGGGTCGTGCGACCCTGGCAACATCGAGCGCGTGGGTGTCAACCTGACCAACTGGCCCGGCGTCGAGACCTCGGGCATCGACTGGCACTTCGGCGCCCGTTTCGATGCCGGGCCTGGCCGGTTCTCCGCCACCCTCGACACGACCTATCTGCTGGAGTACCGCCTGCGCGCCCTGGAGGTGGACGGCGTTCGGTTCACCGAGGCACGGGATGTCGCCGGCGCGTTCAACCGGGAGATTCCGGTGGCGCCGCCGATGCCGAAGGTGAAGACTCGGGCCTCGGCTGGCTACCACTGGAACGACTTCAGCCTGTTGAGCTGGGTCAACCATATCTCCTCGTACGAGGACCGCTACGTCTGGACAAGCACGCCCTTCATCAACCCGTTCCTGACTTGGGACGCGAACTTCCTGTGGCGGCTCGACAACGGGATGACCGTCACGTTCTCGGCGCTGAACCTGACCGACGAGTCGCCGCCCCGCGTCGACTACGAGCAGGGCTTCGACGGCCTGACGCACAACCCGAAGGGCCGCCGCCTGAAGATCGGGTTCACCTACCGGTTCGGGACCTGACGGGGAGGGAGCGGCAACGAGTGGACGGCGCACCTCGACGCGGGGCGACCATGAGACGCCGCCGCGGCACTGAAAACCGGGCCGGCGGCGACCGACGCGCCCGTCGTCCTCCTCCGCCGCCATCTCCAGCCACGCCTGACCCAGCCCAGCAGCCGCCCGTCGCTCCACGCGACGCGCGATGGACCGTAGCAGCTCTGCGTGCGGTATGATCTCGTGGCGGTCGACCTTGAGGAAGGTGGCATGCGGACCAAGCGGGAGCGGGAGACCGTACTCCCACTCGGCCACCCCGTCTCGGATCGCGTCGTTCGGGCCGACGAGCCGGTCGCGCAGCGTGCGGCCCTCGATGGTCACCCGCACATGCGCACCGGAACCGCAGCCGCGTCCGACCGACGTCCACCGACAGGGGCACCCGCCCTGCCCGGCGCATCGCGTCCACGAGCGGCCAGATGCACAACACCCGCGCATCGAGACGCAGCTCCGGGTCGGTCGTCGGCTGTACCCACGCCCGGGCACCCGGGCGCAGGCCGGTCAGGTCGGTTTCCAGGATCTCCGCGTCTATCTCCACCTCGAGACGGAGAGGAACACCGATGCCGACGTGCACGGAAACGGTTCGGGCGAGGACGGAGCCGCCGCGCCCCGAAGTGGGCGGCGGCGCTTGCCATCGTCTTCGCGTTCGGGGGCGGTGAAGCGGCGGCACAGCTCACCGCGGCCGACACGTTCCACGGCAACGGCCTGAAGGTGGACGTGGAGGAGCGGGTGACGGAGGGCGCGAACGCCACGATAGCCGTGACCCTCAAGGCGAGCGTCGCCGCCAACACCGCGTCGACCACCACGGTGACCGTCAACGTCGAGGTGAAGTCGCGCGGGGTGGAAGGCGCGACGAGCGCGGGCGGCGACGTCAGCCTGAATCCGGGCGCTGCGATGCTCGCCTTCCCCGCCAACACGACGGGCGGCGCCGTCACAACGAGGTCAGTGGGACCATTCTGCTGCAGACCAACCACGACCCCGATGCCGAGGACGAAACGGTCGTGCTGGCGATAGCCGCCTCGGGCGGCCACTCCATCAGGGTCGGCGGCGGGGCCGGCGACGAGTCCCTGCGGATGGTCACCGTCGAACGATGACGAGACGCAGTCGTACGTTCTGGCGTTGACGCCGGGGCGCGGCACCCCGGGAGGGGGCCCCGTCCGACAGATCCGCGAAACCGGCTAGACGTCGTCGACGCGGGCTCGCGCCCCGAGCTCGGCTGCGTACCCCGCCCGACCGATGCGACCGCGAGGCCGGTCTCCGATCCACAGTCGCCGAGGGCACCGCCCCCCTCGCCGCCCCGAGAACGCCGCAGTCAACATTAGCCGCGCTATCCGACCCAGGCGGGCACCGTGGGCGATCCCCCCCGGCGGTTCCGCGAGCCCGTGGTACCGAGCGAGGCGCGGCGTGGGAGTACGCAGCGCGAGCGCGGACGACCCGCACGGCGGACACCTACGCCATATCTTTCAGCTTCTTGAGCGGCAGAACCTTCACGGAGGTGCTGGCCGGCTTGGCCTTCACGTCCATCGTCTCACCAGGCCGGAACGGATTCGGCACGTTCTTCCGGGCCCTCTGCGCGGGCTTCTTCACGACCTTGATCTTCATCAGGCCGGGTATCGTGCAAGTGCCGACGGCCCCTTTCCGGACATGGCGCTCTATGACCGATTCCAGCGCCTCGAAGACATCCGCGACCTGCCGCCTCGTCAACGCCGTGTTCTCCGCGATGTCCGAAAACAGCTGCGCCTTCGTCATGGCCACGGTGAGTCTCTTGACTCTTGCCAACATTCCCCCCTTTGGAGATGAGTGAAGCCGGTCTCTCGCCTTTGCCCGCATGATACCTCCGATCCGGCGGGGCACGACACATGGGTTGGCGAATCCGGCTGCGCCGCGAAACGGACACGCCCCGGGCCCGCTGCCCCGCTCCCGTCATCGCGAACGCGGGATGAGCAGCCGTGTTTGGCCGGGATGGTGCGGAACGGTCAGCGCAGGAACGCACGGTGACGTGCGGGGCGGGCACGTGGCGGGTCCGGGCGCCGCGGGTGAACGACTCTATCGGATCGAGCGCGCGCGCCATCAATGCCTGCCGTCCCTGTACTGGCGCTCGTCGGCGCAGGACTTCCACGGGGCATCCATCGATGGCCAACCGCCAGGGCACAAGTCCGGCAGAGGGTGCTCGATGCACTGAGTGACACGTGGTGGCTCCTGGCGGCCTGCCCGACCGCACGCGATCATCCGCGCAAGGTCATCCAGAAGGGTACAGCGTGACACGCCGGCCACCGGCGCGGTGTTGCGCTTATGGGCTCCCCGTCCGAGCCGACGACGGACACGCGCGCCCCGCACCCGACCGGGAACCTCGACAACGCCCGACCGCAATGGTTGGTCCGATGCGCACGTAGATCTTGACGCCGCAGTGGCCGCCGCGTATGGTTGATTGTCGAGGATTTCAGACGATGGGTGCTTCGGTGAGTTGCCGCCGCTCTCGGTGGGGAACGTGAGCGGTATCGGGCAGCAACGAACGAGGTCGTCACGGGGGACTGATG
Source organism: Vicinamibacterales bacterium (assembly GCA_965208165.1). Taxonomy (GTDB): domain Bacteria; phylum Acidobacteriota; class Vicinamibacteria; order Vicinamibacterales; family UBA8438; genus JAJEEA01. The sequence goes on along the minus strand of OZ242323.1, from coordinate 7,018,731 downwards.
GTTGCCACCGGACGGTCGACCGTCATCATCGATCAGGCCGTGCTCGACTGGGAGGGCTGGAACGAGCCCGTCGGCGCGGCCTGGGGCACGGTGCGCTGGAAGCTGCTGGTCGATGGCGAGCGCGACCCGAGCGGGGGGCTCGTCACCGGTGTGGCGGAGATCGCGCCGGGCGGGGTGCTGCCGAGGCACCGCCACGAGCCCGAGGAGACGTACTACGTGCTCAGCGGTCGCGGCGAGATCGAGATCGAGGATGCCGTGACCGAGATTGGCCCGGGAACCGCCGTCTTCATTCCCCCCGACGCCAGACACGCGCTGCACTGCATCGGAGACGAGCCACTGGTCTTCCTCTTCACCTTCGCCCGAGACCGCTTCAAGGACGTGGTGTACCAGTTCTTCGACGAACACGCGGATGCTGCTGGCCAGGCGATGCCGCCCGCACCGCAACATCATGACCGTGGCCTTGGGAAGCCAGAGGGCTAATCGAGCCACGCGACCGCTGGCTGAATCCGCCGCACGCGGCTCTTGAGGCCGCTGTGGCTGCGGCGTACGGTTGGTCCGCGAACTCTCCGACGCTGACGTTCTCCGCGAGTTGCTGGCGCCGGGCCGGCGGCGAGGAAATGGTGCATGATGGCGTCCGGGACGACGATGGGCGCGGGCGGGGACAGCGTGACATCATCGGGCAGCACGCACGGCTATGAGTCCATTTGGAACGGCCGGGACGAACTGGTCCACCGGCCGCCGCCGCCACCAGCCGTGGAGGCGTCGGCGAAGCTCTGCCGCGGCTGTTGGCGTTGGCGACAACTTCGTGACTTCGAGAAGCGGCGCATCTGTCGGCACTGCGTCCGGCTGCGGAACAGTGGGCGCCTTCGGAAAACGCGCGAAGCCGCACGGGTGCGCGGGCGCTGCCAAGCGTGTGCGAAACGCCCGGCTGCCGCTGGACTGACCATCTGCGCGAAATGCCGACTGCGCCACCGGGAGCAGAACGTCGATCGTCGGCGGCGACTCAGCGGTGAAGGCCGGTGCGTATATTGCACGGCGAGCCTCCCATCGGGGTGGACGGGCGCAAGGTGCGAGGCGTGTGTGGACTCGTCGCGAAGGAGGATGGCCGAGTTGCGACGTGGCCGGCTCGCGGCGGGATTGTGTCGCGCCTGCGGCAAGCGGCCCCGCGCTGTGCTCGGCGGCGGTAAGCTGGCCACGCAATGTCGGCGCTGTCTGGACCGAGCGGCCGAACGGAAGCGAGCCCGCCGCGCAAGGCGGGCACAGCTTGGAGAAGCCGGCGCGTGAACGACACACGACCGGGAATCAGCGGTCGGGTGCCGCTCATGCGTTGATCTGTGCGGTCCGGAGGTGTTCCGGAGGTCTGGTGTGGACTGCGGAGGTCCGGAGGTTCCGGAGACTTACGTTCAGGGACTGGGCGGTGGAAAGACGGACCACCCGCGGGAGGTCATCGAGGCGGCGCTCGCCCACGTGGTGCAGAACAAGGTGGAGGCGGCCTACACCCGGTCGGATCTGGTTCGAGCGGCGGCGGCTGCTGATGGACGACTGGGTGGAGTACCTCGCCGGCAAGGGCCGATGATGCGCCCCGCTCATTGACGGTTTGGACGAGCCAACCTGGGGATCACGCCCCGGCACCATGCCGGGGCGTGTCACTGTACGACGTCAGTGAAGTCCCGCAGCTCGGCCGGTCCGGCCGCGGGAAGTGCGGCGCCGCGTGTCGGCAACGGTTACCGGCCCTCCTCCTCGAAGCTGCGCAGGTAACGCGACACGGTGATGCGCGCGCAGCCGATCGCCTGCGCGATGCGCCCGAAGCCGAGGCCCTGGGCGCGAAGCTCGACCATGCGCGCGACGGCCTCGGCCGACATCGGCGGGCGCAGGAACCCGCGCCTGACCGTCACGCGGCCGCGCCGGCGCAGGACCTTCCGGTCGGCGAGGGCCGGCATCGAGCGCTCGTCGTCGTCGACATCGGGCGCGTGCTTCGCCAGCTCGTGCCAGTCGACGGCCGCGCGCGTCGGACCGCCGTCGACGGGCTCGGGGTCCGGCATCTGGTCGAGGAGGCCGTCGCCGCCGCGCCACGCGACCTCGAACTCCTGCTCGGGGCTCGCGGCCGACTCGCGGACGACCGTCGTCAGCGGCTCGACCCGGTGGTAGACGACCGACAGCCCCGTCGTGTGGCCGGCGCCGGTGCGGTACGACACGTCGGCGAGAGCCGAGCTCACGGCCGGACTCGCCAGCGCCGCGGCCAGCGCGGAGCCCTGCAGCCGCAGCTTCGTCGCCACGCGCAGGGCGCGGATCGTCGAGCCGGCGCCGTCGATCGAACGGACGACGATCTCGGAGCCGACCCGGAGCGGCCGGCCCTCCCGGAACGGATTCCCGCCGCCGTCGCGGAACCGGTCCCTCCTCGAGTTGCGGACGCGAGTGCTGGCCATCGTTCACTCCTCCTGCGGCGAGTCGCGTCCGGCCTCATGCCGACCCGCGCCCGTGCGCACACGTCGCGCCGCAGGACCCCTGCCCGCGATTCCGGGGTCAAGGAGCCTCGAAGAGGACCGCTGCCCGGGGTGTCTAATCGACCGGCCGATGCTTTTCGGCGCCGGCGTTCAGGCCGGCCGGCCCGGGAGAGCGGTCCCTCGTCGGACACGGGGGTGGTGGTGGGGAGGGCGGTGGTGGTGGTGGGGAGGAGCCGGCCTGCGGCGAAGCCGCGTTTTCTGCCGGCGCCGTCAAGGTAAAGGAGCGGAGATTCGACGGCCCGGGCGTTCAGCGGCGGCGCTCGCTCTTTGCTTGCGCCGTCCTTGAAGCCGGAATCTGCGAGAGGCGCACCCGCCTGGCCGGCCCGCTCTTCAGGCCGGCCGGGTGCGCCGTCGCAAGGGCAGGGGTTCGCCGCCCATCCCGTGGCCGTCGCCCTTCACGGCCTCGGGATGGAGGCCGGACCGCATTTCCAGGTCCGGCCGTGGGCGGCGTCCGCCCCGCCGGCGGAGCCGGCGTTCGGAGCGGGTTGCGGTTGACCCGCTCCGGGGGCGGATGGGACGACTGTGCGTGCAAGCCAACCTCTCAACCTGGCACGGCGTGAGCAGGGAGAGGACCGGCGCCGGGGGACGACGACGTGGTCGCGGTGGAGAGCGTCGCGATCACCGTCGACGAGGACCGCACTTCAACGGCGCGGGGGTCGTCCCGGCGCAGTGGTAGCATGGCTCGTGCCCGATACCCACGCGCCCGCCGCGCCCGCCGGCTGGCGCCCGGAACCGGCTGGCGCCCGGAACCGATTCGCCCGATTCCCGCCGGGTCCGGCGTTCCTCGCGCACGGTCCACGCGGTGTGGCGCGTGGCCGACTCCTGCGCGGCATGGAGTCGTTCGGTCCGCCCGGTGGCCGCCGGCACCCTCCCGATGAGTAGCCGGTCCGTGACCAACGGCACTCTGACGAGAGCGGCACTCGTGGTGCAGGTGGCCGATGCTGCCGGCCTCACGAAGAAGCGCGCCGAGATCATCGTCGACAGCCTGTTCGGCAGCATCGCGAAGGCGTTGCGCCAGGGCGAGAAGGTCGAGCTCCGCGGCTTCGGCAGTTTCCGACTCCGGCGCCGCGGGCCGCACAGCGCCCGCAACCCCAGGACCGGCGACCGGGTGGACGTACCGTCGAAGCGCGTCGCCTACTTCACGACCGGCAAGGAGCTGAAGGAGTTAATCAACCGGGAGCTGGCGCAGGCCGGACCGCCGACGTAATCCTCTCCCGCGTCGATGTGCGATGCCGGTCCGTCGCTGTCATCACCACCCAACAGGCCGCACGCCGGAGTGGGCCTGCGGCGGCGCCGCAGGCGTTGGTCCCTTCCCGGGCGGGCGCTCGCCGGCAAGGTGGGCTTCCCAATCGTCCACGAGGCGCCGCCGCTCGAACAGGTCTGACCGTGCGTACGCTGCCTCGACCTTGTTGCCGACGACGTGGGCGAGCGCCGCCTCGGTGACCTCGCGCGGATGGTCCGTCTCCTCGGCCGCCCAGTCCGGGAACGTCGACCGGAAGCCATGGACCACGGCCGGGATGTTGCAGTCCTTTAGGAGCAGCTTGAAGGGGCAGGGATCTTGGAGTCGCCCCGAGGCTGGTTCGGCTGGCGCGTTGGGTTCATGGCGATTACGACGACCACCGGCGGCGTGACGTGACAGGCGACGGGGACCATCGGCGGTCGGTCGGTAGACGTGGTCGGTCAAGTCGGCGGCCGGGCGCTTCGGGCCTCATCGGGCACCCTGTGCGCAAGGTCGGCGAATCGGCGCGTGCCCCGCGGCGGCGCCGAGCCGCGGCAACCGGACGCGTTTCTGGAAGCGGCATTCCGGGGGGTCACCCGGCTACGCGGGCGGCGGGGGGAGCCCGAAAGCCTCGGGAATGGACGGCGGCGGCGACGGTTCCGCTGAGCGCCGCCTCAACGCCGGCGCCGGGCGCGGGGCCGCCCCCCATCCGGGTGATGGTTGCGCTGCTCGTCGACGCGCGCCGGCCAGCAGCGCTCGACGGGAGCCGGTTGGTCAGCAGCCCCGCCCATCGACAGTGGCCACTGCCGCGCACACAAGGGTTGTATAATCGCGACTCCATGGCTCCGTGATTGTACAAGTTGATTCCGTGCCCGCAGCAGGTGCCGCTCCGCCGTCGGGGCTGCAACCTCGGAGAGGAGTCGATCCATGAGACCACAGGTGACACCGTTCAGGCGCCCTTCCGTCGCCGCTCTGGCTCTCGCCATCGGGTTGAACACCCTGAATGCCGGTGCAATCGCCGAGGCTCAAGGCGAGACGCGCACGAAGCGCGTTGCAGTCCTCGATTTCGACTACTCGACCGTGCGCAGCGCCACGGCGGCGCTGTTCGGTACGGATATCGACGTGGGCCAGGGCATCTCCGACATGCTCGTGACCGCCCTCGTCAACGACGGGACCTACTCGGTGATCGAGCGCGAGATGCTCGACCGCATTCTCGACGAGCAGGATTTTGCGAACAGCGGTCGCGCCAACGCCAGTTCGGCCGCACAGATCGGGCAGGTGCTGGGCGTCGACGCAATCATCACGGGTAGCGTCACCCAGTTTGGCAACGATACCGGCAGCACCGGGCTCGGCGCCGTCGGCGGCGCCGCTCGCAGGTTCGGGTTCGGGGGATTCAACCAACGCGAAACACGGGCGATCGTGGCTGTCGATGCGCGGATCATCAACGTCGACACGGCCGAAGTGCTGGCCGTCGCGCAGGGGACCGGCGAGTCGTCCCGGACGAGTACGACCATCCTTGGCGGCGGCGGAAGCTGGGGCGGTTTCGGCGCCGGAGGCGTCAACTTCGGCAGTAGCGACTTCCAGGAGACGATCCTCGGCGAAGCCGTCCGGCTGGCGACGCAGCACCTCAGCACGGAACTGGTGGCAGGCAGCGGCCGCATCGAACTGCGGCAGACTGTCGTGGAGGGTCTGGTTGCCGCCGTGGACGACGGTATCGTCATCCTGAACGTCGGAAGCGATGCGGGTGCGAGCGTGGGAGACCGTATGACGATCGAGCGGGTCACGCGCGAGATTCGCGATCCCGTGACGGATGAGATTCTGCGTCGGTTGAGTTCCGAAGTCGGCACGATCGAATTGATCGACGTGGATGCGGTGTCTTCGATCGGGCGGATCCTGGCCGGCACGGAATTCCAGATTGGAGACTTGGCGAAGACCGTCACGAACTGACCCGGAACCATAGACGGGGTCCTCGGCTCGCGGAGGTCGTGTCTCGTACGAATCGGCACGTCGGCGCAATCAGAGCTGCGGATTCTCGTCTATCACGGTTCATCGCCATGAGCGGCCCCAAGTCCGTGAGCTACTCCGTCAGCGCCGAAGTGGCTGCGGCCGCGGCGGAGCGGGAGCGCCGGCGCATCCGGCGAGAACAGCTCCAGGCGCGTGGCGCGGCGCTCTCCCGGGAGTTGACCGGGGTTGCCGAGCGATGGCGCGAAGCCGGGCGACGGTACGGCGAGGCGTTCCCGGCATGGCCCCATGGAGAGGCCCCGGCCGAGCCACTCGAGTCCCGTCATGCGGACACGTTGGACGCCGTCGTCGGCGAACTCGCCGACCGCTTGGCGCAGGCCCGGCGGGAGTTGGCCCGACAATCGACGCTGTTCAGGATGCGAACGTCGCTGCAAGCGGTCTCGCAGCTCCACGCCGACGATTCCCGCGCGGCCAAGGAGAGAGCGCGGCAAGAGGAGCAGGAGATGCGGCGGTGCGCCGAGGACGTCGCGCGCCTGCTGGGCACGTTGGCGGCGGAGGCATCGCACGAAGACCGGACGGCGGTCGAACAGCGGGCCGAGGAGGCGGCTGCGGCGCCGGGTGCGGCCCGTCGAAGGGCCCTGCTCGATCAACTGCGTTTCGACATTCAGCGATCCAACGCCGCGGCCGAGGCGCGGCGACGCGAGGTCGAGCAGGTGGCGCGATGGCGCGAGCGGCTGGTGGGGCTCGAAGGACCGGCGGTCCGGGAGCTCGACCGGGACCTTCGCCGGCTCGTCGAGGGCGGGGCCCCGGTCGCCGTGCCGCAGGACATGGCGCACAGGGTGGAGAATGTCGCGGCCCGGGCGGCCGAGGCGTCGGATCGCGACCTTGCGCTGGACGTCATCACGAAGGAGCTCGAGAATCTCGGCTACGTCGTGGAGGCCGGGTTCGCCACGGCATCGGCCGAGGCGCCGGACATGCTGCTCCGCAAGCAGGACATGGCCTACGGCTACCACGTGTCATTGCGGGCGGAAGTCGGCACGCCGCTCCTGCAGGCCAGGGTGGTTCGCGAAGTCGACGACGCCGGCCTCGATGCCCACGACGCGCGGAGCGCGGAGCGCGAGGGGACTGACCGTGACGTGGAGAGCGCTTGGTGCCGCGACCTCGCCGCCGCTCTCGCGGCGGCCGAGCATCGGGGCGTCCGTGGGCGGGTCGCCTCCCGACGCGTGGCGGGCGAGGTGCCCGTCGCGACCATCGCGCCCCTGAAGACAGGGGCCGAGCCCAAGGCCCGGCGCAAGCGCAAGCGAACCACCCGGCTGAGGTCGCGGGTCGTTCGCTAGTGCTGGTGGTACGTCCGACCAGCGACCTTGCGCTAGAACGTATCGTCGGACCGTCGCTTTCCGGCGGTTTCGCGGCCCGAATCGCCGCCGCCGTGGCGAAGGTGGACCGCAAAACGCGCTCCTTGGGGACACCGGCAGATTCATCGAGGAGCCCGAGAATGTCGCAGCCGTCCGAGCCTGACACCGCCAATGGGTCGGAGCGACCCGGCTCCTCCGGCGCTTCCGCGCCGCCGCCGCCGGCCGGCGCCCGCCCCGCCGCGACGAGCGTCGACGCCTTTCCGCGGTGGCTGCGGCAGTTGGCGCAGTACCTGCCCATCTGCTCGCAGTTCGTCGTCGAGGGGAACACCAGGGACGTGCACCTGGTGCGGAGCGAAGACGGGCTGCTGCTGCAGCCGGTTGTCAGTTGCCTGTGGGAGCTGCTTCGCGAGCAAGGCTGCGAGGGCCTTCTCATCTACGACCGGGTGTCCGGCATTCGAGTGTTCCCGGACGACCGGCGGCAGGTGATCGAACAGAAGCTCGGAACCCCGCTGGGCCGGCAGGGGCGGAACGAGCTGCAATCGCTCGAGGCGCTTCAGCAGCAGCTCTTCGACGTATCGGCCTGTCGCGAACTCTGCTGCGCCTTCGTCATTGAGTACGCCTCGCGGCTCGTCAAGAGCGCGAACGACCTGGAGGACGCCGAGTACGGCTTCTTCACCGCGTGCGGCAAGCTCGCCGACACGACGTACGAGCTGCGCAGGCCCGACACGGGGCGGCTGGTGTTCAATCCCATCGTCTGGCTGGTCGACCAGGCTAACGACCTGCCCGCGTGGTTCGTGGTCGGCAACGACCGCATCCGCACGGTGGTGGCCGACATGCCGGACCAGCAGGCGCGGCAAGCCGTCGCCGAGCGGCTGGCCCGCGACCTGCCCGGCGTCGACGCGATGAGCGCGGAGGACCGTTCCAGCGCGGCCGGCGCGTTCGCGAGCCTGACCGACGGGTTGACGGTCCGCGCCATGATGCAGATACGTTCCGTCGCCCGCAGTCAGGACCTGCCGTTCGCGCAGATCGGGGACGCGATTCGGGCCTACCGGGTGGGCATCGCCGACAACCCGTGGCGTCAGACCTACCTCTACGATCGAATCCGGTCCGGCGACCGCGAGATCACCGCGTCGGTCAAGGGACAGACCCGGGCCGTGCAGCAGACGCTCGACATACTCAAGCGGTCGGTCACCGGCCTCACGGCCGCGCAGGCGTCGAGCTCGGGCAACAAGCCCCGCGGCATCCTGTTCTTCGCCGGTCCCACCGGCGTCGGGAAGACCGAGCTCGCCAAGGCCGTCACTCGCCTGCTCTTCGGTGACGAGCAGGCCTGCATCCGTTTCGACATGAGCGAGTTCTCGTCGGAGCACTCCGATGCGCGGCTCATCGGCGCGCCTCCGGGATACGTCGGCTACGATGCGGGCGGAGAGCTCGTCAACGCGGTGCGCCAGCGTCCGTTCTCGGTGGTGCTGTTCGACGAGATCGAGAAGGCGCATCCCCGCATACTCGACAAGTTCCTCCAGATACTGGACGACGGACGGCTGACGGACGGGCGCGGCGACACCGTGTACTTCTCCGAGACCGTCATCGTCTTCACGTCGAACCTGGGCGTGTACGTGCGCGACGAGCACGGAGAGCCGGTTCTGAACGTGTCCCACAACGACGACTACGCCGAGGTCTCCCGGAGAATACACAAGGCCATCCGGGATCACTTCAGGTTCCGGCTTCAGCGTCCCGAGCTGTTGAACCGGATCGGCGACAACATCGTGGTGTTCGACTTCATCCGCGCGGAACTCGCCCACCAGATCATGGACAAGATGCTCGGCAACGTGGTCGAGCGCGTGCAGGACGAGCACGAACTGACGCTGACGATCGGCGAGCAGCCGCGCGCGATGCTGGGCGAGCAGTGCCTGCGCGATCTGACCCACGGCGGCAGGGGCATCGGGAACCGGCTCGAGACGGTGCTCGTCAACCCGCTGGCGCGCGCCCTGTTCGACGCCGATCGGACGGCGGGCGGGACCGTCGCGGTCGAGCGGCTCTTCGAGGAGGACGGCGTCTTCAAGGTGACGCTCGCATGAAGATCCGGCTCAACAAGGCGCACTTTCCCGTCACCACGCTGGGTTACGGGCGCAGGCTGGGGCTGTGGGTCCAGGGATGCGGCATCGGCTGCCGGGGCTGCGTGTCCCGCGACACGTGGGACCCCCGCGGGGGCTGGGACGTGGACGTCGCGGAGGTCCTCGCTTGGTGCGACTCGCGGCGCCCGCACGGCATCGACGGGATCACCGTCACCGGCGGCGAGCCGTTCGAGCAGCCGCGGGCGCTGGGCGGGCTGCTCCTCGCGCTGGATGCGTGGCGGCGAATGCTCGAACGCCCGTTCGACCTGCTGTGCTACAGCGGGCTTCCCCTCGGCGCCCTCAAGCAAGGCCACGCGGACGTCCTCGCGCTCCTCGACGTTCTCATTCCGGAGCCCTACGCCGCCGTGCGCGCGGGCGCCGGGCGGGCGGCGTCCCCCCGCTGGCGGGGTTCGAGCAACCAGCCCCTCGTGCCGCTGACGCGGCTCGGGCGGGCGCGGTACGCCGACGCCGACGCGCTACAGCATGGCGGCGACGCTCCGCGTATCCAGGTCAGCCTGGAACACGGCGCCGTCTGGTTCATCGGCATTCCGGGGCCGGGCGACCTCGACCGGCTGGAGGAACGGGTGCGGGCAAGCGGCGTGGTGCTGGGGGACGTGTCGTGGCGCGCGTGAAGGTGTGCAGGCTGTGCGGTGGACAGAACGAGCCCGACGAGCTGTTCTGTACGGCCGCCGACTGCGGCGCCTCGCTGGCCGACGTCGGCGTTGTCGACAGCGGCCAAATCGGGGGTGGTGCGGGAGAGGCGGTGGCCGACGGCGCGGTGCACGGCGACGCGGTCCACGGCGGTGGTGGCGGTGGTGAAGATCGCCCCGACCCGCCCGCGGGCGCAGGTGGCCACACCGTGCGCGACGGCCAGCCGCTCGCCGCCTGCGCGCTCGTGTTTCCGTGGGGCCGAGTACCCGTCGCCGGGCGACTGGGCATCGGCCGCGAGGCGGGACTCTCCGAGATCAGCGGACGGCTGGATGCCTTTCCGACGGTCTCCAGGCGACACGCTGTGGTGAGCGCTGCGCAGGGCCAATGGACGGTCCGGGACCTGGGCTCGACCAACGGGACCTACGTGAACGGCGCCCGCCTCGCGGAAGGGGAGACGAGAGCCATTCACGACGGCGACCGGGTCGGTTTCTCGGAGGGATTGCAGGTCCAGGTCGACATCGCGACCGCGCGAGGCGCGGGACGCGGGAGTGGCTGACGTGCAGGGTGCCGGGCGGCTGCTGATGGAAGTGACCGCCGTCACCCACCGGGGGCGCGTCCGCGCGCACAACGAGGACACGATCGTCGTCGACGGCTGGACTTGCGGCGAGTCGATGGACACGCCGCGCCGGTCCGTCCACGACATCGCCGGGGCGACCCTGGTGCTCGTCGCCGATGGCATGGGTGGTCACGTGGGCGGTCGCGAGGCCAGCCGGCGGGCGGCGCAGGCGCTGGTGCGGCTCGCGCCTGACAGCGCCTGCCCGACCGAGGTCGCCGGCGCGTTGCGCGCGGTCAACCGTGAGCTGTTCGCCGCGGTCGACCACGATCCCACGCTGAGGGGCATGGGGACGACCGTGGCCGGCATCGTGGCGATGCGCGACCGGACCGTCTGGTTCAACGTGGGCGACAGCCGGGTCTACAGCGTCCGGCAGGGGTTCGTGCGCCAGCTCAGCGTCGACGACGTTCCCGCGTGGGCCGCCTCCGGGAGCGGCCGGATCACGCAGGCCCTGGGGGGCGCCGATGCGTATCTCGAGATCGATCCGCACGTCGGAAGCGAGTCGACCAGACCGGGGCGGCGCTACCTGCTCTGCAGCGACGGACTGACCGACGCCGTGCCCCTGGAGACCATTGAACGCGCACTGTCGGACGACGCCCGGAGCCGGGTCGGCGGGCTGCTGGAGAGCGCGCTGGCGGCGGGGGCGCCCGACAACGTCTCGATCGTGCTGGTCGTCGTGCGAACCGCGGACGGCGACGGTTGACGATTCTCGACCCGGGAGGCGACATGCGGAGAGGCGGCAAGACCGTGCGGGAGAGCCCGGCCGGCCCCGCGCGCGAAGGCGGAGCCACCGTGCGCGAAGGCGGGGCCACGGTCCGGGAACACCCCGCGGCCGTGCGTGGGGGCGGGGCCACCGTCCGGGAACACCCCGCAGCCGTGCGTGGGGGCGGGGCCACCGTCCGGGACCGCGGAGCCACCGTGCGGGAGAGCCCGGCCACCAGGAGCGAAGACAGGGCCACGGTCCGCGAGAACCGGGCCACGGTCCGCGACGGCGGAGTCACCGCGCGCGAACGCGAAGACGGAGCCACCGTGCGCGAAGGGCCGGCGACGCCGCCCCCGTCCGCCGGCCCTTCGCAGCAGGAGCAGGCGGCCGGATGGCTGCCGGCGGCACTGGCCGCCGACTGGCGCGTGGTCGAGGCGCTACCCGCGCGCGGCGCCGAGGCCGACCTCTACGTCGTGGCGCCGCGCCGCGACGCCTCTGACACCGCCGGCGCAACCCGCCGCGCGGCGAAGGTGTACCGCCAGGGCATCGCGCCCAAGGAGGACGTGTTCACGCACGTCCGGGCCGCCGACCCCGCCCACGTGGTGCGGCTCGAAGCCTGGGGGCAGGACGCCGGCCGCTGGTGGGAGCTGATGGAGTACGTCGAGCACGGCAGCCTGCGTGCGCTCCTCGAACGCGAGGGGCCGAAGCTGCCCGACGGCCTCGTGGTCGACGTTCTGCGGCAACTGAACGACGCGCTGGCGGGCCTGCACGCGCTGCCGCTGGAGCATCGGGACCTGAAGCCCGGCAACGTCCTGGTGCGCAGCCGCACGCCTCTCGACCTGGTCCTCACCGACTTCGGCATCTCCTCGGTGATGAATGCGTCGGTGCACTTCACCGATACCGCTCGAACCATCCGGTACGCGCCGCCCGAGGCCATCGGCAGCATCGTGTCGGACGAGTCCACCCGCCGCAGCATGGTGGTGATCGAGCACACCACGTGGGACTACTGGTCGCTGGGGATGATGCTCCTCGAGATGCTCCAGGGCGCGCATCCCTACGACGGTCTTTCCGAGGCCGTGATCAGCCACCAGCTCGCCACGCAGAACGTCGAGGAGCTGACCGAAGGACTCTCCGACCCGAGCTGGCGCAAGCTCTGCCGGGGGCTGCTGCGCCGCACGCCGTCCGCCCGCTGGGACGGCGCCGCCGTCTCGAAGTGGATCGCCGACCCCAACGACCCGAGCCTCGCCATCGCGGAGGAGAACGCCCCGCCTTCCGGCGAGCCGCCGACGGCCGCGATCGAGTTCGACGGCAGGAGCTATCGAACCCCCGCCGACCTCGGCGCCGCGTTGAGCCGGGACTGGGCCAAGGCCGAGTCGTTCTGGAAACGCCGGTTCCCGGACGTCCGCACGTGGGTGACCGACGGGCTCGGGCTCGAGCCCCTCGGCGACGCGCTGGCGGAAATCGACGACGCCGACCTCTCCCTCGACGCCCAGGTGTTCAACTTCATCTACCACCTCGCGCCGAGCGCGCCCCTGCGCTTCCGCGACGCGGACCTTTCCGTCGAGGGTCTCGCCGCCCTCGCCCGGCAGGCGGCGAGTGCGACCGGCGGCGACGCGCGGACGACGTTCCTCGCGCTTTATCGCGAGGGAATCCTGATGCTGGCCGGCTCCCTGCCGGGGAGAGAGGCCGTGGCCGAGGTGCGGCGCCGGTGGGAACAGACCGTCGCCGACCATGAACGCATCCGGTCCGAGATGCGCACGCGGGGCGTGACGGTGCCGGAACCCGACGACGACATGCTCGTCACCCTGCTGGCGGCGAGCGTACCCGGCGTTCCTGTCCCCGCCGCGCTCAGAACCGCGGCGCACCGCGCGAGCACCGCGGATGCGCGGCAGTGCCCGTGGTTCCGGGACCTGGGGACGCCCGAGGACATGTCGATCGCGGTGATGTCCATGCTCCCCCATCTTCAAGCGCCGGCCGAGCACGGGGCGAAGCTCGCCCGGACGGCGCCCGTCCGCGCCGCTGTGGGCGGCATCGTCGTCGGCTGGCTGTTCGGGCAGCAGGTTCACTGGGCGGAGCGTGGCGTCGGTTTCGGCGGCGAGTTCCAGTACCACTTCAACGGCGTCGTATCGCTGGCGCTGGTGATCGTCTCCCTCGCCATGGCCGTCATGTGGTACGGCCGGGGCACCGGGGGCGTCGCCCGGTGGGTGCAAGACGTCAACGAGCGCCGTCGCCAGCGCTCTCGTCGCCGGCGCGCCGCGCGTGGCGACGACGGTGGCCGCCGCGGATGACGATGGAGGCCGACAATGCACTATGTGCTCCTCATCGCCCTCGTCATCGGTGTGATCTGGCTCCTGGCGCAGTTCGTTGCCTTCCTCGTGGCCATCGCGGCGATTCCGGCCGCCGTAATGGCCGCCCCGTCCGTTGCCGCCATGAGGCTGCTCAACGCTTCCCTTGGCCTGACCTCTTACGACGCCGGCCTGTACGTGCTGCTGCACGGTCTGCTGGGAGGGGCCGTCGGGCTCTCGGCTCACATGGTGGTCCGCCGTTTTCGTCTTGAAGGGACGGTGAGGCGCGCATTTGAGGTTCACGCGACGATCCGCGTATGGCCGCCGGGGCGCCGCGGATGAAACGCCGTCGGGACGTGTTTGAATGCCGCGACGGCCCGTGGCGCGCGTCGCAGCGCGCCCGGAGGGCCCTGCCAAACCGAAAAGAGCGCGGTTTCGCACAGCGCCCACAACCATCGTCCTCCTCGCCGGACTCCGGAAGAGTACCCGGCAGACCTTGCCGACCGACGCCGAGCATCGTCACGTGGGTCAGGCGCTGTGACCGATCCTTCCGAGCCGTCGACGCCGTGCTCGACGAATGCGGACCTCTCGAGCAGACTGCGCCAGGAGAGCGCCGACGACTTGGCGCGGATCACGGGCGTGACCCCACGAAGCCCGGCCGTTATCGCCGCCGCCGTCGAGCTCGGCCGCCGGCCCCGGAGCGATGCGGTGATCCCCGTTGCCCGGCGACCGATGACAGTAGGTCGAGGGTGGGGGCTCGGTGCAACCCTATCGACACTCAGGATCGGTCCAGAAAGGGCTGAATTCGTCCCGTACTGTCGGGTCTCGTCGAGCCTCCGGATTGTGCACGCAACAGTACATGGCTGTCCAAGCATGTCTGTAAGCTCAAGCAAATAAACGGGTTCTATTCCAGCGACAGCGTTCGTAGCTGTCGGGCGACATGGAAAACTGACCCATTGGCGCACCGGCACCGTGCGGTTTCACCAGCCGCCCCTTCCGGAGACGGCCTCGTCCGCCTCTGCGGCCGGTTCGGCGGTGCCGGCAGCTGGCGCCCGACCCGCGCCCACTTCGCCGCGGCCAGCGCCCGATGCTCTCGTTCATTGGCGTCGCTGGAGACTCAAGCTCGTCACGACCAGCGAGGCGTCCCGGGCGCCGACGGCCGGCAGGGTCTCCCACGGGACCCGCACGCCTGCCCGTTCGCACGCAAGCGCGCGGTTCCGGCCGTCGAGTAGCAGGTCATCGCAGATGGCGACCGGCACTCGGCAGCCCGTTCGTCCGGATGTCGGCCGCCAGCGCCTCGATGTCGGCGTCGTTCGGTGCGGACCGCGCACCGCTCGTCGCGGTCTCGCTCTCCCCGAACACGCGCCGGGCGTACTCTCAAGCGCTCCGCCGGCTCGATGTCCGACTCGCCGGCCGGGCGCTCGAGGTCGCGACCCTGCCCGTCTGCCTCGCCGAGCTCGCTTCACAAGGGGCTGGTCGATTGGGTTCGATGGTGGATTCGCGTCTTCACGGACCCGGTCCTCGGTGGGCACCCAAAACCGGCCAGTATGACCAGCTGGACATACTGGCCGGTTTTGACCCGCCCACCGAGGACCCGGTTCCGGTGCCATGGACGATCCTGCCTACAAGCACTTGTTCAGCCGGCCGCGCATGGTACGGGACCTCCTGCATGGCTTCGCCGCCCGCGAGTGGAGCGGCGCGCTCGACTTCGCCTCCCTGACCCCGCTGCCGGCCAGCTACGTCAGCGACGACCTGCGGCAACGCCACGGCGACCTCGTGTGGCGTGTCCGCTTCCACGACGAGCGGTGGCTCTATCTGGTGCTGCTGCTGGAGTTCCAGTCCGGCGTCGACCGTGCGATGGCGGTGCGCATGCTGACGTATACGGCCCTGCTGTACCAGAAGCTGATCGCGGAGGGGGTGTTGCGCGAGCGCGATGCGCTGCCGCCGGTGCTGCCGATCGTCGTGTACAACGGTCGTCGGCGGTGGAACGCGGCGGCGGACGTATCCGAGCTGATCGCGTCGGGCGGGGCGGGGCGGGCCCGGTATCAGCCGTCGCAGCGGTACTTCCTGTTGCACGAGGGCCGCGTGGGAGATACCGACCTGCCCGGGGGCAACCTCGTGTCGGCGCTGATCGAGCTGGAGACGAATCGAGACCGGGCACGGCTGCCGGAACTGCTGGGGTCGTTGATCGAGCTGCTGCGGGAGCAGGGCGACGAGGAGTTGACGCAGGCGTTCCGGTCGTGGGTGGCGCAGGTGTTGCTGCCGCGGCGGTTCCGCGGAACGGAATCCGAGTCGCTGCCGCAGTTGGAGGAGGTGCGCACGATGCTGGCTGAACAGGTGCGGGAATGGACCGAGGATTGGGTAGAGGAAGGTCGCGTGGAAGGTCGTGAGGAAGGTCGCGAGCAGGGGATCGCGCAGGGCCGTGCGGAAGAACGCGCCCTGTTGTTTCGATTGGCCGAGCGGAAATTCGACGCTGACACGGCGCGGCGGCTGGCTGCTGCGCTGGAGGTCGTTGCCGATCCGAACCGCTTGGCGCAGATCGGGGACTGGATCATCGAGTGCGCGACGTCGGCTGACCTGCTCGCCCGCGTCCTGGACGACGGCTCGCAAGGGCGACGGGGATAGCGACCGAGCCCTTGCGGCAAGAGTCGCGGCCGCGCTCGGTCCTGGCAGGTTCTGCCCGACAGCCCAGGAACGCTTCAGACAGGAGGGCCCGAAACTGATCGAAGCGGCCTATGCGCGCTCGGACCTGTTCGAGCAGCGGCGGCGGCTGATGGGACGACTGGGCGGCCCATCTCGCGGCGACCCCTCGTCCGCCGGTGAACGACCTCCGCAGAACTCGACAGTCGGCCGACCGGCAGCACTTCCAGGAGTCTTCGGCGCCCTGAGGCGCCGTCAGCTACGATGGAGGCAACGACCGCGTCGCCGCATGATCTCATTGGCGGGATCGGATCGGGCGAGGAGAGCGAGCTCCCCGGCCGCGCCGCCGTCGACGGCGTCACGGCCGTGCGGCTCAAGACCCCTCGCCAGGCTGTTGGAGCTGCCGACGGCCGAGGCCGTGGCCACGCCCGCGCAGCGCGGCGGTGGCGGGCAATGATGACGGCGGCCGCCCTCGACGCGGCCTGCCGGGCGCAGTTCAAGGCCGCGTCGGGGTACGAGCGGTAGACGTATTGCTCCTCGTGGCTCCCTCCTCTGGGCCACGGGAGTGGCAGCGGGCAAGGGCTCGAAGCCCTCGGAGGACGCGTCATGAGCGGCGGCGCGGTCGTGGCGATCCTGGCGGCGGTGTTCGGCGTGCCGTTCCTGCTCGGCTGGTGGGCTCGGGGCCGGCGTGACCGGCGACGCTGGCTTACCAAGCCTGCGACCGAAGAGCAGATCGCCTATATCCGGGCCTTGGCCGCACAGGTCGGGGCACGCGACCAGGCGATCATGGTGAACCTCGCTCTCGACCGCGGCGTGACCAGGGCCGAGGCATCGGCGCTGATCCACCGACTCAAGCAACTCAAGCGTGTCAAGGCCCCGGCGTCGCCGGGGAGATGACAGCGCACGGGCGGCCGAGGCTTGGCGGTGGTCACGACAGCCGGGACACGCCGATTCGAACCGGCAGGGCAAGGGTGGTCCGCAGCCGGGCCGGCTGCCACTGTCGAGGTCGGCCTGGAAATCCGACCGCGAGCGGCCGATACACCCTTCGGGTATGCGACCACCGACCTGGGCAGGGCTGGACGCCCGGCTGGCGTCCGGCCTGAGACCGCTCGGCTGGCGGCGGGTGGGCACGGAGTGGCGCGGGCCATGCCCGGTGACCCTCGCCGGCCCGGATGCCGCAGCCTGGGCCAGGCCGGGAGAGCTGGGCCAGGTCCGGCTCGGTTGCCGGCACTGCTGCGCCGGCGGGCTGCTCGACGAGAGTGCACTCCGGTTGCACCTCGCCGCGCTCACCGGCCGGGCGGTCAGGCCGGCCGGGCGCCGGACTTGGCGGAACTACGGCTCGACTCGATACCTGGTGGAGAAGTTCCGGCGGCGGTCGGCGCGGAACCCGGCACCGTGATTGATGACGGGAGTCGCAACGGCCGATACCCTGGATCGGCATGTCACTGTTCGCCGTGCAGCTGGCCGAGAACGACGAGATGGTGCTCGTCGTCGATGCCGCGGTCGTCGTGTCGAGAGACGGCTGGTGGGTGTTCCGAAACGCCGACGAGCAGCCGGTCGCGACGCTACCCCAGGCGGCCGTATGCTCTATCGACGTGCTGGCGGCCGGCGATGAGCGGACGCGCCCTTGGGGGTCTCTGGCGGACCAACTCTCCTCACGCCCGGTCTGACTGTCCCGCTTTCCTCGCAAGCTCAGGTTCCGGGCTCGACCGCTGCCGGTTCCGCGAAGGCGGCTGCAGGCCGCATCGGACAGCCGCCAGTCCACGACGCACACGCGGGACCGCCACTCCTTGAGCCGCGCGACGGCGATGTCGGCCCAGCGGGCCGCCCTGACCTCTCTCCGCCGCAGCCTCCCGCCATGAAGAGAAGAGGAGATCCGCGATGAACGGCGGGCGCCTGTCCGCCTTCGGGCCGGCCGGGGGCGCCGAGCTCGCGAGCGGTCTCTACCTTGCTCCAGGGTTCCCCCGCCTCGGCGAGAAGTCGGTAACCGAGGTGACGAGCCCCGATGTCATCGACGTGCTCCGGCCCATCTGGCACTCGTCGCCGACGACGGCGCGGCGGGTACGCCGGGTACGCCATTCCCGACGGCGCGCGGCAAGCCGCTCAAGAACATGGCGCCGGCGGGGCTGCTCAAGGACCTCGACATCGCCGCGGTGCCGCACGGTTTCCGTTCGAGCTTCCGCGACCAGGCGGCGGAGAGACGGACCACCCTCGCGAGGTGGTCGAGGCGGCGCTGGCCCACGCGGTGAGAAACCAGACCGAGGCGGCGTATGCGCGGTCAGACCTGTTCGCGCGCCGCCAGCGCCTGATGGACGAATGGGGCCGCCTACCTGGACGGCGAGGGGAGACCGGTAAGACCGAGGCGGCGGACGCCCCGTAGTCTACAATGGTCGCCGTCATGACCGTCAGCGTTCACGAAGCCAAGACGCACCTGCCCCGGTTGCTGCAACGGATCGCGGTCGGTGAAGACGTCATCATCACGCGGTCGGGCCAACCGGTGGCGCGGCTCGTGCCGGTTGACGAGACCACGCCCGTGTTCGGCGTCGACGAGGGACGCTTCGTCGTCCCGGACGACTTCGATGAGCCCCTCGACCATGAGTTGCTGCGCGGGTTCGAGGGACGCGACTGAGCGAGCGCTCTACGGAAGATGGCGTTTCTTCTCGACACCAACTGCTGGTTGTGGCTACAGACCGATCGCAAGCGTTTCGACCCTGGTTTGCTGGAGACCCTTGCGGCCCCGTCGTCTCGGAGGTACCTGTCCGCGGCGAGCGTCTGGGAGATCGCGATCAAAGCACGCGCTCGGCAAGCTGCCCCTGCCCGAGCCTCCGGCGATCTACGTTCCGGAACGCCTGAGGGTCAGCCGTGTCCAGGAGCTCGCCATCACCCACGCCCACGCGCTCGCCGTCGGCGTCCTGCCGCATCACCATCGTGACCCATTCGATCGCGTGCTGGTGGCGCAGGCCCGGCTCGAGGGATTGACCTTGGTGACCGGCGACCCGGTGTCGTACGTTACGATGTCCGTCTCATTCGCGTGCCCCGGCGTCGACGGGGCGGGTAGCCCTCCATGACGCCCCAGCCGATCCCAATGGCGGATCGGGACCAACGAAGACTCAGGAGGAGAGGTGAGGCCTTTCGTAATCGCAGTGCTGGTGCTGCTGACAGCGGTGCCGGCTTCGGGTCAGACACAGCAGACGCTGTCGCTCGGGTACTCGACCAGCCTTGACGCTCTACGCCAGGGCGACGGCGCGGTGGACTCGCTGATCCGCGCCGGCGAGTTGGTCCTTGCCTCCCGCCAGGCCGACCGCACGCTGCCGGATCGCGTCCACGAGTACTTCGTCCAGTACTTCGCCGGCGTCCCGGTACTTGGCAGCGGCGTCTCGCGGCAGCTCGACCGCGGCGTGGCCGTGTCGCTGGCGGGCACCGTCCACCGGAACATCGGTGTCAGCACAGCACCACTGCTCTCCGCCGCAGAGGCCGTAGTGTTCGTGGAGCGAGCCCTCGGCGCCGCCGTCGTCACCGCCCCGGGGCTGGTCATCCTGTCTCTGCCCGGCGGCTCCTACGCGCTCGCGTACCGCGTTGCGACGAGCAACCTGCAGTTCGTTTACGTCGACGCCGCGGCCGGACGCATCCTCCGCGTGGAGGACGCGAGGCGCACGCAGGAGCTCACCGTCGGCACCGGCACGGGCGTGCGCGGCGACCGCAAGAAGGTCTCGACCACTCGCGCCGGCGGCCAGTACGAGGCTCGCGACCGGTCGCGCCCCGGCGAGGTCGTCACCCTTGACGCGCGTTATGTCGAAGCGGCGCTGGTACGTCTCCTGACGAGCAACGTGCTCGGCACCGGCGGTTGGCTGCCGAGCGACATCGCCGTGGACGACGACAACGACTGGAGCGACAAGGCGGTTGTGGACAACCACGCGCATGTCGGCTGGACGTACGACTTCTACAACCAAGCGGTCGGCTGGAACGGCCTCGACGGCCGTAACGGGCGCATCCTGGGCATCGTGAACATCAGCCGCGACTTCGCGAACGCCTTCTTCGTCCCGCCGCCGTTCGGCCCGGAGGGCACCGGGGCGATCGTCTTCGGTGAGTTCGAGGGCGAACCGCTGGTAGCGCTCGACGTCGTGGCGCACGAGCTCACGCACGGCGTCATCCACTACGCGGTCTCGAACCGTACCGGGTCCGACCTCATCGACAACCTCCGGATCGCCGCCCGTCTCGGCCCGGCGTCCTTCGTCGACCAGGACGGTGTGACCCACGAGTGCGCCACCACGCGTTTCGAGACCTTCGACGAGAACCTCGAGCCCGTGATGGCTCCGGCGGTGTGCATCAACGGCCGGTTCGTGCTGGGCGCGTCCCAGGCCGGCGCCATCCACGAGGCCTACTCGGACATCATGGCGGAGGCTGCGGCGTTCTTCCACCGGGACAACGCAGGCACGGAGAGCGACTTCCTGCAGGGCAGCGACGAGGAGCGCATCGGGATCATCCGCTCGCTCCGCGACCCGGGTTCTCTGCGCCACCCCGCGGCCTACGGCGATCGCGTCGAGTTCGCGCTCATCGACACCGACTTCGGCTGGGGCTTCTCGGGCGCGGTGTTCGTCGGCGGCCAGTACTCCGGCTCCATCGGCCCGGGCGGCTACGACGGCAGCCACTGGAACTCGCTGATCCTGAGCCACGCCTACTACCTCGCCATCGAGGGCGGCACGAACGCCTCGACGGGCTTGACCGTCGCGGGCGCCGGCTCGGCCAACCGGCTCCAGGTCGAGCGGATCTTCTTCCGGGCGCTGGCCGACCTCATGCCGGCCGTAACCTCGCTGCCGCAGGCTGCCGACGCCATCCGGCAGTCCTCGGCCGACCTCGCATCCGGCACCGCGGTCCAGCGGGCGGTCGAGGACGCCCTGCGCGCTGTCGGCCTGCCTGCGGGCGCCACTACCCGACCCAACGACAACGTCCACTACTCGGGGGACTGCCAATGACGCCGCGCCCGCACGCCTGGACCACACCCCTGCTCGCCGTCCTCGCCTGTACGATGCTGCCGGCCGCGGTCGGGGCCCAGACCGGGGGTTGGCTCAGCCTCAACGGGGGAACCCAGGCGACCGCCACCGACTTCAGGAACAATGTCGTCTTCGCCGAGTTGCACGAGGACGCGGACTTCAACGGCGGGTACGCTGTCGGCACCGGTACGGTCTTCGACGGAGGCGCCGGCGTCCGGCTCGCGAACGGGCTCGGATTCGGCGTCGCGATCAGCCGCTTCAATCGGCTCGATCCGGTGTCCATCGACGCGCGAGTCCCCCACCCGTTCTTCTTCAACCGCCCCCGGTCGTTCACCGGCAGCGAGCCCGACCTCGAGCGGCTGGAGACCGCGGTGCACGTGGAGGTCCGCTGGTCCGAACGGCTCGGCGACGCGGTCGAGCTGGCTGTCTTCGGCGGGCCCACGCTGTTCAACGTCCGGCAGGATCTGGTGACCGCCATCGCGTACGACCACGCCTATCCCTACGACGAGGCCAGCTTGTCATCGGCCACGAAGACGACGACGTCCGCATCGGCGATTGGCTTCCACGCTGGTGCCGATGTCGGCTTCTACTTCTCGGAGGTGGTCGGGCTCGGCGGCCTCATCCGCTACTCGGGAGGGTCCGTTGAGCTGGGGGGCGAAGGCGAGGGCACGGTCCCCGTCGACGTCGGCGGGTTCCACGTCGGCGGCGGGCTGCGGCTCAGATTCCAACGGTGAAAGAGTCCTCGCGGGTCGAGTTGTTGGAGGCGGATTTCCGCACGTTCGGATCGACGAGCCGGCCACCCCTCGCCACCCTCGATCGCCGGATCGTACGAGCGGCGTTGGCAAGTCGGTTACTGGAGTTCCGCCCCCCGGGACCGGCGCGGTTTTCCAGACACCGGTCGACGCGTCGGCCGGGCGCGACTGCGTAGCCACCGCGCCGGACTCCGAGGTGCTGGCCTTGTGCGGGGAAGCAGCACTCGCCCGCCTCCGGCGGGCTCACACGGAAGCACCTCCGTCGAGTGCGGCGGGGCGCTGGCAACCGTCCGGCCCCACGATGTTCCAGCTTCGGCGATAATGGGCGCATGCTCGACACGCACGCCATCGCGCGTTCGTTGACCGACTCCGGGTTCACGCCGACCCAGGCGGACGCGATCACGAACGCGTTCCGTCTCGCGGTCGAGCACGGCGACCTCGACACGCACGCCGTCACCCGTTCGCTGACCGATGCCGAGTTCACGCCCGCTCAGGCGGACGCGATCACGAACGCGCTCCATCTCGCCGCCGAGCACCGGCGACGAGGTCACGTTTGACCAGTTCGCGGCTGGGCGTCTGCCGGAGGTTCGGATCGGCGACTTCACGAGCCAGAGCGGCGCCCGGTCCGCGCCGGGCGGTTGCGCGCGCCCCTTGCGGATTGCCTGCCGGGCCGGCGGCGTACGAGGTGACGAACGCGGCGGCGACGGGGAAGGCGGTCACGGCTCTTCAACCAAGGCGACTTCGGGCTTGGGTGCCGGTTGGGGCACGGGCGGCGGCAGCGGGGCGGGATGCAGCAGGGCGTGCTGCAGGGCGGCGTCGAACAGCGGCAGGTGCTCCGGCCAGTGGGCGGCCACGGATCGGCGGGCTCTGGCGGCCTCCTGGACCGTCTTTCGCCGGGCGGCGGCTCGCCCCTTCGCCTTCTTCGCGGTCACGGCGCCGTGCATGCCGGCCGCGACGAACAGATACAGGCCCTTCCCGCGGAGGGTTCGGCCGATCCGTCTCCGGATCTTTCCGCGCTCCATCGGCTCGCCGTCGGCAACCGCGAGCACGTCCGCCCACACGGCGGCCGCGGCGCCGGTCAGATCCGACGTCGCCGCCCCAACGCAGTCCACGTCGGGGGGGATGTTCGGCTCTGCCAGGATCGGGGGTGGCGTTGACGTTCGCTCCGCGCCTGTCCGCTTTCGGACCAGCCGGGGGAGCCGGGGCCGTTCCAGCGGGCCGTTGTCGAGGCGCGCCACGTCTTGATGGGGAAGCACTCGCCGCTCCACCGCGACGGGGGCTTCGTGGCGGGTGAGGGTTACGCGTCGCCGATCACTCGCGGCCAGCGCTACCTGACGCGCCAGCCGGCCCCGCGGGCGTGTCATTCCGCACCTCGCTTTCGGTTCATGGCCGGCTCCTCCCGGGCAGTCGTCGCAACCGCCGGCGCCGCCCTTGGCTTCGGTCTACCCGTCCGGCCGCTTCGTCCCGCTCGTGAGCTCGCCAGCGGCGACGCGCGAGCCACGGGCCGCCGGCCGCCGGAGACCTCACCTCGACGTCGTTGATGCCGGGCTCGAGAAGGCGGTCCGGACGTTGATCGCCGCCGACGTCGTGGGCGGACGCCCCGCTGGGCAGCTCCGGAGTTCCGCCCCGACCCCGCTCATCGGACCCGCGGTCACCGCACGCGGCGGCTCGCGCATCCAGCGAGTGCGGACGATTCACCGGCCGAACCCGAACACCTCGGGCGGCACGAACCCGAACACCTCGCGGTCCCCGGACGCCTCGAACAGCGCCTCGTCGAGCCGGATCCGCTCCGTAGAGGTCACCCGCAGCTCGTCAACCCCCATCGAGCGGCCGTCCTCGTCCGTCGTCACGAAGCTGCTCTCCAACGCAAAAACGCAAACGGCCAGAGGGCGTCGTCGTGGAACGACGTCAGCCGGATCTCCCTCGTGGCGCGCCATCCGGTCTCGAAGTCGACCACGATCGCAGCCCCTCGACCGCGAGTTCCCCGATGAGTCGCTCGCCCAAGTTCTCTCGGCTCTCCACGGCTGTGTCGTCGTCGTACGACGGGCGGCCGTACGGCAGCACACTCACGAGGGTGTTCACGAAGCCCCACGCCCGCGCGGCAAACCCACCGGGGTCTGCGCTTGGCGTCTCATGACGAGCCGTTCGCAGACTCTCGGGAGGCGGATCGCTATCCTACTCGGCCGCGGCGTCGACCGCCACCAGCGGCCCCGGGCCGAACCCTCCCGCGGCGTCGAGGCAACTGCCCTGTAGGTTGAGGGCGCGTGTGTCGATACATGAAGTGTGACTCCCAAGAACAACAGTTCGACCGCGCCGCAGTCTGAGCAGCGCCCCCGAGACGTGCGCATCGCGGAGCTCGAGCAGGAGCACGAACGTCAGAACCGCGAGGTCGATCCCGCACTGCCCCCCGGCGCGGATGAGCGCAGAGGCCTCGGCCATGTGACGCGGCCCGCGCGCCGGACCGTGCCGACCAAGTTCCCACAGCCTTCGCGGTGTCTGCCAGTTCGGGCGCTTGGCGAGTACGTCTTCGGCGGGCGCGTGGACGCCATGCGCCGCCTCCTCCGTGCCCGTTGACGCTTCGGGCTTGGGTCCGTCGGCCCGCCAGACACGCCCGCCCAAACCGCACGCTCGAGCCGAGGGGTGCCAGTTCGACACCGCCGTGTGGCAGATCGCGCCGGCCGCCCCGAAGCTCGCCACGGTTGGTGCGTCTGACTCGATCCAGACTGGCGTGACGGCGCCTCCTGAGTGGTCTTGGTGGCAGTCACCCCGGTCGTAGCCGTGGTCAACCCGACAGCGGCTCGCTGACGAGACCGCGGGCGGCCATATTCCGGGGCGCCATCGGGCCCGGGGGCATTCAAAGCCCGGCTTGCGGGCCACTCCCCGCACCGACCACTTCGCCGAAGCGCATCCCCGACGGTGCTGTGGACCGCGTTGCGGATCTCCTGCGGCATCCCCCATGAGCAGACGGCGGCAGATCGAGCGGTCTTTTCAACTTTTTCGGGAGCAGGAAGTGGCTCAGCACGTCAGAAAACGTCAGAGAGCATCACGCGTATTGACGACCACGTCCTTTTCGGCCCAAATCGCTCCAGCGGCGCCCATACTCAATAAATTATTACTACAGAACAACTTGCAGAACTCCCGTGCTACGCTCGGCCGTAGTGATGCACGGCGAACCCGCTACGTTCGGTTCCGCCCGTCTGCGGGCCGCAACCACGGGAGGAAGACATGACGACGAGACTGCTCACGCTCCGCGACGTGACGGCGATGACGGCGCTGTCGCACTCGGCGGTCTACGCCCTGATGGCCGAGTCGAGGTTCCCGAAGCCGATCCGGATCGGCAGCCGCGCCGTCCGCCCGGTCGAGCAGGGAGTGGCCGACTTCATCGCCAGCCGGCCCCGCGCCGGCTCCGAGCGCCCGGCCGCGTAGCGGAGACGACCCTCCCGACCGTCTGCAATGGTCAGGCGGTCGGCTCGGGCCGGGTGACACGCGCCTTCCATCGTCCGGACCCCAATGGCGTGGAAGCCGGGAACCTGCACGAGAATCGAACCCCACCTCTAAACTCGATCCCCTCGGTTCATGAAAACCCCTGCCGCCTCGGACCACGGAACCCGACACCCGCGACCGCGGCACCGGAACAACGACGGACCACAGCGCCAAGCCCATGGACGAGCCGACCCGGGAATCACGCCCGGCACCATGCCGGGGCGTGTGACTGTACGGAGTCAGCGAAGTCCCGCGGCTCGGCCGGGCCGGCTGCAGGACGTGCGGCGCCGCGACTGTCGAATCCTGATGTCGCGGATCCCCCCTGCCTGGAACCCAACCGGGAACACCGATCGGCGGTTCTCCCCGGCGAACTCGGACTGGGCTGCGGCGACCGCCGGGAACCCCAACCGCTCGGGGAGCCCGCACCTGTTGACCACACGCCTCGCGCGGCGGCCCGCCGCGGCCGCCGGAGTGGGGACCCTGGTCGCGCGGCCCCGCGACGATGCAGGACGGTCGCGTCTCAATCGAGTCCCATCGCGCTGACCTTGCGGAACACGCGGTCCGGAAGCAGCCGCTTCAGGACGCCGATGATCCTACCGTCCCGGGTCGGATGGTAGCGGAACGGCTTCCGCTTCATGTGCACCAGCCGGTACACGGACGACGCCACCTCGACCGGGCCGACTGCGTTCGCCTGGAACCTCTTCGTAGCCGTTTCGATCGCGGGGATCATCCGGCGCATATAGGCGTCATAGCCGCCGATAGGCACTTCCCGCGAGTTCGTCATGTGTGCGGCGAACTCCGTCTTCATCCCACCCACCTCAAACACCGTTGCATCGATCCCCTGGCTCGCCAGCTCCCACTTGACCGCCTCGGTGAACCCGGTCATCGCGAACTTGCTCGCGCAATAGGCGCTCTGCAGCGGAAGGCCGAACAGTCCGGCCAGCGACGTGACGTTGACGATGAACCCCGAGCGCTGGGCGCGCATCACCGGCAGCACCGCACGCATCACCTCCAGGTGGCCGAAAAAATTCGTCTCAAAGGCTCGGCGGAAGCTCTCGTCCGCGGTCTCCTCAAATACCACCAGCCCGCCATAGCCGACATTATTGAACAGCACATCGATCCGGCCGAACGTCGCCACCGTCTCCTCGACTGCCGCCCGAACCGTCTCCGGGCGGGTAACATCCAGCTCGAAGACGCCGATGTTGTCCATGTCGGAAAACACGCCACCCTTGGCTGTATCACGCATCGTGGCGGCGACGTTCCAGCCGTCGCGCCCCGCGAAATACTCGGCGACGGCCCGGCCGAGCCCTGCCGAACTGCCCGTCACGAGAATGGTTCTGCTCATCCGCCCTTGTCCCCCACTTCGGGCCGTGTTCGAGTTCATCGAAGGGTGGTGCAACACACGGCAGGGTCACTCCGCGCTGCGCGCGGGCTCCAGCGGTTCCGCCGGAGGACCAACCCAGGGCTCCGGCCCGCCCCGTTCCTCCTCGTTCGAGAGCGCACGGTTTTCCCGGTCCCTTCTCACGGCGCACCGCAAACGTCCCGATATCCGACCCTGGGAGGGCTGGGATCAGCCAGCTCGTCACCGGCGCAGCCCGATCCGCCACGTCCGGCCACAGAGCGGGCAGGCAATCACCCATTCGTCGCCGTCTCGCGTCCGCTCCGGAGTCGCGTAGCAGCCGCACGGCGCGCCCTCGGTTACTTCGATTCTCGGCATTCATCTGAACCGGTGGGGAGGTGCCCCGGAGGTGCCCCCCCTCTACCCGGCAGCAAGGGACCGCAGGATTCCGACCGTCAAAGCCGCCGTCGCGAGCACGGTCCCGACCATCCAGCGGATGAGCCTGTTTCAAGGCTCGAGATCTCGGTGCGAACACCGGCGATCTGGGTTGAGAGCCGCGTATCCAGGTTCGCGATTTCCGTCCGCACGTTGGCGTTGACGTCGTCGATGCGGCGTTGACGGCGGCGTTCTGCTGGAGTACCAGGCCGGCCAGTGCCAAGAGGAGGGTGGCGATCACGCCACCGGTCGCGAGGACACTCCCGACGACCCACTTCGCGTCGCCGAGGATGCCACCCGCAGTCTGGACAGCGGCCAACGCCTTGTCGGTCAACGCCTTGTCGGTCGCCTTGTCGGTCGCGGTCACGGTCGCGGTCGCGCGGTCGGTCGCGCGGTCGCGCGGTCGGTCGCGCGGTCGCGCGGTCGGTCGCGCGGTCGGCGCGGTCGTCGGTGTCCACGCGGCGTAGCGTAGCACAGCTCCGGGCGACGGTGGCGTGCCTCGGCCTCCTGGCGGCGGGGCCAGCGGCGGCTGGTGACCGGTGGTGGCAAGGATGCGTGCCGGACGTGATCCTCGCGGAGGCGGAGGCCCCAGATGGACGCCGGCGCGCGCGGCCTCGCCGCCGAGCACCAACGAAGGGGTCGGCGCAAGAGTCCTGGGGTTCATCGCCGACCTCGTCGTCGTTACTCGCGGCCTCGGCCGGTCTGGCGTCGCTGGTGGCAGGTGACGAGGACCGCGGCGAGGGTTCCCGCCCCCCGAACGGTCGACTTGCCCGCGGCTGCGGTCGCCGGCCGTCCGGCGGTCACCGGCCAGGACCCGGGCGGGCCTTCGCCCGGCGGGGCTCGGCCCGCCGTCGAGGTGGCCGCGGAAGCGCGCCGCGGCCACAGGGGGGTAGCCTCTCCTCACCCTCCATGTCGCAAACCTTCGTTTACGACACATGCCGATGGCGCGCGAGGGCGCGACGACGTTGCCGGCGCGTGGCTGGTCACGCGGTGGTAGGCCGTCCTCACCGGGTTGGCGGTGGACCTCGGGGAGGGCGAGGATCCTGCCATTCGCGTTGCCGCGCCGCCTCAGGCGGGCCGGGCCTTCGCAGCGGCCTCCGCGAGGACCGCCCGGTGCCGTTGCATGATATCCGCAGCCAGCGCGGCGGGGTTCCATTCGGCGAAGGCAACCTTGATGCGGCCTTCGGGGTCGAAGTAGAACGTCTCCGTACCACTGAAGCGCACCGGGACCTGCTTCAGGAAGCTCTCGGCCTTCAACGTCCAGGTTACTTTCAGGTGGTTGTCGCCCTGTGCGACGATCTCGTGCTCGGCGCCCAGCACCTTCGGGAACAGCTTCTGAAAGTTGCGGAAAAACACGTCGAGGTTCCATTCCGTGACGTAGGGCTTCGTACCCTTGGGATCCTCGAAGTGCAGCGACTCGGCGAAGAGCGCCTTCCACTCTTCCTTCTTGTCTTCGCGGATGGCGCCGAAGTACTTCTCCGCCGTCGCCCTCATTCGGGCCGGGTCGCAGGGGGCTCTTGGCAGCTGGTAGTCGTACTTGCCCGCCGAGCCATGCTCACGTTCCTGTTCGTGGATGACATTGCCGGAGTGGTCGGCGAAAGCCAGGTTCGTCCACAATGTCAGCGAGTCGAGGGCGGTCGTCAGGTCCGGCAGGATCGGCAGGGCGGCGATCTCCCCCAGCGACAGGATCCGGAAGCCCGCCGTGCCGATGACGGTCGCTCCCAGGACGTTCTGGACTAGATGCGCATGGTGCGACATCGACTCGTTGACGGCCTTGGCCAGCGTCTTGAACGCCTGCAACAGACGGTACTCCGACATGAGTTCGACGTGGTTGGCGAGCACGACGAAGCAGTCGAGACCACGGTGCTTCAGCTGCTGCCGAAACAGCCAGAAGAGGTCGTCAACGACCGACTTGCGCGCCTGCGCACGCGCTGACTGGATGCCGCTGGCGTCTCGCAGCGCGACGCGCAACGGCGCGTAGTCGAGCTGGCTCATCTCGCCCAGCACGCTGATCGTGCGCCCGAACGGCTTCATGAAGCGGGAGGCGAGCAGGACGTGCCCTTCGGCCGACGCGTAGTCGGCCCTGAACAGCAGCGCTTCGACTTGGTTCAGCTCCACCAGCATTGCTTCCAGGATGCCTTCGCAAGCTTGGTGCACGCGGACGAAGATGGGATCCTCAACGTAGCGTTGCCGACGGTCCGGCGCATACAAGCCGTGGACGAGGCCGGGGCGGACCCACCTGTCGTAGTCGAGACCGGGCCGGCTCCGCGTACGGGCCAGACCAAGCTGGAAACCCAGCGCACGGACCGCCAAGTCGTGCCGCGAGCGGAGCGTCGCCTTGACCCGCGTGCCGTTGGCGACTCGATCTAACTTCTTGATGACACGGTTCCAGGCTGAGCCTGTTGAGGGCGGTCCAAAGAGGCCCTCCCGCGGGGACGCGACTCCTGCCCCGTGTTCGAACGCGATGTCCGCGATCAGCGTCAGTACAGCGGCGACCGAGGCCGCGACGACATCGACTTTCGCGGCGTCGTTGATGTACTTACGCGTCCCGGTCTCGTCGAGAGTGTCCTCGAGGATCTTGAGGACGACCTCAAGGCTGACCAGCAGCGGTCCGATCTGCGCCGCGAGCGGCCAGTTCGACATTCTCGGCCAGACCGCTTCCACCCGTGCGGTCTGTATGTAGACGTTGTACTCCCGGTGGTCGCCCCGGGACTTGTAGGGCGACCGTTCCGTAGCCTTCGAGATCTCATTGACTGCCTTCGCCATGGCTGCTCCATTCTACGCAGTGCGGGTAACCGTGTCCGGCACCTGCGCAAGCCGCGCGGGATTCTCTTTCGCCAGTGGCCGACGGCGGCGGCCCACCGCTTCGACCGCGGTCGGGGGTCCGTCGGACGCACGACGGTGCGCTCCCGGTATCGGCGCTGCTCCTTGCCCAGCTAGGAAACGCAGGATTCCAGATGTCAGAGCCGCCCTCGTGAGCACGGTCCCAACCATCCAGCGGATGAGCCCTGGTTTCTAGGCTTGCGATCTCGGTGCGGACAAGGCGAAGACGACGGCAAGCGCCGCCGCCCACTTCGGGGCGCGGCGGTTCCGTCTCGCTCCCGTGCACGTCGGCATCGGTATTCCTCTCCGTCTCGGGTTTTCGACCCACCCGAATCAGTCGCCTCGCCGCGGGCGCGAGCAGCCTCGCGGAATCGCCGGAACGACCGGCCGGTCCGCACCGGCTCGGGTTCGGGCAGCACCCAGGGCGGATCGACGAAGCGAGCAGGGTCGCCGGTCCACGCCAGCCGCGTTCGCATGATACCGTGCGGCGCGCGTTACGTCAGTCCATCGGTGGACAGGACACCGCGTCCGGTGAAGGGCTCGGGCGACACCGTGAAGACCGTCGCCTGTCTGCGCGTCTCGACCCCGCAGCAGGACGTGCAGCCAGCGCCCCTCCCACAAGCGTTGGACGAGCCGACCGATGCCGGGGCGTGTCAACTGTCCGGGGTCAGCGAAGCCCCGCGGCTCGGCCGGTCCGGCCGCAGGACGCGCAGCGTTGCGTCTCGGCAACAGTCAGCGGCTCTCCTCCTCGAAGCTGCGCAGGTAACGGGACACGGTGATCCGCGCGCAACCGATCGCCCGCGCGATGCGCCCGAAGCCGAAGCCCTGGGCCCGAAGCTCGACCATGCGCGCGACGGCCTCGGCCGACATCGGCGGGCGCAGGAACCCGCGCCTGACCGTCACGCGGCCGCGCCGGCGCAGGACCTTCCGGTCGGCGACGGCCGGCATCGAGCGCTCGTCGTCGTCGACGTCGGGAGCGTGCTTCGCCAGCTCGTGCCAGTCGACGGCCGCGCGCGTCGGACCGCCGTCGACGGGCTCGGGGTCCGGCATCTGGTCGAGGAGGCCGTCGCCGCCGCGCCACGCGACCTCGAACTCCTGCTCGGGGCTCGCGGCCGACTCGCGGACGACCGTCGTCAGCGGCTCGACCCGGTGGTAGACGACCGACAGCCCCGTCGTGTGGCCGGCGCCGATGCGATACGACACGTCGGCGAGAGCCGAGCTCACGACCGGGCTCGCCAGGGCCGCGGCCAGCGCGGAGCCCCTGCAGGCGCAGCCTCGCCGCCACCCGCAGAGCGCGGATCGTCGAGCCGGCGCCGTCGATCGAGCGGACGACGATCTCGGAGCCGACTCGGAGCGGCCGGCTTTCGAGGAACGGATTCCCCCGCCGACCCGGCCGTCCGGCAGACACGCCGCCGTCGCGGAACCGGTCCCTCCTCAAGCTGCGGACGCGAGTGCTGGCCATCGTTCACTCCTCCTGCGGCGAGTCGCGTCCGGCCTCATGCCGACCCGCGCTCGGGCGCACACGTCGCGCCGCAGGACCCCTGCCCGCGATTCCGGAGTCAGGGAGTCCTTTTTCAGTTGCCATTTCCACCAGGCGCGGTTGCGCAACGTCTGAGGGCGCAAGCCGCGCGTACGTCGTTGGTGGTGCGTGTACGCGTCGACGAGGCGGTCGACGGTCCACGAGCCGTGAACGGTCATGGAATGCTCCTTTCCGGCCAATCAGGCCGGACAGAGCATCCCAAACTATGCGGAGTACCCCGAACCGGTCAGCTCACGTAACCCCCGTTTTGACAGGAGCTTGGGGGCAACCCCTCAATCGACTCCGCATAGTTCAGCACTCCGCATAGTCGCCGTCCTTGACGCCGGAGTCTGCGAGAGGCGCACCCGTTTGGCCGGCCCGCTCTTCAGGCCGGCCGGGTGCGCCGTCGCAAGGGCAGGGGTTCGCCGCCCATGCCGGGGCCGTCGCCCTTCACGGCCGCGGCATGGAGGCCGGCCCGCAGTTCCAGGTCCGGCCGGGGGCGGCGTCCGCCCCGCCGGCGGAGCCGGCGTTCGGAGCGGGTTGCGGTTCACCCGCTCCAGGGGGCGGATGGGACGACTGTGCGTGCAAGCCAACCTCTCGACCTGGCACGGCGTGAAGCAGGGGGAGGGGGCGCACGCCCCCAAGCGGCGGGCCGGCCAAGGCGCCTGCGGGGCACGTCTTGGAACGGCAGGACCACAACCGCCTCTCAGCCCCCGTCAGCCTCACGCGCCGTCCCCGGCCGTCCAGCCCGTCGAGATCAACGCCGTGAAGTTCACCACGCAGATGAATGTCCAGATGCGCAGCAGAACGCTCTCCATGAACGGGGCCCCGGCCGGCCGGCGGTCGTGATGCACATGAAGTTCCCGACGCTGGGCACGGGCTCGCCGGCCGCGGCTGCGGCGTACTTCCTCGCCAAACGGGACGCGGCGGGCAGGGAGCCTGCGGCGGTCGAAGTTCCTGCGGGGGTGCCGAAGGAGCGAGAGACGATGGAGACGGGCCGGCCCGAGAGCCTGTAGTACGATGAAACCCGTGTTCGACACTCACGCGATCGTTGGCTGGCCGGTCGGCCGGCGGTGCGACGCTCGCGTGTCAACGACCATCGAAAGTGCAGGCCGGAGTTCTTCGGCAAGAAGCTCTGCATCAGGCAGTGCTTCCGGACGTACTTGCGCCTGGCGCCACCTGCCCTGATCCCAACGTGTGATGCAGACCGGCTTCACCATCCAGCGAGCGGACGAAGAGACGGACGCGGACCCGCTGGTGACACTTGACCTGAGCGGCGGGGCGGGGGTCGCCTTCTTCGGCGGCATCCTGCTGTTCGTCGGGGTGGGTGCCGCACTCTTCTGGCGGTGGATGAAACGGGGAAGTGCGAACCAATCCACGAGCCGCGTCCCGCGCCCGACCGGGGGGGTAGCGCGGCTCGTAGACAGCCCGATCCGAGTCATGCGTTGGTGGGCCGCCAACCCCCAGCGCGTCGGCTGGGCGATGCTGCCGGTCCTGCTGCATGCGACGGCGGGCGCTGCGATCAGCCTCCTGTTGCAGGATCCCCCAGTGCCGCACTGGGCTCTCGCTGTGACATTCGTCCCCCTGTTCGCCATCGTCGGGCTGCTCGCGTTCGCTGTGCGCGCGGCCGCGGTCGTGATGGTCGATTTCGTCGGTGCGGCCGGTTCGGGGCGAGCCCGCCGACTCGTGGAACTCTCGGCGCTGGCGTATTGGACTCAGGTGGTGTGGTCCGCCGCGGTGCTGTTTGCGTTGGTGCAGGCCGGTCCGTCGCCGGATCTGCGCGAAGTCATCGAGACGACGCGCCTGCTGTGGAGCGTGTGGCTGATCGGCATGCACGCTACGGTTCTACACGTCGTGTCCGGATTCACGACCCGCGGCACCTGGGCGGCCGGCATTGCCTTGGCCGCGGTGTTCATCGGTTTCCCGAGGCTCCTCGAAGTTTTGCCGGGCTTCCTTTTCTGAGGGCCGGGAGAGCCCAACGGGTAGCGGACAGTGAACCACCCGCGATTTCGGGAGAGGCAGGCCAGGGACGCCGAGCGGCGGGTCGGTGATGCAGAGGACGACCGCGAGGGCGGAGGTCACGCCCTCGGTGAGCAAAGGAGCGGTCCCGCCGCGTGCCAGCGGGGCGATATCGTGAGTCCGGAGAGCCGCAGGTCGCGCTGAAACGGCTTGATGCCGTGGGGTAGGATGAACTGGCCGTCGGCGATGCCGGGGAGCAGTCTGTCCGCCGGCGAAGGGCTTCAGCGGCACGAGCCACATGTCGCGGTGCGTCCAGACGAGCCGATCGGATCCGGGGAACTTCCGGCGGAATACGTCGGATGGCCGCGGTGGGCGGCGGCGAAGAGCCGGCGGGCGCGGTGGTGGGCTTGGCCGGAGAGTGTCGGATCGGCGAGCTCGGCCGCGACACCGGCCGGGCGCCGGCGCCGCGGCCGAACCGGGGTGTCGAACGAGTCGCCCAGCAACGCGCGCGGTGGCGTCCCGGAAGGCGGTGACCACGTCTGCGGTTCGGGCGCTTGGGATCCGGTGACGTTGATCGCGACCCTAGCCGTCGTGTAGTTCGTGCCGGCCTTGGACGTGCGTCAGACGGGGTTGGCGACGAACCGTCCGAACGTGGAGATCCGGACGTTGGGCGTCGGCGGAGGCGCCGTCTCGGTGCTGTGCGTTTCGGCAGTCATGTCGTCGAGCTCCTGGGCACGGGCTGCCCCTACTCGGCAAGGAGACGCAGAACACCAACGACCACGCCGGCAATCGCGACCGTCACGCCAGCAGTCGTGACCACGGTTCCGATGAGCCACTTGATGAGCCGGGATTCGAGGTTGGCGATCTCGGAACGTACCTCAGCGATCTGCGTCGACAGCCGCGTGTCGAGGTTGGCGATCTGCCCCGAGAACCGCGTGTCCAGATTCGCGATCTCGGTTCGCACCTCGGCGGTCTCTGCTCGAACCTCGCTGAGACCGACCTTGAGCTGGTCGGACGTGACGTGGCCGCCGTGCTCAGCGACCAAGCGAAGGGCGTCGGTGACGGCGTCCGCTTGGGCGGGTGTGAAATCGGCAGCAGTCAGCGACCGGGCAACGGCATGCGTATCGAGCATCTTGTTGGCCTCACATTATTATCACGGTCCGCACGAACGATACGGGTTCGGCCACGAGCGCTACGAGCGGACGAACCAAGCCCTCACGTTGCTCCGCCGTTCGGATTGCCTCCATGGCTCCCTTGTGGGTTCCGAACCCGGCAGGCCGGGTCGTCCGGCGGAACTCGACCCGTCGACATGGCCGGCGGGTCGCCGGTGATGGCCGGTCGCTTCCGACCCCGCGAGACGTCGCAGGGTCGTCGAAGGCGCGCGCGAGAAACAGCCCTCTGGTCGTGATTGCGACCCGGCAGGCCAGGTCGTAAGACGAAGCTCGACCCTGACGTGTTGGCCGGTGACCTGGCAGGCCAGGGTCGTCCGGCGAAGCTCGACCCGTCGACGTGGTCGGCGGGTCGCCGGTGACGGGCGGTCGTTTCCGACCCCGCAGGACATCGCGGGGTCGTCGAAGGCGCGCGCGAGAAACAGCCCTCTGGTTGTGGTCGCGACCCAGCGAGCCAGGTCGTTCGACGAAGGCTCGACCCTTGGCAGGGTCGCCCCGGTGATGGTCGGTCTCCCGACCCGGACGGCAGAACCGACCCGTGCGGCCGGGTCGTTCGAAACGCGCCGAGCTGGGTCGTTCCGGAACCGGGTCCGAGCGTGTGCGGCCGCCGGTGTCGCGCCGGAGGTCCGCGAGCTGGAGCGCGGGACGAACGTGGCGTCGTGGGTGATGTCGGTGAACGTGCACCGGCGCCAAACTGGACGCGTCGCAACGGGCCTTGCTAGCGAGCCGGCTGTCGGCACCAGCGGCGAGATGACGTTGGGCCAGGCCGGGGAGCTGATGGGCGTATCGCGGGCTTCGGTGGCGCGAGCGGCCGCGGTCGAGAAGGGCCCCGAGCCGCTGAGAGCCGCCGCTCGCGACGGCGTCGTGTCGGTGGGCGACACCTACGAGTTGCGCGGCGAGGAGCCGGAGATCGTCGAGCAGTTGGTCGAGGACGTTCGTTCCGGCGCGGCTGCCGAATCTGAGGGCCGCGAAGCGCAACGGCGCATCGAGGACAAGCCCCGGAAGAAGGACCCGCGGGGCCGGAAGCCGAAGGCCGCGGCCGCCGACGCAGGGCAAACGTCGGGCGAGGCGGGCGACGGCGGGGTCGGAGTCGCGCTCGGGCGGCTCGTGGATCCGGAGGAGCGGGGTCCGGGGCGTTCGGGAGTCAACGCCGGCTCCTAAGAGCGATGCTGTTCCTGGGGACCGAGGCTCTCGAGCGCCGGACCGCGCCCGGGGCTCGTCCTTGGGGCATTGGCCGCATTTCTCCCCTTCCGCGGAGCGGACAAGTCCAGCCTGAGCGACCCCGCGGTGCTGACCCGGAAGTGGCACCTTGGTGTCACGTTCCGGGTCGGAAACGAGTAGTACGTAGCGGGGTCGCTCAGGTCTTTAGTGTCATCGTCATGCTGACCCAATCTGTGTCGTCTGCCAGGCGGAAGTATCTGTGTTTCAGTGGTTTAGGTTCGGTTGCGCTTGGCATCAGGGTCGGCACTGCCGTGACATTTGGGACAGGTGGATGAATGTCACCGTTTGGATCATTGCGCTTGGCACCAGGGTCGGCACTGCCGTGACATCAGGACAGAATGGACCGGCGTGGCGGAGCTCCTCGTGGGCGCAACCCTGGACGCCCGGAAGAAGGAGACCCACGAGCTCTACCGGGCGCCCGGCATCAGCGCCAAGCGGCGGCTGTCCCTCGCTCGCTCCGGTGCTGACCGGCGACCGCCGTAGCGTCGCCCCGTCGGTCTCGTGGTGATCGATCCGCACGGCTGGAGTGGGCCGTGGCCCCGCCGTCAGTCACCGTAAGCGCCTGAAGTCGCCAACGGGCCCCGTCTCCACTCCGGTGGAATCGTCGGGCAGCTACCACGCGGTCCGAGGCGGCACGGGGCACCCACGACCCGCCCACGACCCGCCCCGTCTCGCGGCCGGTGTAGACTGGGACCGGCTCGGACGGAAGTGATGGAGACACGTGTCAAGATACCGGAACGGTCCATCTACAAGCCCTCCGAGGTTTGCGCCATCGCCGCTTTGCAGCCCTACGTACTACGCTCTTGGGAGGCGGAGTTCCCGGGACTCGGCGTTGCGCACCGGGGTAGCCGCTCGCGCCTGTATCGCCGGGAAGACCTCGACCGGGTGCTCCGCATCAAGCAGCTCGTTTTCGTCGAGGGCTTGACCTTGGGGGCGGCGCGCCGCCAACTCTTGAAAGAGGCGCCGGCGTCGGGGAACTCCGGATCGTCGACGTTGGACGAGTTGCTCGGCGAAGAGGTCAGGTCGCGGTTGAACGGCATCAAGAAGGGCCTGCACGCGATTCTCGAGCTGCTGGCCCGGCAGAAGACCTGACCGGGCGCGTCGATGCCCCGTCTGCCGAGGGGCAACAGGCGCTGACGTTCGGCGATGCGCGGCGCATTCTGACGAGGCCGAGCCGGCGTCGGAACCCACCTTTCGCTTTCCGGGATCGTCCGGCCCCATCCGCCTGAATCCGGCTGGATTCAACTGGAAAACACGGGTTCGTCCGCTCGGCCGTCTTGAGCCGTCCAGTCGCTTTCGCTATCGTCCAAACCCAATTGGGAATGGGATGGAATACCGAAAGAAAGGACGAAAGCGTCATGAACACACTCCCCAGGAAGCCCCGAACCACCAAGCGCCGGGGCCGACACCCCGACAAGGCCCTGTCGGCCGACTTCTGCCGGAACGTCGCCGAGGCCGGGCGCTACGCGGACGGCAACGGCCTCTACCTGCACGTCGACCCCTCCGGCGCACGCCGCTGGGTGCAGCGACTCGTCATCCACGGCCGGTCCCGCGGACTCGGACTCGGCAGCTACGCCCTGGTCTCGCTCGCCCAGGCCCGGCGAAAGGCCCTCGCCAACCGCAAGCTCGCACGCCGGGGCGGCGACCCCCTCGGCGCCAACCCGGATTTCGTGGGCGTCCCGACCTTCGAGAACGCGGCCCGCAAGGTGCTCGACATCTACAGCCAGGCGTGGCGGGACGGCAGCAACACCGCCAAGCAGTGGTGGGCCAGCATGCGCGACCACGTGTTCCCCCACATCGGCGGCAAGACCGTCGACGAGGTCACGACAGCCGACATCATGGCGGCGCTGCTGCCGATCTGGACCAGCAAGCACGTCACCGCGCGGAAGGTGAGACAGCGCATCGGCACCGTCATGCGGTGGGCCATTGCGCAGGGCTACCGGCAGGACAACCCGGCCGGCGACGCCATCACGGCGGCGCTGCCGAAACGCCCCACGCCGGTCGAGCACCGGCCGGCGCTGCCCCACCGGGAGGTCGCCGCCGCCGTCGCCACGGTCGGGAACGCCGATGCGTGGGTCGGGACGCGGCTGGCGTTCGAGTTCCTGGTGTTGACGGCGGCGCGCTCGGCCGAGGTCCGGCTGGCGACGTGGGGCGAGATGGATCTGGTCGCGATGGTGTGGACGGTTCCCGGACGGCGGATGAAGGCGAAGCGGGAGCATCGGGTGCCGCTGTACGGTCGGGCGGTCGAGGTGCTTCGGGAGGCGGAGCAGCTTCGCGGGGCGGGGAACGGGGCGGGCGACGAGGAGCTGGTGTTCCCCACCGTCCGCGGCAAGGCGCTCGACGCCGCGACGCTCTCGAAGCTGGTCAGGAACCTGGGCATCGCGGCCGTGCCGCATGGCTTCCGGTCGTCGTTCCGGGACTGGGCGTCGGAGCGGACGGACCACCCTCGGGAGGTGGTGGAGGCGGCGCTGGCCCACGCGGTGAGGAACCAGACCGAGGCGGCCTACGCGCGGTCGGACCTGTTCGAGCGTCGCCGTCACCTGATGGAGGACTGGGGGGAGTACCTCGAGGCGGTGCGCGGGCAGGTCGTCGCCCTCCGCCGCGGGTGACGCGAGTGCAGGTTCCCCACGCTGGTCATGTGTGCTACGCTGGCCGAGTGCTCGACACGCACGCGGTCGCGCGCGGTCGCGCGGTCTTTGACTGCGGCCGAGTTCACGCCGGCTCAGGCGGACGCCATCACGAACGCGGTTCGTCTGGCCGCCGAGCGCGGCGACCTCGTCACGTCCGATCAGTTCACGGCCGGCCCAGCGAGGTGCGGACCGGGATTGCCGCCCTCGACACGCGGCTCTCAACCCAGATCGCGAATCTCGACACGCGGCTCTCGACCCGGATCGCCGACCTGCGGACCGAGCAGCGGAGCGCGAACGCAAGTCTCGAAGCGCGCATCTCCGCCATGGAGACCGGATTGACCTGGCGGATTGTCGGGGGGGTCGCGGCGGTCGGCGCGATTCTGCGGCTGCTCGCGTAGGGGTCTGCCTGTTCCGCGCCGTGACCGCGGGTCCCGCGCGGAATCCGGATCAGCATCATCGACAGCAGGGCGGCTCCTGGACGGCTGCGATCACCGAGGTCGTCTCCCGCAACCGGCAGCGAATCGTCGTCCGCGATCCCGGCTGGCCGCAGGGGAATGGAACGGATGAGGACGATCACGGTCGACAATGACACGATGGTCCGCTTGGAGTACCTCGCGGCCGTTCGCGGCGGCTCGCTGTTGGACTTGGTTCAGGCTCTCTCGTACGCGAATCCGGAAATCTGCTCGCGCTGTGATCGGCTGCGGGCGGCCGGTCACTCTGCAGACAGGGAGCACACTCGAGGGCCCAGCCGGGCGGCGCCGGATCGACATGCGGCGGCGCCGGGCCAACGCGGGCACCGTGGCGCCATGCACGATGCCATCCGCGGTCTGGCGCGGTTCTTGTCAGGAAACTAGTGCTGCGTCATGACTGGATGTTCGGGTGCGTGGGCTGTGATTCGTCAACGATTGCGGGCCTTGAACCCATGTCCGTGTCCGAAGACTGGGACGTGACGCACCACTAGGCTCTCATCCACTGGGTGCCCCGGCGCGGGCGCGGCGTTGCGCCCGGTCGGGGCCTGTGGAGGCGGAAGTAGGGGTATGGATGGGTATCGAAGCTGTGGTGGCGGTCGCCGGTCGCCCACTACGACAAAGACCAACCGGGAAGAGCATGCGGCTCTAATGCGGGCGATCGCGGCCCTGGGTGAACGAGTCACGGACGTGGAAGTGCGGCTCGGCGAGCGCATGGCGGCCGAGGAAGGGAAGCTTGGCGAGCGCATGGCGGCCGAGGAAGGAAGCTCGACCTGCTCATCGCACAGCAGCAGCAACCGTAGTCCGCCTCCCGGCCCGCCGGCGCGTCAGCCGCGGCCGAAGCCTCGGGGCAGTTCGACGTCGAGAACATCGAGGTCGAGCCCGCAGACCTCTTCGAGCAGCTCGGCGGTCAGGGCTCGGCGAGCTGGCCGCGCGAGGCTTGGTGCTCCTCCTCCAGGGTCTGGAGTTCGGCCGGGGCCGCGGCCCACCGGGCTGGCCGCGACTTCGCCCGGGCCGAACGCCGCTCCCGGACCGGAACGTCGGCCGGCCCCGGCGCTCCACGGAAGCGGCGTTGCCGCTCGGCCGGAGCGAGAGCCCGAGTCTGTGGTTATGCCGTTACGTAACGGGGTTCCCGACCGGAAGGGGGAGAGGGCCATATGGCAACCGGCACTGTCGGAGAGTGGGACGGGATCATCAAGGCCCGCCTGGCGTTTTTCGCGGCGGAACGGGCGCTTGTCAAGGCGAGCCTGGACTACGAGAAGGCGCGGGTGGAGTACGAACGGGCGTGCAGCCAGATCGGCGTGAGCCCGCACTACGCCCCCGGGGCCAGCCAGAGACAGTGAGAAGACGCCAGCCGATCGCTGGCCGGGGTCCAGGAGTCCGGCACGGGGCGCGGCACCGTGACCTTGGCGGAGAACAGCCGGCTTCGTCGACGGCGCGCTGATCCTCATCCCGGGGCGGGCGCGTTCGCGCTTACCGAGGACGGCGCGTTCGAGTTCGGCAACGTGCCCGCTGGCGCCACGTGGTCACCGCGCAGCGCGGCCGCCTCGCCGCGGCCAGCCAGACCGTCACCGTCACGGACGGCGGGCCGCCATCGCCAACTTCGAGTTCAGTCTCTCGCCGGTGCGCGGAGGAGGTGACGGGCACGCCGACGGCGGTCGGCGACGCGGCGACGCGGCAGTCGTTCAACGCGGTCACCACCGTCGACTCGCTCCAGATCGCCCGGGAGCCGCCGACCACCGTCGGCGAGGCGCTCGAGCACGAGCCGGGCGTCGCCAACCGCAGCTTCGGCCCCGACGCCAGCCGCCGGCCCGTCATCCGCGGCTTCGGCGGCGAACGGGTGCTCATCATCGAGGACGGCATCCATACCTGGCGACCTCTCCGCACCTCGGATCGCCACGGCATGACCATCGATCCGAACAGCGCCGAGCGCATACGACGCCGCGGCCGCTGTTGCTGGGCATACACAGTACGATCCAGGCAACCATGACTTGGCATCATGAGAGAGCGAGCAGTGTCCATGAGCACGCGTCGAGCGCCCGCGCAGGGGGGGGAGCGCCAGCACCGCGCCTTGATGCCGGTGAGCACAGCCGTCCGTCGCCGGGGCTGCCGATGCCACCGGTGAGCCGGCTGCTCGCGACAGCGGGATTGTTGTGCAGCGTGCTCGTTCCGCTCGCAGCGGGATGCGGCTCGGATCCGAAGTCTCCCACATCCCCGACGCCTATGAGCCCCGTGGCGGCGGGCGAGCTGATGGCCGGCCTGATCACCAAGACCGACGCCAACCCGTTCTTCGTAACGATGAAGGAAGGCGCGCTCAGGCGCGCCCAGGAACTGGGTGTCGAGTTGCGGACGTTCGCGGGCGTTTTCGACGGGGATTCGGAGACCCAGATTCGGGCGGTCGAGAGTCTGATCGCCGCGGGCGCGAGGGGTATTCTGATCACTCCTTCGGACCCGGCGGCCCTTCGCCCCACGGTCATGGATGCGCGAGATGCCGGCGTGTTTGTCGTCGCGCTCGACACGCCCTTCGATCCGGCGAACACCGTGGACGGGACGTTCGCCACCGACAACTTCAGGGCCGGCGAACTGATCGGCACGTGGGCTCGGGCGAGGATGGACGCCTCCGGAAGAGTCGCGAGGATTGCCACGCTGGACGGATCCGCGGCGCAGGTCACGGTAGAAGTGTTGCGCAATCAGGGATTCCTCCAGGGCTTCGGCATCGACATCAGGAACCCCGCGAGGATGTACGACGAAGATGACCCCCGTATCGTCGGCAGCGCCGCGACCATGGGCACGGAAGCGGGCGGGCGCAGCGCCATGGAGGGTCTGCTGCGGCAGGACTCCTCGATCAATCTCGTGTATGCGATCAACGAGCCGGCGGCGGCGGGGGCCTATGCGGCGCTCAGGGCGTTGGGCGTGGAGAACGATGTCCTCATGGTTGCGATCGACGGCGGCTGCCCCGGTGTGAGGAGCGTCGCGGCAGGCGAGCTCGGCGCTACCGCGATGCAGTATCCCCTCAGAATGGCGACTCTCGGGATCGAGGCGGTGGTCGAATTCGCCACGACCGGCAGGAAGCCGCAGAACACGCCCGGACTCGATTTCTACGACACGGGCACGACCCTGGTCACCGAAGAACCGGTTTCGGGTGTTCCATCCATCTCCGCCAGCAGGGGCTTGGGAGAGTGCTGGGGATAGACGCGCCGTGTCCGCGGGCGGGGCGTCAGTCGCCCGGAACGAGCGGACCGCGGTGGTGCGGGCCGGGAGCGATGATGGACGAAGCGCACATGAAACGGGCCGTGGCGCCCTCCGTACGGAACGTCGAGCTGGGCCACGTCGGCCCGTTCGGCGCCGCCGTCGTCCGCGGCGGCGCCGTCGTCGGCGAAGGCTGGAACGAGGTGCTCCGCTCGAACGACCCCACCGCCCATGCCGAGGTCGTGGCGATCGGGCGCGCGTGCCGCAAGCTAGAGACGCACGACCTGACGGACTGCGAGAGATCTACGCCAGTTGCGAGCCGTGCCCCCTGTGTCTGGGTGCGGTCTACTGGTCGCGCATCGGCAGTGTCTACTTCTCGGTCAACCGCCGCGACGCCGCCGGCATCGAGTGCCGCGACGAGTTGATCCGCGAGGTGCTGGCCAAGCCGTTCGACGAGCGTGCGCTGCCGGTGGTGCACGTGCCGTGCGACGGGGCGCTCGACGCCTTCGCCGCCTGGACGCGGCGGGCGGGGGCGTCCCGTCTACTGAGCCTCGGCGGCTGAGCCGGTCCTGTCGGCGGTCGCCAACCCCTGCGGGACAGGGGCGGCGCATGTGGTCCGCAAAGACGTTCCATGTCCGCCGTCGACGCCTCGTCGTGGGCTCGGCGCCCGTGACGGCT
Organism: Vicinamibacterales bacterium; assembly: GCA_965208165.1. Classification (GTDB taxonomy): domain Bacteria; phylum Acidobacteriota; class Vicinamibacteria; order Vicinamibacterales; family UBA8438; genus JAJEEA01. Next base: position 6,976,033 of record OZ242323.1, on the reverse strand, counting down.
AGAACAGCAGCTTCGCGGCGAACTGCATCTGCCGCGGCGGGCTCACGGTGCGGGTGACCCGGCCGAATGTCGGCGTGCCGAAGGCGCCGCTGGGATTGTCGAAGTTCACGCGGTTGAACACGTTGTAGACCTCGTAGCGGAGCTGCAGGTCGACGTCGCCTGCCGGAATCGTCCGGAAGATCGAGAGATCCACCTGGCTCCGGGCAGGACCGCGGAACCCGTTGCGTCCAGGCATGTTGATTGCGACCGTGTTGATCGGCTGCGGCTCGAACGCGCCGGGGTTCAGCCACTGTTCGTAGGTCGGGTTGGTGGGCTCCGCCGTGCCCAGGAGATTGGGCCGGTCGCCGCGCGCGCCCGTGTTGGTGCGTGGCGAAGCGTTCTGCACGTTGAACGGCCGGCCTGACTGCCAGTAGGCGATGCCGTTCACCTGCCAGTCGCTCAGCAGCGCCCCGGCGGGGCCCGTCCCTCGGTAGGGCATCTCGTAGGTGACCGAGAGCACCACGCGATGACGGACGTCGTTGTCCGCGGCGAACTTCTCGATCACACTCTCGTCCCAAGGGGCACCGTCGGTTCGCTGATTGTGCGCCAGCGTGTAGTTGAAGCTGAAGCCCAGCCCGCCGACCGGGCGGCGCTGGAACACGAGCTGCATCGAGTCGTACTGCGACTCGAAGGCCGACGAGAAGACCCTGATGTTGCTCACCCCGGGCAGTTGTGCGGCGTACGGGCGTCGCGCCGAGATGTTGCCGGCGCCGACCGGAGGCAGGTTCAGGTTGATCCGGCCGGCCACGAAGTCGCCGCGCGAGCCGATATAGCCGATGCCCACCACGTTGTCGCCGATCTGCCGCTCGAGGATCGCGTTGAACTGCCGCGCCCGCGTCGACCGGAAGTCGAGCGCGACGGCGCTGATGTTGCCGGCGGGGTCGAGGTGGTCTGTGGGTTCCGGCGTCGGCAGGCCGTCGCTGAGCCGCAACGCGGGCACGCCCGACGTGCTGTTCTGGAACTGCTGGTTGCTGATGAACGGCGCGTTCTTCATGGTCGCGTCGCTCGTGATGTTGCCCGGGAAGTACGACAGCCCGTAGCCGCCGCGGAGGACCAGAGAGTCGGTCAGCGACGCCGCGAATCCCAGCCGGGGGGCGAGATTGGAGTAGTCGGTCGAGATGCCGGCGGTCTCCGAGACGCCGTTTCGTCCGGGAATGATGATCTGCGCAGTGACCGGGTCGAAGTTCGAGATCCGGTTGGTCGCCTCCCGAATCGGCGTGAAGACGTCGTACCTCAGACCCAGGTTGAGCGTCAGCCAGTCGTTCGCGCGCCAATCGTCCTGGACGAACAGGCTGTACTCGTTCGTGTGGTACTGGGGGACCACCAGCGCGTAGGCGCGGCTGACGATGTTGGGGAATCCGAGCAGGAACGAGGCCATCGCGTCACCGCCGGCGCCGGCGCCGTCGCTGGTCTCTAGCGCCGAGAACTCGAACTGGCCGATCGCCTGCTCGCTCTGGAACACGGAGTAATCGCGCAGGATGACTCCGCCGCCGAACCGCACGTTGTGCTCGCCCGCGGTCCGGGTCAGCGTGAGGTTGAACTGGGCGGTGTCGTCGATCTGGCCCAGCGGGATCCAGTTCGAGGCCCCCAGCCCCGAGTACCCGTCGAATCGCAGCGGTACGAGTCCCGAGGTGATGTCGTCGCCCTCGATGTTGCCGTTGGGGATGCCGAACTGACTGGTGAGCGCCCGGCCGTAGTTGACCGGCAGCGACAGCAGGTCGACCTTGAGGTAGCCACCACGGACCTCTGCAATGAACGACGGGCTGAACACGCGGGTGTGGTTCACCTGCACGCCGTGCGCCCTGGTGACGTTCGGGCCCGGCCACGCAGTGCCGCCGCCGGCGCAGCCCGGGTCGATGCCGTTGGCGATCGGGCAGGCCGACGGGGTGTAGACGTCCACATCGTTCCAGGAGTACCGAACGAACATCTGGTTGTTGCCGTCGAAGCGGTGGTCGACGCGGAAGTCTGCCGTCATGGTGTCGTGCGTGCGCTCGGTCACGCCGGCGTAGTTGGCCGACAGGCCCGCACTGGTGGGCTCGGGGTACAGATCGATCAGCGCCCGGGCGATTGGCGACATCCGGGTCGCCGGGATCTGATTGCCGGCGAACGGCAGCCGCGTCAGCGGGTCGTAGAGCTGCGCGGGAAGCTCGGAGAAGTCGCCGCGGCGCATCGCCATCGTCGGCACCGTGATCACGTTCGTCACACCCGACCTGTGGGAGTAGTTCTCGAAGTCCGCGAAGAAGAACGTCCGATTCGGAGCAATCGGGCCGCCGATACTGCCGCCCGCCTGGTATTGCTCGAGCGTGGGCTTGGTCGCGGCGAAGAAGTCCCGCGAATCGAACCGGTCGTTGCGGAGGTAACCGAACAACGAGCCGCTGAAGACGTTCGCGCCCGACTTCGTGATGACGTTGATGACGCCGCCGGCCGTCCGGCCGACCTCGGCCGTGTAGTTGTTGGTCTGGACTCGTACCTCGGCGATGGCCTCGATCGACGGCTTCACGCCGATCGTGCCGATCTGCCGCTCGTTGTTGTCCATGCCGTCGATCATGTGGTTGTTCTGGTTGTCCTGGGCGCCGTTGACGGAGATGGCCGACGTATTGCGGCGGTCGTCGGGCCTCGTGCCGCTGGCGAGCGAGTTCGGCAGACCGGCGTTCGCACCGGGCACCGTCTGCACGAGTTCGACGAAGTTCCGGCCATTGACGGGCAGGTCCTGCACGAGCTGATCGTCGACGAGCGCCAAGACCGTCGAGGTCTCGGTCTGAAGCAGCGGCGCTTCGACCGCGACGGTGACGGTTTCGGTCACGCTGCCGAGCGCGAGTTGCGCGTCGAGTCTGGCCCGGTCGCCCGACGACAACGTGACGCGGCGGGTCTCGGCGTTGAAGCCGTCGAGTTCCATCGTCACGGTGTAGGTGCCGGGCAGAAGCAGGTTGAAGGCATAGTCCCCGGTGGCGTTGGTGGGCATCGTACGCACGCCTCCGGTGCCTTCGTGCTCGATGTGCACCGTCACACCCGGAAGGACGCTTCGCGAAGCGTCGGTTACGCGACCGACGATGTCCGCCGTCGTCTGCGCGAAAGCGGGCAACGCCGACAGCATCAGGGCCGGTAGGGCAACGACGCGCCATCGGACAGGGCTCACCGGAGGAGACTCCTCGTCGAGTCGGAGACCGTCGCCCATGCACGCAGCCTTTCACCATGCGGGCAACCGGTCAAGCCCGCCGGGCAAGAGCGAGTGCGCCGAGAATTCCGTACGCTTGATGGAGGCCGGCCGAGAGCGCCGTACGGTTCTCGGTCATGTGGCATGCGGAGCTGTTCGTCACGTAGCGAGTGCGGGCCGGGCTCGACGCGCGGGGCCGGCGTCACGTTCATGCCGGTGTCATGGCCGTTGACAGTCCAGCCGGTTCTGATGGCGGCGTGGGGGTTGTGACGATCCGGTGTTCGTGAGAGGCTACAGCCGGTGTTGCTTGAACGTGGTGCCAAGGGTTCCGTGCCGGTGTCCGTTGCACGGGTCTCCGACAAGAACGCCCGGGCTTGGCGAGGCGCGACGAGAGCGCGCATCCGGTAGTGAGGAAGACCATGGACATCAAGCGCATCAGCGGTGTCGTTCTCGTCGTGATGGCGGTTGTGGTCGCGGCGCAGACCGTCGTCGAGCCGCTCTACTACACATCGACCGAGGAGAGCCCGTACAGCCCCGCGTGGGCGGTCCTCGGCTGGCTGATGTTCGTGCCCCTCACCCTGGGCGTGGCGTTCGGCTACTCCCGCAAGAAGGCCGCCGAGAGCGGGGGCGGAGGCGTGATCACGCGCGAGGTCGTCGCCGCCAACGTGCACTTCTACGGCGGCCTGTTCTTCGGGATCATGTTCGCCTGGAACTGGTTCAACCAGCTCAGCCCCGGATTCACCGCGGTGGGGAACGACACCGTCAGTCTCGTGTGGATAATCCTCGACGCCGGGCTCCCGCTGCTGTGGGGCGCCATGGGGGTCCACCTGCTGCGCGGCGGCAGCCTCCGGTAGGTCCACGGCGGACCGCTCGATGCCGGGGGAAGCAACGACGGACTCAGGGTCTGCGCGGTGAACCTGCGGCGCGAGTCGGTCGGCGCGCCGCAACGGCGCGATGCCGTCCGGCTCCACGCCGGGAGACAGCCTTCCTTGCTCAACGGCTGGGACCCCAGCCAGCGCGGAAACCCGCCTTCCCCCCCTCGGGTTGCTTCCAGCGGCGTAGTGCAGGCTCACGGGAAGGGGAAGACCGCAGTCGGCGTGCCCGTCGTTCCCCTCGGAGTTCCCCGCCACTTCCACGGGCCGGACGCCGAGCGGCGGACCGATACACCGGGTTATGCAAGCACCCCTGGCGGATGGCCTGGAGTGGCGCGGGTCCTGCCCGGTAACCTTGGCCGGCCCGAATTCAGTCGCGTGTAATCCGGCAGGGAAGAGCTCGGCCGAGGTCCGGCGCGTCCCGCTCGATTGCCGGGACTGCGCGACCCGCCGGCTGCTCGATCGACCCGCTATCTGGCGGAACGGTGTCGGCGGTCGTCGCCAAACCCGGGCGCAGACCCCTGGTTGCGGGGACCGCAACGGCCGATATAATTTCGCCGATGTCGCCGTTCGCCGTGCAGCTGGCGAGAACGACGAGATGGCGTTCGTTGTCGATGCGGCGGTCGTCGTGGCGAGAGACGGCTGGCGGGTGTTCCCCAACGCCGACGACAAGCCGGGTCGCGACGCTGCCCCAAGCGGCCGTGTGAGCGGCCGGGGTGGGAACCAAAGGAGCGGGGATGGCGCAGGCGGGAGGACGGTGGCGGTGGCTGCGGCGGGTGCTCTCGGTGTTCCTGCGGCCAGGACGCAGCGCGCCACGCGAGGTGCTGCCGACTCACGCGTCTGTGCTTCCTCCGCCACGGCTCGGCTTTGAGCGCGGCGGCACCGTGGACGCGGCGCGGCGCTTGCTCTACAGGTCGTCGTGAGCGTGACTGTGAGCCGGTGCGGTGCGCCCCCTGCTCGCCAGGGGGCTCCGAGCTTTGAGGGCAAACTGAATATGACGATGTGGGCGACATCCCCGACCACGCGGCGGCCGGGCGAGCTACTGACCCGCGGCGACGTGTGCCACTTGCATGAGAACCGCCGTGAGGCGGAACTGTGTGGTGCCCTGCTCGGGGGCGCACCGGACTTGGTGCGGCTCGACGAGATTCGGCCACGTGTATTCGTCGTAGCCTGGTCGCTGTCCGCCACGGCTGACGGTTGACTCCGTAGACCGGCGGCATCAATCGAGCCTCGACCGACCCCTGGGGACCCGTCCGGGGCCATGAGATCCGCCTCCTGCTTGTCGAGGTCCTTGTCGATGCCGTCGAGGATCTGGTCCATGGTCGCCGCTGACGGCCCGGACTCTCGCCAGACCCGGTTACAGCCGGTCGAACTGTTCTCGCGCTGCGGCAACGGGCATCCGGGAACGCGGCGAGGGCCTTCCAGCGGCGTGTGGCGCTTGGCGGTCGCAGCCGCCTCAAGTCGAGGTCCGTCGGATCTGTTCGAGCGCCGCCGGCGGCTGATGGACGACTGGTCGGCCCATCTCGCGGCAACCTGTCGTCCACGCTGAACGACCTCCGGAACGGCCCTGGAGGGGGCTCAGAGGGAGCGGGCTGATCCGGTAGCCCGCCCCCCCTGCTCAGCGGGGGCGGCTGGAGAACCGCGCGCGCTGTGCGCTTTGGCCGTTGTCGTGCGGCCGGAGGTACCGGCCCGGAGACTATGAGCGCGGAAGCGGCCCGGCGGCCACCTCGTCTTGGTCGGCCGCCTCATCCGGGCCGACCTCGTTCTCAAGAGCCTGCCTGGCCAGCGCCACGTTCCCGGGGTCGGCGTCGGCCCCGCCTACGTGCAGCCCTGCCCGCCGCCCGGCAACCAGGACCGTCCCGGCGCCGCAGAAGGGGTCGAACAGTGCCCACCCCGGTGCCGCCCACGCCCGAACCATCGACTCGATTGCCGTCGCCGTCTTCGCCGCCTCGGCGTCGGCCACCGCGAAGTAGTCCGCCGAGTGCCGGTCCGGCCGCTCGCCGGACCGCGTGTAGACGAGCCACGGCCGCCAAGAGGTGGTCACCTTCCGCGCGTTGATCCGCGTCCGTCCGTCCGGCTCGTAGCAGGCGACGATCCAGCGGTACTCGAGCCCCTCGACCGCCAGTTGCTGCAACACCTTGGGCAGGTGCGCCGAGGCGGCCCGAGTCAGCAGGACCCCGCCCGGCCTCAGCGCGCGCGCGGCGAACCGGCCCAGGTCACCGTAGACGCCACCCCCGACGCTGCCCCGCGCCGTTGGCGGCATCGTGGCGATGATGTCGACGCTGCCCGATCCGATTACTACATCGAGTTCGCCGACCGGCGCGGTGAGCAGATTCGGCACCGCGGCGGTGTTCGTCGCTTCGGCGACGGCTTGTTCCCGTGCCTCCTCCTGCTTGATGCGCTTGACGGCCCCGGCCAGGGTCGGCGCCTCGCCGGCCTCGACGGTCTCGACCGCCCGGCGTTTGACCTCGGCGGGTTCGTCCCGGACCTGGTAGGCGTCGGCGACGGTGACATGCCCGCGTTCGACGGCCGGCGCCAGGTCCGGATCGTTCTTGATGGCCACGGCCCGCTGCGTCGAACGCCGCGATACGTTCATCAACTCGGCCGCTGCCTTCTGGGAAACGGCGCCTTATGACCAGCTGGTCATAAGGCGCATCATGACAAGTGCGGCATTATGACAAGTGACCGTCAGTCGACGCCGTGTTCTGCCGACGTGGCGGGCCTTGGCATCGCGGCGAGCTTCACATAATACGCGTGGTCTCGGAGGTCCCCAGACGGGGACCGAGGAGGAGACCATGCTTGAAACCTCGGTTCACCCACGCATCTGCGAGCGGATCCGGTCAGGACCGCTGGGCCGCTGGGTCGACGACTTCGTCGACGTACTCGCGGGGCGCGAGTACGCGACGAGGACGATCCGGCCGGCATGTTCGAGCCGCCGCGATCTTCAGCGATTGGCTGGATCAGCAGCACCTCGCGGCGACCGACATCGACGAGACGCTGGTCGGTCGGTTCGTCAGCGGGTTGCCCCGGCGACCGTCCTCGACGCACCCGAGCAGCCGGCAGGCGGAGGTGGGAGGCGGCGTCATGACAAGCGGCGCTGGGGAAGCTCGGCGGCGGCCGAGGTCGAGGGTGTCCTGCGCTTTCCATAATCAGAGGCTCGCCAGGAAGGTCAACAGAGAGGAGTCGGCCTTGAACCGCCGGGTGCTTTGGCCGAGCGGATCGAGTTTCCGCAGGGCGCGTTCCTTGAGCTGCAGGTCCGCCTCGACGTAGTGATGGGTGGTCTCGAGCCCCTCGTGGCCGAGCCACAGCGCGATGGTCGCCACGTCGATGCCCGCTTGGAGCAGATGCATGGCGGTCGTGTGGCGGATGACGTGCGGCGACACGCGCTTGGCGGCGAGGCTCGGACATCGCTGGCGGGCTCGCTGACAGGCTTGGTCGAGCAGATGGGTGACGCCCTGCCGCGTCAAGCGGTCGCCGCGCGCGTTGCGGAACGCGTAGTCGGGCTCGGCCTCGCCCTCTTCGTCGAACCACTGGCGCAGGCAGCGGCCGGTCCGGGCCCACAGGGGTACGGCCCGCTCCTTGCGGCCCTTCCCGAGGAGTTGGACGACCGTGGCGGCGCCGAAGCGTACGTGGGAGCGCCGTAGGGCCACGAGTTCAGAGACGCGCGCCCCGGTGTTGTACAGGGTCAACAGCAGGATGTGGTCCCGGCGTCCGCCGTGGGTCGAGCGGTCGCACGCGGTCAGGATGGCGTCCATTTCCGGCCGCGTCAGGTAGTGGACTTGGCGTCGTGGCGCGCGCTTGCAGGGAATCGCCAGGACGCGGGACGTCAGGTCGACGGACTCGGGCGCGCGCAACGCGGCGAATCGAGCGAACGAGCGAACGGCGGCCAGCCGTGCGTTCCGGGACTGAACGCTGTTGGCGCGGTCCTGTTCGAGGTGGTCGAGGAACTCGAGGATCACCGGAGCATCGAGGTCGTCCAGGGTGAGCGCCTCGGGCTTCCGGTGACGGTGCTGATCGAGAAACGTGAGCAGCAGGCGGAAGGCGTCGCGGTAGGCGTGGATGGTCTGGGGGCTGGCGGCCTTCTGCTGCACGAGATGGTCGGCGAAGAACGCGCGGAGCAACGGGCCGAGGGGGGCACGGTCGTTCATGGCGCCCCCTTCCCGTCGACGAAAGCCTCGAAACGTGCGGCGGCCGGTTCGAGCACCGGCGGCGTGGCGGTCAGATACCAGTAGGTGTTCTGCGGGCTGACGTGGCCGAGGTAGACGGCGAGCGCGGGAAGCCGATCGCGGACCACGACGCCCTGCTGCGCCCAAGCGGCGAGCCGGGCCACGGCGAAGCTGTGGCGCAGGTTGTGCAGGCTGACCCCGCGGCCGACCGGCCCGCGCAGCCCGAGCCGGCGGGCCAACTGCCCGAAGGTCCGGGCGAGGGTTTTGTAGTTGAGTCTGCCGCCGCGGGAGACGAAGAAGGCGCTGCACAGGCCGTCGTAGCCGAGGTCGCGGCGTTGCTGCGCGTAGGTCCGCAACGCGGCGGCGGTCGTGGGGTGCAGCGGCACGAGGCGCGACTTGCGGAACTTCGTGCGCTGAATCTCCAGGCACGGCGGGTCGCCGAGGAGATCGACGTGGTCGATGTCGAGGCGAATCGCCTCGCCGGCCCGGAGCCCACAGCTTGCCAGCAGCCCGATCACCGTCGCGACCGTGTGTGGGCGTAGGGCGGCACGCGGTCCGAGGGAGCGGGCGGCTTCCATCAGGGCGAGGATCTCGTGGGGCGCCAGGATGCGCGGGGTGGGACGCTTGCTCGTGCGCACCAACCCGGTGCCGGGCACGTCGACACCGGGCTCGGCCGCGCGGACCATCGTGAGGAATCCACGCACGATGCTCAACCGCCGCGCGTGCTGGCTCTCGGCGCTCGCCGAGGCCCACTCGACGGCGACCTGCGCAGCCGGGGCGTCGGGGCCGCGTCGTTCGAGATGCTCGACGAAGCCCGGCAGGAGGCGCGCTTCCAGTTGCATGGCGAAGCCGATGGCGCGGCGCAACGCCAAGTAGGTCTCCAGGTGCCGGCGCCAAGCCTCGCCGGTCATCGTGCACCTCCCGGCCACGGCAGGGCGATCGTGGCCAGGGTCTCGCGGTCCAGCTTGGCGTAGATGGCGGTGGTCTCCAGGCGGGCATGGCCGAGCAGGTCCGACACGGTCTTCATCGGCACGTCCCGGCGGACCATCTGCGAGGCGAAGGTGTGCCGGAAGACGTGTGCGCCAGACTGCGGGACGGTGACGCCGGCGCGACGCAGCGCCCGCGTGGCGATGTGTGTCACGCTCCCACTGCTGAGCTGCCGATACGGCGGCAGCGCGGTTACGAAGAACACATCCGGCGGGCTGGTCCGGGGCCGCGAGCCCAGCGCGGCGACCAGGGCCGCCCCGACGTCGGCAGGCAAAGGCAGCCGCCGCTCCCGTCCCCCTTTGCCGACCACACGGACAACCCCGTTGTGCCAGTCGACGTGCTTCACCGTGAGGGCTGCGGCTTCTCCTGCCCGCAGGCCGAGCCGGCTCAGGAGCAGCAGGATGGCGCGGTCACGATGGCCGCTGGAGCACGTCTCGTCCACCGCGGCCAACACCCGTTGCAGGTCGTCATTGGCGAGGGCGCGGGGCAGTCTGGCGTGCTTCCATTCGCGGATGGTCGGGACGGCGCCCTCGATACCGGCGGGAACGACGCCGCGGGTGGCGAGGAAGCGAAGAAACGCCCGGGTCGCGGTGACGGGCGGCCGACAGGCCGACGGGCGGAGCCGGCTGGTCTGGGTCTGCACGAACGCCGCGATCGTCGGCACGGTGAGCCGGAACCAGTCGGGCGTAGGCGTCCCCGCGCACTCGGCAAGTAGAGCTGCGGCATAGCGCCGGTAAATCCGCCGGGTCCCGACGGCCAGGCCGTGCACTTGTACGAGGTGATCGTCGAAGCGCTCCAACCACTGGTCGGCCTCGCATCGGGCGGCGACCGGCCGGCGGCGTGCTGCCACTTCCCGTGCCCACAGGTGTGCAGCCAGCAGACGGACGCCGCCTGCCACCCTCGACTGCCGACCGCTCGGGTGCGTCGAGGACGGTCGCCGGGGCAACCCGCTGACGAACCGACCGACCAGCGTCTCGTCGATGTCGGTCGCCGCGACGTCCTGCTGATCCAGCCAATCGCTGAAGATCGCGGCGGCTCGAACATGCTGGCGGATCGTGCTCGTCGCGTACTCGCGCCCCTCGAGTACGTCGACGAAGTCGTCGACCCAGCGGCCCAGCGGTCCTGACCGGATCCGCTCGCAGGTACGTGGGTGAACCGAGAGGGTTTCAAGCATGGTCTCCTCCTCGGTCCCCGTCTGGGGACCTCAGAGACCACGCGTATTATGTGAAGCTCGCCGCGATGCCAAGGCCCGCCACGTCGGCAGAACACGGCGTCGGCTGACGGTCACTTGTCATAACGCCGCACTTGTCATTAGGCGCCAATTGGCGCACCCTCCCGAGAAACGGCGCCAATTGGCGCACCCTCCCGAGAAACGGCGCCAATTGGCGCCGTTTCTCCGTTCGGCCTCACCAGCCTGCCCTGGCCGGAGTCGGCTGTCTCGTCCGCCTGTGCGGCCGGCTCGGCGGTGCCTGCAGCCGCCGGCCGCCCCGAGCCCAGGTTCGCCAGCTTCGCCGCGGCCAGCGCCCGCTGGCTCTCGTCCATGTGGCGTCGCTGGAGATTCAAGCTCGTCACGGCCAGCGAGGCGTCCCGGGCGTCGACAACCGGCACCGTCTCCCACGGGACCGGCACGCCTGCCCGTTCGCACGCAAGCGCGCGGTTCCGGCCGTCGAGCAGCAGGTCATCGCAGATGGAGACCGGCACTCGGCAGCCGTTCGTCCCGATGTCGGCCGCCAGCGCCTCGAGCTCGGCATCGGTCATCAGGGGGAAGCACTCGGCGGCCGGATGGGCTCGCAGCCGGCGGCCGTCGACCAGGTAGCCGTCGTGCATGGTTTCAGTCATGGTCACACCTCACTGCATGACGCGAAGCTGCACGGGCCGTGACATCCATCGGCCTCGGGGTTGCCCCGCGGGCTCCTGAACTCGCGGGTGAGTGACTCCTCGTTCCTCCTGTCGAACAGTATGTCACGCGACCGCTCGACGCCAACCAAAGTGGAGCCCACGGGCGGCACGGGACGCCAGGGGCAGGGACGAGAACCTTGCCGGCATGGTCGTCGGACTGAACCGGGCCCCGGGGCGCCCTCTTCCGGGTTCTCGAAGAGGAGCGGTCGGGAACCGCGGCGCGACCGCCCGCGGCCATCGACGAGGCAGCCGACGACCCGGTGGCAGACTACGGCGAGCGGGTGACGGAGAGACTGGAGTCTACGCTCGGGTGCATCCAGGACTTCCTGGTGGGCATCGGCAAGCTCACGAGCCGAGGATCGCCAGAGCGAAGTGGTAGGACAGATGGTCCCGTTCAGAAGGAGACGACCGCCCTGACGGTTCCGCCCCCCGGCCGCGGCTCGAAGCCGACCGACGGCGCCGCGGGGATGTCGGAGAAGACCGTCATGAGGAGCAGGCCCGACGCGAGGCCGGCGGCCCCGGCCCACAAGGTCACCCCGCACCGCAGGCCCGCGGCCTCGCGGCAGTCCTTGTCCTCGAAGCGGTACCGGACCAGCCGGCCGCCCACGATGGCCAGCCCGAGCCCGGTCATCATCCGCTCGAACGACCGCTGACGCGGTGCCGGGGTCGTCTGGACCCCGGCCTCGAAGGCTGCCGCTCTCGCCTGTTCCAGCACGTCCCCGCCGGCGTCGGCAGCCAGCAGCATCAACCCGAACACCAGGCAGGAGCTTCTTCCCAGCCGCCCCGTCACGATACCCCCTGCCGCGGTTGCACAGTGCGCACGGCACGAGGGTCGAGGGCGTCGCCTCAATTCACTCCTCCACTTCGCTCCCGGCGGTGAAGTACCGCGCGCCGTGTCTCACCAGACTCCAGGCTGCGGTGTGGAATGTTATCGCAGGGGTGTCCGGCGCCACGCCCCGCTCGGTCGAGAGCGGGTTGATGGCGAACCAAGGCTCCGCGTAGTTGGTCACGCTCGCGGGGATGGTATCAGAGGGCCGTCCCGACCGGGGCGACCATCTCGCCGGGTTCGCAAGCGGAGGATCCCTGGGCCCCGGCAGTAGCCGCGGTCGTGCGGCGGGTGACGTGCGTTCGATGCCGGCGGCGACCCTCTCGCCGACCTCGGATGGTAGCGGTAGCCGGCCGTCGGTACCGTCGTAGCCCGTGCTAAGCTGCACCCGTCGTTGCGACCGCACGACAGGCGGCTGCTTCCCTTGACCGACAATCACCCGGCGGTGACGATCGTGGTGCCAACGCTGAGAGAGGCCCCCAACCTCGAGCCGCTGGCCGAGCGCGTGGCCGGGGTCCTGGCCGGCTGCGGCCTCGCGTGGGAGCTGCTGCTCGTCGACGACGACTCCGACGACGACACGCTCGACGTCGCGGGGCGGCTCTCCCGGCGGCTGCCACTGCGCATCGAGGTGCGCCGCGGGAAGCGGCCCGACCTGTCGCAGGCGGTGCTGCAGGGCATCGCGCACGCCCGCTACGACCGCGTCGTGGTGATGGACGCCGACCTGTCGCATCCGCCCGAGCGCATCCCCGACCTGCTCGCGGGGCTCGACGCCGGCTGCGACATGGTGGTGGGCACCCGCTACGCCGCGGGCGCGTCGACGGCCGGAGACTGGGGCCTGGCCCGCGTGCTCAACTCGCGCCTCGCCACCCTGTTGGCGGCGCCCCTGACGGCCTGCTCGGACCCGATGGCGGGCTTCTTCGCCGTCGACCGCCGGGCCCTGCCCGACCGGGCGGCCCTGCAGCCCGTCGGCTACAAGATCGGCCTCGAACTGATGGTGCGCGGCCGCCTGCGCGTGGGCGAGGTGCCGATAGCGTTCGACGATCGCCGCCGCGGCAAGAGCAAACTGGGCTGGCGTCAGCGGCTCGACTACCTGCGCCACCTCAGCCGGCTCTACCTGCACGTCTTCGCCGGCGGGTCGACGCGCGGGTCCGCGCCGCGGCGATGACGGTCAGGCGGAGGAACTCGGCAAGGCGCCGCCCCGGCACCGATCGCGGCGGGCCGGCGCCGCGCTCGTGCCTCGTGCGCCCGACTCCGGCCATCGTCGGCAAGCCGGACGCCAGCGCGCCTCGGCCGATCGATCGGCGCCGTCACCCCGCGATGCGCGGCATCCCAAGATAGCCCACCTCGCGCCGCCGCGCTCCCCGCACCTCGGCCGACGGCCCGCCGTCAGCACCAGGAACTCGAACGCCAGCACCCCCGCGTGCCCCTGACCCCGGCACCGCCACCGCAGCCACCTCGCGGTGCGGCAGCGCCGGCATGTAACGAACCTGATGCCGCTGCCGACCCAGCACCAAGTCGGCGCGCCCGCACGGGGTTGGCGCCGCGGTGCCCATCGCCACCGCCCACTCCATCACCAGGCCGCTGCGCTGCAGCACCCCGTCGTCGCGCCGTCGTCGGCCGGGCGTGCCACACCGGCCGCAACGTCTCGATGACAGTCGGCGCAGTCACCGCCCCCCACCATCCGCCGATGCCGGGAAGGCGAACCGGGTCAGCCCGTTTCCGGACGAGCAGGCAGCGGATCGCCACAACCTATTGAACACAAACGCCTTAGGGCTTCTTGAAGATGGTCGTTACCGAGTTCGTGCCCAATTCGGGCGATGCAGGGACCGAGGACAGACGGATGCGGAGCGGTAGTCGGCAACACCGGGGGGAGGCAGGGGGCGGAGGAAACGGTTTCCCCCCGCTGCTGGCGACAAACGGACGGATTCACAAGGGAGATTGCGACATGCGGACAGGAGCGATTTTCGCGAGAGGCAGTTGCCGGGCGCTGAAGTGGATGGCGCTGTTCGGCGTGATGTTGGCGTTGGGGGGCAGTCAGGCCGTAGCGCAGGAGACTCTGGACACGGCCGTATGGACACCTGAGAGCGCGGTCGTGACGGTGACCATGAGCGGTCCCGTGTGGACCCAGGCAGCGCCGGCCAGCGATTTCACCGTGACGTGGACGGGTCCGACCGGTTCGCCCGCCACAGGGGTGACCCACACCATCGCTGGCTCCGTCACGACGGCCAGCAACATGTTCACCATCAACCTTGACAAGGTCATTCCGACCAGCGCTCAGGGTGTCACGGTGACCTATACCGACTCGGGCGCTGCCGCTACGCCCGTCAACCCCCAGTTGCAGATTCTGGACACGGACACCACCGGATACAGCCCGGTTGGCGGCGGGAACGTGAGCACCGTCAACGAGATGGACGTCAATCCGACGGTCCCGAGCTTGGCATCGTTCACCGCGACGTACCAGAGGGGCACGCCGATCGCCGCGTTCAATCTGCCTGATGCCACCGGCAACGGCAATGCCGTAGCGCCGTTCTTCACCTACGCCGTTGCCGGCCTGCCCGCTACACTGACGTTCACGGCGGACCCCGACAGCACTCCCGGTAACGCCGACGACCGGCAAATCGCCGGCACGCCGACCGCGGTCACGGCCGGACCGCAGACGGTCACCTACCTGGTCACCGATCGGGACGGAGACAGCACCGCCGCCTCGTTCATGATCACGGTGGCGGACGTTCCGGCCACACCGGTCGCGCCGACCGTGGCGGCTACCCCCAACGTGGGCGGGTCGCTGGACGTGTCGTGGGGCGCGCCGGCCCCAAACAACAGCCCGATCACCGACTACGAGATCCAGCACCGTCAGATGGGCGCTGCAACCTGGATGCACACGCCGCAGACGGGTACGGGTACGATGATGACCTTCCCGAACTTGACCGTCGGTGCGACGTACCAGTTCCAAGTACGTGCCAGGAACACGTTCGGCTGGTCAAACTGGTCCGCGATCACGACGGGCATTCCCAACGCCGCGCCTCTGTCGGTGACGGTGAGTGCGGCTCCCATGACGATCGCGGAGGGAGGCACTTCGACGATCACCGCGATGGCGAACCGGGCGGTCCTGGCGAGCGACCCTGCGGTGACCGTGAATCTGAGCGTGGTCGGCGACGCCACGCTCAGTGCGACTTCGATCACCATCGCGGCGGGCGCTCAGTCAGGGACCGTTACGCTGACTTCCACGGCAGACACGGACTTCGTGAATGACACCGTGACGGTGGTCGCCAGGGGCACCGGAATCACCGGCGACCAGCAGATCGCGATCACCGTGACGGACCCGCCGCCTGCCGCGGTTCTGTCGGTGACGGTGAGTGCGGCTCCCATGACGATCGCGGAGGGAGGCACTTCGACGATCACCGCGATGGCGAACCGGGCGGTCCTGGCGAGCGACCCTGCGGTGACCGTGAATCTGAGCGTGGTCGGCGACGCCACGCTCAGTGCGACTTCGATCACCATCGCGGCGGGCGCTCAGTCAGGGACCGTTACGCTGACTTCCACGGAAGACGCCGACTACGAGGATGACACCGTCACGGTGACTGCCTCGGGGACCGGAATCACCGGCAACCAGGAGGTCGAGGTCACCGTGACCGACAACGACACGCCACCAACCACCCCTAGCACTACGCTGGGACAGATCACCGAGATCTCGGTCGACGGCTCCGAGGAGAAGGCGGTCGGCGGGACCAAGCGTCAGCACGTGACCGAGGGCGTCCTCACCAAGGCGACGGTCACGGTCCGGTGGAGCCATGCGCAGATCAGGGAGCTCTGGGCAGGGGTTGCGGAGGGTAGCAAGCCGGCCGACGTGCCGGTGATGCTCGAGATGACGCCTGTTGACAGCCCCGAGAGCTGGCTGTCGGAGGCCGAGAGGGAAGCTGGGCACGACGACGTGACCATCGGGACCGCGGCCATGGTCGTAGTTCCCAAGAACGAGAAACCCGTGACCGCCACCTCCGTGGGTCAAGTCGAGGGGACCGGCTCGACCAGCATCCACTTCGGTCTTGATCCGGATGCCGAGAACGAGGCGTTCAAGCTCATGGTGACCGACGCTTCGGGGTTCGCGGCGGGTAGCTTGATGGAGAGCAAGGTCCACGTCATCGAAGACATCAACCCGCAGAATATCGTGTTGAAGAGGGATGGCACCGGGGTCATCTACGAGGGCCGCACGGACGTCAAGTTCGACGTCACCGCTGATCCGCCACGAGAGGATCTCCCTCTCGGCGTCCGGTTCGATCTGGAGGACGTCACGGGTCAGACGGTCGCTTCACGCGACAACTACATCGACAAGTCGGTTGGCACGATCCCGACCGGCACCGGGTCCGCCGCCAAGGACACCGTCACCCTCACGCTGGACAGCAATGACGGCAATCGAGACAACGACAAGCTCGCGTTGCACGCCGAGGTCGTGGTCTACGCCTTGGACACCGGCGCCTATGACGGCATCGACGCCCCGGACCCAGTGGAGATCACCGTCGTCGACGTTCACAAGCTTCCGCCGCTCACGGTGAGCCCGAAGATGGGGACGCTGACGGAGGGCGGCGAAGTTGAGCTCACACTGACGATCAACCGGAACCCACCCGACACCATCGTCATCGACAGCGAGAAGAGGGAATACACCTCCGAGCCCGTCGACGTGATGTTGACGGGTAGCCCCGACGGTATGGTCCAGATCTCGCCGAGGCCCGTGAAGTTCCCGAAGCACGACGGCAAAGCGCCCTGGACACAGGAGATGAAGGTCATGGTCGAGGCGATGACCAATGACACCATCGACGGCGACCGAATGGTGATGATCACCGCTGAAGGTGCTGGCACGATCGCAGCAAATGGAATGGGGAAGCGTGCCTACGACGACCAAACGGTGTCGTTGACCGTGACGAACAGCAATGAGAGGCTCGTCTGGGCGAGGTCCCCCGAGGAGGTCGAGGCCGCCGTCATGGCTGCGAAGAAGGCCGGCATGGGCGACGACATGACGTTTACCGCCGGCGAGATGATCGAGCTCGAGGGCAACGACCTGTTCGGCTCCGCCGAAGGCGTTTCGGTCGGCTACACCGCGATGGTGGAGGGTGACGCGGTGTCCGAGAGCGTCAGCGGGGGTGTGGTCACCATCACCGCCGATAGCATGGGGATGGGGAAGGTCACCATCACCGCGCGGGCCAGCCGGCCCAGCGGCGCCGTGGTGATCAACGACCAGACGGACCCGCGTGAGGCGAGCATCACCATCACGCTGGAGGTGGGCCTCGAGGCGCTCAGCATCATGCTGTCGGGCCCAGAGGACATGAACCTCGTCGAGGGCATGTCGGCCGAGGTCACGGCGACGGCCAACCGGGCGGTCACCGCGGACACCATGGTGATGCTCATGCGTGACCGGGCGATGAGCAGCGCCGGCGATGCCGACTACGAGGCGGAGGCCATCACCATCTCGGCTGGAGAGCTGACGGGCTCGACCATGGTCATGGCGGTCGAGGACAACGTGATGGAGAACGACGGCAACATGGCGGAAGAGCTGGTGCTCTACGGCATGGCCGCTGACAATGCGGGAGAGGTCACGGGCCACGTGAAGCTCTACCTGTGGGATGCTGCGGTTCCGGCCCTGCCGGTGATCGCCCAGCTCCTGCTGGCGGCCTTCCTGGCCATCGGCGGCTACCGCCGGTATCTGCGGCGGCGGTAGGTTCGGCGGCGGCGTTCGCATCTCTCCCTAGCCCCCTCTCTCCCTACACCGCCCGTGGGGGGGGAGGGGGCGTTTTCACTTGCGCCTTGGCCGTTGGATGCCCGAATGGGTGTTGGCGCTCTCGTGGCGTCTCTCGACACAGACCGGCAGAACGACGGCCAACCCAACAGGTCCGGTACGGGTCGCGTTCCCGCCGCTCGGGTGGCGAACTCACGACGGAAAGGAACACCGATGCGACTGTGGACGGAAGCGCGACGGCCGAGAAGGAGCCGGCCTGTCCCGAAGTGGGCGGCGGGACCGTCCACCATCGCCGCCTCGAAACGGCTTGGTGATTCGGGCTAGAAGTGCCTGCCGACACTGGCCGTTTTCCGTCCTTCCGCTGGGGTCGCCGGTCCGGGTAGAAATGGCAGTTCTGGGGGTACGGCGCCGCATACGGACTCCGAGCATGGGAGGAACCGGACCGAGGGAAGCTGGGGCTCGGTCACACTGTTCGGGGGCGGCGGGGGCACCTGATGGACGACGGCGACGTATTCTGGAAGAAATACGCGGACAGGCGGTCCCCACGGTCACGGCGAACGGAGCGCCAAAGCCCCGTGACGGTCATGGCGGCGGCGTGTTAGGCTAAGGACGTGAGCACCGATACGAAGTGGATCATCGGCACGGTCGTCGGCACCGGCCTGACCATCATCATGGCCGTGCTAACGGTCGCCGGCCTGCTGCTGGCGCAGTTTGGTGCACTCAACGTCCGCATCGACGACATGAACACCCGCATGGACCGTATCGAGTTGCGACTCGACGGGTTCGACGAACGGTTGCGCGCTGTCGAGGTCGCCCTCGGGAAGGTCGATCAGCGTCTCTTGACCATCGAGCGCGTGGTGCTCCCGGCGGCTTCTGGCGAGTAGGCGCGTCGACGGTTCATCGCTTCCCCTTGAGAGTAGCCGGCGTTGTTTTTCCCTGTTGCGGCGGGCGTCAGCCCCCGCCAATGGGGGGATAGCTTGAGGGGACGACCGGCGTCCGCAAGCCACTTCAAGCCGGAATCACCGCCCCATTTCGGAGCTGCGATGGTGGACGGTCCCGCTACCAACTGCACAGTCGAGGACCAGACTCCATTCTGGCATTGGAGATCGCGGTCGTGAAGGGTGGCGTCCGCCATGTCACCTCCTTGCCGATGAAGCCGCTCGCGGCGCAGCCGACTGCCCGTGGCCGCTGAAACCAAGTGCGGCCTCCGGTGTTGCCCCTCGGATCTTGCGATCCGGCGAGTTGTCTCCGGCCTCAGGGAACGAACCCGAGACGGTGGAGGGCGGCCCCCGCATCGATCTCGGGGTGCGGGTAGATCGCGTGGGCCTGCCGGTAGCGGGCAACGGCGGTGTCGGCGTCGCCGGTCAACTCGGCCAGCCTGCCCTGCTCGAAGAACACCTTGACCGACTCCTGCTTGCTGAGGGCTTGGCCGCGCAGGGCCTCGGCCCGGGCGAGCCAGCCGGCGATGCGGTCGGCGTGGGCGGCCGCGTCGTTGTTGAGCAGCGAGCCGGCCATGCCGAGCAGACAGGGGTAGCAGTCCTCGGCGCGCTCGAACAACCCGGCCATGGGCTCGAGGAGCAGCGGCGAGCCCGAGAAGACGACCAGCCCCAGGTAGTTGCCGTAGTGCGAGAGGAAGCCGTTGCGCCGCGCCGCCTCCCAGCGGTCGACGGGGCGCCGGTCGAGCAGCTCGAGGAAGTGGCGCTTGCCGCGCTCGTCGAGCGTCAGGTCGACGGTGCCGGCGGTGCCCTCGCCCAATACCTCGAACAGGAAGCCGTGGTGCCCGAGGCCGCGGCCGGTCGGATGGAGGTCGGCGTCGGGCAGCAGGAAGACGGGGCCCTCGGCGGCGGCGACGAAGCGATCCAGGGCCCGCTGCCTCTCCTCCGTCGACGTCAGCGGGTCGAACAGGCGGTTGTCGAAGACCAAGCCCTGCAGGCTGTAAATCGAGACGTCGGGTCGGTGCTCGTCGACGTAGCGATAGTAGCCGAGGGGCCCGGTGTCGTCGCCGAACACGAAGAGCGCTGCGCCCGGCGGCAGCAGGTCGAACACCACCTCGGCGTGGCGCTCGGCGAAGTCGCTGCCGGAGCGGTCGTTGGCCGGCCAGCCCGCCCACGCCGACAGGGTCACCATCGCCGCGCCCGTCAGCGCCGCCAGCCCGGCAAGCCCCCGACCGGCGCGGGGGGCCTGGAGTTGGCCCTCCGGCCGGGGCGCCGGCCAGTCGGGCAGGCGGTCTCCCAGCCGGTACAGGCGGGCGGCCGCCGCGGGCCACCGGGCCGCCGTCCACCCCGGCGATCGGTCGATCGCCCACTGCATGCCCGCCGCCACCCACAGGGCGGCCACCCCGTAGCACACCAGCGGATAGGGCCGAAACACCGCCAGCCGGAACGGTTCGAAGTCGAACCCCAGCAGCGCGATGAGCACCACGCTGTTTCCGAGCAGAGCCAAGACGCCTGAGCCCGCGGCAGCGATAGCAACCATTACGCCCGAGCCCGCGCCAGAGGCCCCGCCAACGGGACGCGGGCTCGACGCCGCGACCCCGGAGACGGGGTGTGGGCGGGGTTCGACCGCTCCGGCGCCGCGCGCCAGCGCGCCGAGGCCGAGCACCGCGAGCGCCACCCCCGGCAGGGTGGTCTGCCGCACGAGATCGGCCGCGAACCACCCCAGGTAGCCCGCGCGGTCGCTCCATCCGGCGGCGGGGCTCACGTCGACGCCGCCGTAGCCCTGCCGGCTGACGTAGAACCAGAACTCGCTCCACCCCTCCATGGGGCCGTAGAAGCTGATGGCCGGCCCCTGGTTCGACAGCCACACCATCCACGCGTAAGGGCAGGCCGCGCTCGCGAAGGCGGCCGCGAGCAGCCCGGGCAGCCGGGGCAGCACCGCGCGCCAAGTCGGCAGCAGGACGACGGCGAGGCCCGGCGTGGCCAGCACCATCAGCGGCCAGTGGTTGGCGAGGCCCGCCCCCCAGGCGACGGCCGCGCACCACAGGAGCCAGCCCCGGCGCGGGTTCCGCGCCCCCAGCAGCACCAGGGCGTACACCGCGAAGAACAGCAGCGCGTTCAACGTGTAGACCTCGGTGATGATGGCCTGCGACCAGAACTGCTCCGACACGCCGAAGAGCCACGCCGCGGCTAGGGCCGGAACCGGCGACGCCCGCAGGAGCCGGGCGCAGCAGTACACGGCGCCGCAGGCGAGGGCGCCGAGCACCGCGCTCGACAGGTGCCCGAGGACGGCGGGGTCGCCGAACGGCAGCCGCGTGAACAGGTGGACGATGAGCGTGTAGAGCGGGTAGCCCGGCGGGTGGGCGACGCCCAGGTGCACGCCGGCCATCAGGAAGAGGCCGTCGTCCTCGAACACCACGGCGCGTGGAAGGGTAGCGGCGTAGAGTGCGAGGGGGCCGAGCACCGCCACGGCAAGAGCCGCCGCGTCGGGTCGGTTCCAAGCGATCGGCGTGGGGCTCGGCACAAGAGCCGCCGCCGGCTTCCTCTGCCTAGCCAGCCTAGCCGTCATCGCTGCGGCCAGAGCCGGTGCGTCGAGCCGTCGGCGAACACATGCCACACGACAACTCCGTCACCGTCACTCCTTCCTCAAGAGAAACCCCCTCCCCCCGGGGGCGTGCCGGGGAGAGGGGGCAAGGGAGAGTTACGAACGCCGCCGCCGAACGCTACCGCCGCCGATAGCGGCGGTAGCCGCCAACGGCCAGGAAGGCCGCCAGCAGGAGCTGCGCGATGACCGGCAGGGCCGGAACAGCAGCATCCCAGAGGTAGAGATGGACCTCGCCGGTCACCTCACCGGCCATGCCCTCGGTCATCCCGTAGAGCACCAGCTCTTCCATGTCCTCGGCCATGTTGTCCTCGACGGCCATCACCATGGTCGAGCCCGTCATCTCGCCGGCCATGATGGTGATCGCCTCGGCCATGTAGTCGTCGTCGCCGGCGGTGCTCATCGCCCGGTCACGCATGAGCATCACCATGGTGTCCGCGGTGGCCGCCCGGTTGGCGGTCGCCGTCACCATCGCCGACATGCCCTCGGCGAGGTTCATGTCCTCGGGACCCCTCAGCTCGATGCTGAGCGCCTCGAGGCCCTTCTCGGTCCCGTTCTTCGCCTCGCCGCCCACGGCCGCGTCGAACATCAGCGTCTCGTCGCCGATGTCCTGGTCCTCCGTGATCATCAGGTCCACCGCGGCGCTCGACTCCTTGCCGCTGGCGATCTCGATCGACTGACTCGACAGCCGGTAGTCGGACGAATCGGCGGTGCCGGTCGGCATCAGGGTGATCGTGAGCTTCTCGGCCGCCTTCATGGCCTTGCCGTCCTTGTCGACGGCGGTCAGCATGACCATGACGGTCTCGCCCTCCATCACCGACTCGGGCTGCGGGTCGAGAGCCTTGCCGTCCTTGTCGACCAGCGTCGCCTCGACCGCGGGCAGCGCGTTCGCATCCGTGATCGTGATGTCCAGGCTCGCGAACTCGCCATCCCGGTCCGTGTACGCCGTCACCGTGATGGTGTCGTCTGCCCGGTCGCTGTCCGCCTTGGCGCTGACGGTGGTTTCGAAGGAAGTCGTCCCGAACGTGCCGTTCGCGACGCTCAACGTGTACTTCGACGGGTCGTTCGGCTCCAGGGCCAGCGTCACCGGGATGTCGATGGTCCTCTTCGGCTTCGCCTCCAGAGTCAGCGTCGCAGACTTGCCCTCCGCGATCGCGCCCTTCGCCGCGGCCGGCAGGCTCAGCTCGTAGGTCTGCTCCTCGGCGTCGTCGACGGTGACCACCTTCGACTTCTTGCCGTCGCCGTCGATCGAGACCATGACCTGGAACTTCTCGTCCTCGGCGTCGAGGTCCTGCCCGATCGCCACGCGGAACTTGAACGAGGCCTCCGACGCCTTCTCGGTCCGCGCGATCTTCTCCCAGACCAAGTCGCCGAGCACCGTCAGGTCGTCGCCGACCTCGGCCGCCTCGCCGGCCGCGATCGACGCGTCGTCGATCGGGAACGAAACGTAGAGGTGCTTCGACGCGATGGGCGCGATCTTGTCGTCGGCCCCCTTCGTGCCGGCCGGCACCGTCGCCGTGACCGTCACCTCCAGGCCACCGCTCTCGGCCACGCTCGTCGCCGCCGACACCGACTTGACCGTGACCACCTGGCTCTCGTCGACGGGTGTGGCCACCGGGGTCTCCTTCACGCTCACGGCTTCGCTCTTGCCCGCGTCGTTGACCGCGCGCAACTCGAAGACGTAGGCCACCCCGTTCGTCAGGTCGGAGACCCAGAATCCTACAGTAGTGGACGTCTTGCTCTTCCACTCGCCAGCGTCAACGCGGTACTCATACCCCGAGTGGTCACCTCCGGTATTCGGGTGATCCCATTTCAGCCACACCTGACCGTCACCGGGGGTCGCCGTCAGGTTCCGCGGCATGCCCGGGGGCGCCAGCTCGACCGTCACCATGAACTTGATCTCGGCGACATCCCTGGAGAGGTTAGCGCCCTCGAAACTGGACGCCCCTTGGACTGCCGTGCCCGTGATGGTTATCGTGGCTGTTCCTGGGGCACTGGGTTCGATCTTGATCTCCGCACCTTCGTCCTCTACGGACGCTACGCCACTGTCGTCCGTGTCCGCGTCAACCCGAACGTCCCAGCCAGTTACGGCGTCAAACAGCGCGGACTTCATGAGGGTGATAGTCTCGCCCGGATTGAGCTTCTCGTCGTCACCCTCCGCCGTGTCGATGGCGCCATAGATCGTCGTCATCGCGTCGGTTGCCACCGTGACCAGCTTCGTCGTCGCGTCGACGAGGGTCAGCGACAGCAGCATCGCGATCGTATCGGTCTCGGTGCCGTTGGCGGCCTCACCACCCACCTCGGCACTGAGTACCAGCGTGTCGTCCACGATGTCGTCGTTCAGGTCGACCTCGAGGGTGACGGCGGCGCTCGACGTCTCGCCGGTGGGGATCATGATCAGGCTCTGGCCCAGGCTGTAGTCGTCCGTCGACATGGCCGACCCGCCGGTCTGCGTCACCGAGACCGTGATGTCCTCGCCGACCGCGGCGGGGGCGCTCAACGTCAGCATGTAGGTGTTGCCTTCCGTCAGCATGCCGTCGGTCACCGCCATTCCGTTGGCGTCGGTCAGCGCCGCCGTGATCGCGGGCAACGCATTGTTGTCCGCCAGGCCGATCGATAGCGTGGCCTCTGGCACGCCAGCCCCGGGCTGCCCCGAGTGCGCGGTCATCATCACCGTGTCGAGCACCCGGTTCATGTCGTTGGGGGGGGTGGTGAGGGTGATCGTCGCGGTGGCGACCTGGGCGGCCGTGTTGGCGTTGCCGATCGTCACCTGGTTGTCGGTGATGGCGTCGCCGGCGTTCGTGTCGGTGGAGGTGATTCCGAACGTGTAATCGGGCGCCGACCTGTCGATGTTGATCGTCAGCCTTTCAGAGCCCTCCACGTGCGGCGGCACCGCCGAGACCTGCACGGTGACCACGTCCCCTTCCTCGGGCGTCTGGGTCGCCGGCATCAAGGCCAGAACGTAGGTCTGGGGGTCCTTGTCCACGATGGTGACGTCCGCCTGGTTGGCGGGAGCGGCGGGGTTCGCGAGCCCGCCCCCGGAGTAGGTCACCGTCAGTCGGAGATCCTCGCTCTCGGCGTCCGCGTCGGTGTTCGACGTCTGCAACAACACGGTGGCGGTGTCCTCCATCCTGACGGAGTCCGCGGTGACGTTCGCGTCGAACACGACGGTGACCTCCTCGTTCGCGGGGTCGGTGCTGTCGGTCCCGAGGGTATAGTCGCCGTCCTCTGCCGGCGTGTTTTCGCCACCATCGGCATTGCTTAGAGCCGCCGCCGACACGGTCACAGTCACGGTGGTGGCGGTAGCGGTGTTGGCGGTGACCTCCGCCGACACGGTCACCGAGATCGTCGTGCTCCCGCCCTCTCTGGGATCAGGCGCATCGATGGTGAGCGTGCCATTGGAGAGCTGCGCAGCCGCCTCGACCGCCCCCAACGCGAACACCATCCCCACCAGCGCCATCCACTTCAGCGCCCTGCAACTGCCTCTCGCGAAAATCGCTCCTGTCCGCATTTCGCAATCTCCCTTGTGAATCCGTCCGTCTGTCGCCAGCAGCGGGGGGAAACCGAACAACCATCCGCCCCCTGCCTCCCCCCGGTGTCGACTACCGCTCCGCATCTCGCATCGGCCTCCAGCGTCCTGCGGCGAATTGGGAACGAAGTTGGTAGCTGTCGCGCCCGCGCCGCCGCAAGGTGTTCTCGTTCAACGGGTTGCGGCGGTCGGCCGCCCTCTCGTCCGGCAACGGGATAGTCGATTCGTGCCCGCCTGCCTCTCCCCGGTGTCGACTACCGCTCCGCATCTGCCTTCGGCCTCTCCGCGTCCCGCCACGAACTCTCGGGTTGCCCCCGGACGATCCGGATTCGTTCGCGCGGGGCCCAACACGTCCACCGTCGACCGAACCGTTTTGGTGGAGAATACGGAGGGCAAGCTCGCACAGACCTCCACCAATCTCAGTGATTTCAACGACTTACAGAACCTCAGGGATTCGGATCAGTCCGCCCCCGGCCCCCCCGTGTCGACCACCCTATCGTCCGCTCCGCATATGGAAACGGACCCCCGGATTCCGATGTGCGCGGGACCACCGGCGACTACGGAGTAAGTCATTGACCTGACTAGGCTTGTGCCCGCAGGGACCGGTTCGTGATAGTTTCGCTTTCGGCTCCCTGTCGGTACTCGGATTTGGGCCTGAATTTGAGCCTGCGGAGATGCCCCGAAAACCGAGCGGAATGCTCCCGAAGAAGCGCCGGGAGTCGGCGAAGCGCAAGGGCCGTCACCCGCACAAGGCCCTCACGGACGCCTTCTGCCGCAACGTCACCGAGGCGGGTCTGTACGCGGACGGGGACAGCCTCTACCTGCTCGTCTCGCCGTCAGGCGCCCGGCGCTGGATCCAGAGGCTGATGGTGCGGGGCCGGGCGCGGAAGCTCGGCCTCGGAGGGTTCAGCACCGTCTCGCTGGCCGAGGCTCGGGAGCTGGCCCGCGCCAACCGCAAGCTCGCACGGGAGGGCGGCGACCCGCGGGCGGGCGGCCGACACCACACCGCGGGCGTCCCGACCTTCGAGGAGGCCGCGCACAAGGTCCTCGCGATCCACAAGGGCGCCTGGCGGAAGGGCAGCAAGACCGCGAGCCACTGGGAGGGCAGCCTCCGCGACCACGCGTTCCCGGAGCTCGCCGGCGTCACCGTCGACCGGGTGACGACGGCGGACATGATGGCGGTGCTGCTGCCGCTGTGGACGAGCAAGTACGTGACGGCGCGGAAGGTGCTGCACCGAATCAGCGCGGTCATGAAGTGGGCGATGGCCCAGGGCTACCGGACCGACAACCCGGCGGGGGATGCGCTGCTCGCGGCGCTCCCGCGGCGGCCCACGCCGGTACGGCACCGCCGTGCCCTGTCGCACGGCGACGTCGGCGAGGCTCTCGCGAAGGTGCGCGGCGCCAAGACCTGGGAGGGCATCAGGCTGGCGTTCGAGTTCCTGGTGCTGACCGCGACCCGCTCGGCCGAGGTCCGGCTGGCGACGTGGAGGGAGGTCGACCTGGTCTCGATGGTGTGGACGATCCCGGAAGAGCGGATGAAGGCGAAGCGCGAGCACCGGATCCCGCTGAGCAAGCGGGCCATCGAAGTGCTGCGGGCCGCGGAGCAGCTGCGCCCGTCGCCGCAGCCCCACGAGCTGGTGTTCACGAGCGTCCGCGGGATGCGGATCGATGCCTCAGTCGTCTCGAAGATGATTACCAGACTCGGGATCGACGCGGTCCCGCACGGCTTCCGGTCGTCATTCCGGGACTGGGCGTCGGAGCGGACGGACCACCCGCGGGAGGTGGTCGAAGCGGCCCTCGCGCACACAGTGCGGGACCAGACCGAGGCCGCGTACGCGCGGTCGGACCTGTTCGAGCGGCGGCGGCACCTGATGGACGACTGGGCGGACTACCTGAAGGCGCCGCGGGGGCAGGTGGTGACGCTGGGGCGGTGACGGGCTGGCAGGACGGGAGGCTGCTCATGGGCGAGATGAGCACGGCGGAGTCCCTGCTGGCCGTGATCGGTGCGGCTGTCGTGGACCGTGTTCGGGATCTGGCGGATCGTCGAGTCGACGCGAGGCGACATCGACCAGCGGGCTCGGCGCCGCCTCCGTGCGATGCTGGAGTAGGTTGGCCGGCGAGCCAGCGGGGTTAGCCGTTGCGCCGTGGTGGTCCGGGCCCGGTTTCTGAGGAGTTTCCTGGTGTCCGCAGCCTCCGCGCCCGTAGTGGCGCCCCGCTGGCCCGACGGCCCAGCAAGAATACCCTCCCCGCCGAGCTCTGGGGAGGGGCGCGACGAGTTCACCTACGAGCCCTCCCTGCGGGTCAGGGCGCAAGAAAACGCCCCTTCCCCCCGCGGGCAGTTGGGGGAGAGGGGGCAAGGGAGAGTTAACGAACGCCGCCGCCGGACGCTACCGCCGCCGGTAGCGGCGGTAGCCGCCGACGGCCAGCAAGACCGCCAGCAGGAGCCGGGCGACGACCGGCAGGGCCGGCGCCGCGGCGTCCCAGATGGTCAGCTTCACCGAGTTGGTCCGCACGTCGCCGACCATGCCATAGAGCGTCAGCGTCTCGGCCTCTTCCGCCATGCCGTCGTCGACGGCCGTCACCGTGGTGCTGCCCGAGGTCTGGCCGGCCATGATCGTGATCGGCGCCGCGGTGTAGTCTGCGGCGCCGGCCGTGCTCGACGCGACACGCATCAGCGTCACCTCGGTGACGGCCTCGACCGCCCGGCTGGCCGTCGCGGTCACCGTGGCCGGCTCGCCGCCCTCGGCCACGTCCGTGCCGCGGCCCGCCACCGTCTCTGCCGGCTTGATCGTCAGCATGTAGGTCGTGTCCCCAGGGGCCTCGTCGTTGTCGGCCACCGCGATCTCGATCTGCTGCTGGCCGTCGATGCCCGAGCCCGAGTAGATCAACGTCACCGTCTCGTCCGCGTAGTCGTCGTCTTCCGCGGCCGTCAGCGTGGCCGTACCGGTCATCGACCCCGCGGCGATGACGATCGCGTTCGCCGAGAGCGTGGCGGGGCCGGCAACCGATAGGTTCACCTCGACCTCGCCATCGCCCGCGGTGATGTCGCGGTTCGCCGTCGCGGTGATCGTCGACTCGCCGCCCTCGTCGATCGCCACGGGATCGGCGACCACCGTCACCATCAACCGCCTGTCGGCGACCACGACGTCGAACGTGACGTCGGCCGAGTTCGCGACCGTCTGCGAGACCGTGGCCGACGACGCCTCGGTGGTGGTTGCCGTGACGGTGACGGTGGCCGTGCCGGCCGAGTCGGCGGTGACCGTGACGCTGGCGCCCGTGGTGGAAACCCTGGCCGCGCCGCCCGTGGCCGAGGCCGTGTAGCGGGCGGTGTAGCCCGCGGTCACCGTGAACAGGTCGGTCGCCATGACCGTGAACGACTCGCCGGGGTTCAGGCCCTCGTCGCCGACCGCCGCCAGCGCGGCGTCGACGGCCGCCTGCGCCGCCTCTGCCGACACCGGCTCGACCTGCTTCGTGGTGTCGTCCGCGATGGCGATCGTGAACGTCCCCGTGCTCTGGCCGGGCCCGTTGGCGGCCGTCTCGCCCGTCGCCACCAGGCTCAGCACGAGCTCTTCGGCCCCGACGTCGTCGTCGGGCGACGCCCACAGCTTGAAGTCCATGGACTGCTCGCCCGTCCCGCTGTCGATGTCGACGCTGGCGGGGTCGACCCGGTAGTCGCGACTCTGACCGTCGTCGGCGGCCGTCACCGCCACTTCGAGCTTCTCGCCGGCCGGATACCCGTTAGCCCCGCGGTCCACGGTGACCGTCACGTGCACCGGGTCGCCGCCTTCCGTGACCGAGGTCGCCTCGTCGCCAGTCTTCGCGCCGTTGCCGTCGTCCAGGTACGCCTTGGCCGTGATGTCGTCGCCGGCCGGCAGCGCGTGGATGTCGGCAACGTCCATCTCCAGCGGGTCGAGCCGGTCGGTGGTGGCGCCCGCCACCGTCGCACGCAGCGTCACCGTGTCTTCGTCCCGATTCCCGTCAGAGGTCGGCGGCGTGATGGTTATCGTCGCCGCGTCGGCGCTGGCGGTGAGCGTAGCCGTCGTCTGGTTCCCGTCGGCGCTGGCGGCGGCGTCAATTGCATAGCCGGCCCGGTCGACGCTGAGAGCCGTCGGATAGATGCGCTCGTCCGGAGCAGGAACCGCCGCGAGGGTGACGCCGATCGGCGATCCCTCCGCGGGCCTCGACGTCGTGACCGTCCACTCGAACCGCTGGACGTCGAGGTCGACGATGGTGACGCCCCTGGGGCTGGCCCCCGCCGGCAGCGCGAGGACGGTCGTCCCGTCCGACCCGACGTTGCCGTGGGCGACGAGAGCGAGGGTCAGCGTGATGGCCTCCGACTCCGAGTCGGGGTCGGCAATCGTCTGCAGAACGAGTTCGCCGGTCACAGGCGTGGTGACGGCAGAGGTGCCGGCGTTGGCCGGCACGGCCAGAATCAGCGTCTCCGCGACGAAGCCTCCTCTGACGTCTCCTTCTTCGGCGGGCGTCTTCGGTGCGCTGACGGCGTCTGCGGCGGTGGCCGCGGGCGTCACCGTCAGGTCTACCGTAGACGCGTCGGCGCCGGCGGCAATCTGCACCGTCGCGCTCGCGCTGATCGTCAGACGCCCTCCCTCGTCCACCGTGTCGGGCACGGTGACGGTGAGCTGCGCGGCCGCCTCGACCGCCCCCAGCGCGAACCCGGCGCCGAGCAGCGCCATCCCCTTCAGCGCCCTGCAACCGCCGCTCGTGAAAATCGCACCGATGCCCATCTGGACCATCTCTCCTTGCGACCTCGCCTGCCCGCCCGGCACGCGCGCGGGCGTCCGAGACGGAGTTGGTCGATTCGCGGAACGTGCTTGGCGGGTCACGCACGGATATCGAGCATCGCCGGCCAGCACCGAAAAACTGTACCGCGGCGGCGTGTAATCGACAAGGGTTCCGGACGGTCGTGCCCATGCCGTGCTCGAGACGGCCGGGTTGCCAGCCGGGACATCGAAGAAGCGGGGCGCCCCAAAAGCGCCAACGCCCAACCGGAGCCTTCCAACGGCGAGGGCAAAAAGAAAAACGCCCCCTCCCCCCCGCGGGCGGTTGGGGGAAGGGGGCAAGGGAGAACAACGAAACGCCGCCGCCGAACGCTACCGCCGCCGATACCGGCGGTAGCCGCCGACGGCCATGAGAGCCGCCAGCAGGAACTGCGCGATGATCGGCAGAGCCGGCACCGCGGCGTCCCACAGGTAGAACTTCACCTCACCCGTGGCCTGGATGTCGCCGGCCATGGCGTAGAGCACGAGCTCTTCCATGTCCTCGGCCATGTCGTCTTCGACAGCCATCACCATGGTCGTGCCGCTCATCTCGCCGGCCTCGATCGTGAGCATCCCGACCTCGTAGTCGTCCTCGCTGGCCGTGCTCTTGGACCGGTCGCGCATGATCATCACCTCGATGTCCTCGGCGACCTTCTGGTTGGCCGTCACCGTCACCATGGCGCCGTCCCCGCCCTCGACGAGGTTCATCATGTCCATGTCCTCCGGCCCCGACAGCATGAGAACGAGGGCCAGTTCGTCCACCTCGACCTCGAACTCGACGGACGCGATGTCCGGCGAGATCTGCGCCCCGCTAGCCCCGCTAGCGCTGGTCGCCGTCGTCGCGGTAACCGTAACGGTGGTCGTTCCCGGCCCCACCGCCGTCACCGACACGACGCCCTCATCGGCCTCGGCCATCACCACCTTGGCGTCGGCTGACGTGGCGTCGGCCGATACGGTGAAGCCCTCTGCAGGCAACCTGAATAGGTCACCGAGTTTGATCGCCAAGTCGTCATCACCCGACGTCCACAAGTCGTCGGCGCCCTCGGCGGCATTTCTGGCGGTGACGACCGCCAACTTCACTTCCGCATCGGGCCGCGGCTCGACGTTGAGCGTTGTGACGTCCACCACGTCCAGCGACAACATCCCCTTCGTTTCCTCTTCCGTGCCGAACATCCTCGTCTTGCCCTTCACCATGGCGTTCAGCACGAGCATTTCGTCGCCGATGTCGCCGTCGCCGGCCAACACCTGCAAGGTGAACGTCTTGGTCTGGACGTTCGGGCTGCCGCTGATGTCCACCGAAGACGGTGAAATCACGAAGTCGGCATCCGCGACGGCGGTGCTACCGTCCCCTACCTTCAATGAAACCGTGACCGTTTCGTTAGTCACCTCACCGGACGGCTTGTTCCGGTTGGCTTCCACCCTCACGTTGTACGTGGAACCCTCCTCCACTTCGGTCAGCGGCCCGGTCCCGCTCTTCGTCATGGCCGTCACCGTGATTTCCGGCAACTTGTGAACGTCCACCACTTCGACCGTCGTCTCGGCGACCACCTGGCCATTGACAATGGCACTGACTACTACCTCGTTGTCTATCCTGTCACCATCGCAACTGCACGCAAACGCAGGCCGTCTCTCGGAGAGGAGCTGGAATTCGGCCATGACGCTGTCCGAGGTGGTTGGCAATTGTGTGGTGCTCCGACCGTTGGGGAATACCGCCTCGTAGGCCTCATGGTTGGACCTGAGAGTAACAAACGGCGGGTCGTCAAGCTGTCGATGGTTCGGGGTGAAGTGCAGGGTGCTGACGGTCGCGAAGTTGCCCGATTCGTAAATCTTGGCGGGCACGGCCGTCAACGCATAGCCCTGCTCATGGCTGTCCCGGACCATGAAGAGCCTTTCCCTTCCACCCGAGCCCGCGGGGATGCGGTCGTCACTCGGAACAAACGCCGCTCGTGACGGGATGACCTGCAGAAGCAGTATTTCGTCCTCCGCATCGTCGTCCGTGCTGGCGTAAACCGTGACGCTGCCAGAGCTTTCCCCGGCCTGAATCGTCAATGTATTGACGACCTCGGCATCGTAGTCGAGGACGCCCAATTCTCCCGTCAGCTCCGTGCGCACGCCATTCGCATCCATCCTCATCGGGGGGTAGGTGGCGAGATTGGCAACTACTGGGCCTCCGCTTGTCCTCGATGTGCCTTCACGCGTCTGCATCTTCCCCACCAAACGGATCTCGACCGTCGTAGTTGCGCGCGGCGGTACCGGGCGACTCAGGTATACCGTCGCCTGGGTTTGCCCCCTCTCCACCAAGCTACCGACGGTGACGGTACTGATAGGCACATATACTTGCGTCGTCGCTCCTGGACCAGCGGTGAAGGTCTGCGCGGCAGACCATGGTCCGGTTCCGACCGCGTTCAGTGCCCGAACATCCACAGTGTAGGACATCCCCGGTGTCAGACCGGAAATCTCGAACCAGGTATTGGGGGTGAACATGGTGGTCCGTGCAGCTACGGAAGAGCCCGGGACACCATACCGAAACTCGTAGTTCGTGACCGTGCCTGATGTCGGCGGGTCCCACATCACGGTAATGGTTGTATTCGTCACGGATGAACGCGACATCGAAATGGTGGGGGCGCCCGGCGCCGTCGGTGCCGCCACCACAGTGACGAAGAACTGGACCGTATCGGTGTTCGCAGTGCCGGTGTCGCTGTCCGTCGCGGTGTAGTTGACCGGATACCTCGTGCCCACCGCCCCGGTCGCGATTCCGGAGAGCGTCCGGGTAGAGGCGACGAACGACAGGCCCGGGGGCAACTCGCCAGCCGTGTGCGTGCCGGTGTTGCCGGTGCCGAAGGCCGGAATGGAGTAGGTGACCGTCCCCACACCGCCGGTGGCCGCGGGCAGCGAGACGGGCGTCATGGCCGCGCCCATGGGCACGCGGATGTCCGCCGCAAGCCCGAGCGAGATGGGTCTGGGCGTCATAGTGAATGTTACGGCCGCCAACTGCACGCCGGACGCGTTCACAACACCACCCGAGGTGCCGTCGACGGGTAGCGTGTATGCCAAGCCGCCTCCCGGGGCCGTCACGGCCGACGTGAAGGTGACGGTGAACGTGGTGCTAGCGGCTGACGCGCTCGTGGGTACGGTGTGAGACGTCCCAGTGTTCGCGTCAATGGCAAAGAGGCTGGCAGCCAGAGTGCCCGAGGCATACACCGACTCGCTCATCGTAACCATCACGGTGTTCGAGCCGTCGTAGACGGCACTCGATATCGTGGGCTGAGCGGCAGCCTGTGTACTCCCAAGCAGCGCGAACGCCCCCATGATCGCCGCCCACGTCAAAGCCCTGCAACTGCCTCTCGCGAAAATCGCTCCTGTCCGCATGTCGCAATCTCCCTTGTGAATCCGTCCGTCTGTCGCCAGCAGCGGGGGGAAACCACTCCATCCGCCCCCTGCCTCCCCCCGGTGTCGACTACCGCTCCGCATCTGTTCCTGAGCCTCCCCGACTGCCCGCGTCGAAATCCGATTTGGGCCTGTTTTTGGGCCCGTCGCTCCGTGCGTTCCCCTCAAGTGGTTCTACGCCCTAGGTTTACGCCGATCAGGCGCTTGCGCATATGGTCTTTAGCCCTCCCACGCTCGAGCGAAAACGCGCAAGCGTAACATGCACTACCGGGCGGTGCAACCCAAAAAGCGGGGACACCACGGCCGGCCGGGTACCGGACCAGACGATGCGCGGTCCGGGCCGGGACGCCAAAACCCCGGCCCCGGTGCGAGAGCGTAACACGCCCGAACGAGCCCGTGCAAGGGCGGAACGGGCTCCCGCCCGTTTTTTTGGCGCCTGCACGCCGGCCGGAGCGGCGTTGCCGCCCCGGGCGGCCCGAAACCCGGCCGCGGGCGCCTCGCCGGCGTGATCGGGTCGAACAGGATGCAGCCCTCCGCGGCGGGCAGGCCCGGAACCCGGCCGCGCGCGCCTCGCCGGCGTGATCGAGTCGAACGGGATGCTGCCCTCTCCGCGGCGGGCAGGCCCGAGACCCGGCCGCGGGCCCTCGCCGGGGCCCCGGCCGACAGCCCGGGTGACGCCCGGACTGGACAACGAGCCCGGCCCGTGTACAAAGGCAGGTAAAGGCAGTCCCCCGGCGATCGGTCTGGCGGCACGCCTGAACTGCCGCGCTTCCCGCCCCGCGCGGTGCGTGCTACGCTTGCAGCATGGAGGGCATCGCGGCTTGGCTCACGCCCGCCCTGCTGGTCGCGCTCTTCGCGTGGCTGCGGTTCGACATGCGCGAACAGCGCCGCGAGGTTCGCGACGACATCCGGAACCTGAACAGGCGGTTCGACGAACTGAGCAAGCAGTTCAACGACCGGCTCGACGGCATGAGCAAGCGGTTCGACGACCGGCTCGACGGCATGAACAAGCAGTTCAACGACCGGCTCGACGAGCTGAACAAGCAGTTCAACGACCGCTTCGACCAGGTGCAGCGGGGGCTGGGCGAACTGCGCGAGCGCATGGCCAAGCTGGAGGGCGCGCTCGAGGGCTTCCTCGCCGGCCGCCGAGACCGCGACGCCGCTTGAGCGACGGCTCCTGTCACCCCTCGCGAGACGCCGGCCCGGCCCTGACACGGCGACCGCGCTCCGTACCCGGCGCCCCCCCGTCATGGACCCCCTCGCCCACACCCTGGTCGGCGCCACCCTGGCCCAAACCCGCCTGCGCGACGGTACGGGCGCGATGGCCCTCGCGGCCGGCGTGCTCGCGGCCAACGCCCCCGACGTGGACGCCGTCACCATGTTCGTCAGCCGCGACCTGTCGCTCGGCTTCCGCCGGGGCTGGACGCACGGGGTGCTGGCGATGGCGCTGCTGCCGCTGGTGCTGACGGCGGCCCTGCTGGTGCTCGACCGGCTGTGGGCGCGGTGGCGGCGGGGGTGCGGGCCGCGGGCGCGGGCGGGGCCGCTGCTGCGGCTGACGGCGGCGGGGGTGTGGAGCCACCCGCTGCTCGACTGGCTGAACACCTACGGCGTCCGCTTCCTGATGCCCTTCGACGGCACCTGGTTCTACGGCGACGCCCTCTTCATCATCGACCCGTGGGTGTGGCTGCTCGCGGGCCTGACGGTGGTGCTGGCCTCGTCGGCGACGTGGGCGAGCGCGGCGGGCTGGGCGCTGCTGGCCACGGCCGCCACCGCGGTGACGTGGATAGTCATCGGGTTCGGCCGCTTCGCCGACACTCCCCCGCCCACCGCCGTGGCGTGGGGGGCGGGCCTCGCCGCCGTCGTGTGGCTGCGGGCGACGGGGCGGGGCCGCGGCCGGCTGCCGCGGGTGGCGGCGGCGTGCCTCGCGGCGGTGGCGATCTACGCGGGGGGCATGGCCCTGGCCTCGCGGTCGGCCGAGCGCTTCACGGCGGCCCTGCTCGGCCTGCAGAACGGCGCCGCCCCCGTCGACGTGCTGGCCATCCCCGTGCCCGGCAACGTCTTCCGCCGCGGCATCGTCGCCGTCTACCCCGACACCTACCGCTTCTACGAGCTCGACTGGCTCGCGGCGCCGCCGCTGCGGCAGACCGCCGACCCGGTGCCCCGCGGCCCCGAGGGCCCGGTCGTCGAGGCCGCCCTCGCCGCCCCCCACGTGTGGGGCATGGCGGTGTGGAAGCGCTTTCCCGCCTACACCGTCACCGAGACCGCCGGGGGCTGGGTGGTCACCATCTCGGACATGCGCTACACGCGCCGCCCCGGCGGGGGCCTCGGCGGCGCCACCGTGCACCTCGACCGCGACCTGAACGTGGTACAGCCGCCGAGCGCCGCTGGCGATTGAGCCGCCGACGGGCGTCGGCCGGTGCGGCCGGGCCGGGCGGCGGCGCGCCCTGGCCGGGCGAGCGCCGGCGCGTCGTCTCGACGACCCCGGCCGACCGTCCTTGACAGTCCTCGTCGGAATGTGAAAATTGAAAATGCCGTTTTCAATTTTCATGGATACAGCGACCTTGAACCGGCCCGTCTTCCGGCAGCGCATCGCGACGCTGTTCCGCAGCCACCCGATGGTCGGCATTCTCGGCCCGCGCCAGTGCGGCAAGACCACCCTGGCGCGCGACTTCCTCGCCGCGCGGGCCGAGGCGCGGGTGCACTACTTCGACCTGGAGGACCCCGACCACCTGAACCGGCTGGCCGACCCCAAGCTCGCCCTCGAGCCGCTCGAGGGCCTGGTGGTCATCGACGAGGTGCAGCGCATCCCCGAGCTGTTTCCGCTGCTGCGGGTGCTCGTCGACCGGCGCCCGCGCCGACAGCGCTACCTGATTCTCGGCAGCGCGTCGCGCGAGCTGATAAGGCAGTCGTCGGAGTCGCTCGCGGGCCGCATCGCGTACCTCGAGCTGCCCCCGTTCACCGCCTTCGAGGCCGGGCACCGCGCGCGCCTGTGGCTGCGGGGCGGCTTCCCGCCCGCCTATCTCGCGCCGACGGACGCCGACAGCCTCGTCTGGCGCAAGGCCTACGTGACGACCTTCCTGGAGAGGGACGTGCCCGCCCTCGGCATCGACCTCGCCGCCAACACGCTGCGCCGGTTCTGGATGATGCTGGCCCACCGGCACGCGAGCATCTTCAACGCGTCGGAGCTGGCGCGCTCGCTCGACGTCTCGGCCCCCACCGTCAGGCGCTATCTCGACGTCCTCGACGGCACGTTCATGGTCCGCGCCCTGCAGCCGTGGTTCGCCAACGTCGGCAAGCGGCAGGTCAAGGCGCCGAAGGTCTACTTCCGCGACCCGGGCATCCTGCACGCGCTGCTGAACCTGCCCGACGCGGACGCGCTGCAGGGCCATCCCGCGGTGGGAGCGTCGTGGGAGGGGTTTGCGATGGAGCAGGTCATCCAGCTCTGCCGCGCCGACGCCGCCGAGTGCCACTTCTGGGCCACGCACGGCGGCGCCGAGCTCGACCTGCTGATCGTGCGCGGCGACCGCCGGACGGCGTTCGAGTTCAAGTACTCGTCGACGCCCAAGGCCACCCGCTCGATGCACGCGGCGGTAGCGGCCCTCGACCTCGACCGGCTCACCGTCGTCTGCCCGGGCGAAGGCGCCTGGCCCCTGACCGAGCGCATCCGCGTGGCCGGCCTCGGGGCGCTGGCGGAGGAGATGGCGGAGAACTGACGGGGCGGCCGGGAGACCCGCGTTCGGGCCGCCAGCCGGGCGCGGAGGCCTGCCCGGCGCGGCGCGGGCCGCCGCCCGCGGTGCGACGAGCCCCGTCGCGGGCGGCGACCGGCTGGCCGGTTCGCCGGCCGGAGCGTCGCCCGGCGTTTTTCCGGGTCGCGGGTAAAATGGCCGTATTCTTGCCCGCATGTACGAAGGTATAGACGTCCGATGTGCTCATCGCGCTTGCCCGAGGCCGTCGCTCCGTGACAGCATTCCGATGGGAGCCGGTCGCCCGCTGAACGTCAGCGGATCGATTCGTTCCCGTCCACCTCATGCCGGAGTCTCGGTGACGACTCGCGCGCCGGAGGACGCAGATGACAACCCCTGAGACCAGGCCCGAGGCGTGGCCTCTGTTCTTCTCGTACCGGAGCCCCATCGTCGGCCGCGGCTTCCTGGCCGACGTCGAGCTGCTCGGTCGCGTGCTGGCGACCGTCGGTGACGACGTCTGGCTGGACGGAGTCAATCCTGGAGCGTTCGCGGTCGAGGCGGCTTCCCTGGACGTTGCCGGCGCCGCGCTGCGGACCGCCCTCACGAACGTGTTCATCGACATGGCCGCGGACGCGGACGCCGTGGAGTTCGAGCACCGCGTGGTCGCGTTCTTCAACGCCCAAGACGATGACACGCTCGATGAATGGCAGGAAGCCGTCGAGTCGATTCGACGAGGTGAGCACGGCGCACCCGAACTGCCGCGTTTTGCCGCCGAAACCCCCATCGAGATTCGAGTGACCACGAAGCCCGGTGCGGACCTGATGCCCGAGGACAACCCGATGATCACCGGGGCGACGACGCCCGCCCTGGCGAAAGCGGCCTGACCGTCGGCGATGGGCTCGTTCGGACAGGTCTCGCTGAAGCACGTCTGGAGCATGCTCGAGGCGTGCGCGCCCGGCTACAAGGTGAAGCCGACCACGCACTACTACTGCATCAGCGTCGGTGAGAAAACGTACCCGGCCTTTCCGAAAGGCGGGCACGGCGCGACCAACCCCCCTATTCAGGTTCGCCACGTCCGCAAGATGGCGAGGTTCCTCGGCATCCTGGATTGCGCGTGCCGGCAACTGCCGGCCCTGGGGGGCGGTTCGAAACAGTAGCCGTCGGAAGCCCTTCGCCGCCGCCGATCTACTGCTGCTCCTCCGCGTTGAACTCGGCCTCGAGCTCGGTCTCCCAGCGCACGCGCTCGGCGATCTGGTCGCCGCGGGTCTGGAGGCAGTCGAAGCAGAGGGTGCCGGGGATGACGTGGCCCTCGCCGTCGGCGGGGATGTTGCGGGCCTCCATGAGGCCGCGCAGCAGGGCCGCGGTGTGCTTCTGCGCCTTGTAGAAG
Organism: Vicinamibacterales bacterium; assembly: GCA_965208165.1. Taxonomy (GTDB): domain Bacteria; phylum Acidobacteriota; class Vicinamibacteria; order Vicinamibacterales; family UBA8438; genus JAJEEA01. Next base: position 6,938,061 of record OZ242323.1, on the reverse strand, counting down.
TCGGAGTAGCTGAAGCCGTCGGCGATGGCCAGGGGCGAGTAGCCGAGCTCGGTGCGGGCGTCCATGTCGGCCCCCTGCTCGACGAGGTACTCGACGACGTTGTTGGCGCCGCGGAACGCGGCCCCGTGCAGGGCGGTCATGCCCCGGTAGTTGGCGGCGTTGACGGGGTTGCCGAGCTCGACGCACATCCTCACCGCCTCGAGCACCTCGTCCTCCTGCCCGGGCAGCGAGCCGCCGTCCTCGCCGGGGTTCCAGATGGCGACGCCGGCCGCCACCATCAGCGGGGTGGTGCCGTCGGCGCTGGGGGTCACCGCGTCGGCCCCCGCCTCGACCAGCACCCGCATGGCCTCGACGTCGGTGACCTTGGCGGCGAGGAAGAACGGGGTGGCCCCCAGCCGGTTCAGCCGGTTGCGCTGGCCGTCCTTCATGCCGTTGACGGTCATGCGGGCGTCGACGTCGCCGCCCAGCGCGATCATCTTGCGCAGCACGTCGATGCTGTCGACGGCGCCGGTGGGGATGGGGCCGGGGAACCCGAACCCGGTGTTCATGCGCCGCGTGCGCACGAGCTGGTGGAGGGCGTTCCACCCCGCGCCGGCGAGGTTGGGGTCGGCCCCGCGGTCGAGCATGTGGGCGGCGAGGGCCCAGTTGGCGTTGGCGACGGCCACCACCAGCGCGCTCTGCCCGTCGGACAGGGTGTCGTTGACGTCGGCCCCGGCCTCGAGCAGCACCCGCAGGGCGTCGAGGTGGCCGCCGCGGGCCGCGAACGTCAGGGCGGTGAAGCCGGTGGGCGGCGGCGCATAGAAGAGCCGGTTGCCGCCGGCCGGCCGCCCGCCCGTCTCGGTGCGGGCGTGCACGTCGGCCCCGAGCTCGGCGAGGGCGTGCACCGCGGCCGCGTTGTTGCGGGCCGCCGCCCACATGAGGGCGGTCTGGCCGCGGAAGTCGTCGCGGGCGTTGGGGTCGGCGCCGCGCGCGAGCAGGGCCCGCACCGTGGCCGCGTCGCCGGCGCGGGCCGCCGTCATCAGCGCCGTCTCGCCCCCCCGCAGGGTCGCGTTGGGGTCGGCGCCGGCCTCGAGCAGCATGCGGACCACGGCGGCGTTGCCGTTCTCGGCCGCGAGCGACAGGGGCTCGACGCCGTAACGGTTGGCGGCCGACACGTCGGCGCCGGCCTCGAGGAGCAGGCCGACGAGCGCCGCCTCGTCCTCGTGCACCGCCCAGTGCAGCGCCGTCGCCCCGTCGGGCCCCGCCGCGTTCACGTCGACGGCGGGGTCGGCCACGAGCCGCCGCACGGTGCCGGCGTCGGCCGCCTTCACCGCCTCGACGAGCGGCCCGTCGCGCCGGGCGCCGGCCTCGGCGGCCGCCGGGGCGGCGGCCTCGGCGGTCACCGGTGCGGCGGCCTCGGCGGCGGCCGGTGCGGCGACCAGGCCGGCCGCGAGCAGCGCGGCGGCGGCGAGCAGGGCGACCACGGTCGATGAAGCCGATGCGAAAGACCTTCCGGTGCTGATGACATGCATGACGACCACCTCGTTCTGGAACGCCCGCTGCCGCGCGCTCTTGCTGCACGCGGAGCGTCGATCCTAGCACGGCGGTGGTGCAGCCGCCCCGGCGCGGAAAACGGGCATGGAGCCGCGCCGACCAGCGCTTCGGCAGCGCGGCGGGGGCGAAGACGCCCCGCGACCCGGCGAGGAATCGGGCATGCGAGCCGCGCCGACCAGCGCTTCGACAGCGCGGCGGGGCGAAGCCCCCCGGCAACGCGGCGCGGAAACGGCATGCGAGCCGCACCGACCAGCGCTTCGGCGACGCGGCCTACCCGTCAGTCACGGTCACGGCCGTGTCAACGACGAGCCGCCCGTGCTAAACTTCTGACAGTGAGCACCGACGCGAAGTGGATCATCGGAACGATGGGCGGGCTCGTCATCGCCGTCGCCGGACTGCTGTCGGCGCAGCTCAACGGCATGAACACCAGCCTGAACACCCGCATCGACGACCTGGACGCCCGCCTGAACACCCGCATCGACGACCTGGACGCCAGCCTGAACGCCCGCATCGACGACCTGGACGCCCGCCTGAACGCCCGCATCGACGACCTGGACACCAGCCTGAACGCCCGCATCGACGACATGAACGTACGCATCGACGAGCTGCGCGCCGACATCCGCGAGCTGCGCGCCGACCACGTCCGCTTCGACGCACGCCTCGACGCCGTCGAGGTCGCGGTCGGCAGGCTCGATCAGCGCCTCGCGGTCATCGAGCGCGTGGTGCTCCCCTCGCCGCCGGCCGGCGGGTAGGGCGGCGGGCCGCTCCGGCTACTCCTTCTCCGGCTTGACCGGCTTTGGCGGGGGCGGTGGCGGCGGCGGCTTGACGCGGCCGGGGCGTGGAGGAGAGCCCGAGCTCCTCCAGTGACCGTGGCTCTCCGGCGCCGCCCCTGTCGCGCGTCCAGGTGCTTCCGTCGCCTGGGACTCATCCCTCGGCATAGCGCTCGCTCAAGGCCTTGAACGCGTCCTCTTCGCACCTGACGTTCAGCCATTCGTTGGTCGAGATGTTCGCGGCTCCGGCGCGGGCGGTCACGCGCGTCACGCGACGCTTCAAGCTGGCGAGCACCCGGCCGGCATCGCCGTCGGTGACCGTGTCGGACTGGACCCTGCCCCACAGCTCGGCGAGGTCGTCCTCTACCTCGCTGCACTCCCCGCGGATGACGCCCAGTATCGCGGCCTTGTTCGCGTAGTCGGCGAGAAAGTCCCACGCCACCAGGAAGGCAATCAGCGCGCCGGAGGCCATGCGGACAGCCTCGGGCAACGCGGCGATGGCGGACGCCACGCCGGCGGTCGCCGACGCGAAGAGCACGATGCGAATGGCCAGGTGCCGTTGTTGCTGCCGCCTGGCCATCCGGTCGTAGTACCGAACGAGGCGCGCGACGTCCAGCATCTCCTGCCAGACGGCGTTTCTCGTCGCGCCGGTGACCGCCTCCATACCGACAGTCTGACCCTGCTGACGGAGCTGGTCAAGCCGACAAGACCCGAACCCCAACGGCGCCGGCGGGCCCGTCCCGTCCCGGCGCGCAGAATGCCTGTGCATGGAGAAGCGCAGGCTGCCCGTGGGCATCCAGACCTTCGGTCGCATCCGCGAGGAGGGCTACTACTACGACGACAAGACAGGCTACGCCCGGCGGCTGGCCGAAGAAGCGCCGCGGAAGCCGTGCGCCCCCCGCCAGGCACCTTCACTGAATGACCACGATGTTCGCACGACCGGCCGCCTCGCAGACTCGCCGGAAGCCGCGTCCTCGGTGCAGCGATTCGGCCGGCCCGTCGGCGCGCAGCCAGGCTGCCTCGACACGGTCACCGAACAGAACGACGGCCTTGGCGGTGTCGCACTGGCGCGAGACCCATAGCAGGCCGTGCGCAGTCGATTCCGCTTCGTGCAGGGCTTCCGCCCAACGCGCGGTCGATCGATAGAGCCATTCGGGCGCCTCGATCAGTTGTCCGCGCGTCAGCCCGAGACGGCGCAACGCCAGCCCCGTCAGGTCGACGAGCCGCAGGTCGGCGTCGAGGACGAGCCGCGAGAGACGGAGCGGTTCCAGGTCTGCGCGATGGATGCGCCGGCCGGAGGCGTTGACACTGCGAAACACGCTCTCGGACAACGCGCCGTCGATGGCGTCGGCCGCATAGAGCGTCGGGATCGGCTCGCCCCGACGGTCGCCAAGGGGATGGAAGCGCCCCCGCCCGTATCCCGGGTTGAAGGCATTGGCCGGCGAGGCGTCATGGACCCTGTACAGGTGCCGTCCGACGCGCCAGATCGTCGTCGCGGGGTCGAGGGTGGCGGCGGGCGGCGCCTCGGGAAGCGGCTCCATCCCGCCTCAGAACAGGTTGGGGCGCGTGACCTCGCGTGCGGCGGCCGCCACCGCGTCGGGGTCGGCGTCCATGACGTCGACCGGGCGCCGACCATCGGGCAGCCAACCGTTCGGCGCGGTGAACCAGCTCGCGACCTGCCACGCTCCCCGCCCGCCGAGGGCCTGCAGGATCTCGGCCACGACGGGCTTCGGACGGCCGGCGTCGTCGAACTGAAACGCGGGGTAGAGAAGGCGCCCTCGATGCTCGACGCCGAAGATCTTCCCCGCGCTCCGCCAACGCCCCGCCAACGCCGCAGTGTTGTCGGCCTTCGATCCAAACAGTCCGTGAACCTGCCCGGCGTCGAGCACGTCGTACCGCTCCATGAAGTCGGCGCGAAATTCGGCGTTCCGCCGAGCCTGATCGAGGACGGCGGGATGAGGCCGGCCGGACAGCGCCGGCATGGCCATGTCGATCAGCCGCTCCATCTCCAGGGCATCCCCGAACTCCAGGCGCCCCTTCAACAGGAGCACGAACGCCTGGATCGCCTGCAGCTCCTCCTCGTCGTCGGCGGACACGAGCAGAGTTGGCCTTGCGACCCGCTCACGAAGATCGGACCACGCCTGCGCCACGTCGGACGACGACGCCTGGGCCGCGTCGGGCATTGCCTGCCCGGATGCGGGAGCGATGGCGACGGCGGACGACGCCTGGATTGCGTCGGACAATACCTGGGCCAACGCCTTGAGCCGATCTTCCGCCGCCGCCGCCCCCTCGGGCTCCTCCAGCACGACGAGACGACGGCCGAGCGGCGAATCGGGCTCTTCGCCGAAGACGTATCCGCGCGCCAGTTCCACTCGAGCCACGTCGTCGTACTCCTGAACGACAATGAGACTGATGAGCTGCAATCATGACTCATCGACATCAACGAATCAAACTGACCGCGCCGATGTCCCCGGGGTTGGACGGTACCCGCGTGCCGGTGCGACTCGCCGAGGTCGAAGGTCGCGGCAAGAGCAGCCCTTCGGCTCCGATTGCCGCCCAACCAGGCCTGCCGGAGGTCTACCCCATGACATCGCCCTCTCGGCCCTTCACGCACTCGAAGAGCGCCCCGCCCGCTTGCACTTTTTGCTTGACAGCTTTTCGCAGCCAGTCCGCGGGAACGCCGGCGACGGCATCCCTCGTACCCGTGCGGCACGATGCCGGCCAGGAAGCGCGCGCGGTGGCAGATCGACGAGAGCCGGTGCCGTTCATGGGTCAGGCAGACACGCGGGACCGCGGCGCGCCGTCGCGCCCGTGCCCGACCCCTTGTCCGGGACCGCGTCCGGCTACGTCCAGCCCGGCCGGCCGCCGCCAGACGGTGCTGGACGAGGCAGGGGGCATCCACATCTCGGCGGAGACGGCGCGACGGCTGGCCTGCGACGCGGCCACGGTCGGGACGCGGCACGGCCCCGACGGCGAGATCCTCGCCGTCAGCCGCCGCACACGGACGATCTCGCCGGCCCTGCGCCGGGCCCTGCACGCCCGCGACCGCCAGTGCCGGTTTCCGGGGTGCCGGAACGTCCGGGTCGATGCTCACCACATCAGACACTGGGCCCACGGCGGGGCGACGGCGCTCGACAATCTGGTCCTCCTGTGCCGGCGGCACCACCGGGCGGTTCACGAGGAGGGGTTCCGGGTCACGCTGGATGCGGCCGGAGACGTGGAGTTCGTCCGGCCGGACGGCCGTCCGCTGCCGGAAGCGCCGGCGCCGCCGGACTGGACCGGCCGGTCGTTGGCGCCGGTGAGGGCGCGGCTCGAACGGGAGGGCATCGAGATTGATCCCGACACCCTCACGCCCGACTGGCGCGGCGAGCGTCTGGACCTCGATTGGGTGATCCACCAGCTGTGGCGGCCGCGGCCGCCGGCAGAGGCGACCTGCAAGCGACAGGCGCCGGACCAGTCTTGACCGCGAACATCGGGTAGCCGTTCCCATGGCGGCCCGTGTGGGCCAGTCTGTCCAGCCGTCCTCCTACCGTCGATACCCGTAGGTCTCGAGCCGCTCGGCGCAGACCCGCCGTTCTTCCTCGCTGAACAGCGAATGGAATCCGGCGTAGTCCGTCACCAGCGCCTCGACCGTGAGATCGAAACGCCCTCGTTCCCAGAGCGCGGTGTAGCCGTCGGAAACCGAACCGGCGCGGATGAGGGTTCTGGCCGCCTCTACGCCTCCCTGCGCCGACACCATCTGCAGGAACCGGGTGGCGTTGTAGCCAGACTCCTCCTTCGCCCTCCGATAGAGGGACACCATCTCGTCGTGAAAGGCGAGCTCCAATTCCGAGGGCACGGTGCGACTACTCCCCTACACCCCCGTCAGCGGACCGGTGCTGTCCGAGATGCGATCCACCTTGACCCCCACCTTCTCGAGCAGGGTGAGCCCGAGGTTCATGAACGGGGTGTGCAGGTCGTACACGAGGTGGCGGTCGCCGGCGAGCTGGCCGCAGCCGCCGCCCATGAGGGTGATGGGCAGGTTGTAGGGGGTGTGCTGGTCGCCGTCGCCCATGCCCGCGCCGTGCAGGAGGATGGCGTGGTCGAGCAAAGTGCCGTCGCCGTCGGGGGCGTTGGCCATCTTCTCGACGAGCCGGGCGAAGAGCTGCATCTGGTACTGGCTGATCTTGGTGTACTGGGTGATGTTGTGCGGGTCCTGCTGGTGGTGCGAGACGGTGTGGTGCGCCTCGGGGACGCCGATGTTGGGATAGGTGCGGCCGCTGGTCTCGCGGGCCATCTGCATGCAGCTGACACGGGTGACGTCGGCCTGGAACGCGAGGACGAGCATGTCGTGCAGCAGGCCCACGTGCTCCTCGTAGTCGTCGGGGACGCCAGCGGGCTGGTCGACGGCGGGCAGCGGGGTCGTGGCCTGGTTGGCCTCGGTGCGCTGGATGCGCCGCTCGATCTCGCGGATGGACTGCAGGTACTCGCCGACGGTGGCGCGGTCGGCGGCCCCGACCTTCTTCTCGAGGCGGTGGATGCTGTCGCCGACCGAGTCGAGGATGCTGCGGTCGGTGCGCATCTGGGCCAGCCGGGCCTCGACGCTGCCGCCGTCGCCGAACAGGCGCTGGAAGACGACCCGGGGGTCGCGCTCGTGGGGCAGCGGGGTCGTGGGGGTGAGCCACGACGTCGAGTTGCGGTAGGCGCAGCTGTAGCCGTTCTCGCAGTTGCCGACCTGGTAGTTCGACTCGGTGGTGAGCTCGAGCGAGCGCAGGGCGGTGTCGGCCCCGAGCTGGTCGGCGGCGTACTGGTCGATGGTCTTGCCGGCGCGGATGTCGGCCCCCTCGGTGCGCTTGGGGAGGATGCCGTTGAGCCAGCCGCCGTGGGCGCGGGTGTGCACGCCGCCGCCCTCGTTGGGGCTGACGACGCCCGAGTTGCTGAGCCCGGTGACGATGGTCATCCGGTCGCGGTACTGTGCGAGGGGCTGCAGCACCGGGGTCAGGTCGAAGCCGGTCCCGCCCGCGCCGGCGGGGTGGAAGCTGTGGGGGAGGATGCCGTTCGGCACGTAGAAGAACGCCAGCCTGGGCACCGGGGCGGTCACCTGTCGGGCCGCCGCCGAGAGCGCGGGCACCATGGCGTCGAGCAGGGGCAGGGCGACGGTGGCCCCGATGCCGCGCAGCACGGTGCGCCGGGACAGCGACTTCTGGGTGACGATCATGACTGCGATCTCCTCATCAGGAACGGGTCACTGGTGACGATGCCGAGCACCACGCTCTGGAACCGGTAGTCGTCGGCCGCCGCCTCGCGCACGACGCGGCGCAGGGTCGGCATGTCGGTGTGCTCGAGGCCGCGGCCGAGGGCATAGGTCATGAGCTTCTCGGTCACGGTGGTCACGAACTGCCGGGGGTCGCGGGCGAGGGTGTCGCGCATCTCGGCGACGCCGTCGAAGGCGCGGCCGTCGGGCAGCACCCCGGACGGGTCGATGGGGTTGAACGACTCGTCGACGACGCGCCAGCGGCCGATGGCGTCGAAGTTCTCGAGGGCGAAGCCGGTGGGGTCGATCATGGCGTGGCACGCCGAGCACGCGGGGTTGGCGCGGTGGGCCTCGAGCCGCGCGCGCACCGTGGGCCGCCTGGCCTGCGTCCGCTGGTCGTTGAGGGCCGGGATGTTGGGCGGCGGGTCGGGCGGCGGGGTGCCGAGCAGGTTGTCGAGAATCCACTTGCCCCGCAGCACCGGCGAGGTGCGGATGGCGTGCGAGGTCAGGGTGAGCACGCTGCCGTGCCCGAGGATGCCGCGCCGGGGGCTCTCGGCGGGCAGGGCGACGCGCCGGAAGCGGCTGCCGGTGACCCCGGGAATGCCGTAGTGCTCGGCCAGCCGCTCGTCGAGGAACGTGTAGCCGGCGGTGAGCAGCTCGACGACGCTGCGGTCGTCGCGCACGATGCTGTCGACGAAGAGCCGGGTCTCGCGCAGCATGCTCTGGCGCAACGACTCGTCGAAGGCGACCGAGAAGGGGTCGCCGGGCCGCACCGTGGTCTCGAGGTTGCGGAGCTGCAGCCACTGGGCCGCGAAGTTGGTGGTGAGGGTCTCGGAGCGGGGGTCGGCGACCATGCGCCGCACCTGCCGCTCGAGCTCGCCGGGGTCGCGCAGGCGGCCGGCCTCGGCCGCCTCGAGGAGCTCGTCGTCGGGGATGCTGCTCCAGAGGAAGAACGAGAGCCGCGACGCGAGGTCGAGGTCGGCCACCGGGTACGGCGTGCCGGGGGCGGCGCCCTCGGGGTCGGCCTCGATGCGGTACAGGAACTCGGGGCTGACGAGGAGGCGCCGGATGGCGAGCTCCACCCCGTCGTCGAAGCCGCCGGCGGCCCGGCCCTGCCGGTAGAAGTCGAGCAGCACCGCGAGCTCGTCGTCGGACGCGGGCCGGCGGTAGGCGCGGCGGGCGAGCCGCGACAGGATGTCGCGGGCGCACGCGGCCTCGTCGGCCGCCCCGGCGGCGGGGCCGTCGGCCGCGCCGGCAGCGGGATCGCCGGCCGTCCCGGCGGCGGGGCCGTCGGCCGCGCCGGCAGCGGGATCGTCGGCCGTCCCGGCGGCGGGGCCTGCGGCGGCGGGGCGGCACGTGAAGATGCGCTCGCGCGACGGGGTGTCGGCGGCCCCGGCCGCGTCGTACGGCCCGGTGATGGTGACGCTCTGCACGAACGGCTGCGCGCCCGCGAGGCCGCCGGCGTTGCCGGCCACCCGCGGGTTCGGGAACGGCTCGCGGACCTGCTCGACGAGAGCCGACGGCTGCTTGTGGAAGGTCACCCCGACCTCGCGGGGGCCGGCCGCCACCCGGAGGCGAAAGTCGATGGTGGACGCCTGCGCGTAGGGATTGTCGGGCGCCCCGTCGGCGGGCGGGCCGAGGGTGAACGCCTCGACGGGCTCGCCGTCGACGGTGACCTCGAGGTCGTGGCTCTCGCGCAGCCGCCGGGTGCCGGTGAGCTGGATGCGGAAGTCGTAGCCCGCGTCCTGCGGGAACAGGTGGTCGATGTAGAGGCCGCCCCGGGTGCCGAACGGCAGCGCCTCGACCCGGGCGTGCTGGGACAGGTCCTGGGCCGCCTCGTAGGTGTCGGCGGACATGGCCGGGGGCGGGCTGCCCACCGCGAGCCGCGCGATGGTGCGGGCGGCGGCGAGGTAGCGCTCCATGAGCGCCTGCGACATGCGGAGGATGCCGCCGATGTTGTCGAAGCCGAAGCTCGAGTCGTCGGCGGGGAGGAAGTCGTCGGCGTCGAGATCGACCGCCAGCAGGTCGCGCACCGCGTTGCGGTACTCGGTGCGGTTCAGGCGGTGGAAGGTGGCGGTACGCCCGGGGTCGCGGGTGGCGGCCCACGCGCCGTCGAGCTCGCCCTCGAGCCAGTCGAGGAAGCCGTCGAGGGCGGCCGCCGCGGGCCGGGGCCTCCCGGCCGGGGGCATGACGCCGCCCCGCAGCTTGCGGACGACCTTCTCCCACTCGGCGGCGTGGCCGCCGACGTCGTCGAGGTCGAGGGTGTCGAGGGTCAGGGCCACCGCGCGGAGCTGCCCCACGAGCGGCGACGCGGGGCGCCCCTCGCCGTCCACCACGCCCTCGTTGTGGCAGGTGACGCAGTAGCGGTCGAGCAGGGCGCGGTGGGCGGCGGCCGGCGAGGCTTCGGGGGCGCCGGGGGCCGAGGGGGCCTGCCCGGCCCGCGCGCCCCCGGCCGCAAGGCCGACGACGAGCACCGCGGCGACGAACGGCACGAGACAGGTCTTCGGCATGATGTCGCCAGGGGCGGACCCGGCCCGCGAGACGCACCGATCCCCCAGAGGGCGCATGCTAGTATGCGATCCGAACGCTGTCAACGGACGGCGGGACGAAGGGCGCACGACCGGAAGGCGAGACGCCCGGAACGACATCCGAATCGCCGCCCGACCAAGTGTCGGGGCCGTCATCTCACGAATCTGCCGTGCACGCCGGGACGAACATGACCCTGACGCGAAGATCGATCATCCGAGGCGCGGGCGCGGCCGGCCCGCTGCTGCTGGTGGGCGGGCTGCCGGTGTGGGCCCGGGGAGAGCAATCGCCCGGCGAGCCGGCGCCGCCCGACTACCTGCGCCTGTCGTCGGCGCTGCTGGGGGTCGACCCGGCGAGCCTCGAGCCGGAGGCCCGGCCCGGCGACGTCCCCCTCGCCGACGCCTTCCACGCGCTGTGCCGCGAGGCGGCGCCGGACGCGACGGCGGCGCTGCTGTCGGCGTGGCGGGAGGCGGCGCCGCCGCCGGACGCCGAGGGGCCGGACGCGGAAGCGGCGGCCGGGCGCCTGCTCGTGGGCGGGGGGCGCCCGCCGGAGGACGGGGTCGGCGCCCTGGCCCGGCTGACGATGCTGATGTGGCTCTACGGCGTGTGGTACGGCGGGACGGAGGCGGCGCGGATGTCCGACTCGACCGCGGTCATCGGCCCCGACCACCGCACCGACCTCGTCGTATCGGTGCGCGCCTACCGCAACGGCTGTATCTGGCGCCTCGCCCAGGCGCGGCCGATGGGGGTGGCGGGCGAGCCGGGGTCGTGGGCCGCGGCCCCGCCGGGCCTCGGCACGTTCCTCGACGGCGGGGAGGAGCCTCCGCCGTAGAACGGCGCGGACGCCCGGCGGGTCGATCGGGCGCCCGGCGGGTCGGTCGGATGCCCGGCGGAGCCGAGGGCGGCGACGGGCGGGCCGGAGACGAGGCGACCGGCGGGCCGGAGACGAGGCGACCGGCGGGCCGGAGACGAGGCGGCCGGCGGGCCGGAGACGAGGCGGCCGGCGGGCCGGAGACGAGGCGGCCGGCGGGCCGGAGACGAGGCGGCCGGCGGGCCGGAGACGAGGCGGCCGGCGGGCCGGAGACGAGGCGACCGGCGGGCCGGAGACGAGGCGACCGGCGGGCCGGAGACGAGGCGACGGGCCGGCCAGCGACGACTGGCGACGGGCCGGCCGGCGGACACCGAATTTCCATGCAGGAGACGCGGACGCCGCGCTACGACGTGGCCATCGTCGGCTCGGGCTTCGCGGGCGCGAACATGGCCCTGCTGCTGGCCCGGGCGGGGCGGCGGGTGCTGGTGCTCGAGGCGGGGCCGGGGCTCGACGCCCTGCACCGCGACCACGTCGAGCGCTACGTGCTCGCCACCTTCAAGTCGCCGTCGGCGCCCTACCCGCCCGACGCGGGGGCGCTGGAGCCGAGCCGCACCAACGCGCCGCGCCCCACCATCGAGGCCCTGGTGGCGGCGTGGGACGACCCCGCCCGCTCGTACTTCGAGCACGCCCCGGGCTCGCTGCCCTTCGCCAGCACCTACGAGCGGCTCGCCGGGGGCACCGGCAACCACTGGATGGGCACCGCCGTCCGCATGGACGGGGCCGACCTCCGCCTGCGCTCGGCCTACGGCCGCGGCCTCGACTGGCCGCTGGGCTACGACGACATCGAGCCGTACTACGGGCAGGCCGAGCACCTCATCGGGGTCGCCGGCGACCGGGCCGAGCAGGAGGCGGTGAACGGCGTCTCCTACGGAGCCGGGTACGAGTACCCGATGGGGCCGATAGCCCCGTCGTACGGCGACCGCGTGGTCGGCGACCGCCTCGACGGGACCGTGCTCGCCGACGACGCGCCCGCCCCGGCGCGGCTGACGTCGACCCCGGCCGGCCGCAACTCGGCCCCCTACGGGAACCGGGGCCCGTGCCGCGGCAGCACGAGCTGCGTGCCCATCTGCCCCGTCCGCGCCAAGTACGACCCGCGGGCGGCGCTGCGGGAGGCGATGGCCACGGGACGGGTGGAGCTGCTGGCCCGCGCCGTCGTCGACCACGTGCAGCTCGACGAGGGGGGGCGGGTGACCGGCCTCCACTACCTGCGCTACGACGACGACGGGGCGCCCGCGGCCACCGGGCGGACCGGCGAGGGGGTGGCCGCGGCCGACGTCTACGTGCTGGCCGCCCACGCCGTCGAGAACGCCCGCATCCTGCTGAACACCGGGCGGGTGACGGGGCGCGCGGCCGCCAACTCGTCGGGGCTGGTGGGGCGCCACCTGATGGACCACCCGGTGTACCTGGCGTGGGGCCTGATGCCGCCGGGGACGCCGGTCTACCCCTACCGCGGGCCCCTGTCGACGTCGGGGGTCGAGACCCTGCGCGACGGCCCCTTCCGGCGCCGCCGGGCGGCGTGGCGCATGGAGGTGGGCAACACCGGGTGGAACTGGCCCATCGGCGACCCCTGGGTGACGGGGCTCGACTTCGTCTACGGGAGCGACGCGAGCGGGACCAACCCGGGGGGGCGGGTGCTCGCGGGCCGGTCCTACGCCCGCGCCGTCAACGACCTCCTCACCCGCCAGCTCCGCGTCGCGTTCCTCGTCGAGCAGGAGGCGGACCCCGCGAACCGGATCGAGCTGTCGGATCGCTGGACCGACAACCTCGGCATCCCCCGGCCGCGCATCGTCTGGGGCGTGTCCGACTACGTGCGGGCGGGCTTCGAGTCGGCGCGGGCGGCGACGGCGCGCATCATGGACCGGCTGGGGGCGGCCGAGCACACGGTGACCCGCGAGGCGGCGCCCAACGCGTTCCGCCACGCGGGCCAGACCTACAACTACCAGGGCGGGGGGCACCTGTGCGGCACCCACGTCATGGGCTCCGCCCCCGGCCGCTCGGTGGTGAACGACCGGCAGCGGACGTGGGACCACCCCAACCTCTACCTCGCCGGCTGCGGCTCGATGCCCAGCGTGGGCACCCAGAACCCGACCCTGACGATGCTCGCCATCTCGTGCCGAACGGTGGACGACATCCTCGCGCGGCTGGCGTAGGCGGCCAACGACCGCCGCCACGTCGGGCCGGTCGACGCCGGGCCGAAGTCGAGCGACCGCGTTGAAGGCGGGCGTGCGCCGGCAGTTCCGAGGATAATCAGGCCGTGGGCATGGACGATGTCATCAACGGGGCGCTGCAGCCCCTGGCCGAGGCGGTGGCCGGGTTCATCTTCTTCCCGGTGCCGGTGTTCGGCGCCGACCTGCCGCTGGTGGTGGGGTGGCTGGTGGTCGGGGGGCTCTTCTTCACCGTCTACCTGGGGTTCATCAACGTCCGGGGGTTCGGCCACGCGGTGCGGGTCATCACCGGGCGGCTCGCCGACCCCAAGGACCCCGGCGAGATATCGCAGTTCCAGGCCCTGACCACCGCGGTGTCGGGCACGGTGGGCATCGGCAACATCGCGGGGGTGGCGGTGGCCATCTCGACCGGGGGCCCCGGCGCCACGTTCTGGCTCGTCGTGGCCGGCGTGCTCGGCATGTCGACGAAGTTCGCGGAGTGCACGCTCGGCGTGCTCTACCGGCGCACCGCGGCGGACGGCTCGGTGTCGGGCGGCCCCATGCACTACCTCGAGCGGGGGCTCGCCGAGCGGGGGCTGCCGGGGCTGGGACGGGTCCTCGGCATCTTCTACGCGTGCACGATGGTGGTCGGCTGCCTCGGCATCGGCAACATGTTCCAGTCGAACCAGGCGACGGCGATGTTCGTCGACCTGACCGGCGGCGAGGCGAGCCCCTTCGCGGGGGCGACGTGGCTCGTGGGCCTCGTCCTCGCGGGGCTGGTGGCGGTGGTCATCATCGGCGGCATCCGCTCGATCGCCAACACCACCGTGCGGCTGGTGCCGGGGATGGCCCTGCTCTACGTGGCCCTGGCCCTGCTCGTCCTCGTGCTGCAGGCGGACCGGCTGCCGGGCGCGGTGGCGGCCATCTGGCAGGGCGCGTTCGCCCCCGAGGGCATCGCCGGGGGCACGCTCGGGGCGCTGGTCATCGGGTTCCGCCGCGCCGCCTTCTCGAACGAGGCGGGCCTCGGCAGCGCCGCCATCGCCCACGCCACCGCCCGCACCCCGCGGCCGGTCAGCGAGGGGTTCGTGGGCCTGCTCGAGCCGTTCATCGACACCGTGGTCATCTGCACGATGACGGCGCTGGTCATCATCACCACCGTCTACGACCCCGCCCTCGCCGCCGCCGGCGTCAACGGCATCGAGCTGACCACCCGCGCGTTCGCCTCGGTGCTGCCGTGGTCGCCGGCGCCGCTGGCGGTGGCCGCGATGCTCTTCGCCTACTCGACGATGATCGCCTGGGCCTACTACGGCCTCAAGGCGTTCACCTACCTCGCGGGCGACGGGCGGAAGCAGGACATCGGCTTCAAGACGTTCTTCTGCCTCTTCGTCGTGGTCGGGGCCAGCCTCGACCTCGGCGCCCTCGTCGACCTCTCGGACGCGCTGGTGTTCGTCGTCGCCCTCCCCAACCTGATCGGCCTCTACGTGATGGCGCCGGTGGTCAAGCGCGAGCTGGCCGCGTACCGGCCGTTCCAGGAGGGGCGGTGAGCGCCTCCGCTGGCGTGGCAGATGCAATGACCAACCAGCCGGATACCGGCTCTCTCGACATTGCCGTTTCCGATTTCGGACCGATCGTCGAGGCGAACGTCGATTTGCGACCGCTGACGGTGTTCGTCGGCCCCAGCAATACGGGCAAATCCTATCTCGCGATCCTGATCTACGCGATGCACTGCTTCTTTGCCCGCGTCGGTGTTGCTCGACGTCAAGCGGCCGGATCGTTCACCCCCCCGCCGGTTCCTGCACAAGGGAGCACCGACCGGTTGTCGGACGAATCGATTGAGATTCTGGCCGGCTGGGCCACAGCGATGTCACCCTCCCTGGACCGAGACCCGGATCGGATGGTTGGTGACATTCTCCCCGAGTCTGTCGCCAGGTTGATCCGTCCACGACTCCACAGCCTGCAAGTCATCGACAATGCCAAGAGGGACCTCGACCTGGAGATCATGAGGTGCTTCGGCCTCGACGCAATCGAGAGCCTCGTTCGACGGCCGTGCCCCGGAAGGGCTCGCGTCCGACTGCAGAGACGTGTAGCGGACGCTCCCCTGTTCGAGCAGGCCTTCACAGTACCGGCCGTGGGCGGACCGTTTCGTGTGTCGCTTTCAGACGAAACACCTCTGGGATTCGTGGACATGCCTGCCTGGTTCATCCGGGATGTGTTGGATGCGCAGTCGTGGAGCCGCGAAGGCGGGTGGCTTGAACTGATTGACTCCTTGTCCGTTTCCGCCATGCATTATGCCCTCGGGCCGGCGAACCGCCCTGCTCACTATCTGCCCGCTGACCGGACCGGGATCATGCACGCGCATCGGATCGTCGTCAGCTCTCTCGTCGGTCGGGCCTCACACGCCGGTTTCCGGCAGGACAGCCCATTGCCGGTCTTGTCCGGCGTTCTCGCCGATTTCTTGAGGCAACTCATCGAGCTGGGTGGCCCACGAGACCAGGCACCCGGGCTCCGTAGTCTCGCCACGCGTCTCGAGCGGGAGATTCTCAGGGGCGCGGTGCAAAGCCACCGTTCCGAGACCGGCTACCCTTCGTTTCTATACCGACCGGACGAGTGGAAGGACGATCTTCCGCTGATGAACACATCGTCCATGGTGTCGGAGCTCGCACCGGTCGTGCTGTACCTGCGCGACGTTGTCCAATCTGGTGACACGCTGATCATCGAAGAACCCGAATCGCACCTGCATCCAGCCATGCAGGTAGAGTTCATCCGTGTGCTTGCTGCCGCAGTGAAGGCCGGCATACGCATCGTCATCACGACCCACAGCGAATGGGTGTTGGAGGCGCTCGCCAATCTGGTGCGCCTATCGGGCCTTCCCAAGGAGCAGCGCAAGGGCATCGCAGGGGCGGACCTCGCATTGACGCCGCGCGAGGTGGGCGCGTGGCTGTTCAAGCCGAAGAAGCGCCCCAGGGGCACGGTGGTGGAAGAGATTCCTCTCGACATCGAGGCGGGCACCTTTCCTGCCGGTTACGGTGAGATCACCGAGAACCTCTACAACGACTGGGCGCGGATATCCAATCTCGCGCAGAGAGCCGCCGACCATTGAGGACGCTGCTGGAGCGCATCGATACACGAGTGAGCGCCAGTTGCCGCGCGAAGACCTGCCGCAAGGAAGGCTGCCGGCTCAAGCTCGACGGACTGCCGCGCCGACGCCGCCTGATCGACATGGACCACGCCGCCGCACCGGGGCCGGCGCACGAGGTGCGTTGCGACTACCTGTACTTCGACGACGGCGGCGACGCCCCCGGGCGGGTGATCTCGCTGGAACTGAAGAGCGGGTCACCCAGAGCCGGCGAGATTGCCGCCCAACTTCAGGCGGGCGCCAATGTGGCGGAGCGTCTCGTCGGCGACGACATCGCGGTCGGCTTCACGCCCGTCGCCGCCCACGGCGGTCGCATGCATCGGCACCGCGTCAACAGCTTCGCCCGTCGCGAGAACCAGGTCACGTTTCGACAAACAGCATACAGGGTCGAGCTGCTGAAGTGCGGCGTGTCGCTGATCGACGCGCTTCGAAGAAGGGGTAGCTCGTGACGGAAAGCGTGCGGACCGGACAACGCGTTCGCGCCGCCTTCACGTTGCCCCGTCGACGACGAGTAGTGTCAGCGCCCGGTCTATTCCAGGACGCCCAGGTCCAGCAGCGCCCTCTGCAGGCTGACCTCGAACTCCTGAAACGACTTCGATCGTCCCAGGGCGTCCATCGACTGCCGCTGGGCGATGGCGGGTAAAAGCGCATCGACGCGCGACCGGCGGGTACCCCGCACTGTACGAAGCGCCGAGCCCAGGCATGTCTTGGGGTTGGGGTGGTCCTCGGCCTGCTCGGCATCGGCCGGCAGACCGAGTTCCGACGGCGCACCTCGATAGCCGAGCGAATCGAGCACCGCCTGCGGGTCCGCCAGCGCCCACGATTCGGTCATGGACGCGGGCCGCAGGAGCACGCACCGCGCCGGATGCAACCCGCACAGCTCATGCATCTTCTCGCAGTAGGCGCGGCTGCGATGGCCCAACTTGGCGAGTTGACCCCTTCCGCCAGTGTCCGCGTGCACGAACACGATGTGGAACGCCTCCCGGCGGTCGCACGCTTCCGCTGCGACTTCATCAACCGCACGGCCTCTCCTGCCGAGACGCAAGGCGGGTCGCTCGGGGACGTCCACGGTCACCCTGCCGGCCCTCAGCACAGTCGACTCGATGACCCGCGGAAGAAGCACCTCGAAGTACGAGTAGTCGGAAGCTCCCTCGCAGAACAGGGCGTACGCCAGATACATGTCACGCGGTCTCGACGTGTCGGCGCAGGAGCGCCTCGACCTCGGAACGGGTGAGCCCGTTCTCAGGGTCGGTGGATATCCCGGCTCTCATCCGCGTTCGGGACGTTCGTGACTGGGTCTCCGGCATAAGGGTGGATATGACGTCCGAAGCGACGACCTCGTAATCCTCCAGCGCAGACATGACGACCGGAGAGTGCGTATTCACCAGGATCTGAAAGGAGGCTTGCGTTCCTGGCGAGTCGGCGAAGCCGGCCGCGTTTCGGATGAGCTCCATCAACGCGGGAATCCGCGCCTCGTGAACGCCGTTCTCCGGTTCCTCCCAGCAGAGGACGCCCCCGTGCCGCGGGTCGTTCAGGACGGTCACCAGGGCGAGGAGGCGAAGCGTGCCGTCCGAGATCACGCGCGAGCTGAACAACTGGGAGTCGCGCAGCCTGAGGGCGAACGAGTACTCCGAGTCGCCGGGGTCGTCGCGAACGTCCAGATCGGCGACCGACGGAATGAGCGATGACAAGTCCGCGACGACGTCCGACAGGAATCCCTTGGGCCGCTTGTCGGTCCGCGTCTCCTCCATGAGCCTGGCGAGCACGGTAGCGAGATTCGAGGCGTCGGGCAGCAGCCGGCGCGGGGCCAGCCGATCCGTCGCACGCCGAGAGGCCTGCGGATCGATCTGCAGGAACTGGACCGAGGACAACAGCGTGCGGAGCGCATAGAGATGCGGGAACTCGGCCGTCGTCACCGTGGACAACCCCGTGCGAGAGGCATCCTTGGCCGACAACGCCAGCGGACGTCCCCTCTTGCCGGGACCGTCCTGACGAATCTCGATGACGCCCGACTCCATGCCGGACCCGGAACGCGTGGTCATGAATGGCTTGGATGGCCGGCCGTACTTCACCGATGCGAGCTTCCAGGCCGTCGACCCCCGTTCCTCCGTCGGCCGTATCGGCAGGCACTCTTCGCGCTGCACGTACACCCCTTCGAGGCGCCGGTCCGCACCGGTCCGCACGGCAATCTCCAGCTCGTAGCGAACCCGTTGCGTCCGCAGATCGAAGGACCTCCCGAACGGATCCACGCCGAGGGGTTCGAGCAGCACTTCGACCGCGAAAGCCATTCGGTCGGCGCGCCCCGCGGACGTGCGGCGGAACAACTCCTCCGGGCGTCCCCGCAACTCCTGCATCGCCTCGCGGATGTCGGTCTGCGCCAGACGCGAAACGAACCTGATGGCGTCGAACAGGTTCGACTTGCCGGACGCGTTCGGCCCCACCACCGCCGTGAACGGCCGCAGGTCGAGCGCGAACCGGTCGAACGTCTTGAACCCGTCGATCTCGATTCGCGTGATCACGACTCTGGCTCGTTACGGCCGACAACGGCATCGCCTGGCGAGGCGCACTCCTCGACCCGGAGTCGACCCACGGCAACTGCGCTCAGTCCCATTCCGTAATCCTAACCTGCCGGCCCCTACCCGGGAGCCCGTGGCGAGAGTCCCCGCTGCACTCGACCGGCGATGCAACGCGGGGCTCGACATGGGGTTCTGGCATGGTGAAGGGCGATTGGCGCTACCGCCGTCCGAGCAGGGCGCGGAACAGCGCACGGCGGACCTCTCCCTGCCGTGCGACTACGGAACGCCCGGAGTTGCCGCGCCGCCGTCCTGCAGCGCACAGCGCCTCTCCCGGCCGTGCGATTACGGAACGCCCGGAGTCGCCGCGCCGCCGTCCTGCAGCGCACAGCGCCTCTCCCGGCCGTGCGATTACGGAACGCCCGGAGTCGCCGCGCCGCCGTCCTGCAGCGCACAGCGCCTCTCCCGGCCGTGCGATTACGGAACGCCCGGAGTCGCCGCGCTGCCCCCGGAGCCGCGGCGCGGCGCCCCCCCTCAGTAGCGGACCCGCAGCCCGGCCACGGCCCAGCGGCCGGGGGTGAGGAAGCCGCTCTCGGTGTAGGCGTGGTCGAAGAGGTTCTCGACCTTGCCGTACACGTCGAGCCGCAGGCCGGGCCGCACGCGGAGGTCGCGGCGGACGACGAGGTCGGCCCGGACGGGGCCGGCGAAGACCATGCGCCGCCCCCCCGCCCCGAACGGCGACAGCGAGTAGTCGCTCGCCGCGAAGAGGTCGAAGGTGACGGCGGTGCGCTCGCCGACGCGGCCGGTGGCGGCGAGCGTGAAGAGGTGCCGGGAGACGCCGGGGGCGGCGAAGTAGTCGGCGCCGATGGTGGGGGCGTCGAAGCGCGAGTCGGTCCACGTGTAGGACGCGCGCAGGGTGGCCGCGGGCCCCGGCGCGGCGTGGGCGCTCAGCTCGACGCCGCGGGCCCGGCCGCCGCCGCCGTTGCGGTAGCCGTAGGCGCGGCCGAACGGATCGCCGGCGGCCGGGAAGTTGGCGAAGTCGTAGATGATGGTCTGCCGCAGGTCGGTGTGGAAGACGGTGACGCCGACCTGCAGCTTCTCGCCGAGGAGCCACTGGTCGACGCCGCCGTCGACGGAGACCGCGCGCTCGGGCTCGAGCCGGGGGTCGCCGATGAAGGCGTAGGCGTTGGACCACGACGAGAACCAGCCGCCGAACCGCTCGTAGGGGGACGGGGCGCGGTAGCCGTTGCCGGCGTGGAGGCGCAGCTTGGTGCCGGGGCCGGCGATGAACCACGCGACGGCGGCGTCGCCGGTGCCGGCGGCGGGAACGTCGAGGACGGCGGCGCCCCGGTAGGGATGGGCGACGGCGCCCGCGGCGGCGCCCGCGGGAAGACCGGAGACGGCGTCTCCGGGAAGGCCGGAGACGGCGTCTCCATGAAGACCGGAGACGGGGGCGAAGGCCGGATCGGACAGGTCGAAGGACTGGACGCGCCCCCCCAGGGTGATCTGCACCCGGCCGTCGAGCAGCGACAGGCGGTTCTGGGCGTAGAGGGCGTGGCTGCGGCCGTCGATGGCGATGGCCCCGGGGTGGCTCGTGGCGGCGTCGCCGTAGCGCTCGCGCTCGAGCTCGTAGCCGGCCGTGAGGACGTTGGACGCGCCGAGGGCGGCGTCGAGCCGGGCCTGCAGGGTGTCGGTGCGGCCGTCGTAGAAGCTGCTGCGGGCGGCCGACTCGAAGGGGCCGCCGCCGAGGGGGCCGTCGGCGTGCTCGCGGCTGGTGTCGACGGCCCGGTAGCCGACCCGCCAGGCGACGCCGGGGGCGGCGACGTGCCGCACGAGGGCGCTCCCGGTCAGGAACGACGAGCGCCGGACGGCGTCGGGGTCGGCCTGGTTGGGCACGAAGGTGGCGGCGCCGGCCGCAAACGGCAGCCCCTGCTCGAAGCGCGCGAGCTGGTCGGCGGGGAGGGCGGCGGCGCGCACCACGCCCTCGGCGGGAAAGTTGGCGAGCACCGCGTCGGGGAACGCGGGGCTCTCGGTCGTCTGCAGCCGGTCGCGGGCGTACCAGAGTCGGCCGGTGGCGGAGAGGGTGGGGGTGAACCGGTAGCGGACCATGCCCTGGGGCGACACGCTGCGGTAGGGGTCGGCCCCGCGGACGCCGTGCCGCACGTCGAGCATGGACACCGCCCCGCTGTAGGCGAGGCGGTCGCCGGCCGCCCCGCCGCGCACCGACGGGAGGGCCCGGAACGCGCCGAGCCCGCCCCCCTCCACGAGGACGTCGCCCGCGGCGGGGCCGCCGCCGGTGCGGGAGGTGACGTTGACGACCCCGGCCACCGCGTTCGACCCGTAGAGCGACGAGCCCGAGCCGCGCAGCACCTCGATGCGCTCGGTGTCGACGGTCGAGAGGTTGGCGAGGAACGCGGTGGCGTCGCCCTGGGGGCTCGCCGCGTCGCGGAAGCGCATGCCGTCGACGAGGACCGCGGTGTCCTGGTTGCGGAGGCCCCGCGTCTTGACGGTGGTGAAGCTGCCGGGCGCCCCCAGGGTCTGGACCCGCAGGCCGGGCACGGTGCGGAGCGCCTCGGCCACCGAGCTCTCGTTGCGGCGGGCGATCTCGTCGGCGTCGACGACGTCGAGGGCCTTCGCCGCCTCCTGCACGACGAGGGGCGTCCCCGACCCGGTGACCACCACCTCGGCCGCGAGCCCCGACACCTGGACGGTGAGGTCGAGACGCCGGTCGCCGGCGACCTCGACCGCCGCCGCCCCCGACAGCGAGCCCCCCGCGCCCCGCGCCTCGAGCACGTAGGCGCCGTCGGGGAGGTCCGCGAAGGCGTAGCCGCCGTCGGGGGCGCTGGCCGCCGCCCGCACCTGGCCGCCGGCGCGGTCGAGGAGGCGGAGCCGGGCGCCGGCCACCGCGCCGCCCTGGGGGTCGACGATGCGCCCCGTCAGCGAATCGGCCGAGGCGGAAGCGGCGGCGGCGAGGACCGCGGCGGCGAGGAGGATGCGTCGGGCGGACCGCCGCCGGTCGGGGACACGAGTGTCGGGGACACGGGTGTCGAGTACACGGGTACAGCAGGAAAGGCCGGGCATGGGCTCCTTTCGGCGTCTCTCGCGCCGTGCGCGCCGGGACGGGCGCGCGGAAAGGACGAAAGCCCCTGGCCAGGTCTCCTGACTCGCGGATCGTCGCGGGCCGGCGGCGCCTTCCCATGCCCGGGGGCACAGTGGCGGGCGGCCTCGGTGGATGCCGGGGCCGCCGGTTGCCGGCTCGCTCCCCGCTTACAGTGGCGGGACCGTGTGGGATTCGCACCCACTTCCCTTGACCAGCGGCAAGCGTCGGAACGCCGGGATGATAGCACGCGCCGGCGTCAGGCGCGCAGGTCGACGAGGCCGCGGCCGACGGTCTCGCCCGCGAGGATGCGGTCGATGGCGACCGAGAGGTTGTCGAGGGTCAGGGGGAAGGCGACGGTCTCGAGCCGGTCGAGCTTCCACGGGCCGGCCAGCTTCCGCCAGACCTCGGCCTTGTGCATCACGGGCAGCTCGACCGAGTCGATGCCGAGCAGGTTGACCCCGCGCAGGATGAACGGGAACACGGTGGCGGGGATGTCGGGCGAGGCGACGAGGCCGCAGGCGGCGAGGCTCGCCCCGTAGCGAAGGGCCTTGACCGCGTTGAAGAGGATGGGGCCGCCCACGGTGTCGACGACGCCCCCCCACCGCGCCTTGAGCAGGGCCCGCTTCGACCCCTTCATCAGCTCCTGGCGCCAGATGACGTCGCGGGCGCCGAGGTCGATGAGGTACTGGAAGGACGACAGCTTGCCGGTGGCGGCGTGCACCTCGTAGCCGAGGCTGGCGAGCAGGGCCACGGCCACCGAGCCCACCCCGCCGGTCGCCCCCGTCACCAGCACCGGACCGCCGTCGGGCTGCATGCCCGCCGCCTCGAGGCGCCCGACGGCGAGCGCCGCGGTGAACCCCGCGGTGCCCAGGATCATGGCCGACCGCGTGTCGAGGCCGTCGGGCATCGGCACCGCCCAGCCGGCCGGCACCCGGATGCGCTGGCCGAAGCCGCCCGGCGTGTTCATGCCGAGGTCGAAGCCGATGACGATGGCGGCGTCGCCGGGGGCGAACTGGTTGGACGACGACTCGACCACCGTCCCCGCCGCGTCGACGCCCGGCGTATGGGGATACCGGCGGGTGACGCCGGGGTTGCCGATGGCCGACAGGGCGTCCTTGTAGTTGAGCGAGGAGTACTCGACGTCGATGAGGAGATCGCCGGCGGGAAGGTCGGCGGTGTCGCGCTCGACGACGCGCCGCGTGAACTTCCGCTCGCCGGTCTTCTCCACCCGGAACGCCCGAAACGCCGTCATCCGCAGCTCTCGTCGCCGACGCTCAGCTCGACAGGTCGTCTCCGCATCAGATGCTCCCGCCCGGCGGCGCCCGCGCGGGAACCCCGCTGTCCGGTCCGGCGCGGCCGGGACGTCGATCCGGCGCCGCGACCCGCCCCGGCGCCCACTCAGTTACACCCCAATCCCGCCCTCGATGTCAAGGACGAGTCTCTTTCAATGCGAAGTGAGCCTGAAGGGGGGTTGATTCCAACGTCAAATGAGCCTGAAGGGGCCGGGTCCCGGATCATCGGAGGATGAACGTGAGACTCGACGCCCGCGCGGCCTTTCGGCGGACCGGCCGGGCCCCCTTTTGCGCGGCGAGGCGTGTGATAGTGTTCCGAAACCGGTGGTCCGGCGCGCCTGGCCGACCGGAATCGGAGCCCGGTCGGGCGGCCACGACTGAAGGAGAGTTGCGCATGAGCGACACGCCCGAACGTCCCGACCCCGCTTCCTCCGCCCCGGCCGAAACGCCCGCGCCAGGTCCGCCCGCGGTTCCGGCCGGCGAGCCCGCCCGGACGGCGGCCGCGCCCCCGGCGGAAGCCGCCGCGCCGCCGCCCCCGGTTCCGGCCGCACCCGCGCCGGCCGCACCCGCGCCGGCCGCACCCGCGCCGGCCGCACCCGCACCCGCGCCGGCCGCCACCGCGCCCGCACCGGCCGCCACCGCACCCGCGCCGGCCGCCACCGCACCCGCGCCGGCCGCCACCGCACCCACGCCGGCCGCCCCCGCGCCCGCGCCGGCCGCCCCCGCGCCCGCACCGGCCGCCACCGCACCCGCGCCGGGTCCGCCCCCGGTTCTGGCCGCCCCCGCGCCTGCGCCGACCGCCCCCGCGCCCGTGCCGGCCGCCGGCGCCGGTGCGCAGTCGGGAGCGGAATCGAGCTTCTTCGGCCGCGTCAAGCGCGTGTTCAACTTCGAGACCGGCGTCTACCCCGAGGTCGCGGGCAACGGACAGGCCACGCTGGAGGCGATCGTGGTGGTCGCGCTGGCCACCCTGTTCTTCGGCAGCTTCTGGAGCCTGTTCATCTTCTTCCTCACCGTGCCCCTCGCCCTAGCGTTGACGGCGGTCTCGGCCGGCCTCGTCACCCTCTCGGCAAGGCTCTTCAACCAGGACTCGCCCGGCTTCGCGCCCTGGTTCCGGGCGCTGGCCTTCGCACAGGCGCCGCTGTCGCTGGGCATCATCCCCCTCGTCGGCTCGTTCATCGCGATGGTGTACTGCATCGCCACCAGCATCGCCGCCATCCACCGCGTGGCCGGGCTGCCGGTCGGGCTGGCCATCCTGACGTGGGTGATCGCCTGGCTGCTGCCGGTGGCCTTCCTGCTGTTCCTGGCGTTCGTCTTCGGCGGCCTCGCCTTCGTGGGATCGCTGATGAGCGGCATGGCCTGAAGACCCGGCCCGGAAACCGTCGCCCGCGGCTCCGATTGCCGCCCAACCGACCCTCCGGAAAGGGCTTTCGGCGTCCGCAGCGCCGCGATCGCCGAGCCTCCGCACCTGCCGCGAACTTGACGGTCTCGAGGCGCCGGTCGTCCCGCGCGACCGCGTTCTCGACGGCCGGAAGGCGTTGGTCCTCGTTCTCTGGTTCAACCCGGGAAAACGTCGTCGAGCTGGAGCTCCAAGCCCTTCAGCAGCGGAGTGCGCAGGGTGTCCCGGCGACCGAGGGTGTCGCTGAGCTCCAGCACGCCGTCCCGTTGCCGATGGATGGCGACGGTTTCGGCCATCGGGTCGAGTACCCAGTACTCGTTTACTCCGTGCCTGCCGTAGAGCTCGTGCTTGTACCCCAGGTCCTGGTCGGCGGTCGACGGGGAGAGTATCTCGATCACGAGATCGGGGGCTCCCCGCACGTTCTCGGCGGTGATCGTGTGCTCCCGTTCCCGGGAGACGAACAGCAGGTCCGGCTGTACGACGTCGGTGTCCGACAGCACCACGTCGCAGGGGGCCGGCAACAGCTCCCCCAACTCGTGGTCGAGGATGAACCGGCCGAGCTGGTGGGCCAGGCGCAGCAGGATCCTCTGGTGTTTCACGTTCGGGGCGGGAACCATCATGAGATCGCCGTTCAGCAGCTCGCAACGCTCGTCGTCCGGTGTGGCGCAGTAGTCGTCGTAGGTCAGCTTGACGGCGCGTTCCATGGTGGCCACCTGGGTGCGTCTCCCGTTGTCGTGATGATCGGGAGCCTCATCATACCGTGTCGGTGCGTATGCCCCGCTCAGCCGCGCCGGTGCTGGGCGACCTGTATCAGCGATGGCGCCAAGTGTCAGAAAAAAAGCGACTTGCGGGTGGTGGACGGGTCAGTCCGACGGCCCGCACGTGCCCGGCCAGCCCTGACGGCAGGCCCGCGCGAGGAGGGCGGCGGGCGTGCGGTCGACGACGGGGCCCTTGCTGCCCCGGAGGACCACGGGCCAGTCGTCGAGGCCGGGAGGGGCGCGCTCGAAGGGGCCGGGCGCGCCGGCGGTCCGGTCGAGGTTGCCGCAGGCCGGCTCGAAGCCGCGGGCGCAACCCTGGTCGAACCAGGCGGCGGACGCGGCCCGCGGGTCGGCCTCGCCGGCCGCGTCCGCCGCCTCGGGCCGGGTCCGGAAGAGGACGCCGATCTCGTTGCAGGCCCAGCCCGAGCCGGCCGCGCAGTGGCCCGACAGGCGGGCCGCGAGGTAGCGGCACGCGCCGGCGCGGTCGTCGGCGCAGGCCGCCTGCCAGAACGGCAGCCACTGGCCGGGGTGGCGGTCGCCCGCGCCGCCGGTGGCGCTCATGACCGCGAAGACGGCGGCCCACGCCGCCATGTACGCGAGGTGGCGGCGCCGCGGCGCGGGAACGCGGAGGAGGGGCCCGCGGCGGGCGCCCCCCGCGGCCTCGCCGCCGGCGGGCGGCCCGGAGGTCGCCGCGGGCCGGCGCCCTTCCGCCGCGGAGGCCGCGGGGCGCGCCGGATCGAGCCGGCGGAGGGCCCGCGAGCGCGCCAGCCGGTCGAGCAGCCCGACCGACAGGTTCAGCAGCGGCACCGGCAGCAGCTTGTCGTAGAAGGTCGGGAGCCCGGCGCCGGCGAGCAGGGCGTAGCCGGCCACGACCGCCAGCCCGTAGAGGGCCCCGAAGAGCAGGCGCCCCCCCTCGCTGCGGGGGGCGGTGGAGGGGTCGGTGAACAGGAGGTGCATGCCGAGGAAGACGGCGATGGGGATGTAGGCGTCGTAGAAGTAGTAGACGCCGGTCGCCGTGAACCAGGCGAGGCCGAAGAGCCACGTCGCGGCCACCGCGGCGAGGGTCATCGACGTGACCCCGAAGAGGTACTGGCCGGGGAGGGCGGCGAGGAAGATCCACAGGAACATGTGGGGCGGGAAGAACTGGGAGACGGCGATGTCCTGCCCCCGGGTCAGATCGTTGGTCCCGGTGGCGAGGAGGGCGACGGCGAAGACGGCGAGGGCGAACGCGGCGGGGTTGAAGACGTGGGTCCGGCGCCCGCCGCGCTCCCACCGGATGAGGGCCTTGGCCGCGAAGGCGAACGCCACGAGCAGGAGCTGGAGGTGGAACCGGTCGTCGGCGAACCACAGGAAGAGGTTGATGCTGAAGACGACGGGGACGGGGCCGAAGCCGAGCCGGCCCGCCTCGCCCCGCGACCACGCGAGGAGGAGGTCGAAGGCGTAGGCGAAGAGAACCTGGGCGGCGATGAGGACCGCCGCTTCGCGGACGGGGGGCCAGTGCCAGCCCCAGTAGAGGAAGACCGACGCCTGGGCGCAGGCCTGAACGTAGTGCTGGGGCCGCGGGTCGATGTCGACGGCTAGGCGGCGGCCCCGGCGGCCCGCCCACAGGCAGAGCCCGGCGCCCCACGTGGCGAGCAGGGCGGCGGCGGCGAGGAGGGACGCGGCGACGACCGGATGCCGGCCCGCGCCGGCGGGGACGCACGCCACGAGGCCGAGGACGAAGCCCGCCACGAGCGAGCAGCCCGCGGCCGGCGAGAACGACCGCGGCCCCCCGGGGAGCGGCGGACGCGCCGGCCCGGCGGCCGGGGACACCGCTTCACCCTCCCGTGATGCCGGCCACCGGGCAAGCGTATCACGGCATCAGCGGTCGGCGATGTTCCGGCACGAGCGGTCCGCGATGTTCCGGCACGAGCGGTCCGCGATGGTCCGGCACGAGCGGTCCGCGATGGTCCGGCACGAGCGGTCCGCGATGTTCCGGCACGAGCGGTCCGCGATGGTCCGGCACGAGCGGTCCGCGATGGTCCGGCACGAGCGGTCCGCGATGGTCCGGCACGAGCGGTCCGCGACGTCCGCAACGCCGGTCACCACCGCAGACGCTCGATCCACGTGTCGCCGTCCTGGGCAACCTGGACATCGAAGCGGTTGAGCTCCCGCCTGAGCCCCCGGTCCGGCGTCAGCCACGCGAGGAGGGCGTCGACGAGGCGATCGCCGCGCGCCCGCGGCGTCGTCTCCCGCATCCGGCCGACCGCGTCCGCCGTGATCCGGAACCACACCTGGTTGCCGGAGTCGAGCTCGGCCCCGAACCAGAGCGTCCGCCCGTTGGGTTCGCGGCCGGCAGTGCACGGCTTCAGCGTCCGGGGGCCGCCGGGCCAGTCGTCGCGCCGCCCCTCGATAATGATAGTCAGCTCGTCGTCGGTCCACATTTTCCGCCGTCACCTGTTCACGACAAGGGGCGCGGCCCTCCCTTCGAACGAACGCTCCTCGATGCGCTTTCCGCCGTCACCTGTTCCGACAAGGAGCGCGGCCATCCCTTCGAACGAACGCTCCTCGATGCGCTTTCCGCCGTCACCTGTTCCGACAAGGAGCGCGGCCATCCCTTCGAACGAACGCTCCTCGATGCGCTCATCGACGCCTCCCCGGCATCGGGGGTCGTCGGCGGACCCCCGGGCCCTCGCGTCCCTGCCGACGGAGCCTACATGGCGGCCGCGAACTCCATGTGAACTTCCTGCACTTTTCGGTGTCATTTGCGTGAACTATCGACAAGAATTCCAGTGCGGACACGCTTTCCGACCCGAATGAACCTCGTTTCGGGTCTGAAACGACGCGCCACCGGCAATCCGACACCCGACCTGGGCCGTCGTGCTCCAGGCGTCCGAACGGGGGTGGCCATTGACGAGTTGCCGCGAGCTGCGCCGAGAGAACGAGGCGCTGCGCGATCGCATTTCCCGGCTGAGCGCGGCCGTCCTCCGCGTCAGCGCCAGCCTCGATCTCGACACCGTCCTCCGCGAGGTCGTCGAGAGCGCCCGCGCCCTGACCGGCGCCCGCCGCGGCGTGATCACGACCCACGACGAAGGGGGTCAGGTCGTGGACTTCGTCTCATCGGGCATGGCGCCCGAAGAACACCGGCAGTTGACGGCCTGGCCGGATGGATGGCGGCTCTTCGAACACCTCCGGGATCATCCCGGTACGCTGAGGGTGTCCGACCTGCCCGCCTACGCCCGATCGCTCGGGCTGTCCGCCGACGCGTTGCCGTCGACGACCCTCCAGGCAACGCCGCTGCGCCACCGGGGCGAACACGTCGGCAACTTCTTTCTCGGTGGCAAGGAAGGGGGTGAAGGGTTCACGGACGAGGACGAGGAGGTCCTGGTGCTCTTCGCCGCGCAGGCGGCGACGGCCATCGCCAACGCCCGCGCCCACCAGGACGAGCGGCGGGCCCGGACCGACCTGGAGGCCCTCATCGACACCTCGCCGGTGGGCGTCGTGGTCTTCGATGCGAAGACCGGGGCCCTGATGTCCATGAACCGGGAGACGAGGCGAATCATCGAGCGGCTGCGCCTGCCGGACCGTCCCCCGGAGGACCTGCTGGGGATTCTCACGGTCCAGCGCGCGGACGGACGGAGGGTCTCCCTCACCGAGTACAAGCTCTCCGACCGGTTCAGCACGGCCGAGACGGTGCGCGCCGAGGAGATGGTGCTCTCGGTCCCGGACGGCCGGAGCGTGAGGATCCTCATGAACGTCACGCCCAACCGTTCCACGGACGGAGAGGTCGAAACGGTCGTGGTGACGCTGCAGGACCTGGCGCCGCTCGAGGAGCTGGAGCGGTTGCGGGCCGAGTTCCTGGCCATGGTGAGCCACGAGCTGCGGGCCCCGCTGACGTCCATCAGGGGTTCGGCCACGAGCGTGCTCGACGCCGTGCCGGCGCTCGACCCGGCCGAGATGCTGCAGTACTTCCAGATCATCAACGAACAGGCCGAACACATGCGCGGGCTGATCAGCGACCTGCTGGACGCGGGGCGCATCGAGGCGGGCACGCTGTCGGTGGCCCCCCGTCCGGCGGCGCTGACCGAGCTGGTGGATCAGGCCAGGAAGACGTTCCTGAGCGGCGGGGGCAGGCACGCCGTTCTCATCGACCTGCCGCCGGACCTGCCCCGGGTGATGGCCGACCGGCGGCGATTCGTCCAGGTCCTCAACAACCTCTTCTCGAACGCGGCGAGGCACTCGCCCCAGTCGCGCCCCATCCGCGTCGCCGGGGCGCTCGAGGGTGTTCACGTGGCGATCTCGGTGTCGGATGAAGGCCGGGGCGTGCCGCCGGAGCTGCTGCCGCACCTGTTCAAGAAGCACACCGGCGGCGGCGACCGGGGCGGCGGGGCCGGGTCCGGCCTGGGCCTCGCCATCTGCAAGGGGCTGGTCGAGGCGCACGGGGGCCGCATCCGGGCCGAGAGCGGCGGGCCGGACCGGGGAACGCGGGTCACCTTCACGATTCCCGTGGCCGAGGAGGTCGACGAGGGGGCCGGGACCGGCGACCCCGCGAGCCGTTCCCGCCGGCAGGCGGAGGGCCCGGGCAGGAAGCGCATTCTGGTGGTCGACGACGACCCGCTGGCTCTCCGGCACGTTCGGGACGCTCTCGCCTCGGCCGGCCACGCCGCGCTGGTGACGGGCGACCCGCGGGAGCTGGGCGACCTGATCAGGAAGAAGAAGCCGCATCTGATCGTGCTCGACCTGATGCTGCCCGGCATGGACGGCATCGAGCTGATGGAGCGCATTCCCGGGATGGCGGACGTGCCGGTCATCTTCGTCTCGGGCTACGGCCGGGACGAGACGATCGCCAGGGCCCTCGAGGCGGGGGCCGTCGACTACATCGTGAAGCCCTTCTCGCCCACCGAGCTGACGGCGAGGGTCCACGCGGCCCTGCGCCGGCAGGCCGAGGCGGAGCCCTTCCGGGTGGGAGAGCTGGCGATCGACTACGAGCGGCGCAGGGTCGCCGTGGGGGGCCGGCCGGTGGCGTTGACGGCCACCGAGTACGAGCTGCTGCGCGTGCTCTCGCTGAGCGCGGGGCGGGTGGTGACCTACGATGCCCTGCTGCGCCGGGTGTGGCGCGAACGCGATTCGGCCGACGCGCGGCTGGTGCGGGCCTTCGTCAAGCGGCTGCGGCGCAAGCTGGGCGACGAGGCGGCAAGACCCGCCTACATCTTCACCGAGCGCGGGGTCGGCTACCGCCTGGCCGGCCAGGCGAGCGGGTGAGGGGCCGCGGCGGTCGGGGCCGCCCGCGAAACCGACCGAGACCCGCTACAGGCCGGCCCGGCCTTCACTCCAGCGCCGCCACCGCGGCGCGCAGCTCGGTCAGGTGCAGGGCCCGGATGGAAGTGCGCTCCGGCGCGGG
Organism: Vicinamibacterales bacterium; assembly: GCA_965208165.1. GTDB lineage: Bacteria > Acidobacteriota > Vicinamibacteria > Vicinamibacterales > UBA8438 > JAJEEA01. The sequence goes on along the minus strand of OZ242323.1, from coordinate 6,907,409 downwards.
CAGCGGGTCGTTCCAGCGCGGCGCCGCCCGCCCCGAGGCGGCGTACGCGGCGGCGAGGGCTTCTCGCAGCTCCAGCAGGTGGAGGAGCCGGATCGGCGTCGTCCCCGCCCGGAGGACGGGGTTGGTCCAGGCGTACGGCGCCAGGCCCCGCCCCCGCCGCACCGCGTCGACGCGCGCCCGCAGCTCCGTGAAGTGGACGGCCCGGACCGGCGTCGCCCCGGGCACGAGGGGGTCGTCGGTGAACGGGGCGGGGGCCGTCGCGGTCACCGTCGCCGTGAACGACTGGACGGCGCTCAGGCCGCCGGGGTCGGTCGCGGTGACGCGGATCGCGGCCGCGCCCGCGCCCGCCGCCGTCACGGTCACGCGGGGGCCCGCCGCGCGCACCGTCGCCACCCGTGGCGCCGACGACGACACCCGGTAGGTCAGCGGGTCGCCGTCGGGGTCGGCGAACGCCTGCGACACGTCCACGTCGAGCGCACCCCCGGGCGCCAGCCGCCGGTCGGGCAGGACGCCCACCGCGGCGGGCCGCCGGTTGGCGCCGGTCGACCGCTCGCGCCACGCCGCCACCCCGGGGCCGGTGGCGGCAAGGACCGCCGCCGCATCGGCGCCGCCCGCCACCTCCCATTCGCCCGCGCCGTAGGCGGCGCCCAGGGGCTCGCCGTTCCAGGTCTGGCGCGGGTTCGAGAAGCGGAGCAGCCTCGAGCAGACGGCGTAGACGTCGCGGCACCGGGTGTTGTAGGCCATGATCGTGCGCCAGCGGCTCGACCGCAGGGCGCCGGCCTCGGACACGCGCGGGTTCGCGTAGCCGTGCGCCGGATGCGGCCGCGCCCCGCCCTCGTTGTGGTGCACCTGGTAACGATCGTGGCGGAGCCCCATGTTGTGTCCCAGCTCGTGCGCGAGGACCCATCCCCCGCAGCCGTGGACGGTGAGGCCGAAGACGCCGGGGAGGAAGGCGATTCCGCAGGTCTCCTCGGCGCTGTCGAGGATCAGGTGCACGAGGTCGGCCCCGACGCGGTCGCGCAGGGCGTGCGCCTCGTCCAGGTAGCCGTCGGACGGATGCGCGAGGCGGCGCAGGTCGACGAGGCCGTCGCCGGTCTCGGCGTACGTCACCTCGGACGTCCCGACGAGGGCCAGGCGAAGGTCGACCCCGCTCGCATCGAAGGCCTGGTTGGCCTCGGCGATCATCAGGTCGATGGTGGCGGCGATCTCGGCGGCCCCGCCCGCCGTCCTGCGCGCGTTCGCGGTATGGACGACGGCCACGTCGACGACGACGCCGGACGCGGGCCCGCACGAGGACCCGTAGAACGCGATGGTCGCCAGCCAGTCGCGCCACGCGGGCGGCGCGCACGTCCGGGTGACGAAGACGTCGAGCAGCTCGAGGCGCGACCGCTCGAGGCCGGCCGGCAGCGGCCCCGACAGCCCCCAGAGGTTGGAGAGGTCCAGCCGCTCGAGGTTCGCGAGGCGGCCCAGCGCGTCGGGGACCGTCCCGCTCAGGTCGTTGTCCCGGAGAGACAGCCGCCGGAGGCGGCCGAGGTCTCCCAGCCACGCCGGGACCGGACCCGTCAGCCGGTTCCCGCCCAGGTACAGCGCCTCCAGGTTCGCGAGCCGGCCCAGGGCGGCCGGGACCGGGCCGCCCAGCTCGTTCCCCGAGAGGGACAGCCAGCGCAGGCGGGCCAGGCTCCCCAGCCACGCCGGAACGGGGCCCGTCAGCCGGTTCCCGCCCAGGTACAGCTCCTCCAGGTCGGCCAGGCGTTCCAGTGCGCCCGGGATCGGGCCGCTCAGGTCGTTGCCCCACAGCGACAACCGCCGGAGCCGGTCAAGGCTCCCCAACCCGGCCGGCACCGGGCCCGTCAACGCGTTCCCGGCCAGGTCGAGCTGCTCCAGGCCGGTCAGGCGGCCCAGCGCGGCCGGGATCCGGCCGGCCAGCCCGTTCTCCCGGAGCGACAGCCGCCGCAGGTCGGCGAGGCCGCCCAGCGCGGCCGGGACGGGGCCGCCCAGCGCGTTCTGGCCGAGGTCGAGCACCTCCAGGCGCGTCAGGCCGCCCAGCGCGGGGGGAATGGAGCCGGCCAGGCCGTTGTCGTCGAGGCCCAGCCGCGTGACCCGGCCCGCGGCGTCGGTGGTCACGCCGTGCCACTCGCCGAGCGGCGCCGGCGTCTTCCACCCCGCGGCGTGGGTCCAGTCGGCCCCGCCGGCCGCGTCGTAGAGCGCCTCGAGCGCGTCGCGGTCGCCCCGCGCCCCCGCCGACGCCGCCGTCGTCACCGCGACCGCCTGGTCGGCGCTCAGGCCGCCCGGGTCGCTCGCGGTCACCGTCACCGTCGCCGTCCCCGCCGTCCCGGGCACGAGCCAGACGGCGCCGCCGGAAACGAGGACGCCGACCGAGCCGGGGTGGCTGGAGGCGGCCGCGTAGGTCAGCTCGTCGTCGTCGTCGGGGTCGCTGAACCAGTCTTCCAGGTGCACGCCCGCGGCCGGCCCCGACTCGGCCAGGACCTGGGCGGGGATGGCGCCGACGGGCTCGGGGGGGCGGTTGCACGTCTCCCCGGAGAAGTCGACGTCGGCCAGCCACTCCTGGAACGCGTCGTCGTGGGGCGCGCACGCCGCCGTCCCCTGGAGGCTCAGCCGCGTGAGCCGCGACAGCCCCGTCAGGCTCTCGGGGAGCGGGCCGGACAGGGGATTCCACCCCAGGTGCAGCGTCCCGAGCGTCGCCAGGCTGCCCAGCTCGGCCGGGACCGGGCCGGTCAGGGCGTTCCCCCAGAGAGACAACCACTCGAGGCGGGCCAGCCCGCCCAGGACTCCCGGGATGGGGCCGGCGAGGGCGTTGTGGGTGAGGTCCAGAGACTCCAGGCTCTCCAGGCCTCCCAGCGTGTCGGGAACCGACCCCGACAGATCGTTCCCGCGAAGGGACAGCCAGCTGAGACCGGTCAGGTCCCCGAGGCGCGCCGGGATCGGGCCGGTCAGGGCATTCCAGTCGAGGTCCAGCGACTCCAGGTTCTCCAGGCTTCCCAGAGCGTCCGGCAGCGGCCCCGACAGATCGTTCTCCCGAAGCGACAGCCGGCGCAGGCGGGTCAGAGTCCCGAGGCGTTCCGGGATCGGCCCGGTCAGGGCGTTCTCGGAGAGGTCGAGCCTGTCGAGGTACGCCAGGTCCGCCAGCCCGACCGGGATCGAGCCGACGAGGCCGTTGTCGGCGAGAGTCAACTGGTTGACCCGGCCGCCGAAGGCGGTCGACACGCCGTGCCACTGGTGCAGGGGGGCCGAGGTCTTCCAGTTTGTGTCGTTGGTCCAGTCGGGACCGCCGGTCGCGTCGTAGAAGGCCTCGAGCACCGCGCGATCCTGCTCGGGGCTTCCCTGTGCGGCCGCGGCGGCGGGCAGGGCCGCCCGGAGGGCAGCGGCGGCCAGGGCCAGGATCGCGCCACGCCTCGCGCGGACGGAGGCGGCGAAGACGAAGCGACGGCGGCGGAGCGGCATTTCAGGCCAATCTACCACCTTCGTCATCGCGGGTCCGCATGCGCGAGACAGGGTACGAGGCTGCGCCGCCGAACGTGCCGGCGGTGTAGTCGGGGAAGCCGGGGAAGCCGTTCGAGGCGGGGATGAAGCCCTGCGCGGCGTAGGGGCCAACCTCCCACGAGGGCCGCCCGCCGGCGCCGGTCTCGAAGCTCTCGTCGCGCCACTCGGCCCCGGCCGCGACGTTCACCATCTCGGAGACGGGGTAGGAGACGTCGACGTTGAGGTTGACGTCCTCCTGCCGGTAGAGGCCCGGGTCGAAGTCGCGCGGGGTGTCGGGGCCGAGCGAGGCGTTGACGGTGTTGCGGAAGAAGAAGTCGGACTCGTGGGCGCCGTAGCTGGCGCTGGCGTCCCACGTGAGGCCGCTGTCGGCGATGCGCCGCACCCCCGCCACCACCGAGGCGTCGGTGACCCAGACGACGGGATCAGGTTGCGGAGCTGGTAGTCGAGGGTCGTGGCCCCCTGGCTCATGACGTCCTCGAAGGGGATGGCGTCGATGGGCACCTGCGACTCGGTGACCGACCGCGGCTGGGCGCGGGTGCCGAGGACGACGACGCGCTCGGCGAGCTCCACCGCCATCTCGACGTCGACGGTCGCCGTGGCCCCCGCCCCGACGGCCACGCCGCCGCGCACGACGGTCTGGAAGCCGGACAGGGTGAACGTCAGCTCGTAGGCGCCGGCCTCGAGGGCCCCGAAGGTGAAGACGCCCGCGCCGACGGTGAGGGCCCCGAAGGTGAAGACGCCCGCGCCGACGGTGGCGGCGGTCAGGACCGGGGCGCCGGGGGCGCCGCGCGCCTCAACGGTGACGCCGGGCAGGACGAGGCCGGTGGTGTCGGTGACGGTGCCGGAAACGGCGCCCTCCTGGGCGAGGGCCGAGGGGGGCGCCAGCGCCGCCCCGGCGAGCGACAGGAGGACGACGGCGAGCGCACGGCGCGTCTGCTCCATCGGCATGCGGAGGCCGCGGGCGTTCCGCGGCCTCCCTCGGGTCAAGACGCTGCGAGCCTTCGATCCGGACGCTACAGGCCCCACCCGAAGCCGATGCGGGTGTAGTAGTAGGCCCCGTTGAAGCCGAACGGCGAGAACTGGCCGTAATGGTTGCCCACGTTGTCGGCCCCGTAGGGGTTCACGTCGGGGTAGGCATTGAGGATGTTCTCGGCCCCGATGGCGATGGTGGCGCCGTTGCCGACGGGAATGCCGAACTCGAGGTCGAGCAGCGCCTTGCCGGAATACGGCGGGTACAGCCACGAGCTCAGCACGTCGCCCGCGTCGGCCGCGTTGCGCCCGTCCTCGCTGTCCCAGTACGAGCCGAAGTAGTTCAGCCGGGCCGTCAGGTTCCAGCGGTCGGCGACGTGGTTGATGGTGAAGTTCCAGCGGGTGTTGGGCAGTCCCTGCTCGAGCGTCGCGATGCGGAACCGGTCGATCACCGAGCTCTGGATGTTCTTGAGGGCGGTGTCGGTGTAGTTGAAGACGGCGCTGAACGTCGTGCGCCCGGCCACGTAGGTCGAGATGAGGTCGATGCCCTGGGTGGTGGTCGAGAAGTCGTTCAGGAAGAAGCGGAACACCGGGAAGTTGCGCGCCTCGGGGATGCCCTCGGCGAGCAGGACCTGGATCTCGCTCTCCGCCAGCACGACCTCCTGCGAGAGGGCGATGCGGTCGCTGATGTCGACGCGGAAGAAGTCGGCCGTGAACGAGAACGGCCCCTGCTCGAACACCGCGCCCCCGCTGTAGTTGCGCGACCGCTCGGGCGCGAGCTGCCCGCCGCCCCGCGCCACCGCGACGCCCGACGTGGAGGGGACCACGCCGTTGTTGGTCAGCTGCCCGCCGATGAACGCGGTGGTTACGTTGAACGCGTTCTGCTGCCCGGGGGTGGGGGCCCGGAACCCGGTGCTGACGGCGGCGCGCAGCGAGAACACGTCGGTCAGCGCCGTGCGGACCGAGATCTTGCCGTTGGTGGTGGAGCCGAAGTCGCTGAAGTTCTCGAACCGCGCGGCGGTGCCGACCGTCCACCGGGCGTCGGGGTCGTTGAACTCGAGGTCGCCGTAGAGCGCGACGTTGCTGCGGCTCCAGGCCCCCGCCGTGGTGTCCGCCCGGTAGCCGTTGAACCCGTTCGACCCCGAGCTGAAGCCCTGGGCGGCGTAGGGGCCGATCTCCCACGAGGCGGGGTCGCCGGCGCCGATCGTGAACTTCTCCTGGCGCCACTCGGTGCCGGCCGCGACGTTCACGATGTCGTTCACGGGGTAGGAGACGTCGAAGTTGAGGTCGACGTCCTCCTGCCGGTAGATGCCGGGCCGGAACGAGGTCGGGGTGTCGGAGCCGAGCGAGGCGTTGACGGTGTCGAAGATGAACTGGTCGATCTCGCTGCTGCCGATGTTGACGCTGGCGTCCCAGTTGAGGCCGTTGGTGGCGAGGCCGCGCAGACCGGTGACGAACGAGTAGTCGACGTAGTCGCCGCCGAACTGCGGGGTGAACCCGCCGGGGAAGCGCTCGTAGAGGGTGAAGCAGTTCGGGTCGGCCGCGACCGAGGCGAGGGCGTCGGCGTCGGGCGCGTTGCCCACGATGGGAATGGCGGGGCAGCCCGGTCCCATGTAGCCGTCGTTGGTCCCGTGCATTTGGTTGTAATCGGCCAGGCCGCGGTTGCCCACGAGCAGCGACGACGAGCCGTCGTCCAGAACCGGACCCCGGAACACGCCGCCGCGGGTGTGGGGGTTCCGGAAGTAGAACCCGCCGGTGACCTTGCGGCTCGCGCGGTTGGTGTGGCCGTACCACTGCAGGCCGTTGTCGAAGAGGTGGCCGAAGTTGGCGAACAGCTTCAGGTCGTCCTCGATGAGGGGCGAGCCCCACACCTGGGCGGGGTTGCGGATGTTACCGTTGCCGGCGTCGATGATGCCCTGGGCGTCGTTGCGCTGGACGCTGCGGTTGGTGGGGTTGGCGTTGCCGTACTCGAAGCTGAGGTTCAGGAACCCGTTCTCGCCCATGGGCAGCCCGCTGTTGCCGGCCACCGAGAACGCCTGCCCGCGCCCGCCGATGCCGTTGCACGAGTGCTTGATGTCGCCGATGTTCGACCCGCACGTGCCGGTGTCGCCGGCGTTGGTGTCCTGGAAGGCGCCGGTGCGGAACTCGAGGGCGCCGCCCTGGTTGTCGTCCTTGAGCTGGAAGTTCATGACCCCGGCGATGGCGTCGGAGCCGTACTGGGCGGCGGCGCCGTCGCGCAGGACCTCGGCCTGGCGGATGGCGATCGAGGGGATGACGGAGATGTCGGGCCCCTGCGAGCCGTCGGCGATGCCGTTGCCGAGCCAGGTGATGACGGCGGCGCGGTGGCGGCGCTTGCCGTTGACGAGGATGAGCGTGTGGTCGGGCGCGAGGTTCCGCAGGTTGGCGGGCCGAACGACGGTCGCGGCGTCGCTGATGGGCTGGACGCCGACGTTGAAAGAGGGCACGACGGTCCGCAACTGGTTCGCGAGGTCGGTCGAGCCCTGGGCCGCGAAGTCCTCGGCGCGGATGACGTCGACGGGCACCGGCGACTCGGTCACCGAGCGCGGCTGGGCTCGGGTGCCGACGACCACGATGCGCTCCTCGAGGCCGATGGACATCTCGGCGTCGACGAGGACGGGCGCGCCGGCCGCGACCACGACCACCCGCGCGGGCGCGTTGAAGCCGGGCAGCGAGAAGGTGACCTCCCAGGTCCCCGGAGCGAGGCCGCTGAACGAGTACTGGCCGGTGCCGTCGGTGAAGGTGACGTCACCGCTCCCCACCGCGTCTCGCGCCTCGACCGTCACGCCGGGCAGCACGAGGCCGGTCGTGTCGGTGACGGTGCCGCTGATGGACACGTCCTGGCCGTGCGCGGCGCCGGGCGCGAACGCGACCGCGGCGGCGAGGGCCAGTGCAAGGAAGGGGGCTCGGGTGGGCTTCCATCTGCTCGTCATCGGCATTCCTCCTGATGGCCGCGCACGATGGTCGAGCCCGCGCCGGCCAAGGGACCGCTAGCTAGCCAGTAGCTCAAAGATACCAGTGGTGACATTCTAGCAATCAAGGGCTGCTACACGCTACCAACCAAGGAGCTGCCACCGGGCTGCTACGCGAAACACCCCGGCGGCGGACCGCACGGGCGACGCAATCCTGAACCGGCGGGCCCCGGCCGGCTTCCGGGCACCGACGGCCACCGTCGCCCCGCGGCCGGCGTCGGCGGTCAGCTCGACATGACGCAGCACTAGGAGTCTGCGCCGTGGAACGGTTTTTGGGTCCGATCGGCTACTACATGTTGGGGTTGAAACTGGCATGAACCACTTCATGTTGGGGCGACAACTTCCTGCGGCGCAGACTCCTAGCCGCCCCAGCCGTAGCCGAGGCGCACGTAGTAGTAGGCGCCGTTGAAGCCCCACGGCGTGTACTCGCTGTACCTCTCGCCCACCGACGTCGCGCGAGCGCTCTCGTCGGGGTAGGTGTCGAGCACGTTCTGGGCGCCGACGGCGACCGTCGTGCCGCCGCCCGCGTCGATGGTGAGCTCGAGGTCGACGACGGGCCGGCCCGCGAAGAAGCCGTTCTCGATGCCCCCCGTCGGGTCGAAGATGCGCGCGAACCCGCTGTCGTAGTCGTACCAGCCGCCGAAATAGTTGACGCGGCCGAGGAGGCTCGCGCGCCCCAGGCGCTGGGTGACGCCGAGGTTCCAGCGCGTGCGCGGCAGCGCGTACGCGAACTCGGCGAGCCGCCGGTCGTTCAGCAGACCCTGGCGGTTGTCGGTGACCTCGGTGTCGGTGTAGTTGAAGACGCCGCTGAAGACGGTGTTGCCGCGCAGGGCGATGGGCGTGAACGTCGACACGAGGTCGATGCCCTGCGAGCTCGTGGCGAACGCGTTTGTGAAGAACCGGAACCGGCGGAGGTCGCGGGCGGCGTCGATGCCCTGCCCGCGCAGGGCCTCGATCTCGGGCTCCTCGAGGGTGAAGTTGCTGGTGATGCCGATTCGGTCGGAGACGTCGATGCGGAAGTAGTCGGCGGTGAAGTTGAAGGGCCCGGTGTCGAAGACGACCCCCGCCGTGTAGTTCGCCGAGCTCTCGGGCCGCAGGGGCACGCCGCCGCGCAGCGCCGCCACCGGCGAGTTCGAGGGGATGGTGCCGTTGTTGACGAGGTCGCCGAGGGCGGGGTCGAAGATGGTGGAGATGTTGAACCCGTTCTGCTGGCCGGGGGTCGGCGCGCGGAACCCGGTGCTGACGCCGGCCCGGAAGAAGCCCACGCGGGCCGAGACCTTGCCGTTGGCGGTCGTGCCGAAGTCCTCGAAGTTCTCGACGCGCACGGCGGAGCCGAGGGTCCAGGCGCCGCCGGGGTCGTTGACCTCGAGGTCGCCGTAGACGGCGACGTTGCCGCGGCTCCACGTGCCGGCGGCGAGGGGCCCGAAGCCGAAGAAGCCGTTCGAGCCAGCCGAGAAGCCCTGCCCGCGGCCGTAGGGGCCGACCGTCCACGACGTCGGGTGGCCCTCGGTCGTCCGGTACTGCTCTTCGCGCCATTCGGCGCCGGCCGCGACGTTGACCATCTCGCTGGCGGCGTACGACACGTCGAAGTTGACGCCGACCTCCTGCTGCCGGTTGCTGCCGAGGTCGAACGCGGTCGGCGACTCGGGGCCGAGCGAGGCGTTGACGGTGTCGCTGATGAACAGGTCGGTCTCGTGGGCCCCGATGGTGCCGCTCACGTCCCAGGAGAACGCGTCGCCGACGAAGCCGCGCACGCCGCCGACGAGCGACACATCGCGCGCCTCGCCGCCGAAGCTGGGGGTGAAGCCGCCCGGGAACAGCTCGCGGAACGAGAAGCAGTTCGGGTCGTCGAAGACCCGCTGCAGGGCGGCGGGGTCGGCGACGTCGTCCGTGATCGCGACCACCGGACAGTTGGCGGCGCCGGTGCCGGCGGCGACGAGCGCGTCACCGACCAGCAGGGTCTGCCCGCCGTCGATGCTGTAGACACCGCCCCGGGTGTTCGGGTTGCGGAAGAAGAACCCGCCGGTCACCGTCTTGCTGGCGTAGTTCGTGTGGCTGTAGAGCTGCACGCCGTTCGCGGCGGTGTAGCCGAAGTTGCCGAAGAGCTTCAGGTCGTCCTCGACCCGCGGCGAGCCCCATACCTGGGGGGTGTCGGAGGCGATGTCGGTGTTGCCCGCCGCCAGCAGGGCGATGGCGTCGCTGCGGGGCGCGCTGCGGTTGGTGGGGTTCGACCCGCCGTACTCGAGGCTGAGGTTGGCGAAGCCGGCGGACCCCAGCGGCAATCCGGCGTTGGCGGCGACGTTGAAGCCCTCGCCGTCGCCGGCCCCGAAAGTCCCCGTGTTCAGCTCGACGGCCCCGCCCGAGGGGGCGTCCTTGAGCTGGAAGTTCATGACCCCGGCGATGGCGTCGGAGCCGTACTGGGCGGCGGCGCCGTCGCGCAGCACCTCGACTTGGCGCAGGGCGATGGACGGGATGGCGGAGATGTCGGGGCCCTGCGACCCGAAGGCGACGCCGTTGCCGCCGTGCCAGTCGATGATCGACGAGCGGTGGCGGCGCTTGCCGTTGACCAGGACGAGGGTGTGGTCGGGCGCGAGGTTGCGCAGCATCGCGGGCCGAACCACCGTCGAGGCGTCGCTGATGGGCTGGGTGTTGACGCTGAACGACGGGACGATGTTCCGGAGCTGGTCCTGCAGGTTGACGGCCCCCTGGCTGACGATGTCGGAGGCGGAGAGGACGTCGACGGGCACCGGCGACTCAGCCACGGTGCGCGGCTGGGCACGGGTGCCGACGACGACCGTCTCCTCGGTGTAGCCCTCGAGCAGGACCCGGACCTCGTCGTCGCTCAGGCCGAGCGCCTCGACCTCGGCCGCGCTCATGCCGAGCACCCGGGCGAGCTCCTCGACCTGGACCTGGCGATCGTCCGGGGCGGCGTCCTGCGCCGCGGCCGCGGCGGGCAGCCAGCCGGCCAGGGACAGCACCGCCAACAACGCCGCGAGCCGCGCTACGGCGGCGGCCTCGCGACGTTCTCTCGTCACTCTCGTCATCCTCATGTTCCTCTTCGCTCCTCCTGACGTTCGCCGCCTCGCCGCCGCCCGGAGCGCCGTCTCCGGCCGCGTACTCCTCGGCAGACTACAGAGCACTGCCCCCGGGTCGCCTCTTCGCGCCCTCGGCAAACGAAGAAGTATGCCACGATTGGCACGGTGCGCCCCGGCGCCTTGTCGGGCGGATCCCTCCCGTGTTACATTACCGACATGGAGCGTGCGGACCGCATCACGATTTTGCTGTCGGCCGCGGCCCTCTGCGTCACCATCATCGGCAAATCGTGCTGGACGAACGCGCGCATCGGCGACTTGAGCGCCCGCATCGACGAGATGAACGCGAGCCTGAACGCCGAATCGACGCTGGCGACGCGGGCCGCCGCGCCCGAATCGACGATCTGAGCGCAAGCCTGCACGCCCGCATCGACGACCCCCGCCGTCCCGACTCAACCTGCCCCGGCCGGACCGGCTACCATACGCGGGTGATGAGGCGTGCGCGCATCCGCACGGTGGCCGCCGTCGCCGCCCTCGGGTCGGCCCTCGCGGCGGGCGCGGCCGGCGCCCAGACCGCGGCCATGGAGGGCGCGGTGCGCGACGCCACCGGCCTCGCGCTGCCGGGGGTGACGGTGGACGCACGGCCGTCGGGGGGCGGCGACGCGCACACCGGGGTGACCGGCGGGGACGGCCGGTTCGCGATCAGGGGGCTGCCGCCGGGCCTGTACGACGTCACGTTCACCCTGCCCGGCTTCCGCACCGTCGTGCGCGGCGGGGTGTCGGTGGCCGAGGGAACCGTCGCCGCCCTCGAGGTCGAGATGGCGGTGCAGCTCAAGGACCGGGTGGTGGTGGTGGGCAGCCGGGCCCGGCCGCGGTCGGTGACCGCCTCGGCGGTGCCCATCGACGCCATCCCCTTCGAGGACTTCGTCGCCCAGGGCGACACCGATGTCGCCGACCAGCTCAGGACGCTGGTGCCGTCCTGGAACGTCAGCCCGACGCAGGTCGGCGACGGGGCGCGGCTCATCCGCCCCGCGACCCTGCGCGGGCTCGCCCCCGACCACACCCTGGTGCTCGTGAACGGGAAGCGGCGGCACCGGGGCGCGGTGATCACCTGGATCGGCAACGGCGTCTCGGACGGGGCGCAGGGACCCGACATCTCGAGCATCCCGTCGATCGCGCTGCGGCAGGTCGAGGTGCTGCGCGACGGGGCGGCGGCGCAGTACGGCTCGGACGCCATCGCCGGGGTGCTCAACTTCCTGCTGAAGGACGACCGGTCGGGGGGCAGCCTGGAGCTGCACACCGGGGGCCACGCGGCCGGCGACGGCGGGACGTGGACGGTGGCCGGCAACACGGGGCTGCCCCTCGGGGAGAACGGCTTCGCCAACCTGAGCCTGGAGTACGGCGAGACCGGCGCCACCAGCCGCAGCGTGCAGCGCGACGACGCCGCCGCCCTCATCGCGGCCGGCAACGACGCGGTGGGCGACCCCGCCCAGATCTGGGGGTCGCCGCGCGTCGACGACAACCTGAAGCTGTGGGGCAACTTCGGCCACCTGTTCGCGGGGGGCGTGCAGGCCTACGGCTACGCCAACTACGCGCGCCGGACGGTGGAGAGCGGCTTCTTCTTCCGGAACCCCAACACCCGGTCGGCGGTGTTCAGCGCCGACGGGGGGCGCAGCCTGCTCGTCGGCGACGTGCTCGACGCCGCCGACGGGGTGGCCGACGGCTCGGCCGGCTGCCCCGCGGTGCCGGTGACGGCGGCCCGGCCCGACCCCGCGGCCATCGCCCGGGTCTTCGCCGACCCGAGCTGCTTCTCGTTCCAGGAGCGCTTTCCCGGCGGGTTCACGCCGCAGTTCGGGGGCGACGTGCTCGACGCCTCGGCCGTCGCGGGCGTGCGCGGCGAGCTCGCGGGGGGCCTGCTGTGGGACGCGAGCGCCGGCGTCGGCTCGAGCACTGCCGACTTCCACATCCACGACACCGTCAACGCCTCGCTGGGGCCCGAGAGCCCCACCGTGTTCGACCCCGGCGCCTACCGCCAGGACGACTTCGGCGTGAACCTCGACCTCAGCTATCCGGTGAACGACCGCGTCAACCTCGCGGCCGGGGCGGAGTGGCGGAACGAGCGGTTCGAGATCGGCCTCGGCGACGAGGCGTCGTGGCGGATCGGGCCCTACGCGGCGCAGGGCTTCAGCGCGGGGTCGAACGGCTTCCCCGGGTTCAGCCCCATCGCGGCGGGGACGTGGAGCCGCGCCAACGCCGCCGTCTACGGCGACCTCGAGGTGCGGGGAGACGGCGACGCGTGGACCCTGGGGAGCGCCCTGCGGCTGGAGGACTTCGAGGACTTCGGCACGGCGACGAACGGAAAGCTCTCGGGACGCGTGCGCCTCGCCCCCGCCGCCGCCCTGCGGGCGAGCGCGAGCACCGGGTTCCGGGCCCCGACGCCGGGCCAGCAGAACGCGTTCAACGTCACCACCCAGTACGACCACACGCTGATGGACCTGGTGAACAACGGGACCATCCCGTCGACCTCGCGCGTGGCCCGGCTGCGGGGCGGCGAGCCCCTCGCGCCCGAGCGCTCCGTCAACTTCACGGCCGGCGCGGTCGTCGACGCGGGGTCGTTCAGCCTGACCGCCGACTACTTCCGCATCGGCCTGTCGGACCGGCTGGCCCTGACCCAGCTCTTCGAGCTGAATCCCTCGGAGGTAGAGGCCCTCGTCGCCGAGGGGGTGACGAGCGCCGCCAACCTGCAGAACTTCCGCTTCTTCACCAACCACTTCGAGACCGTGACGCAGGGCCTCGACCTCGTCGCGAGCTGGGCGCCGGCGCGCCTCGGGGGCCGAACCACGTTCGGCCTGCTCTTCAACCGCACCGCCACCGCGGTGGCCCGCTTCGACCCCGCGGTGCTCGACGAGACGCGCATCCGCCAGCTGCAGGAGGCGGTGCCCGGCACGCGGTGGAACGCCACCGTGCGCCAGACCCTCGGCGGCTGGAGCCTGCTGGGCCGGGTGAGCTGGTACGACGAGTGGTTCGACGCGCGCGACCTCTACCTGTACCACGGCGACGCGGTGGTCGACCTCGAGGCGTCGTATCCCGTCGGCGCGTCCACCACCCTGACCGTCGGCGGCCGGAACGCCTTCGGCAACGACCCCGAGGCGAACCCCATCGCCCGCCAGAAGGGCAACCGCTTCAGCGCCCACACCCCGTTCGGCTACAACGGGGCGTTCTACTACCTGCGGCTCAGCTACGGGTGGGCGTCGGAGGGGTAAGGACAGTGATCCGATATAAGGTTGCCAACTGCGTCCAGCGGCAACCCGTTTTCTGCCGGGCGACGCGATGGCACGTGGCAATGTAATTCCCGTCAGCGTCCCAAGGACAGTGACGGGAATAACCTTGCCACGCGGCACGCTCGGAGGACGGTAGAGAGCGGGTCGTGCCTGAGTGCAGTTGGCAGATCCATATCGATCGCTGTCCCAAGGGGGAGAGACGAATCATGCCCGTGCGGCAGGTGATCGACCGGGGCGGGGTGCCCGTCCGGATCTTCACCGACGACGTCGACGGCCAGTCGATAGAGCAGCTCGCGGCGGTGTCGCGGCTGCCCGTCGTGGTGGGGCACGTGGCGGCGATGCCCGACGTGCACGTGGGCATCGGGGCGACCATCGGGTCGGTCATCCCCACCCGGCGGGCGCTGATCCCGGCCGCGGTGGGGGTGGACATCGGCTGCGGGATGGCCGCGGCGCGGCTGACCCTGGACGCGGGGCGGCTGCCCGACTCGCTGCGGGGGGTACGCGAGGCTATCGAGGACGCGGTGCCGGTGGGCTTCGCCGCCCACGGCGAGCCGGTGGCGGACCCCGGCGTGCTGAACGAGCTGCGGCCGGGGCTCGAGCGCATCGTCGAGCGCCACCCGAAGGTCGGCTCGCTCGTTCGCGACGTGCGCGCGAAGTGGCCCCGGCAGCTCGGCACCCTCGGCGGCGGCAACCACTTCATCGAGGTGTGCCTGGACGAGTCGGACCGGGTGTGGGTGATGCTGCACTCGGGCAGCCGCGGGACCGGCAACGCGCTGGGCCGCTACTTCATCCGGCTCGCGAAGCGCGACATGGAGCGGCACCTCGCCCGCCTGCCCGCGAAGGACCTCGCGTACCTGGAGGAGGGGTCGGACCACTTCGCCGACTACGCCGGCGCGGTGCGGTGGGCGCAGCGCTACGCACTGGAGAACCGGCGCCTGATGATGGCGCGCGTCCTCGCGGCGCTCGGGACCCGGCTGCCGCCGTTCCGGGTGGACGGGACCGCGGTGGAGTGCCACCACAACTACGTGGCCGAGGAGCGTCACTTCGGCGAGGCGGTCTACGTGACCCGCAAGGGCGCGATACGCGCGGGACGGGGCGAGCTGGGCATCATCCCCGGCAGCATGGGGGCGCGGTCGTACATCGTGCGGGGGCGGGGCTCGAAGGACGCGCTCGACTCGTGCGCCCACGGGGCGGGACGGCGGATGAGCCGGTCGCAGGCGAAGGCCGCCTACACGGTGGCCGACCTCGAGCGGCAGACGGCGGGCGTCGAGTGCCGCAAGGACCGCGGCGTCATCGACGAGATACCCGGCGCCTACAAGGACATCGACGCCGTCATCGCCAACTCGTCCGACCTCGTGGACGTGATGCACACGCTGAAGCAGGTGGTGTGCGTCAAGGGGTGAACGACCCGGCCCGTCAGCCGATCCACCTTGCCGTTGACGACCAGCACGCCGACCGCGCTCACGAGGGAGAGCAGCGCCGTAGGACTTCGAGCACCGAGGCTTCCACGACTCCCATCGTAGCCGATTCCGGCGACCCGCCAACGTCGCCGGCGCGGTTGCGCCGTCGGCGGGCATGGGGGATGATCCGCACCATGCCGACGAGCCGCGCCGGCCGCCCGAACGCGGCGGAGGCCGGCCGCGGAAGAAGGAGACAGGGCGATGCGAATGTGCTGTGGCTGGCGATGGGCGCTGGCGTGCCTGGCCGGTGCGAGCGTGATGCTGGCCGGACTCGCGTTCGGGCAGCCGGCGGAGCGGGCGTGGGAGCCGATCACGGAGGAGCGGCTGCTGAACCCCGAGGACGGCGACTGGCTGAGCTACCGGCGCACCTATGACGTGACCGGGTTCAGCCCCCTCGACCAGATCGATCGCGACAACGTCGCCGACCTGCGCCTCGTGTGGGCGTGGTCGATGAGGGACAACAGCCGCTGGGTGCCGACGCCGATCGTCGCCAACGGGCTGATGTACGTGTCGGAGGGCAGCGGCCGGGTGACCGCGTTCGACGTGGCGTCGGGCGACGTGGCCTGGGTGCACACCCGCGACTACCCCGAGGACATCGCGCAGTCGCAGGCCCTGGGAAGGCACCGCGGGGTGTCGGTGCTCGGCGACATCGTCTACTGGGGGACGGCCGACGCGGCCCTCGTCGCCCTCGACGCGCGGACCGGCGAGCAGCGGTGGGAGGTGAACACCGGCGACTACAGCACCGGCATCGGGCACAGCCATCCGGCCCTGATCGCCGACGGCAAGGTGGTGCTGGGGTTCGCGGGCGGCGACCGGAGCGGCCGGGGCCAGGTGGTGGCGCACGACGCCGAGACCGGCGAGCACCTGTGGACCACCTACACGGTGCCGCGGCCGGGCGAGCCGGGCTACGAGACGTGGACCAAGCGCGACGTGCCACCGCTGGGCGGGCTGACCTGGAACACGATCAGCTACGACCCCGAGCTGGGGCTCATCTACCTCGGCACCGGCCAGCCGACGCCGTGGGCCTCGACCCTGCGCGGCCCCGGCGACGCCCTCTACACCAACTCGATCCTCGCGCTGGACATCGACACCGGCGAGATGGAGTGGTACTTCCAGGTGGTGCCGGCCGACAACTGGGACCTCGACGCGACCCACGAGAGCATGCTCGTCGACCTCGTGATCGGCGGGGTCGAGCGCAAGGCCCTGATCGAGACGAGCAAGATCGGCTGGGGGGTGGTGCTCGACCGCGAGACGGGGCGGTTCATCAACGCGTTCCGCACCGGCTACGACAACATCATCGAGGGGTGGACGGACAGCGGCAGCCCCATCTACAACCCGGCCCAGATCCCGACCCTGGACGACGTCGACTCGGACAAGGTGTTCGAGGTCTGCCCCCACTTCCACGGCACCCGGAACCTGAACTCGCCGAGCTTCAGCCCCGAGACCGGGCTCTACTACAGCGGCATCAACAACAGCTGCATGGACGTGACGTACGTGTCCGAGGAGTACGTGCCGGGACGCATCTTCCGGGGCATCGGCAGCCGCACGAAGATGGTGCCGGGCTACGACTACATCGGCGAGTTCGTGGCGTTCAACCCGGTGACCGGCGAGCGCGCCTGGGAGTACCGCCCCGAGAGCGGGGCGGCGATGACCGCCTCGGCCCTCGCCACCGCCGGCGGCATCGTCTTCGGGGGCACCGCCGACCGCCGCTTCTTCGCCCTCGACGCCGAGACCGGCGAGCCGCTGTGGGAGACCCGGCTGAACGGCGACATCTCGGGGGCCCCGGTCACCTTCACCGTCGACGGGCGCCAGTACCTCGCGGTGGGGGCGGGCGGCCGCATCGGACAGACCACCTCGTACGCCCGGTTCACGGGCATCACCCTGCCCCAGGGCAGCGGCGTGATGTGGGTGTTCGCGCTGCCTGAGTAGCGCGGCAGGCGCCAGGGTCTGCGCCGTAGCCAGGGGTCTGCGCCGTAGGGTGCAGACTCCCGGCAGGGTTGGTCGGGCGCCCATCCTCGCGGGGCAGAGGTTTCGCGCCGGCGAAACTTCCAAGGCGACCGCCAGGCCGCCCGAGGACGACGGGCGGTCCAGCCTCCAGCCGGGCGACGGAGAACCATGAAGTACCGGATCGCACTCTTGCGGAGCTACGAGGGGTACAGCGTGTCGGTTCCCGGGCTCCCCGGCTGCTGGTCGCAGGGGGCGACGGAGCAGGAGGCCGTGCAGAACATCCGGGTGGCCATCCGGGAGTACCTGGCTGCGCGCGACGAGCTCCTGCAGGGCGCCACGATTCGGGAGATCGAGGTCGCCCGTCTAGTGTCCCGTTACCGAAACTAGCGGAATAATGCTGCCGTCGCGCGCATCTGTTGAACCGGGATCCAAGGGCTGCATCTGTATATTTCGCGAACCACTGTAACGGGACACTAGCGATGCCGAAGATCCCGGTGTGAACCACCGGGATGCGGTACGCGCCCTCGCGAAGGCAGGCTTCGCGTAGCCCGGCAGGGCAGGCACGTCGTCATGTCGGATGGCAGCCGGATCCTGATTATTCCCAGGCACAATCCTGGCGACGCGTACACGATGGGCGGAATCGTGCGCGGCGCGGGGCTCAGCGAGCAGCAGTTTCGCGACTTCCTGTAGCGCCCCGGAGCGCGCCGCGCATGCCTGCGCCGTCGTCATGACCCTGGTGGAACGGGTAGCCGAGGCCGCCCGGCGGCTGGCCGAGGCGGGCATCGACGCGCGGGACGCCGCGTTCGACGCCGAGGTGCTCGCCCGCCACGCGCTGGGCTGGGACCGGGCGACGTACCTGGCGCGGCGGCGCGAGGCGGCGCCGCCCGGCTTCGAGGTACCGTTCGAGTCGCTCGTCGCGCGGCGGCGGCGGCGCGAGCCGGTGGCCCGCATCACCGGCCGGCGCGAGTTCTGGGGGCTCGACTTCGAGGTCGCCCCGGCCGTGCTCGTCCCCCGGCCCGAGTCGGAGCTGTTGGTCGAGACGGCCGTCGCGCGGCTCGGCGACGGCGCCGCGCCGTGGGAGATCGCCGACGTCGGCACGGGGTCGGGCTGCCTGGCGATCGCCCTGGCCCGCGAGCTGCCCCGCGCCCGGGTGGCCGCGACCGATGTCTGCCCGGACGCGCTGGCGGTGGCGGGGCGAAACGCGGCGCGGCACGGCGCGGCGGACCGGGTGACGTTCCACCATACGGACCTGATCGAGGGCCTGCCGGGGCCGTTCGACCTCATCGTCTCGAATCCGCCCTACATTCCCGACGCGGTCATCGACACCCTGACCCCCGAGGTCAGCCGCCACGAGCCGCCGGCGGCGCTGCGGGGCGGTCCCGACGGGCTCGACACGGTGCGGCGGCTGGTCGCGGCGGCGGCGGACCGCCTGCGGCCGGGGGGATGGCTGATCGTGGAGGTCGGGGCCGGCCAGAGCGAAGACGCCGCCGTGATCGCCGGACGGGCGGGGATGCAGGCGGTCGACGTGCGCCCCGACCTGCAGGGCATTCCGCGCGCGGTGGTGTTGCAGCCCGACCCGGAACGCGTCGGCGGCGGGGGATGACGGCGGCGGGGCGGGAGCCGCATCATCGCGCCTTGCTGCCCCGGGTCGTCCCCCCGGGGCAGGTTGCGCCGGAGTCCGGCCCGCCCGCCGCCGGGTGACAGGCAGCCACTCTCGCGCCTTCCTGCCCCGAGTCGTCCCCCCGGGGCGGGTTGCGCCGGAGTCCGGCCCGCCCGCCGCCGGGTGACAGGCGCCCCTCTCGCGCCTTCCTGCCCCGGGTCGTCCCCCCCGGGGCGGGTTGCGCCGGAGTCCGGCCCGCCCGCCGCCGGGTGACAGGCAGCCACTCTCGCGCCTTCCTGCCCCGGGTCGTCCCCCCCGGGGCGGGTTGCGCCGGAGTCCGGCCCGCCCGCCGCCGGGTGACAGGCCGGCACTCTCGCCTGACGATCAATCGGGCAGGTCCGGCCCGACACGTGGCCGGGTGATAGACTCGCCCGCATCATCGGGAGCGGACGACATGGCCGACGACTGTCTCTTCTGCAAGATCGCGGGCGGCGAGATCCCGGCGAAGGTGCTTTACCGGGACGACGAGGTGGTGGCGTTCGAGGACATCAACCCGCAGGCGCCGTTCCACGTGCTGGTCATCCCCTGCCGGCACATCTCGACCCTGAACGACGCCGAGGCCGGCGACGAGGGCCTGCTCGGCCGCCTCGTCCTCTGCGCGGTGCGCCTCGCCCGCGAGCGCGGCCACGCCGCCGACGGCTACCGCACCGTGTTCAACTGCAACCGCGGGGCCGGCCAGACGGTGTTCCACATCCACCTGCACCTGCTCGCGGGCCGCAGCATGGACTGGCCGCCGGGGTAGGAGTGTGCGCCGTAGAACGGCGCCGCCGGCCGAGGAGACGCAGATTCACCGCAGGGTTGGTCGGGCGCCCAGCGGAGCCGAAGGCGACGGTGGGCGGACCAAGCGTCCGCGGAGGCGGTGCAGGCTCCCGGCGGGGCCGGTTGGCGTCAGTCGCAGGACTGACGGTCCTCGCGATCGTGGATCTCTTCGCGATCGAACTGGACGCCGCCCAGCGAAGCCCCTTCCTTCAACCGGGCCATCATTCGTTTGTAGGCGGCGACCCGCTCCGGCACCTCGGCACCGTGCTCCGCGAGGTCGCCGATGGGCCGCCCCTCCTCCGAGGCAACCCGGTCGGAACGGCGTCTTGCGCTACCGTCAGCGCCGGCCTGACCCGGCAACACGCTACTCCTGTTCGTCCGGTTCGGCGGGATCGGCGGCCGGCAGCATGATGCGTTCGAGGGTCTCGAGCCGTTGCTCGACCTTGCCGAGGGCGATCTCGACCGCTCGCACGCGGTCGTCGAGGCGGCGGAAATCCGTGCGAAGCTCCGCGATGTCGGCGCGAAGGCCGGCATTCTGGGCAAGGAGCAGGCCGCCAATCACGACCAACAGTCCCCCCAGGGTGCCGATGATCCACTTCGCATCGTTGCTGGGCACCCTCCAATCGTGGCATGCACCGGACGCAAGCGCAAGCGGCGCCGCACGGCCGCCGGCCCGGCTCGAGGGCGCATGTCCCCCGCCGATGAACCCGGCCCCATGCACTACAATGGCGGGATTACCCAATGGCTGACTGGAAGCACACCCTGAACCTGCCTCGGACCGACTTTCCGATGCGCGCCAACCTCCAGAAGACGGAGCCGGCGGTGATCGCGCGCTGGAACGAGATGGGGCTGTACGAGCGCATCCGCGAACGCCGGGCGGGGGCGCCGCAGTTTGTGCTGCACGACGGCCCCCCCTACGCCAACGGGAAGATCCACATCGGGCACGTGCTGAACAAGGTGCTGAAGGACGTCATCGTGCGGTCGCGGACCATGGCCGGCTTCGACGCGCCGTACGTGCCGGGCTGGGACTGCCACGGGCTGCCCATCGAGCTGAAGGTGGACCAGGAGCTGGGCGGGAAGAAGCGGCACATGAGCGTGGCCGACTTCCGCCGCGCCTGCCGGCGCTACGCCCAGAAGTTCGTCGAGCGGCAGGCGGCCGACTTCCAGCGCCTCGGCGTGTCGGGCGACTGGCCGCGGCCGTACCGGACGATGACCCCGGACTACCAGGCGGCCATCGTGCGCGCGCTGGGCCGCTTCGTCGAGCAGGGCGTGGTGTACAAGGGCAAGAAGCCGGTGCACTGGTGCCTGCACTGCCGCACCGCGCTGGCCGAGGCGGAGGTGGAGTACGAGCCCCACCGCTCGCCGTCGATCTACGTCGAGTTCCCGATGCGGGCGGCGTCGGCGGCGGCCCTCGCCGAGAGGGTCCCGGCCCTGGCCGGGCGGCCGGTCTCGGTGCTCATCTGGACCACCACGCCGTGGACCATCCCGTCGAACCTCGCGGTGGCGTTCCACCCCGGCGTCGACTACGGGGTCTACGCCGCCGGCGTCGGTGCGGGCGCCAGCGCCTCGGCCGACGGCAAGGCTGACGGCGGCGCGGACGCCGGCGCCGACGCCAATGGGGACGCCGACACGGCACCCAGCGCCGACACGGCACCCAGCGCCGACACGGCAGGCGGCGCCGACACGGCAGGCAGCGCCGACACGGCAGGCAGCGCCGACACGGCAGGCAGCGCCGACACGGCAGGCAGCGCCGACACGGCACGGAGCGCCAGCACGGCAGGCAGCGCCGACACGGCAGGCAGCGCCGACACGGCACCCAGCGCCGACACGGCACCCAGCGCCGACACGGCACCCAGCGCGGGCGCCGGCGATGATCGCAGCGTCGCCGTCGTGATCATCGCCGAGGAGCTCCGGGACGCCACCGCCGCCGCCATCGGGCGCGACTTCGGGCCGCCCCTGGCCACCCTGAAGGGGCGCGACCTCGAGGGCGCGGTCTTCGGCCACCCCCTCTACGACCGCGACTCGGCGGGGGTGCTCGCCGACTACGTGACCCTGGAGCAGGGCACCGGGGCCGTGCACACCGCGCCGGGGCACGGCGCCGACGACTATGCCACCGGGGTCCGCTACGGGCTGGACATCTACGCGCCGATCGGGCCGTCGGGCCGGTTCGACGCCGACGTCGGGGTGGTGGGCGGCGAGAAGGTCTTCGACGCCAACCCGAGGGTGGAGGCCGCCCTCGCCGAGGCGGGCCGGCTGTGGCACCGCGACACCGTGGACCACACCTACCCGCACTGCTGGCGCTGCCACCACCCGGTGATATTCCTCGCCACCTGGCAGTGGTTCATCGCCATGGACAAGGGCGGGCTGCGGCAGCGGGCCCTCGACGCCGTCCGCGAGGTGGAGTGGTTCCCGGGATGGGGCGAGGAGCGCATCCACGGCATGCTCGCGAACCGGCCCGACTGGTGCATCTCGCGCCAGCGGTCGTGGGGGGTGCCGATTCCCGCCGTCTACTGCACCGCGTGCCGCGAGGCGGTGCTGACGACGGCCCTGACGAACCGCGCCGCCGCGGTCTTCGCCGAGCACGGGGCCGACGCGTGGTACGAGCGCGACATCGCCGAGTTCGTGCCCCCCGACCTTCGGTGCCCCGAGTGCGGGGGGGCCGATTTCGAGCGCGAGCGCGACATCCTCGACGTGTGGTTCGACTCGGGGTCGAGCCACGAGGGGGTGCTCTCGGACCACCCCGAGCTCGCGTGGCCGTACAACGTCTACCTGGAGGGCAGCGACCAGTACCGGGGCTGGTTCCACAGCTCGCTGCTCGTGGCCCTCGGGACCCGCGGCGCCGCCCCCTACCGGCAGGTGATCACCCACGGCTTCGTGGTCGACGAGACCGGCCGCAAGATGTCGAAGTCGATCGGCAACACCGTCGAGCCCCAGACCATCATCCGGCAGAGCGGGGCGGAGATACTGCGGCTGTGGGTGGCGATGGTCGACTACCGCGAGGAGGTGCGGATAGGCCCCCACATCCTCGACCGCATCGTCGAGGCGTACCGCAAGATCCGCAACACGCTGCGGATTCTCGCCGGCAACCTCTACGACTTCGACCCGGCGGCGGACGCGGTGCCGCGGAGCGAGCTGCTCGACGTCGACCGCTATGCGCTGGCCCGCTACGGGGAGGTGGCGTCGCGGGTGCTCCGCGCCTACGAGCGCTACGAGCTGCAGGCGGTGGTGCACACCGTGAACCACTACCTGACGGTGGACATCAGCGCGTTCTACGTGGACATCTCCAAGGACCGGCTCTACACGCTCGGCCCCAGGGCCCACGGCCGCCGGTCGGCCCAGACCGCGCTGCACGCCATCGCCGAGGGCGTCACCCGGCTGCTCGCGCCGATTCTGCCGATGACCTGCGACGAGCTGTGGCGCCACCTGCCGGGGACCGACGCCGACAGCGTGCACCTCGCCGACTTTCCCGCCGACCCGGAGTCGCTCGTCGACCGCGACCTCATCGCGCGGTGGGACCGCCTGCTCGGCCTGCGCGACGCGGTGAACGGCGAGCTCGAGAGGCTGCGGCAGGACAAGGTGGTGGGGACGTCGCTGGAGGCGGCGGTGACCCTGACCGCGGACGGCGGGCTCGCCGAGCTGCTCGAGGCGCACCGCGACGACCTCGCGACGCTGTTCATCACGTCGGCGGTGACGCTGAGCAACGGCGCCGGCGGCGGCGACGAGGACGGGGCCGCGGTGCACCGCGACGGGGACGGCGCCGCCCGCATCGAGGTCGGCCGCGCCGCCGGGAGCAAGTGCCCCCGCTGCTGGCGCTGGGTGATGTCCCCCGCCGCCGGGCCCGACCCGGCCGAGGCGGCGGTCTGCGACCGGTGCACCAACGCGCTCGCGGACATGGCCGCGAGCGTGGCGTGAGGGGCCCACACCATGCCCACGATCGAAGCGAGCCTGACGGAGATTCAGTCCCGCCTGGACGGCGGAGAAGCGGCTTGGCCGGAACAGGCCCTGACCGCGCTCATCGAGCAGATGGGTCCGTCCGAGCTCTCCGACTGGCGCGCCGACGTCGAGATGCTGGTCCACCGGTTCCACAAGAAGCGCCGCAAGAACCTGGAGCGCATCTACAGCGAGAGGATCGGCGTGAACGGAGATGCGACGCCCGGGATCCTGGAGCCGGCCGCTCCCTACGCCACCATCGGGCCGGAATCCCCGCTCTGGCGCGAATTCGAACACACGCTCGATGAACTCCGTGAGCGCCACATCTACCAGTGGTCCACGTTCTACCGGGACGGACTGGCAAGGCACTTCGAGAAGTTCCTGAGCGCGCTTCGAAGCGCGGCCCCTGACGATCTCGCCAGCGCCCTCACGGAGCCGCTCGCCCACCACGCTCGACAGGTCTTTTCTGCCGGATACATCCACGCCCAGGACAAGGGTTTCAGTCACGACGTCGCGATCCGCAGGGCCGCCAACGGCTTGGCGCGCTTTCTCGCCCTGCCCCTCGAGTTCTACGCCGCCCGGGCATCCGCGACGGCCGATCCGCAGTCCGCTTGCGCGTTGCGTCTGCTCCTGTCCGCAGCCGTCACCGGCATCCTCACGGGCTGTTCGTCGGCATCCTTCGGCCAGGAGACAGGCCGGCGAGTCATCCCCCGATTCCCACGTTCGTGGATGCACTGCTGCGCCTTCCTCCTACCGCGCCACGCCGAACAGCTCATCGACCAACTTGAGTCCGGGCCCCTGAGCGACGGCCTGCAGACCTCGGTCCTGCCGGCGCTCGACGCTCTCCAGAAGTTCTTCGCCCCCCCCGTCGGTGACTATTCGCCCCTCCCGGTCACCGGTCAATACTCGTGGCACCGCCGCCGTCTGGACATCGCCGTGCGGCCGCCGGGCGACGCGCAACGCCTCATCGAAATCAGCGTGTTTCTGGAGGAGGGATTCGTCTCGATCACGGAACTCGAGGACGCCATCGCTCGGCAGGCGACGCTCGCCATTGCGCCGATGAGGCCCGACGTTCAGAAGATCGTGAACGACCGCGCGGGCCTTGGCGACATCGTGGTCCCCGTCGATCAGGATCGGTCGCGCGTTGCGGAAAGCGCGTTCCGCATATGGCGCGAGGCCGTTGACAAGCTGCGGAGCCGACTGCAACGGAACGCGCCGATTACCTACAACTTCGCGGAAGAGTTCCCGCTGGAGAAACCGGACAAGGCGCCGTTCTTCCACGTCTCGAGGACGAGCGTCCGCGATCTGCTCCGCACGTTCGAGCGTCGCAACGGCGTCCGGCTATGGTGCAGCGTGCGCAGGAGCGGCAAGACGACCGCCTGCCTGGACCTCGGCTCTACGTCCGGCGATTCCACGGTCGTCTCGCAGACGTGTGGACAATCCGACCGGGAGGAAGCCCGGAGATTCCACGAGAACGTCCGTCAGGCGCTGGCGGACGGCCAGATGCTGTCGGAGACATTCGTGAAGGACATCGTCGCGGACTGCGCGCCCGTCGATGTCGAGAACCGGAGAGTGGTCTTCGTGCTCGACGAGTACGAGACGCTCTTCGACCACCTCGATGCGGCGGCGGAGGGATCCCGCCTGACTCGATACAACGTCGTGCAGCCGATCCTGAATCAGTTGGCCTCGTTCTCGCACGAGAACCTGCTCGTGTTCCTGGGGCAGAAGCCGGGTGCGCACTTCATTCTCATGGATCAGAACCAGCTTGCCCCCTACGTCACGCAGGAGCCCTTCCCCCTGTTCGAGCACGCTTCGGGCAAGACGAAGGGCGAGTTTCCCGAGCTGGTGGACAAGATACTGGGCGGACGCGTGGAGTGCACCACGGACTTCCTCGACGCGTTGTTCGCCGAGACGGCCGGACATCCATTCCTGACCGCCAACGTGCTCGTCGAATTCGTCGACTGCCTGATCGACACGAAGCGACCGCAGTCGGCTCTGCGCGTTGACGGCAGCGATTTCGAGCGTTTCGTGGCCGACCGGTTGCAGGTGGACCGCATCCTGTCCAGCCGGGCATACCGGTTCTTCCGCAAGGCGGCGGCGGAAGCGATGTCGGAGCGGGGGTTCCGAAGCAACCGGTGGTTGTTCGCAGCGTACTGGATGATCCGCGGGCTGTCGAGCGACAGAGCGGACCACTTCGCTGCGCCCTTGGCCGGTCTGGATGAACTCACGAGGAAGATTCCGGTTCCAGCCGGGGAACGCCTGCCGGATCCGGATGAGTTACTGAGCTCGGCGTCCCTCGCCAACTTCCTGGAACGCGACCGTGACGCAGTCGCTGTGAAGATCCGCACACTGGGGCGGATCGCGGCGGCGGTCCGGCCCGGTCTGGCCTGAGACCGCGCTACCACGATGCTGGATGCGACGACGGTAGTGGAGAACGTTCGCTCGCGGCCGCGAGAAGAGCTGCGAGTGTTCTGGGTGAGGGTGCCGCGCGACCAGGACGGCTTCAGGCGGAAGATCGCGCAACTGCGGGCCCGGTCTCCGATCGTCCCGTGGGTGCTGCGCAAGGCGGCCCTGCGACATGCGGATTCGGTGATGAGCGACATTCTCGACATTCTGAACGATGCGCGGGAGGACATTCTGGCGGTCGAGAGCGCAGCCACGGAGGCGGGCGGCGTGGATCTGCTACTGCTCGGAAGGGCGGACCTGGAGTTGGCCGACACCTCGTCACCGATCCTGCTCCCGGATTGGTTCCCCGTTGCGCCGGGTCAGACCCCCGAGGTCCATATCGAAGATCTCACTTGGTCCGCTCGCGTGGCGCTGTCGGATCCGAAACTGGCCCTCGACGACCTGAGGCGGTTGCTCCATGAACTCGACGAGACGCTGACGCGAAGCCTGCTGGCGTCGCGGGCAGCCGATCATCGACTCACCAACTCACTCTGGGACCAGATTGGCCCCAAGAGCTCTGGAATCGAGGACACGTTGCGAGAGGCGCAAGGCAGGCTGGACGCGGTCATCCCGACTGCCTACAGGCCGAGTACGAGGCATGGAAAGCCCACGGTGGTCGGCCTGCTGTGGGGGCATGCCAACGGCACTCCGCCCGATGCCGTGAGCAAGACGGCCAAGGGCCTCGTCGAGGCGTTGCGCATCAAGGACGCGGAGGTCGGGCGCGACGCGTCACTAGCGGCGGTGCTGAATCGCCCGTCCAGTCCGCTAATCGGGCGCGTACAATGGGCGTTTTCTCTGATAGTGACCGTGCGCTGTGCGTGCCAACTGGTGACGGCGGCCGCGCACGCCGACGAGTATCCGCGTTTCGGCGCCGAGTTGCTGCAGGCAACCTCGCACGACCTTCGATCGTTCCTCGATGATGCAGTGGCTAGACTGCAAATCGCGGAAGGCGCTCCATGACCACCGACAAGCCGCCGGCGGAGGCGACCGGGACCGGCCCCGGCGGCGCCCCCGGCTTCCCGAGCCGGAACGCGCTGGCCGCCGCGAGCGCGGCCATCGTCGTCCTCGACCAGGTCACCAAGCAGATGGTGCGGGCGGGCGTCGCGCTGCACGACTCGGTCGAGGTGATACCGGGCCTGCTGAACCTGGTGCACGTGCGCAACACGGGGGCCGCCTTCGGCTTCCTGAACCTCGCCGACCTCCCCTACAAGCGGGTGCTGATGACGGGCATGGCCCTGCTCGCCCTCGCCGCCGTCGGCTGGTTCGCATCGCAGGTCGGCCCGCGGGCGGTGCTGGCGCGGGCCGGCCTCGCCCTGATCGTCGGCGGCGCCGTCGGCAACCTCATCGACCGGGCGCTGGTCGGCTACGTCGTCGACTTCGTCGACGTGTACTGGGGAAGCGTGCACTTCTGGGCGTTCAACGTGGCCGACTCGGCGATCACGGTCGGGGCCGGCCTGCTGATTCTGGACCTGATCCGGAGCCCCGACGATGTATCCACTGCTCGTTGATCTCGGCTTCGTCAACATCTACAGCTACGGCGTGATCCTGGGCGGGTCCTACTTCCTGGCCCTGTGGTACGCCCTGCAGCGGGCCCGCCGCGCCGGCCTCGACGGCCAGCGCATCGTGGACCTGGGCATCGTGGGGATAATCAGCGCCGTCGTCGGGGCCAAGCTGATGCTGCTGGTGGTCGACTTCGACCGCTACGCCGGCGACCCGTCCCAGCTCGCGACGCTGCTGACGGTGGGCGGGGTCTTCTACGGCGGGCTGCTGCTGGCGGTGCCGATGTGCTGGTGGTACATGCGCCGCCACGGGCTGCCCCTGTGGACCACGTGCGACCTGTTCGCGCCGGGCATCGCGCTGGCCCAGGGGGTGGGCCGCATGGGCTGCCTCCTCGCGGGATGCTGCTTCGGACAGCCGACGGAAGCCCCGTGGGGCATCACCTTCACCAGCACGCTGGCCGCCGCCAACGTCGGCACCCCCCTCGGCGTGGCGCTGCACCCGACCCAGATCTACGAGTCGGCCGCCGTCCTCCTGATCCTGGGCGTCCTCCTCGCCGGCGAGCGCCGGTGGCGGGCGTTCCCGGGCCGGACCTTCTGGACCTACCTGCTGCTCTACGGCGTGGCCCGCATGGTCATCGAGCTGTACCGCGGCGACCCCCGCGGCATGGTGTTCGACGCCCTGCCGACCTCGCAGTTCGTCTCGGCCCTGATCGTGCCGGCGAGCATCGTCATGCTCGTCCGACTCGGGCGGCGCGGGGCGGCGGCGGAGGCCCCGGCGGCGCGGGCGAAGGGAGGCCGGCGCTAGCATGCTCCCCCGTCATGCCCGGTCGGGCCGCGGCCTTCTTCGGCCCGCCGTCGCTCTCGCCGGTCCAGGCGCGGCTCGCGGTTCGGCCGCCGGCTCCTAGCCCCCGCCGCCGATGCCCCCCGCCGAGACGGAGCGCCTGGAGGTCGCCGGCGACCACCACGGCTCGCGCCTCGACCATTTCGTCACCGCCGTCGTGCCCGAGCTGTCGCGGGCGCGGGTCCAGCGGCTGATCCGGGACGGCCACGTGCTGCTCAATCAGCGGACGGTCAGGGCGAGTCACGCGGTGCACGCCGGCGACGTGGTCGACGTGGCAGTACCCCCCGCCGCCCCGTCGACGCCGGCGCCGGAGCCGCTGCCGCTGACCGTGCTGCACGACGACCCCGACCTCGTGGTCGTCGACAAGCCGGCCGGCATGGTCGTCCACCCCGCGGCCGGTCACGACCGGGGGACGCTGGTGAACGCCCTGCTGCACCACGTCACGGGGCTCAGCGGCATCGGCGGCGAGCAGCGCCCGGGCATCGTGCACCGCCTCGACCGCGGCACGTCGGGGGTGATGGTGGTCGCCAAGCACGACGCCGCCCACACGGAGCTCTCGCGTCAGTTCGCGGACCGCGAGGTGGAGAAGGAGTACCTGGGGCTGGCGTGGGGCCTGCTGAACGCGGGCCGGCGCATCGACGCGCCGCTCGGCCGCGACCCCGTCGACCGGAAGAAGATCTCGACCCGGGCCCGCCGCGCCCGCACCGCCGTCACCCGCATCACGGGGGCGGAGCGGCTGCGGGGCCTGACCCTGGCCACCATCGCCATCGCCACCGGCCGCACCCACCAGATACGGGTGCACCTGGCGAGCATCGGCCACCCCATCGCCGGCGACGCCCTCTACGGCGGGGTGCGCCGCCACCTCGCGGCCGACCACCGCGCCCTCGCGTCGCTCGGGCGGCCGTTCCTCCACGCCTGGCGCCTCGCGTTCACGCACCCGCGCGACGGCCGCCGGGTGGCGTTCGAGGCGCCGATGCCGGCCGACCTGCAGGCGGTGGTCGACGACCTGCGCCGGCGGCGCCGGCACGAAAGCGACGGTTGAAGACTACTGAACGGTGCCGTGCACGCCCGAGGCGTCGGCGCCAGTGCCGGCCGCCGCGGGCCGGGCGGCGGGCGGCTGCAGGACCCGCTCGAGCACCTCGTCGATGGTGGAGACGAGGTGGATGGTCATGTCGCGGCGGAGGTCGTCGCTGAGGTCCTCGTTGACGTTCTTCTCGTTGCGCCTGGGCAGGAGCACCTCGGTCACCCCGTGGCGGCGGGCCGCGAGCACCTTCTCCTTGATGCCGCCCACCGGCAGGACGCGGCCCGACAGGGTGATCTCGCCGGTCATCGCGACGTTGCCGCGCACGGGCCGGCCCGTCAGCTCGGACGCGACCGCGGCGGCCATCGTCACTCCCGCCGAGGGCCCGTCCTTGGGGATCGCGCCGGACGGGACGTGGAGGTGGATCTCGGCGTCCTGGTAGAAGGCGGCGTCCACCCCGTAGGCGGCCGCCTCGCCGCGGAACCACGAGAGGGCGGCGCGGGCCGACTCCTTCATGACGTCGCCGAGGTGCCCGGTCAGGGTGAGGGTGCCCTTGCCGGGCATGCGGGTCGCCTCGACGAAGAGCACGTCGCCGCCGGCCGGCGTCCACGCCAGCCCGAGGGCCACGCCGGGGTTGCGGGTGCGCTCGGCCACCTCCTCGTCCTCGAAGCGCGGCGCCCCCAGCATCCCGGCGACGGTGTCGGGGGTGATGGCCACCGGCTCGTCGTTCCCCTCGGCGTGCCGGCGCGCCACCTTGCGGCACAACGCGCCGATCTCGCGCTCGAGGTTGCGCACCCCCGCCTCGCGGGTGTAGCCGTGGACGACGGCCCGCAACGCCGCGTCGGAGAACGCGATCTGCTCCGCCGTCAGGCCGTGGTTCTCGACCTGCCGCCCGACGAGGTGCTCCGTCGCGATCTGCAGCTTCTCGTCCTCGGTGTAGCCGGGCAGCTCGAGCACCTCCATGCGGTCGCGCAGGGGCGGGGCGATGGGGTCGAGCACGTTGGCGGTGGTGATGAAGAGCACCTCGGAGAGGTCGAACGGGACGTCGAGGTAGTGATCGCGGAACGTGTTGTTCTGCTCGGGATCGAGCACCTCGAGGAGGGCCGACGAGGGATCGCCGCGGAAGTCCGCCCCCAGCTTGTCGATCTCGTCGAGGATGAAGACGGGGTTCTTCGACTCGGCGCGGCGCAGCCCCTGGATGACCTGGCCCGGGAGGGCGCCGATGTAGGTGCGCCGGTGCCCGCGGATCTCGGCCTCGTCGCGCATGCCGCCGAGCGAGACGCGGACGAACTTGCGGTCGAGCGAGCGCGCGATCGACTTCGCGAGGGAGGTCTTGCCGACCCCCGGGGGGCCGACGAAGCAGAGAATGGGCCCCTTCATGGCCGGGTTCAGCTTGCGCACCGCGAGGTACTCGAGAATGCGGTCCTTCGCCTTGTCGAGCCCGCTGTGGTCGTCGTCGAGCACCTGCCGGGTGCGCGGGAGGTCGATGACCTCGTCGGTCCGGACGTTCCAGGGCAGGACGACGAGCCAGTCGAGATAGGTCCTCGACACGGTGTACTCGGCCGCCGCCACCGGCATGCGGGACAGCCGGTCGAGCTCGCGCAGGGCTTCCTTCCGCACCGCCTCGGGCATGCCCGCCGCCTCGATCTTCTCCCGCAGCTCCTCGATCTCCTTGGTCTGCTCGTCGCCCTCGCCCAGCTCCTTCTGAATCGCCTTCATCTGCTCGCGCAGCAGATACTCGCGCTGGCTCTTGCCGACCTCGGACTGCACCTCGGACTGGATCTTGGAGCCGAGCTCAAGGACCTCGAGCTCCTTGATGAGCATGCGGTTCAACTGCTCCATCCGCTCGCGGACGTCGAGGGTGCCGAGCACCTCCTGGCGGATCGAGGTCTGGATGGTGGTCAGGCTCGACGCGATGAAGTCGGCGAGCTTGCCGGGGTCGGTGATGTTGCCGGCCAGCGCCTGGAGGTCGTCGGACAGCAGCGGCGACAGGGAGACCACCTGCTGGAAGTTGCCCTTGACGTTGCGCTGCAGGGCGTCGATGGCGAGGCGGTCGGACTCGCGCAGGACCTCCGCCGCCTCCCGCACCCGGGCCCGGATGTACGGCTTCGTCGCCAGCACCTCGTCCAGGTGCAGGCGCGACTGCCCCTGCACGATGAGCCGCAGGGTGCCGTCGGGCAGCTTGAACATCTTGTGGATGTGGGTCAGGGTGCCGACGGAGT
Source organism: Vicinamibacterales bacterium (assembly GCA_965208165.1). GTDB lineage: Bacteria > Acidobacteriota > Vicinamibacteria > Vicinamibacterales > UBA8438 > JAJEEA01. The sequence goes on along the minus strand of OZ242323.1, from coordinate 6,875,852 downwards.
ACAGCTCCTCCTGGGCGGGCTCCTCGGTGCCCGGCTCGAGCTGGGTGAAGACGCCGACGAGGCTGCTCTCGGCGATGGCCTCCTCGATCAGCTGCACCGAGCTCTCGCGGGCCACCGCGAGGGGCATGAAGGAGTTCGGAAAGAGGACCGTGTCGCGTAGGGGCAACACCGGCAGCTCGGACGGTATCGACACCCGGCCGGGGCCGCCGAAACCGTCATCGAGCAGCTCGGGCTCGTCGCTCATCGTGTGGCTTCTCCCGGTTCCGCCGGACTTCGGCCGGCGGGCGCGCCCGCTCCCTCGGGTCCCCGGGTCGGGGTCCCCGGGGGAGTTTAGCAGCCCTCGTGCGAGAGCGCGCGGGCTCGCACGAGGGCCGCCGCCGGCGCCCGCGGCCGCGGGCGCCGGATCCAGGCACGTGGATCAGCTCGACGGCGCGCCGAAGAGCGACACCGCCTTGCTGCGCATCTCGAGCATCCGCTCGCGGTCCATCTCGACCTCGTGCATCTCCTCGCAGTCGCGGCAACGCGCCGCGAACGGCAGCGCCCGCAGCCGCTGGCCGGCTATCTCCTCGCCGCACTCGTAGCAGTACCCGTAGGTGCCCTCCTCGAGCCGCTCGAGGGCGGCGTTGATCTTGGTCAGCGTCTCGGTCTTCATCTGGAGCAGGGCGAACTCGATGTCCTCGTGGATGTCCGCTTCCGGCATCCCGTTCAGGTTGGTCGGGCGGTGGCCCCCCGACCGCGTCGCGTCGGCGCGCACGTCGCGAATCTTGTCCTTCACCGCGCCCGCGATCTCGTCGCGGCGCTCTTCGAGCATGCGGCGCAGTTCGTCGAACCGCGCTTCCGCCATGCCGCGTGCATGGGTGTTCATTTTGTGGCCCCTCCCAAGCCTCGCTGGAGTTGCACGAGTCGTCTCGGCTTCGACGCCTCCAGAGCGGCCCGCGCCGTCGTCCGGCCACGAGCCCCTGTTGTTTTTGTAGCAAATTAGATGCCAAGTCGTCGCAACCGGTACACGAGCCGCCTCACCCGCTGAAAACGAAGTGCCCCGAGCCGGAATCCGAACCGCGAAGGGAGCAGATCGCCGCTCCGCCGAGCTGCGCTCACCGATTTCAGCTCACTGGTGGCGCCATGGAAACCTCGCTCGCACATGCTTAGACGACGATTTGTCCTGTACGGTTTCAACGCGGCGAACAGCTGTCATCGGGAGAGGACGGACGGCCGGACGGCGGCCGCGCGCGGACGGCCCGCCGGCGTGCGCCCGGGGGTCGCGGGGATGTAGAATGCGCCGGACGGGCTCCCCCGGAAGGGGGAACGCGACGGGAGGGGAAACGGCGGCGCCCGACGCCGCACCGGAGCTCCGACCGGCGCGACGGAGCTTGGCGCCGCCCGCGCGCACGAAGCCGCACCCTGGTTCCGACCGGCGCGACGGAGCTTGGGTCCGCCCGGGCGCCGGCCGCGCCCACGAGCCACGCATGAGCGCACCTGTCTGTCCCCTGTGCCGTCGGCGCCGGGCGCGGCGCACCTGCCCCGCCCTCGAGCGGGAGATCTGCGCCGTCTGCTGCGCCACGAAGCGGTTGACGGAGATACGCTGCCCCGACGACTGCCGCTATCTCGCGTCGGCGCAGAGCCACCCCCCCGCGGTGGTGCAGCGCCGGCAGGAGCGCGACGCCCGCTTTCTCCTGCCCATCGTGGCCGGCCTGCAGCCGCGGCAGTACGAGCTCTTCTTCTTCGTGCAACAGGCGCTGCACGGCATCGCCGGCACGGGGCGGCTGCCCATCGACGATCGCACGATCCGCGAGAGCGCCGAGGCCCTGGCCAAGACCTACGAGACCGCGAGCAAGGGCATCATCTACGCGCACCAGGCGTCGTCGCCGCCGGCCGAGCGCCTGTCGCAGGAGCTCAGGCCGCTGCTCGACGACCCCCCGGCGGCGGGCGGCCCCAAGGCCGGCGAACGCGATCTGGCCGAGGTGCTGCGTTGCGTCGAGCGGGCCGCGGCGGGGGCCGAGGCGGCCCTCGGAGGCGGCGGGACCGCCTATCTCGAGCTCGCGGGCCGGTTGGCGAAGCCGGCGGCCGGCGGGCCGGCTCGAGCCCGCCCCGACGAAGCCGGCGACGAGCCCCGCATCATCGTTCCCTGACGGCGGCCGGGTGCCACGTCAGGATTGTGAGATGACGGCTCGTGGCGCTGTCGGGCTCCCGATTCACGGGAGCGCCCGGGCCAGGACCCGCGAACACGCCGCTCAATGGGGCTTCGGCGCCCGCACACGAGGCTGCGCCCCCTCTTGCGTCGCGCCGCCACTTTCTTGACGTGCACCCACGGCGGCCCTCGGGCTCCCTCGAGGACCGGCGCGTCTGGTATACTTCGGGGTTTGGATCGGAGAAATCTGGATCGACATCATGGCAAAGCGTTGCGACATCTGCGGGAAAGGCCCGGCCGTCGGGCGGAACGTCAGCCACGCGCACAACGTCACGCGGCGGCGGTTCAAGGCCAACATCCAGCCCGTGAAGGCGGTGATCAACGGCGGCGTCAAGCGCATCCGCGTCTGCACCCGCTGCATCCGGTCGAACCGGATCGTCAAGGCGGCGTAGCCTTCAGCCCATGCCGCGCCAGGCCATCGAGACCGACCGCGCCCCGGCCGCCATCGGCCCCTACTCGCAGGCGGTGCGGGCCGGGTCGCTGCTGTTCGTCTCGGGCCAGATTCCCCTCGACCCGGCCACCGGCGAGGTCATCGAGGGGGACGTCGCCGCCCAGACCCACCGGGTCATGCAGAGCCTCGGGGCCGTTCTCGAGGCGGCCGGGGCGGGCTTCGACGACGTCGTCCGCACCACCATCTACCTGACGGACCTGGGCTCCTTCTCCCGAGTCAACGAAGCGTACGGCAGCTACTTCGACGCCCCCGCGCCGGCCCGGGCGACGGTCGAGGTGGCGGCGCTGCCGAAGGGCGTCGAGGTCGAGATAGACGCCGTCGCGGACCTGGGGGCGCCCCCGGCCCGATACGCCTGAATCCCGCCCGCGCCGTCCACGGCGCAGACGCCTAGCCCGCGCTCATCACGCGCTCGACCTCGATCACCCCGGCGACGGCGCGGACCACCTTGACGATGCGCTGGAGGTGCTTCAGGTCGGCGATCTCAATGGTGACGTTGATGCGTCCGTGGTGATCGCTGCTCGTCGCCTCGATCTTGAGGACGTTGGTCCTGAGCCCGGCGATCTTCGACGTGACGTCGGCGAGCATCCCCTGCCGGTCCTCGACCTGAATGCCGAGCTGGACCACGAAGCCGTCCTCGTCGGCCTGCTTGTCCCACACCACGTCGATCCGGCGCTCGGGGTCGTAGAGGAGGTTGAGCACGTTGCGGCACCGGGCCGCGTGCACCGAGACGCCCTTGCCCCGGGTGACGTAGCCGACGATCTTCTCTCCCCGTATCGGGCTGCAGCAGCGGGCGCGGAAGACCATGAGGTCGTCGAACCCGCGCACCTTGACCTTGTCCTCGCTCGGACGCAGCACCCGGCGCACCACGGTGCCGATGGACCGGCCCCCGGTCTGCTCGTCGAGGTCGCTGGGGACCAGCTTGTCGAGCACCGACCGCGCCTGCACCCTGCCGTAGCCGATGGCCGCGAACAGGTCGTCGCTGCGCCCCACCTTGAACTCCTCGGACACCCGCCCGAGCGCCTCCGGCACGAGCACGGACTTCGCGCTGAGGTTGAACCGCCGCAGCTCCTTGTCGAAGAGCTTCCGCCCCAGCTCGACCGCGCGCAGCTTCTCCTCGGCGTGGATGAAGTGCTTGATCTTGTTGCGGGCACGGGAGGTCACGACGAAGTTGAGCCAGTCGCGGCTCGGCGTGTGGCCGGGGGCGGTCACCACCTCGACGATGTCGCCGCTCGCGAGCCGCGTGCGCACCGGCACCATGCGGCCGTTCACCCGCGCCCCCACGCACTGGTGCCCGACGTCGGTGTGGACGCTGTAGGCGAAGTCGATGGGGGTGGCGCCGCGGGGCAGGGCCTTGACCTCGCCCCTGGGGGTGAACGTGTAGACCTCGTCCGGGTAGAGGTTGACCTTGAGGTCGTGGATGAACTCGCCGGGGTCGCCCAGCTCCTGCTGGAACTCGAGGAGCTGCCGCAGCCAGGCGAAGTGCTCCTCGTCGGGGTCGACGCCGACCCGCCCTTCCTTGTACTTCCAGTGGGCGGCGATGCCGTTCTCGGCCACCTCGTGCATCTCCTCGGTCCGGATCTGCACCTCGAACGGCACCCCGGCGTCGCTGACCACCGAGGTGTGCAGCGACTGGTAGCGGTTGGCCTGGGGCATCGCGACGAAGTCCTTGAACCGGCCCGGCACCGGCGACCACGTCTGGTGGATGACCCCGAGCGCCGCGTAGCAGTCGTGCACCGACGTGGTGATGACCCGGAGCGCGACGAGGTCGTAGACCTGCTCGAGGGGGATGCGCTGCCGCTTGATCTTCAGATGGATGCCGTAGAGCCGCTTGATGCGCGACTCGATGCGGGCGAACGGGACGCCGGCCTCGGCCAGCGTCCGCTCGAGGGTCTCGCGCAGCCCCTGGACCGCCCTGCGGGTAGCCTTGCGGCGCCGCTCGACCCAGGCCCGGGTCGTCTCGTAGCTCTTCGGGTCGAGGTGCTTGAAGGCGAGGTCCTCGAGCTCGTCCTTGACCTTCCGCATGCCGAGCCGGTGCGCGATGGGGGCGTAGATGTCGAGGGTCTCCTGGGCGATGATCAGGCGCCGCGCCTCGGCCAGGTGGTCGAGCGTGCGCATGTTGTGCAGCCGGTCGGCGAGCTTCACGAGGATGACGCGGATGTCGTCGACCATGGCGAGCAGCATCTTGCGGAAGTTCTCCGCCTGCCGCTCCTCGCTCGTCGAGAACGAGATGGAGCTGATCTTGGTGACCCCCTCCACGACGTGGGCGACGTCGGGGCCGAACAGGTCGCGCACGCGCTCGATGGTGGTCAGGGTGTCCTCGACGACGTCGTGCAGCAGCCCCGCCGCGATGGCCACGTCGTCGAGCCGCATGTCGGCGACGAGGGAGGCCACCTCGAGGGGATGGACGAGGTAGGGCTCGCCCGAGCGCCGCTTCTGGCCGGCGTGCTCGGCCGCGGAGAAGTCGTAGGCGCGGCGGAGGAGGCCGGTGTCGGCGTGCGGGTTCGAGGCCCGGGCCTTGTCGATCAGGGTGTCGAAGCTGCTCATCGGGTGCGCCGAGCAGGATACCGCGGCTCGCCGGGTCCGGGAAAGGGCCGCGGCGCGCGCCCGCCACGACACGCAGGGCGCATCCCCCGCCTGGCCGGGAACGCCAACCTCGCCGTCTGCATCCTGATCCGGGTGGCGGTGCTGCAGCTCGAGGCGGACATGTTCTCTTGACTTGACGTTTTGGGCTTCACTATACTGATCTGCCTTTCGTGGGCTGCGGCCGGTACGGGCGTGGTTCTCCGGCAGCGTGCGTACCGTCCGTCCGGAACGGGCGGGAAACGCCCGAGAGGAGATACTCGTTTCGGAAGCGGGCCGAAACGCGGCCGCCGGTGTCCAAGACATCGACGGCAGCATCCGGTTGCCGCAGGGGAGAAGTCACGACCGACGGTGATGAAGGGGACCGCTATGCAAATCCGATCGCTCGCCATCAGACTCGTTCTCGTAGCCCTAGTGGCCCTGTCGACGTCATCCTGCTATATGTTCGACCAGCTCCGGGCGTTGCGCGTCATCAAGGACGCGCACACCCAGTATCAGCGTAGCGACTACGTGCTGGCGGCAGAGCTGTACGAGGAGGTCCTGGAGAACGACCCCGATCTGGTCGAGGCCTACTTCTACCTGGCCAACAGCTACGACCAGCAGTTCCGGCCGGCCCTGCGGGGCGAGCCGGAGAACGACGAGATGCTCGACAGGGCCATCGAGAACTACATCACGTCGGCCGAGCGCCAGACCTACCTCGAGCTGCAGACCCTGTCGCTGCAGTGGCTTGTGGAGGCCTACGGCCCCGACAAGGCGAACGACCCGGCCTCTTCCGAGGTCGTGCTGCAGACGATGATCGACACCGATCCCGAGAACCCGGACAACTACTACCGCCTCGCCCGGCTCTACGAGGACTCGGGGCTCTACACCGAGGCCGAGCAGGTGCTGCTGGAAATCACGGCGTCGCGGCCCGACGACCCTGCCGCGCAGCTCCAGCTCGCGGGGTACTACAACCGCAACGAGCAGTTCGAGGAGACGATCGCGGCCCTTCGGCGTCGCGCCGAGCTCGAGCCCGACAATCCGGAGGCCTACTACACCATCTCGACCTACTACTGGGAGAAGGCGTTCCGCGACTTCACCCTGGACGAGGACCAGGAGATGGAGTACGTGATGCTCGGTCTCGCCGAGACCGACAAGGCCCTCGAGCTGAACGCCGACTACGTCGAGGCCCTGACCTACAAGAACATCCTGCTGCGGATGCAGGCCAACCTGACCGACAACGTCCGCGAACGGGACGACCTGATCGACCAGGCGGACGTGCTGCGCGACCGCGCCGAAGAGCTGCAGCAACTGCGGACCGGCGCCGGCGCCGGCGGCTAGATTCGCGCGGCCGGGCCTGCCCCGGCCGGCGTCCACCCCTTCAGGCCGGGTGCCGGTTCCTTCCGGGGGACCGCACCCGGTCTCGTTGCGTACGGCGGGAGGTTGCGGCACCCGGTCTCGCGCATCGTCCTGCCACCTCCACATCCTGGTGTCAGAGGGCGGCCTTCGTGAGGATGGCACCGCGTGGCGCGCCCGCGCCCGGCTGGACAAGAAGGCGCTGATGCCGATGTGGCGCTACGCCGTCATCACCTTGCTGCGGGAAGCGGCGCGGGCTGGTTGTCTTCGAAACGGACATGCCTCGCGGCGAACTGCTGCGGCTCTTGACCGCCCAATACGAGCGGTGGTGGAACATCGACGTCAAGCGGTTCAAGAGCAAGAAGCAGTTCCTCGGCCATGCCGGCCGCTACGCCCGCCGGCCGCCCATCGCGCAGCACCGGCTCCGGACGGACGATCGGCCGTCAAGAAATCCGATTTGTGACGAAGGACACGCGGACCAACAGAGCGTCGAGACCACCTACACGCCGGCCGAGTTCCTGGCCACGCTCGCTGACCCATGTCCCCGACCGCTACCGGCACACCGGTGCGGTACTTTGGGTTGCTCGCGCCTCGCGTCGAGTGCCAGACGCACGACACGGTCTTCGCCCTGGTGGGCCAGGAGCGGCGGGGGAAGCCCAGACGGCTCCGATGGTCGACCTCACTGCAGAAATGCTTTGGCGTGGACCCGCTGGTCGACCGCAACGGCCAGCGAATGCGGTGGGCTCGTCGCGTTCCACCCGGCGAGCAGAACTGATTCGCTGCCGGCGCGCGCGTACGCCTCCCCCGCGGTCTCCGAACCCCCAGCCCTCCAGAGATTTGACCGCCCCGCGTTCACGAGATCGCCCAGGTCGGCGCGATCCTGACCCTGCGGTTGCCTGATGACTGGCCGGGACGACGCCGGCTGGCTGGGAGAGCGTCGCTGGACCGTGGCGTCGCGCAGGCGATCACTTGGCCGCGGCCATTGAAGTGACCTGGATCGTCTGGGTGTTGGAGTCCAGCGTGCCGACGACTGCTACTTTCTTTCCGGCAAACTCTCTTGATTTGTCCTGGTCGCTCAACAGATAGGTTGCTTCGCCGTCAAACAAAACGAACGGGACGGTGTGGTCATCGACGCAAGCGATGGTGCAGGCAGCGTCGGTCGACCCCATCCGCATTCCGGAATGATCGGCGATGGGGCACTCCTCATCGGTGATCGTGCCTGAGAAAGTCTGTCTGCTCTGGGTTGCAAACATCGTGGCGGAGGCAAGAAGAGCGGAGGCAAGAAGACCTGTCAGTAGATATTTCATAAAGCTCACGCAAAGCGAGGTCATTCGCAACCTGCGGGAAATCGGGGGAAGGTGTCACACACCTCCCCCCGATTCGTTGTCGAAAACCCCGAGGCCGAGAAACTCTCTGCCGGTTATCGGCCACTTATCATGATGTGGGCGTCCGGCGTGCCCTCAAACATCAGCCAGGCGCCGCCCGCGTCGCGAACATTCGGCAGTCCGACTTCGTCCGCCATGAAGTTCGGCATGGCGATAAACGTGTGCCAGATGGCGGTGTCCTGGCTGTCGCCCCGGAGGTTATACCAAATGGTCCCGACTTCGGGCAGCTCACGCGTTCCGTCTTTCCCGGCGGCCACAACCAGATCCCTAATCCCTCCGGTGCCGCTGCTCGACAAGACAGGACGCCCGGCGGGCCTGCCTCCACTGGCCGTTGCCAGCAGTGGCTGGGCCTTGGCCCCCATCTCCGCGAACGCTCGATTCTGCGCGATGCGCGCCATGTTGGCGTCGCTGCTGGTGCACTCCACCGACCACGGCCGCTCTCCAGGCCAGCCGGTCAGGTCGTAGCAGACCATACGGCCGGGGCCGGGCCTCAAAACTTCAAACGTGAAGTCGGCAGCCGTGACGTCATCCTCCGGACTCTTCGCCGGATTCCGAATCCACTTGACGACCGTGGCGTTCCTGGCCATAGCCGCGTTCGGAGCGGCGAGCAACGGCTTTTCGATGGGGTCTTCCGTATCGGTCCGGCGCTCCTCATAGACCTGCGCCTGCGCCGGCGCGCTCATCGCAACCGCCATTACGCCGAGTACAAACAGAGAGATCGGTTTCATGTGAGTCCTCCAATCGGTATGCCTCGAAATTCGGATGTCGACAAGCCCGCAGCATCCCACGACGGCGCGTACTCTGCTCTATCGAATGTTTCCGCCGACGGGCAGGCCGCTCGGTACGCGCTCGGGAATCGTGCGGTCGAACGACCCATCGCTCAGAGCAATTAAAAACTCTATCAGATCCACGTCTTCTTCGTCCACGTTCTGCAACTGGCGAAGCAGCGGATCGAGCTCCTCGTAGCTGACGTTCGGGTTCCGGGACTCCCCGGCGATGGTGGATTCATAGAACCCCACGACGGCGTTCAGCGTCCTGAACATGCCATTGTGCCCGTATGGGAAGGTCAATTCGAGGTTTCGCAGCGACGCCGTGCGAAACGCATAGCTGTCGCACGCTGCTCGGGACGCTGCAGTACGCGGCTCCCCAGGAGCTGCCGGGCAAGGAGGGTGCTGCGCGCCTCCGTCGGAGGCGGGCGTTGTGGCACCTGATGCAAGAGCGGGGTTGTCGGGCACGCCCATGACATGCAGTTTGTAATCGGAGAACATGGGCCCGTTGTGGCACCTGATGCACCCGATCTCCTCGAAGCGCTGCATTCCGCGGACCTGTTCCCGCGTCATGGCGCTGCGGTCGCCGCGCATGTAGCGGTCGAACGGCGCGTTGTTGGCCAGCAGCGACCGCATGAACGCCGCTATCGCCCTGCCCAGGTTTTCCGCGGTGACCGGCTGTTCACCGCCGAAGGCCCCGGCGAACAGGCTCGGGTACTCGGCGTTGGCCTGGAGCTTCGCCACCACTCTCGCGACAGCCTCATCCTCCGGGTAGGTGTCCCCTCGCATTTCCTCAAACGACTTGAGCGGTTCGAGCGCCTGCGATTCGAGGCTCCTGATGCGATTGTCCCAGAACGCCGGCGCAGTCGCCGGGTCATAGCGGCCCGATTCATCGATGCCGTTGAAAGCAACGTTCAGAACCGTCGGACTATTGCGTTTGACGAGAATTCCGTCACGCCGGAAGCGGCCCCGGCCGATGCCCTTCACGCCGAGCGACAGGTCGCGGTCCTCCGCATAGGCGTTTTGGGGATGATGGCACGTCGCGCAGGCTACGTCTTGGGGTCCCGACAAAAGCGGGTCCCAGAACAGCAGCCTTCCCAGCTCAACTCTTGCTGGGGTCGTCGGGTTATATCCCGGCCCCTGCTGAGTCGACGGCAGCGCCGACACACTGTGTTCAACGGCACCAACTTCTTGTCCAACGGCACCAACTACCATAAAAAGGAGTACGGCGACCGTAGCTGCTGCGACCAGCAGGTGTTTCGCTCCGAAGATTCTAGGCACGAGTAACCCTCCCTAGTGCCGGCCCCCTTCACAGGCCTGGGCGCGCCACAGGACAGCTAGCCTACCCACAACTCTGGGCGGGTGTCAAGACAAAATGCGCCGCAGAGAATGCGCCGCGCCACAACCGACAGCGGTGCGGCAGGGCGCACGTCGGACAGGCGGGCCGGGCGGGCCGTCGAGGAGAGGCGTTCAAGAACGGGTGTCGACGAGCATCTGGTCGTCGCCCCCAGCGGTGGCGAGGCCGTCGAGAAGGAACGGCATCGGGGGCGGCCGCGCGGGCCGGGCCTCGGGGATGTCGGTCGGCAGCCCCAGATGGCGCAGGATGCGCTCGATCACGGCGGGGTCTTCGATTACCGCAATGAGCTGCAGGCGCCCCGCCGCCGGACCTGCCGGCTGCCCCGCGAACGCGGGCAGCGGCCCCTTGCGCTGACGGGGACGGGTTGCGAGAACACGAAAAAGGCGCGGCATGCTCGCGCATGCCGCGCCTTTCGTGTTCCGAACGACGGATCGTGTGGGGTGCTACAGCGCGTCGGCCCCGCCGGCCCGGCGCATCGCCTCGGTGACGATGCCGACCTTGGTGACGCCGGCGCCCTTGGCGGCGTCGATCACCTCGATGATCTCGCCGTAGCGCAGGCTGCCGGCGCCGGCCACGAACATCGTCTTCTCGCGACGCTGCTCGAAGATGCCGCGCAGCTCCGACTCCAGCCGCTGAATCGGCACCGGCTGCTGGTTGACGGTGATGACGCGGTCAGCCGTGTATTGCAGCACGATCTGGCTGGAGTCGACCGCCGTCTGCGTCGAGCCCCGCGTCTCGAGCGGCAGGTTGATGTCGAGTCCCCGCTGTGACAGGGGCAGGGCCGCGAGGAAGATGACGATCAGCACCAGCAGCACGTCGATGAACGGCGTGATGTTGATGTCCGCGGTCGACTGCGGCCTCTCGGCGGAGACGACGGTGTCCGCCCCGTGGTGCTTCTTGTGCATGGGCTACTCCCCTCCGGCGGAAACCCCGCCGCTGCCGACCTTCCGCTCGGTGATCAGGCCGATGTCCTCGATGCCCGCGCGCTGCAGGCGGTCGAGCACGGCCATGACGTCGGCGTACTGCGCGTCCTGATCGGCCTTGATCAGCACGATCTTCTCGAACTTCCGTTCGAGCGTGGTCTGCACCGTCGTCAGCAACTCCTGCTCGGTGGTCTGGGTGCTGTCGACGTAGAAGCGGCCGTCCGCGGTCACCGCGAGGACGGTCTGCGTGTCGTTCTCGGGCTTGTCCGAGGTGTTCGAGGCCTCGGGCAGGGTCACGTCGACGCCCTTCTGCAACAGGGGCGCGATCAGCATGACGATGATCAGCAGCACCAGCATCACGTCGGCCAGCGGCGTGATGTTGATCTCCGAGTTCATCGCACCTGATTTTTCGCCTACTTGCATACCCATGGGTGTGTCTCCTCGGTCCGCTCCGGGGTCATCGGGTGGAGAGCCCGATCGCGCGGCTGCGCGACCGGGCTCGGCCCTCTAGCGACGTTCCCTAGTCGGCCTTCTTGATGAAGTAGTCGACGAGCTCGGACGACGAGTTGTCCATCTCGACGTTGAAGAACTCGATGCGCGTGGTCAGGCCGTTGTAGAACCACACCGCGGGAATCGCCACGAACAGACCGATGGCGGTCCCGACGAGCGCTTCCGCGATGCCGGCCGACACGGCGCCGAGGCCGCCCGACCCGGTGGCCGCGATGCCCTGGAACGCGTTGATGACGCCCAGGGTGGTGGCGAGCAGGCCGACGAACACGGCGGTGGCCCCGATGGTGGCCAGCGACCCCATGCCCTTCTTGAGGTCGGCCGCGGTGAGGGCGGAGGCGCGCTGGATGGCCCGGCGCACGCTGTCGATCACGTCGTCGCGGCTCAGCTCGACCCCGGCGTCCTTCTGGAACTGGTACTCCTGCAGACCGGCCAGGACGACCTTTCCGAGGTGGCTGTACTTGTAGTTCTTCGACTGCGAGACGGCGATGGCGTCCTTCAGATGGCCGTCCTTCAGGTGCTTGGCGACCTGGGGCGCGAAGGCCTTCGACTGCTTTCCGGCCTGCGTAAAGGTGAAGAGCCGCTCGAAGAAGACGCCCATCGACCACATCGACATCAGCCCCAGCAAGATCATGAGGGACTTGACGGGAATGCCCATCTGTTCCCAGAGCTCCAGAAGATCCATTGTGCCTCCTACCTGCGATTCACATCATCGGGCGGCGGGACGCCGGACGACCGGCGTACCGCCGCCCACAACACGTTCGCGCGCCGGCTACCGCAACTGGAAGTTCACCGTCACCGTCATGATGACGGGAACCGCGACGCCGTTCAGCAGCGTCGGGGTATATGTCCACTGCCGCACCGCCTCGATGGCCGCCTCGTCGAGCAGCGGCACCGAGCGCAGCACCTTCACGTCGGTGACCCGGCCGTCGGGACCGATGACCGCCTCGAGAATCACGACGCCCTGGACGCGCGCCGCCTGCGCGACCGGAGGATACCGCGGATCGACGTTGGTCACCTTCGTCGGGGCCTGGATGTTGCCACCGACGCGGACCGGCTCGGGCGGCGGCGGGGGAGGCGGCGGGGCCTCGAGCAGCCCGCCGACGATGCCGCCCACGACGCCCCCGGCGATGCCGCCATCGACGCCCGAGACGCTCGACAGATCGAAGCCGGTCTCCGGCGCAATCTGGGCCGGCGCCTCGATGGGTGCGGCGTTGGGGTTGACGTCGACCACCGGCGCCTCGACCGCCTGCGCGGCCGGCGGAGGCGGCGGCGGGGGAGGCGGCGGCGGCGGCGGGGGCGCGGCCACGAACGCCATCATCGACGGCACCTGCGGCAGCGCCTCGGCCGCGAGCAGCGGCACGATGACGACGGCCCCGATCGCCGCGACGTGCGCGAGGATCGAAACCGGCACCGTATACCACTTCTGTGCGCCAATCTTGATCGACGGATTCGCGATTTCTCCGAACATCTGACCTGCCACAGGCAACCTCCTGCGCCCCGTTGGGGGGTGAATCGCTCCACGATGAGAGGGACGAATTATATGCAGACACCAAACCGGTGTCAACGCAAGTCCGACGCGAGAATTCCGGCCCGCCGCTTCCTCCTCCCGCCCGGGCTTCCCGGCGCCGGCCACCGGCCCGCCAATCGCCGCCTGCGGCTCCGATTTGCCGACCAACCAACCCGCCGGGAGTCTGCGCGTTCTGCGGCGCAGACTCCTAGCGCATCCAGGCCACGACCAGCGGCACGAAGATGACCGCGACGATGGTCATCAGCTTGATGAGGATGTTCAGGCTCGGCCCCGACGTGTCCTTGAACGGATCGCCGACGGTGTCGCCGATGACCGCGGCCTTGTGCGGCTCCGAGCCCTTGCCGCCGTGGTGGCCCTCCTCGATGAGCTTCTTCGCGTTGTCCCAGACGCCGCCCGCGTTGGCCATCATCAGGGCCATCAGCACGCCGGTCACGAGCGCCCCCGCGAGCAGCCCCCCGAGGCCGGCGACCCCGAGCACGAACCCGGTCAGCACCGGCGCCACCACCGCGAGGAGGCCGGGCAGAATCATCTCCCGGATGGCCGAGCGGGTGGAGATGGCCACGCACCTCGCCGAGTCGGGCTCGGCGTTGCCCTCGAGCAGCCCGGGAATGGTGCGGAACTGGCGGCGCACCTCCTCGATCATCTCGTTGGCCGACCGGCCCACCGCGTTCATGGTCATCGCGGAGAAGATGAACGGCAGCATGCCCCCGATGAACATGCCGATCAGCACGTTCGGGTTCGTCAGCTCGAGGCTCAGCTGCCGCGGGTCGAACGCACCGGCCCCGCCGGCCTGGGCCACGGTGTCGGCGGCGGTCGCCTGGAACGTCGAGAAGAGGGCGAGGGCGGTGAGGGCGGCCGACCCGATGGCGAAGCCCTTGCCCATCGCCGCGGTGGTGTTGCCGACCGCGTCGAGGGCGTCGGTGCGGTCGCGCACGTACGGCTCGCACTTGCTCATCTCGGCGATGCCCCCGGCGTTGTCGGCCACCGGCCCGTAGGCGTCGACGCCGAGGCTGATGCCCAGCGTCGACAGCATGCCGACGGCGGCGATGGCGATGCCGTAGAGCTCGCCGAGCTGATAGCTGAAGAAGATGGCGAAGCAGACCACCAGCACCGGATAGCCGCACGACATCATGCCAACCCCGAGGCCCGCGATGATGTTGGTGGCGGGGCCGGTCTCCGACTGCTCGGCGATGTGGGCGGCCGGCGGCATGTCCTTGCCGGTGTAGTACTCGGTGAGCTTGCCGATGACGACCCCCGCCACCACCCCGAACACCACGCAGCCCATGACCGGCCACGGGACCGAGGTGGCCGAGATGAGACCGGCGGCGCCGACGAGGACGATGACGGACGCCACGATGAGCCCCCGCAGCAGCGCCCCCTGCACCTTGCTCTCGTCGTCGGTCCGCACCGTGAACGTCCCCAGGATGGAGGCGACGATGCCCACGCCGGCGAGCAGCACCGGGAACACCGCGAGGTCGGCCTGCAGGGCGAGGAAGCCGCTCTCCCCCACCCCCCAGAGATCGGAGGCGGTGGCCGCGGTGAGGGCCCACGCGAGGGCCACCGACGAGATGATGCTGCCCACGTAGGACTCGAAGAGGTCGGCCCCCATGCCCGCCACGTCGCCGACGTTGTCGCCGACGCTGTCGGCGATGGTCGCGGGGTTGCGGGGGTCGTCCTCCGGAATGCCCGCCTCGACCTTGCCGGACAGGTCGCCGGCGACGTCGGCCGCCTTCGTGAAGATGCCGCCCCCGACGCGCGCGAACAGGGCGATGGACGACGCTCCGAGGGAGAGCCCGAGCAGCGACCCGACGGCGGACGGGCCGCGGCCGTCGAGGCCCCCGTACAGCCAGTAGAGCAGCGCGATGCCCAGAGTGCCGAGCGCGACCACGGTCAGGCCCATGACCGCGCCGCTCGAGAACGCAACGCGCAGGGCCCCGGCGAGGCTGGTCTGGGCCGCCGCGGTGGTGCGGACGGCGGCCCCGGTGGCGGTGCGCATGCCGATCCACCCCGCGGTGGCGGAGAGGAGCGCGCCGACGAGGAAGCTGACCCCGACGAGGAACGAGTCGCCCGGCAGGAAGAGCACGAGGACCCCGAACATGACGACGACGAACACCGCCAGGACGCTGTACTCGGTCTGCAGGAAGGCCATCGCGCCGCGGCGGATGAGGGCCGCGATCTGCTGCATGCGCTCGGAGCCGGGGTCGTGGGCGTTGATGGCGCGGATGAGGGATAGCGCGAAGAGGGCGGCGGCGATGGGCGCGCCGACCCCGAGGAGCACGTAGAGTGAGTTGTCCATTCTCGACCTTGGAGTTTCCGTGAACGTGTTTGATTCGTGATGGCGTGGGATGACGCCCTACTGGAGGACGCTCACAACCATCGCGACTGCTGCGATGGCGGCAATCAGAGTCGCGATGAACCACTTGAGCATGGACGATTGAAGCTCGTTGAGATCAGCTTTCGTGGCCGCGCTTTGCAGGCGGGTGTCGATCTTCGCGACGGTGACTTCGATGTGATGAATGCGCTCCAGGAGGCGGTCGTAGCGACTCCCGTTTCCCCCGCCGTCACCGGCCAGCGCACGTCGGTTCGTCTCTTCCCTGTTGCCAGGGAACTGAAGCGGGTCCGTCATGAGGCGTACCGCTTGAGCCACTCCCACACGTCGGAGCGGTGGTATCCGTGGTACGCCCCATTCAGGCCGAGAACGATCCCGCCCCGTTCGGCGTCCTCGCCACCGATGCCGGCCTTCGCCGCGATGGCCGACGACATCTCATCGGACTTCAGCAACCATGCTCCCGGACCGACCTCGATCGGGCTGTACTCGGTCAGCGCCGTCGGAATGGCCGACAGCGGTTCGTCGAACACGACGATGAACAGGGGCATGGGGCGCTAATTGTATTCGACGCGATTCAGACCGGGCAAGGCTCGCGGTCGATGGGGCGAGGGCGGGTCGATCAGCCCTGAGCGGCGGTGCTTCCACGGATCCTTCGGAGTCGAACTGAGACACCGACGGCGTCAGAGTCCGAGCGCCAGGGCGACGGCCAGCGCCGCCGCCACCGCGAGCCGGTACCAGGCGAAGGCCGCGAGCGAGTGGCGGGCGAGGTAGCGGAGCAGCCCGGCCACGGCCAGGTAGCCGACGACCCCGGAGGCGAGGAGCCCCGCGAGGAGCGCCGGCCCGTGCGCGGCGAGCCCTCCGCCCCCGAGCATCCGCGCCGCCTGCAGCCCGCCCCCGGCGATGGCGGGAATGCCGAGGAGGAACGCGAACCGCGCCGCCTCCGGCCGGGCCACCCCCAGCAGGAGGGCCGCGGTGATGACCGCGCCCGACCGCGAGACCCCGGGCACGAGGGCCGCGGCCTGCGCGCAGCCGAGGAGCAGGGCCTCGACGACGGACAGCGACGAGGCCCGCCGGGGGCCGTGCCCGCCGCGGTCCGCCCACAGCATCGCGACCGCGCCCGCGGCCAGCGCCGCCGCGACCACCGCCGGCCCGCGCAGGCGGTCGACGTCGGCGGAGAGCAGCAGGCCCAGGGGCACGACGGGGACGGTCGCGAGCAGGATCGACCGTCCCGTGCGGGCGGCCTCGCCGCCGCCGCCCGCGAGGGCCCGGGGCGCGGCCGCGGTCAGCTCGAGGACGTCGCGGCGGAAGTAGACGAGCACCGCGGCCAGCGTGCCGAGGTGGCAGGCGACATCGAACGGGACCTCGGCCGCCCCCGCGTCCCAGCCGAACAGCTCGCGCACGAGGATGAGGTGGGCGGAACTCGAGATGGGCAGGAACTCGGTCAGCCCCTGCACGATGCCGAGCCACACGGCCTGGGCGGTGGTCATGCGGCGTCAGGGTCGGGCGGCCCGGCGGCCCGGAGCGGGAAATCCGCGCTGCACTCGAGCGACGGCGCATCCGGCCCGGCCGCGGCCGGTGCTCAGGCGCGGGCGCGGACCCGGTCGGATCAGGCGCGGGCCTTCGACCTCCGGCTGCGCCGCTTCGGCTTCGAGGCGGCGGAGGCCGCCGCCGGCGCCGACTGCAGCCGCCGCGCGGCCCGGCGCTCGCTGATCACGATGGCGGCGGCGGCCGCGATGAAGATCGTGGAGTAGGTGCCGCTGAGCACCCCGACGAGCATGGTGAAGGCGAAGCCCCGCAGCACCTCGCCGCCGAACAGGAACAGCGCGAGGACGGCGAAGGCGGTGGTGCCCGAGGTGATGATGGTCCGGCTCAGGGTCTGGTTGATGCTGGCGTTGACGAGCTTGTCGAACGCGTCGCGCCGCATGCGCCGGAGGTTCTCGCGCACCCGGTCGAACACGACGATGGAGTCGTTCACCGAGTAGCCGGTGATGGTCAGCATGGCCGCGACGACGGCCAGCGACAGGTCGAAGCCGAAGAAGGTCAGCATCGACAGGGTCACGAGGATGTCGTGCACGACCGCGATGATCGCCCCCACCGCGAAGCTGAACCGGAAGCGGAAGGCGACGTAGACGAGGATGCCGAGCATCGCGAACACGAAGGCGTTGACCCCGCGGCGCTGCAGCTCCTCGCCGATGACCGGCCCCACGAGCTCCTGCCCGATGACCGTGAAGCCGCCGATGGGGCTCTGCTCGAGGGCCGCCACGACCGCGTTCGCGCCCTCCTCGAGGTTCGTGCCCACCTCGGGGTCGCCGCTCTGCGGCAGCCGGATCAGGATCTCGTTGGAGTCGGCGTCGCCGTACTGCTGGACGACGCTCTCGCCGGCCGCGTCCCCCACGGCGTCGCGCACCCGGTCCTCGGTGACGGGCTCGTCGAACTGCACGATGACGATGGTGCCGCCCGAGAAGTCGATGCCGAGGGACAGCCCCCCCTGCAGCGCCACCATCGCCGCGCCGGCGGCGATGATGAGGCACGAGAGGCCGACGGCCGGCCAGCGCCACTTGAGGAAGTCGAAGTTCGGGTTCTTGAAGATGGGCATACGCGCGTCGGTGTCCCGGATGGTCAGGCCGCGGCCGCGGGGGCCGGCGGCGGTGCAATCGGATCAGGCGGAGCGGGCTCCGCTGGTTCAGATGCTCAACGAGGCTTCCCGGCGGCGCGTGAGCACCGTCTCGAAGATGGTGCGCGACACGAAGACCGCGGTGAACACGTTGGACACGAGGCCGAAGAACAGCGTGGTCGCGAAGCCCTTGATCGGCCCCGAGCCGAACTGGAACAGGAAGGCGGCGGCGATGAGCGACGCGATGTGGGTGTCGAGAATGGTCAGGAAGACGCGGTCGAACCCGGCCGCGACGGCCGCCCGGACCCCCTTGGCGGAGCCCAGCTCCTCCTTGATGCGCTCGAATATCAGCACGTTGGAATCGACCCCCATGCCGATGGTGAGGATGAACCCGGCGATGCCCGGCAGGGTGAGCACGGCCCCCACGTAGGCCATGCACCCGAGCAGGATGAGGAGGTTCATCCCCACCGCGACGACCGCGTTGATGCCCGACAGCCGGTAGTAGAGCAGCATGAACAGCGCCACCGCGATGAGCCCGGAAGCCGACGCGGTGACCCCGGCGCGGATGGAGTCGGCCCCCAGGCTCGGCCCCACCGTCCGCTCCTCGAGATAGGTGAGGGACGCGGGCAGGGCGCCCGACCGCAGGATCAGCGCGAGATCGGTCGCCTCGCCGGTCGTGAAGGTGCCGGTGATGCGCCCCTCGTCGGCGATGCGCTCCTGGATGACGGGGGCCGAGTAGACCCGGTTGTCGAGGATGATGGCGAGGTTGCGGCCCACGTTGCTGCCCGTGAAGTTCCCGAACTTGCGCGCCCCCTCGCGGTTGAACGAGAAGCTGATCGCGGGCTGGTTGAACTCGTCGATGGTCGGCCGGGCGTTGCGCAGATCGCGCCCCGTCACCGGGGCCACCCGCCGCACGAGGTAGTAGACGGTCGAGCCGGGGGTGGCGCCGAGGGACTCGTCGGCCCCCGACACGACCTCCATGTCCGCGGGCACGATGCCGTTCCGCGCCTGCAGCAGCAGCTCGCGCGAGAGGGCGGGGCCGTCCTCGACCAGCTTCAGCTCGAGGAGGCCGGTCGAGCGGATGATCTCCTTCGCCCCCTGCACGTCCTCGACGCCGGGCAGCTGCACGAGGATCTGGTCGCCGGCCACGCCGTGGGGGGCGACGATGGGCTCGGCGACGCCGAGCTCGTTGACGCGGCGCTCGATGGTCTGCAGGGCCTGCCGCACCGACTCCTCGCGAAGCTGGCGCTCGATGCCCGGCAGCATGCGGAAGGTGTAGCCGCCGGGGCCGTCGCTCCGCCGGTCGTAGCTCACCTGCAGCAGGTCGTCGGCGATGCCCCGGAACTCCTGGTCGCGGTCGGCGGGGACGCCCTCGATCCGGACCTCCGTCGGGGTGGCGGCGCCGGCCGAGAGGACCTCGATGCCGACGAGGCTCGCCTGCTCCCTCAACTGCTCGGCGTTCGTCTCGGTCTCCACCCGCAGCGCGTCGTCGGTCTGCACCCGCAGCACGAGATGGACGCCGCCCCGGAGGTCGAGGCCGAGCCGCACCTGGTCCTCGGGCGGATAGATGGCGAAAGCGGCCGCGGCCGTCACCGCGAGGATGGTCAACAGCTTCCAGCGCAAGTTCTTCTTCACCATGACTCGATCCGTCTCGTCGTCCGCCCCGCCCGCCGGGGCCCGATAAACCCGCAGGCGGCGGCTTCACATGGCCGTCCGACCGGCGCCGGGAGCGAGGACTCCTACATCGATGCGGAGTCCTGGGCCACCGGCTCCTGCCCCTGATAGCCCCCGACCGCCGACCGCGACACCTCGATGCGCACCTTGTCGGCCACCTGGAGCTGGACCGACCGGTCGCTAAGCTTCGTGATGGACCCGTAGATGCCGCTCGTCGTGATCACCCGGTCGCCCACCTTGAGGGCCTCGCGGAACTCCTGCACCTTCTTCTGCCGCCGCCGCATCGGCAGCAGGATGATGAAGTAGAAGATGGCGAGGATCAGCGCGAACGGCAGGAACTGCGCCCACAGCGGCGGGCTGCCCTGCGTGGCCTGGGCGAAGAGCGTCGGGAGGCCGGAGTCAGGCATCGGTGGTCTTCAATCGCCGGCCCGCCCGTCGGCGGCGCCGGCCGCGGCGACGTCAGGAACGGGGCCGGCGGGAGAACGTCTCGTGAAAGCGCTGCCGGAACATTTCGAACGTGCCGAACATGATAGCCTCCCTCATGCGGCGCATCGTGTCAAGGTAGAAGTGCAGGTTGTGCAGCGTGTTGAGGGTCCTCCCGGTCATCTCGCCGGCCACGTGCAGGTACCGCAGGTAGGCCCGCGAGTAACGCGTGCACGTGTAGCACGGGCACCCCGGATCGGGGGGGCGCGCATCGTCCGCGAACTCCGCCCGCTTGATGGACAGCGGCCCCGCGCGCGTCAGGAGCTGGCCGTTGCGGGCGTTGCGGGTCGGCAGCACGCAGTCGAACAGGTCGATGCCGGCGGCCACGCTCTCGACGAGGTCGTCGGGCATCCCCGTCCCCATCAGGTACCGCACGCGGTCGTCGGGCAGCAGGCGCGCGGTGCCCGCGACCACTTGGTACATCACGTCCACCGGCTCGCCCACGCTGAGGCCGCCGATGGCGTAGCCCTCGAACCCCAGGGCCACCGTCCCCCGCACGCTCGCCTCCCGCAGGCCCTGGTAGACGCCGCCCTGCACGATGCCGAACTGCGCCTGGCCGGGGTTGGTGACCTCGCCGCGCAGACTGCCCGGAACGTCGCGGAGGGCGAGAAACCGCGTGCGGGACCGCCGCGCCCAGCGCAGCGTCCGGCGCATCGAGGCCTCGGCCTCGGGCTCGGACACCGGATAGCTGGTGCACTCGTCGAACGCCATGGCGATGTCCGAGCCGAGCCGGGCCTGGATGTCCGTCGCGCTCTCGGGCGTCAGGCGCTGCCGGCTGCCGTCGAGGTGCGACCGGAACGAGACGCCGTCCTCGTCGATCGTGCGGCGGTCGCCGAGGCTGAACACCTGGTAGCCCCCGCTGTCGGTGAGGATCGGCCGGTCCCAGCCGATGAAGCGGTGGAGGCCGCCGGCCCGGGCCACGAGGCGGGCGCCCGGCCGCAGATGCAGGTGGTAGGTGTTGGCGAGCACGAGCTCGGCCCCGAGGCCGATGACGTCGCGGTGCGTCAACCCCTTGACGGCCCCCCGCGTGCCCACCGGTGCGAACGCCGGGGTGCGGACCACCCCGTGCGGGGTGTCCATCTCCCCCGCCCGCGCCTCCCCGTCGCGGTGGGTCACCCGGAACGAAAGACCGGAATCGGACTGCGGCATCACCCGACGGCTCCCGGCGCCTGCCGTATACTACGCGCGTTCGACGGAACCCTGCCGGGCTGGGAGAGCAGTGAGACGGCTTCGCATCGGTATCGTCTACGGCGGCCGCTCGGGCGAGCACGAGGTGTCGCTGGCGTCGGCCGCCGCCATCTTCGCCAACCTCGACCGGGAGCGCTACGACCCCGTCCCCATCCGCATCTCGCGCGACGGCGGCTGGTCGGTGGCCGACCACCCCCCCGCCGACGAGTCCGCGGCGAAGACCATCGGGCGGGCGCGGGCGGCGCCGCGGGCGGTGCGCGACGGCCGCGAGGTGCACCCCATCGCCCGCCCCGGCGACGAGACCCTGATGGTCGTCGGCCGCACCGTGGGCCCGCCCGCCTCCGTGAAGGACGACGGGCACGCGCTGGCCGGCACCATGAACCTGGACGCCATCTTCCCGATCGTGCACGGACCCTACGGCGAGGACGGCACGCTTCAGGGCCTGCTGGAGCTGGCCGACATCCCCTACGTGGGGGCGGGGGTCGTCGGGGCCGCCGCGGGAATGGACAAGGCGGTGATGAAGGCGCTGTTCGCGGCGGCCGGCCTGCCCATCGTGAAGCACGAGACGGTGCTGCGCCGCGCCTGGCGGAAAGACCGCGAGACGATCCTCGCCCACGTGAGCGCGCGCCTCCACTATCCCCTGTTCGTCAAGCCCGCCAACCTCGGGTCGAGCCTGGGTATCTCGCGGGCGGCCGACCAGGCCTCGCTGTCGTCCGGCATCGACCACGCCGCGGAGTTCGACCGGAAGATCATCGTCGAGGAAGGGGTGGTCCCCTGCCGCGAGATCGAATGCGCGGTGCTCGGCAACGACGAGCCCGAGGCGTCGGTGCCGGGAGAGATCGTCCCCGCCGGCGACTTCTACGACTACGAGGCGAAGTACCTGGACGACCGGTCCCGGACCATCGTCCCCGCGGACCTCGCTCCCCGCGCGGCGGAGCGCATCCGCGCCGCCGCGGTCGCGGCGTTCAGGGCCATCGACTGCGCGGGCATGGCCAGGGTCGACTTCCTCCTCGGCCGCGGCGGCCGCATCTTCCTCAACGAGATCAACACCCACCCCGGGTTCACGACCATCAGCATGTTCGCCAAGCTCTGGGAGGCCAGCGGAGTCGGCTACCCGTCGCTGCTCGACCGGCTGATCGAGCTCGCCCTGGAGCGGCACGCGGAACGGCGGGAATCGCGCATCGGCGGGCCCTGAGGACAGCAATCCCGCGCCGGGGCGACCCCGCCGACGCGGCCCCGGGCCGCGCGGCTACTCGAAGGGGGTGCGCCCGTCCCACACGCGGACCGAGCGGATGACGTCGCCGCGCTGCAGGCGGTCGACGACGTCCATGCCCGCGACGACGGTGCCGAGCACCGGGTTCCGGCCGTCGAGCCGGGGCCGGGGGGACGCGGCGATGAAGAACCCGCTGCTGCCCGTGTCGGGACCGTCGAGGACGAGGCCGACCGTCCCCCGCAGATGGGGCCGCGGGCCGAGCTCGTCGCGAACGCGGTAGCCGGGCCCGCCGTCGGCGCGGGCGCGGGGGTCGCCGGCGCGCATCAGCCCGTCGGCCGCCGCCTCGTCCACGAGCACCCCGTCGTAGTAGCCGGACCGGGCGAGGCGCATGAAGTGGCCGCCCGACAGCGGCGTCTCGTTGACGGCCAGCTCGAGCTGAATGGTGCCGCGGTCGGTGTCGACGTACACGTGCGGCGAGACCGAGGGCCGCAGGAGCTCGGGCGACTCGTACGTCCCGAGGGGCTGCGGCAGGGGGGACGACCGGATCTCGCGGGCGGGATCGTCCGGGCCGCCGGGGCCGGCGAGACGCGCCGCGGCCCCGACCCGGACCGCCCAGTCGGGGTCGTCGAGCGCATCCCGCAGCGCCTCGAGGGCGGGCCCGCCGCCGATGCGGGCCAACGCTTCGACGGCCGCCGCCCGCACCGCCGGCGACGCCGCGTTCACCTCGTCGCGGTAGGCGCCGGCGAGGAACTCGACGGCCCGGCGGCCGCCCACGTCGCCGAGCAGCCGGGCCGCGGCCTCGCGGACGGCCGCGTTGCCGTCCGAGAGATGGGCCACCAGCACCGCGTCCAGACCGGGGGCGCGGACCGCGGCGAGGGCCTGCAGGACGGCGGGCACGACCCGCCGGTCCTCGTCCTCGAGGAGCAGGGAGAGCCGGAAGGCGGCCACGTCGGGGTCGGCGAGGGCGAGCGCGCGGGCGAGATCGGCGCGGACCTGCCACTGGGAGTCGGGCGGCAGGCCCGACAGGAGCAGCAGGAACGTATCGGGGTCGAGCCCCGGGAGAGCGGTCAGGGCCGCCCCCCGCACCGCCGGCGCGCCGTGCGCGAGCAGCTCGATCGCGATCTCGGCCGTTTCCGGCGCGCCGACCGCGCCGAGGGCGTCGAGGAGGGCGATCAGCAGGCCCGGGTCGAGGTCGCGGCTGCGCAGCAGGTCGCGCAGCGCCGGGGCCGCCGACGCGTCGCCGAGGGCGGCCAGCGCCCGGACCGCGGCCAGCACGACCCTCGGGTCCCGCCGGTCCCGGTCGAGGAGCTCGACGAGGACGGGGACCGCCGACGCGTCGCCGAGCGCCCCCAGTCCGCGGGCGGCCATCGCGACCCCGACGGTGCCGCCGACGCGGGCCAGGGCGCGGAGGGGACCGGCCGCCCGGGGGTCGCCGACCCGACCCAGCGCCTCGGCGACCGGCCACCACCAGAGAAGGGGATCGCCGGACTCGGCGAGGACCACCGCGGCGAGCGCGTCGAAGTCGCCCAGCGCGGCCAGGGCGCCGACCCCCGACCGGAACGCTTCGACCCGGGGGTCCAACGGATATCCCATCTCGTCGGGATCGACGTCGTAGGCCACCGTGACGTGAGCCGCGGCCATCGCCTGAACGGCCCCGGCCGCCTCCCGGGCCGGCAGCCGGCCGAGGGCGTGCGCGGCCCGCGCCTGCACGAGGGGCGACGGGTCCTCGAGGGCCGCGATCAGGGGCCCGGCAGCGGACGGATCGCCGAGCAGGCCCAGCCCGAAGGCGGCGACGGCCCGGACGTCCGGCTCGAGATCGGAGAGGGCCCCGGCCAGCGCCGGCGCGGCCGCCGCCAGTCCGACCCGGCCGATGGCCTGCACCGCCCGATAGCGGACCGCGCCGGCGGGGTCCCGGGCGAGCCCGAGGAGGTCGGGGGCCGTCGCCGGGGCGAAGCCGGTCGCGGCCCCGGGCCCGCCGTCCGCGCCGCCGGAAGCCGGCAGGTCGGGGGGCGGCAACGCGGGATCGCGCAGCAGCCGTTGATCTTCGAGCCACAGAATCCAGGCCAGCTTCTGGTCGCGGGTCGCCGGGGCCGGCGCCTCGACGGTGGACGGCGAGGACGCGCAGCCCGCAACGGCGGCGGCGATGCACGCGGCGGCGACGAGCCGGGAGAGGCGCCGTGGAAGGGTGAGAGATGCTGACATCGGCTCCGCCGGCCGGGCGCGTATACGATACCATGTGGTTTCCGACCGCTTCCCACCGTCGCGGCAGCCCCGGGACCCCCTGGATCGCCTGCTCGGCCTCGAGCGCTTCGGCATCCGGCCGGGGCTCGACACCATCCGGGGCCTGATGGCAGCCCTCGGAGACCCCCAGACGGCCTACCCGTCCATCCTCGTGGCGGGCACGAACGGCAAGGGCTCGGTGGCCGCGATGCTCGACAGCGCCCTGCGCGCGGCGGGGTACCGGGCGGGCCGGTACACCTCGCCCCACCTGACGTCGCTCACCGAACGGTTCACCGCCGGCGGCGCCGAGATCCGCGAAGCGGCGCTGCGCGAGGAGGCGGCGGCGGTGCTGCAGCAGGCCGACGGGCTCCTGCGCAGGGGCGGGCTGGCCCATCCTCCGACGTTCTTCGAGGCGGCGACCGCGATCGCGCTGTCGTGGTTCCGGCGCGCGGCGGTCGACGTCGCGGTGGTCGAGGTCGGACTGGGAGGACGGCTCGACGCCACCAACGTGCTGACTCCGGCGGCGGGGGTCATCACCTCGATCGGACTCGACCATCGGGAGCACCTCGGCGACACCCTCGAAGCGGTCGCGGCCGAGAAGGCGGGAATCGTCAAGCCGGGCATGGTGGTGGTCACGACCGAGACCGCCCCGCCGGCCGTCGCGGTCATCGACGACGCGTGCCGGCGGCGCGGCGCCCGCCTCGTCCGGGCCGGGGAGGACACCGCGATCGCGGTGCGGAGGGAGGGCGCCCGCCCCCGGATCGAGGTCACCACCCCCCGGCGCCGCTACCCCGCGTTCCCTCTGGGCCTCGCCGGCGCGCATCAGCGATCGAACGCGGCGGGCGCCATCCGCCTGCTCGAAACGCTGGCCGGCGCCGGGCTGCCGGTCGCGCCCGAGGCCGTCGTCCGCGGCCTCTCGGAGGTGGCGTGGCCGGGGCGCCTCGACCTCGTCCGCGTGCCGGGGCGCGGGGCGGTCCTGCTCGACGCCGCCCACAACCCCCCGGCGGCGGCGGCCCTGGCCCGGCACCTTCGGGAAGCGTTTCCCGGACGGCTGCCCATCGTCTGCGCGGTCATGCGCGACAAGGACGCCGACGGCATCATCGACCGCCTCGCCCCCTGCGCGAGCCGCATCGTCTGCACCGCGCCGCGCAACCCGCGGGCGACCCCCGCCGGCGCCCTCGCGGCTCGCGTGCGGGCACGGGCGCCGGAGCTGCCCGTGACCGCCGCGGACGACCCCCGCCGCGCGCTGGAGACGGCCTGGGGCACGTCGGAGACGGTCTGCGCGACCGGTTCCATCTTCCTCGTGGGGGAACTGCTCGCGGAGCTGCGCCGGCGACGCGAGCCGTAGCCCGGACATCGTCGCCTTGGGACAGTGACGGGAATAACCTTGCCACGCGGCACGCTCGGAAAACGGTAGAGAGCGGGTCGTACCTGCGTGCAGTTGGCAGATCTATATCGATCACTGTCCTTGGGGTCGGCGCACAAACAAGTCCCCGATTCTTGCTGCTTGCCGGTATCCGCGCCGCGTCGTTGTCGAATTGGGGCAGCGACTGCCATTCTGGCCTGATTGCGGCATCCGACTGGAGTTGTTTCTGCGTGGATCCTTAGGCTCCGATGCCGCCCAACCAACCCCTGCCGGGAGCCTGCACCGTTCGGCGCAGACTCCCGGGGTCCCGCACGACTCCCGACGCGGTCCGCGGAGTCGCGCCGCCTCCCGCGCCGAGAGGGCGCGCCGGGGGCTCTCCGCGGCGGCGCCACCCGCACGCGGCACGCGGGAGCCGTGGTATTCTCGGAATGTCGGGCTCCGGCGACTCGCTCAGCGCCCCTCCCTCCATGAACCGCCCTGTCCGTCCGGGAAGCCGTGGCGAAACCGCGCGTTGCGCCGGTCGGGCGCGGCCGGGCCCGCTCCTCGGGGCCCTCGGGCTCTCGGCCGCCCTCTCGGCCGCCGCCCCGGTCGGGGCCCAGGACCTGCCGGCCGCCATCGGCGGGTCGCGGCAGTTTCACTGGGAGCGGGTCGCGCCCAACCAGCTGTGGCTGAGCGGCGAGGTCGAGATCGACGGCGGCGGGGGCGAGAGCTGGCGCTTCCATGCCGACGACGCCAACATCTACACCGACGAGTCGCTGCTCGTGGCCACCGGCAACGTCGTGTTCGCGAGCGAGAACGCCCGGCTCGCGGCGGACCGGGCGGAGTTCGACTACGAGCGGGGAACCGGCATGTTCTTCAGCGCGTCGGGCTCCACCGAGCTGGTCGAGGACATCGAGCTGAGCATGTTCGGCACCCAGGAGCCGGAGATGCGGTTCTGGGGAGAGCTCATCGAGAAGACCGGCACGCGCAGCTACCGGCTGACCAACGGCGGCTTCACCTCGTGCATCCAGCCGACCCCGCGCTGGGAGGTGCGGGCCAGCTCGGTCGACATCGACCTGGACGAGTACGCCCGGCTGCGCAACATGCTGCTGCTGGTGAAGGGCGTCCCCCTCTTCTATCTGCCGTACATGTACTACCCGGTTCAGGGGGACGACCGCGCCACCGGCTTCCTGATGCCGACCTACGGCGCCTCGACCGTGCAGGGGCAGTCGATCAGCAACGCGTTCTTCTGGGCGATCAACCGCAGCCACGACGCCACCGTCTTCCACGACTGGCTCACGGCCACCGGCCAGGGCACGGGGGGCGAGTACCGCTACGTGCTCGGGGAGGGCCGCGGCGACGCCGAGGCGTACCTGCTCAACGAGAAGGCGGCCCCCGACCCCTTCCGCGGCGGCGACGAGCTCCTGCCGGCCCGCCGCAGCTTCCGGATGCGCGGCAACCTCCAGCACACGTTCACGGACGCCATCCAGGCGCGGGGTCAGGTCGACTACTTCTCGGACATCGAGGTGCAGCAGACGTACCAGCGGGACATCTTCCAGGCGACGAACAGCTCGCGCTCGTACGGCGGCAACGTGACCGGCTCCTGGGACGCCTACACGCTGAACGGGACCTTCGATTTCCGCGAGACCTTCTTCGGGCTCGATGACGCCTCGCTCCACGGGGCGGGGCCGCGCCTCTCGTTCAGCCAGTCGGAAAGGCAGATCGGGACCCTGCCCGTCTACTACGGCTTCAACAGCGAGTACGCCAACCTGCTCCAGCAGCAGAGCTTCGGCGGGACGGTGACCGACTCGGGACTGACCCGCTTCGACGTCAGCCCGCTGGTCCGCGTGCCGTTCACCCGCTGGCCCTTCCTGACGTTCAACCAGTCGGTGGAGTACCGCCGGACCCACTGGCGGGAGAGCATCGACCTCGCGACGATGGAGCAGGTCGGCGCCCCCATCTCGCGGTCGATGCTGGAGATGGCGACCGAGATCACCGGCCCCGTGTTCGTCAAGATCTGGGACACGCCCGGCACGAGCTACTCCGAGCGGATGAAGCACCTCATCGAGCCGTGGATCTCGGTGGAGCGGACCACCGCCGTCGACAACTTCGAGCAGATCGTCAGAATCGACAGCACCGACTCGATCGTCGGCAACACGACCCGGCTCCGCTACGGCATCGACAACCGGCTCTACGCGAGGCGGGGCGACAGCGGGGCGCAGGAGTTCCTGACGATCGGCGTCGAGCAGACCTACTACACCGACGAGCGGGCCTCGCAGTTCGACCAGCAGTTCCTGACCAGCTTCCAGCAGACGGCCCCGAGCAACCTGTCGCCGCTCGCCCTGACGGTGCGCGCCGCCATCACCGAGGGCATGACCGGATCGCTGCGGGCCGAGTACGACACCCACTTCATGGCCCTGCGGACCATCCGGGCCGACGCCGACATCGCGTTCAGCGACCGGCTGTTCCAGCGCACCGGTTGGAGCCAGCGCCGCTTCATCGAGGGACTCTCGGGATTCGACAACAAGGACTTCCTCGACCACACCCTGAACTCGTTCACCAACTTCCGGGCGCGCGACAACAAGTGGGGAGGCATCTACCAGTTCAACTACGACGTGCAGCTCGGGCGCATGGTGCAGCAGCGGATGCTCGCGTACTACAACGCGCAGTGCTGCGGGTTCAGCGTCGAGTACCAGACGTACAACCTCGCCAACCTCGGGTTCTTCCGCACGCGGGCGGCGCAGGACAAGCGCCTCAACGTCTCGTTCACCCTGGCCGGGCTCGGCACGTTCGCCAACCTGCTCGGCGCCTTCGGCCCCGGGACCGGGGGCCGTCAGTACTGACGGCCTCGCCGTGCCGGACACCATCCTCGTCACGGGCGCGGCCGGCTTCGTCGGCAGCCATCTGCTCGCCCTCCTGCAGCGCGCCGCGCCGGGCGCGGAGCTGCTGGCGTGGCGCCGCCCCCCGGAGGGCGGCGCGCGGAGCGAGGCGGCGCCCCCCCGGCCGGCCCCGGCCCGGGCGGCCTGGTGCGACGTGGACCTGCTCGACGGGCCCACGGTGCGGCGGGCGGTGGCCGAGCGGCCCCCGACCCAGGTGTACCACTGCGCGGGAATCGCGAACGTGAACGGGTCGTGGGCCGAGCGGCAGGCGACCCTGCGGGGCAACGTGACGGGCACCGAGCACCTGCTGGCGGCGCTCGGCGGCCTGCCCGCCCCCGCCCGGGTGCTGATTCCCGGATCGGCGCTCGTGTACCGGCCCTCGACCGCCGCCCTCGACGAGAACGCGCCCCTCGGCCCGGTCAGCCCCTACGGCGCGAGCAAGCTCGAGCAGGAACGGGTGGGGCTCGACGCGGCCCGGGAGGACGGCCTCGCCGTCGTCCTGACGCGGTCGTTCACCCACATCGGCGCGGGGCAGGCCCCGGCCTACGCCGCCTCGAGCTTCGCGGAGCAGATTGCCCGCATCGAGGCGGGGCTCGCCGCGCCCGTGCTCTCGGTGGGCAACCTGGAGGCGCGCCGGGACCTGACGGACGTGCGCGACACGGTGCGGGCCTACCGGGCGCTGATGGCCCGCGGGACGCCGGGCCGGCCCTACAACGTGTGCTCGGGCGCCGCCCACCGCATCGGCGACGTGCTCGACGCCCTGCTCGCCCTCGCCAGGGTCCCCATCGCGATCCGGCAGGACCCCGACCGCCTGCGCCCCAGCGACAACCCGGTGCTGCTCGGAGACCGGTCGCGGATCACCGCGGAGCTGGGGTGGGAGCCCCGGCGACCGCTGTCGGAGACCCTGTCCGATCTGCTGGGCTACTGGCGCGGGGTGCTCGCGGGCGGGACGCCCCCGCTCTCCCCTTGACGCGCGGGGCGCGCCCGGTGCACCATGCGCCCATGGGCGAACAAAAATCGAATGCCGGGCCCCGGCCGGCCGCCGCGACCCTGTTCGACCTGTCGCCCTCGCGGCCGACGACGCGGCAGGTCGCGGACCGGGTCCGCGAGGGCCGCGCCGGCGACCCCTCCCGCCCCGCCGATCTGCCGGCCGCGGTGCGCCGGGCCGACGACGCGCGCTACCAGGAGGTGACCTGCCGCTCGGCCCTGAACCGGGTGCGGGGCATGCCGTTCGAATGGACCCTGAACCCGTACCGCGGCTGCACCCACGGCTGTCACTACTGCTTCGCGCGCCGGTACCAGTCGCACCTGGAGCTGGACGCGGGCGACGAGTTCGCGTCGGTCATTCTCGTGAAGGTGAACTTCGTCGAGGTGCTCCGGCGGGAGCTCGCGAGGGCGCGGCGGCGCCCCGGACCGATCGGGTTCGGCACCGCCACCGATCCGTATCAGCCGATCGAGGGGCGCTACCGGATCAGCCGCGGGGTGCTCGAGACCCTGGTCGAGCGCCCGGCGCCGGTCGGCCTGATCACCAAGGGGCCGATGGTGGTGCGCGACGCCGACCTCCTGCAGGACCTCTCCCGACGGACCGAGTGCACCGTGCACGTGAGCGTGCCGACCGTCGACGAGGACGCGTGGGCGGCCCTCGAGCCGGGCACCGCCCACCCCCTGCAGCGGCTGCGCGCGGTGCGGGCGCTGGCCGACCGGGGCATCCGGGCGGGGGTGCTGGTGGCCCCGATCGTGCCGGGGCTGACCTCGCACCCCGCGAAGCTGGAGCGGACCGTCAAGGCCATCGCCGACCACGGGGCCCGGTTCTGCGGCGCCGTCGTCCTCCACCTCGAGGGCGGGACCCGCGAGCATTTCCTGCGGTTTCTCGAACGCGAGTTCCCCGACCTCGCCCCCCGCGTCGACCGGCTCTACGCCGGCAAGTACGCCCCGCGGCGCTACCGCGACCAGGTGCACCGGGTGCTCGAGACGATGCAGCGCCGGCACCGCCTGCCGCCCCGGCGCCCCGCCCCGAAGCCGGCTGACGGCGCCGGCGCGCCCAAGCCGGCGCCGTCTCAACCGGGGCTGCTGCGCGACCTTCGGTCGCGTGGGGAGTTTCGATGACGCGAAGCTCCAGCGCGACACGCGAGCGCCTCGGGAGTCTCGCTGGCGCAGACTCCGGGGCGGCGCGCGAGCCGTCGGTCGCGTCGGGAGCTTCGCCCGGCGAGCGTCAGCGCATCTGGAGCAGGCGCTCGACACGCTGCTCGGTGGGGGGATGGGTGCTGAACAGGGACATCACCCCGCCGCGGGAGAACGGCTTGACGATGAACATGTGGGCGGTCGCGGGGCTGGCGTCGATGGGCACCCGCCGCGAGCCCGCGTCGATCTTGCGCAGGGCGCGGACGAGCCCGTGGGGGCTGCCCACGATGGCGGCGGCGCCGCGGTCGGCCGCGAACTCCCGCGAGCGGGAGATCGCCGACTGGATGAGGACGGCGGCGAGGGGCGCGAGGATGATGGTGGCGATGAGGGCGAGGGGGTTGCTGCCCTCGCCGTCGTCGCGGTGGCCGAAGCCGCCGAAGATCGCCGCGAACTGCGCCATGCGGGCGACCATCATGACGGTGGCGGCGATGGTCGCGGCCACCGAGCCGATGAGGATGTCGCGGTGCTTCACGTGGGCGAGCTCGTGGGCGATCACCCCTTCGAGCTCTTCCCTGTCGAGCATGCGCAGAATGCCGCGGGTCGCCGCCACCGCCGCGTGCCGCGGGTTGCGCCCGGTCGCGAAGGCGTTCGGCGAGTCGTCGGGAATGACGTAGACCTTCGGGGTCGGCAGGCCCGCCCGGCTCGCGAGGTGCGCGGTCATCTCGTGCAGGGGATGCTCGGGCCCCACCTGCTCGGCCCGGTACATGCGCAGCACGATGCGGTCGGAGAACCAGTACGAGCCGAAGTTCATGGCGACCGCGATGACGAACGCGAACATCAGGCCGGTCTGGCCCCCCAGGAGCTCGCCGATCACGAGCAGGAGCCCGCTGAGAAGACCGAGCAGAACGACCGTCTTCACCGAGTTGCCCATGGGTTGCAGCTCTCCTTCTTCCTTCAATCCGTCGCGCCGCCGGGACCCGGGACCGCACCGCCGGCGAGGACGTCGACGGCCAGCCCCGCCACCAGCGCCGCCCGCCACGGCAGCGAGTCGACCTCGATGTGCTCGTGAAGGGCGTGCGGCCCGGCGCCGACCGCCCCCAGGCCGTCGAGGGTCGGGGTGCCGACGGCGGCCGTGAAGTTGCCGTCCGATCCGCCGCCGGTGGCGCCCTCCGACAGATCGTGGCCCAGCCTGCCGGCGATGCCGCGCGCCCTCTCGTACAGACGGGCCACCGCCGCGGTCCGTTCCAGGGGCGGTCGGTCGAACCCGCCCGTCACCTCGATGCGGGTGCCGGACACGGTGGGGGTCCGGTTCCGCACGAAGTCGAGCACCCGATCCATGTCGGCGACCGTCGCGACGCGGGCATCGACGACCGCTTGGGCCTCCTCGGCCACGACGTTGGGCAGGGTGCCGCCGGTCATCGTCCCGACGTTGAGCGACACGTCGGAAGCCAGACCGCGCACCCGCTGCAGGTCGACGATCTGAGCGGCGAGCTCGTGGACCGCGCTGGCTCCCTTGTCGGGCTCGACCCCGGCGTGGGCGGGGACCCCGTGGACGGCGACGTGGAACTCGGCGCAACCCTTGCGGGCCGTCTTCACGCCCCCGCCGGCGAGCCCCGGCTCGAGCACGAGGGCGGCACGGCTGCGCCGCGCCTCCTCCTCGATGAGGGTGCGCGAGGTGCGGCTGCGGCGCTCCTCGTCCGAGGTCCACAGCATGACTATGCGCCCCGAGGCGGGCGACGCCTCGAGCACGGCGCGGGCCGCGAGCAGGCCCAGCGCGATGCCCGCCTTCATGTCGAAGACCCCCGGTCCGAAGAGCCGGCCGTCCCGGAACTCCAGCGGCATGCGCGCGAGCTGTCCGACCGGCCACACGGTGTCGAAGTGGCCGAGCAGGAGCACCTGACTCTCGCCGCTCCCGAACTCGGCCCGGAGATGATCGCCGGCCCTCTCCTGGGGCAGCCGGGCGACGGTCCCCCCGATCGCCTCCAGGCGCTCCCGCAACTCGCGGCCGCACCCGTCGACGGCCATCTTGTTGTCGGTGGGCGACTCCAGGCGCGCGAGGGCGAGGGTGGTCTCGACCACCCATTCGCGCCGGGACTCGCAGTAGGCGAGCAGCGCCTGCTCGACCGCGGTGCTCGACGTGTCCGGTCCGGTGCTCATCGTATTCCAGCGTACTCGATCCCAGCCCGGAGAGCGTCGCGGCGTCGGCCCGAGGCGGGTGGCGCGGTCAGGCGGGATGCCGCGAGGCCCGACCGCGGCTGCGACCGCCGGCGAGCCGTCGTCGGGTTGCGCGGCCGCCGTCGCCGCCGCATAATGTCGGCATGCGCTTCCGCACCCTCGTCGGAGGCTGTCTGGTGTCCCTGCTGGCGGCTTCGGCCCCGCTCGACGCGGCGCCCGCCGGCGAGCCGCAACGTCGCCCCGTACCCCGGCCGTTCCCGCGGCCGGGCCAGTCCGAGCCGGCCCGCGGCGAGGCCCGGGCGGGCGTCGAGGACCCGCGCCCCGCTCAGGCGCCGGTCGCCCCGGCGGCCACCCCCGCCGGCGCAGCGGAGGCGGCGCCCACCGAGGCGATGCTGGGGTTTCCCGTCTACCCCGCGGCGCAGTTCATCACGTCGTACGACGCGGGCCGCCAGCAACGATACTACCTCTACGGCACCAACTCCGAGTTCGAGGCGATGGTGCGCTACTACCGCAACGTCCTCCGCGAACGCGGGAACCGCGTGTTCGACGACCCGCCGACCCACATCTTCGAGGTCGGGCGCTTTCGCGAACGGGAGATGGCCTTCCCCCCGAGCGTGACCATCAAGGACTATGCGTGGAACGGTACCGAGGGGTACCTGGTTCCGGCCGGTGGGGAGCCCGCGCGGTTCCGGACGATCATTCAGATCGTCCCGTCCCCCCCGCAATCGCGGCGCTAGTGTCCTGAACCGTGGTTCGCGGAACAATTCTACGCGGCAGTTCTCCAGTGTTTACTGGCATTTGCCGCGATTCGGAGCTTTCGCGAACTTCACAGCCGGGACACTAGCAGCCCGCCCATCGCCGCCTCGGCTCCGCCGGGCGCCCGACCAACCCTCCAGGAACCCGCGCCGTTCCGCGGCGCAGACGCCCGGCGGCCCTCATCCCCGCTTGGCGGCGGTCCGCACGTAGACCTCGCGCTCCTGCCGGAACTCGTCGGACTTCTCCCGCATACCCACGCCGAGCGCGTCCGACGCGTCGATGCCCTTGCCGGCCGCGTAGTCCCGCACCTGCTGGGTCAGCTCCATGCTGCAGAACTTCGGGCCGCACATCGAGCAGAAGTGGGCGACCTTGGCCCCCTCCGCCGGCAGGGTCTCGTCGTGGAAGGCGCGGGCGGTCAGGGGGTCGAGCGACAGGTTGAACTGGTCCTCCCAGCGGAACTCGAAGCGCGCCTTCGACAGCGCGTCGTCCCAGGCCTGGGCCCGCGGATGCCCCTTGGCGAGGTCGGCGGCGTGGGCGGCGATCTTGTAGGCGATGACCCCCGCCTTGACGTCGTCCCGGTTGGGCAGGCCGAGGTGCTCCTTGGGGGTGACGTAGCAGAGCATGGCGGTGCCGTACCAGCCGATCACCGCGGCCCCGATGGCCGACGTGATGTGGTCGTAGCCGGGGGCGACGTCGGTCGTCAGGGGCCCCAGCGTGTAGAACGGCGCCTCGTCGCACCAGTCGAGCTGATGCTCCATGTTCTCCTTGATGAGGTGCAGGGGAACGTGCCCCGGCCCCTCGTTCATCACCTGCACGTCGTACTCCCAGGCGATGCGGGTCAGCTCGCCCTGGGTCTTCAGCTCGGCGAACTGCGCCTCGTCGTTGGCGTCGGCGATCGACCCCGGGCGGAGGCCGTCGCCGAGCGAGAACGAGACGTCGTAGGCCCGCATGATCTCGCAGATCTCGCGGAAGCGCGTGTAGGTGAAGTTCTCCTCGTGGTGGGCCAGGCACCACTTGGCCATGATCGACCCGCCCCGCGACACGATGCCGGTCACCCGCCGGGCGGTCATCGGGATGTAGCGCAGCAGCACCCCCGCGTGCACCGTGAAGTAGTCCACCCCCTGCTCGGCCTGCTCTATCAGGGTGTCGCGGTAGATCTCCCACGTCAGGTCTTCCGGCCGGCCGCCCACCTTCTCGAGGGCCTGGTAGATCGGCACGGTGCCGATGGGCACCGGCGAGTTGCGGACGATCCACTCCCGGGTCTCGTGGATGTCGGGGCCGGTGGACAGGTCCATCACCGTGTCGGCGCCCCACAGGGTCGCCCAGCGCAGCTTCTCGACCTCCTCCTCGATCGACGACGACACCGCCGAGTTGCCTATGTTGGCGTTGATCTTCACGAGGAAGTTGCGGCCGATGGCCATCGGCTCGATCTCGGGGTGGTTGATGTTGGCGGGGATGATGGCGCGGCCGCGGGCCACCTCGTCGCGGACGAACTCGGGGGCGAAGCCCTCGCGCAGGGCCACGAACTCCATCTCCTCGGTGACCGCCCCCCGGCGGGCGTGGTGGAGCTGGGTGACCCCGGCCGTCGCGCGGCGGGGACGCCGGCCCGCGCCGGGCAGCCCCGCCGCCGGGGACCCGGCCGCGCCGGCCCGCTGCTCGACGCCGCCGCGGCCGGTGATCCAGGCCTCGCGCAGGGGTGGCAGGCCGCGCCGCACGTCGCCGTCCCGCGGACCGCTGGTGTCGTAGACGCGCAGGGGAGCCTCTCCGCCCGACAGGGTGATCTCGCGCATCGGCACGCGCACCCGGTCTCCATCGATCAGGACCTGACGCGAGTTGGGGAACGCGTCCTCGTACCGGACGACCGGCGACGACGGGAGGGTGGATTTCTGCGACATGCGCCGACTATAGCACGCGAAACCGCCCCGGGAGCATCGTCCGGGAACCGGAGGCCACGAGCCCGCCGTAGTACAATTCAGGGCTGCCGCACCGCCCGATTCTCCGCCCGCGCGAGGTGTCTGCGCGGTGCCCGTGGATGTCCTGGAGGGCCGCTCGGGGCGGTGCCGCCGGCGACGACTGCCGAGCCCGTAAGCCTGCGTCGCGGTGCAGGCGCGGGAGGGTTGGTCGGGCGGCGAGGGAGCCGCAGCCGGCGATTGTCGGGCCCGGACCGAAGGACCGCATGAACCCTCTCACCGAATCGACCCCGACCACCCGCCAGCGCCCGCTGACCGAGACGGACCCGGCCATCGCCGCGGTCCTCGCCGGCGAGACCGCCCGCCAGAACACCGGCCTCGAGCTGATCGCCTCGGAGAACTTCGTGAGCCGGGCGGTGCTCGAGGCGGCGGGCTCGGTGCTGACCAACAAGTACGCCGAGGGGTACCCGGGACGCCGCTACTACGGCGGCTGCGAGCACGTGGACGTCGCCGAGTCGCTGGCCATCGAGCGGGCCCTGTCCCTGTTCGGGGCCGAGCGCGCCAACGTGCAGCCGCACTCGGGCGCCCAGGCCAACATGGCCGCGTACTTCGCCCTGATCGACCCCGGCGACACCGTGCTCGGGATGAACCTCGCGCACGGCGGGCACCTGACCCACGGCCATCCCCTGAACTTTTCGGGCCAGCTCTACGACATCGTGCCCTACGGGGTGCGGCGCGACGACGAGCGCATCGACCACGACGAGCTGGCGCGCCTCGCACGCGAACGCCGCCCGAAGCTGATCATGGTCGGGGCCAGCGCCTACCCCCGGGTCATCGACTTCGCCCGCATCCGGGCCGTGGCCGACGAGGTCGGGGCGTACGTGGTCACCGACATGGCCCACATCGCGGGACTGGTGGCGGCGGGGCTGCACCCGAGCCCCGTGCCCCACTCGGACATCGTGACGACCACCACCCACAAGACCCTGCGGGGCCCCCGCGGCGGTCTCGTGCTGTGCCGCGAGGCGCACGCGAAGGCGGTGAACCGGGCCCTGTTCCCGGGCGTCCAGGGCGGCCCCCTCATGCACGTCGTCGCGGCCAAGGCGGTCTGCTTCAAGGAGGCGGCGGAGCCCGCGTTCCGCGAGTACCAGCAGCAGATCGTCCGGAACGCCGCCCGCCTCGGCGACGCCCTGCGCGGGCACGGCTTCCGGCTGGTGAGCGGCGGCACCGACAACCACCTCGTGCTCGTCGACGTGTTCTCGCGCGGCATCACCGGCAAGGTCGCCGAGGCCGCGCTGGAGCGGGCCGGCATCACCGTCAACAAGAACGCGATTCCGTTCGACGAGAACCCGCCGATGGTGGCCAGCGGCATCCGCATCGGGACCCCCGCAGTGACCACGCGGGGCATGGCGGAGGCGGAGATGGACGGGATTGCCGGCTGGATCAGCCGGGTGCTCGCGGAACCCGAGTCGGACGCGGTGGCGGCCGAGGTGCGGTCGCGGGTCGAGGCCCTGTGCCGGAAGTTCCCGCTGTACCCGGACTAGACGGCGAGACCGGGCCGCGGGCCGGCGATCCCGGACCGACCGGCCCGGGGCCCCGCGCCGCCCCCGGGCGGAGCTCCCTGGTCGACGAGGTCGAGGCCGCGTTCGCCGGGGACGGCCCCCTCGCGTCGGCCCTGCCGTCGTTCGAGCCCCGGGCCGGCCAGCGGGAGATGGCGTCGGCGGCGGCCGGGACCCTCGAGGACGGCGGGGTCCTGCTGGCGGAAGCCGGCACCGGCACCGGCAAGACCCTCGCCTACCTGGTGCCGGCGATCCTGAGCGGCCAGCGCGTGCTCGTCTCCACCGGCACGAAGCAGCTCCAGGACCAGATATTCGACAAGGACCTCCCCGCCCTGCGGGGCGCGCTGGGGGTGGACTTCACCGCCACCTACATGAAGGGCCGGGGGAACTACCTCTGCCTGCACCGCTTCGAGGCGCTGCGGGACGGCGACCCCCTCGGCCTCGCCTCCGACCGCGCCCACGTGAACGCCATCGCGGCGTGGGCCGCACGCACCTCGACCGGCGACCGCGCGGAGATCGAGGACCTGCCGGAAGACCTGCCGTTCTGGAGCGAGATATCGGCCGCCTCGGAGACCTGCATCGGCACCGAGTGCCCGCAGCACGCGGACTGCTTCGTCACCCGGATGCGGCAGCGGGCGGCGGAGTCGGATCTGGTCATCGTGAACCACCACCTGCTGTGCGCCGACGCGGCGGTGCGCCAGTCGGCCTACGGCGAGGTCATCCCGTCGTACGCCTACGCGGTGATCGACGAGGCGCACCAGCTCGAGGACGTGGCGACGCAGCACTTCGGCGTCTCGGTGAGCAACTACCGGCTGGAGCGGCTGGTCGGCGACGGCCGCCGCTGGACGGGCCGCGACCTGGAGGTGGACGCCGAGGCCGCCCAGACCCTGTACCGGGCCCTGGACGAGATCGACCGGCGGGCCACGCTGTTCTTCGCGGCGCTCCGGCTGCACCAGGCGCAGGCCGACCGCACCCACCTGGACGCCGACGTGCTCGAGCCGGCGGCCGAGCCGGGGCGGCAGCTCGCGAGCGCGGCGCGGGCGCTCGACGCCGCGGTGGAGTCGTTCCCCGCCGCCACCGAGGACCTGCGGGCCCTGGGGCGCCGCGCCCGCGAGCTCGCCGACGACGTCGACCTCGTGCTCGACGCCAGCGACGACCGTCTCGTGTACTTCCTCGAGCGGCGGGGCCGGGGCACGTTCCTGCGGGCGTCTCCCATCGACGTGTCGTCCATCGTCCGGGAGCTGCTCCTCGAACGCCTGCAGGGCACGATACTGACGTCGGCGACCCTCGCCGTCGACGGCTCGTTCGAGTACCAGCGGTCGCGCCTCGGCATCGGCGACGCGGTGGAGCTGCTCCTCCCGTCGGAATTCGACTACGCGGCCCAGACGGTGCTGTACCTGCCCCCGCGGATGCCGGAGCCGCGGTCGCCGTCCTTCGCCCGCGACGCCGCCCTGCAGATCCGGGCCCTGCTCGACGCCACCGAGGGGCGCGCCTTCGTGCTCTTCACGAGCTATGCCAACATGCGGCAGGTGCACCGGCTCGTCGCGCCGGCCAGCCCCTGGCCCCTCCTCGTCCAGGGGGACGCCCCCCGCCCGGTGCTGCTGCGCAATTTCCGCGCGACCCCGAACGCGGTGCTGCTGGCCACCTCGAGCTTCTGGCAGGGGGTCGACGTGGCCGGCGACGCCCTGAGCTGCGTCATCATCGACAAGCTGCCGTTCGCGCCGCCCGGCGACCCCGTCACGGCGGCGCGCATGGAGTCGATCGCCCGCGCCGGAGGCAGCCCGTTCGACGAGTACCAGGTGCCGCTGGCCGTCCTCAGCCTCCTGCAGGGGCTCGGCCGGCTGATACGGCACCGCCGGGACCGCGGGGTGCTCTCGGTGCTCGACCCCCGGCTGATGAGCAAGGGGTACGGGCGCCGCTTTCTCGCCTCGCTGCCGCCCACGCCCATCGTGCACGACCTGGAGCGGGTCAGAACGTTCATGGCGTTGAAGAAGGTGTAAACTCGGTGACAGGGTGCTGTTCTCAAGGAACTCGCGGCGGGCAGCGCGCGCCGGGACACGGGGCCGCTGCCGGCGACGCGCCGACACGCGGCAGGGACGGAGCGACGCCGGGCCCGGCCGGCGGGGCCGGGGCGTCGCGGTGATGTCCGGGCCGCCGGCGGCGATGCTGGGCGCCGTGCTGTGCCTGGCGTCTTCCGGCGCGTGGGCCCGGGAGCCGGTGGTGAAGGCCCCTGC
This sequence comes from Vicinamibacterales bacterium, assembly GCA_965208165.1. GTDB lineage: Bacteria > Acidobacteriota > Vicinamibacteria > Vicinamibacterales > UBA8438 > JAJEEA01. Next base: position 6,836,131 of record OZ242323.1, on the reverse strand, counting down.
TGCATTCGAGCGGCGGTGCATCCCGCCCGACTGCGTCGTTCGTCGATTGCACATGCCCGGTGTGCGCCCTCCTCACGCCTTGTCAGGCGGACGCCCCGGCGCTCCGCCGGCGCCCTCCGGGCGCGGTGCAACGCAGGGTCTCGCCGCCGGCTCCCAGCCGACGGGCTCGGTGCAGGGCCGCGTCACCACCGGCGACGGGCAGCCGGTGGCCGGGGCCACCGTGACCCTGGTCTCCCTCGAGTCGGAGGAGACGGGCATCGAGACCCTCACCGACGCCGACGGCCGCTTCCGCGTGCTCGACCTCGCCCCCGGCCAGTACAGCGTCAGCGCCGGCAAGGCCGAGCTCGGCGACCAGATCTTCCGCGTGCTCGTGCATCCCACCGGCGCCGTCGACGTGCGCTTCGTGCTCGAGACGGGCCGGACCGCCGCCCCGTGGCTGCGCGCGCTGCAGAACGACCAGACCGCGGCCGCCGCGTTCGCGGCGGGGGTCCGGGCCAACCGGGACGCCGACTACGACGACGCCATCGCGCAGTTCGAGACGGTGCTGGCGCTCACCCCGACCTGCGTCGACTGCTACTTCAACATCGGGGTGTCGCACAGCCGGCTGAACCGCTTCGACGACGCCGAGGCCGCCTACCGTCAGGCCCTCGCCATCCGGTCGGACTACGCCCCCGCCCACTACGGGCTGGCCGATATCTTCACCCGGCAGAACCGCCGCGAGGAAGCGGCGGCGGCGCGGAGCGAGGCGAACCGCATCGCGGTGCGGCGGCTCGAGGCGGGGCGGGCGGCGGCCCGCGAGACGCTGAGCCGCGGCATCGCGATCTGGGACTCGGGCGACGTGGGCGAGGCGCTGCGCCTGTTTCGCGAAGCGTCGGAGGCGGACCCCGCGCTGGCCGCCCCCCACTACTGGCTGGGGCTCGCCTACGAGGCCAGCGGCGACGCGACGAGCGCACGGCGCGCGTTCGCCCGCTACGTCGGCGCCGCCCCCGACGGCGAGCACGCGGCGGTGGCCCGCGAGCGGCTGCGCGCCCTCCGGCGGTAGCGCCGGCCATGGAGCTCGAAGCCACGATCTCGGCCAATCTCGCCGCCGTCCGCGAGCGGCTCGACCGCGCGGCGGCGGCGGCGGGACGCGCGCCGGGCGACATCCGCCTGATTGCGGTGTCGAAGACGTTCGGCATCGCCCACGTCGAGGCGGCGGCCGCGGCCGGGCTGCGCGACCTGGGCGAGAACCGGGTGCAGGAGGCCCTGGAGAAGCAGGCCGCGGCCCCGGCGCTGCCCGTCCGCTGGCACCTCATCGGGCACCTGCAGTCGAACAAGGCCCGCAAGGCGGTCGCCTTCGACTGGATCCACTCCGTCGATAGCGCCGCCCTCCTCGAGCGGCTCGACCGGGCCGCGGACGACGCGGGCCGGTCGCCGCGGGTCCTGGCTCAGGTCGACCTCGCCGGGGAGGCGACCAAGCACGGCGCGCCGGAGGACGAGGCGCGCCGCATCGTCGAGGCGGCCGCCGGCTGCCGGGCCGTCCGCCTGCGCGGCCTCATGCTCCTGCCCCCGTGGTCTGACGACCCGGAGGCGGCGCGGCCGTGGTTCCGCCGCCTGCGGGCGCTCCGGGACGAGCTGCAGGCCGGGGCCCCCGCCTCGGTGCGCCTCGACGAGCTCTCGATGGGGATGAGCCACGACTTCGAGGCCGCGATCGAGGAGGGCGCCACCATGATTCGGGTCGGCACCGCCATCTTCGGCCGGCGGACGCGCCCGGGCGGCGCTTGACGGCGGGGCCGCGGCCCGGAAGTCCAAGCAGAGTAGCCGGGGACGGATAACGCCTGCTACAATCGGAGCCATGGAAGCGTTCGTTTCCTGGCTGACGCCCGCCCTGATCGTCGCCCTGGCCGCCTGGCTCCGCTCCGACCTCCGCGACATACGCCAGGAGATCCGGGACCTGCGCCGCGACTTCAGCAACCTCGCGGAACGGGTCGCCGGCCTCGCCGAGCGGGTCGCCCATCTCGAAGGCGCCCTGTTCCGACCCACGTCCGGCAACAGCGACTGATCCGGCGGCGGCGCCCTTCCGCCCGCCCGCCGGCCGTTTCGCTCCATCGGGCGCAGCCTGCCCCCCAACGAGAGCGGACTCGCCACCAACACCCCGGTGTCCGGGCGATGGTCGGCCTAGCCCGCCCAACGTCGCCTTCGGCTCCGCTGGGCGCCCAACCAACCCTGCTAGGAGTCTGCACCGTTCTACGGCGCAGACTCCTAGGTGACGAAACGTCGGAGCCTCCGGCTCGGCGGGATGGCGACCGCCGCCTCAGGGCACCGCCATGAACAGGCGGTCCCAGCGGGTGCGGGTGAAGAAGTGGGCGGCGCCCGAGCCGAGCCGGCGCAGGGTGGCGCCGACGCCGACGTCGGCGTAGAAGTCGCTCCCGGACTCGTACGACCAGTAGAGCATGAACGCCCGGCCCTTGATGTACTCCGCCGGCAGCGGCCCCCAGTAGCGGCTGTCCTCGGAGTCGCCGCGGTTGTCGCCCATCATGAAGAGGTGGCCCTCGGGGATCGCGGTCGGCCCGAACGTGCTCCGGATGTCGAGCGGCAGCCGGCCGTCGGGCCGCATCAGCTCGAGCCAGGGCTCGTCGATGGCCTCGCCGTCGATGTACACCCGCCCCTGCCGCCCCTCGATGGTCTCGCCGGGGAGGCCGATGACGCGCTTGATGAAGTCGCGCTCGGGGTCCTCGGGGAACTTGAAGACGAGGACGTCGCCGCGCTCGACGTCGCCCATGGGCAGGAGCGCCCGCTCGAGCCCGGTCGCGGACGGCGCGTACACGAACTTGTTCACGAGCAGGTGGTCGCCGATGAGCAGGTTCTCCTCCATCGACCCCGTCGGGATCTTGAAGGCCTGCACCACCCACGTGCGCACGAACAGGGCGAGGATGACCGCGATGACGATCGACTCGAAGTACTCCCGCGCCGTCGACTTCCTGAACGTGTCTCCAGACATCCCCTACTCCGTGTCCACCGTCAGCACCGCGAGGAACGCCTCCTGCGGAATCTCCACCCGGCCCACCCGCTTCATGCGGCGCTTGCCCTCCTTCTGCTTCTCGAGGAGCTTGCGCTTTCGGGTGATGTCGCCACCGTAGCACTTCGCGAGCACGTTCTTGCGGAGGGCCTTGACGGACTCACGGGCAATGATACGCCCGCCCACCGTGGCCTGTATCGCCACCTCGAACATCTGCCGCGGGATGAGCTTGCGCAGCTTGACGGCGAGGGCCCGGCCCCGCGCGTAGGCCGACTCCTTGTGCACGATGATCGACAGGGCGTCGACGGGGTCGCCGTTCACGAGAAGATCGAGCTTGACGAGGGGCGACGTCCAGAAGCCGGTGACGTGGTAGTCGAGGGACGCGTAGCCCCGCGACAGCGTCTTCAGCCGGTCGTAGAAGTCGAGCACGACCTCGTTGAACGGCAGCTCGTAGGTGATCATGACGCGGTTCGAGGCGAGGTACTCGAGCCCCTTCTGCACCCCGCGCTTCTCCTGGCAGAGCTGCAGGATGGCGCCGACGTGGTCGGACGGCGTCAGGATCATCGCGGTGATGACCGGCTCCTCGAGGGCCTCGATGTTCCCGGGGTCGGGGAGCTTGGCGGGGCTGTCGACCTCGAACGTCTCGCCGGCGGTGGTGGTGACCCGGTACAGCACCCCCGGTGCGGTGGTGACGAGGTCCATGTCGAACTCGCGCTCGAGCCGCTCCTGGATGATCTCGAGGTGCAGCAGGCCGAGGAACCCGCACCGGAACCCGAAGCCGAGCGCGGTCGAGGTCTCCGGCTCGAAGAAGAACGAGGCGTCGTTCAGCCGCAGCTTCTCGAGGGCCTCGCGCAGGTCGCCGTACTGGTGCCCCTCGACCGGGTAGAGCCCCGCGAACACCATCGGCTTCAACTCGGTGAAGCCGGCGCAGGGCTCGGCCGCGGGCCGGGCCGCCTCGGTGAGGGTGTCGCCGATCTGGGCGTCGCTGACGGTCTTGATGCCGGCGATGACGAAGCCGACCTCGCCCGCCCCGAGCTGCCGGACCTCCAGCGGCTTGGGGGAGAACACCCCGACCTGCTCGACCTCGTAGTGCTGCCCCCGCGCCATCAGGCGGACCTTCGTCTTCGGCCGGATCATCCCGTCGACGACGCGGATCAGCACGACGACCCCGCGGTACGAGTCGTACCAGGAATCGAAGATCAGCGCCTTGAGGGGGGCGTCCCGGTCCCCGCCCGGCGGCGGCACGCGGGCCACCACCGCGTCGAGCACGGCCCGGGCCCCCGCGCCCTCCTTGGCGCTGGCGAGGATGGCGTCGGCGGCGTCGAGCCCCACGATCTCCTCGATCTGCCGGGTCGTCTCCTCGGGCTGCGCCCCCGGCAGGTCGATCTTGTTCACGACCGGCACGATCTCGAGGTCCTGGTCGACGGCGAGGTAGGCGTTGGCGACGGTCTGGGCCTCGACCCCCTGGGAGGCGTCGACGAGCAGCACCGCGCCCTCGCACGCGGTCAGCGCCCGCGTCACCTCGTAGGAGAAGTCGACGTGGCCCGGGGTGTCGATGAGGTTGAGGACGTGCGGCGCGCCGCCCTCGGGGGTGTAGTTCAGCCGGACCGCGTGGGCCTTGATGGTGATGCCCCGCTCGCGCTCGAGGTCCATCGAGTCGAGCACCTGGGCCTCCATCTCGCGGGGGCGGAGGGCGCCGGTGAGCTCGAGGAACCGGTCGGCGAGGGTCGACTTGCCGTGATCGATGTGCGCAATTATGGAGAAATTGCGAATGCGGCGCTGGTCCATGGACGGACCGTCATTATAGTCCGACGCGGCGCGGCCTGCGGTCGCGTCGGGAGTTTCGCCGGCGCGAAGCTCCGGCCCGCAAGCACCCTGCGGTCGCGTCGGGGAGTTTCGCCGGCGCGAAGCTCCGGCCCGCAAGCACCCTGCGGCCACGTCGGGAGTTTCGCTGGCGCGAAGCTCCGGCCCGCAGGTCCCGCGCCGCCTGTGCTCGCGGCGCGACCGAGCTCGGCCACGCACGATGCCTACGGCGACGGCGCCCGGCGGTCGGCCAGCGGCACGAACGGCTGCGGGTGCTCGGGCCCCACGTACTCCGCGCGGGGCCGGATGAGCCGGTTGTTCTCGTACTGCTCGAGGACGTGCGCGGTCCAGCCCGCCACCCGGCTCGCGACGAAGATGGGCGTGAACAGATCGGCGGGGATGCCGAGCACGTGGTAGGTCGACGCGGAGTAGAAGTCGACGTTGGCGTCTATCCCCGTCTCCTCCCTCATCACCTTCTCGATGACCTCGGACATGCGGAACCAGCGGGGCTGCCCCGTCTGCTCGCCGAGGTCCCGCGACATCCGGCGCAGGTGGGTGGCGCGGGGGTCCTCGGTGCGGTAGACGCGGTGGCCGAAGCCGGGCACCCGGCGCTTGGCGGCGAGCATGCCGCGGACGGCGTCCTCGACCCGCCGGTCGTCCGCGTCGCCGCCGATGGCGAGCAGCATGCGCATGACGGCGGCGTTGGCCCCGCCGTGCAGGGGGCCCTTGAGCGCCGCGATCCCCGCCACGACGGCCGAGTGGAGGTCCGTGAGGGTGGCCGCCGCCACCCGCGCCGCGAACGTCGACGCGTTGAGCTCATGGTCGGCGTGGAGAATGAGCCCCACATCGAACGCGCGGGCCGCGAGGGCCCCCGGTCGTTCTCCGGTCAGCAGGTAGAGGAAGTTGGCGGCGTGACCCAGCACCGGGTCGGGTGCGAGCGGCGCGCCCCCCGCGGCGAGCCGGCCCAGCGTCGCCACCAGGGTGCCGGTCTGCGCCGTCAACCGCACCGCCTTGCGCCGCGAGGCGGCGGCCGAGTCGTCGCCCGCGTCGGGATCGTGGTGGGCGAGCACGGACACCCCGGAGCGCACCGCGTCCATGAGGTCGCCGGGCGGCAGCGACCGGAGCAGCCGGACGACGGGCTCCGGGAGGGCGCGGTAGCGGGCCAGCTCGGTCTGCAGGTCGCCGAGCTCGGGCCGGGTCGGCAGCCGGCCGCGCCACAGCAGGTGGCAGACCTCCTCGAACGTGGCGTGCCGCGCCAGATCGTGGATGTCGTGCCCGCGGTACGCGAGCACGCCGCGCCGGCCGTCGATATGGCAGATGCGCGACGTGGCCGCGACAACCTCGTCGAGCCCCGCCGCCGTGGACCGTGTGGCCATGGGTCCCGAAGAATAGTGGCCCGGGCGGCGAACCGCAACCGCCCCGCCGGCGACGTAGGCACAGACGGTGAGAGCGCACGCGGACGGCGGGGCCGGCGCCGCTGCGCGGCGCGGGCGGACGACGGCGCGCCGGCCGCGGCCCCGCCGCCGGCGTCTGTATGATCGGGACATGGAACCCGAGCGGCTTCGTTCTCTTCTCGAGCAGGTGCGCAGCGGGGCGCTAGGCGTGGACGTGGCCCAGGCCGAGGTGACCGCCTCGATGCGGCGCGCGCCGTTCGAGGACCTCGGGTTCGCCCGCGTCGACCACCACCGGGCGATCCGCCAGGGCTTCCCCGAGGTCGTCTTCGGCGCCGGCAAGACGCCCGGCCAGGTGGCGGAGATCTCGGCCCGGATCGTCGAGGCGGACCAGACCCTGCTGGTGACGCGGACCGACGCCGCCGCGTTCGACGCGGTGCGGGAACGCGTGCCCGACGCCGTCTTCCACGCCGAGGCGGGGGTCATCAGCCGCGTCCGGGACGGGGAGGCGGCCGGCCGCGGCGCCGTCCTCGTGGTCTCCGGGGGCACCGCCGACCAGCGGGTCGCCGAGGAGGCGGCGGTCACCGCCGCGGTCATGGGGAACCGCGTCGAGCGGCTCTACGACGTCGGGGTCGCCGGCCTCCACCGGCTGCTCTCGGAGCGGGCGCGCCTCGAGGGGGCCCGGGTCATCGTGGTGGTCGCGGGCATGGAGGGGGCCCTCGCGAGCGTGGTGGGGGGACTGGTCGCGGCCCCCGTCATCGCCGTGCCCACGAGCGTGGGCTACGGGACCGGCACCGGGGGCGTCGCGGCCCTGCTCACTATGTTGAACAGTTGCGCGTCGGGGGTGGCGGTGGTCAACATCGACAACGGCTTCGGGGCCGGCGCCATGGCCAGCCTGATCAACCGGATGGGGCCGGGGCCGGGCGCTTGTTGAGCGCGTCATGACCCCGTGATATTCTTGCTTGTTTCGAGAGCTTGCGCTCCCGACCCCCCTCGTGCGTCGCGGTCGCTCGGAAGCCCGGGAGTCGGCGCGGTGGAACGGCGCGGACTCCTGGAGGGTTGGTCGGGCGCCAAGCGGAGCCGCAGGCGACGATTTGCGGGCCAGGCCGGACGTCCCGCAGGACCCGGGCCGGGTCAGCGTTCGTACAGCGCCGGCGCCGTTACCGCGATGCACGCAGGAACCCAGACGGCCCTCGAGTTCGACCGCGTGGTCGACGTGGTCGCCAGTCATGCCCTGACGCCGCTGGGAGCCGACGCGCTCGCGCAGATGCGGCCCCTCACCGACCGGCGCGCCGTCCAGACCGCCCTCGCCCACACCACCGAAGGGGTCCGCTTTCTCGCCGTCAACGAAGGCGGCCTTCCCCTCGAGGCCCCGCGCGACCTCGCCGCGATCCTGTCGAGGCTCGCGATCGAGGCGCATCCCCTCGCCGCCATCGACCTGCGGAGGCTGGCCGACTTCCTGCAGTCGCTCGAACGGTCGTGTCAGGCCGTCCGCACCGCCGGCGGCGGGCCCTATCCGGCCCTGACCGCGATCGTGAACGGCAGCGCCGCCTGGACGCGGGAATGCGAGGACGTCGTCCGGAAGATCGACGACGCCGGCGAGGTCAACGACGACGCGAGCCCCGAGCTGAAGACGATCCGCGGCCGCCTGCGGAAGCAGCGGAACCGGCTGCGGGGGAACCTCGAGTCGTTTCTGCGGGGCCGCGAGACGGTCAAGTACCTGCAGGAACGGGTCGTCACCGAGCGCAACGGACGGTTCGTGCTGGTGGTCCGCTCCGAGCACCGCACCGCCATCCCCGGCATCGTGCACGGCAGCTCGACGAGCGGGGCGAGCCTGTTCCTCGAGCCGCTCAGCACCGTGGACCTCAACAACGAGATCGTGGCCCTCGAGCAGCACGAGGAGGACGAGGTCCGGCGGGTGCTGATGGGGCTGTCGTCGGGGTTCCGGCGGCGGGCCGCGGACCTGCGGCGGACCCTGACGGCGGCGACGGATCTCGACATGGTGCAGGCGCGCGCGGCTTTCTCGACCGCCATCGGCGCGGTGGAGCCGACGCTGGCGGACGACGAGAGCTTCGAGTTGCGGGCGGCCCGGCATCCGCTGCTGATGAACGCGGTGACGAGCCGGCTCGAGGCCCCCCCGCGCGCGGACGCGCCGGACGGGCCGGTCCCCGTCGACATCGTGATGCGTCCGCCGGACCGCGCGCTGATCGTCACCGGGCCGAACACCGGCGGCAAGACCGTCGCCCTCAAGACGGCGGGGCTGCTCGCCCTCATGGCCCAGGCCGGCCTGCACGTCCCCGCCGCCGAGGGCTCCGTGCTCCCGGTGTTCCGGTCCGTGTTCGCGGACATCGGGGACGAGCAGTCGATCGCCGCCAACCTGAGCACGTTCTCGGGGCACCTGAGCAACATCGTGGCGATGGACCGCCGGCTCGCCCTCCCGGGCCTGATCCTGCTCGACGAGGTCGGCGCCGGCACCGATCCGGTGGAGGGCGGGGCGCTCGGGTGCGCGGTGGTCGAGCACTTCCGCGCGCGCGGCGCCCACGTCATCGCGACGAGCCACGACGACGTGCTCAAGTCCTACGGCGCCACGACGGCGGGGGCGGCGGTCGCCGCCTTCGGCTTCGACCCCGAGACGTTCGCGCCGACGTACCGGCTGATCTACGGGTCGGCCGGCCGGAGCCTGGCCCTGGAGATCGCGGGGCGGCTGGGCCTCGCCCCCGAGATCATCACCGCCGCCGCCGACCGGCGCAGCGCCCGGGAGGCGCAGCTCGCGGAGCATCTCGCCCGGATCGACAGCGACCGCCGCAAGCTCGACGAGCTGCGCGAGGAGCTCGCCGAGCGGGACCGGGCGCTGACCGCGCGCGCGGCCGAGATGGCCGGCCTCGAGAGCGAGCTCGAAGAGCGGGAGGCGGTGGGCCGGAAGCGGCTCGAGCAGTCGCTCGGCGAGCGGCTCCGGAGCGCCCGCGGCGAGATCGACGCGATCGTGGGCGGTCTGCGCGAACGGGTCGCGGCCCTGGAGCGGGAGGCGGCGGGCCGGATCGACAAGCGCGAACGCGCCCTGTCGACGGGAGACAGCGGGGCCCTGCGGGCGGAAGCGCAGTCGGCGCTCGAAGAGGTCGCGCGGAAGATGGAGGTCCCGCCCGAGGAGGCGCCCCCCGCCCCCGCCCCCGCCGCGCCGTCGCTCGACGTCGAGGTCGGGGCCTGGGTGACGGTGTCGACGCTCGGCGTCGACGGGGCGGTGCGGTCGCTGCACGGCGCCGACGCCGACGTGGAGGTGAACGGCAAGCGCCTGCGCGTGCCCCTCGCCTCGCTGCGGGCCGCGAGCGGACGCCCCCGGCCGCCGCGGCGGCCGGACAGCCGGGTCGCCATCCACGTCGAGGAGCCCGTCGGCCCGCTGGAGGAGCTGAACGTCATCGGATGCCGCGTCGAGGAGGCCCTGTCCCGGGTCGAGAAGCACCTCGACCACGTCCTGATGAGCGAGACCCGCACCGTCCGGTTCGTTCACGGGCACGGCACCGGGCAGTTGCGACGCTCGATCAAGCGGTTTCTCGACACGCACCCCTGCGTCCGCCGCGTGTCGGCGGCGCCCCCCGAGGACGGCGGCGGCGCCGTCACGATCGCCGAGCTGAAGGAATGATCCGCTGACATGGGCCTGTTCCCCCAGTCGTTCATCGACGACCTGAAGTCGCAGGCGGACATCGTGCAGGTGGTGCAGTCCTCCGTCCCCCTCCGGAGGGCGGGGGCCCGCTACGTGGGCCTCTGCCCGTTCCACGCCGAGAAGACCCCCTCGTTCAACGTGCATCCGGACAAGGGCTTCTTCCACTGCTTCGGGTGCGGCGTGGGCGGCGACGTCCTCAAGTTCGTCGAGCTCCAGGAGAGGCTGGGATTCCAGGACGCGGTGCGCCACCTCGCGCAGCGCGTCGGCATGCGGGTCCCCGAGCCCGCCACCGATCGCGACGCCGCGGCGGAGGCCGAGCGCGAGGCCCTCGTCGGCATCCACGAGGCCGCGGCGGAGTTCTTCTCCGCGCGCCTGGCGGAGCCGGGGGGCGAGGCGGCGAGGGACCACCTCGCGGCCCGCGGCATCACCCCGGACACCGCGCAGCGGCTGGGGCTGGGATTCGCCCCGCCTGCCCGCGACCGCCTGACCGTGCACCTGCGCGAACGGGGCTACGCGGACGATCTCCTCGTGCGCGGCGGGCTGGCCGTCTCCCGCGACGGGGGGCCGCCCGCGGACCGGTTCCGGAACCGGCTCGTCATTCCCATCGCCCGGGACAGCGGCACCGTCGTCGCGTTCGGGGCGCGGGCCCTCCACCCCGACCAGCCGGCGAAGTACCTGAACTCGCCGGAGACCGCCATCTACTCGAAGGGGCGCACCCTGTACGGGCTGCACCTCTCGAAGCGCGCCATCCGCGAGGCGGGGTACGCGATCCTCGTCGAGGGGTACTTCGATCTGGCGCAGGCGGTCCAGGCGGGGGTGGGCCCCGTCGTCGCCTGCTGCGGCACCGCCCTGGGCGAGCGGCAGGCCCGGTTGCTCAAGCGCTTCGCGTCGAAGGTGGTCGTGAGCTTCGACCCCGATCCGGCCGGGGCGGGGGCGGCGGTCCGGTCCGGCGAGCTGCTGACGACCCTCGGGCTGCAGGTCAACGTGGCGGTGCTCCCCGACGGCGAGGACCCCGACACGTGCATCCGGAAGCACGGGGTCGAGCGGTACCGGGAAACGCTGCGCGCCTCGCGGCCGTATCTGGAGTACGTGCTCGACCGCGAGGCGGCGGCGCGGGACCTCCGCCGCGGCGACCACCGGCGGGAGTTCGTGACCCGCATGCTGGAGGTGGCGGCGCGCATCCCGGACGCGGCCGAGCGCGACCGGTTCGCCGACAGCCTCGCGCACCGCGCCGGGATGCTCGAGGACGTGGCCCGCCGCGAGATCCGCCGGGCGGCGGTGGCGAGGCGGACGACGATCGACGAACGCCGGGTGGCGACGGGACGGCGCGTGACCCCGGCCGAGAAGGGGCTGATCTGGGCCCTGGTGCGGGACACCGCGGCGGCGATGGAGGCCATCGGCGGGCTGGTCGACGACGACCTCGCGGGCTTGGCCGCGGAGCCGATCCTCGCCACCGCCCGGTCGCTGGCCGACTGGCCCGGCGCCGCGGTGCAGGACGCCCTCCGGGAACGCCTGAGCGCGGAAGAGGCGGACTGGATGGCCCGGATCGGGGCCGGGGACCGGCCGCCGGCGGCGGCCGTGGACTGCGGGCACGAGCTCAGGCGGTTGGCCTGCGAGCGCCAGCGCGCCGCGGTGCAGGACGCGATCGACCGCTGCCAGCAGCTCGGCACGCCGTCGGCCCTGGCCGAGATCGACGTATTGTGGCGGAAGAAGCTCGATCTGTCCGCCAAGCTGGAATCGCTGAGATGACGGGCTCGGGAGTCCGCGCCGCGGCGGCACGGACTCGTGGAGGGTGGGTTGGGCGGCGAGCGGAGCCGTAGGCGACGCTCTCCGGGCCAGGAGTCCGTGCCGTAGCACGGCGCGGACTCCTGCAGGGTTGGTTGGGCGCCAAGCGGAGCCGCAGGCGACGATTGGCGGGCGAGGAGGAATGCCTTTGTCGCTAGAAGAAAAGTACGACGAGGTCAGGCAGCTCATCCAGATCGGCAAGGAGAAGGGGTACCTGCTCTACGACGAGGTGAACGAGCTGCTACCGCCGGACATCACCACGTCGGACGAGCTCGACGAGCTCTTCACGACGTTCGGCAACGCCGGCATCGAGGTCGTCGACTCGGAGCAGAAGTACCGGGAGGAAAAGCTGCTCGATCGCCGCAGCGAAGGCTCGGACATCGAGCTGGACCTGACGCCGAGCGCGATCGACAAGACCAACGACCCGGTCCGGATGTACCTGCGCGAGATGGGCACGGTGCCCCTCCTGACCCGCGAAGGGGAGGTCGAGATTGCCAAGCGCATCGAGCGCGGCAAGCTGTCGATCATCAAGGCGGTGTCGCGAATGCCGGTCGTCGTCCAGCAGGTCATCGACATGGGCGACCAGATGAAGAACGGCGAACGCACCATTCGCGAGCTCGTCGTCTTCCAGGACGACGAGATGACCGAGGAGAAGCTGCGCCACCTGTCCCGCGCGGTGCTCGACCGGATCGAGCGGATACGGAAGGCCCGGAAGGAGGCCCGGCGCCGCGAGACGCTGCTCGGAGAGATCTCGAAGCGCGAGAAGAAGAAGTACCGGCGCGGCTACCGGAGCGTGCTGCGGGCCCGCGTCGCGCTGTCCCGCCTCGTTCGCGGGCTCGAGCTCACGGAGGGCATCAAGCGGCGCCTGATCGACGGCGCGAAGGAAGCGGTGGAAGGCGTGCAGGCCATCCAGGGCGAGCTGGCGCACGTCGATCGACAGTTGAAGACCAAGACACCCCGGCGGGACGAGGACCGGAAGCGGCTGACGCGGCGGCAGCGGGAGCTGCGCGCGCGGCTGCGGGCCCGGGCGGAGGAGCTCCAGCAGCCGGTGCCGGAGATCGAGCAGACCCACCGCGCCATCTTCCGGGGGGAGATGCTCGCGGAGATGGCCAAGAAGGAGCTGGTCGAGGCCAACCTGCGGCTGGTCGTGTCGATCGCCAAGAAGTACACGAACCGCGGCCTCCAGTTTCTCGACCTCATCCAGGAGGGCAACATCGGCCTGATGAAGGCCGTCGACAAGTTCGAGTACCGCCGCGGGTACAAGTTCTCGACCTACGCGACGTGGTGGATCCGCCAGGCCATCACCCGGGCCATCGCCGACCAGGCGCGGACCATCCGGATCCCCGTGCACATGATCGAGACGATCAACAAGCTGATCCGCACGTCGCGGGCGCTGGTGCAGGAGCTGGGACGGGAGCCGACGTCGGAGGAGATCGCCGAGCGCATGGACATCCCCGTGGGCAAGGTCCGCAAGGTGCTGAAGATCGCCCAGGAGCCCATCTCGCTCGAGACGCCGATCGGCGAGGAGGAGGACAGCCACCTGGGAGACTTCATCGAGGACCGGCAGGAGGTCTCTCCCGCCGACGCGGTCATCAACCTCAACCTGAAGGAGCAGACGGAGAGCGTGCTGCGGACCCTGACCCCACGCGAGGAGCGGGTCGTCAAGATGCGCTTCGGCGTGGGCGACGGCAGCGAGCACACGCTGGAAGAGGTGGGTCAGAACTTCGCGGTGACCCGCGAACGCATTCGTCAGATAGAGGCCAAGGCGCTGCGCAAGCTGCGGCATCCGTCCCGCAGCCGGCGGCTGCGCGCGTTCCTCGAGGGCACGTAGGCGGGTAGTTCGCCGGCCCCGATCGGGCCCATAGCTCAGCGGTAGAGCCGCCGGCTCATAACCGGTCTGTCCCAGGTTCGAATCCTGGTGGGCCCACCACCTGAAGGAGCAGCTGCAACGCGATGCCTGTCAGCATGTTGCGCGTGTCGCCGGCACGCTCGACGAGCGCGCGAGCGGCGTGCCTGCCCCGCCTTCCCGGCGGGGTTTTTTTTGCCCCGACCGCGGCGCCACCCTGGAGGCCCGATCCCCGATGCTGCCCGACCTCGAACGGTTGATCCGCCTGCAACGCCTCGACAACGCCGCCGTCGAGACCCGGCGTGCGGTCGCCGCCATTCCCGAACGAATGACCGCGCTCGACGCGCGGCGGCACGCCAGCCGCACCCGGGCGGAGGACTCCCGCCGGCAACAGGAGGAAGAGCGGAAGGGCCGGCGGGAGGTCGAGAAGCGACTCGGCGAGGTCCAGGGCCGGCTGGCCCGGTTCAAGGACCAGCTCATGGCCGTCAAGACCAACAAGGAGTACACGGCCATGCAGCACGAGATCGCCACCGCCGAGGCGGAGGTAGCCCGGCTCGAGGACACGATGCTGGAGCACATGCTGCAGGCCGACGAGCTCGATGCCGCCGTCGACGCGGCCGAGCGCACGGACCGGGAGGAGGCGGCGGCCGTCGAGCGCGAGCGGGCCGAGCTCGAGGCGGAGCGGGCCGCGATGGAGCGGCGGCTCGACGGCGCCTCCGCCGAGCGGACGAAGCTCGCCGAGAGCATCGGCGCCGGCAGCCTCCGGCTATTCGAGTCGATAGCCGGCCAGCGCCAGGGCCTGGCCGTGGTCGAGGCCAGGAACGGGCACTGCACGGTGTGCAACGTCCGGCTGCGCCCGCAGGTGTTCAATCAGATCCTGCTCAACACCGAGCTGATTCGTTGCGAGAGCTGTCTGCGCCTGCTGTACCACGACCGGGACCGCCCGCCCGATCCGCCGGCGGAGGAGCCGGCGGCGGACGGCCCGGAACGGTGACCACCGGGACCGCCCATCGTCGCCTGCGGCCCGGCCGGGCGCCCAAACGCCCCCCCACGAGTCCCCGCCCTCCTACTCCGCGCGCTGCCGCAGGAAGAGCGGCACGTCGATCTCGGGTTTCGGCTCTTCTCCCGCGTCCCCGTCCGTCCCGGTCGACGGCAACGGCAGGGTGATGACCGGCGAGCGCCGCAACGGCGACTCGCGGGCCGGCGGCTCGGCGGCGGTCGAATCGTCCTTCCAGTCCGCGTACTGCTGAAGGTCCACCGGGGTGTCGGCGGCCGCCCGGTCGTGCCTGGAGACGGCGGCGTCCGGCCCCCCGACGCCGGTCGCGATCACCGTCACCTTGACCTCGTCGTCGACGTCGTGATCGATGACCACGCCGAAGATGATGTTCGCGTCCTCGTGGGCCGACTCCTGGATGACGGAGGTCGCCTCGTGGACCTCGGCCAGGGAGAGGTCGTTGCCGCCGGTGATGTTGATGATCACCCCGCGGGACCCTTCGACGGTGGCGTCCTCCAGCAGGGGGCTGGAGATGGCCTGCGTCGCCGCGTCGACGGACTTGCTCTCGCCGTGGCCGATGCCGGTGCCCATGACCGCCAGCCCCGCCCCCGACATGATCGCCTTCACGTCGGCGAAGTCGAGGTTGATGAGGCCGGGCTTGAGGATGAGGTCGGAGATGCCCTGGATGGCCTGCCGCAGCACGTCGTCGGCGCTGGCGAACGCCTCGGGCAGCGTCGTCGAGCGGTCGGTGGTGGCCAGCAACCGCTCGTTGGGGATCGTGATCATGGTGTCGACGCAGTCGCGCAGCTCCGCCAGACCGCGCTCCGCCTGCAGTTGCCGCCGACGCCCCTCGAACTTGAACGGCTTGGTGACGACGGCCACCGTCAGCGCGCCCAGCTCGCTCGCGAGGCTGGCGATGACCGGCGCCGCCCCGGTGCCGGTGCCGCCCCCGAGACCGGTGGTCACGAAGACCATGTCGGACCCGTCGAGGGCCGAGATGATCTGATCGGTGTCCTCGAGGGCCGCCTGCCGCCCGACGCTCGGCGACGCCCCCGCGCCCAGCCCCTTCGTCAGCTTGGCCCCGATCTGGATGCACAGCGGCGCCTCGCTGTGGCTCAACGCCTGGGCATCCGTGTTGGCGACGATGAACTCCACCGCGGTGACACCGGAGCGGACCATGCGATTGACGGCGTTGCTGCCCCCGCCGCCGACCCCGATGACCTTGATCCGCGCCCCCAATGCGTCGACCGGGTCGTGGATCGTCAGGCGCGGGCCCTTCTGGTCGGATGCGGGCTCCCGGCGAGCGGCCTCGTCGACCGGTGCATCCCCATGCTCAGTAGCAGACTCCATCGACTCCCCCTTGTCCTTCCGCCAACGTGCGGCCGCTACGGCGCGGCGCGCATTCCAGCCCGGGACTCCCAGGCCCCGTCATGCCCAACTGCGGCCCCGGGCCCGCCCCAGGAACCGGAACAACCCCCTCAGGCGACGGGGAAGGCTCCGGTCGCCGCCCCACCAGCTCTCGTGCACCTGCTCCTGCATCTGGCGGCGGTGCGCGTGCTTGACCAGCCCCACCGCGGTCGCGAACGCCGGGCTGCTGACGTGATCGGTGAGCCCGCCCACGCCGGCCGGGCACCCGCGCCGGATCGGCAGGTCGAAGATCTGCTCGGCGATCTCCGCCATCCCCTCCAGCAGGGATCCCCCGCCGCAGAGCACGATGCCCGAGTTCAGGGAGTCCTCGTAGCCGGCGCGCCGTATCTCGTCCCACAGCTTGTGGAACAGCTGCTCGGCGCGCGGCTGCAGGACGCGGGACAGCACGCGCCGGGACATCTCCCGCGGCGGCCGGCCCCCGACGCTCGCCACGTCGATGCGCTCGTCCTCCTCGACCATCGAGTCGAGCGCGCACCCCTGCAGGCGCTTGATCCGCTCGGCATCGGGAATCGGCATCCGCAGATCGACCGCGACGTCGCTCGTGAAGTGGCCGCCGCCCAGGGTCACGGCCGCGGTGTG
Source organism: Vicinamibacterales bacterium (assembly GCA_965208165.1). Taxonomy (GTDB): domain Bacteria; phylum Acidobacteriota; class Vicinamibacteria; order Vicinamibacterales; family UBA8438; genus JAJEEA01. Next base: position 6,819,649 of record OZ242323.1, on the reverse strand, counting down.
CCACAGGCTGCCGCGTTCGAAGATCGCGAGATCGGTGGTGCCGCCGCCGATGTCGGCCAGGGCGACCCCGAGGTCGCGTTCGGCGTTGGTCAACACCGACTCGCTCGCCGCGAGCTGCTCGATGAACATGTCGGCGACCTCCACCCCCGCCTGGTTGGCGCAGGCGATGATGTTCTGGGTCGACGAGATGCTGCCGGTGACCACGTGCACGTTGACCTCGAGGCGCGAGCCGGTCATGCCGATCGGGGCGCTGATGCCGTCGTGGCCGTCGACCACGAAGTTCTGCGCGAGGAGGTGCACGATCTCGCGGCCCTTCGGGAGGGTCACCGCCTTCGCGGCGTCGATGGCGCGCCGCACGTCGCTGCTGGTGATCTCGCGATCCCGATCGGCCACCGCCACCACCCCGCGGCTGTTGAACGCCCGCAGGTGGGCCCCGGAGAGGCCGAGGGCGACCGAGTCGATCTCGACGCCGGCGGTGAGCTCGGCCTCCTCGATCGCCCGCTTGATCGACTCGACCGCGGCCTCGACGTTGACGACGACCCCGCCCCGGATGCCCTGGGCCTCGACGACCCCGACCCCGATGACGTCGAGGCCGCCGTCGTCGAGGGGCTCGGCCACGATGGCCGCCACCTTCGACGTGCCGACGTCGAGGCCGACGAGATGGTTTTCCTTCCGTGCCATGGACCCCCCGTTCATGCCTCAACGATGCGACGCAAAGGCACCGGCCGGGCGGCCGGCCGCGGCCGCATCGGCGACCCCGGCGACCGGCCGGTTCCAGGCCGGTTCCCGCCGGGCGCCCGGCCCGCGGCCGTGCGCCCGGTCCCGGACGTAGACCCGCGGGTCGAAGCGCAGATCGACCGCGTCGATGTCCGGGACCTCCTCGCGCAGCAAGGGCGACAGATCGGCGTAGAGCCGCAGCCGCGGGAGAAAGCGCTCCGCGCCCAGGTGCAGCAGCACCACGTCGTCATCGAGCAGCACCACCGCGTTCCCCGGATCGGCGACGTCGATCTGGGAGACCGCACCGAGCACGTCGGGCCGGCCCGCCAGCTCCCCGAGCAGCCGCGCGGCCAGCGCCATGCGCTCCGGGTCGACGACGGACGCTCCCTCCCCCCCTTCCTTCTCCAGGCCGTCGACGATCGGGAAATCGAAATGCGCGAAGCGCGGCCCGTAGCCGTCGACGACCGTCCCGGACGCGTCCAGCAGGAACAGCCGGCCGCCGAACCGCGCGAGCGCGACGGGCCGGCGCTCGGTCACGAACACCTCGACCGTCGACGGCAGCCGGCGGCGCAGCGTGCCCCCGGTGAGCCAGGGCGACGCCGAGAGGCGCCGCCGCTGATCATCCAGATCGACGGACAGGATGGGCGCGCCCCGCAGACCCGGCATCAACGCCAGCACCTCCCCCGCCGACAACTGCTCGTTGCCGTGCACCACGATGTCGTCGATGGCCAGAAACGGGGCGCCGGGCAGCTCCGCCGCCGCCATCCATCCGCCGAAGGACAGGCCGCCGGCCAGGATCAGGCCGCGCGCAACCCTCGCCCAGTGCCGCCCGACGCCGGCCGCGAGCCGCCGCAGGCGCGGGGGGGGCGGCTCGAGCTCGTTGGCGGGCGACCGGGTGGACACCACGTCGAGGGGCGCCATGCTCATGCCTTCCCCGACCTCCCGGCCGCCGTCCCGATCGCCTCGAGGAGACGCCCGCCGACCCCGCCGACGGGTCCGGCCCCCAGCGTGAGCACCAGATCGCCCGGCCGCGCCAGCCCGGCCACGAGAGGTGCGACCTCGTCGAGGCCGCGGACGTGGTGCACGGGCCGGTCCGTCTCGCGGCGCAGCTCGCGGGCGAGCCGCTCGCTCGTGATGCCGGGGAGAGGCGCCTCCCCCGCCGGGAAGATGTCCACGAGCACCACGACGTCGGCGGCCGCCAACGCCGCCGCGAACCGGTCGAGGAACCGGGCCGTCCGCGAGTACCGGTGGGGCTGGAAGACCACCACCAGCCGGCCATGCGGCTGCCGCCGGGCCGTCGCCAGCACCGCCGCGATCTCGGTCGGATGATGACCGTAGTCGTCGACGACCCGCACGCCGGCCGCCGTGCCGCGATGCTCGAACCGCCGGCCCACCCCGGTGAACCGCCGGAGGCCGGCCCCGACCGCTTCCGGATCGAGCCCCAGCTCGACACCCACCGCGAAGGCCGCGAGACCGTTCAGCAGGTTGTGCGTTCCCGGCACCGCGATCTCCAGTCCCGCCGTCTCCGGGCGCCCGCCCCGGCTGAACCGCACGCGGCACCGCGAGCCGTCGGCGCCGCAGACCGCTTCCCGGCCGACGACGTCGGCCGACCCGTCCTCCATCGCGTAGGTGACGACCCGCCGCTCGATGCGGTCCCGGAGGCCCGCGACCCCGGCGTCGTCCCCGCACGCCACCACCGCGCCCGATTCGACGGTCCGGTTGGCGAAGCGGACCAGGGTGTCGCGCAGGCGGTCGAATGTCCCGTACTGGTCGAGATGCTCCGGCTCGAGGTTCGTGATGACCGCGACGCGGGGCCGCAGGGCCAGCAGCGACGGCTCGCTCTCGTCCGCCTCGACCACGAAGTGGGGCCCGTCCCCGAGCCTCGCGTTGCTCCCGAAGGCATCGACCCGGGCCCCCACCAGGACCGCCGGATCCAGCCCGCACTCGGCCAGCATCACCGCCACCATCGACGACGTGGTGCTCTTGCCGTGCGTGCCGGTCACCGCCACCGTCGATCGCGAAGCCGCGAGCCCCGCCAGCATGACGCCGCGCGGCACCACGGGCAGGCCGCGGCGCCGGGCCTCGGCGACCTCGGGGTCGTCGTCGGGCACCGCGGCCGAGACGACCACCGCGTCGGCCCCGGCGACCCGGCCGGGGTCGTGGCCGGTCCCGACCTCGATCCCGCGCGCCCGCAGCCTCTCCGTGACCGCCGACGCCGTCAGGTCCGAGCCGCTGACCTCGTAGCCGAGACCGCTCATCATTTCCGCCACACCGCTCATGCCGACACCGCCCACGCCCACGAAATGCACCCGGCGGGCGTTCGCGGGGAGGCCCGGAACGGCCCCCGGTCCCGCTTCCTGCCGGCGCTCCCCGGATGAGTGCTCGCCCACCCGCTCACGCGCCGCTGGCCTTTCCGATCAGGCCCTCGGCCCGGTCGACGATGACGGCAACCGCGCGCGGCCTCGCGAGAGTCCGGGCCGCCGCCGCCATCCGGCGGCGCCGCTCGTCGTCCCCCGCGAGCGCGAGCACGCGGGCCGCCAGCCGCTCGCCGCTCAGGCCGGATTCCGGCAACACCTCGGCCGCCCCCCGCTCCGCCAGCACCTCGGCGTTCGCCTGCTGGTGCCCGTCGGCGGCCCCGGGCAGGGGCACCAGCAGCGACGGGCGGCCGGACGCGGCCAGCTCCGCGAGGGTGGTCGCGCCGGCGCGGCTGACCACGATGTCGGCACGGCGCATGATGTCGGCCATCTCCTTGAAGAACGGGGCGACGCGCGCCGACACCCCTGCCCGGCGGTACGCCTCCTGCACCAGGCCCTGATCGCGCCGGCCGGTCTGGTGCGTGACCGCGAGGGCGACGCCCGAGCCGGCGAGGACCGGCGCCGCCGCCGTCATCGCCACGTTGATGGCGTGGGCCCCCTGCGATCCGCCGAGCACCAGCACGTGCAGCGGGCGCGGCGTCGGCGACGCCGCCGGGGGCGCCGCGGGCTCGAAGAACTCCGTCCGGACCGGGTTCCCCGCCACGAAGCCCTTGCCGCGAAACTGCGGCAGGGTCGCGTCGTGGGACACGGCGGCAGCGCTGACCACCGGCGCCAGCAGCCGGTTGGTGATGCCGGGCTTCACGTTCTGCTCGAGCACCATCGTGGGAATCCGGCGCAGCGCCGCGAGCAGGACGACCGCACCGGCCGAGTACCCGCCGAGCCCGATGACGAGATCCGGGGCGACCCGGCCGAGCAGCCGCCAGGCATCCCAGGCGCTCACCGGCAGCAGCGAGAACCCCCGGACCCGGGCCGGCCAGGACGTGCCCTTCAACCCGGCGCTGCGAATCAGCACGTGCTCGAACCCCTGATCGTTGACGGTCCGGGCCTCGGCGCCGCGGCCGGTGCCCGCGAAGACGATGCGCGCCCCCGGGCGGCGGCGCCGGAGCTCCCGCGCCACCGCGATGCCGGGATAGAGGTGCCCGCCGGTCCCGCCCCCGCTCATCAGCACGCAAGGTCCGGACATCGCCCGCTGCGCCTCCCGCCGCCCAACCCGCCAATCGTCGCCTGACGGCTCCGCTCGGCGCCCAGCCGATCCTCCGGGAGTCCGCACCCTTTCACGGCGCGGACCCCCGACGGACGGCCGGGCGCGGGCCCGTCGTCCCGCCGTCACCGCAGTCATGCGGATCGCACCATCGGCATCCTTCGCGCTTCGGACGTGTGCTGGGAGACGTTCAGCAGAATGCCCATCGCGAGCAGGTTGATGAGCAGCGAGGAGCCGCCCGCGCTGACGAACGGCAGCGGAATCCCCTTGGTCGGCAACAGCCCCAGCACGACGCTGATGTTGAAGAACGCCTGGAACGTCACCATCATGGTGATGCCGAGGGCCAGGAACGCCCCGAACCGGTCCGGCGCCGACGCCGCGATGTCGAGGCCGCGCCACAGGATGACCCCGAAGCAGAGCAGCACGACCAGGGCCCCGAGCAGCCCCGCCTCCTCGGCGATCACGGCGTAGATGAAGTCGGTGTGGGGATGCGGGAGGTAGAACAGCTTCTGCACGCCGGCCATCAGCCCCTGCCCGAGCAGTCCGCCCGTGCCCACCGCGATCTGCGACTGGATGACCTGGTAGCCCGCGCCTTGCGGATCGGCCCAGGGGTCGAGGAACGCGAGCACCCGCTGGACGCGGTAGGGGGCGCTGAGGAGGACCGCGAACAGCAACGGGACGAGGAACACCGTCAGCCCCGCGAGGTGGCGGTACGGCAACCCCGCCGCGAACACCATCGCCCCGACGATCATGAGCAGGGTGAACGCGGTCCCGAAATCGGGCTCGAGCACGATCAGGCCGCAGACGAGGCCGGTGACGAGGACGACGGGCGCCAGCGCATGCGCAACCCGGTCCATCTTCTCCATGCGCCGCTCGAGGATGGCGGCGGTGAACACGATGACCGCAACCTTGGCGAGCTCCGACGGCTGGATGCCGATGCCGCCGATCGAGAACCACCGGCGCGTCCCGTTGATCGCGGGACCGAAAAAGACGACGATGAGGGCCGCGACGGAGATCGCGAGGCCGGCGCGGATCACGAGCGGGCGCCGCAGCAGGCGGTAGTCCACCCGCATCGCGGCGGCGAGCAGCCCGATGCCGAGGACGGCCCAGATCACCTGCTTGAGCAGGAAGAACCAGGGCGGCTGCTGGAAGCGGCCCATGGCGAGGACGGCGGAGGCGCTGTAGACCATCACCACGCTGACGCACACCAGCATCAGGGTGGCGAGGAACAGCACCTTGTCGGATTTCAGCTTTCGCGCCATGGTCGTCGTCGCGGCTCGTGTCGGCGGACGGCCGGGGCGGCCCTAAAGTCAGGGGCGCCTCGACCCGAAAACCCGGAAGCGTGAGCGGTCAGCAGTCATCAGCCGCGCGCGAGGAGAAGACACCGACCTCGCAGACCGAGGCAGCCTGCGTTCCCAGCGGTCGACTCTCCTCCGCCGCGACACGACTGATGACTGCTCACTGCTCACGCTTCCCTTCGAACTCCCTCCGCAACCGGCCCACCGCCTCGACGAACACGCGGCCCCGTTGCGCGTAGTCCCTGAACATGTCGAGGCTGGCGCACGCCGGCGCCAGCAGCACCGTTCCCCCGGGGGCGGCCAGCCCGAAGGCGGCGCGGACCGCGTCCTCGAGCGAAGCGGCCTCGACGACCCGCACCGCCGCCTCGAACGTCTCGCGGAGCCGTCCGCGGATCTCGCCGATGGCGACCACGGCGTCGGCGCGGCGCTCGAGCAACGGGACGAGCGACGCGAGATCGCCCCCCTTGAAGCGTCCGCCCATGATGACCACGAGGCGGTCGCCGCAGCTCTCGATGGCGCATCGCGCCGCCGCCACGTTGGTCGCCTTGGAGTCGTCGACGAAGCGCACCCCGCCCACCTCGCCGGCCGGGGCCAGGGCGTGGTCGAGCCCGGTGAACCCGTCGACGGCCCGGGTCATCTCGTCGGCGGACACCCCGACGAGACTCGCCACCGCGCTCGCGGCGAGGACGTCGCTCAGCAGGTGCCGGCCCATGACGTGCACCGCGGACAGCGGCACCAGGGGATCCTCGCCGGCCGCGGTACGGCGGACGATGGCCCCGCCGGCAACCGCGATGCCCGCGTCGATGGTCGCCGACAGGCCGTAGGGCACCTGCCGGGCGCGGCTTCCGCGCGCCATCCGCAGGACCTCGGGATCGTCGGCGTTCACCACGAGCGTGTCGGACCCGGTCTGGTTGGCGAAGATGCGGGCCTTGGCCGCCGCGTAGGCGGCGTAGCCCTCGTGCCGGTCGAGATGGTCGCGATGCAGGTTGAGGAGCACCGCGATCGAGGGCCGGAACGTGTCCGTCAGCTCGAGCTGGAAGCTCGACGCCTCGACCACGTGGACCGTCTCGGGCGTGGACCCGTCCACCTGGGTGCTGAGGGCGGTCCCCACGTTCCCCCCCACCAGCACGTCCCAGCCCCCGGCCTCCAGCATGCGGCCCGCCAGCACCACCGTCGTCGACTTGCCCTTCGTTCCCGTCACGGCCACCACCCGCCCCCGCAGCCAGCGGCTCGCCAGCTCGAGCTCGCTGATGAGGGGGACGCCGCGCCGGCGGACGTCGTCGAACAGCGCCAGCGCCGGTGACACGCCCGGGCTCAGCACCACGAGGTCGGCGCGGGCCAGCGTGCCGGGCCGATGGCCGCCGAGCTCCAGCTCGACGCCGGCGTCCTCGAGACGCCGGACCGGCTCGGCGACCTCGCGGCGCTGCTCGCTCAGGACCACCCGCGCGCCGCGGTCCACGAGGAGCCGCGCCGCCGCCGCGCCGCTGCGCGCCGCCCCCACCACCACGACCGTCGACCCCCGCACGGAGAAGGCGTTCATCGCAGCTTCAGGGTCGCGAGGCTGAAACAGGCGAAGACCACCGCGGCGATCAGGAACCGGCTGATCACCTTCGGCTCGCTCCACCCGATCAGCTCGCAGTGATGGTGGAGCGGGGCCATGCGGAACACCCGCTGGCCCGTGAGCTTGAACGACCCGACCTGGATGACGACCGAGAGGAGCTCGATGACGAACACCGCGCCCACGATGGGCAGCAGGAGCTCCTGCTTGATGAGGATGGCGACGGTGCCGAGGGCGCCCCCGAGCGCGAGGGACCCGACGTCGCCCATGAAGATCTCGGCGGGGTGCGAGTTGTACCAGAGGAACCCGAGCCCGGCGCCGACGAGGGCGCCGCAGAACACGGTGAGCTCCGCCGCCGGCGCCACGTGGGTCAGCAGCAGGTACTCGGCGAAGGTCGCGTGCCCGGTGACGTAGGCCAGCGCGGTCATCGCCGCCGCGGCGACGATGAAGAGGCTGATGGCGAGGCCGTCGAGCCCGTCCGTCAGGTTGACCGCGTTCGAGAAGAACACCATCACCAGCATCCCGAACGGGACGTACAGCCAGCCGAGGTCGGGGGTGAGCTGCTTGAAGAACGGCAGGACGAGCTCGGTGTCGTAGATCTCGCGCCCGCTCATCCACAGCAGGGCGAGACCGACGGCGAGGGCCACCACGGCCTGACCGAGGAGCTTGTACCGGGGGCGCAGCCCGTTGTGGTCGCGGCGGGCGATCTTGAGGTAGTCGTCGAGGAAGCCGACGAGCCCGAACGCGATCATCGAAAGCGTCGCGATCCACACGTAGGCGTTCGTGAGGTCGCCCCAGGCGAGGGTCGGCACCGTCGCCGCGGTCAGGATGAGCACCCCCCCCATGGTCGGGGTGCCGGCCTTGGACCGGTGCCCGGCGAGGTCGTCCCGCACGACCTGACCGATCTGGAACCCGCGGAGGGTCCGGATGAGCCAGGGCCCCACGACGAGGCTGATCAGGAACGCGGTGATACCGGCGGCGGCGGTCCGCACCGTGATGTACTGGACGACGTTCAGCGGCGATAGAGCAGGTGGTACAGCATCAGGTCCGCTCCGATCCCGCCGCCCGGTCGGCGCAGAGCCGCGTCACCACCCGATCGGTCCGAACGCCCCGCGACCCCTTGACGAGGACGACGTCGCCGTCGCGCACCGACGCCGCCGCGCGCGACGCCGCCTCCTCGGCGGTCTCGCAGTGGAGGACGCCGGCGGCGGCCGCGCCGGCTTCGACGGCGGCGCGGCCGAGGGCCCGCGCGGGCTCCCCGCCGACCGTCAGCAGCAGGCCCACCCCCGCCGTCGCCGCGGCCCGGCCCGCGGCGCGATGCAGGGCCTCGGAGCGGGCGCCGAGCTCGAGCATCTCGCCGAGCACCGCCACCCGTCGTCCGGCCCGGCCGCGCGACAGGGTCGCGAGCGCCGTCTCCAACGCGAGGGGGCTCGAGTTGTACGAGTCGTCGATCACGGCCACGCCGCCGGCCAGCCGGTGTATCCGCCCCCGGTGCGGCGGCGCCTCGACCGCGGCGGCCCGCTCGACGGCGGCGGCCAGGGGCACGTCGAAGGTCAGCGCGACGCCGACGGCGGCGAGGACGTTCGCGAGGTTGCCGCGGCCGAGCAGCCGCGTGCGCACCGGCGCCGCGCCGACGGGGGTGCGGAGACGGGCCCGCACGCCGTCCAGCCCGAGGTCCTCGACGCCGCTCGCGCTCACCTCCGCCTCGACGTCGACGCCGAACGTGACGACCCGCCCCGGGAACCCCGCCACCCGGCGCATGACCCGGTCGTCCGCGGCGTTGGCGACGACCACCGCGTCCGGCGACGCCCCGGTCAGGATCTCCGCCTTGGCGTCGGCAATCGCCTCGATCGAGGGAAAGAACTCGGCGTGCGCCTCGCCGACGTTGGTCCACACCCGCACGTCGGGCTCCGCGATCTCCACGAGGCGTCGAATCTCTCCGGGGCCGCTCATTCCGAGCTCCACCACCGCCACTTCCGGGCGGGTCCGCAACTCCAGCAACGACAACGGCAACCCGATGTGGTTGTTCAGGTTGCCCCGATTCCGAAACACGCGGTACCGCGTCTCGAGCAGCGCCGCCGACAGCTCCTTGGTCGTGGTCTTCCCGACGCTGCCGGTCACCGCGACCACCCGGGCGCCCGAGTCCCGCCGGACCCGGCGGGCCAGCGCCTGCAACGCGCGCAGGGTGTCATCGACGACGATCCCCGGCGCCGGCGGCGTGCCCAGGGCCGCCGCATCGCTGACGAGGGCCGCCGCCGCGCCGCGGGCCACCGCATCCCCCACGAAGCGGTGACCGTCGAAACGGGCGCCGCGAATCGCGACGAACAGATCGCCGGGGCGGAGCGAGCGGGAATCGATGGAGACCCCCCCGGCGCGGGTCCCGGCCGCTCCCGCGATCCGCCGGCTCCCGACGGCCCCGGCCAGCTCGCCCAACGTCATCGACCACGGCTCCGCCATCCCCCGCGGCCCCCGGCCGCCCCGCCGCACGTCGCTCCACGCCGCCCGGGCCCCTTCACGACACCCCCGCCCGGGCCCGCCGGCCCGCGAGCGCCTCCCGGACGACCGTGCGGTCCTCGAACGGCAGCCGCACGTCGCCGATGACCTGCTCGCGCTCGTGCCCCTTGCCGGCGATGACCACCGCGTCCCCCGGCTCGGCCTCGGCGACGGCCCGCTCGATGGCGGCGCGGCGATCGGCGATGGCCAGGTGCCGGCACCCGGTCTCGGCCGCCGTCGACAGGACCCCGCTGCGAATCTGGTCGATGATGCGGTCCGGATCCTCGGAGCGCGGGTTGTCGGAGGTCAGCACCACGAGGTCGCTGAGCCTCGCCGCCACCGCTCCCATCAACGGGCGCTTGGCGCGGTCGCGGTCGCCGCCGCAGCCGAAGACGCTGACGAGGCGGCCGGCGGCGAGCTCGCGCACCGCCCCGAGCACCCCGCGCAGGGCGTCGTCGGTGTGGGCGAAGTCGAGCAGGACCCAGACGTCGTCGTCGGGCGAGGACACCACCTCGAAGCGGCCCGGCACGCCGTCGAGCCCTGCCACGCCCTGCTCGATGGCCGACAGCGGCACGTCGAGGGCGAGGGCGGCGGCGACGGCGGCGAGCACGTTGTAGGCGTTGACCCGCCCGGGCAGGGGCGAGCGCAGCTCGAGCCGGCCCCGGGGCGTGCGGACGTCGAGCCGGGTCCCCGCGCGCGTCGACTCCACCCGCTCGGGCCGCACCTCGGCGTCCTGGTCCACCGCGTAGGTCACGGGGTGGCCGGCCATGCCCGCGAGCCGCCGGCCGGCGGGGTCGTCGAGGTTGACGATCGACGGCGCCCCGAGGGGCAGCATGTCGAAGAGGCGGCGCTTCGCCTCGAAGTAGCGCTCCATGTCGACGTGGAAGTCCAGGTGGTCGCGCGTGAGGTTGGTGAAGACGGCGGCGCTGAACAGCGTGCGGTCCACCCGGCGCATCGACAACGCGTGCGAGGACACCTCCATCACGCAGGCGGCGACGCGCTGCTCGACCATCTCGCGCAGGAGGGCCTGCACGGCCGGCGCCTCGGGCGTCGTGTACAGCGCCTCCGACTCGGACGCGCCGATGCGGTAGCTCACGGTTCCGATGCGGCCGCACGGCCCGCCCGCCGCCTCGAAGATGGCCGCCAGCAGGTACGTGGTGGTGGTCTTGCCATTGGTGCCGGTGACCCCCACCACCGTGAGATCCCGGCTGGGGTTGCCGTGGAAGGCGGTGGCCAGCTCGGCGAGGGCGAGCCGGGCATCGGTGACCTGCACCCACCGCCCTTCCGCTCCGGGCCGCACGCGCGACTCCGACACCACGAGCACCGCGCCGCGCCGCGACGCCTCGTCCGCGAAGTCGGCGCCGTCGGCGTGCTCCCCCCTGATCGCGACGAACACCGCGCCCGGCTCGACCCGGCGCGAGTCGAAGACGATGGCCGTCGCGTCCCGCGCCAGCACCGCCGCGTCGACCGGCGGGCATGGGCCTCCGGCGTCCACCCGGCCCGACAGCCGCGGCGTCAGGTCGCCGACGGTCATGACCCCGCCCCCGCCCGGCGCCGCTCGAGCGTCAGCACCAGCGCCTGGCCCGGGGCAATCGCCTCGCCCGCCGCCGGGGCCTGCCCGACCACCACCCCGCGCCCCCTGAGCCGGGCCGACAGGCCCAGGCCGGTCGCCGCCGCGACCGCCGCACGCGCGCCGAGCCCCTGCAGATCGGGCATCGCGCCCGGCCCCGCCGCGCGGGGCCCGTCCGCGTCCGCTCCTTCGTCCGCGCGCACGAGGACGGTCCGCACGCCCGGGAACGGGGCGGGCCCGGCGGGCACGAGCAGCGGCGGCGGCGCGTCCAGGTTGGGCGCGACGCCGAGATGCCGCAGGACCGACTCGCCGATGCGCTGGAAGACGGGGGCGGCCACCGCGCCCCCGAACCCCCTCACGCCGTCGACCATGACGAGAATCGTGAGCTCGGGCCGCGTGGACGGCACGAACCCCCCGAACGAGGCGACGTGGTCGGTCCGGGAGTATCCGCCGCCGGGGAGCAGCTTCTCGGCCGTGCCCGTCTTGCCGGCGACGCTGTACCCGGGAATGCGGGCGGCCCGGGCGGTCCCGCGGGCGACGACGTCCTCCATGATCCCGGTCAGGGTGGCCGCGGTCCGGGCCTTGATCGCCCGCCGGACGACCCGCACCGGGATCTCCTCGCGGACGCCGGCGCGCAGCTCCGCCCGGACGAGGCGGGGGGACAGCAGCTCCCCGCGGTTGGCGATGGCGTTCATCGCGACCGCCATCTGCAGCGGCGTGACGGAGACGGTGTAGCCCATCGCCACGCGGGCCAGCTCGCCCTCGCGGAGCCGGGAGCCGTCGTGCACGATGCCGCGGCTCTCGCCGGGGAAGTCGCGGGCGCTCGTCTGCCCGAAGCCGAAGCGCCGGACGTAGCGGTTGAGGCGGTCCGACCCCAGGGCCACGCCGACCTGGCTGGTCCCGACGTTGCTGGACTTGATGATGACGTCGGCGAAGGTGAGGGCCCCGTAGTCGCGGAAGTCGCGGATCGGCCTCCCCCCGAAGTAGATCACGCCGGGGCTCACGTCGATGACGTCGCCGGGCCGGACCACCTGCTCTTCGAGGGCGGCCGAGGCGGTGACGATCTTGAAGGTCGACCCCGGCTCGTAGACGTCCTGCGCCGCCCGGTTCCGGCGCGCCTCGGCGGATGCGCCACGCCAGGCGTTGGGGTTGAACGTGGGCTCGTTGGCGAGCGCGAGGATGTCGCCGGTGCGCGGGTCGAGGACGACGACGCTGCCGCCGTCGGCGTCGTGCTCGCGGACGGCGGCGCGAAGCTCCCGCTCGGCGACGTGCTGGATGTAGCTGTCGATGGAGAGCTCGAGCGAGACCCCCGCCGTCGGCCGCCGCTCGACGCGGCTGAAGGCCTGCTGCTGGGCGTCGCGCTGCACCAGGATTCTCCCCGGCTCGCCCGCGAGGGTCTCCTCGTACAGCGATTCCAGGCCGTGGAGGCCCTGGTTGTCGACGCCGGCGTGGCCCAGCACGTGCGCGGCGAGGCGTCCGTTGGGGTAGTAGCGCCGGTTCTCCTTGAGGAAGCCGATGCCGTCGAGGTCGAGGCCGCGCAGCCGCTCCGCGACCCGCGGCGAGATCTGCCGCTCGACGTAGGCGAAGGCGCGGTCCCGGGCGAGGACCGACGCGAGCCGCTCCTCGCGCTCGGCGGTGCACGCCATGACCGCGCAGAGCCGCCGGGCCGTCCCCGCGGGGTCGTCCACCTTCCGCGGCTCGGCGACGACGGTGTCGGCGGCCACGTCGTAGGCGAGCACCCGCCCTTCGCGGTCGAGGAGCTCGCCGCGGCGGGCCGGCGTCTCGATCGCGCGCTCCTGCTGGTCGCCCGCGCGCTGGACGTAGAAGTCGTGGTCCACGACCTGGAGCTGGACGAGCCGGCCGGCGATGGCGATTCCCCACAGCACCATGATGCAGGCGGCGACCCGCACCCGCGGGTAGAGGACCTCCCGCCAATGGCCGGCCGCCGGGCCTCGGTCGCGTGTCATGGTCACCTTCAGCGAGCGGCGAGCGGGGTCATGCCCGCCCCCGCGTACCTGTCCGCCATCACCGCGCCGTCGGGCGGCGGCGAGGCCACCTGGCGCTCGACCACCTGCACGCCGGCCCCCGCCGGAGGCGCCAGCCCCAGCTCGGCCGTGGCGATGCGCTCGATCCGCCGCGGCGCGCTCAGCGTCTCGATCTCGAGGAGGAGGTGCCGATTCAGGTCGAGCTGCTCGGAGCGCTCCTGCTCCATCTGCTCGATGTCGTAGCCGTACCTGATCAGCTCGAAGTTCTGCCAGGCCGAGAACAGGATCACGGCCACGAAGCAGACCCCCACCGCCGCCGACCGCCAGAGCTCGCGTTGCCGCCGCCGGTCGATCTCGCGCACGATCGGCGCGTTGCGGATGTCGCGGGTGACGCGGAAGTCGAGGTTCTGCTGAGTCACGCCACCCTCCAGGCCGCGCGCAGCCGGGCCGAGCGGGCGCGGGGGTTGCGGGCCAGCTCTTCTTCGGCCGGCCGCAACGGCTTGCGGGTCAGAATGCGCAGCGCGAGCTCGCCGCCGCGCTCGAGCTCCCGCAGCGTGTGCTTGACGATGCGGTCCTCGAGCGAGTGGAAGCTGATGACGGCGAGGCGCGCGCCCGCCTTCAGCCGCCTCGCGGCCGCGCGCAGGAACGCGTCGAGCCCGTCGAGCTCGCGGTTGACCCAGATGCGCAGCGCCTGGAACGTCCGGGTCGCGGGGTCGATGCGGGACCGCCCGCGGTAGCGCGCGGCGCGGCGGACGACGGCCGCGAGCTCGGCCGTCGTCCCGATTCCCGCGCCGGCCACCGCGGCGACGATGGCGCGGGCGATGCGGCGCGAGCGGCGCTCCTCGCCGTACTCGAAGATGATGTCCGCCAATCCCTCGGGGGTCGCCTCGGCGAGGAGGTCGGCGAGGGTGCGCCCCGACGTCCGGTCCATGCGCATGTCCAGGGGATCGTCGCGGCGGAAGCTGAAGCCCCGCCCCTCGGCCTCGAGCTGGACGGAGGAGCACCCGAGGTCGGCAAGCGCCCCGTCGACCCGTTCGACCCCGAGCCGGTCGAGCACGTCGTCGAGGCCGCGGTAGTCGGCGTGCACCAGGTCCACGCGGTCCCTCCAGGCGGCGAGGCGTCGACGGGCGAGGGGGAGCACCTCGGCGTCGCGGTCGAGCGCGACGACGCGGTCCGCCCCCGCCTCGAGCAGCGCCGCCGCATGCCCCCCGGTCCCCACCGTGCAGTCGACGACGAGGCCGCGCCCCGCCGGCTCGAGCAGCTCGACCGTCTCCGCCCGCAGGACCGGCTCGTGTAGGATCGTCGCCATCAGATGCCGAACTCCGACAGCTTCCGGGCATCGGCGTCCGTGAAGGGCTCGTCTGTCATGCGCGTCGCGAATCGCTCGTGATTCCAAACGTCGAGATGGTCGAGCTGTCCCAGCACGTCCACGTCGCCCACCATCGCCGCCGACTCGCGCAGCAGGGGGTGGATGGACACCCGGCCCTGCTTGTCGATCTCGCCGGGCTGCCCGTAGTAGTTCACGAGGTCGACGTAGCGCGCGAGCTCGGGCAGCGACGGGGGCAGCGTCGCCAGCTTGCGCTCCATCTCCTCCCACACCGGCATCGGATAGATGTTGACGACCACGCCCTCGTGCTTGCGGGAGGTCACGTACACCTGGGTGCCGTATCGGTCCTGCACGGCGGACCGGAACACGGCGGGGATCTTCAGTCGCCCCTTCTCGTCGATCTTGACTGAGTAGTTCCCCCGAAGCACCACTCTGCTCCACTGAAGTCCAATAAAGTCCACCCACACTATAGAACCGACCACCACCAGTGTCAACAAGTGCCGTGAAATCTATAACTTACGTTTTATCTTCGCGTTTCCGCCCGGCGGCGGAGGAAGGGCGACGGGGATCATGCTGCGGGCCGGACTGACGGGGCTGCCGTCGACGGGGAAGACCACGTTGTTCCGCCTGCTGACGCAGGCGTCCGGCGAGCCGGCGCCGGCGGCGCGCCGGGCGGCGTCGCAGGTGGGCGTCGCGCAGGTGCCGGATCCCCGCCTCGATCGGCTGACGGCGCTCTTCGACCCGCGGCGCCGGGTGCCGGCCACGGTCGAGGTGAGCGAGCTCGCGGGCCGCGGCTCGGCCGACGCGATGCTCGACGTGTCGGGCTTCCGCAACGCCGACGCCCTGCTCCACGTGCTGCGGATGTTCCGGGACGAGCGGGTCCCGCACGCGTCGGGGAGCCTCGGCCCGGCCCGGGACGCCCGGCAGATGGAGGACGAGCTGATCCTGGCCGACCTCGGGGTCGCGGAGCGCCGGGTCGAGAAGATCCGCCAGGACATGAAGAAGGGCCGGAGCCGCGAGCTGGACGAGGAGCTTCGGGTCATCGAGCAGTGCCGGGCGGCCCTCGAGGACGGCCGCCCCCTGCGCGCGCTCGCCGTCGACGCGCCCGACGCCCGGCGGCTGCGGGGCTTCAGCTTTCTGTCCGCCAAGCCGTTGCTCGTCGTGCTCAACCTCGACGAGGCGGACGTGGCGGACCCGGAGGGGGCGATCGCGCGGGCGGGCCTCGCCGACGCCCTGTCGGGAAGCGGGATCGAGACGGTGCCCGTCTGCGCGAAGATCGAGCTGGAGATCGCTGAATTGCCGCCCGGGGACCGGGCCGGGTTCCTCGCCGACCTCGGCCTCGCGGACTCGGGGCTCGACCGGGTCGTCCGGGCGGCCTACCGGCTGCTCGGCTACATCTCCTTCTTCACGGTGGGGAAGGACGAGTGCCGGGCCTGGTCGATCCCGCGCGGGACGGCGGCGCAGGAGGCGGCGGGCGAGATTCACAGCGACATCGCGCGGGGGTTCATCCGCGCGGAGGTCGTCCACTACGACGCGCTGACGGCCCGGGACGGCTCGCACGCCGCGTGCCGCGAGCACGGGGAGGTGCGGCTGGAGGGCAAGGACTACGTGGTCCGCGACGGCGACGTCATCAACTTCCGGTTCGCCACGTGACAGCCCGTGGTGGAACCCCGCGTTGCACCGCGCCCGGAGGGCGCCGGCGAGGTGCCGAGGCGCCCGGCTGACAAGGCGTGAGGAGGGCGCATATTGGGCATATGCAACCGACGAACAACGCAGTCAGGCGGGATGCATCGTCGCTCGAATGCAGCGGGGACTTCCACCACGGGCTGTTGAGCCCCGGCGGGAGTCCCCCGACACCATGGCGCGCGGCGCCGAGGCCCGCGAGGCGCGGCGCCCCGGCGCGTCCCCGACGATGACACCCCCCGACTCCACCCGCGACGGCCTCACCCGCTCGGTCGGCATCGTGGGCCTCGCCACCATGATCAGCCGGGTGCTGGGACTGGTGCGGGACCAGGCCCTCGCCTACCGCTTCGGGGCCGGCGACCGGATGGACGCCTTCTTCGTGGCCCTGCGCATTCCCAACCTGCTGCGCGAGCTCTTCGCGGAAGGGGCGATGAACGCCGCCTTCGTGCCGGTCTTCACGCGGCGCCTGACCCGCGAGGGCCGCGAGGCGGCGTGGCGGCTGGGGGCCCAGCTCATCAACGCCCTGGCGGTCGTCACCGGGGTCATCGCGGCCGCCGGCATCGTCTTCGCCGACCCCCTGACCCGCCTGTTCGCCGCCGGCTACCAGGACGTCCCCGGCAAGCTCGAGCTGACGGTGCAGCTGACCCGCATCGTCCTGCCGTTCTTCACCCTGGTGGCGATTGCCGCCGCGTGCATGGGCATGCTCAACTCGCTGCGGCGCTTCTTCGTCCCCGCGCTGTCGCCCGCCGCCTACAACGTCTGCCTCATCGCGGGCACCCTCGTCGTCGTGCCCCTGATGCCCGAGGACGGCATGGACCCCATCGCGGCGGTCGCGGCCGCGGTGCTGGCCGGCGGGGCGGGGCAGATCGCGGCGCAGTGGTGGGCGCTGCGCCGCGAGGGGTTCCGCTGGCGGCCCGTCCTGGACCCGGGCGACCGGGGCCTGCGCGAGGTCGTGGGGCTGATGGGGCCGGCGACGGTGGCGGGGGCGGCGCTGCAGGTGAACCTGTTCGTCAACACCCGCCTCGCCACCTTCGAGGGCACCGGCGCCGTCACCTGGCTTACCCACGCGTTCCGGCTGATGTACCTGCCGCTGGGGGTGCTCGGGGTGTCGATAGCGACGGTGACCCTGCCCGCGGTGTCCCGGCACGCCGCGGCCGGCGACCTCGCGGCGGTGCGGGAGACCGTGTCGCGCGGGCTGCGCCTGATGCTCGCGGTGATGGTGCCGGCGGCGGTGGGCCTCGCGGTCCTCGCGACCCCCGTCGTGCGGCTTGTCCTGGAGCACGGCGAGTTCTCCGCCGCCGACACCACGGCGACGGCGCGAGCCCTGGTGTTCTACGCCCCGGGCATCGTCGGCTACGCGGCGGTGCGGCTGACCGCCCCGGTCTTCTACGCCTTCGGGAACAGCCTGGCCCCGGCCGGGGTCAGCGTCGCCACCGTCGCCGCGAACGTCGGGCTGAACCTCGTCCTCGTGAGGGTCATGGGCTATCCCGGCCTCGCCCTGGGCACGACCCTCGCGTCCGTGCTCAACGCGAGCGCCCTGCTCGTGCTGCTGCACCGCCGGCTCGGGGGCATCGACGGCGGCCGCCTCGCGGACCGCCTGGGGCGGATCTGCCTCGCGGCCGGGGTGATGGGCGCGGCCGTCGCCGCGGCCGAGGGCATGGCCGGGGACCTCGCAGCGGAGGGCGGCCTCCTGATCGAGGCGCTCGTCCTCGGCGGCGAGATCATGCTGGGCTTGGTGGTGCTGGCCGCCGCCGCCCGGCTCCTCGGCATCGCCGAGCTCGACGAGGTCCGCGCACAGGTTCTCGGCCGCCTGCTCGCCGGGCGTCCGTCGGCCGGGGCCGGCGGCGGCGCGAGCTAGTGTCCCGTTACAGTGGTTCGCGAAATATACAGATGCAGCCCTTGGATCCCGGTTCAAGAGATGCGCGCGACGGCAGCGTTATTCCGCTAGTTTCGGTAACGGGACACTAGCAGCCCGGCGAAAGTCCCCGCTGCATTCGAGCGGCGATGCATCCCGCCCCGGGAGACCGGCGCCCGCGGGGCGACGGTCTCCCCCACCGCCCTGCCGGGCCGTCCGCACCGTGCCACGGCGCAGGCGCCGGGCGGCGAGAATGGCCGCCTGCGGCTTCGATTGCCGTGGTACGATGGGCCGACGATGCCCCGCGGCTACTACTCGCAGCGTCCGTCCGGCATGTCGTTCGGCCCCGGTCCGATGACCCCGGCCGTGAAGATGCTGCTCTGGGCGAACGTCGGCGTCTTCGTGGCCGGGGCGCTCGTCCCGCCCCTCGGCCGCCTCCTCATCGAGGTGTTCGGACTGCGCCCCGAGGCGGTGTTGACGGGGCTGCGGTTCTGGCAGCCCGCCACCTACATGTTCCTGCACGGGAGCATCGGGCACGTCTTCTTCAACATGCTGGTCCTGTGGATGTTCGGGGTCCAGCTCGAGCGGCTGTGGGGACCCGCCTACTTCCTGCGCTTCTACCTGGTGACCGGCGTCGGGGCCGGCGTGGCCACCATCGCCGCGGGGCTGCTGCCGTTCGCGTTCAGCGAGCCGACGTACTACGCGGTGACCATCGGCGCCTCGGGGGCGATCTACGGACTGCTGATGGCGTTCGCCGTCTACTATCCGAACGCGCCGATCCTCGTGTTCTTCGTGTTCCCGATCCCGGCCCGCTACTTCGTGATGATCATCGGGGCCATCGCGTTCCTGTCGGTGCCGCGCGACGCCGGGGTCGCCCACGTCGCCCACCTCGCCGGGCTCGTCGTCGGCTACCTCTACCTCAAGCGGGGCACGGGGATCGGCCGGCCGCGGTTCGGCCGGTTCGGGCTGAAGGCGGAGATCAAGTACCGCTACCTTCAGTGGAAGATGGGGCGGCTGCGCCGCAAGTTCCGCGTCCTGCCGGGACGCGACGACTGGGACGGCACCGTTCACTGACGCCGCGCGTCGCCGTACCACTTGTGGCCGCCCGCGGCCGGCGTGTCACTCGCCACACTTGGCCGCATCGGCATCCGGCCGCCGGCCGCCACCCTGCTCGGTGCCACGCGGGGCCGTGCCGCGGGCCGCGAGCGCGAAGGTGTCGGCAAGGGCCTCGATCTGGTGCGGGGCCCGCCCGGGGACGCGCACCACCTCGCCCTCCCGCACGACGACGTCGTCTCCCGCCAGCCGCAGCCTGAGCATCCCGTCGAGGACGTAGATCAGCTCCTCGCCGTCGTGGGCGTGGAGCGGTACGAGGGCCCCACGCTTCAGGTAGACCTGGGCCAGCGCCTGGCCCTCGCCGACGACCGCCTTCCGCGAGATGAGGGCGGTGATCTTCTCGAGGGCCAGATCGTCCCACGCCGTCAACACGCCGTCGAATTCGCTCGTCATCGTCGAAAGCGGGCGGGCGGCCGGCCGCGGGGCCGGCCCGCTGCCGGCCGTCGCCACGATGCTATAATTTACTGCCAATGCGGGCCAGCCATCGGTCCCACCTTTGGCACGCAGGATTGCACCATGGAGCGCTCGACGGGCTTGGGGAACGCGCCTGCCGCGATTTCGCAGCGGCTGTACGGCGGACTGTCACGGGATGAGCTGCTGCGGTTCCACCGCACGATGCTCATGGCACGCCGCCTCGACGAGAAGGAGCTGCAGCTCAAGCGGCAGAGCAAGAGCTTCTTCCAGATCAGCGGGGCGGGTCACGAGGCGATCCAGGTGGCGGCCGGCACCCTGCTGACGGCGGGCCGCGACTGGTTCTTCCCCTACTACCGCGACCGGGCCCTGGCCCTGGCCCTGGGCATGACGGCCCACGAGATGCTGCTGGCCGCGGTCGGCGCCGCCGCCGATCCGTCGTCGGGGGGGCGCCAGATGCCCGCCCACTGGAGCAAGCCGGCCTTGAACCTGGTCTCGCCCTCCAGCGCGGTGTCGACCCAGTGCCTCCACGCCGTCGGGTGCGCCGAGGCGTGTCAGTTCCATCTGCGGTTCCCGGAAGTCCCGGACGCCGCCGGCGCCTGCGCGGAGGACGACGTCGTCTACGTGTCGCTCGGCGAGGGGGGCACCAGCGAGGGCGAGTTCTGGGAGTCGCTGAACACCGCCTGCACGCGCCGGCTCCCGGTGATCTACCTGATCGAGGACAACGGCTACGCCATCTCGGTTCCGGTCGAGATACAGACGCCGGGGGGCGACGTCACCCGCCTCGTGTCGGGCTTCCCGGGGCTCGAGGTCGTCAGCGTCGACGGCACCGACGCCCTCGCGAGCGTCGCGGCGATGCGGCAGGCCCTGGCCTACGCGCGCGGCGGCCGCGGCCCGGTCCTCGTCAAGGCGGGCGTGGTGCGGCTGCACTCGCATTCGGAGTCGGACGACGACGGCCAGTACAAGAGCGATGCGGAGCGCGAGGCGGACCGGGCCCGCGATCCCATCACCCGGCTCGCCGCGTTCCTGACCGACCGCGAGATCGCGGACGACGCCGAGCTGGCGCGGCTGGCGGCGGGGGTGGACGAGGAGATTCAGGCGGCGACCGACGAGGCGCTGGCCGCCGCCCCGCCCGACCCCGCCACGGCGCTGCGCTACGTGTACTCGCCCGACGTGGATCCGGCCGGCGGGCGCTTCGACGTGCCGGGCACCCCCGAAGCCGAAGCGATCACGATGGTGGCGGCCATCAACCGCACCCTCGAGGACGAGATGGCCCGGAACCCCCGAATCGTGGTGTTCGGGGAGGACGTGGCCGACTGCAGCCGGGCCGAGGCCCTGTCCGGGGTGCCGGGCAAGGGCGGGGTGTTCAAGGCCACCCTCGGGCTGCAGCGGCGGTTCGGGCGCGAGCGCGTGTTCAACTCGCCGCTCGCCGAGGCCAACATCGTCGGCCGGGCGATAGGGATGGCCGTCCGCGGGCTCAAGCCGGTGGTCGAGATACAGTTCTTCGACTACATCTGGCCCGCGATGATGCAGATCCGCGACGAGCTGACGATGCTGCGCTACCGGTCGAACAACGCGTTCTCGTGCCCGCTCGTCATCCGGGCGCCGATCGGCGGCTACCTGCGGGGAGGCTCGCTGTACCACAGCCAGTCGGGCGAGAGCATCTTCGCGCACTGCCCGGGGCTGCGCATCGCCTATCCGTCGAACGCGGCCGACGCGGCGGGGCTGCTGCGCACCGCCATCCGCTGCGACGACCCGGTGCTGTTCCTCGAGCCCAAGCACCTCTACCGCCAGACCTACAGCAAGGCCGCGTACCACGGCCCGGAGCACCAGATACCGTTCGCGCGGGCGAGCACGCGGCGCGAGGGGACCGACGTCGTCGTGATCACCTGGGGCTCGCTGGTGCAGCGGTCGCTGCTGGCGGCCGAGCGGGCGGCCCGGGAGGGCGTCAGCGTGCAGGTGATGGACCTGCGGACGCTGGCGCCGTACGACTGGACCTCGATCGCGGCGGCGGTGAGCGCCGCCAACCGCGTGGTGGTGGCCCACGAGGACCAGTTGACGTGCGGGTTCGGGGCCGAGCTGGCCGCGCGCATCGCCGACGAGCTCTTCGACCATCTCGACGCCCCGGTCAAGCGTGTCGGCGCCCTCGACTGCCCCGTCGCCTACCACCCCGACCTGGAAGAGGCGATCCTGCCCCAGGCGGAGGACATCCTGCGGGCCATCGAGGCGGTCGCCGCGTACTGAACGGCACCGCACGGGCTCCCGGGCCCCTTCCCGGAGCGACGAGCCCTGCCGCCGCGGCAACCACGCCACCGCGACCCCCGCAGCCACAGCCACCTCCGGAGCCTGGAGCAGTCCCCGCGGTTGGTGCGAGCCCCCGACGCATGGATGGCGGCGTCGGGCTCGCCCCCAAGGGCCGGATCGAGACGGCGACCGACGCCGGCGTATTGCCACGGGAGCGCTCCCGCTGCTATGATTATGCGTTTGTAGAGGGTGTGGGAACGGCCATCCTGCGGGCATGAACCGTGACCTGACGGCGGTGGCGGACTGAGAGACACAGCCGCGCACACCCGCTATCGGCGCTCGCGATGCCCGACCCCGACGACCATTTCCTCGCGAAGTCGCTCGAGGCCATGCAGGAAAACGTGCGTCGAGCGGGGCCGGCCGCCTCTGCCGGGTACACGTTGATCGGGGCCATCCTCCTCCTCGGCGGGGTGGGGCATCTGGTCGATCGGTGGGCGGCGACCGAGCCGTGGTTCCTGCTCGCGGGTCTGTTGACGGGGATGGTCGTCGGGTTCTACGAGCTCGCGAAGACGGTCTGGAAGCCATGAAGTTGTCGGCCGCGCTGGCGGCGGCGTGCGTGCTCAGCTGGGGAGCGGCGGCGGCATTGGCCCCGGAGGCGGCCGCGGCGGCGTTCCTCGGCATGGCCGCGCCGCTCGTGGTGGGGCTGGCGACGATTCGCCTCGTCGAACGGACGGTGCGCGCCGACGTGACCCGCCTCACGGCGCGGATGGCTGCCGCTTTCGCGGTGAAGCTGGTGTTCTACGCGGTGTACGTCTCCGTCGTCGTCGGGCTGCTCCGGGTCGACCCCGTGCCCTTCACGCTCAGCTTCACCTTCTACTTCGTCGCGCTCCAGATCGCCGAGGCGCTGTACTTCAGGACCCTGCTGGTGAACGCCAGCGCAACCCCGTCGGCGGGGCGCTGACGGGACCGCCACCGGACATCATGATGAACGCCGCACAGCAGGCCGAGGACGTGAACGCCACCGCCGAGCACGCCGGCGCCGACCAGGCCGCGGGCGGGCACGGCGGGGGCGGGCACGGCGAGGGCGAGTTCGACGCGGGCGAGGTCATCATCGAGCACATCGCGAACAGCCCGCTCGACCACCCGATCCTGCACGGGCCGCACATCGCCGGCATCGATTTCTCGGTCACCAAGCACGTGATGATGCTGTGGCTGGTGGCGGGCTTCCTGTTCATCGTCATCACCCTCGCGACCCGGCGCTTCCTCGCGCAGGAGCGTCCGATCCCGGCCGGGTTCATGAACGCGCTCGAGGCGGTGGTGCAGTTCGTGCGCGACTCGATGGTGCTGCCCAACGTCGGCGCGAAGTGGGTCAACACCTGGACGCCGCTGATCCTGACCCTCTTCGTGTTCATCCTGACCGCGAACGCGGTCGGCCTGGTGCCGGTGTTCGAGGTGCTCGGCCTGGTCGACAAGGCGCTGCTGCACACCTCGGAGGAGTCGCTGCTGAACAGCATGCTCCACGGCGGGGCCACCGCGACCGCCAACTACAACGTGACGGCGGCGCTCGCCACCATCACCTTCTTTGCGATCATCGTGGCCGGCAGCATGGCCCACGGCTTCATCAAGCACTGGAAGAACCTGGTGCCGCACGGCCTGGCCTGGCCGATCTACATCCTGCTCATCCCCATCGAGGTGATGGGCATGTTCGTCAAGCCGTTCGCCCTGACCATGCGGCTCGCCGCCAACATGAGCGGCGGGCACATCGCGATACTCGCGATCCTGTCGCTGGTCTTCATCTTCAACCAGCAGTTCGGAAGCCCGCTGCTCTCGATGGGGGTCGGCGCCTTCGTCGGGGTGCCCCTGGCGACCGGGATCCTGGCCCTCGAGATCATCGTCGTCCTCGTCCAGGCCTACGTGTTCGCCCTGCTGACGTCGGTCTTCGTCGGCATGGCCATCAACGTGCACCACTAGCGACCACTTCCTCGAACCACGGCACGCTCATCGAAACGAGACGGCACACTCAAACGGAGGTTGACTGCATGGAACTGTTGTACATCGCCGGCGTTGCGATCGGTCTCGGCTTGATCGTCATTGGCGCGGGTCTCGGAATCGGCCGGTTCACGGCAGCCGCCGCCGAGAGCATCGCCCGCCAGCCTTCGGCTGCCGCGCAGATCACGGGGGCCGTGCAGCTTCCGCTCTTCCTG
This sequence comes from Vicinamibacterales bacterium, assembly GCA_965208165.1. Classification (GTDB taxonomy): domain Bacteria; phylum Acidobacteriota; class Vicinamibacteria; order Vicinamibacterales; family UBA8438; genus JAJEEA01. Next base: position 6,795,675 of record OZ242323.1, on the reverse strand, counting down.
CTCGAAGGGGTCGCGATTCTCGCCGAGGTCTTCGTCTTCGTCGTCGTCCTGATGCGGTGACCGGCGCATTCTCCGGAACGCGACGGGTGAAACCGCGGGAGGGAGCGACTCATGGATAATCCGCTGGTTCAGCCGGATGTCGGGCTGTACATCTGGACCATCATCACCTTTCTGACCCTGCTCTGGGCCCTGCGCCGGTATGCCTGGGGCCCCCTGCTGCAGGCCCTCGACGCGCGTCAGGAGACGATACGCCAGTCGCTCGACGAGGCCGAGCAGGCCCGGAAGGAGCTCGCCCAGGCCCAGGAGACGGCGGCGCAGGTCATCACCGACGCCAGGGTCGAGTCCCAGTCGATCCTGGCCGACAGCCGCAACGCGGCCGAGGCCTTCAAGGAAGAGTCGCGGCAGCAGGCCAAGGCCGAGGCCGAGGCCGTCGTGGCCGAGGCCCAGCGCCAGATTCAGCAGGAAACGGCGCGGGCGATGCAGGAGATCCGGCGGGAGACAGTCGACCTGTCGCTGCAGATCGCGTCGAAGCTCATCCGCAAGAACCTCACGCCGGAAGACAACGACGCCCTGATACGGGAGTCGCTCGGCCAGATCGACGCACGGCACTAGAACCGGGGGAGCCCGCAGAGCCCCACGCTCCCGGCGCGGGCTCCCGGCCGCCGGCTTCCGATCCGCTTCCCCGATCCCTGCAGACGGGCTCGACGGACCCGACCGGGGCGGAAGCTCACCGGGGCCCCGAGGAGCCGGTCGCTCACAGGACGTGCTCGATCACTTCAAGGCCGGCGGCCCCGGTTGGCAGACACGGATGAACGACGCTCTTCGCGAGTGGATCGCGAAGCACGACACCGCCTGAGGGTTCGAACCGAAACAGGTTCAGCGCAGAGCCACGCCGGCGCCGAGGCCCTCGATGGCGGTCGCCGCCGCCTCGGCGCTCGCGAAGAGGAACTGCGGATAGAGGCCGAAGAGGACGGTGCCGACCACCGCCACCGCGAGGGCCGTGGTCATCGCGGGCCCGAGGACGAGAGGCGAGGCGGCGGGGGCGGTCTCGTCGTTGATCCACATGAACACGACGACGCGCAGATAGTAGTACAGCGAGACGGCGCTGTTGGCGACGGCGATGACGGCGAGCCAGACGAAGCCGGCGTCGATGGCGGCGCCGAAGAGCCACACCTTCCCCATGAACCCGGCGGTGGGGGGAATGCCCCCCAGCGACAGCATGAAGAAGAGCATGGCGAACGCCATCATCGGGCTGCGCCGCGAGAGCCCCGCGAGGTCCTTCAGCTCGTCGCCGACGACGTCGCTGCGGCGCATGGCGGCCACCACCGCGAACGCCCCGAGCTGCATGAAGAGGTAGACGCCGAGGTAGACGAGCATCGCGGCCACGCCGCGCTGGGTGCCGGCGACGACCCCCATCAGCAGGTAGCCGGCGTGGGCGATGGACGAGTACGCCAGCAGTCGCTTCATGTTGCTCTGGGTCAGGGCGGCGATGTTGCCCACCGTCATGGTGACGACCGCGAGCCCCCAGAACAGGGCCGTCCACTCTGCGCCGAGGGACGGGAGCCCTTCCATGAAGATCCGGATGAGCATGGCGAACGACGCCGCCTTCGACCCCACCGAGAGGAACGCGGTGACCGGGGTCGGCGCGCCCTCGTACACGTCGGGCGCCCACATGTGGAACGGCACCGCCGCGATCTTGAAGCCCATGCCCGCGCCCACGAGGACCACCGCGAGCACCAGCAGGGGGCTCGACCCCTGATCGGCGAGCGCGGCCGCGGTGCCCTCGAGGCTGGTGGTGCCGGTGACCCCGTAGAGGATCGACATGCCGTAGAGCAGGACCCCCAGCGAGAACGCCCCGAGCAGGAAGTACTTGACGGCGGCCTCGTTGGACCGCGGGTTGGGCTTGAGGTAGCCGGCGAGCACGTAGAACGAGACCGCCATCGTCTCGAGCCCGATGAACAGGGTGATCAGGTCCATCCCGCTCGCCATGAACATCATGCCGAGGGTGGCGCAGAGAATGAGGAAGTAGTACTCGCCGGCCCGCAGGCCCTCGACGCGCAGGTACCGCGACGACATCAGCATCGTCAGCGCCGCCGACGCGAGGGCCACGACCTTGAAGAACGCGGCGAACCCGTCGATGGCGAGCAGTCCCTTCGACGCGGTCGCGTCGAGGCCGGCGAACGAGGCCACCCCGTAGAGGGACGCGGCCACGGTGGCGAGGGAGACGCCGAGCAGGATGTCGTCGCGGCGCGGCGTCACCACCGACAGCAGGAGGACGACGAGGGCCCCGCCGGTGAGCACCAGCTCCGGCAGGATGTAGTAGAAGTCGAGTGCGGAGAATCCCTCGGGCATTATCGGGCGCCCCCGCGCACCGGCGTGCCGGCGTCATCGGCCCCGACGCCCCGGGCGAGCGCGGCCGGGGCTCCCGCCTCGGGGCCCTCCACGTTGACCGGGTCGTACTCGGCGTCGACGCGGGACATCACGTGATCGACCGAGGTGTCGAGGCGGTCGATGAACGGCTTCGGATAGAGCCCGATCCACACCGCGAGGATGATGAGCGGCACGAAGGTCGCCCACTCGCGCAGGTTGAGGTCCGGCAGGTTCTCGTTCTTCGGGTTGTCGATGGCGCCGAACATGGTGCGCTGGTAGAGCCACAGCATGTACGCCGCCCCGAGCACGATGCCGGTCGCGGCGGCGGCCGCCCACCACATGTTGACGACGAAGATGCCCTGCAGTATCAGCACCTCGCCGATGAACCCGTTGAGGGTCGGCAGCCCGATGGACGACATGGTCATGATCAGGAACACCGCCGCGAAGGCGGGCATGATCTTGGACAATCCGCCGTACTCGGCGATCTCCCGCGTGTGCCGGCGCTCGTAGACGATGCCGACGATGAGGAAGAGGGCGCCGGTGGAGATGCCGTGGTTCAGCTGCTGCACGATGCTGCCGGTGATGCCCACCGGGGTCAGGGCGAACATGCCGAGCATGACCATGCCCATGTGGCTGACGCTCGAGTACGCCACGAGCCGCTTCCAGTCGTGCTGGGCCATCGCGACGAGCGCCCCGTAGATGATGCCGACGATGGACAGCCCCGCCACCCACGGCACGAACGCCGCCGTCGCATCGGGCAGGATGGGCAGCGAGAAACGGATGAACCCGTAGGTGCCCATCTTCAGGAGCACCGCGGCCAGGATGACCGAGCCCGCGGTGGGGGCGTCGGTGTGGGCGTCGGGCAGCCAGGTGTGGAACGGGAACATCGGCACCTTGACCGCGAACCCGAGGAAGAACGCCAGGAAGACCCACCACTGCAGGTCGAACGGCATGTTCAGCTCGTGGAACTGCGTGATGTCGAACGTGTAGACCCCGGTGACCGACTCGCTGTAGAAGTAGACGGCGAGGATGCCGAGCAGCATGACGACGCTGCCGACGAGGGTGAACAGGAAGAACTTGATGGCCGAGTAGAGGCGGTTGTCGCTGCCCCAGATGCCGATGAGGAAGTACATCGGCACCAGCATGACCTCCCAGAACACGAAGAACAGCAGGAAGTCGAGGGCGACGAAGGCGCCGATCATGCCGGTCTGGAGCACCAGCATGAAGACGTAGAACTCCTTGACCCGGAAGGTGATGGCGGTCCACGACGAGAGGATCGCGATGACCCCCATCAGGGTCGTGAGCAGCACCAGGAGCGCGCTGAACCCGTCGACGCCGAGGTGGTACTCGGCCCCGATGGACGGAATCCACGGCAGCCGCTCGACGAACTGCCAGTACTCGGGGCCCGCCACTTCGAACGAGAACCACAACGGCAGCGACACCAGGAAGCCGGCCCCGGCCGTCACGTTCGCGATCCAGCGGATGGTGTCCTCGTTGCGCTTGTTCACGAACAGCAGGATCACGGCGCCGGCCAGCGGCGTGAACATGATCAGCGACAACAGATAGGGGAAGTTGCTCATGAGCGGATTCTCGATACGGTCTCGGGCCCGGCGCCCTCGCTCGTCTATGCCTTCCGTTGCGATTCCTCGGTCCCGGCGTTCTCGTCCCGATGCGGTCGCGCGACATGGACCGGCCCGGGGCTCTGCGTCGCAGGGAGCTTCGCGCCGGCGACTCCCACCGCAGGCGGCGCCGTCCGCTTGCCCCCGCGCAGGAGTTTTCGCGCCGGCGACTCCCACCGCAGGTGGCGCCGTCCACTTGCCCCCGCGCAGGAGTTTCGCTGCCGGCGACTCCCACCGCGGGCGGCGCCGTCCGCTTGCCCCCGCGCAGGAGTCTCGCGCCGGCGAAACTCCCAACGCGACCCGAACAGGTCGCGCGGTCGCGCGCTACTGCCCGAAGTAGCGGGCGGCGATGTACAGGGTCACGAACGCGAAGACCCCGAACAGCGTGGCGACCGCGTAGTTCTGTATCAGGCCGGTCTGCGCGTGCCGGAACCGGTAGCTGCCCTCGGCGCAGATCCTGCCCACCAGGTTCACGAGCCCGTCGACGACGTACTTGTCGACGACGTGCGAGACCCACGCCGACGCCCGGGTCGTCCAGCCGGTGCCGTTCACGGCCCCGTCGACGACGTTGCGGTCGACCGTCCACAGCCCCCGCGCGCCGCCCATCGTGCCCTTCACCGCGGTCGCGTCGTACAGCTCGTCCACGTAGTACTTGTTGGTCAGCACGCGGTGGGCGCCCGCGAAGTCGGACGCCAGCCGCTCCGACTCCTCGGGGCGCTGCACGTAGAGGCGATATGCAAAGGCGATGGCCCCGGCCGCGAGCAGGACGGACAGGGCCATGAGCCCCCACTCGACGGCGTAGGCGTGGTGCTCCTCCTCGGCCGCGTGGACCGCCCCGGCGACGAAGCTCGGCTCGAGGAAGTGCTCGATCCAGTTGTACCCGCCCAGGGCGGCCGGCACGCCGACGAAGCCGGCCACGATGGCGCCGATTGCCAGCAGCTGCAGCGGCAGCGTCATGAGCTTCGGCGACTCGTGCGGGCCGTGCCAGGCGTGGCCGTGCCCGTCGTCGTGCGCCTCGTCCCCGCCGCCGTCGGACGGCGCCTCGTGCTGGGCCCCGCCGTGGCCCGCGTTCCCCCACGCGGGGCCGCGGTACTCGCCCCAGAACGTCATGAACATCAGGCGCGCCATGTAGAACGCGGTCATCCCCGCGGTGACGGCGGCCAGCGCCCAGAGCCAGCGGCTCTCGAGGAACGTCCGGTAGAGAATCTCGTCCTTGCTGAAGAAGCCCGAGAACGGGGGGATGCCGGCGATGGCCAGCGTGCCGATGCCCATCGTCATGAAGGTCACGGGCATGTACAGCCGCATGGCCCCCATCTTCCGCATGTCCTGCTCCTCGTTCATCGCGTGGATGACCGAGCCGCTGCCGAGGAAGAGCAGGGCCTTGAAGAAGGCGTGCGTCATGAGGTGGAACGCGCCGGCCGCGAAGGCGCCGACCCCGGTGGCGAGGAACATGTAGCCGAGCTGCGACACCGTCGAGTAGGCGAGCACCCGCTTGATGTCGGTCTGCACGAGCCCGATGGTCGCCGCCATCAGCGCCGTCAGCACCCCGATGACCGCGACGATGAACATCACCTCGGGGGCGTGGGTGAACAGCACCGCGTTGCGGGCGACCATGTACACGCCGGCCGTGACCATCGTCGCGGCGTGGATGAGGGCCGAGACCGGGGTGGGGCCCTCCATCGCGTCGGGCAGCCAGACGTAGAGGGGAATCTGCGCGCTCTTGCCGACGGCGCCGACGAACAGCAGCAGGCAGATGAGCGAGATGACCCCGAACGCGCCCTCCTCGATCGGCATCAGCGCCGCCGCCTCGGCCACGGCGCGGAAGTCGAGGGTGCCGAACGTGAAGAAGACGAGGAAGATGCCGAGGATGAACCCGAAGTCGCCGATGCGGTTGACGACGAACGCCTTCTTGCCGGCGTCGGCCGCGCTCTTCTTGTGGTACCAGAAGCCGATGAGCAGGTACGAGCAGAGCCCGACCCCCTCCCACCCCACGAACATGACGAGGAAGGTGCTGCCGAGCACCAGCGTCAGCATGAAGAAGCAGAAGAGGTTGAGGTAGCAGAAGAACCGCACGTAGCCGCCCCGCGGCTCGTGGTCCATGTAGGCGACGGAGTAGACGTGGATGAGGAGCCCGATGCCGCTGACGATGAGGCTCATCATCCCCGACAGCGGATCGAGCCGGAACGCCCACGGCACCTCGAACGCGCCGATGCCGGACGCCGTCTCGAGGGCGATCGGGGGAATCCAGTCGAAGAGCGTGACGAGGTGCTCGCGGTGCTCCAGCCCCAGGAGCTGCACGAACGCGTAGAGCGACAGCAGCAGGGCCCCGCCCATCGTGCCGCACGCGATGGCCGCCGCCGTCTGCTTGCTGAAGTAGCGCACGCCGAAGATCCCGTTCAGGGCGGCACCGATGCCGGGCAGCACGGGAATGAGCCAGATGAGATCCATCGTCTACCGTGATTGATGTCGGGGGAAAGCGTCCGCGGCCGCTACCAGCGCATGATGTTCATCTCGTCGATGTTCACGGTCTCCTTGTTCCGGAAGAAGGCCAGGAGGATGCCCAGCCCGACCGCGGCCTCGGCCGCCGCCACCGCGATGACGAACACGACGAACACCTGGCCGGCGAGGTTCTCCAGGTACCGGGCGTGCGCCACGAGATTGATGTTGACGGCGTTGAGCATCAGCTCGATCGCCATGAAGATGATGATGACGTTGCGCCGCACGAGGACGCCGATGACCCCGATGCTGAACAGCGCGGCCGAGAGGACCGTGTAGTGCGCCGGCGTGATATCCATCGTCTACGACTCTCGTCTCGCCAGCACGATGGCCCCGACCATCGCGACGAGCAGGAGCACCGACGCCACCTCGAACGGGATCAGGTAGTCGGTGTAGAGCAGCCAGCCGAGCTCCTCGGTGTTGCCCGCGCCCGTGAGCGGGCCGGCGGCGGCGGGGGCGGACGCCGGCACGAGGCGGCCGGAGCTGTAGACCACGATGCCGGCCAGCTCCAGGAGCACCGCGCCCGACAGCGCGAGCCCGAGCCGGGCCAGCCGCCGGGGATCCTCGTGCGCCTCGGGGGCCCGCTTCAGGTTCACGAGCATGACCACGAACAGGTACAGCACGACGATGCCGCCGGCGTAGACCAGCACCTGGATGACGGCCAGGAACTCGGCCCGCAGCACGACGTAGAGGACCGCCACGCAGAGGAAGTTGATGACGAGGAACACCACGCTGTGGACGGTCTTCGGGGTGGTGATGACCGCCACCCCCAACCCCAGGATCAGGACCGCGAGCGTGTAGAAGGCGATTGCTTCGGCCATGGCTCTACAGCAGCACCTTGACGACGCCGGTCACCACGATGTTGCCGATGGCGATCGGGATGAGGACCTTCCAACCCAGCCGCATGAGCTGGTCGTAGCGGTAGCGCGGCAGCGTGGCCCGGATCCAGATGAAGATGTAGAGGAACACGAACATCTTCCCGAAGAACCAGATCCAGCCGGGAACGAGGTCGAGGAACGCGAGCGCCTCGATGTTCGGGAACGGCCGCAGCCAGCCGCCCCAGAACAGGATCGTCACGACGGCGGAGATGACGATGATGTTGGCGTACTCGGCGAGGAAGAACAGCGCGAAGCGCATGCCGCTGTACTCGGTGTGGAAGCCGCCGGTCAGCTCCTGCTCGGCCTCGGGGAGGTCGAACGGGGCGCGGTTGGTCTCGGCCAGCCCCCCGATGAACACGAGCACGAAGGCCACCGGCTGCACGAACGCGAACCACAGGCCGGACGCCTGCTGGGCCTCCACGATGCCGACCATGCTCAGGGTGCCCGCGGTCAGGATGACGCTGACGAGGGTCATCGTCACCGCGATCTCGTAGCTGATGAGCTGGGCCGACGCGCGCAGGCTCGCGAGCAGGGGGTACTTGCTGTTCGACGCCCAGCCCGCGAGGATGATGCCGTAGACCCCGATGGAGGTCACCGAGATGATGAACAGCAGGCCGACGTTGATGTCGGTGATGTAGAAGAGCTCGTCGCCCCCGAACGGCACCACCGCGAACACCACGAGAGCCGGCACCAGCGACAGGATCGGGGCGAGGGTGAAGAGCATCGGGTCGGCCCGGACCGGCCGGATGTCCTCCTTGATGAGCAGCTTGATGGGGTCGGCGATGGCCTGGAGCACGCCGTAGGGTCCGACCCGCATCGGCCCCAGCCGCGACTGCGCCCACGCGATGACCTTGCGCTCGAGCAGGACCATGAACGTCACGGACACGAGCACCGCGTTCAGCAGCACTGCGATCTTGAGCAGCGGGATGACGATGGTGTCGAACATCTATCTGTCGACCTCGCCGAGCACGATGTCGATCGTGCCGATCAGGGCGACCACGTCGGCCACGAGGTGCCCGATTATCAGCGGCCGCAGGCCCTGCAGGTTGCAGAACGACGGGGGCCGGACCCGGAAGCGGTAGGGGTTGGTGGCCCGCCCGTCGCTCACGATGAAGTAGCCGAGCTCGCCCTTCGGCGACTCGATGGCGTGATAGGTCTCGCCCGCCTTCGGCTTGATCAGCCGGGGCACCTTGCCCATCACCGGCCCCTCGGGCAGCCCGTCGAGGACCTGCCGGATGATGCGGATCGACTGCCGGAACTCCTCGAGCCGGATCAGGTACCGGTCGTAGGTGTCGCCCCGGGTGCCGAGGGGTACTTCGAACTCGAACTCGTCGTAGGCGGCGTAGGGCTCGTCCTTCCGCACGTCGCGGTAGACCCCGGACCCGCGCAGGGGGGGGCCGCAGAGCCCCAGGCCGATGGCGTCCTCGGCCGAGATCACCCCGATGCCACGCGTGCGCTCCAGCCAGATGCGGTTGTTGGTCAGGAGCTCCTCGTACTCGGGGATCTTCGCCTCCATGAGGTCGCAGAACGTCCGGACCTTGGCGTCCCAGCCGGTGGGGATGTCGAGGGGGAGCCCGCCGATGCGCATGGAGTTGTAGGTGAGCCGGGCCCCGCAGTAGTCCTCGAAGAGGTCGAGGACGAGCTCGCGCTCGCGGAACGCGTAGAGCAGCACCGTCATCGCCCCGATGTCCATGGCGTGGGTGCCCAGCCAGAGGCAGTGGCTCGCGATGCGCTGCAGCTCGGCGAGAACGGTGCGGATGTAGCGGGCGCGCCGGGGCACCTCGATCTCCATCAGCTTCTCGACCGTCTCGCAGTAGCCGAGGTTGTTGGTGGCCGCCGCCACGTAGTCCATGCGGTCGGTCAGCAGGATGATCTGCGTCCAGTCCCGGTTCTCGCTCAGCTTCTCGATGCCGCGGTGGATGTAGCCGATGACGATGTCGGCGTCGACCACCCGCTCCCCGTCGAGCCGCAGCACCACCCGCAGCACGCCGTGCGTGCTGGGGTGCTGGGGCCCCATGTTGATGACGAGCTCGTCGGTGTCGAAGATGGGCGCCGCCGCGGGCGCCGCCGCTGCCTGGCCAGTCATGGTTCGATTACTCGATCTCCGCCTCGTCCTGGACGTTGCGCAGGCGCAGCCACTCCATCGGGCTCTCCAGCAGCAGCTCGCCCGGGCCCTCGAGCGGGTAGTCCTTGCGTTGCGGATGCCCTTGCCACTCCTGCGGCATGAGGATCCGGCGCCGATCGGGATGCCCGGTGATGTTCACCCCGAACATGTCCCACACCTCGCGCTCCAGCCAGTTCGCGGCCGGCCACAGCCCGGTGACCGACGGCACGGGGTCGCCGTCGGCCGCCCGCACCTTCAGCCGGATGCGCTGCCGCCGCCGGGTCGAATACAGGCAATACACTACATCGAAACGCTTCTCGCGGGGCGGCCAGTCGGTGGCGGTGAGGTCGGCGCAGTAGTCGAACGACCCCTCGTCGGAGTCCTTCAGGAAGCCGGCGACCTCGAGCAGCGCCTCGGGCGCGACGATGACCGTCCAGTCCCCGACCCACCAGGAGAGCTGCTCGATGCGACCCGGCAGCGCGGACTCGAGGGCGGCGAGGAACGCCGGCTTCTCGAGATCCTCGGGCGGCGGCGGATCGGTCGGCCCCTTGGGGGCCTCGGGCGGCGCCTTCGGCTTCGGCTTGGGTCTCGGCTTGGCCGCCGGTTTCGCAGCCGCCGGCTTCGCAGCCGCGGCCGGTTTCGCGCCGGCCGCGGACTTCGGGGCGGCGGGAGCCGCCGGCTCCGCGGGAGCGGCACCCGCCCCCTCGGCCGGAGGAGTCGCGGCCGGCCCGTCCGGCTTCGCGGCGGCGGCCGGCGGGGCGTCAGCCTCCGCCGGAGGCTGCGCGCCGGACGGCTCGGCCGTCGGTCCACCCGATTTCGGTTCGTCTGCCATGGTCCAGGAAAACTCCGCGCAGCCCGCGGGCCGATGTCACGGAACGGAACTGCCGGCCCGCCACTCGCCGCCTTCGGCTTGGCTCGGCGCCCTGCCAACCCTGCATGAGCCCGCGCCGTTCACGGCGCAGACTGCCGGCCCGCCACTCGTCGCCTTCGGCTCTGCTCGGCGCCCTGCCAACCCCGCATGAGCCCGTGCGGTTCCACGGCGCAGTCTCGCGGCCCCGCGGCAACCGGACGTCTCAGGCCCACTCCAGCGCACCCTTGCGCCACGCGTAGACGTAGCCCAGCACCAGGATGAACAGGAAGACGAGCATCTCGATGAGGCCGAACAGGAGCAGCTCGTCCATGATGACCGCCCACGGGAACATGAACACCGTCTCGATGTCGAAGATCACGAACAGCATCGCGATCAGGTAGTAGCGGACGCTGTAGCGGTCGCGCGCGTCGGTGGCCGGCTCGATGCCGCACTCGTAGGGCTCGAGCTTCACCTTGTTGTAGCGCGACGACTGGAGCAGCGACGAGACGATCAACGTGAAGATGGCGAAGCCGATCGCGACGAGGATGAACAGCAGGACCGGAACATACGCCTCGATCATCGGATCTCACCCTGTGTACGGTCCGTTGACGACCGGATGATTCGACACCCCCTGTGTGCGCAAGCCATGTACCCGGAGAGCTTCGATGCGGCAGGGTCGGTGCGGACGCCGAATCTTATAGCATGGGCGCGCAGGGGGTCAACAGCCCGTGGTGAAGCCCCGCGTTGCGCCGCGCCCGAAACAAGGGCGCCGACGAACGGTCGAGGCGCCCGCCTGACAAGGCGCGACGAGGGAGAATATCGGGCATATTGGACCGAGGAGCAACGCAGTCAGGCGGGATGCATCGCCGCCCGAATGCAGCGGGGACTTCGCCACGGGCTGTCGAGGATCGACGGGCGGCCGGCGGGCGGCCGGAGGACGCCGCCCCGGCGTCCCGTCGGCCGCCCGCACCGGTCTCGAACCCGCGTTCGCGCCGGCGCCGGCGGGCCGTTCGCGGCGCACGCCGCCGATGCGAAAGCGACTATACTTCGAGGGGTGGAGTCAGCCTGGAGCATCATGCGCATGCAACGACCGGCGTCCGGGCGGGCATTCGGCCGCCGCACCCGGTTTCGCCCGGGGTTCGCGGCGGCCCTCGCGGCCTCCGCCTGCCTGGTCGGCCTTCTCGCGGCCCCGCTCCGGGGACAGGAGAACGAGCGGGCCCTGTTCGTGAGCGTCCTCGACGAGGACGGGGCGCCGATGCCGGACCTCGCCCCCGACGAGTTCGTGGTCGAGGAGGACGGCGTCGAGCGCGAGGTCCTGCGGGCCGGCCCGGCCCGAAGCCCGATGCAGGTGGCGGTGCTCGTGGACACGAGCGCGTCGGCGGCGTTCGCCATCCGGGACATCCGCAACGGCCTGGAACGGCTGATCCCGGTCCTCGCGGAAGACAACGACGTCGCCCTCATCAGCTACGGCGGCCCGCCGCGCGTCCTCGTGGAGTCGACCCGCCGCCTCGACCGTCTCCGCGACGGCATCGGCCTCGTCTTCTCGTACCCGGAGAGCGCCGCCTACCTTCTCGACGCGCTCGTGGAGACGGCGCGGGGGTTCGAACGGCGCGAGGCGCCCCGGCCGGCGATCGTCGTGGTGGCCTCGGAGGGCCTCGACTTCAGCCGCTACGACTATCAGCGGACTCGCGAGGCGCTTCAGGCTTCGGGGGTCGCGGCCCACGTGGTCGTGGTGCAGGAGCGGGGCAACACCGCGCTGCGCCGCGATCCGTTCGGCTTCTCGGGCGATATCCTCCAGCGCGACCGGGCCCTCGCACAGCTGCCCGAGGCGACCGGCGGCCAGCGCCACGACCTGCTGCTGAGCACCGCCGTGCCCGACGCGATGGACGCCCTCGCGAACGTGATGACGAACCAGTACCGCGTCGTGTACTCGCGGCCGCCCGGCCTGATCCCGCCCGAGACGGTCTCGGTGCGGATGCGGCGGGCGGACCTGACGGCCGGTGGAACCCCGGACATATGGACAGGAGACGGCAGGCCATGACGACCGGACTTCGAGCGTCGACCGGCGCCTCCCATCGCGGCCGGACCGCCGCGAGCCTCTCCCGCCCGGCCGGCGAGACCGGCCGCGGCCGCCCCGGAGCCCCGGCCCCCGGCCGGCGGCGGCCGGGGGCCGGAAGCGGGACCGCGCGCTGCCTCCGCCTCGTCCTGGCCGCGGCAGCCCTCGCCGGCCTGGCCGCGACGGCCGCGCCGCGCGCCCAGGAAGCGGCGTCGCAGGAGCCGTCCTTCCGCGCCGGCGTCGACCTGGTCTCGCTGAACGTCACCGTGACCGACCGGGACAGCCGCTACGTCACCGACATCGACGTCGAGCGGTTCCAGGTCTACGAGGACGGCGCGCTGCAGGACATCACCTTCTTCACGCGCACGCAACTGCCCATCGCGCTCTCGCTGCTGATGGACACGAGCGCGAGCATGACCGAGCGGATGGAGACCGCCCAGCAGGCCGCCATCGGGTTCTCGGAGCGGCTGCGCGACGAGGACCTGGCCAGCGTCATCGACTTCGACAGCCGGGTCGAGATACGCCAGACGTTCACCAACTCGCTGGACGAGCTGGCGGCGGCCATCCGCCGCACGTCGGCGGGCGGCTCGACCTCGCTCTACAACGCCATCTACATCTCGCTCAAGGAGCTCGCCAAGATCGCGGCCGCCGCCACCGGCGAGATCCGGCGGCAGGCCATCGTCGTGCTCTCGGACGGCGAGGACACGTCCAGCCTCGTCGACTTCGAAGAGGTCCTCGAGCTCGCCAAGCGTTCGGACACCGTCATCTACTCGATCGGGCTGCGCTCGCGGGACATCCGGACCCGGCGCGGGTTCCGCGAGGCCGACTTCGTGCTGCGCCAGCTCGCGCAGGAAACCGGCGGGCGGGCCTTCTTCCCCGATCGCGTGGACGACCTGCCGGCGATCTACCAGCAGATATCGGACGAGCTGTCGAGCCAGTACACGCTGGGGTACTCGTCGAAGAACCCGTTGCGCAACGGCCAGTGGCGGCGGCTCGTCGTCCGCATCGACCAGCCGAACGTCGCCGCGCGGACGAAGCAGGGCTACTACGCGCCGAGGATGAACTAGCCGCCGGCGCCGCGGCACGGCGCGGGCCGGGCGGAGCCGCGGGCGAAGACCGGCGAGCCCGGCCCCGGGGGCGGCGCCGGGATCCGGCCCGGGGGGCGCCGGGCGGGCGGACGGTCACGAACCCATGACGATTCTCCCGCTCCTCCTCTACTTCACCGCGGGCGCCGTCTACACCGTGTTCTTCGTGCGGCGCAGCCAGCGCGCCGGACGACTCGCGACCGCCTCGTTGTCCGCCGCCGCCTTCATCCACACGTTCGTCATCGGCATGCGGACGGTCGAGATAGGCCACCTCCCGTTCGTGGACACCGCCTCGGCGATCTCCGCGTTCGTGTGGATGCTCGCGGTCGCCTATCTCTACACGGAGGTCACCACCGACGAGCGCGCCCTCGGGGTCTTCATCGCCCCGCTGCTGGTGGGGCTGCAGACCATCTCGAGCCTCAGCGCTACGGTGAGCGAGCCCGCCCCCATCCTCGACAGCCCCCTGCTCGCCGCCCACGTGCTCTCGCTGCTGTTCGCCTACGCCGCCTTCGCGCTCGCGTGCGTCGTCGGCATCACCTACGTCCTGCTGTTCCGCGAGCTGAAGTCCAAGCAGCTCGGGTTCTTCGCGGCGAGGCTGCCGTCCCTGCACGCGGTGGACGCGATGAACGGCCGCGCGGTGGGCATCGGGTGGCTCTTCCTGACGGTGGGCCTCGCCGTCGGCGTGGTGTGGGTGCTGCGGCTCCAGCCCGGCACGTCGGACCCCCGGGTGCTCGCGATGTCGTTCTCCGACCCGAAGATCTTCATGGTGGTGCTGGTCTGGGCCGTCTACTCGTTCGAGCTCTACGCCCGCCGGGCCATCGGATGGAGCGGCCGCCGCGCCGCCTGGCTGTCGGCGCTGGGATTCTCCATCGTCCTCGTGACCCTGGTGCCGGTGGGGTACTTCCTGACGGAAAGCCACAACTTCTGATTGGGCATGAACCTGCTGCTGCTGGGCGTGAGCCACCACACGGCGCCCGTCGACCTGCGCGAGCGGGTCGACTTCTCGAAGCGCGGCGTCGTGACCGCGCTGCGGGAGCTCGCCCTGCGCCCGTCGCCGGCCGAGTCGGTGGTGCTGACGACCTGCAACCGGTCGGAGATCTACGTCGCGTGCCAGGACCCCGAGGCGGCGCGCGACGACCTCGCCGGCTTCATGAGCCGGTTCCACGAGGTCCCCGAAGACCAGCTTGCCCCGCATCTCTACGCGCGGACCGACGGCGACGTCGCGCAGCACCTGTTCCGGGTCGCGGCGGGACTCGACTCGCTCGTGGTCGGCGAGCCGCAGATCTTCGGCCAGGTCAAGGACGCCTACGCCGCGGCGGCGAGCGAGCAGTGCACCGGCACCCTGCTGAACAAGCTGTTCCCGTGGTCGTTCGCGGTCGGCAAGCGGGTCCGCGCGGACACCGGTCTGGGCGAAGGGGCGGTGTCGGTCGGCTACGCCGCGATCTCGCTCGCCCGGAAGATCTTCGGCGACCTGGAGGGACTCTCGGTGCTCGTGGCGGGAGCGGGCGAGATGGCCGAGCTGACCGCTACCCATCTGCGGTCGCAGCGGGTGCGGCGCATCGCGGTCGCCAGCCGTACCCTCGCGCGGGCCTCCGACCTCGCCGGCAAGGTCGAGGGGGTCGCGGTGGACTGGTCGGCCGTCGACGACGAGCTGCTGCGGGTGGACGTGGTGGTGACGGCCACCGGCGCCTCGACCCCCGTCCTGACCCGGGCGCGGCTCGCGGAGGTCATGGACGCGCGCCTGAACCGGCCGCTGTTCGTCATCGACATCGGCCTCCCGCGGGACGTCGACCCCGACTGCGGCGAGCTGGAGCAGGTGTTCCTCTACAACATCGACGACCTCCGGACCCTCGTCAGCGAGAACCTGGCGCGGCGGCAGGAGCAGACGACCCGGGCCGAGGCGATGGTCTCGGACGCGGCCGGTGAGTTCGAGGTCTGGCTGCGGTCGCGCGGGGCCATCCCCACCGTGGTCGCGCTGCGGCGCCGGTTCGAGGCGGTCCGCCTCGCCGAGCTCGAACGGCTGGAGCCGAAGCTGAGCCGGTTCACCCCCGAGGCGCGGGCCCGGGTCGAGGAAATCACGCGGCTCCTCGTCCAGAAGCTGCTGCTGACCCCGACCGAGCGCCTCAAGTCGGCCGGTGACGCGGCGACCGCGACCCGGTACGCCGAGGCCGTGACCCGGCTCTTCGATCTCGACGAGGACGGCCCCGGCCCCGCCGCCCGACAGGCCGCCGCGCTCGCCGAGCCGCCCGCACCCGCCGAGCCGTCGAAGACCCCGGTGACGTCGTGAACCGGCTGAGGCTCGGCACCCGTGGGAGCGAGCTCGCGCTCTGGCAGGCCAACGCGGTGGCGGCCCGGGTTCGCGGCCGCGGGCGGGAGTGCGAGCTGGTGGTCATCACCACCACCGGCGACCGGCTCCGCGAGGCCAACCTGTCGCAGGTCGGCGGCAAGCGCGTCTTCGTCAAGGAGATCGAGCAGGCGCTCGTCCGCGGCGACATCGACCTCGCCGTGCACAGCGCCAAGGACATGCCGGCCGAGCGGCCCCATGAGCTCGCGGTCGCCGCGGTCCTGCCGCGGGCCGACCCCCGGGACGCCGTCGTGCTGCCGGCCGGGGTCGCGCCGCCGTCCACGCTGTCGGCGGTGGGGAACGGCCCGGACGGCGGCGCCGCCCCCCGCGTCGGCAGCGGGAGCGTCCGGCGGGTCGCCCAGCTGCGCCGGGCGTGGCCCCGCGCCGAGTTCCGTCTCGTGCGCGGCAACGTCGGGACGCGGCTCCGGAAGCTGGACGCGGGCGACCACGACCTGCTCGTGCTCGCGGTGGCGGGGCTCGAGCGGCTGGGCCTCGGCGACCGCGTCTCGATGCCGATCGACGCCGACGCCTGCCTGCCCGCGCCGGGGCAGGGCATCGTGGCGGTCGAGACCCGCGCCGGCGACGCCGACACCGAGTCGGCCCTCGCCGCCGTCGACGACGCGACGACGCGCGCCGCGTTCACGGCCGAGCGCGCCCTCGTCACCGCCCTCGGCGGCGGGTGCCACGCGCCCATCGGGGCCCTCGCGGAGGCCGACGGCGACCACCTGCGCCTGCGGGCGATGGTGGCCTCCCTCGACGGGGCGGAGCAGCTCCGCCGCGAGGCCGCGATGCCCGCTCACGCGGCCGAGGCCCTCGGCGGGGAGGTCGCCCGCGGCCTGCTCGCGGACGGGGCCGGCCCGATTCTGGAGGCCGCGCAACGCGCCGCGGCGGAAGGCAACGCGAAGCCCGGCGCGTGACGCGACCTCCCGGCGTCAACCGGCCGCGGTCCCGAACCGGGGGGAGACGAGCGAAGCGTCTCCCCGGCGTCAATCCGCCGCAGCCCTGAAACGGGGGGAGGCGAGCGAAGCGTCTCCCCGGCGTCAATCCGCCGCGGCCCTGAACCGGGGGGAGACGAGCGAAGCGTCTCCCCGGCGTCAATCCGCCGCAGCCCTGAACCGGAGGGAGGCGGGCGAAGCGTCTCCCCGGCGTCAACCGGCCGAGGCCCTGAACCGGGGGGAGGCGAGCGAAGCGTCTCCCCGGCGTCAATCCGCCGCGGCCCTGAACCGGGGGGAGACGAGCGAAGCGTCGTCGATCGGCAGCCCCACCCGCACGACGCGGCCCGATTGCGCGCCCGCCGCCGTGACGTACTTGTAGAGGGCGCCGTCGGACGCGCGCGGTGCGACGGGGTGCTCGACGGCCCCCGGCGTCGGGTCCGGCGCGGGCCGCGAAGGACCCCCGCCGGTGGAGCCCGCCGGCGGAGCGCCGGCGGCGCCCGCCCCGCTCGCGTAGACGGGACCGCCGCCCGGGGCCAGAACGTGGATCTCGCCGGTGGGGCTCGCGGCCGCGATGCGCCGCAGCCTGCCGTCGATCTCCTTCGCCGGCCACCCCGCCGCCTCGGCCGCCGCGACGAGGGCATCCACGAGGGCGGCCTGCACGACCATCTGCCGGCCGAGAATCGCCTCGAAGACGGTCCGGATCTCGGCGAGCCGGTCGGTGTGCGAGGCGCTCAGCAGCTCGGGCTCGCCGAACGCGGCCAGCACCGCGGTCATCACCGGCGAGGTGTAAGCGTCGCTCGGCGCCTGCTCCTCGAAGGCGAGCGCGTTGCCGACCTGCACGATGCGACGCCGGTCGACGCCGCTGACCCCCACGTACTTGTAGACCTCGTTGTCGATCTCCCGCACCTGCGCGGCCTGGGCGACGACCCCGTCGTCGTCGACCGGGAACGACAGCAGGGCATGGAACTCCCAGGCCTGGGGCTGAATGGCGGGATCGGGGTAGAACTCGAACGGCATCGGCGCGCCGGTGTCGTCCCGCACGTTGGTGAGATAGACGATGCCGCGCTCGTCCGAGATCCACACCTCGTCGAGCACGGTGTCCGCCGCGACGGCGTCGAGGACGTCGATGGTCCGCGCCGGGTCGCGCCCGGCCGCCTCCGCCGCCGCGACGAGGTGCGCGGCGATGCGCGCCTGCGCGGTCATCTGACCGTCCAGCATCTTGTCGAGGGCGCGCGCCACCGCGGCCAGCGAGATTGTGCTCATGGTGTCG
The DNA here is from genome assembly GCA_965208165.1 of Vicinamibacterales bacterium. Lineage (GTDB taxonomy): Bacteria > Acidobacteriota > Vicinamibacteria > Vicinamibacterales > UBA8438 > JAJEEA01. Next base: position 6,777,668 of record OZ242323.1, on the reverse strand, counting down.
CCTCGGGCTCCAGATACTCTACCCGGAATCGACGGCGGGGTCTGCACTCTTGACGGCAAACGGTGACGACATCATGATGCCAACCGTGAGGACGACCGTCACCCTCGACGCCGACACGGAGCGTCTGCTGCGCAGTGCGATGCGAGAGCGCGACGTCAGCTTCAAGGTGGCGCTCAACGATGCGATTCGGCGAGGCCTCCGGGCCCACGCGGGCTCGGGCACGGAACCCCGATTCACGACAAGGGCCAAGCCGATGCGACTGCGGGCAGGCGTCGATCCGACCCGGATGCACGATCTCGACGCTGCGCTGGAGGTCGAGCGCTTCAAGGAGCTCACGGCACGTCTCGTGCGGGAGCGGACGACGCGGTGATCATCCCGGACACCAACGGTGCGGTCCGGCCCCCCACACGTGCCGGGCCCCTTCCTCTCGCGGGCGTGCGGGTGATCGTCACCCGCCCGAGGGCCCAGGCGGCGAAGATGGTGGCGAGGCTGGAGGATCTGGGAGCCGAGGTGATGGAGGTTCCGACCATCGCCATCGCGCCCCCCGAAGATCCGGGACCGCTCGACGCCGCTTGCGACCGAATCGGGACGTTCGACTGGGTCGTGTTCACGAGCGTCAACGCCGTGGCCCGCGTCGCGGAGCGCCTGGCCGCCACTCCCGGCGGCGTGCGCGGCCTGCGGGACGCGCGCCTCTGCGCGGTCGGCGCGGCCACCGCCGAGGCCCTCGCCGGCCACGGACTGCGGGTCGACCTGGTGCCCGACGAGTACCGGGCCGAAGGCGTCCTCCGCGCGCTGCGCGAGCAGGGCGACCTGACCGGCGTCCGGGTGCTGCTGCCCCGCGGAGACCTGGCCCGCGACCTGCTGCCCGCGGAGCTGCGACGGGCCGGGGCCGAGGTGACCGCCGTCACCGCCTACCGGACGGTGCCCGCCGGCCTCGACCGCAAGGGTCCGGACATCCGCCGGCTGCTGCGCGAGGGCGGGGTCGACGTCGTCACGTTCACGAGCGGGTCCAGCGTCAGGAACTTCGCGCGGGCGATCGGCGACGAGCTGGCGGCCGACCTGCTGCGGCGGGTCGAGGTTGCGTGCATCGGCCCGGTGACCGCCGACGCCGCGACCCGGCTGGACATCTCCACCACGATCATGCCGGCCGAGTCCACGGTGCCGGCGCTGCTCGAGGCGATCGTCGAGCGGCTCCGCGACCGCCGGAACGGCAAGGAGGACGCCTGATGGCCGTCCCGGCGCCGCCCGAGGCGATCGTCGACCGCCTCGCCGCCCGCGGCCGGGCCCCGCGCCTCACCGGAACGGGCGAGGAGAAACCCAGATGACGACCACCGACATCCGTATCGCCGACGCTGCCGCCGCCGACGCGCCGGCCCGCGGGAACGCCGCCGGGCCCCTGCACCGCCCCCGCCGGCTGCGCCGCACCGACGCCATCCGCGGGCTCGTGCGCGAGACCCGGCTGTCGGCCGGCGGCCTCGTCTACCCGCTGTTCGTGTGCGAGGGAAGCGGCGTGCGCCGGGAGGTGCCGTCGATGCCGGGGGTCTTTCAGCTCTCGGTCGACGAGGCGGCCGCCGAGGCCGCGGCGGCGCGGGCGGACGGGGTGCGGGCGGTGCTGCTGTTCGGCCTGCCCGCCCACAAGGACGAGCAGGGCACCGCCGCCGCCGATCCGGCCGCCCCGGTGCAGACCGCGGTCCGCGCGATACGCGGCCGGCTCGACGACGTCGCCGTCGTCACCGACGTCTGCCTGTGCGAGTACACGTCGCACGGCCACTGCGGCGTCCTCGACGGCGAGACCATCCTCAACGACGTCACCGTCGACCGCCTGGTGGAGGCGGCGGTCTCGCACGCCGAGGCCGGCGCCCACGTCGTCGCCCCGTCCGACATGATGGACGGACGCGTCGGCGCCATCAGGCAGGGGCTCGACGCGCGGGGCTTCGAGGACGTGTCCATCATGTCCTACGCGGCCAAGTACTGCTCGGCCTTCTACGGCCCGTTCCGGGACGCGGCCGGCTCGGCCCCCGCGTTCGGCGACCGGCGGACCCACCAGATGGACCCCGCCAACACCGACGAGGCGCTGCGCGAGGTGGCCCTGGACATCGAGGAGGGGGCGGACATCGTCATGGTCAAGCCGGCGATGCCCTGCCTGGACGTAATTCACCGGGTGAAGGCCCGGTTCGGGCGGCCGACCGCCGCCTACCAGGTCAGCGGCGAGTACGCGATGGCCAAGGCGGCGGCGCGGCTCGGCTGGCTGGACGAGCGGCGCGTCATGCTGGAGACGCTGACCGCCATCCGCCGGGCCGGCGCCGACATCGTCATCACCTACTACGCCCGGCAGGCGGCGCGCGCCCTGGCGGGGGCGAACGGATAGCGCGGCCGGGGGCGCGCCCTGCGCCCGCCACCACCCTCCGGCCCGCCGGGTCGGCGACCCGGATCCGGGCTCCGGTCGAGCCGGAAACGGGCTGGGAAGATGACCCGCCCCGCATGCCCGAAGCCGCCGGACGTCATTCGGCGGCGACGATCATGATCTGGTCGAGCTCGGCCTTGTCCGTGGACAGCTCGCTCTCTCCGGCCGGATAGTCGTTCCGGTCGAGCATGAAGGCCACGACGTCGGTGTACTCCTGGTCCGACAGGCGTCCCGGCCCGTCCTCGGGCATCGTCAACTTGATGCGCTCGAACAGGGCCCCTACCGGCACCTCGGTCCAGAAGACGATGAAGTCGCTGCCGGCGACGCTCGGCGCCATCTCGCCGCCCCGCAGGCCCTGCCCGTGGCAGGACGCGCAGTTCTGGTTGTAGACCCGCCGTCCCCGGCGCGCCTGGGCGGACGTGAACACGCCGTCGAGGGTCGAGCTGGAGCCCTCCTGCACGGCGGCCGGGAGCGCCGCGCCGACCGCCGACGCGGTCTCGACCGCCGCCCCGCCGAGGAACACGAACGCCGACACCGCCGCCGCCCCGCAAACCGTCAACCACCTGCTCATCCGTCGTCTCCTGTCGCTCCGGGGGCCGGCTCACGGGACGCCGCGAGCTCCGGAGGATCGGTTGGCCGAACTGGGGGCGCCGCGAGGCGCCGGCGTCCGGGCTGGCTCTGCCGAATCGATAAGCGCATTCTGGCATTCCCGCTTCCGCCCGATCAACCCGACGGCGGCCCGTGGCGAAGCCCCGCGTTGCACCCGCGCCTCGAAACGGGGCCGGTGAACGGCCGAGACCGCGTCTGGCGCCGGTCACGGCGCAGCCTCCGGCAGGCATCGTTGGCCGGCTATCGGCGCCGAAGGCGAGGTTTGCCCGGCTCGGACGGGCTGCATCCAACGCAACCGGGCGTCCGGCGCCGGTCACGGCGCAGCTTCCGGCAGGCATGGCTGGCCGGCTTTCGGCGCCGAACGCGACGCTTGCCCGGCTCGGAAGGGCTGCATCGCCGCTCGAATGCAGCGGGGGACCTTGCCGCGAGCTGCAGGGCGGCCGGCCGCCGCGTGATATCGTTCCCCGCCAGATGAGCACCGCCGGCCGCAAGCAGTCCGCCCGCCTGTTCGCCCGCGCCAAGCGGATTCTGCCCGGCGGGGTCGACAGCCCCGTCCGCGCCTTCTCCGCCGTCGGCGGCGCCCCGCCGTTCATCCGACGGGGGCGCGGGGCCCGCATCGAGGACGAGGACGGCCGCTCCTACGTCGACTTCGTCATGTCGTGGGGCCCCCTCATCCACGGGCACGCCCCGGCCGGGCTCACCCGGGTGCTGGCCTCCGCCGCGAAGCAGGGCACGAGCTTCGGGGCCCCGACGGCGGCGGAGGTCGAGCTGGGGACCGCGGTGCGGCGGCTCATGCCGTCGCTCGAGCGAGTGCGGTTCGTGAACTCGGGCACCGAGGCGACGATGAGCGCGCTGCGGCTCGCGCGGGCGGCGACGGGCCGGGACCGCGTCGTGAAGTTCGCCGGCTGCTATCACGGCCACGGCGACGCCTTCCTCGTGCAGGCGGGGTCCGGGGCCACCACCCTCGGCGTCCCCACCAGCCCGGGAGTCCCGAGGTCGGTGGCGGCGGACACGCTGGTGGCGCGCTACAACGACCTCGGATCGGTCGAACGGATCCTCCGCCGCCATCGGGACCGGGTGGCCGCGCTCGTCGTCGAGCCGGTGGCCGGCAACATGGGCGTCGTCCTCCCCGAGACGGGGTTCCTGGAGGGGCTGCGCGCTTTGTGCGACGAGCACGGGGCGATCCTCGTCTTCGACGAGGTCATCTCCGGCTTCCGCACCGCCGCCGGCGGGGCCCAGGAGCGGTTCGGGGTCCGCCCCGACCTCACCTGCCTCGGCAAGATCATCGGCGGCGGGCTGCCCGTCGGCGCCTACGGCGGGCGGCGCGACCTGATGGAGCAGGTGGCCCCGGCCGGACCGGTGTACCAGGCCGGCACCCTGTCCGGCAATCCCCTCGCGATGGCCGCCGGCGGCTGGGCGCTGTCGAAGCTCACGCCCGATCTGTACGCCCGGCTCGACAAGCTGGGAGCGCGGCTCGCGGCCGGTCTCGCCGACGCCGCCCGGGAAGCAGGGGTCGACCTGCAGGTCAACGTGCTCGGCTCGGTGCTGACGCCGTTCTTCACGGCCGAACCGGTGCGCGACTACGAGGGCGCCACCGCCGCCGACACCGCCGCCTACGCGCGGTTCTTCCGCGGCATGCTGTCCCGGGGCGTCTACCCGCCGCCCTCCCAGTTCGAGGGCTGGTTCCTCTCGGCCGCCCACACCGCCCGAGACGTCGACGAGGCGGTGGCGGCCGCGCGCGCCACCCTGACAGGCATGCGCCGCCGTCGCCCGAAGGTGGCGGACGGCCGCTGATTCGGCGGTCGGACCCCTCGGCCTCTCCGCACGGCGGGCCGCCCGGCGCACGGGCCCGGGCGTGTGCTACGCTTTCAACTGATGTTCGATACCCTCACGATCGCTCGTCAGTCGATCGTCGCCGGCGTCGATCCGGATCAGGCGAACGCGATCACGGACGCGATCCGACAGGCTGCCGAACATGGCGACTACGTGACGACCGAGACGCTGGACGCGCGACTCGGCGCGCTGGAGCCGCGGCTGGACCGGGCCATGCTCCTGCAGGCCGGGGCCATCGTCGGCGCGGTGGTCGCCATCCTCCGGTTGCTCGGATGAGTCCGGAACAGGGCAACGCGCCCGTTCGGCGCCCATGCCCACCTTCGGATCGCCAGACCCCATGAGCACCGTCAGGCTGCACCGCACGACCGGCGTCCGCGTGGGCGACGTCCAGATCGGCGGCGGCGCCCCGATCGCCGTGCAGTCGATGACCCTCACCGACACCGCGGACGCGGCGGCGACGGCCGCGCAGTGCGTCGAGCTGGCCGAGGCCGGATCGGAGCTGGTGCGGGTCACCGTGAACACCCCGGCGGCGGCGGCGGCGGTCCCCGAGATCAGGCAGCGGATGCTCGACGCGGGCTGCCGCGCGCCCCTCATCGGCGATTTCCACTACAACGGCCACCTCCTGCTCTCGCGGCATCCGGCGTGCGCCCGGGACCTCGACAAGTACCGCATCAACCCCGGCAACGTCGGCACCGGGACCCGGCGGGACGACCACTTCGCGACGATCTGCCGGATCGCCCGCGACAACGGGAAGCCGGTGCGCATCGGCGTCAACGGCGGGTCGCTCGACCAGGACCTGGTGATGGCGAAGATGCAGGAGAACACCGACCGGCAGCTCGGCCGCACCTCGGAGGAGATCATCAACGACTGCATGGTGATCTCGGCGGTGGAGTCGACCGCGCTCGCCATCGACACGGGGCTCGGGCCCGACCGGATCGTCATCTCCTGCAAGGTGTCGTCCCCCACCGACCTCATCGCCATCTACCGCCGCCTCGCGGCCGAGACCACCCAGCCCCTGCACCTCGGGCTGACCGAGGCGGGCATGGGCATGAAGGGCCAGATATGGTCGGCGGCGGCGATGGGGGTGCTCCTCGCGGCCGGCATCGGCGACACCGTCCGGGTCTCGCTGACCCCGCGGCCGGGCGGCGACCGGCGCGAGGAGGTGTACGCGGCGTGCGAGCTGCTGCAGTCGCTGGGGTTGCGGTCGTTCGCCCCGAGCATCACCGCGTGCCCCGGGTGCGGCCGCACCACCAGCACCACGTTCCAGCAGCTCGCCGAGCGGATCCAGCAGTACGTGCGCGACATGATGCCGGTGTGGAAGACCCGCCACGCGGGGGTCGAGGAGATGCGCGTCGCGGTGATGGGCTGCGTGGTCAACGGCCCCGGCGAGTCGAAGGCCGCGAACATCGGCATCAGCCTCCCCGGCACCGGGGAGGAGCCCACCTGCCCGGTCTACGTCGACGGTCGCCACGCCGCCACCCTGCGCGGCTCGTACGACGAGCTCGCCGAGGCGTTCCGCCGGCTCGTCGACGACTACGTGGCGCGGCGCTACACGGAGAAGCCGGCGGGCTGATGCCGGAGCCCGAACCGATTCGGCTCATCGCGGTCGACATCGACGGCACCCTGCTCGACGCCGCGAGCCGCATACCCGACGCGAACCGGCGCGCGCTCCAGGCCGCGGCGGCGCGCGGCATCGACGTCGTGCTGGCCACCGGCCGCGCGTTCCACCATGCCCGCCCCGTCGCGGAACGGCTGGACACCCCGGTGACGCTGATCGTCAACAACGGCGCCCTGGTCAAGACGCCGGCGGGGGAGACGCTGGCCCGCCGTCCCGTGCCGCGCCGCCTCGCCACGCCGCTCGTCGCCGACACGCGGCCGTTCCGCGAGGGGGCCGCCCTCATCTTCGACCGGCCCGACGACCGGCAGTACGTCTACGAGCGCATCGACTGGTCGCATCCGCAGCGGCGCTGGTACTACGACCGCAACCGCGTGTACATGACGCGGGTCGAGCCGCTCGAGAAGGCGCTCGACGACGACCCGGTGCAGGTCGCGTTCACGGGCGGGGTCGCCGACATGCGCGTGCTCGCCGGCCGGGTGCGCGGGCTGCCGACCGCCCGCACCCTCACCGTCACCCTGACCGAGTACGAGCAGCGCGATTTCTCGCTCCTCGACGTCACCGCCGAGGGCTGCTCGAAGGGCGCCGCCCTCGGCGACTGGGCGGCGCGGCGGGGCGTGCGGCCGGCCGGGATCATGGCCGTCGGAGACAACCTCAACGACCTCGACATGCTGGAGCTGGCCGGGCATCCCGTCGTCATGGGGAACGCGGTGGCCGAGCTCAAGCGTTGCGGGTGGCCGCTGACGGACGGGCACGACGAGGCGGGGCTGGCCCGGGCGATTCGCGACCGCGTGCTGTGAGCGCGGAGCGCCGCGGCCGGGTACGGCGCCACCACGCAGTCACGAGCGCGGCGCCGACGAACGTGAGGCCGATCGACAGCCCCACCCAGAGGCCCACGATGCCCCAGCCCGCGACGAAGCAGAGCCAGTAGCCGACCGGCAGGCCGACGAGCCAGTGACCGGCGAGGTTGCACAACAACGGCGTGCGGGTATCCCCCAGCCCGCGGAGCGCCCCCGTCGCCACCACCTGCAGGCCGTCGAAGAGCTGGAAGAACGCGGCCACGAGCAGCAGCGCCACGCCGGCGCGGGTCACCGCGGGGTCGATGGTGAAGAGCCGCAGAATCGGACGCGGCGCGAGCACGAAGAGCAGGGCGGCGCCGCTCATGAACGCGGCCCCGAGGGCGAGGGCGGCCCACCCCGCCCGCCGGGCGCCGGCCGGGTCGCGCCGGCCCACGGCGTGTCCCACCCGCACCGCCCCGGCCCCGCCGACGCCCAGCGGCACCATGAAGGTCACGCTGGCGACGTTGAGGACGATCTGGTGGGCGGCCAGGGTGGCCGGCGCCAGCCGCCCCGCGAGGGCGGTGACGACCGCGAACACCCCGAACTCCAGGCTCACCTGCCCCGCCGCCGGCAGCCCGAGGAGGGCGAGGCGGCGAATGCGGCGACGCTCCGGGCGCGGCCAGGGGCGGGCGGCGCGGCGCTCGTGGCGCCAGATCGCGGCCCCGAGGAACAGCGCCAGGTAGACGCGCGAGACGACGGTCGCCCACGCCGCGCCGTCGACCCCGAGGGCGGGCAGGCCGAGATGACCGAAGATGAGCAGCCAGTTGGCGGCGGCGTTGATGGCGTTGGCGCTGACGAGGGCCGCCGTCACCAGGGCGGCGAGCCCTATCGCCTGCAGGTACCGGCGGAACGCCGTGTAGAGCAGCAGGGGCAGGACGCTCAGCAGGACGATCGAGAAGTACGGCGCGGCGAGCCGCCGGACCCCGGGGTCCATGCCCCACGCGCCGAGGCTCGCGGCGACCGCCCCCGCCGCGAGGGTCAGCGGCACCGCCAGCAGCGCCGCGAGGGCCGTTCCCTGGACGAGCCAGCGCCGGCAATCGTCGGGGCGCCCCCGGCCGTGGGCCCGCGCCACCAGGGGATCGAGCCCCAGCAGCATGCCGATACCGAACACCACGACCGCGAAGCAGAGGACGCTGCCCACGCCCACCGCCCCGATCTCGGCCGGCCCCAGCCGGCCCACCATCGCGATGTCGACGAGGCCCATCGCGATCCAGCCGAGCTCGGCCCCCACGATCGGCCCCGCGAGGCGCATCGTCGGCGGCAGCTCTCGGCGGAGCGCCGGCAGGGAGGATTGGCGGGAAAGGGAACTGAACCGCAAGAGGGAGCCAGGGAGCTGCGCGCCCGCCGGAGCTTCGCGCCGGCGAAGCTCCCGACGGACCGCAAACGATCAGGGGCCCGGCCGCCGGAGCCTCGCGCCGGCGAAGCTCCCGCCGCCCCCCGCGGGGGCGCGGGGCCGCGGGCGCACTACCGCCAGATCATGAGGCGTTCGATCCACGCGACCCGCGTCAGATCGTTGTAGACCACGGTCACCATCAGGGTCATCAGGACCACGAAGCCCGCGAGGAGCATGCGTTCCTTCAGCTTCACGCTGAAGTCCCGGCGGGCGACCCCCTCGAGGGCGAGGACGGTGATGTGGCCGCCGTCGAGAATGGGGATCGGCAGCAGGTTCAGGATGCCGAGATTGAGGCTGATCATCGCCATCAGCGTGAACAACGGCGCCCATCCGCCCTGGGCCGCGTCGCCGGAGAGCTGGGCGATGCCCACCGGCCCCACGAGCTGCGACGTCGGGGTCTCGCGCGTCAGCAGCCCCCACAGGGTCCGGAAGATGAGCTGCGACCATTCGAGGTTCTGCTCGACGCTGAGCGCGAACGCCTCGACGAGCCCCGGCTCGACGATGCGCACCTCGTACGGACTGAAGCTGATGCCGATGATCCAGGCATCGCCGACCCGCTCCGGGGCCACCGCGACCTCCCGCGTGACGCCCTCGCGCCTGACCTCGAACGTCAGCGGAGCGCCGCCGCTGGCGTTGATCACTTCGATCAACGACTGCTGGGTGACCCTCCGGCCGTCGACGGCCACGATCGCGTCGCCGATCTCGATGCCGGCGTCGCGGGCGGCGGTGGCCCGCGGCGACCACGCCAGCACCTGGGGCGAGTAGTCGGGCCCGACGCCGAGATCGCCCAGGTTGTACCTGCCGCGGCCGACCGGGGTCACCTGCAGCGCACGGACCTCGCCGTCGCGCCGCAGCGTCACCTCGACCTCGCGGTCCGGACGCTCCCCGACCGCGAACCTCAGGTCTTCCCACGTGTCGACGGGCCGCCCCGCCACGGTCAGGATGCGGTCGCCGCGGAGAATGCCGGCCGCCTCCGCCGGGGAGTCCTCGGCCACCGACCCGATGACCGGCGGGCTCTCCTCGAAGAGGGGGACCTGGGCCCCCTGCAGAAGCACCGCGGTCATGACCACCACCGCGAGGACCACGTTCATCGCGGGTCCGGCGATCAGGACCTGGAAGCGCTGCCACTTGGTCTTGGACAGGAACTCGTCCTCGCGGCCCTCGCGCTTGTCCTCCACCGTCTCGCCGGCCATCTTCACGTAGCCGCCGAGCGGAATCGCGCTGACGCAGTAGACCGTGTCGCCCCGTTTGGTCTGCAGGATCTTCGGCCCGAAACCGAGCGAGAACGTCAGGACGCGCACGCCGTGGTACCGGGCGACGAGGAAGTGCCCCAGTTCGTGCACGAACACGAGCACCCCGAGGACGAACAGGAAAGCGAGGAGGGTGGTCATCGTCTCGATTGTAACTCGCCGGTGCGGCGGCGGGAATACCGGGTGGCGCGGGCGTGGGCGGCCCGCACGTCGTCGAGGGTCATGGGGTCGGGCGGCGCCGATTGCTCCGCGTCGTCGAGGGCCCCCGCGATGACGCGGGGGATAGCGGTGAACGCCAGCCGCCCGTTGAGGAACGCCTCGACCGCGACCTCGTTCGCGGCGTTGAGGGCCACCGGCAGGGCCGGCCCGCCGCGCAGCGCCCGGTAGGCGAGACCCAGGCACGGGAAGCGGTCGAGGTCGGGGGAGGCGAACTCGAGCCGGCCGCACGCGGCGAGGTCGAGCGGAGGGAGCCGGCCGTCCCACCGGTCGGGCCACGAGAAGGCGTACTGGATGGGCAGGCGCATGTCGGTGACCCCCATCTGGGCGATCACCGACCCGTCGCAGAGCTCGACCATCGAGTGCACCACCGACTGCGGGTGCACGACCACGTCGATGCGGTCGGCCGGCGCGTCGAAGAGCCAGCGGGCCTCGATGACCTCGAGCCCCTTGTTCATCAGCGTCGCCGAGTCGACGGTGATCTTGCGGCCCATGCGCCAGGTCGGGTGCTCCAGGGCGTCGGCGGGACGGACGCCCGCGAGGCGCTCGGCGCTCCAGCCGCGGAACGGCCCCCCGGACGCCGTCAGCACCAGCCGCCGCACCTCGCCCGGCGGGCGGCCGTGGAGGCACTGGTGGATGGCGTTGTGCTCGCTGTCGACCGGCAGCACCGCGACCCCGCGCCGGGCCGCCGCGGCCATGACGAGGCCGCCGGCCATGACGAGGATCTCCTTGTTGGCGAGGGCGATGGTCTTCCCCGCCTCGAGCGCCGCGAAGACGGCGTCGAGGGCGGTGGTCCCGGTGGTGGCGAACAGCACGAGGTCGACGGCGGGGTGCGTGGCCACCGCGAGCAGCCCCTCGGCGCCGCTCGCGGCGTGCTCGATGCCGGCCCGCACCGGCGCCGGCAGCGCCGCCCGCACCGCGGCCGCCCCCGCATCGGCGGCAGTCGAGACCACCCGCGGCCGATGGCGCTCGACCTGCTCGGCGAGCCGGGTCACGTTGGCGCCGGCCGCGAGGCCGACGACCTCCAACCGATCGGGATGCGCCGCCGCCACCGCCAGCGCGCTGACGCCGATGGAGCCGGTCGACCCGAGAATCGCGATGCGTCTCACGAGGACTGGACCAGGGTCAGAGGAACTGCAGCATGAGGTAGAAGCCCGGCCCGGCGAACAACAGGCTGTCTATGCGATCGAGCACGCCCCCATGGCCGGGAATCAGGGTCGAGGCGTCCTTGACGCCGGCCCCGCGCTTGAGCAGCGATTCGAAGAGGTCGCCCGCGATGCCGAGGCCGGCGATGACCACCCCGAGCACCGCCGCCGCCGCGATCGGCGATCGGCTCAACGTGCTGAACGCGATCGGCCCCGCCGCCGCCATCACGCCGCCCGCCGCGGCCAACCCGAACAACGCCCCCTCGACCGTCTTGCCGGGGCTGATGGCGGCGGCCAGCGGGGTGCGCCCCAGCCACCGCCCCCCGTAGTACTGGGCGGTGTCGCTGGCCACGATCAACCCGAGCAGCAGCAGGACCGCCCCCGCGCCGCCCGACGTCCTCACCGCCTGGACCGCCCCCAGCGACAGGCCGAGATAGAGCAACGGAAACGCCGACGCGGCGGCGTCGATCAGCATCCTGTCGCCGCGACGCCCGACCGACAGGCTCGCCACGCCGATGGCGAGCAGCGCCCCGAGCAGCACCGCCGTCGTCGCCCCGTAGCCGACGCCGGCGACGGTGGCCGCAACGCCCACCGCCGCCACCCCGCCGAACACCCGGGCGCCGAAGGCGGTGGCGAGGGTCGTGTACTCGCGTAGCGCCAGCAGCGCCGCCGCTTCCGCCAGCACCAACGTGCCCACCGGCGGAAGGAACCGGATCGTCGCGATCACCACCGGCAGCAGCGTCAGGGCGCTCAGGACGCGCTTCATGCCGCAGACACTCCCGCCGGGCTCCCTGCGCCCGGCCCGACAGCCTCCATCGGCATCCCTACCCTCCGGCCGCCACCGGCCGGTTGATCCCGCCGTAGCGCCGGTCGCGCTTCTGGAAGTTGACGATCGCCTCGAGCAGATGCCGGGCGCGGAAGTCGGGCCAGAGGGTGTCGGTGACCCAGATCTCCGAGTACGCGATCTGCCACAGCAGGAAGTTGCTGACCCGCATCTCACCGCTCGTGCGGATCAGCAGGTCGGGGTCGGGTTGCCCGGCCGTGTAGAGGAGCTCGGCGAAGCGCCGCTCGTCGAGGTCCGACGGACGGACCCCGTCCGCGATGGCGCGGCGCGCCGCCTCGACGATCTCCGCCCGCCCGCCGTAGTTGAGGGCGATGTTGAACAGCATGCCGCGGTTGCCCCGGGTGCGCTCCTGCCCCAGGTCGAGCTCGCGCCGGACGTCGGCCGGCAGCTTCTCCTGGCAGCCGATGACCCGAAAGCGGATGTCGTTGTCGAAGAGCGTCTGCAGCTCGAGCCACAGGTACTTCTTGAGCAGCCCCATCAGCACCGACACCTCGGCGGGAGGCCGCTTCCAGTTCTCGACCGAGAACGCATAGAGCGTGAGGACCCGTATCCCGAGCCGGGCGGACGCCTCCACCACGTCCCGGACCGAGTCGATGCCCGCCCGATGGCCCTCCACCCGGGGCAGGTGCCGCTGGGCCGCCCACCGGCCGTTGCCGTCCATGATGACGGCGACGTGCGTCGGCAGGCGGTCGAAATCGACCTCCCGGGCGAGCGAGGCTTCCCGCGAGCCGGCCGGGGCCCAGGTCAGGAGTTCTTGGAGACTCATCCGCGCACTATTCGGGGGCCGCCGCGCGATCCGGCCGGACCGCGGGCCGCAACCGCCCACGCCTGATGATACGGAACCGCCCGCGCCCCGTTCAAGCCGGCCCCGGGCGCCCCGGTGGGCCGGGCCCGTCACCCGGGGTACCGGACAGCGGTCAGGAACAGGCCCCGGGCCGGCGCGGTCGGCCCCGCCGCGCTGCGGTCGGCGCCCCCGAGCACCTGCTCGACCTCGGCCGGGCCCCACCGGCCCCGGCCGACCTCGACGAGGGTCCCCACGATGGTCCGGACCATGTGCCGGAGAAAGCCGCTGCCGCTGACCTCGATGACGGTCGAGACGGCGCCGCCGCCCGTCTCGGCCCGGGCGCCGGGGGAAACGCGGCGGACGGTGAGGTCGAACAGCGTGCGCACGGTGGTGCGCACGCTGCTGCCGGCGGCCTGGAACGCCGCGAAGTCGTGCTCGCCGACCAGCATCCGGCCCGCCTCGGTCATGGCCTCGACGTCGAGCGGCTCCCGGACGTGCCAGGCGTATCGCCGGAGGAACGGGCTCATCACCGGGCCGTGGGCGAGTCGATAGCGGTAGGACTTGGCGACGGCGTCGAAGCGCGCGTGGAACGTGTCGGGGGCCGCCTCGCTCGCGACCACGCGGATGTCCGCCGGAAGCTTCGCGTTCAACGCGCGGGCCAGCGTCCCGGGGTCGATGCCGGCTTCGAGGCGGACCCCCGCCACCTGGCCGAGGGCATGGACGCCGGCGTCCGTCCGTCCCGCGCCCACGACCGCCACCGGCGCCCCCTCGATGTCGCGGAGCGCCGCCTCGAGACACCCCTGGATCGAGACCCCGGCCGCCTGCCGCTGCCAGCCGACGTACTCCGTGCCGTCGTAGGCCACGGTCAGCTTGTGGGTGCGCATCACGACCGCCGCCGCGGCGGCCGCAAGCCGGGGCTGGCGAGGGGCTCGCCGCGGGTGCGGCTTACCGGAGTATACCTCCCGACGCGCGGGGGCGGCCCCGAACAGGCGCAGGGCCGCGCCGATGTCTGGCGTACCACCCCCCGCGCGGGAGGCGGCCGCGGACGAAGAGCGTGCGGGCATGGTCGCAAGCGCCTGCTCCCCTGCCGGCCGGGGCGGATGGTATGCTCGGTAACCGAGGTATCGCCATGACCAAGCCGTCGAACCTCGTGCAGGGCACGCTCGATCTGCTGATCCTGAAGATTCTCGATCTCGAGCCGCTGAACGGGTGGGCCCTCAGCCAGCGCCTCAAGCAGGTCTCGAACGACGTGCTGCAGGTGAGCGACGGCTCGCTCTATCCCGCCCTGCACAAACTCGAGCAGCAGGGCTGGATCGCGGCGGAGTGGCGGGAGACGAGCAACCGCCGGCGCGGGAAGACCTACGCCCTGACGCCGCCCGGACGCCGGTACCTGCAGCAGGAATCGGAGAGCTGGGAGCGGCTGTCGCAGGCCATCACGCGCGTCGTGCGCTTGACGGAGGTCTGAGCGCTTGACGGCGTCTCCGGTCCCGGAAGGGCCGCCGGCCCGCGTCACGCCGCCGCGCCCGGACCTCCCGCGGCGGCGGGGTCCGGCGGCGCGCCCTCCGCCCCGCGGACGAGGCCGATACCGCCCCGCGGACGAGGCCGATACCGCCCCGCGATCCCGCTCGGAACGGGCCGGCCAGAACTTGAGCCTCTCGCGAACGTCATATACAGGGAGGCGGCACGTCGTCCGAGGGAGGCGGCGTTCATGCCGTCGCCGACCGGCGGGACGCCGGAACAACGCTTCGGTGTCAGGAGATGGAGATGCGCAGACTGGTGGTCACGATGCTCATGACGCTCGCGCTGGCGGGCCTGCACCCCACGCGCGGCAACGCCCAGACGCCGGCGGCGCTCCCCGCCGCCGCCGCGCCGCCCGGCGCGGCGTCCGCGGGCGGCGTCATCCTGCCCCGGCCCGCCCTCCAGCCGAACCGCCCGGTGCGCCGCCTGGCGATCGACGAGGCGGTGACCCTTGCCCTCGAGCAGAACCTCGACCTGCGGGTCGAGCGCATCAACCCGCTGATTCAGGACGCGTTCGTCGCCGAGGCGCGGTCGGTGTACACCCCCGAGCTGTCGACGACCCTCACCGGCGACGACTGGGACCGGCCCGCCGGCAACATCTTCGACGGCGGCGACGTGGTGACGAACCGCTTCGTGCAGGACGACGTGGGCGTCGTGCAGCAGGTGCCCTGGAAGGGCGGCCAGTACTCGGCGGGATGGACCGGCCGACGATCGACCACGACGAGCGTCTTCACGAGCTTCAACCCGCAACTGCAGTCGAACCTGAACCTGAACTACACCCAGCCGCTGGTGCGCAACTTCGGCATCGACGTCTTCCGCCAGCAGATCGCGATCAGCCGCGCGAACCGGAACCTCTCCGACATCGAGCTCCGGCGCATGGTCGTCGGGACCGAGCGCACCGTCCGCAACGCCTACTGGCAGCTCGTGTTCGCCCGGTCGTTCCTCGACGTGCAGCGCCAGTCGCTCGCCCTCGCGGAGGAGTCGCTGCGCAACAACCGCACCCGGGTCGAGGTCGGCACCATGGCCCCCATCGACATCGTCGAGGCCGAGAACGAGGTCGCGCGGAACATCGAGACGGTGATCCGGGCCGAGGCGGACCTCGAGCGCGCCGAGGACCAGTTGCGGACCCGGGTGTTCGACCCGCAGGACACGCCCGACTTCTGGTCGATCAGCCTCCAGCCCAGCGACAGCCCGGTGCTGCAGGCGCGCGAGATCGACGTCGACGACGCCGTCCGCAACGCGCTGCTGAACCGGACCGACCTCGGCACCCTCGACCAGAACCTGGAGATGACCGACACCGACATCCGCTACTTCCGCAACCAGCAACTGCCCGCCGTGGACCTGCGGGTCGACTACCGGCTGACGGGGCAGGGCGGGGAGCGGCTGATCCGGGCCGGCGGGTTCCCCGGCACCGTGGTCGGCACGGAGCAGAGGTCGTTCGGCAGCACCCTCGGCGACATCCTGGCGAACGAGTTCCCGAACTGGACGGTCGGGGTGACCGTCTCCTACCCCTTCGGAACGAGCGCGGCCGACGCCGCCCTCGAGCGCTCCCGGCTCGAGCGGTCCCGGAACGAGGCGAGCCGGCGGAGCCTCGAGCTGCGCATCGCCGCCGAGGTCCGCGACGCGGCCCGGAGCGTGCGGACCAACCTGCAGCGGGTGGAGGCCACCCGGGTCTCCCGGGAGCTGGCGGAGCGCCGCCTCGAGGCCGAGCAGCGCAAGTTCGAGGTGGGCCTCTCGACCAACTTCCTGGTGTTCCAGGCCCAGCGCGACCTCGCGACGGCGCGCAACACCGAGCAGCAGGCCATCCTCGACTACATCCGGTCGCTGGTGGACTTCGAGGCCGTGCAGGAGATTCCCCTGGGCGGCGTGATCCCGTAGGCAACAACGCGGCCAGGAGGCCGCCCCGCCACCGAGAGACAGCGCCACGACCCGGAGGCGGCCCTGAAAACCGGAGGCGGCACCGCGACCCGGCAACGACGCGGCTACGCCGGGACGACGCGGCCGCGATGTCGCCGTCCAACCGAGAGGCGGCGACGCGAACCGGAGGCGGCGACGCGACACGGAGGCGGCGACGCGACACGGAGGCGGCGACGCGACACGGAGGCGGCGACGCGACACGGAGGCGGCGACGCGACACGGAGGCGGCGACGCGACACGGAGGCGGCGACGCGACACGGAGGCGGCGACGCGACACGGAGGCGGCGACGCGACACGGAGGCGGCGACGCGACACGGAGGCGGCGACGCGACACGGAGGCGGCGACGCGACACGGAGGCGGCGACGCGACACGGGGGCGGCGACGCGACACGGAGACGGCGCGGCCGCGATGCGACGCGGTCGCCTCGGGATCCGAACGCGGCGGGTTCCAACCCGAAGGCGGGCGCGACCGCGGCAGCGTCTCAGCCCCGAACCAGGTCTCCGGCGGGCCGGCGGCGCCGGCGGCCCCCGGGCCGGCACACCCCCCGCAGGGGGCAACGGTCGTCGCGCTGCGGCCGGTCGAAGCCGCAGGCGTCCATCATGCCGAGGTGGCAGAGCGCGAAGTCGTAGCGGATCGGGTCGACGGGGTCGAGCCGGCGGAGCGAGTCGGTGATCTCGCGGGCCATCGCCCAGCCGGGGCTGCGGTAGCCCGTGAGCCGCAGGCACCGTCCCACCCGGATCACGTGCGTGTCGAGGGGCACGACGAGGCGGGACGGCGAGAGCCCCGACCAGGCCCCGAGGTCGACGGCGTCGCGGCGGACCATCCAGCGCAGGAACAGGTTGAGCCGCTTGCAGGCGCTGCCGCCGGACGGGCGCGGGAAGAACCACGCGACCCGCCGCCGGCCGCCGCCGCCGTAGACCGGCGTGAGGTCGATGTCGAGGGCCCGCGCCGCGAACCGGTCGAGCCCCGGCCCGACGTCGGGCGCGGACGGATCGTCGCCCTCGAGGAAGAAGCGCTCGATCGAGCCCGAGACCTCGAGCATCCGCTGGAGGACACGGAGGAGCGCGATGACGTCCACCCCGCGGATCCAGCGGTGGACGAACGGGCGCAGGGCGGCGCCGTCGCGCGCCGGGTCGAAGCGCCGCACGAAGGCGGCGGGGCGGGGGCCGAGCACCGCCAGCACCGCCTCGATGGACTCCAGCACGGTTGCGACCCGGCCGAACGCGAGCCCGGCCGCGCAGAAGCCCGCCACCTCCCGATCCGCCGGCGCGGGATAGCGCCGCACGAGGTGGATCGGATCGACGGCCGACTCGGGGTGGTCAAACGTCCGGTAGAGGCGATCGAGCGGTTCCGCGAGGCGGCGGAGGACGGCGGCCGGCACGCGGCGGCGGGGCATCAGGGGCGGGCCGGGGGGTCGGCGACCACGCCCGCGCCGGGACCTCCGTCGGGGCGCCCGCCGGGGTCGCCCTTGGCATCGGCGTCTGCCCTGGCGGCGGCACCGCCCGTGACGTCGGCGCCCGCGCGCCCGACTCCGGGAACAGCTCGACCATCGCCCCTGGCGGCGAGGAAGGCCCCGGCGCCGGCGACCGCGTCGTTCACGTAGACGGTGCGCCCGCCGACCATGGTGGCCGCGACCCCGCCCCGTAGCGACCACCCGTCGAAGGGGGTGTTGCGGGCCAGCGAGCGGAACGTCCGGGCGTCGACGGTGACCGGCAGCTCGGGGGCGAGCACGGTGACGTCGGCCGGGGCCCCCTCGGTGAGGGCGCCGCCCTCGACCCCGAGGATGCGGGCCGGGTTGGCGGAGAGCAGCCCGACGAGGCGGCCCAGGGACACGTGCCCCGGATGCACGAGCCGGTCCAGGCAGACCGACACCGCGGTCTCGAGGCCGACGACGCCGAACGGGGCGCAGTCGAACTCGACGAGCTTCTCGTCGAAGTGGTGCGGCGCGTGGTCGCTGGCCACGCAGTCGACGGTGCCGTCGGCGAGGCCGGCGAGCAGGGCCTCGACGTCGGCGGCGCCCCGCAGGGGCGGGTTCGTCTTGCAGTTCGTGTCGTAGCCGGCCAGCCGCTCGTCGGTCAGGGCCAGATGATGCGGTGTGACCTCGCAGGTGACCGGGATGCCCCGCGCCTTCGCCGACCGCACGGCGCCGAGCGTACCGCGGGTGCTCACGTGCGCGAGGTGGACCGGCGCCCCCGTGAGCCCGCTCAGGGCCACGTCGCGCTCGGCCGCGATCTGCTCCGCCTCCGCCGGCATGCCCCGCAACCCCAGCAGCGCCGCCGCCGCGCCCTCGTGGGCGACCCCGCCGGCGGTGAGGGCCGCGTCCTCGCAGTGGTCGATGACCGCCATGCCGCACATCGCGGCGTACTCGAGGGCGCGCCGCATCAGGATCGCGTCGGCCACGGGACGCCCCGCGTCGGAGACGGCGACGCATCCGGCGGCGCGCAGCTCGCCGATGGCCGCGAGCTGCCGCCCCGCCCGCCCCTTCGTCACCGCCCCGATGGGGTGGACCCGGGCGAGGCCGGCCTCGGCCGCCTTCGCGAGGATGAGCCCGGTCACGCCGGCCTCGTCGTTGGCGGGCTCGGTGTCGGGCATGCAGGCGACCGCGGTGAAGCCCCCGGCCACGGCGGCCGCGACCCCCGTCGCGACCGTCTCCCGGTGCTCGGCCCCGGGCTCGCGCAGGTGGACGTGCATGTCGACGAAGCCGGGGCACACCACGCAGCCGGCCGGGACGTCGACGACCACGGCCCCCGGCTCCGCCTCGAGGCCCGGGCCGACCCGCGCCACCCGGTCGTCCCGGATCAGCACGTCGGCGGCCCCGTCGATGCCCGCGGCGGGGTCGACGACCCGCCCCCCTTTCAGCAGCGTGGTCCGTTCACTCACCGGCTCGATCCCGTCCGCTCTCGGCCGCTGACCCGACACCGCCGGACGCGGCCCCGGACGGCACATTCACTATCCGCCCCTCCGGATCCTCTTCCACCTCCAGCCCCGAACCTCCGGACGCGTCCCCCGCTTCACCGGACTCGGCGCTCGACGGCATCGTCACTGTCCGCCCCTCCGGATCCTCTGACATCGCCAGCCCCGAACGTCCGGACGCGTCCCCCGCTTCACCGGACTCGGCACCCGACGGCATCGTCACTGTCCGCCCCTCCGAATCCTCTTCCGCCTCCAGCCCCGAACCGCCGGCCGTGCCCCCCGCTCCCCGGCGGCTCTCCGACAACAGGTACAGCACCGCCATGCGGACCGCGACCCCGTTGGCCACCTGCTCGAGAATGACCGACCGGGACCCGTCGGCGACCTCCGACGCGATCTCGACCCCGCGGTTCATCGGTCCCGGGTGCATGACGATGGCGTCGGGGGCGGCGCGGCGCAGCCGGGCCGGGGTCACGCCGAAGCGCTGGAAGTACTCGCGCAGCGACGGGAAGAAGTGGCCGCGCATGCGCTCGAGCTGCACTCGCAGGAGCATGACCACGTCGGCCCCCTCGACCGCCTCGTCCACCGACGTGGTCGCGCGCACCCCGAGCCTCGCCATGTCCGGCAGCATCAGGGTGGCCGGCCCGCACGCGCAGACGTCGGCCCCGAGGGCCCGCAGCAGCAGCAGGTTCGAGCGGAACACCCGGCTGTGCAGCAGGTCGCCGATGATGGAGACCCTGAGCCCGGCGAACCCGCCCTTGTGCTCGCGGATCGTGAAGGCGTCGAGAAGGGCCTGCGTCGGATGCTCGTGCATGCCGTCGCCGGCGTTGATGACGCGGGCCCCGCACAGGCGCGCGACGAGGTGCCCCGCCCCGGCCGACGGGTGCCGCAGGACGAGCGTGTCGGGAGCCATCGCCTCGAGGTTGCGGACGGTGTCGGCCAGCGTCTCCCCCTTCGAGACGCTCGAGCCGGCGGAGGCGATGTTCACGGTGTCGGCGCTGAGCCGCTTCTCGGCGATCTCGAACGAGGTCCGGGTGCGGGTGCTCGGCTCGCAGAAGAGGTTGACGACGGTGTGGCCGCGGAGGGCCGGCACCTTCTTGATCGAGCGCGTGCCGACCTCCTTCATGGCCTCGGCAGTGTCGAGCACCAGCAGGATCTCGTCGGGCGACAGGTCCGCCACGCTCAGCAGGTCCTTGGTCCGGAGGCGGGCGGGCACGTCGAGCGGCAACGGCGGATCGGCGGCGCGGCGGGACGGCGCGGCGGTGGGCGTCATCGTTCGATGACCACCTCGTCGCGGCCCTCGACCTCGTCGAGGCGGACCTGCACGCTCTCGTCCGGCGACGTGGGGACGGTCCTGCCCACGTAGTCGGCCTTGATCGGCAGCTCGCG
Source organism: Vicinamibacterales bacterium (assembly GCA_965208165.1). Taxonomy (GTDB): domain Bacteria; phylum Acidobacteriota; class Vicinamibacteria; order Vicinamibacterales; family UBA8438; genus JAJEEA01. Next base: position 6,757,001 of record OZ242323.1, on the reverse strand, counting down.
GTGCCCCCGGTCCACGAGCACGACGAGCTCGATGGCGCGGGGGCGCCCGAAGTCGATGAGGGCGTCGAGGGCCGCCCGGATGGTGCGGCCGGTGTACAGCACGTCGTCGACGAGGAGGATGCGGCGGTCGTCGATGGAGAAGTCGATGTCGGTCCGGCGCAGGATCGGCTGCGGCCCGACCTGGCTGCGCATGAGGTCGTCCCGGTAGAGGGTGATGTCGAGGGCCCCGGTCGGCACGCGGACCCCGGTGATGCCCTCCAACTCGGCCGCCAGGCGGCGCGCGAGCGGGGCGCCGGCGGTGCGGATGCCGACGAGCGCGAGATCACCGAGGGTGCGATGACGCTCGGCCACCTCGTGGGCGATTCTGGTAATCGTGCGCGCGACCTGCTCGGCCGCCATCACCACCGGCACGGGACCTCCGCGGCTCCGGGCGGCGCAGCCAACGGTGGACTGGAATCGCAGCCGGTCACCGCCCGTGGCGGGGTCTGCCGCGGGCGGCGGGAAAGCCTCCGCATTGTAGCGCCCCGCCTCGACCACGCGCAACCGGGCCGCCCGCGGCGCGAACGCCCGACGCCTTCGGCTATGATCGCCGCGTCATGCCCGTCGATGTGGACGCGATCGTCCTGTCGAATACTCGCCTGTCGCCCGACTACAACGTGCTCGGCCTGGCCGCTCCGGCCGTCGCGGCGCGGGCCGAGCCGGGGCAGTTCGTGATGGTCAAGCCCGGCCGCGGGGACCATCCGCTGCTCCGGCGGCCGTTCTCGGTCTTCGAGGTGCTCGATGACGGCGGGGGACGCGTCACCGGACTGTCGCTGTTGAACAAGCGGATCGGGGTCACCACCCGCACCCTCTTCGACCTCGAGCCGGGGGCCGCCGTCCGTTGCCTCGGCCCCCTCGGGCGGCCGTTCACCCCGGCCGCCCCGCCGGAGGAGGCGTGGATGGTCGCCGGCGGCGTCGGCCTCGCCCCGTTCCACGGCCTCGCGGTCGCCCTTCGCGCCCGCGGCGTCGAATCGACGCTGTTCTACGGCGCCCGCTCCACCGGCGAGCTGTTCCACCTCGACGCGTTCCGGCGGCTCGGCGTCCGCCTGGCCCTGGCCACCGACGACGGGAGCCGCGGCGACCACGGACTCGTCACCGTGCCCCTGGAACGCGCCCTCGGCCGGCTCGACCCCGCGGCGCCGCTGAGGCTCTACGCGTGCGGGCCGACGCCGATGATGCGCGCGGTGACCGACCTGGCGGGCGCCCGCGGGCGCCGGACCGAGGTGTCGCTGGAGCAGGTGATGGGCTGCGGCCTCGGCGGCTGCTACAGCTGCGTCGTGCCGGTGCGGCGCAACGCCGCCCCCCCCCACTTCGTCCGCTCCTGCCTGGACGGACCGGTCTTCGACGGCGCGACGGTGGTCTGGGACGGGCTGGGGGCAGCCCGTGGTGGAACCCCGCGTCGCACCGCGCCCGGAGGGCGCCAGCGGATCGGCGAGGCGCCCGCCTGACAAGGCGTGAGGAGGGCGCATATGGGCTATATGCAACCGACGAACAACGCGGTCAGGCGGGATGCATCGCCGCTCGAATGCAGCGGGGTCTTCCACCACGGGCTGCCAGCATGAGCGTCGACCTGTCGGTGGACGTCGGGGGCCTCAGGCTCGCGAACCCCTTCATCGCGGCCAGCGGGTGCTTCGGCTACGGCGTCGAGTACGCCGACGTCGTTGACCTCTCCACCCTCGGCGCGGTCGCGGTCAAGGGGCTCTTCCTCGACGAGCGCGAGGGGCACCCGCCGGAGCGCATCGTCGAGACCCCGAGCGGCATGCTGAACGCCATCGGCCTGCAGGGCATCGGGGTCCGGCGCTTCGTGGCGGAGAAGCTGCCGCCGCTGCGCGAGCGCGGCGCGGTGGTGATGGTCAACATCTGCGGCTCGACCATCGACGAGTATGCCGAGGTCGCCCGGATTCTCGACGACGCCGAGGGAGTCGGGGCGATCGAGCTGAACATCTCGTGCCCCAACATCCGCAAGGGCGGCATGATGTTCGGCTGCTCGCTCAAGGGCACCCACGACGTCGTCGCCGCGGTGCGCAGGGTGACCCGCCTCCCCCTCGTCCCGAAGCTGACCCCGAACGTGACCGACGTCGCCGCGTTCGCGGCGGCGGCGCGCGACGCCGGGGCCGACGCCGTCTCGCTCGTCAACACGTTCCTGGCCATGGCCATCGACGTCGAGACCCGCCGCCCCCGGCTCTCGAACGTGATGGGCGGGCTGAGCGGCCCCGCCATCCGCCCCATCGCCGTCCGCATGGTGCACGAGTGCCACCAGGCGGTGTCGATTCCGCTCATCGGCATGGGCGGCATCATGAACGCCGACGACGCCATCGAGTTCCTCATCGCCGGGGCCACCGCGGTCCAGGTGGGCACCGCCAACTTCGTCGACCCGTTCATCTGGGAGAAGCTGCGGGCGGGCCTGACCGGCTACCTGGAGCGCCACGGGATGGCCGGGGTGACCGAGGTCGTCGGCTCGCTGGACCTCTCGACCCGCGACGCGGGCTCCGCGCCGGAGGCGGCATGCAGCTGACGCTCTACACCCGTCCCGGGTGCCATCTGTGCGAGGAGATGAAGGCGGTGATTCGCCGTGCCCGGGGTCAGGTGGCGTGCGAGCTCGACGAGGTGGACATCTCGCTCGACGAGACGCTTCTCGAACGCTACCGCCACCACATCCCGGTCCTGCTCGCCGACGGCGTCGAGGTCGCCCGCACCCGCATCGGGCTCGCCGAGCTCGTGGCGACCCTGACGTCCAGGCACCCGGACGCGTGATCGGCGCCGCGCCCGCACCGTTCAGACGGGAATCGAGGCCCGCGCGTACACACGGAACGGGTGTGGGCGGGACGGACCCGCGCACACCCGTTCATCGGGATCGATCGACGGCGTGATCGGGCGGCGCCATGCGCCACCCCCGATCCTGCCTCCCTACTTCGCGATGATGTTGAAGTGGCCGCGGCGGTTCTGCGACCAGCAGCCTTCCGTGGACTCCATGCAGAACGGCGACTCCTCGCCGCGGCTCGTGGTCTGAATGCGGCCCGCGGCCACCCCGAGGCTCACCAGATAGTCGCGGACGGAGGCGGCGCGGCGCTCGCCGAGGGCGAGGTTGTACTCGTTCGTCCCGCGCTCGTCGCAATGTCCCTCGACGAGCACCGTGGTCGAGGCCCACCGCTGCAACCACTCCGCGTTGCGCTGCAGGGCGGCCTGGCCCGCCGGCATCAGCTCCGACTGATCCAGCTCGAAGTACACCGGCGCGAGCGGCGCCGAGTCGTTGAGCTCCTCCAGCGACATTCGCGCAAACAGCTCCTCTTCCGTCAGCGGAGGCGGAGGCGGAGGAGGCGGCGGAGGCGGCGGAGGCGGAGGCGGAGGCGGCGGAGGAGGCGCCGGCGGAGGCGGCGGAGGCGGCTCCGGTGGCGGATTGTCCGCACATCCTGCGGCGCCCAGCCCGAGCACGAGGCCCAGACAGACAGTGACCAGCCAATTTGACGACTTCATATGTGGCGTCTCCTGTTCTCAGCGCCCCGGCACCGCTGGACAGGCATCCCGGGGACTGACAGCTCCTGACAACCGCAGCCTCGGCATTTTCCACCCGGCGCGGCATCCCGGCAACCCGGAACCGAAATCCGGTCGGCCGGTATGCTCCCTCGTCACCCCTGATCCGCGTCTCCCGCGACGCTCGCCCGAGGTCGGAACCACACTCCTCGGACGCCCACCGCCCGGATACACGACACCAGAGGCGCACAGCTTACAAAGGAACCGAGAAATCTGTCAAACCGGTCACGCAGACCGGGCCGCGGACGCGGTGCTACGATGTCCGCCGTGACCCTCTCGACGACCGGCGCGCGCACCGTGCTCCTCGCCACCGGCGACGGCGGCATCCGCGATCGGTTCTCCGGGCCCCTGCACGACGCCGCGCACCGCACGCTCGAGGCGACCCGCGCCGCGGCGCTGCTGGACCGCCTCGGCCGCGAGGAAACGCCGATCGACCTTCTCCTTCTCGACCTGCGGCTCGCCGACGACGGGGCCGCCCTGTTCCGGCAGGTGCGCGCGCGCGCGGCCCGGCTCCCGATCATCGTCTTCAGCGGGTCGGTGGACAGCGCCGCCGAGGTGCGCACCCTCGCGCCCCTCGGCGTCGCCGGCTACGTGAACGAGCACTGCGACGCGCAGGACGTGCTGCCGTCGCTGGCCCCTCATCTCTTCCCCGACAACTTCAACCGGCGCAGCGGCCCACGCGTCGTCCTCGCCATCCCCGTCTCGTACCGGGTCGACCAGACCATCGCCACCGCGGTGACCCTGAACATCGGCGGCGGCGGACTGGCGGTGCGCACCATGAGCCCGCTACGGCCCCCCGCCAAGGTCCACACCCGGTTCCGCCTCCCCGGATCGGCCCTCGACGTCGAAGCGCAGTGCCGGGTGGCGTGGAGCGACCCGCGCGTCGGCATGGGCCTGCAGTTCGAGCGCGTGGACCCCGCGGACCAGGCCGCCATCGACGACTACGTCGACCGGCACCTCGAGGACACGCCGCCGGGCGAGGAGGAGGAAGCCTGAGCCGAAGGTCCGGCACCGGGCCCCCGCCGGTTGCGAACGGGCGGGGGCGGACACTACAATACGGTCGCAACCTTGGGCCGGCTGGCCGTCTTTTCCTCCAGGCTCTGCGTCTAAACCACCATCACCGGCGCGGCCGGCCCCGTTCCCGGCCACGAGTCCGCGCCATGGAACGGCGTGGACGCCTGGCAGGGTTGCCGTGAAGTACAGGGCAGTCAAGGCACGCGGCCCCTGACACGACGGAAGGGTCGCACGCATAAGGAGCGACGGCTCAGGCGCTACGTGGCGACGCCCGCTCTTGAAGCGGCCCATGCGGCCTCGACGGCGTAGCGTGCCGTGAGCGGGACAGGTTACCGCACTCTCATGCGGTCGGGGTGGCTGCGCGAGCGTGGCCATGAGCGTTTGGCCGGGGCGCCAGGCGGAGCCGCAGGCGACGACTGGCGGGCGCGCGGGACGGCGTCGGGGCGGTTCGCGAGGGAGAGCGCAACGTGGTCGAAGTGCAGCACGTGACCAAGCGGTACGGCTCGTTCACGGCCGTGGACGACCTGAGCTTCGAGGTCGAGCCGGGCGAGATCCTGGGCTTTCTCGGCCCGAACGGCGCCGGCAAGACCACGACCATGCGCATCCTGACCGGCTACCTGCCCGCCACCGAGGGCCGCGCCCGCGTCGCGGGCTTCGACGTCTTCGACGAGCCCATCGAGGCCAAGCGCCGGACCGGCTACCTGCCGGAGACGCCGCCCCTGTATCCGGAGATGACGGTCGGCGAGTACCTGCAGTTCGTCGCCCGCATCAACGGCATCGCGGCCGGCGACCGGGCCGCGCGGGTCGGCGCGGCCATGGAGCGCACCAGCATCACGGACATGGCCGAGCGCTTCTGCGGCACGCTGTCCAAGGGGTACCGGCAGCGGGTCGGCCTCGCCCAGGCCCTGCTCCACGAGCCGGACGTGCTGATTCTCGACGAGCCGACGGCCGGGCTCGACCCGAGGCAGATCATCGAGACGCGGCGGCTCGTCACCGAGCTCGCCGGCGACCACACCGTCATCCTGAGCACCCACATCCTGCCCGAGGTCTCGCAGACGTGCCAGCGGGTCGTCATCATCAACCGCGGCCGGGTGGTCGCGGTCGACAGCCCCGACAACCTCACGGCGCGGCTGCAGGGCTCGCAGAGCCTGTACGTGCAGGTCGACAGCGGCGGCGACGACCCCGTGCCGGCCCTCACGGACGTTCCCGGGGTGGCCGGGGTGTCGGCGGCCGACCGGCGCGACGGCGTGGCGGGGTTCCAGATCGAGATCGCCCCCGGGCGCGACGTCCGGCGCGACGTGTCGCGCACCGTGGTGACGAACGGCTGGGGCCTGCTCGAGCTGCGGGCGCAGCAGATGAGCCTGGAGGACATCTTCCTGCAGCTGACGACGGAGGAGGAGGCGGGCGGCGAGCCGGACGGGACCGACCCCGGCGGCCCGCCCGAGGACGCGGCCGGCGACGGCGGGCCCGGGAGCGATGCCGGCGCACCCGACGAGGGCGCGGAACCGATCGAGGCGGAGGAGCGAACGAATGGGTAACATCCTGGCCCTGGCGGGGAAGGAGCTGCGGGCGTACTTCGTCTCGCCCATCGCCTACGTGCTGCTCGTGTTCTTCGCCCTCCTGTTCGGCTGGTTCTACGTGGCGAGCGTCAACGTGATGGTCCAGCTGAGCATGGGCCAGTTCGGCATGGGGCCGCAGGTCGTCAACATCAACGAGTTCATGATCCGGCCGCTGTTCGGCAACACCGCGGTCATCCTGCTGTTCCTGCTCCCGATGCTGACGATGCGGTCCTTCGCCGAGGAGAAGCGCTCGGGCACCATGGAGCTGCTGCTGACGTCGCCGCTGACCGACCTCCAGATCATCCTGGGCAAGTTCCTCGGGGCGCTGGCCCTGTACTGCCTGATGCTGGCCCTCACGCTGCTCCACGTCGGGCTGCTGTTCTGGTACGGCGAGCCTGAATGGGGACCGATCGCCAGCGGCTACCTCGGCCTGCTCCTGATGGGGGGCGCGTTCATCTCCGTCGGCCTCGCCATCTCCAGCACGACGAAGAACCAGATCGTCGCGGGCGTCGCCACCTTCGCGGTGCTGCTGCTGTTCTGGATCATCAACTGGATCGGCGACGCCTCGGGCACCACGTCCCAGGCGGTGCTCGCGTACCTCTCGATCCTCGAGCACTTCGACGACTTCTCGAAGGGCGTCATCGACACGAAGCACGTGACGTACTACCTCAGCTTCATCGTGGTCGGCCTGTTCCTGACCGCGAAGTCGATGGACCAGGAACGCTGGAACGGCTGAGGCCGCCCCACCCCGATGCTGAACAGAATCTTCGGTTTCCTCGGCTGGGCAGGATCCCTGCTCGTCTTCGCGGCGGTGCTCGCGTGGCTGGTCGCGCCGGAGCTGGAGGCGGTGCGCCGGACGCTGGCCCTCGCCGGCCTCGCGTGCATTCTCGTCTACGGCGCCGGCCACTGGCGCCAGGTCGGCCGGTCGTTCGAGCGGCGGCAGACCCGCTACGGCGCCCTCGCGGGAACCAGCATCCTCCTCGTCGCGGCCATCGTCGTGGCCGTGAACTACCTGCTCGCCCGCCAGAACCTGCGCTGGGACCTGACCGCGGGGGGGCAGTACTCGCTGTCCGACCAGACCCGGCAGGTGCTCGACACCCTCGCCGGACCGGTGCGGATACGGGTGTTCGCGCGGGAGCCGGACTTTCCCCGGTACCGGGACCGGCTCGAAGAGTACGCCTACCAGACGAGCCGCGTCACCGTCGACTACATCGACGCGGACCGGCAGCCCATGCTGGCCCGCCAGTACGAGGTGCAGACCTACGGCACCATCGTGTTCGAGTACGAGGGCCGGCTGGAACGGGTGGAGTCGGACGCGGAGCAGGACCTGACGAACGCCCTGATCACGGTCGTGGAAGGCGCGGAGCAGACCGTCTACTTCCTGGAGGGCCACGGCGAGAAGACCCACGCGGGGACCGATCGCGACGGCTACGGCACCGTCTCGGCCGCCCTCGCCCTCGACAACTTCGAGGTCGAGTCGCTGGTGCTCGCCCAGCAGGGGGCGGTGCCCGACGACGCCACGGTGGTCGTCGCGGCGGGGCCGCAGACGGACCTGCTGCCGGGGGAGGTCGACGCGCTCCGCGCGTACCTGGACGGCGGCGGCAAGCTGCTGCTGCTGCTCGACCCGCCCCTCACCGGGGACGAGCCGGCCCCGGAGGGTCTGCTCGGCCTCGTGCGGGAGTGGGGCATCGAGGTGGGCCCGGACGTCGTGGTCGACGCGAGCGGCGTGGGACAGCTCTTCGGGGCCGACGCCTCGGTGCCGGTCGCCGCGAGCTATCCGTTTCATCCCATCACCGAACGGTTCAACCTGCTGACCGCCTATCCCCTGTCCCGGTCGGTGTCGGCCGCGACGGGCGTCGCCGACGGCCGCGTCGCGCAGCCGTTCATCGAGACCGGCCCGCAGAGCTGGCGGGAGATGGACATCGACAGCCTCGCCACCGGACAGGTGGAGCTCGACGAGGAGGAGGGCGACCGTCCCGGCCCGGTCTCCATCGGCATGGCCGTCTCCGCCCCCGCGCCGTCGCCCGCGGACGTACCGGGCGGGGTCGGCGGGGACGCCGGCGAGGACGAAGACGGGCTGGACGGCGGCGCGACCGACGACGGAAGCGATTCCGCCCCGCCGGAGACCCGCCTCGCGGTGATCGGCGACTCGGACTTCGCCAGCAACGCGGTCGTCGGCATTCAGGGCAACCGCGACATGTTCCTGAACACCGTCAACTGGCTGGCCCAGCAGGAGAACCTCATCTCGATCCGGGCTCGCGAGCCGGAGGACCGCCGGCTCACCCTCACCGCGAGCGCGCAGCGCCGCCTCTTCTGGCTCTCGGTGCTGCTGCTGCCCGCCGGCATCCTGGGGGCCGGCGTCTACACCTGGATGGGCAGGCGCTGAACACCGGCCGAGGCTGAACGACATGCGCGGAGTGCGATCGACGCTGGTCCTGCTGGTGGTCGCCTTGGCACTGGGCGCCTACATCTACTTCGTCGAGTCGGAGCGGCCGCCGGGGGGGACCCCGGACCCCCTGGAGTCGGCGTTCGACATCGACTCGGACGACATCGACTCGCTGTCGGTGACGGCCGGCAACGGCGACCGCACCGTCATCGAGAAGGACGGCGACCGGTGGCGGATCGTCGAGCCGTTCCCCGTCAACGTCGACGTCACCCAGGTCGTCTCGCTGTCGTCGAACCTCGCCAACCTCGAGGTGCAGCGCGTGGTCGCGGAGCCCGAGGACACCCCCGAGCTGGAGGCGTTCGGGCTCGCCGAGCCCGCCATCGAGGTCGGCTTCACGACGACCGACGGCGCCGACGCCCGGCTCCTCATCGGCGAGCGCAGCCCCGCCGGCAACGACCTCTACGCGACGGTCGCGGGCTCGAACCGGGTCTTCCTCATCTCCGGCTTCCTGGACACCACTTTCGACCAGACCACGTTCGACCTCCGCGACAAGTCCATCCTCGACATCACCCGCAACGAGGTGGACTCGCTGGAGATCGCCGGGCCCGACCTGGACGTCCGGCTGCGGAAGGCGGACGGCGAGTGGTCGCTGGCGAGCCCCATCGAGGCCCGGGCCGACCTCGGGGTGACCGATGGCCTCGTGGGCCGGCTCGGCAGCGGCCGGATGGCGGCCATCGAGGCGGAGTCGGCCGACGCCGACGCCCTGGCGCCGTACGGGCTCGACGAGCCGCGGCTGGCGGTGACGGTGGGGCTGGGCAGCTCGGCCGCGACCCTGTTCCTGGGCGACACCACCCCGGCCGGGACCGTCTACGCCCGTGACGCGGCGCGCGAGCTGGTGTTCACCGTCGACGAGTCGCTGGCCACCGAGCTCGAGCAGAGCGTCGACGAGTACCGGCGGAAGGACCTGTTCGCGTTCCGTCCGTTCAACGCCACCGCCCTCGAGATCGAGCACGAGGGCGAACGCTGGGCGTTCGAGCTGGAGGAAGCGGAGGGAGAAGAGGATGGCGACGCCTGGCGCCGGACCGCGCCGGACGCCGCCGACGTCGACCGCGCCGACATGGACGACCTGCTCGCCAGGCTGTCCAACCTGCGCGCCGAGGCGTTCGAGCCGTCCCGCGACGGCACCGGCCTCGACGCGCCGGCCGCCCGGATCACCGTCACCTTCGACGACGGGGACCAGGAGACGGTAGCCGTCGGCCGCACCGGCGACGACGTGTTCGCGGTGAGCGGCGGCGAGCCCGGCGCCGCCCGGGTGAACACCCGAAGCTGGGACGACGCCGTCGAGGCCCTCGATCTCGTCCGCGGGGACGCCGCCACCGCGGCTCCCTGACCGTTGCGTTCCTACCGCGCGGGCCCCTCTGCGGGCATCAGCGCGAACGTCCACATCGAGCCGCCGGCCGGCACGAGGCCGCGCGCGTAGCGGTTGGCGAGCCCGCCCCCGAGGCCCGACGCCACCGTGATCTGCTGCCGGCCGTTCAGGGTGTAGGTGACCGCGGTCGCGTTGACGCTCGACCCGGTCTGGAACTCCCAGACGGTCTCGCCGGTCTCCTCGTCGAGGGCGACGAACTCGCCGGTGATCTTGCCGGTGAACAGCAGCCCCCCGCCGGTGGCCAGCACCCCGGCGGAGCTGGGGAAGTCGTGCATCGGGACCTCCCACTTCTTCTCGCCGGTCAGCGGGTCGATGGCCACGATATGCCCGAGCAGGTCGCCCGGCTCGACCACCGGGAAGCGGTTGGTGACCCCGGTCGAGCTCGCCCCGAGGACGAACTCCGGCGGCTCGGGGAGGAGCCGCTGGATGCGGGGCACGTTCCACGTCGTCGAGTAGATGAGGCCCGTATCCGGGTTGAAGGCGATGGGGACCGCGTTGGTGCCGCGCGACGGCCAGATGTAGACCTCCTCGCCGGCGAGGAAGTCGCGGTACAGGTCGGTCAGGACCGGCCGGCCCGTCTCGAGGTCGATGTGGGTGGCCCAGTTGACGAAGACGTAGGGGTGGGCGGCGATGAGCGAGCAGTCGGTGCGGTCGACGGTGTAGAGGAAGCCGTTCTTGTTGGCCTGGATCATCACCTTGCGCATCTCGCCGTCGACCTCGAGCTCGGCGAGCACCTGCTCGTCGATGCCGTCCACGTCGTACACGTCGTTGGGCGTGTACTGGTAGTGGCAGTGGATCTCGCCCGTCGCCGGGCGGATGGCGAGCACCGTCGACGCGTAGAGGCTGTCGAGCCCGTCGCGCGGCGCCGGGTCGTAGGGCTCGGCGTTGCCGGTCCCCCAGTAGACGAGGTCGAGCTCCGGGTCGTACGAGCCCGAGCGCCACGTGGGGGCCCCGCCATACAGATACGCGTCGCTGTCGACGGGCCACGTCTCGTGGCCGGGCTCGCCAGGGCCGGGGATGGTGTAGCGCCGCCAGAGCCTCTCGCCGGTGGCGGGGTCCCAGCCGTCGAGGAAGCCGCGGGTGGTCGACTCGCCGCCGGACATCCCCGAGATGAGGACCCCGTTGGCCACCATCGGCGCGCCCGTCGCGTAGTAGCCCTCGGCCCCGTCCGCGAACTTCTGGTTCCACAGCTCCTCGCCGGTCTCCATGTCGAGGGCGAGGACGTGGTTGTCGACGGTGACCCGGAACAGCCGGCCCTCGTAGATCACCGGCCCGCCCCGGTTGAAGCTGCTGCGCCGCCGCGACCCCTCCTCGAGGACGACCGGGGTGCGCCAGATCTGCCGGCCCGTCGCGAGGTCGATGGCGAAGGTCCAGCTGCCGTTGATGGCGTAGAGGACCCCGTCGTGGATGGCCGGCGCGGCGAGCTCGCCCGACTGGTTCATCAGGCTCGTGCTCCAGATGGGCACGAGCCGGTGGATGTTCGACTTGTCGATCTGGTCCAGCGGACTGTAGCTCTTGCGGTCGTAGCCCATGCTGTGGACGAGCACGTCCTCGGGGGTCCGCGCGTCGTTGATCAGGTCTTCCGCGGTCTGGGCGAGGCCCGGGCCCGGTCCCAGCCCCAGAAGGAGCGCGAGCAGTCCTGCCGTCTTCTTCATGATCGACCTCCCGTCGACCCGCGGCCGCCGGCGGAGCGACGGCCGCGGAGATCCCTGCGCGTGCGGCGGGGCGCCGACGCCCCCGCCCGCTTCGCGTGTCGGCCATCATACGGGGTCGCGGCGGGACGGTCCAGAGGCGGCCGGCGGCGCCGCACCGGCCCGGCTCGACGACCGTGTACCTCGGGGCCCCGGCCATCCGACGGCAGCGGCCGGCTCGCCGCTTCCCGCGCAGGGCCGGCGCCGCCCGGTCGCTCCGCATCGCGCCGCGGGCGCAGGACGCCGCGGACTGCTGTAGGATTGGCGGGCAGACAGGGTTGCCGCAGGGGCGGCGAGTCCGAGCCCGGCCGGCGGCGGGGACGCGTTCATGCCTCGCACGGCGGCCGCCGGCGAGATGGAGCGAGAACCAGGGAGGTATCCGATGCGGAGGACGAGCTTCGTGACCGGCGTGATCCTCGTCGGCGGCGTTTGCGCAGGCATGGCCGCCGTCGCGGCCGCCCAGGAGCACCCGGTGACCCGGGTGGCGCCGCACGAGCGCCTCACCGGCCCGCGGATCGCGCTGCCCGAGGCCCCCGGGGACGCGAGCCCCCTGCGGCAGCTCTGCCCCGAGGTCAGCGACACGTGCCGCAACTACTGGGCCTACACCATCCACTTCGTCAACAACTACAACATACCCCTCCGCGACAAGGAGCTGCTGATCCTGCGGACGGCGTGGCTGTCGCGCGGCGACTACATCTGGGGCCGGCACAACCTCATCGGACAGGGAGCGGGACTGACCGGGGAGCAGATCGCGCGCGTCACCGAGGGCCCCGACGCCACCGGCTGGGAGGACTTCGACCGGGCGCTGCTGCAGGCGGCGGACGAGCTGCACACGAGCCGGTTCATCTCCGGCCCCACGTGGGACGCGCTCGCGGAGCGCTATTCGGAGGAACAGCTGCGCGAGGTCGTGCTGATCGTCGGGAACTACACCCAGCTCGCGATGTTCCAGAACACGCTGGGCGCCCTGCTCGAGCCCGGCGTGGACGGACTGCCGGACGAAACCGGCCGGTGAGCACGCCTCGCAGAGGCTTGCGGGAGCCTTCGCCACGGGCCGCCGGGCTCGCGCCAGGGAGCTTCCGCACCAGTAGAGCTTGCGGGAGCTTTCGCCACGGGCCGCCGGGCTCGCGCCAGAGAGCTTCCGCACCAGTGGAGTCCGGGCCTCCGGCGGGGTCGGAGAAGCCCCCCGGGAGTCGCCGGCTTCGGATCGAGGGCGCCGATGCAGACCATCGTCACGGCATACGCGATCAGGACAATCCTGCTCGTCGCGCTCGTCGCGCTGGCGTGCGCCGCGCCGGCCCCGGCGCAGCCGTTCCGCCTGACCCAGGACGACTTCCCCAACGTCCGCTATCCCGATGCGCGATTCGGGGAGCCCCATCTCGTGGTGTACGACGACGGGGGCGTGCTGTCGAGCGCCGCGTACCGCTATTCGCAGCGCCACCATGACTCGTCGTGGCTGGTCGTGGCCCTCGGTCTCGCCGCGTCCGAGGCCCTCACGATCGGGCGGGAGGACATCGTGCTGGTCCGGCCGGACGGGACCGCCGTGGCGCCGGCGACCGAACGCGAGCGCGCCCGCGACGTCGAGGGCGTGCGCCGGCTTCTCGGCGCCCGGGCCGACTGGCCCGACACGCTGACGTTCACCTTCCCCCGGAGCAGAATCGACAGGGGCTTCCACCGGTTTGAGTTCGGGGTCGACGGATCCGACCGGATTCCGGACCGGGTCCTCCGGATCGAAGCCCGCGGCGGGGTTCGCGGCGACGTCTTCTTCGTCTCGCCCGACGGGAGCTGGCCGGCGGGCGTGCACGCGCTCGTCGTGACCATCGACGCCGACCGGGCCGTGCGGCTGCCGGTGCTGCTGAGGTAGCCACCGCGGCGGCCGGCCCCGCGCCCACCTCGGGCACTCGTCCCGCCGCCCCGACCCCGTCGGCCGCGGCCCGCTTCGCCGCGGGCCCGCCGGCCCCGTACTCGGTTGCGCTTTGCGACCGAACGATCTAGAGTCTCAGCGCCTTGGCGTCTGCGCGCCGGGGCGACCCGAACCTATGGACCCCGTCCGGCCCGGGCAGCCCCGCGGGGCGCAGTGCCGGAATCTCAGGAGGACAAATGGAAAGCAAGGCATCGGCCGTCTGGAAGGGCAACCTGAAGGGCGGCAGCGGCGCGATCTCGAGCGCAAGCCGCGAGCTGTCGGACACCGCGTACACGTTCGCCACCCGGTTCGAGGGGAGCGCCGGCACGAACCCGGAGGAGCTGATTGCGGCCGCCCACGCGGGCTGCTTCTCGATGGCCCTCTCGGCCCAGCTCGGCGAGGCGGGACTGACCCCCGACCACGTCACCACCACCGCGACGGTGACCCTCGAGATGCTCGACACCGGCCCGACGGTGACGAAGATTCACCTCGAGACCACGGCGCGGGTCCCCGGCGCGAGCCGGGAGGCGTTCGACACGGCGGCCAACAACGCGAAGGGCGGCTGCCCGATCTCGAAGTTGATGAACGCGACCATCTCGCTGAACGCCGTCCTCGAAGCCTGAGTCGGGGCTTTCCCGAAACCCCTGCGGTCGGTCTGGAGCGTGCCCGCGCCCGGGCCGGCCGTTGCCTTTCATACCGACAACGGATCCGTCAGGCCCGCCTCGGCGAAGCCGCGGGCGCGGAGCTGACAGCTGTCGCAGCGGCCGCAGGGGCGGCCGTCCGGCGCGGGGGCGTAGCAGCTGTGGGTGAGGCCGTAGTCGAGCCCCAGCGACGCGCCCCTGGCGATGATCTGCGCCTTGGTCCAGTCGATCAGGGGCGCGTGCACGCGGAAGCGCGCGCCCTCGACGCCGGCCCTCGTGGCGAGCCGGGCCGTGCGTTCGAACGCCTCGAGGTACTCGGGGCGGCAGTCGGGGTAGCCGGAGTAGTCGAGGGCGTTGACCCCGATGACGAGGTCGGCGGCCCCGAGCACCTCGGCCCAGCCGAGGGCGAGTGACAGCAGCACGGTGTTGCGAGCGGGCACGTAGGTCGAGGGGATGCCGGGACGCTCGGGGGGCCGGTCCTGCTCGACGGCGCCGTCGCCGGTCAGCGACGATCCGCCGAACGCGGCGAGATCGACCTCGATCTCGAGGTGGCGGGCGACCTCGAGGTCGCGAGCGACCCGGCGGGCAGCCTCGAGCTCGCAGGCGTGGACCTGGCCGTAGCGGACGGTCAGCGCGAACAGCGCGAACCCGTCGGCCCGGGCGATGGCGGCGGCGGTGTACGAGTCGAGGCCGCCGCTGAGCAGCACGACAGAAGGGCGTCGGGGTGTATCGGTCATCGTCGCGGCCCACTCCTGCCGGCCGCCGCTCATGGGTCTCGACGCCAGGGAGCCGGCCCTGCAAGCGGTGCAGGCATGTAAACGGTCATGGTCGCGGCCCACTCCTGCCGGCCGCCGCTCGTCGGTCTCGACGCCCGGGAGGGGGTGTATCGGTCATCGTCGCGGCCCACTCCTGCCGGCCGCCGCTCATGGGTCTCGACGCCAGGGAGCCGGCCCTGCAAGCGGTGCAGGCATGTAAACGGTCATGGTCGCGGCCCACTCCTGCCGGCCGCCGCTCGTCGGTCTCGACGCCGGGAGCCGGCCCTGCAAGCGGTGCACGTGCCTGGCGGGGTCGGCCGGGGCGGCGCCGCAAAGCGAACGCTGCAGGCGACAACCTGCGGACGGCCCCGGGCCGCCAGGCCGGGTGCCGTGGAAGCTGGCTCGCGAGTTCACGGCCGGCTCCTCAGACGCCCCGGGTCTCCGCTCCCCACAGGTACTTGTGCAGCTGCACCTGCAGGCGCACCCGCAGCCGGTCGGCGAGCACCCACTCGGCGAGCCGCTCGGGCGGCAGGACGCCGTGGACCGGCGAGAAGAGGACGGCGGCGGGGCGGTCGTCGAGGGCGTGGCGTCGCACGACCTCGCGGGCGTAGTCGTAGTCGGCGCGGTCGGCGATGACGAACTTGACCTGGTCTCGGCCGGCGAGGCGGGCCAGGTTGTCCCAGTCGTTGCGGTGCGACTCGCCGCTGCCGGGGCACTTGACGTCCATGATCTTGACGACGCCGGCCGGCACCCGCTCGAGGCTGACGTGCCCCCCGGTCTCGAGCAGCACCGACGCCCCGCCCGCGAGCAGGCGGTCCATCAGGGGATAGACGTCGGGCTGCAGCAGGGGCTCGCCGCCGGTGATCTCGACGAGCCGGCAGCCGTAGCCCTCGACCTCGGCCACGACGTCGTCGACCTCCCGCTTGCGGCCCTCGTGGAACGCATAGGGGGTGTCGCACCAGGCGCAGCGCAGGTCGCACGCGGTCAGGCGCACGAAGACGCAGGGGCGGCCCGCGTGGTCGGACTCGCCCTGGATCGAGTGGAAGATCTCGTTGACGGTCAGCATGTTCCGCGGTCCGGGCAACACCCCGGAACCCGTGATGAGCCGCGCTGCGGCGTTCGACCGGCGATCAGCATGTTCCGCGGTCCGGGCAACACCCCGGAACCCGTGATGAACCGCGCTGCGGCGTTCGACCGGCGATCAGCATGTTCCGCGGTCCGGGCAACACCCCGGAACCCGTGATGAGCCGCGCTGCGGCGTTCGACCGGCGATCAGCATGTTCCGCGGTCCGGGCAACACCCCGGAACCCGTGATGAGCCGCGCTGCGGCGTTCGACCGGCGATCAGCATGTTCCGCGGTCCGGGCAACACCCCGGAACCCGCGATGAGCCGCGCTGCGGCGTTCGACCGGCGATCAGCATGTTCCGCGGTCCGGGCAACACCCCGGAACCCGCGATGAGCGGCGCCGCGGCGTTCGACCGGCAACGGGGTCGGGTCTCCCCTTCCGGACCGGTCGCGGACGGACCGGGTCGCGGACCGGGCACCCCCGGGGGCGTGAACCGCGACCCGGCGCTCCGACCCGTCACCGCGGGGTGACCGGAGTCACCGCCGGCCGGCCGGCCAGCACCTCGACGACGTTGCGCACCGCGAGCTGGGCCATCGCGGTGCGGGTCTCACGGGTGGCGCTGCCGAGGTGGGGGGTCAGGCACACGTTGTCCCGCCCCACCAGCCCCGGGTGCACGCGGGGCTCGCCCTCGAAGACGTCGAGGCCGGCGCCGGCGAGGAGCCGCTCGTCGAGGGCCCAGGCCAGGGCCTCGTCGTCGACGACGCCCCCCCGCGACGTGTTGACGAGCACCGCCGAGCGCTTCATGCGCACCAGCGTCCGCCGATTAACGAGGTGCCGGGTCTCGGCCGTCAGCGGCACGTGCAGGGACACCACGTCGGACGTCAGCAGCAGCTCGTCGAGCGACAGCACCGGCACGTCGGCGCCCTCCGCAGGTGCCGGCGCCCGGCCGGGGCGCGTTGCGAAGACCGGCCGCATGCCGAACGCGGGGGCGATGGCCGCCACCGCGCGGCCGATGCGCCCCGCCCCCACGACGCCGAGCTGCTTGCCGCGCAGCTCGGACCCCAGCAGGAACTCGAACGTCCAGCCCCGCCACCCGCCGCCGCGGATGGTGCGGTCGCCCTCGCCGAGGCGGCGGGTCACCGAGAGAATCAGCGCCCACGTCAGCTCGGCCGTCGCCCCCGTGACGAGGTCCGGCGTGTTCGTGACCACGATGCCGCGGGCGGCGGCGGCCGCTACGTCGATGTTGTCGAACCCGACCGCGACCGTGGCCACCACCTTCAGCCGGTCGCCGGCGGCGAGGACGGCGTCGTCGATGCGGTCGTCGAACATGCAGACGAGGCCCTGCTTGCCCGCGACGCGGGCGCACAGCGCGTCGTCCGACAGCGGCTCGGTGGAGTCGTGCCGGTCGACGGCGCACGCCACCTCGAGAGGGGCCAGCACCGAGGAGGGCATGCGGCGCGTCACGAGGACGCCGGGCGTGGTCTCGTCCATCGGCAGTCGAGAGCGCGAGGCAGCCTCCGAGACTCTGGAGACTCAGGACGCGATGGGGTCGCGCGGGTCGACGATGCCGACGATGGCGGCGTCGACCGGGGCGCCGGGGCGGCCGAGAGCGGCCCCCGCCGCGCGCCCCTCCAACACCAGCAGCACCACCTCGCCGGGACCCGCGCCCACCGCATCGATGGCCAGCTGAGTGTCGCCGGCAGGACCGCCGTCGGCGTCGAGCGGCTGGGCGAGCAACAGCCGGGCGCCGATCAGGGCGGGCTGCTTGCGGGTCGCGACGACTGAACCGACCACGCGCGCGAGCCGCACCGCCTACTCCTGCCGGGACGCGGCCGGCGCCGCCTCGTCCGCCGACGCATCCGCGCCGGCGCTCCAGTGATCGCAGATGCCCGTGACGCAGGCGTCGGCCGGGACCCGCCGCGGCAGGAACGGCAGCGACGCTTCCCGCCCGCGGACGAAGAACACCTCCTCGGTCACTCCCGCCCCGACCGAATCGACCGCGACGAGCGGCGGCCCCACCGGCTCGCGCGCCGGCGACAACGGCTGCAGCACCAGCAGCGTCGCCGCGGCGAGTCCGGGGTCCTTCCGGGTGGCGACCACGTTGCCGATAACCCTCGCCAGCTGCATTATTCTCCGAACTCTCCGACGCCGGCGCACCGGGTCGGGACGCTTCCCACGATCTTCAAGCCTGTGCGTCAGTCGATGGCGACGGTGTCGACGATCCCGACGATGGCGGCGTCGACGGGACGGTCCGCCATCCCCTCCGCCATCCGGGCCGAGCTGCCGCTGACCACGAGCACGCGCTCGCCGACGCCGGCGTCGACGGTGTCGACGGCCACGAGGGGGGCGCCGCGCGCGGACCCGTCCGGCAGCACCGGCTGCACGAGCAGCAACTTGCTGCCGGCGAGGCGCTCGTCCTTGCGGGTCGCGACGACCGTCCCCACTACCTTCCCGAGAATCATGGCGACGGAGCCGTCGGTCCTACGAGCCGGTGCTCTTGCCGATGGGCAGGGCGTCCTCGAGGTTGGCGTGGGGACGCGGGATGACGTGCACGGAGACGAGCTCGCCGACGCGGCGGGCCGCCGCCGCCCCCGCGTCGGTCGCCGCCTTCACCGCCGCCACATCGCCGCGGACGATGGCGGTCACGAAGCCGGCGCCGATCTTCTCCCAGCCGACGAGGGTGACGTTGGCGGCCTTCACCATGGCGTCCGACGCTTCGATCATCGCGACGAGTCCCTTCGTCTCCACCATGCCGAGCGCCTCGCCCATCACCACGCCTCCCGCGGATCTCAACGGAGCTGCGTGACGGCGTCCGCGATCAGCGCCGTCAACTCGCGGTATGTTAGTCGAACTTCGTCGTCACCGGGAACCCCGCCGCCGCCCGCCCCCCGTCCGTCGGCGGCCGCGGGCGGAACGTCCGGGGTCGCGGGAGCCGGGGCGGCGGGGTCGACGAGCCTCCGGCCGGGGCTCGACGGCGCCTCCAGCACCTGACAGTCCTCGTCGGCGCCGCCGTCCGGGGGGCAGAGAGGGGCCGGGGCGGCGATGCCGTAACGGTCCCGCAGCCCCTGCAGGCGGTCGACCTCTTCGCGCGACAGCAGGTTCTCGCGCCCGAGCTGCCGCGCCACGAGGCTGATGCGGGCGAAGTGCTCCACCGTCTCCATCTTGTAGTACGCGGCGTAGAGCTCGTCGGCGATGGTCAGCGCGCCGTGGTTGGCCAGCAGCAGCCCGTCGTGGGCCCGGATGTGACGCCGCACCGCGTCGGCGAGCTCGCTCGTCGACGGGGTGCCGTAGTCGGCGATGGGAATGCTGCCGAGGGTGCAGACGACCTCGGCGAGGACCGCGCGGTCGAGGGCGATGCCGGCGACCGCGAAGCCGGTGGCGGTGGGGGGATGCGCGTGGACCACGGCCCGGATCTCGGGCCGGTGCTCGTAGACGGCGAGGTGCATCAGCAGCTCGGACGACGGCTCGCGGTCGCCGGCCAGCTTCCGGCCCGACAGGTCCGTCGTCACCATCATGTCCGGGGTCATGAACCCCTTGGACACGCCGGTGGGTGTGGTCACCAGCCGGTCGTCGCCGATCCGGACGCTGATGTTCCCGTCGTTCGAGGCCACGAAGCCGCGGTCGTGCAGCCGGCGGCCGACCTCGACGATGTCCGCCCGCAGCCGCTCGTCGTTGCCCATCGCGTCCCCGCGTCGTGGCCCTCCGCGTCAGGCGCGGGCGGCGGAGCCGCGCCGGGCCTGGCGGTACGCGGCGCGGCAGTCCTCCGAGCAGAAGTAGTGCACCTCGCCGCCGCCGCGCGCGCTGACGGCCCGCGTCTTGTCGACGTAGGTGCCGCAGACGGGGTCGCGCGCCAGCATCACGCCCTGCTTGGGGGCCACCCGGGGACGCTCGGCCGCGCCCTCCAGCAGACCGCTGAAGAACTTCCAGGCCATGCGCACCACGACCGCCGCGACGAGGAACCGAATGAGCCAGCCAAGCGCCATGTCGTCACCCAGCCAGGAATCTGCCGCCGCACGACCTTGCGGTGGCGGCGCCACCTGCGGCGGCGCGGGAACTCCGGCTGACGCGAAACTCCTGCGGCTCCGCTTCGCGCCGGGGCGACCCTCCAGGCGCCCGCACCGTTTCGCGGCGCGGACGTCCGGGCCGCGAGCGGCTCACGGGTGCGCGGAGGCGCGCAGTCGCTCGACGGCGTCGGCCGCCGCGAACGCTTCGAGCGTGTCGGGAGCGAGGCGCTGCAGCTCTTCCCACACCTCGATCGCCCCCGCGAGGTCCTGCTTGCCGAAGGCCCGCACGATGCCGACGTTCAGCAGCGTCCCGGCATGGGTGGGGTCGATCTCCAGCGAGCGATCGAACTGGGCCAGGGCGCGATCGACCGACCCCTGGTAGAAGTACGCCACGCCGAGATCGGTGCTCACCTCGACGAGGTCCGGGTCGAGGGCCAGGGCCGCCTCGAACCACGGGGCCGCGTCCTCGAAACGCCGCGCCTCGTGATAGAGGTTGCCGAGGTCGACGCGGCTCTGCACGTCGTCGGGCGCCTCGTCGGCGGCGGCGCGCAGGGCGGCGGCGCGATCCCCGTCGATCGGCAGCGGCTCCGGCACGTCCGGCTCCGGCGGGGCCTCCGCCGGGGACGGTGCGGGCGCGGCCCGCGCCTCCTCCGCCGGCGGCGGCTCGGGGCGCTGGCTCCAGACGATCCAGCCCATGAGGCCGACCGCCAGCACGAGGGACACGGCGAGAGGTAGCGGCTCGGTTCGATTCATGGGACTTGGCGGGCCACACGGCCCGAACCGCGATCATAGCAACGCGCCGTGGCGCCGTCCACAGACGGCTCGCCCCGGGGCGCACGTCAGGATTGTGAGATGACGGCCCCTGGCGCTGCCGGGCTCTCGATTCACGGGGAACGGCTTGGGCCAAGACCCACAACCCGCCGATCCAGGGGCTTCGGCGCCGGCACACGAGGCGGCGGCTCGTCTTGCGTGGCGGCACACCACTTTCCTGACGTGCACCCCTCGCCCCGGCGACGGAGCCCGCGAGCAGGCGGTTCCGGATCGGATTGCCGACGGCGCCGCCCGGAGACGGGCGCGCCGGCCGCCGGTTCCGTGCACGGGCCGAGCCCGCTACGGAGCCGCAACCCGCGCGCGCCGGCCGGCCACGGGGCACCGCGCCCGAAGAGCGCGTCCCCAGGTCAACCGCGGACGCCCGGCCCGACGCCGATCTCGGCCCGCACGCGCTCCGCGATCGCCTCGGCGAGGCCGTGAATCCGCGCTTCGTCGGGCCCCTCGATCATGATCCTGAGCAGCGGCTCGGTGCCCGAGTAGCGCACCAGCACCCGGCCGTCGCGGCCGAGGTCGCCCGCCGCCGCCTCGACGAGCGCCGACACCCCCGGCAGCTCGTCGAGCCGCGCGCGGCGGCGCACCTCGACGTTCAGCAGCACCTGGGGCCGCAGCGCGAGGTCGGCGGCCAGATCGGCGAGCGGCCGGCCGGTGTCGAGCATCGCCCGCAGGATCATCAGGGCGGTGGCGAGCCCGTCTCCCGTCGGCAGGTGATCGCCGAAGATGACGTGCCCCGACTGCTCTCCCCCCAGGGCGAGCCCGCGCCGCCGCATCTCCTCCCGCACGAGCCGGTCGCCCACCGCGCAGCGATGCAGCGTGACGCCTTCGGCGGCGAGGGCCTGCTCGAGGGCGATGTTGCTCATCACCGTGGCCACGACCCCCCGATGCGGAAGGCGGCCCCGCGCCGCGAGCCAGCGGGCGGCGACCAGCAGCACCGCGTCGCCCGGGACCGCCACCCCCCGGTGGTCCACCAGCACGACGCGGTCGCCGTCGCCGTCGAAGGCGGCCCCGAGGTCGCATCCCTGCTCGACGACGGCGCGGCCGAGGGAGGCGGGGTGCATCGAGCCGCATCCGCGGTTGATGTTCCGCCCGTCAGGTCGATCGTGCAGGACCACGGGGGCAAGCCCGAGGCGGCGGAGGACCGCGGGCGCGAGGCGGCTCGTGGCGCCGTTGGCGCAGTCGATCGCCATCCGGAACGCGGCTGGGACCTCGACCCCCCGGAGAATCCCGGCGGTGTGATCGAGGTAGGCCTCGGCGATGGAGACCCGCTCGACCGGAGACGACCCGGCCGGCGGCACCGGGTCGGGTTCGGCGACCGACGCGGTGATCCGGGCCTCGAGGTCCGCGCCGGCCTTCTCGCCGCCGGCCGTGAACACCTTGACGCCGTTGTCCTGATAGGGATTGTGCGAGGCGGAAACGACCAGTCCGGCGTCGTAGTCCCCGTCCCGGGTCAGGAACGACACCGCGGGCGTGGACAGCACCCCCGCGTCGACCGGCCCGGCCGCCGCGCCGGCCACGCCCTCGGCCAGCGCTTCGGTCATCCACTCCCCGGACTCGCGCGTGTCGCGGCCGATGAGGACCCGGCGGGGGCCCGAACCGCCGCGGCACGCCGCGGCGACCGCGGCCCCCAGCCGAGCCAGCGTCGACCGGTCCAGCGGCGGCTCGCCGGGGGTGCCCCGCACCCCGTCGGTCCCGAACAGGCGGCCGGCCATCGATGCAGGGACCGCTCAGTCCCGGGCGTCCCACCCGGTCCGGGCGGCTCCGGCCGCCCCGCCGGCGGCCGGGGCACGGACAATGGGAATCGTCACCCGGGCGGACCCCGGCGTGACCAGACGCAGGTACGGGTCGTCGACGCCGACCGTGACCATCCGACGCATGGGCACCGACATGCCGGTCACGTCGATCGGCTCGGTCATCGCCTCGACCAGATCGTGCAGCCGGCTCTCGGGCCCCTCCACCTCCACGCGGGCCGGCTCGACCTCGACCGCGCCGACCATGAAGCCGGCCGCCGGCGCCCCGCGGACCTCCGGGACGATCGGCACCACCCGGCTCGCCGACACGTCCAGCGTCAACGAGATGGTCGACGGAATCACCTGGGTCACGTCGATTCCCAGGGGGGGCCGCACGCGATCGGAGTTCATGTCGAACATCCTCGTCCCGGCATGCTCCGAGTCGAGATCGATGATCGCGGCCATGTCGCCCGCTTCGAGGCGCCGCAGGGTCCCCGAGGGGCCCCGCAGGCGCACTTCGACGCGCTCCGGCGGATTGCCGAGAATCTCCATGGACTCGGGCAGGTTCTCGAAAGCCAAGGGAACCCGCACGCCGCGCTCGGCGATGGGCTCGCCCGAGACGGCGAGCCACAACCCCGCCGCGAGGGCCACGGAGAAGAGCTTGAGCCCCAGCTTTCGGAGGGTCGTCACGACTCCCCTCCGACCGCGGCCCGGCGCGCGCGCCCGAACGGCCAATGCTGCATGAGGGCCTCGATGCGATAGCGCAGCCGCTCCGGCTGCAGGTCCGGCTCCATCTGCCCGTCGACCACCAGCGACACCAACCCCGTCTCCTCGGATACGACGAGCACGATGGCGTCGGTCTCCTCGCTCAGTCCGATGGCGGCCCGGTGGCGGGTCCCGAACTTGCGGGCGACCGGGGTATCGACGCTCAGGGGAAGGAAGCAGGCGGCGGCCGCGATGCGATCCTGCTGGATGAGGACCGCCCCGTCGTGCAGCGGCGAACCGGGCTGGAACAGCGTCACCAGCAGGTCGTAGCTGACCCTGGCGTCGACGGGGATTCCGCTCTCGACGTAGTTGCGCAGGCCGACCGACCGCTCGATGGCCACGATGGCGCCGGTCTTCCGCTCGGCCAGCATGCGCAGGGCGACCACCACCTCCTCGATGGTCTCGTCGATCGCGGCCGGCCGGTTCACGTAGCGGAAGAACGGCGCGCGCCCGAGGCGGGCGAGAGCGCGGCGAATGTCGCCCTGGAACAGGACGATCACCGCGAAGACCGCATAGCCGAACATGTCGCCGATGAGCCAGTTGAGGGTCTGCAGGGGCGTGAACTGGGCGGCGTAGTAGAGCACCACGATCAGCCCGCCGCCGATGAGAATCTGGACGGCGTGGGTGCGGCGCAGCAGCTTCAGGAGCTCGTAGATCAGCACGGACACGATCGCGATGTCCAGCAGATCCCACCACCCGATCCGGGTCGGCTGCAACAGCCCGGTGAGGCTCTCGATCACACCGACCTCGGTAGCTCGGCGGGCGCGGGGACCCGCGCCCCCGCCCCCTCCGCAAGGACCCGCCGGCGGGCGTCGAGGGCGGCCCGGCACCGGTCCGCGACCTCGGCCACCTGCCGCATCTCCCGGACCCGATGCACCCGGACCACGTGGGCGCCTTCGAGAATCGCCGCGGTCACCGCGGCGGCGGTCGCCCAGTCGCGATCCGCGGGTCCGCCGTCGGCGCCACCGGCGAGAAACGACTTGCGCGACGGCCCCACGAGGATGGGCCGGTCGAGCGCCGCGAGCCGGCCGAGCGCGGCCAGGGCGGCCCAGGACTGCCCCGTCCGCTTGGCGAAGCCGAGGCCGGGGTCGACGAGTATCCGCGACCGGTCCACGCCGCCCGCGACCGCCGCCGCGATCGACGCCTGCAGCTCGCGCGCCACCTCGGTCCCGACGTCGCCGTAGCACGCGTCGCGGTACATGTCGCGCGAACGCCCGCGGCTGTGCATGATGACGAGGGCGGCCCCGCTCTCCGCGACGACGCCGACGAGACCCGGGTCGCGGCGCAGACCCGACACGTCGTTGACCATCGCCGCGCCGGCCCCGACGGCGGCCCGCGCGACCGCCGACTTGGAGGTGTCGACGGACAACGGCGCCCGGACCCGGCCGGCCAGCCGCTCCAGCACCGGCACGACGCGCCGCAGCTCCTCCTCCGTCGGCACCGGATCGGCGCCGGGCCGCGTCGACTCGCCGCCGACGTCGAGCAGGTCGGCGCCGGCCGCTTCCAGCGCGAGGGCATGGTCGGCCGCGCGTTCCGGGTCCTGCCAGCGGCCGCCGTCCGAGAACGAGTCGGGGGTCACGTTGACGACCCCCATCACCAGCGTCCGCTCTCCGAGAGCGAGCGGCGGGCCGGCGGGCAGCGGCAGCGTGTAGCAGCGGCGAACCTGCATCGCGGACTATCCCCTCGACGACGCGGACAGGCACCCCGAGGTCGCGGCGGAAAACCTGTCTCTCGATGGACGGAGCGGACCCCCTGCCCGATGCGGCAGGGTGCTGGCGACCCGCGGATGGCGAGGCGGGCCGCCGGATGCGGCTATTCCTGCGGCAGCGGCTTGCCGAGCGGCGGCACCACCGGCGGCCGCGCCGCCTCCGGGCTGGCGGGCTTGTCCGAGACGAAAGGCGCGGCGGGAGCCGCCGGCTCTTCGAGCGCCTGGCCGGCGACGATGCGCTGCACCTGGTCGCCGGACAGCACCTCGCGCGTCAACAGCTCTTCGGCGATGCGCAACAGCTCGTTCTTCTTGCCCTCGAGAATCGATCGCGCCCGCTCGTAGTTGTCGGTGACGATGCGCTTGATCTCCTGGTCGATCCGGATCGCGGTCTCCTCGCTGTAGTCCTTGTGCTGCGCGAAGTCGCGGCCCAGGAAGATCTCCTCGTCCTTGCGGCCGAACGTGAGGGGCCCCACCGTCTCGCTCATGCCCCACTCGCAGACCATCCGGCGCGCCAGATCCGTCACCCGATCGAGATCGTTGCCGGCCCCGGTGGTGACGGTGGTGTTGGTGATCTCCTCGGCAATCCGCCCCCCGAGGAGGACCGCGAGCTGGTCGTGCAGGTACTCCGCCGAGTAGTTGTGCTTGTCGTCGAGGGGCAGCTGCTGGGTGACGCCGAGGGCCATGCCGCGGGGAATGATGGTCACCTTGTGAACGGGGTCGGCGTGCTCCAGCTCGACGCCCAGCAGGGCGTGGCCGGCCTCGTGCACCGCCGTCACCCTCTTCTCTTCGTCGCTGATGATGAGCGAGCGGCGCTCGGACCCCATCATCACCTTGTCCTTGGCGAACTCGAAGTCCTGCATCGCCACCGTCTTCTGGTTGTACCGGGCGGCGTTGAGGGCGGCCTCGTTGACGAGGTTGGCGATATCGGCCCCGCAGAAGCCGGAGGTCCCCCGCGCGAGCACGTGCACGTCGACGTCGTCGGCGAGGGGAATCTTGCGCGTATGGACCCCGAAGATCCCCTCGCGCCCCTTGACGTCGGGGCGGTTCACGACGATGCGGCGGTCGAAGCGGCCGGGCCGCAGCAGGGCCGGGTCGAGCACGTCGGGGCGGTTGGTGGCCGAGACGAGGATGACCCCCTCGTTCGACTCGAACCCGTCCATCTCGACGAGCAGCTGGTTCAGCGTCTGCTCGCGCTCGTCGTGCCCGCCGCCGAGGCCGGCGCCCCGGTGCCGCCCGACGGCGTCGATCTCGTCGATGAAGACGATGCAGGGCGCGTTCTTCTTCCCCTGCTCGAAGAGGTCGCGGACGCGGGACGCGCCGACGCCGACGAACATCTCGACGAAGTCGGACCCGCTGATCGAGAAGAACGGCACGTTGGCTTCGCCGGCCACCGCCCGCGCGAGGAGGGTCTTGCCGGTTCCCGGCGGCCCCATCAGGAGGACGCCCTTGGGAATGCGGCCGCCCAGCTTCTGGAACTTCTGGGGCTCGCGCAGGAACTCGATGATCTCCTGCAGCTCCTCCTTGGGCTCGTCGACGCCCGCGACGTCCTTGAAGGTGACCTTCTTCTGCGCGCTCGACGACAGCTTCGCCCGGCTCTTGCCGAAGGACAGCGCCTTGTTGCCGCCGCTCTGGACCTGGCGCATGAAGAAGACCCAGAAGCCGATGACGAGCAGGATCGGGGCCCACGAGTACAGCAGGGTCGCCCACGGGCTGCCCGCCGCCTCCCGCGCCTCGAGACGCACGTCGCGCTCGAGGAGCTGGTTGACCAGCCCCTCGTACTGCGGCGGCGCATAGGTGCGGAACTGCTCGCCGCTCGAGTCGGTCCCGGTGACTTCGTTGCCCGACAACTCGACCCGGTCGACCTGGCCGGTCTCCACCCACCGAATGAACTCGCTGAACGCGACGTCGTCGTCTCCGGCCCGGAACTGGGACGACAGGTTCCAGATCGCCAGGACCACGACCACGAGAAGCATCCAGAAAAGCAGGCTGCGTGTCGTCGAGTTCACAGAATCTCCCCCAAACCGTTGACCTTCAAGAATAACACGCTTTCGTCACCCTCGCCGGCGCGAAAATCGTGGCCGATTCCGAAGCCCACGACCCAGATGACGCGCCCGTCGGCGTCGAGCACGAGCGGGATGCGGGTGCGCTCGTCGCGGGGGACCTTGCGGTCCACGAACAGGTCCTGGAGCTTCCGGCTGCGTCCGCCGAGACCCAGCGGTCGGTACCGGTCCCCGAATCGCCAGCTCCTCACGACGAGCGGCGCCGCCGCCGGCAACGCGACGAGCGCCGTCCGCCCACCGCCGCCGTCGCCGCGGGCGCCCGCCGCGGCCTCGACGACCTCGGCCCGGACCCGCACGCCGGCTTCCGGCACCGCGATCTCGCCGGGAATCGCCAGCCGATAGGCGAAGCCCGGGCGGGGCGCCGGACCGGCCCGGCCGCGGCGGGGAACGAGACGCACGCGGCCGGCCGCCCGTTCGACCCGGCAACCCGGCACGTCCGTCCGCGCGGGACCGCCCGCCGCCGTCCGCCGCACCCGTTCGATGGCGTCGAACCCGACCTCGCGCCGCCTCGGCTCGACCCGGGCGAGGGCGTCCCGCGCCACGCGGCGGGCGAGGGCCGGGGGCAGCGCGGCGAGGCCGGCCGCGTCCAGCTCCACGAAGCCCCTCTCTTGTGAGACGAGATCGGCGGCCGCCTGGTTTGCCCGGTGGCTCAACCACGCCTCGTCGGCCCGCGCGATGTCCGCCTGACGCGCCAGCGCCTCGACGATGCGCGGCGAGTAGGTCCGCAGATGGGGCAGCAACTCGTGCCGCACCCGGTTCCGGGGTACGCGGAGGTCGGCGTTGGACGCGTCCTCGCGGAACGGGACCCCGCCGTCCGCGAGATAGCGGCGCAGCTCGGCCCGGCCGACCCCCAGCAACGGCCGGACCAGCACCCCGGCCCGCGGCCGCATCCCCGAGAGCCCGGCCGCCCCCGCGCCGCGGATGAGGCGGAGCAGCACCGTCTCCGCCTGGTCGTCGATGGTGTGCCCCAGCGCCACCCGGCCGGCCTCCAGCTCGGCCGCCGCCCGCGCGAAGAAGGCGTGGCGCAGGTGATGGCCGGCGAGCTCGACCGAGACGCGGCGCGACCGCGCGACGTCGGCCACCGCCACCGACTCGACCAGGCAGGGCACGCCGAACCGGCGCGCGAGGTCCCGGCAGAAGCGCTCGTCCTCGTCCGACGCCGGCCGGCGCAGACGGTGATTGACGTGGGCCACGCCGGCCAGGGTCAGGAGGGAGCGCTCGGCCAGCTCCGCGAGGAGATGGAGCAACGCGACCGAGTCGCCGCCGCCCGACACCGCCGCCACGACCCGTCCCCCGCGCGGGATCAACGCCTGCGCTTGTACCGACGCGGCTACGCGGTCGGCGAGTGACACGGGCGGATCCCGGGGGCCAGCCTGGGAACGGTCAGATTCGGGCTCCCCTGTACCGTTGACCGAAGGGCCGGGAGAAATGGTGCCGGTGCAGGGACTTGAACCCCGGACGCCGCGGATATGAGCCGCGTGCTCTAACCAACTGAGCTACACCGGCGTAACTGGCGTCGATTATTGTATCAGGATTCGACGAACGCCCGCCTCGCCCCGGGTGCACGTCAGGAAAGTGGTGCGCCGCCACGCAAGACGGGCTGCCGCCTCGCGTGCGGGCGCCGAAGCCCATGGATCGGCGTGTTGTGGGTCCTTGGCCCAAAGCCGTTCCCCGTGAATCGAGAGCCCGACAGCGCCAGAGGCCGTCATCTCACAACCCTGACGTGCACCCCCTCCCCCCGCCCCGCGGCCGGCACCCCGCGGTGGCCCGGTGACAGGGCGCCCGCCCGGGCGGATGCGCGCCCGCCGGAAGGCCGCGGCGACCCCTTTCCGGGGCCGGCTACAGGATGAGCATCGCGTCGCCGTAGCTGTAGAACCGGTAGCCGGCGCGCAGCGCCTCGGCGTACGCCCCGCGGATGCGCTCCCACCCCGCGAACGCGCTGACGAGCATCAGCAGCGAGGACCGGGGCAGGTGGAAGTTCGTCAGCAGCCCCCCGACGACGTGAAACGAGGCACCCGGGTACAGGTAGAGATCGCTGACGCCGTCGCCGGCGCGCAGCTCGCCTCCCCCGGCCCGGGCCGCGGTCTCGAGGGTCCGGGTCGTGGTGGTCCCCACCGCGACCACCCGCCGTCCGTCGCGGCGAGCCCGGCGCACCGCCGCCGCGGTTTCCGGCGGCACGTGGTAGGGCTCGGGGTCGACCCGATGCGCCTCGACCTCGTCGGCCCGGATCGGGGCGAACGTGCCGTAGCCGACGTGCAGGGTGACCCGGGCCACCCCGACGCCCCGTTGCCGAAGCTGCTCCAGCAGGTCGGTGGTCAGATGCAGGCCGGCCGTCGGCGCCGCCACCGAACCGCGCTCCGTCGCGTACACCGTCTGGTAGCGCTCGGCGTCGACGGGAGTGTCGCCTCGCCGGATGTACGGCGGCAGGGGAACGTGCCCCACGCGGTCGATCGCCTCGTCGACGGCGGCGCCGTCCTCGGTCCACAGGCGGATCGTGCGGCGACCGTGAAACCGGCGGGCGAGCACCTCCCCGCACAGCCGGCGCCCGCCGCGCTCGAAGTCGACGCGCGCGCCGGGGCGAAGCCGCTGCCCGGGATGCATGAGGGCGTCCCAACACCCGTCTCCGCGAGGGGACAGGAGCAGGCACTCGACCGCCCCCCCGCTCGGCACCCGCCGCCCCAGCAGTCTCGCGGGGACGACCCGCGTGTCGTTGACGACGAGCAGATCGCCCGGCGCGAGGAGGGCGGGAAGCGCCCCGACGGTGTGGTGCCCGAGGCCGCCGGTGGCGCGGTCGAGGACGAGCAGGCGCGCCGCCTGGCGCTCGGCCGCCGGGGTCTGGGCGATTCGGTCGGGCGGGAGGTCGAAGTCGAAGTCGGCGACGCGCATGGCGGCGGCGCGGCCTTCGGCCGCGTTGGGGAGTTTGGCCGGCGCGAAACTCCGGCTGTCGCAGGTAGCTACCGGCAGGTCACCGAAACAGGTTGCAGTTGCTCTTCGGGACAGTGCCGACCGTTCGGGCCCGGAGTCGAGCCAGCCCGCCCATCGTCGCCTGCGGCTCCGCTGCGCGCCCAACCGACCCTGCCAGGCGTCTGCACCATTACTACGGCGCAGACGCCAAGCCCGCCCATCGTCGCCTGCGGCTCCGCTCGGCGCCCAACCAACCCTGCCAGGCGTCTGCACCGTTCTACGGCGCAGACGCCCGGGCCGACGACGGGTTCGGCCGACCGGTCGGGCACGAACCGGCAAGTGCAGGGGCACTCGTGCAACGAACCACTCAGCAGGCCCACCGCAGCAGCACGGCGCCGACGGTGAACCCGGCGCCCACCGACGCGAGCAGCACGAGGTCGCCCTTCTTCAGGCGCCGCTCCGCTATCGCGTCCGCGAGGGCCAGGGGAATCGTGGCGGCGGTGGTGTTGCCGTACCGGTCGATGTTGATCATGACCTTCTCCTCCGGCAGGCCGAGCTGCTCGGCCGCGGCCATGATGATGCGGCGGTTGGCCTGGTGCGACACGAAGAGGTCGACGTCGCCGGGCTCGAGCCCGTTGCGCTCGAGCACGCGCCGGCTGATGTCCCGGGTCTTGCGGACCGCGAACTTGTAGACGGCGGCGCCGTCCTGATGCACGTAGTGCAGCCGCTGCTCGACGGTCTCCCGCGTCGCCGGCATCCGGCTGCCCCCGGCCGGCATGCGCAGGGCCGGGGCCCCGCTGCCGTCCACCTCGTGAGCGAAGTCGATGACCCGGAGCTCGGGGTCCGTCGCCGGCGACACCACCACCGCCCCCGCGCCGTCGCCGAAGAGGACGCAGGTGGCGCGGTCCCGGTAGTCGATGATGCGGGACATGACGTCGGCCCCGATCGCGAGCGCGTGGTCGTGGGTCCCGCCGGCCACCATCTGCACCGCGGTGGTGACCGCGTAGGTGAAGCCCGAGCAGGCCGCCCCGAGATCGAAGCCCCAGGCCCCGGCGGCGCCGATACGGTCCTGGACGAGACAGGCGGTGCTCGGAAAGAACATGTCCGGGGTGGTGGTGCCGACCACCAGGAAGCCGATGTCCCGGGGCGTCAGCCCCGCCTCGTCGATGGCCCGTTTCGCGGCCTCGACCGCGAGATCGGACGTGGCGGTGTCGGGGTCGGCGATGTGGCGGGTACGGATGCCGGTCCGCTTCAGGATCCACGCGTCGGAGGTGTTGACGAGCTTCTCCAGATCCTGGTTGGTCATGACGCGGGGTGGCACGTAGGTGCCGAGAGAGGCGATGCGGACCGGCCGAAGGGCGCCCGGCCGGCGGCTGGCGGTGGAGTTGCTCATCTGGTGTCCCGTTGGGGGGGCCGCGGCAGGGGCTCCGCTTCCCTCGAGGCGACGCGCGGTTCCGGCATGGGCTGCCGGCGATGCGCGCGGGCGGTCGCCGGTGTCGCGCCTACCAAGACCGCCCCCCGCGGCAGGGGCCCCGCTTCCCTCGAGGCGACGCGCGGTTCCGGCATGGGCTGCCGGCGATGCGCGCGGGCGGTCGCCGGTGTCGCGCCTACCACAACCGCCCTCCGCGGCTCGGCGCCGGCACCCCGAAGTAGTCGTAGGCGCGGGCGGTCGCCACGCGCCCGCGCGGCGTCCGGTCGAGGAACCCGACCTGGATCAGAAAGGGCTCGTAGATGTCCTCGATGGCCTCTTTCTCCTCGCTGATCGCGGCCGCGATGCTGTTCAGCCCCACCGGGCCGCCGCCGAACTTGTCGATGATGGCGTGCAGCAGCCGGCGATCCGCCTCGTCGAAACCGTTGGTGTCGACGTCGAGCATCTTCAGCGCGCCGAGGGCCACGTCGCGCGTGATCCGCCCGTCCGCGCGCACCTGGGCGAAGTCGCGCACGCGGCGCAGCAGCCGGTTGGCGACCCGCGGGGTGCCGCGCGACCGGCCGGCGATCTCGACCGCCGCCGCGTCCTCGATCGGCACGTCGAAGATGCCGGCCGACCGGCGGACGATCTCCTGCAGGTCCTCGGCGCGGTAGAAGTCGAGCCGGTGCACGATGCCGAACCGCGCCCGCAGCGGGGACGTCAGCAACCCCGCGCGGGTCGTGGCCCCGATGAGCGTGAAGGGCTTCAGCGGCACCTTCACGGACCGCGCACCGGGGCCCTGGCCGATGACGATATCGAGCTCGTAGTCCTCCATCGCCGGGTACAGGATCTCCTCGACGACGGGGCTCATGCGGTGGATCTCGTCGACGAAGAGCACCTCGCGCTCGCCGAGGTTCGTGAGGATGCCGGCCAGGTCGCCCGGCTTCTCGAGCACCGGCCCCGCCGTCGTCCGCACCGCCACCCCCATCTCGTGGCCGATGACGAGGGCCAGGGTCGTCTTGCCGAGGCCCGGGGGGCCGTACAGCAGGACGTGGTCGAGGGCGTCGCCGCGCTGCCGCGCCGCCGCGATGGCGATTCCGAGGTTCTCGCGCAGGCGGTCCTGGCCGATGTACGCGTCGAGGCTGCGCGGGCGCAGGCCCGACTCGAACTGGTCGTCGTCGCCCAGCCGGGCCGAGCTGACCACGCGCGGCGGAGCGTCTTCGGCGGTCACCGCGCGATCTCCTTCAGGGCCCGCCTGAGCGCAGGCTCGAACGAGCCCTCCCCGGCGCCGAGCGCGGCGTCCACCGCCCGCTCCGCCGACGGCCGGCCGTAGCCCAGGTTCACCAAGGCCGACACCAGGTCGCCGCGGGCCGCCCCCGGTTCGCCGGCGGCCTCTACCTCCCGATCCGGCTCGAGGACCGGCGGCAACCGATCCCGCAGCTCCAGCCCCATGCGCTCCGCCGTCTTCTTGCCGATGCCGGGGATGCCCGTCAGCCGCCGCACGTCGCCGCGGCCCACCGCCTGCACCAGCTCGGCCGGCTCGATGCCCGAGAGCACCGCCAGCGCCAGCCGCGGGCCGATGCCCGAGATGCCGATCAACTGCTCGAAGATCCGCAGCTCGAGAGCGGTCGCGAAGCCGAACAGGGCCAAGGTGTCCTCGCGGACGTGCGTATGAACCTGGAACGCCGCATCGGCCCCCGGCTCGCCCAGGCCGTAGTAGGTCGACAGGGGGATGTGCAGCTCGTACCCGACGCCGTGCACGTCCACGGTCACGCGATGGGGCTGCTTTTCGGCGATCCGACCGCGAAGCCGCGCAATCATCCGTCACCCCGGCACCCGGAACCGGCGCCAGGACGTCACCCCCGCGTTGGCGCCGCCCGCCGATGCGGTGGACGCGGCCGGCGCGCCGGCATGGGCGTGACAGACGGCGACGGCGAGCGCGTCCGACGCGTCGTGCGGCGTGGGAGGCTCGTCCATGCCGAGCAGCAGCCCCACCATCTGCTGCACCTGCCTCTTCTCGGCGCGCCCGTAGCCGACCACCGCCTGCTTGACCGACGCCGCCGCGTACTCGGCCACCGGCAGTCCCGCCCGGGCGGCGGCGAGCAGGGCGACCCCCCGGACCTGACCGAGCTTCAACGCGCTGCGGGCGTTGCGCCCGTGGAACACGTCCTCGACGGCGACGCAGGCCGGCCGGTGCTCGGCCAGCATCGCGGCCAGCGTATCGAAGATGCGGACGAGCCTGTCGGGAAACGGGCAACCGGAGGGCACCGTGATCGCTCCACACACCACCAGCTCGCACCGACTGCCGTCGGAGTCGATGCAGCCGTATCCGGTGCGCTCGGAGCCGGGGTCTATCCCGAAGATCCTCACGCCAATGAGGCCTCGATCTCCTTCTCGCTCACGTCGAAGTTCGACCAGACGTGACGGGTGTCGTCGAGGTCCTCGAGCGCGCCCATCAGCTTCATCATCTGCTGGGCCGGCTTCCCCTCGAGGACCACCGAGTTCTGCGGCAGCATCGCCACCTGCGCCGACGCCGGCTCGACCCCGAGGGCTCGCACCGCGGCGGCGACCGCGTCGAACGATTCCGGCGCGCTGATGATCTCCCAGTGGCTGCCGTCGTCCCGAAGATCGTCGGCGCCGGCGTCGATGGCCGCGGTCATCAGCGACTCTTCGTCGACCGCGTCCCGGTCCACCAGCACGTAACCCCGCTTGTCGAAGAGCCAGGCCACGCAGTTGGTCGAACCGAGATTGCCGCCGTGCTTGGTCAGCAGGTGGCGGACCTCGCCGACGGCGCGGTTCTTGTTGTCGGTGAGCACCTCGACCATCAGGGCCACGCCGCCCGGGCCGTAGCCCTCGTAGGTCACTTCCTCGTAGTGGACGCCCGGCTCCTCGCCGGTCCCCCGCCGGATGGCCCGCTTGATGTTGTCGGCGGGCATGTTGGCGGCCTTGGCGTCGGCGATGACGGTGCGCAGGCGCGGGTTGCTGTCGGGGTCGCCGCCGCCGTCACGCGCGGCGACGGTCAGCTCCTTGATGATGCGGGTGAAGAGCTTGCCGCGCTTCGCGTCGGCCGCGCCCTTCTTGTGCTTGATCGAGTGCCACTTGGAATGGCCGGACATCGGCGAGACTCCGTGAATGCGCCAATTGGCGGTAGCGCAGAGTTTAACATGATGCGGGTCCGCCGAAGGGTCGGAAGCCCTCCGGCGAACGCGGGAGAACTTCGCCGCGGCCATGCGGAGCCTCCGGTGCGCGAGCCGGCGCCTCGACCGCCGGTGTATCATTTGGAGACTGTCGCACCCGCCATGCCGGACTGGGCGCCCAACCCGCATCCGTTTCTCGTCCACTTTCCGATCGCGCTCCTGACCGCCGCGGCCGCCGTCGATCTGCTGAGCCTTCTCCGGCCAGCGCACGGGGCGACGCGCGACACCGCCACGTGGCTCTTCTGCGCGGGGGCGTTCACCGCGATGGCGGCGTACTTCAGCGGTTTGAGCGCGGCCGGAGCCGTCCGGGTCACCCCCGAAGCCGATCTCGCCGTCACGACCCACTTCGTGTGGGCCGACCGCACGACGTGGTTCTTCGTCTTCTTCGCCTCGCTGCGCCTCGCGATGTCCTACATCTGGCGCACGACGGCCCGATGGGCCCTCGCGGCGTCATGCGCACTCTCCCTCGCCGGGCTCGTCCTCCTGGCCGCGACCGCGATGCACGGCGGCCGGCTGGTGTTCCAGTACGGGCTCGGGGTGGAGTCCGTCCCCCCGGCCGGAGCGCCCTGGACGATGCCCGGCCGGGCCGCGGCGGAGACCGGCGACCCCGACCCGCGGGCCCCCTGAAGCCACCGCGGGCACGCACGGAAACAGCGGCCGACAAGCTGGCAGGCTCCTCGCGTCCGATCGTGGGACTCACCACCGGCCTCGTCTTCGCGGTCCTGCGCGGCGTCGCGGTAGATGCCGGCCGGCGCCGGGAGGGCGCGGCGCGAGCGCGTCGTCTCAGGACTGGTCGGCTTCGAGCCGATGGGCCATGGGAATGAAGGCGATGCCGTTGACGGTGCGCTCGGGTCCGGTCTGGCGGAACCCCAGGCGCTCGTAGGCGGGGACGCCGAAGCGGGAGGAGTTGACGGTCACCCGGTCGAGGCCGGGCTTGGCGGGGCGGGCGATGGCCAGCGCGCGCTCGAGCAGCTCGCGCGCGACCCCGTGCCGCTGATGACGGGTGTCGACGAACAGCAGCGACACGTGATCGTTGTCGCGCAGATCGATGACGCCGACGGGCTGCTCGGCCGCCATCGCCACCAGCAGGAAGTGGTTGGACCGCAACCGCTCGACGAGGGCCGCCGGCTCCACGTGACGCAGGAACTCGGCCCGGCCCTCGTCGGTGTACTCGGGCCCGATGAACTCGGTGAACGACTCGACGATCAACCGGGACACCGCCTCGGCGTCGGCCGGCTCCATGGGACGGTAGACGATCGGGCTGGACATCGTGTCGGGCGCCGGCAAGCCGGGCTCGGCCCGGCGGCCGCACCGCGCAACCGCCTCAGCGACGGTCGGCGAACGTCTTCAGATAGTTGACGAGGTGCCAGATGTCCTCGTCGTCGAGCCGGTCCGCGTAGGGCTGCATGTCGGCCGTCACCCCCTCCTTGATGACGAGGAAGATCTCCCCGTCGCTCGGGCCGTGCAGCCAGACGTCGTCGGTGAAGTCCGGGATGTCTCCCCCCGCGTGAGCCATGTCGCCGTCGCCGAGGCCGGTGTTGCCATGGCATTCCCGGCACATGAACACGTAGCGCTGCCGGCCGGTGGCGACGGAGTCCGGGGTCGCCGGCACGGGGTTCTCCAGCGCCTGCCCTTCGGCGTGCCGGTGGGGTTCCGGCGGGTGGAGGGGCTGCGCGAACGCGGTCACGGCGAGGGCCACGGCGGCGAGCGCCGCGAGCGGCCACGGGCGTACGGATCGGGTCATGGCTGATTCCCCCCGACGGGCGCCGGCCACGGTCCTCCGGCGAGAGTCCCCGTTGTGCTCCAGTGACGAGGCAACGGGAGGCTTCGCCTCGGGCTCCTGGCGCCGCCCATCGTGAATGCCCCGCCGCCTTCGAGCGGCGCCGCCCCGGTGTCCGGCTCCCCGCCGCGGGCGGCCGGGCGTCTGCTCATTCCTCCGGCGCCGCGAAGTTCGTCCAGAGGTACTCCGGCCGGTGCTCCTGGAGGTACAGGAAGACCTCGTGCACGAGGTTGACGACGCGGTTCACCCCATAGTCGTGGAAGTTCCGCGTCGCGACCAGCTCCAGGGACACCGCCCCCCGGGCCGCGACGCACCGGACACGGGCGCGGCGCCGATCGATGCGCCGGTGCTCGGGCAGCCGGGTCGACGCCCGCCCCGCCACGAACGCGTCGAGGTCCGAGAACAGCCGCGACCGGGCCGGGACGTTCGGCAGCAGAGCCCGGAAGACGAACGCCCCGCTCGACGGCGTGTAGTCGAGCGTGAGCGGCTCCGTCCCCAGCCACGAGAAGCGGAACCGGTGGCGGCCCGCCACCGGCCGGCCCTCGCTGAACCCGCTGAAGACCCGCCGGTCGGCGTAGGCCTGAAGCCGCTGCCGCACCAGGGCCAGCGACTGCTCCGGCGTCCTGCGGACCCGCGGCGTCCTGCCGGACCGCCCCGCCGCGCCGCCCGCGCCGGGCAGGTCGGATGCCACCACCGCCTTCGGTCTACGCGGACGCGCCCGCGTCGGCGTCGGGTCGCGCCCGGACTCCCGCGTCACGACGCCCCTAGTGGTAGTACGACATCACCCCCGGCTCGATCTTGCCGAGGAAGCCGGGCGCGTACTGGTCGCGCAGCCAGAACTCCTTCTTCGCCTGCACGTTGACGACCGACGGGCGGCTCTCGTCGAGGGCGATCTGATAGGCCCGTTCGAGGGCCGGGCGGAACTCCGACGGCCGGGTCACGTACTCGCCGTGAGCGCCGAGGGCCTCGCCCATCCTGTCGTAGCGCAGGTTCTCCTGGAACAGGTGCACCGGCAGCCCCACCTCGTTGTTGCGCTGCCCCTGCCACGTGCCCCAGGCGTTGTTGTTGTAGACGACGACCACCGCCGGCAGGCGGTACTTGGACAGCGTCTCCATCTCCATGCCGGTGTACCCGAAGCCGGCGTCGCCGGTGACGGCGATGACCGGATGCCCCTGGTAGTCGGCCTGCGGGCCCGTCCCCTGCCGGACCGCGGCGGCCACCCCGACGGTGTAGCCGACGTCGGGGCCGATGGCGCCGTACTGGTACGCCCCGTTCATGATCTGCCCGGGGCGGAAGCTCCGCAGGTACCGCCGCGTGTAGCGGGCGATGCCGTAGCCCCCCTGCACGATGGTGGTGCGGTCCGGGGGCAGCGCGCCGCCGTGCACGAAGTCGGCCAACTCCTTCCCGATGACGGCGGGGTGCACGGCGTCGTCGTAGCCGAGCCCCGTCCGGTAGTACTCCTCGTTCTGCGCCTCGAACGCGGCCCGGGCCTCGGCCACCTCCGCCACCCACGCGTCGTGCCGCATACGCGGGACACCGTCGGCGAGGGCCTCGAGGGCGGCCCGCTCGTCGCTGACGATGCCGAGATCGATGGGCAGGTTGCGGCCGATGTCCTCGGCGCAGGGGTCGATGCGGATGTAGCGGGTATCCGGCCCGAACGCGAACTCGCCCAGCGTCGGCATGCAGTACTGGCCGACCAGCAGCACGAGGTCGGCGCTCGCGAGCGCTCGAGGCGCAGTATCCGCCGACAGCTCGTGGTCGGCCGGAAACTGCCCCTTGGTGGCGCCCGACTCGACGACCGGGATGTGGGCGCGCTCGGCGAGCCGCCGCAACGCCGCCCACGCGCGGCTGTGGAAGACACCGTTGCTCGAGACGATGATCGGGCGCTCGGCCTCGCCGAGCATGGCGACGGCGCGGTCGATGGCCCGGGGATCGGGATGCGGCCGGGTCTCGGTGCGGTACTTCGCCTTGTCGAAGTAGTACTCGATCTCGCTCGGGTCGCGGAACCGCGCGTTGGCGATCTCGGCCGGGAAGTCGAGGTGGACCGGCTTGGGCACGCCGCTGCGGAGCTGCCGGAACGCGTAGCCGGCGTACTCGTGAATGCGGGCGGGCGTGATCATCCGCTTGCCGTACTTCCGCATGCCCTCGGTCGTCGGCTGCTGGTAGGCGTCCTGGATGCCCCGCTCGGTGTCCTCCGCGAAGATCGTCTTGTTGCTCGCCAGCACCAGTATCGGGGA
Organism: Vicinamibacterales bacterium; assembly: GCA_965208165.1. GTDB lineage: Bacteria > Acidobacteriota > Vicinamibacteria > Vicinamibacterales > UBA8438 > JAJEEA01. The sequence goes on along the minus strand of OZ242323.1, from coordinate 6,718,372 downwards.
CCGCGCCGAGTTGGCGGCGGCGATGCCGCAGATCATGTCGGTGAAGCCGGGGCCCTCGGTCCCCGAGGTCGCCACGATCTCACCCGTGACGCGGGTGAACGCGTCGGCGGCGTGGCACATCGCCCCCTCGTGCCGGCCCCCGTAGGTGGGAATGCCGGTGTCGGACATCGCGTGCACCACCGAGTAGTTGCCGGGGCAGCAGAACAGCGCCGCTACCCCTTCCGCCTTGCAGGCGCGGGCGAACACCTGGGCGCCGGTCATGGGGAAGTCCACCTCGGGCAACGAGGCGCGCTTCGACGCCTCGAACTCGGCCGGCACCGTGATGGGGTTTACGTCCTCCTCGGCCGCCGAGGCCAGGACCGTCGCGCCGCCCCCCACCGTCGCCGCCCCCGCGCCGAGCACCGCCTGCTTCATGAACCGCCGCCGCGAGCTTCCCTGGCCAGCACGTTTCATCGTTCGCTCCTGGTTGAGTCTACTGTCGGCGTTGCTCCGCTCGCCGAGGCGGCGACACGCCTCCGCGGCGCGAGCCGTGGAGATCGGGTCCAGCGACCCCGCTCCGGGCGTCACCGGGACCTCGGCTCCCGCAGGGGCGGTCAACGGAACTTCCAGAGAATCGCACGCCGGCCCTGCCCGGCGCAAGACCCGCGGGTGGACGGCGGATCCGCGCGGCGGCCGTGATTCGCCGCCGCGAGCCCGGACCTCGCGCGACGGACCCCACCTGCCGCCCCACCGGGAATCCTGCGCGGCTCCGCGATGCCGGGGGCTAGTCGGCCGCGGCAGCGCCCGCGGCGCGGGCGCAACGGAAGCCGACGTTGCTGGTCTGCCCGGTCTGCGCGAAGGGCAGGCGGACCGACGTGCGGAGGGCGGCCGGGAAGTTCAGCCAGGACCCGCCGCGGGCGATGCGCGCATAGCCGTCCGCCGCCCCCGGGGGGGCGACGAGCGGCGACGTCGCGTAGTAGTCGTCGTCGAGCCAGCCGTCCACCCACTCCCAGACGTTGCCGGTCATGTCGAAGAGGCCGAAGTCGTTCGGGGGGAACGACGCCACCGGCGACGTGGTCATCCAGACGTCGGCCCCGCCCGTGGCCCCCGCGCAGCACTGCTCCGCCCCGTAGTTGGCGCGGTCTCGCGAGATCTCGTCGCCCCACCCGTAGATCAGCCCGGACCGGCCCGCCCGCGCCGCGTACTCCCACTGGGCCTCGGTGGGGAGCCGGGCCCCGGCCCACGAGCAGAAGGCGGCCGCGTCGTCCCAGCTCACGAGGACCACCGGATGGTCCCCCGTCTGCGCGAAGTCCGGCGCGGCCGGGGCGCGATGCCCGGCGCCGCGCACGAACCGGAAGTACTGGGCGACCGTCACCTCGGTCGCCATCATCTCGAACGGGACGGGAAAGCGGACCGGGTGCCGGGGCCGCTCCATGTCGAGGCAACCGGGGTCGGACTCGACGCACCCCATCTCGAAGCTGCCGGCAGGAATGCGGACCCATCCGAGATCGGGCCGGTCCTGCCCCGCCGCGTGCGCGGGCCGCCCGACGACGGCCATGGCCGCGGCGACCGCGAGGAACGTCAAGGGCGACACGGTTCCGCGCATGCGCTGTCTCCTCATCCCGGCCCGGGCGGACCCGACGGTCCGCGAGCCGGCCTCGGCAGGTCCCCACCGGGCCGGGGGAGCCCGCGAGAGCCCCGCTGCATTCGACCGGCGAGGCGGCCCGCCCCGAGCCCGGCGCACCTGCCCCGACATGCTCCCCTCGTCACGCCTGCCCGGCGGGCGCCTCGGCGTCGGCCGGCGCCCGGCGGCGCGGCGCAGTACGGAGTTCGGACGGCCCGCGTGCCCGTCAGCCTCGCACCGCGATGCCCATCACCTCGAACCGCGCGCCGCGCAGCAGGGTGCCGCTGCCGAGGAACGCCCGCGCCGGCGGGTCGGCGGTGAAGTAGGTGCGGTAGACGGCGTTGAAGTCGTCGTACAGGGCGACGTCAGAGCAGAACACCTGCACGCTGACCAGATCGTCCATGGTCATGCCGGCCTCGGCGAGGACCGCGGCAATCTGGTCGAGCACGATGCGGGCCTCGTCGCCGGCATCGGCGGGAGGAGCCCCGGTCTCGGGGTCGAGGCCAAGGCGGCCGGCCAGGTACAGGGTGTCCCCGACCTGGATGGCATCGCTGAACAACGGGTTCGCCGCCGTGCGGCCGGGCAGGTTCACCGCCCGCCGTCCGTCGTCGGGCTGGGCCGTCACCGTGCCGAGGGCGCCGGCGCCGAGGCCGCCGACCACGAGGCCCGCGGCAAAGATGCGCATGTTCTTCGTCAGGTTCATCACGACTCTCCCTCCATGACCAGGACCGTCGACCCGGTCGTCTCGCGCGCCTCGAGCCGGCGGTGCGCCTCGGCCGCGTCCTCGAGCGGCAGGGCGAGGCTCACGTCGACCTTGACGGCGCCGCTGCCGACCACCTCGAACAGGTCGCGGGTGGTCGCCTCCAGCTCCGCTCTCGTCCCGATGTAGCTGGCCAGCGTCGGCCGGGTCAGGAACAGCGACCCCTTGGCGGCCAGCAGCCCGGGGCTGAACGGCTCTACCGCCCCCGAGGCATTGCCGTAGCTGACCATGAGCCCCCGCGGCTGCAGGCAGTCGAGCGAGGCGGCGAAGGTGTCCTTCCCGACCGAGTCGAAGACCACCGGCACGCCGGCGCCTCCGGTCAGCGCCCCGACCCGCTCGACGACGTTCTCGCGGGTGTACACGATGGGATGGTCGCAGCCGTGGGCCCGCGCCAGCTCCGCCTTGGCGTCACTGCCGACGGTGCCGATGACCGTCGCCCCCAGGTGCCTGGCCCACTGGCACGCGATGAGCCCCACCCCGCCGGCGGCGGCGTGCAGCAGGATCGTGTCGCCCGGCTTGACGGGATGGATGCGCCGCACCAGGTACTGCACGGTGCACCCCTTCAGCATCATCGCCGCCGCCTGCCGGTCGCTGATGCCGTCGGGCAGGCGGACGAGGCGCGCGGCGTCGATGACCCGCCGCTCGGTGTAGGCGCCCAGGCTCATGCAGTACGCGACGCGGTCGCCGGCCGCGACCTCCGTCACCCCGTCCCCGACCGCCTCGACCACCCCCGCCCCCTCGTTGCCGATGATCGCCGGCCACCCCGGCACCGGGTACAGGCCGGTGCGGTGATAGACGTCGATGAAGTTCAGGCCGGCCGCCGTCTGGCGGATGAGGGCCTGGCCCGGCCCCGGCGAACCGGGGTCGGTCTCCTCCCACCGCAGCACGTCGGGGCCGCCGTGCTCGTGAATGCGAATCGCTCTCGTCATCGTGTGCTCTCGTCAATCGCCGTCTCTGGTCCGTGTCCGCGCGGTTCTTGCCGCCGCTCTCGTCCGCCGGCTCCGGTGCGCGTTCGTCGGCCGTCTACATGTCCCGCGCGCGACGCGGCTCGGGAATCATACAGCGGTCCGGCCGTTTCCCGACCCGGGCGACGCGCACAAGGGGGCGGCCGGCCCATCGGCGGCCCGCCGCGAAGGCTGCGGGTCGTGGCGGGGCCCGCGTGGCGCCGTCCTCATCGAGGGCGTCCCGTGTGCGGGCTTGCGGGCGCATGGGGGCGTACGGCGGCGCCGGCGAGGCGCCGCACGCCCGTGCGGCCAGGGCGTCCGTGTGCGGGCTTGCGGGCGCATGGGGGCGTACGGTGGCGCCGGCGAGGCGCCGCACGCCCGCGCGGCCAACGCGGGACGAGGGCGCCGGCCGGGCCGGGCCCGAGGAGCAACGCAGCCACGCGGGCAGCTCGCCGGCCGGATGTGCAGCGGTGTCGTCGCTCTCCTTGCGAACAGGGTGGCGCAAGCCACGTGGGCAGCTCGCCGGCCGGATGTGCAGCGGGACTTCGCCGCGGCCGCCCGGGTCTCGGGATCCGCCGCTGGCCTTGGCGCCGTCGGTCGGGGTACGATCCGGCCACGCCATCGCGCCGGCGATGCTCGCCGGCCCGCAGCCCGAAAGAGTCGCGCACTGGTGACCACTCGATCGGCGCTCGACGCCGCCCCGACCCGCTCGCAGTCCGCCTTCGACGCCCAGGCCCCGCCGGACCCGTCCCTGGTCGCCGACTGCGTGCACTGCGGGTTCTGCCTGCCGACCTGCCCCACCTACATGCTGTGGGGCCGGGAGACCGACTCGCCGCGGGGCCGCATCGTGTTGATCAAGGGCGGCATCGAGGGCGAGACGGCCGTCACCGACCGCTTCGCCCGTCACTTCGACACCTGCCTCGGGTGCATGGCCTGCCTCACCGCGTGCCCGTCGGGCGTGCAATACGACAAGCTGCTCGAGGCCACGCGTCCGCAGATCGAACGGCAGGTCGCCCGGTCCTGCGCCGACCGGCTGTTCAGGCGCCTGATCTTCTCGCTGTTCCCCTACCCCGGGCGCCTGCGCCTGGGCATCGGCAAGCTGTGGGCGTATCAGCGATCGGGGCTGCAGCGGCTGGTCCGCGCGAGCGGATTGCTGAACCTGCTGCCGGCCCGGCTTCGCGCGATGGAGGCGCTGCTGCCCCCGGTCTCGTTGAGCGCCGGCTGGACGCGGGTGCCGGCCCTCGTGCCCGCGGAGGGGACGCCGCGCCGCCGGGTCGGCCTGCTCCTCGGCTGCGTGCAGCGGGTCTTCTTCGACGAGGTCAACCGCGCGACCATCCGGGTGCTGGCGGCGGAGGGATGCGAGGTCGTGATCCCCCGCGCCCAGGGCTGCTGCGGCGCCCTCATGCTCCACGCCGGCCTCGACGGAGACGCGGCGGACATGGCGCGGCGGTTCATCGACGCCTTCGAGGCGGAAGCGGCCGACGTCGACACCCTCGTCATCAACGCCGCCGGCTGCGGGTCGACGCTGAAGGAGTACGGCCACCTGCTGCGCGACGACCCGGCCTATGCGGAGCGGGCCCGCGCCCTCGCGGACAAGTGCAAGGACATCTCCGAGGTGCTCGACGAGCTCGAGCCCCGGGCGCCGCGGCACCCCCTGCCGCTCAGGGTCGCCTACCACGACGCCTGCCACCTGCAGCACGCCCAGGGCGTGAGCCGGGAGCCGAGGCGGGTGCTCGGCGCGATCCCCGGGCTCACGGTGTGCGAGGTCCCCGAGGCCGGCATCTGCTGCGGCTCGGCCGGCATCTACAACCTGGTCGAGCCCGAGGCGGCGGGCGAGCTGGGAGACCGCAAGGCGCGCAACATCCGGAGCACCGGCGCAGAGGCCGTCGTGTCGAGCAACCCCGGCTGCCTGCTGCAGATCGCGAACCGCCTCGAGGCCTCCGGGCACCGTCCGCCCACCTACCACCTCGTCGAGCTCGTGGACGCCTCCATCCGCGGCGCGTCGCTGCCGTCGTAGCGCGCCAATCGTCGCCTGCGGCTCCGCCTGGCGCCCCAGCCGACCCTCCACGAGTCGGCACCGTTCCACGGCGCTGACTCCTGGGCGATCGGGGCGCGACGGCGCCGTGCGCCGCCCACGCCCTGGCCGGGATTGCGGAGGACGTCGGAAGAAGGGGCCCGGCCGGCTCTCATCGTGAAGCCCGAAGAGCTCTGCGGGGGCCGTACCGGCCGGGCCAAGGCCCTCGCGCCTTCCGCAATCGGGTACCAGTTGGACACCGGTTCGCGGGTTCTGGCCTCCGCTACCGGGGGGCTTCCCCGGTGGACCCCGGCGACACCCGGCAGAGCCGCAGGCGACGATCGGCGGGCTGGGAGTCTGCGCCGCAGGAAACTACAGCCCCCATATATTGGGACCCAACCCGCGAGCTCGACCACTACATATCGTGCCCGATCAGGCCCAAAACCGTTCTGAAGCGCAGACTCCTAGAGGCCGCCGGGGCCGCGGCCGGGATTGAGGACGCGGCCGGGGTCGAACCGGTGCTTGACCTGCTGCATCAGGGGGAAGCCGTCGCCGAGCGGTCCCCACACGTCGACGAGACCTCGCAGCTCCCCCTCGGCCTGCCGGATGACCGCGCTGCCGCGGCCGGGGTCGATGCGCTCGCGCAGGGCTCGCACGAGCGACGCCTGGGCGGGCACCGGGCCGGCGAGACGGAGATACAGCACGCCGAGACCCGCCCGGCCCACCATCGCGCAGTCGAGCGACTGGGCGCGCACCGCCTCGTCGAGCCACGCCAGGGTGGCCGACAGGTCGCTCGGCAGGACCACGAGCTTGACGATGGTCCCCTCGCCCCCGAACACCCGGGCCTCGTGGCGGCGCCACGCCTCGGCCTCGTCGGCCTCCGCCAGCACGTCCGCGGCGCCGCCGGCGTCGCGCGCCAGGGCCGCCGCCCGCTCCGCCTGCTCGGCCGCCACCGTCGCGGCCGACTCGAAACGGACGAGCATCGCGGCCGGCGGCCACGCCAGCTCGACCGCGGTCGGGGTCGACCCGTGGGCGAGCAACGCGGCCGCGACGCGATCGATCTGCCCGGCCTCCGAGAGCGCCACCCGCACCGTGCGCGACGCCTCGGCCGCCGGGGCCAGCTTGAAGGTGGCGGTGAGGATGACCCCGAGACAGCCGAACGACCCCGTCAGCAATCGGGCGAGGTCGTAGCCCGCGACGTTCTTCACCACGATGCCGCCGCTCTTCGCGGTCACCCCGTCGGCCCGGGCCAGGGTCATGCCGATGATGAGGTCGCGCGGGGCCCCGTGGCGCTGCCGCCGCGGACCGCTGTCGTTCGCGGCCACGATGCCGCCGATGGTCGCCCGCTCGGCGTGGGGCGCGTCGAGGGGGAGCCACTGGCGGTGCGCGGCGAGCGCCGCGTTGACGTCCGCCAGCACCGCGCCGGCCTGCACGGTGGCGGTGAGGTCGCCGTGCCGGTGCGCCTCGACGGCGTCGAGGCGCCGGGTCGACAGCAGCAGGTCGATCGGACCCGCGGGCGCGCCCCAGCCCAGCTTGGTCCCGCCGCCGCGAACCACGACCGAACGCCCGTGGTCCGAGGCCCATCCCAGCACCGCCGCCGCCGCCTCGGGCGTCCCCGGCTCGGCGACGACTCCCGGCACCTCGCCGTCGATCGCGTCGCCGTCGGTCCCCGGCCGGGCCACCGCCCCGCCGGCGCAGGCGTCGATCTGGCCGATCAGCGCGTCGCGCAACTCCACGACCTCGGTCATGTCACCTCTGGATGCCGGTGGCGAAGGGCGCCAACCGGTGTCTTGGCGGCTCCCGGCCCGCCAACCGCCCTGCCGGGAGTCCGCGCCGTTCCGCGGCGCAGGCTCCGCTAGCAGCCCACGGCGAAAGTCCCCGCTGCATTCGAGCGGCGATGCATCCCGCCTGCGCCCGGCAAGCGTCGCCTTCGGCTCCGATTGCCGCCCAGCCACGCCTGCCGGCAGTCTGCACCGTGACCGGCGCAGACTGCCGGCTGCGTTGTTCGTCGGTTGCATATGCCCAATATGCGCTCTCCTCACGCCTTGTCAGGCGGGCGCCTCGGCCGTTCGCTGGCGCCCTCCGGGCGCGGTGCGACGCGGGGTTCCACCACGGGCCGCTAGAGCCGCTGGGCCAACCCCGCCGCCTCCGCCGGATGGGCGCGGTAGGGCCCGGGCACCTCTCCGCACAGCCGTGGGGTCGGCAGCAGCTTGTCGGGGTTGCAGATGTCCGCCGGGTCGAACGCCCGGCGCAGCAGCCGCATCGTCGCCAGGTCCGCCTCGTCGAACATCTTCGGCATGTGGCAGGCCTTGTCGGCCCCGATGCCGTGCTCGCCCGTCAGCGACCCCCCGGCGTCGAGGCAGTAGGAGAGGATCTCGGTGGCGACCTCCTCGGCGAGCTCGGCCTGCCCCTCCACCGCGTCGTCGTAGCAGACCAGGGGGTGCAGGTTGCCGTCGCCGGCGTGGAAGACGTTGCCGATGGTGAGCCCCGACCGCTTCTCGAGGTCCCGGATGCGGCGCAGCACCTCGGGGAGCGTGCTGCGGGGAATCACCCCGTCCTGCACGTAGTAGCTGGGGGCGACGCGCCCCATCGCCGCGAACGCCGCCTTGCGGCCCCGCCAGATGCGGGCGCGCTGGTCCTCGTCGCGCGCGACCTGCACCCCCCAGCCCCGGTTCCGATCGCAGATCGACTCGATCTGCTCGAACTGCGCCGCCACCTCCGGCTGCGGGCCGTCGAGCTCGACGATGAGCACTGCCTCGGCGTCCGGGAAGCCGGGGCTCACCGCGGCCTCAGCGGCGCGGATCGTCGTGCGGTCCATCATCTCGATGGCGGCGGGGATGATGCCGGCGGCGATGACGTCGGACACCGCGTTGCCCGCAGCGTCGGTCGAGTCGAACGCGGCCAGCAGCGTGCGCACCGACTCGGGACGGCGCAGCAGCCGCAGGATCACCTTCGTGACCACGGCCAGCGTCCCCTCCGACCCCACCAGCACCCCGAGGAGATCGAGGCCGGGGCCGTCGGGCGCCGGTCCCCCGAGATGGACCATCACGCCGTCGGGCAGCACCGCCTCGACGCCCACCACGTGGTGCACGGTGAAGCCGTACTTGAGGCAGTGGGCGCCCCCGGAGTTCTCGGCCACGTTGCCGCCGATCGAGCAGATGACCTGGCTCGACGGGTCGGGCGCATAGTAGTAGCCGTCGGGGGCCACCCGGCGGGTGACCTCCAGGTTCATGATGCCCGGCTCGACCGTGATCCGGCGGTTCGCGATGTCGACGTCGAGCACCCGGTTCATGCGGGTCATGACGATGAGCACGCCGTCCGGATGCGGCAGGGCGCCGGCCGAGAGCCCCGTGCCCTGCCCCCGCGCCACGAACGGGACGCGGTCGCGGTGGCAGAGCCGCACTACCGCCTGCACCTGCTCCGCCGTCTCCGGCAGCACCGCCGCCCGGGGCCGCGAGCGGTGCGAGACCAGCCCGTCCGACTCGTAGGTGGACAGCTCGCCCTCGTCGCGGACGAGGCCGTCGGGCCCGACGATCCGCTCGAGCTCGGCGAGGAACTGCGCATTCACGGGCATGGGGAACCGCCTCCTCCGCGACGCCGGCCGGTCACGGTCTGGCGTACTGGTCGATGACGTTTTCGATGGCCCTGCTGCAGACGCGGCAGAAGCCGACGGGATTGCGTGTGAACATGATGCAGTCGACCTCGGAGCGGTAGAGCCCCGTCGGCTCGTAGGACGCCCCCTCGAACGCCCCGACCCGCCCCGCGTAGGGCATGCCCCCGAGCAGGGCCGTCTCCCGCTCCATCTGCTCGGTGAACAGCCGGTCCATCACCGTCTCGACCGCCCCCTCGGCCCGCAACGCGCCGCGGCGGCGCTGGGCCTCCACGCTGCCCGCCTCGAACGCCGCCTTGTCCCACGGCGTCGGCAGCGGGGTGCCCGGCTCGACGAGGTCGCCCCACTTGACCCGTTCGGGATCGTGCAGGGCGGTGACGTTCGGCTCCCACGGCTCGGGATGGAAGGCGGCGCCGGTCTCGTAGGCGACGTCGGACGTGTAGTACTCGTCGGCGAGCCCCGCGAAGTGGTGGCCGAACTCGTGGATGAACACGTACTCGGCGAACCCGGTGTCGGCCGCCGCCGTGGCCTGGAAGTTGAAGATGCCGCCGCCGCCGTACTGCTCGTCGTTGACGAGAATCTCGATGAACTCGTAGGGCGCGGCCGAGGCGGCGTCCCGGAGGGCCCGGTTGTCGTAGGTGAGGACGTAGCGTTCGGAATCGAAGATGTTGTACTGGGCCGACAACGGGGTGCGGCGGAACTCGCCGGCGCGGGGCCGGGTGACCCCCGACTCGGCGGACGGCAGGTCGAGGCCCCACACGTTGAAGTCGCTCCTGCGGCTGCGGAACGGCTCCTCCTCGAACAGGGCGTTCACGAGGCGGGTCGCGTCCGCATGGAACTTGGGAATCTCCGCCGCCGTGTACCCCTCGCCGATCACGAGCAGATCGACCTTCTCGGAAGGCGGGCCGCTCTCGAACAGGGGCCACACCTCGCCGGCGGGCTCGCGATCCGCGGGGTTGACGAACCGCGAGGCCGGGTCGACGACGGTGGACCAGAGCTCGCGGAAGCTGTTGTCCGCGTTCCGGCCCTTGAGCACGACCTGGACAGGGGCCTTCGGCCACGGAAACCGCAGCGATTCGTGAAAGCTGCGGTGCACCTCGCGGTACTCCGGCGTCGTCTCCCACTCGCCGTAGATGGACGCGAAACCACGGGAGTACAGGACCCCGTTGGTCCGCCGGTCGATCACCTCGAACCGGTACTTCCCCAGATTGAGGTCGTCGAGGAGCCGCGTCCGGCTGCCCGCCCACGGTCCGTCGGAGACCACCTGGTCGAGGGCGAAGATCTCCTGCCCCAGCCCGCCGGAGTGGACGTAGTCCAGCCGCATCGTCTTGTCCAGAAACCGGGCGTCGAACCCCGGTTGCTGTCCGGTCAGGGCATCGCCGCGGGCCGCGACGACCACCACGAGAAGAAGACAGGCACGCACACGCATCATCCGGCAATTCTAACGGAATACGCGCCCCGATGGGGCCGCCCGGCGACTCCGCCCCTCTCCATCGTCGGCCGGGAGCATGCGACCGGTCGCGTCGTCGGCCTCCGGCCGCCGGTCTCCCCGCCGGGCTGCCAGCAGCCCGTGGTGGAACCCCGCGTTCGACCGCGCCCGAAGGGCGCCAGCGAACGGCGAGGCGCCCGCCTGACAAGGCGCGCGGAAGATGCATATTGCCCATATGCAACCGACGAGCAACCGCAGTCAGGCGGGATACATCGCTGCTCGAATGCAGCGGGGACTGCCACCGCGGGCTGCTAGAATTCACCGGGTCCGCACCGTCGCCGCCCCGAGCGCGGCCAGCGAGACGGCATCGCGCCGGACCGCCGAATCACCGGCCTGCTCCGGCCCCCAGCGGGAACCCGCGCATGACCACTCCGCCTTCTCCGCCTCCGCCCGACGCCGACCCCGTCGCCAACAAGCACACCGCGATCGGGGTCTGCCTCAACCTCCTGCTCCTCGCGCTCATCGGCTACGGATACGCCCAATCCGAGCACTACCGGTGGGCCTGGGTGCTGGTCGGCGTCCCCATCGCCGTCGTGACCCTGCGCTACGCTTGGCACCTACTGACGTCGCGCTCCTGACCCCACCCGAAAGCCGCGCGCCCCCCCGGGCCCCCGCCCGCGTGGTATCCGCCCGACGGTCGCGGCGCCTGACGCAAGGCCGAGCCGACGCCCGTCCGTGGCGACCCATCAGTCCGACACCGCGAGCTCTCCCGGCACGATCGGCCGCGTACGCGGCAGCTTGCCGCGGTACGACAGCCATCCCACGAACGCGAGAATGCCCACGAACGCGCACAGCTTCACGACGTCGCCCGTCCGCCCCGGCGGCAGCCCCCGCCACAGCCCCCACAGCACCGGCTGCGCGATGCACATCGCCCAAACCGATCCGTAGAAGTACCGCCGCTCGTGCCCTTCTCCCTTCGTCGACGGCTTCACCCGCGGCAAGCGCCCCAACGCCCCCAGCGCCCACACCGCGCCCGCCAGCGGGAAGTAGGCCGCCTCGTACATCTGGCGCACGCTCCACACCCCCGTCACCACCGCCGTCCCGAGCCCCGCCAGGTTGAGCAACCCGAACGAAAGCACCGCGCTCCACGCGCACGTGTAGCACACCCGCCTGTACAGCGGATTCGGGCGATCTTCCGTGAACCGGATGATGTACGGCCGCGCCTCACATCCCGGCAGCCGACCCCGGACGCCCGCGACCCCCGTGCCCACCATCACCGCCCCGAGCCACAACGCCATCCGCACGTCGAATCCCCGATCGAACAGGTCCAGCGTCAGCGGACCCGGCAGGATGAAAAAAACGAACACCCAGATCGGCCAGTGGTTGAACCGATAGTAGACCTTGTTGTGGTGGCGGATCTTCCGCTCGCCCGCGAGCTCGACCCGAACGCCCCTCTCGTCCGCCCGTCCCGTCCCTTCTCTCGTCACGTCCGCCCCGTCGTTTCCGCCGCCCCCTCACCGTGGACCGCGTCGTGCCGCGGTGCCGCCGTACCGAAGCCGCGTCCCCCGCGCACCCGGCCCGCCGCCCTCCTCCGTACATGCCAACGCCCGGGGCCACGCACAGCCCCGGGCGTCACAGAAAACCCCCGGCAGCGCTTCCGCCGACGCCGCCCGCGCCCCGACGCCCGACGGCCACCCGCCCGACGCCCTCCTCCGAACATGGCAACGCCTGGCGCCACGCGCAGCCCCGGCCGCCAGAGAAGACCCCCGGGCAGCCGTTCCGCCGTCGCCGCCCCGCGCCCGACGCCCTCCTCCGTACATGCCAACGCCCGGGGCCGCGTGCAGCCCCGGGCGTCAGAGAAAAATCCCGGCAGTGACCTACTCTCCCACACAGTTTCCCGTGCAGTACCATCGGCGGTAGAGGGCTTAACGGCCGTGTTCGGCATGGGAACGGGTGTGACCCCTCTCCTATCGCCACCGGGAAACGCAGGGGGCCCCACCCGCCGGGCCCCGTCTGTCAAAGAACCGAACGCTGGACCCCGGACATACGCCGGGCGCCCAGCAACAACTGAATATCCTGCAAACGGTAGCCTCTCCCGCCCCTCACACAGTGTGGAATGAGGAAAAGGTCAAGCCTCACGGCTGATTAGTACCAGTCAGCTCAAGCCCTCGCGGGCCTTACACACCTGGCCTATCACCTGGTCATCTTCCAGGAGCCTTCAGGAGCCGAAGCTCGGGGAGATCTCATCTTGGGGAGGGTTTCACGCTTAGATGCTTTCAGCATTTCTCCCTTCCGAACGTAGCTACCCAGCGCTGCCGCTGGCGCGACAACTGGTACACCAGAGGTCCGTCCATCCCGGTCCTCTCGTACTAGGGACAGCCCCCCTCAAATCTCCTGCGCCCGTGGCAGATAGGGACCGAACTGTCTCGCGACGTTCTAAACCCAGCTCACGTACCGCTTTAATCGGCGAACAGCCGAACCCTTGGAACCTGCTACAGCTCCAGGATGCGATGAGCCGACATCGAGGTGCCAAACCTTGGCGTCGATGTGAACTCTTGGCCAAGATAAGCCTGTTATCCCCGGCGTACCTTTTATCCGTTGAGCGATGGCCCTTCCATGCGGAACCACCGGATCACTAAGGCCTGGTTTCCCACCTGCTCGACTTGTAGGTCTCGCAGTCAAGCTCGCTTTTGCCTTTGCACTCTCCGGCTGATTTCCAAACAGCCTGAGCGAACCTTCGCGCGCCTCCGTTACATTTTGGGAGGCGACCGCCCCAGTCAAACTACCCGCCTAGCAATGTCCCTGCTCTGGATGACAGAGCGAGGTTAGGGCGCCAGAGTGCTAAGGGTGGTATCTCACCGTTGACTCCCCGGACCCCAAGAGGCCCGGTTCAACGTCTCCCACCTATCCTGCGCATAACACGCCAGCACTCACTACTAAGTTGTAGTAAAGGTGCACGGGGTCTTTCCGTCTTGCCACGGGCAACCGGCGTCTTCACCGGTACCACAAATT
>OZ242323.1:4800000-6700000 GCA_965208165.1 Vicinamibacterales bacterium | reverse complement strand
GCGCCTGCAGGCGCTCGATCTCGGCCACCGAGAGGTCGGTCAACAGCTCGTACCAGCTCCACATCAGCGTGTCGGAGATCGACATGAGCTTCCCGAACATCTCGTCCGGGGGCTCGGTGATGCCCACGTAGTTGCCGGTCGACTTCGACATCTTCTCGACGCCGTCGAGGCCCACGAGGAGCGGCACCGTCATCACGACCTGCGGCGACAGCTCGAACGAGGGCATGACGTCCCGGCCCACGTTCAGGTTGAACAGCTGATCGGTCCCCCCGAGCTCGACGTCCGCGGCCAGATGGACGGAGTCGTAGGCCTGTGTGAGCGGGTAGAGGAACTCGTGAATCGCGATCGGCTGCCCCCGGTCGTACCGCTGTCGGAAGTGGCGGCGTTCGAGCATCTGGGCGACGTTGTAGCTGGCCGCGAGCCGTATCCAGTCCTCGCTGCGCAGCGCCCCGAGCCAGCGGCTGTTGAACTCGACGGCCGTGCGGTCGGGGTCGAGCAGCTTGAACACCTGCGCCCGGTAGGTGTCGGCGTTCTCGTCGATCTCCTGTCGCGTGAGGGGCGGCCGGGTCTTCGATCGGCCGGTCGGGTCGCCGATCAGCCCGGTGAAGTCGCCGATGAGGAACACCACGGTGTGGCCCAGGTCCTGGAAGTGCTTCATCTTCCGGATCAGCACCGTGTGTCCGAGGTGCAGGTCCGGGGCCGTCGGATCGAAGCCCACCTTGACCACCAGCGGCCGCTCCTTCCGCGCCGCCCGCTCGAGCTTCGAGCGGAGCTCGGACTCGCGCACGACGTCGACCGCCCCCTTGGTCAGGTAGGCCATCTGCTCGGCGACGGTCCCCGCGGCGGCAGGCATCGGATCAGTCTACCCGAAGAACGCGCGCGGGATCACCGGCCGGCAGCGCCGCGCCCGCCGCCCGCGCGCACGAACCGGCGCCCCTCGACGCGCCAGCCGCCGTCCAGCACGAGGCCGATGGCCTCGGGATAGATGCGGTGTTCCTCGGTCAGGATGCGGGCCGAGAGCGTCGCGGGAGTGTCGTCCTCGTGCACCGGCACCGCCGCCTGCCGCACGATCGGCCCCGCGTCGAGCTCGGCGGTGACGATGTGCACGGTGGCGCCGGCGACCTTGACGCCGTGGCGCCACGCCTGCTCCTGGCCGTGCAGGCCGGGGAACGCGGGCAGCAGCGAGGGATGGACGTTCAGGATGCGGTCGCGGAAGGCCGATACGAACGCCGGGCCGAGAAGGCGCATGAACCCGGCGAGGCAGACGAGGGCGACGTCGTATCGGCGCAGGGCGGCCGCGAGCTCGCGGTCGTAAGCTTCTCGCGACCCGTGCGCGGCGTGGTCCAGCACCACCGTCTCGATGCCGGCGCGGCGGGCGCGTTCGAGCCCCGGGGCATCGGGCCGGTTCGAGATGACGACCGCGATCTCGGCGGCCAGCCGTCCCGCCGCGATGGCCTCGATGATCGCCTGCAGATTGCTGCCGCGCCCCGAGATCAGCACGCCGAGACGGCGGTTCGCGGCCCCGCGCCCCGCGCCGCGGCCCGGACCCGCGGCGGTCGCACCGGTCATGGGTAACGCACCGCGCCGTCGCCGGCCGTGACGCGTCCGATGACGGCGGCGCCCGGCTCGCCGCGTCGGCGGAACCACGCGAGCAGGGCGTCGCTCTCCCCGGAAGCGCAGACGACGACGAGGCCGATGCCCATGTTGAACGTGCGGAACGCCTCGGCGTCGCTGAGGCCACCGTGGCGCTGCAGGAACGCGAACACCGGCGGCGGCGCCCAGGCGCTCCGGTCGATGTCGACGGCGGCGCCCGGGGGGAGCACGCGGGGAAGATTGTCGGTCAGGCCGCCCCCGGTGACGTGGGCCATGGCCTTGACGGCCCCGCCGGCCTCCGCGAGCAGCGGGGACACCAGGGGGAGATACGAGCGGTGCGTCCGCAGCAGCACGTCGCCGACCGGCCCGTCGAGCCCCTCCGGCACCGAGTCGACGTTAAGGTCCAGGGTGTCGAACACGATACGGCGGGCGAGCGAGTAGCCGTTGGTGTGGAGGCCGCTCGACGGCAGGCCGATCAGCTCGTCGCCGGGGCGGACGCCGCGGCCGTCGATCAGGCGGGCGCGGTCGGCGATGCCGACGATGAAGCCGGCGAGGTCGTACTCGCCGTCGGCGTAGAACCCCGGCATCTCCGCCGTCTCGCCGCCGAGGAGGGCGCACCCGTTCTCGGTGCAGGCGGCCGCGATGCCGCGGACCACCGCCTCGGTGACGTCGGGCGCGAGCCGCCCGGTCGCGAGGTAGTCCAGGAAGAAGAGGGGCCTCGCCCCCTGCACGAGGATGTCGTTGACGCAGTGGTTGACGAGGTCGCGGCCGACGGTATCGTGCCGGCCGGCGAGAAACGCGACCTTCAGCTTGGTCCCGACACCGTCGGCGCTCGACACGAGCACGGGGTCGGCCAGGCCCGTCAGGTCCGGCCGGAACAGGCCGCCGAAGCTGCCGATCTCCGAGAGGACCCCGGGGGTGAACGTCCCGCGCGCGAGGGCCCGGATTCGCCGCACCGCCTCCGCGCCGGCGTCGATGTCGACGCCCGCGGACCGGTAGTCGAGGGCGGTCCGGGGCGTCATGACACGTCCGGCAGCTTCAACGCCATCTGCATGTACGCCTCGGCGTCCTTCGGCGCGTCGACCGGGTAATTGCCGGTGTAGCACGACGTGCAGTAGTCCCCGCTCCGCGCCCCGACCGCCTCGCGCAACCCGTCCATGCTGAGGTAGGCGAGGGTGTCCGACTTGACGTAGCGGCAGATGTCGTCGACCGCGTGGTTCGCGGCGATGAGCTCGGACTGCCGCGGGGTGTCGATGCCGTAATAGCAGGGAGAGATGGTCGGGGGGCAGCTGATTCGCATGTGAATCTCGCGGGCGCCGGCGGCGCGGATCATCCCGACGATCTTGCGGCTGGTCGTCCCCCGCACGATCGAGTCGTCGACGAGGACGACCCGCTTGCCCTCGAGCACGCTCCGGACCGGATTCAGCTTCACGCGCACGCGGAAACCGCGAATCTCCTGCTGGGGCGCAAGGAATGACCGGCCGACGTAGTGGTTCCGGATGAGCCCCATCCGCACCGGCAGCCCCGTCGCCTCGGCGTAGCCCATGGCCGCGCAGATCCCGGAGTCGGGTACCGGCACCACGACGTCGGCGTCGGTCGGCATCTCGCGCGCGAGCAGCCGTCCCAGGTTGGTCCGCACCTCGTGGACGCTCTGGCCGAAGACCACGCTGTCGGGCCGGGCGAAGTACACGTGCTCGAACACGCAGTGCGAGGGCATGGCGGGCGGAAACGGCCGGAACGAGCGCCGGCCGTCGCGCCCGATGACCAGCAACTCGCCCGGCTCGACGTCCCGCACGTACTGCGCTCCGATCAGATCGAGGGCGCAGGTCTCCGAGCACACCACGGTCGCGTCTCCGAGGGCGCCGAGCACGAGGGGACGGAACCCGTAAGGGTCGCGTACCGCCATCAGGTAGTCCCGGGTCAGGACCACCAGCGAGAACGCCCCGCGCACCTGCCGGACCGACTCGACGACGGCGTCGGGGGGCGCATCGGCGGCCGAGCGGGCGTAGAGGTGCAGCACGACCTCGGTGTCGCTGCCGGTCTGGAAGATGGACCCCTGCCGCACCAGGTCGTCCCGCAGCTCGGCCGCGTTGATGAGGTTCCCGTTGTGGCAGAGGGCGATCTCGCCGTGCGCACAGTCGATGAGGAGCGGCTGAGCATTGACGATCTGGCTGTCGCCCGCCGTCGAGTACCGCACGTGGCCGATGGCGGTGTCGCCGCCCAGGGCGGCGAGGGTCGTCTCGTCGATGGCCTCCGACACCTGCCCCATGGCCCGCGTCAGGTGCAGGTGCTCTCCGTCGCTCGTGGCGATGCCGGCGCTCTCCTGGCCCCGGTGCTGCAGCGCGTACAACCCGAGACGGGTCAGGGCGGGCGCCTCCGGATGCCCGTAGATGCCGAAGACGCCGCATTCGTCGTGGAACTTGTCGTCGTCCATGACCAGCCCGCCAATCGTCGCCGGGCGACCTTGCGGTCGCCGGGCGACCTTGCGGTCGCCTTGGGAGTTTCGCTGGCGCGAAACTCCTGCACCGCAAAGGTTGCCGCCCAACCGACCCTCCAGGCGTCCGCGCTGTTCTGCGACGCCGACGCCTGCCCCGCCAATCGTCGCCTGCGGCTCCGCTGGGCGCCCGACCGACCCAGGCGTCCGCGCCGTCCTAGCAGCCCGTGGCGAAAGTCCCCGCTGCATTCGAGCGGCGATGCATCCCGCCTGACTGCGTTGTTCGTCGGTTACATATGCCCAATATGCGCCCTCCTCACGCCTTGTCAGGCGGGCGCCTCGGCCGTTCGCTGGCGCCCTCCGGGCGCGGTGCAACGCGGGGTTCCACCACGGGCTGCCAGCCCGACCCCTCCACCGCTGCCGGGTCGAGACGACGGGTCAGCCCGGTCGCCCAGGCGTGCTCGGCCGTCTCCAGCGCCAGGTCGGCGACCACGTCGCCGGCCACCGAGACGGTCAGCCGATCGCCCCCGGTCCGGCCGATCGCCGCCGCCGGCACGCCGGCGCCGCGCGCCCGCGCGAACAACTCGCCCCCCCGTGCCGGAGTCACCGAGACGATGATCCGGGACGGCGACTCCCCGAACAGGGTCCGCACCACGTCGAAGCCGTCGTTCGAGGCGGTCGCCCCCGGCAGCTCGACGCGCGCGCCGATGCCGCCGCTCTCGATGCAGCATTCGGCCAGGGCCACCGCGAGACCGCCCTCCGCGCAGTCGTGGGCCGAACATACCATCCCGCAACGGGCCGCATCCACCACCAGGCGCTGCAGCGCCTTCTCGCGGTCGAAGTCGACGGGGGCGGGACGTCCCCGCACCAGCCCGTGCACCCGCTTCAGGTACTCGCTGCCGCCGAGCCCGCCGGCCCCGGCCGGATCGGGAACCGCGTCGCCGAGCAGGACGACGTCGAGCCCCGCGGCCGGGAAGAGCCGGGTCAGCACCTGCCCGGCGTCCTCGAGCAGCCCCACCACCCCGAGAACCGGCGTGGGATAGATGGCCTGCCCGTCGGTCTCGTTGTACAGGCTGACGTTGCCGCCGGTGATGGGAATGCCGAGGGCGCGGCACCCCTCGGCGATGCCGTCCACCGCCTCGACGAACTGCCACATGATGTCGGGACGCTCCGGGTTCCCGAAGTTCAGGCAGTTGGTCGCCCCGATCGGCTCGGCCCCGGCGCAGGCCACGTTGCGCGCCGCCTCGGCCACCGCGAGCCGGCCGCCCTCGCGCGGGTCCAGCCAGGCGTGGCGCCCGTTGCCGTCCACCGATATCGCCAGGGCGCGGCCGGTCCCCTTGACGCGTACGACCGCGGCCCCGAGACCCGGCAGGGCCACCGTGTTGGTGCGCACCATGTGGTCGTACTGGCGGTAGATCCAGCGCTTGCTCGCGATGACCGGCGCCGCCAGCAGGTCCAGCCAGGTCCGGGTCAGGTCGGGGGAAGCGTCCAGCGCGGACAGGTCGAGGCGCTGCGCCGCGTCCAAATAGGCGGGGTACCGCGTCGGGCGGTCGTACAGCGGCGCGCCGTCGGCCAGCTCCCGGTTCGGAATCTCGGCCACCACCCGGCCCCGGTCGCGCACCCGCAGCAGGCCGTCGGCGGTGACCTCGCCGATGCGCACCGCGTGCAGGTCCCACTTGTCGAAGACCCGCTCCACCTCCGCCTCGCGCCCCTGCCGGACCACGAGCAGCATCCGCTCCTGCGATTCCGACAGCATGATCTCGTAGGGGGTCATGCCGGTCTCGCGCTGCGGCACCCGCGAGACATCGACGTCGATGCCGGTCCCCCCCCGGGCCGCCATCTCGCACGTCGAGCAGGTGAGCCCCGCCGCGCCCATGTCCTGGATGCCGACCAACGCGTCGGTCTCCATGACCTCGAGGCAGGCCTCGAGCAGCAGCTTCTCCATGAACGGGTCGCCCACCTGCACCGCCGGCCGGTTGTCGGCGGAGGAGTCGTCGAACTCGGCCGACGCCATGGTGGCGCCGTGGATGCCGTCGCGCCCGGTCCTCGCCCCGACGTAGTAGACGGGGTTGCCGGCACCCGAGGCGACCCCCTTGGCGAGCCGCTCGGCCTTCGCCACTCCCAGGCAGAACACGTTCACCAGGGGGTTGCCGGCGTATCCGGGCTCGAACGCGACCTCGCCCCCGACAGTGGGGATGCCGATGCTGTTGCCGTACCCGGCGATGCCCGCGACCACCCCGTCGACGAGGCGCACGGTTTCCGGCGCGGGCCGGCCGCGCTCGTCCTCGAGGGCGCCGAACCGCAGCGAGTCGAGCAGGGCGATGGGCCTCGCCCCCATCGTGAAGATGTCGCGGATGATACCGCCGACGCCCGTCGCCGCCCCCTGGTAGGGCTCGATGAACGAGGGATGGTTGTGAGACTCGATCTTGAACACCGCGGCGAGGCCGTCGCCGACGTCGACCGCGCCCGCGTTCTCCCCCGGCCCCTGCAGCACCCGCGGGCCGTCCGTGGGGAAGCGCCGCAGGTGCCGGCGCGAGCTCTTGTAGCTGCAGTGCTCGGACCACATCACCGAGAAGATCCCGAGCTCGGTGAGCGTCGGCTCGCGGCCGAGAATCTCGACCAGCCGGCGATACTCCTCCGCGCTCAACCCGTGCGCGTCGATGGTGGCCTGCTCGATCACGCGGCACCCGTCGCGGCCATCGCCGCCACCACGGACTCGAGCACCACCCGGCCGTCCTCGCTCCCGAGGGCCGACTCGCACGCGCGCTCGGGATGCGGCATCAGCCCGACCACGTTGCGGCGGCGGTTGCACACGCCGGCGATCCGGCGCAGCGACCCGTTGGGATTGGCGGCCCCGGTCGCCGCGCCCTCGGCGTCGCAGTAGCGGAACACGACCTGCCGGTTGGCCTCGAGGGCGTCCACCGTCTCCGGCGCGGCGTGGTAGCTGCCCTCGCCGTGCGCGATCGGCAGCCTGAGCACCTGCCCGGCCGCCGCCCCGCAACTGAACGGGGTATCGGTCTGCTCGACCCGGACGTGGACATGCTGGCACAGGAACTTCAACCGGCGGTTCCGCAGCAGGGCGCCCTCGAGCAAGCCGGCCTCCAGCAGAACCTGGAACCCGTTGCAGATGCCGATGACCGGCCCGCCGGCGTCGGCGAACTCGCGGACCTCCCCCATCACCGGCGAGAAGCGGGCGATGGCCCCGCTGCGCAGGTAGTCCCCGTAAGAGAATCCCCCCGGCAGCACGACCGCATCGGCGCCCCGCAGGTCGGTGTCCTTGTGCCACACGAGCTCCGCCTGCTGCCCCAGCACGTGCTTCGCGGCGTGGTAGGCGTCGTGGTCGCAGTTCGAGCCGGGGAACTCGATGATGGCGAACTTCATGGGCGGATTCCCTCGCCGCACCGGGCCAGCGACCTCACCGGTCGTCGACCACCCTCACGTTGCGCGTGCCGGAATCGTCCACCGGCGGCAACCGTGATTCGTGTTCGTCGACCTCCACGCGATAGCTCTCGATGACGGGGTTGGCGAGCAGCCGGTCTGCGACCTCGGCCACGAGGGTGCGCGCAGCCGCCGGCGTCTCCGCGTTGACGTCCAGCTCGAAGTACTTCCCCTGCCGCACGTCGCGCACGGCTCCGTACCCCATCGAGCCCAGGGCCTCGACGATGGTCCGGCCCTGGGGGTCGAACACCGAGGGCTTCAGGGTGACGAACACTCTCGCTCTCACGCCGCGGTTCCCCCTCGGTGAAGGCGCCGACGCACCCGATTCTACGCCGGCCCTCTGTTCTCGGTTTTCAAGAGGCGCGGTGTCGGGGTCTCGAAGTCCTCTTCCGACGCCCCGGGTTCCCCGCCGGCCAGCACGCGGTCGACGATGGGGCCGACGTGACGCAGCTGCCGCTCGAGATCGAACGCCGCGTCGAGGTCGGCACCCGACAGCACCCCCATCACTTCCCGGTCCTCGGCCAGGAGGGCCTTGAAGTCGAGCTGCTCGTCGTGCGACCGCATCGCCGCCCGCTGCACCCACGCGTAGGCCTGCTCGCGCGACACCCCCCGCTGCGCGAGCTCGAGCAGGACGGTGCCCGAGAAGACGACCCCGCGCGACCGCTCCAGATTCTCGCGCATCCGCTCGGGATGCACCACCAGCCCCCGCACGATGCGGGCGAACCGCCGCAGCATGTGGTCGAGCACGATGAAGCTGTCGGGAATGACGACGCGCTCCACCGACGAGTGCGAGATGTCGCGCTCGTGCCACAGGGCCACGTTCTCGAGCGCGGCCATCGCGTTGGCGCGCAGCACCCGGGCCAGTCCCGTCAACTGCTCGCACCCGATCGGGTTGCGCTTGTGGGGCATGGCCGACGAGCCCTTCTGGCCCTTCGCGAAGCCCTCCTCCACCTCGCCGATCTCGGTCTTCTGCAGCCCGCGCACCTCGACCGCGAACTTCTCGATCGAGGCGCCGGTGATGGCGAGGGCGCCCAGCAGCTCCGCGTGCCGGTCGCGCTGCACGATCTGCGACGCCACCGGGGCCGGGGTCAGCCCGAGGGCGGCGCAGACCCGCCGCTCGATCTCCGGCTCGAGGTGGGCGTAGGTGCCGACCGCC
Source organism: Vicinamibacterales bacterium (assembly GCA_965208165.1). GTDB lineage: Bacteria > Acidobacteriota > Vicinamibacteria > Vicinamibacterales > UBA8438 > JAJEEA01. The sequence continues at coordinate 6,691,379 of OZ242323.1, read as the reverse complement.
CCCGAGATCTTGCCGACGCTCACGACCTCCCGGGCGCGCTCCAGCCGGGTCCGGGCCCGCCCGAGCTCCGCGTGCCACAGGGCGAGCTTCAGCCCGAAGGTCATCGGCTCGGCGTGCACGCCGTGGGTGCGGCCGATCATCGGGGTGTCGCGATGCTCCCGGGCGCGCTCGCCAACCGCCGCGATGGCCCCGTCGAGCCCGGCCAGAATCAGCCCGCACGCCTCGCGCATCTGCAGGGCGAGCGCGGTATCGAGCACGTCGGACGACGTCAGCCCGAAGTGCAGCCAACGGGCCGAGGGGCCGACCTGCTCGGCCACCGCGGTGGTGAACGCGATGACGTCGTGCTGCGTGGTCTGCTCGATCTCCTCGACGCGCTCGGCCCTTACGCCGGCGCACGCGGCGATGTCGCGCGCCGCCGCCTCCGGCACGAGCCCGGTGGCGGCCATGGCCTCGGCCGCCGCGACCTCGACCCGCAGCCAGGTCTCGTACCGGCGCTGGTCGCTCCAGATGCGACCCATCTCGGGGTTCGTGTAGCGTGGAATCATGACGTTGCGGACATCTGGAACGGCAGGGCAATCTGACGCCCGGAAAGCGCAGCGGCGCCGGGACGCGCGCCCCGGGCGTCGAGGCGCACCGTTTCCGTGACGCGATCCTGGCGGGTCACGACGATTCGGACATCGGACCGGCCCGACGCCTCGAGGGCCTCGCGGCAGGTCATCTCGGCGAGCTCGGGCAGGTTGTTGACCCGGCTGAGATGGGCGAGCACCAGGCATTCGACCGAGGCCCCGAGGTCCTCGCGGACGAACCGGGCGAGCGCCTCGTTCGACAGGTGGCCGCGCTCGCCCGCGATGCGCGCCTTGGTGGAGGCGGAGTACGGGCCGACCAGCAGCAGGTCCTCCGCGTGGTTCGACTCCATCACCAGCAGGCGGCACCGCCGAAACCGGGACCGCAGGGCGGCGGACGTCACGCCGACGTCGGTCGCGAAGCCGATGCCCCCCGCCGCCGTCTCGATGTGAAACGCCACCGTCTCCGCCGCGGCGTCGTGGGAAACCTCGAACGGGGTGATGCGGAAGGCGCCGATGTCGGCCGGCGCCTCGCACTCGAGCCCGCCCCACGACCAGACGTCGGGGCCGGGCCAGACCGCGCGCGTGGCCTCGGTCGCGTGCACCGGGGCCTCGTAGCGGCGCGAGAACAGCCCCGCGCCGCGGGTGTGGTCGCCGTGGGCGTGGGTGATGACCACCGCGGTCACGCTCTCCGGCGCCACCCCGATCGCACCCAGCCGCCGGGCCGTCTCGCGGCAGCTCAGCCCGACGTCGATGAGCACCCGGGACTCGCCCTCGTGCAACAGCGTGGCGTTTCCCGCGCTCCCGCTGCCGAGAACCGTCAGCAGGACGGGCATCACGCGACGGTCCCGGCCCGCATGCCGCGGCCTCGCCGCCCGGCCGGTCCGCCGGCCGTCCGCGGCGCGCCGAGACGCCGGCCGCCAGCCCGCCCAGCGTCGCCTGCGGCTCCGCTCGGCGCCCAACCAACCCTGCCAGGCATCGGCACCGTGCTACGGTGCAGACGTCTGGTCCGCCCAGCGTCGCCTGACGGCTCCGCCTGGCACCCAGCCAATCCTGCAAGGGTCCGCCCTGTTCTACGGCGCAGACGCCTACGCCAGGGCAAGCTGATCGTCACCGAGCTCCATCCCGTTCACCGGCCCGAGCACCGTCGCCGAGAGCGAACCCGGCGGCAGCAGGTCGCGCGCCACGCGCCGGACGTCCTCCCGGGTCACCGCCTCGACCCCGCGCAGCGTGTCCTCCAGGGTGAACTGCCGGCCGAAGTACATCTGCTGCCTCGCCATGTGCGACATCCGGCTCGACGAGCTCTCGAGGCTCAGCACCAGGCTGCCCTTCAGATGGTCCTGCGCCCGCCGCAGCTCCTCTTCCAGGATGAGGTTGTCGCGGAGGTCCCTCAGCTCGGCGACGACGAGATCGATGACCTCGCGCACGGCTTCCGCGTCGCAGCCGGCGTAGATGGTCAGCGCGCCGCCGTCGTGGTAGGACACCATTCCGCTGCTGACGGCGTAGGCGAGCCCCCGCCGTTCGCGGATGTTCTGGAAGAGCCGCGAGCTCATGGACCCGCCGAGCACGATGTTCAGCAGGTAGCAGATATACCGATCGTCGTGCTGCTGGGGGTATCCGTCCACCCCCAGGCAGACATGGCACTGCTCGATCGCCTTGTCGCGCACGGTCAGCCCGGGCACCGCCGTCGGCGGAGTGACGGGGACCGTCTCGCCGTTCGCCGGCACGTCCGCGAACGCCTCCGCCACCAGGTCCCGGACGGCCTCGTGCTCGACGTTGCCGGCCGCCGCGACAACCAGGTTCCCGGCGGTGTAGACCCGCGTGAAGTAGTCGCGCAGGGTGGCGCTGTCGATGGGGCTCACGGTGGCGGGGACCCCGAGAATCGGCCGACCCAGGGGGTGTCCCGACCAGAAGCGCTGAGTGAAGAGCTCGTGCACGAGATCGTCGGGAGTGTCCTCCACCATCTTGATCTCTTCGAGCACGACCTTCTTCTCGCGCGCCACCTCCGCGGGGTCGAACGCGGGGCGCAGGAGCAGATCGGCCAGCACGTCGACGGCGCGGGGCAGATGCTCGTCGAGCACCTTGACGTAGTAGCTCGCGCACTCCTTCGCCGTGAAAGCGTCGAGATGGCCCCCGATCGAGTCGATCTCCTGCGCGATGTCCTGCGCCGACCGGGTCGTCGTGCCCTTGAAGAGCATGTGCTCGACGAGGTGCGCGATGCCCGAGTGCGCCGCGCGCTCGTGCCGCGATCCGCGGGTCAGCCAGACCCCGAAGCTGACCGAGCGCGCGCCGGGCATGGGCTCGGTCAGAAGACGCAACCCGTTGTCGAACTGCTCGCAGACAACCATGGATGATACGGTCCGTCCGCCGCCGAAGGCCGCGGGCCGACGTTGGGAGGCCCCTGAAGGAAGCCCCGCGATTCCGTCCCGGGCTCCTACCGTAAGTGGTTTTGAATAGAGATACTTAGGCGCCGTCTACAGCGATGGAAGTCTATCACGGACCGCCGCGCGCGGCAAACGGCGGCAGGAGAGCGCGAGCCGTCATGGTACCGTTGATGCATGGTCGACGCGCCCCCGGACCTCGCGGAGCTCGAACCGGAGGAGCTCGAGCACGCGTTGTCGCGCCTCGGCGTCGAGCCCTACCACGGCCGGCAGGTCTACCGCTGGGTCCACCGCCGCGGGCTGGAGGGGTTCGAGGGCATGACCGACCTCTCGCGTCCGCTCCGCGAGACCCTCGGCCGCACCCTGTCCTTCTCGACCCCGCGCATCGCCGGCCACGAGCTCTCCGACGACGGCACCCGGAAGTTCCTGTTCACCCTCGCCGACGGGCGCGGCATCGAGTCGGTGTTCATCCCCGACACCCCGGCGATGACCTTCTGCGTGTCCACCCAGGTCGGATGCGCGATGGGCTGCCGGTTCTGCCTGACCGGAAAGATGGGGCTCGCCCGGCATCTCACGGCGGGCGAGATCGCGGGGCAGGTGCGGGTGCTGGCCCGCGAGCTGGACCTGCAGGACCGCCGCTTCAACATCGTGCTGATGGGCATGGGCGAGCCGCTGCACAACTACGACGCGACGATGAAGGCGCTGCGCATGCTCGCCGCCCCGAGCGGGCTCGCCCTCACCCCGCGGCGGGTGACCCTGTCGACGGTCGGCCTCCCGGCGGGCCTCGAGCGGCTGGCCGGAGAGCCGTGGATCCCGAACCTCGCGGTCTCCCTGCACGCCACCACCGACGAGACGCGCCACGCCCTCATCCCGACGAGCCGGAACCAGCGGCTGGCCGACCTCGTCGCCGCCTGCCGCCGCTTCCCCCTGAAGCACCGCGAACGGATCACGTTCGAGTACGTGCTGCTCGACGGCGTCAACGACACGTTGGCCGACGCCGCGCGGCTCGGCGCCCTGCTGCGCGGGCTGCGCGCCAAGGTGAACGTGATCCCGCTCAACGCCGCGCCGGGCATCCCGTTCGCGCGGCCTTCGGATCGGCAGGTGGACCGCTTCGCGCGCAGCCTCGCCGCCCGCGGGATGACCGTCTCGGTCCGCAAGAGCCGGGGACGGGACATCCGCGCCGCGTGCGGTCAGCTCATCCTGGAAGAGGGCCCCCGCCGGTCGGCCGCGCAGCAGGCGGCCGCCCTGCTGAACAGCTAGCAGCCCGTGGTGGAACCCCGCGTTGCACCGCGCCCGGAGGGCGCCAGCGAACGGCCGAGGCGCCCGCCTGACAAGGCGTGAGGAGGGCGCATATTGGGCATATGTAACCGACGAACAACGCAGTCAGGCGGGATGCATCGCCGCTCGAATGCAGCGGGGACTTTCGCCACGGGCTGCTAGCCGCGCCGGCTCACGGCAGGCGCAGCGCTATCAGCTCGGGCACCTCGCCGCCGATCGTCAGCGCGATGTACTGCGCCCCCTCGTGCAGGTAGGTCATCGGCGTGCCGATGGCCCCGGACGGGAGGTCGAGCGAGGCGACTATCTCGCCCGACGCCTTGTCGCGCGCCACGAGACGCGGACCGCCGTCGGACCCGCCGGCCGAGAGCGCGCTGATCAGCAGGGTCCGCGTGAGCAGCGGACCGCCGTGGCCCTCGCCGCCCAGCGGCGGCAGGTCGAGGTCGCGCAGCCGGGGGTGGTTGCGCAGCCGGTCGCCGTCGCCGTTGGGCCGCATCCAGGCATGGTCGCCCTCGTTCAGGTCGATGGCGGTCATGCGCGAGTACGGCGGCTTGAGCAACGGCAGGCCCTGGGGCATGACGGGCTGGGTGCCGCTGTCGAAGTCGGCCTGCGTATAGCGCAGGTTGCCGCCCTCGGCGGGGTCGGGCGTGTAGTACTTCAGCACCGAGAAGCGGTTCTCGGACGGGACGTAGAGGATCCCCGTCTCGGGGTCCGCGGCGGCCCCGCTCCAGCTCGCGCCGCCCGCGATGTGGGGCCGCTGAATCGTGCCCTGCAGGCCGCCCTCGACGCTGAGCATCGGCGGCGTGAAGAGCGGCCCGAGCCGGAAGTTCCGCACCGCCTCCACGGCCAGGGCGCGGATCTCGGGGGTGAAGTCGACGAGGTCGTCGATGCCGATGCCCTGGTCCTCGAAAGGGGGCGGCTTCGTCGGGAACGGCTGGGTCGGCGACAGGACCTCGCCCTCGAGGTCGGTGTCGGTCTCGACCGGCCGCTCCTCGATGGGCCAGACGGGGTCGCCGGTCACCCGGTCGAAGACGTAGGTGAACCCCTGCTTGCTCACCTGGGCGAGCGCCTTGACGGGCCGCCCGTCGACGGTGACGTCGACGAGGGTCGGCGCGGCCGGGAAGTCGTAGTCCCACACGCCGTGGTGCACCGCCTGGAAGTGCCACATCCGCTGGCCCGTCTCGATGTCGACGGCGACGATGCTCTCCGCGAACAGGTTGTCGCCCAGCCGGTGCCCGCCGTAGTAGTCGCTGGTCGGCGTGCCGGTCGGCAGGAAGACGTACCCGGTCTCCTCGTCGGCGCTCATCGGCGGCCAGATGTTGGCGTTCCCCGAGTAGCGCCACGACTCGTTCAGCCAGGTGTCGGCCCCGAAGTCGTCCGCCTGCGGCACGGTGCGGAAGACCCAGCGGGTGTCGCCGGTGCGGGCGTCGATGCCCTTCACCCAGCCCGGCGGCGCCTCCTTGCGGATGACGAAGTCGGAGATGATGGTCGGGGTGACGACGACGTCGCGCAGGACCACCGGCGGCGACTTGACGCCGAGCAGGTTGCGCCCCTGGTAGTTCACCTCGCTCCGGTCCGCGCGGGGAATGCCCTCCGTCAGGTCCACGCGGCCGCCGGCACCGAACCCGGGAACCGGCCGCCCGGTCCTCGCGTCGACGGCGTGCAGCCAGCCCTCGCTGGTGCCCCAGAAGATGCGCTCGTCGCCGCTCTCCGCGTCGGCCCAGTACGCGATGCCGCGCGAGCCGTAGCCGTGGGTCGGCCGCCCCTCCAGGTACACCTGGGGGTCGTAGACCCAGCGGACCTCGCCGGTGCCGGCGTCGACGGCCGCCACCTGGTACAGCGCCGTCGACAGGTACAGCGTGCCGTCGATCATCAGCGGGGTCGCCTGGAACCCCCGGATCGAGAACTGCCCCAGCCGCTCGCGCAACGCCTCGAGATCGAGCGCCCCGTCGGCCGACGGCCAGCGCCACGCGACCCGCAGGTCCTCGAAGTTCGCCGCGTCTATCTGATCCAGCGGCGAGTACTTGGTGCTTCCCTGGTCGCCGGCATAGGTGCGCCACTCGCCCCCGATGGCGCCGTACTGGGCGGATGCGGGGGTCGGGCCGGCCGCCAGGAGCCCCCCGGCCAGGCAGACGAGCGTCAACGCGGACAGTTTCATGATGTGCTCCCGAAGCATCGGCGGATTCCGCAAGGCGCCCCCAGACCCGGCATCAGGCAATGCCGCGATCGCGGCGACCGGCGACGAAACCCTCCATGACGCCTTCCAGCCGCGCCATCCGCTCGCGCAGATAGGCGAACTCGCGGTTCATGTCGTCGAAACGCTGGTTGACGTCGTCGAAACGCTTGTTGACGCCATCGAAACGCTGGCCCGTCCGGTCCGCCTGCCGATCCATCCGGCCGACGAGAACCAGCGCCGTAGCGATCTGTCCCCCGGCCAGCGTCAGAAAGCCCAGGACGAGCGTAATCAGCTCGGTGTTCACGGCGTCACCATCCCTTCCCGACGGGATACCTGCCAGTATTGCACAGCCCGACTTGGCCACGCACCCGATACGGCCGCCGCCCTGCCCCGCAGAACACGGGAGCTATATGAAAAGAACGTGCCAGGAGTCCTGCGCCGCACGACGGCGGCGACGGGTCGGGCGCCCGGTGCAGCCGCGGGCGGCGGTTGCGGGGCGGGACCAGCCGGCTTCAGGGCACCAGGGCGCCGGCGAGGGGGTCGGCCCCGGTGATGCGCACCCGGACCCGCCGGTTGGCGGCGCCGGCGGGCGGCACCTGCACCTTCAGGTAGTTGTCGGTGGCGACCACCGCCCCCCCGTCGAGGGTCAGGCCGGGGCGCACGGCGCCGACCTGCCCCTCGCGGAACCGGCGGGCGAGCTCGGCGCCGGCGTCCCGCAGGGCTCGCGCCCTGTCACGCACGACCGGTCCCGGCACCCGGTCCGACAGCCCGGACGCCTCGGTGCCCTCGCGGGGCGACCAGGGGAAGACGTGCAGATAGGTGAGGGGGCTCGAGAGCACGTAGTCGAGGGTCCGGCGCGCGTCCTCGTCCCCCTCGCCGGGGAACCCCGCGATGAGGTCGGCGCCGATGCCGGCGTGGGGCATCCGCTCGCGCACCCGGTCGACGACGCGCCGATAGAGGTCGAGGGTGTAGGGACGCCGCATGCGGCGCAGCATGCGGTCGCTGGCGTGCTGCAGCGGCAGGTGGAAGTGCGGCGCGAAGCGGCCGCTCGCGGCGACCAGGTCCACCAGCTCCGACGGGCAGTCCATCGGCTCGAGCGAGCTGATGCGGCAGGTCACGTCGGACGGATGGCCGTCGACGGCCCGCAGCAGGGCGGCGAGGCTGGACGGCGGGTCGAGGTCGCGCCCGTAGGATCCGAGGTGGACCCCGTTCAGCACCACCTCGTGGAACCCGCTCGCCGCCGCGTGGTCGAGGGCGGCGAGCACGCGCCGGGGCTCGAGGCTGCGGCCGCGCCCCCGCGTCGTGGGGATGATGCAGTAGGAGCAGGCCTCGTCGCAGCCGGTCTGCACCCGCAGCATGAACGCCACCCGGCCGATGCTCGACGGCGAGACGAGGGCGCCGCACGGCCCCGCGCCGTCCCCGAAACGCTCCGCGGTGGTCGCGGTGCCGGGAAGCAGCCGGTCGACGAGGCTCTCCTTGTCGTCGTTCGGCACCACCTCGGGCGCCCCCGGCAGGGCCGCGATCTCGTCGCCGGCGCGGGTCGCGTAGCAGCCGGTGGCGACCACCCGCGCGTCGGGGTTCTCGCGCGCCACCCGCCGCAGGGCCTGCCGCACGCCCTGGTCGGCCGCCGCGGTCACCGAGCAGCTGTTGACGACCACGACGTCGGCCTCCGCGATCGGCGCGGGGACCGCGCCGCGGGCGCGGAGCTGCAGCTCCATCTGCAGCGAGTCGGCCTGGTTGACGCGGCAACCGAACGTGGTGACGGCGTAGCGCATGGCGGTTCCGGCGCAGGGCAAGGCGGCTCCTCTCTCGCGTTCCATTCTCTCACCGGCGGCCGGAGATCGAACGAAGGACGGCAGCGGACCGCGCGACGGCCACGCGGATCCCTGATGCGGCACCGGGCGAAATGCCATAGGATTGCGTATTTGACGCTCTGTCGGCGGGACCCCGACCGGTCCCGTCGCACCGGGATCGCTACTTCGGGAGAACATCATGCGCCTTGCACCCTTCACCTGGGCCACCGCCGCCGCCACCGGCATCTTCGTCCTGCTCTCCCTGCCGCAGCCCGAGCCGCCGACCACCGCGGCCGCGTCGCGGCAGGAGTCGTCGCGGCTCGACGAGCTGAAGGCCGAGGTCGACGTCGACGTCGACAGCCGCCGCGACTTCACCCAGCAGATGGTCGACATGATCTTCAGCTTCGGCGAGCTGGGCTTCCAGGAGTTCGAGACCCAGCGCTACGTCACCGGCATCCTCGAGGACCACGGGTTCACGGTGGAGAAAGGGGTGGCGGGCATCCCGAGCGCGTGGTGGGCCACCTGGGGCTCGGGCTCCCCGGTCATCGCTCTCGGCACCGACGTCGACGGCATCCCCCAGTCGTCGCAGAAGCCCGGCGTCGCGTACCGCGAGCCTCTGGTCCCCGGCGCCCCCGGCCACGGCGAGGGGCACAACTCGGGCCAGGCCCTCAACATCACCGCGGCCCTCGCGGTGCAGAAGATCATGCAGCGCGAGAACCTGCCCGGCACCCTCGTCATCTGGCCGGGCATCGCCGAGGAGCAGCTCGGGGCCAAGGCCTACTACGTCCGGGCGGGCCTGTTCGACGACGTCGACATCGTCCTCTACTCGCACATCAGCAGCGACATGACCACGAGCTGGGGCGAGAGCGGGGGCAACGGCATGGTGTCGGTCGAGTACCTGTTCGAGGGCGAGAGCGCCCACGGCGCCGGCTCGCCCTGGGACGGGCGCAGCGCCCTCGACGCGGTCGAGCTGATGAACATCGGCTGGAACTTCCGCCGCGAGCACCTCCGCATCCAGCAGCGCTCGCACTACGTCATCACCGACGGCGGCGACCAGCCCAACGTGGTGCCGCCGACCGCCGCCGTCTGGTACTTCTTCCGCGAGACCGACTACCCCAGCATCATGCGCATGTGGGAGCTCGGCGACCAGATGGCCGAGGGCGCCGCCCTCATGACGAGCACCACCGTGGACTCGCGCGTTCTCGGCGCCGCGTGGCCGCAGCACATGAACCGGCCCCTGGCCGAGGCGGTGCACGCCAACGTGCTCGAGGTCGGCATGCCCGAGTGGAGCGAGAAGGACCAGCGGCTGGCCCGGGCGCTGCAGAAGGAGCTCGGGGTCGAGGAGCGCGGGCTCCCGACCGAGATCGGCGAGGAGCTGCGGGGCCGCGAGGACATCCCCGACTCGCAGCGGCGGGGCGGCGGGTCGGACGACATCGGCGACATCTCGTGGGTGGTGCCGACCGTGGTGCTCCGCTTCCCGTCGAACATCCCCGGCGGCCAGAACCACAACTGGAACAAGACCATCGCCATGGCCACCCCCATCGCGCACAAGGGGGCCACCGCCGGCGCCAAGGTCTTCGCCCGGACCCTGCTCGACATCCTGCTGACTCCGTCGCTGGCCGACGACGCGCGCGACTACTTCGAGACGGTCCAGCAGGCCGACACCGAGTACACCTCGTTCCTGCGGCCGCAGGACGAGCCCGCGATTTGGCTGAACGCCGAGATCATGGCGACGTTCAAGCCGCAGCTCGAGCAGTACTACTACGACCCGTCGCAGTACGACACCTACCTGGAGCAGCTCGGGATCGAGTACCCGACGATCCGCGAGGACGAGTAGACGACAATCGTGACGCTGGCCACGGTGCCGGAGCCTCTCGCTCGCGCGGGGCCCGGTGCGATTCCGGTGCCGGCAACAACCGATTCCGCCGAGCCCCGGCCCCCCGCGGGGAGCCGGGGCGACACCCGTGCTGTCCGCAATGACCGACCCCGCCCCCGACACGCGCACCGCCGTCGACGGCAAGTTCCTCGCGACAGGGGGCGACCGCTTCCTCGTCAAGGGCGTCGCCTACGGCACCTTCGCACCCGACGCGGCGGGGCGCCAGTTCCCGGCGGCGGCAGCCGTCGCGGACGACTTCGCGCGCATGCGGGAAGCGGGGCTGAACACCGTCCGCACCTACACGGCGCCCGATCCCGGCCTCCTCGACGCGGCGGCGCGGCACGGCCTGCGCGTGATGGTGGGGCTGCCCTGGCCGCAGCACGTCGCGTTCCTCGACGACCCGGATCTCTGCCGCCGCATCCGCGGCGACATCATCGCCCGCGTGCGCGAGCTGTCGGACCACCCCGCCGCCCTCGTCTTCGCCCTCGGCAACGAGATTCCCGCCCCCATCGTCCGCTGGCACGGCCAGGCCCGCGTCGAACGCTTCCTGCGCGAGCTCTACCACGACGTGAAGGCGGCGGCGCCGCAAGCGCTGCTGACCTACGTGAACTACCCGCCGACCGAGTACCTGTCGCTGCCGTTCCTCGACGTCTGCGCGTTCAACGTCTACCTCCACGCGAAGGCCGACCTGCGGCGCTACCTCGCCCGCCTGCAGCACCTCGCCGGGCACCGCCCGCTGCTCTTGGCCGAGGCGGGCGCCGACAGCCGGCGCGAGGGCGGGGACGGCCAGGCCGCCATCGCCGCCATGCACGTCCGCACCGCGTTCTCCGAGGGCGCGTGCGGCGCCGTGGTGTTCGCGTGGACCGACGAGTGGTGGCGGGGGGGACGGCCGGTCGACGACTGGGCGTTCGGCCTCGTCGACGCGGCGCGCAAGCCGAAGCCGGCCCTCGGCGCGGTCGCCCGCGCGTTCGCGGACGCGCCGTTCCCGGAGGCCGAGCGGCGGACCTGGGCGAAGATATCGGTAGTGGTGTGCGCCTACAACGAGGCCGCCACCATCGACGAGTGCCTCACGTCGATCGAGAACCTGAGCTATCCCGACTACGAGATCATCCTCGTCAACGACGGATCGCGCGACGCCACCGGCGACATCGCGCGCCGGCACGCGTCGGTCGAGGTGCTCGACATCCCCAACGGCGGCCTGAGCGCGGCCCGCAACGTCGGGCTCGAGCACGCCACCGGCGAGATCGTGGCCTACACCGACGGCGACGTCCGCGTCGACCCCGACTGGCTGACGCACCTCGTCCGGCCGTTCCTGACCTCGGACGTCGTCGGCGCCGGCGGCCCCAACCTCGTCCCCGCCGACGACCCCCCGATGGCGCAGTGCATTGCGCGCGCGCCCGGCAGCCCCACCCAGGTCATGCTCGACGACCGCATCGCCGAGCACGTCCCCGGCTGCAACATGGCTTTCCGCCGCGACGCGCTCCTCGAGGTGGGCGGCTTCAACCCCATCTACCTGCGCGCGGGCGACGACGTCGACATCTGCTGGCGCCTCCAGGCGCGCGGCTGGAAGATCGGCTTCGCGCCCTCCGCGCTGGTCTGGCACCGCCACCGCGCGTCGCTGCGCGCGTACTGGCGGCAGCAGGTCGGTTACGGCGAAGGGGAGTCGTGGCTCAAGCCCCACCACCCCGACCAGTTCCAGGGGCTGCACATCGGCTGGCGCGGGCGCATCTACGGGCCGCTGCCCTTCCACCGCTCGCTCACCCGGGCCCGCGTCAACAGCGGCACGTGGGGCACCGCGCCGTTCCCGTCCGTCTACTCCATCGACACCTATCCGTTCGCGTTCATGCCCCACTCCGCCCGCTGGCAGGTCGCCGCCGCCGCCCTGATCGGGCTCGGCGCGGCGACCCTGCTGACGAGCCAGATCGGGCTGGCCCTCGCGCTGCTGACGGTGGGCACCGGCGCCCTCGGGACGACCGTCGCCCGCTGCGTGCGCTACGCCCGCGTCACCGACATCGAGGGGCTGCCGCCGCTGGTCCGGCGCCCGCGGCGCCTGAGCCGCATCCTCTACCGGTCGCGCATCGCCGGCCTCTACTTCGTCCAGCCCCTCGCCCGCGCGTGGGGCCGCCTGCGCGGCGCGATGTCTCCGCCCGAGGTCGTGCGCGCTCCGGCGGCGGGACGACGCCCCCCGGTCGCAACCGCCGGCGCCATCCGGGCGCTGAGGGCCGCCGTGTCGCGCGGTACTCCGCCCCGGCGCTACTGGAGCGAGACCTGGATCACCGCCGAGACGCTGCTCTCGCACCTGACGGCGCGCCTCGAACGGACGCGCGAGGTGCGGACGGTGGAGATAGACGACGGCTGGCAGGCGGACCGCGACGTCAGCGTCGGCCTGAACCGTTGGGCGCGGCTGCACCTGCGGGTGCTCGTCGAGGAGCATCGCGAGGGACGCTGCCTCGTCCGCCTCGCGCGGCGGCTTCAGGCGACACCCAAGCTGTGGCTGGCCGCTGCGACGCTCGCGGGTGGCGCGCTGACCGCCGCCACCCTCGGCCCAGCCCCGTACTGGCCCTGGTTCGCCGGCGCCGCCGCCCTGCTCGCGGCCTGGGCGGCGCGCACGCTGCGGCAGTCGGCACGCGCCGTTGCCGCCGTCGACGCTGCCGTCGCCGACACCGCCGGCGCGCTGGGCCTGATGCCGCTGCCGGACGCCCCCGCGCGAGAGGAAGCCCGAGAGTCGCGCCCGACGGCGTCGGAAACCGTTGTCGCGCCGGCCCCGACGCACCGCGCGCGCGACACCGCGCCGCTTGCCGACGCGGCAGTGGCGCATTCGAACGGGGCAGCGCGCATCGACGACGCCCGGGGGTCCACGCCACCGCAGGCCGGCGACGTGCTGGCGGACGGCGGCAAGACCCCGCAACGTACCGAGACCGGCGAGGGCGCCGGCGGGCTGCAAGGGGCCCCGAGCCTGACGAGGTCGTGACGTGACGGCGCGGCGGAGCGACACCTACCCGGAGCAACGCCACCGGGCAGGACGCAGCAACCATGCCGGCGCCGCGAAAGGAGCCAGTTCATGGCGACACGCGCTCGACGAACGCACCGGAACCTCACGCTCTTCTCGTGGACGTCCGCGTGCATCGCGGTGTGCCTGCTCGCGGCGCCAGTCCCGTCGGCGGCGCAGGACGGCATCCTCGTGATCGGCGGCGAGGGGCGCCACTGCGGCGAGGACCCCGCCTGCGTCAACCGGCTGCATCCCGCGATTCCCATGGCCGCGCGCGCGCAGCCGGGGCAGACCATCGTCTTCCGGGTCCGCAACGCCAGCGACTTCGACCTCGACCCCGCGAGCACCTACGACGATCCACGTCAGGGCGACCCGCAGATCGGGACCGTCCACCCCCTGACCGGCCCCGTGCACATCGAGGGGGCCGAGCCCGGCGACGTCCTCGCGGTGACCCTGCTCGACATCGCCCCGGGGCGCTTCGGCTACACCTCGGTCAGCCCTATCGGGTTCGTCTCCGACCACGTCACCGGGTCGTTCCGGGCCGAGTGGCGGCTCGACCGCACCGAGGCGGTCAGCGACGACGTGCCCGGGGTGCGCATCCCCAACGCCAGCTTCCCCGGCATCCTCACCGTGCTGCCGGGCCCCGAGCAGCACGCCGCGATGCTGTCGCGCGAGGCCGAGCTGCGCGCCCTCGGCGGCGCCGGCTTCCCGCCCCACGCCCTGCACGCGTCGCCCGCCGCCGTCTGCGGGCCCGGCGGGTCGCACGCCGACGAGTGCCTGCGCACGCTGCCCCCGCGCGAGCACGGCGGCAACCTCGACATCCGCTACCTGCAGGTCGGCGTCACGGTGTACCTGCCCTGCTACGTCCCCGGCTGCGGCCTCGCCATCGGCGACCCCCACTTCGCGCAGGGCGACGGCGAGGTGTCGGGGACCGCCATCGAGATGGACGCCGACTTCACGGTGACCACGCGGCTCCTCACCGACGGCCCCGCGCTGACCCGCGGCCCCCACTTCGAGGGGCCGGTCCGCGTCCTCGACATCCCGTCGCGCCGCTTCTACGCCACCACCGGCTTCCCCCTCAAGGCGGTCGGCGAGGTCCCGCCCGACATGCGCTACCTCGGCGCCTCGGAGCGCATCGCGGGGCTGCGCAACCTGTCGAAGGACGTCTCCCTCGCCGCGCGCAACGCCCTGCTCGCCATGATCGACTACATGACCGGGACCTACGGCCTCACCCCCGAGCAGGCCTACGTCGTGGCCAGCGTCGCCGTCGACCTGCGCATCGCCCAGCTCGTCGACGCCCCCAACGTCGGGGTGACGGCGCTGCTGCCGCTCGACATTTTCTCGGAACGCTGAGCGCCGCCGCGCTCCCATCGGTTCCCGGCGGCGCCGCCGCGCCCGACGCGTCGAGCAAACCGGGCAGATGCCCCGCCGGCGTGCGGACGCGCCGAGTCCGAGCGGCGGCGCGCCTGACCCGGCGGTGCAATCGCGCGGCCGAAGAGGCACCCGACGGCGTGCCAGGAGTCTGCGCCGTAGAACGGCGCGGACTCCTGGAGGATCGGGTTGGGCGCCAAGCGGAGCCGACAGGCGACGATTGCCGGGCGAGGAGTCGCTGTAGAACGGCGCGGACTCCTGTAGGATTGGTTGGGCGCCAAGCGGAGCCGAAGGCGACGATTGGCGGGCTAGCATGAGCGCCCCGACTGAAGCCGCATGGCCGACCCCACACCGGACACGGCACGCCCCGCCACCGCCCTCCAGGCGCTGGGGCCGCTCGGCCTCCTCGTCGCCCTGCTCTCCGGCTCGGTCTACCTGTTCGGCGACGGCTCGTCGAGCGGCCCCAACCAGATCGCCCTGACGCTCGCGGCCGCCGCGGCGGCGCTGGTGGGGCTGCGCAACGGGCACCCGTGGCCGGCCATCGAGGAGGGCATCCGGCGCAGCATCTCTGTGTCGATGGGGGCCATCCTCATCCTGCTCGTGGTCGGCGCCCTCATCGGGACGTGGATCCTCGCCGGAATCGTCCCGACGATGATCTACTACGGGCTGCTGGTGCTGTCGCCGTCGGTGTTCTACGCCACCGCGTGCGTCATCTGCGCCCTCGTCTCGGTCGCCACCGGCAGCTCGTGGACCACCGCCGGCACCATCGGCATCGCGCTCGTCGGCATCGCCACCGCGCAGGGGCTGAACCTGGGCCTCGCGGCGGGGGCGATCATCTCGGGCGCCTACTTCGGCGACAAGATGTCGGCCCTCTCCGACACCACCAACCTCGCCCCCGCCGTCGCCGGCACCGACCTGTTCACGCACATCCGGCACATGGTGTGGACCACGGGGCCGAGCATCGCGGCGGCGCTGGTCCTGTTCGCGGCGGCAGGCCTCGTGGCACCGGCGCCGGCGACCACCGCGGAGCTCCAGGTGGTGCTGGAGGCGCTCGAGGGGCAGTACGCGCTGGGGCCCCACCTGCTGATTCCGGTGGCCCTGGTGCTCGCCCTCGTGGTGCGCCGCGTCCCCGCGCTGCCGTCGCTGCTCGCCGGCGCGCTGGCCGGCGCGCTCTTCGCGGCGCTCTTCCAGGGCGACACGGTGGCGGCGTTCGTGGCCGAGCCCGACCTGCCGCGGCCCCTCGCGATCGTCAAGGGCTGCTGGATCGCCCTCTTCGACGGGTTCACCCTCGACTCGGGGAACGCCGCCCTCGACGACCTCCTCAGCCGCGGGGGGATGAGCAGCATGCTCGGCGTGGTCTGGCTCGTCATGTCGGCGATGATGTTCGGGGGGGTCATGGAGTCGACGGGCCAGCTCGAGGCGCTGGCGCGGCGCATCCTGCGCGTCGTGCGCAGCGCGGGAAGCCTGATCTGGGCGACGCTGCTCACCGCGTTCGGCACCAACGTGGTCACCTCGGACCAGTACATCTCCATCGTGCTCCCGGGGCGGATGTTCCGGGCCGAGTACGCGCGGCGCGGGCTCGACCCCTGCAACCTGTCGCGGACCCTGGAGGACGGCGGCACCATCACCTCGGTGCTGGTCCCGTGGAACACGTGCGGCGCGTACATGGCCGGCACCCTCGGGGTCGCCACCCTGACCTACGCCCCGTTCTGCTTCTTCAACCTCATCAACCCCCTGGTCGCCGCCCTCTACGGGTGGGCCAACATCTCGATCGTCAAGCTGGAATCCTCCCCTCCCCTCCCGGCCGCCCCCGCCGCCCCGACCGCGGGCCAGGGCCGGCGTTCGTGACATACTGAGGGTTTGGCCCTCTCGCCGCCCGGGCGGGAGATCGGGGCGCCGCGGCGCCCCGGGGAGCGCGATGGCATTCGGACGACGCACCCGTCAGGCGGGGATGATCTTCATCTTCGTCACCCTGTTCATCGACATCCTCGGCCTGGGCATCATCATCCCCGTGCTGCCCGAGCTCATCAAGGAGTTCACGGCCGGCGACGACTCGCGGGCGGGGCTCTACTACGGGGTCATCATCGCGCTCTACGCGCTGATGCAGTTCCTGTGCGCGCCGGTCCTCGGCGCCCTCTCCGACCGGTTCGGCCGCCGGCCAATCATCCTCGGCTCGCTGTTCGGGTTCGGCGTCGACTACCTGGTGCAGGGCTTTGCGCCGACGATCGGCTGGCTGTTCGTGGGGCGGGCCGTGGCCGGGGTCATGGGAGCCAGCGTCACCACCGCCAACGCCTACATCGCCGACGTGTCGACCCCCGAGACCCGCGCCCGCAACTACGGCTTCGTGGGGGTCGCCTTCGGGCTCGGCTTCATCTTCGGCCCCGCCCTCGGGGGCCTGCTCGGCGGCATCCACCTGCGCCTGCCGTTCTTCGTCGCGGCGGGGCTGGCCCTCGTCAACTGGCTGTACGGATACTTCGTGCTGCCCGAGTCGCTGCCCCCCGACCAGCGCAGCTCCGTCTCGTGGGGCCGGATGAACCCGTTCGGCAGCCTCCGGCGGCTGCGCGCCTATCCCCTCGTGGCCGGCATCGCGGTGGTCTTCATCTTCGCGTCACTGGCCCAGCGGGGCCTCGAGAACGTGTGGGTGCTGCACGCCGGGTACCGCTACGGGTGGGACGCCCAGGCCAACGGCCTGACCCTGGCCCTCGTCGGGGTGACGGCGGCGCTGGTGCAGGGGCTGCTGGTCCGGCCCATCGTCGCCCGCCTCGGCGAGCGGCGCGCGATTCTCTTCGGCATCGGCGTCTCGATGCTGGCGTTCCTCGGCTACGGCCTCGCGTCGGCGGGCTGGGTGGTCCTCGTCATCATCGTGCTGGGTTCCGTCGCGGGGGTCGCGCACCCGACCATCCAGGGACTCGTGGCCGGCGCCGTGCCCTCCTCCGAGCAGGGGAAGATCCAGGGCGCCCTGACGTCGCTCATCAGCCTCACCGCGATCGCGGCGCCGCTTCTCTTCACGGCGGGGCTCTTCAGCTACTTCACGTCGGACCGCGCGCCCGTCCACCTCCCGGGGGCGCCGTTCCTCCTCGGCGCGGGCCTGTTCGCGGTGTCGCTGGTCCTCCTCGTGCGGCTGTTCCGCCGGCTGCCGGAGCCGGCGGCCGGCCGAGAACGTCCCGTCGCCGGGCCCGCGCCCGTCGACGAGGCGGCTGCCGTCGCCGCCGATCGGGCCTGAGCCCTCCGCGGTCCTTGCATCTCCCGCACCGGGCTGCCACGATGAATCGGTGCGCGCCTACGAGTGGATCGTCTGCGGCTACTTCGCGTATCTCATCGTCCTCGCCCGCGTCCAGCCGCTGTCGGCGACCCGGCGCAACCGGGTGCTGGTGGTCGGGCTGGTCTGCATCGGGCTCGTGTTCGTGCTCTCCCAGCTCCGGCTGCAACTGCCGATGCGGATCGCGCGCGACTGGGTGCCGTGCATCTACCTGTTGCAGGGCTACTGGATGAGCGGGCTCTTCTTCCGGCGGCCCATGCCGGGGGTCGAGGACCGGCTGCTGCGGCTCGACGGGCGCCTGCTCGGGGCGTTGCGGATGGACGCGGTGGTGGGGCGAACCCCGGCCCCCGTTCTCGAGCTGCTCGAGCTGGCCTACCTGTGCGCCTACCCTCTCGTCCCCGCCACCTTCGCCCTGATCCACGGGGCCGGGCTGCGGGGGCAGGCGGACCAGTTCTGGACGCCGGTGCTGCTCGCCGCGTTCGCCTGCTACGGCCTGCTGCCGTGGATTCAGACCCGGCCGCCGCGAACCATCGAGCCGCCGGGTTCGATGGACCGACGCGGCCTCGCCCTGCGGCGGCTGAACCGCGCCGTGCTCGAGCGGGCGTCGGTGCAGGTCAACACCTTTCCGAGCGGCCACGCCGCCACC
Source organism: Vicinamibacterales bacterium (assembly GCA_965208165.1). Classification (GTDB taxonomy): domain Bacteria; phylum Acidobacteriota; class Vicinamibacteria; order Vicinamibacterales; family UBA8438; genus JAJEEA01. The sequence goes on along the minus strand of OZ242323.1, from coordinate 6,673,050 downwards.
GCCCTCGCGGCCGCCCTCGCCGCCGGCGAGCTCATGCCCGCCCTGGTCCTGCCTCTCCTCGCGACGGCCGGCGCGATCGCCCTCTCGACGGTGGTGGGGCGCTATCACTACGCCGCCGACACCATCGTGGGGCTCGCGGTCGGCGCCGCCGCGTGGTGGCTCACGACGTGATCGGCTTCTTCAGGTGCACCGGCGTCACGTGGCGGATGCGCTGGTTGATCAGCTCCACGAAGACCGAGAACGCCATCGCAAAGTAGAGATACCCCTTGGGAATCTCCTGGTGGAACCCTTCCGCCACCAGCGAGAAGCCCACCAGCAGCAGGAAGCTCAACGCCAGGATCTTGACGGTCGGCCGCTCGTTGACGAACGCGCTGATCGCCTCGGCCGAGATCACCATGATGATCACGGCGATGACGATGGCCGCCACCATCACCCCGAGCTGATCCACCATCCCCACCGCGGTGATCACCGAGTCGAGCGAGAAGACGACGTCGAGCACCAGTATCTGCATGATTACGCTGGCGAACGTCGCCGTCTTCCGCGACCGATGCCCTTCGTCGCCCTCCAGGCTCTCGTGGATCTCGTAGGTCGACTTCGCCAGCAGGAACAGCCCGCCCCCGAGCAGGGTCAGGTCGCGGCCCGACACCTCGCGGCCGAACACCGCGAAGAGAGGCTCGGTGAGCTGGATGATCCAGCTCAGCGACATCAGCAGGACGATGCGCGACAGCATCGCCAGCCCCAGGCCGACCCGGCGGGCCAGCCTCTGCTGGTGGTGCGGCAGCTTGTCGGACAGGATGGAGATGAAGATGACGTTGTCGACGCCGAGGACGACCTCGAGGATGGTGAGGGTGACGAGGGCGATCCAGATCTCGGGGTTGAACAGCCATTCCATGATGGAGACTCCGGTGCCGGGAGCCCGCGCCGCGGAAACGGCCGCCGCCTCCGAAGGGAGGCGCAGGCTCCCGGCAGGGTTGGTCGAGGCGGCGCAGGGCGGCGGGAGGGACCGCCGGCCCTCCCTCGCCACGCCCTGTCAGGCTCCGGCGCCCTTCAGCGTGCGGATCGGACCGGGATGCCGTCGATCGACATCTCGCCACGCCTTGCCCGGCACGGGCGTTCTTCAGTCCGCAGGGCGCCCTCGGCCGGCCGCCGGCGCCCTGCGGGCGCAGGGCGCCGCGGGGCCTGTCCACCGACGCCGCGCCTCAGCGCTCGAGGCGAATCGCATAGTCCGGCCAGCACTGCTCGAAGTCGCCGGCCAGTCCGCTCCAGGCATCGAAGCCCTCGTCGACGAGCCCGAACGCGTCATCCGCGAACGCCGTCAGCGCTCGCGCAGCCCCTGCCGAACCGGCCGAGGGATCCAGGGTCCGCGCGATCCGGTGCCGCACGTCCTCGAGGTGCAGCCGGGTCGCGCGGTCCGACGTCCGGCCCAGGGCGAGCACGACGGAGGCGTCGAGCGCGCGCAGCTCGCCGCGCAGGAACGGCCCCGCGTCGCCGTTGGCCTGCGAAGAGCCGCCGAGCCGCCCCTCGACGAGGTCGAGGTACGCCCGCTGGAGGTTGCGGCGGTACGCGTCGACGCCGACCTCCGGCTCGTCCAGCTCGCTCCACACGCCGCCGCGCACGTCGGCCAGGAACTCGGTGGCGGGATAGGCGGCGTCGCCGTCGATCACCTCCTGCTCGACGAGCCGGGCCAGCCGGGCGGCGGACAGCAGCGTCCCGAGCACCCGCGTCTGGCTGATCCGAATCCGGTTCAGCACTCCCACCGGCTCGATGCGGCGCAGGATCTCCGGGTCGGTCAGGAACGCCGGCGGCATGAACGCGTGGTCGTTCAGGAACGCCACCGCGTCGGCCTGCACGTCCCGCGGGAGGGTCGAGAACCGCACCCCGTCCTGGCCGTGGTGCTTCTGCTGCGACGACACCCCGCCCACCACCCCGGCGACGTGGTTCATCTCCAGGGTCCATTGCCCGACGAGCCGCGCGTACAGCTCGTCGAGGTCGTCGTACGGCTCCCCCGGCGCGACAGTCGCGTCGAGCAGCATCCCGGCGACCCGCTCCAGGTTCTTCAGCCCCAGCGCCGTCGACGCCACCGCGTCGGCGTCGCCCACCGCCTCGGTCACCTGGCCGGGGTCGGCGCCGCGCGCGCCGGGGGTCGAGAAGCGGAACCACACCGTCTCGTCCTGCTCGCGCGCCCACGCATCGAGGGTCGCCCGCTCGTCGTCGGGGTTCTCCGCCCCCGCGATCGGGGCGTAGCCCCACCGCGTGGCCCACTTGTCGTAGGGGCCGATCTTGGGAATCAGGTCCTCGGGGGCGATGCCGTCCTCGGGCTGCGCGACGTAGTTGAAGCGCGCGTAGTCCATCAGGGTCGGCGTGTGGCTCATCGTCCGCACCCACTCGGGGTCGCGCACCCGCTCGTGCGGGTAGAGCGAGCTCGCCTTCATGTTGTGCTGGAAGCCGAGGGTGTGGCCCACCTCGTGGGCCACCACGTAGGCGAGCAGCTCGCCCATCAGGTCGTCTGGCAGGGGCAGCGTGCGCGCGCGCGGGTCCAGGGGCCCCACCTGCACGAAGTACCAGTCGCGCAGCAGGTTCATGACGTTGTGGTGGAACTGGATGTCGGCCTCGAGAATCTCCCCCGTGCGCGGGTCGTTCACGTGGGGGCCGGACGCGTTCTCGACCGTCGACGGCAGCCAGCGGATGACCGAATAGCGGGCGTCCTCGGGGCTCCAGTCGGGGTCCTCCTCGGCCGACGGCGCCTCGCGCGCGACGATCGCGTTGCTGAACCCGGCCTCCTCGAACGCCGGCTGCCACGCCTCGATGCCCTGCCTCATGTACGGCACCCACTTCGCGGGGGTCGCGGGGTCGATCCAGAAGGTGATGGGGGTCACCGGATCGGACAGCGCCTCGTCCGCCTGCTGCTTCTCCAGCCGCCAGCGGGTGATGTAGCGCCGGCGCGGCGAGCGGTGCTCGTCGCGGCCGTAGTCGATCTGCCGCACCGAGAAGTAGCCGACCCGCTCGTCGAACAGGCGCGGCATCATCGGCTCGTCGGGCAGCCTGACCATGCTGTAGTGCAGCACCACCGTCGCGCTGCCCGGCCGCATGCCGCGGCGGAACACCACCCGCGGCCGGTTGCCGGCGGTGGACGGGGGCGGCGCGGTGTAGGTATGGGTGGCCCGCACCTCGATGTTCCGCGGATACGACACCACCGACTCGACGAACGACCGGTCGCGCGCGAACCCGCGCGCCTGCAGCCGCGACCGCGCGCTGAACTCGGGCACCTCGGTGTTGAAGAGCGCGGTCACGTCTATCACCGGCGCGCCCGCCTCGGACAGCGCCTCGATGTCGAACGCCCGCAGGATGGTGTCGTTGTTGGCGGCCTCGACGGCGCGCGCGATGGGCCGCGACTCGTCGGCGACGATGGCGTAGGACACGCTCTTCAGCAGCACCCGGTCGCCGCGGCGCTCCCACTTGACGACCCGGCTCCCGAGCGCCTGCCCGCCATAGCCGACGCCCTCGCTGGTGCGCTCGATCTGGCTGACCCAGAGGAACTCGCGGCCCAGCTCGTCGACGGGGATCTCGTAGAACACCTTGTCGTCGAGCCGGTGCACGAGGAACACGCCCTCGTCGGTCTCCGCCTCGTCGGTGATCACCTCGTCGTAGGGCTCGATGCCGTCGTCGCGATCGCGGCCGCGCCGCGGCCGCTCTTCTTCGGCCTCTTCGTCCTCGTCGGCGTCCTCGGCCGTCTGCTCCTGTTCCTCTTCCTCCGGCGCCGGCTCCGGCGGCTGATCCTGGGCCGCCGCCATTCCCGGAACCGCCAAGCCTGCCACCAGCCAGAAGACGACGGCGCGCACCGTACCGAGTCGCGTCACGGACATGAAGGTGCTCCTCTCTGAGAGATCGGCCGAAGTCGACACCATACCACCACAACGCCGATCCTGTCGGGGGTCCGCGTACCACCGCCACAGCGTGCTTGGCGGCTCGAACGCGGCGGAGCCACCGCTAGCGGCCGATGTCGTCGAGACCGGACGCGGATGATCGAGGCGCAACGAACGCGCCGGGCAAGGACGGTTGCTATCTCTGCGGCGGACGCGGATGATCGGGGCGATGGCAGATCCCTCATCCAGTCCGGCCGACGGCCGGCGCCGCGGTTTCCCCGCCTGGATCTGGCCCGTCTACGTCCTGCTCTTCGCCGCGTCGGTCCCCTGGTACCTGCCGGCCGACGGGCCGCTGCGCATCTGGCTCGGCCTGCCCCACTGGGTGGTCATCTCGCTGGCCGCGACGGCGGGGGTCGCCGTCTTCACCGCCTTCGTGGTGCACCGCCTCTGGCCCGAGGAATGACCGAGTCCCTGGGCGGCGGCGCGGTCCTGGCCGTCGGGCTCTACCTGACCGCCATCCTCGGGGTGGGCTACGCCGCGCGACGCCGGCGCACCGGCGAGTCGCTGGCCGACTTCTACCTCGCGGGCCGGCAGCTCACCGGCCCGGTGCTGCTGCTCACCCTCTACGCGACCCAGTACAGCGGCAACACCCTCATCGGCTATCCCGGCGAGGCGTACCGCCTCGGCTTCTCGTGGGTCATGAGCGTCGGCTTCATGATGGCGATCATCGTCGCCTACCTGCTCTATGCCCCACGGCTCCATCGGCTGGCCCGGCGGCACCTCTTCGTCACCCCCGGCGACTGGCTCGCCCACCGCTTCCGCTCGCCCGCCCTCACCCTTCTGGCCAACCTGCTCCTCATCGCCGCCATCTCCAACTACCTGCTCGCGCAGCTCATGGCGATGGGACACATCACCGCCGGCCTCTCCGGCGGGGCCGTGCCCTACTGGGCGGGGGTGGTGCTGTTGACCCTGGTGGTGCTCGTCTACGAGACCGTGGGGGGCATGCGGGCCGTCGCGTGGACCGACCTCGTGCAGGGCGTGATGCTGGTGACGGGCCTGACGGGGCTGCTGCTCGCGGCGGTGCCGGGCCCTTCGCACGTGGCCGAGGTGACGGCCTGGCTCGCGGTCGAGGCCCCCGAGAAGGTCGCCGTCCCCGGCTGGGACACCTGCCGCAACTGGTTCAGCACCCTCGCCCTCATCGGCTTCTCGGGCGCCGTCTACCCGCAGGCCGTCCAGCGCATCTACGCCGCGCGCGACAGCGCCGCCCTGCGCCGCTCGTTCGGCATCATGGTGTTCCTGCCGATGGTCACCACCGGGCCCGTCTTCCTCGTGGGCGTGCTCGCCATCGAGCGACTGGCCGCGGACGGCCCCGTCGCGGGCGACCAGGTGCTGCCGCTCCTCCTGACCGAGTGGGGGTCGAGCTCACCCCTCCTCTACGTCCTGAGCCTGATCGTCATCGTCGCGGTGGTCAGCGCCATCATGTCGACGGCCGACTCCGTGCTGCTGAGCCTGTCGTCGATGCTCGCCAAGGACGTGCTGGGCACGACGGTGCTGCGGGGGGCCGACGAGACGCGCCTCACGCGGGCCGGCAAGCTCGTCTCGTGGGTGCTCGTCGCCGGCCTCGTGGGCGTCGCCCTCGACCCGCGCATCACCCTGTGGGGCCTCACCGAGCTCAAGATGGAGATCCTCGCCCAGGTCGCCCCCCTCTTCATCCTCGGCGTGAGCTGGGACCGCCTCACCACCCGGGCGGCGATGGCCGGCATGCTCACCGGCACCCTCGTCTACGCGGGCCTCCTCGCGGCCGGACACCCCGAGCCGTGGAACGTCCACGCCGGGGTGGTCGCCCTGCTCGTCAACGTCGCCGTCTGCGTCGCCGTGACCCGACTCGACCCGCACCCGGGCCCGGAAGTCGCAGTGCCGCGCGGGCAGGTGGTGTGAAGAGGCTGAAGGGCCGGCCGCGCGGCAAAGACTGGAGGGCCCGACTCATTAACGGAACTGCGACCGCCACGCTCGTGCGCCCGCAGGCGCACGGCCCTCACGCCTGAGGACCGCAAGCGGCCCGCGCCGGGTCCGTGCCGCCCGCGCCGTCAGCCGCCCGACCGGCCGTCGCCGCGGACACGGGCCAGCAGGTCCGACGCCGTTACGCACTCGATAATCCAGTCGCCGATCCGAGCGAGGCGGTCCGCGTCGGTGACCCCGGCCAATTCGGCGGCCAGCCCCTCGGCGGCGCCGGCATCGAACTTCCGCGCCGCCAGACGGCAAAGCAGCGCACGCTCTTGCTCGATACCCTGCTCCATACCCTGCTCGATGCCCTGGGCACGCCCCTGCTCGAGCCATTCACGGGTCCATTCCCGCATGTTCTCTTCCAGCATCGTCTGCGTCTCCTGCAACTGCGCCAGCGGGTCCCGCCCGCCCGCCGGAAGCCGATCCGAGGCCCGCAGCCCCTGGTGGAGCCACGTCGCGAACACCTGCTTCAAGTGGTCGTCGTCCACCGCCCGCAGGAGGTCCATCAGGACCTTCACCGGCCCCGCGAGACGCGCCCTGTCGCGCGTCTTCTCCAGGCCGACGAGCGCCGACACCAAATTGCCCGACGGCAGGTCCGAGTCCACCGCGTGGGTCGCGTCCAGAAGATAGTATCGTTGAGACGGCTGGTAGGGCGCCAGCAGTTCGCTCCCCGCCGCCACCAACTCCCGCATCTCGACCGGCGCCGTCCAACGCCGACGGCCGTTGTAGATGACGACGGGCAGAACAGGCGGCAGGATCCCGTGCCCGCGGAGCACACCGTCGGCGGCCAACCGCTCGTAGAGGAGCCCCGTGTAAGTCAGCATGCGTACCGCCATCGCCGGATCGACGGTAGCCTGGAACTCGAGGAGCAGCACCAGGTACAGCCATCGGCCGTCGCGGAAGCGGATACGCCACACGAGGTCGCTGTAACGTTGCTGCTGGAGGTTCCGGCTGACGAAGCCGGCGGGCAGGGGCTCCAGCGCATCGAAGTCGAGGATGTCGCTCCAACCCCGGGCGACGAAGCCGTCGAGCAGGTCGCGGACCATGCGGGGCCGTGCGAAGAGCTGTTTGTACGCGGGGTCGTGCATGCGCCCCCTGTTGGCCTCCCGGGTCCTGCGGAGTGCGACGCTCTCGCCGGGTTTGCGAGAACAGTGCGGGTCCGGCAGCCGGCCGATGGGATGCTCAGCAGCAAGAACGAGGCCAACGCGGAACGGCCCGCCACAAGGGGAACCGGCGAGCGGCGAGGGGCCGGCAGTGCAGGAACTGCAACACGGGGGCGGCGCGGAGGTGACAGGGACAGTCAACCTGCCGGGGCAGGAGCCCAAGGACCACCCGCGCGAGATCGTCGCGCCGTCGCTTGGCCCACGCAGTGAGAAGCCGAACGGACCCGGGGGAATCTCCGGCGCAGGGGGTCCCAGTTCTCGCCGGTCCCTCCGCCCCGAGCGACCGACCACGGCCTACGACACCCCGTGCACCGACGCCTACCCCTCTTGCTCGTCTCCGCTGCGTTTCCCGAGTGGCCGCCAGCGCTACATCGGCAACCCCGTGGGCGTGGCCCACGGCGGCGCCGGTCGCGCGCGATCTGCCCGGCCGACGCGGCGGCCGCGCTCAACGCCGCGGGGGCGCCCGTGGCGGCGGGTCGCACTCGTGGAGCTGCTGCTGACCCGCGGCGCTGACCCCGTCGAGGTCGACGCCGAGCCGCAGGCGGGCCCAAGGCTTGAGCGAAGAAGATCGACCACAGCGCCCCGCTGGCGCTCCTGCAGGCGTCGCACCTCGTGGGGCAACGCGCGGTTCCGCTTCTTTCGCCACGACGATGACGACGCACCGGGTCCTGGTCATTCGACAGTCCTACCAGACCCGCTACATCACAAAACTGCTGTTGCACCCTCCGCGCCGACAACCGACGCCATCGACTCGGCGACAAGCGTGCCTCATGCACTCAATATTGGGCCAGACTCCCTCTGATCGCCGGCTGACACATCGCCCTTCGATTTCAACTGTCGGTTCAGGCGGCCCAGCGGCTCCGAGAACGCCTCTTCCAGTCTGACGATGTGCCTGCAGAGCCACTCGATCATCTCCGGCCAATTCTCGTCGCTAAAGCCGTCGAACGGGTGCGCATAGCAGACTTTACTAGCCTTCTTATCGTCCAGCCGTTGCCATTGCAGTTCAGCATGGAAACGGTCTTCGATCTTCTGCTTCTCGCGCTTGAGCTGGTCGAATATCCACTTGTTCTCAGCCGCTTGGCGACGCTGGAGGTAAAGTTCCACACGCGCCTCGTTCTTCGAGAAGATCAGGTTGTACCCGCAGCCCGACACACCCGTGGCACTGGCTAGCCAATGGTCCTTGGACGGGCTGATATTCTCGTACCGGGAGACATTGGCAGCGCGGAGTTTCTCCAGAGTCTTAGTCCAAAACGCCCGGCGCACCTCATGCCGGTGCCTCTGCGTGCCGTGAACAGACTTCTCCTCGGATTCCTTGGCGGCCATTCCGATCATGTAATCCGCCGCCTCGGGCGTCGGAATAATTTGCTGAAGGTCGATCAACAACTCCTGTCCAAAGCCGTATGGCACCACCCGGAAGCACTGTGCCCGGATCCCATGCCCGATCAACCAGAGCACCGTTGACGTGACCTCCTTGCGGAAGTTCGCCGCAACCAGCATCATCCGTTGCTCGTTGCCTGCATTCAGCACTGTATCGTCAAGATCGTCAACTTCGAGAAATTCGCACAGGCCTGTTGCCGCGTTCGCTCCCTTGTGCCAGCGGTCGAGATACTTCTGATAAATGTCGACAATCTCTGCCTTCTTCAGAGTGGAGCAATAGGCAACATACTTGAGCACCTGCCATACGACATCGCGACCGGAATCGTCCAGCTTGTTCTCGACAACAACCAGCCGGCCTTCCTTGTCGAGCGCCAGGACATCAAGTCGTTCACGGGTGTCCTTGAAGCCGTCGAATTCCTTCTGAATGATGAGGAGATCCTCCCCAAGCGCTTCGGGCATCTGCACCAGCCACTCTTGAAGGTGGTCGCGCTCATGCAGATTCAGGTCGCTGAAACGCCGTTCTTGAAGCCGGATGAGGCGATTCTCCGCCAGATCGACCTTGAACATCCGTCTACCTCGCAACCGTCCCTGTCGTTCCCGCTGCAGAATCGTCTCCAACCACCCGGTACCGCGAATCCGCCTCGGCTGCGGCGAGGCCCGCGAACCGGCCGCCACCGGCGTCCTCCTCGATTATGAATCGCAGGTCACGGTCGACACGGGTCATCGTGTGTCCCGACCCGGGACCCCTTCCGGCTTCTTCCCGCCTCCTCGGCGACGACGACGCAGCGGCTTCCGGAACACCAGGATCTTCTCGTCCTTCATCACGTTGTACAGGCCGAAGACGACCTTCCGGAGTTCGCGTTCACGCTCCAGACCAGCGCCGACCGCCCAGTCGCCCATCTGTTCCGTGGTCGTGTACTCGCTACGGTCGACAGTCGCGTTGCCAATCACGAACGCCGCTCTCCCGCCCGGCTTCAGGACCCGCGCCACCTCACGGAACATCTCCTGCATGTCCTCGTTGTAGAGTGCCAGCTTCTCCTTCGGGCCGCGACCACGGACCCCAGTCATCTCACGCCGGAGCGCATCAGCGCTCACCCCGAGCGCTTCGAGCGCATGATCGTCGTTCTTCACGTAGTCCAATGCAATCGAGTACGGGGGCGACGTGACGACGGCATCTACGGTCGCGTCATCGATTTTCGCTGCAGACAGGTCTCGGGCGTCGCCGCAGGCCACTGAGACGCGGCCGGGCTCGATCTCGAAGGCTCGCAGTGCGCGCGCGTGTGCCTCAACGGAATCGAGCATAGCCAACAGGTTCTGGCGTAGCCGTACACGGCCATCCCGCTTCCGCCTCGACTCGTCGCTGAGCGCCGTCATGCGGGCAACTTCGACGAAATCGGCAACGATAGGATTGTGGTCCCGAGCGATGGATGCATCGTGGGGATCAAGCGTGTCGAGCGCCAGGAGCGCTTGTACCCGAGCCCGGATCTCCGCCACAGCCTCGACGGAACGCGTCTTCACCCGCGTAAGCAGTGCGCAGAGTGGCGAAATGTCGACGCCGACGCAGTCGATCCCGAGAAGCGAGGCCTCCACGGCCGTAGTTCCGCTCCCAACATACGGATCCAGAACGCGCCATCCCGGTTGCGCGCCCACGATGTTCAGCAGCGCTCGAACCATCTGCGGATGGAACTTGCCCCGATATGGGTAGATCCAGTGAGTAAGATACTGGTTGACCGAGCGCGTCCGGTTGAAGTCCCCGCCCTGGTAGCTCGGCCGAATCAACTGGTCGTAGACCGTCGGCTCGCCGTCGAGCTCGGCCACGTACGCTGCCCGACGCCGCACATCAGCCGCTGTGCCATTGACGTGCACACGAACGCGCCACGGATCCTCCTCATCACGGTCCCATCGCTCGCATCCGAGGGACCGCGCCTCGATCCGCGCGAGTTGCTCCTCGTACAGAAACTGGAGATTGCGCGGCAATGTGAGGGTACTCATGGGGACACCGTACCAAAGTTCGCCGCGAAGTACAAGCCTAACCGTCGACCAGCCGAACCCCTCCGATCTGTCGGCGACCTCGCGATTACCATCGCCTGTCTACCGCAGATACCGCGAGAGCGGGTCGCTGATGCGCGCGGGCCACATCATCGGTCCGGCTCGAAGATGACCTCGATATTCGCCTCGGCATCCTGTCGACGTAGCGCACGCGCGTTGGTGTTGGGCTTTCGGGGAGAGAAGAAGTCATCCTCGGCGCGCCACAAGACCCAAATGGCCCTGACCTTCGAGGGCGAGCGATAGTTGATCACGATGTAGTTCTCTCCGTCGACCTGCTTGGACTGGTTAATGGTCAGCCCGCTGTCCTTGCAGATCTTCACTTCCCACGGTTGACCCAACCGCTGGAGATTGACGTGTCCTGGGCCCTCATCGAACGTCTTGCAGTGCTGACGAATGGACTCCTCGATCTTCTCCGAAAGGTCCCGTGCGACGACGCCAGCGGACGGCGGCTTGAAGCCGTAATGCTGGAAGAGGGGGACGATCTCCTCGTACAGCTTGTCGAGCTTGCGGAAAACGGACTGCACAGCGACCGTCAAGCCGGACTTCTCATCCTCGGACAGCGGCTGGCCAGCGCCTGTCGCTTGGCGAGGTGCGGGCGGCTTGGGGTCAGTCCGCGGCTTGTGAGCGCGGACGGGTGTCGCACCCGGTTGCACCATTCGCACTTCCTTCGCGGTCCTCACCCGTCAGGCCACGCCCGGGCCGGCCGGCCCTACGACCGGAACATCCGCAGCAGCTTCGTCAGCGGGTCGTACATCTTGTCGACCACGCGCTCCTTCAGGGGAATGATCGCGTTGTCGGTGATGGTGATCTCCTCGGGGCAGACCTTGGTGCAGCACTTGGTGATGTTGCAGTAGCCGACGCCGTGGTCGGCGGCGAGCTCGGTGGTGCGGTCGGCGGTGTCGAGGGGGTGCATCTCGAGGGCGGCGGAGTGGACGAAGTAGCGGGGGCCGATGAACTCGCCGTGGAGACGGTGGTCGCGGAGGACGTGGCAGACGTCCTGGCACAGGAAGCACTCGATGCACTTGCGGAACTCCTGCACCCGCTCGACGTCGTACTGCTCCATGCGCCACGTGCCGTCCGCCGCGTCCGGCTCGCGCGGGGCGAACGGCTTGATGGCCTTCTTGACCTCGTAGTTCCACGACACGTCGGTGACGAGGTCGCGGACGGTCGGGAAGGCCTGCATCGGCTCGATGGTCACCGGCTGCTCCAGGGGCAGGGAGCTGAGCCGGGTCATGCACATCAGCTTGGGGCTGCCGTTGACCTCGGCCGAGCACGACCCGCACTTGCCGGCCTTGCAGTTCCAGCGCACCGCGAGGTCGTTCGCCTGCTCGGCCTGAATCTGGTGCACCGCGTCGAGGACGACCATCCCCTCGGACACCTCGGTGGTGTAGTCCCGGAACTCGCCGTCCTCGGAGGTTCCCCGCCAGATCCGGAATGTCGCGCTGCTCATCACGCTGTCTCCGCTGTGCGCGCCCTGTAAACGCCCGGGCGCGACCACCGGCGTCGCCACCGGCCTCGGTCTCCGCTCGACACGCGCGGGAACGCCCGCGCCGCGCCGTCACTTGTTGTCTTCGATGATCTGCTGCAGATCGGGCCGGACCTCGGAAATCGGCTCCTGCGTCACCTGCATCTCGCCTTCCTCGCCGCGGCGGATGACGGTGTTCAGCCGGCCCTGCTCGGGGTCCTTCTCGAGGTGGTCCTCGCGGAAGTGGGCGCCGCGGCTCTCCTTGCGGAGGATCGCCGACCGCGCGACCGCCTCCGACACCATCAGCAGGTTCCGCAGGTCGATAGCGGTGTGCCACCCCGAGTTGTACTCGCGGTTGCCCTGCACGCCGACCCGATCGGCGCGCGCGCGCAGCCCCGCGAAGGCGTCGATGGCCTTCTGCATGTCGTCCTCGGTGCGCACGATGCCGACCTGCGACTGCATCATGTCCTGCAGGTCGTACTGCACCTGGTACGGCCCCTCGGCGTCGCCGCCGGCGCGCTCGAACGGCGCGAGGGCCTCGCGCGCCACCGCCTCGATCTGGTACTGCGCGGGCTTCGCCGGGGTCTGCCCCTTCGCGAACTCGGCCGCGTACTGGCCCGCGCGCTGGCCGAAGACGAGGAGGTCGGAGAGCGAGTTGCCGCCGAGCCGGTTCGCGCCGTGCAGCCCCGCCGCGCACTCGCCGGCCGCGAACAGGCCCGGCACCGTCGACATCTGGGTGTCGGGGTCGACGCGCACGCCGCCCATGACGTAGTGGGTGGTGGGGCCGACCTCCATCGGCTCCTCGGTGATGTCGATGCCCGCGAGCTGCTTGAACTGGTGGTACATGCTCGGCAGCTTCTTGCGGATGTGCTCGGCGCCGTTCGGCAGCCGCTTCTTGATCCACGCGATGTCGAGGAACACGCCGCCGTGGGGGCTGCCCCGGCCCTCCTTGACCTCGCGCACGATGCAGCGCGCCACGTGGTCGCGGGTCAGCAGCTCGGGGGGGCGGTTCGCCTTCTTGTCGCCCTGCGTGTAGCGCCACCCCTCTTCCTCGTCGGTGGCGGTGGAGCTGCGGTACAGCTCGGGGATGTCCTCGAACATGAACCGCTTCCCCTCGCTGTTCCGCAGCACCCCGCCCTCGCCGCGCACCCCCTCGGTGACGAGGATGCCGCGGACGCTCGGCGGCCACACCATGCCGGTGGGATGGAACTGCACGAACTCCATGTCCATCAGCTCGGCCCCGGCCCGGTACGCGAGGGCGTGCCCGTCGCCGGTGTACTCCCAGCTGTTGCTCGTCACCTTGTAGGCGCGCCCGATGCCGCCGGTGGCGAGCACCACCGCGCGGGCCGTGAACAACTGGAAGCGGCCCCGCTCGCGGTCGTAACCGAACGCCCCGACGACGCGGTCGCCGTCCTTCAGCAGCTCGACGACGGTGCACTCCATGTGCACGTCGATGCCCTGGTGGACCCCGTGGTCCTGCAGGGTCCGGATCATCTCGAGCCCGGTCCGGTCGCCGACGTGGGCGAGCCGCGGATACTTGTGGCCCCCGAAGTTGCGCTGCAGGATGCGCCCGTCCTTCGTGCGGTCGAACACCGCCCCCCAGGCCTCGAGCTCGCGCGCCCGCGCCGGCGCCTCCCTGGCGTGCAGCTCGGCCATGCGCCAGCTGTTCAGGTACTGGCCGCCTCGCATGGTGTCGGCGAAGTGCACCGTCCAGTCGTCGCGGTCGTCCACGTTGGCGAGAGACGCGGCGAGGCCTCCCTCGGCCATGACCGTGTGCGCCTTGCCGAGGAGCGACTTGCAGACGAGCCCCACCGAGACCCCGGCCGCCGACGCCTCGATGGCGGCCCGCAGCCCCGCCCCGCCGGCCCCGATCACCAGCACGTCGTATTCGAAGGATTGGTATTCGTTGTCCATTCGGCAATCTTCATCTGTGGCGACCCGGCAGCGCCCGCGGGCGCTGCCGGGTCCATCACTCGCCCGCCCCCGTGGTCGGCCGCCCCGCCCCCCTTCGGGGCGGGGACGAGCCGCCGGCGGCGGTCGCACCCTCGCCCGGACAGCGGCGCCGCAAGGCGGCGCTGCCCGCCCAACCCATCCGACAGGACCCCGCGCGTTCCCCGGCGCAGGCTCCTACAGGAGTCGGAGATCCGTCACGAAGCCCATCGCGCACAGCCGCACGTAGATGTCGGAGAAGCCGACCCAGACCAGGCTCATCCAGGCGAAGAGCATGTGCCGGCTGTTCAGGCAGCTCACGCAGTCGTAGGTCGGACGGCGGATGGGCAGACCCGCGATCCGGTCGCACCCGCCCCCGACGAGATGCCGCAGCGAGTGGCACCCCAGCGTGTAGCCGCCGAGCAGAACGACGTTCGTCGCGAGGACGAGCGTCCCGACCCCGATGCCGAACGACACGGCCCCGGTCGCCGGATCCTCGAACCACAAGGCGTTCCAGACGTCGAGGCTCAGGAACACCAGCAGCGCGAGCGCGAAGATGAGGAAGTAGCGGTGCAGGTTCTGCACGATCAGGGGGAACGAGTTCTCGCCCCAGTAGCTCGATCGCGGCTCGCCCACGCTGCACGACGGCGGGTCGTGCCAGAACGCCTTGTAGTAGGCGCCGCGGTAGTAGTAGCAGGTCAGCCGGAAGCCGACCGGCGCCCACAGAATCAGGAACGCCGGCGAGAACGGCACCGGATTCGGCCACCAGCCCGGCCTCGGCCCCAGGAGGCTGTGCGGCGAGTCTCCGAAGATCTCGGGCGAATAGAACGGCGACAAGTACGGCCCGAAGTGGTAGTGGTCGCCCTGAAACGCCGCCCACGTGGAATACACGATGAACGCGGAGAAAGCCAGGAAGACGCCGAGCGGCTGCGTCAGCCAGGCGTCGAGCCGTCGAGTCTCCGCCCACCGGCGGACCGGGGTCGCAAAGTGAACCTGTTCCATCCTGTCTCGCTCCGCAACGAACGCAAACGATATGGTGCGCCCGGCCTCGGCGGACCGCGCAACCGGGGGAGACGCCGCGCGCACGGCCGGGAATCGTGCCCCCGCGCCGCCGAGAGATTATCATTTCTGCCGCGCGGTCCGAAACCGCCGGCCGACCCGACACCCGCCTCCGGCGCCCCGAGTCCCGCTCACGCCGCGGCGAACCGGGCGGGAGAGACCGCGGCGAGCAGGGGATCCTCCCGGCCGTCGAGCAGCAGGTCCGCGACGAGTCGGGCGGTCAGGGGCGCCAGCAGCACCCCGTTCCGGTAGTGACCCGTCGCGTACACGAGCCCCGGCGCCGCCGCCGAGCGCCCCACCACCGGCAGGTCGTCCGGGGTGCCGGGACGCAGACCCACCCGCACCGCCTCGAACCCGGCGTGGCGGGCCTCGGGAAGCACGCCGGAGACCGCGTCGATGAGGGCCGTCACCCCCGCGACGGTGGCGCGCTCGTCGAACCCCACGTCCTCGACGGTCGCCCCCACCAGCATCGATCCGCCGGGCCAGGGCACCAGGTAGCAGTCCGGGCACCACAGCACCCGCGCCAACGGGTCCCCGGACCAGGCCAGCTGCAGCAGCTGCCCGCGCACCGGGCGCACCGGCAGCGCCGCCTCGCCGGCGACCGCCACCCCGCCCGACCAGCTCCCCGCCGCGAGCACGACGGCATCGCCGGTCAGCGGCCCGGCCGCGGTATCGACCTCCAGTCCGCCGGCGGGGCGCGAACGCACGCGGCGCACGGGCCGGCCCGTCACGAACGAGACCCCGTGCCGGGTCGCGCCCGCCCGCCGCAGCGCGCCGGTCAGCGCCGTCACCCCGGCGAAGCCGTGGGACGGAACCAGCAGGGCCCCGGCCGCCGTCGCCCCCAGGGACGGCTCCGCCGCCCGGGCCTCGCGCGCCGTCAGCAGGCGGCACTCGACCCCCGCCGAGGCGAGGGCGGCCCGGGTCTGCTCCAGCCGGCGCAGCGACGCCTCGTCGGTCACCACCTCGAGGGTCCCGGTCCGCTCGTAGAGCACGTCCCGGCCGCTGTCGGCGACGGCGCGGCCCACGAAGTCGTCCCACAGCCCGAGGCTCTCCGCGCACAGGGTACGGAGGGGACCCGGCCGATCCGCCTCGGTGTACGGGGCCAGGATGCCGGCCGACGCCTGCGTCGCCCCGCCCCCGACGTCGCGGCCCTCGATCACCCGCACCGACGCCCCGCGCCGGCCGAGCTCGCAGGCGACGGCACAGCCGATGATGCCGGCCCCGATCACGATGACGTCCGGTCGCTCGCCCGCGGACATGCTTCCAGTCTCCCACACTGTCCCCTCCCGCCGCCGACTGTCACCCCCCGATGACGCTCCCGCGGCCGGAAAACCGCCCGCCCGTCCGATACAGTGGGCAGGGAACCGCGGGCGCCGCTTCGGAGCGGCGATTCCGTGCGAACGGGCACGACAATTGCTTTATCATGCGCGTAGAGAGAGGAAAGGACGTACCCCCGATGACGAAACCGATAGTCGCGGTAGCCGGCATCGCCATCGCCGCCGTCGCGGCGGCGGGTGTCGGTTCCTACCTCGCCGTGCGGCATGCCATCGGGCTCGCGCCCCCGTCCGCGGCCACCGAGCCCGCGGTCGCCCTCGCCGATCCGTCTCCCGTCGCGGAGACGCCGCCGGCCGCGAGCGCCGCGGCCGAGACGGTGATCGAGGTCGCACCGGCGGCCGCCGCGCCGCCCGAGGAAGCGCGGCCCGCGCCCCGGCGCGCGTCGATCTCCCCCGCGCCCCGGCCCGAGCCGCCGGCCCGCCGGCCCGCCGCCGCGGCCGCCTCGACGGCCGGCCGCGCGCCGGCGGCCGCCACCAGGCCGGCCGCCCCCGATCCACGCCCCCGGTCGCGCCCGACCGCCCCACCGGCCGCACCGGCGCCGGAACCCGCGCCGGCACCGGAACCGGAACCGGTCGCGAGCGCGACGCCGGAGCGGAATCGCGGCGCCGGCGACCGCGTCGACGCCGCGGGCGGAGAGCCGTCCGGTCCGACCGGCGACCTCCCCGTCGTCGAGGGATGGGTCCGGGTCGACGAGCCGGCCCCCGCGCCGAGCCCGGGGCGGGCCCTGGAGCCGGTCGCGCCGCCGCGGGACGAGCCGCAGCGCCCGCCGCTGGCCAGCACCAGCCTCCTCGACGCCCGGAGCGCCAGTCCCGCCGTCGCCTCCGATCCCTGGTCGTCGTTCGACGAGCTGGAGGTCGCCGCCGACTCGGTGATCGGGATCCAGCTCGACTCCGCCGTCTCCACCCGCAACGCCAGGCTCGAGGACCCGGTCGAGGCCCGGGTCATCCGGGACGTGCAGGTCGGCGACCGGGTGGCGATTCCCTCGGGCGCGCGGCTGCGGGGTTCGGTGGTCCTCGTCGAGACCGGCGGCCGGCTCCGCTCGGCGTCCCGGCTCGGGGTGCGGTTCCACACCCTGCGGATGGACGACGGCGCCGAGGTCAGGCTGTCCACCGAGACCATCTACCGCGAGGGCAAGTCACCGGGCGGCGACAGCGTCGCCAAGATCGGCGGCGCGGCGGTCGCCGGCTCCATTCTCGGCGCAATCTTCGGGGGCGAGCGCGGCGCCGCCATCGGGGGCTCGATCGGCGCCGCGGGGGGCACCGCCGCCGCCATGAACGGAGAAGCGGACCCGGCGGTGCTGCCGGTGGGATCGAGGCTGACGGTACGCCTGTCGCGCCCGGCTCTCGTCATGGCGCCGCGCTAGTAGTCTGCGCCGTGGAACCGCGCCGACTCCCGGAGGGGTCGGTCGGGCGTCCACGGAGCCGCGAGCGGCGATGGGCGGGCTGGCCCGGCCGGCCCTTCGACCCACCCGTCCTGCCGACCGGCCGGTGATATAGTCTCCCAAGTGGACGACGAGATTACCCAGGCCGTGCTGTCGCGGGAGGAGGTTGCCCGGTACCTCCGCGGCGGCACGAGGCTGAGTCCCCACGAGGCGCAGGAGCGGATTGCGGCCTACCTCAAGGAGCTCAGGACGACCCAGCGATACCACGTGTACCGCGCCCTGAAGCACCCCCTGTACCCGATTCTGCGCAAGATGCAGCCGCGCGCCGAGCACGTCGAGCGGGCCCAGGCCGCGACCGGATCGCACCGCGTCGTCTACGCCTCGAACCACAAGAGCCACATGGACTACCTCGTCGAGCTCGTGGTGCTCGACGACCACGGCATCCGGCCCCCCGTCATCACCGCCGGCATCAACCTGTTCAACGGGGCCATGGGGCTGTTGAACCGCTACGTGACCGGCGCCGTCCCGATTCGCCGGAACTCCCGCGACCCCGCCTACCTCGCCACGTTGCGGGCGTACGTGGCCGAGCTCGTGCACCGGCACGACCTGTTCCTCTATCCGGAGGGCGGGCGCAGCTACAGCGGAGAGTTCAAGACCCTGAAGACGGGGCTGCTGCAGGCGGTCCTGCAGGCCCGGCGCTCGGACATGGTGATCGTGCCCGTCGGCATCGCCTACGACCTCGTGCTCGAGGACCAGACGCTGGCCCGCCAGCGGGTCAAGCGGCGCCAGCGCCTCTTCACGACGGAAGTGGCCGAGATGGTGAACTTCGCGGTGGGCTACCGGACGCGCGCGTTCGTCACCTTCGGGCAGCCCATCCCCCTGGCCGCCGTCGCCCCCGAGTCGCGCCACGACCTCGTGGCCCTGACCCGCCGCACCCGCGAGGCCATCGGCCGGCTCTACAAGGTGCTGCCGACCGCCCTCGTGGCCGCCGCCCTGCGGCCTTCCACGCGGCGGCGCGACCTCGAGGACCGCATCGACCAGCTCCTCGACGCCCTCCGCCACGTGCCGGCCAACCTCGCCGTGGAATGCGGCCGCGACGCCGTCGACCAGGCCACCGAGCCCCTCGTCACCCGGGGCGTCATCGCCGTCGACGGCGACCGGTACCGCGTCCGCAACCGCCACATCCTGCGCTACTACGCGCGCACCCTCGACCACCTGCTGCACGACCGCGGCGGCTCCCGGCTGACGCACTGACGACGCCGCGTCGCGCGGCGGATTGGCCCACGAACGCGCCGGCCGAGAACGAGGCCGCCACCAGTCACGCCACCCGGGGCTGGCCCGAGGCCGGTCCGGGAGATGCTCGACGGCTCGGCTGCAGCCCGGGCGTGGTCAACAGAAGTCGCGGGCGAGGTCGATCAGGACGTCGCGGCAGGTGAGCACGGAGTCGATCTCGACATGCTCCTCGGTGCTGTGCAGGCCCGCCCCGCGGGGCCCGAACAGCACCGACGGGGTCCCCGCCCGGGCCAGGATCGCGGCATCGGTCCAGAACGACATGCCGGTCGGCTCGGCCGACTCGCCCCGCCGTTCCAGCACCCGGGCCAGCGCCCGGCACAGGGGGTGGCCGGCGGGCAGCTCGTGCGGGGGACGCGTGAAGAGGGGGCGGGCCGAGCCCTCGAACTCGGAATCCTCCCCCGCCAGCGCGCCGAGGATCTCCCGCGCCTCGGCGAGGCCGGCGTCCGGCGCCTCGCCCAGCAGCGTCCGGCGCTCGAACGACAGGCGGCACCGGTCGGGATAGACGCTGAGCTCGCGCCCCCCTTCGATGGTCGAGGCGTGGAGCGACGCCGGCCCCAGCAGGGGATGCGCGGGCCCCGCCGCGAGACGGGCGTCGACGGCCGCGAGCCGGTCGAGGAACCGGCCCATGCGCAGAATGGCGTCGCGCCCGTCGGCGGGGCGGCTCCCGTGGGCGGCGCGGCCGCGCGTCTCGACCTCGACCCACTCGAAGCCCTTGTGGCACGTCGCCATGCGCAGGTCCGTCGGCTCGGTCACCACCGCGCCGTCGGCCGCGTGGTCGCGCACGAGGGCGTCGGCGCCCAGGCTCGCGTGCTCCTCGTCGGCGACGGCCGCCACCACCAGCCGGCCCGACGGCAGCCCGCCGCGGAGGGCGAGCCGGGCCGCCGCGTCGATCATCGCGGCGACGCCGCTCTTCATGTCCTGGGCCCCGCGGCCGTAGAGACGCCCCTCGCGCACCACCGGCGTGAACGGATCGCGCATCCCCTCGACGCCGACGGTGTCGAGGTGCCCGCACAGCATCAGGGTGCGCCCCGGCGCCCGGCCCTCGAGAACCCCGACCACGTTGGGGCGGCCGGGGGCGGCGTCGGCCACGGCCACGTCGAGCCCGGCCCGCCGCATCACCGCGGCCACGTGCCCGGCGATGGCCGCCTCCCCGGCGCCGCCGGGCGCCAGCGCCGGGTTGACGGAGTCGATGGCCACCAGGTCGCGCAGCAGCGCCAGGACCGGATCGTTCACGGCGTCCCGCCGGAATCGGCGGCGTCGGCCGCCGGGAGTCCGCGCCGCAGGAGCGGGCGGGCGGCGGGAGCACGGCCGGACCCCCGGTGCGTCCGACCCATGCGACGCACGTTTCCGCCGCGGGCTCCCGGCCCGCCAACCGTCACCTGTGACTCCGTCTGGCGCCCAGCCAACCCTCCAGCGGCCCGCGCCGCTCTTACGGCGCCGGCTCCCGGCCCGCCGACCGGCGCCCGACGGATCCGCTCGGCGCCCAACCAGCTCGGCATCAGCCCGCGCCGTTCCACGGGGCCGGCTCCTACCGCAGCCATTCGACGAGCCCCAGGGTCAGCCAGGGAACGTAGGTGATGATGAGGACGCCTACCCCCAGGATGAGCAGCAGCGGCAGCGAGGCGCGGTAGACCTCGAGCAGGGGGCGGTCGAACCGGTACGAGGCGAGGAACAGGTTCAGCCCCACCGGCGGCGTCAGGAACCCGAGCTCGAGGTTCGCGATGAAGATGATGCCCAGGTGCAGCAGGTCGACGTCGAACTGCTCGGCCACCGGCACCACCAGCGGCACCACCACGAAGATGGCCGAGAAGATGTCCATCAGGCAGCCCACGAGCAGCAGGAACACGTTCAGGGCGAGCAGGAAGACGAGCCGCGACCCGATGTGCTCGTCGGCCCATTCCACGAGCAGGTACGGCACCTCGGCGTCGTTGAGATAGGCGGTGAAGCCGACCGCGACCCCCAGGATGACGAGCACCCCGCCCACGAGCACCACGCACTCGCTGAACGCCGTGTACAGCCCGCGGCCGAGCGTGAAGTCGCGGTGAATCAGCCCCTGGACGACGGCGGCGTAGAGCGCGGTGAAGGCGGCGGTCTCGACCAGGGTGGCGTAGCCGCTGAAGAGCACCCCGAGGACCACGAACGGGATGGTCAGCTCCCACTTCGCATTCCACAGGGCGGTCCGCAGCTCGGGCCACCCGAAGTCGTGCCGGCCGGCCCCGGTGACCACGCCCTCGCGCATGCCCCAGGCCGCGGTCAGCCCGACCAGGAGCAGCCCGGGGAGGATGCCGGCCACGAACAGGTCGTCGGGCGCGACCTGCGCGACGATGGCGTAGAGGATGAGGGGCATCGCCGGCGGGAAGAGCAGGCCCAGCGACCCCGACGCGGTGAGGAGGCCCAACGAGAACCGGTCCCGGTAGCCGTCCTTGAGGAGGGCCGGGAAGAGCAGGCCGCCGAGGGCGAGGATGGTGACCCCCGAGCCCCCGGTGAACACCGTGAAGAATGCGCACAGCAGCACGCAGACGATGGCGGTGCCGCCGGGAATCCACCCCACCCCGGCCCGGAACACCCGGAGCAGCCGCTCCGACGCCTTCCCCTGGGCGAGGATGAACCCGGCCAGGGTGAAGAGCGGAATCGCCGGCAGGTGCGGCTGCACCGCGAGGGAGTAGGTCTCGATGGTGACGAGCACCGGGAGGTCGCCGTCCCCCAGGTAGAGCAGCACCGCGGCCCCGCCCAGCACCGTGAAGATCGGGGCCCCGAGCACCGCCGCGGCCAGCACCAGCGAGATGAACGGCCAGCGCGGCAAGTCGGCGAGGACGCCCTCGGAGAGGCCGAACCAGAGCCCGATGACGATGCCGAACGCCGCCGCCGCGCGGCCCGCCCAGGCCGGCGACGCCCGCCAGACGAGCCGCCCCCCGATGGCCGCGAACGAGACGGGAAGGACGAGCTGCGCCACCCACACCGGCACCCCGGCCGCGATGATGGTGCCGTCCTCGCGGTCCAGCAGCATCAGGTCCCACGCCCCCGCCGCGAGCATCATCGACACCGCGGCGCCGACGCCGGCCGCGAACACCTGCGTCGCGTCGCGGACCCGGCCGTCGGGGATGAACGTGGCCGTGGCAAGGGCGATCAGCTTGCCCTCGCGGGCGGCGAGGGCGGCGCCGAGGAAGCCGACCCAGAGGGTGAAGTGCTGGACGAACTGGATCGACCCGGGGATGCCGCCGGCGACGAGCGGCCGGACGACGATCTCGGCCAGCGGCAGCACCACCATCGCGGCCAGCGCGAGGTTGGCGACGGCCTGCTCGGCCCCGCCGAGGGCCCGGACCACCGGGGCCGGGAGCGAGGCGGCGGGGGCGCTGTCACTCATGAGGATCGCAGCCCGGGAGCGCCGTCAGCGCCCGGCCCGGAAGCTGTCCCGCGCCTCGACCGCCATGTCGTAGACGTCAGCGGGAATCAGGTCGCCCCGCCACGAAGCGGTCATCTCGGCCGCGACGGCCCGGAACGCCGCCTTGCCGGCGTCGTCGATCTCGACCACGTTGAGGCCGCGCCGCTTCATCTCCTCGATGGACTCGCGCTCCTGCGCGGCCACGTCGAGCAGCAGCTGCTCCTCGAGCCGCTTCGCCGACGCCAGCAGCACCTGCTGGTCGCCGGGGTCGATGCGGCTCCAGGTGCGCTCGGCCATCACCGTGATCCCCAGCACCGGGGCGAGGGGGACGTCGAGCATGTACGGGGTCTGGTCGAACCACTGGAACAGCAGGGCCACGTAGGGCGGGCTGGGATGGGCGTTGATGAGACCGGTGTTCAGGCCGAGGAGCACGTCGGTGACGGCGAGGGGCTGGGGATCGAACCCGTTCTCCTTGTACCACTGCAGCATCCGGTCGTCGCCGGCCGCCGTGAACACCTTCGTCCCCCGCAGGTCGTCGAGGTTCTCCACCCGGCTCTCGGTGAAGAAGTGCGCCCATCCCGCGTGGCCCCAGTTCAGCAGCACCATCCCCTCGTCGGCGAGAATGCGCTCGAAGGTCGGGGTCAGCGCCTCCACCACGTGCATCACCTCTTCGTCCGACTCGAAGAAGAACGGGATGTTCAGGACGCTGAACGCCTCGTGAATGTCTCCGGGCAGCCCGAAGACGGCGGCATGCGGGCGGCCCCGCCGCAATCGGCGGGCCAGCGCCCCCTCGTCGCGGAACGCCCCGCTCTGCACGCGGAGCTGAATCCGGCCGTCGGTCTCGTCGCGCCACTCGACCGCCATCTCCTTCAGGGAGCGGTCCCAGATGGAGTTGGCGGGCAGGATCGACCCGAGCTGGATGCGGGTCGCGCGCTGGGCCAGGAGCATCGCCGGCGCCGCCAGCAGCGCCGCCAGGACCACGGTGACGACCAGGGATCGCGATTTCATCGAACGGTTCTCCTCTCGCCCGGACAGCGCCGCGTGCGGCCCCGCTGTCCGTCAACCAACCCTGCCGGGAGCCGGCGCCCCCTCGCGGGAAAGCGGCGCCGTACCAACGCCCGGACTTCTCATTCGAAAAACAGATCGTCGACGACGTCGAGCAGCAGCCGCGCCCGCCTCTGGTTCACCACGTTCAGCAGCCGCTGGCTGGTGTTCTCGTCCGGGTCGATGGCGAGGGCCCGGTTCAGCAGGTCCTCGAACTCGGCCCGGTTCTCCTCCGGCACCGAGACGCCGAGGGCGAGGGTCACGTAGGGCCCGGCGTCGAGCCCGTCCGACAGCTCGACCGCCCGTTCGAAGTGCTCGCGGGCCCGCTCCGGCGAGCCGCCGAGCTGCGCCGGCAGCGACTCGAGCGTGATGAGGGCGGCGTGAATCGAGCCCCGGCCGTAGTCCTCGTCGAGCTCGAGGGCCCGATCGAGGAGCGCCCGCACCACCGGCAGGTCCCCCACGAGATCCGGCTGGTCGAGGGCATTGGAGATCGCCAGCCCCCACGCCGCGCTCAGGTAGAACAGGACCTCGACGTCCTCGGCGCCGGTGACGGTCAGGGCCGACGCGGGGTCTTCCCGCAGCTCGGCGTCGATGCCCGAGTACCTCAGCCCGAGGCTGCGCAGGCAATAGTCGCGAGCGCGAACGTAGAGCCTCCACGTGCGGTCGCGCAGCTCGATCTCCCGATCGTACGCGCCGTCCCAGTTCGCGATCTCGGCGTCGGCCTGCAGGAACGCGTTGCCGTAGAGGGTGAACCCGGAGCAGGCGGAGACCAGGGCCTCGTCCTGCCCGGGCTCGGCCAGGATGATCGACTCGAGGGTCTTCAGCAGGAACGGCAGCGACTCGCGCACCAGCTCGGGGTCTTCCTCGGACAGGTACACGGCCGGGTCGGCGAGCACCGGCACCACCGCGTTGACCGCCATCGTCCGCAACGAGCACCCCGAGGACACGAGCAGCGTCGAGGCAAGGAGGGCGACGATGGCGGGGGCGCCGCCACGCGGCTTCATCGGGCGGCGGCCTCGGTTCGGTGAGCGATGCATGCTTACGATGGCGCGCCCGCCGTTCGCGGCGCGGGCGAGAATGCAACCTGTAATGATATCAGTATAAAGAACGCCCGGTTGCCTCGAAACCGCCATCGGACTTCCCTGCGGGTTACACCGGTCGAGCACCGCCCGCCCGCGGCATCGTGGTCAAGGCGTCCCCATCTCCGCTCCACCGGGGAATGCGCGAACCGGCCCGGGACCGGCTCGGAGCACCGGTGTCCAGGAGCCTGCGCCGTGGAACCGCGCGGACTCCTGGGAGGGTTGGTTGGGCGCCCAGCGGATCCGAAGGCGACGAGGGGCGGGCCAGGAACCTGCGCCGCAGGAGATTGTAGCCCCCATATATTGAGCCAGACCCAAAACTGACCACTACATATCGTGCCCGATCAGGCCAAGACCGTTCTGGAGCGCTAGGCTCCCAGGAACCTGCAACTGTGGTTCGTGGAACAATTCTGCGCGGCATTACTTCTGTCTTTGCTGCTACTTACAGATATTCCAGACGTTCACGAACTTCACAGCCGGCACACCGGGAACCTGCGACGTGGAACCGCGACGCCCGCACGGAGGCGCCGACCCCCTGGCGGGTCGGCCGGGCGCCACGGGGAACCGCGGGCGATGATTGGCGGCCCGGATCCGGACGAGCCCGAACGCGCCCGCGTCGAACCCATGCTGCGATCCACGCAAATCACCCTGCTGCTCGTCGCCGTCCACGGCCTCGGCGCCGCCGCGCCGGCCCTCGCCCAGAACGAGGGGGAGACCGCCACCGGCTGGACCAACGAGACCGAGCTGAGCCTCGCCCTCACCGGCGGCAACTCGACCGCCCGCACGTTCGGGTTCGGCGACACCGCCCGTCACGTCCGCGAAGGGTCCCGGCTCCAGATCCGGGTGAGCGGCATCCGCTCGGGCACCGCCGGCGACCGGTTCCTCCTCGTGGACCCGGGCCTGCGCTTCCCCTTCGCCGGCGCCCCCGAGGATCCCGAGTCGCGCCTCGTCCGGCCCCGCGCGGACGCCGAGGTCGAGAACTACCTGGCCTCGGGACGCTACGAGATGGACGTCAGCGAGCGGTTCTTCTGGAACGCCGGCGGCGGCTGGGACCGCAACAGCGACGCCGGCATCCTCAACCGCTACACCGCGTTCGCGGGCGTGGGCAACGTCTGGAGCGACAACGACACCGTGCGCTTCTCGACCAGCTACGCGGCCAGCTACACCAACCGGGCCGAGGAGACCGCGGACCCCGGCAAGGACCCCCGGTTCGCCGGCGCCCGCCTCGGCTGGGACTACCGCCACCGGTTCGGCGCGTCGACCGTGTACGAGAACGAGCTCACCGCCAACGTCAACCTGACCGCCGCCTCGGACTACTCGTTCAACATGGCCCACGCCCTGAGCGCGGCCCTCGGCACCCACCTCGCCCTCCGGGTCGGCCTGCAGTGGCTGTACGAGCACGAGCCGGCCCGCGAGGACGTGGCGGTGGTCGCCCGCGTCGAGGTCGTCGACCCCGACGGCGTGCCGGGCAGCGGCGACGAGCTCTTCGAGACGGTGACGGACGGCGGCGCCGCCGTCTCCCTCGGCACGAGCCGCATTCGCAAGGACCGCCTCGACACCATCTTCCGCACCGCGCTGGTCATCAGCTTCTGACGGCGCGGGCGCCGGGCGCCGCCGGCTGGAACGGCGTTCGGATTCCCGAGCCGCCGCCGCGAGCGTCGGCGCGACTGACGGTCAGGTTGGACGTTCGCGCGAGCGTTGGACGTTCGGCACCGAACGTGCGTGGTGCACCCACTTGGCAGCCACGCCCGCTCGGGACGAGTCTGTCAAGCCGGCCCGGCCGCACAGGACCTCCGACTCCGGACGAGGAGGTGGACGGAACGGGAGCGCGGCCGGCACGCGCGTCAGAACTCGAGCTGCCATCGGCTGTAGACCTGGTGAAGGGTAGTGGGCGCGGGAGCGGCCGCGGCCGGCTTGAAGTAGTCGCCGGCGAGCAGCACCGAGGCGCCGAATTCCAGCGCCATCATCGCGCCCATATCCCAGCGCGCCTCCGCCAGCAGCTCGGTGCCGATGGCCGTCGAGCCGTTCGCCGGGCGCGGGGCGTCAGAGCGCAGCCAGCCCGCCGCGAGATACGCGGTCCACCGCGCGGCCAGGGGGTGCTCGTAGCCCGCCTGCAGCGTCCGGAGGCCGAGCCCGCCGTTCTGGAGGCCGATGCCGAGGTCGTTCACGTCGGACGGCCCGCGGGGCGACGTCAGCCCGACGAGGCTCCAGTACGCCTGGGCCCCGAGGTCGTCGCGCACGCTCTGGGCGATGGTGCGGAACTCGCCCGACCGCTGCGGGTCGCCGCCGTCGTCGCCGCTCGCCTGGAGCCACTGCAGGTGGACGGCGCCACGGCCCGCGGGGAGGGTCGTGGCGACCTTGGCCGACCAGCCGGCGTGCGACCAACCGAGGGCGGGAACCTCGCCCGAGTTCAGGATGAGGAACAGCCCCGTCGACCCGCCCGCGTGCTCGAGGTGGCCGCGCCCGCCGACCCAGAGGTCGCGGCTGCGCTGGACCGCCGCGCCGCTCGCCGACGGGCCGCCGAACCCGCCATAGGAGTAGCCGGCGTCGTCGCGCAGGTAGTAGACGCTCGCCCCCCACAGCGACGAGCCGATCTCCCGGTCGAGGTCGGCCGTCAGCAGCCACGACCCGTCCTGCCCGCCCCCCGGCCGCGCGTCCCGATCGAGGAGGAGGGCGCCGAGCGCGTAGTGCCACGCGTCGCCGGCGGCGGCCTCCAGGGTGACGCCCGACACGCTGAACTCCCAGGCCGAGTTCGCCAGGGGGGCCTTGCCCGTCGCAGCCCGGCTTATCCCCCACAGCGGGTCGGCGAACGTCGGCCGCTCGCCGAAGCGGTCCTCCCAGGGCAGCACTCCCGCCCGGAACAGCGCCCCCTCCGCCGGCCGGAACCAGAGGAACCCGCGCCGCATCTCGACCCCGACCCGGTCGCCGCCCGCCCCGAACGTCTTCGGGAACTCGAGGCCGCTCCCCAGGTCCAGGTGCCCGATCTCGATCTGCGTATAGCCTCCGTAGCGGCACGAGGTGCGGTCGTGGACGTTGACCCACGTGCGGAACCGCTGGTTGCCGATGGTGTTCGGGACCTGGTCGGGCCCGGCCGTCCGGTCGTGGAAGCCGAAGTTCGACCGGTTGCCCATCAGCCGGAACTGGCCCCCCGCGGCGATGCCCACGTCGCCCAGGGCGAGGGCGGGGGCACATCCGGCGGCGGAATCGGATTGCCCGTTCCGCTCCGCCCCCCCGCGCGCGACCGCCCGGGGTCCCGCCGCCTCCGCACGTCCGGCCGAGAAGGGCACCAGCGCCGCGGCGGCGAGCATCGCCCCCAAGGCGATTGCCCTTGCACCCGAACGGCAACCCGGGACGTTCGTGACGCAGAGTGGAGTGACGCGCGGAGGCCACCGATCCGATGACGGCATGACGATGCCAGAGGGTACCGCGGATGGCGTGCGCCACAGGTAAATCCCGTGTAACACCGCCGGCCGTTCGCCGCACCGCGCGCCGTGCCCGCACGGTCCGAGCCCTCGCGGTGCCCCGTCCGACGACGTGGTCCGGCGTCTTGACCGATCGGCGTCGCGGGACCTACGCTTGAGAATGGACATGGCCAATTCGAAGCGAGCGACCGTCTACTTCGATCCGGGCCTCCACGAGGCCTTGCGGTCGAAGGCCGCGAAAACCGAGCGCAGCGTCTCCGACCTGGTGAACGCGGCCGTCCGCCATGATCTCGACGAGGACGCCGCGGATCTGGCCGAGTTCGGCGCGCGGCGGGACGAACCGGACCTCGATTTCGAAGCGGTGGTCGGGGACCTGAAACGGCGTGGCGCGCTGTAGGGTCCTCATCAAGCCCTCCGCGGTCAAGGAGCTGGAAGCCCTTCCTGCGCGGGAACGCGCCCGTATCGTTTCTGCGATCAGACGCCTGTCGGATGCCCCTCGACCTCCAGGATGCGAGAAGCTCTCGGCGCAGGACAGATACCGCATCCGCCAGGGTCGCTACCGCGTGCTGTACGAGGTCGACGACACGAAGGCGACCCTCACCGTCGTCAGGATCGGCCACAGACGGGACGTGTACCGCCGATGAACTCCCCCCGACCCGCTCCGCCGGCTTCCGCGAGCGTCGTGTCCAACTGCGGCAATCTCCCCGACATCGGGGGATGACCGCGAGCTGCTCGGAAAGGCACCGAGCGGTTGCGGGTCCCCGCCCCGTCCGGCGGCATCCGCCGGCCTGTATCATTGCCGAAGTGGCGCGGAGACCCCGCCCCAGGAGGCAGACGATGGAATCGGCGATGCGCAACCGACCTCGACTCGTCGGATCGACCTCACTTTCGGCGCTGCCGTTCACATTGGCCGCGCTGCTGCTCGGCCTGCCGTCGACGAGCGCCGACGCAGCCCCGCGGTCACCCGACGAGCCGGGCATGGTGACGGTGACCGTCGAGGCCGAGCTGTCGTGTCCCTCGTGCGCCCTGGGACTGGAACGCCGCTTGAACCGCCTCGAACACGTTGCCGGCGTCGAGGTCCGACCGGCCGACGGGCGGATAGTCGTCACCGTCGAGCCCGGCCATCGCCTGGACCTCGACACGGTGAGCAACACGGTGCGCAACGCCGGCTTCATTCCCGACGGCGTGGGGATCGTCGCGGTCGGGCGCCTCACCGACGTGAACGGTACGCCGGCCCTCGCCCTGTCGCCCGACTTCGCTCTCCCGCTCGCCGCGGGGGAGCCGACCGCGGCCCTCGTGAGCGAGGGGGGCGACCGCCTGTTGAGGGTGAGCGGGCACTGGAACGGTCCGCCGGACGGCCCCGGCGTGCTGCAGGTCGAGTCGTTCGAGGTTCGTTGACGCCGGCCGGCGAACCCCCGGTCGCTGTCCTCGGAGCGCGGGCGAGTGCGAAGCGGCGTCCAGCCGGCGGAAGAGGGATCCCGCAATCGACGGCGGCCAACGGCCGGCAGGGGACCAGGGGAGGACCATCAATGGGTGCGGACCGACTGACGGCGGCGGGACCTCGGGCGTGGGCGGTATGGCTGCGGACGATCCTGGGGGCGGTGGCGGCCAATCTCGTCGTGCGGGCGGCGGGGCTCGCGGCCTTCGACGTTCCGCCCGAGTTCGAGCCCCTGGCGACGGCGGGGCCGACCGTGTTCCTGACCGTCGTCGGCGTCGGCGCGGGACTGGGGGTCGCCTTCGCCGTCGACAAGCGGTCCGAGCGGCCCGTTCCCCTGTTCCAGCGCATCGTCGTGGTCGCCCTGCTGGTGTCGCTGCTCCCGGACCTGTTGATGCTCACCGACGGCGGCAGCCAGGCGTTCCCGGGAGCCACGGTTCCCGCGGTCGTCATCCTCATGGTGCAGCACGTCGCCGCCGCCGCGGTCGTGCTCTGGAGCGTGACGGGCTGGCCGGGCCGGGCCTCCTGAGTCGCGGGGCCCCGAGGTTGGCCGCCGGTCGATGACCCCGCACCCCCGGACGGACCCCGTCGTCAGGAAGGCGTTGCCGGACGACGCGGCGTCGGTCGCGTCCGTGCTCAACTCGGTCATCCTGGAGGGGGACCACACCGCGCTGACGACCCCCTTCACGGAAGCGGATGAGCGTGCCTTCATCGAAGGGCTCTGCGATCGCAGCGCGCTGTTCGTGGCCGAGGTGGACGGCCGCGTCGCCGGTATCCAGAGCATCGAGCCGGATGCCTCGGCCCGCTACACCGACTCGATGCGGCATGTCGCGACGCTCGGAACGTGGATAGAGCGCAGCTTTCGCCGGCGCAGCATCGGACGGCTGCTCGCCGAGGCGTGTTTCGATTTCGCCCAGGGCAAGGGCTACGGGAAGATAGCCATTCAGGTCCTGGCCGACAACGAGCGGGCGCTCCGATTCTACGGCAGTCTCGGCTTCGAGAAGATCGGCGTGGCCAGGCGGCATGTGCGGCTGAAGGGCCGATTTCGCGACGTGTTGTATCTCGAGAAGCTCCTGTAGGAGTGGAACGACGTGGGTTTCTACCTCAGGAAGTCCTTTCGCGCCGGGCCGATCCGGTTCAACCTCTCGAAGAGCGGCATCGGCGCGTCGTTCGGCGTGACCGGGGCCCGCGTCGGCCTGTCGTCGCGCGGGCGCGCCTACGTGCACGGCGGGCGCGGCGGCCTCTACTACCGGAAGTCGATCGGAGGCAGAAGAGCCGGACGCGCAGGGGGCGGACGCGCGGAGGGCGAACGCGCGGAGGGTGGACGCGCAGGGGCCGAACCCGCCCGCGGCGGACGCGCACCCGCGGCGCGTCCCGCCGCGCCCGGCCCCATCGAGCTGACCGAGGACACCGGCGTGACCTACGGCGCGCTCCCGCAGCAGGAGCAGGCGCCCGAGGCCATCGCCGAGCCCGTCCGGAGCGCGCCGCCGACCTACGGGTGGCTCGCCCTCGGCGCCGTTGCGGCCGGCCTGCTCCTGCCGTCGCCCTTCCCGGCGGTGGTCGCGGCCCTGGTCTTCGCGGGCCTGGTCGCCCTCGGCGCCAGGCGCGGGAAGCGGAGGGCGGCCGGCGACGCGTACGGCGGTCTGCTCGATGCGCGCGTTGCGGCCGCCGAACCGATCACGGACGACGAGAGATCCGCCATCGACGCGGCGCGCCGGGACCCGGCGCTCACGCCCGCCGACGCCCGCTACTTCGAGGCGCGGGCGTACCTGGGCCTGCTGGAGGATGCGGCCGCGAACGGCGCGAGCGATCCGCGGGCGCTGGAGCGGCTCGCCGAGGTGGACGGCCTCGTCGGCCTCGACCCCGCGTTCCGCCACCGGGCGCGGCTCGACGCGTACTCGCGGGCCCACGTCGAGGCCGTGAGCGACCACGACCTCACCGAGGCGGAGGAGCGGGCGCTCGACCGGGTGCGGGCCGCCTTCGAGCTGACCGACGAGGAGCTCGCCGACGAGCTGTCGCTGCTCGAGCACCTTCGGGAGCTGCGGGCCATCCGCGACGGCGACCTCCCGGTGGTCGACGCGACCGTGAAGCTCTCGAGCCGGGAGGTGTGCCACCTCGAGAGCGAGGGGCGGCTCCTGAAGCGCCGCCTGCTACGGTCGTTCTCGCGCGACGGGCAGCGCTACAAGGTGCGCGGCTACGTGATCGACAAGGAGGGCACGCTCGTCGTGACGAGCCGTCGGGTGGCGCTGGTCCACCAGGGCGTGACCTCGTTCCCGATCGGCAAGATCATCGACGTCGAAGTGGACCACGATCGCCAGCTGCTCATCCTGACCCGCGACAACGTGGCCACGCCCACCTGCCTGACCACGCCGGACGCGCTCAGAGCCGGCGCGATCGTCGCCGCCCTGACCGAGGAGCGTTGATGCGCGCTCGGCGCCGGGGCCATCGTCGCCGCCCTGACCGAGCGTTGATGCGCGCTCGGCGACGAAGCCATCGTCGCCGCCCTGACCGAGGCGCGTTGTCGACCGAGGACTGAGGACAACCCGTGCTGCTGCGGACCGCCTTGCTCGAGCGCATCGTGCGGGGAGAGATCTCCCTCGTGTTCCGCCGCTGGCGAAGGCCGACGGTCCGCACCGGCGGCAGCCTGCGCACCGCCCTCGGGGTGCTCCACATCGTCGACGTCGCCGCCGTCGAGGAATCGGACGTCTCCGCCGCGGACGCCGCGGCGGCGGGATACGCCTCGCGGGCCGCGTTGCTGGCGGATCTCGGCTCGCGCGAGGGGCAGCTCTACCGCATCGCGGTGGAGTACGCGGGCGCCGATCCGCGTATCGCGCTCCGGCAGAAGGACGCTCTCTCCGAAGCGGACACCGACGATCTGCTACACCGGCTGGAACGCCTCGACACGAGGTCGCCGGCCGGTCCGTGGACCCTGCGCGTGCTGGCCGAGATCGAGGCCAATCCCGGGGTTGCCGCCCAGGTATTGGCGCGGCGACTGGGTTGCGAGAAGGACTGGCTGAAGCCGCAGGTCCGCAAGCTCAAGAACCTCGGGCTCACCGTCAGCCTCACCGTCGGCTACGAGCTGTCCCCGCGAGGCCGCGTCGCACTGCAGCGCCTGCGCGCCGGCGAGGACAGCCGCTGACCGACTGCCCGGCTTCCGGCAGCGGCGAGACGACGTCACCATGCCTCGCCGCCCACCGAGGCACCCGTCTCGACCTCGCCGTGGAGATTCTCCCGGGTCACCCCGGCCAGCAGATTCTCCAGCTCCGTAGCGGGCCGCGGCAGCAACGAGACGACGAGCTGCTCACCCCGCGGAGTGAGCTCGACCGCCGCGTCCAACGTGATGCCCGCCTTGGCGGCAACGGACTGCGGGATTCTCAGGACCAGGCAGTTGCCCCACTTCTCGATGCGCGTCTCCATGCGACCCCGTCCAGTCCCGACTGTCACCGCGCGGCGAGCGACTCGACGAGGGCGACGCCGCCGAGGGCGTCCATCTGCTCGCGGATCCACGACTCGCGAGCGCGGACGTAGGCGGACGGATCGTCGGCCCGCAGCCACTTGGGGTTCGGGAGGACGGCGGCGAGGCGCGCCGCCTCGTCGGGGCGGAGGTCGGCGGGGCGCTTGCCGAAGAAGCGCTCGCTCGCGGCGGTGATGCCGAAGAGGCCGTCGCCGAACTCGGCCACGTTCAGGTAGACCTCGAGGATGCGCTGCTTGCTCCAGCAGAGCTCGACGAGCACCGTGAGCCACGCCTCCAGCCCCTTGCGGACGAAGCTGCGGCCGGGCCACAGGAAGAGATTCTTGGCCGTCTGCTGCGAGATGGTGCTGGCGCCGCGCAGGCGCTCGCCCTGCCGGGCCTCCTCGAGGGCGGAGCGGATGGCGTCGACGTCGAAGCCGCGGTGGTGGGGGAAGCGCTGGTCCTCGGAGGCGATCACGGCGAGGGCGGCGTGGGGGGCGATGTCCTCCCAGGCGGTCCATCGGTAGCCGGCCTCGGCCCATCCGGGCGCGTCCGCGCGCGCCTGGACGCTGCGCATCATGAACGCGGTGGTCGGCGGCGGCACCCAGCGGAGGGTCACTACCAAGAGCAGCGGGGCGACGAGGGCGGCGAGGCCGAGGGCAAGGCAGGCCCTCCGCAGGCGCGCCGCCCACGACCGCCGCCGCGGCCTGCGGCCGGCTCCCCCGCCGGCGCGGGCCCCGCCGATTCTCCCCGTCAGTCGCGGCCGTCTCACTCCAGCAGGCTCTCCAGGCCGCTCTGTATGCCGCGGTGCGCCTCTTCCAGCATGAACAAACGGCCGCCCAGCGGTTCGAGCAGCTCTATCCAATCCGCCGGCTCCATCTCCGGGAACGCCCGTTGGTGCGCAAAGATCCGGGTGTAGTCCTCGATCACCAGCCGCCGAAGCGGGGCGTAATCTTCGTACCCTTCGTAGACCCTGGAGACCCGAATCACCCACTCGTGCTCGAAGTAGGGTGCGCCCGGGCTCCCCTGCGCAGCTCGCCACGCCGCCATGGACATCGCGGGCAGCCGAATGCGCAGCTCGAAAGGCACAGTACGGTCTTCGTCCGCCGCTCGCAACACCCGATCCAGCAGCTCCATCAACTCGGTCAGCGCGGGCGCCGCGGCCCGGAACTGCTCCAGGTTCTCGGCAATCTCCGTCTCCACCGCGCTCCGGGCGACGGCCGCGAACTCGCGAAGCCGCCGCTGCTCCCGCCACTCCTCGACGCCGAACGCGGCAAGGACCGCGAACACCACCATCGCCGCCTCGATCGCGATCTCCGGCAGCTTCTCGCGCAATGTCGGGGTTCCGCCGGCCATGGTGCTCTCCCCGGGTTATCGGCCGCCCCCGCCCGTCGATGCACCGGCGCTCATCGTCACGCTGGGGGGCATCCCCTGTCGCAAGGACGCGTACACGCCCCTGCCGTTCCCAATCGACGGGCGGCTATCGGCGCACCACGTCGACGTGCCAGGCGCCGCGCGGCTCGCCCCCCGCCGTCGCGAGGCCGGCCTCGAACGTGCCGGGCCCCGTTTGCAGCCGGACGTCCTCGAATCGGACCTGTCCGGCGCCCGCCGCGACCGGCACCGACCGCTCGAAGCCGCGGAACGCGATGCGGGCGGCGCCGTCGGCCTCGGCCGCAGCCGCGAAGGTGACGGTGACGTCGTACGGCCCCTCCGACTGCGAGTCGACCTCCCAGACCCCGAGCACGGGCTGGTCGCGGCCCCAGCCGTCGGGCGTCGACACCATGCGCCAGTCCTGGCGGGTGAGGGTCACGTGCGGCTGCCGGTCGCTGCCGATCGCGAACCGCACGGGATGGTAGCCGCGCGTCGCCGACACGTCGTCGAACCAGCGGTCGTAGGCGGCGGTCAACCGCTCGACGACGTCCGGGCGTTGCGCCGCGAGGTCGTTCGTCTCGCCGGGGTCCTCCAGCAGGTCGTAGAGCTCGAACGGGGCGCCGGGCGGGGCGGGCTGGCCGAAGCTCTGCGCCTGCACCAGCTTGTAGCGCGGGCCGACGACCGCGAAGGCGCGATACCTGCTCGGCGCGTCGCCGCGATGGGACTGCACGACGTAGTTTCGCTCGGGCCACGCCTCGGCGCGCCCTTCCCACAACGGGAGCAGGCTCAGCCCGTCGAAGGCGAGGCCGGGCGGCGGGGAGACCCCGGCCGCGGCGAGCAGGGTCGGCGCGAGGTCGATGTGCGCGCCCACGGCGTCCACGGCGCCCGGGGCGAGCCGCGCCGGCCAGCGGACCACGAACGGCACGCGGATGCCGTTCTCGTAGACGCTGCCCTTCTGCGCCCGCAGGCCGGCATGGTACAGGCGCGTGGTCGGCCCGTTGTCGGTCATGAAGACGACGAGGGTGTCGCGGGCCAGATCGTGCGCGTCGAGATGCGCGAGCAGCCGGCCGACGTTGTCGTCGATGTTCGCGATCATGCCGTAGATGCGCGCGTCGCGATCCGAGAGCCCCCGCGCGGCGTACGGCTCGCGGTAGGCGTCGGGCACGAGGTACGGCGAGTGCGGCGCGTTGGTCGGGACGTAGGCGAAGAACGGCGCGCCGCCGACGTCGCCGATCCAGCGGATCGCCTCGTCGAAGAACACGTCGGTGACGTAGCCGGGGTACTGCCTCTGCTCGCCGTTGTGGAAGAGGACGGGGTCGAAGTAGTCCGAGCCGGGCGGATCGGAGGGCTGTCCGATGCCCCCGCCCCGGTGCACCACCGATTCCTGGAACCCCTGGTCGGCGCCGCGCAGAGGATAGTTGTCGCCGAGGTGCCACTTGCCGAAGATGCCGGTGCGGTACCCCGCGTCGCGCAGCATCTCGGCGACCGTGACCTCGCCGGGCTCCATCATGGCGCGTCCGATGTAGGTGTCGACGACGCCGGTGCGGTAGTTGTAGCGCCCCGTCATGAGAGCGGCGCGCGTGGGCGCGCAGACCGGCGAGACGTAGAACCGGGTCATCTCCACGCTCTCGCCGGCCAGCCGGTCCAGGTGCGGCGTCCGCAGCACCGGGTCGCCGTGGAAGCCGACCTGGGCCCAGCCCTGATCGTCGGTCATGACGAGCACGATGTTGGGGCGGGCATCGCCCGCTTCCTGGGAGAACCCGGACGAGGCCGCGGCCATCACGGCGAGCAGGCCGAGGAGCGCACGCCGGGGAACGGCGTCGCCGCACGCAAGCAGTGGCCGACTCCCTGCAGGGTCGGACGGGCGGCCGGCGGCGCCGCGGGGCAACGGGGGCCGGGCGAGGATTCGGCTTCGCATCGAGGTCACCTGTCCGCGGGCGGCGCCGGGCGCCCCCCGGCGGATGAACATGAGAATCGCGCCGGGCCTGCCCGGCCGCTGGCGCCGCCGGTCGCCTCCCGGCGGATGAACGGGGCTGCCCGTTGGCGGCGCCGGTCGCCCCCGGCACACGAACAACAGAATCGCACGGAACCTGCCCGGCCGCCGGCGGCGTCCGGCTCACCGCCGCTGGGCCCCCGACGGCGGCCCACGATCCACCGGCGGCGCCGCCGTTCCCGGAACGCCGGGGGGGCGCCCGCGGCGCCGACCACGGCGGAGATCTCCGGTATCCTAACGCGCGTGTCAGGCGACGACGTCATCATCCGCCCCCTGCGCAGCCGCGACGACTGCGAGGCCGGGGTGCGGCTGCAGCGGGACATCTGGGGCCGCGACTTCGCGGACGTGGTGCCCGCCACCATCCTCCAGGTGAGCCAGCGGGTGGGCGGCGTGGCGTCCGGCGCGTTCGCGCCCGACGGGTGCCTCGTGGGGTTCGTGTTCGGCATCAGCGGGGTGCGCGACGGCGTCCCCGCCCACTGGTCGGACATGCTCGCGGTGCGGCCCGAAGCCCGCCGCCTCGGCCTGGGACGGCGGTTGAAGCTGCACCAGCGCCGGCAGTTGCTCGCGGCCGGAGTGGAGCACGTCTACTGGTCGTTCGATCCCCTGATGGCGCGCAACGCCCACCTCAACCTCGTGGCGCTGGGGGCCGAGCCTGTGGAGTACGTGCCGGACATGTATGGCGACACCGCCAGCGTGCTGCACCGGGGGCTCGACACCGACCGCCTGATCGTCGAGTGGCGGCTGCGCGACCCCGCGGTCGAGCGCATCCTCGACGGCGACCCGCCCGAGGCCCCGGTCGAGGCGCGGGCGGCGCCCATCGCCACCGTGGCCGCGGCCGGCACCGACCCGGGGCCGCCGCCCCGTGCGCCGTGGGTGCGGCTGGAGCTGCCGGGCGACATCGAGCACCTGAAGGCGGCCGCCCCCGAGGCGGCCCGCCGCTGGCAGCAGCACCTGCGCCGGGCCTTCACGACGTACTTCGGCGATCCGCACGCCCGGGTCGCCGGCCTCCACCGCGATGCCGCGACCGGACGTTGGTTCTATCTCGTGAACACGGCGGCGCCGGCGTGAGCATCCGCCCGGCCGCCCCTATCCGAACAGGCGGAGGATCCCGACTGTCACGCCGGCGGTCGCGATGACGGTGCCGACCATCCACCGGACGAGCCGGGTTTCGAGGTTGGCGACCTCGGTGCGCACCCCGGCGATTTGCGTCGAGAGCCGGTTGTCGAGGGACGCTATCTCAAGACGCAACTCGGTGCGCACCTCGGCGAGACCCGCCTTGAACTGGTCGGACGTGACCGGGTCGCCCTGCTCGGCCGCCTGCCGGAGCGCATTCACGAGAACGTCAACCTGGGTTGGCGTGAAGTCGGCGTCGGTCAGCGAGCGGGCGACGGCGTGCGTGTCCATCATGGCCTGCATGGATGGAGTCGCTGCAAGACCCTCTCCATGCGCACACGATACCATTGGAACGATGACGAAGCAGTCCGGGTCTGCGGGCTCGGTTGAACCGATGAGTGCCGCCGTACCGAGAGCGGAGGGAAGCATCCAACTCGAGTCCATCACCCTGCGCGAGATCCGGATGGCCCTCGTCGAGCCGTTCCGCATCTCGTCCGGCACCGCCGATCTCCGGCGCATCCTGCTGCTCGAGACCCGCGACGCCGACGGGTTCACCGCGTGGTCGGAATGCGTGGCCGGCGAGTGGCCGTACTTCTCACCCGAGACCATCGACACCGCGTGGCTGGCCATCCGCGAGTGGCTCGGCCCGCTGGCCCTCGCCGAGCCGTTCGCAGGGCCCGAGGCGGTGCATCCGAGGCTGGAGGCGGCGGTGCGCGGCCACTACATGGCGAGGGCGGCGGTCGAGATGGGGGTGTGGGTCCTCGCGGCCGAACGCGCGCGGTCGAGCCTCGCCGCCCTTCTCGGGGGCACCCGCCCGCAGATCGCGACGGGCATCTCCATCGGCATCCAGGACCGCCCCGAGCGGCTGGTCGACGTCGTGCGCGGCGCCCTCGCGCAGGGCTACCGGAAGGCCAAGATCAAGGTGGAGCCCGGCGCCGACGTCGCGTACCTCGCCGCGGTGCGCGAGGCGGTGGGCGACGGGGCGCCGCTGATGGCCGACGCCAACAGCGCCTACACGACGGCCGACTTCGACCACCTCGCCGGGTTCGACCGCTTCGCCCTGATGATGATCGAGCAGCCCCTGGGGCGCGACGACCTCGTGCGCCACGCCGCCCTACAGCGGCGGCTGACGACCCCGGTGTGCCTGGACGAGTCGATCACGAGCCTCGACCGGGTCGACGACATGCTCGAGCTCGGCAGCGGGCGCATCGTCAACATCAAGCCGGGCCGCGTCGGCGGGTTCGCCGCGGCCCGCGCCATCCACGACCGGTGCGCAGCCGCCGGCGTCCCCGTGTGGTGCGGCGGCATGCTCGAGAGCGGCGTGGGCCGCGCCTGCAACGTGGCCCTCGCCTCGCTGCCCAACTTCGTGCTGCCCGCCGACCTCAGCCCCAGCGCCCGCTACTGGCAGTCGGACATCGTGACCCCCGAGTGGACGATGGACGCGGCCGGCCTGGTGACGGTGCCGCGCGACCGCCCCGGCCTCGGCGTCGCCGTCGACCGCGACCGCGTGGAAGACCTGACGGTGCGCTCGGAGACCCTCACCGCGTCTTGATTCGATACCAGACGTTCAGCCCCTGGTCGCGGAGCGGACCGAAGACACGCTCGCGGTCCGCCCAGATGCGCCGCGCCCGGACGTCGATGCCGGCGAGGTCGCAGTAGACGAGCGCGAACGCCACCGCGTACTGGGCGGGCATGCGCTCGTCCCCGAGGGCGGGGGCGATGTCGTCGTAGCGGGGGTCGGCCTCCGCAATCCACGCGGCGGCCTGCTCGATGCCGTGGGTGCGGGGGATGTAGAGCAGCGGCGAGTTCGACACCCGGTACGTGCCCACCTGCATCGCGTACATCAGCCCCTCGAGGACACCCAGGCTCTCGGGCGCCTCGATGCCGAGGCCGTCGCCAGGGCCCGCCGCCGGACGGTCCGGCTGGCGCCCCACCGAGCGCACCGCCCAGTCGTGCCGTTCGCCGTCGAACAGACGGACGGCGGCGTCCCGGCGCGAGACCATGTCGCGCCGACCGCCCTCGGCCGGGAACGACACCCCGACCGGCATCGTCACGACGAGCCGCTCGCCCGAGAGGTTCCGGATGCGAACGGTGACGCCGGTCTCCCCCGCGCCCTGCGCCTCGGCTTCGACCCAGCCCTCCTCGAGCGCCTCCGCCAAGTCGACGTGCCGGACGGGGGTGCCGGGAACGGCGTCGTCCCCCGCCGCCTTCAGGATGAAGAGGTGCTGCCCGGGCAGGAACTCGTGCAGGTCGACGAGGGCGAAGCCGGCCGGCAGCCACTCGGCGAGGACCTGCCGGACGGACATCGCGTGGTCGGACTTCAGGTTGTCGCCGGTGCCGTCCTCTATCCGGTACTCCAGCAGGGCGACTTGCCCGCCGGGGGCGAGGGCCGCGCGCATGTCCGCGAGCATCGCCTCCGGGTCCGACATCTCGTGGTAGACGTCGGCGAGGACGATCCAGTCGACCGAGCCGGGCGGCAGATTGAGGTCGTCGGGCTCGCTCAGCACCGGGACGATGCCCGTCACCCCGTCGCGCTCGGCGAGGTCGCGCATGATGTCGAGCATCTCGGGCTGGATGTCGACGCAGTAGACGCGCCCCGCCGGCGCGACCCGGCCGGCGGCGCGGCGGGCGTAGTAGCCCGACCCGCAGCCGATGTCGGCGACCACGTCGCCCGGCTCGAGGCCCATGACGTCGAGCACCGCCTCCGGCTGCTCCTCCACCTCGCGCTCGGCCCGCTCGAGCCACCCCGCGCCCTGGTAGCTCATGAAGTCGGCCGGCACCCGGTGCCGCTCGGCCCGGTCCGCCGGCGGCGTCTGGGCCGGCGCGCCGGCGGCAGCCGTCAGGATGAGCGCGAGCGCGGCGGCGATCCCGCGCGCGGCGAACGACGCCCGGATGAGCCTGTCCATGTGCATGCTGTCCCCCCGTGTCCGTCAGCATACCAGCCGATGGCGAACCGCTGGCCTCATTCCAGCGCCATCACCGCCGACCGCAGCTCCGTCAGGTGCGCCGCCCGGATCGGGGTGGTCCCCGCCGCCGGCGTCGCGTCCGACCAGCGCGGCGCCGGCCGGCCCGTCGCCGCGTACGCCTCCGCGAGCGCCTCCCGCAGCTCCAGCACGTGCACGAGCCGGACCGGCGTCTCCCCCGGCGTCAGGACCGGGTCCGTCCACGGGAACGACCCCAACCCCGACCCTCGCCGCAGCCCGTCGATGCGGGTCCGCAGCTCAGTGAAGTGGACGGCCCGCACCGGCGTCACCCCCGGCTGCAGCGGGTCGTCGGTGAACGGCGCCGACCGCGTCACCGTCACCGTGAACGACCGCGCGGCGCTCTGACCCGCGGCGTCGGTCGCCGACACCCGGATGGCGGCCGTGCCGAGGGCCGCCGCGGTCAGGATCGCGCGGGCGCCCGACGTGCGCACCGCCACCACGTTCGACGCCGACGACGACGCCGCGAAGGCCAACGGGTCCTGGTCGGGGTCGGCGAACACCGCCGACAGGTCCATCTCCAGCGTGCTGCCCACCTGCAGTGTCCGGTCCGGCAGCATGGCGACCACCGCCGGCGGCAGGTTCGCGCCGGGGGTCACCGTCACCGCGAACGACTGCGTGACGCTCAGGCCGCCGGGGTCGGCCGCCGTCACCCGGATGGTCGCCGCGCCGATGCCCACCGCCGCCAGCGTCAGACGGGCACCGGACGCGAGCACCGTCACCGCCTCCGGGACCGACGACGACACCGCGTAGCGCAGCGCGTCGCCGTCGGGGTCGACGAACGCCGCCGACAGGTCCACGTCGAGCCTGTCGTGCCGCATCAGGTCCCGGTTGGGCAGGAACCCCACGGTCGCCGGGGGCTGGTTGGCATCGCCGGAGCGGGCCCGCCAACGCGCCACCGCCGGGCCGGTGGTCTCGACGACCGCAACCGCGTCGGCCGGGCCGGAGAGGCCCGACGCGCTGCCGTCGGTGAAGGGAACCCCCAGGGGAGCGCCGTTGAAGCTCTGGTGCGGGTTGGAGAAGCGGACCAGCCACGAGCAGAGGGCGTGGGCGTCGCTGCACTGCCGGTTGTAGGCCATGACCGTGCGCCAGCGGCTGGACCGCGCGGCCCCCGTCGCGGCCCCCGCCGGGTTCACGTGGCCGAACGCCGGATCCGACCGCGTCCGGCCCGAGCGGCCCGACGCGTACCGGTCGTGCCGGAGCCCCATGTTGTGCCCCAGCTCGTGCGCGAAGACGGCGCCGCCGCCGAGGTGGACGGTGAGGCCGAAAGGGCCGCCGAGCCGGGCTATGCCGCCGACGTCGGCCTTGTCGGCGTCGACGATCAGATGCAGGAGGTCGGCCCCGACCCGGCCGCGCAGGGCATGCGCCTCGTCCATGTGGCCGTCAGACGGGTTGGCGAGACGCCCGAGATCGATCGACGAGTCGCCCGTCTCTTCGTACGGCACCTCGGACCTCCCGACCAGCGCCAGCCGTTGTCGCAGCCCGCCCGCCGCGTAAGCCTGGTTGGCCTCGGCGACCATGAGGTCGATGACGGCCGCGATCTCGTCTGCCCCGCCCGCCGCCTCGCGCGCGGCCGGCGTATGGACGACGGCCACGTCGATGGTCACGTCGTTGTCCTCGTCGCACAGCCGCCCCTTGAACTGGATCGTCTCCAGCCAGTCCCGCCATTCCGCCGGCGCGCACACCCGGCTGACGAAGACGTTCAGGTTCGCGTCCTCGGGCCCCCGGTGGAGAGCGCTCGGGAGCGGTCCCGACAGCCCCCAGTTGTAGGACAGGTCCAGGGTGGAGAGGCTCTCCCGTGTTCCCAGGTCGGCCGGAACGGGGCCGGTCAGCGCGTTCGAGTTGAGGTACAGCTGCTCGAGAACCCCCAGCCTCCCGAGCTCGCCCGGGATCGGACCGGTCAGATCGAGCCCGGACAAATACAGATACCGGAGCTGAGTCAGGCTCCCCAGCCACGTGGGGACGGGGCCGCCGTCCAGGTCGTTCCAGGAAAGACCCAGTCCCCGCAGGTCGGTCAGGTTTCGCAGCTCGTCCGGAATCGGGCCGGTCAAATCGTTGCCGAGGAGGTACAGCGTCCGCAACCCGACCCGGCTTCCCAGCCAGGCCGGAACGGGACCGGTCAGGGCGTTCCAGGAGAGATGCAGCCGGGCGAGGCTCGACAGGCGCTGCAGCGCGCCCGGAATCGGGCCGGCCAGGTCGTTCTGTGCGAGGTCCAACTCCTCGAGGCGCGCCAGGTTCCCCAGCGCGTCCGGGATCGGGCCGGCCAGCTCGTTGCCGCCGAGGTCCAGCTCCTCGAGGCGCGCCAGATTCCCCAGCGCATCCGGGATCGGGCCGGACAGCTCGTTGTCGCCAAGGTTCAGCGTTTCGAGACTCGCGAGGCTTCCCAGCGCGGCCGGCATCGCGCCGACGAGACCGCTGCCGACGAGGGTCAGCCTCGTGACGCGCCCGTCGTCGTCGGTCGTCACGCCGCTCCATTCACCCAGCGGCGCCCCCGTCTTCCAGTTCCTGGCGAGGGTCCACTCCGCGCCGCCGGTCGAGTCGTAGAGCGTCTCGAGCACCTCGCGGTCGCCCCGCGGGCCGGCCGACGCGGCGGTCGTCACCGTCATCGTCTGGGTGGCGCTCCGGCCGTCCGGATCGCTCGCGGTCACCGTCACCGTCGCCGTACCCGCCGCCCCCGGCGCCAGCCACACGATGTCGCCGGACACCGTGACGGCGACGGCGACGGCGCGGCTGGACGCGGCCGCGTAGGTCAGCTCGTCGTCGTCCGGATCGCTGAAATAGCCAGCCATGGACACGCCGCTCGCCGGCCCGCCCTCGCTCAGCCCCTGCGCCGGGATCGTGCCGACGGCCTCGGGCGGGCCGTTGCACGTGGTTCCCGAGAAGTCCTCGACCTCCGCCAGCCACGCCCGAAACTCGTCGTCGCCCGGCGCGCACACGTCCGTCCGGCTGATGTCCAGATCCGCGAGGCTCGACAGCCCCATCACGCTCCGGGGCAGCGTCCCGGTCAGAGGGTTGAAGGCCAGCACCAGCGTCTCGAGGTCGGCCAGGTCCCCCAGCCACGCCGGGACCGGGCCGGTCAGGTGGTTGTCGTAGAGGAACAGCTCCTCTACCCTCGTCAGGCCCGCCAGAGCGTCCGGGATCGGACCGGTCAGGGCGTTCGACCCCAGCGAGATCAGCTCGAGGCTCGCCAGGCGTCCCAGGCCGGGCGGCACCGGGCCCGTGAAGTCGTTCCGGGAGAGGATCAGCAGCTCGAGGTCGACCAGGTTGCCCAGAGCGCCCGGAATCGGGCCGCTCAACCCGTTCCGGCCAAGGTCCAGCGACTCGAGCCGCGTCAGGGTTCCCAGCGCGGGCGGCAGCGGACCGGCCAGCCCGTTCCGGTGGAGATTCAGACCCGTGACCCGGCCGACGGCGTCCGTCGTCACCCCGTGCCAGTCGCCCAGCCGCGACGCCGTCTTCCAGTTGGTGCGGTTCGTCCAGCCCTCGCCGCCGGTGGCGTCGTAGAGCGCCTCGAGCGCCGCGCGGTCCGACGCGGCGTCGTCCTGCGCGGCCGCCTCGGCCGCGAACGCCGCGAGCAACGCAACCGCGGCGAGGGCGGCGAGGCGCGGTGGGCGGGAAGGCCGGATCCGCGACATGCTCAACCTCCCGCTCTCGGCGCCCCGGCCGTTGCAGGACCGCCGGGGTCTCGCCCGTGCCACCGGCGACTTCCACGACGGACGGATTGCCGCGGAGAGTCCCGTGACCGCGCCCGGCCCGCCAATCGTCGCCTGCGGCTCCGCTTGCCGCCCAATCGACCCTCCAGGAGTCCGCGCATTCCACGGCGCAGACTCCCGGCTGTCCCTCCTCCGAGTGTCGATGGCCGGTCGGCCCGGTGTCAAGAACCGGCGACAAGCGTGGGGGCCGGCGACAGCGCCGCTCGTCGCGACCGGAGAGGGCGGGCGCTCCAAACATCCTCCGGGTCGGTGACGCCCATCGCGACCGGAGAGGCACCCGCGCACCAGGCGGATGACCGGGGGGGCGGGGTGACGCCCGTCCGCGGCCCCTGCCCCGCCTCCCATCTTGTCGGTTCTTGGTCGGTCCCGGGGTTGCCGGCGAATGGATTGCTCGTCAGCGGAGACCTCACTGCGATCTCCAGCTTGGCGGGGCTCCGAGTGTCGAGTCCGGCCGCGCCGTTGTGCGCACCGACACCGGCAGCTTCCGTATCCGACAGCTCACGATGCCGACGGTGTGGGCAGCAGGACGACGCGCCCGGAGAGGACTCCCGGATCGTGATAATCTGCCGGCTTCGAGATCGTCCGTTCCGCCATTTCCGGCAAGCAGGCTGGAACGGCCTGCGGACGGGCCTGCGGTCCCCCGCGCCGGGACCTCCCGCAATGCCATGCGACACATCAGAACCGCCGTCTGCATCGTCGTGCTGTCGGTCGCGGCGACCGCCGCCGCGCGCGCGCAAGCCCCCGGGGTCCCGCATCCGACCGACTGGTTCGGCTTCGAGATCGGGACCGACGGCGAGCTCGCGCGCTATCCGCGCATCCTCGAGTACCTTCAGCTCCTCGCGGAGCGCTCGGACCGCGTCACCTACGAGCAGCGGGGCACGAGCACCCTGGGCCATCCCTACGTGATGGCGACGATCAGCG
This sequence comes from Vicinamibacterales bacterium, assembly GCA_965208165.1. Taxonomy (GTDB): domain Bacteria; phylum Acidobacteriota; class Vicinamibacteria; order Vicinamibacterales; family UBA8438; genus JAJEEA01. The sequence goes on along the minus strand of OZ242323.1, from coordinate 6,628,230 downwards.
CCCCGCGCAACCTCGCGCGCCTCGACCGGCTCGTCGAGATCAACCACCGGCTCGGCGACCCGCGCGACCTGTCGGAGGCCGAGGCGGCGGCCCTGGCCCGCGAGGGCGTCCCGTTCTACTTCCTCTACGCGACGATCCACGCGACGGAGGTGGGCACCACCCAGACCCTGATCGAGGTGGCCCACCGCCTGGCCACCGAGCAGTCCCCGGAGATCGCCGAGATCCTCGACAACGTGGTGCTGCTCATGGTGCCGTCGCAGAACCCCGACGGGCAGCACCTCGTCATCGACCACTGGTACGAGACCCGCGGCACCGGCTACGACCGCACCTATCCCGACCTCTACCACCACTACACGGGGCACGACGACAACCGCGACTGGTTCATGTTCACGCAGAAGGAGACCCGGCTCGCCCTCGACATCCACCGCGAGCTGAAGCCGCAGGTCACCCACGACATGCACCAGATGGGGCCGAACGGGGCGCGCATGTTCGTGCCCCCGTTCCAGGACCCCCACGACCCCAACATCCACCCCCTCCTGCTCCAGGGCCAGGCCCGCATCGGGATGGCGATGGCCGCGGCCCTCGCGGCCGAGAACAAGACCGGGGTGGTCTACGGCCAGCAGTACGACCTGTGGGCGCCGGCGCGGCAGTACATGCTCTACCACGGCCAGCCGCGCATCCTCACCGAGATCGCGAGCGCCCGGCTCGCCGACCCCTACGTGAACCCGGCCGGATCGGACGTACCCCTCGGCCCCCAGGAGGCCCGCATCAACTTCCCCGTGCCCTACGACCGCGGGGTGTGGCGGCTCGGCGACATCGTCGACTACGGGCTCACCGCCGCCTGGGCGGGGCTCACCGAGGTGGCGAGGAACCGCGTCGACTGGATGGAAAGCTACTACCGGGTTCACCGCGACTGGACGAGCCGCGACGAGGCGCCCTGGGCGTTCGTGGTCTCGGCCGATCAGCGGGACCCCTACGCGACGTGGGAGCTGCTCGAGCTGCTGCACACCGGGGAGGTCGAGATCCACAGGGCCCGCGCGCGGTTCACGGCTGGCGGGCGCCGCTTTCCGGCCGGCTCGTGGGTGATCCAGCTCGCCCAGCCGGCCGGCGCGTTCGCCAAGACCATGCTGGAGCGGCAGGTCTACCCCGACCTGCGCTACTACCCCGGCGGTCCCCCCATTCCCCCCTACGACGTGACCGCGCAGACGCTGGGACTGCTGATGGGGGTCGACGTCGAGCGGATCGACCACCCGGTCAGGGCCGACCTGGTTCGGTGGGACGAGATCCGGCCCGTCGCCCCGGCGATGCCCGAGGCGCCCGACTGGGCCTACGTCGTCGGGCCGGGGTCGAACGCCGGGTTCCTGGCCGCGGCGCGGCTGCAGCGGGCCGGGGTGCCCGTGTACCGCGCGACCGCAGGGTTCGCAATCGGCGGGCGCGAGCACGCCCCGGGCGCCTGGCTCGTGCCGCCGTCGCCCGAGGCCGCCTCGATCCTCGAGACGGTGTCGCGGGAGACCGGGCTGCGGGTTTACGGCGCCGACGCCGCGCCGACGGTCTCCGGGTTCCGGCTGCGCTCTCCGACCCGGATCGGACTGTGGCGGGCCGCGAACAACATGCCGGGCGGCTGGATGCGCTGGCTCTTCGAGCAGTACGAGCTCGGGCACGCCGAGGTCTCGTCGCTCGACTTCGACGGCGACCTCGCCGACCGCTACGACGTCATCGTCCTGCCGTCGGGCACCACCCGCCGCAGCATCGTGGGGGGCCTCGACCCCGAGCGCCACGACGAGTCGTGGCGCTGGGCCTTCGGGGTCGGCAACGCGGGGTGGCGGAAGCTCGCGCAGTGGGTGAGGGACGGCGGCACCCTGGTGGCCCTGGGCAGCGCCGTCGGCGCCGCCCGCGCCCTGCTCGACCTGCCGATCGAGCCGGTGCTGCCGACCGGCGGCCCGCAGTCCCCGCCGCCGCGCGAGGAGGAGGACGCCCAGCGGGCCCTGCGCGACGCGTTCCAGAGCCCCGCCCAGTTGCTCGGGACGTTGCGCGACCGGGTCGTCGAGCCGACCTCGCTCTTCTACTCGCCGGGGACGCTGCTGAAGCAGGAGTTCGACCCCGGGCATCCCGTCGCGTTCGGCATGCCCGAGCGCTGGCCGGTGTTCTTCCGCTTCGACCAGGCCTACCGCCTGACCCCGAGCTTCGACATCCGGGCCGAAACGGTCTCGCGCTATCCCGACGAAGAGGACATGGTGGCCAGCGGCTGGCTGCTCGGGGACGCGCTGCTGAGAAACCGCGCCAACGTCGTGGCGTTCGACGTCGGAGCGGGCAAGGTGGTGACGATGGGCAGCCAGATCGCCTTCCGCACCCAGACCCGGGGCACCTTCAAGCTGCTGTTCAACGCCATCTACCACGGCCCCGCCGAGCCCGTCGGCCCGTCGGAGCTGACCAGGCTGGATTGACGCGGGCCGGGACCCGCGGCGACGCGCGTTTCGCCGCGGACCCCCGGGCCGACCGCAACCGCCGGCGTAGTGCGCCGGTTCGGAGGATCACGCATGCCCGGTTCGATCGCGCTGGAACGCCGCGGCGACGTCGCGCTGCTGCGTCTCGACAACCCCCCCGTCAACGGCCTCAGCTTCGCCATGCGCGCCGCCCTCGGCGAGCGGATGGCGGAGGTGCTGGCCGACGACGCCGTCGCCGCCGTCGTCATCTGCGGCGCGGCGCGGATGTTCTGCGGAGGGGCCGACATCCGCGAGTTCAGCGCCCCGCCGCCCCCGGGAGCCGCGCACCTGCCCGCGATCCTCGACGATATCGAGGCATCGCCGAAGCCGGTGGTCGCGGCCATCCACGGCGTCGCGGCCGGCGGCGGCATGGAGCTGGCCCTCGCGTGCCACCTGCGGCTCGCCGCGCCCGGGACCCGGCTCGGGCTGCCGGAAGTGACCCTGGGCATCCTGCCCGGCGCCGGCGGCACCCAGCGCATGCCCCGGCTCATCGGGGTCGAGGCGGCGCTGGACGTGATCGTGGGCGGCAAGCTCCATCCCGTCGAGAAGGCGGTGGCCCTCGGCTTCGCCGACGAGCGCGTCGAGGGCGACCTGGAGGAGACGGCGGTGGCGCGCGCGCGCGACCTCGCGGCGAGCGGCGCGCCGCTCAGACGCGCGTCGCAGCTGGAGGAGCATCTGCAGGCGGCGCGCGGCCGGCCCGGGATCTTCGACGCCTTCCGCAAGAAGATGGCGAAGCGCGCGCGCGGCTTCGACGCGCCCTACGCCTGCGTCGCCTGCGTCGAGACCGCGCTGACCCTGCCCTACCCCGAGGCCCTGAAGAACGAACGGGTGGTGTTCCAGCGCCTGCGCGCATCGGACCAGTCGGCGGCGCAGCGCCACGCGTTCTTCTCCGAGCGCGAGGTCGCCAAGATCCCCGACGTGCCCAGGGACACCCCCGCGCGGCCCATCGCGTCGGCCGCGGTCGTCGGCTGCGGCACCATGGGCGGCGGCATCGCCATGAGCCTCGCCAACGCGGGCCTGCCCGTCACCGTGCTCGAGTCGTCGCAGGACGCCCTCGACCGCGGGCTCGCCACCGTCCGCAAGAACTACGCGGCGACGGTGTCGAAGGGCCGCCTGACCCAGGCGGAGATGGACGCGCGCCTGGCCCGCATCACCCCGACCCTCGACTATGCGGACCTCGCCGGGGCGGACATCGCCATCGAGGCGGTGTTCGAGGAGATGCCTCTCAAGAAGGAGGTCTTCGCCGCCCTCGACCGGGTGTGCAAGCCCGACGCGGTCCTCGCCACCAACACCTCGACCCTCGACGTCGACGCCATCGCCGCCGCCACGTCGCGGCCCGAACAGGTCATCGGCACCCATTTCTTCAGCCCCGCCAACGTAATGCGCCTGATGGAGAACGTGCGCGGCGCCCGGACCTCGCGCGAGACCATCGCCACCGTCATGAAGCTGTCGAAGACCCTCGGCAAGATCGGGGTGCTCGTCGGCGTGTGCGACGGCTTCGTCGGCAACCGCATGCTCTACGCCTACCGCCGCCAAGCCGACTTCCTCCTCGAGGAGGGCGCGCTGCCACCGCAGATCGACCGCGTCGTCTACGACTTCGGCATGCCCACGGGACCGTACCAGATGGGCGACCTCACCGGCCTCGACGTGAGCTGGCGCGTCCGCAAGGCGCGGGCGGCGAACCGGCCCGCCCACCTGCGCTACTCGCCCATCGCCGACCGCATCTGCGAGATGGGGCGCTACGGGCAGAAGACCGGGGCCGGCTGGTACCGCTACGAGCCCGGCAGCCGCGTACCGATTCCCGACCCCGCCATCGACGAGCTCATCGCCGGCGTGTCGGCCGAGCTCGGCATCGAGCGCCGTGACGTCTCCGACGACGAGATCGTCCCCCGGCTCTTCTACCCCCTCGTCAACGAGGGCGCGAAGATCCTCGACGAGGGTCTCGCCCTGCGCGCCAGCGACATCGACGTCATCTGGATGCACGGCTACGGCTTCCCCCGCTACCGCGGCGGCCCGATGTTCTGGGCCGACCTCGTGGGGCTCAAGACGATCTACGACACCATGAGCCGGCTCCACGACCAGCACGGCGAGTGGCTCGAGCCCGCGCCCCTGCTCAAGCGCCTCGCCGAGCAGGGCAAGGGCTTCGCGGACTGGGCGAAATAGCGAACGCGCCGCGCGCCGGGGAACGCGGCTGGGCCGTCGTGCCCCCGGCGTCGGCCGCCCTGAACCGCGGGAGTCCGGCGGCTCCGTGGCGCCGCTGGCCACTCCGCGCCGATCACGGATCGACCGCGCACGAGGGAGCGCGGCGCGCGATGGCGCACGATAGAGGAACGCCGCAGGGATCACCGTCCGAGCGCGCACGAGGAGAGCGCGCCCGCGCCAGAGGAGGATGCATGCGAATCGGAGCGCGATCGCTGACGTTGGCCGCCGCGGTCACCGCCACCCTGTGCGGGCCGCCGGCGCACGCGCAGGAGCCGTCGTTCACGCCGGTCACCGAGGCGATGCTGCTCGAGCCGGACCCCGCCGACTGGATCAACTGGCGGCGCACGCTGGACGGCTGGGGCTACAGCCCCCTCGACCAGATCGACACCGGCAACGCGCACCGGCTCCGGCTCGCGTGGTCGTGGGCCCTGTCGTCCGAGGGACGGCCCGAGCCGAATCCGCTCGTCTACGACGGCGTGCTCTACGTCGCCAGTCCCCCCGGCATCGTCGAGGCCCTCGACGCCGCCACCGGGGAGCTGCGCTGGCGCTACCGGCACGAGCACGAGACCGACGATCTCGCCGGCATCGTCACCACCCGGAACCTCGCCATCTACGACGACAAGGTCTACCTGACCACGGTCGACGCGCACATCGTCGCCCTCGACGCGCGCACCGGCGACGTGGTGTGGAACGTCGCCGGCGCCGACCACCGGCTCGGGTTCCGCTACACGGCGGGGCCGATCATCGTGCGGGGGAACGTGATCGCGAGCACGAACGGCTGCGAGTGGTATCACGAGGCCAAGGAGATGCCCTGCTTCATCTCCGCGCGCGACGCGCGCACCGGCGACGAGGTGTGGCGCACGTCGACGGTGGCGCGCCCCGGCGAGCCCGGCGGGGACACGTGGGGCGACACGCCGCTGATGTTCCGCACCGGCGGCGACAGCTGGACGGCGGGCAGCTACGACCCCGCTACCGGCCTCATCTACTGGGCGACGGCGCAGGCGAAGCCATGGGCGCGGTTCCAGCGGGGGCACTCGGGGGACGCGCTGTACACGAACAGCGTGCTCGCGCTCGACCCCGCCAGCGGGGAGATCGTCTGGTACAACCAGCTCCTGCCCGGCGAGACCCACGACATGGACGAGACGTTCGAGAACCTCCTCGTCGACCACGACGGGGGACGATCGCTCTTCAAGATGGGCAAGCTCGCGATTCTCTGGGAGCTCGACCGCACGACGGGCCGCTTCCTCGCCGCCCACGACCTCGGGTACCAGACCATCCTCGACGTCCACCCCCGGACCGGCGCCATAACCTACCGCCCCGGCATGATCCCCGAGGAGGGGGTGGAGCTCGAGTTCTGCCCGAGCATCGCCGGCTTCAAGAGCTGGCGGTCGATGGCCTACCACCCCGACACGCAGGCCTTCTACGTGCCGCTGCTCGTGAGCTGCGAGCGCACCACGTTCGGCCCGGGGCCGGAGCTCGTCGAGGGCGGGGGCGGCGTGGGCCTCTCGGGCCGCGCCCACCTGATGCACCCGGCGCGTCCCGACGGGGTCGGCGAGCTCATCGCGATCGACGTCGACGGCGACGTCCTGTGGCGCCACCGCACCCGCACCGCGATCGACAGCGCGGTGCTGACGACGGGGGGCGGCCTGGTGGTGGCCGGCGACTGGGACCGCAACCTGTACGTGCACGACGCGCGGTCGGGCGACATCCTCTTCCAGACGCGGATGCCGAGCTCCGTGTCGGGGTTCCCCGTCACCTACGCCGTCGACGGGCGGCAGTACCTGGCGATTCCGGTGGGGACCGACCCCTCGCTGTGGAGCGGCATCTCGGGGCAGTTGACGCCCGACAAGAACCGCCCCGACGCGGGCGGCCACGGGCTCTTCGTGTTCACGCTGGCCGACGCAGAGCCATAGCCGGCGACCGCCGCCCACGACGGACGCATCGGAAAGGGCCGGAAACGCAAGCCGCGGTATGATTCGGCCATGCGCGTAGTGGTCCGTCACGCCATAATCTTCGGGTGCGGGCCTGACCCAATGACCTCATCGTCAACGACTTGCCAGCACCGCACACCCGACCTTTTGGCTGTGACGCGGCAGTAGTCTGTTTCTCCCAATGCGCAAGCCTGAACCAGAACCGACCGCCGCCCCGGAGCCGCCCGCGGACCGCATGGACGTGAACCGCGACGCCGAGGCCGAAGCTGTACCGACCAGGCAGGGCTCGCACGTCCAGGAGCGGAGCGCAACCACGCACCCGGTGGAACGTGTTTACGCCGTTCTTCACCGAGGCGGGAACACGGACGACTACGTCGAGGCGATTCGGGGACGATGAACACCACTGCCGACACAAGGGTCCTGCCGGACGAGGCAAGGAGCAGAGCCATGAGACGACTGATTGGAGCCGGCGTCCTCGCGACGATCCTGGCCGGCGGCCTCGCGGCCGCCGAGGAGCGGGTGGAGCGCAACGTGGTCTTCGGCATGTACTCGGGGCTCGCGCTGCTGATGGACGTCTACCATCCGGAGCAGCCCAACGGGTACGGCATCGTGTTCATCTCCGGGAGCGGGTGGACCCGCGAGCTCGGGCTCGACGCCACGCCGTTGAAGGAGACGGGACAGGAGGACATCTACGCGGTCCCGCTGGCCGCGGCGGGCTATACGGTGTTCGCCATCAACCACCGCGCGTCGCCGCGGTTCCGGCATCCCGCCCATCTCGAGGACGCCCAGCGCGCGGTGCGCTTCGTGCGCCACCACGCGGCCGACTACGGCATCGACGCCGAACGCATCGGGGCGATGGGCGGCTCCTCCGGCGGTCATCTCGTGAGCCTGCTCGGGGTGCTCGACGGGCACGGCGACGGTGACGACGCGAGCCCCGTGAACCGGGAGAGCGCGAAGGTCCAGACGGTGGTGGCGCGGGCCGCGCCGACCGACCTGACCCTCGCGGCGGCGGGGAGCAACCACCCGCTGTTCGGGTTCCGCCGCTCCGACCGGACCGACTCGGTCGAGTACCGGCGCTTCGTCGAGGCGTCGCCGGTGACCCACGTCACCGCCGACGACCCGCCGGTGCTGCTCATCCACGGCGACGCCGACGCGGTCGTGCCCTACCGCAACGCCGAGGTCATGAAGGCGGCGCTGGAGAAGGCCGGCGTTCCCGTGGACCTGCTGCGCGTTCCCGGTGCGGGGCACGGGCCGACGTTCCCGGGCGCGACGAACCCGCCCGACTACATCGGCGCCATGGTCGCTTGGTTCGACCGCCATCTGCCGCACGGCCGCCAGGAATCTGCGCCGTAGAACGGTGCAGACTCCTGGCAGGGTTGGTTGGGCGCCCAGCGGAGCCGAAGGCGGCGATGGGCGGGCTGGGAGCCCTTGGTGAAGGGCCCGCTGCATTCGATCAGTGATGCAGCCTGCCCGAGCCCGGCAAGCGCCCTTCGGCCCCGAGTGGCGCCCGACCACGGCTGCCGACAGTCTGCGCCGTAGAACGGTGCAGACTGCCGGTTCCCTTGTTCCTCGGTTATCCATGCCCGGCATGTTCCCTCGTCACGCGGTGTCGGCCAGGCGCCTCGCAGGCTCGTAGTGGACCCCTTGGCGACCTACCGGGACCTGCTGACCCAACGCCGGGAGGCCGCCGCGGGGTGGCAGCGCCAGGCGGACTGGTTGAGCCACGCCCGGCTGCTCACCTTCCTCGCGGGCGCGGTGGTCGCAGGCGGCGCCGTTTTCGGGGGTTGGCCGTCCGCTTGGTGGCTCGCCGCGCCGGTCGGCGCCTTCGCGGCCCTCGTCGTGTGGCACGACCGGGTGCTCCTGGCCGAAGCGCGCGCGGCGCGCGCGGTCGCCTGGTACGAGCACGGCATCGCGCGGATCGAGGATCGGTGGACGGGACTGGGGCCCGCCGGCGGCCGCTTCGGCGATGCCGAGCACCTGTACGCCCAGGACCTCGACCTGTTCGGCGACGGCTCGCTCTTCCAGCTCCTTTGCACCGCGCGGACGCAGGCCGGCGAAGAGACGCTGGCCGACTGGCTCAAGACCCCGGCCGGCCCCGCCGAGGTCGCCGACCGGCAGGCGGCGGTCCGCGAGCTGCGGCCGCGCGTCGCCCTGCGGGAGGAGATCAACGTCGCCGCCGAGGACATGCGGACCGGCGTGCGGCCCGACCGGCTCGCCGCGTGGGCCGGCGGCGAAGATCAGCTCCCCGCCGTCTGGCCCCGGTTCGCGGCGGTCGGATTCACCGTGCTGATCGGCGCCGCGCTGATCGCCTGGCTCCAGGGCGCGATTGCCCTCGGGCCGCTGCTCGCGGCGCTGGTCGCCGCCGCCGTCTTCCGATATCGGTTTCACGCGCGCACGACACGCATCATGCACGGCGCCGACGAGCCGTCGCGCGAGCTGCTCGTCCTCGGACAGGTGTGCCGCGTGCTCCGGGGCGGGTCGTACCGAACGGCGCGGCTGCAGGCGCTGCACGCCGCTCTCGCGGCGCCGGACGGCGAGGCATACGACGCCGCCCGGCAGCTTCGCCGGGTGGTCGAGCGACACGACTGGCAGCACAACATCATGTTCCTGCCGCTCGCCGCGCTCCTGTTCTGGGACCTGCACTGCGCGTTCGCGGTCGAGGCGTGGCGGCGGCGGCACGGCCCCCGGGTCGCCGGCTGGCTGCGCGACACCGGCGAGTTCGAGGCCCTCGCGGCGCTCGCCACCTACGCCTGGGAGCACCCCGCCGACCCGTTTCCCGAGATCGCGGACGGGGCCGTCCCCCCGGTGTACGAGGCCGAGCGGCTGTCGCATCCCCTGCTGCCGGCGGCCGTCGCGGTCCCGAACGACATCTCCCTCGGCCGGGCCCCGCGGGTGCTGATCGTCAGCGGCTCGAACATGTCGGGCAAGACGACGCTGCTGCGCTCGGTCGGCGTCAACGCGGTCCTCGCCCTCGCGGGCGCGCCGGTGCGCGCGGCCCGCCTGCGCCTGTCGCCCCTGACCCCGGGCGCGACGCTGCGCATCGAGGACTCCCTGCAGGCGGGCCGCTCCCGCTTCTACGCCGAGGTGCTGCGGCTGAGCCAGATCGTCGCCGCCGCGCGCGCCGGCCCCACCCTGTTCCTCCTCGACGAGCTCTTCCACGGCACCAACTCGCACGATCGCCGCGACGGCGCCCGCGGCCTCCTGCGCTCGCTGCTCGAGCTGCCCACCCTCGGCCTCGTCACCACCCACGACCTGTCGCTGGCCGAGATCGCCGACGGGCTCGCCCCCGCCGCCCGCAACGTGCACTTCGACGACCATCTGGTCGACGGCGAGATGCACTTCGACTACCGCCTCAAGCCGGGGCCGGTGACGCGCAGCAACGCCCTCGCGATCATGCGCGCCGTCGGCCTCGACGTCCCCGTGGCCGACGGCGCCCCCACCGCGGGCACACCTCAGAAGCTGTAGCCGTCCGGCGAGTACGCGACGGCGCCCGGGAAGTGGACGTTCTCGATGATGGAGCGGCCCATGTAGACGGGTGAGGTCGCGGTCCGGTTCCGGGCCAGGGCCCGCATGAACGCGTTCTCGTCCTCGTGGGCGGGGATGCCCACCTCCAGGCAGGCGCGGACGATCCCCGCCATCTCCTCCGGCTCGTCCCGTTGCGGGTAGTGGCCGGCCGTCGGCAGCAGCCAGTAACTGCCCTCCACCGACCTCTTGTCGAGGTACTCGTACCAGATGTGGTTGCCGATGCGCGGGGGGTTCACCGTGTCCAGCAGCCCCCAGATGAGCGCCGTCGGTATCGGGCTCTCTCGGAGGTTGTCGAGCCAGCGGTACTCGTTCGCGGTCCTCTCCAGCAGGTACTTTCCGACGTAGAGGCGCGCGCCGATCCCGTCGTTGAACGCCTGGATGTCGGCGTAGGCGACCTGTTGCGGCGTGCCTTCCGTCACCCGCGGCCGGGCCTGCTGCTGCCGGATCAGCTGGGGGCCGCGCACCGCGTGCTGGATGTCGTACTGGCCCTGGCCGAGGTTGGCGAGGGGAAGGAAGAGCCCGCCGTTCGATATGAAGTGATAGGTGATCTCGTAGGCCTTGTCGTCGAGGGCCAGGTAGTTGCCCAGAAAGGCGAACCCGACGCTGCCGCCGCGATCGTGGGTCAGGAGGTTGAACCGGCTCAGGCCGACGATCTCGCGGACGAAGTAGTCGACGAGCCTCGCGTCGTCCTCCAGCATGTACGAGTAGCCGTCCTGAGGCTTGTCCGAGAAGCCGAAGCCGGGGAAGTCGAGGATGGCGACGAAGTAGTCGTCCTCCAGGAAGGGAATCATCTCGCGGAAGTCGAAGCTCGACGTCGGGTAGCCGTGGAGGAGCACCAGGGCCGGGTTGGCGCGGTCCCCGAAGGTGCGATGGAAGACCTGCACCCGGCGGCCCTCGTTGTTGGGGGTCGTCGAGGTCCATTCGAAGTAGTCGCCGGCGCGGTACCAGTCCTCGGCGAGGGGGGAATGGAAGGTGAAGTCGGGCGCCTGCGAGCCTCCGGCGGCACCGCTCGCGTAGCCGCCCGCGTTGCGTGCCGGATTTCTCGCTTCGACGGAGCTCGCCAGCGCCGGGCTCGCGGCCGCGAGCTTCAGGAATGATCGTCTGTCCATGGTGTGGGCCTCGTAGCAGTTCAGTGGGTGTCGCAGGGTCCCGACCCGGCGGCGTCCGTGGGCAGCTCCGCGAGGTCCACGAGCTCGACCCCGTCGAACCGCCTGAAGTCGTTCAGGTCGGCCGTCACCAGGCGGGTCAGTCCGTGCTCCTGCATCGTCGCCACGACGTTGGCGTCGTGAACCCGCTTGCCCGTGCACGCCGTCGTCCGGACGATCTCGAGCAGACGGACCGCCACCCCTCGGTTCTCTTCGAGGACCGTGCTGCGGCCCACGATCGCCTCGGCGTTGCGCACCGCGGCCGAACGGGACAACCCGAGTCCGTTGGCGTCGACGGACCGCGTGCAGACGACGAGAAACTCGCGCACGATCTGACCGCTGACGCACAGGGCAACGCCCCGGTCGGGCAGCACGTTCAGCACGTGGAGCGCCTGCGCATGCAGCTCGCGCCGCCGGTCGACGGCGCTCAGCAGCACGTTGGTGTCGCAGAACAGCCGTTCACCGGCCCTCGTCACCGTAGATGTCCTCCCGCTTCCAGGGCCGGTCGCCGCCGATGTCCACGTGGTGGAGCCGAACGGGTCCGTAACCTCCCTCCGGGGGCGCTGCCCGCGCCGCCTCGACGAGAATCTCCCGCACCTCGCCCTGAACGGATCGATGATGCGCCCGAGCTCTTCGCTTCAGCGCCCGCATCGTCTCCTCGGTCAGATCCCGCACGTGAATGCCAGGCATGGTGTCATTATGACACCTGCCCGCCCGGGAGACTCAACGATCCGACGGCGGGGCTGGCGGAGTTTCGCCTGGAATGGACGGCGCGCCGGCTCCCGGTTCCGGACCCCGCACTATAATCCCACTGGTGAGCTTGAACGCTGGCGCGGACGGCACATCGCATCCGCGGATCGGACGCGGCGGGAGCACGCGTCGCCGGCCGGCGTTCCGGACCGGTCTGCTGGCCGCGGCGCTGGGGGCAGGTCTGCCCGCGGCGCCCTCCGCGGCGCAGGAGCGACCCGGGCTCGACGAAGTCATCGGCCGGGCCGCGGCCTACGTGGCGTCGTACGTGGACGAGCTCTCGAACGTGGTGATGGAGGAGGACTACCGGCAGACCTACTACCGGGACAACAGCGCCAACCCGTCCCACTCGCAGCTCGTGTCCGAGTTCCTGCTCATGCGGGTGGACGAGGGGGGCCAGTGGGTCGGCTTCCGCGACGTCGTCGAGCTCAACGGCCGCGAGCTCGAGGACCGGGGCGACCGTCTGGTGTCGCTGCTCGCCGACGGCCGGGCGAGCGCCATCGCCCAGGCCCGCCGCATCAGCGAAGAGAGCGCCCGCTACAACCTGGGCGAGACCGGCCGCACGTTCAACGTGCCCACCTACTCCCTGTTCTTCCTCCACCCGGCCAACGTCGATCGGTTCGACTTCGCGCGGATGCGCACGGGACGCGCGGGGTGCGGCGGCGTGGAGACGGCCTGGGACGTGAGCTTCCAGGAGATAGCGTACCCGACCATAGCGCGCGGCTTCCAGGGCATCAGCCTGCCCGCCCGCGGCCGCTTCTGCCTCGACCCGGCGACGGGCCGGGTAATCGAGACCGAGTTCGAGCTGCGCCACCCCGAGGTCCGCGGCGAGCGGCCCGCGACCGACGCGTCCGCCCGCGTGACCTTCGGGCTCGAGCCGCGGCTGGACCTCTGGGTGCCCGTCGAGATGCGCGACAGCATCTCGGGGGACGACGGCACGCGCCTGGTCGGCACCGCGCGGTACCGCAACTACCGGCAGTTCGACGTCACGGTGTCGGAGAACACGGACCCGCCCCTCGACGCGAACGGCGACCCGCGGTGACCGCGGCGAAGGCTTCGGCGGCAACCCCATGACCAGCGACGGAAACGGCACCATCGAGCTCAGCCAGCGCATGTCGCGCCTGCCTCCCTACATGTTCGGGAGCATCAACGCGCTGCTCGCGAGCAAGCGCCGCGCCGGCATCGACGTCATCGACATGGCGATGGGCAACCCCACCGACGCCACCCCGCAGCCCATCGTCGACAAGCTCTGCGAGGTGGTCAACGACTCGCGGAACCACCGCTACTCGGCCGCGGCGGGGCTCTACAACCTGCGTCGCGAGGTGTCGAAGTACTACGACAAGCACTGGGGCGTCCGGCTCGACCCGGACCAGGAGGTCATCGCCACCATCGGCTCGAAGGAGGGGTTCAGCCACCTCTGCCTCGCCCTCCTCGGGCCGGGCGACACCGCGCTGGTACCCGCCCCGTCCTTCCCCATCCACGCCTACGCGGTCGTGCTCGCGGGCGGCAGCTATCTCGGGGTGCCGGTCGCCGACGACGAGGTTTTCCTGAAGCGGGTCAGCGAAATATCGAGCCAGCTCTCGCCGCGCCCCAAGGTCCTCTTCCTCAACTATCCCCACAACCCCACCGCGCACTGCGTGGCGCCGGAGTTCTTCAAGGAGGTGGTGGCCATCGCGCGCCGGCACGAGCTCATCGTGGTGCACGACTTCGCCTACGGGCAGGTCTGCTTCGACGACTACCGGGCCCCGAGCTTCCTCGCGACCCCCGGCGCGATGGAGATCGGGGTCGAGTTCACGTCCATGTCGAAGACGTTCAACATGGCGGGATGGCGCATCGGCTACTGCGCCGGCAATCCCACGATCATCGGGGCCCTGGGCGCCATCAAGGGGTACTACGACTACGGCATCTTCCAGGCCATCCAGATCGCCTCGATCATCGCGCTGCGCGAGTGCGACGAGTTCGCGCACGAGCAGGCCGCCAGGTACCAGGAGCGGCGCGACACCCTGGTGGACGGGCTGCGGCGCATCGGGTGGGCCGACCTCGAGGCCCCGCGCGCCGGCATGTTCGTGTGGGCGCCCCTGCCCGAGCGCTTCCGCGCCATGGGCTCGATGGAGTTCGCGCGCCGCCTGATGGACGACGCCGAGGTCGCGGTGTCGCCGGGGCGGGGCTTCGGCCCGGAAGGCGAGGGCCACGTGCGGCTCGCCCTCATCGAGAACCGCCAGCGCCTGCAGCAGGCGGTGCGGAACATGAGGCGCGCGTTCCAGAAGTGGTCGGAATCGTCATCCCCGCAGCCGGCGGCGGAGACTCGCGCGGGTTGATCCCGCGGCGCGAACCAGCGCCGGACCCGCCGCGACGAGCACCGTCAGCACGAGGATGCCGGCGGCGACGGGCCGGGTCAGGAACACCGTCGGGTCGCCGACCGAGATCGCCATCGCCCGCCTGAACTCCTGCTCGAGCAACGGCCCCAGCACCACCGCCAGCACGATGGGGGCGAGCGGCACCGCGTGTCGGCGCAGGACCACGGCCATGACCCCCAGCCCGTAGGCGACCACAACGTCGAAGAGGTTGTTGTTCAGGCTGTAGACCCCGAGGGTCGAGAACGCCAGCACCGCCGCGAAGAGCAGCGGCCGCGGCACCTGGAGCAGCCGCACCCACAGCCCGATCAGGGGAAGGTTCAGCACCAGCAGCAGCGCGTTCGAGACGTAGAGGCTGGCGATGAGCCCCCACACGAGGGTGGAATCCTGCGTGAAGAGCAGCGGCCCCGGCTGCAGCCCGTAGAGCTGGAACGCCGCGAGCATGACCGCGGTCGTGCCCGACCCCGGGACGCCGAGGGCGAGCAGCGGCACCAGGCTGCCCCCGGCGCTGGCGTTGTTGGCGGCCTCGGGCCCCGCGACCCCCTCGATGGCGCCGCGGCCGAACCGGTCGGGGCGGGCGGCGGCCCGGCGCTCGGCCGCGTAGGACAGGAAGCTCGCCACCGTGGCCCCGGCCCCGGGGAGGACGCCGGTGAAGAACCCGATCAGGGTGCCGCGGGTCCAGGCCGGCCACGACCGCCGCCAATCCTCGCGCGTCATCCGCACCGGCCCCGCCACCGCCGCCCGCGCCTCGCCCGCGGCCCGCCGCGCCGCCGCGTACCAGAACACCTCGCCGACCGCGAAGAGCCCGACCGTGACCACCACGACGTTCATCCCCCCCAGCAGCCCCGCCACCCCGAAGGTGAAGCGGGGCTGCCCCGTCTGGCCGTCGATGCCGACGGTCCCGAGGGCGAGCCCGAGGCAGATGGCGAACGCCCCCTTGGCGCGGGAATCGCCGGACAGCCCGCCGAGGGCGGCCAGGGCGAACAGCATCAGCGCGCAGTACTCGGCGGGGCCGAACCCCAGCGCGACCTCGACGAGGGCCGGGGCGAGCAGCATCAGCATCGCGGTGGCGAACGTGCCGGCGATGAACGACCCGACGGCGGCGGTGGCCAGGGCGGCGCCCGCCCGTCCCTGCCGGGTCATCTCGAACCCGTCGAGGGCGGTCATCACGCTCGATGCCTCGCCCGGCATGCGCACCAGGATCGACGTGGTCGACCCGCCGTACATCGCCCCGTAGTAGATGCCGCCGAACAGGATGAACGCGCCGACCGGCGGGAGGCCGAAGGTCAGCGGCAGCAGCATCGAGATGGTGAGGGCGGGGCCGAGGCCGGGCAGGACCCCGATGGCGGTGCCCAGGGTGACCCCGACAAACCCCAGCAGCAGGTTCGCGGGCGCGAGGGCGGCGCCGAAGCCGACGGCCAGTTGGTCGACCAGCAGCCCCAAGCCTATCCTCCGCGCGGCCCGGAGACCGGCGAGGGCCCCGGCGAGCGCAAACGCCCGGGCGACAGGGTGTCACGCGCGAGCATGTCGGGCATGGCGGAACCAGGGTACGACATGGACCGGCAGGCTGCGTCGCCGGTCGGTTGCGGCGCTACCTATTGCCACGAGCCCACCAGGCCGAAGGGCCCCGCCGGCAGGCGGATGCCGAGCAGCAGCCGGAATCCGAGATACGCGGCGGCGGCGATGACGGCGCCGGCCGCGAGGTCGCGGCGCCAGGCGCGGCTGCCGAGAGCCCGCGACTCGGCGGCGATGAACGCGGTGGTGGCCAGGGGATAGCCGAGCGGGACGAGGCACGCCAGGTAGGCGAGAAAGACGAGGGCCGACCCCCCCGCCGCGCGCCAGTCCATGGACGCCGGGGCGGCCGGGCGGCCGGCGACGCATCCGATCCACAGGGCGCTGGCGGCCAGGCCCGTGCCGATCGCGAGCGGGAACGTGCGCGGGCCGACGAGGTCGTAGCCCCCGGCCGGCGCGGTGATGGACAGCCCGGCGGCCAGATAACCGCCGCTCACGGCGAGGGCCGCCGCCGCGAAGACCCGGTCCGAGGTCAGCGGCGGCACCGCCGGCTACCCCGCCGGCCCCGCGAGGCCGATCGAGCGCAGGATGTCGTCTGCGGCGGCGGTCTCCTCCTCGAGGAAGCGCTCGAAGTCGGCGCCCGCGAGAAAGCTGTCCTCCCAGTCGTTGCGGCGCAGGATGTCCCGCCAGGCGTCCGACGCCCGCATCCGCGACAGCGCCTCGATGAGCCAGGCGCGGGTCTCGTCGTCGGTGCCGGGCGGGGCGAGGACGCCACGCCAGTTGGCGATGACGACGTCGAGCCCGCTCTCGCGGATGGTCGGGACGTCGCTGCCCGCGATGCGCTCGGCCGACGACACCGCGAGCACCCGCATGCGGCCCCCCTCGGCGTGGGCCTTCCACTCGCCGAAGCCGGAGATGCCCGCGGTGACGTGCCCCCCCATCACCGCCACCGCCGCCTCGCCGCCCCCCGAGTGGGCCACGTAGTTCACGCGGGTGGGATCGACGCCGGCGGCGAGGGCGAGCAGGCCGGCCAGCATGTGGTCGATGCCCCCGGCCGACCCGCCGGCCCAGCTCACCCGCTCGGGCTCGGCCCGGAGGTCGCCCACGAGGTCGGCGAGGGTCTGGTGGGGCGAGCCGGACGGCACCGCGATCACCTCGTACTCGTCGAGCAGCCGCGCCAGCGGCACCGTGTCGTCGATCGAGAGGGGCGAGCGGTTGGTGCGGATGGACCCCAGCATGACCTGCCCGAACACCATCACCGTGTGCGGGTCGCCGCGCTGGCGGGTGACGAGGTCGGCGAGCCCGATGGTGCCCCCGGCCCCGCCGCGGTTGACCACCTCGACCGGCACCCCGAGGATGCCGGCCTCGGTCCACACCTGCTGCATCTGGCGGGCCGTCTGGTCCCAGCCGCCGCCGGGATTGGCGGGCGCGAGCAGGGTCAGCGCCCCCTGGGGAAACCCGGCCGACGTCGGCGCCAGCGCGTTCGCCGGCCGCTCGGTGGTCACGCCACCGGCGCAGGAGGCGAGTATCGCGGTGCAGAGAGCGATGGCGCAAAGCCGCCAGGGCCCGGCGCTATCGCCGGCTGCGCGGGGACCTGGCGGTGGCCTGAGGCGGGCATGTTCGGGCTCGGGGCAGCACGCCGTCGCAGACTCCGTTGGCACGAGCGCACTGTATCAGGACCGGCCACGGTCCACACCCCCAATCTGTCCACGCCGGCCTCCGCGCCCCGCCGCCCGGCGTGTCGGGCGAGACGGGCCGCGGTCAGCGGCCACGGGGGCGGCCGGACGGCCCCAGGGGAGGACCGACCTTCGGAGAACCCCGGCGTGGGCACGTTCTCACCCCGGAACCCGAGAAACCCGACGGTCAGGGGTGGACGAAACGCCCCCTTCACATGAACCGTCTAAGATGGACGGAGCAAGGCTCTGTACTTTCGTCCACCTCGAAGGGAGATACGTCATGAAACGACTCGTGCTGCTCGTCGTCGGCATCGCCGCAGGTGCATCCGGCGCCTACGCGCAATCGGACGCCGAGCTCATCGAAGGGGCCCTCGCGGCCGCCCCGGTCCGGGCCCGCGACGCCACCGCGGTCATCAAGTGGAACGCCGACCACACCTACGAGACGATCCGGGAAGGCACCAACCGGCTGGTCTGCTACAGCCGGGCCGACGAAGCCCGCCGGCAGCCCTTCGCGGTGCAGTGCACCAGCGTGGCCAATCTCGAGCGCGTCGCCCAGAGCCGGCAGTTCCGGGCCGAGGCGGGGCAGGACGCCGCGGCCGAGCGCGCGCTGGTGGACGCGGCGGAGGCCGACGGCACCCGCATCGCACCGGAGTTCGGCTCGTTCTTCACGTCGATGAACGGCCCGGACCAGGCCAGCGCGCGGAGCCACACCACCATCGCGGTGCCCGGCGCCACCGCCGAGTCGCTCGGGTTGCCGGACAACCCCGCCCAGGGCGGCGCCTGGCTCATGGCCGTGGGCACCACCACCGCCCACATCATGGTTCCGGGGCACTGAGCGCCGAGCCGGGACGTAGCACCGCACCGCCCCCGGCGGCAGGGCGACCTGCCGCCGGGGCGGCCACGCAGGCGGCCGGCACTCGCCGCGCTCGTCGAGAAACCGCTTCAGGGCGCCGGGCCGGTTCGCCACCGGCGCCAGCGGTTTCCGCGCCCTGCCGGAACCCACCGGCACGCCGCGGCGCTCGAGGTCGTCCAGCCTCTGGTCGATCGTCTTCTGCTCCGGTTGGATGGCACGGATCTCGGCCACCGTGTCTTCCCCGTGGGACACCATCACCACCGCCCCGGCGTGCACGCGCCGCAAGACATCGTTCAGCCTCGCCGTCAGCCGCGGACCTCGTCCTTCTCGATGCGGCCGTCGACGAGGCGGATCAGACGGCGCGCGCGGGCCATCACCCGCGGGTCGTGGGTCGAGAAGAGGAAGGTGACCTGCCGCTCCCGGTTCAGGGTCTCCATCATCTCGAGCAGCGCGTCGGCGGTGGCCGAGTCGACGTTGGCGGTCGGCTCGTCGGCCAGCACCACGGCCGGCGCCGATGCGATCGCCCGCGCGATGGCGACCCGCTGCTGCTGCCCGCCCGAGAGCTCGGACGGGCGCCGGTCCTCCATCCCTTCGAGCCCGACGCGGGCCAGCAGCTCCATGACCCGCGGCCGGCGCTCTTCCTCGGCCACCCCCTGCACCGCCATCACGATCTCCGCGTTCTCGTAGGCGCTGAGGATGGGCAGCAGGTTGTAGGCCTGGAACACGAAGCCGATGCGGTCGCGGCGCAGGTGGCTCAGCTCCTGGCGGGACAGGGTGCCGAGGTCGGCGCCCTCCAGGCGGACGGTCCCCGACGTCGGCGTGTCCAGCGCGCCGATGAGGTTGAGGGCGGTCGTCTTGCCCGATCCCGAGGGGCCGCAGATCGCGGTGAACTCGCCGCTGCCCACCGCCATCGTGAGTCCGCGCAGCGCCTCGACCTGCTGATCGCCCTGCCGGTAGACCTTGGTGACGTCCTTCAGCTCCACGACGGGGTCGCTACCGTTGTCACCGCTCATCAGGGAACACCTCTCCGGATCCGCAGCCGGACCGCCGGCAGTCGAGGCCGCAACTCGTTACGCAGGCACCTTGCCGGCCTCGGTTCAACGGGGGTCTCTGGCCCCCGGTTCCAGACCCGAGAACCGTCGCCGCGCACCCTGCGGTCGCGTTGTCGGTTTCGCTGACGCGGGTCCCTGTCCCCGGTTCCCGACCCGAGGACCGTCGCCGCGCACCCTGCGGTCACGTTGTCGGTTTCGCGGGCGCGGAACTTCTGCGGCGCTGATTGCGCCCGACCCCTGCCGCCAGTCGGCACCGCTCTTCGGCGCAGACTCTCAGACCAGCCGGATCGTCTCCACCGGATCGGCGTGCCCCGCCCGCCACGCCGGATAGACCCCGGACAGCATGATGGCGGCGAGGGCCGAGAAGCCGATGAGGGCCACGCTCTCGCCGTAGATCCCGAGCTGCATCGTCGTCGACATGCCGACGCCGGCGACCTCCATCTGCTCGGCCGGGATCAGACCCGACATGTCGATGCCGGTCGATGCGAGATACACGTACGGCCCGATGCTGACGAGGGCGGCCCCGACGAGGCCGACGACGGCGAGCCACGCGCTCTCGAGCATCACCAGCCGGAAGAGCTGCCCCGGGCTGAAGCCGACGGCGAGCATGATGCCGAACTCGCGCAGACGCTCCATCACGCTGACGAAGAGGGTGTTGAAGATGCCGGCCGCCACCAGCACCGCGAGCACCAGCATCATGACCTTCGCGCCGCCGACCTTCATGGCGATGAACACCGCCAGGTCCGGCTGCAGCTCGTGCCACGGCAGCACCGCGACACCGGGCGGAGCCTCGCCCGCCAGCTCCCCGACCACGCGGTCGGTGACGCGCTGATCGTCGACGAACGCCGCGACCTGGATGGCCTCGTCGGGCCCGAAGCCGATGGTCTCGCGCAGGGTGCCGATCGGCAGCAGGCAGATGCCCCCGTCGACGCTCGGCGAGCCGGTGCGGATGATGCCGGTGACGCGGGCGAGGTCGCTCACGATCTCGCCCTCCTTGTCGGTCAGGGTGTAGACGATGCGCGAGCCGAGCTCGACGTCGAGGTTCGAGGCGAGCCGCTCGCCGAGGATGATGCCGCGGTCGTCGGACGAGGCGAAGAACTCGCCCTCGACCACCGCCTCGAGGAGCGACAGGGTCTCCTCGTCCTCGTCCTCGGGGGCCACGGCGATGAAGCCGGCGCCGATGTTGTCGCGCGCCGTCGACAGCATGTTGAACCCGGTGATGCGCTCCACCACCCGGATGACCCGCGGGTTGCCCTCGGCCAGTCGCTTCAGCTCGCCGGTCCCCTCGACGGGGCGCGACAGGGTGGGGCTGTCGAGGTACTCCGGGTGCTGGTAGGTCACGTGACCCGCGCCGAGCCGGGCCGCGAGCCGGATCATGTCGGCCCAGTTCCGGTCCTGCATGGCCATCATGAGGACGGCGAGGAAGACCCCGAAGACGATGGCCGAGAGGGTGATGCCCGTGCGGCGGCGGTTCCGCCACAGGTTGCGCCACGCCATCTTCGCGAGACTGCTGCCCTTCATGACGCCCGTCCTTTCCTTCGCTCCCCGAGCGGAATCACTGATGCCGCATCGCCTCGACGGGGCTGATCCGGGCCGCCTTCACGGCGGGATAGATCACCGCCAGGAGGACCAGCAGGACCAGGTTCACGGTCGGGGTGATGAACGCGGCCGGCGACGCCGACGCCTGCCACACCGTCGCGAACGTCGCCCCGATGACCGTGACCCCGCCGAGGGCCCCGGTGTCGATGCCGACCTCGACCAGGTACCAGATCGTCGGGACCGCGAGGGCCATGCCCGCCGCGAAGGCGAGGCCGGTCTGCAGCGCGCTCTCGACGAAGATGATGGCCATCACCTGGCGCGGCTCGACCCCGAGGGCCTTCAGCACCCCGAACTCGCGGATGCGCTCGAACACCGCCATCAGCATCGCGTTGAGGATGAGGATGGCGATGACGATGTAGACGACGGCGGAGACGATGCCCATCGTCGCGCGGGCCGAGTCGAGGTAGGTCGCGATGGTCGGCATGAGCGACCGCCACGACTGCGTGTCGAGGCCGGGGGCCAAGCCCTGCACCGCTTCCACCGCCGCCGCCAGCTCGAGGTCGTCCGGCTTGCGCACGACTATCTCGTGCGCGCCCGACGGCATGAAGAAGAGCTCGCGGAACGCCCCTTCGGTGAGGAACACGGCGGAGCGGTCGACGCCGTCGCTCACGCTGTCGAGGATGCCGCGCACCAGATACAGATCGTTCGCGATGCCGCCGTCGGTGGCCTGGCTCAGCACCACCAGCTCGTCGCCGAGGGCGAGGTTGAGCGCGCGGGCGAGCCGCCGCCCCACCACCACGCCGTACGGGTCGCCGGGGTCGAGCCACGCCCCCTCGGCGAGCCGGCTCGGGATGACGCTGACGCCGGCGTCGTCCTCGACGTTCACCCCGCGCAGCGACGCGCCGGCGGCCGAGTCGTGGGCCGCCGCGAGCCCCGCCCCCACGAGCCGGGCGCTCGCGCGGAACCCCGCCGCCTCGAGCTCGCCGAGCAGCGCGTCGACGCCGTCGACGACCGTGTAGATCGACGGGTCGTCGAGGTAGGTCGGCGCGTGGATCTGGAGGTCGCCGAGATCGACCTCGACGATGGTCTCCTCCATGTCGTTCAGCATCCCCTCCAGCATGGCGAACCAGACCACCATGGCGAAGAGGCCGAGGGTCATCGCGCCCACCGTCACCGCCGTCCGCCGGCGGTTGCGGCCGATGTTGCGCCACGCCATCTTGAGGATGCTCATGCGTCGTCTCGCGCCGAGCCGGTGGGGGAACGGCTCACCATAGCACCGTCGGGCGGCGATGCCCAAGCCGCCGCGCCGCGAGGTCGTGCCGATGTCGATTCGAACGGGCTACGGCGTACCACTTCGGGCGACTCTCGAGAGGCCATCCGGCAGCTCTTCGCGAATCACCCGCCGAAGCGTACGCTCCAAGTGCCCCTCATCCGCCGCGACATGCTCACGCAGCGCCGCGTTGATCAGCGTCTGGTAGCTCGCCCCGCCCTGGTCGTGCGCCGCGCCTCGGAACCAGGCCAGGACATCGTCGTCGATGCGGATGGTGATCCGCGTCTTGCCGCGCGGGGCCCTGACAGGGGCGCCCCGCTCCCCCCGGCTGAAATCGTATTCGGGTTTCATGAGCCTGCTTCGTATTGGGCGCGTTCCCGGCGCGTGGACTTGCGAGCCGAGATGCGCCGGGCAACGTCGCCGCGCCAGGTGAAGACCACGACCAGGAGCCGACCCAACGCATCCATCCCCAGCGACACGCACCGCTCCTCGGCCGTGTCGTCGTCGCGAAGCGTCAAGGCCCGTTCGTCGTGGAGCACTGTCGCGGCGTCGGCGAAGTCGATACCATGCTTGCGGAGATTCGCCGCCGCCTTGCGGCGGTCCCACTCGAAGTCCACGAGTCCGTCCAGTATATGCACAAGTGTGCATCTCACGCCACCGCGGCACGCGACTCGCCATCCCGACGGAGTCCGATATCGCGAATGGGGAGGGATACATGATCGCCAAGAGACTGACCCCCATCCTCAACGTCTCGGACATCCAGGAGAGCTTCGCGTGGTTCGAGCGGCTGGGGTGGAAGAAGGGCTGGGACTGGGGCACGCCGCCGACGTTCGGGGGCGTCTGCTCCGGCGAGTGCGAGATCTTCCTGTGCCAGGACGGCCAGGGCGGGCGGGGCCGGAGCGCCGTCGAGCGGACGTTCGGCCCCGACGGCGACGACGCCGCCGACCAGGGCGCGTGGATGTCGATCTGGGTCGAGGACGTCGACGCGGTTCACCGGCGCTGCGTCGAGCAGGGCCTGGAGGTGACCTGGCCGCCGACGAACATGCCGTGGCACGTGCGCGAGATGCACGTGCGGCACCCCGACGGCCACGTCTTCCGCATCGGCCGCGGGACCGGCGAGAACTAGTCCCGGAACCGTCAGCTTCGGCTCCGATTGCCGCCCGACCAATCCTGCCAGGAATCTGCACCGTTGCCAGGGCGCAGACTCCTGGACGGTGACTCGCCGGACGGAGTCCGCGGCTCGATGCCGAGCCGTGTCTCGACGTCACGGAGCGCCAACTCTCGCCCTTCTTCGAGATCCGTCAGCCCCTCCACGACCGCGCGAATGAACGCGCGGTTGCCCTCCGCGACTTCGAAGTCCGCCAACTTCGGCACTCCACCCGCCTCCGGGCCGCTACGGCCGCACGAACGCGGCCGGCTTCTTCTCCATCAGCTCGGCGTAGAAGTCGTTCCCCTTGTCGTCGATGACGATGAAGGCGGGGAAGTCCTCGATCTCGATGCGCCAGATCGCCTCCATGCCCAGCTCGGGGTACTCGTGCACGTCGACCTTCTTGATGCTGTGGTCGGCGAGGCGGGCGGCGGGGCCGCCGATCGAGCCCAGGTAGAAGCCGCCGTGCCTGCCGCACGCCTCGCGCACCTGGCGCGAGCGGTTGCCCTTGGCGAGCATCACCATGCTGCCGCCGTGGCTCTGGAAGAGGTCGACGTAGGAGTCCATGCGGCCCGCGGTGGTGGGGCCGAACGACCCCGAGGAGGGGCGCCCCTCGGGCCGCTTTGGCGGGGCCGGCGTAGTAGATCATGTGGTCGCCCTACCGCGGTGGCCCGAACCGGGAGCCGGAGCAGCAGTGACACATTACCGTTGATACTCGATGCCTGACACCATATGCTTGTGGAATCGTGAAGACCCGCAAGGTTCAGGTCACGCTCGACGAGGCGCAGTATGCCTCGCTGCACCGAGCGGCGGTCCGGAACGGTCGGAAGCTCGCCGCCGTGGTCAGGGAGGCCATCGAGCAGTACTGTATCGAGCCCGAGACGAGGCGCCGTCAGCTCGAGGCCATCGACGACCTGTATGCCATGGAGCCGGTCCCCGCTCCGGCGGACTGGGCGGAATGGGAGCGGGAGTACAGCCGGCTCAAGACCCGGGAGCGCGGCTTGGATCCTGACGGCTCCCGGGGCACCGTGGCGAGCAAGGACCGGCCCCGGTGAACGATCCCGCGACGATGTCGCTCGGCGCCGAAACCGTCTTCGTCGACACGAACATCTTCATGTACCTGGCGGGCGACGATCCGGCGCGCCGGATCCGGTGTCGATCGGCCCTGCACGCGGCAGTCGAGCGACGTGTCACGCTCACGACGAGCGCCGAGGTGCTACAGGAGATCCTGCACCGCTACTTCTCGATCAATCGTCCCGACAGCGCCCGCACCGTCTACCGCGCCGCGACGGACATCTGCGCGGAGATTCTGCCCATCACCGAGCGGCAAACCGCGCGGGCACTCGACCTTCTCGCGCATCACCCCCGATTGTCCGCGCGCGACGCGGTGCACGTCGCGACCATGGAGGACCGGGGAATACGCCGCATTCTCTCGACGGACCGCGACTTCGACGCGCTCGATCTCGTGGAGCGGATCGATCCGTTGGCGATCGACCGACACTGACGCGACGGGCGCCCGACCGGATTCCGTACCCGACCGTGGCTACACCATAGCGACCCGGCCCCGAGCGCGAACCGAACCGTGACGCTGCGGCAGGGAGGCTGACCCCGCCCGGTTTCTCGGCCGGGCGGCTGGGTCCCCCGATGCCGAGCTACGGCCGCACGAACGCGGCCGGCTTCTTCTCCATCAGCTCGGCGTAGAAGTCGTTGCCCTTGTCGTCGATGACGATGAAGGCCGGGAAGTCCTCGATCTCGATGCGCCAGATTGCCTCCATGCCTAGCTCGGGGTACTCGTGCACGTCGACCTTCTTGATGCTGTGGTCGGCGAGGCGGGCGGCGGGGCCGCCGATCGAGCCCAGGTAGAAGCCGCCGTGCCTGCCGCACGCCTCGCGCACCTGGCGCGAGCGGTTGCCCTTGGCGAGCATCACCATGCTGCCGCCGTGGCTCTGGAAGAGGTCGACGTAGGAGTCCATGCGGCCCGCGGTGGTGGGGCCGAACGACCCCGAGGGGCGCCCCTCGGGCCGCTTGGCGGGGCCGGCGTAGTAGATCATGTGGTCGCGGAAGTACTGCGGCAGGCCCTCGCCGCGGTCGATGCGCTCCTTGAGCTTGGCGTGGGCGATGTCGCGGGCCACGATCATCGGCCCGCTCAGCGACAGCCGGGTCGCCACCGGGTACTGCCGCAGCTCGGCCAGTATCTCGGGCATCGGCCGGTTCAGGTCGACGCGCACCACGTCGCCCCCGAGGTCGTCGGGGGTCACGTCGGGCAGGAACCGGGCCGGGTTCTCCTCGAGCTGCTCGAGGAAGACCCCCTCGCGGGTGATCTTCGCCAGCGCCTGCCGGTCGGCCGAGCACGAGACACCGAGGCCGACCGGGCACGAGGCGCCGTGCCGCGGCAGGCGGACGACCCGCACGTCGTGGGCGAAGTACTTGCCGCCGAACTGCGCCCCGATGCCGATGTTGCGGCAGATGTCGAAGAGCTGCCGCTCCATCTCGAGGTCGCGGAACGCGCGGCCGTGCTCGTTGCCCGACGTCGGCAGGTTGTCGAGGTAGTGGGTGCTGGCGAGCTTGACGGTCTTGAGGGTGAACTCGGCCGACGGCCCGCCGACGACCAGCGCGATGTGGTACGGCGGGCAGGCCGAGGTGCCGATGGACCGCATCTTCTCTTCCGCGAACGCGAAGAGGGTCTCGGGGTTGAGCAGGGCCTTGGTCTCCTGGTAGAGGAAGGTCTTGTTGGCCGACCCGCCCCCCTTGGCGATGAACAGCAGCTCGTACTCGTCGCCGGGCTCGGCGTACAGCTCGATCTGGGCCGGCAGGTTCGAGCCGGTGTTCTTCTCGGTGAACATGTCGATCGGGGCCATCTGCGAGTACCGCAGGTTGCGCTCGGCGTAGGCGTCGTGCACGCCCAGCGACAGCGCCTCGGCGTCGTCGGCCCCGGTCACCACGCTCTCGCCCTTGTGGCCGATGACGATGGCGGTGCCGGTGTCCTGGCACCCCGGCAGCACCCGGCCGGCCGCGATGTTGGCGTTGCGCAGCAGCTCGAGGGCCACGAAGCGGTCGTTCTGCGACGCCTCCGGATCGTCGAAGATCGAGCGGAGCTGGGCGAGGTGGGCCGGCCGCAGCAGGTGCGCGACATCGTCGAACGCGGTGCGGGCCACCCGGCGGAGCACGTCGGGCTCGACCGCGAGGAGCTCGCGGCCGTTGACGGTGACGGTGGACACGCCGTCGGCGGTGAGCTTGCGGTACGGCGTGTCGTCGGCGCCCCGTTCGAAGATCGGCTGGTAGTGGAAGTCGGTCATGGTGCTTGGTGCAGTGTCCTGATGCTGCGAGTCCCGGAAGAACGTGCGCTCGTCAAGCGCAATCCCCGATTGTACCGCAGGCAATCCCTGTCGGGGCATCCCCGAACCGGCCGCGTTTCGCATAAACTGTGCCCATGTCGAGATTGCTGCTCACCTGCCTGCTCGCCGTCGGGCTCGCCGCCGCCGTCCTCGACGCGCCGGTCCACGCGCATCCGATGGAGGGCACCAACGCGGGGTTCGTGCAGTCCGTGGACGGGCCGGCCCCGGGGCCGTTCCTCTACCTGGGCGCCAAGCACATGGTGACCGGCTACGACCACCTGCTCTTCCTGGTCGGGGTCATCTTCTTCCTGCACCGGCTGCGCGACGTCGTGCTCTACGTGAGCCTGTTCACGCTGGGGCACAGCCTGACCCTGCTCTACGGGGTGCTCGCCGACGTCAACGTCAACGCCTACGTCATCGACGCCATCATCGGGCTGTCGGTCGTCTACAAGGGGTTCGAGAACGTCGGCGGGTTCAGGCGGGTGTTCGGCGTCGCCCCCGACACCCGCATCGCGGTCCTCGTGTTCGGGCTCTTCCACGGGCTCGGGCTCGCCACCAAGCTGCAGGAGTTCATGGTGTCGGACAACGGCCTCGTGGCCAACATCCTCAGCTTCAACGTCGGGGTCGAGATGGGCCAGATCCTCGCCCTGTTCGGGGTCGTGGCGGTGCTCGGCTACTGGCGCCACCGCCCCAGCTTCTCGCGCTGGAGCTTCGCCACGAACACCGCCCTGATGGTGGGCGGCTTCCTGTTCGCGGGCATCCAGATGGTGGGGTTCGTGCTGTTCTCGTGAACCGGCTCGACGATCGACGGGTTTCCGCCATGACCGACGTTCCGCCGCCGCCGACCCGCCGCAAGATCCTCGTCACCACCGGCAGCGCCGCCGCGGCACTGCTCCGAACCGTCCTGCCGGCCGCGTAGCCGCACGGGTGCCGCCATGACCGACGTTCCGCCGCCGTCCCGCCGCAAGATCCTCGTCACCACCGGCAGCGCCCTGCTCACCGCCGCCGCGGTGCTCTTCGGCGCCATCCTGCCGGCCGAGTACGCGGTCGACCCCCTCGGCACCGGCCGGCTGTTCGGCCTGCTGGCCCTCGGCCAGGCCCAGCCCATCAGCCCCGCGGAGGGCGAGTACCGCGTCGACCAGGCCGAGCTGAGCCTGTATCCGGCCGAGTGGGTCGAGTACTTCTACCGGCTCGACGAGGGCAGCACCATGCTCTTCACCTGGAACGCGAGCGGGCCGGTGGAGTACAACTTCCACGCCGCGCCCGACGGCGCCCCCGCCGGCTACGCCGAGAGCTTCGACGCCCGCGACCTCGAGGAGGGTTACGGCGCGTACACCGCCCCGTTCACCGGCATCCACGGCTGGTACTGGGAGAACACCGGCACCGAGGAGATCACCATCACCCTGCACACCGCGGGGTTCTACACCAACGCCCACGAGGGGCGCTCCCGCGCCTCGGGGTACCACGACCTGACCGACCTGCGGGGCAATTCGGTGCCCAGCGTTCCGTGACGTGCAGCAACACCCGGGTCGTCTCGTCGACATGACGGACGAGCGTCTCCGCCGATCACGTCAGCTCGGCAGGCGGCCCGACGAAACCGCTTCGGCAGCGAACGACATCCCGCACGATCCAGGGCGTTGAAGACGGCGCCAGCGCATCCCCTTCGGCGACGCGGCCCTCGGCGAGGACATCTTCCTCCAGCGCGTAGAACCAGTTGTCGAGGATTGACCGGAGGGCGCCTTGCTGGGTATCCGCGGTCGAGAGGCGTTCGATCAGCCGGCGGAAGACGGTCTCGAGACGGTGCAGCGGCGTCTCCGTCTCGGAGATCTGCATCTCGGCCGCGGCGAATCCGTCGCGTTTCGCGCGTTCCTGCAGCCACCGCACGAAGAACGCCTTCCGGCTGCCGTACTCTCCCCGAACCGCCTTGAACTTCGCGCCTCCGGCCGCGACCGCGGCCAGCTCCTCACCCACCACGGCGTCGAACGCCTCGAGTCCGACTGCGAACGCGTCAAGACTGCGCCGGGGAACGGTTCCGCGCCGCAGGGCGTCGACAATCTCGTTGCGGCGCTGGGAGCGAATCACCGACCGGGCTCTCGCAAACTACTCGTTGTCACTCGCGAGACCGAACTGCGTAGCGAGCAGATCGCGATTCAGCTCGATCGTCTCGGACGTCTCGGCGACGGACATCACGGCGTACCCGTCGACGTTCAGGACCCGACGAAAAGGCGGACACGATGCCGCCGAGCCGAAACAGCGGGACACCGAGACTCTCAGCCAGCGCGGAACCCGTGAGCTTGCCGCCGCGGGCGTCGAGCGCAGCAGCATGGCCCGGATACGCTCTTCGGGCAGAGCCGTCCGCGCCGCCTGCTTGCGCTGCTCGGCGAACAGGTCCGTCTCGAAGAGACGGTCGATCCATGTCTCGGTGGAGCGGGGTGCTTCCGGTACCAAGCCTGCGAGCAGTTCCGCGGTTTCTTTTCGGCGGGAAGGGCAGCCCGCTGGCGCCGGAGTCCGTCGTTCCTCCACCGACTTCGCATGACCGGACGCTGCCGCCGGGTCCGCCCCGTCTCGCCATCGCCATCAGGCCGGCATCTCGGGAGCTGCCTCGCGCCAACCGGCGAGTTGCCCCGTCGTCTCCGGGAGAGCGAAGACGCCGAGCGGCAGCACCACCTCCTGTGGGCGAGCCGCCGCCGTGGTAGCCGGTCTTCTTCCTGCCGAAGCGGACGCGTTCGCTCCACGGAGCCAGCAGGCGACCGCCCTCGGCTACGACGCGCGGCCCCTCCAGCAGCACCTCGGCGGCGGCGGGAGCTCCGTTGGCGGGCCGTCAGCGCTCCACGGCCTCGGCGACGTCCGCGCAGCGCCGTCCCGCGCTCCAGCACGTGGCCGTGATCGCTCACGAGCACCACGGCCGTCCGCACCAGCGACAGGCTTCGAGCAACTCCTCCAGGCGGCGGATGTGTCCCACGGTCCAGGGGACACGCACCTGGTCGCCCTTGGCGAGGTGGTCGTCGACCGCGTTGATCACGACGCCCACGACGCGGCCGTCGGGGTCGGCGATGGCCCAGGACACACGGGGGGAAACGCCGGCCGCGCCGGTCTCGTGCAGGTCTCCCTTGTGAAAGAGGACTGGTGGCGCGTCGGACGCGCAGGCCGAGCGCAGGCCCGTTCGTGTCTCGAGAAGCCGTCCTTCTCCTTCGAGGGGTTTCCGGACGTGATCTCGCCGCACAACAGGCCGCGGCTCGCCCACCGCAATCTCGGCGTCCAGAAAACCGCTCGGCACCGGGGCGTATCCGGCTTCGGGCTCCGCGTCGAGCAGCGCCCGCGCCGCCCACTCGTGACGTTCGACCAGGGCCCCGGATGATACGATCCCCGTACGAACAAGACTCCGCCGAAATCAGACCACTGAACGGCATCTGCCTGCGCCGGGCCCACCGACCCCGCCAGGATCGCCGTCTACCGGGAGGACACTCATGCCAAAGCTCGCCAGCGCTAAACTCGACTCTATCAAGGACGAGGTCACCGACCTGCATCCGCTCCTCCACGCCGTGCTCCCGAAGCTGCCGAGAGTGCGAACTGTTGAGTATCATCATGGCACCACCGAGATGGGCGCGGATTTCGTCCTCAGTCGCCTCAACGACACCTTCGGCACCGTTGAGTATATCGCCGTCATCGCCGAGGTATAACCGAATGTTGTGGATCGGGGCGTGAGACAGGTGGCGTATCCTTCCGTGTGAATCAACCCAAAACACCCTGGCTGGCACGCCGGGGGGAAGGAGACACCACCCATGCTGACGGTACCCGACAACAGGAGCGAAGACAACCCCGCGGCCGGCGACGAACACACGACGACGTTGGCTGGTGAAGGGGTCGGCAACGTCGGCCCGGACGAGGAACCGGCCGAACCGCCGACACTGGACACGCTGGCTCGCGAGGGGGCGCGGCGGATGCTGATGACGGCCATGGAGGCCGAGGTGGCGGAGTACATCGAGCGGTTCGGAGACACGCGCGACGCGGACGGGCGGCGGCTGGTGGTGCGGAACGGCCAGGCGCAGGAACGCACGGTGACGTGCGGGGCGGGCACGTGGCGGGTGCGGGCGCCGCGGGTGAACGACAAGCGGGTCGATGGCGACGGCGGCCGCGAGCGGTTCACCAGCCGCATTCTGCCCCCCTATATGCGCCGCTCTCCGCAGGTTTCCGAGGTGCTGCCGCTGCTGTATCTGCGAGGTCTGTCGACGGGCGACTTCCGGGAGGCGCTGCCGGCGCTGCTGGGGAAGGACGCGGCAGGCCTGAGTCCGACGACCATCTCGCGGCTGACGGCGGCCTGGGACGAGGAGTACGAGGCGTTCCAGCGCCGCGACCTGTCGGATTGCGACTACGTCTACGTCTGGGTCGACGGGATTCACTTCAACATCCGGCTTGAGGAGGACCGTCTGTGCACGCTGGTGGTGATCGGGGTGCGGGCGGACGGCATCAAGGAGCTGGTGGCGCTGGAGGACGGCTATCGGGAGAGCCAGGAAAGCTGGGCGAGCGTGCTGCGGGACCTGCGTGGGCGTGGACTGCGGGCGCCGGCGGTGGCGATTGGGGACGGGGCGCTGGGCTTCTGGTCGGCGTTGCGGGACGTGTGGCCGGAGACGACGGTGCAGCGGGACTGGTGCCACAAGCTGGCCAACGTGCTCGACAAGCTGCCGAAGCGTCTTCGGCCGCGTGCGAAGCGGGCTTTGCGGGACATCATGTATGCGCCGGTGAAAATCGACGCGGAGCGTGGCATCGACGCCTTCGTTGCCGAGTTCGAGGCGAAGTACCCGAAGGCGGCGGCGTGCTTGGCAGAGGACCGGGAGGCGCTGCTGGCGTTCTTCGGCTTCCCGGCGGAGCACTGGCTTCACCTGCGGACGTCGAACGTGATCGAATCGGTGTTTGCGACGGTGCGTCTTCGGCAGCGGGTGACGAAGGGCGCGGGCTCGCGCACCAAGGGGCTGCTGATGGCCTACAAGCTGGTGGCGATGGCGCAACGGCGATGGCGCCGGCTGAACGGGGCGCACCTGCTGCCCCTGGTCCGGGCCGGCGTGGCCTTCGTCGATGGCGTCATCCAGATCAGCTCGCAGACGGAGGATCGGAAGGAGGCCGCCTGATCACGTCAAGGGCCGATCCACAACATTTGACAATTCCTCGTCATCGCCAAGGTTGGACGGATCGTACAGGACCTAACCGCTATTGAGCGCCAGATTGGCGAATGCGACATGGCTCGCTTGATTCAAGGAGGCAAGAAGAAAATCCGTATTAGTGAAATCTGGGTCGTTGCCACCAAGAACATTACGCACGGCGCTAAGGAGAAGATTTTTCACAAGTACAGTACCCGAAAGATCGAATTTCTTGACGGCGCCACTCTCGAAAGACTCGTTGACCAATACGTGCCGTTAGCATGGTCCCGCCTGCCGATTGCTGTCGGCGAGTACCTACAAGACTTACACACCCGCACGCAAGCACAAGACAGAAGCGTCAGCCTATTGATATCTGACGAAACATTCTACGTCACCCAAGACCTATATCGCGTCCGCGACTCCGAGTATCGCCACAAAACCAAGGGCCGCCCGAAGCCTGAAAAGATCGATCTAGCGCTTCTTACTGAATCCCATCGCTGTATCCTCGTCGAGGGTGGAGTCGGGTCCGGGAAATCCAAGCTACTCCGTCAATTGATCGCTCATACCACCGAACCTGATAGTTTCGCCCAGACGAAAGCACTTCCGGTCACCGCAAGTTACACCGAGCTGATGAAGGACCATTCGGGCGACTTGACCGCGCTCATCACCCACCGCGTCCCCGAAGCGGTCGCGGAGTTATGTAATGACAGCGAGTATCTGGTTCTGATTGATGCATTTGACGAGCGCCGAACGGACAACGACAGCGCCGCGGACGCGCTCACCGCCCTCCTGAACCAAGCGTCGGCCGAGTCCCGCATTCGCCTAGTGGTGACGACTCGGTTCCTCAAGGGACGCCAACACGGTGCCGTCCTGCGCCCCGAGGTCGTCCGCCTCGAGCTCCAGCCTCTTTCGCTGAAGCGAACCTTTGAATTCATCATCAAGCTGTGCAAGGAAGTAAATGTCAAGAACCGAATTCTGGAGGACCTGAAGCGCTCACCTCTTTTCCGGAACCTACCCAGGAACCCCATGTCTGCAATTCTCTTGGCACGACTCCTGAACGAAAACCAACAGGAGATACCATCAAACATCACGGAATTGTACTCGAAATACTCTGAGCTAGTACTGGGCAGATGGGATGAGAAGAAGGGCCTCCAATCCCAGAAAGAATACCAGGCACTAGACGCAATCCTTATGAGACTGTCGAGACAAATGATTGACGATCAGCGGCCGTTTATATCGACAATAGAAGTAAAAGATATATTCCAAAGCTACCTGGCCGAGCGAAACTTGGCGATCGACCCAGAGGAATTGTACGATAAGATGGCAGATCGTTGTGAAATTGTGTTAGTGGACGACCATTCCGGAACATTAGGCCTCAAGCATCGAAGTTTCGCTGAGTTCTTTTATGCAAAGTCGTTCATCGCGGACCAGTCACTCGCTATTGACAACAGAGTCCACAACTTCTATTGGATGAACACTTTTTTCTTTTATCTAGGCCTCCGAAAAGATTGCCCCCAAGAGCTATCGGCGATAATTGACATGCCGGCCGACACTGAATCAGAAGAGTGGCTGAAAATTGTCAACATGTCCAATTACCTACTGGCCGGATACACAACGCCGTATAGGGTTATTGAGAAAGGGGTGCGGGATGTAGTGGTGACTGCCGCTAAATTGTACCGGAGGATTGTCACGAGGGGTTCAAAGACCTGGTTTAATATGCTACCTCGCATGCAAGTGCTATATCTCTTACAGCTATTCGTCAGACAAGGGTACTCATACATGTTCTTTACCGACGCCATCGAGAGTGCCGCGTTGGAGATTGAGGAATCATCGCTAGACGACGAGACAAAAGCCTACGCTTTGTTCTTCTTGAACGTGGCGTATATTGATATCGAAGATAGGGACAATAAAGAGACGTTCGACTTCATGCTGAAGCGCAGCCTAAAGGCCCTGCCCGTTGACGTGCAGTTGGCGCTGAATCATGAAGGTGAGAGAGTGAAGGAACGCACGGCGCTTATGCGCAAGCAGGATAGGCAACTGCGTCGCATGATGCCGCGGGGCGGGGCCCGGGAGATATTTAGTCGGGAGTGGTATGAGCAACCGATAAGTGTGACGATACAGCGGTCTACGAGAGCGCGCGAGAAGGGAGAGAAGAAGAAGGCGCGGGACGGCGTGACTAAGGCGAATGGAGAGAAGGAGCGAGGGTGAGCCAGAGTGGATTTGGAGCTCACCGTTCGGGAGACCGGAGAGTGCACGCGGGACGGTACGCGCGGTGGAATGGGTCCGTGGCGGTCGTTGACTGTTGTGCCCTGTGGCGCGGGTTTCGGTGGCCACGAAAGCCCCGTTCCTGCTGCCGCTACGATCCAACGCCTCCGTCTGCACTCGCTCTCGGCCTGACAACACCAGGAAGGTGTCGCCCAGCAAGCCGCGCTCCACCACTTCCCCCAGAGCAGCGAAACGTCGACTCCCATTCCGTCGAGCAGCACCCGAACGACTGCGGACACGTTGGCCAACCGGTGAGCCGTTGAACGCTGCCGTTATCGCGCAAGGGACGCGCGCCGGAGGACGGGCGGCGACCGCGAGCACCCGCGACGGCTCCCGCTCGTCGGGGCGGGCCGCGCTCACCACGAGATCGTCGACCGGGTGCTCAGGCGCCTGCTGGAACGCGACGCTCACAACGCGCCGGCCGTCGCCGAGTTCACTGGCACCGCCGCCCGCCAGCAGACGGGCGAGATACTGGACCCGCCACCTTCCGCTCGAAGGTCACGCCGCCGACGCCCGTCGGGTAGGGGCTAATGCTCGGCGACGCCGGCCCGCCGTTGCTATGGCGCTCGTTTCCTCGGCACCGCTGGTTCGTTCTGGACCTTGCGCCCCTCGGATCCCGACACCCGTTCACTCCACAGAACCGCTGACGTCGACGATGCCGCACACACCATTCTGAACCGCCCGCATCCCGAGGGCCAGTCCGAGAACTCGCGACGAACGCGACTCACTGCGACGGTAGTCCGAGTCCGCCTGAACACGAACCACTGCGTTGGCGCGCTTTTCTTTGGCCGGCCCGCATTTTGTACTTGACGGCTTCTACGGGCCGGGGCGACTCAAGTCGGGCATGCCGCCAGGAACGCCTCTCGGACGGTCTCTCCGGCCGCAGGCTGCGCGTTCTCGGCCCGGAACGCGACGAACGCCGATTCAAGCACCGATCGACCACTGGCGTGTCAGGCGACAGTCTATGCGCAGTTCGGGACTATGCGGAGTCGGTTGAGGGTGCACTCCCAAGTACCTGTAAAAACGAGGGTTACGTGAGCTGACCGGTGCGGGTCTAAACTCCGTGTCAGGCGACAGTGAAAACTGACCCCCCAGCGACAGTGAAAACTGACCCCCCTTGGTCCAAGGGAGGAGTCAGCAGATGACGGGATGCAAGGATGTCGGCCCGTGGGCGGGGAGGCCACGGGCACAGATGGTGAAGGCAGACGAGGTGGAGGCGATGCTGCACCTGCGGGCGCTCGGCTGGGGGCTGAGACGCATCGCGAGGGAGTTCGGGTGCAGCAAGAACACGGTGAAACGCTACGTCGCAGCCGACGGCTGGATGACGTACAGCCGACAGACGGGCGGCGGCAAGCTCGAGGATCAGGAGGCGTGGCTGAAGGAGCGCTTCTTCCAGCACCGCGGCAATGCCGAGGTGGTGCGCCAGGACCTGGTCCGGGAGCAGGGGATCGACGTGAGCCTGCGCACGGTCGAGCGGGCGGTGGCGCCGTTCCGGCGGCTGCTGACAGCCGAGGCGAAGGCGACGGTGCGGTTCGAGACGCCCCCGGGACGCCAGCTGCAGGTCGATTTCGGCCAGCTGCGGGTGCCGATTGCCGACGAGCGGGTGCGCGTCTTCCTGTTCGTGGCGACGCTGGGCTACTCGCGGCGCTGCTACGTGGCGACGTTCAGACACGAGCGGCAGTCGTCGTGGTTTCGCGGCCTGGAGGGCGCGTTCCATCACTTCGGCGGCGTGACCCGAGAGGTGCTGATCGACAACCCGCGGCCGCTGGTGGTCGTCCACGACGCGGAGACGCGGGAGGTCGAGTTCAACAAGCGGTTCCTGGCGTTCGCGTCCTACTGGAAGTTCCGGCCGCGGGCCTGTGCGCCGTATCGGGCCCGGACGAAGGGGAAGGACGAGCGCGGCGTCGGCTACGTGAAGGGAAACGCCATCGCCGGACATCGCTTCGAGAGCTGGGCGGGGATGGAGGCGCATCTCGGGTGGTGGCAGCGGGAGATTGCCGACCGGCGTCGCCACGGCACCACCGGCGAGGTCCCGCTCGAGCGCTTTGCCCGGGAAGCGGAGCGCCTTCGGCCCTGCGCGGGCCGGCCGCCGTTCGGGCAGTTGCGGGACCTGGTCCGGACGGTCCACGCCGACTGCGCGGTGGTGGTCGACACCAACGCCTACTCGGTGCCGTGGCGGCTGATCGGCGAGCGGGTACGGGTGGTGGTCAGCGGCGGCCGGGTACGCGTTCACCACGGCCCGAGGGTTCTCGCCGAGCACGTCGAGCACGAGGGACGCCACGCGCGGGTCACCGACCGCGCCCACCTGGTCGGCGTCGTCGGCGGCCCGCGCCCGGCCGAGACCGAAGCGGTGCGGCCGAAGCCGGAGCTGCTGCGTCCGCTCGACGAGTACGCGGCCGTGGCCGGGGGGAGCTTCTGATGGCCGTGGACCATGAGACGCTTCTCGGCTGGTTGACGCGGCTGCGGCTGACCGCGATTCGCGACCAACTCGACAACCTGCTCGACGAGGCGGCGGAGAAGAAGCTGACGTTGCGGGAGGCGCTGGCGATGTTCGTCGAGCGGGAGGTTTCCCGCAAGGACGAGCGGCGCATCGAGATGGCGCTGAAGATCGCGCGCTTCCCGATGGTGCGCGAGCTCGCCGACTTCGACTTCAAGGCCCAGCCGAACGTCGACCGGCGCCAGGTGCGGGAGCTGGCGACGTCGCGGTGGGTGGCGCACGGCGACGCGCTCCTGGTGCTCGGCCCGCCGGGGGTCGGGAAGACGCATCTCGCGGTCGCGCTCGGTCGCGAGGCGATCCGACAGAACTACTCGACCCTGTTCACGACGGCGCAGGCGCTGATGGCGGCGTTGGTCAAGGCGCAGAGCGCGGGCCGGCTGGAGGACCGCCTGACCTTCTACGCCAAGCCCAAGCTTTTGGTCTGCGACGAACTGGGGTACCTCCCTTTCGAGGCGCATGCCGCGCACCTGTTCTTCCAGCTCGTCTCGCGGCGCTACGAGCGCGGCAGCATGCTGATCACGTCGAACCGCTCGGTCGGGGAATGGGGCGAGGTGTTCGGCGACGCCGTGGTTGCGACCGCGATCCTCGACCGGCTGCTGCACCACAGCCACGTGCTGACGATTACGGGGGAGAGCTACAGGCTGCGGGAGAAACGTCGGGCGGGCGCCCTGAAGATCCCCGCGCCGAAGCCTGTCGCGTCGGAGACCCGTTCGCAGGTGTCGTCATGACCACGCGACCGACACCATGGCGAGCACAGACAGGGACTCGCGCTCACGCGCCGGTCCCGCCCCACGCCGCCCTTCGGCCGGCGTGGCCGTTGTCAGGAGGGTCGGCCCGTGGCAACGCGGCACCGGTCGAGTCCGCCGACGCTCGACGTCGTGAACGTCCGGGGGCCGAGCCGCCTGTCACCGGTCCGTTACGTAACGGTGTGGAGTAGTCGTGGCGTTGACGAACGCGGAGCGACAGGCGCGTTACCGGGAGCGGCGGCAGGCGGGCGCGGCTCGGATCCGGTACCGCCGGCCGGCGGATCGGAGATCGCGGCCACAGCAGTGGGACGACGCGGTACGGACGCTCCTGGCGCTGCAGGACCAGTATCGGGAGTGGCGGGAAGCGTTGCCGGAATCCCTCGCCGGGCCCGCGACCGCGGGGTTGCTCGAGCAGGTCTGCGATCTGGACCTGTCGGTACTGGAGGCCGTCGAACTGCCCAGGGGCTTCGGGCGTGACGGCTAGAGGCAGCTTGCCGGGAGGTCGAGAGCGCGTAGCCGCGGGACGGCCGGCGTGTCAACGTGCTGCGCACGTCCTCCGCTCCGCTCCGGCCCTCTGGGTGACACCCCGTCCGCCCCGCGGCTCGGATGGCAGTTATGGGCCTTGCGGCCCGGCCTGGACGGGGCGTCCCGGCCGTCCACGACGCTCGCGGGACGCGGTGAACCGCCGGAAGTCGATCTACGTACGCCGTTTCTTCGGGGGTCAGTTTTCGATGTCGCCAGGGGGTCAGTTTTGAGTGTCGCTTGACACTCCGGACAGGCCAAGATCGCGTTCCCGCGGGAACGCCCGGGAACCCGACGTCCCTGTCTGGGCCGCGGGCAGCCGCCCGCCACGTTCCCGCGGAAACGCCGGCGACCAGGCGCCGCCGGGTGTCCGGCCCATGTCCCGGGGCGCCGTCGGCGCCGGCCGGCGGCAGCCAGACGGTGCTCGACGAGGCGGGTAGCATCCACGTCTCGGCCGAGACCGCCCGGCGCCTGGCTTGCGACGCCGCCACCGTGACCATGCGGCACGGCCCCGGCGGTGAGTTCCTCGACGTCGGCCGCCGCACCCGGACGATCTCGCCGGCCCTGCGCCGGGCGCTGGCCGCCCGCGACCGGCAGTGCCGGTTCCCGGGTTGCGGCAACCGCCGCGTCGATGCTCACCACGTTCGGCACTGGGCCGACGGAGGGCGGACCGCCCTCGACAACCTGGTGCTGCTGTGCCGCCGGCACCATCGGGCGGTGCACGAGGAAGGGTTCCGCGTCACGCTGGACGCGGCCGGGGACGCGCGTTTCGCGCATCCGGACGGCCGCCCGCTCGAGGAGGCGCCGCCGGCGCCGGCGTGGACGGGGCCGGCGCTGCAGCCCACGGACGACGGCCTGGCCGCGGCGGGCATCGAGATCGGCGCCGACACGGCGACGCCCTCGTGGGGCGGCGAGCGCCTCGACCTCGACTGGGCGATGCACGTGCTGTGGCAGCCCCGCCGCGAGCCGGCCGCGGAGTGAGCCGCGCCGCAGCACGGCTTCTCCGGGCGCCGGCCGCCCCGCGGGTCACGGCGCGCCTCGCGGGCAGGCCAGTACGAGTGGCGGACAATCCGCCTCGGGCCGGACTATCATCGCTCGCTGCGGTCATCGAAGGTCGCGAGGACGGACTCACGACCGCCGAGTCGCATTATGGAAGACGTCCGGCCCCGTTGCCGTTCCTCCTCCTTGCGCGTGCCAGAGGTCCCAGTTGGCCTGGAGGTTCATCCAGAACATGGGCGTGGTGCCAAGCAACCGACCGAGCCGCAGCGCCGACCGGGCGGTGACGTCACGCCGGCCGCGGACGAGCTGGTTGACGCGCGTGAGCGGCATGTTCATCCGCCGCGCCGCCTCGGCCTGGGTCATCGGACTCTCACGCAGGAACTGCTCGAGCAGGATGCCGCCGGGATGCGTCGGGCGACGGCGCGAGGGCAGGCCGGTTGCCGGAATCTCGCCGGCCGCGTTCTTCGACATGGACAGCTTCGTCCAGTCCTTATCCGGCGGGGGCGGCGCCGGCCGGCCCGGGGTCCGGCGGCGCGCCCGCGAGGTGTCGGAAGAGGTTGTCGAAGCGGCCGTGCAAGGCGTCGAGGCGGTTGTTCAGGGCGACGGCGTCGGCGTGGGTACGCTGGTCGAGCTTGTCGATGCGCTCGCAGATGGCGGCGTGGGCCGCGTCGTTGTGCTTTTCCGCCATCTCGAAGCGTTCGCGGTTGTGCGTCTCTGCCATTTCGAAGCGCTTCTCGATCCCCTCGAAGCGCTCGGTCCAG
Organism: Vicinamibacterales bacterium; assembly: GCA_965208165.1. Classification (GTDB taxonomy): domain Bacteria; phylum Acidobacteriota; class Vicinamibacteria; order Vicinamibacterales; family UBA8438; genus JAJEEA01. The sequence continues at coordinate 6,588,534 of OZ242323.1, read as the reverse complement.
CGCTTGTCGGCCGCCGCGAACTGATTCTGCATCTGCCGGTTCAGCGTGTCGAACCCGGTCTGCTGTACGCGCCACAGGGCTACGAACAGCCCGGTCGCGGTGCCGATGCCCGCCAACCCCGTCCCGATCACCGCCAGTATCGTCGCATCCATCGTCGTCTCTCCCCATCCGGGCGGTACCCGCGACCGCCTCCGGTCCGGGAAAAGCAATCCGCGTGCCAGGGCGACCGCGGCCGGCGGGCGCGGGGCGGGCGGCCCGGCGCTCGACCGCAGGACGCACCTTCCAGGATACTCCGCGGGGGCCGGCCCGGGACATTCCGACCAGCCCGCGCCGACGCGATCGGATTCCGGACGACGATCCGTTGCGGGCGCCCGCCTGTCAGCCCAGGAGCAGACTAACGACCCGTCAATCCGCCAGGCGCGCGCTGACCAGCCGGTTCAGGCTGACGCCCTCCTCCGCCGCTCGCAGCACGAGGGCCCGATGGGTCTCCGGCGGTACGCGGACCAGGAACTTCCCGCTGTACGCGCGGTCCGCGAGCGGCGGCGGCGTCTCGCGGTTGGCGTGCATGTCCGAGAGGAGTTCGCGCACGAGCGTGCGAATGCCCGAGAACGCCTGTTCGGGGGTGGCCGCCAGCCAGCTCAGCGACGGGAACTCGGCGCAGAGCCCCACGTACTCGCCGTCCTCGGGCGACCAGGTCACGCGATATGTGTAGTGATCGGTCATTCTGCGGCCTCCAGCTTCTCGATCGCCCGGAGAACCTGACGCGATACCCAGACAACCTCGACAACACCGCCGTCACCGGTCTGATTGACGGACCGGACCGCCGACCCGCAGAGCCCTGCCGGAACGAAGCGAGGCACCGCTCCAACGACGCGGCGGAATTCCCTGACGCTACTGCGTCGCGGCTAGGGCCGCCAGCAGGTCGGCGGTGCTGGTGTCGGAGTAGTCGGTCAGGCTGCGCGTCAGGCGGGCGGGGGCGCGGGGGTTCAGCGCACGCTCGAACGGCGTCTCGCCGCGGCGGTTCTCGGCGTCGAGCCTGGCCCCCCGGCTGACGAGGAACCGCACCACCGACTCGAAGCCGTGGAACGCGGCGAGGTGGAGGGCGGTGTCGCCGTTGGCGTCGGCGGCGTTGACGTCGGCACCCAGCTCGACCGCGACCTTCACGGCCTCGATGCCGCTGCCCATGACGCGGCGGAGGTCGGGGTCCTGGGTGAGGGCGACCTCCATCTCGGCCGAGTCCATCTCGCGGCCGCGGCGGTCCTTGCCGGCGCGGCCGAAGCCGCGGGTGAGCATGCCGGCGGCGGCCATCAGGGGGGTCACGCCGCCGTGGAGGGCGGCGTGGGGGTCGGCACCGCCCTCGGCGAGCCGGCGCATGATGCCGCCCTCGCCGAACTTGGCGGCGAGGAAGAACGGGGTCGCGCCGACCCAGGCCGTGTCCAGCGAGAAGAGCTTGCCCTGGCGCGCGTAGCGGGTGCCGCGCTCCAGGGGGACGTTCGGATCCGCGCCGTGGGCGAGCAGGGCCCGCACCAGCCCTTCGTCGCCGCGAAGGATCGCCGCGTGCAGCGGCGTGTACCCGGCCCCCGCCGCGTTCGCGTCGGCACCGGCGTCGAGCAGCGCCTCGGCCAGCGCCCCGTGGCCGCTGTGGGTGGCCACGACGAGGGCGCTGGTGCCGGCCGGCGCGGTGTCGTTGGGGTCGGCGCCGGCGGTCAGCAGCAGCCGGGCGGACGCGAGGTCGCCGCTGCGCGCCGCGAACAGCAGCGGCGTGTAGCCGCCCTCGTCGACGGTGACGACGGCGCCGGGCGCGCCGGTGCGGGGCGAGTGGGCCACGACCACCGGTCTGATCCGCGAGGGCGCGTGCACGTCGGCCCCGGCGCCGAGCAGGAGCTCGACCACGCCGGCGTGGTCCTGCGACACCGCCCACATCAGGGCGGTCTGGTCTTCCATGCCCTCGCGGGCGTGCACGTCGGCCCCGTGGGCGACGAGCGCCGCGACCGCGCCGACGCTGCCGGTGCGGGCGGCGGTCATCAGCGCGGTCTCGCCGCTCGGGAGCGCGGCGTCGGGCGAGGCGCCCGCGGCCAGCAACGCCCGGACCATCGCGGAATTGCCGTTCTCACAGGCCAGGTAGAGCGGAGTGGCCCCGAGCTCGTTGGCGGCGTCGACCACCGCCCCGGCCGCGATCAGCAGCCGCGCCGTCTCCAGGTCGTCGAGGTAGGCGGCCCAGTGCAGGGCCGTGGCCCCGTCGGGCTGCGCCGCGTCGACGTCGACGCCTTCCTCGAGCAGCGCCCGAAGCGCGGGGTGATCGGTATCGCGAACCGCGTTCAGGAGCCGGAGGTCGGGCGGCTCGGCGAGGACCGGCGACGCAGCTGCCGCGGCCAGGCAAGCGACGAGCAACGTCCAACGCAGAAGGAAACGCCCGCCGCTTCGGTCCATGCTTCCGGCGCCCATGCCTCGCCTCCCGCGCAGCCCGCCCGCCTCAGACGGCCGAGAGCTCCCCGATCTCCCCGTCGCTGGTCCCGAAACGCTCCACCGGCACCCCCAGCTTGTCCATCAGGGTCACGTGCAGGTTCGACATCGGCGTCGGGTCGGGGCACCGCACGTGGCGCCCGCCGTCGAGGGCCCCGGCCCCGCCGCCCGCGAGGAGGATGGGCAGGTTCTCGGACGAATGCCGGTTGCCGTCGCTGAGGCCGCCGCCGTAGAGCAGCGTCACGTGGTCGAGCAGCGAGCCGTCGCCGTCGGGCGTCGCCTCGAGCCGGTCCAGGAAGTGCGCGAGCAGCGTCGTGTGGTAGGTGTTGATGCGGGTCAGCTTGTCCAGCTTGTCGGGGTCGTTCTGGTGGTGCGACGTGGGGTGGTGCGCCTCGGGCACCCCGATCTCGGGATAGGTTCGGCCGCTGTACTCGCGGCTGATCATGAAGCTGATGACACGGGTCAGGTCCGTCTGGTACGCAAGCACCTGCAGGTCGAACATCAGCCTCGCGTGCTCGTCGAACGAGGTGGGAACCCCCAGCGGGGGCGCGATGTCGGGGAGCGGCTGGTCCACCTGGGCCTCGGCCTTCTGGATGCGGCGCTCGATGTCGCGCACCGCGTCGAGGTACTCGCCGAGCTTGTGCCGGTCGCGGGGGCCGAGGTCGCGGCGCAGGTACGCCACCTTGTCGGTCACCGCGTCGAGGAGGCTGCGGTTCTGCTCGATGCGCGCGAGCCGGGCCGCGGGGTCGGTGCCGCCGGTGTCGCCGAGCAGCCGCTCGAAGACCGTCCGCGGGTTGGTTTCCATGGGCAGCGGCGTCGTCGCGCTCCGCCAGCAGATGGTGTTGGTGTAGGCGCAGGTGTAACCGCCCCCGCACGTGCCCACGTCGTCGCCCGACTCGAGCGCGAGCTCGAGCGACGCGAGCTGGGTGTGCCGGCCCGCCTCCCGCGCCACAAGCTGGTCCATCGAGACGCCCGCGCCGAGCTGCGAGCCCTGCGTGCGTTTGGGGGGCACGCCGGTCAGGAAGCTCGTGGCGCCCGTCTCGTGGATGTCGTCGGGCCCCTTGTTGCTGAGCCCCGACACCACGAGCAGGCGGTCGCGGAACCGCGCCAGCGGCTTGAGAATCGGCGTGATCTCGAAGCCGGCCCCCTCGCCCGGGGGCGTCCACTGCTCCATGACGATGCCGTTCGGCACGTAGACGACGCCCAGCCGCCGCACCGGGGCGGCCGCGGTCCGGCTCATCGCGGTCAGGGCGGGCACCATGCCGTCGAGCAACGGCAGGGCCAGCGTCGCCCCGACGCCGCGGAGCACCGTACGCCGGGGAAGGGCCTTCTTGGTGATCATCATGATTCCGATCTCCGCATCTGGAACGGCGTGCTCTCGACGATGCCGACCACGAGGTCCGACCACCGGTAGCCGCCGGGCGTCGCCTCGCGCATGATACGCCGGACGGCCGGCATGTCGTAGTGCTCGAGCCCCCGGCCGAGGGCGTACGTCGCGAGCTTCTCGACGACGGTCTGCACGAACTGCTCGTCACGGGCGAGGAGCATCGCCTTGAGCCCGGCCAGCCCCTCGAACGCAGTCCCGTCGGGGAAGACGCCCGAGGCGTCGATGGGGTCGCCGCCCTCGCCGGCGGCGCGCCACTTGCCGATGGCGTCGAAGTGCTCGAGGGCGAAGCCGAGCGGGTCCATGGGGGCGTGGCAGGCGGCGCAGACGGGGTTCTCGCGGTGCTGCTCGAGCCGCTCGCGCACCGACGCGGGCCGGCCGCCCTCGCCGCGGTCCGGCAGGTCCGGCACGTCCGGGGGCGGAGGCGGCGGGGGGGCGCCGAGCAGGTGCTCGAGCAGCCAGTGGCCGCGCAGCACCGGCGAGGTCCGCGTCGGGTACGAGGTGACGGTGAGGATGCTCCCCTGGCCGAGGAGGCCGCCCCGCACGCCGTCGGTGAACGCCACCCGCCGGAACCGGCTGCCGTACACGCCGGGTATCCCGTAGTGCTCGGCGAGCCGCTCGTCGACGAAGGTGTAGTCGGCCCCCACGAGGTCGACGACGCTGCGGTTCTCGCGTATCTGGCTCGCGACGAAGAGCTCCGTCTCGCGCCGGAACGACTCGCGCAGGTTGTCGTCCCACTCGGGATACAGCTCCGGCGTCGGGACCACGCTCGGCAGCGTGCCGAGGGCCAGCCACTGCAGCGCGAACCCGTCGACGAGGGCGTCGGCGCGGGCGTCGGCGAGCATGCGCCGCACCTGCGCCTCCAGCACGTCGGGATCGCGCAGCGCACCGCCGGCGGCCGCGTCGAGCAGCTCGTCGTCGGGGATGCTGCTCCACAGGAAGAACGAGAGCCGCGAGGCGAGCTCGAGGTCGCTGACGGGATGGATGCTTCCGGGGGCCGCCCCGGCCGGCTCGCGCTCGACGCGGAACAGGAACTCGGGGTCGACGAGGATGCTCTCGAGGCTCCGCTGAATGCCGGCCTCGAAGCCGCCGTCGCCGTGCCCGGCCTCGTAGAAGCCCAGCAGGGTGTCGAGATCACGGCCCGTCACCGGCCGGCGCCACGCGCGCCGCGCGAGGGTCGAGAGGATCTCCCGCGCGCACGGCTCCTCGTCGGCCGCGGTGCCGGGCCGGCACACGAAGATGCGGTCCCGGCTCGGCGTCTCCCCGGGACCGGTCGCGTCGAAGGGGCCGGCGATGCTGACCCGGTCGACGGCCGCCTCGGGCGCCTCCGACGTCGAGCTCCAGCGCTCGGCGATGGCGAGCACCTTGCCGGTCGCCCGCGGCTGCAGCACGCCGTCGCGCTCCGACCGTCCCTGCACGAACGAGACGCCGAGCACCCGCGGCCCCGCTCGGGCCGCGATGCGCACCTCGAGGTGGTCGTCGGCGTGCAGCGCGTACTCTTCCCACGCGCGGTCGCCGAGCACCGCGCCCGCGAACGTGCGCGGGGGCGGGGTGCCGGGGGCGCCGCCGATGGTGAACTCGGCGACGCGCTCGCCGTCCAGCCGCACCTCGAGCCGCTGCCGGTTCTGGAGGCCGCGCACGTAGTCGTAGAGCTGGCGCCGCAGCCGGATGCGGACGTCGTACTCGCCGTCGAGGGGGAAGTCGTGCCGGATGGAAATGCCCCCGCGCGACCCGAACGGCAGGTCCTCGCTCATGCGGCGGTCCTGGAACCGCATCGAGGGCAGGACCCAGGTCTCGGTCGTCGGCTCGATGCCGGGGTCGCCGACGGCGAGCCGGCTGATGCGCCGCGCCGCGAAGATGTAGCGGTCGAGCAGGGCCGGCGACACCGAGAGGATGTCGGCCATGTTGTCGAAGCCGAGGTCCGCGTTGTCGGCGGGCAGCAGGGCCGCGGCGTCGATCTCGAGCGTCAGCAGGTCGCGTACCGCGTTGGCGTACTCCCGCCGGTTCAGGCGGTGGACGGTGGTGCGGCCCGGATTGGGGTCGGCGGCGGCGACGCGGTCGAGGGCCGTCTCGAGGGTCGAGGCGACGGCGGCGTAGGCGGCCGGCTCGGGGCGCGGCCGGCCCGCTGGGGGCATCGCGCCGGTGCGCAGCTTCCTGACGACCTGCTCCCACGCGGCGGCGTGGTCGCCGACGCGGGCGGGGTCCATCGCGTCGAGGGCGAGCCCGGCCGTCTGCAGACGCTGGTTGTGACAGGCGATGCAGTAGCCGTCGAGGACCGCGCGGACCGACTCGGACTCAAGCTCGACGGCGGCGCTCAACGGTGGAGCGGCGTACCCGAGCACGGCTGCGCCGGCCACAGCGACGGCGCTCCCGACGACGCATCGCCAAGTTCTCGACATGGCGCTCAGCCTCGAGTTCGCGAAGCGGTCTCCGCCTCCGAACTCCATGCACGGGCCTACGAGTACCGCAAGTTTACTCCGCCTGCGCTCGAATCGCCCGCCTATTCTTCGGAGTGCCCTGCGCGCAGTTGGCCTCTTCGGAGTGCCTGCGCGCAGTTGGCGGACGGGGCTGCATCAGCCCGTCTCGACGAAGACCGGATCCACGGTCACTCCCGTCTCGTCGACGCGAACCGCTTCGTAGGCGCCCCGGTTGGCGTCGTCGACACTATCGACGAAGAACACCAGCGTGACCCCGGCCAGTCCGAGCTGCCGGGCGTATCGTGCCGCCTGCGCGAGGGCCCGGCGGTACCCGAACGCATCGGTGAAGCTCTTCACCTCGAGACCGTACACCTTGCCCGCGTAGCGGATGAGGAGATCGATCGCCCCGTTGCCGGCCGGGAACTCCGGATAGACCCGCCCGCCGCGGGGCTGGAGGAACCGGTCGAAGAAGGAGTACAGGACGAAGTGATGGACCGCCTCGAACACCCGCAGGTCGCGCCGCCGCGGCGCGTCCCTCAGCAGCCACTCGCGGTTCGCCCGCAGGTGCCGCTCGTAGCGCTGCAGAAGCCGTCGGACGTCGAGCCCGGCGTCGGTGATCGTGTCGGACAGGTCCTCGAACGCGGTGAACACCGAACCGGCGTCGCCGGCGAGCGTCGACGAGAAGTAGTTGAACAGCCGCCTCTGCACGAACGGGCAGGAGAACCGGACGTACTGCCGGCCGTCCGCCGCCGGCTCGCGGTCGATGACGCCGTTCAGGTACAGGAAGTTGACGTGGGGCTCGTCGTAGTGGAACGGCCGTCTCTCCCCCGTCTGGAAGAAGTCGAGCACCACGTCCCGGTACGGCGCCTCCCGGACCTTGCCAATCAGGTGCTGCACGTTCGCGTTCGGCAGCGCGTCGACGGCATCGGCGTACGCGGCGTCGAAGTCCTCCATCGTGATGGACGGACCCCGCCGGTTGTACGTCTCCGTCAGCAGCTCGCCGAGCCACGAGGTCAGGCCCGGCTGCCCACGCGTTTCCCCGTATACCCGCTCGACCACCGCCGGCTCCAAGACCTGCCCGCTCTCCCGTTCGTACCACGCGAACATGCCACGCACTTCGTCCGCGGTCAGGTTTGGCACGTGCACGCTCTGCTGAACGTTGAACGGCGACCCGGTGGCGCTGTCGACGCCGAGGGACCCGCGGACGCCGATCAGGGCCACGCCGTGCAGCCGGTAGTCCATCTCCCCGCCCGGCCGGCCCGCCTGCAACCGCCGATGGCCGTGGATGTGGCGGAACACGCCCACGATACCCTCGATGGCCTCGGCGGGCAGCGCGTCGAACTCGTCGAGCACCAGGACGAGCGGCTTCGACCCCGGTTCGGCCCTGAAGACCGTGTCGAATTCGTCCGCCGAACGAATCGGCCCCGCGTGGACGCCCAGCGCAGTCGCAATCTCCGTCGCGATGCGGCCGATCACCACGCCGGGGTCCCGCTCCGTCTTCAGGTGCTCCACGCTGGTGGCGACGACGTCCATCCCCCGATAGCGCGCGTCGCCCCGCAGCCGCCGCACCGCCTCTCCCACGATCCACGACTTGCCGCGCTGCCGGGGCGCCCAGACGGTGATGTAGCCCCCGCCGTTCCCCGGCGCTCCGCCTCCGACCAGCGCGGCCAGCACCCGGTCGACCAGCGCCGTCCTCGGCGCGTGGAAATGCAGGTCCGTATCGACCGGGCCGTAGGAGGAGAATCGCCGCATGGCGGTCTTGCGGGTTGCCGGGCGCGTCGATAGCTGCGCGCCAGCCAACCGCCCCGCCGCCGGCGAACCGGAGGCGGACGGGGCGGAGGACACTGCCCGCGGCGCTGGCCGCTATTCCGCGGGCCGCTGCTCCTCGCGGATGGCCCGGAACTCGCTGGTGGCGCTCCACGCGGGCCACTCGTCACCGGCGGCGAGCCGGGCGCCCATGTGGTACATGAACGTCAGGTCCTCGAGAGCCCCCGAGAGGTCCCAGTCGGGCTTCACCTCGTCGGAGACCGCGTGGTAGTCGTTGGCGGTGTACTCGTTCCGCTTCTCGATGCCGTAGCCGGGCGGCTTGTCGATGTAGTCGACCCCCGGGTCGCCGTAGAACGCGGGGATGCCGACCCGCGCGAACGAGAAGTGGTCCGATCGGTAGTAGAACCCCTTCTCTGGCTCGGGGTCGGGGTTCAGCACCCGGCCCAGCTCGGCCGCGACCTCCGCCGCGACGTCGTCGAGCTCGGACTGCCCCATCCCCACTACGGTCAGGTCCCGCGTGCGCCCCCACTGGTTCAGCACGTCCATGTTCACGGCGGCTACGGTCTGGGCGGTCGGGTAGAGCGGCTGCTCGCCGTAGTAGCGGGACCCCAGCAGCCCCTGCTCCTCGGCGGTGACGGCGAGGAACACGATCGACCGCCGCGGCGGCTCGCCTTCCATGAACGCGCGGGCGATCTCGATGAGCCCCTGGGTGCCGGTGGCGTTGTCGGCGGCGCCGTTGTAGACCTGGTCGCCTTCGAGGCTCTCGTCCGTGCCCATGTGGTCCCAGTGGGCGACGTACATCACCACCTCGTCGGGGGCCTCGGTCCCCGGAATGCGCGCCAGCACGTTCTGCGAGTCGATGGTCCGCAGCTCGTTCCGGATCTCGATGGAGCCCGTCACCCCGAGCGGGATCGGCTCGAACGCGCGGTCGGCGGCCTGCTGCTTCGCGGCCTCGAAGTCGAGCCCGGCCAGCTCGAAGAGCATCTCGGCGGTGGCCCGCTGCACCCAGCCCTCGACGGTCGCGCGGCTCAGGTTGTCGTCGTCCGCGATGAGGTCGAACGACTCTGCGTAGGGGGTGCTGCCGACCACCTCCCAGGGATACCCGGCGGGACCGTCCTCGTGGATGACGAACGAGCCGGCCGCCCCGAGCTCGGCCGCGATCTCGTGCTTGTAGGTCCACCGGCCGTAGTAGGTCATGGCCGGCCCGCCGAAGGCGTCGTCGAGCGGCGGGTCGTTGACGAGGAAGAGCAGGATCTTGCCGCTGACGTCGGTGTCGCCGAAGTCGTCCCAGTCGTACTCGGGGGCCTGCGCCCCGTAGCCGACGAAGACGAACTCCGCGTCGGACACGCTGACCGCGTCGACGACGTGCTTCGTCGCCGCCACGTAGTCGGCGGCGGGCTCGAGGGTACGGGTCTCGCCGCCCCCCGTGACGACGAGGCCGTCACCCGGCAGCGGGGTGATGCCGACCAGCGGCACGTCCTGCACCCAGGTGCCGTCGGGGTTGCCGGGCTCGAGCCCGAGGGCCGCGAACTCCTCCGTCAGGTAGTCGACGGTGAGGGTCTCTCCCGCCGACCCCGGGGCCCGCCCCCCGAACTCGTCCGAGGCCAGCCGCTCGATGCCGGCCATCAGCGTGTCGGCGCCGATGCCGGCCGCGACCTCGGCGACCCCGCTCCCCGACTCGTCCGCCGCGCCCCCGCACCCGATGCACGCGAGCACTCCTGCCACTGCTACCAGCCTGCGCACGGTCTTCCTCCCGACCCGCGGCCGACGCGGGTCTGCAAGTCCAGGAATCGGAACGGCTGTTCCCGCGCCGCCTCCACCCGACCGCTGCCGGGGCCGGTCGCGACGACCATCCCGCCCCCCCAGCGGCCGGAGGCGACGTCGCGCGGCGCCCGCCCAGCCCTTGGCCGGTGATGTCCTACCCGGCGCGACGCGGCCGCCTTCAGCCGCCATCCAGCGCAGGCAACCGCCCGGCGAGCCAGCGCCCGATGTCCTGCACTTCCTCCAGGCACACCTGGTGCGCCATCGTGTACTCGCGCCAGTCCACCCGGTACCCGGCCGCCCGCAGACGCTCGGCGCTGCCGTGCCCCAGCGCGTGGGGGACGACCTGGTCGTGCTGCCCGTGCGCCTGGAAGATCTCGATCTCCCGGTTCGCGGACGCCGCTTCGTCCGCCAGCGCCTCGTGGAGGGGCAGGTACCCCGACAGCGCGACGACGCCGCCCAGCCGGTCAGGGTACCGCAGCCCCGTGAAGAGGGCCATCGCCGCCCCCTGCGAGAAGCCGGCCAGCACGATGCGCGACGCCGCGACGCCGCGCTCGATCTCGCGCGCGATCAGGGCGTCGACGGCGGCGGCCGAGCGCCGGATGCCGGCCTCGTCCTGCCCGCGCGCGTCGAGGCTGACGATGTCGTACCAGGCCCGCATGCGCATGCCCATGTTCAGGGTGACGGGCATCTCCGGCGCGTGGGGGAAGACGTAGCGGATCGCCGACCCGGGCGGCATGCCGAGCTGCGGCGGCAGCGTCGCGAAGTCGTGGCCGTCGGCGCCGAGCCCGTGCAGCCAGATCACGGCGGCGTCGGCCGTGCGCTCCGGTTGCTGCTCGACCGTCTCGAGTAGCGGTTGCTGTGTCGTGGTCACGGAATATGCTCACCGTCGAGAAAGGAGCCGGCCCTCGTTGCGCCTCGCCGGATGGACGCCCCCGCCCGTCGCAGCACCGCGCGGGTCAGGACCGCGAGCGGCATGAAGTTGCCGACTGCATCCTGGGGGTAGCCCGCTCTGCGTACTGGGCAGCCCGCTCTGCGCGATGACCCGCCCGGTCTCCCGACGTGGCGAGGTGATTCTCGCCGGCGTCCTCACCGCCGGGCCGCCGGGCGTCAATGCGACATCGCGTGCAGGAGGAAGTTGATGCCGATGGCGTACGACGTGACCGAGAAGCGGTAGAAGAACTCGTAGTCCTCCCCCTCCCGCTCCCAGCCGTCGGCGATGTCGGTGTTGTGGGTCATCAGCACCATCAGGCGGCCGTGGTCGTCGTAGATGCCCCGCACGTGGACCTCGGCGCTCAGCGAGCCGCGCTCCGAGGTGGTCATGCCCCCGACCCGACGGAAGTGCTGGATCGACGGCACCTGCGGCACCTCGTCGACGTCGAACATGCCGTGGTGGATCGGGTCGGACATGGGAATGTCGACGATGGGGAACTGCCCGGGCGGCAGCACCTTGCCGATCTCGGCCGCCCACTGCTCCCACGCGTACGGCCCCCAGAAGTCGTCGACCCACAGGAAGCCGCCCTTGCGCAGGTAGGCGCCGAGGCGCTCGGCCTCCTCGGCGTCGAGCCAGAGGGTGCCGACGTCGGACATGAACAGGAACGGGTAGTCGAAGAGCTGCGGATCGGTCAGCCGCACCACGACGTGGTCGGGCTCGTTCCGCCGGTCGACCCCGATCGGGGCGTGGGTCAGCTCGGAGAGCCGGATCGAGAAGTTGATGTCGGCGTCGGGATAGTCCGTGTGCCAGCCCTGGCCGCCACGCTCGCGGTGGGTGCTCTGGTAGAGCACCCGCGCGAACGTGAACAGGCGGTGGGTGGGCTCGGCGGACGGGTAGCGCGGGGGCATGCGCCGCCAGCCCCACTGCGCGACCGCGACGGTCGATCCGCCGAGCAGCACCGCCGCGACCACGGCGGCAGCAATGCGCCTCACGGGAACGCCTACTCCTCGGCCAGCGCCCGGAAGTACTCCTCGATCAGCTCGCGGAACCCGTCGGGGACCTCGTCGCTGCTGGCCAGGAACAGGTCCTCGCGGTCGCCGTCGACCTCGCGCCGGAGCCGGTACTCGAACCGCTTGAGCTCCTCGATGACGAATGACTGCATGCTCGCGATCGCCTCGGCGCTCTGGTAGATGCGCGGGTCGTCGAGCTCGCGCATGGCCTGGATGACCTCGGCGAGGTCGCCCGCGTCGCCGAAGTTCTCGGCCCGCAGCATCCGCTGCAACTCCTGCGCGTCGGCCCCGCGCTCGCGGAACTCGCGCTGCCACTGGCGCACGTCGCGGGGGTCGAACGCCCAGTCGCCGGGCCGCGCGTCGCCGGGGCCGCCCCAGCCGAAGGGGCTCCCGAAGCGGTTGCCGCCGGCGCCGTCCGCGGCCGCGCCTCCCGGCTGCCCGCCCGCCTGAGCATTCTGGCCTTCCTGTCCCTGCTGGCCCGCCTGGCCTTCCTGGCCCGCCTGGCCTTCCTGGCCCGCCTGGCCTCCCTGGCCCGGCTGCCCGGCCTGACCTTCCTGACCCGGCTGCCCGGCCTGGCCTTCCTGACCCGGCTGGCCCTCCTGCGGCTCGCCGTTCTCGGCGCGGGCCTCACCCTGCCGTATACGCTGCTCGAGCGACTCGAGCCCCCGCATGAGGTCCCGCGTCTGGTCGAGGGCCTGCTCGAGCCCGGTCGCCCCGGCGGTGCCGACCGCCTCGCCGGCCTCGGCGAGCTGCTGCTCGAGATCGCGGATGTCGTTGCCGATCTCCGCCTCGAACTGCTCGGCGTAGGCCGGCGACCGGGCGCGGATGAGGCCGCGCGAGTAGCGGATCTTCTCCTTGAGCTTGCTCTCGCGAATGCCGTTCGCGGCCTCCTGGAGCTCGGTCGACGCCCCCCGCTCCTCGCGGCGGAACTCGGCCGAGGTCGAGTCGATGTCGCGCTCGAGGTCGGCCACCCGCGACTCCATCTCGTTCTTCCGCTCGGTCAGGCGGCCGATGCGCTCGATGCGCTCCTGATTCTCGAGGTCGCCGAGGCCGGACACCTGCCCGGCGACGTCCGCCTCTTCCGTCGACAGCTCCTCCGCCCGGCGCTGGAAGTCCTCGATGTCGCGCGACAGCCGCTCGCTCTGCTGCCCCTGCAGCTGGCGCTCGACCTCGCGCAGGCGGTCGAGGGCCGCCGCCGCCTCCGCGAAGCCCTGGTTGTCGGCGTTCGCGGCGGCTTGGCGCATCGCGTCGGCCGCCTCCTGCAACCGCCGCGCCGCCTGCATCATCTGGGGCGACTGCTGCTCGCGGGCGAGCCGCTCGAGCCGCCGCGCCGCCTCTTCCGCCTCGTCGGCGAGCACCCGCTGCGACGCGCCGCCGCCGGCCCGCGCGGTCTGCCCGCCCCGCGCCCGCCGCCGCTGCCGCTCCGCCTCCTGCTCCTGCCGGCGGGCGAGCTCGCGCAGCCGCTCCATCAGGGCGTCGACCTCGTCGTCCGAGGCCTGCTGCTGCCCGCGCTGCACCGTCTCGTACTGGTTCTGCAGCTTGTCGAGCTCGAGCTCGAACAGATCGGCGAGGTCTTCGGCCGCGTTCTGGCCGCCCCCGCCGCCTCCACCGCCCCCGCCGCCCTGCTGGACCCGGACCTCGTCGTAGGCCTCCTCGGCCCGCTGCAGCTGCTGCAGGGCGCGCTGCTCCGCCGGCAGCGCGCCGTCGACGTCCTGCTCCTGGAGCGCCGCCTCGGCCGCCCGCATCTCCTCCGCCGCCCGCGGCAGGACCGCGAGAATGGAGCGGAACGCGGGATCGGCGGGCATGACGCGGCTGTTCATGCGCCGCACCAGGGTCTCGACCTGCTCGCGCAGCCGCCCCTGGGCCAGGGTCAGGAAGACGAGGTTCTCGCGGAACTCCTCGTCGGTGAACGTGTCCCGATCGCGGATCACGTTGAAGGTGGCCGAGATGACCTGGCGCTGGGCCTCGGACAGGGCGCGGGCGTCGCCGCCCCCGCCGCCTCCGCCGCCGCCCCCACCGCCGCCCTGCGACTGGGCGGCGCGGAAGTCGCGCCGGAACGCCCGGATCTGGACGAAGTAGAGGTCGCTCTTGACGACGCGGCCGGTCTCGCCCTGGTTGTCCCCGGCGCTGCCGTAGTACGAGACGAAGTCGCCGGGCTCGAGGTCGAACTCCTCGAGGAAGAGGGTGTGCCCGGCCGAGATCTCGCGCAGCCCGCCCTCCTCCGAGTCGAACAGCTCGACCGTCTCCTCCGGCCCGCCGTTGACCGAGTAGGTCAGGCTGAGCGACCGCACGCCGAAGTCGTCGTCGGCGCGGGCCTCGAGGAACACCTCCTCGATGGCGTTGGCGGTGGTGTCGCGCCCCGGCTTGACGAACATGACCGACGGCGCCTGGTCGGTGAGGACATCGATCGTATACCTCGGCGACGCCTCCACGAGCTCGCCGCTCGGCCCCTCCAGCTCGACCTGGTAGAAGCCGTCCTCCTCGATCATGAAGGAGGCGGTCAGCACGCCGTCCTCGCGGAGGGTGAGGTCGGCGTCCGACGTCTCGTCGAAGACCAGCCGGCCGGCCGGGGTCCCCATGGTCGGGAACACGGACATGCGGACCTCGGTCCCCTGCAGGACCGCGATGTCCCCGCCGTCCTGAATCAGCCGCGGCTCGAGCCCCGTATACGCGGGGAAGTGGTACTCGAGCTCGAGGTGGTCGACGTACGGCAGGTCGATGACGTCGACCGTGAACGTTTCCGAACGCACCCCGGTCGCGTCGACGTAGTAGTCGGTCGCCTCGCGGATGTCGAACAGGACCGTCTCGAACGCCCCGAGCGCCGGCGGCCCGTCGCCGAGCGCGTCCTGCGGAATCAGCGGCACGGGCTCCCAGGGCGCACTGGGCGCCGACTGCATGTACAGGTTGACGTCGTTCGTCTCGAACCCGACGAGCTGGGCCGTCACCGTGAGGTCCGCCCCGCGGGCGATGGTGACGTCGCCCGGCTCGACGAGGATGCTGTAGGGGCTGGCCTCGTCGAGGCTCCCGGCGGGGACCATCAGGGCCGCCGCGCCGTGCTGCAGCTGGGACGGCGCCAGGATGAACGCGAGGAGGGCGGCGGCCGACGCGAGAGCGAGCCAGCTCGACGACTGCCGCATCTTCTGCCGCTCGACCGCCGACCCCAGGTCGAGGTCGTGGCACCGTTCGACGGCGTGGCGCACGAGCCGTTCGACGAGGGCCGGAGAGTAGTCGGGACTCTCGGTCCGGGCCCCCCGCTTGGTCTCCTCGAGGGCGCTCAGCACGCTCGCGTCGAGCGAGGGCTCGTGCTCCTCGAGGTACAACGCGACCCGCTCGTCGGTGACCCGGCGGGCCAGGGGGCGAATCAGGTACCAGAAGGCCAGCCCCGCGACCGTCAGCCAGGTCAGGAGACGGAACGCGACGACCGACCCCGACGAGAAGCGGAAGAACTCGAGGCCGTACGACGAGGCGAGGAACGCGCCGAGCCCCGCCGCCAGCACGACCGCGAGACCGCGCAGGGCAATCCGCACACGCCACCGGTTCCGTACGCGGCGAATCACGCCGACCAAGTCTTCCGGACCGCCTGACGACCACAGGTTGCTGAACATGGCTTGCCGTCTCCTCAACGGAATCGACTGGCTGCCCATCTTATCCCAAACCCGATCCGATTCTTCAATCTTCTGACGAGCCGGTGAACGGACGCTTCGACGGCGTCGCTGACGTGCCGGCGCACCGGTCGCTCCTCGCGCAGCATCCCGCGTCCCGGAGGCTCGTGCGCCCGCCCCCGGGGACGCCCCGAGCCCCAGGACGCCGCACCCGACGCATGACCCGAGTCCTGCGCGTGAGCCGCAGGTAAAATGGACGATGGCGCACCGCTGCTGCCCGGCTTCCGCCCCCCGGCCGCCGATCTCCCGGGCGCGATGAGGACAACCGCGGGCGCCGGCGGCGGTCCGCGGACCGCCATCGGCGCCCACCGGGCCATCCATCTCGTTCGATGCCCTTCGAATCCGCCGAGTTCCTGCTGTTCCTGCTGCTGACGCTCACCGCCTTCTGGGCGCTCCAGCCGTCGCGCACGGCGCAGAAGCTGCTCCTGATCGCGGCGAGCGCGTGGTTCTACGGCAGCTACCGCTGGGACTTCGTGGGGCTGCTGGCCCTCTCCGTGGTCGGCAACCACCTGCTGGCCGGCGTCGTCTGCCGGCAGACGGGGGCCCGGCGAGGCCGCTGGCTCGCGGTCGCGGTGGGGGCGAACCTCGCGGCGCTGGCCTGGTTCAAGTACTCCGTCTTCTTCGCCGAAACGGTCAACGACGCGGCCTTCGCCCTCGGCCTCGGCGCCGGCCTGACGATTCCGCAGGTCGTCCTGCCCGTCGGCATCTCGTTCTACACCTTCCAGGCCATCGCCTACCTCATCGAGGTCCACCGCGGGTCGGGGCCGAGGGCGAAGAGCCTCGCCGACTTCGCGCTGTTCATGGCGTTCTTCCCCCAGTTGCTGATCGGTCCCATCTGCCGGGGCCGCGACCTGCTGCCGCAGATCGAGGCGCGGGCGCCGGCCCGCATCGAGAAGCTGCCCCTCGCCGTCTCCCTCATCCTGTCGGGCCTGTTCAAGCGGATGGTGATCGCGTCGCTGCTGTTCGAGCTCGGCGTCAGCGACGTCTTCCAGGCGCCCGAGAACTACACGGCGGCGGCGCTGTGGGTGGCGCTCGTCGGCTACACGGCGCAGATCTACTGCGACTTCTCCGGCTACGTGGACCTCATGCGCGGCTGCGCGCTGCTGTTCGGCATCGAGATCCCCGACAACTTCAACAACCCCTACTCGGCGGCCAGCGTCGGCGACTTCTGGCGGCGCTGGCACATGACCTTCAGCCGGTGGCTGCGCGACTTCATCTACTACCCGCTCGGGGGTTCCCGGGGCCGGGAGCCCCGCGTCCTCCTCAACCTGTTCCTGACCATGGTCTTCTGCGGGCTCTGGCACGGCGCGACGTGGGGCTACGTCCTCTGGGGCGCCGTCCACGGGGCCGCCCTGGCTCTCTACAAGCTCCTGCTCGACCGGCGCCGCGCGCGCGGCGAGGACACGGCGCGGCGGCCGACCGCGCTGGAGTGGCTGCGGGGCTGGGCGTGGACGATGTTGGTGGTGTGCACCTCGCGGGTCTTCTTCGTGTGCTCCGACCTGGCCACGGCCTGGACGTTCCTCGCCCGCCTGTGCACCCCGGGGCTGCGGGGCGCCGGCTTCTCGCTGCTCCTCCTGCCGTTGACCCTCGTCGGCTTCTCGCTCCATTTCGTCGGAGACGCCGTCCGCGCCCGCTTCGTCAGCGGGAGCGAGGCGCTGCCGCTGCCGCTGCGCTGGGCGTTCTGGCTGGCGATGTTCTTCCTGCTGCTGGCGCTGCGGCCCGTCGGCGTGCTGCCGAACGCCTACTTCAGCTTCTGATCCGGCCGGTCTCCGCGATGAGCCCGCGGCCTGGACTCCCCCGCAAACGCGCCTGGACTCCCCCGCAACAAGACGGGCTCGGCGCCTCGCGACAGCGTGGGCGGCCGGGGATCGAGCGCCGGGGCCGCGATCTTGCGCCCGAGCGCCATCGCGCCCGCCACGGGCTGCGGCCGGGGGATCGAGCGCCGGGGCTGCGGCCGGGGGGATCGAGCGCCGGGGCTGCGGCGGGGGGGATCGAGCGCCGGGGCTGCGGCGGGGGGATCGAGCGCCGGGGCTGCGGCCGGGGGATCGAGCGCCGGGGCTGCGATCTGGCGCCCCAGCGCCATCGCGCCCACCACGGGCTGCGGCCGGGGATCGGGTGGCGGGGCTGCGATCTGGCGCCCCAGCGCCCACCACGGGCTGATGGACCCGCCGACCGAGCAGCCTGCCCGCCGGCGAGGCTCCCGAGCGCGACCCGTCAGGCCGCGCGGGCGCGCCGCCGAGTGGTGCGAACCGGTCTGGTAACATTGGCTCGTCCGCCTTCGGCCCAGCGGGCGGGCGCTGCCGCCTTCCGGGAGAACCCTCCGAATGGCCTCTGCCGCTCCTCCCCGCGACCCGCGCTGCAGGACGTCGCTCGCCCCCTGGGCGATGCTGGCCCTCTGCTGGGGCCTGGCCCTCGGCATGGGCGCCCTCGTCGGCCGCGAGCTGCACGCCGAGGCGGAGAGGAACTTCGCGCTCGGGGAGGGGCCGAGGTGGCAGGTCGCGGCCACCGCCGCGCTCGACCGCATCGGCGCCGTGACGGGGCTGGCGCGTCTGCGGGAAGCGCTGGAAGCGCGCAAGCGCGCCTTCTACGGGACATCGTTCACGGTAGGCGGACGGCAGTCTCCGTCGACGGTCTTCGCCGCCCCGGCAGACGCTTCGGACGAGGCCGAGTCCATCGCCGCCACCCCGGCAGACGCTTCGGACGAGGCCGAGTCCATCGCCGCCACCCCGGCAGACGCTTCGGACGAGGCCGAGTCCATCGCCGCCACCCCGGCAGACGCTTCGGGCGAGGCCGAGCCCGCCGCCCCGACCCCCGCCCCGGCCCCGCGGCGCGTGCTGCTCGTGGGCGCCTCCTCGATCCAGACCGACCTCGGGCGCGCCCTGGAGCGGCGGATCGAGGACGACCTGGGGGTGGAGGTGCTGCGCCACGGGCGCCACTCCACGGGGATGGCGCGCCCCGACTACTTCGACTGGAACGCGAGGGCGCTGGAGCTGAGCGCGGACTTCCGTCCCGACCTGGTGATCGCGCAGTTCGGGGGGAACGACGGCCAGGGGCTGACGGACCGGGACACCGGCCGGGCCGTCGCCCCCTTCTTCACGGACGCCTGGGACGCCGAGTACGGCGCCCGGCTGGAAGCGTTCGTGGACCTCTTCGCGGACGAGGGCGTGCCGGTGGTGATACTGGGCATGCCCGCGATGCGGAACGCCTACCACCAGAGCAAGATGGCCCGCATCAACGCCGTCACCCGGGCCGCGTGCGAGCGGGCGGGCGCGTACTTCGTCGACACCTTCGCGATGACCGCCGACGCGGCGGGAAACCCCGTCACGCGGGCCGAGGTCGACGGCCGCACCCGCATCGTGCACGCCGGCGACGGGATGCACCTGAGCGTCTACGGGTCGGACATGGTGGCGGCCGGCATCGTCGACGCCCTCGCCGACCGGTTCACGTTCGCCCCGCCGGCCGGGACGGTGGCCGGTGGCGTCGCTGCCGCGGCGGCGTCCGCCAGCGGCGCGTCGGTCGCGGAAGCGGCACCCCCGGACACGAGCCGGCCGGCGGCGACCGGCCGAGCCGCGGCGGTGGCGGCGCCCCAGGAAGCGGACCGGCCGGCGGCGATCGAGCGGCCGGCCGGCCGGCGGGCGCGGCCCGGGGGGCCGGCGGCCGAGGCGGCGCTGGGGCTGGACCGGGAGGCGCAACGGCTGATCCAGCGCGGGCTGCGGGAGCAAGGCTTCGACCCCGGCTCGCTCGACGGCATCATCGGCCGTCGCACACGGGCCGCCATCCGCCGCTGGCAGACGGCGCGGGGCCTGCCCCCCACCGGGTATGTCGACGAAACCTCCGCCCGGGCGCTGTCGTACACCGAAGCGTCAATCCGACAGACCCAGGCAGAACGCTAGCCCCCGGTTCAGGCGCCGGACATCCCGGGCGTCCAATCGTCCGATCCGGGCGCTGACCCGCCCGCGTCGAACCGTCACCGGCTTGTCGGCCATGATCTGGGATATCCGCTGCAGGCCGTTCGTCTCGGAGGGCTCGATCATGATCCGAAAATCGGGGGCATCGGCCAGGGTGGACGTCATCTGACACACGATGACGGACGCGTGTTCCTCCGGAAACGCATCGCTCTGGACAACCACCGCCGGTCGCGGCTTGCCGAAGTCGCCGGAGGCGGCAACCGCCACCACGTCACCGCGGCTGATGCTCATCGAAGTCCGAGACGGCCTCGTTCCACGCCAGCGCCTCGGACTCGGCGACGGGATCGAGTCGGGCGACGGCCGTCGACACTCGCGTCCTCACCTCGCCCCGGCGGGCGTCCGGCACGGTGATGCGGATCTCGCGTTCAGCCCGCCCGCGGCGGCGCGTGCGCAGGGCCCGCATCCGCTCGGCGGGAGATGCCGCCAAACCTCTCCGTCGTTCGTCCATGCCTGGAACTGTAACGCGTTACGCTCGACGCCCGCAAGCTCGACTGGACTTCTGTCGGGCCAGGACGGAGCCGGTGATGTGCGTCGTCTTGGGAGCGACAGGGCGGGGGCAGATCGCGTCGCAATCGCGGCTCGAACCGCTCACTCCCCGACCGGCCAGTGCTCGACCGCGATCCCGGTCATCGGGAAGTGCCTCGGATTGCCGGTGGCGAGCAGGGCCGAAGTCGAGCACGCGGCCGCCGCGATCAGGCAGTCGGCCTGCGAGAGCGTCGTTCCCCGACCCGCAAACCTCCGGCGCCACTCGCCGGCCCGCCGTCCTTCTTCGCGCCCGATGGGTACGATGCGGAGACCGTCGAAGAGAGCGTCCACGGCGGGGATCTCCTCCGGCCGGAGCCCGCGGACCACTTCCTCTACGTTGATCGGCGTCGTGCACAGCGGGTCGCCCTGGTCGATCAGCGCGTTGACCCGATCGACGGCGCGCCGCCCGCGCAGGTAGTCGATCAGGACCGTCGTATCGAGGAGCACGAGCACCGCGTCATCCGACCCGCTTCGGGTCACCGGACCGCTGGCGCCGCACCCAATCGGCGGGGTCCGCGTCCCACTCGTGCCCGCCGTCCCGGACCACGCCGGCCGACTGGCGAATCCGGTACGCGCGGCGGCGCCGATCGACAGCTTCCTGCACCGCGTCACGCACGAACGCGCTCCGACCCCGCGGACCGGCGAGCGAATCGACCTCGGCGACGAGCGCGTCGTCCATCTCCAGGTGCATTCTCATGTGCATTTCCATGGCACAAACGATATCACATTGAGTGCCCTGCAGAGGGCCATCCAACGCAAGATCCATCACTCACGGGAGGCGGATGCGGGAACCGGGGGGGCGGTGTCTCGCGCGCCCGGGCTGGCGCATCGACATCCGATATGAACTCGATCCCGCGCGGCCGCCATCATCACTCACGGAAGGCGGATGCGGGAACCGGGGGGGCGGTGTCTCGCGCGCCGGGCTGGCGCATCGACATCCGATATGAACTCGATCCCGCGCGGCCGCCATCATCACTCACGGGAGGCGGATGCGGGAACCGGGGGGGCGGTGTCTCGCGCGCCGGGCTGGCCGCATCCACATCCGATATGAACTCGATCCCCCGCGCGGCCGCCATCCATCACTCACGGAAGGCGGATGCGGGAGCCGGGGGGAGCGGTGTCTCGCGCGCCGGGCTGGCCGCATCGACATCCGACATGAACTCGATCCACGCGGGCGCCTCCGACTCGGCGGCGCGATCGAGCCGGGCGACGCCAGCCCCCACACGCGTCCACGCCGTGTCCCGGGCGGACGTCCCTCACTTGCCGTGCTCCTCGCGCGCTGCGTCTTCAACAGGCACCAGCCGTGCCCATCCCCACCCGAGGGTCAGCCCCGACGCCACCCGGCCGCGGAACACGCTTCGCTACGTACCGTTTACGCGTCCGGGTCGAGGGCTCTCCGCGACAGGCGGTTGGACAGGACAGTCTCGGTGGCGAGGAAGCCCACGGCGCCGATGAGGAGGTACCACCACATCGTCTGGCGGCGCTCCAGGTCCTCCGGGCGCAGCTCGCGCTGGCCGGCCACCGTGCGGTCGCCGGCGGCGCGGCCGGTGACCGCGGCCACCAGCTCCTGGGGGTCGGCGACGGCGAGGTTCGACTCGGCGAGGTCGACGTTGACGGCCACCCGCACCACCGACGTGTCCTCCGCGTCGAGGTCGCGGATCTCGTAGAACCCGGGCTCGACGAGGTCGATGAAGCCCGACCGGCCGTCGCGGCCGCCGGAGCCCACCGGCACCCGGTCGTCGGTCGGGTCCCGCACGACGAGGTTGCCGTCGACGAGGTCGAGGCCGTCCGCTCCCGGGTACTGCGCCAGGTCGAGCACCTGGCCCGCCGTCAGAGACGACGTCGGCGGCCGGTACGAGGCGAGGTACTCGACGCTCCGGTGGACGAGAGGCAGGTAGATCGGCTTCAGCGCGAAGTCGTTCCAGAAGCTGTCGAGGGTCGACGTCCACACCAGCACCCGCCCCGCCCCGAGGGGGCGCTCGGCGAGGGCGACGTCGCCGTTGTCGTAGCGCGCGAGCACCACCGCGTCCGCCTGCACGTCGAGCGGCCGGTAGCGGAAGAACCGCGGCGTCGTGAGGTCGCCGCTGCGGGGGTTGCCGAACAGCTCGAACACCGGATGGGTGTAGTCGATGAACCCCAGCACGCCGCCCCGGCCGTCGCGGTCGGCCGGCTCGCCGGCGGCGCCCGGCAGCAGCTCGAAGTCGCCCCCCGGCCACCGGACGTTCTCGCCCAGCACGATCCAGAGCCCGCCGCCGCCCTCGACGAACCCCGTCAGCGCGGCCCCGAGCTCGCCCGACGGCGGCCCCACGTCGTTGAGCACCACCACCGACGCCGCCTCGACGTCCTCGACCGTCAGCTCGTCCACCGGCCGCACCACCGGCGCGAACGACGGGCTCGTCCCGATGTCGAGCGCCCGCTCCAGGTACAGGCTCGACTCGGGCGCCCCGGGGCTCACGACGACGAGCACCGACACCACGTCGCCCGGCGAGACGAGGAAGTGGAGGACGTCGTCGTGGGGCAGGGCGTCGGCCTGGGCGCGCACCGACACCGGCATCGCCGCGTCGTCGATGGTGAAGGGGGCGAAGGTGACGCTGGCCACGCTCGCCGGCTCGACCGCGGCCGGCAGCGCCTCGAGCTCGAAGTCGTTCAGCTCGAGGGCCACCCGCATCCGCTCGACCGGCTCGGAGCCGCGGTTGGCGAGCCGCGCCGTCACCGTGGCGCGCTCCGCGCCCGCGAAGGTGTCCCGCTGCACCGAGACCCCGACCACGCTGACGTTCTGCGTCTCCTCCTCGTCGGCCACCCCCACCGGGGTCAGCACCGTGCCGGGGGGCAGCAGGGTGTTGGCGGCGCTGTCGATCCCCGTCCGCTGGAAGTCGCTGACGAGCACGACCTCGAGCCGCGGCAGGTCGGAGTCTTCCAGGATGCCCTGGGCGAGCTGCAGGGGCGGCCCGAAGCGGGTCGTGGCGGCCCCGATCTCGGCTTCGTTGACGGCCGCGAGCAGGCTGGCCCGGTCGTTAGTCGACCGCGCCCCGGCCTCGGCGCCGCTGTCGAACCGGACGACGGTGGCCCGGTCCTCGGGCCCGAGGTCCTGGACGACGCCGCGGGCGGCGGCGCGGGCGCGGTCCCACCGGTCGCCGTAGGCCATGCTCCACGAGCGGTCGAGCAGCACGACGACCTCGCGCCCGCCGCCGGCCACCGCGAGGGCCGTCGACCGGAGGAACGGCCGCGCGAAGGCCGCGACGAGGAGGGCAAGGGCCGCGCACCGCATGAGCAGCAGCAGCCAGTGGCGGATGCGCTGCCGGCGCAGCGAGCGGAACGGGATCTTCCGCACGAACATCAGCGACGGAAACTCGACGACCTCGGTCCGCTGCCGCTGGATCATGTGCAGCAGCACCGGGGCGGCAAGGGCGGCGAGGGCGGCGAGGAACAGCGGAGCCAGAAAAGCCATCAGCGCCCCTTGGTGAGCTTGTGCCGCATCGCCAGGTACCGGAACAGCGCGTGGTCGAGGGGGACCTTCGTGTTCATGAAGTGGTAGTCGATGCGGTTCTGGTTGGCGAGCTTCGAGAGGGCCTCGATGTGGTCCTGCACGAGCTGGCGGTACTGGTCGCGCAGCTTGTCGGGCACCACCGGGACCTTCCGGCCGGTCTCGATGTCCTGGAAGCTGACCGAGTCGTCGTAGGGGAAGTCGACCTCGGCGGGGTCGAGGACGTGGAACATGATCACGTCGTTGCCCGCGAAGCGCAACGGCTTGACCGCGTCGAACACCTCCTCCGGCTCCTCGTAGAAGTCGGAGATGATGGCGACGATGCTGGGCCGCTTGAAGAACTCCGTGGCCTTGTAGAGGGGCGGCCCCAGCGCGCCCGGCCGGCCCGCGGTCATCCGGTCGAGGGTGTGCAGCGAGACCTCGAAGTGCTTGGCCGACGGCGGCACCCGCTCGACGATGTCGTCGTCGAAGGTCACGATGCCCACCCGGTCCCGCTGCTTCGAGCTGAGATAGCTGAGGCACGCGGCGAGGAAGCGGCCGTAGTCGAGCTTGGTCAGCTCGTGGCTGCCGAAGCTCATCGACTTCGAGACGTCGAAGAGCACCGAGAAGTTGGTGTTGGTGTCGGCCTCGAACTGCTTGACGTAGAACCGGTCGGTCCGGGCGAAGAGCCGCCAGTCGACGCGCCGGATGTCGTCGCCGGGCATGTAGCCGCGGTGCTCGGCGAAGTCGATGGAGACGCCGAGGTACGGCGCCTTGTGCAGGCCGTTGATGAACCCCTCGACCACGAACCGCGCGGCCAGCTCGAGGCTGCCGACGCGGGCCAGCACCTTGGGGTCGATGAACCGGGCGCCGGGCGACGCGGGGGGAGCGTGGGTCGCCATGCCTACATCTGCGAGACGGGGGTGGGAACCACGTCGATCAGCTGGTCGATGATCTGGTCGGTGGTGATGCCCTCCGACTCGGCGTGGAAGTTGAGGAGCACGCGGTGCCTCATCACGGGATGAGCGAGGGCGCGGATGTCCTCGAAGCTGACGTGGTAGCGGCCCTGGGTCAGCGCACGGGCCTTGCCGCCCAGGGTCAGGTACTGCGCGGCCCGCACGCTGGCCCCGTACGCGATCCACTTGCTGAACTCGGGGGCGCCCTCTCCCTTCAGCCGGCTCGTGCGTGCGAGGCCCAGCGCGTAGCGCATGACCGGCTCGGACACCGGCACCTTCCGGACCAGCCTCTGGAACTCGACGAGATCGGCGCCGGTGACCGCGTGCTTGTACTCCGGCTCGGCGAGCCCGGTGGTGGTGCGGACGACCTCGATCTCCTCGTCCTCGGGCGGGTGCTCGATGACGATGTGGAACATGAAGCGGTCGAGCTGGGCCTCGGGCAGGGGATAGGTCCCCTCGAGCTCGATGGGGTTCTGCGTCGCGAAGACGAAGAACGGCTCCTCCAGGGTGTAGGTCCGGCCCTGCACGGTGACCCGGTGCTCCTGCATCGCCTCGAGCAGGGCCGACTGGGTCTTGGGCGGGGTCCGGTTGATCTCGTCGGCGAGGAGCACGTTGGTGAACACCGGGCCGGGCGCGAACACCATCTTGCGCCCGCCGGTCTCGGCGTCCTCCTGGATGATGTCGGTGCCGGTGATGTCGGACGGCATCAGGTCGGGGGTGAACTGGATGCGGGCGAACTTCAGGTCGAGGACCTGCGCCATGGTCTGGATGAGCAGGGTCTTGGCGAGCCCCGGCACCCCGATGATGAGGCTGTTGCCGCCGACGAACAGCGTCAGCAGGGTCTCCTCGATGACCCGCTGCTGGCCGATGATCTTCTTGCGAATCTCGGTCAGGATCTGCTCGCGTCCGGCCTTCATGCGGTCGGCCAGCGCGATGTCGTCGGGATCCTGGAGGTCGGTCGGTTGATCGGCGAATTCGTTCACGGCGGACATTCTCCTCGGCCGCAGGGGGCCGTCGCAGTCTTTCGTTCCGTGGCGCCCGTGGGCCGCCGTTCGCCGACCGTCCGCCGCCGCGCCCGCCCGAACCGGCGAGGACCCGCGGCCGCCCGGCGCTTCAGTGGGTCAACGCGTACATGATGTAGTTCACGCCGAGCTTGAACGCCTCGTTCGAGAGGTCGATGGGGTACCAGCCGGTCATCGAGTACTCCCAGTACTCGCCGATGTCGTTGTTGTGGTTGGCCACCGCCAACAGCCGCCCGTCCGGGTCGTTGTCCTCGAACAGGCCGAAGAACAAAGGGTCGTAGCCGGGGTAGGCCTGCTCGTACTCGTCGAGCGTGTCGATGTCGAAGAACGAGTGGTACACGGGATGGGTGGCGTCGAGGGGCAGCCACCGCAGCTCGGGCACCACCCGCCGCATCTGCGCCTCCAGGTTCTCCCAGTGCCAGTCGCCCCGGAAGTCGTCGAAGATGAGGAAGCCGCCCTTCAGCAGGTAGTTCCGCAGGCCGCGCGCCTCGGCGTCGGAGACGATGCTCCAGTACCCCGGCTCGGACATGTACGCGAACGGGTACTTGAACAGGTTCGGGTCGTCGAGGGTGAGGATCGTGCCGCCGTCCGACCCGATGTACGGATTGACGAACGTGATCTCCTCCAGAATCCGCATCAGGTTGGCTTCGGCCCGCGGATAGTCGTGGGCCCACGGCAGATCCTGGCGGAAGGCGAACCCGCCCCCGACGTAGCCGTCGGCGTAGCGGATGCGGGAGAACACGAAGCGCCCGTCGAAGGTCGCGGGGCCGGACACCGGCGGCGGATCGTCCCCCGCCTCGACCGCCAGACCGGTCGTCAGCACGACCAGCGCCAGCCCCGACAGCGCCGCCCTGCGGCCCCACCGCCGGCAAGCGCCGCGCCGACCCTCCGGGACGTCGGCGCTTCCTTGCAGGGAGTCGACACACTCATCGCGGGAGCGGCGCCGTTCCACGGCTCGCCCGCCCGCCCACGCTCGTCCCGCTCCCGTCCGCATCGCGTCCATCCGGGCCCCGCGCTAGCGCGGGGCCTCGGCCCCCGCCGCCGACTCCGCTTCCCGGATCTCGCGGCCCTTCAGGGCGATGGCCACCAGCAGCTTCTCGAGCTCCGCCTGGTAGATCGCCTCGTCGGTGCCCCCCCGGGTCGCCTGGAGCGCCTCTATCTGCTCCTGAATCTCCAGCCGCTCCTGGTAGAGGGCCCGCAGCGCGGGGTCCTCCGGCCAGCCGGGGATGCCCGCGCCCTCGCCGGCGGTGATGAACAGGGTGCGGGCGAGGGCCCCGTCCGAGCTCACGGGGTCGGGCTCGCGGGTGCCCTCGCGGTCGCCGTTGTCGTCGAGCAGGGCGTGCTCGGTCTGCAGCCGCCCGTCCGACTCGTAGGCCCGGTTCACCTGGGCGACGGCGTACTCGAACGCCTCGAGCACCGAGACGCGGCCGTCCCGGTTCTGGTCCGACTCTTCCGAGCCGTCGGCGAACGCGGCCACGAAGTGGCCCCCGAAGACGGTCTCGTTCCACTGCCCGCCGCTGCGGGTCGCGGTGACCACCGTCCGCCCCTCGCCCGAGAGGGCCTGGATGAAGCCGCCGCTCGACGTGGCGGTGTTGACGAACGTGACCCGCTGCGCCTCGAGCCGACCGAGCAGCAGGCCGTAGTCCTCGGCCGTCAGGTCGCGCCGCGGCAGGTTGAACCGCGACTCGCCGTTCTGGTAGCTGCCGTGCCCGATCAGCACGATCAGGACGTGGTCGTCGGGCTCGGCCCGCTCCGCGATGGCCGCCACCGCGGCCTCGACGTTCTCGCTCGTCGACCGGCCGTCGACGCGTTCCGGGTCGGCCTCGACCCGTTCGGCCAGCCAGGTGATGTTCTCGGTCGGCAGCTCGTAGCGCCCGGCCGCCACGTCGATGAGGGTCGTCGCCCACCCGTGGAACTGCTCGGCGTAGGCGGGGTCGCCGCTCAGGCCGGTGACGACGAGAACGTGGGTCTGCTGCGCGGCCGCGGGAGCCGCGAGGGTCAGCAGGACGAGGGCGGCCGGCGCGGCCCACCCGATGCGGAGAAGTCGCCCGGTCATGCGAGCCCCCGCGCCCTCCGGTAGCCCCACTCCCCGACCACGAGCATCAGGAACGCCAGCAGCACCGCGGGCATGTCCCACAGGTCGCGCTCCTCGATGACGGTGACCCCGCCGCCCACCGTCTGGATGTCGTCGGCGAGCCCGTCGATCGAGTCGGCGGTGTAGAACCGCCCGCCGGTCTCGTCGGCGATGCGCTCGAGGAACGCGGTGCGCCGCGTCGAGTCGTAGTACTCGGCGTCGCTCGGGGCCACCCGCACGTAGGTGGTGTCGGTGCCGAGGAGCTCGCCGTCCTGCGTGGCCTCGACCCGCACCTCGTAGAGGCCCTCCTTGCGGGGGGTCAGGCTGGCCCGGTACTCGCCGTCGCGGTCGGCGGTCCAGTCCATCGGTACCTCGAAGAGCTCGTCGTCCGGATCGGTGATCCAGGCCGAGACCTGGCTCGTGTTGATCTCCTCGTAGTTGGCGTCGTCGACCTCGGCCCCCAGCGTCAGAGGCTCGTCGAGCTCGACCCGCTCGGCCGGCACGTCCGCCACCACCTGGTCGGGCACGCCGTCGACCATCCACCGCAGGAGGCGCCGCCACAGCGTCTCGTGGGTCTCGTCCTCGACGTCGATGTCGACGTGCATCTGCCACATCCACGAGTCCTGGATGGGAAACGCGAGGGCCTTGCCGGCGCCGTAGCGCTGGAACGCCAGCACCACGAGCGACTCGTCGCCGCTCGTCAGCAGGGTGGTCGCGCCCGGCTTGACGTCGCGGACGGCGTTGACGAGGGTGATCGGCGGCAGCTCGAGCCAGCGCGCGGCCGACGCCTGCTCGGTCTCGGCGATCTGCGTCGCGGGATGGGCCTGCCCCGCCCGGGTCGGCCGGACGTCGGTCTCCACGAAGAAGCGGCTCTCGTCGTCGGCCGCCTGCTCGGGGATCACCACCGGGAGGACGTCGGCCACCGGGGTGCCGGCGTAGCCCCCCTCGGCGAACGAGCGGCGGCTCCCGAGCATCAGCAGCCCCCCGCCGCGCTCGCCCACGAAGTCGGCGATCATCCGCAGCTGGTCGGGCGTGAAGTGGTTGGCCTCGATGCCCCCGAGGATGAGGGCGCGGTACTGGAACAGCTCGGCCCGGGTGCGGGGGAAGCCGCCGACGAGGTCCTCGGCCGACTCGACCCCCATCCGCATGAACTTGTTCTCGGCGGTGCGCTGCAGGACGGCGAGCTGCAGGTTCTCGTCGTCGGCGACGGCGCGGCGCAGGAACTTCACCTCCCACCGCGGCTCGCCCTCGAAGTAGAGGACCTTCTCGGCGGTGTCCTCGACCACGATGAGCACGTTCTGCTCGTTGTTCTGCGTCACCATCTCGTCCGGCTGAGGGGCGATGCGGAAGCTGAAGAGCCGCGGGCCGGCGTCGGCGGCGGTAAAGCGGACCCGCACCGTGGTGGGCTGCCCGTCGGCGGGCAGGGTGACCATCTCGTCGGCGACGATGCGCCCCTCGTCCTCGACCACCAGGTTGACCCGCTCGCCGCGGTAGCCGGTCTGGGCGACGACGACGTCGACCACGAGGGCCGCCCCCCGCAGCACCGACCGGGGCGTGTCGACCCGGCTGATCTGGATGTCCTGCGAGTACGCCTCGCGCCCGAGCCCCACCGTGAACACCGGCACCCCCGCCGCCTGCAGCGGCAGCAGCGTCTCCTCGATGGCCCCGTCGGCGTTGTCGGCGCCGTCGGTGACGAGCACGAGGCCGGACAGGGGCACGCCCGACAGCTCCTCCCAGGCCCGGGTCAGGGCCTGGCCGACGTCGGTCCGGGTGCCGTCGTGGGCCAGCTCGCCCATCGAGCCGACGCGGTCGGTGCGCGACGAGAAGCCGAAGAGCCGCACCGCGAACCGGTCCCGAAGGGCCGCGAGGAGCGGGCTCTCGTCGCCGAGCTCCCGGCGGATGACGTCGGCGCGCGACTCGCCCTCGAGGTCGGCGATCTGCATGCTGCGCGAGTCGTCGACGAGGACCCCGAGGAAGTTCTGCTGGGGCTCGACCTGCGACAGCACCAGCACCGGCCGCCACAGGCAGAGCACGAGCAGGGCGAGGATGGCCAGCCGCATGCCGGTGAGGACGCCGCGGTCGACGGCGCGGCTGTTCGCCCGCACCTGCCGATAGGTGCGCAGCGCGACCACCGCCAACGCGAGGACCAGGAGGGTCGCCACGTACGTCGCGGCCGTGGGCCGGAACGCGAAGACGCCCTCCTCGAACGCCAGCGGTCTGTACTTGAACAGGAACTCGAACATCTAGCGTTCCGGCCGCGAAATCCGCGAAACGCGAAGATCGCGAGAACACCCCGTGGAACGGGGCAGGAAACGGCCCTGGGACGCGGCGTCGACCATGGCTTCAGGACCTAGCCCGCCAATCGTCGCCTTCGGCTCCGCTTGGCGCCCAACCAATCCTACAGGAGTCTGCGCCGTTCTACGGCGCAGACTCCTAGTGGCTCATCGCGTAGACGATGATGTTTATGGTGATCTCGATGGCGTACGTCGAGTAGCGCAACGGGTAGTAGGGGCTCTCGGCCCACTCCCACGCGTCGCCGATGTCGGTGTTCCAGTTGATGATGACCATCAACCGGCCGTCGTCATCGAAGATCCCCTTGACCTGCGGCTCGTATCCGTCCCGCTCCCACGTCGGGCCGCCCTGCGCGTTGCCGATCGAGGGGACCTGCACGATCTCCTCGATGTTGTACACCGTGTTGAAAATGGGGTGATCGAGCGGAATGTCGACGATCGGGTGCTCCGGCAGCACGCGCCGGATCTCGGACTCGAAGTTCTGCCACTCGTAGGTGCCCCAGAAGTCGTCGATCATGAGGAACCCGCCCGCGAGCAGGTACTCGCGGAGCCCGTCGGCCTCCGCCTCGCTCATGTACATGTCCCCGACCTCGAGGGCGTACAGGAACGGGAACCGGCGCACGTTGGGGTCGTCGAGCCGGACGGCGTTCTCGGCCTCGTAGGCGTCGAGGTCGATGAGCCGCTCGAGGATGATCAGGAACTGGCGGTCGGCCTTGGGGTAGTCGGTGGCCCAGGAGCTCCAGCGGTAGCCGCTGTTGTAGACGGCCCGGGTGAAGAAGAACTCGCGGGCGTCGGCGTTGAGGTTGCCGCGCGACGACCGGCGGATGTCGCTCCGCCGGAAGATCGGCTGCCGCTGCGCGGCCGGCGCCCCCGCGGCGGGGCGGGCCACGCCCGCGAGGCGGAGCGGCGCGGGAACGGCCGCCGCCGACAAACCAGCCTCGGGAACCCCGGCCGCGAGGCGGGGCGGCGCGGGAACGGCCGCCGCCGACAAACCAGCCTCGGGAACCCCGGCCGCGAGGCGGGGCGGCGCGGGGACGCCCGGCGGCGCGAAGTGCCCGGCCGCCCACAGAGTTCCCCACCCGACGGCAACCACGGTCGCCGCCATCACTCCGGCGCGCGCTGATACCGGTAGCCGCACTCGAATGCTCCAGGTTCAAATGGCCCGTCGCGACCCGCGCAGCCCGTAGGCGGTGGAAGTTCCCGATGGTACAGGAACTTCACGACTCGAAAGGGCAGCATAGCACAGCCCGGCGCCGATCAACCCTGGACGGCCGAGGCGGCAACCCCGCTGCATTCCCGACCGCGGCGCTCCTGCCTGATCGTCGTCGTTCGCTGCCGCACAGGCGCCCCGCCCGCGCAGAACGAGCCCGGGCGGGTATCCTGCGGCGTGCCGCCGGGTGGCGTGCGCCCCGCCCGCGCAGAACGAGCCCGTCATGGCATCCGGCCCGGCCGGCGACCGGCCCGCCGGTCCCGCGGCTGCGCCTGGCGCCCTCGACCCTGCGGTAGCCCCGCCCATCGTCGCCTTCGGCGCCGCTGGGCGTCCAACCAACCCTCCAGGAATCCGCGCGGTTCTACGGCGCAGACTCCTGGTCCGCGCCCGACTACCGTCCGTCCTCGACGAAGCGCACCTCGAACATCTTCGGCCACCACTTGCCGGTGATGTAGAAGGTGTCGGCCTCGGGATCGTAGGCGATGCCGTTGAGCACCTCGGCCCCGAGGCGGTCGGCGCCCTGCAGCAGGCCCGCCGCGTCGATGTAGTCGGTGACCCGGCCGTCGGC
This sequence comes from Vicinamibacterales bacterium, assembly GCA_965208165.1. Taxonomy (GTDB): domain Bacteria; phylum Acidobacteriota; class Vicinamibacteria; order Vicinamibacterales; family UBA8438; genus JAJEEA01. The sequence continues at coordinate 6,557,059 of OZ242323.1, read as the reverse complement.
GGGGTCGATGCGCACGATGAAGTCGGTCTGCCAAACGTTGGCGTAGACCGCCCCGTCCACGCACTCCAGCTCGTTCAGCTCATGGAGCGGCTGCCCCCGCAGCCGGACCCGCTGCTCGCCGATCGGCTCGAAGGTGACGGGGTCGCGGAAGGTCAGCCGGTCGCTGCCGTCGCTCATGATCAGCCGGTCGCCGTCGTGGCAGAGGCCCCAGCCCTCGCCCCGGTAGCGGTAGGTGTCGAGCAGCTCGAACGAGTCGCGGTCGTAGCTGAACGCACGCTGCGCCCGCCACGTCAGCATGATGAGCCGCCGGTCGACGAGGCTCAGCCCCTCGCCGAAGTACTGCGGCGGGATGTCGATGCGCTGCTCCACCCGCCCCGTCCGGGGATCGAGCCGGCGCAAGGTCGACTCGCCCTCCCGCCCCGTGCTCTCGAAGAGCACGCCGTCCCACCACACCAGCCCCTGCGTATAGGCGTCCCGCTCGTGCGAGAGCTCCCGCAGCACCTCGACGCGGCGCACCCGGACGTCGGGCTCGGGGACGGCGGCGGGGATGGCCGGCGCTGACGCCGCAGCTGCTGCGGGCTCGCCCGGCGACGCCTGCGACGCCTGCGGCGAGCGCCACAGGAGGACGCTGGCGGCGCCGACGACCAGCAGCACCGCCGCCGCGACCCAGACCCGCGACGACCGCGCCGGGACGGCCGGCCCGGTCGCGCGCCCCGCCGTCGGTCCATCCTTCGTGCGTCGTTTCCTGCCCACCGCGCGAACTCCTGTCTCGTAAGCCTCCGCCCGGCGGCGGCTTCTCCCGGCCGAGCAAGACCGCTGAAGTCCGCGCCTCCGTCGCGCAGACTCCCACTACGCCCGATTATATGCGGGACGGCCCCGGGCGATCGGACGGGATTCGACGACGCGCCCAGGTGCTACGATGGATGGAACCGGTCACCGTCAGGAGCGGCAAACGACCCGGCGGATGCAGCCTCCGGACCGAGCCCATCGTCGACACGACGGACCAGGAGAACGGATGCAGGGAGACCGACCATGAGTGCACCACTGCGGCTGCGCGTAACGGTGGTCGTCGAGGCCGACGGTGACGGCTACCACGCGTACTGCCCGGCCTTCAAGGGACTGCATGCTGAAGGCGAGACCGAACACGCCGCCGTCGAGGGGGCTCGTGCAGCAGCACTCGCGTACCTCGAGAGCATGGCGTCTCATGGCGACCCCATACCGGTGGGACCCGATTGCGAAGTCGCAAGGACGGGTGAGAACGTGCCCATCCCGGCGGCGGCCGTACTCAAGCCCCTGGAGTTGTCGTGGCCTACTCCCGACCCGTCTGGACTCAGCTGAAGGGACTGACCCTCAAGGAACTCGCCAGGGCGCTGAAGAGAGACGGATGGATCGAGGAATCGCGAGCCGGGGCGACCATCGGGTTCATCAAGACCGCAGGCAACGGAGCTGCGACCCGACGTCGTGTCGTGCTCACGTGCATCCGGGAAAGAGCTTCGGCCCCCGTCTGCTGAGGGCGCTCCTCGATGACATCGGCTGGTCGGAAGACGATCTCGTCCGACTGAAGCTCATCCGCAAGCCGTCTCCGGGAAACGCGTGAGGGGGCCGGCGGCGCCGAAGCCCTTCACACCCGCATCAGTACCCCGCGAGCCGGCGTGCCGGTCGCCCGCGCCACCATCTCGGCGTAGATCTGCACCTGGCGGCGATAGACGTCGAGGCCCGCCTCCAGCTCCTGGTCGGTCTTGAAGTCGACCACGACCCAGGCGGCGTCGTCGCGGAACGCGAGGTCGACGACGCCCTCGACCACCACGCCGTCGTCTCCCCGCATCGTCACCGGCGCCTCGCGGCGGCAGGCGCCCGCCGCCGATGCCCGCCGGACGCGGTCGAAGAGGGAGTGGGCGAGCCCCGCCGCCGCCGCTTCCGCTGCCGCCACGACCTCGCTCTCGGACGCACCCAGCAGCCGGCCCTGCAGCAGGGCGATCTGCCCGAGCGCGTCGCGGTCCGCGTCGAGTGGAGCCGCCGCGAGCACCGCGTGCACGAGGGCGCCGAAGCGCGGACCGGACGGACGGCGGCCGCCGCGCTCGAGCTCCAGCAGCTCGGGCTCGGCCGCCGGCGGCGGCACGCCATCGGCGATCTGGCGGCGCGCGAGCTCGGTCACGGTGACCACCTCGACGCTGGGGGCCTCCGCCTTCTCCACGATGTCGTCCCGGCGCCTCCGCCAGGCGCGGTAGCGGTCGAGGTCCTCCTCGACCACGTCCTGGGGGACGTCCTTCGCCAGCAGCGCCGCCTGCCGGATGCCGAACCTGGCCTCGATGCCGAGGTCCAGCGCGTTGGGGTCCCACCACACGACCGAGTACCCCGCGCGCGGCGCACCGCCGGCGGCGGCCGGCAACGCGGCAGCGGGTTGCGACGCCGGTGCGGGCCTCCCGGCGAAAGCCGGCCCCGGACCCGGCGGGGACGTCACGCCATCGGACGCTCCCGGGTCACTGGCGGCACGTCGCATGTGCTGACCACGCCCCGGACCCGGCGGGGGCGTCACGCCATCGGACGCGGGGCGCGGGGCGGTGGCCCGCCGCGGCCCGGGGGGCGTCCCGTCAGGGGCGGGTCCTGCCAAGGGGGGCGGCCCGCCCGAGGCAGGGGCGCCGGCGCCGGCTGCGTGGGCGTGGTCGGAGGCAGGGGCCCCGCCGGGAACGGGAAACGACACCACGGCCGCCCCGGCCCCGTCCTCGTCGAAGCGGTACGCGCCCGGCGCGACGGTGTCGGGGCCGGCGGGGCCGTCCTCCGCCCGCTCGAGCACGCTGTCGCGGCCGAACCGCGGGCAGGCCGGGGCCGGGCCGGGGTCGCGGCGCTCGGCCGGCGGGGGATAGACGGCGGGGTTGAGCGGATCGAGCCATCCCCCCTCGTACGGCCCGTCGCCGACGGCAGGCACCACCAGCAGGTCGCGGGCGCGCGTGGCCGCGACGTAGGCGAGCCGGATGCCCTCCTGGCGGTCCCGCTCCACCTCCTCGGCCTCGTGGTCGAGGAGGTCCAGGGGCGGCCACCCGGCGAGCCGCAGCGCGCACAGCCCGCGGGCCGGGTCGATGAAGCGGCCCGCCGTCCTGCGGTGGAGGCGGCAGGTCGGATCGGCGAGGACCACCACCGGGAACTCGAGCCCCTTGGCCCGGTGCACGGTCATGATGCGCACCCCGTCGCTGCCCTCCTCGAGGATCGACGCCTCCCCCGCCTGCCCGGCCAGGGCCTCGCTCTCGAGCTGCTCGACGAACCCGCGGAACGAGAGCCCGCCGCCCGCCTCGTAGCGCCGGGCCAGCTCCGCGACGAGGAGCACGTTGGCGAGGGCCTGCTCGCCCCCCGGCCGCATGACGAAGCCGGCGTGGGCGCGGGTGGCCTCGAGCAGCCGGCCGACGGTCTCCGCCACCGGCACGAGGTTCCGCCGCCGGTGGGCGCCCTTCAGCACCTCCAGCGCCTCGGCGATCGGCCCCAGCCGCTCGCGCAGGCCGGCGTCGCCGCCTTCTCCGGCCGCGAGCTCGTCGGGAACGCGGAAGGGGTGCAACCGCCCGAACCGCTGGTGGTACTCGAGCAGGGCCGCGTCGTCGATCGCGAACAGCGACCCCTTCAGGGTGGCGAAGACGGAGAGCTCGTCGTCCGGGTGCTCGACGGCGGCGAGGGCGGCCCGCATCGTCGTCACTTCCTCCCGGTCGTGGAAGCCCCGGCCGCCCACGAGGAGATGCGGCAGGTCCCGCGCCTCGAGGGCGTCGACGTAGGGGCGGGTCATGTCCTTGCCGAAGCTCTCGAAGCGCCGGAACAGGATGCACACGTGCCGCGCCGCCACCGGGACCCCCGCCGGCCCGGAGTCGTCGCCCGCGTCCTCGCCGGGCGACCGCCGTTCCGTCACCCGCCAGCCGCTCTCGGCGACGAGCCAGCGGACGAACGCGCCGACCGCGTCGGGCAGCGAGCCCTCGATGGCGGAGGCGGTGACCCGCCACTGGCCGTAGGGGCGGGGGATGGGCAGCACGACGACGCCGGGCTGCCGCTCCGGGTCGTCCCGGTGCGGAGACAGCGGCACGTAGTCGGCCTGATGCGGACCGTTGCCGATGGGCGGGCGGGCAAAGCCGGGCGCCCCGCCACCGTCCGCGGCCTCGGGGCGCCGGCCCGCGGCGCCGCCGGCCGCCGGCCGGCCGGAGCCGGACATCACCGGCGCGAACGCGCGGTTCACGAGGCGCTGGATGCCGGGCACGGCGCGGAAGCTGGTGGTGAGGGCGATGGCGGGCACCCCGGCCGCCTCGAGCTGGCGCTTGACCTCCCAGTAGACCCCGACATCGGCCCGCCGGAACCGGTAGATCGACTGCTTGGGATCGCCGACGATGAACAGCTTCCCCGGCGCCGGCCGCACCCGGCGCCAGTCCCGCTCGGCCGGATCGCCGGCGGCGAGCAGCAGGAGGATCTCGGCCTGTAGCGGATCGGTGTCCTGGAACTCGTCGACGAAGATGCGGGTGAACCGGCGCTGGAAGTCGGCGCGGACCGCGTCGCCGTCGCGCACGAGGTTGCGCGCCTCGATGAGGAGGTCGACGAAGTCGAGGCGGCCGGCGTCCCGCTTGAGCTCGCCGAAGCCGGCGATCGGCCCCTGCAGCGCGTCCCGCAGGAGCGCGGCGAGGTCCGCGTCGGCCACCCGGCGGAAGTCCCTCAGCACGTCCACGATCCGCCCGTGCTGCTCGAGCACCGTCTCGCGCAGGACATCCTCGCCGTAGCGGGCCCCCGATCCCTTCCGGGGGTTGGTGAACCTGCGGTTCCCGGCCAGCTCGACGAGGTCCGCCTCGATGGCGTCGTAGTCGCGGCCGGCCCGCCGCAGCGCGTCCTGCTCGCGGATCTCGCGCGCCAGCAGCAGGGCCGGGCGCACGTCCAGATACAGACGGTCGCCGCGGTTCGTCACCCGTTCCGCGAGCTCCGCGAAGTCGACGAGGTGGCCGACGATCCGATCGATGATGGCGGGCCGATCGAAGCGCTCGCGGCGCCACGGGGTTTGGAAGTCGCGCCATTCGGCGAGGCTCGACGCCGCGGCGAGAAGCCGCTCCGTGGGCCGCTCCTTCGCGCCCGGCTCGCCGAAGCCGCCCGCGGAACGGCGGCTCAACGCCCGCCGCAGCCCCTCCGGGGGGTCGGTCAGGGACGCCTGGAGCCAAGCGTCGAAGGCCTGTCCGAAGACCGGCTTGTCGTCCGCCAGTACCTCGAAACGGGGGTCGACCCTCGCCTCGACCGGCCGCTCGCGCAGCAGGTCGGCGCAGAAGCCGTGGATGGTGCTGACCTGGGCCTCCTCGAGATGGGCGATGGCGTGCTCGACGTTGTCGGGGCGGGCCGCCGCCATCGCCGCCCCGGCGTCAGGCGGCGCCGCCTGACGCGCGCGCTCCAGCCCCTCCCGCAGGCGCAGCTTCAGCTCGCCGGCGGCCTTTTCGGTGAACGTCACGGCGAGGATCTCGCCGACCTCGGCCGCGCCGGTGGCCAGTACGTTGACGATGCGGGTCACCAGCTCCGACGTCTTGCCGGTGCCGGCCGCCGCCTCGACGAGGAGGCTCTCGTCGAGCGAATACCGGATGCGCTCGCGCGCCGCCGCGTCGACCAGCTCGGGTTCCGTCATGACCTCGTCCGCCGCCGGCAGCCGTCGGCTCCGCCCGTCGCCCGACGAGCCTCCGGGAGCCCACGCCGGTCCCACGGTGCCGACGTCTGGCCCCGCCCGCCGTGGGCTCCGGCTCCTCCCGCCCCCCGTATCAGCCAGCCCACCGTCCCGCGGGCGACGACTGCGGCGTCATGGGTGGATCTTCAGGTTGACGGGCTGCCGTGGCCAGCGTTTGCGGGCTCGAAACCCACGTCCGTGTCCGAAGATTGGGATGTGACGCACCACTACGGCAGCCTCCTCAACGCCTGCAGGTCGACCAGCTTCGTGTCGTCCTTGCGCCGCGCGCGGGTCTCCTCCCACGGTCCGCACACCGCGCGGTAGTCGCACCACTTGCAGGCGTCCCGGCGCGGGGCGGGCAGGATGACCCCGTCCTCGACCGCCCTGTCGACGATCGAGAGCACCTCGGCGCCGTAGCGCCGGGCGGTGTCGTCGAGGGAGACCGACCGGACGCCGTAGCCTCCCGAGAGGGTCGAATAGAAGAGCCGCGACTCGGCGACGGGACGCCCCAGCACCTGCTCGACGGCCAGCCCGTACAGCACCGGCTGCAGCACCTCGCCGTGCCCGACCACCATCCGGTCCGCGGTCTGGTTCTTCCCCGTCTTGTGGTCCGTCACCCGCAGCTCGCCGGCCGCCGTCGGCCGGGCCCGGGCCTCGACGAGATCGACGACGCCGTGCAGCTGCCAGCCGCCGTCGAGCCGCACCGGCTCGGCTTGGCTCCGGGGGTCGCGCCCCGGGCCGGGGGCGAAGCCGAACCCGAGCTCGGCCCGAATCGGCACCCACTCGCCGCCCTCGTCCGCCACCTGCTGGAGCCAGCCCTTCAGGTCGATGCGCAGCTTCTCGATCTCGTCGGCCCAGACCCGGTCGATGGCGGGGGCCAGATCGTCGCGGTAGCGGGCCGCGAGACCGTCCAGGGTCTCGTCGAGGAGGGCCCAGGCCTCGGAGAGATGCTCCCGGGTGACCGGCAGCCGACGGCGGGCCTCGAGCACGCGGATCAGCTCGGCCTGCACCTCGTGGAACATCCGCCCCCGCGTCAGGGGGTCGAGCCGTTCCGGCGGCTCGATCTCCTCGCGCGGCTGCAGGCGGTGGACGGCCGCCAGCAGGAACTGGTAGGGACACGCCGCGAAGCGCTGGAGCGCGGTCACCGAGTAGGGCCGCGCCGTCAGCCGATGCGCGTCGAGAGCCGCCCGCGCCCCCGCCTCCGGCCGGTAGACGCCGTCGTAGCGGCTCCAGGCCCGCGTCGTCCAGCGCGCCCAGCGGGTCAGCAGCGACCGGCGCAGGGCCGGCTCGAGGGCCAGGAGATAACGCGCCCGCCCCCTCGGCTCGGGCGCGTCCTGCTGCCGCAGCAGCGGTCCGAGGACCGCGAGATCGTGCTCGATGTCGTCGATGGCCTCGGCGGGATCCTTGGGGGCCGGCCACGCCAGCCGCGACGCGACGCGCTCGTACGCCTCGCGCTCGGTGATCGCGAAGTCGGGCACGCGGCCGGTGCGGGCGCGCTCGAGGTCGAGGGCGTAGAAGGACGGCACCCGCGGGCGCGACTCGCCGAGCTCGAGGCGCGAGTACGACAGGTGGAGCCGCCGGGCGGCGGCGCCGACGGCGAGGCGCAGCAGCAGCCGTTCCCCGGCCGCGCGATCGTCGAGCACCGGCAGGCCGAGGGGATCGGCGTCTGCGCCGTGGAACGGCGCGGAAGCCGGCGGGGTCGGTTGGGCGGCAAGCGGCGCCGCGGGGCGACGGTTTCCGGGGGCGGCGTCTGCGCCGTGGAACGGCGCGGATTCCGGCAGGGCTGGCTGGGTGGAAAGCGGAGCCGCAGGGCGACGGTTTCCGGGCCCCGGCGCCGCCCCGCCGGGCGCGTTCAGCCGCCGGCGGACATCGTCGAGGAGGATGGGGTCCTGCCGGGGCTTCTGGGGGAACATGCGCTCGGCCAGCCCGGGCACGAACACGACGTCGAAGACGCGGCCCCGCACGTGCTCGGGCCCGCCCACGAAGACCCGGCCGTAGCGACGGGCGGGCGGCTCCGCCTGCAGCTCGGTGAGCCGCTCCGCCAGCACGTCCTGCACCTCGGTCAGCGAGACGGGACCGACCCCGGCCATCGGACGGAGCTCGCCGAGGGTCGCCAGCACGCGGTCCGGCCGGCGCAGGACCATCGGGGCCAGGGCCTCGAGCCGGTCGAGCCAGTCTCCCCAGGCGGCCTCGCCCGGAAGCGCGGCGAGCCGGTCCACCACCGGCAGCGCGAAGCGGCGCAGGTGCCCGAGATCGCCGAGATCGCGCTCGATCCGCCGCGCGCGCGGCGACCGGGGATCGTCGGCGGCGCACTCCTCGAGACGGAGGCGCAGCTCCTGCTCGAGCCCCGTCAGGCGGCGGGCCCACCGGTCGCGGCCGCCGATGACCGCCGACTCGACGAGCAGCCGGTCCCAGTGCCAGGGGGCGCGCAGCGTCCCCCCGACGACCGGCCGGTCGTCGGCGTCGGGGGGAGCGTCCGGGTCGGGGTCCAGGTCGTCGCAGTCCGGATCGAGGTCGGCGACGTCGAACAGCGAGCCTTGCACCGGCAGTGAGGCTGCCGGCAGCACCTGGTCGGCCTCGGCCGGCGGCACCCACCGCGCGCGGTCGACCGGCGGCGCGCCCTCCGCATCGGGCTCGGGCACCTGCCCCAGCGACAGGTACTCCGAGAACCGGCGGGCGGAAAGCTGCTCGGCCGCGCACGCCAGCAGGGCGAGGAACGCCCGGCCGGCCGGGTCCGGGGCCCGCGTGCCCCGGACGAACCAGGCCTCGACGCCGGCCCGCCGCAGGGCGGTCTCGAGCAGCCCGCTGTAGACCTGCGGCGACCGCAGCACCACCGCCATCCGGTCGAGGGTCACGCCGTCGGCGGCCTCCTTCTGCACCAGCCGGGCGATCTCCACGCACTCGCGCGACTCCCCCGGCGCCGAGAAGAACGAGACCTCGTCGCCGACGGGGCTGGCGTCCTCCGCCGCCGGGGCCGCGATGGGCTCGAAGAGCCGGGTGCGCACGCGGGTCAGCGGGGTGTCGGGGTCGGCCGCATCCGCCGCCGGCGCCGCCGCCTCGGCGTGCGGCAGCCGGGAGAGCGCCGCCCACGTCCGATCGTCGCCCCGCGGCACCGTCGCGAGGAGCCGCGTGGCCCGGCCGGCGAGGGCCGCGACGAGGCCGAGCGCGGCGCGGTCGTGCACCGGCACGTCGAGCAGCACCACCGGTACGTCGAGGGGTACGTCGACCGGCTCCCGGGCCTCGACCACCGCCGCGCCCAGCCGGTACAGCTCGGGAAGGTCGACGAGGCGGGCCTCGTCTAGCTGCCGTGCGTACTCCCGCGACAGCGCGTCGAGGTCGGCCCCGACGGCGCCGCAGCCGGCCAGCTCGTCAGCGTCGATGCCGCCGAGGCGCAGGTCCTCCAGGGTCGACGCCAGGGTCCGGCCGAAGCTGCGCAGTCGGGCGATCGGCGCGAGATACCCGAGGCCGTCCCGCTCGACCTCCTCGAAGGCGGCGCGGGCGGCGACCGCCTCGGCCCCGAGCCGGGTGGCGGGGGCCAGCCGGCGGCCGGCCAGACGCGGCCCCGCGATGCGGGTCGCGAGCCGGCGCAGGCTGAAGCGGTGGAGGCCGAAGGTGGCGCCGCGGCAGGCCGCGCCCTCTCGCACGAAGTCGTCGACGGCGTCGCGGGCCGCCCCGACGATCAGCGCCTCGGACGCGGGCGGCAGGCCCTCGAGGTAACGGTGCGCGGCGGCGAGACGCGCCGGCCCACTCGCCGACCGATGGAGCGTCACCGCACCCACGCCGGGCGCCCTCCCCGCCGCGCGCGCCGGCTGCCGTCCGAGATCGAACGCGCCGGCGTCACCGCGCCCACCGCGGCCGCCCTCCCCGTCGAACGCGCCCGCGGGTCCGCGATCGAGGGCCTTGCCGGCATCACCGCACCCACGCCGGGCGCCCTCCCCGCCGCGCGCGCCGGCCGCCGTCCGAGATCGAGGGCCGCACCGCCGTCACCGCACCCGCCCTCACCCGCCGCGCTCACGCCTCGGCGTCCCGACGACCGCACACGCTCACCCCACCAGCGTCCACCCGACGGGCGCCGCGCGCTCACGCCCCGTCTTCCACCCGGCGGGCGCCGCGCACGTTCACGCCGCCGGCCCAGGTGTCGCAATCGAGGCCGGCCGCCTCGCGGAACCGGTCGGCCATCCGGGCGGCCAGCATCCGGGCCTCGTGGTCGGAGGCGGCGAACGCGAAGACCGACGGGCCCGACCCGGACAGCGAGCAGCCGAGGGCCCCCGCCTCGAGGGCGGCCCGCCTGGCCTCGGCGAACCCCGGCACGAGCGGCGCGCGGACGGGCTCGACGAGGGCGTCGCTGATCGACCGTCCCAGCAGCGCCAGGTCCGACCGGTGGAGCGCGGTGATCATCGCCGCGAGCTGGCCGAGGTTGGCCACCGCGTCCCCGATGGCGAAGCGGCGCTCGGCCACGAGCCGCCGCGCCTCCGCCGTCGAGACCGCGGTGTGGGGGTGCACGACGGCGACGCGCAGGGCGTCGGGGACGGGCAGCGACAGGAGCTCCATCGGGTCGTAGCTGCGAATCAGGACGAACCCGCCGGTCACGCAGGGCGCGACGTTGTCGGCATGGATCCCGCCCGACACCGCGCGCTCGCCCTCGAGCGCGCACGCGATGAGCTGGTCCCGGTCGAAGACGCCCCCGAGCAGCTCGCTCACCGCGAGGGCCCCCGCGACGCTGCTCGCGGCCGAGCTGCCGAGCCCGCTCGCCAGCGGCATGCGCTTGTCGAGCCAGAGCCGGACGCCGGGCGGCCGAGGACCGGCGGCGTCGCCGAGGCGGAGGGCGGCCGCGGCGGCGATGCCCACGACGTTGCGGGTCGGGTCGGTCGTCAGCTCGTCCGCGTTCCCCCGCATGCCGGCGATCTCGACCCCCGGCCGGTCGGACCACTCCGCGTCGACGAAGTCGCCCGGCTCCTCGATGGCGAGCCCGAGCACGTCGAAGCCGGGGCCGAGGTTGGACAGGGTGGCGGGGGCGAAGACGCGTACGCGGTCCCGTATGGGTGTGGGCGTGGACATGACCTCGCGGGCGCAGGACGACCGGATGCGATGGCGTGGTGGATCGCGCCGGCTCCCGCCTCGTCGGGAGCCGGCGCGGATCCGATACCCGGTGAAGTCGCGGGGGAATCGCCTAGCGTCGTCCCTCCTGCTCCACGGCCGCCTCGAGGTCGTCGAGGGTGGCGGTGCCGGGGCCGTGCAGCGGCACGATGGTGTTGATGCGCAGGTTCCTCTCCTCGATGTTCTCGAGCAGGGCGGCCGCGAACGGGGCCGCCGACGCCCCCGGCGAGAACGCGTCCACCTCGAACAGGATCCGCTCGCGCGTCGCCGGCAGGTACGCCATCACGATGCCGTCGCTGTGCTGGTCGTCCACGATGCGGGAGATCTCCAGGGTGCGGCGCCCGTTGCTCAGCTCGTAGACCTCGTCGCCGTTCACCCTCTCGATGGTGAGCGGCTGCGGGTTCCGGGCCAGGGCGTCCTGCTCGATGGTGTGCTGGCGGGCCACGATGTCCTCGAAGAACGGTGCGTTGATCTCGTGGGTGATCACCGTCAGCCCCTCGGAGACGGCGGCGCGGATGCCCATGGCATGGTCGAAGTGGTGATGGGTGTTCACCACGTACTGCAGCGGCTTCTCCGGCTGCAGCCCGCGGGCGTGCTCGATGACGGCCAGGGTGCGGGCCTCGCTCTGCGGCGCCTCGATGAGGGCCAGGAAATCGTCGAACTCGACGAGGGCGCTGTGGTGCGAGCCGCCCGTCAGGTGCCAGACCCCGTTGGCCACCTCCTCCGACTCGACCACGACCTCGTCCGACGGCGGCGGGGCGGCGGAGACCGACAGGTCGCCGACCGCGCCCTGGGTATCGGTGGCCACCCGGTACTCGGCGATCGTGTACTGGTCGAGATTGATGGTGTATTGCCGGGGCAGCGTGAGCCGCGCCTGGAACCCGCCCAGTCCGCCGGCCTCGGCATAGTCCTCGAAGATCGTCTCGTAGGTGACGTCACCCAGCATGGGGTGGTAGCGGGCGGAGACGACCCGGCTCGGATGCAGGGTGTCCGCGTCGACGTGGAGGGTGAACTGGGCGCCGTCCGCGGCCGCGATGTCCACGACGTGCTCCCCGCCCTCGTCCCGCAGGTTGCTCGCGGTCGAGGTCTCGTCGAGCCCGAGCAGGATGATGCCGATGGGGTTGTGGTACAGCTCGGCCCGGCGCTGGGACGCCACCCGCTCGGACGCCTGCACCATCCCGTCGTCCCCTTCGTCGTAGGCGACGTCGCCGTCGAGGCCGAAGGTCTGGCGCACCCCGAACAGGGGACTGCCGGTGAAGAACGTCGTCGTGCGGTCCTGCCGAAGCTGCCACCGCTCGTTGGCGTAGTCGATCGCCAGGCGGTAGTTCTCGATCTCGTAGTACGGCAGGTCGGCCCGCGGGGTCGGGTTCTGGCCGAGGCGGTACGTCCGCCCCGACCCCTCGAGAATCATCCCCGTCGTCTCGCTGACGGCGCGGAGGCTCCCCATCGCCTCGGCCGCTTCCTCGAGCAGCCCCAGCTCGGGCGTTGCCGGCCCGCAGCCGACGAACAGGACGCACGTTACGACCAGAAGTTGCTTCCACCTCTTCATGAGTCCGCACTCCTTTCGCCCACGAACAAGAAGACCACGAGCGGCCCGACCGAAGGCGCACGGACCCGCAACGGACTTCGGCGTAACCGGGTCGAATACGCCTGCCGCAGGGAACACTACCGGACAGGGGGGCATTCTGTCGTAAACCCGGCGGGGGCGCAACCGCAATGCGGCGCGACGGTCGTGGCGGTCCCGCTCCGAGGCGGCAGGCGCCTCCGCCGCGGACGCCGGGAGACGGGTGAATGAAAGCAAAAAGCAGGGGCGTCGTGTGTCGAGGCGGCGACCGCGGCCGGACGAGGGCACCTCGCCGCCACAGCCCCCGGGCGGCCGTTCGCGGCTCCGTCAGGCCGCGCGAGCGGATCGCGAAGCCGTCGCCGGCGCCCGCCCCGAATGCCGGGATCGGCCGGCTACAGGAGGCCGAGCTGCAGCCTGGCCGCGTCGAACATCTTGTTCATGTCCCACTGCGGCTCCCACACGACGTCGACCCAGGCGTCGCTGACGCCCGGTGCGGATCGCGAAGCCGCCGCCGGCGCCCGCCCCGAATGACGGATCGGCCGGCTACAGGAGGCCGAGCTGCAGCTTGGCCGCGTCGGACATCTTGTTCATGTCCCACTGCGGCTCCCACACGACGTCGACCCAGGCGTCGCTGACCCCGGGCACCGTCTTCGCCTTCGCCTTCACCTCCCCCGGCAGGGACTGGGCGGCGGGGCACGCCGGCGAGGTCAGGGTCATGCGGATGCCGACGAGGCCGTCGGCGTTCACGTCGACGTCGTAGATGAGCCCCAGCTCGTAGATGTTGACGGGGATCTCGGGGTCGTAGACGGTCGACAGGGCCTCGATGAGCTTCGGCTTGAGCTCGAGCGTCTTCAGGGGGTCAGGCTCGATGGGGTCGTGGGTGGCGGCCGGCGGCGGGGCCGGCGGCTCGCTGGGCAGGATCGGCCGGGGCGGCTCGGGATCCGGAGCGCTCGCCGTCGCCGGGGCGGCCGGCGGGGTCGCCGGGGCCGGTCCGGCAACGGACGCGGGCTCGTCGCCCTGGGCCGACGCCTTGAAGTTGAAGATTCCCACTGCCGATGCCTCCTCTTGCCCGCCCATCGTCGCCTTCGGCTCCGCGGGCGCCCAACCAACCCTCCGGGAGTCCACGCCATGCTGCGGCGCGGACTCCCGGCCCGGAATGCGGATCGTCACCGCGGCGGATCGCGGCTACTCCGTCGAGACGATCTCGCGGCCGTCGTCCACCGCCGCCCGCAGGGTGTGCCACGCCAGGATCGCACACTTGACGCGGGCGGGATAGTCGCGGACCCCGGCGAAGACGGCCAACTTCCCCAACTCCGCCTCGTCCACCGCCGCCCCCTGATCGGTCACCAGCCGGTGGAACCGGTCGAAGAGCCCGCGCAGCTCCTCGAGGGTCCGCCCCTTGACGCCCTCCGTCATGAGCGACGCCGACGCCTTCGAGATGGCGCAGCCGGACCCCTCGAAGCGCAGGTCCGTCACCCGGTCCCCGTTCAGCTTGAGGGTGATCGAGAGCTTGTCCCCGCAGAGGGGGTTGTGGCCGTCGGCGTGGAGGTCGGCGTCCTCGAGCCGCCCGAAGTTGCGCGGGCTGCGGTTGTGGTCGAGGATGACCTCCTGGTACAGGTCCCGCAAATCGGACATCTCGTCTCCGTCTTTTTCCAGCCGCACCAGCCCGTTACCCGAACAGCTCCCTGACCCGGGCGAGCGCCGCCACCAGCTGATCGACCTCCTCGGTCGTGTTGTACATGGCGAGCGAGGCGCGGGCGGTGGCGGGCACCCCGAGTCGGTCCATCACCGGCTGGGTGCAGTGGTGGCCGGTGCGGATCGCGACCCCCTCGGCGTCCACGATGGTCCCGATGTCATGGGGGTGCACGCCCTCGATCACGAACGACAGGATGCTCGCCTTGTCGGCGGCGGTCCCGACGAGGCGCAGCCCGGGCACCGCGGACAGCGCCTCGGTCGCGTAGGCCAGGAGGCTCCGCTCGTGGGCCACGATGGCGTCGAACCCGACCCCCGTGATGAAGTCCAGCGCCGCCCCGAGCCCGATCGCGCCCGCGATGTGCGGGGTGCCCGCCTCGAACCGGTGGGGCAACTCGTTGTAGGTGGTCCGCTCGAAGGTCACCGAGGCGATCATGTCGCCGCCGCCCTGGTACGGCGGCATCGCCTCGAGCAGGGCGCGGCGGCCGTAGAGGGCGCCGATGCCGGTCGGGCCGTACAGCTTGTGCCCGGTCACGACGTAGAAGTCGCAGCCGATAGCCTGCACGTCGACCGGCATGTGGTAGGCGGCCTGCGCCCCGTCGACGAGGACCGGGATGCCCTGCCGGTGGGCCAGCTCGACCACCCGCCGGACGGGGTTGACGGTGCCCAGCGAGTTCGACATGTGCACGATGGACACGAGCCGGGTCTTCGGCCCCAGCAGGGCGGCGAGCTCGTCGACGAGCAGCTCTCCCGCGTCGGAGAACGGCGCCACCCGCAGCCGCGCCCCCTTCTCCTCGCACACGAGCTGCCACGGCACGATGTTGGAGTGGTGCTCCATGCCCGAGACGACCACCTCGTCGCCCGCCCCGATGCGGCTGCGGCCGAACGTCTGCGCGACGAGGTTGATGCCCTCGGTGGCGTTGCGGGTGAAGACGACCTCGGCCGGCTCGGCCGCGTTCAGGAAGGCCGCCACCTTGCCGCGCGCCCCCTCGTAGGCCGCCGTCGCCTCCTGGCTCAGCGCATAGACGCCGCGGTGGATGTTGGCGTTGCCGGCCGCGTAGTACCGGGCCAGCGTGTCGAGCACCGGTTGCGGCTTCTGGGTGGTCGCGGCGTTGTCGAGATAGGCGAGGGGCTTGCCGCCGACGGTCTGCGCGAGGATCGGGAACTGCGCGCGAATCCGAGCCACGTCCAGCAAGGCAAGCTCCGATGCGGTCACGCTGCTCATCGTCACCCCCGATCTACGGTGCAGACGCCCCGCTCCCGTTCATCGGGAGCCGCTCGAGCAGCAACGCGTCGAGCTGCCGGCGGATCGCCTCCACCTTGATGTGGCCGAGCAGGTCGGCCGCGAACGCGTGGATCAGGAGCTGTCGGGCCTGCGCCTCCGACAGGGCGCGCGACCGCAGGTAGAAGAGCGAGTCCGGGTCGAGCTGGCCGACGGTAGCCCCATGAGTGCACTTCACGTCGTCGGCGAAGATCTCGAGCTGCGGCTTGGTGGTGATCTGCGCGTCCTCGGACAGCAGCAGCGCCTTGTTCGACTGCTTGGCGTCGGTCTTCTGGGCGTCGAGCCGGACGATGATCTTGCCGTTGAACACGGCGCGGCTCCGGCCGTCGAGAATCCCCTTGTACAGCTCGTGGCTGTCGCAGTGGGGCATGGCGTGGTCGATGGTCGTCTGGTTGTCGACCAGCTGACGGCCGTTGGCCAGGTACAGCCCGTTCAGCGTGCACTCGCCGCCCTCGCCGCCGAGGACGACGCCGGCCTCGTTCCGCACGATGGCCCCGCCAGCGGTGATGGCGTGGGACGAGAAGTTGCCGGCCCGGCCAATCCGGACCGCAAGGCTGCCCACGTGGAACGCGGCGTCGGCCTCGCGCACCACCGTGTAGTGGTCCACCACCGCGTTCTCGGCGACCGAGACCTCGGTCACCGAGTTGCTCAGGTACGGGGTCTCGCCGGCGCCCGCGTGACTCTCGACCACCCGGACCTCGCTGCTCGCCCCGGCCACAATCAGCACCCGCGGCTGGCTGAGCACCGGCGCCGCCGGGCTCGACGACGCGAAGATGAGGTGTATGGCGTTCTCGACCACCACGCCGCCGTCGACCTCGATGACCGCGCCGTCGCCGAGGAACGCGGTGTTGAGGGCCGTGAACGCGTGCCGCTCGAACCGCGCGAGGCGCCCGAGGTACGGCGCGACGCCGTCGAGGCCCCCCGCCTCGCCCGCCATCGCCGCGAGGCCGCGCACGCGGACCCCGGGCGGCAGGCCCGACACGTCCGACAGCTCCGGCGCGAAGCGGCCGTTGACGAACACCAGCTCGGGGCCGCCGGACCTCGGCAGGTGCAGCGTGTCGAGGACCTCGCCGCCGAGCCCTTCCGCCGCGGCCGGCGCCTGGAACGGGGTCTGGACGATGGGGGCGACGTTGGTGAACCGCCACTCCTCGAGCCGGGTCGTGGGGAACCCGAGCCGGTCGAAGCAGCGGAACGCGTCGTCGCGCAGTGGCCCGAGCGGGCCGGCGGGCGGGGCGGTCCGCTTCAAGGCCTCGAACTGGGCGGCGTAGCTGTCGGCGCCGATGGCGATCTGCGGCATGAGACTCTTCCGTATCGCGCCGTCCGGCCTACGCGGTAGAAGTTTCGCCAAGCGAAACTTCAGACGCGACCGCAGGTTGCGCCGCCGGCTCGGCGTCGAGCCAGCCGTAGCCCTTCTCCTCGAGCTCGAGCGCGAGGTCCTTGCCGCCCGACCGCACGATCCGTCCCTTGTAGAGGACGTGCACGAAGTCGGGGACGATGTAGTGCAGCAGCCGCTGGTAGTGGGTCACCACGACCATCGAGCGCTCGGGGCTCCGCATGGCGTTGACCCCCCCGGCGACGGTCTTGAGGGCGTCGATGTCGAGCCCCGAATCGGTCTCGTCGAGAATCGCCAGCGTGGGCTCGAGCACCGCGAGCTGGAAGATCTCGTTCCGCTTCTTCTCGCCCCCCGAGAACCCGTCGTTGACGGGACGGTGGAGCAGCGCGTCGTCCATGTCGAGCAGCGACAGGCGCTTCCGGACCAGGGTCATGAAGTCCATCGCGTCGAGCTCGGGCTGTCCCCGATGCTTCCGCACCTCGTTCAGCGCCGCCTTGAGGAGGTAGGCGTTGTTGACGCCGGGAATCTCGACCGGATACTGGAAGGCCAGGAACAGGCCCTCGCGCGCCCGCTCCTCGGGCTCGAGGTCCAGCAGGTCCTGCCCCTTGAACGTCGCCGAGCCGCCGGTGACCTCGATGCCGTCACGGCCGGCCAGCGCCCCCGCCAGCGTGCTCTTGCCGGAGCCGTTCGGCCCCATGATGGCGTGGACCTCGCCGGGGTTCACCACCAGGTCGATCCCGTTCAGGATCCGGCGGTCCCCGGCCCCCGCCCGCAGATTGCGAATCTCAAGCATCAGTTTTCCGTCCACTTCTCCGACGTCCATCCAACTAGCCGACGCTGCCCTCGAGGCTGACGCCCAGCAGCTTCTGGGCCTCGACCGCGAACTCCATCGGCAGCTCGCGGAAGACCTCCTTGCAGAACCCGTTGACGATCAGGTTGACCGCGTCCTCGGTCGACAGCCCGCGCTGCCGGCAGTAGAAGATCTGGTCCTCGCCGATCTTCGACGTCGACGCCTCGTGCTCGACCTGCGACGAGGTGTTCTTCACCTCGAGGTACGGGAACGTGTGGGCGCCGCAACGGTCGCCGATGAGCAGCGAGTCGCACTGCGAGTAGTTGCGGGCCCCGCGCGCCCCCTTGCCGATCCGCACGAGGCCCCGGTAGGTGTTCTGGCCGTGCCCGGCCGAGATGCCCTTCGACACGATGGTGCTGCGGGTGTTCCGGCCCAGGTGCACCATCTTGGTCCCGGTGTCGGCCTGCTGGCGGTTGTTGGTCACCGCGACCGAGTAGAACTCGCCGACGGCGTTGTCGCCCTGCAGGATGCAGCTCGGGTACTTCCAGGTGATGGCGGAGCCGGTCTCGACCTGGGTCCAGGTGACCTTGGCGTTGGTGAGCGCCTTGCCCCGCTTGGTCACGAAGTTGTAGATGCCGCCCTTGCCGTCCTTGTCGCCGGGGTACCAGTTCTGCACCGTCGAGTACTTGATGGTGGCGTCGTCGAGGGCCACCAGCTCGACCACCGCCGCGTGGAGCTGGTTCTCGTCGCGCTGGGGAGCGGTGCAGCCCTCGAGGTAGCTCACCTCGGCCCCCTCGTCGGCCACGAGCAGGGTCCGCTCGAACTGGCCGGTGTTGGCGGCGTTGATGCGGAAATACGTCGAGAGCTCCATCGGGCACTTGACGCCCTTGGGGATGTACGCGAACGACCCGTCGCTGAACACCGCCGAGTTGAGGGCGGCGAAGAAGTTGTCGGTGTGGGGCACGACGGTGCCAAGGTACTTGCGGACGAGCTCGGGGTGGTCGCGCACCGCCTCGGAGAACGAGCAGAAGATGATGCCGAGGTCGGCCAGCGTGTCCTTGAACGTGGTGGCGACCGACACGCTGTCGAAGACGGCGTCGACGGCGACGCCGGACAGGCGCTTCTGCTCGTCGAGCGAGATGCCGAGCTTGTCGAAGGTGGCCCGGATTTCGGGATCGACCTCGTCGAGGCTCTCGAGCTTCGGCTTCTTCTTCGGCGCCGCGTAGTAGCTGATGGCCTGGTAGTCGACGGGCGGATAGCGCACGTTGTGCCACGTCGGCTCGGTCATCTTCGACCAGACCCGGAAGGCGTCGAGGCGCCAGTCGAGCAGCCACCTCGGCTCGCCCTTCTTGGCCGAGATCAGCTCGACGACGTCCTCGCTCAGGCCGACGGGGATCGAATCGGTCTCGACGTCGGTGGTGAACCCGTACTTGTATTCCTGCTTCGCAAGCTCTTCGACGGTCTGAATCGCCGTGCTCATGACGCTCTCCTGGTCCGGAAATCGTCGCCGAACGCGACCGCAAGGTCGCGCCGCGGCTTCCGATTGCCGCCCACCGACCCTCCAGCGGTCCGCGCCGTTCCACGTCGCGCACCACTGGCCCGGGGAATCGCCGCCGAACGCGACCGCAAGGTCGCGCCGCAGCTTCCGATCGCCGCCCAACCGGCCCTCCCGAGGGCCGAATCGGATTGCCGACCAAAACGGTCGTATATCAACATATCACGGGGCGCGGCCGGCCGACAACGCCGGCGGGCGACTCGCCCGGCCGCCCGGACAGCGGCGCCGACAGCGACCGCAAGGTCGCGCGTCAGCCTCCGCCTACCGCCCGACCGCCCTTCCGGGAGTCGCTGCCATGGAACCGCGCCCCCCGGGCCGGAGCCGGCTCACGGCGAGGCCGACCACAGTCCGCGCCGTTCCACGTCGCAGACTCCTAGCCCGCCCATCGTCGCCTCCGGCTCCGCTGGGCGCCCAACCAACCCTGCTAGGTGTCTGCACCGCTCTACGGCGCAGACTCCTAGTGCCGCGTCACAGCGAATAGTTCTGGTGTGCGGTGCTGGCAAGTCGTTGACGATGAAGTCATTAGGGTCAGGTCCGTACCAGAAGATTATGGCGTGACGGACCACTAGCGCCCGGCCGCTCCTCCGGGAGTCGGCGTTGCGGAACCGCGCCCCCCGGGGCGGAGCCGGCTGACGGCGAGGCCGACGACGACGACCGCGACGGTGCCGATGACGTTGTTCCAGAGGAAGGACACGTCGGCCGTGCTCTCGACGAGGGCCACCGACGCCATGCCCGCGAAGAGGCCGACGAAGGCGCCATCGGCGGTGGCCCGGCGGAACCCCACGGCGAGCACGAACACCCCGAGGAGGGACCCGTAGAAATAGGAGCCGACCTGGTTGACGACCTCGATCAGCGACCCGAGGTTGGCCGCGAACACCGCGAAAACGGTGGCCACCACCCCCCACAGGGCGGTCGCGACCTTCGACACCCGCAGGTAGTGGCGGTCGGTCGCCGCGGTGTTCAGGTACCGCCGGTAGAAGTCGATGACGCTGGTCGTGGACAGCGCGGCCAGCTCGGCCGCCGCGCTCGACATCGCGGCCGCGAAGATGGCCGCGATGAGCAGGCCCACGAGCCCCACCGGCAGGTGGGTGACGATGAACGTGGGGAACACGTAGTTGACGTCGGAGTACTCCTCGCCGGTGGCCTCCTCCACCAGGCCCGCGGCCCGGCCGCGAACCGCCCCCACCCGCGCCTGGCTGGCCGCGAACGCCGCGCGTGTCTCGGCCGCGGCCGCCCCGCCGGCCCGTCGCGCCGCGAGCATCTCGTCCGCGGCGGCGCGGCGCTCGGCGAACGCCTCCGCGAACTCCGACTCCAGCCCCGCGTACTCCGCCGCCCGGTCGCCGGCGCGCACCGCCGCGTCCCGCACGGGGTGGAAGACCATCGGCGCCGGGTTGAACAGGTGGAACACGAACACCAGCACGCCGGTCAGCAGGATCAGCGCCTGCAGGGGAATCTTCCAGTACGCGCTCATCAGCAGCGACCGGCGGGCGGCGTCCACCGAGTCGGCGGTCAGGTGGCGCTGCACCTGGCTCTGGTCGCACCCGAAGTACCCGAGCGCGAGGAAGAGCCCGCCCAGCAGGCCCGACCAGAAGGTGTAGGTCTCGTTCAGGTCGAGGGAGAAGTCGACGGCGGTCAACCGCTCGGCCGCCCCGGCCAGGTGCATCGCCTCGCCGAGCCCGACCCCGCCCGGCAGCCCGACGACGAGGGCCGCGACCACCGCGAGCAGGCCGCCCACGATGATGACCATCTGCTTGACGTCGGCCCACGCGACCGCCTGCACCCCGCCGAGCATCGTGTAGACGGTCGTCGGCACCCCGATGGCGAGGGCGGTGAGGGTGAGGTTCCACCCCAGCACCACCGACAGCACGACCGCCGGGGCGGAGATGATCACGCCCACCCCCAGCCCCCGCGACACGAGGAAGATCAGGCTCGTCAGGGCCCGGGTCTTCCGGTCGAACCGGCGCTCCAGGTACTCGTAGGCGGTGAACACGCGGGCCCGGTAGAGGAACGGGACGAGGGTCACCGACAGGATGATCATCGCCAGCGGCAGGCCGAAGTACATCTGCACCAGCCCGAGGCCGTCGGCGTAGCCCTGCCCGGTGGTGCCGACCAGGGTGATGGCGCTCATCTGGGTGGCCATCACCGACAGCCCGACCGCCCACCACGGCAGCGACCGGCCGGCGAGGAAGTACCCCTCGACCGCGTCGGTGCCCCGGGACCGCCTGACCCCGTCGTACAGGACCCACGCGAGGTAGCTGCCGATGATGATCCAGTCGATGGGATGCATGGGATGGCGCCGCCCACGGCGCGGAATTCCTGGACCGCCAATCGTCGCCCGCGGCTCCGCACGCCGCCCGACCGACCCTTGCCGGGTGTCCGCACCGTTCGACGGCGCGGACGCCTGACCCGGAAATCGTCGCCCGCGGCTCCGCGCGCCGCCGACCGACCCTGCCGGGTGTCCGCACCGTTCGACGGCGCAGATGCCTGACCCGGAAATCGTCGCCCGCGGCTCCGCGCGCCGCCGACCGACCCTGCCGGGTGTCCGCACCGTTCGACGGCGCAGATGCCTGACCCGGAAATCGTCGCCCGCGGCTCCGCGCGCCGCCCGACCAACCCGGCAAGGAGTCTGCGCCGTTCGACGGCGCGGACGCCTAGCCCGAGAAGTGCCGCGAGAAGAGCCACAGCGCCGCGAGCACGAGGGCCTCCACCACCACCACCGCGACGTAGGTGGCGGCGAAGGGCTCGTCCCCCCGGGTGTCGAGCAGGCGCGGGACGTCCTCGGGCTGCGGAGTCATGGCCGTCGGCCCAGAGTATACCCGCCGGCGGGACGCCGGGTGCCCGGGGCGGCGCCGCGCCGGGCACCCGGCGGGCAGGGTTGCATGGGCGGGAAGGCGCCGATAGAATTGCGGCAGACGCTTGTGAACCGATGCACGTGAGCCGGCTCGGGCCGGCCCCGGCATCGCTGCCGTCGAGGCCGGGTGTCGAATCACGACGGGAATCGCGAGGCCGCCCGCGCCGGGTCCGCGGGCGCTGACTCCGGTCACGTCACTGCCTCACCTCGGACCCGCGCCGCCGCCCGCGGCGGCGACGGGATCGCAGGCAGGTCCAGAAAGGAGTCACGACGTTGGAGAACGTGACCACCGCCGAACATGTCGCGCACGCCGGACATGCCCACGACGAGCACGAGCTCAGCTTCCTCCGCGCGTACGTCTTCTCGGTCGACCACAAGGTGATCGGCATCCAGTATGCGATCACCGCCATGCTGTTCCTGCTGTTCGGCTTCTCGCTGATGATGGTGATGCGGTGGCAGCTCGCCTACCCGGGCGCGCCCATCCCGTTCATCGGCAACTTCCTCGGGCAGGCGAACGCGCCGGGCGGCATCATGCTGCCCGAGTTCTACAACCAGCTCGGGGCCATGCACGGCACCATCATGGTGTTCATGGGGGTCGTCCCCCTCGCCGTCGGCGGCTTCGGCAACTACGTGCTGCCGCTGCAGATAGGCGCCCCCGACATGGCGTTCCCGCGGCTGAACATGGCCAGCTACTGGGCGTTCTTCCTGGGCGGCGTGGTCATGTTCGCCAGCTTCTTCGTGCCGGGCGGGGCCGCGAACTCCGGCTGGACCTCGTATGCGCCGCTGTCGGTCATCGCCCTCGAGGGGCAGACGTGGTGGCTCGTCGGGATGATCTTCCTGATCACCTCGTCGCTGCTGGGCTCGATCAACTTCATCGTCACCACCTTCCAGCTCCGGGCCCCCGGCCTCAGCTTCACGCGCCTGCCGTTCTTCGTGTGGGCGCAGCTCGTCACCTCGTTCCTGCTCCTGCTCGCGTTCCCGCCCCTCGAGGTCGCGGGCGTCCTGCAGCTCATGGACCGGGTGGCCGAGACCAGCTTCTTCATGCCGAGCGGGCTCGTCACCACCGAGGGCCCCCTCGACATCAGCGGCGGCGGGAGCCCGCTGCTCTGGCAGCACCTGTTCTGGTTCCTCGCCCACCCCGAGGTCTACGTCCTGATCCTGCCGGCGATGGGCATCGTCGCCGAGGTTCTCGCCAACAACACCCGGAAGCCGCTCTGGGGCTACCGCGTGCTCGTGGCGTCGGTCATCTTCCTCGGCTTCATGTCGTTCATCGTGTGGGCGCACCACATGTTCCTGACCGGCATGGGCACGACGATGAGCGCCTTCTTCCAGACCACGACGATGATCATCTCGGTGCCGTCGGTGGTCATCCTGTCGGCGTTCTTCATCACGCTCTACGGCGGGTCCATCCGCTACAACGTGCCGATGCTGTTCGCGCTCGCCTTCCTGCCGATGTTCGGCATCGGGGGGCTGACGGGTCTGCCGCTGGGCCTCTCCGCGCCCGACCTGCACCTGCACGACACCTACTACGTGATCGGCCACTTCCACTACGTGGTGGCCCCCGGCACCATCTTCGCCCTGTTCGCGGGCCTCTACTACTGGTACCCGAAGGCGACGGGCCGGGTGATGAACGAGGTGCTCGGCAAGATCCACTTCTGGGGCTCGTTGATCGCGATCAACGTGGTGTTCATGCCGATGTTCATCACCGGGCTCGTCGGGGTGAACCGGCGGCTCTACGACGGCGGCATGCAGTACGCGCACGCCCAGGAAGTCATGGAGTGGAACGCCGTGATGTCCTACGGCGCCTGGGCCCTCGGGTTCTTCCAGATCTTCTTCATCGTCAACTTCTTCTGGAGCATCCGGAACGGGAAGAAGGTCGACGACAACCCGTGGAAGGCCACCACCCTCGAGTGGCAGGCGCCCTCACCGCCCCCGCACGGCAACTTCGCCGCGCCGCCCGAGGCGCACCGGGGACCCTACGAGTACAGCGTGCCCGGCGCTCCCGACGACTTCACCATGCAGGGACAGGCGACCGGCGCCGAGCCCGCAGCCGCGAAGGTGTGACCAGGATGGAGATTCCGTATACCGTAGCCGAACGGCCGGACACCGGCTTGAACAACGTCAAGCTCGGCATCTGGCTCTTCCTGGCCTCCGAGGTGATGCTGTTCGGCGGGCTCTTCTCGACCTACGTCATCCTGCGGGTGGGCGGCGTCGACTGGCCGCTGGGGGCTGAGTACCTGAACATCCCGATCGGGGCGTTCAACACCGCGATCCTCATCGGCTCGAGCGTGACGATGGTCATGTGCTTCGCGTCGCTCAAGCTCGGCGACTTCGCCAAGTACAAGACGTACATGGGCGTGACCATCCTGCTCGCGCTCACCTTCCTGGCGGTCAAGAGCTTCGAGTACTACGAGAAGGTGACGCACGACCATCTGCCCTCGCACAGCACGTTCCTCGCGATCTACTGGACGATGACCGGGCTGCACGCGCTGCACATCATCGGCGGCGTCGCCGTGAACAGCTACTTCTGGGGCCCCGGCAGCCGGATGTGGCACGAGAAGCGGGCGATGTTCGAGAACCGGATCGAGGCGGCCGGCCTCTACTGGCACTTCGTCGATCTGGTGTGGATTTTCCTGTTCCCGGTGCTCTACCTGCTGTAGGAGTCGGCGCCGTGAAAACGGCGCCGATTCCTGGAGGGTTGGTTGGGCGCCAAGCGGAGCCGAAGGCGACGATTGGCGGGCGAGGGAGGCCATCGGCCGTCGCCCGGGGACGGGCGCCGGCCCGTTCTCCCCGGCCGGGCTCCCGGACACTGCGGAGGCGTCATGAGCGGAAGCGCTGAAGAAACCAAAAAGCACATCGACATCTACATGAAGGTCACCGGCGCGCTGGCGGTCCTCACGGTGGTGACCGTCCTCGCCTCGTACCTGGACGTGGCGGTGCCGCTGGCGATCATCATCGCCCTCATCATCGCAACCGCGAAGGGCTCGCTGGTGGTGAGCTACTTCATGCACCTCGTCGAGGAGAAGAGCCTGACCCTGGCCATCGCGCTGGCCCTGACGGTGGCCTTCTGGCTGGTCCTGATGCTCGTCCCGATCATGACGATCTCGGACACCTACGGCGCCCACAAGACGCTGCCGAACGCGAACGCGGCGCACGCGGACGAGGCGCACTGATGTCGTTGCGCGCCTTCCACATCCTCTTCATCGTGGCGTCGATCGGGCTGGCGCTGATGATGGCGGTGTGGGGCGGCGTGACCTGGGGGACGGTCCGCGGCACCGGCTGGCATCTCGCCACCGCGGTCGGGTCGCTGGCGACGGCGGGGCTGCTGGCGGCCTACGCGGTACGGTTCGTTCGGAAGACACGGGAGATCGGGCTCAGGTGAGCCCGGAACAGACACGAGGGCTGAGATGCTGGGATCATCGCGACACGTCCTGCGGACGACGGTGGCGGCGGCGGCACTGATGCTGGCCGCGCCGCAGATCGGATGGGCCTGCACGGTCTGCTTCGGCGACCCGAACTCGGCGATGTCGATCGGCGCGAGCTGGGGCATCCTCGTGATGATCACCATCACCGCCGGCGTGCTGGGTTGCTTCGCCCGCTTCTTCCTCTACCTCTTGAAGCGATCGAGAATGGCGATCGGCGAGCGCGTCGACCTGTCGCCGTCGTCGCAGGCCAGGAGCCACTCGTAGCCCCGCGGCGGCGTCGCCGCGCGGCTCCGCCAGGAGTTTGCGCTGTAGAACGGCGCGGACTCCTGCAGGATTGGTTGGGCGCCAAGCGGAGCCGAAGGCGACGATTGGCGGGCCAGGGGTCAGGCGCCTGCGCCGGAAGAGCGGCGCGGGTCACGGTCAGGTTGGTTGGGCGGAAGGCGGCGGCCGCGGCGCGATCTTGCGATTCGCGTTCGGCGCCGGCTTCCGGGCTGGGAGCTTATCGATGCAGGAATTTCTCGGACTGCCGCTGCAGGCTTCGGCGCACGCCGCGGAGATCGACCGGATCATCGTCATCGTCCACTGGCTCATGGCGGTGCTGTTCGTGGGCTGGGGCATCTTCTTCGCCTACACCCTGATCCGCTTCCGCGCGTCCGCGAACCCGAAGGCGGACTACACCGGCGTGACGAGCCACACCTCGACCCGTCTCGAGATCGGCGTGGCCGTCGTCGAGGCCATCATCCTCATCTTCTTCGCGATCCCCGCGTGGACGGTGCGCGTCAACGCGTTCCCGCCCGAGGAGGGTGCGACGGTCGTGCACGTCATCGCGAAGCAGTTCGAGTGGCACTCGATCTACCCCGGCCCCGACGGCATGTTCGGGCGCCGCGACGCGAGCCTCATCACGCCGACCAACGCGACAGGCCTCGACCGCAGCGACCCCGCCGGGGCCGACGACGTCGCCACCATCAACCAGCTCAACCTGCCGGTCGACGAGCCCGTCATCGTGTACCTGTCGAGCCTCGACGTCATCCACAGCTTCGCGATTCCCCAGATGCGGGTGAAGCAGGACGCGATACCGGGCATGGAGATCCCGGTGTGGTGGGTGCCGACGGTGGCCGGCGACTACGAGGTCAACTGCTCGCAGCTCTGCGGGCTCGGCCACTACCGGATGCGCGGCTTCGTCACCGTCCAGAGCCGCGCCGAGTTCGACGACTTCCTCGCCACCGAGGGCGCCCGCATCGCCGCCGCGGCCGACTGATCCGCCTCGTGAGGCCGGACAGGGCGAGGGAGCCCGTCCGGCCCGCTGAATTGTCATCCGGCGGCGTCTTCGACTACAGTGACGACATGAGCGTCATCGTCGCGGAGGTCTACGAAGCCCTGCTCGAGGCCGGTGCCTCCGAACCGAAGGCCAAGGCGGCTGCGGCGGCGATCCCCGCCGGTGCAAACCTCGCCACGCAGCAGGATGTTGCCGCGCTCAAGCAGGAGTTGAAGCAGGACATCGCCGCGCTCAAGCAGGATATCGCTGTCGTGAGGTTCGCGCTCTTCACCTTCGCACCGATCATCCTGGCATTGCTCGTCAAGCTGGTTTTCTTCCCCTGAGCCCCCGAGTGCGGCTTCCGGACCGGCCGGTTGGACGCCGGCAGCCGCAAGCGGTTCCGCCGCAGCCCTAACGGATACGGTCCAGCTCGTCCCGCACGATCTCGTCGAACACCTCGTACGGCGCCGCCCCCATCACCGCGCGGCCGTTGATGAAGATGGTAGGGGTCGACTGCACCCCCAGCGACTCGCCGTACCGCAGGTCGGCGCTGACCTGCTCGGCGAAGCGGCCGCTGTCGAGGCAGGCGTCGAACGCCGCCTGATCGAGACCCAGCTCGCCGGCGTGGCGCTTCAGGTCGTCCACCCCGAGCTCGTCCTGGCGCTCGAACATCGCGTCGTGCAGCTCCCAGAACTGGCCCTGCACGTTGGCGCAGAGACCCGCCTCGGCCGCCTTGAACGCCTCGGCGTGGTTGGGCAGCGGGAAGTCCTTGAAGACGAGCCGGACGTCGTCGCCGTACTCGGCCTTCAGGCGGTCGAGGGTGGCGGTCAGCCGCTGGCAGAACGGGCACTGGAAGTCGGAGAACTCCACGATCTCGACCGGCGCGCCGGCGGGGCCGAGCACAGGGTCGCCCTCCACGACCTCGACGGGGGTGCGGGGCGGATCGAGCTCCACCCTGATGTCGTCGGCCCCCGCCCGCAGCTCGGCCATGTACGCGTGCAGGGCCTGCATGGGCCGCTGCTGGGCGAGGAACGCCCGGATCTGCGGGGCCATCTGCTCCTCGGTCATGTTCGGGAAGGCGCGCCGGTTCTGCTCGTAGACGCGGGTGACGTCCTCGGCGGTGACGGGCAGGGTCCTCGCCGGCAGCTCCTGCGCGAGCAGCTCGTCGCGGGACGTGCCCCCGGCGATGGCCTCGCGCTCGATGAGGATCTCGCCGATGACGATGTCGAGGGTGCGCTTGCGCGTCTCGTACAGCTCCTGCAGCATGCGCATCCGCGAGGGCGCGTCGTTGTTGCGCCACGCCTCGTCGAGGTCCGCCATCGTGACCGCCCGGTCGCCGACGCGCCCCACCACCTCGTCGTCGGACTGCGCGAGGGTCGGCGCGCCGCAGGCCGCGGACACCGCGAGGACGGCGCCCAGAACGCAAAGCCGCTGAAACATGGGAGGATACCTTTCTGTAACGGGCGTGTAACGGGAACCGACGGCTCCCTCGCCCACGATGTCACGCGTCCGGGGTGAACTTTGCGCTCGACCGAAACCGTGGGGTTGCCCCGGATCGCGACGCAAGACGGCGCACGGCAACGCGCGAAGTCACCGGCACCGAGCACCGCGCAGGCTCCCGGCCTGTTCCGGAATGAGCACGCCACTTTATCATGATCAACGGTGCCGTCCGGGCCCCGGCCAGCGTGCCGCGGCCCGTCCGGATGCCCGGACACCGAGCCTCTACCCGCCCGGAGCCACGCGCGGCAGCCCCGGACCCGTCCGACGAGCATGGCGACCAATCGCATCCGCACCCGGCCGGCGCGCGCCGCCGATCGTGACCCGGCCCGCCCGCCCTTCATCACCGACGACGTCTCGGGCTTCCTCGACGACGCGGCGCACTACCCCGGCGGCCATGCGCCGGCGGTGGCGTTCCCCCGCGACGAGGCGGAGGTCGCCGCGCTCGTCCGCGGCGCCGACCGCGTTCTGCCGGTCGGCGCGCAGTCGTCCCTGACCGGCGGGGCGACCCCGATGGGCGATCTGGTGCTGAGCTCGTCGAAAATGAACGCGGTCGGGGAGCTCGCCGACGACCGGATCACCGCGCAGCCGGGAGTCGCCCTCACCACCCTGCGCGAGGTCCTCGACGCGGCCGGCAAGGCGTATCCGCCGGTACCCACGTTCGAGGGGGCGACGGTCGGCGGCGTGGTGTCGACGAACGCGGCCGGGGCCGCCACCTTCAAGTACGGCACCACGCGGGACTGGGTCCGCGGCCTCACGGTGGTCCTCGCCTCGGGCGAGGCGCTCGACCTGGAACGCGGCCAGGTGCGAGCGGCGGACGGCCGTTTCGTCATCGAGACGGCGCAGGGCGAGATCGTGGTCCCCGCCCCGGACTATCGCCTGCCGCGGGTCCCCAAGCACTCGGCCGGCTACCATTCCGCGCCCGACCTGGACCTCGTCGATCTCTTCGTCGGCTCGGAGGGCACCCTGGGGGTGCTGACCTCCGTGACCCTCGACGTCCTGCCCCGGCGGCCGGCGGTCTGCGTGGTGCTGATCGCGCTCGACGGCGAAGAGCACGCGACGGCGCTCGCGGGGCGGCTCCGCGACACGTCGGCGGACACCCGGCGACGGACCGATCCGGCCGGCCTCGACGTCGCCGCCATCGAGTACCTGGACCGGCGATCGCTCGAGCTGGCGCGGGCCGCGGTGGCCGGCCGGGGCTCCGGGGCGTCGATTCCGGAGGCGGCGGACGCCGTCCTCCTGCTCCAGATCGAGCTGCCCCCCGGCGCCACCGCCGGCGAGGTCCACGAGCAGATCGGCCTCGCGGCCTCGACATCGGCGCCGGCCGGCCCCGTCGTCCACCTCTGCCGCCTCCTCGAGACCGAGGGACTCCTCGACCGCACCCAGCTCGCGGCCCCCGGCGAGACCGCCCGGGCGGCGGGGCTGCTCGCGCTCCGCGAGGCCGTGCCCGAGGCGGTGAACCGGCAGGTGGCTGTCGCCAAACGCACCGTGGATGGCACAATCGAGAAGACCGCCGCCGACATGATCGTGCCCTTCCCGAAGCTCCCCGACTGCCTGCGCCTCTTCCGCGCCGCCTTCGAGTCGCGCGGCCTCGACCACGCGGTGTGGGGGCACCTGTCCGACGCCAACCTGCACCCCAACGTCATCCCCCGCTCGGCCGACGACGTGCGGGCGGGCAGGGAAGCGATCCTCGCGTGCGGTCGCGAGGTCATCCGCCTCGGGGGAAGCCCCCTCGCCGAGCACGGCGTCGGCCGAAACCCCGTGAAGCAGACGCTGCTGCGCCTGCTTCACGGCGACGCGGGCATCGAGCGGATGCGGGCCGTCAAGCGCGCCCTCGACCCCGAGAACAAGCTGGCCCCCGGGGTGTTGTTCCCCGCCGCGGCCGGCCCGGAGGCACCCGCATGAGCACCCTGTTCCTCGCCCACTGGCTGACGACCGCCGTCGCCCTCGGCGTGACCGCCTGGGTCCTCCCCGGCGTCCGGGTCGACGGCCTCTTCTCGCTCGCCCTCGCCGGGCTCGTCCTCGGCTTCGTCAACGCCGTCGTGCGGCCGCTGCTGCTCCTCGTGACCCTGCCGTTCACGGTGCTCACCCTGGGCCTGTTCTACTTCGTCGTCAACGGCCTCGCGTTCGGCCTCGCGGCGTTCCTCGTCCCCGGCTTCAGCGTCGCCTCGTTCTTCTCGGCGGTGCTCGGGGCGTTCGCGGTGGGGCTGGTGTCGTGGTTCATCGGGTCGTTCACCGGCGTGCGGCCCCCGACCCGAGGCTCGATGGTGGTTGACGTCCGCCGCGGCCCCGACGGGCGGTGGGGCTCCTGATCGCACGCCGGCCCGGCGCCGGCACCGGGGCGGTCGCGCCCGTCGAACTCGTGGACTACCATTGGAGAGGGAGCCATGACATGCGCGACCCGATCCATCCGGGCGAACCGGTCGGCACTCGACAGGAGCAGCACCATGGCCGTAACGGTAGACCAGGACCACGTTGCCGACGTCCATCGGTACCGCTTCGACGTCGACGAGTTCGCGCGCATGGGTGAAGCCGGGATCTTCACCGAGGACGATCGCGTGGAGCTCATCGACGGAGAGGTCCGTGAGATGACGCCGATAGGCCCCCCGCATGCGGGCATAGTGAATCACCTGACCGAGGTGATGGTCACGCGTTTGGCCGGCAGGGCCAACGTGATCGTTCAGAATCCGATTCGCCTGGACAGACACACCGAGCCGCAGCCCGATCTTTCGGTGGCGCGCCGCCGGAAGGGCTTCTACGCCGATCGCCATCCCGAACCCGGCGACGTCCTCCTCGTCGTCGAGGTGGCCGATTCGTCCCTGCGCTACGACAGGACGGAGAAGGTGCCGCGGTACGCCAGGGCGGGCATTCCGGAGGCGTGGCTGGTCGACGTCGAAGCCGGCACGGTGACGGTATACACCGATCCCGGCCCGGAGGGATACGCGCGGCAGCAGGCTCGGCAGCGCGGCGAGCACCTGGTCGCATCCAGCGTGCCGGATCTCCGTCTCGCGGTGGACGACCTCTTCGGAGAGTGAAGCGGGCGGCCCGTCGGGCAACCGAACCGCGGCGTCCCGACCGACCGAGTGGTTCCGTTCGGCCCGCCACATCACCCGACACGCCCGGCGTTGCAGCTGCGAATACCATGCCACGGATCGCCGACGAACCCGGCGGGGACGTCCCGCGAGCGTCGCCGGAATCCCGCGGCTGCCATTGGGCCGACGGTGGGAGCCTGGAGTCCGCCCCCGACGCGTGGTAGCTGCGCGAAGACTCGGCGGAGCGGGACGAAGGGCTTGCCGCCGCCGGCTTGGGCCTCGGCGCCGCGCCCCGCGCCGGTAGCGCCCCGAATCTCGTCGCCGGCGTTCCCAGGGTCGACGTACGCGCCGGTGCAGGTTGAGTCTCCCTGACGAGCAGCCAGTGGAGCCGGATCACCGCGGTCCGTGGACACGACCGAGGTTCATTGGCCTGCTCGAGCACGTTTACAGCGCGCCGCTCACGACCTGGTCGTGCAGCATGACCAGCGCGAGCGCATCGACCAGGACGAGATACTTCAAGGCGATATTCCTCGTTTGGAAACTGGTGAAGACTCCGTGGACGATACCGTGGCGGTTGACCTCCTGCATCGGATCGCCGATGTCGGCCCCGGTCTTCCAGAACGTGCCGCTGCTGAGGAAGTCGAGAATCAGGTTGAGCACCGGCGACGGGAACAGTAGGACCCTCCGCGAGAACACGAGCTTCTCGAGCTGCCGTACCATGGCTTCGAACCGTTTCTTCGGCGCAGCGCCGGCAGCTCTCAGGTAATCCCTGAGGATGCCCTCGAACTGCGGCACGACGACGTAGATGGAGCTTATCCAGTCGCCCGCGAAGTACTCCTCGACGGCCTTTCGGACGTAGTCCAGACGGCCCGGAAACAGTTCGGCCTCCGTCCAGAGGTCGATCCTTCGCCGCAAGAGACGTTCGTCGTAGGCGGCCGCCACGGCATCCGCGAACTCCGCGTCCTTCAGCTTGTCGGGATTCGCGTGCGCGTACCCGATGACGTTCGGGAAGTAGCCCGGGGCTGGCGGCCAGTTGAGCGCCGCTAGCTGCGTGAACTTCTCCACCGGGTTGACCGCCTTGAGAAACTCCTGCATCCGGACGAACTCGGCAATCGGGAACTGCATGGGCGGCGCCGGCTCACTCCCCTCATGTCCGCTCCGGGTGAAGTCGAACATCGTCAGCAGGTTCAAGAACGCCGACTGGAAAAGAAAATACGATCTGGGCGTCCCGTCCACGACCGGCGGCTCCAGCACGCTGGAATCCGGGTCGATATCGCCGAGCGCCAGGAGCTGCCCGGCCTCGACGGCCTTCGTCACCTTGACCTTGATCGTGAGCCGTGTCTCCTCGTTCAGCTCGACTACGTGCCCG
This sequence comes from Vicinamibacterales bacterium, assembly GCA_965208165.1. GTDB lineage: Bacteria > Acidobacteriota > Vicinamibacteria > Vicinamibacterales > UBA8438 > JAJEEA01. The sequence continues at coordinate 6,524,658 of OZ242323.1, read as the reverse complement.
GGGCCGGGTTGGACGACCCTGAACTGGTGAACCTGCAGCGGTAGGCTGGTTTTCCGAATCACGCCGGACCGGACTCGCCTGTCGATCTCCGGTAGTACGAACAACTTCAGCATCTGCGAGACCGGGCGATACAACATCAGCTCGGTCTGCGTGGGCTCACTGGCTTCAGTCACGTCATGGGCTCCCCTTTACGGCGAAGCGTGAAGGAGCGGGCGTCCGTGGCCCGACCGTCGACCCGCCCCGCGGCGTCTTCCTCGACCAGCCGTGGCGCATGCACCCAGACATCTGCGCGTTCACGACGGAGCAGTTCTACGAGGGGCGGCTCCGCCCCCAACCCGAGCTCCGCCGGCAGACGGTGGCCGGGCCAGGGCCGCTGGGCTCAACGTCGCCACCTCGCGGGCACGCGCCGTCCGCCCCCTGGGCTACGGCCTTCTTCGACCGCCGGGCCGGTAGGCCGGGAGCCGACGGGTGGCGGACTCACGAGGCTGCCCCCTGGCTCGCCGGCCCGCCGGGCGAGGGACGCCACCCTCGTCGCGTACCTCGCCGAGCTCCACGACCACCAAAGACCGAGCGCCGACGAGCGCCTCGCCGGCGGTGGCCGCCGCGGCGACGCTTCCGGGCCCGATCGCGCCGCGGCCGCGGCCGTTCGAGGCGGCGCACCTGGGCCGCCCGTCCGCGCCGAGTTCGACGTCGGCGCCCCCGCGGGCGCGGCAGCCCCCCGACGGGTTCCCCCCTCGCCGAACGGGGACGACGACCCGTACGGCGGACACCTACGCCATGTCTTTCAGCTTCTTGAGCGGCAGAACCTTCACGGAAGTGCTGGCCGGCTTGGCCTTCACGTCCATCGTTTCACCAGGCCGGAACGGATTCGGCACGTTCTTCCGGGCCCTCTGCGCGGGCTTCTTCACGACCTTGATCTTCATGAGGCCGGGTATTGTGCAAGTGCCGACGGCCCCTTTCCGGACATGGCGCTCTATGACCGAATCCAGCGCCTCGAAGACATCCGCGACCTGCCGCCTCGTCAACGCCGTGTTCTCCGCGATATCCGAAAGCAGCTGCGTTTTCGTCATGGCCACGGTGAGGTTCTTGACTTTTGCCAACATGCCCTCCATTGGAGATGAGTACACAGGTCTCCCGTTTTGCCCGCATGGTACCCGATCCGGTGGGCCCGACAGGCTCGGTCCCACTCCGCCGTCGACGGGCGTCGCCCCCCGGGGGCCGTTCAGCCGCAGCCTACCGCGCGCACGGGCGGACCCGGGGGAGGCGGGGGCAGTTCACCGGACCACCCCCTCTCGTCGGCGAGTGGTGCTGGAGCTCCGCCCGCGCATCGACGACGGCGTGGCAGAACACCGTTCTGCCCCTCCCAGAGCGGCGAATCCCATTCGTTGACATCCCCATCGCAGGACCATTACTCTCCAGCACCATGAATGTCATCGCACAGGCAATTGCCGACCGACAAGGCGAAATCGACCGCCTCCAGGCCGAGATCAAGGCGCTGACCGACGTGGAGCAGCTCCTGGGAGCCTCCGCCCCGGCGCCGCGCTCTGCGTCGCAGCGCTCCTCGCCGAGAAAGGCGACCGACGCCACCACAGAGATCCAGCCCGAAGCCAAGCCGCAGAGGAAGCGTCGGGAGATGACGGCCGCGGAGAAGAAGGCGGTATCGGAGCGCATGACCGCCTACTGGGCCGAACGCAGGAAGAAGGCCCCCAAGAAGGCCGGCAAGAAGTAGGCAGGCTGCAGCTGCCCGCGTCGGCGCTCGACAGGGGCCCTGGACAAACGGTGGACCCGTCCCGTCGACCGACATCAGGTTAGCCTGGATTATTCGTGAAGATGGTGATTCTGGGGGAGACACAGGAGCCTCCGCGTGGTACAAACGTTGTGTCCACAAGCGTTTAGCCACAACGGAGGCCCCTGCATGACACCTGACAAGATATCACAGACTGTCCTGTTCCCGGACCTCTTCGACAAGCCCCTCGTCGCGACGTTCAACCGCGAGCAGGCGAGTTCCGACGGCGGCGGCGTCCTGCTCAAGGCGGCCGAGCGCGTGTACGGCCTCGTCAAGGCGTTTGCCGGGTGTCTCGCCGACAAGCGCGCGCCGGAGAAGATTCGGCACACGCTCTCGGAGCTGGTCGGACAGCGGATCTTCGGCATCGCGTGCGGTCATCCCGACGGCAACGACGCGGACCACTTGGCGGAGGACCCCATCCACAAGCTGCTGCTCGGGCGAGACCCGGTGGCCGGCGCGCCCCTGGCGTCGCAGCCGACGATCTCGCGGTTCGAGAACGGCGCGGGCCGCGGCGCGCTCTACCGAATGGCGCGGGAGTTGGCGGCGAGCGTGATCGAGCGGCATCGGCGCCGCCTGCACCGGCGGGTGTGGCGGATCACCATCGATCTGGATCCGACCGACGACCGGACGCACGGCGCGCAACAGCTCACGTTCTTCAACGGGCACTACGACAGTTGGTGCTATCTGCCGCTGCTCGCGTTCCTGACTTTCAACGACGAGAAGGAGCAGTATCTGTGCGCGGCGCTGCTGCGGCCGGGGAACGCGGTGGCGGCCGACGGGACCCTGGGCCTGCTGTGTCGGCTGCTGCCGATGCTGCGGGCGGCGTTTCCGGCGACGCCGTTTCTCGTCCGGCTCGACGGGGGCTTTGCGACCCCGGAGATCCTCGATTTCCTGGATGCCGAACCGGGGCTCGACTACGTGGTCGCGATGGGCAAGAACGCGGTGTTGCAGCGGCATGCCGAATCCGCGATGGCGGTGGCCCGCGCGCAGAGCGAGGCCAGTGGCCGAACCGAGCACGTCTATACCGACACCCGCTACGCAGCCGGCACGTGGGGCCACGAACGCCGGGTCGTGATCAAGGCGGAGGTGGTCCGGCTCAAGGGTCGCGAGCCGCGGGACAATCCGCGCTTCGTCGTGACGAATCTCTTGGAGAGCTCGCGCTTCGTCTACGAGTGGGTCTACTGCGCCCGCGGGGACATCGAGAACCGGATCAAGGAGTTGCTGGACGGCCTGCAGATCGACCGCACGAGCTGCTGCAAGTTCCTGGCGAACCAGTTGCGCGTGTTGCTGACCGCGGCCGCCTACGCACTCATGCAGGAGCTGCGGCTGCGGGCGGCGCGGACCGGCTGTGCCCGCACCCAGGTGACGTGGCTGCGCGACCGGCTGCTGAAGCTGGGGGTGCATGTCGTCGGCTCGGCGCGCCGCATCGTCCTGCATCTACCACGGGCGACGCCCCATCTCCACGCGTGGCGGCGCATCGCGCTCGCGCTCGGCGCCTGCGCGGGTCAGTAGTCAGAGCCCGCGCGGGGCTCGGCGCACGTCTCGGCCCGGGCCGGCACCGCCCGTTACCGGCAGAGCCTTCCCCCAACCTGGCCTCCGCGACCGCCCGGCGCCGTGAAGGGCCACTCTACGCCTCCTGCCGCGCCCGCCGCCACGTCCGAGAGGCTCCGCTCGCGGTCAAGCAAGCCCCGTCGGTGACTGATTCTCGACCCTCATGAATAATGCAGGTTAACGGAACCCCGCTTATTCGACCCACCCGCAGGTGACAGCCATGGCAATCCGGCGCCCCACTTTCGGTCTGCCTGCGCTTCGAGTAGCGGAACGCCGCTGATTCGCGTGAGCAGCAGCCAGACGAGCGTCAGGAACGTGGCGCTGCCCGCGAGGGCCCGTGCATCGACCGCCCCCGCCAAGCAAGGCAGAGGCCGATGTTTGAGCAGCGACTGCCTCAGAGTGACGCGGAGCGCCGCCCTGGGGGCGTCGGCGGGACTGATCCTCGCGCGCGCCTGACGCGCTCCCCGACGGGCCGGGGCGCTCCACGTCCCGGCCCGCAGAGCGTCGCACCGCATGGAACCGCCGCCCACCCGCTCCAGGACCGTCGGACCGTGCCCGTTCCACGACCTCGCTCCGTCGCCCACCCTCCACGCCGACGAACCCCGTCAACGCGTCAGCCGCCGCACCACTGAGCCAGCCGGGAACGAACTCCGTTGGAAGCGTGGCCTGCCGGTCACCCCCGTGTGGCACCCGCCTGCCAACTCACGGCCCGCCGGAACGAACAGCCGCCGCCCTCATCGCACCCTGTGCGCGAGCGCCGCGCAACACGTTCGGGAGCGCATAGTTTCCCTCGTGACAGGCGAACTCGAAGAGAGGGCCCGGCGTCACCCCCTGCGCCACCGCGTCCGCTGACAACGGGAAGCGGACGGTCCACGGCCGGGCGAAGCGGGTCGGGTCGGTGATCGTCGCCTCGTAGTCGAGCGTACCGGCGTCGACCCGCGTGAACTTTTCCACCAAGCGCAGACTCGCGGTCGGCGCGCGCCAGACGTGGCGAAACCGGTCTGCCGACCGATTGGGAAAGTGGCGGCTCTCGACCACCAGAGTGCTCCCTTCCCACCGGCCGCGAGCCTCCCCGTTCCACTGCGCGACGCCGGTTCGCGGGCGGCCGTCAATCGGGATGATCCGGCGCTGCCGGTACATCTCGTGGACGATCACCACGTCGGTCGGCGTCTGGAAGATCTGGTGGTTCGGGTTGTCGCCGAACCAAATCTGCGACAGCCCGTCACTGAAGCACCGCTCGCCCGTGTCGAGGTCGAGGTGCGAGTCCCAGGGGCCCGTCCCGTACGGCCGTTCGCCGTCACGCGCGGTGGGCGTGTAGGGGATTCGGCCGTCCGGCGGATCGACGATCAGCGACGTGCGCCCGCTCGGTACCCAGGTAGTGCCTTCGTCGAACCAGAAGGCGTCGGCCCCGAGGCTGCCATCGGGCCGGTAGTCGACGTCCCCACCCGCCGGGGCCCGCCCCGCCGGGCGATTCAGTTGGCGTTTCTCCTCGGCGCGGGCCGCGGTCTCGAGCGCCTCGACCTCCTCCTCCGTCAGGAACTCCCGTCCCCGGTACTCGGGCGGCCGCTCGAGCGGCGTGAGGGTCGAGCCGACCCAGATTCCCTGCAGGTCGGGGTCGCCCCAAGGCGTCCTCGGCACGTCCTGCGCCGAGATGGTCACGCTGAGCGCGGCGGCCACGGCGACGGCTGCATACACGGACACGAACCACCCTTCTTTCATCCCCATCAGGATATCCCGCGTGCCCGCCGCGCGCACCGGCGCCGAGCTCGTCGTCTCGATCCACGAAGCCGCCCGATGCCACGCCGGCCGAGTAGCCTTACTCTCGCGGGACGGACGGGCGCAGCTCCACCCGGCTGGGAAGGCTGCGAGCCGGGTGGCGCAGCAGGTCGACCACGGCCCGGGCTACGTCCGACGCATCGAGCTTCCAGTCCGCGACCGCGGACGACCGGCCGCCCCCGAACTCGGTGTTCACCGAGCCCGGCAGCACGCAGCTCACCCGGATGCCGTCCCGGCGGACCTCCTGCATCAGCGACTCGGTCAACGCGTCCACACCCGCCTTGGACGCGCAGTATGCGATGCCGCCGATGAACGGGTGCTTGCCCGCGAGGCTGCTGACGTTGACGATCCAGCCCCCGCGCCGGCGCTTCATGACCGGGATCGCGGCGCGGCAGCAGTAGAACACGCCGGATAGGTTGGTCTCGATGGTCTCGATCCACGCGTCGACGGGCAACTCGGACGCGGGCGCGAAGCGGCCGATTCCGGCGTTGTTGACGAGGATATCCACCGCGCCCAGCTCGTCGACCGCCGCCGCCACCAAGCGCTCCGCCTCGTCATGACGCCGGACATCGGCGACCACCGTCGCCACCCGTCCCGCGCCAGGGGTGTGGACGAGGTGCACACCGGCCCGGTCGAGGGCCGCCTCGGAACGGCCGCACACCAGCACGTCGGCGCCCTCCGCCCGCAACGCCATCGCCGTGGCCAGCCCAATTCCCCGCGATCCGCCAGTCACAATCGCGACGCAGCCAGCCAGCGATTCCGAGTCGAGGTCCGTCATTGGCCTGCGTCCCTAGTAGTCCGCGGCAGCGCGGAAGATGCGCGCCGATTATCCTCCTCTTGCGCGACCAACCAATAGGGGCTCAGCGCGGTCTGGCCTCGACACTCGCGTAGAACAGCACTCCGACCTCCAAGCAACGGCAAGGGTCTCCTCTCGCGCCCAAGGCAGCGAGGTGGACCCCCGTTCACCCATATAGACGTTGAGAGATGGAGAAGCGGACGCGCCGGCCGCAGCCGGCCTACCTTGGCCGCCCGCCGCAACGGCGCCGACGCCCACAAGCGCCAGTTCGCAGAAAGGCGCATGACGAACCGGCCGGCTGGTGGGCTGCCGGACTCGCGGTCGCGGTCGGTCCCGTCCGGTTCCCGCTTTTCGGGCGTCTTCTAGACTAGGAGAGCAGCTTCCAAGAAAAACAGCAGCATGTCTGACGCACGTCGCGCAGTCCTCAGGGCGCCCGATTGGGGCTGGAGCGAGTTCATCGGTTTTCCCTGCACGAGCACTCTGGGGCATGGATCTGCGACATCGTGCCACCAGAAGAACGTACGCCCCCCTGAATCCAGCGACTTCTCCTCGGAGCGCCACCTGGTCGAGGACGCTCGCCGGGACAGTCGGTCTGCGATCAACAGCTTGGTCGAGCGGTACAGACCCTGGCTCCGCTGGTGGGCGAGCGGCCGTTCGCCACCTTGGGTGCGAGGCGACATCGACACCAGCGATCTAGTCCAGGATGCGCTGCAACACACCTTTCCGAGGCTGCTGTTCTTCGACTCGAAGCACGCCGGCGCTTTGCGCCACGCGCCGTCTGGACGCGATCAGGCGGATGCGCCCGTTCGGCTGTCCGACGCTGCCGCACCGCAGCACCAGCAGCTTCTCGACGATGAGATCTGGAGACGGTACCGCCGGCTGATTTGTCGGCCGCGCTGAACTCGGGCACAGTTACCGGCAGCTCGCGTTGGTCGAGGGCCTCTCGCGTGGAAAGCAGCGCGCAAGGCGGTGGGACGGGCTTTGAAAACGCTGGTCGACTTCATGTCAGATGCGTAGAGATGATTCCGGGGACGTCGTCGACGATGCGGTGGACGCCATCACGCTGAACCAGGACGTGCACTGGGAGCGCTGCGCGCAACTCGCCACCCCGGCCCAGCGTCGTGCCCTCAGCACGTTGCAAGCGCTTGGCCCGTTCTTCAAGGCCGGCGATAGCACGGGACCTTCACCGACTGCGTCTGGGGCCCCCGCCAGCCCTTTTGCTGGCCACTTCACGCGTCGCGCCGTCCACGTCCTCATGGTCTTGGCCACGGTCGGGGTGGCAGCGGCGGCGCTGCTGCTGCCCTGGCGGTGGGATGAGTACTATCGGGCGCACGGCCACGTCGCGGTCTTCCTGACCATTCTTCTCGTCGGGCACGGCGCGAGCGCAGCCCTGCTGCTGTTCGCAGGCCGCCGTGACCGGCGGACGTCGTTGCTGGGCGGCTACTTCCTCTTCAAGGCCACGGTCGCTGTTCCGCACATGCTCCCCGCCTTCTGGGGACAGATGCCGCCGGTCGGGGTGCTGGAGGGCTCGTTCTGGGAGATATCAACGCAGACCCGGCTCTTCCTGTTCCTGTACGCGTTCCCCCAGGCGTACGCGGTCGCGCCGGCGTTCCTGTGGGCCTTCGCCCGAGAGTGTCCCCGGGTCCGGCGCAGAACCGCGCTCGACGACTTCGCACGCCGCATGGTGCCGGTCAGTCTGGTCATCGGTTGCGCCATGTGCGCGGGCACGGCGTTGACGTACCTGGCCACGGTGGTTGGCGACATGGTCGACGAAACGCTCTACCTCGTCGTTCTCGACGCCACCATCGCCACCCCGAATGTGCTGTCACTGGCCGCGGTGGCCGTCATCGCCCTACGCGCGCACACGGCGCCGGCCGAGGAGGTGAGGCGCGTCGTTCTCTTCAGCGCCGGGTTCCTGTTGTGGATGGGTGTGGCGACGGCGTACGACGTCATCGAGGTGGTCTCATCGGGGTTCTGGCTGTCGAACTACGAGTCTGGCTCGGTCCTCCTGCTGATTCAGCCAATCCGGTTCCCCGGGGTGGTCCTTCTCTGGTACTCAGTGCTCGCAGTGCGCGTGCCTCACTTCCGCGAGGTGGTTCGGGCCGGCTGCAGACGCGTGCTGATGCGCCCCGGCTGGCTCGGGGGAGCGACCGCACTGCTGGCGGCGGGGCTGGCTTGGCAGCTGGTGGGCAGTCCGGAGCGGGAAGTGGGTGCGGTCATCGCGGATCCGCTAGTGCAGTCGCTGTTCGCCGTGGCCGGTATCATGACGCTGCTGGTCATCAGCCGCAGGGCTAGCACTCAATCACAGTTGACACAGGGCGGGGTCCCGTGTAGAACAGGTCCGTGCGGATTGGGCTTCGCCTTCTCCAGCCGGAGTCGGTCGAGTGGCTGCGCCAAGAGTTGTGCCGGGGGGCGCTGTCACGAGCCGCTCTGGGACGCGGACTGTGCGAGCGGGAGGATTGGCGCAACGGGCGGGGAGAGTTGTGCACGTCGTCGGCTCGGAAGGCGTTGCCGCGCCTGGCGGAGCAATTGGGTCTGTCTCTGCCGCCGGCGCAGTCGGGTCCGCCACGGGGTTGCGCACCGTCGGGGGACGTGTCGGGACTGGCGCAGACGGCGTTTTCGGGCAGTTTGTCGGAGCTGGGTGAGGTCCGGCTGGTATTGGCGGACACGGCGTCGGTTCGGCAGCAGTGCGGACATCTGCTGGAGGCGGCCCATCCGCGGGGTCGGGGTCGGGCGCCGGGCTGCCGGTTGACGTATTTGTTGTCGGCGGCGGTGGGTCCTGTGGGGGTGCTGAGCTTTGTGGCGGCGCCGCTACGGTTGGGCCCCCGCGACGCGCATCTGGGTTGGGACGACCGCACGCGTGGTGCGCACATCGCGGAGGTGGTCTCGAACGACCGATTTCTGCTGTTGGACAAGGTGCGGGTTCCGCACTTGGCGTCGCACGTGCTGGGTCGTGCGGCGTCTCGTCTGGCGGCGGACTGGGAGGCCCGGCACGGGGTTCGTCCGGTGTTGTTGGAGACCTGCGTGGAGGCGTCGCGTCGGGCGACGAGCTACCGGGCGGCGGGCTGGCAGTGTGTGGGCCGGACGGCGGGTCGTCCGCCCGGGTCGTCGGTGGCGAGGGAGCCGAAGAACGTGTTGCTGCGGGGTCTGGCCGGGGGCTGGGCGGAGACGTTGCGGTGTGCGCCGGCGCGGTCGCCGGGGTCGTTTCCGGGGTTGGCGCTTGAGGACGATTCGAGTTGGGCGCGGCTCGAATTCGGGCGCTCGGACTTGGCCGACGGGCGCTTGCGTCGGCGTCTGGAGCGGTTGGGGGCGGCGTGGGAGGAGCATCCGGGGGAGCCGCTGCCGGCGATTTTCCCGGGCAGCGCCGAGCAGCAGGCAGCGTACCGTTTCCTGCACAATGAGAAGGTGAGCGGCGAGGACATTCTGCAACCGCATCGTGAGGCGCTGGTGGAGCGCTGCCGGCCCGAGTCGACGGTGCTGCTGGTTCAAGACACGACGACGCTGAACTACACGGGGTTGAAGGACAGCACGTCGGGTCTGGGTCCGCTTCAGGACCGCGAGAGCAGCTCGCGGGGCCTGTTCGTGCATGCGGCGGTGGCGTTCACGGCGGGTCGGCGGCCGTTGGGGGTGAGCGGTCTGGAGACGTGGGCGCGGCCGGAAGCCGCGCCGGCGGCGGAGCGGGAGAAGGAGAGTCGGCGCTGGTTCCGGGGATTCGATCAGGGCCGGGCGTTGGGGCGGGCCTGCCCGGAGACGCGGGTGGTGGTGGTCGGGGACCGGGAGAGCGACATCTACGGCCTGCTGAAGTGGCAGGCCGAGCATGCGGACGAGGCTGGGCTGGTGGTGCGGGCGAACGCGAGCCGGCAGCGGCAGGTGGAGGTGTGGGACCCGCAGTTTCGGACGACGATGCGCCGGGCGCTGGCGTCGCAGCTGGATTTCGAGGAGCCGGTGAAGACAGGGCGGGAGGTGTTCATCGACTCGCAGGGCGGGAAGCGGGCGCGGGGGCGGCGGACGGCGGTGACGGAGTTGCGCATCGGGCAGGTGGCCTTGCAGCCGCCGAAGGAGCGACCCGGGGACGGTCCGGTGACGGCGTGGGTGGTGCGCGTGTTGGAGACCGACCCGCCGGCGGGCCGCGAGCCGCTGGAGTGGCTGCTGGTGTCGAGCGAAGGGGGGGCGACGGCCGACTGGGCGGAACGGATCGTCGGCTGGTATGAGGCCCGCTGGGGCATCGAGGAGTATTTCCGGGTGCTCAAGAGCGGTACGCGGATCGAGGACCGGCGGCTGCGGGAGGCCGACGCCCTGATCAACTGCCTGGCCTTCGACGCGGTCACTGCTTGGCGGGTGTGCAGTCTGGACCGCTATGCGCGGGACGCGCCCGACACGCCCGCCGCCGAGGTGCTGACCGAGGACGAGCGGCAGGTCATCGGTACCGTGGTGCGGGCCGAACGGCTGCTGCCGCCGGCCGAGCGTGACAAGCCGTTTCCGCCCGACATTCGCAGTTGCAGACGATGGTGCGCGTCATGCGAGCTGCCCGCGCACCCTAGACCCCGGGGGGCGCCCTACGGCCGCCCGGCGTGGCTGTGCCGCCCGCATGCCGGACGACCCTGTGTCAACTGTGACCCCTTGCTAGGCCGCAGGGCGATCCTCCGCCGCCTGGATGCGTGGATCTACCCGGATACTGCCGACCAGCGGCAGGTGCTGGCCGCAGCTGGCGCGGCCTTGGCGCAGATCGATGGAATGACGGCCATCGCCCGAACGGTGACCCGCGCCGTCAGGCGTGGCTGCGGCTCTACCGCCAGGCTGCTTGTGGTCGCCGACGCGGGCCCGGGCGAGCACGACTTCCGCGCACCCGCCGCTGTCAGCGCGCCCCTGCCGCGGACGTCGGCGATCGTTCACATGCTGGAGACGGTGGGCGGGACGTTGCGCGTCCACCCGAGCGATCCGCAGTCGTGCTTCGGATTGCTGCCACGCGAGGAAGCAGCATGGGTGGTGGACGCGGCGGCAGACGTGATCGTCCCCGTACCCGGACCGGGCGCGGAGACCATCGGTTTTCTCGTGTTGGGGCGCCGCTTCGACGATCGCATCGTGCGCCCCGTCGACCTGCCATTCCTCGAGGCACTGGCGTCGGCAGCGGGATTGGCAGTGGTGCGCCAGCGGCTGTTGCAGGGCGGGGTCCCGCAGCGGTCAGAGGCGCCGGCGGCGGTCGAGTGTCCCGTGTGCCGATGCGTGACGGAGGCTGGCGAGCCGCCCCGTTGCGGCTGCGGGATGGCCTACATGGAGACGGACGCGCCAAGGCTGCTCGCCGGCAAGTTCCAGCTGACCCGGCGCTTGGGCGCCGGGGGCACGGGAGCAGTCTATCTGGCGCGCGATGTCGGGCTCGATCGCGATGTCGCGGTGAAGACCCTGGTCGGCGTAACGGCAGCGCGGCTGTCCGGCTTGAAGCCGGAGGCGCGGGCCATGGCTCGGGTGACGCACCCAGCGGTAGCTCAGATCTACGGCGTCGAGTTCTGGCGGGGCCGCTCGTTTCTGGTCGTCGAGTTCCTCGGCGGCGGCACCCTGGCCGACCGGCTTCGGCGCGGACCTGTTGCGGAGCCCCAGGCGGCTGCCATCGCCACCGCTCTCGCCGACGGGCTGGCGGCGTTGCACGGGGCCGGGTACGTGCACGGGGACGTCAAACCGAGCAACATCGGCTTCACGGCGGACGGGACGCCGAAGCTGCTCGACTTCGGTCTGGCCCGGGTGGTGAACGATGCGACGGTCGCGGGCGGCACCCTGCGCTATCTGTCGCCCGAGGTCCTGGACGGGCGGCCGGCCGACGAGTCGGACGACGTCTGGTCCCTGTGCGTGGTCCTGTACGAGGTGGTGACCGGCGAGCACCCGTTCGCGGGCGGGGGCGTCAACACGGTTGCAGACCGTATTCGTCATCAGCGCCTCCGTCGCAACGCGTGGCCTGTGACTGGCTCGGAGACGTCGTCGGCCCTGCTCTCGTTCGCTGCCTCGGCGCTGAGCGCGTCCCGGCCGTCGCGACCGGCCACCGCGCACGAGTTCGCCGACGCGGTCCATCAGATTCTCAGCAGGAAGTAGGTGTCGGGATCTTCTGCCCGCGGGCGTCAAGGCGACGCGTTCGGGCGGAGGCGTCGCTGCCGGACGAGACCTGCGCCCCCGCCCAGCAGGAGCGAAGCAGCAGGGCCAGCCGGCGACGGAGGTCGATGCCCTGCTTATTGCGCCGACTAGGCGCACGGCCTCGATGTTCCCAAGGGGCCACTTCCCTCGCAGTTTCCCCTGTAACCATCGGGATCACGCGGGCGCGCCTTGGTGCAGGGGAGTGCTACTTCACAAACGGGCTCTGCGAGCCCGGGCCGACCGCCGTCGCGATTCTCCCGAGGAGAGGTATGGCAGGTCTCCGCCTACGCGGTGAACCCGGTCGGACCTACGGGTATCGGAGAGCGGTCCTGGGGTCGACTCGTGACGCGCGGAGCGCCGGCACGAAGGCGGCGACCGATGCGACCGCGGCCAAGCCCGCAGCGGCAGCGACGATGACGACCGGGGGCAGGCCCTCCACCTCGTACAGTACAGCTCGAGCGGCGCGCCCCACGCCCCACGCCGCCAAGCCCCCGAACGCTGTCCCGGCGAGGAGCACGCGCGCCACCGGCGCGAGCACCATCCGCAGCACCGCTGTCGTATCGGCGCCGAGCGCGAGCCGCAGGCCGAACTCGCGCGTCCGCGCCGCTACGCTGCAGGCCAGCACGCCGTACAGTCCTACCGCCACCAGCAGCGCGGCGCCGATCGCGAATGCTGCCGACAGCACGGCGAGCGAAGCGACGGGTTCGTTCAGGCGGGCGAGTGACGCCATCGGCATGAGGGCGGTCACCGGCAGGTTCGGGTCGAGAGCGGCCACGAGCGCCGGAACAGCGTCGAGCGCCTCGTCGATCGGCGACGTGGTCCGAAGGTAGAACCAGACGCGGCCGACGTCTTCTCCCTGCAGGTGCGCGAGGTAGACGAGCGGCCGGGCGGGACGCTGCGGCCACGGTCGGACGTCACCCACGAGACCGACGATCTCGATGTCGGGCTCGGCGTCGAGGCCGCCGATGGCGAACCGCGTTCCGACGGGGTTCGGCTCCAGGTCGAACTTTCGCATGAAGGCCTGGTTCACCACCGCGACCCGCGGTGTCCCGACGGTGTCCGAGCGCGAGATGGATCGTCCCGCCAGCAGTCCGATTCCGAGGGTGCCGAAGTAACCGGTTCCAACCGAGCTCACATGCGTCATGCGGTCGGCGTCAGGTCCTCCGGCGAATCCCTCGACGGCGACCTCGACGGTCTCGGTCTCCCCGGCGGCCGTGTTGACCGTGTCGGTCGTGACGCTGACGACGCCGGGCTCCGCCGACAGCGCGCGGCCGATCTCCTCCACCAGCACTCGAGTGCGCGTGTGGTCGTAACCGTTGAGACCGGGAGCCACCCGGAAGACGCCGACGCCGGACACCCGGTAGCCCCGGTCGGTGCGGTTGGCGTTGTTCCGGTGGCTCTGGATGATCAGCCCGGTCGTCGCCAGCAGCACCATCAACAGGGCGAACTGCGCCGCCACGAAACCCTCGTGCACGCGGTTGGCGAAACGTGGTTCGGCGTCGCTCGGGGTGACGCTTGCGAGCCCCGCTCGCGTGGCGTGGAGGACGGGAAGGATGCCCAGCAGGAGACCCGCGCCGACGGAGAGCGTGGACACGAAGGGCACCACGATGGGGTCCAGGGTCAACGACACGATCCCGGCGGCCTCCGTGGGTATCAGCGCGCCGATGAAGCGCAGCGCCCCGTACGCGACGCCCAACGCGGAGACTCCTCCGAGGAGAGCGAGGAGGCACGACTCGGTCAGGAGCTGGGCCAGCAGGTGCTGGCGCGGCCCGCCCAGGGAGAGCCGCACCGCCATCTCCGATCGGCGGGTTGCGGCGCGGGCCAGCAGGAGATTGGTGACGTTGGCGCACGCGACCAGGACCACCCCGATCGTGACGCCCAGGAGGAGAAGAAACGCAACGCGGACCCCGCGGTTGTCATGAAACTGACTCTGGCCGCGACGACCGTCTCGCAGCACCAGTGGTCTGGTGGCGAATTCCGTCCGCCCCGCGTCGCTCAGGCCGGCCTGCAGGGGGGCCTCCACCTCCGCGAGGATGCCTCGGTACCGCGGTTCCAGCGAGGCGTGCGCTTGGGGCAGAGAGACGCCCGGCTTGAGGCGGGCGAAGAGGTAGAGCCAGTACGCCCGGCGGTCCCTGAAACGCTCCCGGGGGAGCTTGGCCCCGTCCGGCGCGAGCGCGCCGCACATGGACAGCGGCACGTACACCGCGGTGGGGAGCAGGCTCGTCGTGCCCCGGAATCCGGCCGGGGCCACACCGACGATGGTCAGCGGCCGGCCGTTCACCAGGAGGGTGTCCCCGACGATATCGGGCGCTCCCGCCAGGTCGAAGCCCCAGAAGTCATGGCCGAGGACGGTGATCGGGTGGCCGCCGATAGGCTCGTCGACCTCGCGGTCGAAGAGACGCCCCGCGGCGGGGCTCAGCCCGAGCGTGGAAAAGTACGATCCGGAGACGCACGACGCCCAGACGCTTGCGCTCCGGCCGCCGTAGGACAGGTGGGCGCGGTCCGTCTGGTGGGCCGCGATGTCGGTGAACGCGTCCTGTTCCCGCTGCAGGTCCCGGTACATCGGGTAGCTGAAGACCTCGTCGCATCCGCCCGCGTCGTTGCAGAAGGCCGGCCCCGGCTTCGGTCCGGGCGCCTCGAGGTTCACCAGCCGCTCCGGCTGCGTCACCGGCAGGGGCGCCAGCATGTGCTGGTGGTAAAGGGAGTAGATCGCCGCGTTTGCCCCCATCGCGAAGGCGAGAGAAAGGACGGCCGCTCCGGTGGCGAGCGGGTTCTTGCGCAGCGTCCGCACGGCAAGCCGGACGTTGACCACGACCCGCTCCAGCTCTTCGACGACGCGGAGGCCGCGGGCTCGACGGGAGGCGTCCTTCGCTTGCTCGCGGCTGCCGAAGTGCACCCGCGCGCGGCGGCGTGCCTCCCGCTCGGGCACGCCGGCACGAACGAGGTCGGCCGCGTACTCCTCGAGGTGGAAGCGAACCTCCTCGTCGAACGCATCATCGAAGCGCTGCCGGCGGCTTGCGGTTGTCAGGAAGGAACGCAAGCGGGCGAGAATGCTCATCCTGCTATCAGACTTCCAGCGGCGTTGATCCGGCACGGGTCACGGCCGGGCCGCTTCCCCGGAACAGCCTCCTGCGATCCCACCTTCATGAGTTGCGCGACCTTGCGTTCCAAAACCGAACCCGCGCTCCGGGGTACCTCCACCGAGCGCCGTATCTGTCCACTTGACGTTCGTCAGGCCGGAACCGGACAGATCCCAGCCTCCCTCCAACGAGTCGAGGCGGCAGCACTTGGTTCCCCGGCTACGACGCCCTCAGCCGGAGGCGTCGCACGAACTGCAGCGAGGCGGAACCGCAAGTCCTGCGAACGCCCGCGGTACCAACCGCCACCGGGGCCGGCCGCCCTGGAAGTTGACTGCACGCGTGTCTCGGTCAGAGCAGGGGCGGGCACTACCGGGTCGGCTACGGCGACAAGGCGTCGGTCTAGCCCGGCGTTGTCTTGTCCGCTTTTCCGTCTCTCAACGTCTATATAGCTAAGCTAGCGTGGTCCGGGTTCCCCGCTTCGGGCGAGGTTCCCGAGCGGTGGTGCAGGCGGCGTCGATTCGGGAGGGCCTCGAGAAGGCGCTGACGGTGCAGCGGCTCGGTCTACGGGGACGCTCACTACGTACTCTGCGTACGACGAACATCATCGAGAACCTGATGGGGAACGTCGAAAGCTACACGCGGCGGAGTTGAAGAATGCTGTGACGCGCGGAGCGCCGCACAAAGGACGAACGCCAGCGGCGGCACGGAGGACAAATGGGTGACGGGAGTGGGCGGGTGTTGACTGGGTTCGTGACGGGCATGGTCGCCTTTGTCCTGCTCGCGGCCGACGCCGCCGCGCAGGACTATTTCCCCGGATTCGAGGTCGCGGCGCGGGCCGATGTCGTCCACGTGACGAGTGACATTTTTGCCCGTCCTGACGCCGACACCTGCGTTTTCGACGCGGAGGTCCTCGCGGCGGAGGCGGGGAGCGCCCTGCGCCGGCACGGGTACAACGCAGTCGTCCTCGGATCGCCGGTCGTGATCGACGTGACCCTCGACGTGTCGGCGCTGGTTCTTCCCGTCCTGGGCACCGACTCCTGCGCGGTCGCCACGCGGGTCCAGCTCGTCATCGGCGGCGACAGCGTGCTGCTCGCTGCGGAGCACTACAACTTACTGACGTGGACGATCACGGGTCTTCTGCGACGTGTATCGGCGTCGGTGAGTCGGGACGTGGGCGAGATTGGTGCCGAGATGAGACGAGCGGCAGGTGGTGGACCCTGACCGGCGGCCGGTCCGGTGTTTCCGCGATGCCACTCCATCGGAACGCACCGTTCGGACCTCGGAGGAAGCTTTCACGACCAGGGCCCGGCGGCGAGCGCGGCGACGGCGGCGGCCGCGGCGTGCTTCCGTCCTCGCTGGCTACCGGCGGACCGCCTGCAATCGGGGCGCGGCCGTTCGGGCCGGCGGAGCCGCCCTCCTCGCCACCTGCCACCAGCCGCGACGTCCGAGGATGTCACCCTCGAGCGTGGTCGTCTCGACGCGGTGATCGTGGGCTCCTCTTCATGGGCGATGCGGCGGAGCGGGGTGAGCGCGCCGACGTCGACGACGCGGCCGACGGCGACGGGATCCCCCTCCACTACCACCTCGACGGTTCGCTCCCTGAAAGCGCCTACGTTCGCAGATCCGACACCTGAGACCGCGGTTTGGACCGGAATACGCAGCGTGGCGGTCGCCGCCGGACGAACCGGGTGCGTCGGGAGCGGAAGGGGTGGGCCACGCCCGGTGCTTCAAGAAATCGTCAACTACGCGGCGACTTCGCGCCCCGTCCATTCATCGAGGCGCTGGCGTCAGACGGGGTCCGTCTGGTTCTCGGCAGGAAATAGATCTGTCCGGTTTTCGCCTTCCCGACGTCAAAATACTCGGGTAGGCACGTTCGGCTCGTCCGGCCAACGCCCTAGAGATTCCCTCACGAGGCCACCCCGGAAGCTCGACGGCCCGGCTTCCGGCGACGTCTGGGCGGTTTCGTGGCCCGAGCGAGGCGTGGTCGCTAAGGCGACGCTGACCCATCATCTTGTCCTCCCCGCCGACGTGGAAGCGACCGTCGTCAGACTGACTCCCGACAGGCGCGGACGGTGCCAACGTGTCACCGCCAAGTTCAGGGTCTTCCGCGGGGCTCGGTCGATTTGTCGGTTTCTATTCTACGAACGCCCCAATGGAACAGTCGAGGTACTGTGGATGGGCGCGGGTCGGCAGCGAATGCGGCCATTTTGCGGAACAGCGCAAACCCACAATAGGAGGTGGAGTATTCTTATGGGCAGCGGGGAACAGCAGAGAGGGCTTGTGGCCGTCATTCTAGTCTTGGGCCTTCTGAGTGCGTGTGATAGGACTAGTCCTACGCAACCGAGCCCGACCGGAGGTGTCACCCTGCAACCGGACCTTACGGCGACACTTAAGGACGCCCCCCCGGAACACGACGGGTCTTCGTCCTTCTGGGTCGTCGTCTCCTTCAGCGAGGACCTCCAGAACAGCTACACCCACGTGTACCAGGCGGCGAACGCGACCACGGGCGGGCGGGTCACGGAGTCGAAGCGCTACGAGGAGCGGAGCGACATCTGGCAGTTCGAGGTCGATCCCGACGGCAACGATGCGGTGACCTTCATGCTCTCGGGCGGCGGCTCCTGCTCGGGAAGCAAGTCGGCGGTGCTCTGCACGAGAGACGGCAGGGTTCTGTCGAACGACGTGTCGAGGACCATCCTGGGCCCGGCGGGGATCTGGGTCGACGACGCGGAGGCGACCGAGGGGACCGACGTGGCAGTCGAGTTCACGGTGCGCCTGAGCCGCCCTGCGTTCGGGCCCGTCACCGTTAATTATGCCACCAGCGACGGCACCGCGACGGCGGGAGCCGACTACACGGCCACGTCCGGAACGCTGACCTTCTCGGCACTGGAACAGGCGAAGACCGTCTCGGTGCGGATCCTCGGAGACAACCACGACGACGACGGGGAGACGTTCACGGTGACGCTGTCGAGCCCCTCGAACGGCCACATCGAGGACGGGACCGCGACCGGGACGATCAAGAACTAGTCCGGCCGCCGCGCCGCCCGCCTGTGTGCCGCGGACGACCAACTGGCTGGAGAATGGCTAGCTCTGGTGGCGCGGTTCGGGCGCACGGCGGCCGTGGCCGGGCTGCGGGTCCCTCGGCCTTCCCGGCACAGGCGCTCTGAGGCATGATCTTGCGACATCATGCCACCCGAAGAACGCACTCCTGCTGCCTCGTCGCGCTCCCCCGGCGTACCCACTCCCGGCGACTCCTCGGAGCGGCGTCTGTTCGAGGACGCGCGCCGAGGCAGTCGGTCGGCGATCGACACCCTGTTCGAGCGGTACAGGTTCTGGCTCCGTCGGTGGGCAAGGGGCCGTCTGCCGACATGGGCGCGCGGCGACGTCGACACCAGCGATCTGGTCCAGGACGCTCTGCAGCACACCTTCGCGAGGTTGCCGTTCTTCGAGTCGATGCACGCCGGTGTATTGCGCGCGTACCTCCAGCGCGCGGTGGAGAACCGTGTCCACGACCGGTTGCGGCGCGGCACGCGCCGTCTGGGTGCGATCATGCCGGATGCGTCCCCCCGCCTGTCCGACGCCGGCGCACCGCAGTACCAGGAGCTCGTCGACGGCCAGACCTGGAGTCGGTACCTGGACGGTCTGGAGCAGCTTTCGGCTCGCGATCGCCGGCTGATCGCCGGTCGCGCCGAACTCGGGTACAGCTACCGGCAACTCGCGTTGGTCGAGCGCCTGCCGAGCCCGGAAGCGGCGCGCAAGGCGCTGGGACGAGCTTTGAAGAGACTGATCGACCACATGTCAGATGCGTAGAGACGATTCCGGGGATATCGTCGGCGACGCGGTGGACGCCGTCACGCTGAGCCAGGACGTGCAATGGGAGCGGTGCGTGCAGCTCGGCACCCCGGCCGAGCGCCGTGCCCTCGACCGGCTGCGTGCGCTTGCCCCGCTCTTCGGGGGCGGCGACGGTGCGGAGCCTTCGCTGGCGACCTCGGCCGCGCCCGCCACCCCCTTCGCGGGCCGCTTCACGCGGCGCGTCGTCCACGTCCTCATGGCCCTGGCCGCGGGCGCGGTGGCGATGGCGGTGCTCTTCCTGCCCTGGCGATGGGAGGACTACCATCGGGAGCATGGCGACCTCGCGGTCTACATGACCATCCTGCTCGTCGGACACGGCGCGAGCGCCGGGCTGCTGCTGTTCGCGGGTCGCCGTGACCGGCGGACATCGTTGCTGGGCGGCTACTTCCTGTTCAAGGCCACGGTCGCCGTTCCGCACATGCTCCCCGCCTTCTGGGGACAGATGCCGCCGGTCAGCCTTCTGGAGGCCTCGATATGGGAAGTGTCCACGCCGACTCGGCTCTTCCTGTTGCTGTACGCGTTCCCCCAGGCCTACGCGGTCACGCCGGCGTTCTTGTGGGCCTTCGCCCGGGAGTGTCCCCGGGTCCAGCGCAGGACCGCCCTCGACGACTTCGCGCGCCGCATGGTTACGGTCAGCGTGGCCATTGGTTGCGCCATGTGCGCGGTCGCGGCGGCGGCGACGGCGTACCTGGCCGTGGTGGTCGGCGATGCGGTCGACGATGCGGTCTACCTCGCGTTTCTCGACATCGGCAACGCCACCTCGAACGTGCTGGCGCTGGTCGCGGTGGTCGTCATCGCCAGGCGCGCCCACACGGCGCCGCCCGAGGAGGTGAGGCGCGTCGTCCTCTTCAGCGCCGGGTTCCTGCTGTGGATCGGCGTGGCGACGGCGTACGATGTCGTCGAGGCTGCCTCGCCGGGGTTCTGGGCGTCGAACTACGAGTCGGGCTCGGTCCTCCTGCTGATTCAACCCATCCGGTTCCCCGGGGTGGTCCTGCTCTGGTACTCCGTGCTTGCGGCGCGCGTGCCCCACCCCCGCGAGGTGATCCGGGCCGGCTGCCGACGCCTGCTGATGCGCCCCGGCCTGCTCGGCGGGGCGGCTGCGGCACCGACGGCGGCGCTGGCCTGGCGGCTGGCGGGCAGCCGCGAGCAGACACTGGGCGCGGTCATCGCGGACCCGGTGGCGCAGTCGCTGTTCGCCGTGGCCGGCGTTCTGGTGCTGCTGGTCATCGGCCGCGAGGGAATCCTGCGCCGCCTGGACGCTTGGTTCTACCCCGAGATCGCCGACCAGCGGCAGGTCCTGGCCGCGGCGACCGCGGCCCTCGCGAAGGCCGAGCGGATGGCATCGATCGAGCGGACGGTGACCCGGGCGGTCAGGCGCGGCTGCGGCTCGCCCGCCACGCTGCTGGCGGCGGGCGGCGCGAAGCCGGGCCGGCACGACCTCAGGGCGTCCGACGCCAGCATCGCGCCCCTGCCCCGGACGTCGGCGCTCGTCCAAATGCTGGAGGAGGCGGGCGGGACGTTGCGCGTCCACCCGAGCGATGCGAAGTCGGGCTTCCAGGTGCTGCCGCCCGAGGAGGCGGCGTGGGTGGAGGAGACGGCGGCCGACGTGATCGTCCCGATTCCCGGACCGGCCGCGGAGGTCGCGGGTCTTCTCGTGGTGGGGCGGCGATTCGACGATCGGATCGTGCGCCCCGTCGACGTGCCGTTCCTCGAGGTGCTGGCGGCGGCGGCGAGCCAAGCGCTGGGACGCCGGAGACTGCTGGAAGGCGTGGCCGCGCGGCGGTCGGAGGCGGCGGCGGTGGAGTGTCCCGTGTGCCGATGCATCGCGGAGGCCGGCGAGCGGCCCCGGTGCGGCTGCGGGGCGGCCTACGCGGAGGCGGAAGCACCGAAGCTCCTCGCGGGCAAGTATCGACTGACGCGGCGCCTGGGCGCCGGCGGGACGGGGTCCGTCTATCTGGCGCGCGACGTCGAACTCGATCGCGATATCGCCGTGAAGACCTTGGGTGGAGTATCGGCGACGACATGGCTGTCCGGCTTGAAGCCGGAGGCACGGGCCATGGCGCGGGTGACCCATCCCGCAGTGGCCCACATCCATGGCGTCGAGTCCTGGCGGGGCCGCCCGTTCCTGGTCGTCGAGTTCCTGCCCCGCGGAACGCTCGCCGACAGGCTTCGGGAGGGACCGGTTCCGGCGCCACGGGCGGCCGAGGTGACCAACGCCCTCGCCGAGGGGCTGGCCGCGCTGCACCGGGCCGGGTACGTGCACGGGGACGTCAAGCCGAGCAACATCGGCTTCACGGCGGACGGGACGCCGAAGCTGCTCGACTTCGGCCTGGCCCGGGTAGCGAACGATGCGACGGTCGCGGGCGGCACCCTGCGCTATCTGTCGCCCGAGGTGCTGGACGGGCGGCCGGCCGGCGAGGCGGACGACGTCTGGTCTCTGTGCGTGGTCCTGTACGAAATGGTGGTCGGCGAGCATCCGTTCGCGGGCGGCGGCGCCGCCGCGGTCGCGGACCGCATTCGTCATCGGCGCCTCCGTCGCGGCGCGGGCGGCGCGGAGACGTCGTCGGCCCTGGTCTCGTTCGCCGCATCCGTGCTGAGCGCGTCCCGGTCCGCGCGGCCGGCGACCGCGCGCGGATTCGCCGTCGTGGTCCGTCAGGCTCTCGCCAGGAAGTAGAATCTGTCCGGTTTTCACCTCCCCAACGTCAAGAAGCTACTTCGGCCCGCCCGGCAACACCCTGGAGACACCTCGCCGAAGTTTCTTCGCGCCGTCGATGGCGAGGTTGCCGGTCTGGATCTCGTCGCGCACCTTGAGGAACGCGCTCTCCCAGCGGCGGCGGTCCGTCACGCCGTCATGGCGGATGAGCGGCTGCAGCGCCGCCGGGGCGAAGTCGAGCGGCACATGGGGCGGAACGCCGCGGCGTCCCGCGGCGAACTGGCTCAGCCCGGCGTGCCGCTCGGCCGTCTGCAGCTTGGCGATGGCGGTCTTGGAGACGCCCAGCTCGAGGAAGCGCCGGATCTCGCCCTCCTTGGACGCGGGGCGACCAGAAGGCCCGCTTCGAGCATGGGCCTGGCGGGAAGCTGGGCGGCGGGGGCAGTGCTCGTCGATGGCAACGAACCGGCCCGCTTCGACCAGGTGAGGACGGGGCGCGCCGCCATCTTCACGGGCGGGCGGCCCGTCCGGCTGCCAGACCACCGCGACGGCTGGCGCTGGGAGCCGTACGCGGTTGACGGGACCGACGTCGAAGCGGCCCGTCAGCAGCTCCAGCGCCTGATGCGTGACGCCGAGGCGGACAACCCCGAGGCCCTCTCGAACGAGGGGTGGCTGACAGTGCTCGATGGCCCTCTGCACGGCATCCGTCACCGCCCCGGCCTGCCCGTCATCGGCTACGTGAAGACGCACCACCGCCGCATGCTTGCCCGCGAGCGCTGGGTCAGGGTGCCGGAGCTGACGGCCGGGGAACGGTCGGGCCTCTTCGCGATGGAGGACGCCCTCTACGGTTGGTACCTGCGCGTGGGCGACCCCGGGGCCCTGGGCGGGCCCCTGGGCCGGCATCGCTCGCCTGGAGATGCCGTCAGGCATCGGCCGGGCCGCCGCGGTCGAGGCGGCCGAGCGGGCCGCGGGGTGGCTGCCGGGCTTTGCGTCGGCGCTGCACCGGGACGCGCGGGCCCCGGTGAACCTGACGCCGATCGCCGGCCTCGAACGGCATCTGCACCGGCTGCAGGGGGACGCACGTCTCGCCCTGCGCGCGGTGCGTGAGGCGGTGCTCGAACGCAACCGCGAAGAACGGATGGCATGATCGCTGACTGGTCGACCATCGTCTCGCCACGGCCCGCCCGTCAGCGACGTCGACTCAGCGGGCCGTTCGCACTACCACAGCCGCACCGCCGCCCTCGCCGGCGGCCGCCCCTTGCGGGGCAGCCCTGGAGTCTGCCCCCGAACGCGCGGTAGCTGCCCGCCGATTCCGGTTCCGCGTCGCCGCCCGGCCGGTGGCCGTGGCCTGCCGACCCATGCATATGGTGTAGTCAACGAGCTGACTGTAGACTTGTGGTATGTTTACACACAATGGACAACAACGTAAGACTATCAAAGTCGCTTTGTGCCGTGGTGGGCGATGTGATCCCAGGATCCCACGCGACGCTCGAAGCCCTATTCCGCTCGGCAGGTGCACCAGGTGACCCTCTGGACCTTGCTCACCATACGAAGTGGAAGGAATGGCTGTTCCGCGCCGGACTGGATCCGAGTGTGGACAGTCTGTTGGTACTAGGTAACGTCCTTGAAGAGTTCATGGACCTGGCACCCGACGGAGACGAAGACGCTATCGAGAACTGGCAGGCGCAGCGAAGGAAAATCGAGGCGGTGCTGGAAGAGAATGGTCTGCGGTACTTCCGGTTCGGTCGAGTGCTCCCGCAGGGTCAGGCACCGAGTGGGCCGGAGGTTGGGTCGCCACTGGAGGAACCGACCGCGAGTGCTTCCAGGAAGCCAACCGATATCGAGGAAGTTGTGCAAGTCCTTGTGAAGGGTCTTCGGCGGGCTATGCACCCGCTAACGCATCGACGGAAGAACGCCCAAGTCCTTGCGTTCACGAACGAGTACGACGTTCAGGATCTTCTGCATGCGTTGCTGCGGCCGTGGGTCGTGGACATACGCCCAGAAGAGTTCACGCCAAGCTACGCTGGGTCCAGCACTCGGATGGACTTTCTGCTGGCTGCACACAAGTTAGTTATAGAGTTGAAGTTCGTTCGAAACCGCGCCCACGCCAGGAAGATCGGCGACGAGTTGATCGTTGATATCGAGCACTACAGTAAACACCCAGAGTGCCAACTATTGTGGTGTGTCGTGTACGACCCGAACAGTTATCTCACAAACGCTGGAGGCCTTTGTACAGACCTTACCGGGAAACGCAGTTATCAAGGTGGGGAACTAATAACGAAGGTGCTCGTCTTGTGAGGCGCGCTGGGGCTTTGGGCCGGGGGTGGACGGCGCGTCCGCCAACAGTCGATCTCGCCGTCCAGGCCGGATCGCGCCCGGCGAGATCGATCCAATGAAGGCTTGCCAGGAGGCACGTCAACCAGGACGTCAGACCACAGCTCGTCAAGCTCCTCGCGGGTCCAGGAAATACGGGCGTTGAAATCGCGGGGTCCATCGTTGATGGTCCGGACGGTCCGACGGTGGGGCGCGAAGCCGGATTTCCTGGACAGGTCGTGAAGACCGTCGCCTATCTGCGCGTCTCGACCCCGCAGCAGGACGTGAGCAGCCAGCGCCTCGCCATCCTGGAGTACGCGCGGAAGCACGACCTCCACATCGACGACTTCATCGAGGCGACCGCCTCCGGACAGGCTTCGCTGGAGGTCCCCGATGAGGGCCGCCCTTGGCGGTGCCGGGCGGGAACCGTCGGCGCGTTGATGCGAGAACTGACCGCGTAGATCACCCCGGCGCCCCGGCGCCCGCGCGTGAGCAGACCATGCAGGACCGCTACACTGGGGACATCGGCGACTTCGTGAAGTACGGGCTGTTGCGGGCAATCAAGGGGCGCAAGCGACTCGGAGTCGCGTGGTATCTGCATCCCGATGTTGGTCCCGCTGGCGATGGCGGCCATACGGAGTACCTTGCCCAGCATGAGCGATGGCATCAGCTCGACCCGCGACTGTTCGAGGCTCTGGAGAGAATCGTGAGGGACGACGGCAGATCTGTCCAGGCCGTGCAGGAGTCCGGTGTGCTCGGCGACGCGGCCTTTGCGGGCGAGCGTCTCGACGTCTCGGCAGTGCCGTGGCGTGATCGTCGGGACTGGCGTTGTCGCTGGTTCAAGGCCGTCCAGCAGCGACTTGCCAACTGCGACGTTGTCTTCGCGGATCCGGATAACGGTCTCGTGCCCGACAATCGCTTCAGACCGGAGCGCAAGGAGGACGCCAAGCGCATACCGCTCGCGGAGGCGACAGCGCTTGCCGAGGGTCGAACTGCGGTCATCTATCACCACAACAGCCGGCGGGCAGGTGGCCATGTATCGGAAATCGGATACTGGATGAGCCGATTGCCAGGCTGCTCCAGCGCATATTGCTGGCGGCGGTGGAGCAACCGGACGTTCTTCTTCATCAACTCGGACGCAGATGTCGAACGGCGACTCCAACGGTTCGCTGAGCGTTGGGAGGGTCACGGTGAGTTGGTGCGCCAATAGTGCGGGCGTGCTCATCGTCAACGGCAGATCGACTGGCGGCCTGGGCGGGGCCTGTTCTCGTCCCGGCCGGCGGCGGGGCGTGCTATCGTGGCCGGAGTCCTCGCCGTCGACCTCGACCGTGGCTCCGACGTTCGTCCGGGGCCTCGACGGTCGGCCGCGACCAGCGCCGCGCGGACCTCGCCGGCGGGCAGCTCGAACCGCTGGGCGAGCTCGCGGGCGATTGGTGCCCCCCATCGAGGGTACCGACTTTGTGCAAAATTACACTGTAAAAGGGGCTCGGCGGGTCGGCGAGCTCAACGCTAGAACAGCTCGCCCGGAACCGGCCCAGGCGCGCCCCAGAGGGCGGACGAGGGGAGGAACCATGTCCACGGCGTCCCAACACCCGGTCGACTACCTGTTCGAGAGGCTGGCGGACTGGACGTACCCAACGGGAGTCGTACCCGTCCCGCAGAAGAAGATCCCCGGCACTGCCTTCTTCCCGGGCGGTTGTGGCCTGTGGCGAGAGAGACCCGGCCCGGACTTGCCTCCCATGCCACTCGGGAAGGTCATGGTTCTCGGGCAGGACTTCAACAACGAGAAGGGGTACTCGAAAGCCCTCCAGGTGGGGCACGAGCTGGATATCCCCACATGGCGGGGGTCGGGGCGGGGGCGGGGCCTGCTTGGGCTCCTGAGAGACGCCAACATCTCGCCGACGGACTGCTTCTTCACGAACGCGTACATGGGGTTGCGCCCCGCCGAGTCCAGCAACAATGGTCCGTTTCCGGGAAGGACGGACAAGGAATTCGTGGAACGATGCCAGTCGTTCCTGCAGAAGCAGATCGCTGTGCAGCAACCGAGACGCCTCCTGGTATTAGGGTTGGAGGTCGTGAAGTTCATCGCACCGCTCTCGCTTCAGTTGGACGCGTGGCTCAACGCGGGCAACTGGGGGAGCGTGGACGCCGCTGGCGCCTTGAAGCATCAGGTGCGCTTCGGTGACGGTGCGGCGCAGATAAGCGTCGTCACCCTGCTGCACCCCAGCTACCGGGAGCTGAACTTGAAGCTCCGCAGCTACCGCGGCCGGACAGGGGACGAGGCGGAGCTGACCATGCTGCGGGAGAGCGCGACGGCGCTGTTCTGAGGCTTCGGCGCGCAAGGCTTCGGCGTCATCCTCGTAGCCGACGCTGGGCCGGGGCGTGACACCCGGCGATCCCGCCGGTAGCCGGCGAGACCCGGGGTTCATTGGGTGAATCCGGCCTCGGAAGGTTAACCGAACCCCGCTTATCCGACCCACCACCCGGCCGCGGCGGTCGCGCAGGCCGTCGCGGGCGATACCGATCACGACAAGTTCTCCCTCGATGGACTTGGCGATCGCCGACGGAAACGACCAGCTACCCTCTACCAGCGGTCGACCATCCATCGGCTCAGACACCGCGCCGGTGGCCGGCGAAGCCACCCCCGGCGCGCCCCGCCGGCGGGTTATGGGATATCCTGGCACCTAGATTTCGAAGAGCGTGAAATCGCGGCCGCTGAGCCCGGAATCGGACCTCACTCCAGCGCCAAAACCGCGGCCCGAAGCTCCGTCACGTGTGCCGCCCGGATCGGAATCGACCCCGCCACCGGTGACGCGTCCGTCCAGCGAGGCGCCGCCCGCCCCGCCGCGACGTACGCCTCGACCAGCGCCGACCGCAGCTCGAGCAGGTGCACGCGCCGGACCCGCGTCACGCCCGCCCGTAGGACCGGGTCGGTCCAGGAGAACCGCAGCAAACCCGCGGTGCTCCGCAGGGCGTCGATCCGCGTCCGGAGCTCCGTGAAGTGGACCGCCTTGACCGGCGTCACCCCAGGCTGGAGCGGGTCATCGGTGAAGGACCCCGACACCGTCGTCGACACCGTCACCGTGAACGATTGGATGGCGCTCAGCCCCCCGGGGTCGGTCGCCGTCACCCGGATCGTCGCCGTGCCCTCCCCCACCGCCGTCAGCGTCACCCGGGCGCCCGCAGCGCGTGCCGCCACCACCCGCGGGGACGACGACGACACCGTGTAGGTCAAGGCGTCGCCGTCGGGGTCCACGAACACCCGCGACACGTCCACGGTCAGCGTGCCGTCTGGCGCCAGAGTCCGGTTCGGCAGGGGCCCCGCCGGCGCCGGCGGCCGGTTCGCCGGGTCGGCGCAGCGAATGGGGCCGGGGGACGTGGTGTTCAACAGCGTCACGAGCCTCGTGAAGTCGTCCGCCGTGCCGCGGCGGCGGTCAGGCCCGTTGTCGTGGCGCGGGACCACGAAGTCGATCACCGAATCGCCATCGACGTCCGCCGGCACGGCGGGACCGACATAGGGGTCCGAGCCCGCGAACGGCACGGGGCGCCCGGAACCGGCCGCTGCCGTCGTTGCCGTACGCGAGTGGCGACCCGCTGTGCACCAAGTCGCCGTTCGACACGACCAGGTCGGCGCAACCGTCGCGGTCGACGTCGTACATCCCCGGTATTCCGCCGTTGGTCAGCGATTCCGGCGTCGTGGCGCTCTGAGCGCCCATCCGGGCTGCCGTCTCGTCGGCGAACGACATCCCGCCGCGGTTGACGAGCACCTGAACGTAACGACCGGTGAAGGGAATCGTGCCGAACGGGTTCTCGTCGCGCTGATGCAGCAGCAGCAGGTCCCGGAACCCATCACCGTCGACGTCGAAATGCGTCAGCGCCTCGACTGCCGTGTGGCCGCCGTTGAACGCTGGGTGGGGCAGCAGGATGCGGGACGGGTAGTGGCCGGTTCCATCGTTCACTAGCACGATGCTGTGCGGAAGGTACTCGGGACCCGAGATCTGTCCCAGCGCCAAATCCAGGTCGCCGTCGTTATCCACGTCCACGAGATCGGTTCCGACGTGTCGCCAGTACTGCCCCGTTTCCGAGTACCTCAGCACCCTGTCGTCGGCGCGGTCGACATCGATCGTGAACGTCCCGTCCCCGTTGTTCACCATGAAGTGGCTGGGGACGTTGGCGCCGCCGGTGCTTTCGACGAACAGGTCGACGTCGCCGTCACCGTCGATGTCCCCTGACGTCGCGGTCTTGACATGGAGGTCGGCGGGCCCGGAGTAGTAGGGCCTCGGCCGCAACTCGTGCTCGCGTCTGACCGCGTCGGCCAGCGCGTCCGAGGGCTGCAGCGGTCCGTCCGGGCTGCTCAGCAACAACTGCGGCGGGTTTCCGACTCCGCCCACGCCGGCCGCGTAGTAGACGCCGGCGTCGAAGACCGCGAGGTCGGTCCGCGCGTCGCCGTTGAAGTCGTCAGCGACCACGACCGGGTTGCGCACGTTGACCGTCCCCTCGACCAGATCCGGCGCGTACCGGAGGCTGCCGTTCCCCTCGCCGACGAACACGCGCAACGGCGTCTTCGTGAATCGCTCCTCGGGCGCGCCGGAATACTCCAGGTACTTGCCCACGAGGATGTCGTCGCGGCCATCGCCGTCGAGATCTTCTACTGCGACCATGTCGTCGAGCAGGCCGAGACCGGGCTCGGGTGGTGTAACGACGCGCAGGAAGGTCGGCGACCCGGCGCAGACTGCTCCTCTGAAGCTGGAGATCGTGGCCAGCCACGCATGCGCCTCGGGCGTGTCCGGGACGCACAAGCCGCTGCCACCGAGCTCCAGCCAATCGAGAGCCGGCAGACGGGTCAGGCTGTCGGGAAGCGGGCCGCTCAACATGGTGTTGCCGAGCTCCAGATCCGTGAGGTTAGCCAAGCTTCCAAATTCTGGCGGAACCCGCCCAGTCAGCAGGTTGGAGCCCAGCAGAAGTCTCCCCAGGTTCGCCAGACGCCCCAGTGCCGCCGGGATCGAACCCGTCAAGCTGTTCGCCTGGAGGATGATCTCCTCGAGGTTGGCCAGACTGCCCAACTCCGCCGGGACGTCCCCGGTCAGCCCGTAGTTCCCTCCAATCTCCAGCCGCCGGAGATGGAACAGCATCCCGAGCTCGGGCGGCAGCGACCCGGTCAGCCTATTGTCGATGTCCTCCTCCAGGGTCTCGTCCCAACCGCCGAGGCGCAGCCCGGTGACCCGACCGTTCTCGTCCGCCTCCACCCCGAACCAGTCCCGCAGCGGTGCATCGCTCAGCCAGTTGGTGTTGTCCCTCCAGTCGTCCCCGCCAGTGGCGCGGTAGAGGGCCTCGAGCGCCGTGCGGTCCGACTCCAGGCTCCCTTGCGCGCCGGCATCGCCTGTCAGGACGGAGCATAGACCAACCGGCAGCAGCCAACCGATTACGCCGCCGCGTCTCCTGCTCCGCGGCTTCAACGGGCGGCGCTCCCGGACGCGCTCTGCGATGACCATGTGGGCTTGTCTCCTCTCCACCAGCGTCTGGAACTCAGGGTTCGTCGTGGAGGTTGGTCCAGATCGAACTCAGCTCGGCGTCACGTTGTGCATGACGACGTGCAATGCCGCCGGGGTCGGCCGGCCGGATGATGATGCGCCAGCCCCAGTCGGGGCCGGGCGGCGCGGCGTAGCTGCCGCGCACGGCGTTTCACCCGAGCTCGGCGAGCGAGAGCACCAACTGCACGAGGTCCGCCTGCCGCGAGATGGATTGTTTCCGGTAGATCTGCCTCAGGTGCCAGTAGATGGTGCCTTCGGTGTGCCCGTTCGCCTCGGCGATGTCGCGCACGCTCCTGCCTTCCGCCAGCCAGACCGCCACCCGGGTCTCCGCCGGGGTCAGGCCCAGGGTCCTGGCCACCACGCGGGGCTCGATACGATGGCGGCGCCCCGGCTCGACAATCAGTACCAGCGCGGCGACGTGGCGCGCTCCGTAGTCGGGTTGGGGGGCTCCCACGGGCTTGACGTGCAGCACGAACGGCGGCAGCGCGGGCGAGCGGCGGAGCAGCATCGACCCGCTGACCGCGGCCTCCGAGGCCGGTAGCGCATCGTCCATCAGCTGCTCGAGCCGGAGCTGGTCGGCCGGCGCGCGGGCGCGCAGCATCCCGTCCCGGTCCGACAGCCCGTCGCCGTGCCCCAGGATGCCGCGGGCGCGGTCGTTGGCGGCCAGGACGCGCCCGCGCCGGTCGAGTTGGATGACGCCAATCCGCGGGTTGTCGAGCAGGGCGGTCACCGTGGTGCTCCGCGCCTCGGCTCGGACCAGCGCCTGCCGGACGCGGACGAATTGCCGGACATGGGGCAGCAGCGCCGTGGCCATCGCGACCCGGGAAGTCCCCCAGCCCTCCGTGTCGACGGGGTCGCCGAGGCTCCAGGCGACGTGGGAGCCGTCCCGTACGTCGAGCCGCACGTTCAAGCCCTCCTGGGAAGCTCCGCGGCGCAGTGCCTCGTTGTAGGTGGGCGAGGTCTTCAGCTCCTCGGCCGTGTACAGGTCCCTGGCGTGGACCAGACGGCCGTCGGGCAGCTGCCGAAATCGGGGCACGCGTTCGTCGATGGGGTGGTAGTTTTCGATGTACTCGCGCTCCAGGTCCTCGCGGCGCTGCCCCCGGCTGTACACGCCGACGAAGTGAACCCGGAGGTCGTCCCTCGGGCCTTCGCCGACCACCAGGTCATTGCCCTTGATGCCGCAGGCCTCGTCGATCAGGGCCGAGGCGTCCGGCCAGCGGGTGTCGTCGAGCATAGCGTCGTACAACGCCGCCAGGACTCGCTCGAACGCGTCTTGGTCGCTCATGATGATGCCGTCCCATTGGCGGAGTCCCGGCGGGCGCTCGCCGCTTCCGGGACCGAGCCGGCCTCTGCGAGAAGGGCCCGACCGGTTTCTTGATACCACAATCGCGGCTCGCTTGACGCCTACAAACTTCAAGGGGTGGCAAACAAAAAGGGGTAGACGGAATGGACAAAGACACTAGATATAGAGGGCTGGAAAGAGCGGTGGCGTCAGTCGACGCTTCCTTGACAGACATTAGTCAGCCGATGTACACAAGCGCTCGGCAGCGGCAGCGGCAGCGGCAGCGGCAGCGGCAGCGGCAGCGGCAGCGGCAGCGGCAGCGGCAGCGGCAGCGGCAGCGGCAGCGGCAGCGGCAGCGGCAGCGGCAGCGGCAGCGGCAGCGGCAGCGGCAGCGGCAGCGGCAGCGGCAGCGGCAGCGGCAGCGGCAGCGGCAGCGGCAGCGGCAGCGGCAGCGGCAGCGGCAGCGGCAGCGGCAGCGGCAGCGGCAGCGGCAGCGGCAGCGGCAGCGGCAGCGGCAGCGGCAGCGGCAGCGGCAGCGGCAGCGGCGGCGGTGCCGGATCGACCGGATCGGACGCAAGTAGAGCCCCCATTCCAAGAGCCATACGGACGCTTCTCCAAGCGGAGGCGATCTTCCGGGGGTGGACTTGTGTGCGCCCCTCCTCAGGGACGACTGATGACGCAGGAACCAACCAGCAACCAGGGACCGACGGTCTCGATAGTTACCCTCATGCTGGCGTTCGCCGCGTTGCTCGCGGCGGCCGCGCCCACCGCGGCCCAGACCCTCAGCATCGGGGCGGACAGCGACGGCACGGGCGACGCGACGGGCAAGGAGGGGCAGACGGTCATGCTCACGGTGAAGATGAGCGCGTCGAGCGCGAGCGAGGTGACCGTGAAGTGGCGCTATGTAGCCGGGGGGACGGCCGGGTCGTCCGATGAGCTTCGACCCGACGCCGGCGACGCCGCTGGGGTTCGTGGCGCGGGTGGCGCCGTCCTGGGGCGGACAGGCGATGAGCGGGGCCGAGGCCCTCTGGGGCCGGGAGACGATGGCGGGGCTGGCGGGCGGCAGCGCGGCGCCGGGCAAGGGGCTGGAGGCCGGGCTCGGCTACGGGCTGCCGGTCGGCTCGCGGCTGGTCGGGACCCCGACGTTCGGGGTCGGCGCTTCCGAGATGGGGCGGGACTACCGGCTGGGCTACAGCCTGGCGACGCTGCAACGCGGGGCCATGAGCTTCGAGATGGGCGTCGACGCCAAACGGCGCGAGAGCCCGGTCAGGTCAGGGCCCGAACACGACGTGATGGGCCGCGTCCGGGCGCGCTGGTGAGGTTCGGCGCGGCCTCTGGCAGGGCCATTTCCGCCCGAGGGTATCGTTGCCGCCGGGGTGGCGGCGAGCGTGGGCCGCGATGATCGATCGGTTCGACATCCGGGAGTTGGTCCCGCGGCTGCGCTCGTTCCTCACCACCTTGACCCGACGCAGGAGCTTCGAGGACTCGCTCGATGAGGAGGTGCGAATTCACCTCGACGCCCAGACGGAGGACCTGGTCCGCACCGGGCTCCCGCCGGAGGAAGCGGCGCGACGCGCGCGCGAGCGGTTCGGCAGCATCGAAGCCATGAAGGCCGAGTGCCTGTGGGCGCGCGGCCTGTGGCTCACCGACGAGTTGCGGCAATGGATGGGTGGCGCTATCCGACCGGCGTTGCGCCTGCTCCTCAGGGCTCCGGTCGTCACCCGCGTGGCACGCGCAGCCGGCATGGCCTCTTCGATGCGAGCCAGGAGCGCTTGGCGGGGGGCCCAAACGGTCTGCAGCTGCCCGCGCCGGTGCTCGATACGGCCCCCGAACCCCCGCCTATCCGACCCAAGGTCGCCCCCTGGGCTGCCAAAGTAGCCTGCCAACTCACGGCCCGCCGGAACGAACAGCCGCCGCCCTCATCGCACCCTGTGCGCGAGCGCCGCGCAACACGTTCGGGAGCGCATAGTTTCCCTCGTGACAGGCGAACTCGAAGAGAGGGCCCGGCGTCACCCCCTGCGCCACCGCGTCCGCTGACAACGGGAAGCGGACGGTCCACGGCCGGGCGAAGCGGGTCGGGTCGGTGATCGTCGCCTCGTAGTCGAGCGTACCGGCGTCGACCCGCGTGAACTTTTCCACCAGGCGCAGACTCGCGGTCGGCGCGCGCCAGACGTGGCGAAACCGGTCTGCCGACCGATTGGGAAAGTGGCGGCTCTCGACCACCAGAGTGCTCCCTTCCCACCGGCCGCGAGCCTCCCCGTTCCACTGCGCGACGCCGGTTCGCGGGCGGCCGTCAATCGGGATGATCCGGCGCTGCCGGTACATCTCGTGGACGATCACCACGTCGGTCGGCGTCTGGAAGATCTGGTGGTTCGGGTTGTCGCCGAACCAAATCTGCGACAGCCCGTCACTGAAGCACCGCTCGCCCGTGTCGAGGTCGAGGTGCGAGTCCCAGGGGCCCGTCCCGTACGGCCGTTCGCCGTCACGCGCGGTGGGCGTGTAGGGGATTCGGCCGTCCGGCGGATCGACGATCAGCGACGTGCGCCCGCTCGGTACCCAGGTAGTGCCTTCGTCGAACCAGAAGGCGTCGGCCCCGAGGCTGCCATCGGGCCGGTAGTCGACGTCCCCACCCGCCGGGGCCCGCCCCGCCGGGCGATTCAGTTGGCGTTTCTCCTCGGCGCGGGCCGCGGTCTCGAGCGCCTCGACCTCCTCCTCCGTCAGGAACTCCCGTCCCCGGTACTCGGGCGGCCGCTCGAGCGGCGTGAGGGTCGAGCCGACCCAGATTCCCTGCAGGTCGGGGTCGCCCCAAGGCGTCCTCGGCACGTCCTGCGCCGAGATGGTCACGCTGAGCGCGGCGACCACGGCGACGGCTGCATACACGGACACGAACCACCCTTCTTTCATCCCCATCAGGATATCCCGCGTGCCCGCCGCGCGCACCCTCGGCATCACGGTGCTGGAAGGCCGCGAGTTTCACCGTCGCCGACCACGCCTGACTCGCCGCTCGTGGCCAACCGCACGCTGGCCGAGCGTCTCCGGCCCGGTCGCCCGGCCGTCGGACGGGTCCTCACGTTCCCGCGCAGCGGCGGGGACCGGACCGTGATCGGCGTGGTCGACGACGTGCGCTACTACGGGCTCGCCGAGGCGGCGCGGCCGCTCGCCTACCTACCCCTGGCCCAGCGTTTCTTCCCGCAAGCGCCCGATCGCCCGCCGATACGGGCGTCATCCTGCAGCATGTACGGCAGGTGCTCGCCGACCTCGATCCGGGGGCGCCGTTGAGCGACGTGGGCACGCTGCGAGACCGGGTCGACGAGGCGTTCGACCGCTGGCGGGACCCGGCCCTGCTCGCCGGCCTCCTCGCCGTGGTCACCTTGGTACTGACGATGGGCGGGCTGTACGCGGTCCTGACGATGGCGGTGGGTCAGCGCACGCGCGAGCTGGCGATCCGGATGGTCCTCGGCGCCCGCGAGGGCTCGGTGCGCTGGATGGTGCTCTCCGAGGGGTTGCGATTGGTCGCGTCGGGAGCGCTGATGGAGAAGCGGATCACCCGAGCCTTCGAGACGCTGAACAAGCTCGGGGGAGACGCAGACCTGCGCCATCGTGCCGGAGTACCTCGGCCTCAAGATCAGCGCGTTGCGCTTGGCGCACGAGTTCACGGAAAAGCGCGAGGCCGAGAAGGAGGAACAGCGGCAGATCCGCGAGCAGATGCGGGGAAGAGGAGCGCGTCCGCCGCGAGATCACGACGATGAGGGCGTTGACCAAGCGGCGGTCGCGTGCGCCGGGCGGCTCCGCCGGCCATCCGGGCGACGGCGTTCTCTGGTCGCCGCCGGGCAACGGCGGGCCATTCGAGCACGACAAGCCGCATCGCCGCCGGTCGCGCCGCGGGGCAGCCATGGAGTCCGCCCCCGGCCGCGCAGTTGCTGTCCGGACGCCGACACGTCCATCCAGACGTCATCGAACCCTCACCGTGAGCGGAACGCCGGGCGAGCAATTGTTATTCGTATCGCTCTCCCTCCGGACCGGATCGATGCACGCCCCCAAAAAGAATGTGCTCGCGTAACCCTGTGCAATTAGCCCAACCGTCGCCTCAATCGTCCGACCAGCGGGTAGAGCGGGTAAGGAATCGTCGACGGCGATCAGGTTATCGCTCGTGGTGATAGTTGAGTTAACCGAGTAGTAGTAGCGCAGCACCAGCGCGTACGCCGGCGCGGTGCCCCGGTTGCGAATCGTGACCGAGAGATCGAACGGTTGACGTGGCAGGAAGTACGCCTCGCGGGGCGAAATCCTAGGTCGCCCTACCACGAGATCGGGGGCCGCGTCGCCTAGCGCGATTATCGCGGTCCGTAGGTCCATGACGTGCCCGGCCCGGATAGGGGTACCCGGAGATAAGGGGCGCGTCAGTGTAGGCCGGCCGCGCTTGTCCTGCCGAGGAGTAAGCCTCGTCTAACGCGGTACGTAGTTCAATCAGGTGCGCGCGCCTGATTACGACGCCCGGCTGCACAACCGCCGTCCACGCGTACGCCCGCAGACCCACCCGTATCCGTACCGCGTCGATACGCTCCCGTAGCTCGGTGAAGTGGACGGCCTTGATCGGCGTCTCCCCAGGCACGAGCGGGTCGTCGGTGAACGGCTGCGCGTCGACGGCAACCGCGAGGAGTAGCGCGACGGCGAGGAGCCCCGTGATCCTCGCCGTCGCGTTCGTCGTCGTCATGAAGTTCAGCGCTCCCGTGAACAGAGCGGCGAATCCGGCCCGCGCGTCGCGCGGGCGGACATCTCGCTGGACAATCCCGTGATCGCCACCGCCGGTCAGAACGGCCAATTCCGCACGCCGCGCCACATCATCAGGCTCATGGTGGACATGACCGCGCCCACCCCGAAGGACGTCATCTGCGACCCCGCCGGTGGGACCGCCGGCTTCCTCGTCGTGGCCTCCGAGCATCTCGTCGAGCACCACGGCGACCGCATCTACAAGGACGCCCGCGCCCGCCGCCGGTTCAACGAGGGCACCTTCCACGGCTACAACTTCGACACCACCATGCTCCGCATCGGCAGCATGAACATCGGGTTGGTTGCGGGAGGGGGCGAAATCCTACGTTTAGCGGCTCGCGTTGGCTCGTGGGAGGTTCACTGTCCTCGTCCCGGGCGAGCCCGAGCTCTTTGCCGGGAGAACGGGGTGAGCTTCGCGTTGGGTTCGATGGGCCTCACGAACCGCCCCGGACGCCGCCGCGGCCGAGGCGGTGGGCTGCGGCCCTGGCCGAGCTCCGGACCCTGCAGGCCGAGTGCGAGGCTTGGCGCGACCGGCTGCCCGAGTCCCGGGCCGACTCCCGGACCGCCGAGCTCCTCAAGGGCGTCTACGACGTCGACCTCGACGCCCTCCGACGTCGAATTTCCGCGGGGGTTCGGGACGCGACTGAACGGCCGTCAGGATAGAGTGGCTGTGATGCGAGTGTGGAACGAGGCGGAGCGGCGTCGCCGGCACGCGGCGTCGCGGCGGCGGCACGAGCGCTACCTGGACCCGCCTGCGGCGCGAGGCCGAGGAGGAGGAGCGCCCCGGCTCGCGGAGTGGTGGGGCCGGCGCATCGATGCGGGGAAGCGGGTGATGGGCTGGCCCGAGCGAGCGGGAGCTGATCCGCGAACGCAACCGTGGCCGGGCTCAAAAGCGCACGGGCACGCGGGCGCAGGGGTGCTCTACCGGTACGTCGGCAGGGCCAGAAGGTCCTTGCGTCCTGAAGCCGGAGGACCGTGACGCGCGAGCTAAAGGTAGGATTTCGCCCCCTCCCGCAAACAACCCGATATAGTGTGGTCCATCACGCTCGGGCGAAGGGGCATCAGATCACGATACGCTCGATCTCGTCGACGGTCACCGTGTCGGCGGTCCGGTCGTAGAGCTTCGTCGTCTTCGGCGATGCGTGCCCCGCGATCTGCTGGGCGTGCTCAAGGGTTCCTCCGTTCGACAGATACGCCGTGATTCCCGTCGCCCGGAATGTGTAGGGGGTTATGGGATAGCCTCGGGGGAGGCTCCGGCCAGGAGTTTCGATTCGGAACCGCCGGCGCCCTGCAACTCGTCCAACGAGCCGTGTCAGCATGCACGGCCGCAGCCGCAGTGGATGGCGGGGAGCTGAACCGCGTGTTCCGGCGCGGCCGACGTGACGGGGGGGTGAGGTGGACGGAGATTTCCAGTCGCGTCTCGAGGCCCGCGTGGATCGGTTACAGGACGAGACCGGGCTTACCGGAGTGACGGTCGCCGTCATGACCGACGGACAACTTGCCGGGGTAGCCGCGGCCGGCGAACGCCGGCGCGGTTCCGGCGTCCCCTTGACCGTCGACGACCGCTGGCACGTCGGTTCGATCACGAAGTCGATGACGGCCACTCTGCTGGCCGTGCTGGAAGACGACGGGCGACTGTCCCGGGATGACACATTGCCGGGGTTGCTGCCGGATATCGAAATGGCGGGCGGCTGGGACGCCTGTACGCTGCATCATCTGCTGACCCACACCGCCGGCGTCGGCGTGGACTTGCCGAACAGGGTGCAGAGCGTCTGGCCCGACACAGCCGAGGAACTGGTGGCGGCGCGGCGCCGCTTCATCGCCGACGTCCTCGACAAGGAGCCCGAGTCGCCATGCGGCGAGCGCTTCGCCTACTCCAACGTCGGCTATACCATCGCCGGCCACATCGCCGAGACGGTGGCCGGCACGCCCTACGAAGCCCTGCTGCAGGAGCGCGTGTTCGCGCCCCTGATGCTTGCGAGCGCCGGTTTCGGTCCGCCGCAAGGCGACGCCCCGAACCAGGAGCCGATCGGGCATGTCGTCCTGTTGCGCTGGTTCCGATTGCGCGCGGACCCATTCAAGACGCGCGCCGACAACTCGCCGGTAACGAGCCCCGCGGGCGCCGTGCACATGACGATCGGTGATCTGGCGCGCTTCGGTGAGGCCCACCTGCAGGGGGAGTCCGCCACGTCGCCACCCCTGCTTCCGCGCGCGGCCTGGGAGCGGTTGCACACCCCTTTTCTTGATGACTACGCGAGCGGCTGGGTTCGTGTCGAGCGCGACTGGGCGGGTGGCCCCGTGCTTTGGCACAACGGCAGCAACACGATGTGGTACGCCCTGCTCATGCTCTTGCCCGCCAGGAACACTGTGTTGGCGTTCGCGACCAACGACGGTGCGATACAGGCGGCCGAGACCGCGTTCGTCGAGCTGGCTCGGGAGCTGGGCGGCGGGCCGGCACCAGCATCCTGATCGTCGAAGATCGGGTCGCTTGACCCCCTCCGCACCGACAGCCCGCCGGGCCGCCGACGGGGCCGCATCGCGGCTCGACCACTAGACAGGGCGGCCACCCGCGCCGGAACGGGTGCCGGCTGGTCTACAGAATCCCCACCTCATCCGGCCCCAACATGGCCCCCGCCACGCGGGACGGGGCTTGGGGGATGTCCGCCACGCGTGCCTGTCGCCTACCGCCAAGCGGGACCGGGCCTTGCGCAGGGAACCTGAAGTCCGTGCCGATTCACCGCTCGACTCACAGATCGACGCGGCGGAGCCGCAACGCGTTGGCGATGACCGACAGCGAGCTGAGGGTCATGGCGGCGCTGGCCCAGATGGGGCTGATGAGGAGGCCGATGAACGGATAGAGCAGCCCAGCCGCGACCGGGACGCCGACGGTGTTGTAGACGAAGGCGAGGAACAGGTTCTGCCGGATGTTGCGCATGGTGGCGCGGCTCAGGCGTCGCGCCTGGGCGATGGCGCGGAGGTCGCCGCGCACGAGGGTGACGCCGGCGCTCTCCATCGCCACGTCGGTCCCGGTTCCCATGGCGATGCCCACCGCCGCCTCGGCGAGGGCCGGGGCGTCGTTGATGCCGTCGCCGGCCATCGCCACCACCCGGCCCGCCGCCTGGCGCTCGGCCACGATGCGCCGCTTGTCGGCGGGGAGCACGCCGGCGACGACGTCGCGGATGCCGAGCCGGGCCGCCACCGCCCCGGCCGTCACCGGGTTGTCGCCGGTGACCATGACGAGATCGAGCCCCTCGGCCCGCAACTGCCGCACCGCCTCCGGGGTCGTCGCCTTCACCGGGTCGGCGACCCCGATCAGCCCCGCCAGACGGTCCCCGACCGCGACGAACACCACCGTCTGACCCTCGCGGCGCAGCTCGTCGGCGCGGGCGGCGAGCGGCGCGGCGTCGACGCCGGCCTCTCCGAGGAGTTCGGGCGTGCCGAGGGTCACTGCCCGTCCCACGACGGTTCCGCGGACCCCGCGTCCGATCTCGGCCCGGAAGTCGGCGGCCGGGGGCACAGTGAGGCCCCGAGCGTCGGCGGCCCGCACGATCGCATCGGCCAGGGGGTGCTCGCTGCCACGCTCGAGGGCCGCCGCCATCCGCAGCAGCCCGTCCTCGCCGGCGCCTTCGGTGGCGGGGACCACCGCCGCCACCGCGGGGCGGCCCTCCGTCAGGGTGCCGGTCTTGTCGACGATGAGGGTGTCCACCCGCTCGAGGGTCTCCAGCGCCTCGGCGTTCCTGATGAGGACGCCGGCTCCCGCACCCCGGCCGGTGCCGACCATGATCGCCATGGGGGTCGCGAGGCCGAGGGCGCACGGGCACGCGATGACGAGCACCGCGACGCTGCTGACGAGGGCGAGGGCGAGCCGCGGCTCCGGCCCCCACACCGACCAGGCGGCGAAGGCCAGCGCCGCCACCGCCACCACCGCGGGCACGAAGACCTCGGCGACGCGGTCGGCGAGGCGCTGAATCGGGGCGCGGCTGCGCTGCGCCTCGCCGACCATCGCGACGATGCGGGCCAGCAGCGTCTCGGCCCCCACGCGCTCGGCCCGCATGAGCAGGGTGCCGGTCCCGTTCAGGGTCGCCCCGACGACCTTCGCGCCCGGCCCCTTCTCTACCGGCAGCGGCTCGCCGGTCAGCATCGACTCGTCGACGGCGCTCGCCCCCTCGACGACGACCCCGTCCACCGGCACCCGCTCGCCGGGGCGCACCCGCAGGAGGTCGCCGGCCGCGACCACGGTGAGCGGCACGTCCTCCTCCCGGCGCTCCGCCTCCCCGGACCCGCCCGAGACCCGGCGCGCGGTGGCGGGGGCGAGGCCGAGAAGGGACCGCAAGGCCGCCCCCGTCCGGCCGCGCGCCCGCAGCTCCAGAACCTGCCCCAGGAGCACGAGCGCCGTGATGACCACCGCCGTGTCGAAGTACGGCTCGACCCCGTCCGCCATCCGAAACCCTTCGGGGAACAGGCCCGGCGCGACGGTGGCGGCGACGCTGTAGACGTAGGCCGCCCCCACGCCCAGCGCGATGAGGGTGAACATGTTGGGGCTGCGGTTGACGACCGACGCCCAGGCGCGGGCGAAGAACGGCCACCCCGCCCACCACACCACCGGGGTCGCGCACGCGAGCTGCAGCCAGTTCGACGCGGTGCGGCCGATGGCCGCCGGGACCCGCTCGCCGAGCAGCATCTCGCCCATCGCGAGGGCGAAGACGGGGAAGCCGACGAGGGCGGCCCAGCGGAACCGCCGCGTCATGTCGTCGAGCTCGGGATTGGCGGCGTCGGGCACCACCGTCCGCGGCTCGAGGGCCATGCCGCACGACGGGCAGCTCCCCGGCTCGTCGCGGACGACCTCGGGATGCATCGGGCACGTGTACTCGACGGTCGGCGTCAGCGCCCCGATCTCGGCGTCGAGAGCCATCCCGCACTTGGGACACACGCCCGGCCCGAGCTGGCGCACGCCGGGGCACATCGGGCACGAGAACCAGGTCTCCGCCGCGTCGGCCGGCAGATCCGCTTCCGGCGGCGAACCGTGGCCCGATCCCGCGTCGGGGCTTGCGGCGGCAGCCAGGTAGCGGGCCGGGTCCGCTTCGAACTTCGCCCGGCAGCCCGCGCAGCAGAAGTAGTACGTCGTCCCCGCGTGCGTGTGCGAATGCTCGACGTCGGCCGGATCGACGGACATCCCGCAAACCGGGTCGGTCGCCGTCTTCGGGAGATAGCGGGCCGGGTCCGCTTCGAACTTCGCCCGGCAGCCCGCGCAGCAGAAGTAGTACGTCGTCCCCGCGTGCGTGTGCGAATGCTCGGCGTCGGCCGAATCGACGGACATCCCGCAAACCGGGTCGGTCGCCGCCTCGGGCCGGGCCGCGGCGGGTTCGGCGGACGAGACGGCGGCGAGGAAGGGGGTCGGGTCGCTGGTGAACGCGGCGTGGCACCCGCCGCAGCAGAAGTAGTAGCGCCGCCCGTCGTGCTCGTGGCTGAACCGGCTCTTCGCCGGGTCGACCCGCATGCCGCAAACCGGATCCCGGACGTCGCTGTCCATCTCGCGCTCTTGTGCGGTGCCTGACGAGTGCGTTCACCGAATGCGGCTTGCCGTCGACCTCCGACCGGCGCGACCGCTGCCGATCTCGACGCCGAGCGCGACCGCCGCCGCCTTGTCCGGTCCCTGGGCCGCGCAGCCGGTGGACTGCGGTGAAGCAGACCCGATTGGCGGGCAGGACACTAGAACCCCACCCTCGAGCCCAGCCACGCCGCGCGGAACCGGCTCTGGGCCGCGGTCGGACGCCGCCCGAGCTGCTCGAGCGACACCAGCTCGCGGGCGGGGTCGGGGACGACCTCCACGGTAGCCGTCATCGGCTCGCCGCGCCGCTCGTAACGGACCGTCACCCGCCGCCGGTCGCCGAGGTCGCGAAGCAGGCGGTCGAGCCCGGCCGGCGACGACAGGTCCCGGCCGTCCATCGAGACGATCAAATCGTCGCGCGCCACCCCCGCGTCGTGGAGCGGCGTCCCGAAGCGCAGCGGGGCCGCCACCCGCGCCCCGCCGCGCTCGAAGCGCAGCGCCGGCCGGCCCAGCCAGGCGCGGCCGGGGGCCCGCGGCCGCAGCACCAGCCCCGCGCGTTCGAAGAGGGGCGCGAAGTCGACGACCTCGTGCCCGTCGACGTAGCGGTCGAAGAACTCGCGGGCGAACGCCTCGTCCCCGGTCAGGTCGGCGAGGGCGGCGCGGGCGTCGGCCG
The DNA here is from genome assembly GCA_965208165.1 of Vicinamibacterales bacterium. Lineage (GTDB taxonomy): Bacteria > Acidobacteriota > Vicinamibacteria > Vicinamibacterales > UBA8438 > JAJEEA01. The sequence goes on along the minus strand of OZ242323.1, from coordinate 6,482,936 downwards.
GGGTGTAGGGCCGGTCAACCACCCCGGGCGTCGCGGCGCCGCCCCGCCCGTACCGCTCCCAGAGCAGCCGCATGTAGTCGTCGAGGGTGGCGGGGGGGCCGATGCCGTCGGCGGCGCGGGCGCGCAGCATCAGGTCGAGCCCGATCCCCAGCACCTCGCCCCACGTGTAGTACGAGATGAAGAAGCTGCCCCAGTTGGTGGGATCGATGGCCGTCGCGGCGTCGGTGAACGGGGCGAGGCGGCTCATGTCCGCCGCCGACCGGAAGCGCCGGCCGGGGCCGCGCTCGACCGTCTCGATGGCCGACCCGAAACGGGCCAGGGTCTCCGGCAGCGCGGCGAGCCCCGCCCGCTGCAGAATCAGCGCCCCGTAGTAGTTGGTGAAGCCCTCGGCCAGCCACAGCTCGCCCGACGGGTTGACGTCCTCGAAGTCGAACGGCTCGAGCGAGCGGGGACGGATGCGCTCGACGTTCCAGACGTGGAAGAACTCGTGCGACACCGAGCCGAGCAGGCGCCGGCGCTGCCCCGCGAGCGTCGCCGGCGCGCTCAGCACGGTGCTGTTCCGGTGCTCCATGGCGTCGCCCGACGCCGTCGGCAGGTAGTCGGCGATGAACGTGTAGCGGCCCGTCTCGAACCGCGGGAACTCGCCGAACACGGTGACCATCTCGCGCACGATGCGCTCGACGTCCCCGGCGTAGCGGTCGAGGTCGCTCTCGCCGCCGGTGTGGTGCACGGCGAGGCGGAACTCGGGCCGGTACCCGGAATCGACGGGATCGGCGACCGTGAAGGTCCGCTCCGCGAACGCGCTCACCTCGGCCGGGCTGTCGAGCAGGTACGGCAGGTTGGGCGCCGTGAAGACGAAGGGATCGTCGGTCGGATAGAGCTGCGTGGCCACCCGCCACCCGCTGTCGGGCGGGGGCTCGAAGCGGACGGCGGCCGGCCGGTCCTCGAGCCCGTCCCCCCACATGAGGCTGGCCGGCATGTTCAGGTGGGCGTGGGTGTCGTCGATCGCGAGGTAGGTGCCGTCGACGCGGTCGCCGTAGACGCGGTAGGTAAACCGGACGGTGCCGTCATGGCCGGCCACGTCCCACCGCGCCATCGCGGAGCGGACGGGGTCGAGGGCGTTGCCGGCGCCGTCGGCCGCCCGCACCTCGAACACGTTCTTGGCGAAGTCGTGCCTCGCGTAGCGTCCCGGCGAGGCGGTGCTCATCCGCATGCTCAGGGGGCCGGGCGGCAGGTCGGTCACCGTCACCGCGACCTCCATCCAGCGCTGCTGCGGCCGGGGGAAGCGCAGCTCGTAGCTCACCGGGGCGCGGTCGGCGCCGGCCGGGCCCTGCCCGGCCACCCCGGCCTGCCCGCCGGGGCGCGGCATGAGCCACGCCGCCGCGAGGCCCAGTGCGATCAGGGCGGCCGCCCGCAGCGCGATGATCCCGCCGCCCCGCCCGGTCATGCCACCGACCCCACCACCTGGCTGACGAACTCTGCCTCGGGCACCGCGCCGAGAATCTCGGTGCGCTCGTTCATCCGACCGACCCCACCACCTGGCTGACGAACTCTGCCTCGGGCACCGCGCCGAGAATCTCGGTGCGCTCGTTCATCCGACCGACCCCACCACCTGGCTGACGAACTCTGCCTCGGGCATCGCGCCGAGAATTTCGGTGCGCTCGTTCATCCGACCGACCCCACCACCTGGCTGACGAACTCTGCCTCGGGCACCGCGCCGAGAATTTCGGTGCGCTCGTTGACGACGGTCTTCGGCACCCCGGTCACGCGGTACTGGTGCACGAGGTCGGGGTACTCGGCCGCCGCGACCGCCGCCGCGGTGACGTGGGGGCTGGCGAGGGCCATGCGATGGGCCAGGCCGACGGCCTGGGGGCAGTGCGGTCAGGTGGGGGTGACGAAGACCTGGATGTCGACTGGCTCGTCGACCTCGGCGAGCCGGGCGCGGCTCTCGTCGCTCAGGCCGGAATCGCGCGACGCCACGAGGAGAACGGCGTCGACGAGCGAGATCAGCTCGTGGCCCTCGGGCACGCCGTAGAACCGGATGCCGGTGTCGGCCTCGCCGACCACCGCGATGGCCGGCGCACGCCGGATGCCGTAGGTCTGGACGGCGTCCTTGTCGAGCACGAGGTTGAACTCGTCGACGGTGATGCGCTCCGACAGCTCGGCGAACCGGTCGACGATCCGTCGAGCCGGCACGCAGGTGTCGCAGCCGAAGGTCTGGGTGAAGAACAGCAGCTTGACCGGCGCCGCGAGGCCGGCGAGCGCCGCTTCGAGATCGGCGGGGGTGCGGGTGTTCATCCCTGGATTCCTTGACCGGGGCGTGACCTCTACAGTTGTGTCGGGTTCTGATCGCGTTCTGTTCGCCACCGGCCGCAAAGCGCCTGACCGACCTGTCTCTCGGTCCGAGGCGGAGCCTCGCTAGATTATGGCGTCTCCGGCCCCACTCGAAGAACTCCTCACTTGAAGAGATCGTCGAACGCCTGCCGGGCGCTGCGGGGACCGGCGGCGGTCTCCGAGCGCGTCTGGCGCTCGACCGTCACCTGCGGGGAGAAGTACGTGCAGTCGTTGCGAGCGTCCTTGGGAAACACCCGGGCCGCGATCGGCTGCAGGCATTCGAAGCGGCTGCCGCTGTCGAACGAGGCGCACTGCGCGCAGCAGTGCAGCGGCGACCCGCACGCGGGACAGTTGGTGGCGGGGCCGATGGCCGTCCGCAGGGTGCGGCGGCATCGCGCGCACCGCATGACGTCGTGGAAGCCGGGCATGTTCGGCGGCCGGTGCTGCCGGTTGATGACGCTGCGCGGGGCGCCGTCGCCGCGGGGTTGACGGGTCCGCTCTTCCGGCTCGCGGCCCGCGTGGTCGTCCTGATAGCCCCGCTGCCGGTACTTGCGATCGCTCATGCTCTGGTCCGTCCTGGAATGCCGGTCGGCGTCCGCGGAAGCGAAGCGCCCTGAACGAAACGCGGCCGGCGGCAATGCCCCGCTCCGTCGGAGGTCCGCCGCCGGCGGCCGGGCCAACCGTCCGCCGAACGCGACCGCAAGGTCGCGCGCCGCCTCCGCCCGGCGGCCCGCCGACGCTCCGGGAGTCCGCACCCTTCTTCGGCGCCGACCCCCGGCTCGGGAACCGACGGAACCGCCGCCTCGTCCAACAGCCCGACCGTCGCCACGCCGTTCACCCGGCATGGTACAGTTAGTTGATCGCACATTTCGGCCGAAGTTCCAACGAAATTCAGAACCCGTGGCTGCCGCACCCCCTTCGCTCGACGGCCTGAGGATCGAACGCCGGGACGACGCGGGCGGCCGGCCGTGGCGGTGGCTGGCCCCCCTCGTTCTGCTGCTCGCGGCCGCCGGCGGCGGCTGGTGGTGGTGGACCGGACCGGCACAGATCGCGGCGGTGCGCACGGCGGTGGCGCGCGAGACGACGGTCGCCCCCGCCGACGCCGCCGTCCTCAACGCCTCCGGTTACGTGACCGCGCGCCGCCGGGCGACGGTCTCGTCGAAGGTCACCGGCAAGCTCGTCGCGGTGACCGTCGAGGAGGGCATGGCGGTGCGCCGCGGACAGGTCCTCGCCCGGCTCGACGACTCGACGGTGCGCTCGCAGCTCGCCCTCGCGGAGGCCCGGCTCGGCGCCTCGCGGCGGGCCATCGCCGAGCAGGAGGTGAGGCTGAACGAGGCACAGCTCAACCTCGCCCGCACGCGGCGGCTGGTCGAGGAAGGGGTGGTCGGCGCCGCCGACCTCGACACCGACACCGCCGAGGTCGATTCGCTCGCCGCGCGCATCGCGCTCTCGCGGGAGCAGGTCGTGGTGGCCGAGCGCGAGATCGACGTGTTCCGGACCCAGCTCGACGACATGGTGATCCGCGCCCCGTTCGACGGCGTGGCCATCTCGAAGGACGCCGAGGAGGGCGAGATGATCTCGCCGGTGTCGGCGGGGGGCGGCTTCACCCGGACCGGGGTGAGCACCCTCGTCGACATGGACTCGCTCGAGATCGAGGTCGACGTCAACGAGAGCTACATCAACCGGGTGAGCGACGGCCAGCGGGTCGTGGCCCACCTCGACGCCTATCCCGACTGGGACATCCCCGGCGCCGTCATCACCACCGTGCCCGCCGCCGACCGTCAGCGGGCGACGGTCCTGGTGCGCATCGCCTTCGACGAGCTCGATCCCCGCATCCTGCCGGACATGGGCGTCAACGTCGCGTTCCTCGAGGACGAGCCCCCCGAACCCCGGGCCGGGGCCACCCGACTGCTGGTCCCGGCCGGCGCGGCGCGCAGCCGGGAAGGCCGGGACGTCGTGTACGTGTTGCGCGGCGACCTCGTCGAACGCCGCGCGGTTCGGCTCGGCGCCAACGTCGGCAATCAGGTCGAGGTCGTCTCCGGCCTCACCGCCGGGGAACGCGTCGTCGTCGAGGGCCCCGAGGATCTGGCCGACGGCGATCGGGTGACGGTGCTCGAATAGCAGGGGCCCCCGTTCCGGCGCTCGGCCGCGGCCGGCGCGCGGCAGCCGGCGCCCCGCGAGAGCGCCGTCCGATGGGTGCACGACAGGAAATTGTGCGCCGTCACGCAAGACGGGCACCACCTCGTGTGCGGGCGCGGCAGCCCATGGATTGGCCTGTTGCGGGGGTCTTGGCCCAAGCCGCTCCCCGTGAATCGAGAGCCCGACGGCGCCGGGGGCCGCCATCCAACAATGATGTCGTGCACCCCCGTCCGACCGCGCCGTTTCCCTGAAGTCATGTTACTGTTGCCGTAGATTGGTGGCGGCAGCGTGCCGCCAGAGGCTTGAGCCATGCCTGCGAGACTCGTTTTTCTGCTGGTTCTCCTGTCGGCGTTCATGGTCGTGCCGTCCGCGCTGGACCTGCTCTCCGAGTGGCTGTGGTTCAACGAGGTCGAGTACACCGACATCTTCACGCGCACCCTGGGCACCAGGCTGACGCTGGGCGCGGTGGTGTTCCTGCTCGCGTTCGCCGGGCTGGCGCTCAATCTCCGCCTCGCCCTCCGCGGCTTCCGGCAGCCCTACACCCTGTTCCCCGGCAACGGCGAGATTCAGGCGGTGGTGCTGACCCCGCAGCAGCTGCTGCGGCTGGGCACCGGCGTCGCGGCCCTGATGGCGCTGTTCCTCGGCGTCTTCGCCTCGAACGAGTGGCTCACGTGGCTGCAGTTCCGCAACGCGGTCCCGTTCGACCAGGCGGACCCGCTCTTCGGCCGCGACATCGGCTTCTACATCTTCTCTCTGCCCTTCATCGACCTCGTCCGGTACCTCGCGCTGGCCGTGGTGATGCTCTCGCTGCTGGGGTCGGCGACCATCTACGTCATCTCGAACCAGCTCGGCATCGACCCCGCGAGCGGGCCGATAATCAGCCACGACGCGCGACGCCATCTGGGGTTGATCATCGCGGGCCTCTTCCTCCTGCTTGCCTGGGGCGCGTACCTGGATATCCCGCGAGTTCTCACCACCCCGGCCGGGACCGTCTACGGCGCGTCGTACGTCGACGTCCTGCTGCGGGTGCCCGTCTTCCGGGTGCTGCTGGCCGCGGCCCTCGTGGGCGCCGGCCTCAGCGTCATCTCCGCCCTGACCCCGCGGAACCGGCCGCTCATGGCCGCCATCGGGCTCTACGCGCTGATCTCGGTGGGCGGCAACGTCGGCGCCTTCGCCCTGCAGCGCCTCGTCGTGACCCCGGACGAGCAGCAGCGCGAAGCCCCCTACCTCACCCACAACATCGCGGCCACGCGGCAGGCGTTCGCGCTCGACAACGTCGAGGAGCGGGAGGTGTCGGGCGACGCCACCCTGACCCTGGCCGACATCGAGAACAACACCGACACCATCAACAACGTGCGGCTCTGGGACCACGAGCCCCTGCTCGACACGTTCGGGCAGCTCCAGGAGATACGCACCTACTACGACTTCGCCTCGGTCGACAACGACCGCTACTTCATCGACGGCGAGTACCGGCAGATCATGCTGTCGAGCCGCGAGCTCAACTCGGACAGCCTGCCCAACCGGTCCTGGGTCAACGAGCGCCTGCAGTACACGCACGGGTTCGGGGTGGCGATGGGCCCCGTGAACCAGGTCACCCAGGAAGGGCTGCCGGTCCTGTTCATCGGGGACCTGCCGCCCACGTCGTCGGTGGATATCGAGGTCGAGCAGCCGAGCATCTACTTCGGGGAGCTGTCGAACGACTACGTCATCGTCAACACCGGCACCGACGAGTTCCACTACCCGCAGGGGGACGACAACGTCTCGACCCGCTACGACGGCGCGGGCGGGGTGGAGATGTCGTCGCTGCTGCGCCGGCTGCTCTTCGCGGCGCGCTTCCGCGCCTACGAGATCCTGGTGAGCAGCCAGCTGCGCAGCGAGAGCCGCATCATCTATCACCGCAACATCATCGACCGGGTCACGACCATCGCGCCGTTCCTCCGCTACGACACCGACCCGTACCTGGTGATCTCCGAGGGCCGCCTGGTGTGGATGCTCGACGCCTACACCACGAGCAGCGAGTATCCCTACGCCACGCCGGCCTCGAACCGCATCAACTACATCCGCAACGCCGTCAAGATCGTCATCGACGCCTACGACGGCACGACGACGTTCTACCTGGCCGAGCCCGACGAGCCCATCGCCCGGACCCTGCAGGCCATCTTCCCCGGCTTCCTCCAGCCGCTCGACGCGATGCCCGAGGACCTGCGGCGGCACATCCGTTATCCGGAGGGGCTGTTCACCCTGCAGACCGCCATCTACTCGACGTTCCACATGACCAACCCCGCCGTCTTCTACAACCGGGAGGACCAGTGGGATGTGCCGGTCATCGACGGCGAGCAGATGCAGCCCTACTACACGATGATGCGCCTGCCGGGCGAGCCGCGGGCCGAGTTCATCCAGATGCTGCCGTTCACCCCGCGCGGCAAGAACAACCTGGCGGCGTGGATGGTGGCGCGCAGCGACGGCGACCAGTACGGCAAGATTCTCGTGTTCCAGTTCCCGAAGCAGAAGGTGGTCTTCGGACCGAGCCAGATCGTGGCCCGGGTCAACCAGGATCCGGACATCTCGCCGCAGCTGACCCTGTGGGACCAGCAGGGGTCGGAGGTCATCCAGGGCACGCTGCTGGTCATCCCGATCGAGGAGGCCCTGCTGTACATCCGCCCCCTTTACCTGCGCGCGTCGGGCGGGCGCATCCCCGAGCTGAAGCAGGTCATCGTCGCGTATCAGAACGAGATCGCGATGGAGGAAACGCTCGACGGGGCCCTGAGCCGACTCTTCGGTTCGGGAGCCGGGGCGCCGGCGGAGAGGACGCCCCCGGTCGGGACGCTGATCGCCGACGCCGGGCCGGCCCCGCCGGCGCCGGATATTCCGGGCGCAGCGCCGGGGAGGCTGGTATCGCAGGCCGCCGACCACTACCGCCGCGCCCTGCAGGCGCAGCGCGACGGCGACTGGGCGGAGTACGGCGAAGAGATCGAGCAGTTGGGCGAGGTGCTCGAGCAGTTGGGCTCGGGGCCGGTGCTGGACTGACGACGCTCCCGGCGGGCCGAGAACCGGGACGATTCGAACGGATGCTTGCGGGAGGAGAAGGAATGCACGCGAAAGGTCTTGCCGTCCTGTTGGGGTTGGGAATCATCGCCACCGCCGCCTGCGGCGAGGCGCAGGTCGAGATGACGCCGGGCCTGCAGGCCTTCGTGGGCGCGCGCATCATCGACGGCACCGGCGCCGACGCCGTCGAGAACGGCGTGCTGGTGGTGCGCGACGGCCGCATCGAGGCGGTCGGGCCGGCCGATGCGGTCGAGGTGCCGCCGGACGCCGAGCAGATCGACGTCGGCGGCAGGACGATCATGCCGGGCCTCATCAACGCGCACGGACACGTGAACAACGTGCGCGGCCTCGAGTCGGACCCGTCCTTCTACACCGAGGAGCACGTCGAGGCCCAGCTCGCCCTGTACGCGCGCTACGGCGTCACCACCGTGTTCAGCCTCGGCGGCGACGGCCCCGAGGGCGTGGCGGTGCGGGACCGGCAGCAGGCGGACCCCGACATCGACGAGGCGCGCTACTACCTCTCGGGGAACATCCCCACCGGCCCCTCGCCGGAAGAGGCGACCGAGCAGGCCAACGCGGCGATCGCGCTCGGGTCCGACATCGTGAAGATCCGCGTCGACGACAACCTCGGGGCGAGCACCAAGATGACCCCGGAAACCTATCAGGCGGTCATCGACACCGCGCACGAGAACGATCTGCGGCTTGCGGCGCACATGTACTACCTCGAGGACGCCAAGGGGCTGCTGGCCGCGGGCGCGGACCTGCTGGCGCACAGCGTGCGCGACGCCGCGGTCGACGACGAGCTCATCGCCCAGCTCCGGGAGACCGGGGTCTGCTACTGCCCGACCCTGATGCGCGAGGTCTCGACCTACGTCTACGAGTCGCGGCCCGACTGGTTCGACGATCCGTTCTTCCTCAAGGAGGCGGACCCCGGCGTCGTCGCCGCCCTCGAGGACCCCGCCTACCAGGAGCGCCTGCAGAACAGCACCAGCGCGCAGACCTACAAGGCCCAGCTCGAGGTGGCCAAGGCGAACCTGAAGGCCCTGTCGGACGCCGGCATCCCCATCGCGATGGGGACCGACACTGGCCCCGCCGCGCGGTTCCAGGGCTACTTCGAGCACGGCGAGCTCGCGATCATGGTCGAGGCGGGGCTGACCCCGATGCAGGCGATCGTCGCGTCCACCTCGGACGCCGCGCGCTGCATGCAGGTCGACGGCGACCTCGGCTCGCTCGAGGCCGGCAAGTTGGCCGACTTCCTCGTGCTCGGCGCGAACCCGCTCGACGACATCGGCAACACGCACAGCCTCGAGTCGGTGTACATCGCGGGCAACGCGGTGCCGGGGGTATAGGACTCGACGCGGCGAAGGGAACGTTACCGACGCCCGGCCGGGCGAACTTCCATCCGAGCGGCTTGCCCGGTGGAATCGGCTCGCCGAATCGCTCCGGCGCTCGACCGAGCTTCCGGCACGGGAGGAGAATCCATGCACCGCCATCTGTCCGGCGCCGTTTGCGCCCTGCTCGCCCTGGGCCTCCTGTCGACCGGGGCCGCCCCCGCGTCGGCGCAGCCGTCGGAACGGCTCGAGCGCGTGCGGGACGAGCTGCGCCGCGAGCGCGGCCTCCGCCGGCTGGAGGTCACGGTCAACGGCAGCGAGGTCACGCTGACGGGACGGCTCGACTCGTTCTGGCTGAAGAGCGAGGCGATACGGCGCGCGCTCGAGGTCGACGGGGTCGAGACCGTGGCCAGCGAGATCACCCTGCCGGAGGGCAGCGACACGAGCATCATCGACGACGTCTCGCGCGCGGTCCTGAACTATCCCTACTACACCGTCTTCGACTATCTCGACGGGCGGGTCGAGAACGGGGTCGTGACCCTGATCGGCCGGGTGACGAGCGAGCGCGACAAGCGGGACGAGGTCTTCGAACGGGTGGCGAAGGTGCGCGGCGTCCAGGACGTGCAGAACGAGATCATCCAGATGAGTCCGTCGACGGCGGACAACCGCCTCCGGAACGCCCTCGCGCAGCAGATATTCAACAGCATCCACTTCCAGCGGTTCGCGTCGTACAAGAACCCCCCCTTCCGCATCCTCGTCGACCGCAGCGTCGTCATCCTCGTCGGGTACGTCCAGGGCGAGATAGAGCGCCGCGAGATGGAGAACATCGCCCGGCAGACCTTCGGCGTGCTGCGCGTCCACAACCAGCTCCAGACGATGCAGTGAGCGGGCCGCGTCGCGCCAGCCATCGGCGTCTCCAGCCGGAGGCGTCAACCGCCGGAGGGTTGGTTGGGCGGCAATCGGAGCCGCGGGCCACGATTCCCGGGCCATGACCGCCCCGACGCGGAGCCATCCTGCGGAAACCGTCCTTGTCGACGCGGCCGGACGGCGGGTTCGCCGGTCGCCCGGCTCGCTCGCCGCCGCCGTCCTGGCCGTCGCCGTCGCCGCCGCCTGCACCCCGCCGGGCAGCAACGGGCCCCGGCAGTCGCGCGGGACCGACGCCTCCGGCGTGGCCTACGTGGCCGACGCCGACTGCGCGACCTGTCACCGGGCCGAGTTCGACGCCTGGACCGGCTCGCATCACGACCTCGCCATGCAGGTCGCGACGCCCGAGACGGTCCTCGGCGACTTCGACGACGACGCCTTCACCCACCACGGCGTCACCTCCCGGTTCTTCCGGCGGGGCGACCGGTTCTTCGTGAACACCGAGGGCCCGGACGGAACTCCGGCCGACTTCGAGCTGACCCACATTCTGGGGGTCGAGCCGCTGCAGCAGTACCTAGCGCCGTTTCCCGGCGGGCGCCTGCAGAGCCTGCCCATCGCCTGGGACACCGGGCGGAACCGGTGGTTCCACCTCTATCCCGACGAGCGCATCGAGCCCGACGACCCCCTGCACTGGACGGGCCGCTACCAGACCTGGAACCTGCAGTGCGCGGCCTGCCACTCGACGGACCTGCGAAAGGGCTATGACGTCGAGGCGGACGCCTACGACACGACCTGGGCCGAGATCGACGTCGGCTGCCAGGCGTGCCACGGCCCCGGTGAGCGGCACGTCGCGCTCGCGCGCGGCGGCGAGGTTCCGCCCGGCGGCGGCGAGGTTCCGGCCGGCGGCGGCGAGGTTCCGGCCGGCGGCGGCGAGGTTCCGGCCGGCGGCGGCGAGGTTCCGGCCGGCGGCGGCGAGATTCCGGCCGGCGGCGGCGAGGTTCCGGCCGGCGGCGGCGAGGTTCCGGCCGGCGGCGGCGAGGTTCCGGCCGGCGGCGGCGAGGTTCCGGCCGGCGGCGGCGAGGTTCCGGCCGGCGGCGGCGAGGTTCCGGCCGGCGGCGGCGAGGTTCCGGCCGGCGGCGGCGAGGTTCCGGCCGGCGGCGGGGGCGATGACGGTGGTGTCCCGGCGGGCGGCGGGGGCGATGACGGTGGTGTCCCGGCGGGCGGCGGAGACGTCCCGACCGACGCCGACGGCGGTGGAGGAGCCGCCCCGATTGGCGGGTGGGGCCTCGTGGCGCCGTTCTCGGCCGACGACCCCGCCCCGGAGCTCGACGCCTGCGCCCCCTGCCACTCGCGCCGCGAGCAGCTCACGCCGGTGGCCGCGCACGGCGGCCCCCTGCTCGACGATTTCCTGCCGGCGCGGCTGGCCGAGGGCCTCTACCATCCCGACGGCCAGATCCTGGACGAGGTCTACGTCTACGGCTCCTTCGTCCAGAGCCGGATGCACGCGGCCGGGGTCCGCTGCACCGACTGCCACGACCCGCACCGCCTGACCCTGCGGGCCGACGGCAACGCGGTCTGCACGCAGTGCCACCGCGAGCGCCCCGTCGACCGGTTCCCGACGCTGACGCCCGGCCGCTACGACACGCCCGCGCACCACCACCACGAGACGGGCTCGCCGGGCGCGCAGTGCGTCAATTGCCACATGCCGGACCGGACCTACATGGTGGTCGACCCCCGCCGCGACCACGGCTTCCGCGTGCCCCGCCCCGATCTGTCGGCGGCCCTGGGCACCCCCAACCCCTGCACCGGCTGCCACGACGACCGCGACGACGCGTGGGCGGCGGCGGCGGTGGCCGGCTGGTCCGACGCCCCGCCCCCGCCGCACTTCGCCCCCGCCCTCGCGGCCGGGCGGGCCGGCGACGCGGCGGCGGCGCCGGCTCTCGCGGCCCTCGCGGCCGACCGCGGCCAGCCCGCCATCGTGCGCGCCACCGCCCTCGACCTGCTGCGCCCGCTCGGCCGGACCGCCGTCGACGCCGCCCGCACCGCCCTCGACGATCCCGACCCGCTGGTGCGCGCGACGGCGGCGGGCGGGCTCGACCCGCTGGGGCTGCCGGCGAGGCGCGCGGCCCTCGAGCCATTGCTCGCCGACCCGGTACGCGCCGTGCGCGTGGAGGCGGCGCGGGTCCTCGCCGAAGCGTGGAGCGGCGACGGCGCGCCCGCGCCGGGCGACCCCCTCGCGGCCGCCGCCGCCGAGTACCTCGAAGCCCAGGCCGCGGTCGCCGACATGGCCCCGGCCCGCCTCGGCCTCGGCGCCGTGCGCGAGCGTCAGGGCGCGCAGGACCGGGCCGAAACCGAGTACCGCGCCGCCCTCTCCCTCGACCCCCGGTTCACCCCGGCCCGCTTCAACCTCGCCAACCTCCTCAACGCCCAGGGGCGCAACCCCGAGGCGGAGACGGTGCTGCGGCAGGGCATCGGCTACGACCCCGACGAGCCGGAGTTGCACTACTCGCTCGGCCTCCTGCTGGCCGAAGAGGATCGGCTCGACGAGGCGATCGAGAGCCTGGCCCGGGCCGCCGTCCCCACCGCGCGCGCCCGCGTCCACTACAACTACGGGCTCGCCCTCCAGCTGGCGGGACGCCTCGACGAGGCGGAGGCGGCGCTCGGCGAGGCCCGCCGCCGCGACGACCGCGACCCCGACGTCGCCCTCGCCCTCGCCCGCCTGTTGATGGACCGGCAGCGCTGGAGCGAGGCCGAGGAGCTCGCCGCCGCCCTCGTGCGGCTCCTCCCCGGCGCACCGGGACCGCAACGCCTGTTGAACGAGATCCGGATCCGGGAGCGCCGGAGCCGGCAATGACCGCGAGGCGGGACGTCGCCCAAGAACGGCAAGACGCCCGGGCAGCGTGCTGTGGGCGGGAACCCCGTTGGGCGCACGCCGACCCTCCTCGGGCACCGTCAGGTGACGGATGCGTACCTGCTGGCGGTGGCCTCGACCAGCGACGCCGTACTCTTGGCACTCGACCGGCGCCTGACCCCCCAACGCCGCCCCGCGACCGCACGTTGAAGTCGTCGCGCCATGACCGTCCGGGACGAATGGTCCGACGGCTGTCGTGGTTGTTGACTCGAGAGATGGAGACTGCGTTCGTGACCGAGATCCCGCTTCACAGACCGAGCGCGGCCGGCAGATCCGCCACCGAGTCGATCACGAACCCGGGCAACACTGCCGGATGGTCGAGGTCGGCCTCGCGGAACTTGCCGGTCCTGACGAGCATGCCGAGCGCGCCGGCGGCCCGTGCGCCCTCGACCTCGGTCCGTACGTCGTCGCCGACCACCAGCACCGCGGCCTCCGGCAGGCCGAGCGACGCCGCGGCGGCGCGGAAAAACTCGGGGCTGGGCTTGCCGGCCACCACCAACAACGCCGTGCTCCTGACGCTCGACCGGCGCCTGACCCCCCAAGCCGTCGCGCGGGCGACGCCGGCCCAGGCGCCGAGATGACGTGCCTCGCGGAAGGCCTCCAGGTTGGGTCCGAGCTCGGCGAGGATGGTGCAGGCACTGCCGAAGTCGATGCCCGGAATCGTCTGCAGCCAGTCGGTGATCGCCCGCAGCCCGTCGGGCAGGGCGCTGAACTCCTGGACGACGGCGTGCGCCGCGCCGGTAGCGGCCTCGTAGAGGCGTACGGCGGCGGTGATGCACATCTTGTGGACATCGAGACCGGCCGCCCGAGGCTCGACCACGTGGAGGTCGTCAACGGTCAGCGATTCGGTGTCAGCGCTGTCGAGGTGTTGAGCGTCATCGGGCAACACAAGGGGCTGGCAGAGGGGCGCTGCTCCCCCCTTCGAACCCCCGGCAGCACCTCGTCCTGTCGTGCCGGGCGGACGGGCGACGACATGGCTCGTGCCCCCCGGCCGAGTCCGCCGCTGACCGACGGTGCCGGACCGCAGGAACCACCGGCCGCGTGCCGTCGGGAGAACTGGAAGGTCGGGCCGGACACGCTACCCTCGGGCCGCAGCAGCGCGGTCGCGTCGCTCACCGTCGTGCCGCTGTTATCATTCTGCTGCACGAGGTGTCGCCGGGCGGCGCCTCCCGCGCTCTTCTGACGAGAGACGAACCCGTGACCGAGGGCACTCTGACGAAGGCCCGCTCGTCGAGCAGGTGGCCAACGTCGCCGACCTCACGAAGAAGCGCGCCGAAGTCATCGTCGGAACCGTGTTCGGCAGCATCGCCGAGACGATCCGCCGCGAGGAGAAGGTCGAACTCCGCGGCTTCGGCAGCTTTCGGCCGCGAACGAGCCACTGCACGAAGCTGCTCGCAGACGTGAACGTGATGGTCCGCGCACGCTCGCCGCTCCGCATCGGCACGCGGCCGCGCAGGAACGCGATGCCGAACCTGCCCGCGCTGGCGAAGCCCGGATTGCGGCATCTGCGCGGCTCGCGGTGCGGGAGGCCCGTCCGGCGCTGTACTACCCGCAAGGTGACCGGTAAGCGCGTCGACCGCGAGATGGAGCTTTGGATTCGACTCGTCGGCCAGAAATCATCGATGATGCCGTGGCAGACGCGGTCAGGGAGGAAATCAGGCTATGGCCAATCGATTGTTCGCCGTCCTGTGCGTGGCCACGTTGAGCGCGTCGGCGCCCGTCGCGGCCGGCGGCCAGGAAGAGCCGCTGCCGACGTGCGCCGAGGTGCGCGACGAGGTGCGTCTGGCCCAGATTCCGGCCGTGCTTGAGACGCTGGCGCTGACCGACCAAATCAGCGAAAGCCTGGAGGAATCGGACCGCAAGGCCGAGCACTTGCGGCTGATTCGGCAGACCCTTGAGGTAGCTCGGAACCTCGTCGAGTTGATGGACGACACGTTGACGCTGGAATGCCGAGAGGAGGCAAAGTGACCAAGAGACTTCAGAGACGCCCCTGGCGAGGGCCCGCCAGGCGGTGAACGCGGCCGAAACAGACGAGGGCAGGACGAGAAGCTGACCGCCCTGGAGCGCGAGGCCCTGGAGGCCGAGCCCGAGTCGTCACCGACCCGCTGACCACGGACGGCGAGGACGCTGAGGCCCACGAGCGCCGCGAGCTTCGAGAGCGGACCAACATGGGTCACTACGTGCGGGCCGCCATCGTCGAGCGCCCGGTAAAGACCGCCGCCCGCGAGACGCGCCAGGACGCGGTCAGCGCCGGCCCGGCCGTCGACACCCAATGGCAGACGGCCCCCATCCTGCCGTCCATCTTCCGCGAGTCCATCGCGGCCGACCCGGGGCATCGACATGCCCACGGTCGGGACGTGCCAGCAGACCTATCCGGTCGTCACGACCCCGCCCACGGCCGACACCCGCGACCTGAACGCCGGCGTCGCCGAGGACCGGCGACCGGGTGGACGTGACATCGAAAGCACGCGGCCTACTTCAAGTCCGGCAGGAGCTGAAGGAGCTGATCAACCGAGACCCGGCCCAGCCCGCCCGGGGCCGTTGTCCGAGTAGCCGGTGTCGGCCCGTCGCTCTCGCGAACGCGCGTGGCTAGCCGCCGGTGGACGGGCGCGGTCGGGCGCGGGCCGGCGGCAAGCTGGCCCGATCGACAGGCGTCCGCTGGATTTCGCAAAGGAGAGTTATCGAATGGACCTGCCCCAGTATCCAGCCCTCGATTTCAAGACGGATTTCGTGCCAAAGTGTGGTCCCGGATTCTCTCCGGGGGCGGGCGGGTACTTCCACGGATGTTCGCCCGGAGGTCCTGCACGCATCGTGTTCTTCGGCACCGATTTCGGCACTGAGCGCTACTGGAACGAAGAGGTCACGCAGAGCGGTGGCGAGAGGCGAACGCAGGCAACCCTGTGCAACCTGAGATGCTTGGTCGAAGAGGCCGGTGTCGATCCGCGCTCATGCCACCTGACGAACGCAGTGTTAGCCCTCGCCAAGCGCGACGACATGACCGGGAACGACCGCGTCTACAGGCGGAAGGAGTATCGAGACTATCTGGAGCTGTGTGGCGACTTCCACGAAGACTGGATTTCCCG
This sequence comes from Vicinamibacterales bacterium, assembly GCA_965208165.1. Classification (GTDB taxonomy): domain Bacteria; phylum Acidobacteriota; class Vicinamibacteria; order Vicinamibacterales; family UBA8438; genus JAJEEA01. The sequence continues at coordinate 6,467,229 of OZ242323.1, read as the reverse complement.
TCATAAACCGGAACTCGTGGTACTCATGGGCACGCCCAACATTCGCACCTACCGCCGTTTCGTGTTCAAGCGTGCCCTCGACCCCGTACACCAAGTGCTTGAGGCAGAATGGGGCGACTATCGGGCTCCCTGGGAGAGCGTGTACCAAGACCAGAAAGAACTGGTGAGGACTGATCCGGGCCAGCCCGACGTTCTTTGGATGTTTCATCCGTCCTTCCGGAACAGTAATCCCCAGTTTCGGAGGTTGCAGGCCTCGAAGGCGGAGAAGAGAGAACGGCGTGAAGGCGTTTGGAAAACAGTCGTACGGCATCTCAAAACCTACGGGCAGTAGTCGCCGCCGGGCAGCCACCCGCGGGCGGAATGATAGCAGCCGCAGGCTGGCAAGCGCGCCGGCCACTGGGAGGACCACGCCGCCGGGGTCGGCATCGTGTCCGGCCCGGCCGCGCGATGCCGCGGCGACGGCCGGGTCTGAACTGGCACGGTGCGGCCGTATCTTCGTCCGGAGGTCGAGGGGGCGGCACCCCCCGCCAGCATACCCCTTGTGTAGCACAAGCCCGACCGCGCCATGTCGTGCAGGCGCTTGGTGCCGATGCTCGGGAATACGAACGGTTGCCGCCGCCGGTCGAGCGTCCGCGCCGCTTCAAGGAGGTCCAGCGCACGCCGGGTGAGCGTGACCCGGTGCTCGCGCTTCATCTTCATCCGCTCGGCCGGGATGGTCCACACGTGGCCCTCCATGTCCATCTCGCCCACGTCGCCAGCCGCACCTCGCCCGACCGCGCCGCCGTCAACACGGAACTCGAACGCAAGACTGACGGCAGGCTGCTCCGACTTCGAGCCTTGCGGCCGGCCGCGCACGGCGGGTGCTACGGGAGCTGTCGTTCGGATCGTCGCCAACTGGCGCGGCGAGCGTCTGGACCCGGATTGGGTGATCCACCAGTTGCGGCGGCCGCGCACGCTGGCGGAGACAACCTGCAAGCGGCGGCCGGCAGACCAGTCTTGACCGCGAGCGCCGCGCCGGCCTTTCCATGGAGGCCCGTGCGGGCCAGGCTGGTCCTGCCTACGCCACGATTGACCCCCACGCGACGCCGCGACTACGCCCGCGGCTCTTGCCGCACCGCGACCGTCGTCGACTCTACAGATGACCACCCCCCCCCCACCCGTCCGCCGGCGATTCGCGTGCGCCGGGCGCACGCATGGGTCGCTCAGGCTCGCTGTCCCGCCGCCACTGCAAGGCGTACGCAGTCGCGTAGTCTCGTCCTCACCGCGCTCCGACTTCGTGACGTTCGCCGAGCAGTCGCCGCAGCCGACCCAAAAATCGCTCGCGGCGGGCTTCGTAGAACGTGTTGAACCTTGTGAGGTCGGCGGGCACGTCGCCAAGGTCATGACGGTTGGCGTACTCCATGGACGCCTGAGCACCAAGGGTCGTGCCCATCCACTGCTGCGGGGGCGTGTCGCTCTTGCTCTCGTTCGCTTCGCTGAAACACGCTCGAAACGCCGGGGCTATATCGTGTCACCTCTTGGTGACTCTGCGAGAGGACTGAATCATGAGACGACAGACGGCAATCGACCTTGGCGTGATTCTCATCGTGGCGGCGGCGACGGTGATCGTGCGGCCGGCGGCGGCGCAGCCGGCGGAGGCGGGCGAGGCGGGGACCATCGAGCGGCTCGATCCGCGCCTCGACGATCTGGTGGCGGCCGATGCCGCCATCGAGCACATCGCTGACGGGTTCCAGTTCATCGAAGGGCCGGTGTGGGTCGGGGACGCGAGCGACGGCCACCTGCTCTTCAGCGACATCCCCGCCGACACCGTCTACCGGTGGTCGGAGGCGGACGGAACGAGCGTGTTCCTGAACCCGGTGTTCCTGCCCGAGCTCGAGACCGGCGGGCAGGGCGGCTCGAACGGGCTGACCCTCGATCTCGACGGCCGCGTGGTTCTGTGCGAGCACGGCAACCGCCGCCTGGCGCGCATCGAGGCCGACGGCTCGCGGATCACGCTGGCCGACCGCTACCAGGGACAGCGCCTCAACAGCCCCAACGACATCGTCTACCACTCGAGCGGCGCCGCCTTCTTCACCGACCCGCCGTACGGCCTCGCCTCGCCCGAGGCGGCCGAGCTCGACTGGAACGGCGTCTACCGCCTCGACCCCGACGGCTCGGTCCACCTCCTGGCCGACGGCCAGACCCGGCCCAACGGCATCGGGCTCTCGCCCGACGAGCGCACCCTCTACGTCGCCAACTCGGACGGCGCGGCCCGGCAGTGGATGGCCTATCCCGTCGACGACGACCTCGGGGTCGGCGAGGGCCGCGTGCTGCTCGACCTGACCGACAGTCCCGACCGCGGCGTGCCCGACGGCTTCGCGGTCGACGCGTCGGGGAACCTGTGGGCGAGCGGCCCCGGCGGCATCGTGGTCATCAGTCCGGAGGGCGACCATCTCGGCACCGTGCGGCTGGCCGAGCAGCCCGCGAACGCGGCGTTCGGCAACGACGGCACGACCCTCTACATGACCGCGCAGACCGGCCTCTACCGGGTCAGCACCCGGGTCGCGGGCCTGATACCCTGACGCCGGCGGCGATGCGAACGACCGTGGACCTCGACGATGACGTCCACCAGGCGGCGCTCGGGCGCAGCCGCGCCACCGGCCCGCGGCTCGGCCGCGGGCCGTCGGGCATGGCTCGACAGGCGCGGCCGCCCGAGCCGCAGGCGCCCGGGAGCCGTGCGGGCGCGCCACGCCTCACGACGTTCGACATCGAATGGGATGCGGACCTGATTCCCCCTCCGGGACTCCGGGAGGCACTCGACGATGGCCGGGCGGCACCGACGACCGGCGACCGTTGCACCGGCGGGGGCGTTGCGGTACGATCTGACCACCATGAAGGTATCGATCAGCTACTGCAAGGTTTGAAACTACCTGCCCAAGGCCACCAGTCTGGCGGCCGCGATTCAGGATGCGCTCGGCGTCGAGACCGACGTGGTGGTCGGCGGCCGCGGACAGTTCGACGTGGTCGCCGACGGCGAGCTCATCTTCTCGAAACAGAAGGAGCAGCGGTTCCCCGAGCCCGACGAAGTCATCGTGGCGCTGCGGTCGCTCGCGGTCCCCACCGCCTAGCCCGCCCATCGTCGCCTTCGGCTCCGCTGGGCGCCCAGCCAACCCTGCCAGGGGTCCGCGCCGTTCCACGGCGCAGACGCCTAGTTCGGCAGCAGTCCCCGCCGTTCTACGGCGCAGACTGCCAGGTTCGCCCGACGCCCGCCTCGGGCCGATCGCGGCCGGAGTGCGTCATAATATCGGCTGCTGAACGCAACGGAGCGCCGGACCTGCGGCCCGGCCGCGGCAGGACCGGCTTCGAATCGACGGCGATACAGGGGGTGGCTGAGCCATGGCGCACCGCAAACAACCGGCAGACTCCTCTCGACCGCGGCGCGGCAGACTGACCCGCCGCGAAGTGCTCGCCGGCGCGGCCGGCGCGGTGGGCGCGGCGGCGGCCCCGGCGGCGGCGCAGCAGGCCATCGAGACCACCCGGCGGCCCGGGCCCCTGCCGAGCGAGCGCGGCGAGCGCTCGCCCTTCGTGGACCCGCGGCGCGACCCCAGCTCGACGTCGTCGCGCACGCCCCTGCAGGACCTGCGGGGCACCATCACCCCCGCCGACCTGCACTTCGAGCGGCACCACGGCGGGGTGCCGACCATCGACCCCGACCGCTACGAGCTGCTCGTGCACGGGCTCGTCGACCGCCCGACCGTCTTCACCCTCGACGACCTGAAGCGCTTCCCCGCCACGTCGCGCATCTGCTTCCTCGAGTGCTCGGGCAACCTCCGCCGGGGCGGCCCGGAGACCCTGCCCCAGATGGTGTGCGGGCTCACGAGCCAGACCGAGTGGACGGGGGTCCTGCTGTCGACGGTGCTGCGCGAGGTCGGCGCGCAGTCCGCCGCCACGTGGTTCCTCGCCGAGGGGCAGGACGCGGCGGTGATGACCCGCAGCGTCCCCATGGAGAAGGCGTTCGACGACGCCATGCTCGTCTACGCGCAGAACGGCGACGCCCTCATGCCCGGCAACGGCTATCCGGTCCGGCTGCTGCTGCCGGGGTGGGAGGGCAACGCCAGCGTCAAGTGGCTGCGCCGCATCGAGCTCGCCGACGGGCCGTTCATGACGCGCGAGGAGACGTCGAAGTACACCGACCCCCTCGGCGACGGCAGCCGCTCGCGCCAGTTCAGCTTCATCATGGACGCGCGCTCCATCATCACCGACCCCGCGTTCCCCCGCGTCATCGAGCCCGGCTGGCACGAGATCCGCGGGCTCGCGTGGAGCGGGCGCGGCCGGATCGCCCGCGTCGACGTCAGCACCGACGGCGGCGCGACCTGGCAGGAGGCGGAGCTGCAGGCGCCGGTGCTGCCCAAGGCTCACGTGCGGTTCCGCGTCCCGTGGCGCTGGGACGGCGGCGCGGCCGAGATCATGAGCCGCGCGACCGACGAGACCGGCTACGTGCAGCCGACCTGGGAGGCGCTGGTCGCCGCCCGGGGGCTCGGGACCCGGTATCACTGGAATCCCGTCACCTCGTGGACCGTCGGCGCCGACGGGCGGGTGCTGTTCGGGGCCGAGAGGCTGCAGTCATGACGTGGACGGTCGCCGCCCCGGCATCCGGCCAGCGGTGGGGCCCACCGGGCCACGGAGAAGGTCGCCACCGCCGAGGCGGCGCCGCCCCGCCGCGACGCCAACCGTCGGCCGGCGGCTCGGCTCGGCGCGCGACCGGCGCTTCGAGTGTCCGCGCCGTTCCAGGCCGCAGACTTCCCGTGGGGGGGTGTATCTCGGCAATCCCTCGCGAGTCCGCGCCCTCTGCCGGCCGAGTGCAGCGGGGCCTTCGCCGGGCGCTCGCACTGCTGATGCTGGCCGGCGTCCCCGGGGCGGCGGCCGCCCAGCCGCCGGAAGAGGCCGCGGCGGGCCCGCTGGGGCTGGGACGCGCCGCGACGGCGGAAGAGATCGCGGCCCTCGACATCGACGTCCGGCCCGACGGCGGGGGTCTGCCCCTGGGCGGCGGCACCGTTGCCGACGGCGCACGCGTCTGGGACCGCGCCTGCCGCGCGTGCCATGGAGCGGAAGGCGAAGGCGGCATCGCCGCCCCCGTCGTCGGCCGCGACCCGGCCGCGCGCCCGCCCACCGTCGGCAACTACTGGCCCTACGCCACGACCCTCTACGACTACGTCTACCGCGCGATGCCGGGCAACGCCCCCGGGACGCTGACCCCCGACGAGGTGTACGGCCTAGTCGCCTGGATCCTGAACAGGAACGACATCGTCGACGACGAGGCGGTGATGAACGCCGCCACCCTGCCCGACGTCGTCATGCCCGCGCGCCGCCGGTTCGTTCCGGACGACCGCCTGGAGAGCGACGCGGTGCGCTGACCGTCCGTAAAGTCCACAGCGAGGCCCCGGGTTGAACCAAAGGCCGGAGAGGGCACCGCCCGGCCTGGTGTGATGAGGCAGCGAACACCACGTCACGCCGTATGAACCGCGGCTCGAGAGCGGCGGAACTCTCCCTCGGGCCGCCAGCCACCCACCCCGATGTCGAGTCAGCCGTCCTGCTCGCTCCCGCCCGAGGCGGCGAAACGACAGTCCCGGGCGCTGCCGCGAGCCGCCGCGGTCCTGATCGCCCTGTCGCTGGCGGGCGCTCCATGGTCGCCGCCCGAGGCGACGGCACAGCCGCCCGAGGCGCCCGCCCTGCCGGCGCCCGAACCCGAGATCGGCCAGGAGGGCAAGGACGTCCCCTGGGTGCCGACGCCCGACGTGCTCGTCGACAAGATGCTGGAGATGGCCGAGGTGACCGCGGACGACCTCGTCATCGACCTCGGCTCGGGCGACGGCCGCCTCGTCATCGCCGCGGCCCGCCTGGGCGCACGCGCCGTCGGGGTCGAGCTCGAGCCGAACCTCGTGGCCCTGGCAGAGAGCCGCGCGGCCGAGGCGGGCGTAGCCGATCGGACCGGGTTCGTCACCGCCGACCTCTTCGACTTCGACCTCTCCCCGGCCACCGTGGTCACGATGTTCCTGCTGCCGGACATCAACTACCGGCTGCGGCCGACCCTCTTCGACCTGCGGCCGGGCACCCGCATCGTCTCCAACACCTGGGACCTGCGCGGGTCCGAGACCGACCCCGACGCCCCCGGCTGGGTCGCCGACGCCGCCGTCGTGCTCGATCCGTGCCCGACCTGGTGCACGTCGCTGCTGTGGATCGTCCCCGCCAAGGTCGCCGGCGCCTGGCGGATGGACGCCGGCGAGCTGGTGCTCGATCAGCGCTTCCAGGAAGTGTCCGGGGAGCTGCAGACCGCGGGCGGCACCGTCCCGATCTCCGGCGGGCGGCTGCGGGGCGAGGAGATCAGCTTCGAGGCGGGCGGCGTCTCCTACACCGGCCGGGTCGCCGGATCGACCATGAGCGGCGCCGCGCGGACATCGGCGGGGGTCACCTCGTGGCGCGCGGTGCGGCCCTGAGCCCCGCGGGGAACACCGACGCGGCACGGCAAGGCGCCTCCCTACTTCTCATCGCCCCTCGGGGAGACTCGCCAGCATCTCCTGCAGCTCTTTCCGCGCGGGCCACCTCCCGCGCGTCATGGCGCCAATCGGCGGCCTGAGCCGAGTCACGCCATCGAGAGGATTTCTCCTCGACGACGAGCAGGTCGGCACGTAGGCCTCGCGCGACAGACCCGCCGTCGTAGTGAAGCCCGCCTCGGGTGTCTATGCCTCGTGGAACTTGTTGAGGTCGTAGCTCGCGCGGTGCTGGGCGACAGTCCCGCGGCGATCCCTGACGCCGCCGTGTCCCGCCGCGCGGCAGCGGGATCACTCGCGCCGAGAACCAGTAGGCCGTCGGCGACGATGCGGGCAGTCTCACGGGAGCCTCCTTTCGCCCGGCACGAGATGACGATCTCGTTCGGCGCCGGTGCGCACCGTTACTCCCCTCCGCCAGCCGGCGGGTCCCCGGCGCGCCGCTCCTCCCTCGCTTTCGCGACCAGATAGGCCCCCAGGCCGACCAGCCCCAACGGCCACCAGCTTGCCAGCCAGTCGAGCGAGAGCCCGAACAGCGTGTTCGACAGCAGGAGGATGCCGATCGCGATCAGCGCCGCGCCGCCGCCCACCGACCCCTGGAGCTTCGGCAGCGACGCGTTCATGTCCGGCAGCTGGATGCCTTGCACGCCGTCGAGGGCCAGGTTGTAGAGGACGGCGCGCCGGCTCGCGTCCACGATGTTGTAGACGACGAAGAACCCCAGGAACACGCCCAGCGCCGGGGCAAGGGCGCTGAACGGATTGTTGCTCAGGCGGACCAGAAGAAAGATCGTGGTCACGAACACGGCGATGTGGATGAAGCCGATCGCGTAGTACCCGACATAGATCTGGCCAATCCCGGGCATCAGCGACAGCAGGCCCGCGAGGAACGGCGACTTGCGCTGCAATCGGGGCATCGCGCCCTGCATGCCCGCGGGAACGGCGTGGCCGACGGGGGGCGGAGACGGTGCGGCGACCGTCGGCGCGGCCGGGGCCGGCGGGACCGGGGCCTGCGCAGCCGGGGCTGCTCCCGCCGGCGCGGCCGGAGCTGCGGGCGCCGCCGCGGACGGGGCAGCCGGGGTCGCCGGAGAGGGCGCCGTGTGGGCCGCCGGCGCGGGGGCGGCAGGAAGCGTCGGGGTCGCCGCCGGCGCATCCGGGTGCTCGGGGGAACCGTTCATGGTCTGCTCCTTTCGGCCGGACGCGAAACGTCGTCCGCGGCCGGGGTGGAAGAGGAAGGGGACAGCAGCTCGGACAGCATCGCGCCGGCGTCCCGGGTCAGCGACCGGAGCGCGTGCACGCCGCCGAACAGGTCGCGGTCTTCCAGCGCCTGGGCGAGCTGCCGCCAATGCCGGCCGAGGTCCGGGGCCGCCGACGCGACCCGGCGGTACCAGGGGGCGGCGAACCGCCCCGCGACACCGCTCACGTCATGGGCGGCGCGCGCGGTCCGCTCGCTCACCGCGGCGATCGCGCGGTTGACGGACGCGACGGAACCGGCGCCCGCGTCGCGCGCTGCGGACACGCCCTGCTCGAGCAGGACCCGCGCCTCGACCGCGGTGGCCCGCAGCGGCGACCACGACGCGCCGAACACCAGCCAGACCACGAGCGCCGCGACGCAGCCGGCCTCCCAGGCGATGCGGGGTCTCTCGAAGAGCCGACGGACGGCGTCGCGCCATCGACCCGCGGCCGCGCGCCGGCGCGCGGCAAGCCCGCTGGTTCGCGAGAGCACCGCGCCGGCGAGCTCCGGCGGCGGCGACAGCTCGGCAGACGCCGGAAGCTCGGCGCACAGCCGCGCGGCCGCCGCCGCGAGCGCCACGCAGTCGGCGCAGTGATGCAGATGCGCCTCGACGAGCTGGCGGTCGACGGGGTCGAGCGTGTCGTCGAGCAGGTCGCCGAGGCGGGCGCGCGCGGCATCGCAGGGCTGCCCGCTCGTTCGCGACAGGACGGCGTCCATCAACTCGCCGGGCACCTCGACGGGCCGGCGCCCGGACGCCTCGCCCAGCAACGCGTACGCCTCTCCGCACTTGCGACAGCCCGCGGCGTGGGCCGCCGCCCACGCCTGCTCTTCCGCGGGCAGCGTCCCCGCGAGCAGCCCGTCGAGGCGGTCGGTGAAGAGGTCGCAGCTCATCGCTCGCCTCCGACGCGGGACGCGGCGCCGTAGGACGGGTCGATCGCGAGGACGTGCCGCGCCAGCTCCAGGCGCGCCCGGTGCGCCCGCGACTTCACGGTGCCGAGCGGCAGGCCCAGCATGCCGGCGATCTCGTCGAGCTTCAGCCCCTGGATGTCCTTGAGCAGAATCACCTCGCGGTTCGCGCCGTCCAGGCGCTGGAGCGCCTGGTAGACCAGCCTCCTGCGCGCGTCGGCCAGCCACGCCTGCTCGGGGTCCGGCGCGGCGTCCCGCGGCGCCGCGTCGTCGGCGGCATCGGCCCGTACGTCCTCCGCCGGCGGCCGGGTCCTGCGGCGGCGAAGCTGGTCGATGCAGAGGTTGCGGGTGATGCGCAGCAGCCACGCCATGAAGCGGTCCCCTTCGAAGGTCCCGAGCTGCCGGTAGACGCGCACGAACGCCTCCTGCGCCACGTCCCGGGCGTCCTCGACGCTGCCCAGATAGTGATAGGCCAACCCGTAGACCCGCCCCTGACAGCGCCGCACCAGCCACTCCCACGCCAGCTCGTCGCCCCCGCGGCACCGCTCGACCAGCGTCGCCTCGTCAATGTCCATCGACAGTCCGCGTCTCCGGGCCACCCGGCTTCGTCCGTTTCCGGGCCCTGTGGACAGGAACGCATCCGGCCGCAAAAGGTTCGCGGCGCCCCGCCCGCGAAGGGACACGGCGAGACGGGCCATCCGGAACGCGGACATACCCGGCGACTGCACCTCCGCTCACTCGGCGCGGCGGTGACAGCTCGTTCCTTCACGCGCGCGCGAGAGCTACGGCAGGCGGTCGAAGTGCTTGTCCCGAGCGTGCAACATCAGATGTGCTGGAGGACGAGGAGCCGCCAGACACAGTCATTGGTGGGAATGGGAGTGCCCTGTCGCGCGACGCCCTTGCAGAGATCGACGTATCGATTCGTATCGAGCGCGACCCTCATCTCCGAGGGCCCGCATCGGGCTCGTCCTGGGCGGCGAGCGCCGACTCGACGGCCTTGTCGGTCTTCCACGTGCCGGCGACGTCACCCAGATCCCGTCGCGGCGCCGCGGTGATGGCGGCGTCCGCCGCGGGCGCGTCGACGACGACCCCGTTCAGGCTCTTCCCGGCCGCCCGCGCCCGCGCGCGCAGGGCGGCGTCGACGACGGCCGGGACGCCGCGGGTCGTGTATGGCATTCAGGTCGTGACGGGCCGGGACCCGGCGTTGACGCAGGCCTCGACGGCGGCCACGACGTGCCGGGCCGAGATGCCGAAGCGGTCGAGCAGCTCGGCCGACTTGCCGCTGCGGGGCACGTCGCGCACCGCGAGGCGGTGCACGGCGATGCCGTGGGGAGCGACGGCGTCGCACACGGCGTCGCCCAGCCCGCCCGCCGCGTAGTGGTCCTCGACGGTGACGAGGCGGCCGCCGGCGGCGCGCGCGGCGGCGACGAGGCCGTCGGCGTCGATGGGCTGCAGGGAGTAGGCGTCGACGACCCGGATGCGCACCCCGGCCTCGGCCAGCGTGTCGCAGGCGGCGAGCGCCTCGAAGACGGTGACCCCCGCCGCGACGACGGTGCACGCGTCCTCGTCGCTCTCGCGCAGCGTCTTGGAGCCGCCGATGGGGAATGCCTCGTCCGCCGCGTAGACGACCGGGGTCTTGGGCCGCGACGTCCGGATGTAGGTCATGCCGTCGTGCGCGGCCGCCGCCGCGACCAGCGCCGACGTGCTGACCGCGTCGCACGGATAGAGCACCGCGCACCCCGGCACCGCCCGCATCATCGCGAGGTCCTCGAGGGCCATCTGCGACGGCCCGTCCTCGCCGATCGACACCCCGGCGTGCGAGCCCGCGAGCTTGACGTTGACGTTGCCGATGCCCCCCATGCGGATGAAGTCGGCGGCCCGGGTGAGGAAGGCCGCGAACGTCGACGGGAAGGGGATGGCGCCGCGGCTCGCGAGGCCGAGGGCCGCCCCCACCATGACCTGCTCGGCGATGTGGGTCTGGTAGAAACGCTCCGGATGCTGCTGCTCGAACCGGTCGCTGAACGTCGAGTTCTTGACGTCGGCGTCGAGGGCGACGACGCGCGGGTCGGACGCGCCCAGCGCGGCGAGGGCCGCCCCGTAGGCCTCCCGCGTCGCCACCTTGGCGCCGAGCTCCCAGGCGGGAAGGCGCAGCCCGTCAGCGGCGGCCGGCGCGCCCGATCGCGCCGGCGGCACCGGGATCGGCGGATTCTCCGTCGGCGCCCCGAGCTGGCCTTCCAGCTCCTGCAGGGCGCGCGCGAGGTCGTCGCCCTTGAACGGCTTGCCGTGCCAGCCGTCGCGCCCCTCGGCGAACGAGACGCCCTTGCCCTTCAGGGTGCGCGCCAGGATCATCGTCGGCCGCCCCGCGGTGCGCGCCGCCTCGTCCAGGGCGTCGAGGAGGGCGCCGAGGTCGTGCCCGTCCACCACCAGCGCGTGCCAGCCGAACGCCTGCCACCGCCGCTCGTAGGCGGCCAGGTCGTGCCCCCACTGCGTGGCCCGGCTCTGCCCGAGGGCGTTGACGTCGGTGATCGCGCACAGGTTGTCGAGCCCCATCGCCGCCGCCGCCTGCGCCGCCTCCCACACCGACCCCTCGGCCGACTCGCCATCCCCGAGCAGCACGTAGGTGCGATAGGCCGATCCGATGCGCCGCGCGTTCAGGGCAATGCCCACCGCGGCGCAGATGCCCTGCCCCAGCGACCCCGTCGCCACGTCGACGAACGGCAGCCGCGGCGTCGGGTGCCCCTCGAGGTCCGAACCGATCTCGCGCAGCGTGGCAAGCTCGTCGCGCCCGATCGCCCCCGCCTCGGCCCACGCCGCGTAGAGCACCGGCGCCGCGTGCCCCTTCGAGAGCACGAAGCGGTCGTTGTCCTCGTTGTCCGGGTCCCGCGGGTCGAACCGCATCTGCCCGAAGAACAGCGCCGCCATGATCTCGGCGGCCGAGCAGCAGCTCGTGGGATGGCCGCTTCCCGCCCGGCTCGTGGCCCGGACCGACTCGATCCGGAGCCGGGTCGCGACATTGCGCAGCGCGGGGAGCGTGGAGCGATCGATGGTCACGGCACCTCCAGAACGGCGCAGTGTACCACGGCTCATCCGCGTCCGCGGCGCGTCTCGACGCCAGCCAGGAAGCCGAGGTGTTCGACGTGATTTTCCAATAGCCAGCCCGTTTCGTCACGGCCGAGACGAAGCGGCGAACAATGCGTCGAGCGCAAGCACATACGCGGCGCCGTCCAGTCCCAGCTTGCGGTATGCGCGGGTCTGGCGCGCCAGGGTACGGCGCGCGAGGTCGAGGCAGGCCGGTTCCTCGGCGAGTTCGGCGAGGCGGGCGAGGACGATCACGGCGCGGCAGTTGAGGTCGAGCGGGTAGACGGGATCGCGCAGCAGGCCGACCGGGGCGTCGGGTCCCTGCCGCGTCGGGTCGCGGTCGGCGAAGCCGCCGGCCTCGTCCCACAGGGCGTGGCGGCAGTAGGCCATCAGCTCGCGGGGCATGTCGAGATAGACGGGCTGGCCGGTCGCCTCGTAGAGATCGAGAAGGGCCGCGCTGGCGAGCACCTGGTCGGCGAGGAGGCCGCGCGGGCTCGCGTCGCCGCTCGCGGTGTGTCCGACCCCGGCGCCGCGCTCGTAGGTGGCCATCACCACGCGGTCGACCGACTCGGCCGCGAACTGGAGCAGCGACTCGTCGTCGAGCACCGACGCGCCGTGCACGTAGGCCGAGGCCATGACCGCGGTGGCGTCGGTGTAGACGGTCCGGTCGATGGCCCCTGCTCCCGGCGCCGGGGAATGCCCGGGCCAATCCGGGTCGGCCGCGGCGCGCTGGCTGGCGCAGAACCCGCCGTCGGGATCGGCCAGCGTCCCGTGCGCGAAGCGGACGATGGCGCGCGCGCGTTCCGCGTAGTCCTCGCGCTCGAAGAGCGCAGACGCGGACAGGTACAGGTCGAGCAGGCGCGCATTCGGCACGAGCAGCTTCTCCGGCGCCGGCGCCGTCCAGTCGCGTCCCGCGCAATAGCGGAAGAAGCCGCCGTCGACAGGGTCCCACAGGCCCCCGCCGGCCAGGGCGTCGAGGGTGCGGGTGACGACGCGGGTCAGGTCGGGGTCGCGGTTCTCGCGGCAAAGAAGGAGGGCCGCGGCGAGGGCGTCGGCGTCGACCCGCTTGGGGCCGTCGCCGAAGCCGGCCGAAGTCTCATCGAAGCGCGCCAGCAGCAGGTCGTGGAGCCACTGCCCGGCGCCGTGGTCCAGCCCGGCGCCTCCGGCCCGTGGGCGGTCGGCGGCGTCGGCCCGCATGGACTCGAGCATCGCCGGTATCCTGCGGATGGCGCGATCAGCCGGGGGGCGGTCGGCCGCGTCGGCACCGGCGGTGCGAGCCGCCGCCGCGCCGTGCGCCGACTCTTGTCCGGAACCCGTCTTGCCGCCGGCCGCCGCCCCCTCGTCGAGGTCCACGTTTCCCCCGGGGTCCGCCTTCCCGGGCACGGTGATCCGGCCCGCGGCCGCGCGGACGTCGATGTCGGCTCTCTGCCTGGCGAACGCCTCGGCCACGTCCGCGAGCACCGCGGTCAGGGCGTCCGCATCGAGATGCGTGCCGCCTCCCAGCAGGTCGCCGTCAGGGGTGAGGAACGCGGTGGTCGGCCAGCCGTCGAGGGTGTAACGCGCGCTGACGTCGGGCCGCCGCTCGGCGTCGACCCGCACCGGCAGGAAGCGATCGGCCACGAGACGCACGACGCGCGGGTCGCGGTAGCTGAACCGGTCCATCTCCGCCGTCCACCGGCACCACGCGGTGCCGATGAACAGCAGGACCGGCTTCTGTTCCGCCGTTGCGCGCGCGAACGTGTCGGCTCCCCAATCGAGCCAGGCGATCGAGTCGGTCGAAGGCATCACGCCCGCGAACGTCCCGCAGGAGTCGGCACCGTTGAACGGCGCGGACCCCTGGAGGTTTGGTTGGGCGCCAAGCGCCATAGGCGACGATTGGCGGGCTGGGCGATCACTCCTCCGTGATGTCGGCGTCTATGTCCAGGTCGATGCACCCGCGGACGCTGTTGGCGGCGGGGCACTTGGTCGCGTGCGTGTCGACCGCCCGCTGGGCCCGTTCCCGGGTCCCGGCCGGGATCCGGATGCGGTACCGCACGCGGATCGTCGTGATGCGCAGCACGTTGTCGATGGCCTGGATGTCGCCCTCCACGCTGGCCTGCAGCTTCTCCGTCGGCGCCGGGATGTCGCGCACCTCCAGTGCGCGTGCAAGGGTGCCGAGCAGTCAACCGCCGACGGCGCCGACCATGTAGTCGAGCGTGGCCGGCACGTCCTCGGGCGGCTCGACGCCGTAGAACGCCTTGATGCCCCCGTGAACGCCGAACCGGATCGGCTCGTCGAAACCCTCGAGATACGCATGCCGCAGCGGACCGCCGATACGCTCGATCCGCAGCCGGCTCGTGTGCACGACTGCTGCTTCTGCCACCAGATTCCTCCGTGCGCCCGCCCCTGGGAGCCCGCGGAACGTCCCCGCCGCATTCGAGCGGCGATGCATCCCCGCGCCTCGCCGGCCCGCCGGCGCCCTCGGGCGCGGTGCAAGCGAGGGTTTCCGGCGCGGCTCCCGGCGTGCGCCGACATGGCCGGGACACGGTCGCCGACCCGGGGCGTCCGCCGCCCCCGGTCCCCGCCCCGGCGCCTCCGGAACCTGATGCTACAATTTTCGGTCCGCGCACACCAAGGGCCGATGTCCCAGCACCCCCCCGGCGGTCAGCCGCCTCCCCCGTCACCGCCGCACCTCGGCGACATGGACGCGGCGGCGTTCCGGCGGGCCGGCCACGAGCTGGTCGACTGGATCGCCCGCTATCTCGAGGAGGCCGAGCGCTACCCGGTGCTGTCGCGGGTGAAGCCGGGCGAGGTCCGCGACGCCCTGCCCCCGGCCGCGCCCGAGGCCGGCGAGCCGTGGAGCGCCATCCGCGACGACGTCGATCGCATCATCGTGCCCGGCCTGACCCACTGGAACCACCCCGGGTTCTTCGCCTACTTCGCGATCAGCGCCAGCGGCCCCGGCATCCTCGCCGACTTCCTGAGCGCCGGGTTCAACGCCCAGGGCATGCTGTGGCGCACCTCGCCGGCGGTGACCGAGCTCGAAGAGACGGCCCTCGGGTGGCTGCGGCGCCTGCTCGGGCTGCCCGACGGCTTCGAGGGGGTCATCTACGACACCGCCTCGATCTCGACCCTGCACGCGCTCGCCGCGGCCCGGCAGGCGATGCCCGAGGTGCGCGAGCGCGGCCTCGCCGGCCGCCCTGAACTCCCGGCGCCGCGCATCTACTGCTCCGAGCACGCCCACTCGTCGGTCGACAAGGCCGTGATGACGCTGGGGCTGGGCCACCACGGGCTGCGGCGCATCGCCACCGACGAGCGCTTCCGCCTGCGCCCCGACGCCCTCGCCGCCGCCGTCGCGGAGGACCGGCGGAACGGGATGACGCCGCTGGCGGTGGTGGCGACCGTCGGCACCACCGCGGTCACCAGCGTCGACCCGGTGCCGGCCATCGCCGACGTCTGCGCCAGCGAGGGGCTGTGGCTGCACGTCGACGCCGCCTACGCGGGGGCCGCGGCCATGGTGCCGGGCCACGAGGAGACGCTGGCGGGGTGCGACCGCGCCGACTCGCTGGTCGTCAACCCCCACAAGTGGCTGTTCATCCCCTTCGACCTGAGCGCCCTCTACTGCCGCCGCATGGACCGGCTGGAGGAGGCCTTCGCCCTGACCCCCGACTACCTGCAGGGCCGCGAGCCGGGGGCGGTGCGCAACCTCATGGACACCGGGGTGCAGCTCGGGCGCCGGTTCCGCGCCCTGAAGCTGTGGATGGTGCTGCGCTACTTCGGCGCCGACGGCATCCGTCGCCGCCTCGCCGAGCACATGCGGCTCGCCCGGCTGTTCGCGGAGTGGGTCGACGCCGACGGCCGCTTCGAGCGCCTCGCCCCCGCCCCGTTCTCGGTGGTGTGCTTCCGCGCGCACCCGGCCGAGCCGGCCGGCGACCTCGACGACCTGAACGCGCGGCTGCTCGACGCCGTGAACGCCACCGGCGAGGTGTTCCTGTCGCACACCCGGCTCGACGGCCGCTTCGCCCTGCGGCTCGCCGTCGGGCACATCCGCACCGAGGAGCGCCACGTCCGGCGGGCGTGGGAACTGCTGCAGGAGCACCTCGACCGGCTTCATCAGGGCCCGCGGCCGGCCTGACGGGCCGCCCGGCACCCCCCTTCCCCGACAGCGGGCCTGACGGTCACGGCCGACAGCCCGGCGCCGCGACGACCGCCCTCGCAGGCGAGACGCCGGCCAGGAACCTGCGCCGTAGGACGGTGCGGACCTGTTTGATTGGCTGGGCGCCCAGCGGAGTCGAAGGCGACGATGGGCGGGCCAGGCGCACCGCCCACGCACCGCTCGCGCTGGCGGAACAGCGATACGACGGCGCTCGCCCACCGCCGAACCTCGAACTGGCGGATGGCGCGGGCCCAGGGGCGGGCGTCCTCGTAGGTCAACAACGACATCGGGGCCACCTGACGCCACGACGGCGAACCGACTCACGCCCGCGGCGCGGCGAGACGCCAGCGCTCGACCCACGCCTCGTCCACCCGCTCCAACGCCACCAGCCCGTTCACGGGGAACGGCGACAGGCCCTCGTCCTCGCCCAGCAGCCGGCGCAGCAGCCGGTCGACGTGCGGCATGTGGCCCACCAGCATCACGTCGCGCGTCTCGACCTCGAGCAGGTCGGCGAGCCGCGGGGGGTCGCCGGGCTGCGCCCACCGGGTGGCCGTGAACTCGGCCAGCGGGTTGCAGGCGCGCCAGTACGCCTCGGCCGTCTGCCGGGCCCGCAGCTTGCCGCTGTGCCAGATGGCGGCGGGCCGCACCCCCCGCGCCGCCGCCTGGGCGGCCAGCGCGTCGGCCTGCCCGCGCCCGCGGGAAGACAGGGGCCGCTGGGGGTCGACCTCGGGCCCGAGGGCGTCTCCGTGATGGGCGAGATGAAAGAGCATGAGCCGGCCGTCAGAGAATGGCGCGGCGGGGCCGCGGGGTCAACCCCGGGGCGTGGCGGCGCCGCCCCGGTTGCGTGGCGAGTGCTGATGAAAATGCGCCCGAGGATTCACGATGGGGCGCGGCGGAACCGTCCCGGCGCGCGGCACGGGCCCCCGCGGTTCAACCGCACACGGCCGACGAAGCGGGCGCGCCCCGCGCCGCCGCCGCGAGAGCCCCACGGTCAGACCCGGCTCCTCGGGGGGCCCGGCCCCGCCGCCGGGTGCGCGCCGGCATCCGCGATATGATCGCCCGCCATGGACCTGTTCAGCTCGGTAGACCCGGTCGCGGCCATCTCCCTCGCCGCCCTCGCGGTGGCCATCGTCGTGAGCTGCACCATCCGGCTGCACGTCGGCTTCCTGGCCATCTCGCTGGCGTGGCTCGTCGGCGTCTACGCGGCCGGCATGAGCGCGCGCGAGGTGATGGCGGGCTTCCCGGCCCGGCTCTTCCTGACCCTGGCCGGCGTCACCCTGCTGTTCTCGCTCGCCCAGCTCAACGGCACCCTCGACCGGGTCGCCCACCGCGCCGTCAGCTACGCGCGCGGCAACGTCGGCGTCATGCCGATGATGTTCTTCCTGCTCGCGTTCCTCCTGGCGTCGATCGGGCCCGGCAACATCGCCTCGACGGCCATCATCGCCCCCATGGCGATGGCGGTGGCGGGGCAGGTGGGGGTGCCGGCGTTCCTCATGGCGATCATGGTCGGCATGGGGGCCAACGCGGGGTCGCTCTCCCCCATCGCCCCCACCGGGGTCATCGTCAACGGGGTGATGGAGCAGTTCGGGATGGAGGGCTACGAGCTCTACAACTACCTGAACAACATGATGGCGCACACCGTGGTGGTGTTCACCGCGTACTTCGCGTTCGGCGGCCTGAAGCTGCTCGGCCGGCACCACGCGGGCGCGCTGGACGTGCCGTCGAGCGACGGGACCGAGGGCGTCGACGACGCCGGCGCCGTCACGTTCTCGCGGACGCATCTCGTCACCCTGGCCGTGATCGCGACGCTCATCGTCAGCGTCATCTTCCTCGACGTCGACGTCGGCCTCGGGGCGTTCGCGGGCGCGGTGCTGCTGAGCCTGCTCAAGGCCGGCGACGAGCTCGAGGCGGTGAAGATCATGCCGTGGCGCGTCATCATGATGGTGTGCGGGGTCACCGTGCTCATCGAGGTGCTCGGCGCGACCGGCGGGTTGGACCTCTTCACCGACCTCATCGAGCGCCCCGCGGCCATCGCCCCCACGTTCATCATGGCCGCGTCGACCGGGTTCATCTCGCTCTACAGCAGCACCTCGGGCGTCGTGCTCCCCGCGTTCCTCCCCACCGTGGCCGAGCTCGGGGAGCGGCTGTCGGTGGAGCCGATCGCCCTCGCCTCGGCGATGAACGTCGGCGGGCACCTCGTCGACGTCTCGCCGCTGTCGACCCTCGGCGCCCTGTGCATGGCCGCCGCCCACCCCAGCGTGGACACCCGCGACCTGTTCAACAAGCTGATGGCGTGGGGGCTGTCGATGACCGTCGTCGGCGGGCTGGTGTCGTGGCTGCTGTTCAGCGTGCTGGGCATCGGCGTGTAGGAGCGCGCGGTGAAGGGTCCCGCTGCCTTCGACGCTGCAGCGCGCCTTCGCCCGCGGCTCCAGGGCGGCCTTCGGGCGCGCAGGCGCGGCGGCCCGTGGCAGGAAGCCCTGCCACCTTGGACCGGCAAGCATGAGGCGCCTCGACGCGCACGGGTGCGCTCTGCGCGCGGCGCATCGCGAGGTTCGCAATGGGTGGCCAGTTTCGGATCGCAGGGAGCGGCCCGGCGGACACGGTAGTAGGTGAACGTGGAGGCATCGGATGAGAACACGCCTGACGCACGCGGCACTGGTCGGTCTGTTGCTGATTGCCGGCGTCGGCGACGCCGCCGCGCAGGTCATGAGCTGGCAGGTGGACGGCGAGACGCGCCAAGCCATCGTCCACGCTCCCGAGTCGGCGGGAGCGGAAGCGTCTCCGCTGATCCTGTCGTTCCACGGGTTCGGCGACAACGCGCAGAACTTCCAGTACACGAACCTGCACGTGGCGTGGCCCGACGCCGTCGTCGTGTACTTCCAGGGGCTCCCGACGCGCCGCGGCCTCCCCGGCTGGCAGGTGGAGCCCGGCGGCGGCAACCGCGACCTCGCGCTCGTCGACGCGGCCCTGTCGTCGCTGCGCGAGACGTACAACGTCGACGACGACCGCATCTACGCGACGGGCTACTCGAACGGCGGGATGTTCGCCTACCTCCTGTGGGCCGAGCGCCCCGGCGTGTTCGCCGCCTACGCCCCGGTGGCGGCCCGGCTGCGTCCTTCGGTGCGGCCCACCGTGCCCCGTCCCGTCTTCCACGTGGCCGGGGAGAGCGACCGGGTGGTCCGTTTCTCCGATCAGGAAGCCGCGATAGCCGTTGCCATCGACGTGAACGGGGTCGATGCGGCGACCGGTTGTGGGGCCGGCTGCACGGTGCACGGAGCCGGCACGGCGGCGCCGGTCATGACCTGGATCCATGGCGGCGCCCACATCTACCCGCGGGGGACGAGCGAGCGCATCGCCGCGTTCTTCCGTGAACACTCCCGCGCGCGCTGATCGGCGGACACCACGGAGGCATACCGCGACCCGCCGCTCCACCGATGCGCGCCGGCCGCGGGTGGCGGAGAGACGTCGGCCGCCGGGGCGTGCCCGTGGCCGGGCAGCCGTCGAAGCTCTGGATGGGGCAAGCAGGCCGATCATGATGCCGACGGGCCGCCAGCGCCGATCCCTTCATGACCGCCCCGCGACGGCGGGCGGGGCCCGCGAGCCGGCGCCGCCCATGATCCGCGAGCCGATCACCGGCCCGCGCGCCTGGACCCGGAGCACGATTCGCGAGAGCGACTGGCGGATCGCGCTGCCGTCGAGCTGTCTCGACGAGATCGAGCGGCTCGCGCGCGCGCTCGAGCGCGACCCGGTGCCGACCTGCCTGCTCGACCCCGCGGACTACGAGCTCGACGCCTGCCGCGGCCTGCTGGGGGAGGTGCGCCGGCGTCTGGACGAGGGCTCCGGGGTGGCGGTGGTGGACCGGATCCCGATCGAGGACCTTTCCGGTCGGCCGCAGATCGAGGCCGTGTTCTGGCTGCTCGCGGCGATGGTAGGCCGTCCCGTGGTCCAGAGCCGCGACGGCGAGATCCTGGTGGAGGTGACCGACACCGGCGTGAGGAAGCGCATCGGGGTCCGCGGGTTCCGCACCAACGTCGCGCAGCCCCCGCACGTCGACAACTCCTTCAACCACGCGCCGCCCGACCACGTGAGCCTGCTCTGCCTCCGCGCCGCCCGGGAGGGCGGGGCGAGCCGCTTCGTCAGCTTCTGCTCGGTCCACAACGCCCTGCTCGCGGACCACCCGCGGCTGCTCGAACGTCTCTATCTCCCCTTCCACCAGGATAGGCAGGGCGACTTCTGGCCCGACGAGCCGCAGACGGTGTTCTTCCCCGTCTTCGAGCTCCGGCCCGGCCTGCGCTGCCGGTACACCCACTTCACCATCCCCGCCGGCTACGAGACCGCGGCGGTCGAGATGGACGAGCTGACCCGGGCCGCGTTCGAGACGATGACCCGCGTGGTGCAGGACCCGGACCTGTGCTGCGAGTTCACCCTCCGGCCGGGCGAGCTGCACTTCGTCAACAACCGCTGGTGCGGCCACGGGCGCACCGCCTACGTCGACGATCCCGAGCGGAAGCGCCTCATGCTGCGGCTCTGGCATCGCGACGGCGGGTCCCGCCGCTATCGCGGCTGAGCGGCCCGCCGCGGCAGCTCCCGGATGCACCTGCAATGAAGCGCACCGCTCTGATCGCCGGCGCCGGCATCGGCGGACTGTCGGCCGCGATCGCTCTACGGCAGGCCGGCTGGCACGTTCGGCTGTTCGAGCGCGCGGCAGCGGCGCGCGAGCTCGGCTTCGGGCTGGGTGTCGCGCCGAACGCGATCGCCGCGCTCCGGCGGCTGGGCGTCGCGGACGTCGTTCTGGCCCGGGGCTTCGCCCCGACGCGGGGCGAGCTTCGCCGCATGGACGGCACGGTCCTGAAGCGCCTCGAGCTGCCGGCGGCCGACGACGTGCTCGGCGGTCCGATGGTCGTGGCATTGCGCCCGGCGCTCCACGGCGCGCTGCTCGAGGCCACCGGCCTCGACGCGATCACGTTCGGGAGCGAAGTCACCGGGTTCACGGCCGACGCCGACCGGGTTGCAGTCCGAACCGCATCCGGCCACACCGCCGAGGGCGACCTGCTGATCGGGGCGGACGGCATAGGGTCCGTCATTCGCCGCGCCCTCCATCCGTCGGAACCGCCTCCGCGGCCGTGCGGGATCATCGCGGTGCGGGGGGCGTCGAGCGCCGCGCATCATCTCGGTGACTTGTCCGGCATCATGTACCTCGGCCCGGGCCTGGAGTCGGTCCTCGTCCGGGCCAGCGACACCGGGATCTACTGGTTTCTGTCGCTCGCCCGCGAGCTCGTCCCGTCCGACACGCGCGACCCCGCGGCCATCCTGGCGCACATGTCGCCGCGCCTCGATCCGACCTTTCGCGCCGTCACGTCCAACACCGAAGAGCTGCGCTGCGACGAGCTGGTCGACCGCGACCCGCTGCCGCGCTGGGGCGAGGGCGTCGTAACGCTGCTCGGGGACGCCGCGCATCCGCTGCTGCCGCACACCGGACAGGGCGCGGCCCAGGCGATTGTCGACGCCGTCGCCCTCGGGCAGGTCCTCCGCGTCGGCGCGAACGTGGCGGGGGCCCTGCAGACGTACGAACGCGAGCGGCGCCCCAAGACCGCAGCCCTCGTGGCTCAGGGCCGCCGGACGGCGAGAGTGATGCGAACCACGAACCCCATCGCCTGCCGCCTCCGCGAAGTGGCGATACGGCTGGCTCCGGTCGAGCTGTCCGTGAAGCTGTACGCGAGACTCAACCGACGTGCGGGCACCGACGTCACGCGCCCGGCGTAACGGCGCGACGTCACACTGACGTAGCGTTCCATTCCCAAGCGGCCGGCGGCGCTGGGTTGCCGGCGCTCCGGGGCGGTTCGTGAGTCCGCCACGGAATCGTCACCGAGGGAAAGCGACGGGTTGCGAAAATGTCCGTGCGTGGTCGCCCGGCCCGGGGGAAGCGCTGGCCTTGACAGATATACCGCAGAAGGTATACTCCGAGAGTGCCGTGGGCGGTTCACTCGCTCAACACTCGGAGGGGGACGGCACTCGAAGAGTTTCTGGATGGACTGTCCGACGACAGCGCAGCGGAAGCCGAGGCCTTGGTGGAGATGCTGGAGGAGCACGGCAACCAGCTTCGGCTGCCAATCTCCAAGCCCCTGGGCAATGGACTCTTCGAGGCCCGAGGGCCCACGACCGGAGTTCGGTTGTTTTTTGTGTTCGCGCCAGGAAATCGGATCGTCGTGCTCGACGGATACGTGAAGAAGCGTACGAGCATTCCCACCAGAATCATGGCCCGAATCCGAAGACTCCAGGCAAACGCCGAAGAGGCGCTGCGCAACGAGCAGAGCAAGAACAGCTAGCAGGATCATGCGACGCACGCTCACCAACGCAGACAGTCCGGAAGAGCCAGCCGCCCGGGCAACGACCATCAGCGGACCTGTCCTGCCAACCCTGCAAGGACGGCGGAGCCCGGAGCAAGCTGCGCGCATCGCGACGAAACGTCATCTTCTCGAGTTCGTCCAGATTCTCGAGACGAGGCGGGCCGAGCTCGGCCTCTCCAGGTCAGCTATCGCGCGGCAGTTGGGCGTGACCCAACCGACGATTTCCCGACTGTTCTCCGGTCACGTCCAGAATATCGAGTTGAAGACGATGGTGCGCGTGGCCGAGGTCCTGGATTCCGACCTGGAGCTTGTGATCAAGCCGCGACCCCCTCTGCGCTCCGGCGCGTGAACGCGCGAGGATCTGACCGCCGTCCTGGCACCTGCGACCGGCCGCCGCGGCGCGCAAGTTGGCCGCGCTCGGCTTCGAGTCCGACGCATAACCGTGACAGCCTGGGGGGCGGAGGCGCGATCCGCGCCCCACGAGTGTGGTTGCGGTTCCTGGCGGCGGCCCGTCAGCGGCGGTGAAGGAACCTCACGGCATTCGACCGGCGATGCATCGGGTGCCTCGGCGGTCTCCGTGCGACGCGTGGTGGCGCCACGGGCTCCTGACGGGCTCGACCTCAGCGATAAGGGTCGGCCCGGCGGCGCGGCCGCTTCCGCAGGTAGCGGTCGACGAGGCCCCACGCGATCAACAGCGGCATCAGCCACATCGCCGCGAAGATCGCGACGCTCGTTCGTCCCGGCCCCGTGAGGAGCCGGCCGATCTGGTCGCGGAACGGGTTGTCGCTCACCACGTAGGTCCAGGTCGACGCCGGGCCCTTGATGCCCACCCCCCCGAGGTCGACGCGGCCGCCGTCCACGCGCACGGCGTCCAGCTCGCCGCGCACCGAGTCGTCCATCTCCACCTCCATGCGCTCGTAGAGGTCGACGACCTCGTCCGTGAAGCGCTTCAGCGGGTCCTGCTGGCCGAGCTGGACGAGGTGGATGCCCTCACGCAGGTCCGCGCAGCGGGCGAGATGCTCGGCCCAGGCTCGATCGAGGTGGTGCAGGGTCACCGCGACCTCCGCCCGGCGCACCGCCTCGGCGCCGCACGCCTCGACGAGCGCGTGGTACCGACCGGGCACGTCGGGCCAGACGTCGGGGGCGGCCGAGCCGTGCAGCAGCGCCTGCCGGCGGTCCATGAGGCGGCGGCGCTGCTGCTCGACGATCTCGCTGTACCGCGAGAGGGTGCGCCGGATCTCGTGGTTCTGACCTTCGACGATCCGTTGCGCGCGGGCTATCTCGCGACGGATGACCGGGTGGTGTATCGGCCCGTCCTGGCGGGCCGGCATGAACCTCGCCGGAATGAGGTTGCGGATGCCGTAGCGCACGAGCAGGTCGTCCTCGAGGCTCACGAAGAAGCGCGACTCCCCCGGGTCGCCCTGCCGGCCGGCCCGGCCACGGAGCTGCAGGTCGATGCGCCGGCTCTCGTGCCGGTTGGTGCCGATGACATACAGCCCGCCGAGCGCGACCACCCGCTCGCGCTCCGCCTCGTCCGCGCCCCCGAGCCGGATGTCGGTGCCCCGGCCCGCCATGTTGGTCGAGATGGTGACCGCGCCCGGCCGCCCCGCCCGCGCCACGAGGCGGGCCTCGGCGGCGTCGTTCTTCGCGTTCAGCACCTCGCACGCCACGGCCTCCGCGCGCAGCCGGCCCGCCAGGCGCTCGGACTCGGCCACGGTGAGGGTGCCGACGAGCACCGGCCGCCCCTGGGCGTGAACCCGGCGGATCTCGTCGACGACCGCCCGCTCCTTCGCCTCGCGGTGCGTGAAGACGACGTCGGGCCGGTCGACGCGGATCATGGGGCGGTGCGTAGGCACCACGACCGTCTCCAGCTCGTACAGCTCCTCGAGCTCCGCCGCGGCGTCCTGCGCGGTCCCCGTCATGCCGCAAAGAAACGGGTAGCCCCTCAGGTAGTGCCACAGCGACATCGAGCCCAGGATCTCCCCGTCCGCGTCGGGCTCCATGCCCTCCTTCGCCTCGAGGGCCGCCTGCAGCCCGTCCGGCCAGTGGCGGTCGGGGACGACGCGGCCGGTGAACTCGTCGATCATCCCGATGCGCCCGTCGCGCACCAGGTAGTCGACGTCGCGGCGCAGCAGGACCCGGGCGTGCAGGGCGCAGTTGATCTCGGTCAGCAGCGGGTAGTGCGCGTCGTCGTGCAGGCTGGGCACGTCCAGCTCGCGCTCGACCCGGGCGAGCCCCGCCTCGGTCAGCTCGACGCTGCGGCCGTACTCGTCGGTGTCGAAGTCCATGCCCGGGGCCAGCCCCGCCGCCACCTCCGCGAGGCGCCTCGCCCGCGACTCGCGCGGCCCGGCCCGGCCCGCGATGACCATCGGCACCCGCGCCTCGTCGACGAGCAGGGAGTCGGCCTCGTCGACCAGGGCCATGTGGAAGGGCCGGTGCACCACGTCGCCGGCATCGGTCGCGCGCAGGTCGCGCAGATGGTCGAAGCCCGCCTCCTTGGCGGTGACGTAGGTGACGTCGGCGCGATAGGCGCACCGCCGGTCGGCCGGGGCCATGCCCTGCTCGACGGCGTCCACCGAGAGGCCGAGCATGCGGTAGACCGGTCCCATCCACTCGGCGTCGCGGCGGGCGAGGTAGTCGTTGAACGTCAGGACGTGCACGCCCCGGCCCGACAGCGCGTGGAGGGCCGCGGGCATGACCGCGGCCAGGGTCTTGCCCTCGCCGGTCTGCATCTCCACCACCCGGCCCTCCGCGAGGGCCAGCGCCGCGACCACCTGCACGTCGAAGTGCCGCAGGCCGACGGTGCGGGCGGCGGCCTCGCGCACCAGCGCGAAGAGCGGGGCCTGCAACTCGTTCAGGTCGCCGCCGTCGCGGGCGCGGGCGCGCAGCTCGGCCGCCCGATGCGCGATGCGCTCGTCGGACAGGCCGGCAACGTCGTTCCCGAGGCGGGCGATCTCTTCGATCGGCGCGTCGAACGCGCGCAGGTCGAGATGGACCGGCGAGCCCCCGAGGCGCGCGACGCGGTGGCGCCATCCCACGCGGTTGCGCACGCGGGGGCCGACACGAGGCGATGCGGACATGGAGACCTCCTGCGGGTTCACCCGTAAACGCGACGAGCCGCCGCCACGGGGCGGGACGGGCTCGCCGGCCGTCAGGACGACGGCGACTGCACGAGGGCGAATCGCGCGGGAGGCGCGCGGGAGGGAACGAGCGCGAGGAGCGAGAGGAGACGTTCGTCGCGGCGCGCTGCGCCACGCCGCCGCAGACGCGCGGCGAGATCCACGCACAGGAGCCACAGCGGCGCGAGCAACGCCGCGATCTCGCCCGCGGCCGTGGACGTGACCGCCACGAACACCACGAGGCCGATGCACAGCCACGCGACGGACCTCTGCAGGTGGATCATGGCGTCAACGCGACGCTACCGCGGATCTCTATCGAAGTCAAAGCCCGCGGTGCCGCCGCCTCCACTACACCAGCCCCGCGAGGCCGGCGCGGAACTGGCGGAAGCTCGGCGAGCGATTCGCGTCCACGTCCATTCTCGGGGCGATTCTCCGCGCCGCGTCGATCTTGGGATAGTGCTTTCGGTAGATGCCGTGCTTTCTCAGATACCGGTGGAGCGTCTTCCAATCGCCCCTGTCCGGGCTGCGGAACGGGCCAGAGGCCGGTTTGGCGGCCGGCAGGCTGGGGAATGCGGCCCGAAGCGCCGCCGGGTCGCCGAGGAACCACGACTCCAGCTCTTCCACGACGACGCGGTTGACGACGCGGAACCCTCCGTCCGGGTCCGGGCGTGACCGCGACGACAGTCGTGCCTGCGCCGCAGCGGTGTTCAGCCCGCGCTTCAGCTCGAGGCAGTCGTCATCATCGCGATCGACCAGAACGAGGATCCGGACGTCCTCGCCTCGCCCCACGCGAACCCTGTAGGCACGAAGGCGCGCCGCGAGCTCCTTCAGCAGCCTCGACTTGCTTCGGAAGTTCACGATCTTCCAGCGCACCGCAAGGGGCACCAGCGTCGGCAGCAGATGGCGTAGCGCCGCCTCGGCCGACGGCTCTTCGACCAGCACCTCGAGACGGGGCATCAGTCCGACTCGGCCAGCGGGTCGCCATGCTCGAAGTGCCCCTCCATCCAGAGCTCGCCGAGCTTGGCGCCTTCGTCCATGAACGCCTTGATGCCCGGCATCTTCGAGACGCGATGGGCCTGGGTGTAGCCGTCGTGACCGCGGGAAAGCACGCGTACCTCCTCGGACCGCAATCCGTCGATGAAGTACGGCGAGTGCGTGGTGACGATGAGCTGTCCGCGCTCCGCCGCCTGCAGACACTCTTCGGCGAGCTCGGGCAGCAGGCGCGGGTGCAGGAAGTTCTCGGGCTCTTCGATGCCGATCAGCCCGGGTGGCGCGAGGTCGTGGAGGATCGTCAGGTAGGCCAGCAGCTTGAGAGTGCCGTCGGAGGCGAAGCGGGACAGCACCGGCTTCGCAAAGGGCGCGTCCTTGATCCGCAGCAGCAGGCGGCTGTCGGCAAGCGTCTCGGCTTCGACCCGTTCGATCCGCGGGACCCGCCGGCGCATGGCCGCGAAGATCTGCTCCAGGCGGCCGGGATGCTGCTCGCGCAGGTATTGGATGACGTTCGGGAGGTTGTCGCCGTTAGGGGACAGGCGTTCCTCCGCTCCCGCCTCGGGGTTGCCACGGGTGTCGTCGGCCGAGAGGTAGGAGAGATGCCAGTCCGTGATGAACGTGCGCAGCGCGATCACGCGCGGGTTCTCCGCGAGGGTGCCGAGCGTGCTGACGGCCAGCACGTCCGGACCGGACAGCCGACGGGGAAACCGCTTGTCGTCCTTCTCGGGAGTCTCCCCGGTGACCACTTCGCCGTCGCCGCGCCGGTAGTCCAGGAACCTGAACGGCCGACCGGCCCCGCCGCCCCGCGTCCAGCGCAGGAACTCGTGGGACACGACGGGCCGGCCCCGATCTTCGTCGATCTCCAGGTGGTAGGTGATGAGCGGCGACTTCGGCGGCTCGCTGCGCTCGCGGTACTTCAGCTCGATGACGATCGGTCCCGTGCTGTCGCGGCTGCGCAGCTCCAGGAAGCGGCCGCGGCGGTCCCAGGCCTTGCGGATGCCGTCGGACAGGCATTCCGACAAGAACGCGAAGACATCGAAGACGGTGGACTTCCCGCTGCCGTTGGGGCCGAGCAGTGCGGTGAGCGGCGTCAGGCGCTCCAGGCTGACGCTGCGCAGGGCGCGGTAGTTCCTGACCGTCAGAGACTCGACGCGCGGCGGCGATGGCTTCGTCATCGGTCCTGATTCAGATCCGATCATAGCGCCTGCCACGAACGAGGTGTCCCCGGGTGGAGCGCCGCCAGCAACCGTGAGCCCTCAACCAACGCGACGCCGTCTCCTCGGCATACCCGGCCGTCACAGCCCGGCCCCGGACTGCGCGACGCGGCCGGCGTCGAGCACCACCACCCAGTCGGCGAGGGCGCGGACCTCGGCCTCGGCGTGGGACACGTAGAGCATGGGGATGGCCAGGTCGTCCCGGATGCGCTCCAGGTAGGGCAGGATGCGCGAGCGCAGGGTGGCGTCGAGGGCGGCGAGGGGCTCGTCGAGGAGCAGCAGGGCCGGCGACGCGGCGAGGGCGCGGGCGAGGGCGACGCGCTGGCGCTCGCCGCCGGACAGGCCGGCGACGCCGCGGTCGAGCAGGGGACCGAGCTCCAGCAGGGCGACAACATGCTCGATTTCACCGCCCGGTCCCGACTCCGCGCCGTAGAGGATGTTGCGGCGCGCGTTCATGTGGGGGAAGAGGGCGAGGTCCTGGGGCACGTAGCCGACGCGCCGCCGGTGGCAGGGCACGTCGACGCCGGCCTCGGCGTCGAAGAGGGTGCGCTCGCCGATGCGGATGACCCCGCGCCGCGGCCGGCGCAGCCCCGCGATGGACTCGAGCACCGTCGTCTTGCCCGCCCCCGACGGGCCGAACAGGGCGACGACCCGCGCGTCGATGCGCTCGCGCATCTCGAGCACGAAGCCGCCCTGGCGCAGGGCGAAGTCGAGGGTGATGGCGCCGGCCGCACCGGCGCCGCGCGGCCCGCCGGGCTGCTGCGGGACGGGCGGTTCGGGTGCGAGCCGCGCTGTCGGCTGGCGCGCGTCGGCGGCGTCGGCGGGCGTTCCGGTCATGGCGGTACAGGCGTCAGGCGGCCCGATGCGAGACCAGCCGGTTCGACGCCAGGAGGGCGCCGAAGGCGATGGCCGCCGACACTGCAAGCATCACCGCGGCGGCGGCGTCCTGGCCGGTCTCGGTGTAGGTGTAGATGGCCACCGCGATGGTCCGGGTGCCCGGCAGAGCGCCGGCCACCATGATCGTGGCCCCGAACTCGCCGAGCGCCCGCGAGAACCCCAGCAGCGACCCCGCCAGCACCCCGCGCCGGGCGAGGGGCAGGCTCACCGTGAAGAAGACCCGCGCCGGCCGCGCCCCCAGCGTGGCCGCGATCTGCTCGTACCGCCGGTCCACCTGCTCGAACCCCGCCCGCGCCGAGCGCACCAGCAGCGGAAGGCCCATCACCGCCATCGCCACCACCACCGCCCGCCACGTGAACATCACCTCGATGCCCATCCGCTCGAGGACCCCCCCGAGCAGCCCCCGCCGTCCCAGGACGGTGATGAGGATGAGCCCCGTCGCCACCGGCGGCAGCACCAGGGGCAGCGACACCAGGGTCTCGAGCACCGCGCGCCCCGGGAACCGGCGGCGGGCGAGCACCCACGCGACGGCGAGGCCGGGGGGCAGCATGACGGCGGTGGCGAGGGCGGCCATGCCCACGGTGAAGAGGGCGACGGAGACGACGTCGTTCATGGACCGGTCGCCTCGTCGTCGATGAGTGCCCGCCCGGTGGTCGTGAACGGGGCGACGGAGACGATGTCGTTCATGGGCCGGCCGCCTCGTCGTCGATGACCACCCGTCCGGCGGTCGTGAACAGAGCGACGGAGAGGACATCTTCCATGGGGCTGGTCGCCTCGTCGTCGATGACCACCGGGCCGGCGGTCGTGAACAGGGCGACGGAGAGGACATCTTCCATGGGGCTGGTCGCCTCGTCGTCGATGACCACCGGGCCGGCGGTCGTGAACAGGGCGCGGAAACGACGTCGTTCACGAGCCGGTCGCCTCAACGTCGTCGACCGCCCCGGCGGCCGTGATGAACACGCCGACGGCGAGACGTGGTTCATGGCGCGGCAACCCTTGTGGCGGACGGGCCCTTCGGCACGGTGAAGCCGGCCTGCCTGAACACCCCACGGGCAGCTTCGCCCTGGAGGTAACCGAGGAAACGCTCCGCTCCCGCCCGGTTCGGAGCGTCGGCGAGAACCGCAGCCGGATAGGCGATGACCGGCCCGTCGTCCCCGGGCACCTCGAACGCGACCGCGACCTCGTCTGACGACAGCGCGTCGGTGCGGTAGACGATGCCGGCGTCGGCGTTGCCCGCCTCGACCACGGCCAGCGCTGCCCGCACGCTGCGGGTCGGCACCAGGCGGGGGGCCAGCGCGTCCCAGAGGCCGAGCGAGGCCAGGTAGCTGCGGGCATATACCCCGGCGGGGACGCCGGCCGGGTCTCCGACGGCGATGCGGCGGAATCCCGGGGCGAGCAAGTCCGCGAGGTCCCCGATGGCGATGCGCTGAAACTCCGGGGCGGCCGCGCCCGCAGGGTCGGGCGCCGCCGCGGCTCCCCTGGCCGGTGCCGCCGACCCGCCCGCCGGCACCACCACCGCGAGCCGGTTCGAGAGCAGCACCACCCTGGTCTGCGCGTCGATCAGCGATTCCGCCGCCACCCGGTCGAGCTGCCGCTCGTCGGCGCTGACGAATACATCGACCGGCGCTCCGGCCAGGACTTGCGCGGCCAAGGTGCTCGAACCGGCCAGGTTCAGCTCGACCGGCGTGCCGGTGTCCTGCTCGAAGTCGGCGGCCACCCGCTCCAGCGGCTCCGTCAGGCTGACCGCCGCCGACACCAGGACCCGATCCGGCGGCGACGCCCCGGGCCCTCCGCACGCCGACAAGACCGCAGACGCGACGAACGCCGCGACCCACGCCATCCCCAAGGCCGACCACCGCCCCCGGCCGGCGCCCGCTACGATCCCCGGTTCCCCCCCACCGCCGAGCGCGCGCACGCCGTCCCGCACGCCAACACCACCCCGGGCGCGAACGCCGCCGCGCGAGCACGCGTCGTCCCGCACACCGCCCGGCGGGCGTTCGTCCCGTAAGCGCACGCCGCCCCCCGAGGGCACGCCGCCCCCGCGACGCCCGGACATCGGCCCACCGTCCATCTGCTCAATATAGTATGATTCAATTCGATTTACCAAACGATTAAGCGCGAATTTGACAGGCCGTTATCCGACCGCGCGCGATCCGAACACGCAGGAGCGACAGTGACATGGCCACCCTGACGGTGCGGCAGGCGGCGGAGCGCCTCGGCATCGGCTACTCCACGCTCAAGCACTGGATCTACCGCGGCACGGTCCGCACCACCCGCACCGCCGGCGGACACCACCGCCTCGCCGAGACCGAGATCGAACGCCTGCTCGCCCGCACCGACCGGCCGCCCACCCGCGCCAGGGGCGGCGCCACCGGCGGCGGCGTCCTCGTCCGCATCAGCGGCCGCAACCGCCTGCAGGGCATCGTCGACGAGGTGCGGCGGGAAGGCCTCGTCGCCCAGGTGCGCCTCCGCATCGGCGACCAGCGGCTGACCGCGGTCATCACCCGCGACGCCCTCGACGAGCTGGGGTTGAAGCGCGGCGACGAGGCGACGGCGCTGATCAAGGCGACCGAGGTGATGATTGCGAAGGAGGCGCCGGGGGACAGCGACGGCGCGGAACGCTGAAGACGCTGAGGTTCAGCCCACCCGTTCGACCAGCACGCTGGACCTCGAGGCGTGAATCAGCGTGGCCTGGGCTATGATTCACGCAAGTCTGTAACGCGTTGAGCCGACATCGAGCCCATGATCGACACCCAGACCGAAACCCGCCAAGCGCTCCGGGATCTGCTGGATTCACGATCGGCGCGGACCGGCGAGATCACCCTCAGCAACGGCGCCAAGTCGAACTTCTACTTCGACTGCAAGCCGGTGACACTGAGCGCGGACGGCTCCTACCTGGTGGGGACGGCCTTCCTCGACGCCCTCGATGAGCTTCCCGAGTTCCCGGAGGCCGTGGGCGGGCTGACGCACGGCGCGGATCCCATCGTCAGCTCGATGGTGGTGCTGTCGCACATGCGGGGACGTCCGATCCAGGGCTTCTACGTTCGCAAGGAGGCCAAAGGCCACGGCACGAAGCGCCGCATCGAGAACCCGCCGAAGCCGGGTACCAAGGTGGTCATCGTCGATGACGTCGTCACGACCGCGGGGTCGCTGTTGAAGGCCGTGCAGGAGGCTCGCGATGCCGGCTGCGAGGTGGTCGGGGTGATGGCTCTCGTCGACCGCGAAGAACAGAACGGCGAGGCCAACGTCCGCCGGGTCGTGGATGCCTACGTCCCGCTCTACCGACGGAGCGACTTCCCGCGTATCGCCGACGCGGCGGATGCCGGCCGGATAACAACCAGGTCGGAGCACCCCTCGAGCCCGGCGGCTTCGACGTCGACTACCCGCGGCGCGTAGCGCATCTGCCGTTCGACTCATCGACGACCGTCACGGACCCATCGCGTTTCGATGGCCGTTCGTCTCTTCCTGGCGACGTCCGCCGACCGATTCCCGAGAGGGTCCCGCCTGCTGCAACTCTGGCTCGACGGCTACGTAGCCCGTCGCCCCGCCACCGGAACCGTTCCACACATTCGCGCAGCAACGCCTGGCCTTGGTCTTGCAAGAAGGAACCATCGGGCGCGCCTCCTGGCGCGAATAGCTGGGCGAAATGCCCGCGTTCCGCGTGATGGCGCTCGAGCACTCGACGGAATCGCCGAGTTCATGCTGTCACGCAGAATGCTGTGCGACGAGGGCGGGATGCTGTCCAACGACGTCGAAAGAGAACGCGCCTTCGACCGCCGGCACCTCATGGAGCTCATCACGTTGGGGTAGTCACGTTGGGGGTAACGTTGGTTGCGGGCGGCTCCCGACTCTGCGGTCGCAGGGAGCTTGGTCTGATGGCTCACGCGCCCGCGACCTCGCTAGTCGGGCGGTCACGGACGTGTGGCGGCCGCGCCGCGATCGAGTCGATGCGGTAGAGTGGGTGAAGGAGATCTGCGATGGGCGAAATCGTCGTCGACGTCGGGCTGGAGAACGTGGGGGACCGCGAGTTGGCCAAGGCGGGGCATCTGCAAGAGGCCGACATCCGGCGCGCCACCGTGAAGGCGGTCGCGGACACCGGCGCCGTGATGCTCGCGCTGCCCGAGGACGTCGTGGAGCGGCTCGGCGTGGAGGTCGTGGGCAGCGTCGCGTGCGCCTATGCCGACGGGCGACGGGGCGAGCGGCCGGTCGCCGGCCCCGTGACCGTCCGCATCGGCGAACGCTGGATGCCTGTCAACTGCGTCGTCGTTCCGGCGGGCACCGACGCCCTGGTCGGTCAGGTCGTCATGGAGCAGCTCGATCTGGTGGCCGACTGCGTGACCCGGACGCTCGGGCCGCGCCCCGAGTCGCCCGACCGCCCCCTGCTGAGGCTCTGACGGAGAGGCTCGAGGCCTCAGGCGCCACAGAGCCCCTCGCGCCGCAGCGTCAGACCGCCCCGCCCGGGCTCCGGGGATGTGCGGCGGGAGTCCTCGTCGAGGCCCTCGGCGGTCAACGGACTGAACGACAGGCCCGAACGCAAGGACCCCGGATGCCCGACCAGCCTCTCCTGAACCAGGTCGCCGTCGTCGCCGGCGCCACCCGCGGCGCCGGGCGGGGCATCGCCCGGATGCTGGGCGCGGCCGGGGCCACCGTCTACTGCACCGGCCGCAGCGTGCGGGGGCGGCCCGCCACCGCCGGGCGGCCCGAGACCATCGAGGAGACGGCGGAGCTGGTGACCGCCGCGGGGGGCCGCGGCATCGCCGTCCGGACCGACCACACCGTCGAGACCGAGGTCGAACGGCTGTTCACCCGCGTCCGCGCGGACGCGGGCCGGCTCGACGTGCTGGTGAACGACGTCTGGGGCGGCGATGCGCTGACCGAGTGGGTCAAGCCGTTCTGGGAGCTCTCCACCGCGCAGGGGCTCGAGCTGCTGGAGCGCGCGGTCCACAGCCACATCATCACGAGTCGGCACGGCGTCCCCCTGATGGTCGAACGCAACGCCGGGCTCGTCGTCGAGGTCACCGACGGCGACACTTTCGGCTATCGCGGCAATCTCTTCTACGACGTGGCGAAGAACGCGGTCATCCGGCTCGCGTACGCGATGGCCGCCGATCTGCATGCGCACCGGGTGACGGCCCTGGCCCTCACGCCGGGCATGCTGCGGTCCGAGGCGGTGCTCGATGCCTGCGGGGTGACCGAGGCGAACTGGCGGGACGCCATCGCGGACGACCCCTATTTCGCCGAGTCCGAGACGCCGTGCTACGTCGGGCGGGCGGTGGCGGCGCTGGCCGCCGACCCGGACGTGGCGGCCAAGAGCGGCGGGCTGTTCTCGAGCTGGGGGGTGGCGAAGGAGTACGGCTTCACCGACGTGGACGGCCGCCGGCCCGACTGGGGCAGCTTCTTCCCGCGCAAGGTGCGGGAGCTCGTCGAGCGCGACACGCCGCCGGGCGATTGGGACCTGTTCGTGGTCCGGACCCGCCTCTACCAGGTCGAACGCGACCCCGCAGCGGCCGACGAGGCGGCGCGGCTGCGGGCCTGGCTCGATCGCCATCGCTGACCGGCCGCGGCATCACCGGCAATCACACGGACGGGGCGGTCAAGGACGGGCCGGGTCGGAAATCACCTTGGCGCGCGCCAGGCACGGAACACCGCAGAAACTGCCCGCGGCCGGGCGCGGTTGGCACGTTCATGTCGAGAGCGTCCTGAAGCGTCGATGCGAGGTTCCAGGCAGCCGACGCCCGGATGCACAAGAGCGTTGCCGTTCTTGAGCAGACTCTCGCCGACGCCACCGGGCGGCGGGTGGGGCGACCGGGACGTCGATGCGAAGTTCAATCGACCCGCCGGTACACCAGGGCGTTGCCCTCCTTGCCGCAGACCTCGCTGACGCCGCCCTCGCGGAAGCAGAACGCGGCCAGCTCGCCGAGAGGCTCAATCGACCCGCCGGTACACCAGGGCGTTGCCCTCCTTGCCGCAGACCTCGCTGACGCCGCCCTCGCGGAAGCAGAACGCGGCCAGCTCGCCGAGTCGCCGCGGCGACCCCATGGCCGCCGCGAGGTCGCGGGTCGTGAACCGCTCGGGCAGATCGGCGGCGAGCAGGGCGAACAGGTCGCTCATCGACCGGATGGCATGGATCTCGACGACGTCCACGAGCCGGCGGTCCAGGATGGCCCAGCCGCGGCGTCGCCAGCTGCCGCGCCCGTTCTTCGCACGGACCTCGTCCTCGACCGTCATCACGACCTCGAGCGTCAGGTTGGGATGCGCGAGCAGGGCGGGGATGCTGACGAGCGCGGTGAAGACCTCGAAGACCGACCCGTGCTTCGGCGACTTGCGCCGGGACGGGGGCGCGCTCGGGTCGGGCGGCATCTTGACGATGTACCGATCCCGGGCGACGGGATGCACCAGCGTGACCGGATACCGCTCGAGCAGCCGCGGCAGCTTGCGCTTCAGGGGCCGGAAGCTCCCGGTGTGGACCTCGACGATGCGGCCGCCGGTAACCACGTCCGCGACGAAGCCGTCGACGGCCTGCTCGGTCGCGCCGCCGCCGACGGCGTAGCGCGCCTTCAGGGCCCGGTGCAGCGACCGCTCGTTCAGCTCGCCGATGGGGACCGCACGCCCGAGTTGACCCTCCCGCCCGGCTGGAGGGTGCAGTGACCGCTCGTTCAGCTCGCCGATGGGGACCGCGCCGGCCGGGCGCGGCTCGCGCGCGGTGGGCAGGAGGGCCGGGTGCAGGGACATGGGGGGAACCCGTTCACTGTGGTTTCGGCCGTCCCGCCCCGGGCCTTTAGGCGACCGTCGTGCGCGGGTCTGCACGCCCGGCAGCATGGCAGCCCGTGGGCCCTCTCCGGGCACCAGTCTGCCTGCAGGCTCGACCGTCCCCTCCCTGGACGCTACGCGGTCGCCCGCAGGCCCGTCCCCGTGTCCCGCGGCCGCATGTTGTCGAGACCGTCCCAGAACGCCCCCACCGCGTCGAGCATCTCGACCCCGGCCGCGATGAACGCCTCCTCCTCGAACTCGGGCGAGTCGTGGCACGCCCGCAGCTCGTGCCAGACGTGCTCGCGGTGGTTCTCCTCGAGCCTGTCGTGCCAGGTGAAGAAGGCCAGGGGCAGGGCCGGGACCTGCTCGGCCTTGACCCGCTCGAGCCCCCGGATCAGCTCCTTCCAGAAGCCGGCGGCGGCCCAGTTCTCGACCGCGAAGGACGCCCCCATCGCCTCGTTGTAGTCGCCGCTGCCGTAGAGGCGGAACAGCTCGTCGCAGAAGAACAGGGTGCTGCGGTCGCCGTGGCGGCGCTGCCCCATGTCGGCGAACCCCAGGCCGAGGGCGGCGCCGAACCGGAGCAGCCACTCGAAGTGGGCGGCCCGGAAGCGGAACGTGCCGCCGTCGACGGTGCCGGCGGTCGACACCAGCGCGGGGTCGCCCTCGCGGTCGGCATCGACCGGTCCCGCGCCGGCGTGCGCATCGCCGCCGTCGGCCGCCCGCCCGCCGTTCCCCGCAGGCCCGCCGCCGGCCGCCCGCCCGCCGTTCCCCGCAGGCCCGCCGCCGGCCGCCCGCCCGCCGTTCCCCGCAGGCCCGCCGTCGGCCGCCCGCCCGCCGTCGGCATAGATGACGCCGAGCTCGTTCAGCAGGATCTCCTTGCTCTCGCGCGCCGCCTCCAGCGTGTCGGCGTTGATCACGCGGTTGAGGGCGGCGAGCAGGAACTGGTTGGAGAACACCGAGAACTGCACGGTGAAGTGGCGGAGGTGGTCGAGCGAAACGCGGCCCTCGGCGAACCACGCGGTGTAGGCGTTGTCCGTCACCACCGGATGGCGCATCAGCTCGCGGTCGACGGTGTCCTTGAACGTGTCGAAGCTCCTGCCGCTCATGGTCTTCCTCCCTTTCGGCGCGCCGGTCCCCGCTTCGGACGGCGGCTCATGACGCCACCGCCTCGACGAGGTTGCCGCGGCGCGCCTGCTCGCGCTCCATCGCCTCGAAGAGCGACTTGAAGTTGCCCTGCCCGAAGCCCCTCGAGCCGCGCCGCTCGATGACCTCGAAGAACAGCGTCGGCCGGTCCTGGACGGGCTGGGTGAAGACCTGCAGCAGGTACCCGTCCTCGTCGCGGTCGGCGAGTATCCCGAGGCGGGCGAGCTCGCCGACGTACGGCGCGACGGCGGGGACGCGCGCCCCGAGGTCGTCGTAGTAGGCGTCGGGCACGGGCAGGAACGCGAGGCCGCGCGCGCGCATCCGCGAGACGGTCTCCACGATGTCGCGGGTCGCGAGCGCCACGTGCTGGACGCCGGGGCCGCCGAAGTAGTCGAGATACTCGGCGACCTGCGACTTGCGGCGGCCCGCGGCCGGCTCGTTGATCGGGAACTTGATGCGCCCGGCGCCGTCCTGCATGACCTTCGACATGAGGGCCGAGTACTCGGTGGAGATGGCCTCGTCGTCGAAGTGCAGCACCTCGGCGAACCCCATCGTCTCCGCGAAGAACCGCACCCAGCGGTCCATCTGGCCCAGCTCGACGTTGGCGACGACGTGGTCGACGGCCGCGAGGCCGATGTCGTCCGCCGGCATCTCGGGTCCGCCGTGCGGCTCGAACCCCGGGGCGAAGACGCCGTCGTAGCCGCCCCGCTCGACGAACCGGATCACGGTGTCGCCGTAGGCGCGGACGGCGGCCGACCGGAAGACGCCGTGCGCGTCGCGTTCGTCGCCGAAGGGCGCCGCTCCCGCCGCCCCGCGCCGACGCGCCTCGGCGAAGGCGTACGCGGCGTCGGGCACCTCGAGCGCGATCACCGCCACCCCGTCACCGTGCGCGTGCGCGAACCGGGCCGCCGGGTGGCCGGGGGCGAGGCCGCTCGTCAGGACGATGCGGATCGCCCGGCACTCCAGGACGTACGAGGTCGTGTCGCGGCATCCCGTCTCGAGGCCGCGGTAGGCGGCGACGCGGAAGCCGAACGCGTGCCGGTAGAAGGCGGCCGCCTGCCGGGCGTTCCCGACGTAGAGCTCGATGTGGTCGATGCGGCGGATGGGGAAACGGTCAGTCATTGCGCAATCTCCGATGGAGCAGTCTTCCGAGGCGAGCAACGGCGGTCCGGATGTCGTCGGGCGCGGCGCTCGAGAAGCTCAGGCGCAGGCGGCTCGCGGTCGCCTCGGGGGTCACCGCGAAGGCGGACCCCGGCACGACGGCGACGCGGGCCTCGGCCAACGCCTCCTCGCAGACGCGCTCGGCGTCGAGCCCGCGCGGCAGCTCGACCCACACGAAGAAGCCGCCGGGGGGGCGCGTCCACCGGGCGCCCTCGGGGAAGTGGTCGCGCAGGGCCGCGAGCATGGCGTCGCGCCGCCGCCGGTAGCCGGCGCGGATGCGGTCGAGATGGCCCCCGAACCCGTGACGGAGCAACCGCGCCACCGCGCGCTGGGTCAGGGCCGAGCACTCCAGGTCGGCCGCCTCCTTGAGCACCCCGGCCCCGGCCGCGAGGCGCGGCGGCAGCACGAGCCAGCCGAGGCGCAGCGCGGGCGCGAGGATCTTCGAGAAGCTGCCGGCGTAGACGACCCACTCGGGGTCGAGCGCGCGCAGGGCGGGCAGCCAGTCCCCGTCGTAGCGAAGCAGCCCGTAGGTGTCGTCCTCGACGACGGGGACGCCGAACCGGCGCGCCAGCGCGACGAGCCCCCGGCGCTGCCCGCGGCCGAGGCGGACGCCGCACGGGTTGTGGGTGTCGGCCATCGCGTAGATGAACGCGGGCCGCGCCCCCCGCGTCAGCAGCGCACGGACGCCGTCGACGTCCATCCCGTTGTCGCGATCGGTGCGGACGGTCAGGAAGGACGGCCGGTGCGGCAGCAACGCCTGGCGCAGGCCGGCGTAGACGTGCTCCTCGGTGAGCACGGCGGCCCCCGGCGCCATCAGCAGCTGGGCGGCGAGGCTCAGCGCCTGCTGGGCCCCCGACGTCAGCAGCACCTGCCGGGGGTCGCAGTCGATGCCCCGCTCGCGCATCAGCTCGACGATGCGCTCGCGGAGCGGCTCGTGCGGCGGGCCGTACAGCAGCGCGGCGGAGCCGTCGGTCAGAACGTCCGCGAGGGCCCGGGCGTAGGCGGCGCGGGGGATCAGCTCGGGGGCGGGAAGGCCCCCGGCGAGCGACACGAAGCCGGGCCGCGGCGGCAGCAGCGCGAGCTCGCGGAGACGCGAGCGGGCCATTCCGGGCGGCGGCGCGGCCGCGGCGGCGCTCCCCGGGTGATCGAGGGTGGCGACTGGCATGTACTCACGATAGCAACATTTTCTGATATCATTCAACGATGAAAATCGTCGTCTGACTCCAATTGCTTTTTTTATTAGCTTGGATTGCTGTAATGACTACAAAACAAAATAATCAGGGCGATTCACCGATGAACGACCGGGCGGAAACGAAGGGAAAGCGCGCGACGGGGACGCGCGGCGGCGACTGGCCGCCGCGGCTCGACGACCTCGATCGCCGGCTGCTGGGGCTGTTGCAGCGGCACGGCCGGGCGACGAGCGTCGAGCTCGCGAGACGGCTGGGCCTGTCGCCGCCGGGGCTCCAGCGGCGGATGCGGCGGCTGGAGGCGGTGGGGGTCATCCGGGGGTACACGACGCTCGTCGACCGCGAGGCGGTCGGCCTCGACCTGCTCTGCTTCGTCGAGGTCAAGCTGGCCCACCACCGCCCCGATTGCGTGGCGCGCTTCCGCGACGAGGTGCAGGCGATTCCCCAGGTCCTCGAGTGCCACTACCTGACGGGAGAGTCCGACTACCTGATCAAGATCGTGGTGCCGAACCACAAGGCGCTCGAGACGGTGCTCTTCGAGGGGCTGATGCGGATCGACGGGGTCGACCGCATTCACACGAGCATCGTCGTCAACGAGGTGAAGGCGTCGACGTCCCTGCCGCTGGGAGCGCCGTCCCCCGCGTAGCGGAACGGGCGGCGGTGAAACACGAGTCGGCGGGAAGCGCGCGGCCCGCGCCCCGCGCGAGCGCGACGACCCGCGCGACCTGAACCCGTGGCGAGGCGCTACGCGCCGGCCGCCATGCCCTCCCGCGTCTCGGCGACCACCAGGTCGACGACGGACCGCAGGGCCTCCTCCTCGGTGTCGCCCTCCAGCCGGCGGAGGCGGAAGTGGTCTATCTGCCGGTCGGCGCCGGTGCCGTCGTGGATGATCTCGAGCACGCGGCGCAGCTCCGGCTCGCAGCCCAGGGCGCGGGCGTCGCCGGCCAGTTGATCCACGAGGACGGCGGCGTATTCCTCGATGTCCACCCGGCCCTCGCTCCCCTCGTTGCCGAAGAACGCGAGCACGCCGTAGCGCTGCGCGAGCCACCGGTTCTCGGCGATGATCTCCGTGGGCGGCTCGGGCGGCAGCCGGCCTTCGCGATCGAGCCGCACGAGGCGGCGGACGAGCGACGAGTACAACGCCGCGATGCTCACCGCGTCGTCGATCCGCGGGCAGGTGTCGCAGATGCGCATCTCCACGGTGGGGAAGGCCTCCGAGGGGCGGATGTCCCACCACAGCTCGCTCGCGCTCTCGATGAACCTCATGCGCTGATAGGCCCCCACCAGCCGGTCGTAGTCGGCGCGGGTCGACAGCGGGCCGGGCAGGCTGGTGCGCGGGATCGCCCCCATGATGGTCAGCCGGTAGCTCTTGAACCCGGTCTCGCGGCCGCCCGTGAACGGCGACGAGGTCGACAGCGCGTGCAGCAGGGGGAGGTAGCGCCGGAGCGCGGTCATGACCCGGATGCGCGAGTCGGCGTCGCCGAAGCCGGCGTGGATGTGCATGCCGCCGACGACGAGGCGCCGCAGGCTCTCCTGGAACGTGACCACGAAGCGCTCGTAGCGCTGCTTCGGCGTGACCATCTGCGCCCGCCACGCCGCGAACGGGTGCGTCGAGGCGGCCATCACCGATGCGCCGTACTCGGCCGCCGCCTCGATGACCAGGCGGCGGGTCTCGCGCAGCGCCTCGCGCGCCTCGGCCACCGTCCGGCAGACCTTCGTGCCGGTCTCGATCTGCGAACGGAGGAACTCGGGCACCGCGTTGTGCGGACCCCGGTTCCGCTCGCACGCCTCGAAGATGCGCCGGTCCGGATCGGACAGCAGGTTGCGCGTCTCGGGATCGACGAGAAAGAACTCCTCCTCGATGCCGAGGGTGATGCCGGAATCCGATTCGCTCATAGGGCCCTCCGCGGCGGCGCGGCGGCCGGGTGGCCGCCTCCGATGCCGCTTGACCGCGGCGGACGGCGCCGGCCGCGGAGCGTGACAACCTGGAACAAGTGGATGGGCGGCGTGAGGGTCAGTAGCGGAACAGGTACGAGATCTTCCCGAAGAAGGCGCGGTTGGTCCGCAGCAGCTCGGTGGTCGGGAACAGCAGGCTGTCGATGAGCATGCCCTGCCGGTAGCGGTCGTCGTAGCCGAGGAAGATGACAGTGCCGGCGTTCACCCGGTAGGTGAAGAGCACGTTGTTGCCCAGGGTCGCGGCCGCCGTGTTGTGCTCCATGATGTAGCGGGCGAGCAGCCGGTCGGTGAACTGGTAGGTGGTGCGGGTGCGGAAGATCTTGACGTTGAAGATGTCGGTCTGAGAGATCGGCTCGACGAAGTCGCTCGACACCATGGTGAACTCCGTCCGCAGCCGGGACGTGGGCTGGAAACGGAAGTTGACGTTGCCGACGGTCGACCACCCGAGGTAGGGGGTGTCGGCGTCGTAGAGAATGCCGTCGCCCCAGTTGTAGCCGCCGTATATCGACAGGATGCGCGCGCTCATGACCCCGAAGAAGCCGAAGCCGGTCTTCCGGAAGTCGATCGCCCCGTAACGCTCGAGGTCGCGGTTGACCATGCCGGTGATGGCCATGTTGTTGCGGAACGAGAAGTTGGCCATCCCCTGGATCTGCTCGTCCTGCAGCACGCCCGAGTGGTCGTACAGGCGCAGGTAGGTCACCGAGGGCCCCCACGTCATCACGGTCGACTCGGGCCACCACCGGTAGCCCGCGGTGCCGCTGGTCTGCTGGAGATCGACGCGCGGCAGGAAGCCGGTGTCGGTGACGAAGCCGGGATCGATGCGGCTGTGGGCGACGTTGTAGCTGAGGTTGCGCCCCTGCTTCGAGAAGTCCGCCTCGATCGCCCCCCCGGACAGCGAGCCGAGGGCCTCGTCCTGCGTCTCGGAGCCCGCCGCGAGGAAGCTCACGCGGTGGGTCCGGCCCAGCCGGAAGCGCCCGTCGATGCCGGCCACCCGGTTGTGGTCGGCGCCGAACTCGCGCGCGGTCATGATGGCTCCGAGATACGACTCGGCGTAGAAGTCGTAGCGGGCACGTCCGAGGACGGTCTGCGCGGTGGTGCCGTACTGCGGGTGCGCGGTGTCGTCGAGACGGCCCGCCGCCTCGTCGTCGGCCACCACGAACCCCAGCGTGGCCTGGCCGACCTTCCCCGTCAGCTTGCCGCCGAAGCGGGGGTCGACGATGGTGCGGGTGTGCACCAGGGTCATCGGGGTCGCGGTCTGGAAGATCTCCTGCCCTTCGAGGAAAAACGGGCGCTGCTCGGGGTAGAACAGCGCGAACCGCTGGTTGGTCTCGATCTGCGGCCGGTCCGACTCGATCTGCGAGAAGTCGGGATTGTAGGTGACGTCCGCGGTCAGGTTCGGGGTGATGCCGTACTTGACGCCGAAACCCAGCTCGCCGGCGGGGTCGTCGGTCGAGTACTCGCCGCTGCCGGTGTCGAGGGCGCCGAGCCTGAACCCGGTCACCTCGGGCAGGAGCTCCAGGTTGCGGCTCAGCGACAGGTCCGACAGGCCCTCGAGGGTGCCGAACTGGGTGAGCTGGCCGGCCACACCGCGCGAGATCGGCGACCACGACTGCGCCTCGGACTTGTCGCGGATGACCCGGGTGATCTGGAAGCCCCAGCGGTGGCCCACCCCGGCCGAGCGGGACGGATAGCGGAGGCTCTTGAACGGAATGCGCATCTCCGCCGTCCAGCCGTCGGCGACGACCTGACCGCCGCTGTCGAAGAGCGCGTTCCACGAGTCGTCGCCGCGGATGCCGAACTGCCCCGAGCTGCTCATGCCGCTGCCGCCGCTGCGCCGCGGGCCGCTGCCCCGGCTCGCCGACCCGCTGCCGCTCGACCGCGAGAACCCGGTGCTGCCGTCGGCGTTCACGAGCGAGTCGGCCTGCACGCCGTAGCCGTTCACCTCGAACTGATAGGCGCGCTGCTGGTCGAGGAACGGGTCGAACAGGATCGACATGCGGTCGTCGCCGCGTATCTCCTCGCGGTCGGCCCGGTTGATGCGCATCGTCTCGGGCCGCGTGTAGTGGGCGTAGAAGGCGAAGTAGAGATGGTCGCTGTCGTACGCCATCCACACCTCGGTCTCCTCCGTGCCCGGCGCACCCT
This sequence comes from Vicinamibacterales bacterium, assembly GCA_965208165.1. GTDB lineage: Bacteria > Acidobacteriota > Vicinamibacteria > Vicinamibacterales > UBA8438 > JAJEEA01. The sequence goes on along the minus strand of OZ242323.1, from coordinate 6,424,449 downwards.
CGATGGGTGCGATCTGGACGAAGTTCGTGAGGTGGGCGGCGGTCTCCCACACCGAGTCGTCGAGGCGGCCGTCTATCTCGGGCGGGTTGTTCGTCCGCCCGATGACCGCGGTGGGCCGACCCAGCGGGGTCGGGGCGAACCCCCCGCCGCCCCCGCCGGTTCGCCGGCGGCGGGGGCCGGCGTCGCGGGGCGGGGCGGACTCGTCGGCGGGGGCCGAGCCGAAGGCCAGGGCGCCGCTGACGGGCTGCTCGGTTGCGGTCGGGGGCGCGGCGGGTCCGAGTTCCGGCGCCGCGGGCGTCAGCTCCGGCGCCGCGGGCGTCAACTCCGGCGCCGCGGGCGTCAGCTCCGGCGCCGAGGGCCGCATCCCGGCCCCGGAGGGAGGAACCGCGGCAACGACGGGCGGGACCGCGGCGCTCCGGGCTTCCGGCACCAGCCGGGTCGCCCCCCGCCGGCCCGGTGCGAACCTGGCCGCCGGGTCGGTCGACGGCTTCCTGGCCGCCGCGCGGGCCCCGCCGCGAGCAGCCGAGAGCCGGCCCGCCAGCACCGCGGCGACCTCGTCCTGGACGTCGAAGAGATCGGACACCGCGCCGTCGATACGGGTGCCGAACTCGACCCCGCCGGTCTCGACGTCCACGATACGCGTGGTGACGCGCAGGGCGTCTCCCACCCGCTGCAGGGTACCGTCGATCAACCATGCGACGCCCTGCCGCCGATAGGCGTCGAGGGCGGCGGCCGGGTCGGGCACTCCGCGCGCGGCGCCGCGGCGGCCGACGCGCTTCGGCTCGCCGGCGCCGGCCGTCAGAACCTCCAGCCCCGCGTCCTGCAGGTCGACGGCGATGGTCTCGGCGATGCCCGCGCCGATCCACTCGTCGGCCGGCTGCCGGCTCACGTTGGTGAACGGGGCGACGACCACGGTAGAGGCGGCCTGCCCCGCCGTCGGCGACGCCGCACCGGCGAGTCCGGCCCCGGCGAGGACCGCCGCGAGCAACCGCCTGCGCCCGCGAACGCCGGCGGCCGCGGGCCGCGGGCGCTGCGTTCCGAATCGGTGTTCCGATGCGCGAGATGGTCCGTCGAGCATGCTGTCATCCGACGCGGAGGACGCCGCCGGGCGCCTTCCTCCGCGCACCGTACCCTCGGTGGCGCGCCCTGCCGTCCAGGGCAGCGTTCCACTGTAGCTGCATTCCGTCCGAGTTCGCCAGCTAAAAATCACCGCCGGAAGTGCACGACGAGTCAGGTGCGGCACGGCCGGGAACGACACCGAAATCGCCCGCGCGACCAGCGCCGGGCCGGACATCCGACAAGGTGGAACCCCGCCGGGAACGACACCGAAATCGCCCTCGCGACCAATGCCAGGCCGGACATCTGACGAGTCTGTCGTGCACCCGTCACGCAACGATGTCGGCCGTGCCGCGCTCAGCCAGCTCGCGTTCGAGCGGGTATGCTCGGTGGCGTGCCGGATCGCGGAAACGTGGCCGGGCGCAAGGCAGGCCGGCTCCGAAGGCCCCGTGCGCCGACAGGACCCGCAGAGCCCTGACGATCGAGGCAACCGGGGGCCCGGTGCCGCCGCCGGCCCGCGAACGCAGGCCGGCTCCGAAGGCCCCGTGCGCCGACAGGACGCGCAGATCCCCGACCATTGAGGCAACCGCGGGTCCGGTGCCGCCGCCGGCCCGCGAAGGCAGGCCGGCTCCGAAGGCCCCGTGCGCCGACGGGACCCGCAGATCCCCGACCATCGAGGCAACCGCGGGTCCGGTGCCGCCGCCGGCGCGCGAACGCGCCGTCAAACGCCGGCGTACCAGTGGAATCCCCAGTCGGAGTTGATGCCGCCGGTGCCGCGGCCGAAGCCGGCCATCGAGTCCACCGCCTGGATGGACTTCAGGAACTTCAGGTTCTTGTAGCCGCACTGGCGCTCGACGCGCAGCCGCAACGGCGCGCCGTTGCCGACCGGCAGGTCCCCGCCGTTGAGGCCATAGGCGAGGATGGTCTGCGGGTGCACGACCTCGAACAGGTCGATGCCCTCGTACCAGCCGTCGACGGTGTCGAGCATCACGTAGCGCGCCTCCGGCTTCAGTCCGCCCGCCGCCTCGAGCACCTGCAGCAGGGGCGCGCCGGTCCATTCGGCGATGGCCGACCAGCCCTGCTCGCAGACGTGGGCGGTGATCTGGGTGCGCGACGGCAGCCGCCGGATGTCGTCGAGCGAGAACGACGTCGGGCGGCCGACGAGCCCGCCCACCGGCAGGCGCCAGTCGCGGAAACCGTCCCGCCGGTGGCGCTGGTACTCCTCGTCGTCGGGGTTGGTCTGGCCCCAGGTCGGAAAGTCGGGGGCGATGTCGTCCGGCCCGTACTCGCGGGCCAGCGGCTGGTCGCGGAGCAGCAGCCGGTTGGTGCTCATGGTGAGCACGTCGGCGGCGCCGACGAGGCCGCCGCGGACGCGGGGCGGCACGTAGACGTCGCGCGAGCATCCGGCCGCCATCAGCGTGCCGAGGGCGGGCACCTGCGCCAGCAGGCGGCGTCGCGAGAGGGTCCGGGGACGGGCGATACGACGCGGGGCGGATATCGGCGTGCTCATGACTCCTCCGCGGGCAACCGGAGCTTGCCGGTGATCATCGCACGGATGCGGTTGACGGCGCCGGCCGCCACCACCTCCAGCACGTGCACGACGACGAAGAGGACGAACACCACGGTGCCGATGGTGTGCAGGGTCCGCGCCGACTGGCGGCCGCCGAACATGTCGAGCAGCCACGGCATCGCGGCCGTGAAGCCGGGCGACTGCGCGAGCCCGGTCAGGGTCATCAGGGGCACGTAGACGACGAGCAGGAGGAGATACGAGACCTTCTGCAGCACGCCGTAGCTGGTGGCGGCGCTGCGCACGCGCAGGCGCCAGGGCAGGTGCGCGCGGAGGTCACGCCCGAGGTGCGCGGCAGAGAGCTCGTCCCGGCGCGGCACGAGGCGCTCGCGGAAGCGGCCGGTCGCGAGGTTCCATCCGAAGTAGACGAGCCCGTTGACGAGAAAGACCCACGCGAAGGTGAAATGGTAGTTCCGCCCCCACCGGCGGTCGCCCATCGCCCCCGCCTCGTCCCACGAGATGCCCCAGTCGGCGAGCCGGAAGATCGCCGGGTAGCCCTGGTAGCCGGTGTGGCCCCAGTAGAGCTCGGGGAAGTCGAGAAAGATGTGGATGCCGCTGAGCAGCAGGTAGGCGCCGGCGACGACGTTGATCCAGTGGCAGATGCGGACGTTGACCGAGTGGAGGGCCACCCACCGTGGACGGGCCCCGGAATCGCCGCCTGCGGCTCCGATTGACCCCGCGTTCTCAGGCATCGCGCTCCACCGCCCGGTCGGCGGGCGCGCCCGCCGACCGTCTCCTCGGTCGTTCGCGCGTCGAAGACGTCCCGCCGCGGCGCTCCAGGCCCCCATGTGAGCGGCCCTGCCGCATCCGCCCCCGGGACACACGGAGCTTCATCACGAGCTGCCGGGTGCGCCGCGTGGCCGCCGCCGGCTCCCCGATCCGGCCGATCGGTGCCGATTTGACACGCCAGACCGCGTCGGATAGGGTACTCCAGATCATGACACTGCGGCACGGCCACCACACGGCGCAGCCCACCGCCCACCGGGGCGGGCTGCGGATCTGCATGTGAGGTAGCACGACCGCCCGTCACCCCAACGCATGCGACCGCCCCGCCGACAACCCCGGCGGGGCTTTTTTTTTGGAGGCCCATCGGGCAAGCGATCCGCGCCGCCGGCCCACGCGCCGGCGCGCGGCAGGACACGACATGGATTTCTCGAAACTGGACGGACTGATCCCCGCCGTCGTGCAGGACGCCTCGAGCGACGAGGTCCTCATGGTCGGCTTCATGAACCCGGAGGCGCTGGACCTCACCCGCCGCTCGGGCTTCGCCACCTTCTTCAGCCGTACCCGCGACAAGCTGTGGATGAAGGGGGAAACCTCGGGCAACACCCTCGCCGTCAAGGAGATCCTCGTCGACTGCGACGACGACACGGTGCTGCTGAAGGTCACCCGCAACGGCGAAGGCAACGTCTGCCACACCGGCGAGCGGACGTGCTTCTTCCGGACACTCGAGCAGCCCGCTGACGACGCCGCGGCCGCCCCTCCGTCCCGCTGACACCCACCCGCACCGATCATGGCTGACACGACGTTACGGCTCGGCATCCCCAAGGGTTCGCTGCAGGACTCGACCATCCAGCTCTTCGCGCACTCGGGCTTCAACATCTACACCAGCTCGCGCTCCTACTATCCCACCATCGACGACCCCGAGATCGAGTGCACGCTCATCCGGGCCCAGGAGATGGCGCGCTACGTCGCCCACGGCGCCCTCGACGCGGGGCTGACCGGGCAGGACTGGATTGCCGAGCACCACGCCGCCACCGGCGACGAGGTCGTCGACGTCGCCGACCTCGTCTACTCGAAGCAGAGCTTCCGCAAGGTGCGCTGGGTGCTGGCCGCGCCCGAGGACTCGAAGTACCGCACGCCGCAGGACCTCGCCGGGGCCACCATCGCGACCGAGCTGGTACGGGTGACCGAGGCCTGGTTCAAGCGGCTCGAGATTCCCGTCAACGTGGAGTTCTCGTGGGGGGCGACGGAGGTCAAGCCGCCCCTGCTCGCCGACGCCATCGTCGAGGCGACGGAGACCGGCTCGACCCTGCGCGCCAACCGGCTGCGCATCATCGACACCGTCATCGAGTCGAACCCCCAGCTCATCGCCAACCCCGCCGCGCTCGAGAACGCGTGGAAGCGGACGAAGCTCGAGAACATCGCGCTCCTGCTGCGCGCGGCCATCGAGGCCCAGGGCCGGGTGGGCCTGATGCTGAACGTGCGGCGCGCCGACCTCGACGCCGTGCTCGGGCTGCTGCCGGCCCTGCACGACCCCACCGTGGCCCCCCTCAGCGACGACGCGTGGGTCGCGGTCTCGACGATCATCGAGGAGTCGTCGGTGCGCGAGCTGATTCCGAAGCTGAAGGCGACGCAGGCGGAGGGCATCGTCGAGTTCCCCCTGAACAAGATCGTGCTGTGATGCGGACCGTCGACTCGTGGGATCGTCCGGCCGTCCGGCCCCATGCGGCGGGGACGGAAGATACCGCCGGGTTGCCGATCGACCGGATTGTGCACCGATGCAGATCGTAGACTCGTCGGATCGGGCGGCGGTCCGGCGCCTGGTCGACCGCCGCGACGACGTCGACCCCGGTCTCACCCGCCGGGTCGCCCGTATCGTGAGCGCGGTCCGGCGTTCCGGCGACGAGGCGTTGCTGCGCTACGCGCGGCGCTTCGACGGCCTCGACGGCCCCGTCGAGGTCTCGCCGGAGGAGATGCGGGCGGGGCTCGAGGCCGTCCCCGCCGAGCTGCGGGCGGCCCTGCGGACCGCGGCCGGCCACATCCGGCGCATCGCGCGGCGCCAGCTTCCGCGGGGGTGGCGGACGACGGTCACCGGCGGGGTCGAGATCGAGCAGCGCGTAACTCCCCTCGAGCGGGTCGGCTGCTACGTCCCGGCCGGTCGCTACCCGCTGCCGTCGTCGCTGCTGATGACCGCGGTCCCGGCGCGGGTGGCGGGGGTGCCCGAGGTCCTGGTGACCTGCCCGCGGCCGGACCCCGCGACCCTCGCGGCGGCGGCCATCGCCGGCGTCACGCGCATGTTCCGGCTCGGCGGCGCCCACGCCGTCGCCGCCCTCGCCTACGGCACAGCCACCGTCCCCCGCGTCGACAAGATCGTCGGACCCGGGAGCGCGTGGGTCGCCGCCGCCAAGGCGCTGGTGTCGGCCGACTGCCCCATCGACTTCCACGCCGGCCCGACCGAGATCGTCATCGTCGCCGCGCGCGGCGAGACGCGCTGGATCGCGGCCGACCTGATCGCGCAGGCCGAGCACGACCCCGACGCCCGGTCCATCGTGCTCACCCCCGACCGCCGCTTCGCGGCGCGCGTCGCCCGGCAGGTGGAGAAGCGGCTGCCGGCGGACGGCCCGGCGCGGACGTCCATCGAGCGCAACGGCGTCATCGTCGTCACCCGCTCGCTCGACGAGGCCGTCGACCTCGCCAACGACATCGCGCCCGAGCACCTCGTGTGCCTCGACGAAGAGGTGGCCGCGCGCGCCACCCGTGCCGGCACCGTGTTCATCGGCCCGCACGCGGCGCAGGCGGCCGGCGACTACGCGACGGGGTCGAACCACGTGCTGCCGACGGGGGGCGCGGCGCGGTTCCGCGGCGGGCTCAGCGCGTCGGACTTCGTGTCGGTGCAGAGCGCGCAGCGCATCACCCGGGAGGGGCTCGAGGCCCTGGCCCCGACCATTCTCACCCTCGCCGAGGCGGAGGGGCTGACCGCCCACGCCGAGTCGGTGCGGGTGCGGGTGAAGGGGAGCCGATGACGGCCGTCGCCGCGCGTCGCGGGAGAACGGCGGCGGCGCAACGGCGCCGTCGGTCGCGGTTGGATGCTGTTGTCATGACGGGCGGAATGCTGCCGCCCATGAGGCGCGCACGGATCGAGCGGCGGGCGGCGGCGGGCCTGAACGGCGCGATGCTCCTGCCGTCAGGCGCGCACGAATCGAGCGGCGAGATGCTGCCGCCCTGACCGGCGGGACCGGCCATGAGGCGCGCACGGATCGAGCGGCGGGCGGCGGCGGGCCTGAACGGCGCGATGCTCCTTCGTCAGGCGCGCACGGATCGAGCGGCGAGATGCTGCCGCCCTGACCGGCGGGACCGGCCATGAGGCGCGCACGGATCGAGCGGCGGGCGGCGGCGGGCCTGAACGGCGCGATGCTCCTTCGTCAGGCGCGCACGGATCGAGCGGCGAGATGCTGCCGCCCTGACCGGCGGGACCGGCCATGAGGCGCACACGGATCGAGCGGCGGGATGCTGCCGCGGTGACCGGCGGGATGGTGCTGCCATGAGACGTGCACGGATCGAGCGGCGCACGACCGAGACGCAGATCACGGTCCGGCTGGGCATCGAAGGCCAGGGCCGGTACGAGGTCAGCACCGGCATCCGCTTCCTCGACCACATGCTCGAGCTGGTGGCGCGCCACGGCGCGTTCGACCTGCGGATCGACGCGGCCGGGGACCTCGACGTCGACCAGCACCACACCGTCGAGGACGTCGGCATCGCCCTCGGCGAGGCGGTCGCCAAGGCCGTCGGGACGCGGCGCGGCATCAACCGCGCCGGCTACTTCGTCATGCCGATGGACGAGACCCTCGGCGTCGCCGCCATCGACCTCGGGGGGCGCCCCCACGCGGTGGTCGATCTGCGCCTGCGCGTGAGGCTCGTGGGCGACCTGCAGTCGGAGCTGCTGCACGACTTCTTCGAGGGCTTCGCGCTGGGCGCGCGGGCCAACGTGCACGTGAAGGTGCTCTACGGCCGGTCGAGCCACCATCAGGTCGAGGCGATCTTCAAGGCGTTCGCGCGCGCGCTGCGGGTGGCGTGCGACAAGGACGACCGCATGGCGAAACGGCTGCCGAGCACCAAGGGGCTGATGTAGCGCCGCGGGACGGATTTTGCTGCAATGATTGCGTTGATCGACTACGGCGCGGGCAACCTGACATCGGTGCGCAAGGCGCTGGCGCACCTGGGGGCGCCGGTGACGACCCCCTCGGCGCCCGCGGATCTGGCGGCGTCGGCCGGCGTCATCGTGCCCGGCGTCGGCAACTTCGAGGTCACGGCGGCCCTCGGCGACGACTGGCGCGCCGCCATCCGGGACCACATCGCGCGCGACAAGCCGATGCTGGGCATCTGCGTCGGCATGCAGTGGCTCTTCGACGGCAGCGCCGAGGCGCCCGGCCACCCCGGCCTGGAGCTGCTGCCGGGCACGTGCAGCCTGATCACCGACGAGGAGGACGCCTCGGAGGAGCCCGGTGGCGAGCACGGCGCGTTCAAGGTGCCGCACGTGGGCTGGAACTCGCTGCATCGCACCCGCGACTCGTGGCTGCTGGAGGGCGTCGACGAGGGCGACCAGGTCTACTTCACCCACTCCTTCGCCGCCCCCGTCACCGAGAGCTGCGTGGGGTCGACCCGCTACGGCGTCGAGTTCGCGGCCGCGGTCGAGCGCGGCGCGGTCGGCGGGGTGCAGTTCCACCCCGAGAAGTCGTCCGACGTCGGCCTCCGCATCCTCCGCAACTTCCTGCGACGGGTGCCCGGCTAGTGGTGTGTCACGCCATAATCTTCGGGTGCGGGCCTCACCCAATGACCTCATCGTCAACGACTTGCCAGCACCGCACACCCGACCTTTTGGCTGTGACGCGGCACTAGAAACCACGCCATGCTGTCGAAACGCATCATCGCCTGCCTCGACGTCCGCGACGGCGCCGTCGTCAAGGGCATCAACTTCGAGGGCCTGCGGAACGCCGGCGACCCCGCCGCCCTCGCCGGCCGCTACAACCGCGAGGGCATCGACGAGGTGGTCATCCTCGACGTCACCGCCACCATCGAGGGGCGCAAGGCGCTGGCCGAGACCATCCGCGCCGTCGCGCGAGAGATCTTCCTGCCGCTGTGCGTCGGCGGCGGCATCCGCGGCGAGGACCACGCCGAGGCGGCCATCGAGGCGGGCGCCGACAAGGTCGGCATCAACACCGCCGCCCTCTCGCAGCCCGAGCTCATCACCACCCTCGCCCGGCGCTACGGCAGCCAGGCGGTCATCGTCGCCATCGACGCCAAGCGCGAGGGCGGACGCTTCCGCATCTACGTGCGCAGCGGCCAGCAGGGCACCGAGCGCGACGCCGTGGAGTGGGCTCGCGAGGCGGCCGACCGCGGGGCCGGCGAGATACTGCTGACCTCGATCGACCGCGACGGCACCAAGCGGGGCTTCGACTGCGAGCTGACGGCGGCGGTGTCGTCGGCGGTGCCCATCCCCGTCATCGCGTCCGGCGGCGCCGGCAACTTCGACCACTTCGTCGACGTCTTCACCGCGGGCCGGGCCGACGCCGCCCTCGCCGCCTCGATATTCCACTACGCCGAGCACGCGGTCGAGGACCTCAAGGCCCACCTGCACGCGCACGGCATCCCGGTGCGGCTGCCGCAGCCGGGCCGGCCCGTGGACCGCGCCCCGCGCGAGGCGGCGGACCCTACTCCATGCTGATCCCGTCCATCGACCTCGAGAACGGCCGCATGGTGCGAACGTCATGCTGATAACGTCCATCGACCTCGAGAACGGCCGCCTCGGGGTCGCCCACGACCACCTGGAACTGGTTCAGGCATGCTGATCCCGTCCATCGACCTCAAGAACGGCCGCGTGGTGCAGCTCGTGCAGGGCGAGCGGCTCGCCATCGAGAGCGACGACCTCGACGGTTGGGTCGAACGGTTCTCCGGGTTCCCCAAGGTGCAGCTCATCGACCTCGACGCGGCCATGGGCTCCGGCGACAACGACGCCCTGGTCCGGCAGGTCGCGCCGCGGCTGCCCTGCCGGGTCGGCGGCGGCATCCGCTCGATCGCGCGCGCCGAGGCGGTGCTCGGCTACGGCGCGCGAGCGGTCATCGTCAGCTCGGCCCTCTTCCGCGACGGCCGGCCCGACCTGACGCTCGCGCGGTCGCTGGCCGACGCGGTGGGGGTCGATCGGATCATCGGGGCCGTCGACAGCAAGGCCGGCCGCGTCGTCATCCGCGGCTGGACCGAGCCGGTCGAGGTGACCGCGGTCGAGGCGGTGCGGCAGCTCGAGCCGTACTGCGGCGAGTTCCTCTACACGCACGTCGACCGCGAGGGTCTGATGACCGGCACCGACCTCGACGCCGCGCGCGCGGTGGCGGCGGCGACGGGCCGGCGCGTCACCGCGGCCGGCGGCATCACCACCCGCGAGGAGATAGACGCCCTCGACGCCGCCGGCATCGACGCTGTCGTCGGCATGGCCATCTACACCGGCGCCCTCGACTACGCCCACGATCCGGCTCCGTAGGGGACGGTGCAGGCGGGTCGGTCCGCGCGGGGGCGGGAAACACGGCCCCGGCGAGCGCGTGGTCGGCCCCGAGGCCGGTCGGGCCGCGCGGGGCGGGAAGCACGGCCCCGGTGAGCGCGTGGTCGCCCCCCGAGGCCGGTCGGGCCGCGCGGGGCGGGAAGCGGGCGGACAAGAGCAGGTACTCCGATCGCGAACCGTGATCGGCTCCCGGCGCAAGTTCCGATAACTCGACGACACAGCCATGACCCAGCACTGGGACCCCGAATCCTACGCCGCGCACGCCCGGTTCGTGTCCGACCTCGGCGCGCCGGTCGTGGATCTGCTAGCCCCGCAGCCCGGCGAGCGCATCCTCGACCTCGGGTGCGGGGACGGCGCCCTCACCGAGCGGCTGCGGAACGCCGGGTGCCTCGTCGTCGGCGTCGACAGCAGCCCCGAGCAGGTGTGGGCGGCGCTCGAGCGGGGGCTCGACGCCCGCATCGTCGACGCCCTCGAGCTTCCGTTCGACGCGGAGTTCGACGCCGTCTTCAGCAACGCCGTCCTCCACTGGATTCGGGACGCCGACGCGGCCGTCGACGGGGTCTGGAAGGCCCTGCGGCCAGGGGGACGGTTCGTGGCCGAGTGCGGCGGCGCCGGGTGCGTCGCCTCCGTCCGCGAATGCTTCGCGGAAGCCCTGGGCGCGCGCGGCGTCGACGGCGCCGCCGCCGATCCGTGGTACTTCCCCACCGAAGACGACTACCGCGCCCGCCTCGAGCGCCGCGGCTTCCGGGTCGATTCCATCCAGCGGTTCCCGCGCCCCACCCCGCTCCCCGGCGACGTGGTCCACTGGCTGGAGGTCTTCGCCCAGCCGTTCATCACCGCGGTGCCGGAGCCCGAGCGGCCGCCTCTGCTCGCCGAGATGCGGGAGCGGCTGGCCCCGCGCATCCAGGGCCCGGACGGCACGTGGGTCGTCGACTACGTCCGACTCCGGTTCGCGGCCGTCCGGCGGTAGCCGCGCGACCGCCCGATCCGGGTCGGTTCGCGGGAAGCGAGGCGGCACGGTCGAGCCGGCAGCCGCTGTGTCGTGCTCGGCGGCGCCTCGCTTTCTTGTCGCGCACCCCGGCGCGCGCAGGCTGGACGTCGGCATCCTCGCCGCGGTCGGCGCCCGCTACCGCGCACCCCGGCGCGCGCGGGCTGGACTGGCCAGCGGCAATGGCCGAATAATCACTGGGGTGGATGCCACGCCCTGACACGGTCGCATTGGAGCGATCCCGGGCGATTGGCTGCCGCGCGTTGTCCGGGCATCCATCTCATGACGGCGATGCACCGGCGCGCGCGCGGTGGCGGGGTCTGAAGTCCCAGCGCGTTGGCCACGAGATACATGCGCCGGCGCGCGCGGGCGGCGGGCCGGCCCCTATCTGATCCGGGGAAGGCGGGGAACCTTGTACATCAGGCGCGCGCATGCACTGGCCGCGTTGGCCACGGCTCTGTTGGCGACGGCGTTCGGCGGGCCTGCGCTGGCATCGGCGGAGGAAGGCGGCGCCGCCGCCGGGCAGGAAGCCGGCTCGCGGGACGAGCCGAGCGCGGCGCTGGTCGAAGAACTCGCCCGTGCGCTCGAGATGACGCCGGCCGAGGTCGAGGCGCTGGGACTGTCGCCGGCGGAGATCCAGAGCCTGCTCGCCGGCTTCACGGACGAGACGGTGGTCGTCGGCTCCCGCGCGGAGCCGCGCAGCGCCACCGAGTCGGCCGTCCCGGTGGACGTCCTGACGGTCGCGGACCTCGGCCGGCAGGGCGGCGGAGACCTGAAGGACCAGCTCCGCAGCGTCATTCCGTCGTTCAACGTCAACACGCAGCCGATCGGCGGCGCCTCGACCGTGGTCCGGCCGGCCATGCTCCGCAACCTGGCGCCCGATCACACGCTGATCCTGGTCAACGGGAAGCGGCGCCACCGCGCGTCGATCATCGACTGGCACGGCGGCAACGGCGTGGCGTACGGCTCGCAGGCGCCCGACATCTCCACCATCCCGTCGATCGCGCTGCGCCAGGTCGAGGTGCTGCGCGACGGAGCGGCGGCCCAGTACGGCTCGGACGCGATTGCGGGGGTCATGAACTTCCAGCTCAAGGACGCGGCGTCGGGCGGGTCCCTGCAGCTCGACACCGGCATGTTCGGCGCCGGCGACGGGGAGTCGTATCGGCTGGCGGGCAACGTCGGCCTGCCCCTCGGCCCCGGCGGGTTCGCCAATCTCAGCCTGCAGTACGGCGCGTCGAACCAGACCAACCGCGCCGCGCCCCGCCGCGACGCGGTCGCGCTGATCGCCGCCGGCAACACGCACGTCGCCTCCGAGGCGCCGCAGCTCTGGGGCGCGCCGGAGGTCGACGACGACCTGGCCCTCTTCGGGAACTTCGGCTACACCCTGCCCGCCGGGGTCGAGCTCTACGCCCACACCAACTACGCCAGCAAGACGGTCACCGGCGGCTTCTTCTTCCGCAACCCGAACGTGCAGCGCGGCGTCTACAGCAACGACAACGGCCGCACGCTGCTGATAGGCGATGCGCGCGCGGCGCGCGGCGCGGGGTCGGCCGGCTGCCCGACGGTGGCCGTCACCGACGACCGGCCCGATCCGGCCGCCCTGCAGCGCGTGCTCGACGATCCCGACTGCTTCTCGGTGCAGGAGATATTCCCGGGCGGCTACACGCCGCGGATGGGCGGAACGGTGACCGACATGGCGATCGTCGGGGGCGCGCGCGGCGGCGCCGGCGACCTCGACTGGGACGTGGGCGGCTCGCTCGGCGTCCACGACGCCGACCTGTTCATCGGCAACACCGTGAACGCCTCTCTCGGCCCCGACTCGCCGACCTCGTTCGACATCGGCACCGACCGGCAGCGCGAGATCAACCTCCACGCCGACGTCTCGTACGCGGTCACGGACCTGGTCAACCTCGCCGCCGGCCTCGAATGGCGCGACGAGCGGTACGGCATCCGCAGCGGCGATCCGGCCACCTCCGCCGTCGGTCCCTACCACGCGCAGGGCTTCTTCGCGGGCGCGCACGGCTACCCCGGCCACGGGTCGCTGCAGGCCGGCGACTGGAGTCGCGCCAACTTCGCCGCCTACGGCGACCTGGAGGTGACCGGCGCCGACGGCGGTTGGACGGTCGGCGGGGCGATCCGGGCGGAGCGCTTCGAGGACTTCGGCGCGACGACGAACGGCAAGGTGTCGGGCCGCCTGGGCTTCGTGCGGGGCAGCGTGAGCACCGGGTTCCGGGCGCCGACCCCCGGCCAGCAGAACGCGTTCAACCTGTCGAGCTGGTTCGACCCCACCGCGGGCTATCTGATCATCAAGGCGATCATTCCGCCGAACTCGCCGGTGGCGCAGCTGCGCGGCGGCGCGCCGCTTGGGCCGGAGGAATCGATCAACTACACCGGCGGCGTGGTGCTGGACCGCGGCTCGTTCACCTTCACGGCCGACTACTTCCGCATCGAGGTGTCCGACCGCATCGGCGTCACGAGCATCTTCACGCTGACCGACGCGGAAGTCGTCGACCTGCTGGCGGCAGGGGTGGCCTCCGCGCGCGACCTGCGCTACTTCCAGTTCTTCACCAACGCCTTCGGCACGACGTCACAGGGCGTCGACGTGGTCTCGACGTGGACGCCGCTCGCGCTGCGCGGCAACACGGTGCTCAGCGCCGCCTTCAATTACACGCGCACCGAGGTGACCGACAACGACCGGGGCCTGCTGAACGCCCGGCGCACGGCCGAGTACGCCTACGCGCTGCCGCGCACGCGGTGGAACGCGGCCGTGACGCAGCGCCTCGGGCCGACCAGCCTGCTCGGCCGCGTGAGCTACTACGGCGGCTGGTACGACTACGACAGCGGGCTCAGCCACGCGACCGGGATATACGTGCCCGCCGGCGGCCTCCACAACGGGTTCTTCGAGGGCCGGCCCATCGTCGACCTGGAGCTGAGCATCGCTCTCGGGCGCGGGACGACGCTGGCGATAGGCGGCCAGAACGTGCTCGACACCTATTCGCAGGTCTCGGAGCTCGCCATGGACGTGGGCGAGCTGTACAGCGAGTACACGCCGTGGGGCTACAGCGGCGCCTACTACTACACGCGGATCGGCTACGACTGGGGCGACTGATGGCGAGAAGGACCGGCGCACCCAGCCCCCGGACGGTACGTGGGTCGTCGACTACGTCCGACTGCGCTTCGCCGCCGCCTGACCGTAGCCGCCCTGCACGTGTACGGCTTCCGGTGTCGGCAACGCCGATGGTGGTCACGGCGCGAGTCGGCCCGGGCGATCGGCTGGTTGACGTCGAGCAGGAAGTCCAGGCTCAGACCCCTTCGCGCGAGCGGAGCCGATTCACGAGCTCGTCCGCAATGACGGTAGCGTCTCCGGGCACCCGCTTCAGGACCGGCCAGCCTCGGTCGTCGACCTCGAATCGCTCCCGGCGTGGAGGGGCTTCAGCGGGATCGGACCGAGGGACGCGGCCAGGGATGTCAGCGCCGTTGGTGTCTTGACACATGACTATACGCGTACCATGACATGTTCATGGATACAGTGAACGCACTGGAGCTCCGTCAATCCCTCGGCAGGGTGCTCGACCGACTCGAGCGCAACGGCGCGCCGATCATCGTGTGCCGTGGCCGAACCCCGGCGGCCGCCCTCGTGAGTCTCAAGGACTATCACGAGCGGTTCGTCGATCGGGACGCCGACGACAAGCGGCGGCAGGTGGTGGCGCGGCTCAGGCAGATCACGTTCCGTCCGCCCGACTCGGGAACCACTCTCGACATGCTCCGCGACCTGCGGTCGCGATCACCGTTGTCGACGCGTCGGTCGCCCTCAAGTGGTTCGTGGCTGGCGAGCCGCTGGCGGACGTGGCCGCGCGGGTGCTCGACGAGATCGAACGCGACCCGTCGCCCTATCTGGTGCCGGAGCTCTTCATGAACGAGCTTCTGGCCGTACTGTGCCGCCTTTCGGACAGTCGGCCGGCGAAGGTGCAGGAAGCGATAGCGCTCGTCGAAGCGCTGGGGATGACGCGCGTGGGGAACGGCCACGATCTGCTCGCGCTCGCGGCGGACTTCGCCGGGCGGTGGAACCTGTCGGGGTACGATGCCGTCCATGTCGCACTCGCCGCGTCGTGCGACGGGGTGTGGCTCACGGCGGACGCGCGCGCCGCCCGTCGCATCGCGCGCTCTCGTCTGGTTCGACTGCTCGGGCGATAGCCGCCACCCGGCCGCAGCCGGCTGCTAGAATGCGCCCGTCATGACCGCGCCGGACGGAGGGCCGCCCGACCGCCGGTATCCCGGCAGCCCGGTGCTGTGGCGGCTCGCGGTGCTGGGGACGTCGATCTTCTACCGCATCGACCGGGTCGGTCCGCCGCTGCCGGAAGGCCCCGTCCTCCTCGTCGCCAACCACCCCAACACCGTCCTCGACCCCGCCGTCATCCAGGGGACGGCGACCCGGCCGGTCCGGTTCCTCGCCAAGTCGACCCTGTTCGAACGGCACGTGCTCAGCCCCTTCGTCCGCCGGTCGGGGGCGATACCCGTCTACCGCCGCATCGACCCCGGCGTCGACACCGCGCGCAACGTCGAGACGTTCGCGGCGGTCGAGCGGGCCCTCGCCGAGGGCGACGCCATCTGCCTCTTCCCCGAGGGCGTCAGCCACGTCAGCGGCCGCCTCGAGCCGCTGAGGACCGGCGCCGCCCGCATGGCGCTGGCCGCCGCCGCGGCCGGCCGGCGCGTCGCAATCGTGCCGGTCGGGCTGAACTTCGACCGCCTGCCGATGTTCCGGTCGAGGATGACCGCGCTGTACGGCCGGCCGTTCGACCCCGGCGACCTCGTGGACGCCTTCCGCGCCGACCCGCACCGCGCCACCCGCATCCTGACCGACCGCATCGCCGCCCGGCTGCGCCGGGTGATGATCGAGGCGGACCCGCGGGCCGACCTGCCGCTCGTCGACCGCGTCGACCGCCTCTACGCCGCCGCCCGGGGGGTCTCGCGCGACCCGGCCGAGCGGGTGCGCCGGCGGCGGCTGATCGCGCGGGGCATGGACCGCCTGCGCGAGGAGCACCCCGACCGCTACGACGCCATCCTCGGCGACGTGCTCGCCCACGACGAGCAGCTCCGCGCCCTCGGCCTGCGCGAGCAGGACCTCGACCGGCGGATGCCGGCGGGCCAAGTGCTGCGGTTCGTCCTGCGGGAAGGCGGCCGCGCCCTCGTGACGGGCCCCGTCGCCGCCCTCGCCCTGGTGTGCTTCGCGGTCCCGTACTACGCCACATGGGCGCTCAGCGCCAAGGCCCCGACCCGCAGAGCCGCGCGGCCTGGGAGGTCGTCGGCGGCACCGTGGTCTACGGGGCCTGGATCGCGGCCCTGGCCGTCGCGAGCGGCCTGTGGTTCGGGGGCGGCATCGGGGCGGCGACGGCGGCGGGGCTCGTCGGCCTCGCGTTCACGGGGCTGAGCGCCATCGAGCGGCAGGCCGCGGTCGTCCGGCTCGTGCGCGCCTTCCTCGCCACCCGGCAGACCCCGCTCCGCGCCCGCGCCCGGCTGAAGCGCCAGCGGGCGGCCATCGCCGCCGTGCTCGAGCGCGTCCACGGCTGGCTGAGCGCCCAGGGGCCGGGGGCGGGGCCGGGGGCGCCCGCACCGGACGGCCCGGCACCGCGACCGGACCCGGGCCAGGAGCCGGGAACCGAGCTGCCCGCGCCCGCGCCCGCAACGGACGGCCCGCGCCCCCGAGCAGACACGGACGCCGGCCGCGAAGGGACCGCCGGGCCACCGGTGACCCCACCCACATCGGCCGATCCGGAACCGCGGGCGGATACCGTGGACGGCCCGCGCCCCCGAGCGGACACGGACGCCGGCCGCGAAGGGACCGCCGAGCCACCGGTGACCCCACCCGCATCGGCCGGCCCGGCACCGCGGGCGAATGCCGTCCCCGGTCGCGAGGCGGACACCGGACCGCCCGCACCCGGCGGTCCCGAACTCGCGCCGGACGGTCAAGAACCGCCGGCGGAAACGCCCCCCGATCCGCGCGCCGAAGGCGGGTGAGGCGGACACCGGACCGCACGGACCCGGCGGTCCCGAACTCGCGCCGGACGGTCAAGAACCGCCGGCGGGAACCCCCCGATCCGCGCGCCGAAGGCGGGTGAGGCGGACACCGGACCGCCCGCACCCGGCGGTCCCGAACCCGCGCCGGACGGTCAGGGACCGCGGGCGGGAACGCCCTCCGATCCGCGCGCCGGAGGCGAGTGAAGTAATATTCCATGCATGGCCGATGCGGATCCGCACGCCCTGCAAGGGCTGTACGACCGGCACGTCCGGGCGATGTACGGGCTGGCCCTGCGCATCCTCCGTGACCACGGGGAGGCGCAGACGGTGGTGCAGGCGGTCTTCTCGGACGCCTGGTCCCGCATGCAGCAGGCCGACGGCGCCCCGCCGTCGGCCTCGCGGCTGCTCGCGGCGACCCGCCGCCGCGCCATCGAGCAGCTTCGGGCCCGGTCCGCGTCCCCGGACGACCCCGCGGTCGTCGAGCTCCCGATGCCCGCCATCGCCGACGAGCGCCCGCCCCTGTCGGACGAAGCGGTGGCCCGGCTGCGGGCGGGCCTCGCCGATCTGCCCGTCATCGAGCGCACCGCCATCGAGCTCGCCGGTCTCGAAGGAATGACCGCGGGCCAGATCGCCGAGCGCATCGAGCAGCCGCCGGACGCGGTCAGGGCCCGCGTACGCACCGGCCTGATGAAGCTGCGGGAGACCCTGACGGCATGACCACGCCGACGCACTGCGGGTTCGACGGCCAGGCCGCCCTCTACGCCCTGGGGGCGCTCGGCAAGGCCGAGCGAAGCCGCTTCGAGGCGCATCTGGAGGCCTGCCTCGACTGCGTCCGGGAGGTGAAGTCGCTGCTGCCGGTGGCCCACCACCTGCCGCAGACGGCGGTCCCCGTCGACCCGCCGCCGGCCCTCCGCGAGCACGTGCTGCGGGAGGTCGCAGGCTGGACGCCGGCGCTCGACGAGCCTCCGGAGTTCGCGCCGGCCCCGGGCGAGGAGCCGGGCATTCGCCCCGCGCCGGCCCGGAGTTCGCCGGCGTCGTCGAAAAAATCGGGGCTCGGCCCCCTGTTCTGGCTCGTGGCGCTCCTGCTCGTCGCCGTCGCCGGCGGCGGCGGATCCTACGTGGCCGCGCTGCACCGCCAGATCGCGGACCTGCAGGCGGAGGCGCAGTCCGCCAACACCCGGGCGGACATCCTGGAGCTCGAAGCGACGGTCGCCGACCTCGAGGCCGCCCGGCGGGACGAGGTGATCGCGATCGCGATCGATCCGACGGTCCGGTCCCTGACGCTGGCCGGGCAGCCGCTGGCCCCCGTTGGCACGGGGCGCGCCCTGTGGACCGAGTCGGGCCTGATGGCCTTCCTGGCCACCGGGCTCCCTCCCCTGCCCGAGGGCACGACCTACCAGCTCTGGTTCGTCACCCCGGAGGCCGCCCCCATCCCCGCCGCGCTGCTCATCCCCGAGGCCGGCGGCTCCGCCACCGTGACCCTGCAGCTTCCGGAGGGGGTGACGCCGGCGGCGATGGCCGTGACCATCGAGCCCGCCGGCGGCGCGTCGCAGCCCACCGGCGACGTCTATCTGCTGTCGGAACCGTAAAGCCCAGCCATCGTCGCCTGACGGCTCCGCTGGGCGCCCAACCCTCCAGGAGTCCGCGCCGGTTCGCGGCCCGGACTCCTGCACCGATTCAGTCGGCCGCGGATTCGCCCCCCAGGCTCAGCAGGTTCGCCAGCAACTGGTAGGCGCCGGGGGTGCCGGCGGGGAGCTGGCGCCAGAGGCCGAGGCCGACGTAGAGCCAGCGCCCCTCGCCGTAGCGGGCCTCGACGAGGGCGCCGCGCTTGTCGCCGGGGTTGGACGGGAACGGGTCGCGCAGCTCGACGAGGTCGGAGTACGAGCGGTCGCGGTCGCCGAGGAAGTACAGCCCGCGCTCCTGCACCCAGCCGTTCCAGGTCGCGTCGGAGATCGCGTTCGGATAGCCGAAGACCGGGTGGTCGGGGGCGAGGACCCGCACCGGCGCGTGCTCGTCGGTCACGCGGCCGCGGCCGACGCGCGCCGGATAGGGCCCGTACTGCGCGTCGTTGAACTCGAACTTGTTGTACTGGACGACCATCGTCCCGCCCGCCTCGACGTACTCGAGCAGCCGGTCGTTGTTCGCCCGCAGCACCTGGTTCCGCTCGTAGGCCCGGACCCCGGTGACGATGACGTCGTAACGGGAGAGGTCGCCGAACCTCAGCTCGTCGCCGGTGATGTGCTCGAGCCGCGCCCCGAGCTGCTCGATGGCCGGCGGCACCTCGTCGCCGACCCCGTCCACGTAGCCGACCAGCAGATCCGGGTCGAGCCGCACGTCGAGGACCTTGATGGCCGCCTCGGCCGCGTGGACGAGATGCCGCCGCGCCACGTGGGGATACTCCACCACCTGGTAGCCGAGGTCGAACCTCTCGCCGCCGGCCTCGAACCGCGCCCCGATGCGGTAGTCTCCCGCCGCCGCGTCGGGGGCGGGCTCGACCGCGAAGCGGACCGTCCGCGCCTCGTCCTCGCGGGTGAAGGCCACCGGTATGCGCTCGGGCGTTTGCCGCCAGCCGTCGGGCAGCTCCAGGGTGACGACGCCGCTGGCGACGCCGACGCCCCCGTTGCGGACGGTGACCCGCACGTCGCGGGGGGCAGCCGCGCCCACGGGAGCGATGGCGATCTGCGGCGCGATCTCGACCGCGAACGGGGGCACCACGTGCAGCTCCATGCGCTTCTCGCCCGCGAAGAGGTCGCTGCCGTAGCGGAAGGTGACGGGCCGCTCGACGGTAACCGAGGCGGTGCCGAAGTCGAGCTCGAAGGCGGCGCGGAACGGCGTGGGCCGGAACGGCGCCCCGAACGGCACGTCGTCGTCGACCCGGTACCGCGCCGCGTCGGGCAGCCGCTCCCAGTAGATGTCGGTCGGCGGGGCCCCCGCGGGCAGGCTCAGCGGGGTCTCGCAGCGGTACACCGCGCCGGGGACGAGGGCCCCGGTCCCGCACGTCGACGCGGCCGCGGCGAAGCCCTGGAACCGGACCCCTGCGACGGTGGCGCGGTCGCCGCCGTGGTTCGCCACCTGGGCCATCACCGTGACCCCCTGCCCCGGCGTCACGACGCCGTCGTCGGCGAAGACGTCGAGGCGCAGGCCGTGGGCCAGCACCACCGCGCGCTCGTACTGGGCCTCCTTCCGCGCGAGCCGGAAGTCGATCTCGAAGGCCGCCTCGTCGGACAGGCCGAACGTGTCGAGGTCGTCCCGGAGGGTGCGGACCGCCCCGAGCCCCGCCAGCAGGGTCACCCGCTGGGCCTCGGTCGAGCCCCGCTCGTAGACCTGCAGGGCGGTGGCGGCGTGGCGGGCCAGCAGGGCCAGCCCCTCGACGAGGGCGGGCGCGGGCTCGGCGCCGGCGTGGCGCGCGAGGCCCGCGATGGAGGTGTCGACCCCGTCGAAGAGCGAGCTCTCTTCCCGTCCCGCGTGGCCGGGGATGACGGTGTCGTCGAGCCGGTAGCGGATCGACGCCGGTCCCGGCAGGCTGACCAGCGGCGACATGCCCTGGCACTTGTGCATGCCGCGGGCGTGGCTTCCGATCTCGGCGTAGGTGCGGCCCAGCAGCGGGTCGAACCGGCCCAGGTCGACGGAGACCGTCCCCGCCCGCGCCGTGCTGCGGCCGAAGCCCGGGGGTGCTCCGCCGGGTCCGCCGCCGACGCGCCCGAACCCGCCGCTGAAACGGAAGGCGGGGAACCCGTCGAGGAAGTAGAACTTCTTCGGCTGCCACGGCCGCAGCCCGTCCTCCAGCTGCTCCGGGAACCGGTCGGGATCGGCGGCGGCCGCGTAGGCCTCCCGCGCGAGGATCGCCGAGGCCTGGTGGTGCTGCCCCCCGCCCTCGCCGTCCGGGCTCATCGCGACGACGACATCGGGCCGGATGGTGCGGACGAGGCGGACGAAGTCGCCGAGGATGATCTCGCGCCCCCACGCCTCGAACGTCTCCTCGCGGCTGAACGAGTAGCCGAAGTCGACGGCGCGGGTGAAGAACTGCTCGGCCCCGTCGAGACGGTGCGCGGCCTCCAGCTCCTCGGTCCGCAGCACGGCCAGGGCGTCGAAGAGCTCGGGGCCGATCTCGTTCTGCCCGCCGTCGCCGCGAGTGGCGCTGACCAGCGTCGTGCGCACGCCCTCGCCGTGGCTCAACAGCGCCAGCAGCCCGTTGATCTCGTCGTCGGGGTGCGCCACCGCCATCATGAACGTCCCGGCGTTGTTGAGCTGCCGCAGCACGAGCCGAGCTCGGTCCGGCCGTTGGCCGGCTCCGCCGGCTGCGCCCGCGGGGTCGCCCCCGGGACGGTCAGAAAAACGAACAAGGCAACGCTTGCCGCCAGTGCGCGCGTCTTCATCATGATCCTCCGAGTATACCCGCTGGCGGGCCGCGTGGGCGCGGCGGCAGACCGCAGGCGGCGGCCCGCGCGGCGACCGCGGACCGCCGGCGACGGCTGCGGAACGGCGGCGCAGACGGTCCGGGTTGCTGGCCCCCTCTACGCGGCCGGGGGCCTTTCGACGGCCAGAGATCGCGCTCTCTAGCCGACCCAGGAAGGGCCCTGGCCCGCGAGCACGGGTTCGCGTGCGAGCACCTCGGCGTAGAAGGCCTCGTAGCGGGGCACGATGGCGTTGACGCAGAACCGTTGCTGGACGGCGGCGAGCCCGGCCGCCGCCACGGCGCGGTGGCGCGGCGGATCCGTCAGGAGGGCCGCGGCGCTCGACGCCATGCCCTCGAGGTCGTCCGGGTCGTGCAGGAAGCCGGTGACCCCATGCTCGATCACCTCGGGGAGCCCCCCGACGCGGGAGGCCACCACCGGCACCTGGCACGCCATCGCCTCGAGCGCGGCGAGCCCGAAGCTCTCCTGCGCCGACGGCAGCAGGAACAGGTCGGCGACCGAGAGCAGCGGCACCACCTGCTCCTGCTCGCCGAGGGAGACGACGGCGTCGGCGAGCCCGAGATCCCGAGCCCGGCGGACCGCCCGGTCGAGGTCGGGTCCGTCCCCGACCAGGAGCAGCCTCGACGGCACGCGCCGGCGGATGCGGTCGAAGACGTCGATCACCGCTTCGGTGCGCTTCACCGGCCGGAAGTTCGAGACGTGGATGACGAGGCTCGTCTCGCCGGCGCCCGCCGCTCCCGCGTCGCCGGCGGCGACGCCGATGCTCGGGACGGCGCCGGCCGCTCCCGCGAAACGGGCGCGCAGGGCGACGTCCTCGGAGCGGCGGTGGATGTCGCAATCGAGGAAGTTGGGGATGACCCGGATGTCGGCCCGCACCGAGAGCTGCCGGTAGGTGTCGGCGCGCAGGCTGTCGGACACCGCGGTCACCCCATCGGACTGGTCGATGCAGAACGCCGCCGTCTCCGAGTACGAGCTGTCGCTGCCGATCAGGGTCACGTCGGTGCCGTGCAGGGTGGTGATGACCCGCGGCACGCGCGCCCCCGCCGTGTTCGCGAGAATCTGGCGGGCCAGGTAGGCGGCGGCGGCGTGGGGGATCGCGTAGTGGGCGTGGATGACGTCGAGGCGGTGCTCGCGGCTCACCTGGACGATCTTGTTGGCGAGCGACAACAGGTGTTGCGGCTCGCGAAACAGCGGATACCCCGGGGTGTGGACGGCGTGGAAGACCAGCCCGACCTGGAAGTCGGGCACCCGGAACGGTATCTCGGTGCTGATGAGCCGCACCTCGTGCCCCCGCTGGGCCAGGGCCTTGGCGAGCTCGGTGGCGACGATGCCGCTGCCGCCCACGGTGGGATAGCAGACGATGCCGACGTTCATGCGCGCGGTGCCTCCCCGGTGCGGCTGCCCCTGTCCGTCCCCAGGGACTTTGCCCGCATGTCGATGGACGAGCCGGCAGTCCCGATCGTTTCACCCGGGCCGGCCACGGCCGCGGCGACCCGCGCGACCACGGCCGGTCCCGCCGGCGGCCGCGGCGTCTCGGCCTGCGGGCGGGAGGATGCGAGGAGCGCGCCGCTGCGGAAGCTCCGCCGGGATGCCGGTCTCGACGCCGGGCGGTGTCCGTCCGCCGCCCCGGGCGAGAGCACGTGGATGGGCCTCACGGCTTCTGCCCTCCGGCACGGTTTCTGCACGGATGATCTCTGCAAGATGGGAGGCTTCTCCAGGGATGTGGATGCAGGCCACAAAGGAAACGCCATGAAGCTGCTCGCTCCGCTCGTCCCGCTCGCGCTCGTCCTCCTGTCGGCCGCCCCCGCGACCGCCCAATCCCTCGTCGAGGTAGCGCGCCTGGAACGGCTGCGGCGCGAGGCGCTCACCCGGCAGGCCGGACCCGACGCGGCACCGCCGAGGGTCTACACCGACGCCGACCTGGTGTACAGCGGCAGGCTCACCATGCGGATCGGCGACGACGAGCCGGACCCGGGAGCGACGGCCGGGGCGGCCGCGACGGAGCCGGCAACCCCGGCTGGCCCCGCCGAGGCCCCGGCCGGCGACGAAGAACGGTGGCGCAACCGCATGGCCGAGGCCCGGCGGGCGGTCGAGCAGGCCGAGCGCCGCACCGCCGACCTCCAGACCCGCGTGAACCGGCTGTGGGCCGACTTCACCGCCCGCGACGACCCCGCGCAACGCGCCGCCATCGAGCAGGATCGCCTGGCGGCGCTCGCCGAGCTCGAGGAGACCCGGGCCGAGGCCGACGATCTGGCCCGGGCCGTCGACGACGTGCGCGAGGAGGCCCGGCGGGCTGGAGTGCCGCCGGGCTGGCTGCGATGAGCCCCGCCTACGGCATCCGCTTGCCCGAGTACTCCAGCATCTGCGCCGTCAGGTCCATCGGGTAGTAGATCCCCACGTCGACAATCTCCCCCGCGTCGTTCATGACCGGCTCGAGCCGCGGCTGCACGAACCCCGAGTACGACGGCAGCCCGATGGCGTCGACCCGGGCCACCACCTCGTCCCGCAGGGCGGGGTCGAACCGGATGCCGTAGGTCTCGAACAGCGTCCGCGCCGCCTCGTAGTCGCCCTCCGACTTGATGCGCTGCACCTCGGCGAGCAGGGTCGCCACCCCCGCCCGGAAAGCGTCGGCGTCGACCATCACGTAGTAGGTCCTGGCGTCGCGCGTCCGCCGGTCGATGGCCTCGGTGTTGGCCATCAGCCAGTGGACGATCATCTGGCGGTTGCGCATGTGGTCCTGCTCGATCTGGCTCCCCTCGCGCATGCGCCGCAGCTGGAGCAGGGCGTTGCGGGTGTAGGCCTCGTACTGCGCGAGCACGATGTCCTCGTGGGCCTCGGCCGGGAGCACGCCGATCTCGACGAGCTTGGGGTCGGCGATGAAGTAGAGGCCGATCAGGTCGGCCCGCGCCTCCTCGAGGGCCGAGTACTGCTCGTTCAGATAGGGCTGGGCCGAGCCCCCGAGCCGCTCCGCGAGCTGCCCCGAGGCATGGCCGATGACCTCGTGCATGTTGGTGGTCATCTCGCTGGCGAGGCTGCCCCAGACCCGCGAGCGCTCGGCCTCCTCCTCGGTCCACGCAAACTCCTGCCGGTAGCCTCCCGGCTGGGACAGGTCGTAGCCCTCGATGACGTTCGACAGCGAGATCGACTTGCTGCCGTACTGCTCGCGCACCGTCTGGTCGTTGGGCAGGTTGATGCCGATGGGGGTCAGGGGGCCCGAGTCGCCGATCTCGATGACGACCTCGATGGCGTTGGCGGTGATGCCCCTCACCCCCGCCTTGCGGTAGCGGGGGTCCCACGGCATCCGGTCCTCGAACCACTGGGCGTTCTCGGCGAGGGTGCGGATGGCCCCCGTCTTCTCGGGGTTGACGTAGAAGACCAGGGCCTCCCACGCTCCCTTGGCCCCGCGGGCGTCCATGTACACCTCGGTGAAGCCGTTGATGGTGTCGACCGTCGAGTTCTGGTCGGCGACCCACGCGATGTCGTAGGGCCGCTGGTCGACCGGCGACCCCGTCTTGTAGTAGGCGACGTTGGCGCGCAGCGCCTCGGCCATCGCCTCGCTCGCGTACGGAATCGCCGCCTCCAGGTGGCGGATGATCTCGGATATCTCGTCGCTGTACTTGCCGCCGACCTTGTAGACCTCCTCGACGAGCCGGCCGTCGACCTTCACGAGGCGCGAGGTCAGCGGGTACTCCTCTTCGAAGGTCTCGAGGTCGGCCATCGAGACGCCCTTGTAGAGGTTGTTGGCGCTGGCCAGCAGCATGTCCTCGCCGGGGCCCGGGGTCTTGTTGGTGACGATGGGCTCGAAGTCGGGGTCGAAGAAGAGCGGCGTCATGCGCTCGACCATCCCCGCGAGGTCCTCGCCGTCGCGCAGGGGGAACCCGGCCCCGGCGGCGGCCGCCGCCCGGACCGCGTCGCCGAACGCGGCGGGGGTCGTCTCCATCACGAAGCGGCGGGCGGTGAGGTTGTTGAACGGGCCGGTGTTGATCCAGAAGAGCTTCGTGTACTTCTCCACGGCGGCCAGCGTCTCGGCCTCGACGCCGTCGGGATGGGTGATGATCTCCTCGAGCACCTCGCGCATCTCGAGGTTGTGCTCGTAGCGCTGGTCGTAGAAGATGTCGCGCCCGGCCAGGGCGGCCTGGTAGAGATGCCAGATGAGCGTCTTCTCGCGCAGCGGCAACGCCTCGAAGCCGTCGGCGTAGAGCTGCACGACCGCCGCGTCGTCGATGCGCTCCAGCAGGTGGCGGCGCTCGCCCTCCTCCTGCGCCGCCGCCGGGGGCGCGCCGATCGCCGCCGCGAGAACCAGCGCCGCCGCCAATCCGAGCCACTTCTGATACCGCATGGAACCTCCCCGCCCGCGGCCCGTCGCCGCGTTCATCTCTGCTAAGCTAGCAACTTCGTGTGACCGCCCGCAGCCGAGGGCTGCCGGGGCAGTCTACCGCCCCCCGGCGCGGGGCTTCCAGCCCGGCGCCCGGACGCGAAGGGGCACGCACGCCAGTTTATCCCGTACGGAACCGTGCGGTCCCGTGCTGCAAGGAGAGGCATGATGATCCGTTGGCATCGAGCGGCGTTCGCGGCCCTCGCGGCGTTGGCCCTCGCCGGACCGGCGGCGGCCCAGCAGCAGGCGCTGACCATCGACGCGATCTACCACCCCGACCGGCGGGTCGACTTCAACGGCGACGTCCCGATCGGGCTCACCTGGATCGACGATGCCCGCTACCTCCAGAGGGAACGCGGCGGGGGCCGCGCGAACCTCCTGGCGGTGGACGCGGCGACCGGCGACGCCGAGCCGTTCCTCGACGGCGACGCCCTCGAGCGGGCGCTCGCCGACCTGCCGGGCATGAGCGGGGCGGCGGCGCGCCGTGCAGCGCGAGGCCTCCGGCTCGTCTGGAACGCCGACCGGTCGGCCGCGGTCATGAACATCTCGAACGACCTCTACCACCTCGACCGCCAGGGCGCCGACGAGGTGCGGGTGCGGCGGCTGACCCGCGACCCCGCCGAGGAGTCGATGCCCGCGTTCAGCCCCGACGGCCGCATGGTGGCGTTCGTCCGCGACTACGACCTCGCGGTGGTGGACGTGGACACCGGCCGCGAATGGGCCCTCACCGAGGGCGGCGACGGCGTCGAGCTCCTCAACGGCGAGCTCGACTGGGTGTACCAGGAGGAGATCTACGGCCGCGGCAACTTCAAGGGCTTCTGGTGGAGCCCCGACTCGGCCCGGCTCGCCTACCTGCAGACCGACGAGAGTCCCGTGCAGGCGTTCACCGTCGTCGACCACCTGCCCTACCGGCTCGGGCTCGAGCACACCAACTATCCCAAGGCCGGCGACCGCAACCCGCTCGTCCGCCTCGGCGTCGTGCCCGCCGCGGGCGGCGAGACGACCTGGGTCGATCTCGGCCGCTACACCCCGACCGACATGCTGCTCGTCTCGGTGGGCTGGACGCCCGGCGGCGACGAGGTCGTCTTCCAGGTGCAGAACCGCGAGCAGACCTGGCTCGACCTGAACCTCGCCGAGTCCGCGAGCGGCGAGATGACCCACCTCTTCCGCGAGACCACCCCGGCGTGGGTCTCCGTCAACGGCGACCCCCGGTGGCTCGAGGACGGCACGTTCCTCTGGCTCAGCGAGCGCTCGGGGTGGAAGCACCTGTACCACTACCGGGCCGACGGCGAGCTCGTCCGTCAGGTCACCGACGGCGAGTGGGAGCTCCGCACCCTGCACGGTGTCGACGAGGAGACCGGCTGGGTCTACTTCTCGGGCACCCGCCGCAGCCCCATCGGCGGCGACGTCTACCGCGTCCGCCTCGACGGCGACGACCTGACCCGACTGTCCGAGCGCCCCGGCACCCACGCCGCCCGCTTCAGCCCCGGCTTCAGCTGGTACATCGACACCTGGAGCGACGTCGAGACCCCGATTCAGGTGCGCCTGCACGCCGCCGACGGCGACGAGGCCCGGGTCATCGCCGAGAACCGCGTCCCCGCCCTCGAGAGATACCGCCTGTCGCCTCCCGAGTTCCTGCAGGTGACCGCGCGCGACGGGTTCGTCATGGAGGCCATGCTCGTCCGGCCCCCCGACTTCGACCCCGCGCGACGCTACCCCGTGTTCCAGCACACTTACGCCGGCCCCCACGCCCAGCAGGTCCGCAACCGCTGGGGCGGCACCGCCAACCTGTTCTACCAGCTCCTCGCCCAGCACGGCGTCGTGGTCTGGGTCATGGACAACCGCACCGCCAGCGGCAAGGGAGCGGTGTCGACCTGGCCCGTCTACCAGCAGTTCGGCAAGCAGGAGCTCGCCGACATCGAGGACGGCATCGCCTGGCTGCGCGAGCAGCCGTGGGTCGACGCCTCCCGCATCGGCATCGAGGGCTGGAGCTACGGCGGGTTCATGACCAGCTACGCGCTGACCCACAGCGAGAGCTTCGCCATGGGCATCGCCGGCGGCACCGTCACCGACTGGCGCGACTACGACACCATCTACACCGAGCGCTACATGCGCACGCCGCAGAACAACCCCGACGGCTACCGCGCCAGCTCGCCCCGCTTCAACGCCGCCGACCTGCACGGGGCGCTGCTGCTCATCCACGGCACCATGGACGACAACGTCCACATGCAGAACACCCTGCAGTTCGCCTACGAGCTGCAGAAGGCCGGCAAGCAGTTCGACCTGATGCTGTACCCGCGCCAGCGGCACGGCATCGTCGACGCCGACCAGAACGCCCACCTGCGCCAGAAGATGCTCGACTTCGTCCTCGAGCACCTGCGGCCGGGCGGACACGCCGCGAACTGAGTCGCGGGTCGGAGGCCCACCCATGGCTGAGCTCGACGTCACGCCACGGTCCGGGGCGCCCGGGCCCGCCCCGGCGGACCCTCCGTCGCCGCCGGCGCCCGCCCTGGAGAACGGAGACCGCCTCACGCGATGCGAGTTCGAGCGGCGCTACGCGATGCGGCCCGACCTCAAGAAGGCGCAGCTGATAGAGGGAATCGTCTACATGCCGTCGCCGGTCAGCTTCGCCCACGCCGAGGCCCATTCCGCGATCCAGAGCGTGCTCGGCGTCTACGCGGCCTCGACCGCCGGGGTTCGCGTCGCCGACAACGCCACCGTTCGCCTCGACCTCGAGAACGAGCCCCAGCCCGACGTGCTGCTGTGCATCGACGCGCCGGCCGGCGGCCGCTCACGGCTGAGCGACGGCTATCTGGAGGGGGCGCCGGAACTCGTCGTGGAAGTCTCCGCCAGCAGCGCGTCGATCGACCTCCACGACAAGCTCCGCGCCTACCGCCGCAACGGCGTGCAGGAGTACGTCGTGTGGCGGATCCGGGACCAGCGCATCGACTGGTTCGAGCTGGCGGACGGCGAGTACCGCCTCCTGCCTGCCGATGACGCCGGCGTCGTCCGCAGCCGCGTCTTCCCCGGCCTGCGAATCGACTGCCGCGCCCTGCTGAACGGCGAGCTCGCCGCCGCCCTAGCGGCCCTGCAGAAGGGCATCGACTCCGCCGAGCACCGCCGGTTCATCGCCCGCCTGTCCGAAGGCGCATGACCCGCACGGGGCGCTCCCGCCCGTCCACGGCGCCCCTCCGGAGAGCCCGTCAGTTGCGTCCGAATGGTCATCGGGACCGCCCCTCGCATGGCGCGCCACCCCACCCGCGCGGGAACGATATCCGCACCGCTGCCGTCGGTACACATGTAGGACAAAGCGGGCGAACCGTTCGCCAGCGGAAAAATAAGGAGGAGGATCTCATGCGGAACAAGGTCATCGGAGGGCTCGTCATCGCGTGCGTTGCCGCGACCATGACGGCGGCGGCGCGCGAGGCGTCAGCGCAGGAACTGCCCAATGCGGCGGTCCACATGGCGGCCAAGGACCTCCACTGGTCGCCGCTGACGCCTGACAGCGGGTTGCAGTGGGTTCGGCTCTGGGGCGATCGCTCTCATCCGGACGAGGACGGGTACGGGATGCTGCTGATGGTGCCGGCCGGCACGGAAGCCGGGCTGCACATGCACACGGACCACCACCACGCCATCAACATGCAGGGCACCTGGGTCTACACCGTCGAGGGCGACGCCGCCCCGAAGGAGCTGCCGGCGGGCTCGTACGTGCTCCAGCCGGGCGGGCAACTGCACAATGAACGCTGCAAGGGCCCGGAAGACTGCGTGCTCTTCATCCACCAGCACGGCATCGCCGACATGCTGGTCCCCCACAAGCACTGACTGCAAGCCCGGCAGCCCGCGGCAGCCCCCCCGCGTCGCACCGCGACCGGCGAGGGCGCCGACGGGCTGCCGGGCACGCGTGTCAGTGAATGACCGAGCCTCGTCCCGCGTGGCCGCCCGGAGCCGCGAACATCTCCTGCAGCGTCTGCAGCACCTCCGCCACGGTTTCCCCTCGCAGCCTACCCAGCCGCCTGGTGAGCCGGCTCGTGTCCACGGCTCGGACCTGGTCGACGGCAACGAAGCCCGACTGGCGGCGAAAGCGGCACGGAACCCGCCACGGGCAGGCACGGCCGCCGGTCGTCATGGGCGCGACGATGACGGTCCGAAGATGATGGTTGATCTCGTCCGGCGAAACGATGAGGCACGGGCGCAACTTGCGGATTTCGCTTCCCGTGGTCGGGTCGAGGGTCACCAGATGAACGTCGCCCCGAGTCATGGCGGCACGGGCTACCACTCCCACTCCTGGTCGTCGAAGGTGCTCGACTGCGGCGGGTCGAGGAGCCGGTCGTCGCCGGCCGCGTGCATCTGGCGCGCCGCCTCCGCCCAGCCGTCCCGTGGCGATCGAGCTGGTGTTACCACCAACCGCCCGGGTTCGGCCCGCAATTCCACCTGCTCGGGCAGATCGGCTTGCTCCAGCAGAGCCTTCGGGATCCGGATGCCGCGCGAGTTTCCGATGCGGACGATACGGGTGGTCGTGGCCATGTGATTACAGCGTAATCACATCGAACGGCTGACGCAAGTGTTCATGCGGGGAGCTCCGGCGAGAAACGGCGCCGCGTCTCCCTGGCGCGTCAGGGAGACGCGGCCCGCAGTCGGGCATTGGCTTGGCGCCTTCGTCCGGCTGTCTACTTCGCGTCGGAACGGCCGATCAGGGCGACCATGAGCGTCTGCAGGGTTGATTCGACGGCGTCGACGCGGCCGGTGAGCCGGTCGAGCTTGCCGTTGACGACCAGCGCCCCGGCCCCGGCCGCGAGGGAACCGACGGCGCCGACCACGGCCGCGACGGCGGTGAGGGTTTCGACCACGTGTTCAACATAACACGCGGCCCGGTTGCCGGCTACGGCGCCGGCACCTGCAGGTCGGGCATGGGCTCGGCCGCGAAGAGCCGGTGGGCCGGCTTGGCCATCAGGCGGGCCCAGCGGGTCGAGCGCGACACGCGGGCGCTGTCGGTGGAGAGGCCGGTGTTGGCGAACATCTGGCGGTAGAGCTTCGAGACCAGGATGAAGGCGAGGCGGGCCTTCAGCGACTTGACGACCGACGAGCGGCGCCAAGCCTCGGGGACGCTGTAGAAGTGGTCCCAGACTTTCTGGGTGTGGACGCGAATCTCCTCGCCCGTCATCACCGGGTGGGGGGTCATCAGCTTGGGCCGCTTCGACTGGGGGATGAGCCAGTGGCGCGAGATGGGGATGCCGTCGACGTGCGGCATGGTCTCGGCGTTGTCCTGCTCCCACCGGTCGAAGTCGAGGGTGCCCGGGAACGGCGTCAGCGTGACGAACTGCGCGAACGTGATGTCGGCCCGGCGCGCGAGGTCGAGGGTCGCCTGGAAGGTGGCCGGGCGGTCGCTGGGCAGCCCGAAGATGAACGACCCCAGGACGTGCACGCCGTGCTTCTTGAACAGCTTCAGCCGGTCGACGAGCTCGTCGCCGGCGAGGTTGAACTCCTTGTAGACGTCCTTCAGCCCGTCGGGGGTCACCGCCTCCACCCCGACGAGGGCGCCGAGGATGCGGGCCCGGCGCATCGCGTCGAGGAACTCGGTGTCCTCGGCCGCCTCCATCGTGATCTGGGTGTAGAACACCAGATCCTTCGGCAGCTTCTCCATCTGGGCCATCAGCTCGAAGCGCTCGTCCCGCAGGGCCTTCAGCTGCTCGTAGCGGGTCTTGTCCTCGCGCCGGTCCGCCATCCGGAGGTCTTCGAGGGTGACGGGATAGAAGTTGTCGTCGGCGAGGGCGACGAACCGGAAGCCCATGCGCCGCAGCTCGACGATCTCCTCGATGACGGGGTTCACCGGCCGCTGGCGCGGCTTCTGGCCGTCGGTGCGCCACACCGAGCAGAACGAGCAGTGCTTGGGGCAGCCCCGCACCGTCTGCACCGACGCCCACATGTAGTTCTCGCGCTTCAGCAGGTCCCAGCGCGCGGGCTTGAACCGGCTCGCGTCGACCTGGCCGGCGTCGTAGATGCGTTGCGGCCCGCCCTTGGCGCAGTCCTCGATGGCCGTGCCCCAGGCAAGGTCGCCGTCGCCCTTGACCACGGCGTGGGCGCCGCCCCGCTCGTGCGCCTCTTCCGGATAGAGGGTGGCGTGGATGCCGCCGTACACCACCCACGCCCCGCGCTCGCGGATCCGCCGGCCGAGCGCGTAGCCGACGAGGGCGTTGCCGGTGTGGATGCCGATGCCGACGACGTCGCCGGGCCCGACCTGGCTGTCGTCGAACGGCTCGAGGCACTCGTCGACGAGGATCGGATCGCCCCACTTGCGGGGGGTCGCCGCCGCGAGCACGTACAGCCAGCGGGGGGTGATGACGGCGACGCCGAACGAGAAGTGGCTGGGGTTGACGATGAATACGCGCACGGGGTCCCTTCCTGGATCCTGCCGCCGTCAACGCCGCCGCGGCCCTCGACGCTTGCCGGCAACCGGCGCCGCCCCCATGGAGGCGTGATCGGCGGACGTTCCGTCAGGAGCCGTATCGGGACCTCCCGCCTTCCGAACGGGCATATGCCCGACCGGCACGAGCGACCCTGATACGTCAGGAACCAAGAATTGTAGTCTGCTGAGGCGAGCGGCGACAAGCGCAAGGGTCAGGCCCGTCCGCGGGGACCCGGCCCGCCCGTCGTCGACGCAGGAGCGCCGTCCCGGCGAAACCCCAACGCGACCGCAAGGTCGCGCAGACGCCCCGGCACCGCAGGAGTTGCGCGTCAGCGAAACTCCCGAGGCGACCGCAAGGTCGCGCGTCGCACACTCACGGCGCGGGCTCGACGGTGACCGCGACCCGATTGGACCCCTCGAGCTCGCCGTCGCCGGCCCTCAACTCGAGCTCGTAGCGCCCCGGGGCGTCGAACGAGGCCAGCGTGCGCGGCTCGTCCGGCGCGCTGAACGTCACCGTGCCGGGGCCGCTCAGCATCCTCCAGCGGGCGACCAGCGCCCCGTCGCGGGGCAGCCCCTCGTCGCTCACGCTGCCGAACAGCTTCAACTCGTCCCCGACCGCCGCCGACACCTCGGGCGGAGCGCCCCCGGGACCGTTCCGCAGCCCGAGGAACCGGACCGTCGGCGACCGGTTGAGGCAGACCCCGCGGGGCGCCTCGGCCGGCTCGACGTCGCGCATCAGGCGGCCCATCGAGCGCTCCTCGAGCTCCCAGTTGTACTGCAGCATGTCCTCGCTGGTGGCGGCGGTGACGCCGGCGTGGTCGAGCGTCCACCGCAGGTCGGCCGCGAAATCGGGCCCGAAGACCATCACGCACTGGAACCGGTGGTGCCCCGGCAGGAACGTCGTCGGCTGCCCGCGGTCTGCGGCGGCCGGCTCGAACCGGTTCCGCGGGCCGGGGGGCACCGTCACCGGCTCGAAGTTGTGGCTGAAGTAGGCGAACGCCACCACGTACAGCCCGTCCTCGGTGATGGTGAACCCGTCGTACACTGGATACACCGGCTCGTTCTGCGCGAACGCCGGTGCGGCCGTCGATGCGGCGAGCAGCACGGACGCGGCCAACGCGGGCAGCACGGCACGAACAGTCATCCTGGCCCCGGCTCCTTTCGCCCTCGAATCCCCGCCGCCGACGCCCGAGCGGGCCGTCGGGGCAACCGAGCTCCCCCGGTCCCGGCCATCCGTCGCCTGTCTCCCCTCGAACCGGGCGTGCCGGCGGAAAACACGCGGTACGGAGACTCTACCACGCACCACGACACTGACTTGCGCCCGAACGAGGGGCGGTCGAGTCGCGCCGCCGGGCTCGCTCTCGCGCGAGGCCGCGCGGGCGCGCCAGCCGAGCGCTTCCGTCGATCCCAGGGCCGATCCGGCGGTGCGCTCGGGGCCGGCGGCGGCTCGAGGCGGCGGCCGAGTCGGGGCCGGCCGCGGGCTCCGTATGGCTTTAGGTGGCGGAGTCCACTAGACTGAACGGCATCGGCTCGGTTGTATTTTCTGCTGGAGGTCATCACCATGCGCGTCGCTTCGACACGCGTCGCCGTCGCCGCCGCCCTTGCGGCCCTGCTCTTCACGCCGGCCGTCGCCGCCGCGGGCCAGTCCGGGGACGGCGCCACCTTCACCCGCGACGTGCTGCCCCTGCTGCAGCGGTCGTGCCAGAAGTGCCACCGGCCGGGCACCGGCGCCCCGATGTCGCTGCTGACCTACGAGGAGACGCGCCCCTGGGCGCGGTCCATCCGCGACCGCGTCGTGGCCCGGCAGATGCCGCCGTGGCACATCGACCGCGGCATCGGCGAGTACGTCGCCGACCCGTCGCTGAGCGATGCCGAGATCGCCACCGTCGTCGAGTGGGTCGCGGCCGGCGCCCCGCGGGGCAACCCCGCCGACGCGCCCCCGCCGCTCGAGTTCGCGGCGCTCGACGAGTGGACCTACGGCGAGCCCGACCTGATCGTCCAGATGGAGAAGGGCTTCGAGATTCCCGCCGAGGGCCCCGATTTCTACCCGTCCGAGATCGTCGACCCGGGGCTGACCGAGGACCGCTACGTGAAGTGGGTGCAGATCATCCCCGAGGCCTACTGCTGCGTGCACCACTCGCACGTCTACGTCAGCGTGCCCGAGACGGTCGAGGACCGCGAGGAGTTCCGGCTCGGCATGGGGTCGAACACCCGCGAGATCGACCTCATCGAGTACGCCATGGGCAGCACCGGCCAGTACTATCCCGACGGCACGGGGCGGAAGCTGCCGGCGGGAGGGCTGTTCCGGTTCGCCCCCCACTACCACCCGTGGGGCGAGGAGACCATCGACCGGCAGAAGGTCGGGGTGAAGTTCTATCCCAAGGGGCAGGTGCCCGAGCTCATCGTCACCGCCCACCGCATCCGCACCGGCATCGGTCACGACTGGAGGCTGAACCGCGAGGCGGTCGAGGACCGGCTCCTCGCGGCCGGCCACGACCTCCCCCTGCACGCGGAGCGCATGCCGACGGGGCTCCTCATCGACGACAACACCCTGAACGGGGTCGCCCTCCTGAGCATTCCGCCCAACACGGTCGCGCGCCACGAGCGGTTCTGGCCGCTGCCGCAGGCGGCGCTGATCCTGAGCTTCCAGCCCCACATGCACTTCCGGGGCAGCCGCATGCTGCTCGAGGCGATACACCTCGACGGCCGCCGCGAGGTGCTGACCGACGTCACCAACTACGAGCAGACGTGGCAGATCGTCTACGCCTACGACACGCCGCACGTGTTCCCGAAGGGCACGATCCTGCACACGGTGTCGTGGCACGACAACACCGCCAACAACCGGCACAATCCCGACCCGTCGGCGTGGATCGGCTGGGGGTCGCGGACCATGGACGAGATGGGCCACGGCTGGACCGACGTCGCGTTCATGACCGACGAGCAGTACGAGCGGTACCTGGCCGGCGAGACCCTGCAGCGCATCGAGACCGACGACGAGTAGGCAGGCGGCGGGCAGTTGCTCGGGTGAGCAGCGGCGCCGCAAGGCGGCGTTTCCGGGCTTCCTCCCGGCACCTCGACGAAGGGACCGACCCCAGCGATGGGCCGCCGCCATGTCGCCGCCGTCTCCTGTCTCGCGGGCGGGCTCCTGACCCCGCCCGCGCCGGCCGCCCAGCCCCACCAGGGGCTGACCGCGGTGGCCGGCCTCGAGGTCGGCCACCACACCCTCGCCGCGCGCCTCACCGGGTGCACCGTCGTTCTCGCCGAGGACGGAGCCGTCGCCGGGGTCGATATCCGGGGCGGCGCCCCGGGAACGCGCGAGACCGACCTTCTGGATCCCGCCAAGACCGTCCAACAGATTCACGCCGTCGTCCTCGCGGGCGGCAGCGCGTTCGGGCTGGACGCGGCCGGCGGGGTGGTCCGGTACCTGTCGGAGCGGGGCATCGGTTACCAGACCCGGGTCGCGAGGGTGCCGATCGTGCCGGCCGCGATCCTGTTCGACCTGGGCATCGGCGACCCCGCGATCCGGCCCACCGCCGACTGCGGCTATCGCGCCGCCGCCGCCGCCACCGCGGGCCCGGTGGCCGAGGGCAACGTCGGCGCGGGGGCCGGGGCGACGGTCGGCAAGCTCGGCGGCGCCGGGCGCGCGATGAAGGGCGGCATCGGATCGGCGGCGATCGCCGTGCCGGGCGGGCTCGTGGTGGCGGCGCTGGCCGCGGTCAACGCGGTCGGCGACGTCGTCGACCCCGCGACCGGCCGGATCGTGGCGGGGGTGCGCACCCCCGACGGCGCCGGCCTCGCCGACGCCCGCACCCTGCTGCGGGCGGGGACCGGGGACGGCGGACGGCCCCGGGAGAACACCACCCTCGGCATCGTCGCCACCAACGCCGCGCTGACCCAGGCCGAGGCGACGGCGGTGGCGCAGATGGCCCACGACGGCCTCGCCCGGGCCATCGTTCCCGCGCACACCCCCGGCGACGGCGACGCCATCTTCGCCCTCGCGACGGGGCGGCACGACGGGCCGGCCGGCGTCGGGACCGTCGGGGCCCTCGCGGCCGAGGCGATGGCCGAGGCCATCGTGCGCGCGGTGCGCGCGGCCGCCGGCATCCCCGGCTATCCCGCCGCGCGGGACCTCGCGCGCCGCCCGTGATGGCGGATCACCTGCGCGACCGAGCCGCGACCCGAGACCGACCGGCAGATCCGTGAACCTCTACCTCGTCGTCATCCTCGCCTACGCGGGACTGCTCATGGCGGTGGGGCTGTGGTACGGCCGGCGGGTCGCGGGGCCCGGCGACTTCTTCGTCGCGGGCCGTCGCCTCGGGCCCGGGCTGCTCTTCGCCACCCTGCTCGCGGCCAACATCGGGGCCGGCTCGACGATGGGGGCGGCCGCCCTCGGGTACCGCGACGGCCTCAGCGCATGGTGGTGGGTGGGGTCGGCGGGGATCGGCTCGCTCTTCCTCGCGTTCTGGGTCGGCCCGCGGCTGCGGCGCCTCGCCGAGGCCCACGACCTGCAGACCGTCGGCGACTTCCTCGAGCACCGCTACGGGCGGGAGGTGCGCGCCCTCATCGCGGCCCTGCTCTGGGTGGCCACCCTCGCCATCCTCGCGGGGCAGATCATCGCGATGGGCGCGGTGCTCCACGCCGTGAGCGGGCTCGATCCGTGGGTCGGCTCGCTCGTCGGCGGGGCCGCGGTCACCGTCTACTTCACGGCCGGGGGGCTCCTGACCTCGGTCCGGGTCAACGCCGTCCAGCTCGCGGTGCTGCTGGCCGGCTTCGTCGTCGTCAGCCCCCTCGTCCTGACCTCGGTGGGCGGGCTGTCGCAGGTGCTCGCCGAGACCCGCGGCATCGACGGATACTGGAACCCGTGGCGGGGCGGCGGCTCGGGCTGGTTCCTGCTCGCCATGATCGGCCCGTCGTTCATCGTCTCGCCGGGCATCCTGCAGCGGGTCTACGCGGCCCGCGACGACCGCGCGGTGCGGGTGGGGGTGGGGCTGAACGCCGCGGCCCTGCTGGTGTTCGCGGCCGCCCCGGCCCTGCTCGGCATGATGGCGCGCACCGTGGCCCCCGACCTCGGCGACCACAACCTCGCCCTGCCCACGGTGCTCATCGAGACCCTGCCGCCGCTCGTCGGCGCCCTCGGGCTCGCGGCCGTCTTCTCGGCGGAGCTCAGCTCGGCCGACGCCATCCTGTTCATGCTCGCCACGTCGGTGTCCCGCGACCTCTACGCGCGGTTCCTGAACCCGGGGGCGGACGACGCGCGGCTGCTGCGGGTCGCCCGCGGCGCCGCGGTGGCGGGCGGGGTGGGGGCGACCGCGCTGGCCATCGCGCTGAGCTCGATCATCGCGGCCCTCAGCATCTTCTACACGGTGCTGACGGTGACCCTGTTCGTGCCCGTCATCGTCGGGCTCTACGTCGGCCGGGTGCGGACCCCCGAGGCGATCGCCTCGATCGCGGCCGGCGTCGCCGTGTTCGCGGCGGTCCGGCTCGGCGCCGGCGAGGGCGGCGTCGGGGGGCTGGACCCCGCCATGCTCGGCCTCGGGGCGGCGCTGGCCGCGACCCTGGCGGTGATGGCGGTGCGCCGGCCCGCGGCGGGCGGCTCGCGGGAAGGCTGATCGCCGGGGGCGCCTGTCGGACCGCGGCGACGGCCCGACAGTGAGCGCGGCGTCGACCGGCACGACAACCGCCCCCTGACCGCGCCCGCGCGCGTCGGAGCCGACCGGACGCCTCGCGGGATCGGGACGCGGACGGCTGCGAAGAGGGCGCCGTCGAGCCCGCCGCAGTATCATCCCCCGAACCTCCGGTCCCGAATCCTGTACGACGGGCGCGGCGCGTCAGCCGGCGGAGCACTCGAAGCGAAGGCGTCGACCATGTCCAACCCCAACGCACCGACCAGCGACTACCGGGCGCTCCTTATCCTCCTGGGCGCCACCGCCCTGATGGCCGTAGTCCACCTGCTGCCGGTGCCCGCACCGCTGGAGCGGGCGGGCGAGCTGATTCCCCTGACCCCCGAGGGCAAGACCTGCCTGGCGATACTGCTCTTCGCGGTCACCCTGTGGGTCGGCGAGGCGATGCCGTTCGCGGTCACCTCGCTGCTCGTGGTGATACTGATCGCGGCCTTCGGCATCACCGACTTCGCATCGGCGGTGAACGCCGGGTTCGGCAACCCCCTCATCGTGTTCTTCATCGGGGTCCTGTTCCTGTCGACCGGGTTCACGTTCTCGGGCCTCGGCACCCGCATGGTGCTGCACGTGCTGCAGTGGGCGGGCACCCGGGCCGACCGCGTGCTCCTCGGCTTCCTCATCGTGGGCGCGCTGCTCTCGATGTGGATCACGGACATGGCCGTCGCCGCCGTCATGCTGCCCCTCGGCGTCGGGGTGCTGAAGGACGCCGGCCTCAAGCCGCTGCAGAGCAACTACGGCCGGGCCCTGATGATCTCGTGCGCCTACGGCCCCCTCATCGGCGGCATCGGCACCCCCGCCGGCACCGCCGCCAACGTGCTCGCCCTCAGCTACCTGGAGGAGATCTCGGGCGTGACGATCTCGTTCGGGCAGTGGATGGTGCTCGGGGTCCCCGCCGCCATCCTCATGGTGCCGGTGGGCTGGTGGCTGCTCCTGCGCATCTTCCCGCCGGAGATCGAGACCCTGCCCTACGGCGAGGGCGAGATCGAGGCCAAGCTCGAGGCCCTCGGCCCCCTGAAGCCGGTCGAGCGCAAGACCCTCGTCATCTTCGCGCTCACCATCACCGCGTGGCTGATCACGCCGTCGCTCGCCGACCTGACCGGCGGCCTCGTCGACCCGCCGGTGCAGGCGGTGGCCCTTGCCGGCGGCCTGACCCTGTTCCTCCCCATGATCCGGGTCATGTCGTGGAAGGAGGCCCAGGCCAACATGGACTGGGGCGGCGTGATGCTCATCGTCGCCGGCCTGTCGCTCGGCCTGATGGTGTTCGAGACCGGCGCCGCCCGCTGGCTCGCCCAGCTCCTGCTCGGCAACCTCATCCTCATCCCGCCCCTGCTGCGCCCCTTCGTCATCGTCCTCGCGGTGGCGGCGCTGCATCTGCTGTTCTCGAGCAACACCGTGACCGGCTCGCTCATCATGCCGATCCTGCTCGCCCTCGCCCTCGACCTCGGCCTCGACGCCTGGACCATCGCGGCGCCCGCCGCCTTCACCTCGACGCTGGCGTTCATCCTCGTGACGGAGAGCCCGACCAACGTCCTCCCCTACTCGGCGGGCTACTTCTCCATCCGGGACATGGCCAAGGTGGGCATCTGGATGACCCTGGGGGCGGCGGTGTGCGTGACGGTGGCGATCACCGTGGTGGGGCTGTTCGGGGGGTGACGGGCACCGCGGCGCCGGTCGTCATCGGCCTTGCGAGGCAGGTAGGCGAATGTGTTGCGCCACCGCGGACGATTCGGTTGCGCGTCCTGGGTGTCCGACCAAGGCGGCCTGAATCAGCAGGGAGCTCCGAGTCCCGGCCTCGGCCGGTCTCGTCGCACCTACGCCACGAGTCGTCGTCGTTGACGGCATTGGAGCGTGCTGGGGCGTCCGAGTCCTCCAGGGCGAAGATCACATGTGCGGGTCGTACCCGCTCTTAAGGACAGTGATCGATATAGATCTGCCAACTGCACCCAGGCACGACCCGCTCTCTACCGTCTTCCGAGCGTGCCGCGTGGCAAGGTTATTCCCGTCACTGTCCTTATTCCCCGCAGACCGGCGGTGCCTCGTAGTCCAGTCCCAGGAGCCGGAAGTAGCTCTCGCCGAGGGCGATGTTGCGGAAGGCCTCGTCGTCGAGATGGCCGAGGATGCGGCTGTTGACCTCGAGCTCCTCGCGGTAGACGTCGAAGTCCTTGTCGCGCGACGCGAGGAAGTCGGTGCCGGGGAGAATCCGCTCCGAGTGGGCGTTCAGGAACGGCACGTAGGCCGCGCGGCCCTCCGGGGTCGAGAAGTACGCGTCGTCGAGCACCCGCCACGTGATGTCGAGCATCAGGTTGGGGTGGCGCTCGAGCATCGACGTCATCAGGGCCGCGTGCCGGGCCGGGTCCATGGTGGTCAACTCGCGCGACAGCCCCATGTGGACCCAGACGATGGGGTTGTCGGGATAGGCGTCGAGCACCTGCTCCATCAGCGGCAGGTAGAGGGTCGGCTCTTCCTCGTTTCCGAGGTCCGAGTGGATGGCGATGGGGATGCCGCGCTCGCGCAGCACCGCCATGAAGCCGGCCCAGCCGCCGATGGCCTCGGCCGGCACCGGCCCCCGCCCGTTGGCGAAGACCGCCTGCTTGACGAGGTTGACCTCGCCCATCCACCGGAACAGGCCGGGGTACTCGGCGTCGAGCAGCTCCATGCCCTCGAGGATCGAGTCGGGGTCCGCGAGGTCCGGGAAGGTCATGGCCAGCGTCAGGTGGAGGCCCTCGGGCGTCTTCACGACCGCGTTGGCGGCGTTGACGAAGTCGTTCCTCAGCGTCGGCGCCAACGGCGTGCCGGGGCAGTCGAGGTAGTAGGTGCACGGGGACGACGCGGGCAGCATCTGGCCGATGCCGTAGACGTTGGCAAACAGGACGCCGGTCGCCTCGAGGTACTGCAGGATCTCCTCGAACGGAACGGCGGGGCCGCCGAACGGCCGGAAGTGCAGGTGGCTGTCGACGACCGTGGTCTGCGGCTGTACCGACCGGTCGTAGCACGCCGCGCCGTCGCCGCGGAAGGCGTCCAGGGTCAACACCGACCCCGCCCCGTCCGCTCGCTGCCCCCACGCCTCCTCCGGTACCGCGACCTCACCCAAAGCCACCAAGACCACAACCATACCCACACCCAGAATTCCCCTCACATCCCTACTCCCCATGATCGCCCTCCATAGCACGCCACTCTCCCACATTCTTCCACGCCACGACGTCCAACCGACGACACCCCCTACCCACCACCCCGAACCTCAACTCAATTGAATCTAAATCCAAACAACCCCCCGCTTTCTGTCGCATCCGTCAGCCGCGGTTCGATCACGTAGTCTTCGATCTCAAATCCACGCCTAAATCCGTCGGCCGGCACTGAATCCGAGTTCATCGTCACGATGTATTGAAACCCGCCGCTCTCCGCTCGCTCCGCCCCCAACTGCAACGCCTTCGCCACCTGTCGCTCGTCTACACCGTCGAACAAGTGGCTGTCGTGAATAAGAAAACCTGCAGACGTTCCCCGTCGTCCTCCAACTTCGATCAACATCAAATCAAAACAAAAGATCTGCATGTTCGTAATACCCCGGCTCCGCTCGCCGTCGATGTGAATCTCGAATTTCGGCCCGCTCGGGCTGTCCCCGATACTCAAACTTCCGGCGCGTTCGTATAGGGCCTCCGACAACTCCTCGAACCCCACAACCGCCTCTCGCAGAACCTCGTCACGCTCTCGAATATCATCCCGCAGCGCACTCACGAGCCGCGTTCGCTCCATATCGATTTCTGCCTTCGTACTGTCGAGCCTCTCCACTGTCTCCAACCGCCGCCGCAACGTCTCACTCACCGCCTCCACTCTGCCCAGCTCCTCCCGCAACGCGCTATAGTGCCCCAGGGCTCCACCCGTGTCCAGTAAGTTCATCAGCTCTCGCCGCCGACCGTCTAGTGCCTCCCGCCGCCGCTCACGATTGCCCATCCGCGCCTCCGCCGCACTGATCTCTCCGCTCAAATGCGACCGTCGATTCTCGATGACCCTCCGGTGAAACCGTTCCACGTCGGCCAGCCGCCGCCGCGCCAGCTCCGGCAGCACCAGACCCACCTCTTCGTACAGTTTCGGCAGCTCCCCGAGCGCCGGCGCCTCCTCAACGGCCAGCGACTTTCGAAGTTCGCGAATGAGCTCCAAATCTACTACGTTGTCCAAATTCAAAGCACCGATCGCATCCGATATCTCACTCGCTTCACGCTCCAGTTCCTCGTACTGCGGGAGTACTCGAAACCCATCCAGTTGCGATCGAAGTCGAGTCGCCCGCTCCTCCGACACGATCAACGCCGTCCGCAAATCCGCCGCCTTTCCGAAATAGCGACCAAGGTCTCCAGATCGGGCCGTCCGCCGAAGTTCTCTCGCAATCTTGTCCTGGTTCCGCAGTTCTTGGAATCGACCTGGCATTTCCCAGTCTAGACCCAACAAGTAACATATGCACGCTTGCTGGTCCCACGCCTGCTGCATCGACGTGTGTTTCGTAGGTTCATGGAAGCCCCCGCTTCCCTGGCGCCGCGCCGCTAGCGAGAAAAGGGAGCGGAATGTCGG
This sequence comes from Vicinamibacterales bacterium, assembly GCA_965208165.1. Taxonomy (GTDB): domain Bacteria; phylum Acidobacteriota; class Vicinamibacteria; order Vicinamibacterales; family UBA8438; genus JAJEEA01. Next base: position 6,382,119 of record OZ242323.1, on the reverse strand, counting down.
CTGCAAACTCGTGCCAGCTTCGTTTTCTAGTCCGTACCAAAGTCTTCCGAGAATTGTCTTCCAATGCTCGTTGCTAAACTGCTCTCCGCCCGCCGCGCTACCGGCCGCCGCCACCGGCCACTCCCCACTGCGCCCCTCAATCACCACGCGCCCGGGCTTTGCGCCACGTCGACTCACCCGGACGACCTCACCGCCAACGTCCACCGACGCGGAGAACTCGCAGTCACGCAGGCCCTCCGACCGAAAGATACTGTCGCGATTCGCGTTGCCACCAAAGAGAAAGTGCACGAGTTCAACCACGCTGGATTTTCCAGCGCCGTTGCGCGACTGCCTGTCGGTGGCACCCTCGCTCTTGTCTGCCAGCAGAACATTAAGTCCCGGTCTGAAGCGCAGCGTCTTGAACGATTCAAGGTCGCTATCTAGCCAGTGTATCATGGCTTCTTCCGTCGTAGAACACCGCGATCCCAATCGATTGCACCAATCGCATACAGCAAATCCAAGGTCAGCACGAACCATCGATAATCGATGGCCTTGTGTGCCAACGCCGACGTCCCTTCCGAGCAGAGTTCCTCCCACAATTGAGATACCGTCTTTGGCCTCTCCAAGCTCGCGAGCACCGCACCACCTATTCCCAAGAGCGCTCGATCCGGTCCAATATGCTTAGTTGGAAGTATCATCGGCTGTCACCGGGTCCTCAAAAATATCACATCGCTCGAAGAAATACGACAGCACCGCTAGCACGGCGCCCTGGCGCTTCGGCGGTCCGCCGAATCCGGCATCATTCTGAAGAGTCCCAAATATTTCGTCAGGGGTCCTGTCGAGAGCCACCAGGCCAGCGTATCGTTGTCGAAAGAATTCCGCGATCCTCTCGCCCAAATCCGGGCGCGGGTGCGTTCGAAAATATGTCTCCACGAGTCCCTCCTTGCGACGCCCCGCCCGCAGAAGGTCCGCGACCGCACTCGAAAGCGCGTTCTTTTGCAGCTTTGCCACCGATGGTGGCGTGAGGAGTGCGTCGTTAGGTTCTGGCTCAAGCTGTTGGAGTCTATCGATCACTTGCACTAGGTCATCGAACGCCACGTCTTGGACGTGGGATGCCGATGGAACGGGACCAAAGAGAACGTCGGCCGCGGTCGCGTCAAGCCGCTCCGTAAGCCTCAGCAGTTGGGGCTCACTCCAGGATTCTATGGAGATTTCGGGGTGCTCCCGGCGCAGAGCATCGAGGCGCTGGATCGCCCGGGGAGGGAACCCACTCTGAATGTTATGTACCAGTACCCAGGCCTTCATCCAGTCGCCCCAATGTTCAAGTGCGCCGCGAAAGTCACGGTCGATCTTAGCGATCAAGCGGTCCTCTCGCAGCGTGCCTGGGGCATAGCACTGGAATATCGTGCCCGTACTCAGTTGACGTCCGTCACACTTGAAGTCTCCTTCACTACCCCACGCGGAGACGGGTTCGAAGTCGGTACCCAGAGCGTAGCCCGCGAGGCGTCCGAACCACTCTTCGAATGCCGTTCCGCGCGTTTCGAGGTACGCGACACGAAACTGGAGTCTGCGATACGGCTGCTGCATGTTCGCCATCAAGTGCACCCACAAATGCTAGTTGCGCGGCTTGTCAGCGGTCGCGACGGGTTGGTTCCCTCGCTGGTGTTGCTCTGTCCGAGCTAATCCGGGAACCTCGAACTTGAGATGACTGGCTGGCGAAACGGCAACGGAGCTCCACGGTCAGCGCTTCTCCGTGGTCAACTCGGCCGGATCCGGATCTCGGCTCACCGGTCACGGCCCTGGACATCCGTGGGCTCGAACGCTCATCTGGGGGCGAGTTTACCCCGACGGAGGGCCGTTGACCACGGGGGACTTACGATGTCGTCCTGGTGGTCAGGCGAGAGGTTCTCCAAGGAGAATCCTCGCGGCTTTCGGCGGCGGCCACGGACCGCGCGGTTGTCTGTGGCGCCGGCAGTGGTGCAACCGGAACCCGGTCATCCTCTACAGGCAACCGCTGGGGTCAGCCCCCGGCGCCGAGCTGAACCCGGTTCCGGCCGTTCGCCTTGGCCGCGTAGAGGGCCCGGTCGGCCCGTTCGACGAGCCCGGACGGCGTGGTGTCGGGCCCGGACACGGCCACCCCGAAGCTGGCCGTGACGCGGAGATCGGCGGGCCGGGGCGAGAGCGAGTCGGGCCAGTAGTCCTGGACCAGTCGGCGGATCCGATGCGCGCTCTGGCACGCGCCGGCGGCGGCGGTGCGGGGCATCACGATGGCGAACTCGTCGCCGCCGAAGCGAGCGCAGAGGTCGCCGGCCCGCACCGACCCGTCGAAGATGGCGGCCAGCCCCTTGAGGACGGCGTCGCCGGCGGGGTGGCCGAGGGCGTCGTTCAGCGACTTGAACCGGTCGACGTCGATGGCGATCAAGGCCACCGGCTCGCGGTGCCGGCGCGCCCGATCGAGCTCTTCGCCAAGCCGCGCGTCGAGGCCGCCGCGGTTGAGGAGCCCGGTGAGGGGATCGACGGCCACCACCTGCTCGAGGCGGTTCTTGACCCTCTCCACCCGCTCGTAGGCGAGCGCGAGGGCGGCCGTCGCGGCCAACCCCTGCACCGTCGCCAGGTCGGCCGCGTCGAACGGCTGCCCGCCGGCCCGGTCGGCCAGGGTGATGGCCCCGAGCACCGAACCCCGGGCCACCAGCGGCACCGAGATGCTCGAGCCGCCGCGAGAGGGAAACCACGGTTCCCCCGGCTCGGCGGCGACGTCGGACACGAGGTGGGGCCGTCGGGTCGAGAAGGTCCGCCCGGTGACTCCCGCGCCGGGCGCGATCACCGAGCCCGTGGCGGGCGTGGCCGGACCCCCGCGGGTCGCGGTGACCGTCAACCTCTCGCCAGCGTCGTCGCCGACCGCGAGCACCGCCCGCCGCGCCGTGACCGCGCCCGCGATGGTGTCGACGATCAGTTGATGGAGGTCCTGGCGGCGGCTGGCCAGGGCATGGACGAAGCCGTCCACGTCGACGCCGCCCCGCTCGCGAGCCGCCCGGTCGACCGCCGATCCGCTCATGGCCTTCGTCGCTCCATGCGGTCATGGGAAGCAAGAGCCGTGCCCACGAACCGCGCGGCCCGAGGCCTAACTGGCGGCCGCCCTCGCCGACGCCTGCCCGGCGCGTGCGGCCGGCGCGTAGAACGGACGGTCGCCCTGGATGGTCACCCGGTAGCCGTGGCGGACCTCCGGATAGTAGTCCCACACGGCGTGGTGCTGGGTGCACCGGTTGTCCCAGAACGCGACCGAGTCGGTGCGCCAGCGGAACCGGCACTGGAGCTCGGGGGACGCGCAGTGGCGCACGAGGAACGCGAGCAGGGCGTCGCTCTCGGCCCGCTTGAGCTCCTTGAACCCGGTGGTGAAGCCCTCGTTGACGTAGAGGGCGGACCGGCCGGTCTCGGGATGGGTCCGTACCGCGGGGTGCTCGGCCGACGGGTAGACACCGTCGCGCAGGTTGTCTCCGCCGTAGCGGCCGATGTAGTACTGCCGCCCCTCGTGCACCGCCGTCAGCTCCTCGAGCAGCCGCTGCATGCGGTCCGAGAGGGCCTCCCAGGCCGCGTACATGCTGGCGAACAGGGTGTCGCCGCCCGACGGCGGCGCCTGCTCGACGCGCAGGATGCTCCCCATCGGCGGATCGACGTCGCACGAGACGTCCGAGTGCCACAGCTCGCCGGACACGAACTTCGAGTCTCCGTCGGCGTGGACGACCAGGATCTCGGGATGCTCGGCGTCCTTCGGGGCGGCGGGGTGGACGTGCAGGTCCCCGAAGAGCCGGCCGAAGGCCTTGTGCTGCGGCCAGGTCAGCTGCTGACCGCGGAAGAACAGCACCTGATGCTTCATCAGCGCGGCGCGGATGGCGTCGACGGCGTCGGGGGCAAGCGGCGCGCTCAGGTCGACCCCGGACACCTCGGCCCCGATGACCGGCGTCACCGGCTCGACCCGAATGTGATTCTCCAATACGGACCTTCCGTCTTCCCGGGACCCGGGCCCCGTCTCCATTCCCGACCTGCGGCTTCCGACCGCCCGCGGCTTCCGACCGCCTGCGGCTTCCGACCGCCCGCGGCGGCAGTCCCGCGCCGAACGCGGCGACGCCTCCCGAGGCGAGGCTGCCATCAAGGCGGAGCCTGCCATCATTGTCGGCATACCGGGCGCCGGAGGCAAGCGGGACGGTCCGATCCGCTGTATCATGACGGGTCTGCCGAGGCTCGCCGCATGCCGGCGCGCGGGCGGTGTATTCTTGCCCCGTCCGGCGGCGGCTTGGCGGAGGTCGGCCCCGGGATACGGTGGGGCTCGTCCTGTTTTCTTCCGACCCCGGCGGGCGGCAAACGTGATATGTACCCGGTTCTACGGCGATCACGCGGCCGGCGGCGTCGACGTGCCGCACCGGGGCCGCGCGCGCGTTCGTGACGCCGGAAGGGCGCTGTCATGCCCGACCCTGTCGTGACTCCGGCCCGGGACGACAGGGACAGACATCAAGGAGGCCTCCATGACGATCGTCCTGGCTCTCATGGCGCTGCTGGCGCAACCGCAGGCATCCGAGTCGACCCCGACCCTCGACTTCGAGTACTACAAGGCGAACGTGGAACCCATCTTCGTGGAGAGAAAGGCGGGCTTCACCCGCTGCGTGGTGTGCCACGCGGAGGGCGGCCGGGTCGGGTTCCTCGAGGAGCTGGAGCGGGGCGCCGACGGCTGGACCGAGGAGCAGTCGCGCATGAACTTCGAGAATCTCCAGCGGCTCGTCGTCCCCGGCAAGCCGCTCGAGAGCCGGCTGCTGATGCATCCCCTCGAGCCCGACGCGGGCGGCGACGAGTTCCACAACGGCGGACGCCAGTTCACCTCGCAGGAAGATCCCTGGTTCCAGGCCCTCTCGGCCTGGGTGCTCGGGGAGACCGTTCAGTAGCACTCGCGGAGACCGTTCAGTAGCAACCGGAAGGACCGCGCTTCAAGAGAAGGAGTTCGAGCAATGGTCACGACACGCAGACTGGTGGTTCTGGCGGCGATCGCCGCCCTCGTCATCCCGGTCGCGGCGGCGGCGCAGACGGTCCGGATCATCCAGACCAACAGCGCCGGCGACAACGTGCACGTCATCGACCCGCTCACCAACGAGGTGATCGGCGTGATCGATGGCATCGAGCGCGCCCACGGGGCCACGCCGTCGCCCGACGGCAAGAAGCTCTACGTCGCCAACGAGTCCGACGACACTGTCGACATCGTCGACATGGAGACGCTGAAGGTCGTCAAGCAGGTGGAGCTCATCGGGCGCCCCAACAACATCGCCATCACCCCGGACGGCAGCAAGGTCTACACGGCCATCGCCGAGTCGCCGGGCGCCCTGCAGGTCCTCGACACCGAGACCGAGGAGATGACCGCCATCATCTCGGTGCACGGCGGGGTCCACAACACCTACGTGACGCCGGACGGCAAGTACGCCATCGCCGGCATGGTCGGCGGGCGCAACATCACCGTCGTGAGCACCGAGACCGACTTCCCGGTGTGGACGACGTACTCGGACCTCGGCATCCGCCCGATGACCATGGACGTCAACGAGGACGGGTCGACGAAGCACATCTACGCCCAGCTCTCGAACTTCAACGGGTTCGGCGTGCTCGACTTCGAGACCCGCAAGTGGGTCAACCGCATCGAGTACCCCGAGGTGATGGCCAACGAGCGGACCCCGGGCCACGGCGGCAACACCGCCCACGGCATCGGCGTCACCCCGGACCAGAAGTACCTCGTCGCCAACAGCAGCCTGAACAGCAGCGTGTACGTCTACACCCTGCCCGACCTCGAGCTGGTGGGCGGCGTCCGCGTGGGCCACTCGCCGAACTGGGTCACCATCACCCCCGACAGCAAGTACGCGTACATCTCGATGTCGGGCGACAACAACGTCGCCGTCATCGACATCGCGACGGTCGAGCTGGTGACCAAGATCGAGACCGGCGGACAGGTTCCCAAGCGGAACGCGACGCTGATCGTCGACAACGACTAGAACTCGCCGAGCAGGGGTCCGCGCCACGGAAACGGCGCGGACCCCTGCAGAGTGGCCGGGCGCCAAGCGGAGGCCGTAGCGCGCGACCTCGCGGTCGCGTTCGGCGGCGACTTTGGCGGGCCAGGACCGTTCCGGAGCACGCGGGAGGCGGGGGGCGTCGGGCTCCTCGTCTGTCGCCGGAGACCGAAGCATGCGCGCGCTTCTTCTCGCAACAGGTGTCGCGCTCGTCGCGGCCGGGGGAATCTCGGCCAGCGGCCAGGCGGACGGCCTCTACACCTCGGTCCAGGCCGACGCGGGCGAGGGGCTGTACGACGACCAGTGCGTCTCGTGCCACGGCCCCCTGAGCGCGTTCGTGCCCGAGATGGCCGCGCTGCTAGGCGACCACACCTTCCGGAACCGGTGGGAGGGCCGCTCCATCGGTGAGCTATTCCAGCTCATCCAGGAGGAGATGCCGCAGGACGCCCCCGGCAGTCTGTCGAACGACGAGACCGCGAGCCTCGTCGCCTTCATCCTCGCCGGCAACCGGTTCCCCGCCGGAGACACCGCGCTCTCGAACGACCTCGAGGCCTTGAACGACATCCCGTTCTCACCCTGACCGCCGGCCGCTGACCCTCCGGAACCGGCCGTGCAACCCGCATTGCGCCGCCCGGAGGGCGCGAGGGCGGGAGCCGAGGCGCCCGCCTCCCGGGCCGCATTCCAGACCATGATCTCGACCCGCTTCACTGAAATCTTCGGCATCGAGCACCCCATCGTGCAGGGCGGCATGCAGAACGTCGGCGTCGCCGAGCTCGTCTCGGCCGTCGCCAACGCCGGGGCCCTCGGCTTCCTGACCGCGCTGACCCAGCCCTCGCCCGAGGCCCTGACCCGCGAGATCGCCCGCACCCGCGGCATGACCGACCGGCCGTTCGGGGTGAACCTCACGATTCTCCCAACCCTGAAGCCGATCCCCTACGCGGAGTACGCGCAGGCCACGGTCGAGTCGGGCATCAAGATCGTGGAGACGGCCGGCAACAACCCGCAACGGTTCCTGCCCGGGTTCAAGGCCGCCGGCATCAAGGTCATCCACAAATGCACGTCGGTGCGGCACGCCGTCAAGGCCGAGACCATCGGCTGCGACGCCATCAGCATCGACGGGTTCGAGTGCGCGGGCCATCCGGGCGAGGACGACATCCCCGGGCTCGTCCTCATCCCGTGCGCGGCCGACCGGGTGAGCATCCCGATGATCGCCTCGGGCGGCTTCGGTGACGCCCGCGGCCTCGTCGCCGCCCTCGCCCTCGGGGCCGACGGCATGAACATGGGCACGCGGTTCATGGCCACCCGCGAGGCCCCCATCCACGACAACATCAAGCAGGCCCTGGTCACCGCCACCGAGCGCGACACCGCCCTCATCTTCCGTTCGCTGCGCAACACCGCCCGGGTCTTCCGCAACGTCGTCTCCGACGAGGTCAACACCATCGAGGCCGGCGGCGACGCCACCATCGACGACATCAAGCACCTCGTCGCCGGCGAGCGCGGCAAGCAGGCGCTCGACACCGGCGACACCGACGCCGGCATCTGGTCGGCGGGCATGGTGGCGGGGCTCATCCACGACGTCCCCACCTGCCGCGAGCTCGTCGACCGCATCATGCGCGAGGCCGTCGCGATCATCGACGCACGCCTCGCCGGCATGCGGCCGGCGGTTTCGGCGTCCTCGCGGTGAGGGCCGCGCTCGTGGAGCCGTCGCGCGGTCGATCGTGACGCTCGGAACGACGGCAACCCCGGCAGGCCGTCGCCGCAGGGGACGAAATCCGCATTGAGGGGACGGGCGCCAACCCTCGCCACGAGCTTCCAATGAGGGTTGTTCGGCCGATAGCTAGCATTCACGCGGTGAATGCGAAGACGTCGCTGATGGCGCGCCGAAGCCCCGGCGCGCCGTCGATGACGAACACGTTGGACCCGGCGCCGGCCGCGGTGACGGAGCGGAGGCGCTTGGCCGACAGCACCACGAACAGCCGGGACACCGCGCTGCTCGACGTCCCCGCTGTTCCCGACGCGTGGGGAGCACGTCCGGCGGCGGTTCGCCCCCCTCGACCGGATACAATACGCAGCCGGAGGCCGCTCCGTGCAGGATCTCTTCCTCGTCGAGCGGACCGCGCTAACCGAACCGTCCGTTTCAGCTTGTGTTCCGGCATCGCGCCGGACCCGGGAGGACCCAGTCGATGAACCCGATCCTGTTGGTGCTGCTGACCACCGCGGGGGCGTTCCTGCTCCACATCGTGATGATCTTCGTGCTCGTCGGCAAGAAGAAAAAGTAGACCCCCGGGCTTCCGTGCGGCCCCCGCGGCGGGGGCGGGGCGGCCCTGGCCCGCCAAACGTCGCCTTCGGCTCCGCTTGGCGCCCAACCAACCCTGCCAGGAGTCTGCGCCGTTCTACGGCGCCGACTCCTAGCCGCCCCCCAGCTCCACGCTGCGGCGGTAGGCGGCGGTGACCGCCTTGTTCAGCACGGTGCGGAAGCCGCCCTCCTCCAGCTGGTAGATCGCGTCGGCGGTGGTCCCCCCCGGCGACGTCACCCGGTTGCGCAGCTCGGCGGGGTGGAGCGCCGTCTCGCGGGCGTAGACGGCGGCGCCGAGCACGGTCTGGATGACCATCTCGTGGGCGGCGGCGCGCGACCACCCGAGATGGACGGCGGCGTCGATCAGCGCCTCGATCAGCAGGAAGACGTAGGCGGGGCCGCTGCCGCTGACCGCGGTCGCCTTGTCGAGAAACTCCTCGTCGCCCACGTACAGGTGCTTCCCCAGTGCGCCGAGCAGGGCTCCGGTCTGCTCGCGCTGCGCGGACGAGACGGCGTCGGTCGCGGTCCACACCGTCATCCCCTCGCTCACCTGGGCCGGCGTGTTGGGCATGGTCCGCACGATCGCGTCGTGCCCCAGGCCGTCGGCGATGGTCGCGATGCGGCCTCCCGCCACGATCGAGATGACCAGGGCCTCCGGCCGGAGCGTCCCCCGCAGGTCGTCGCAGACCGCGGACAGCACCTGCGGCTTGACCGACAGCACCACGAGGTCGGCGTTGCGGACCGCTTCGCGATTGTCTCCGGTGGTGCGTACGCCGAACCGCTCCTCCACCGCGCTCCGCCGGCTCTCGTGCGGGTCCGCCGCGGCGACCGCCTCCGGGGGGACCAGGTCGTGATGCAGGAGGCCGCCGATCATCGCTTCGCCCATCGCTCCCGCCCCGATGAACGCGCACGACTTGTTCCGTAACGGTGTCAACGAGCCGCTCCTTCCTCGGTGGACGAGCCGGCGCCGGTGTCCGGCTGCCCCGCACCGCCCTCCGAACCGCCCGTCTCGGGCCGGTAGGTCCCGAAGCTCCAGAAATGTCCCTCGGGATCGCGCGCCGCGTACTCGCGTGAGCCGTACTCGGTGTCCGCGAGCTCCAGGACGATCTCCGCTCCCGCCGCCTTCGCCCGCGCGTGGTGGGCGTCGATGTCGTCCACCTGGACGTAGATGCCCTGCGTGACGCCGCCCGCCGCCTTGGGGCTCTTCATGTTCATGAAGTCGTCCTCGGCCGTGCCGATCATGAGGACGCTCGCCCCATAGCGCAGCTGCGCGTGGGCGATGGTGCCCCGCGGCCCCGGCACGAGCATCTGCTTCTCGAACCCGAAGGCCCGGTGAAGCCACTCGAACGCCGCGGGGGCGTCCTCGTAACGCAGAAACGGAAAGAGCCGGGTTCCGTGGTGCATCCTGCCAGTCCTCGCTCCGGCGCCTGCGAAAGTCCGGTCTTCATCCAGTCGACGGCAACGGTCGTCGGCGGCGGTGATGGCCGCGCCGACGGCGCGATCGCCGGCCGCGCCGTCTCCAGCGGGCCGCGGCACGCTCCTGCGGTCCGGCGCCCGCGGCGCCGTGTTCGATTCCCAGCCCGCCGACGTGCCCGCAATCGCATCCTGACGAGGATCGCCGGCCGGAGCCCCGGGGCAACTTCACCGCGGGCGCGCCGCAAGCGGCCCGACCGCATCCACGCGCGGCAGCCCATCCACCCCGACCCCGGTCACGCGGCCGCCGCCGAAGCCTCCGCCGACGGAGGACGCGAGGTCCGGTCCCGGAAAAACAAGGCGAACAGCACCAGCACCGCGGCCGCCCACGCCGCGGGGACGATCCAGATGCGGCCCCACGCGTGGCCGGCCCCCTCCACGTAGAGATCGACCACCAGCCCCGACAGCCACGACCCGACGAACATGCCGACCCCGAGGGTGACGAACGCGATGAGGCCCTGCGCCGCCGCCCGCAGGTCCGGCGGCGCCTTCTCGTCGACGTAGATCTGCCCCGTCACGAAGAAGAAGTCGTAGCAGATGCCGTGCAGCAGGATGCCCCCGTAGAGCATCCAGACGAGGGCCCCGTTGTCGCCCCACGAGAACAGCAGGTAGCGGGCGACCCACGCGGCCATGCCCACGAGCAGCATCCCCTTCACCCCGAGCCGGCGGAAGAAGAACGGCATCGCGAGCATGAACCCGATCTCGGACATCTGCCCCAGGGTCATCTTGCCGGCCGCGTTGACCACTCCGATCTCGTTCAGGAACGGGTTGGCGAACGCGTAGTAGAACTGCAGGGGGACGCACAGCAGCATGGAGCCGGCCACGAACACCGCGAACGACGGCTCGCGCAGCAGGCGCAGGGCGTCGAGCCCGAGGACGTCGCGCGCGGTGACCCGGGCCGCCGCCCGCTTCGGCGGCGTGTGCGGCAGCAGCAGGCAGTAGAGCCCGAGGACGACGGAGGCGGCGGCCGCGATCTGCATCGGCCGCTGGGTGTCCTCCAACCGCAGGAACCCGACCGCGAGGCCGGCCACGATCCACCCGATGGTGCCCAGCACCCGGATGGGCGGGAACTCGCGGGCCGGCTCGGCCATCTGCCGGAACGACAGCGAGTTGGTCAGGGCGAGGGTCGGCATGTAGCAGAGGGCGTAGAGCAGCAGCACCCCGTAGACGGCGGGGAACGTCGTGCGGGTCGACGCGAGGAAGAGCACCGCCCCGCCCGCGACGTGCAGCCCTGCCAGCAGCTTCTCGGTCGCGAACCAGCGGTCGGCGACCATGCCGACGAAGAACGGCGAGATCATCGCGGCCACCGCCGTGGTCCCGAACACCAGCCCGATCTGCTGCCCCGGGAACGCGAGGGCCTCGCCGAGATAGGTCCCGAGCGGCACCGACCACGCGCCCCACACGAAGAACTGCAGGAACATCATGGCCGAGAGCTTCGCGCGGGTACGTGGAGTCATGGGATCGCGATCCGTGTCTCGCGCGGCACCGGCCGACGGTCGAGGATCATCGCGCCGATTCTCACGCCTCGAGCGCGTCGCGGCAGTACTCGAAGCAGCGGCGCACCTCCTCGACGGTGTCGCCGCCACGGTACTCGTACTCGATGTTGCAGGGGATGTCCCAGCCCTCGTCGCGCACCATGTGGAGCACCGCGGCGATGGGGGCGTCGCCCTCGCCCCAGGGCACGTTCGGACCGTCGTCGCGCCGGCGGTCCTTGAGGTGGAGGGTCGTCACCTGCTCGTGATGGTCGCGCAGCCACGCGACAGGGTCGTGGTTGGCGGCCACGAAGTGCCCGATGTCGAGGTTGACGGCGATCGTCCGTCCGTCGCCCTGGGCCACCGCCGCCGCGAACTGGGCGGGGCTGGAGAACTCGTTGGCGTCGATGGCCGAGTGGTTGTGCACGGCCACGGGCATGTCGTGGACGGCGGCCATGCGGGCGATGCGGGGCACGCTGTTGACGTGGGCCGAGGCGGTGATCGAGGGCACCCCGAGGGCCTTCGCCATCTCGAAACCGCGGTCGATCTCGTCGTCCGAGAAGTGGTCCTGAAAGCTGATGTTGTACGAGTTCAGGGTCAGGCCGGCCCTCTGGAAGCGCTCGCGGATGGACCGGAAGTGGTCGAGAGGCGCCGTCAGCCGCCAGCGCCGCATCTCTCCCCGGGCGTCGCGGCCGCCGAGCTCCCGCGGCTCGACGTGCCCCTGCCACAGCTCGCAGCTCGTGACGCCGACGGCGCGCATGCCGTCGATGAGGCCCTCGAGGTCGCGGTCGCGGAAGCTGTAGCTCTGCACCCCGATGAGCACGCCGCGGATGCGCGACTCGCCGCCCGCCTCCGCCTGCCGGCCCCGCGCCCGGGGCGCCCGGCCGGCCGCCCCGGCCAGCAGCCCCGACGCCATCAGCTTGTGCCATTCCCGTCTCGTCAGCATCGTCATGTCGGAACCCTCGCAACGCGTCCGCCCGGTGGGCAGCCGGCGGCTCCAGCCGAAAGGCCGGCTCCGACCCCCCCGGCAGGATGGGGTAACTATAGTCCGCCGCTGTCCGAAAGCAGGAAACCGAGGCGGCGCGGTCAGGCGAGACGGCGCTGCCTGACCAGGTGCGCGCCGGCGGCCAGCAGGAGCGACGCAAACAGGGCCAACCACGGGACCGGAACCGCCGGCACCGCCGCGCAGGCCACCATCCGGACGGCGTCGGCCTGCAGGTCTCTCGCCGGGTCCTGCATCGGGTGCGACGTGCTTGCGGCCCGATTGCCGTCGGCCTCGCTGATGGAGCCGCCGCTGATGGCGTTGGCGGGAATGCCCACCCCGTCCATGTCGCAGTCGCCGGCCTGCACGGTATAGGCGAAGTAGACCGTGCCGGGGAGCGCCTGAGCGTCGTAGTCAGGACGATGGCCCGCCTCCCGCATCTCTTCGCCGATGCGCTGCGCCAGCACCGGCGCCCCCATCGCCGTGACCGCCTTGTGGAACCGGGCGAACCAGATGATCTCGTCGCCGGGCCGGTACACGCCGTCGGCCGGCACGAAGAAGAACGAGCTGAGCCCGACGCGGTCGATGACCGGCGGCGCGCCGCGGGAGCCGCCGTCGACCGCGTAGGGGCCCGTGGTGGGGGTGAAGCCGCTCAGGTCGACCTCGATGCCGGCCAGCGACACGCTGGCCATGCGGACCTCGTCGGCGGCGGCCGCGTCGTCGCTCTGCACCGGGTAGTAGAACTGGGCCCGGCTGCCGTTCTGGTAGAAGCGGCCTTCGACCTCATGGGTCTTGTCGCCGACGACCAGCTGCAGCTTCGGACGAGCATCCGCCGCCCCCGGAATCGTCAGGGAGGGAACAATCCGGGCGCGTATCACGTCGCCGCGGTGCCACGTGGAACCGTCGTGCGGCTCGTCGAACCAGAGTTCCATCACCTGCCCCGCCGCCGGAGGCGCGGCGAGGCCGACGACCAGCACCAGGAACACCAGACTACAGAAAACACGCCCGAATCGCCCCATCGGCACGCCTCCTCGCAAACCGTGAACAACTTCCCCGCAGACCGTCCAACGGGGTACCCGAGAGCCCGTGATCGCCGACGGCACGTCTCGCGTGCGGCCACGCCCGCCGACAGGCCTGACCGCAGGGCCGCGCCCGCCGTGGCCCCGCCCGGTCCCTGGCGGAAGGCGATGCCCATGTCGCCCACGGTGGTCTTGGCCGAAGCCGCCGCCACGAGCACGTCCGCCATCCCTGCCGCCGAACAGGCCGCCACAAGAACCGCGACCGGCGTGGCCCCGCCCGGTCCCTGGCGGAAGGCGATGCCGATGTCGCCCACGGTGGTCTTGGCCGAGGCCGCCGCCGCGAGCACGTCCGCCATCCCTGCCGCCGAACAGGCCGCCACAAGAACCGCGACCCGGCGTGGCCCCGCCCGGTCCCTGGCGGAAGGCGATGCCCATGTCGCCCACGGTGGTCTTGGCCGAAGCCGCCGCCGCGAGCACGTCCGCCATCCCTGCCGCCGAACAGGCCGCCCCAAGAACCGCGACCGCTGCGGCCCGCCCGTTCCTGCCGCCGGGGCCCGAGGATGCCGTACTATAATGCGCCGATGCCCGAAAGCAGGAATGGCGCCCCGAACCGACGGAGAACGTCGCTGGCCGCGGTCTGCGGCCTCGCCCTGCTCGCGGCGGCCGGCCGCGGGGCCGCGCCCCTCGCCGTCGAGGCCGCCGGCCAGCCGGGCGGGGACCGGCCGCCCAACATCGTCATCATCACCGCCGACGACCTCGGCTGGGGCGATCTGGGGTCGTACGGCCACCCGAACATCCGCACCCCCCACCTCGACCGCATGGCGGCGGAGGGGCAGCGGTGGACGAGCTTCTACAGCCAGGCGCCGGTGTGCTCGCCGAGCCGGGCGGCCCTGCTGACGGGGCGCATCCACCTGCGGAGCGGCCTGTTCGGGCGCCGGCAGGGGGTCTTCTTCCCCGACTCGCGCGGCGGGTTGCCGGCGGATGAGATCACCCTGGCCGAGGCGCTACGCGACGCCGGCTACGCCACCGGCATCGTCGGCAAGTGGCATCTCGGGCATCTGCCCGAGTACCTGCCGACCCGGCACGGGTTCGACTCGTGGCTCGGCATCCCCTACTCGAACGACATGGACTGGCAGGTGCCCTCGGGGCCCGACCGCCGGGCCGCGATGTTCGATCCGCGGACCGACTACTGGCACGTCCCCCTCATGCGGGACGAAGCGGTGGTCGAGCGCCCCGCCGACCAGCACACCGTCACCCGGCGCTACGCCGAGGAGGCGGTGTCGTTCATCGAGGCGCACCGCGACGGGCCGTTCTTCCTCTACCTGCCGCACACCATGCCGCACATGCCGCTGTTCCGGTCGGAGGGCTTCCGGGACCGGAGCACGGCCGGGGTCTACGGCGACGTCATCGAGGAGATCGACTGGGCGGTGGGGCAGGTGCTCGAGACCCTCGATCGCCTCGAGCTGGCGGAGCGGACCCTGGTGGTGTTCACGAGCGACAACGGCCCGTGGATCAGCTACGAGACCCACGGCGGGTCGGCCGGACCGCTGCGGCACGGCAAGGGGACGACCTACGAGGGCGGCATGCGGGTGCCCGGGCTGTTCCGGTGGCCGGGGACGATAGCTCCCGGGGTGACCCAGGCCATCGGCTCGGCGATGGACCTGTTCACGACCGCCATCGCCCTCGGCGGCGGCACCGTGCCCGGCGACCGGCCCATCGACGGCGTCGACCTGAGCCCGGTGCTGCTGGGCGCGGGGCCGCCCCCGCGTGAGAGCATGGCCTACTACCGGATGGGCGAGCTGTACGCCTTCCGGCTGGGACCGTACAAGGCCCACTTCACGACCCAGGGCCGCTACGGCCTCCCGCCCGGGCGGACCGACCACGACCCGCCCCTGCTCTTCCACCTCGGGGAGGACGTGGGCGAACGCTACGACGTGGCGGCCGAGCGCCCCGAGGCCCTCGCCGCGGTCGTCGCCGCGGCCGAGGCGCACCGGGCGGGCATGACGGCGGCCGAGCCGCTCTTCGACCTGCGCGGGCCGGAGTAGGGGCCGGGCGGAAGCGGCGAGCGAGGATTCGGCAAAGAGGAGAAGGCTCGATGGACACCGGCACCCGGCTTCGGCTTCTCGCCCCGTGCGCGGCGCTGGCCGCCGCGGTCATGCTCGCCCCCCCGCCGGCCGGCGCCCAGTCGCGGGTGCCCGACGGCGAGTGGCACCACTTCGGACGGGACGCCGCCAACACCAAGTACTCGCCGCTCGACGACATCACGGCGGAGAACTTCACCGACCTCGAGGTCGCGTGGCGCTGGACGTCGCTGTCCCGCGCGGTGGTCGAGGAGCACGACCGCATCCGCCCCGCCGCGTTCAAGTCGTCGCCGCTGATGGCGGACGGGCTGGTCTACGTCAGCACCGCCCTCGGGCAGGCGGCGGCGCTGGACGCCGGCACCGGCGAGACGGTGTGGACCTACGACCCGCGGATCTACGACGACATGGACCGCCCCCCCAACATGGGCTGGCACCACCGGGGCCTCTCGTACTGGAAGGACGGCGAGAGCGGCGACGCGCGCATCTTCATGTCCAACCACGACCTGAAGCTGGTCGCCCTCGACGCCCGCACCGGCGCCCTCTACCCCGAGTTCGGCGAGAACGGCTACGTCGACCTCACGCAGGGCTACAACCGCGAGATCGACGCGTCGCGCATGACCTACTCGTCGCCGGTCGCGGTGGCCGGCGACACCATCATCACCGGCAGCATCATCCAGGACACCTACATCACCGACCGCGAGGCGTCGCCGGGCGACGTGCGGGCCTACGACGCCCGCACCGGCGAGATGAAGTGGATCTTCCACACCATCCCCCAGGGCGACGAGTTCGGGGCCGACTCGTGGCAGAACGAGTCGTGGCGCTACAGCGGGCACACCAACGTCTGGTCGTACATGGCCGTCGACGAGGAGCTCGGCCTCGTCTACCTGCCCACCGGCACCCCGTCGAACGACTGGTACGGCGGCATGCGGCCGGGGGACAACCTGTTCGCCGAGAGCATCGTCGCCGTCGACATCGAGACCGGACAGCGGGAGTGGCACTTCCAGGCCGTGCACCACGGGCTGTGGGACTGGGACTTCCCGACCGGCCCCAACCTCGTCGACGTCACCGTGGACGGCCGCGAGGTCAAGGCCCTCGCCCAGGTCAGCAAGCAGGGGTTCACGTACGTGTTCGACCGGGCGACTGGGGAGCCTGTCTGGCCCATCGAGGAGCGCCCCGTGCCCCAGGGCAACGTGCCCGGCGAGTGGTACTCGCCGACCCAGCCGTTCCCCACGAAGCCGCCGCCGTTCGACCGGCAGGGCATCGGCATCGACGACGTCATCGACTTCACGCCCGAGCTGAAGGCCGAGGCCCTCGAGCTGGTGGGCAGCCGGGCGCGGTTCGGGCCGATATTCTCGCCGCCGGTGCTGCGCGGGGCGGAGACCCCGTTCATCCAGGTCCCCGGGGCCGGCGGGGGCGCGAACTGGCAGGGGGCGGCCGTCGACCCCGAGACCGGCCGGCTCTTCGTGTCGTCGTCGAGCACCCTGATCGTCGTCGAGGTGGTCGAGTACGAGGCGCCGGCGACGGTGGGCTACTTTACCGACCCGTGGGGCGTCGGGCTGCCGGGGCCGCGGGGGCTGCCGCTGTTCAAGCCGCCCTACAAGCGGGTGACCGCGCTCGACCTGACCACCGGCGACCGGGCGTGGATGCAGCCCCACGGGGACGGCCCGCGGAACCATCCCGCCCTCGCCCACCTCGACCTGCCGCCCCTCGGCGGGGGCGGGGGCATCAGCTCGGGGCCGCTGGTGACGCCGTCGATCCTCATCATGAACCACGGCGGCCGCGGCTACGAGGACGTGGCGGCCGGCTCGCGCACCATCAGCGCCTACGACAAGGCCACCGGCGAGCACCTGGGCTCGGTCGACCTGCCGGCGCCGCCCGGGGGCAACCCCGTGACCTACCGGCACGAGGGCCGGCAGTACCTGCTCGTGGCGGTCGGCGGGGGGGGTGGCAACGCCGAGCTGATCGCGCTGACGTTGCCGGAGGAGCCGGCGTCGTAGGGCGGCGCCGGGACAGGGTTGGCTGGTCGCGCAGGCGGCTCCGGCGGGCGATGAACTCTTGGGCTGGTTGCGTGCGTGACCATCTCCTGACGCCGGGCGCTCGTGCCGCCGGGATGGGTTGGTTGCGTGCGTGACCATCTCCTGACGTCGGGCGCTCGTGCCGCCGGGATGGGCTGGTTGCGTGCGTGACCGTCTCCTGACGCCGGGCGCTCGTGCCGCGAGGATTCCGTTCCGGCGACACGCCGAACCGGGCTGCGCGTCGCGCCGCGACCGCGGGGTTGCGTCGGCGCCCCCCCACGGCGCCGCCGACCACTCGACCCGGCCTGCCGAGCGGCGGAGCCTCCCCATGACAGGCGGCGTCGTTCTGCGGCGCAGACTTCTGCTCGGGCTCCTGCTCTGCCCGATGCTCGCCGCCGGGGCCGCGGCCCAGCCGACGGACGGCGACGGCGCCGGGGAACTCCCGACCGTCCAGGAGCCCGCCGAGACGGACGCGGGCCGGTTCCCGCCGACGGACGACGACGGCGCCGGGGACCCCGCAGTGATCCGGGAAACCAGCCCCGACACCCAGGAATCCGGCCCCGAGGTCCAGGAGTCCGGCCCCCAGTCGGACACTGGCTGGTTCCTGCCGAAGGCGTTCCGCACCGTGCGGCGCAAGCTCCGGCCGGAGACACCGGAGGACTGGTCCCTGCGCTTCGACCTGCAGCCCGGGGTCGTCGGCAAGACGCACCCCCTGCCGCGCAACTCCTTCCGGTCCTACCGCGTCGAGCTGGTGAGGCACACCGACGGATCGGCGCTGTGGCACCACACCTACCGCTTCCCGTCCTACGGCGCGGGCGTCCAGTTCGCCGACTTCGGGGGCGGGCCGACGGACCGGGGGCGGCCGGTGTCGGTGTACGGGTTCATCCAGACCCCCGTTCTGCCGCCCGTCGCCGGCATCGACGTGCTCACGACCATCGGCATGGGGGTGACGGGCGGCTGGAACCCGCCGGCGTTCGAGGACTTCCCCTTCGAGCGGCATCCGACCACCCGGCTGACGAGCTACATCGACCTCGGCTTCCAGGCCCGGCGGCGCCTCACCGACCGCCTCGACCTCCTCGCCGGGTTCTCGCTCAACCACTTCTCGAACGGCGGGGTCGGCAGCCCCAACCGGGGCCTGACGGTGACCGCCCCCCGCGTCGCCGTCCAGCGCAGCCTGGGCGTGCGCGGGCCACCGCGGCGGCGCGAGGACCGGCCGCCCTTCGTCGACCGCTGGGAGACGCGCCTCGACGGCGGGCTCGCGGTGCGGGGGGTCGGGTTCTTCTGGCGCGAGGAAGGGTTCGGCCCGCGGGGATACGTCCAGGTCGCCGCCCTCAAGGGATCGGTGTGGCGCCGCTTCTACCGCCTCGGCCAGGTCGGCGGGGGGCTGGAAGGGTCGCTGGAGACGGGCCGGCCGCGCGGCACCGCGCGCGCGCCCGACGCCGATCTGAGCGGCGGCGGAAGCCTCGGCCTCTACACGGGGTACGAGCAGATCGCCGGACCTTTCTCCATCTACCTGCACTTCGGGACCCACCTCGCCCGCACGCGGTCCGACGAGCGGCCGGCCCCGTTCTACCGGGTGGGGACCATCATGCGCTTCGCCGAGCGCTGGTTCAGCGACGTGAGCTTCCGCTTCATGAGCCGGGGCAAGGACTTCAGCCACGACTACATCGCCTGGCACCTGGGTTACCGCTTCGACGGGCTGCCGTTCCCCTTGAACCGGTGAGGCGGCCCCGCGCCTCTACCATTGCCTGGCATCTCGGCTACCGCTTCGACGGGTTGCCGTTTCCCTGAACCGGTGAAGCGACCCCGCCCCTCTTGCGCATGCGAAACCGACTTCGCGGCTCGCGGCTCGATGGACGCCGACCGACAGTAAAGCGCGGCGCCGCCCCTCGCGCGGGCCCGGCGTGACCGCGCCTTCCGCCACGGGGACACCGCGCATCCAGACCGGCGACGACGACATCGACACCGTGGCCACGGCGTGCCCGCCCCCTCCGCCGTGGAAGCGCCGCGCATGGCATCCGGCGGCCGGTGCGTGTAGGATGCAGATCCGAGATGCGGCGAGCACGCAACGGAACGGCGGGCGCACACCGGAACCCGCGCCGATGCCGGGAGGGGCGACGATGACGAAGACGGTGGCACTGGCACTCGGCCTGGGCCTGCTGGCGGGTTGCGGCGGTCCCGCGCCCGACCCCATCACCATCACCAACGGCCAGGGCGAGATGGCCGGCGAGGTGACCGCGGACAGCGTCATCCTGCAGTCGCGGCTCACCACCCTGGACGGCCTCGTGGACGGCGACGTGGCGGGGGCGCCGGGCACCGCGCGGTTCGAGGTGGCCCTGTCGGACGACTTCGCCGACTCGACGACGACGGCGTGGCTCGATGCCACCCCCGAGGGCGACTACATCGTGAAGACCGCCGTCGACGGGTTGAGCGCGGGCACCCGCTACTACTACCGGCTCGAGTACGGCCCCACCGCCGACAACACCCGGCTCGGCCCCACCCGCTCGTTCGGCACCCTGCCCGGCGCGGAGGCGGCCGAAGAGGTGAGCTTCGTGGTGGTCACGGGCATGAACTACGCCCTCTTCCACGGGGACCGGCCGCGGTCCGGCTCGCCCGAGGACCGGCCCCTCGGCTACCCCGGGCTCGCGTCGATCCTCGCCCGCGAGCCGGCGTTCTTCGTCGGCACCGGCGACAACGTCTACTACGACGCCCCGTTCAGCGAGTTCGAGCGGACCCAGTCGTTCCTGCGCAGGAAGTGGCACCAGCAGTTCGTGCAGCCGCGCTTCATCGACCTGTTCGCCTCGGTCCCCACCTACTGGGAGAAGGACGACCACGACTACCGCTTCAACGACAGCGACAATACCGTCGAGCTCGAGCCCGACCCCTCGCCCGAGCTCGGCCGGGCCACGTTCCTCGAGCAGGTGCCGGTGGTCGACCCGAACGACCCCGACCCGCGCACCTACCGTACCCACCGCGTCTCGCGCGACCTGCAGATCTGGCTGACCGAGGGGCGCGACTACCGCAGCCCGAACATGGCCGAGCCGGGGCCCGACAAGACGATGTGGGGGGCCGAGCAGCTCGCGTGGCTGCAGGAGACGCTGCTCGCGAGCGACGCCACGTTCAAGATCCTCATCTCGCCGACGCCGATGATCGGCCCCGACGACGCCGACCAGGCCGGCCGACAGGCGCTGGGGCACGACCCCTTCAAGCGCGACAACCAGTCGAACCCCATGGGGTTCCAGTACGAGCGCGACCGGTTCTTCGACTGGCTGGAAGAGAACGGCCTCGACGATCACTTCTACATCGTCAGCGGCGACCGGCACTGGCAGTACCACTCGATCCATCCGCGGGGGTTCGAGGAGTTCTCGACCGGCGCCCTCGTCGACGCCAACGCGCGCCTCGGCCGGGCGCCCGGAGACCCCGGGTCGAACGACCCCGACGGGCTGATCGTGCAGCCCTTCTCGTCGCCCGAGCCCACCGGCGGCTTCCTGGAGGTGACGGTGACCCCGGGCGACGCCCCGACCGCCGCGTTCCGCTGGTTCGACGAGCACGGCGTCCCCACCTACGAGACGGTCCGGACGGCCGGATGAAGGGCGCGCCATGCCGCTGCTGATTCAGCTCATCGACCTCTACTCGCTCATCGTGCTGGTGTCCGTGGTCATGTCGTGGATGCAGCTGCCCCCGACGAACCCCGTCGCCAGCTTCACGCACGCGCTGACCGAGCCGCTGCTCGACCCCATCCGGCGCGCCCTGCCCCCGATGGGCGGGCTCGACTTCTCGCCGATGGTCCTGCTGATCGGGCTGCGCATGGTCCGCAGCCTGTTCTGGTGACCCCGGGGGACGAGAACTTCAGGAGAACGACGATGCAAACCTCTGCCTCACGGATGTCCGGCGATCTCGTTGCCGCGCCCGCACGCGCCGCGGTGCTCGCGGTTCTGCTGGTGGCCGCGTCGGCCGTCTGCGCCGGCGCCGCGCAGGCGCCGTCGCTCGACGCCCTCGCACACCGCGCCCTCGCCACCATCGACGGCGAGCTGAAGGCGCCCGGCCTGAAGGCCCCGGTCGAGGTGATCCGCGACGAGTGGGGCGTGCCCCACATCTACGCGGAGAACGACGACGACCTGTTCTTCGCGCAGGGCTACGTGATGGCCCAGGACCGGCTGTGGCAGATGGAGATGTGGCGCCGCTGGCGCGAGGGGCGGCTCGCCGAGGTCTTCGGGCCCGAGGCCCTCGACTACGACCGGCGCACCCGGCTGATGAGGTTCCGGGGGCCGTTCGACGAGACCGAGTGGACCAGCTACCACCCCGACGCCCACCGCCTCTTCACCGCCCACGCCAACGGGGTCAACGCGTTCATCGAGCAGAACCGCGACAACCTGCCGGTGGAGTTCCAGCTCACCGGCGTCGAGCCCGAGCCGTGGACGGCCGAGACGGCGGTGCTGCGCTGGGCCGCCCTCGGGGTGCCGAGCGTGCGGGGCCACGCCCTCCACGAGATGCAGCTCGCGCTGAACGTCGCCCGCTACGGGGCGGAAGAAGCGAACCGGCGCGCCGCCCCCGACCCCTGGGACGACCTCGTGGTGCCCGACGGCCTCGACGTCTCCATCATCACCGAGGACATCCTCGACGCGATGCGGGCCGGCGACGGCGATCCGTTCACGGCGGGGCGGCTGCCCGCCCTCGAGATCGTCGAGCCGTACCGCGACCTCGTCAGCCCGCGGGAGCCGCGGGCGGCGCGGGTCCTGCCCGGCGTCGTCGCCACCGAGGGCAGCAACAACTGGGTG
Organism: Vicinamibacterales bacterium; assembly: GCA_965208165.1. GTDB lineage: Bacteria > Acidobacteriota > Vicinamibacteria > Vicinamibacterales > UBA8438 > JAJEEA01. The sequence continues at coordinate 6,359,986 of OZ242323.1, read as the reverse complement.
ATGACCGGCGCGCGCTCGCCGACCGGGGTCCCGATTCTCGCCAACGACCCCCACCGGCGCATCGAGATGCCCGCCCTCCGCTACTTCGTGCACCTGAACGCGCCCGGCTGGAACGTCATCGGGGGCGGCGAGCCGCCGTTCGCGGGGGTCGACGCCGGCAGCAACGCGAGCATGGCGTGGGGCTTCACCTTCGCCGGCACCGACATGGTCGACGTCTACGTCGAAGAGCTGCATCCCGACGAGCCCGACATGGTGCGGTGGCAGAACGGCTGGGAGCCACTGCGCGTCATCGAGGAGGAGATCCCGGTGAAGGGGCGGGACCCCGAGCCCATCGTGCTGAAGTTCAGCCGGCACGGCCCCGTCTTCTACGAGGACCTCGAGAACCGCGTCGCCTACGCGGTGCGCTCGGTGGTGCAGGAGCCCGGCACCGCCGCCTACAAGGGCAGCTTCCAGCTCGCCCAGGCCGAGAGCTGCGCCGACTTCTTCGACCGGGCAATGCACTGGCTGGTGCCGACGCACAGCCTCGTCTGCGGCGACGCCGACGGCAACATCGCCCTCCAGGTGACGGGGCTGACACCCGACCGCGACGGCTGGAACGGGCGGCTGCCGGTGCCCGGCAACGGCGACTACGAGTGGAAGGGGTTCCGCGAGGACCTGCCCCGCGAGTTCAACCCCGAGCGCGGCTACGTTGCCACCGCCAACAACAACGTCCACCCGCCGGGCTACGAGGGCCGCCCCGTCTTCTACCACTCGTCGCGAGGGGTCGAGACCTCGCGCATCGCGCGCCTGCACCAGATCCTGGGCGCCGGCGAGACGCTCTCGGTGGACGACCACAAGGGCATCCAGCACGACGCGCGCCTGCTGGCGGCCGAGCGGGACATTCCCGCGTTCCGGGGGTGGATGTCGGACGACCCCGACGTCGAGTGGGCGCGCGGGCTGATCGCCGAGTGGGACGCCACCGTCTCGCGCGACAGCACCGCCGGCGCCCTGTACGTGCGCTGGAACGCCGAGGTGGACGCCGCGGCCCGCGACTCGGAGACGCCGGCGGCCGAGCGCCAAGCGCTGATCGAGCAGGGCCTGACGGCCGCGATCGAGCGGCTGACCCGCGAGCTCGGCCCCGACCGCGAGGAGTGGCGGCACGGCCGGGTCCACGCCAGCGCCCTGCAGCACATGTTCGTCCCCGAGTTCGACCTCCCCGCGGTCGAGCGCCCCGGCGGATTCGGCGCCGTCAACGCCACCGGCGCCAACTTCCGCCGCATCATCGACCTCGCCGACCCCGACCGGTCGGTGGCCAGCAACGCCCCCGGGCAGTCGGCCCAGCCCGGCAGCCCCTTCTACGGCAACCTCGCCGACAACCTCGGCAACGGCCAGTACTTCCCGCTGCTCTACACGCGGGAAGCAGTGGAGGAGCACGTGGCGCACCGCCTGACACTGCAGCCGGCCGCGCGGTAGAATCGTTGAACGAGGAGGATCTGCATTGAGCAAATTCTTGTAGGCACCGGGAAAACACCCCACTTGCGGGGACAACCACACCCGCCCCGGGGATCCGTCAGAGGGATCCGAAGCCGGCATGGACGATGTGGGCTCGCGGCAGGGCATGGAAGCCGCGGAGCGCTCTGACCGTTCCGCGACTGTATCTGGAGCCAGTTGTGAAGCTGCAATGCACGGCGGTGTTCCGGAAGGTCCCTGAAGGCTATATCGCCTTCATCGAGGAGTTCCCCGGCGCGAACACCCAGGGCGCTACCCTCGAAGAAGCCCGCACTAACCTCCGCGAAGCCGTCGCCCTGGTGGTCGAAGCCAACCGCACCCTCGCCCGGGAGGATGCTGCGTTGTCACTCATCCCGTGATCCCCGCGCTCGCCGGCGGGCGCGGGTCACGACCACGATGCCGAGGGCCAGTGCGCCGCCGAGCAGCGCGAGCGCCGGCGTGTCGGCGCCCTGGTCGCCGAGCCCGGCATTGAAGGCGCCGCCGGCGAGCATGCCGATCAGCACCGCGAGCAGGGCCCGCGCCAGGGCCCGGGCGTCGGGACGGAATCTGCCGGTCATCGCTCAGTCTCCCTGAGAAGCTCGGCGGGCATGCCCGAACGGGGGCGCCGGTCCCGGCGCGGGCCGCGCACGGCTTGACGGACGGGCCGGCCCTGGTCCGGGCTCAGGCCCCCGTAGCGGCGCTCGCGGCGGCGAAATGTCTCGACCGCCCGGCGCAGGTCCTCGCCGTCGAAGTCCGGCCACAGCGTCTCGGTGAACAGCAGCTCGGCGTAGGCCGCCTCGAACAGGAGGAAGTCGCTCAGGCGCTGCTCGCCGCTCGTGCGGATGACGAGGTCGACCGGCGGGGTTTCCGGATCGGAGTGGCAAGCGCGGTTGACCCGCCGCAGGAAGCCGTCTTCGTCGCAGGGTTCGTCCCGCCCGAGCGTGGCGGCGGCGGCGAGGATCGCCGAGCGGGCCGAGTAGTCCACGGCCAGCCGCAGGTAGAGCCGGTCGCCGCCGCGCGTCGCGCACTCGGTCTCCTCGATCGCGCGGACCAGGGCCGGCGACAGGCGGTCCCGCCGGCCGATCAACGCGAGCCGCACGCCCTGCCGGCGACACTTCTTCCGCTCGCGGACGAGAAAGGACTCCAGCAGCCTCATCAGCGTCGACACCTCGGCCGGCGGCCGCCGCCAGTTGTCGGCGGAGAAGGCGTAGAGCGTCAACGTTGTGACGCCGAGCCCCGGCGCCGCCTCCACCGCCCGCCGCACCGCGTCGGCACCGCGGCGGTGGCCCTCGGTGCGCCGGAGACCGCGCGCGCGGGCCCAACGTCCGTTGCCGTCCATGATCAGGCCCACGTGCAAGCCGCCGTTCATCGGCCGGTCCATCTCATGCATCCTCTGAGCCGGACGGCCGCCGGCTGGCGAGCGCAGGCCGTACCGGGCGTGGAGCGGATCGCTCCGGCGGCCAGGCCCCGAGCAGGCCTGCCGTGGTGACGACGACCTCGCGCGAGCGCGGGCCGTCGAGCTCGACGAGGAAGATCCGCTGCCACCGGCCGAGCTGGACCTCGCCGCCGATCACGGCCAGCGTGGTCGAGACCTGCAGGGCCATCGCACGGGCATGGGCATGGCCGTTGGGCCGCTCGTCGGGCGTCAGGTTGGCCGTCCGGCGCTCGAAATCGTCGTGGGCGTACCGCCCGGCGGCCGGCGCCCAGCCGGCGAGGACCCGGCCGAGGTCGTCGAGCAGCAGGGGCTCGTTCTCGTTGACCAGGATCGCGGCGGTGGTGTGCATCGACTGCACCGTCACCGTGCCGTCGCCGATGCCGGAGAGGCGCACGCAACCGACCACCCGCTCGGTGACGTCGATGAACTGCTGGGCCTCTCGGGTCGCGAGGGCCAGGCGCTCGTGGTCGACGGCCCACGCGGGTCGGGGGGAGGGCTCGAGGGGAAGTCGCAATGCCATCGTTTCTCGCTCCTTGTCGGCGGTCGGGCCGCGATCGGATTCGCTCGAGGCCAGTATGGGCGGAGGACCGCCCGGAGACATGAGCGAGAAGTGACGGGTCGGTGATATTCCGCTGAGAAGGGCCGAAACGGGCCGGGGGCTTGCACGGGCGGGAGTCTCGCCCCGCGACACTCCCGCCGCGAACACAGGAGGCGTGGAGGCTCGCGCGCCAGGAGTCTCGCGACAGCGAACTTCCGCGTCAGGTCGCGCCAGGAATCTGCCGCCGTAGATGTTTCGCGACAGCGGAACTTCCAGCGCGACGGTCAGGTCGCGCGGTCGCGCGGACGCCTGGTCAGCCCCGCGGCGAGGCCCGAGCCGAACATCAGGCCCTCGAAGGCGCTGATCGCTACCCGGGTCACGACCCCCGGAGCCGGCTCGCCGAGGAGGCGGGCCAAGGGCGCGAGGCCGACCTGCGAGCCTGGAAAGCTCTGGGCCATGAAGTCGAGGCTCATCGCGCCCAGGAAGCGGCCGCTCCAGCCGAGCATCCCCGCGGCCAGCGCGCAGGCGAGCCCCGTCAGGAGGGCGACGCGAACCCGGGCGAGGCCGTGCGGGGTGGCCATGCCGCCCTCGGCGGTGGGCGTGGCCAGCCCGTACCCGAGTCCGATGGCTCCGCCGAGGACCAGACCTTCCACGGCGCCCGTCACCGGCGACAGATCGCGGCCGAACAGGCCTTCGAGCACGAGACGCCCCAGGAGGTGGGCGGCCGCGCCGACCGCGAGGCCGCTCGCCGCTCCCGCCGCCGCGAGGGCCAGCCACCGCCGCGCGCGGAAGGCGGCTTCCGCGGCGGCGAGCCCGGCCCCCACCCCCGCCGCCGCGACGCCGCCGACCGCGGTCCCGAGAATCGGCAGAATCGCCAACACGCCGTCGCCGGCCGTCGACCCGGGGCCGAAGCGGAGGACGAGGCCGCCGAGGAACCCGGCGACCGCCCCGGCCGCCGCTCCTCCCGCCGCCGCAGCCAGCCACCGGCGGCCGGCCAGCCTGGCCACGCGCCGAATGCGGAGCAGGAACAGGATCCTCGCGGCGGCCAGCCAACCCGGATGTCCCAGCAGCGGGACCGGTCCAGCCCCCGGGATGTCCCACCGGGTCTCGCGCAGGTAGGCGCGGGCCACCGTGTGCCCCCTCCTGCGGTCCAGCCGGTCGAGGGCCTTCGCCGTGCCGAGCTGGTGGAGGGTCTCGGCCGCCTGCCGCCGCCGGACGTCCGCCGCCTCGGCGTCGCCGTCGTCGTCGTCGAGCAGCGTCTCGAGAGCCCGGTCGAAGGCGGTGTCCGCGTCGGGTTCCGTGGGAGCCGGCACCGCCGCCAGCGGGGCGGCCCGCACGCCCCCCGCCGGAGCGGCCCGCGCACCCTCCGCCGGGGCGGCCCGCGCGGGGTCGGCCGCGACGGCCGGCCCGGGCGCGACCGGCCCCTCGTCCGGCTCCTCGACGACGTCGCAGACGAACCGGTAGCCGTGCCGCGGCACCGTACGGATGAAGGTCGGCTCGCGCGAATCGTCGGCCAGGGTGCGCCGGAGAATCCGGACCGCCTGGCTCAGGGCGCCGTCGGTCACCGCCACGTCGCTCCAGACCGCGTCGAGGATGTCGTGCCTCGACACCGCCTCGTTCCGCCGCTCGACGAGGAGGACGAGGAGGTCAAAGCAGCGCGGGATCAGCGGCAGCTCCCGGCCGTCGCGGACGAGCGTCCGGCGGGCGGGGGACAGGGTGTGACCGGCGAACTGGTAACGGGGGGTGCCGGGGGACGATGGCATCGACGCCCGGCAGTATACGCGGCCCTGCGGCCCGCGCCGCTGGCGCAGGCGGCGACCCGGCCAGGACGTCGGCGGCGACTGTCCTTTTGCCGTGTCCCGGAGCGCCAACCGGGGACCGTGGGCTGACCCCGTCCAACTCTGGCAATCGATACCGAATCCAGACTCCCGGGCTCGGCAATCGAGGAGAACGGTGATGCGAACCTCTGTCACACGCGCGTCCGGCCGGCTCGTTTCCACCCTCCGCCACGTCTCGCGGTTGGCGTTCCTGGTGCTGGCGGCATCGGCGGCCAGCGGTGCCGGCCCGGAAGAGCCGGCGTCGCTCAAGGCCCTCGCGAGCCGCGTCCTCGCCACCATCGACGGCGAGCTCGCCGTCCCCGGGCTCAGCGCGCCGGTCGAGGTGATCATCGAGGAGGAGATTCCCGAGAGGGCCGGGACCCCGAGCCGATCGTCCTGAAGTTCAGCCGCCACGGTCCCGTCTTCTACGAGGACCTCGAGAACCGCGTCGCCTACGCCTCCCGTACGGACGGCGCGCATCCGTCCGGCTCGGCCCTCAGCCGGCAATCGAGACGGCCAGTCGGTCGACGAGGATGGCGACGACGACGAACGATGAAGCGAGCAGCATGAGGGCGCCGACGGCGAATATCACCCGCAGGGGTCGGCTCTCGAAGGGGGCGGCGGCGGCGAGGCGGGGGAACTGCATGGCCACCCGGACCGCCACGTAGACCGTGACGATCATGGCCCCGATCTCGAGAGGGGGCGCGTCGTCGATCCATGCCGACCCGACGAGAGTCGCGGCGGCGAATACCCGCATCAGCCAGGTGAAGAAGATCTCCTCGGCGGGAACCAACCGGTCCTGTAGAGAGCTGGGCGCTTGTTGCATGTGACACTCCCGGGCTTGGATTCGCTCGCGGTCAGTATCGGCGAAGGGCCGCCCCGAGACATGAGCGAGAAGTGACGGTTCGGTGATGTTCCGCTGACCGCGGCGGAAATGGGTCTCCGAGACGTCGAGGGCCCCGGTTGCGGCCACTCGAACGCCCGCGCCCCCTCGTTACGGGACGGCGGGAGGGGCCGGCGCCGGAGCGGGCTGGCTTCCGGCGTTCCGCAGGTAGGCGTAGCACACCGACGAAAGGATCGCGGCGGCCATCGTGCGGCCGATGGTCAGGACTCCCCACTCGGCGAACGACCGGGCCGGAGAGTCGGCGCCGAGCCCCGCCAGCCCGCCGAGCGCGAGACTCGCGAGCTCGAACGGCGCCTGCAGGAGGACCATCAACCAGAAGAGCCTCTTCCAGCTGGGGCCGGTCAGGCGCCAGCTGCGCCTCAGGCTCTCGCGCACGCCGGCGTTCTCGACGATCGTCGCCGGAATCGCCACGAGCCACCTGATGCCGATGACGACCATGGCTGCCATGAACGCGAGCACGGCCGAGAGCTCGCGACGCGTGATGGATCCGCGAGCCTGCTACACTGAGGCTCGCCAGACCCGCGAGATCATCGCATGGCGACCGACTCCGAACGAAGTGCCGTCGGCCAGGCCCTCGCGCTGCTCGCGGCCTGCCTTCTGCTGGTCATCGCGATCAGCCCGCTCCAGTTGGCCTTTCCCCGGACGGGCCTCGCGCTGACCCAGCTCGGGGCGATCCTGCTCCCGGCCCTGCTCTTCCTCCGGCGGAAGCATCCCGACCTTCGCAGCGCCCTCCGTTGGAGGCCGATTTCCTTCGATCAGGGCGCGCTCGCCCTCGGCATCGGGCTGACCGGGTGGGGCGTCGCGGTCCTGCTGCTCGAGCTGGTCGCCCTCGCGCTGGACCCCGCCCCGGCCGCCGAGGGGTTGCAGCCAACCTCGGCCGCCGACTGGCTGATCGTGGTGGCGGTGGCCGCAGTGCTGCCCGCGCTCTGCGAGGAGACGCTCTTCCGCGGCTGTCTGCAGGGCGTCCTCGAGCGCCGCGGGCCGGTCCCGGGGGTGCTGCTCACCGGGGTGCTCTTCGGCGCCTTCCATCTCGCCCCCCACACCATGCTGCCGGCCGCGTTCCTGGGCATCGTCCTCGGGACGCTCGTCGTGCGAACCGGCTCGATCCTCGCCGGCGTGCTGGCCCACTTCGGCAACAACTTCATGGCGGCGACGGTCGGCTACGTGCTGACCGAGCCGTCGGAAGCCGTGACGACGAGCCTGCTGATCGGGTTGGCGGCCGGGTTCGGACTGCTGGGCCTGGTGTTCTGGCGCCGCACCGGCGGGGCGGCGCCCGAACCCTCGCCGCTGGCGGAAGTGCCAGTCGGCGTCACCCTGTCGATGGGCTGGTGGCTGAGGGCAGCGGCGTTCGTCGCGGGGACCGTCGTCCTCCTGGTCACGACGGCGGTGGTACAGCAGCTGTCCGAGCGCCCCGGGCTGCGCACGTTGACCTGGGTCGACCGCACCGGCCGGGAGGAGCCGCTGCCCCTGGAGCCGGCCGTGTACCGCATCGCGCGGGTCTCGCCCGAGGGGCGGCGGATCGCGCTCGACCGGGGACGTCCGGGAAGCCGGGAGGTGTGGATCTTCGAAGTGGAGAGCGGGACGCTGCGCCCGCTGGCCCGGGGCGACGGCGACCACGAGTCTCCGATCTGGCACCCCGACGGCGGCCGGGTGGTCTACACCTCGGGGCGCGGGGAGGAAGCCAATCTCCACGCGCGGGCCGCAGAGGGCGACGAGGCGGCCGAGCGGCTGTCGGAGAGCGCGAACCGGCAGTGGGCGCAGTCGTGGTCGTCCGACGGGCGCGTGCTGGTGTTCTCCAGCCGGACCGTCGATCCGACGGACGGACCACAGCCGCTGGACGTCGGGCTCATGATGCTGGACGAAGAACGCGCGGTCGCGCCACTTCTCGTGTCCGCGTTCAACGAGAGCAATCCGACCGTTTCGCCGGACGGCGCGTGGATCGCCTACCGTTCGGACGAGTCGGGGCGCCACGAGGTGTACGTCGAGCGCTTTCCCGACCTCGGCGACCGCGTCCAGGTCTCGACCGACGGCGGCACGTCGCCGCTGTGGTCGCCCGACGAAGCCGAGCTCTACTACCGCGCGGGCCGCGCGGTTATAGCGGTCCCGGTCGAGACGGGGGCGACGTTCACCGCGGGTCGGCCGGAGACGCTGTTCGATGGACCGTACCTCGACGGTCTGGCCCGCAACTACGACCTCGCGCCGGACGGCCGCTTCCTGATGATCAAGTCGGCCGACTGATCCCGCCGGGAAGCAGCGTTCAGCGCTCGCTCAATACCCCCGCCGGCAAGATCCTCCACTTTCTTGTCGTGCACCCGCGCCGCGCCGACACGTGGCGCGGGCGGCGCGCCGCGTGATATCGTCAGGCTTTCGACGGCTCGGCCGGCAGGGACCGTTCCCGAAGGCCGTGCTCCGAGGGCGAGGCGGGCTTCGCTCCGGGGCGCGGTTCATCTCCTGGACGCTCCAGGCGCCTCGGGCGACTGCCGGCGAAGCCGCCTTGTAGTACTTGTGTGCGTCGACGTGCGGGCGGACCCGCACCGAGACCAAACCGACTTCCCGGAGGGCATCATGCGAATGCGCAGCCTGTGGGCGATTCCGGCGGCGGCGGTGCTGGCCGCCGTCGTCCTCGTGACGGCGCCGGCCACCCCACGCGCTCAGGAGACCACCGAGAACCCGTTCACGACGACGCTCGACATCCGGATGGGGCAGCGGCTGTACCAGCAGCAGTGCACCCGCTGCCACGGCCAGACCGGCGACGGCGGCGAGCTGGGGCCGGCCCTGACCAACGGGTTCAGCAGCGCCAGCACCGACGCGGGCCTCTTCCGCATCGTCCGCGAGGGCATCCCCAACACCCAGATGATCGGCATCAGCCGCAACTCCACCGACCAGTCGGTGTGGATGGTGGTCAGCTACCTGAACTCGCTCAACAGCACCCCCTCCGTCGACCTGCCGGGCGATGTCGCGGCCGGGCGCATGATCTACAACGGCAAGGGCAACTGCGCGAGCTGCCACATGGTGAACGGCGAGGGCGGCCGGCGGGGCCCCGACCTGACCCGGGTCGGCGACCGCCGCGACCCCGGCGAGCTGGTCAGCGACCTCCGCACGCCCGACGAGGACCTCGTGCCGCGCTGGTGGACCCTGCGGGTCACCCGCGAGAACGGCTCGGTCGTCGAAGGCCTGCGCATGAGCGAGGACACGTTCACGATGCGGGTCATGGACGAGAACGAGGACCTGTGGTCGTTCTCGAAGAGCGGGGTGCGGTCGTACGAGCGCGTCACCAGCTCGATCATGCCCAGCGTGAACGCCCTCCTGACCGAGGCCGAGGTGGAAGACCTCGTCGCCTACCTGTACTCGCTCCGACGGGAGGAGACCTGATCATGAAACGACTTGCCATCGTCCTCGCCGTCGCGCTCGCCGCCTCGCCGGCCGCGGCGCAGGAGCCCGGGTCCGGCGACGGCCCCTCGTTCTCGCCGGTCACCTGGGAGCGCCTGCTGAACGCGGCCGACGAGCCCGAGAACTGGCTGATGTACTCGGCCACCCTCGACGCCCAGCGCTACAGCCGGCTCGACCAGATCCACAACCGCAACGTCGGCGAGCTCGAGCTGAAGTGGGCCTACCAGATCCCGCAGCTCGACCGGGCCGAGACCGTCCCCCTCGTCGTCGACGGGGTGATGTTCATCACCGAGGCGCCGAGCAACGTGGTCGCGGTCGACGCCGCCACCGGGCGCCAGTACTGGCGCTACGACCACCCCCTGCCCGATGACCTGCGCATCTGCTGCGGGCGGAACAACCGCGGCGTGGCCATCCTCGGCGAGACGCTCTACATGAGCACGCTGGACGCGCACCTCGTCGCCATCGACGCCCGCTCGGGCAACCTGGTGTGGGACGCGGAGACCGCCGACCACCGGTCGGGCTACAGCAAGACCGCCGCGCCCCTCATCGTCGGCGACCAAGTGGTGACGGGCGTCGCCGGCGGCGAGTACGGCATCCGCGGCTTCATCGACTCGTACGACGCCGCGTCGGGCGAGCAGGTGTGGCGGGCGTGGACGATTCCCGGCCCCGACCATCCCGACAACCAGACCTGGGCAGGCGACTCGTGGCGCACCGGGGGCTCGTCGAGCTGGATCACCGGCGCCTACGACCCCGACCTCGACGTCGTCTACTGGGGCACCGGCAACCCCGGCCCGGACTGGAACGGCGACGTGCGGCTCGGCGACAACCTCTACTCGGACTCGGCCATGGCCATCAACGGCACCAGCGGCCAGCTCGAGTGGTACTTCCAGTTCACGCCCCACGACGTGCACGACTGGGACGCCATCCAGGTGCCGATTCTCGCCGACCTGACGATGGACGGCGAGGAGCGCAAGGTCATGATGTGGGCGAACCGCAACGCGTTCTTCTACACCATCGACCGCGTGACCGGCGAGTTCCTCCTCGGGAAGCCCTACGCCAAGCAGACCTGGGCGGTGGGGCTCGACTCGAACGGCCGGCCGATCCGGGTCCCCAACACCGCGCCGACGCCGGAGGGCACCCTCGTCTCGCCGCCGGTCGGCGGCGGCACCAACTGGTTCTCGCCCGCGTTCAGCCCCCGCACCGAGCTGTTCTACGTGCAGGCCTACGACGGCGAGGACATCTTCTACAAGCGCGACGAGGAGTACGTCGAGGGCGACCAGTTCACGGGTGGGGGCTCGCAGCGGCCGCTGCCGGCCGACAACTACCACAGCGCCATCCGCGCCATCGACCCGCGGACCGGCGACGTGCGGTGGGAGTACGCCATCCAGCCGCGGTCGACGGCGGGCGTCACCGCCACCGCCGGCGATCTCGTGTTCAGCGGCAGCGTCGACGGCTACTTCTACGCCCTCGACGCGGTCAGCGGCGAGGAGCTCTGGCACATGAACGTGGGCCGGCGCGTCCACTCCGCCGCGATCACCTACGCCGTCGACGGCCAGCAGTACGTGACCATCGCGGCCGGCAACGTCGTGTTCACCTTCGGTCTGAGGGACTGAGCCGTGGCGTTCCTGTCACCCACCGACATGGCCCGCAAGGAGCCCATGCCGGGCTTCGTGGGCCGGTTCGCCAACGGTGTCACGATGACCTCGGTCACCTGGACCATCGCGGCCGGGGCCGAGCTGCCCGAGCACGCCCACCCCCACGAGCAGGTCGCGCACGTGCTCGACGGGGAGTTCGAGCTGACCATCGAGGACAAGACCCAGCGCCTCGGGGCGGGCATGGTGGCGGTCATCCCGCCCAACGCCGTCCACTCGGGCCGGGCGATCACCCAGTGCCGCATCATCGACGTGTTCCATCCCGTGCGGGACGACTACCGCTGATCGCGGCGCGGTGACGGCGGTCGATGCGACGTGGCGAAGGGGTGCTCCTCCGGGAGCGCCCCTTTTTCGTGCGCGAGCTCGAGGACGGGGAGCCAGGCGGTGCCGTCTCCCGGTCCGGTGCGCGGCGGCGACGGACAGGCCGGCGGAGAGTGATACTGTAGCGGCGATGGTCGACAGCCCGTGGCGAAAGTTCCGGCTGCATTCGAGCGGCAATGCATCCCGCCTGCGCCCGGCAAGCGTCGCCTTCGGCTCCGATTGCCGCCCAGCCATGCCTACCGGCAGTCTGCGCCGTGACCGCCGCAGACTGCCGTCTGCGTTGTTCGTCGGTTGCATATGCCCAATATGCGCCCTCCTCACGCCTTGTCAGGCGGGCGCCTCGCCGCTTTCGCTGCAACGCGGGGTTTCACCACGGGCTGTCGAGGACGTTCCGAGACGGCGCCTCGCCGGTCTCTTCCCGGGCTGCGCTCTTCCGGCCGGGGTCCCGGCTCTCCCCCTGGCTCCCGGGCCGGCCGCGGCGCCGTCCGGCGGCGAGGCGGCGCCGGGCCGGATGCCGCGCGCGGCAGCCCCGCGCCAGGACTGCCTGACACCCGCGGTGTGATGTCGTTGATCGCGCTCCTCGGGGACGGACTGCGGCGCGTGTGGCGGGCGCCGATGGTTGTGGCCGGCGCCGCGATGCTGACGGCGGCGGTGGCCCTGCCGCCCGGACTGCTCCTCCGGGACGGCGTGCGGGCGGACCCGCGCGCGGACCAGGCGGCCGGCGACCCCGCGCCCGGGTGCGTTCCGCTCCACTGGTGGCGGTTCTCGGACGGCGGGTACCCGGTCGACGGCCGGCCCTGCGCGACCGGACTCGCGGGCACGGACGCCCCCCTCGCCCACCTGCGCGCCCTGCTCGACGGCGAGGGCCCCGACCCGGCGCTGGCCGCGGTCGTCGTCTCCTACCTCGTGGCCTGGACCCTCTTCTCGGCCGGCGCCATCGACCGCTATGCCCGGAACCGGCCGACCCGCGGTGTCGGGTTCTTCGCCGCCTGCGGCGTCTACGGGCCGCGCCTGCTGCGCCTGGCCCTCATCGCCGGTCTCGTGTACTGGACGCTCTTCCGGACCGTCCACCCCTGGGCCGTCGGCGCGCCATCCTCCGGCGACGGCATGCCCGCGGCCGGGCTGCTGCGCTACCTGGGGTTCGGGCTGCTGCTGGCGCTGGTCGGCCTCGTGTTCGACTACGCGCGGGTGCGCGCGGTGGTGGAAGACCGCCGCAGCATGCTCGGGGCCCTGCTCGCCGGCTGGCGCTTCGTGCGGCGGCATCCCGCCCCCTGCCTGGGGCTCTACGCCGCCAACGGGGCGGTGCTGGCCGCGGTCGCCGGCGCCTGGGCGGCCGCCGCGCCGGACGTGTCGACCGGGGCGCCGACGTGGTGGGGGTTCCTCGCCGGCCAGGTCTACGTCGCCGCCCATCTGGCGGGCAAGCTGTTCTTCTACGCCACCGAAGTCTCCTGCTTCCAGAGCCGGCTGGCCCACGCCGGCTACGTGGCGGCCCCGGCCCCGATCTGGCCGGAATCGGCCTCGGCCGAGGCCCTCGGCCGGCTCTCGGGCTGAGGCCGACGGGCGGGAAGGCCCCAACCATGCCCATGATCGAGCTCCTGTTCGTCGCCGCCCTCGGCTTCGTCCTGACGCTCGTTCTGCCGATCGTCGCCTTCCTGTACGCGTCGGCGGTGCGTGCGAGGGTCCTCGATATCGAGCACCGCCTGGCGCGTCTCGAGCGATGGATGCAGGGTGGGGCGCCGCCGCCCGCGGCGCCACCCGAGACGGTGGGGCAGCCCGACGCCGGGGCCGGCGCGGGACCCGCAACGGCGCCGACCCCGGCGCCGGCGCCGCTTGCCCCGCCATTCGCCGCGGCGACGGCCTCACCGGGGGCGCCGGCCCCGGCCCCCGCATCTCCGGACGTCGAGGGGGAACCGTTGCGCCTCGAGACCCGCATCGGCACCCGCTGGATGCTCTACGCCGGCGTGGCCGCTCTCGTCATCGGCGTGGGCCTGTTCATCCGCTACGCGTTCGTCAACCAGTGGATCACGGAGCCGCTGCGGGTCGGCACGGGGGTGCTCGCCGGCGGACTGCTCATGGTGTCGGGACGGCGGTTCGCGGCCCGCGGCCACGCTCGGTTCGGCACGACCCTCGCGGGCGGGGGCATCGCGGCCTGGTACCTCGCCGTCTATGCGGCCCTGAACCTGTACCGCCTCGTGGACGCCCCCACCGGATTCGCGATGCTCGTCGCGGTGACCGCCTTCGCGGCGTATCAGGCGGACCGGCTGCGCGCCCAGCCCCTGGCCATGATGGCGGTGGCCGGCGGGTTCGCCACCCCCTTTCTCGTCGGCGGCGGCGCCAGCGCCCAGCTCGTCCTGTTCACCTACGTCGCTCTCCTCGTCGGCGCCATCGTCTACCTGGCCCACCGGCGCGACTGGCCCGCCCTGAACCTGGCCACCTTCCTGCTCACCGGGCTGACCGTCGCGGTGTGGTACGTCCGCTTCTACGAGCCCGGCGCCTTTCTGCGGACGGAGCTGTTCTTCACGCTGTACGCCGCGCTGTTCCTCTGGGTGCTGTACCGGTCGCGGGCATCCGCCCATCCCTATGCCGGCACCGTCCGGTGGGCGTTGGCGACCACCCCGCTCTGGTATCACGCCGCGTCGATCTCGATACTGGGCGACCACTGGCTCGCGTTCCTGATCTATCTGATCGCGATCACCGGGGCCGGGGTCGCCATCGCCACCCGGTTGGGCGCGATGTGGGCGCGCGTCGGTCTCTGGGCGCTGGTCGCCGGGCCGCTGCTCGGCTGGACGGGCGCCGACCAGGACGGCACGTGGCTGGTGCCCGCCGTCGTGACGTGGATCGCGGTCGCGAGCCTGCACGCCGCCGCCCAGATCGAGCTGCTGCGGCGAAGGGGCGGGCCGCTGCACGCGGCCGACGTGGTCCTGGTACCCGTCAACGGGCTCGGCCTCGCGTTCGGGCTGCAGGGGCTGCTCGAGCTGCATCTTCCCGCCGCCACGGGGTTGGTGACGGCCCTCCTGGCGGTGGCCTGGTGGGCGGTGGCGGTGGGCGTGCGGCGCATCGACCCCCGCGCCGCGATGCACGTGCTCGTGCCGGCCGCCGCCCTCGCGGTGGCCGCGATCGGCCTGCAGCTCGGCGGCGCCTGGGCAACGCTGGCGTGCGCGGCCGAGGCCGGCGGGCTGGTCTGGGTGGGCATCCGCGAGCGGCGGGCCTGGATCCGCGCGGCGGGCGCCGGGCTGCTCGCGGTGACGGCGGTGCTGGCGATGGCGGCGCTCGCGGCGCCGGTGCCGGCCGCCCATGCCGTCATCTTCAACCGGCGCGCCCTCCTCGGCCTCTTCGTCGTCGGCGTGCTGGCTCTCGTCGCCTGGCTGCACCGGCGCGAGGACGACCGGGACGTCCCTCACCGGAAGCCAGCCCTCGCCGCCGCGGTGGTCGGCGCGAACGTGCTGCTGCTGTTCACGCTGTCGATGGAGATCCGCGCGTTCTGGGAGCTCCGGCGGGGCATCGCCGCCAACGCGGAGCTCGCCATGCAGATGATGCTGTCGGCGACCTGGGCCGCCTACGCCGCCGCCCTCACCGCGGCGGGCATCCGGCGGCAGTACGCGCCCATCCGCTACCTCGCCATCGCGGTCTTCGGCGCCACCGTGCTCAAGGTGTTCCTCGTCGACTTCTCGCAGCTCGACTCGGTCTACCGCATCGCCAGCAGCGTGGTCCTGGGACTGCTGCTGCTCGCCGCCTCGTACCTGTATCAGCGGCAGAACGACCAGACGGACAGCCTCGCGGATACACCGGCAGAGCCGGTCGCGCCGACGCCCGCACCGTCCCCCGCCGCCACCCCGCCGAGGCCCTCCGCGCCGGAGGCGCCGCCCCCACCGGCCACCGCCGAGCCCCCGGCTCCTCCCGAGTCCGCCGGGCCCTCGACTCTTGCCGAGCCCTCGGCTCCCGCCGAGACGACATCGGCCGACGACTGAACCGGTGGCGGCACCAACGGTACGTTTGTTAGTATTTGTACGTTTCTGGAAAACGTGACATGGATGCCTTGAGCATGGCGACGGTCCGGAAGGACCTTGCGGAGTTGATCGGCAAGGTGCAGTACCGCAAGGAGCGCATGATCATCACGCGGCATGACAAGCCGGTGGCGGCCCTGGTGCCGGTGGACGACGCGGCTCTCCTCGAAGAGCTGGAGGATCGCCTCGACCTCGTCGAGGCGCTGGAGGCCATCGAAGACTACGACGTGAACGGGGGCGTCAGCCTCGAGCGCCTCAAGGCGGAGCTCGATCGTTGAACCATGGGGTCGAGTTCACGAGGCGAGCCGAGCAGGACCTGCGCCAGATCGCCGATCGCGCCGTCAGGCGTCGGATACTGGCGCGCGTGTCGAGGCTGGCAGCCGACGCCCGCCCTCCCGATGCCGTCAGGCTCAGAGGATACAAAGACATCTGGCGTCTTCGCGTCGGCGACTGGCGCGTGTGCTACCAGGTTCGCGACCACGTGCTGCTGGTGCTGATCGTTGTGGTTGAGCGGCGGGGCGACGTCTACGAGCGGTTGACCCGGCGGGTGCGATGAGGCTCGCCGGTCCGGCTGGCGGGCCTGCCCGGGCGCGGGCGTCCGATCCGAGGCGCAGAGCAGGATGTCGGCGCCGCCGGCGTAGCTCACGACGGTGGGTCGTCGAGGACATGCCAGACATGAAGATCGCCATCGAGCTGCCCGACGCTACCTTCCGGCAGGCCAAGGCGCTCGTCGCCGCCCGCGGCACGACCCTGCAGCAGTTCTTTATCGAAGCGCTCCATGAGGAGCTCCGACGCCGCGCCCGTGAGAGCGCGGGAGAACAGGAGGCTCCCTGGATGGTCGCCTTCGGCGGGCTGTCCGATCTGTCGAGCGAGCACCGCCGGGTCAACGCCGCCATCGAGGAGGAGTTCGAGAAGCTGGAGTCCGAAGACACCGCATGAGTGGGTGCATTGCCGGCACCTGCGCAGGTGCTGGGCGGTGCTCCGGCAACCCACTACGTTCAACGACGTCCGGATCGCGGTCGCCCACCGGCACGCACTCCCGCTGTTGAGCAACGACACGCACTTCGACCGGGTCGACGGCGTCGAGCGCATCGCGTTCTGACGGCGGGCGTCCCCGTTGCCGCATTGCCGTACAATGAGGCGACACTCGGAAAGGAAGGTCCAGATGAAGATGCTCTCCTGCACCTCGCTGCTCGCGTTGGCGATGCTCGCCGGCGCGCCCGCGCTCTCGTCCGGACAGGACTGGGAGCCCCCGCGGCTCGCGAACGGGCACCCCGACATCAACGGCATGTGGAACAACGTCGGCTCGTCGCACGTGCCCCTGGAGCTGTCGCCCGACCTGGTGGGCCGGGATCTGACGGCGGACGAGCGCCTCGAGCTGTTCACGGCGCGCTCGGACCGGGCCAAGGCGGTCGAGTGGGAGGGCCACGAGAACAGCCGCGGCGTCGGCGCCTACGCCAACTACTGGTTCGACTGGTTCTGGAAGGAGCCGGTGGCCGGCGAGGCCCCCGCCCTCGTCGTCCATCCCCCGGACGGCCGGAGGCCGGACCTGACCCCGAGGGCGCAGGAGAGCGTGCGCTACTACCGCGATCACCTGCACGACCAGGCCGCCAACATGGAGTCGGGCGACCGCTGCCTGTCGCGGGGGGTCTTCGGCATGATGATGCCCACCGCCTACAACAACGGCAAGCTGTTCGTGCAGACCGAGGACCACATCATCATCCACAGCGAGATGATCCACAACGCGCGCATCATCCCCATCGAGGGCGGTGACCACGTCGACTCGAGAATCACCCAGTGGGAGGGCGATCCCCGCGGCCGCTGGGAGGGCAACACCCTCGTCGTCGAGTCGACCAACTTCAAGGCGGTCGGCAACATGCGGGCGCCCGGCTCGCGCGCGCCCCAGCACGAGGGCCGGCGCATGGTCGAGCGCTTCACCTTCGCCGACGCCGACACCCTGAACTACACGCTCACCGTCGACGACCCCGAGACCTACGCGGAGCCGTGGACCGTCGCGTTCCCCTACAAGCGCGACGACGCCTACCAGCAGTACGAGTACGCCTGCCACGAGGGCAACTGGGCCGTGCCCAACTCGCTGAGCGGGGCGCGGGCCGAGGAAGCCGCCGCGTCGACGGAGCAGTGACGATGCGGGAGAACCAGACCCTCCGTAGGACGGCGGCCCTCGCCGCGCTGCTCGCGGTCGCGGCGGCCGGCCACGCCGCGTGGGCGCAGGCGCCGTCCCTCGACTGGTCGAGCCAGAACCTCAACCTCGACAACAACCGGTTCGCGCCCCTCGACGAGATCGACGCCTCGAACGTCGGCGGGCTCGTCGAGCGGTGGACCTGGGTGGCGGGACCGGCCGACAACATCACCCAGGCCACGCCGCTGGTCGTCGACGGGGTGATGTACCTGCACTCGCGCTCGACCCTCTTCGCCCTCGATGCGAGGACCGGGGCCGAGCTGTGGTCGTCGCCGCTCGACGCGGGGTCGCCGGGCGGCAGCCCGGTGCGGGGCCCGACGTTCGCGGGCGGCAACATCTACGCCTACCGCGGCAACGACCTCTACGCGCGGGACGCCGGCACCGGGGCCGCGGTGGAGTCGTTCGGCGCCGGGGGCGTGCTGCCGGTCGTCAGCAATGCGCTGCAACTGAAGTATCCCGACGACTTCCCGCCCACCCTCGACCCGGTGCAGATCGGCTACCGCATCACCACCCCGCCCGCCCACCACGACGGCACCCTGTACGTGGCGGCGGCCCTGTCGGAGGGGCACATCCCGGGCGGGCTGGTCATCGCCACCGACGCCGAGACCGGGGCCATCCGGTGGGTCTTCAACACGATTCCCCAGGGCCCGCAGGACGAGGGTTGGGAGATCGCGCGCGACACCTGGGGCTACGGGGCCCGGGCCGGCGGCGGCATCTGGACCCAGCCGGCCGTCGACGCCGACCTCGGCCTCGTCTACGTCAACGCCGGCAACCCGTCTCCCGACTACGACGGGTCGGCGCGGGCCGGCATCAACCTGTTCAGCAACAGCACCATCGCCCTCGACCTCGAGACCGGCGCCCTGCGCTGGTACTACCAGGCCGTGCACCACGACCTCTGGGACTGGGACCACGTGACCGGGCCGGTGCTCTTCGACGTGACGGGCGACGACGGCGAGACCGTCCGCGGCGTCGCCGCGGCCGGCAAGAACTGCCTCTTCTACATGTGGGACCGCGAGACCGGCGAGCCCCTGCACCCGATGGTGGAGACGGTGGTGCCGACCGAGACCGACGTCCCCGACGAGCAGGTCTGGCCCACGCAGCCGATTCCCTACAACGCGGCGGGGGTGCCGATGACGCCTCTCTGCGCCACCTTCGTCGAGGTCGACGACCCCGAGCTGATGGCGCGGTCGAGCCAGCTCTACAGCCCCTACTGGATCAGCAGGGAAGTGATCGTCCCCCACGGCGGGTCGAGCTTCGGGGCCCCGTCGTTCAGCCCCGCCAGCGGACTCGTCTACGTCACCGGCAAGAACGGGGCGATCGCGCTCGTCGTCAACCCCGTCGGCGACACCCTCGAGCCGGGGCCCGACTCGCGCGGGCACACCGGGAGCCTGTCGAGCCTCGACCGCCTCACCGAGGCGTTCCCGCCCGAGGTCACCGTCTCGGCCTACGACCCCGTCACCGGCGAGCAGACGTGGCAGACCATCCTGCCCGCGCAGAGCGCCATCGGGGCCAGCGGCAATCTGGTGACGGCCGGCAGCCTCGTGTTCCAGGGGGTCGAGGACGGCGGCTTCTACGCCCTCGACGCCGAGACCGGAGAGATCTTGCTCCGCCACGACGCCCCGCGGCCGATCCGGGCGAGCCCGATGACCTATCAGCTCGACGGCCGGCAGTACGTGACGGTGGTCGCCACCAATACCGTCCTCACCCTGGGGCTGCCGTAAGCCCCGAGGTCGCCCCCGCGGCCCCGATTGCCGCCCGCCTCGAACCCCACCGGGGGTCTGCGCCGCCTCCATCGCGCAGACTCCCGGCCGCTCGACGGAGGGAAGATGCGCGGCGCGCTCGCAAGACCCGCGGCGGCCCTCGCCCTGGGCGTCGTCCTCCTCCTGGGGGCGATGCCCGCACCGGGTGGCCCCGCACCGGGCCGGCCCGGCCCCCACGCCGGATCCGAGGGACAGTCTCAGCCCGAATCGAGTCCTCCCGCGTTCAACATCTTCGGACTGGTCGAGTCCCCCGGCCGCTACGACTGGTCGGCGGGCATGACCGTCGGCCGGGCCGTCTCCGCCGCCGGCGGGTACGCCGACGGCGGCTCCCCCGACGAGCTGCAGATCCAGCGCATGGTCGACGGACGCCTGGTTTCGCGCGCGGTCACCGAGGACGATCCGGTGCAGCCGGACGACGTGATCATGGTGCGCGGGAGGGCGGTCGCGCGCCCCGACGAAGGCGGTCAGAACCGAAGCCCGGGCATTCAGATGTCGCGGAGCAGTTTCTCGCGGAGCACAACCTGCAGCACTTTCGGTGCGTCGCCGCGATCAAGGGAGTACTCAACCGGTCTGCCATTCGTCCGCCTCACGGCATCGCCCCCCCGGGCCGCGGAGAGGGAGTACTCAACCGGTCTGCCATTCGTCCGCCTCACGGCATCGACCCCCCGGACCGCGGGGACCGCAATTCCGATTCTCGATCTACCTGCTTGCCGGTCGCAACGCCACAAGATGTGGTGACAGGCCAGCTTCCGCCGCGGCCCCTTCAGTCCCGGCGTTGCGTGATGACCGCCGACCGGTCTCCGGGCGCGACTCGGTGTCCTTCGGGTCAGTCCAGGTCCGCGAACACCGGCGCGTGGTCGGACGCGATGTTGCCGTCCTTCTTCTTGCGGTAGTCGCGGTCGATCTCGACGTGGCGCACGCGCGAGATGACGGCGGGCGTGCCGAGCAGGTGGTCGATGCGCAGCCCCATGCCGCGGTGGAAGGCGCCGCCCCGGTAGTCCCACCACGAGAACTTCCGCTCGTCCGGATACAGGTGGCGGAACAGGTCCGTCAGCCCCAGGTCGAGGAGGGAGCGGTACCGGGAGCGCTCCTCGACGGTGCAGAAGATGGAGCCGTCGGCGTCTTCGCCCTCCCAGGCGTCGAGGGGGTCGGGGACGATGTTGAAGTCGCCGCCGATGACGAACGCGGCGTCCCGGTCGACCCCCGCGAGGAAGTCGCGCAACGCCCCGAACCAGGCGAGCTTCATCGCGTAGTCGGGATGGTCGAGGGTCTTGCCGTTGGGGCAGTAGACCGTGGCGAAGTGGAGGCCGGCGACCCCGACCTGCAGCAGGCGGGCCCCGTCGTCCTCGCGGCCGGGCAGCCCCCGGGTCTCCGCCTCGGCCGGCGTGCGGCTGAGCACCGCCACGCCGTTCCAACCCTTCTGGCCGTGGACGACGGCGTGGTAGCCGAGGGCCCGGAAGTCGTCGTGGGGGAACTCGTCGTCGGTCGTCTTCAGCTCCTGCAGGCCGACCACGTCGGGCTCGCGGCTCTTCAGCCAGTGCGCGATGAAGTCCATGCGGGCGCGGAGGCCGTTGACGTTCCAGGTTGCGATGCGCATGGCCCGTCAGTATCGCACTTCCGCCGCCGCCCGCTCGGCTTCGAGGCCTTCGACGCGCTGAAAGCCACGCCCAAGGGGGCCGGTTGACATGCCATGTCCCAAACCGTAGCGTGTGTTCGATGAACGTCACCCTGTCCCTCGACGATCGGGTCGTGGCCGAGGCTTGCCGCATCGCGGCCGCGCGGGAAACGACGCTGAACCAGCTCATCAGCGACCATCTGAACGAGCTGACGCGGGTCGACGACATGGAATCGGTCGTCCGCGAGCTCGACGCGATGTGGTCGGAGCGCACCTATCGCTCTCGAGGGCCATGGTCCCGCGAAGAAGCGCATCGATCCTGCCCCCTCGATGCCTGAACCCTCGTGGCGGCCGCGGCGGCCCCTGCGACCGTATCCGCAGACCGACCCCGCCGAGCGGCGAGTGCTCGACGGGTGGGTGCGCGTGGCCGGCGTCGTCGTCGTGGTGCACGCCCTGCTGATGCTGACGTTGTGGGCGCGCCCGGGCCGGATCGCGCTCTGGATCTGGTACGGGGCGCCCATCGCCCTCGCCGTGGTCACCGCGGGACTGCTCGTCGCCTCGCTGTGGTCGGCCCACCGCTGGAAGCACGGGGTCAACGGCTGGCACGTGCTCGGCTACGCGGGGCTGGTCACGGTCATCTTCACGCTGCCGGTGTACGACCCCTACCCGTCGTCCTACGACGACCGGCCGAGCCGCGTCAGGTTCCGGCTGCCCCTCGACGGACCGGTGACCGTCGCCTGGGGCGGGCCGACGGCCGACGTCAACTACCACGTGTACCTGCCCGACCAGCGGTGGGCCTACGACCTCGTGGTAACCCGCGACGGGCGGACGTTCCGGACCGACGGCGTCGCCCTCGACGACTACCTGGCCTACGGCCTGCCCGTGTACGCCCCGGCCGCGGGCACCGTCTTCGCGGCCCTCGACGGAGAGCCCGAGGTCGCGATAGGCGCCCGGCGGTGGAGCCTGGCGGGGCTCGGCAACCACGTCGGCATCGAGGTCGCCCCCGGCGAGTTCCTCTTCGTCGGGCACCTGCAGCCGGGCACCGTCGCCGCCGGGGTCGGCGACCGGGTCGAGGCCGGACAGCTGCTCGGCCTCGTCGGCAACTCCGGCAACAGCAGCGAGCCCCACGTCCACCTGCACCTGCAGGACTCGGCGCGCCCCTGGTTCGGCGAGGGGATTCCGTTCCACTTCCACGGGTACCGGCACGAGGGGCGGCTCGTCGAGCGGGGGATGCCGCGCGGGGGCAGGGGCCGGCGCGAGTACCGGGGCGAGCGAATCGAGCACGCGGGCGCGGGTGTGGCCGCCGGCGGCGGCTGATCGTTTCGGTGCATCGCCGCGGGACGGAACCGTAGCGCCCCCGGCACCCCGCGACCCCGGATACGCGCTTGTCGCCTGTCGGTGCGACTGCAAGCCGTCCGCGACAGGGAGGGCTGGCGGCAGCCCGGTCGAGCGCCGCGGGCGCCGGACCACCCAAGGGCGCCGATTGAGCGCCGCTGCCGCTGGATCACCCCGCCGGGGGCGCCGGATCACCCCGCCGGGGGCGCCGGATCACCCCGCCGGGGGCGCCGGATCACCCGCCGAGGGCGCCGATCTCCCGGTAGAGCGCCGCCGAAGCGACGATGCCGTTGTGGAAAGTTGCCCAGGTCGAGCTTCTCGTTCAGGGCGCCGATTGAGCGCCGCTGCCGCTGGATCACCCCGCCGGGGGCGCCGGATCACCCGCCGAGGGCGCCGATCTCCCGGTAGAGCGCGGCCGAGGCGACGATGCCGTTGTGGAAGTTGCCCAGGTCGAGCTTCTCGTTCGGGGCGTGGGCGTTCTCGTCGGGCAGGCCGATGCCGAAGAGGACGGCGGGCAGGCCGAGGACCTCCTGGAAGGTCGCCACCACCGGTATCGAGCCGCCCTCGCGGTTGAACACCGGGGCCTGGCCGAACCCCGTCTCCATGGCCCGCCCCGCGGCGCGGACGAACGGGTTGTCGAAGTCGGTCATCCACGGCTTGCCGTTGTGCATGCGGGTGACTGCCACGTCGACCGTCTTCGGCGCCACCTTCCGGGCGTAGGCCTCGAACAGCTCGCCGATCTTGTCGGGGTCCTGGTCGGGCACGAGCCGCATGCTCACCTTGGCCATGGCGGTGGCCGGGATCACCGTCTTGGCCCCGTCGCCGGTGAAGCCCGCGAGCACGCCGTTGACCTCGAACGTCGGCCGGCCCCAGAGCCGCTCGAGGGTGGTGTACCCGGTCTCGCCGAACAGCTTCGGCGCCTCGAGCTCGGCGCGGTAGCGGCGCTCGTCGAACGGCAGCCTCGCGAACTCGGCCCGCTCGGCGTCGGAGAGGGCCCGGACATCGTCGTAGAAGCCCGGGATCTTGACGCGGCCGCCGCGGTCCTTCATCTGCGCGAGCATCTGGGCGAGGACGAAGGCGGGGTTGGCGACGGCGCCCCCGAACGAGCCCGAGTGCAGGTCGGAAGCGGTGCCCCGCACGTCGATCTGGCAGTAGGTCAGCCCCCGCAGCCCGTAGCAGATCGACGGCACGCCGCGGTCGAACATCGGGGTGTCGGAGATGACCACGACGCTCGCGTCGAGCTCGTCCTTGTGCCCGCGGACGAACTCGTCGAGATGGGTGCTGCCCACCTCTTCCTCTCCCTCGAGAATCAGCCGGATGTTCACCGGCAGCCGTCCGCCCTCGCGCAGGCAGGCCTCGACGGCCTTGAAGTGCATGAAGATCTGGCCCTTGTCGTCGGCGGCGCCGCGGGCGTAGATCTCGCCCTGCCGCACCGTCGCCTCGAACGGCGGCGACTCCCACTGGTCGACGGGGTCGACCGGCTGCACGTCGTAGTGCCCGTAGAAGAGGATGGTCGGGGCGCCCTCGGCGTGCAGCCAGTCGCCGTAGACCACGGGGTTGCCGGGCGTCTCGATGCGGCGGACGTTCTCGAGGCCGACCCGCTTCAGCTCGGCCGCCGTCCACTCGGCGCAGCGGGCCACGTCGGCGGCGTGCGCCGGCAGCGCGCTCACGCTGGGGATGGCGAGGTACTCGGTCAGCTCGCGGACGTAGCGGTCGCGGTTGGTGTTGATGAAGTCGGTGACGGCGTCGAAGCTCATGGCGTGTGTCTCGCTGGGTTTACGGTGCGCGGCCGCCTCGGCCGCGGTTCACGGACGCGGTCGCGGCAGCGCGTCGACCGCCTGCCGGACCTATGCGGGGCCTTTCGGTGCACGCACACCCAACACCTTTCAGCTCCAGAAGTCGGCGAGGGACATCGACAGATCGGGCAGAAGCGCCGGCGCGACGGTCTCGGCGTCGCCGGGACGAAAGACCTCTCGGTACGCGCCGCCATCCGGCCGGCGGTAGACGCTGACGTGGCGAGCGTTCAGGTCGACAAGCCAGACCTCGGGTACGCCGTGCCGCCCATAGAGAGGGACCTTGACGTCCCGGTCGTAGTCCAGGCTCGAATCGGCGACCTCGATGATCAGGAGCACGTCGCTCGGGCCCGGATGCGACTCCTGGTAGAAGTCTCTCCGGCTCCGCAGAACCGCGATGTCCGGCTGCGGCTCCGATCGTTCGTCGAGCCGGACGGGATTCTGGGAAGAGACAAGCGCCCGTCCCGCCAGCGCTCCGCTCAGCCGTTGACTCAAGCGGATGACCATGCCGGCATGGGCGCTCCCGATCGGAGCCATGTCGATGAGCCCTCCGTCTATGAGCTCGATACGGTCGTCCCCGGCCAGGATGCCGGCTTCGCCCATCCTGTGAAAATCATGGACCGAGAGAAGGTGCCGAGCCGGCGGCGCAACCGTCTGCGTGGCCATCGGGAGGTCCTCCTCGGCGTGGGCTCGAACCGCTGCCGTTCTTGCCCCGCCAGGATCAACGATATCAGGTTCGAAGACCTCAGGGGCGCCCATCGCGGGGCGAGGGACCCGTCGCTCCTCGCTGACCCCCGGCGCGCTCAAGGCGTGGGGCCGGCGCCACCACGGCCCGCCGGCGTCGCGCCGGGGCCTCACAGCAACTCGTTCAGCCTCGCGTAGCCGCGCCGACTGACCGGCAGCTCCGTCCCGTCCTCGAGCACCGCGACGTAGCTGTCGCGGGTGGCCGGCCCGAGCCGGGTGAGGCGGTCGACGTTGAGCAGGTACGAACGGTGGATGCGCACGAACCGGGCCGGGTCGAGCTGCCTCTCTAGGTCGGTCAGGGTCTGCTGCTTCAGCCGCTCGCGGCCGCCGGCGACGACGCCGACGTAGTCGTCGCGGGCGCGGACGTAGTCGACGCTGCCGACGGGGACGACGTCCACCCGCGCGCCGGTGCGGATGAGGATGCGCCGGAGGTACGCGCCGGCCGGGCGCGCGCTGGCGACGACGCGCGAGACCGGCGTCGGCTGCGCGCGCGCCAGCCGCGCCCGCGCCTCGTCGAGCGCCTCCGCGAACCGCTCGGGGCCGAAGGGCTTCAGGAGGTAGTCGACGGCGTGGACCTCGAATGCGCGCAGGGCGTGCTCGTCGTGGGCGGTGACGAAGATCACGCCGACGTCGGGCCCGAGCAGCTCGAGCACCTCGAAGCCGTCGAGCTTGGGCATCTGGACGTCGAGGAAGACCAGGTCCGGCCGAAGGTCGTTGACGGCCCGGACCGCCTCGAACCCGTTGGCGCACTCGGCCACGATCTCGATGTCGTCGTGCGCAGCCGCGTACTCGCGGACGAGCACCCGCGAGAGCTCCTCGTCGTCGACCACGACGGCCCGGATGCGTCGGCGCGCGGGCGCGGTCACCGGCCGCCTCCGCGGGACGCCGTTCTCGCCGGGCCTGCTCCTTCTCCCGACGCGTGAGCATCTGCTCCCAAAGCGCCTGCATCTTCTCCCGCCGTGCGGGCATACTCTCCCGCCGTGCCGGCGTCCCGGCTTGCCGCGCCAGCTGCTTCTCCTGCCGCGCCGGCATCCCCGCCCACCGCGCGAGCTCCTTCTCCCACCGTGCGGGCATCCTCCCCCGCCGCCCGAGAAGCTTCTCCCGCCGTGCGGGCATCCTTTCCCGCCGTGCCGGCGTCCCGGCTTGCCGCGCCAGCTGCTTCTCCTGCCGCGCCGGCATCCCCGCCCACCGCGCGAGCTCCTTCTCCCACCGTGCGGGCATCCTCCCCCGCCGCCCGAGAAGCTTCTCCCGCCGTGCGGGCATCCTTTCCCGCCGTGCCGGCGTCCCGGCCCGCCGCGCCAGCTGCTTCTCCCGCCGCGCCGGCATCCCCGCCCACCGCGCGAGCTCCTTCTCCCACCGTGGGGACATCCTCCCCCACCGCGCGAGAATCTTCTCCCGCCGTGGGGGCATCCTCTCCCACCGCGCGCGCACCCTCTCCCGCCGCGCCGGCATCCTCAAGGCGCGGGAAGCGCAGGTCGACCTGGAACCAGCCGTCCTCGCGCCGCCAGCGCGCGACCGCCTCGCGGCCGAAGCGGGCGGCGAGGCGCCGCTCGACGTTGGCGAGGCCCAGTCCGGTCCCCGCCTGCGCCGCCGCCTCGGGGTCGAACGGGTTCCGGACCCGCACGCGCACGGCGGCCTCGTCGCAACGCGCCGTCACCTCGACGACGCCGCCGTCGACGAGGGGGCGGATGCCGTGCCGCACCGCGTTCTCGACCAGCGGCTGGAGAATGAGGGGCGGCACCCGGCACGAGCCGCACCCGGGCCCGAGCACGACCTCGCTCTCGAGGCGCGGCCCGTAGCGGACTCTCTCGATGTCGAGATAGGCGCGGACCATCGCCATCTCCTCCTCCAGCCGTATCGCGTCCTCGGCCCCGAGCCGCACGCTGCTTCGGAAGAAGTCCGCCAGCCGCAGGCACATGCGCCGCGCGCCGGCCGGATCGGCGGAGGTCAGCGCGCTGATCGACTGGAGGCCGTTGAACAGGAAGTGCGGATCGATCTGCGCGCGCAGGGCCCTGAGCTCGGCCTCGCGCGCGAGCACCTCCAGGCCGAGCTCGCGCGCCTCGGCGCGGCGCGACTGCTCGAAGGCGGCGAGCAGGTAGTGCAGCAGGCTGGAGAGCCAGAACAGCAGCACGCCGGCGGTGGCGACGGCGGCGAGCTGGGCGGAGGTGAACCGCACCGCGTCGCCGAATCCGGGTAGGCCGGCCAGCACGCCGGTCCAGCCGGCCCACGCCGCGGCCCACACCGCCGCCGCCACCATCCCGGCCCCCGCGTGCATCGCGAGCGTCCGTCCCAGCGACGCGGCCTCCGGCGGGGCGGCGCGGCAGACGTACCGCGCGGACAGGCAGACGAACGCCAGGACCAGGGAGGGCGGCACGACGACGGCGAGGGCGACAGTGATGCCGGCGCCGGGGTTCGCGGCCGACCAGGCGACGGCGCCGAGCGCCCCGATGACGGCCCAGGAGGCCAGGTAGAGATTGCGCCGTCGGGCCGACCCGAGGATGGGATGCACGGCTCAGTTCCCGACGACCACCGCCCCCATGAGCATGGGCCCGCGCAGGGTCAGCACCGGCGCGCCGGCCGCCGCTTCGGGACGGGCGGCGCGAATGCTGGACGCGCCGCCCAGCCCCGGGCCCAGGTTGGACGAGACCGCCCAGTGATCGGGCACCCGCAAGTCGACCCGGCCCATCGCGACGCGGACGTCGATGACGGCCGAGGCCCCTTCCATCTCCGCCTCGCGCAGGTCGACCTCCAGGCGTCCCATGACCGCCACCGCGTCTCCCCCGCGGAAAGCACCGGTCACGACACGCTGCTCGTGTCGCCCCATGAAGGCGAAGGCATCGAGACGATCGTCGCGCGACAGCGCAGACTCGACGCCGCCCGGCCCCCGCGTGCCGCCCATCTGGGCGAGCGCCACCCCCAAGACGACAATCGCCGCGATTCCCAGCAGCCCCCGTCCCACGTAAGGTCCCTTGGTCATTGTCCTTACCCTTGGCCTGGCCCGCCACTCGTCGCCAACGGCTCCGCTGGTGCCGGCCGGCTCCCCGGCCCGTCAGTTGCGGATCTCTATCCCGCCCATGAACACGGTCCCCTTCAGCACCAGCCGCTTGTCCGCCGCCGCCGGGCCGCGCGTCTTGTCCTCCACCCCGCCCATCAGCGACGTCACCCCCACCTCGACCGTCCAGTCCTCGGGCACGCGGATCTCGACGCCGCCCATCATCGCGAAGACGTGGATGATGGCCCGCTCGGCGGCGATGTCCGCCTCCCGCAGGTCGAGGTCGACGCCGCCCATGAACGCCGACGCGTGCCCGCCGCGGAAGTCCGCGGACCGGTTCCGGCGCTCGACGGCGCCGAGGAACGCCGCGGCCGACTCCTCCGACTCGGAGGCCTCGGAGAGCCCCTTCGTGTCCGACATCACGTTGATCAGCGCCCGGACGCCGACGGCGACGAGGACGAGGGGCCAGAGGTCCCAGAGGTCCACGTCGATCAGGTTCAGGCTGTTCAGCAGCAGCAGCGCCCCCGCGGCGGCCAGCAGCGTGCCGCTGACCGCCGACCCGCGGTCGCGGGCGTCGGCGAGGTTCCTGATGCCGACGGCGAGCAGAATCACCGGCCAGAACCGCAGGATGGTCCAGCTGTCGACGAGGCCGAGGTTGTCGAGGAGGAACGCGAGGCCCACGGCCGTCAGCACCAGGCCCGGCAGGAGCGGTCCGAGCGCGATGCGCGATCGGCGTCCGGAGCGCCGGACTTCGTCGTGGTCGGAGATCAAGTCGGTCAACGTGCACCTCCCTCGGTGGTCGTTGACGTCAATCCTGCCGCCCGCCGCGCGACGGCGCCAGCGCTTTTCGGTGAATGGCGGCTCCCGACCGGCGAACGACCGAGGCCTGACGGCTCGTACGAGGTTTGCTCGAACGATGAACGGCGGATCCCGACCGGCGAGCGACGAGTTCTGGCGGCTCGTCTGCGGGTCGATGTCTACTCCACTCGGACGGCGGTGGTTCGAGGGCCCTGGATCTTCGAGTCGAAGAACGAATGGCGGCAGGATGTACGAGGTCGTGCTCGAACGGTGAATGGCGGATCCCGACCGGCGAGCGACGAGGCCTGACGGCTCGTACGAGGTCGTGCTCGAACCGGGCGTTCTACACAGGGAGGGCCGCGTCGAGCGCCTCGAAGGCGGTGGCCGCGGCGTGCTTCCGAGCCCGCTTCGCAGCTCGTCGACGGCAGGCCGGTGGCCGCCCGCCCGCGGTCCGCCCGCACGCGGCCCCGCGCCTCGCCGCGGTCCGCCCGCGATCCGCACACCCCCGTCGACGCCGGATCGGGTACCATCGGGCTACTGCGAGCCCGGGTCATGCTCGAGGAGGGTTCCGCATGTCAAAGCAATCCCGCAACCTCAACGCGGTGTTCGGCCGGTTCCGGCGGCGGATGCTGGCCGCCGAGCTGCCAGCCGGGTCTCTCGAGGACAGAGACGCCGGCAACGCGTCGGAGCCTGCGCGCCGGACCATGCCCGCCACGCCCCCGGGCGCGCCGCGACGCCTGCCGGTCCGCGCGCTCGGCGAGTACGTCCCCGGCGGGCGCGTGGACGCCATGCGCCGTCTCCTCGGCGGGAGTTGACGCTCGGGCCTCGTCTGCGCCGTCCGTCCACGAACACGGCCGGCCACCAGCAGGCGTCGTCCGGACTTCGGCGACAACCGTCGCATCGACCTCACGGCCGGGGCGCCGCGGGTGAACCGCGGGGAGCGCGGCGTGCACGCCCGGACGCCCGCCCCTCCTGGACGCGGGCGCCCGACAGCAGGTTCCGCAGGCCGTAGTTGCCCTCGTGACACGCGTACTCGAAGAGCGGCGCGATGCCGCGCTTCATCGGAACCGCCGCCGTGAACGGCCGCGTGAAGCTCGCCGGATCGTCGATGGTGAACTCGTAGAGAAGCGTGTCGGCGTCGACGAGCCGGAACCGCTCGGTCAGGTGCAGCGTCCGGCCCGTCCCGATGGCGAGGCGCGTGAACGGGGCGAAGCTCGCGGTCTTGTCGGTGAAGTTGGTCGTCTCGACCACCAGCGTGTCGCCCTCCCAGCGGCCGCGCGAGCTGCCCGTCCACTGGCGTATCCCGTCGGGCAGCGCGTCGCGCCCGTCGAGCGGCACGATGCGGGCCTCGTGCACCATCTCGGTGAAGACGACCACGTGGTCCGGGGTCTGAAAGAGCTGCATGTTCTGGTTGTAGCGGCCCCTGGGGGCGACCGGCACGATCGGCGGGCCGCTGTTGAAGCCGAGCAGGCAACGCTCGGAGAGCCCGCGATCCTCGGGGCCGCGCATCCCGATGCCGCCCACCAGGAACCGGACGGGACGGTCGGGCGGCGCCGCGTCGTCGGTCGCCGCGAGCTGCCGCCGCGCCCCCGGCCGCGGCGGCGGAATGCGGCCGTCCGCGGGATCGACGATGAGCGACGTGCGCCGGTCGTCGACCACCCCGGCCCCGCGGTCGTTCCAGAAATCGTTGTAGCTGACCGCGATGCCGCCGGCCGGCAACGGCTCCGTCCGGATCGCGGTCGGCCGGTCCGCCTCCCGCGCGCGCTGCGCCTCGCCGGCCTCTATCGCCGCCGCCTCCTCCGGCGTCAGCCGCGTCTGGCCGGCGCGGTCCTCGGGCCGCTCGAGCGGCGTCAAGGTGCGGAAGTCCCAGACGCCCTGCAGATCGGGCCGCCCGTCGGCGAGGCGCGGCGGCTCGAACCCGGTCTGGGCCTCGGCCGGCGTCGCCATCCCCGATGCGGACACGACGAGAATCAGAACCACGGCGCACTCCCGGCTGCTCATCGCATGCTCCTCGGCGTGTGGTGGACGCGCCGTACAATGATACCGACGCTCCAACCTGCGTCGGGAACTCGGCTGATGAACCGCAAGGAGGCTCGTCCGCAACGGTGCCGTGTCGAGGGTCTGCGCTCGTCCCACACGCACGCGGCGGGCGCCGGGCGCGGGCGTGGCCAGCCACGGCCTGCAACTCGCCGCCGGGTCGCCGGCGCGCGCTCAGCGAGCTGCCGCTCGCCGACGATCGTCAAGGTCTGTCGGCTCTACAGCGTGGAGCACTCGAGACCTTTGACCGATCCCGAGACTGCCGGGTCGCCGAGGCCCCTGGCAGGAACCCGCACCCCGCGGCCTTCGGCCACCCGGCCCGGCGGGCGGCGTCGGGCGCTTGAGGTCGGCGCGGTGGGTCGGGGCGAGCGAACCAACCAGAGCGCAAGCCGTCGACGCTACCCAGCTCGCCGGCGTTGATTCCACCCACGGATTTGGTCTAACATCGGGATGTGCCAAGAACGCAATGTCCTGGTTGTGGCCACGACGGAAAGGAGGGGAAAGAATGGTGAGAATTGGACGGGCAGACCTGATGGAGCACTATTCTCTCCTCATTCCGAAGGGTGCGACGGCGCATATTCCCGTGAAGGTTAGCGGTTGGCAGTTTGATTTGGAGATCGAATTCGACGACGCGTCGGACGAAGCAGGAGTAACCGTGTCCCCAAGCGGCGGGGGTGCAACAATCACATTCCGCAAGTGGAACAATGGCCTCGGTACGGCGCTGACAAAACCTGTAACGTTAGCTGCTCTGCAGAACGGACGGAAACTCGCTTTCATGGCGAGCAACTACGCAATCGGGACCACGAACAAGCTTGACCTGCAGCTTCTTCTGCAAGAAGAGTGACGAGCGATGCCGGACGAGAAGGGGTTCATAAGCGGCAGCCATGTGCCGGTAGACAGTCTGCACGAGAACGTGAGTCAGGTCGTTATCGTGACAACCGAGGACAGGCTAAGGAACATCCTCAACGACTACGAACGCACTCTCGACAACAAGAAGCCGTGGATTGCCGTGATGAGCGTTTTTCTTACCCTTGTTACGACGCTCGTCACCAGTGAGCCGACTGACTTCTTGCTGTCGAAGGAAGCGTGGCGCATCGTGTTCGGCGGGGCCGCAGTAGCATCTTTTTTCTGGCTGGCTAGCTCCGCAACAAAAGCGATTGCGGCCTGGCGCCATCCGATGTCCATCGAAGACGTCGTACGGAGAGTCAAGACGAGCCCACAATGAACTGGCGAGCGCTCGGCTGATCGACACATGGCGGCCGCCCGAACGGACCAGTCCCGGAACAACGAGCGGAAGCCGTGCGCCACAGCCCCGATCTGGTGGCGCTGGAGCATCTTGGCCAGCGTGGTCGGCGAGATCGGCTTTCCGCGCCGCATCGGCAACACGACCCCACGGCCGCTGTCCCCCACCGCTGACGGTCACCACGAGATCGACAGGGCGGCGCCGACGCGCTCCCTCGACACCAGCGGCGAGATCCGCGCACGACGCCGTTGCCGGCGGACTCGCCCCGACGGTGCTGTCGCCGGCCGCGGCGCACTCCGAAGGGCGGCGAGCTGAGACGCCGATCCCGGGCCCGCCCAGAGGCGCTATGATGGTCGCGCGACCATCGAGGAACGGGAGAACACCGACGTGGCCACCACGCAACCCGTCGTCAAGCTCACGTACGAGGACTATCGCACCACGCCGGCGGACGAGCGCTACGAGCTGCTGGACGGTGATCTGATCATGGTTCCCGCACCGAATCTGAAACACCAGCGAGTGCAGTTCCGCCTGGGCCAGGCGCTGGGACAATTCATCCTCCACCACGAGCTTGGGGAGTTCTTCTACGCGCCCTGCGACGTGGTCCTCTCCGACACCGACATCGTGCAGCCAGACGTCCTGTTCGTCTCACGAGAACGGGCGCATCTGTTGCGCAACGGCGAGAACGTGCAGGGTGCGCCCGACCTCGTGATCGAGATTCTGTCGCCGTCGACCGCCGACAAGGACCGGGGGATCAAGCACGAGCTCTACAGCCGACACGGCGTGAAGGAGTACTGGCTCATCGACCCGATGGCCGAGACCGTCTCCATCCACCGCCAACAGGCCGGCCGGCTGGCCGTCACCCGCACCTTCGGGCGGCGAGACACGCTCCGGTCGCCGCTACTCGCCGGCCTCGAGCTCCGCCTGGAGGACGTGTTCCGGTCTTGAGGGGCGAGAACAGTGCCAAGGGGCGTGGGCACCTCGGTCCGCCAAGACTGCTTCGTATACAGCGACAACGTGGCCGCGACCGACCACGGCGGGCGCACGTGGACGCTGGCGGGGCGGCCGTCGTTCCCGGGCGCGGTCTACGGTGCAGCCTGGATGCCCGGCGCGCCGACCCCGACGCTCGTCGCGGTCGGGCCGAACGGCATCGCGTACTCCGCCGACAACGGCACGACCTGGACCAACCTCGACCCCGGGAGCCATTGGAGCGTCGCCTTCGCCAGCCGCAGCAGCGGCTGGGCCGTCGGTCCGGAAGGGCGGGTGACGCACATCCGGCTGTTCGAACAGGAAGCAGTCCTGCCGCCGCACCCTGCCGGACGCGCGCAGCCGTAGAACACATCCAGAGGACCGCCCCGGACCCCGGGGGTGGGACTCGATTCCACAAAATTGTCTGCTCCCCGAGGCGCGAATCCACCAGAGTGACCGGGCCGCCACGCCGCCACACCGGTGCCGGCAGGCATCGCCGGACATCAGCCGAACCCCCGTTCATGGGCACAAACGAGCAGGTCGTGGGCACGGGAGGAGCGGGCCCGATGGGGAGACGGCTCGCCCCCCGTGTGGCACGAATGTTGAATTCGCCTGCGGCATGCGCACACGACATGCCTGCTTCGCACTCCCGAGCGCGCGCCGCCCCTTCGCCCTGGTGGGCGCGCTGATCCTGTTCTGCACCGTCGCCCTCGCCGCGCCCGGCGCCGCCAACCCCGCGTCCGGCGCGCCGGACGCGCCGTCAGTCCCGGACACGCCGGCCTCCGCGACGGCGGTGCAGGCGCCGATGGAGGAATCGTCCGACTGGCGCGAGATACTGCCCGGCCTCACGATGGGCTCGCAGGTCCGCCTGCGGACCGAGAGCCGCCGCAACGCCAAGTTCGACGGCGAGCGGCCCGGCAATGACGAGGACTATCTGCTCTCCCGGTTCCGGTTCGGCCTGACCTGGGAGCCGAGCGACCGGGTTTCCGGCGTCGTCGAGCTGCAGGACGCCCGCATCCACGGCGAGCGGGCGATCAGCGAGACGCGGACGCCGAACATCTTCGCCGACCAGCTCGACATCCACCAGGCGTACCTAGACGTCGGGTCCCCCGCGTCGAGCTCGCGGCCGGTGTCGCTGCGCATCGGCCGCCAGAAGCTGGCGTACGGCTCCCAGCGGATGGTCTCGCCGCTCGAATGGGTCAACACCGCGCGGGTGTTCGACGGCGCGCGGATCACCGCCGGCGTCGGCGCCGGCCGCAAGCTCGACGCCTTCGCCACGCGCCTCGTGCCGGTCACCCCGACCGGCCTCAACGACCACGGACCGACCGGCAGCCGGATGTTCAACAGCCAGCTCCACGGCGTCTACTACACCGACACCGCGCTGGTCGCCGGCTCCACCGTCGAGGGGTACTGGCTGCTGCGGCGCGCCGCTCGCCTCGACGACGCCGTCCACACCATCGGGACGCGCGTGGACACGCGCCACGGCCCGTGGGCGTTCGACGGCGAGCTGGCCGCCCAGACCGGCACCCACGGCGGCCTCGAGCACCGGGCCGCGCTGGCGCACGCCGGCGGCTCCTACACGACAGAGCTGCCGGGCCGGTTGAAGCTCGGCGCGGCCTTCAATTTCGGCAGCGGGGACGACGACCCCGCCGACGGCGTCCACGGCACTTTCGACCAGCTCTACCCCCTGGGCCACGCCTACTACGGCTACATGGACTTCTTCGCGCTCCAGAACCTGCGCAACGCGGAGGTCACCGTCGAGGCGGAGCTACCGCGCGGCGCGCGGCTGCGCGTCGCCCTGCAGAACTTCGCCCTCGCCGCACCCGGCGCCGACGCCTGGTACAACGTCGGCGGAGCCGTTGTCCACCGGTCCGCCGACGCGGCCATCTCACCTCACGTCGGCAACGAGCTCGACGTCACAGTCCGGCTCCCGGCCGGACCGGTCGCCCTGGAGGTGGGCTACGGTCGTTTCTTCGGCGGCGCCTACCTGCGGGCCGCCGACTTCAGGCTGGACACAGCCGACTTCTTCTACCTGCAGACGGCGGTGGGGTTCTGACGTCCGGTCTCGCGTGGCGCGTCGCCTTGTCCGTCTGGACAGTCCACGTTGAGCGGTATCTGCCCGGCACGCTGTCGGCGGACGTGTACTTCAATTCACCGGACACGGAGATGCACTACGGCATCGAGGTGATTCACACGCCCGGCCACACGGACAACAGCTTGTGCTAGCGGTACCGCAACATAAACGACTTGCTGATAATCGGCCAGCCTTGATTCCCCCGTCCGTTACCACTTTCCGGACGGGAATCCACAGGATCATCTGAGCCGTCCGCGAACCGCTCCGAACTGCGGTTGTCTATTGCTCGCCGCCGTTCAGGGCCTTCGTCGGGGGGCGGTCCGATTCGTCGAAGCCCTCCCGAGCGCCCACCCGAGCGCCCGCCGCAGCGTCGTTGGCCGCCAGCACCTGACACGCTCAACGTCGCTGCGCTCCGACGAGCGTTCCACTTCGCCGGAATCCGTGTTCCACATCCCCGGGATGCGTGTTCCACTTCACCGAAATACGCAGGTACGCGCGCGTGGAGTTGTCCGCAGACCGGGGAAGGACACAACGTGGTGCCGATGCTGGGGAACCAGGACAGCTGGAGACGCTACTGCCACCGAACCCATAGAAGCGCTACGGCTTCCCCAGCCGCCTCTGCCGGTCTGGTCCAGTCATTGCGACCCTGCCGATGAAGGCGCCAGCGTTCGGACCAGCCACTCCTGCACGACGTCAGCCGCCCGCTCCCACCCCGCGTCCAGCATCAAATCGTGCCCAAGCCCGGGAACGATCTTCGACTCCGCATGACATGCGTCGGCCGTAGACCTGATCTCGGACGGCGGAATGAGGTAGTCGAGCGACCCTCCCAGTACCAGCATGGGGGTGCCTCGGATGCGCTCTGGACTCGGCAGGTTGTACATCATCTCGAGATAGGCGCGGAAGGACTCCCGCCCGAATCGCCCTGCGTACCGTTGCACTTGCTCTTCGCTCAGATCAGGTGAGAAGAGGAACTTCCTGGCGAGCTCCGGCGTCGAGAACACCGTGCTGGGCTCGAGAGTGAGATATGCCCGCATGAAGAGCCACGGATTCTGTAGGAACAGCCGCACGCCCGGGCGCAGCATTCCGACCACGGGCGACGGCGCGAGCAGTACCGCGGCTGGCGCCTCGTGATTCTCGAGATACTTCTGCACGACGAGGCCGCCCAAGGAATGGCCGACGACAATTGGCGCGCGCGGCAATCGCGCGGCCACGCGGGCGACGTCGCTCACGTATTGCGCGACCGACACCCACCGTAGACGTTCGAGGCCACCACTGTTGCCGTGACCGCGGAGGCTCACGGCGTACGAGCTGAAACCACGCTCGGCGAAGAAGTCCAGGAAGTGCTCGTCCCAGCACCACGCTGCGTGACCCGAGCCGTGAACGAAAAGCAGTGGGGGCCGCTCCGATCGCTCGCCACACTGTCGTTCAAGTAGTTCCAGTTCACATTCCATGCGATACCGTCACAAGGGTACGCGACAGACGACCACACGACCTGCTAGCAGCCCGTGGCGGAATGGCCTCTGCGTAGCGCGGCCGGTCCAAGTAGATGAAGCCACGTCGAACGCCCAATCCGGGCCGGATCCGGCGACCCGGGCGAAATGGCGGCCCTGAAACGCGCCACAGGCCGCCAGAGGCCGTTCAGCACGACGATCAAGGCCGCGACGAGCGCCTCGCCGCGGCTCTGGAGGCTGCGCGGCGTCCCGACGCCGATCACCTTTCGCATGAGGAAGCCCAGATTGAAGCCGCAGGCCTGCACCAGAAGGCGCTTCAGGATGTTGGTATGCCCTCGCAGATACACCCGGCGCATGCCCCCGGTCTCGTAGAGATGGGCGTTCGGGCGCTCCAGCCGTTCGCCGCGCTGACGCAACAAGCGTCGCCCTCGGGCACCCCGAATTCGACGCCGGTTGCCATACACAGCGGCGCGCGCCAACGGCTTGCCCTTCCAGCAGCGTCGCCCGGGACCGCCACGGACCCACACCAGCGTCAAGGAAGCGCGAACACGAACAGAACGCTCCCCACGCTGGGCCGAAGCTCCGGAGTCATCCGGAGGTTGATGCCGCCGCCAGCGCCGGTGTTGACGGCGACGTATTGGCGACCGTCGACGGCGTAGGTGATGGGGAAGCCGACGACGGGCGAGCCGAGGTTGATCTCCCACAGCACCGCGCCGGTCTCCTGGTCGAGGGCGCGGAAGCGGCCGTTGACGTCGCCGCCGAATACGAGGCCGCCGCCGGTTGCCATGACCGACATGGTGGCCGCGCGCTGCTCGTGCAGCCATACCGTTCGGCCGGTCTCGGCCGACACCGCGTAGACGGTGCCGAGGTCGTCCTCGCCCGGGGTGATCTGGTGCCGGGCCGCGAGGGCGTATATCTCGAGGCCCCCCTGCCCGCCCGCGGTGAGGGCCCGCGCCCGCTCGCTGCGGACGTCGTCGGTGGCCAGCATGCGCGCGCAGGTGTTGCGCAGCGGCATGTACATGGTGTTGGTCAGGGGGCTGTAGGCGCCCGCCTCCCAGTCCTTGCCGCCGGCCCAGGTGGGGCACGCGAGCACTTCCTGCCCGAGGGCGGTGAAGGTGACCTCGGCGTTCTCGGTCACCGCGCCGGTGGCCCCGTCGATGTCGTTGATGACATTCTGCGAGACGGTGGGGGTGGCCCACAGGAACTCGCCGGTCTCGCGGTCGAGCGTGTACACGACGCCGGTCTTGCCGGGGATGCCCGTCACCACCCTGCGGACCTCGCCGGGCCGGATGCGCGGGTTGATCCAGCTGACGGCGTCGGGGTCGGGGGCGACGGCGGTGTCGACGAGGAGGCGTTCGAAGGGATGGTCGAGATCCCAGTGGTCGTTGAGGTGCTGGTAGTACCAGCGGATCTCGCCGGTCTCGACGTCGAGGGCCAGCGTCGAGTTGTGGTAGAGGTGGGTGTTCTCGACGCCGCCGAGCATGAACTTGGGGGCCGGCGAGGTGACCGACGTGCCCTGGAAGATCAACCGCAGCTCGGGGTCGTAGCTGGCCGGTATCCACGAGCCCACGTGGACCCGCCGCTCGTAGGGCACGCCGCCCCAGGTCTCGTCGCCGGGCTCGCCGGGGGCCGGCACCGTGCGCCGCCGCCACAGCTCCTCGCCGGTGCGGGCGTCGTGGGCGAGGAGGACGCACGACTCGGGCCCCCCGCGCGGCCGGCAGCTCCGGCCCGAGATGACCCGGCCGTCGGCGATGATCGGCCCCGAGCTGTGCCCGGCGGGGGTCTCCTGGTAGTCGAAGATCCGCGTCTCCCAGACGACGTCGCCGGTCTCGACGTCGAGGGCATAGGCGTAGTCGTCGTCGCTGATGTTGATGATCTGCCGGTCGTAGATGGCGATGTTCCGCATGCTGCGGGCGTTGCCGCCGACGAACTCGTAGACGTCGTCGGGCAGGTCGCGGCGGTACTCCCAGATGAGGTCGCCGTTGGTGGCGTCGAGGGCCTGGATGATGTCGGTGACCGTGGGCATGTACACGACGCCGCCGTAGGCCAGGGGCGTGACCTCCTGGGTGCCCTGCGGCAGGGCGCGCGACCACGCCATCTGCAGCTCGCCCACGTTGTCCCGGTTCACCTGGTCGAGGGGGCTGTAGCCCCACCCGTCGAGGGTGCGGCGCCACATGGGCCAGTCGGCGGGGTCGGGGTCCTGGAGCATCGCGTCGGTGACGGGCACGAACTCGCCCGTGGGCTGGGCCTGGGCGGTGGACACGCCCAGGGCGAAGGACGCCGCGGCGGCGGCGACGAACAGGGCCGGGACGGAAAAACGCGGTTGCGGCATCTGGATGACTCCTGTCAGAAACGCGGGCGGCGGCCCGAAGCGTGGGCGGCGGCCCGGGCGGAACGGCGTTGCCCGGTTTCCCGCGAACGCCCTGCGCGGCGACCGCGCGGAGCGGCGGCGTCCAAATCTACGACGGGGCGGCGATGGCGCGGAGCGGCGGCGTCCGAGTCCACGACTGGGCCAACGGCCGGCCGACGTCCGACCGCGCCACCGGTGGCCAAGTCCCGACCCCGCGGCCCGAGTGATCGGTTCGTCGCCCGTCAGCCGACGTCCGACCGGCGCCACCGGTTGACGTGTCTCCGGCCGCGCCTACTGGTCGCAGGCCACGTAGGCGTCGATGACCGCGCGCTCGCCCGCCCTTCCCTCGCCGGCGTTGCCGTGCTCCATGCCGACGATGCCCTCGTAGCCCTTCGCCTTCAGGTGGCGGAACACGTTCAGGTAGTTGATCTCGCCGGTGGTCGGCTCGTTGCGGCCGGGGTTGTCGCCGACCTGGATGTAGGCAATCTCGTCCCACGCGCGGTCGAGGTTGGGGATGAGGTTGCCCTCGGTAATCTGCTGGTGGTAGAGGTCGTCGAGAATCTTGCACGACGGGCTGCCCACCGCCCGGCAGATCTGGTACGCCTGGGGAATGCCGGTCAGGAACACGCCGGGGTGGTTGGCCCAGTGGTTCAGCGGCTCGAGCACCATCGTCAGGCCCGCCGGCTCGCACACCTCGGCCGCCCGCTTCAGGTTGTCGATGACGGTCGCGGTCTGATAGGCCCGCTCGACCCCGCGGTCGTACTCGCCCGGCACGATCGTGCACCACCGCGCCCCGACCCGGCCCGCCACCTCGACCGCCTGCCGCATGTCGGCGAGAATCTGCTCGCGCACCTCGGGCTCGCCGGACGCGAACGACACCGCGCCCCACGCGGTGTGGGCCACGAAGACCCCCATGCGCATGCCGAGCCGGTCGAGCTCGGCCCCGATGCGCTCCTGCACCGCGACGTCCCGCCGCGGCAGGTTGTTGTCTTCGAGCGACCGGAACCCCTCGTCGTGCATGAAGCGCAGCTGGTCCACGAGGTCCTCGCCGGCGTGGTGGCGGAACATGCCGAAGTGCGGGGCGTAG
This sequence comes from Vicinamibacterales bacterium, assembly GCA_965208165.1. Taxonomy (GTDB): domain Bacteria; phylum Acidobacteriota; class Vicinamibacteria; order Vicinamibacterales; family UBA8438; genus JAJEEA01. The sequence goes on along the minus strand of OZ242323.1, from coordinate 6,320,013 downwards.
TCGAGCCCGAAGCGCCGTCCGGCGGCACCCTGGGCGCGGGCGGGACGCGGAGCCCCGGCAGGGCGCGGGACGCCGGCGGACCCGGTCGCGGTCAACCCCGCCGCGACGGCGGAGGCCCCGGTCGCGAGAAACGATCGTCGGTTCATCGGTTGCTCCCCTGCAGTATTCCGGGACCGCCACGCGGTAGCGAACGCCGGCGCCCGGTTCCAGTCCGTCCGGCTGACCTCGCTCCACGCGGTATTCCGGCACCGCCCCGCGGTAGAGAACGCCGAGCCGATACTGTACTTCGAACCGCCGCCGAGGCGAACGTGTCGTCGGCGCTCGGGCCCGAGAGCACGCCGGCGGACCATCCGTGGCGTTCCCGTGTCGAGGCGGGGAGGCGCAAGCGGGATGCCGCCGTTCCCGACGGCGACGAGCAGCCCCACTGCCCCGCCGGCTGGTGTCGAGGCGGGAAGGCGCAAGCGGGATGCCGCCGCTCCGGGAGGCCGAACCCGGCCCTCACGGTTCTGTCGCACGGTTGGCGAAGGCTGACCGGGGCGGCGTCGTTGCCCGTCGGTTCGGCCCTCGCACCATCTGCTGGTGCACACGCCCTGTACATGGCATGACATTGCGTGTCCTGTCTCGCCATCGCGTGTGGGTGTGCGACCCGCCGGTCGTCGACCCATCAGACTGCAATCCAGGCACTTGAGAGGGCGCCTGCCGGCTGGCATGGTCCATGCTTGCTACATTGTGGTTCGCAGCAATATCCGAACCGGAGGACCACGAGGACCACGAGGACCACGAGGACCACGAGGATCGCGAACCGCGGGCCGCGAGACCGCGCGGGACGCCGCGGGGCGGCGGCCGGCGCGGCGGTGAGGGGCAGCCCCGAGGCCGCGGCGAGGCATCTTCAACCGCAACGCGCGCCGGAGCTACGACAACGGCAGCCCCGAGGCCGCGGCGAGGCATCGCCGCCGCTCGGCGGAAGGAGGCACGAGGATGGCGCTCAACCCGGAGCTCGTCGGTTTCGTCAGGGAGGCTCTCGACCGGGGGCTGCCGCGGGAGCGGATCGAGGACATCCTGATCCGCGCGGGGTGGCCGGCGGACCAGGTTCGCCGGGCGCTGGCCGGGTTTGCCGACGTCGAGTCGCCGATCCCGGTCCCGCGGCCGGCCGTCTCGACCCGGCCGCGCGAGGCCTTCCTGTACGTCGTGATGTTCCTGGCGCTGTTCGTCAGCGCCTTCAACCTGGGCGCGGTGCTGTTCAGGCTGATCGACATCGCGCTGCCCGACCCCGCCGGCCTGCCCCCCGAGGTCATCCGCGAGCTGCTCCGGTTTTCGGTGTCGGCGCTCGTGGTGGCGAGCCCGGTGTTCGCCTTCGTCACCCGGGTCATCCGCCGCGGCGTCGAGGCCCAGCCCAGCGCCCGCGGGTCGCGCATCCGCGTCCAGCTCACCTACCTGACGCTCTTCGTCGCTTCCTGCGTTCTCGTGGGCGCCGTCACCGCCCTCGTCTACAGCTTTCTCGGCGGCCAGCTGACGGCGCGCTTCGTGCTGAAGTCCCTGACGGTGACCGCGATCGCCGGCGGGGCGTTCGGCTACTACCTCCGCGATCTGCGCGAGGCGGAGCGGGACCCCGGGGTAGCGCGGGCGCCCGGCCGCCGCGACCCCCTGCCGGCCCTCGGCGCGGGGGCGGTGGCACTGGCGGTGGTCGGGGGCCTGGTGGCCCTCGGCTCGCCGGCCGACCAGCGCCTCGAGCGCCTGGACGCGCGGCGCGCGCAGGACCTCGACGCCATCTCGCGGGCCGTCGACCGCTACCAGGCGACGCGCGAGCGCCTGCCCGAGTCGCTCGACGAGCTGCAGCGCGGCTCGGACGTGCAGGTCGCCGTCACCGACCCGGTGACGCGCGAGCCGTACGGCTACGAGGCCGGCGAAGGAACCGCCTACGAGCTGTGCGCCACCTTCGCGCTGGCCACCACGGAGCGCGAGCTCCGCCGCGGGGGGCCGTTCTCGCGGCACGAGGCGGGCCGCCACTGCTTCCCGCTGCGGGCCGAGCCGGACCGCGGCCGGTGAGCGCAGTGCCGTGCAGCCGCTCGCGAAGGGGCCTCCTCCTGCTCCCGGTCCTGCTCGGTCCCGGAAGCGCCCGCGCCGCGCGCACAACGGCCTCTTCTTGCGCGCGCCGGGCAGGGTCGAGTCCGTGCTGCTCCCGGTCCTGTTCTGCCTCGCGTCCGTGGCCGGGAGCAGCGCGCAGCCGGCCCGGACGCAAGAGTGGTTACTCGCTCTGGGTTCCGACGGAATCGCGGCTCCGGCGCGACCCCCGCCTCCCATCGAGGCGTCGCGCTGGTGCCCTGGAGGGAATATTCCTGGCCGGTTGCAGGTCACAAGAGCATCGTCAGGGTCAACACGCCTGGAAGCGGGTTGGACGCGGAACTCGATCGCGCGGGCGAACGCGGGCAAAGAAGACGCCGTCGGATGCGCCGGTAGCAGATGCCGCGCGGCGGAGCTATGATGACGGCACGACCGGCGCGTGACCGCCTGCGGGGGTCGAAGAGGCATCCACCATGGATGAACGGGACTTGGTGGCGCTCGTCGGCTGACTCGCGGCCTGACGATGATGGTGTGGCGTTCACCGCGCGGCGCGCGGCTGCCCCGGGTCATCGGCGCGGTCGTCTGGTTCGCGCTTCCGCTCTGGGAGCCGTCGCTGCGCACCGTCTGGCACTTCGGCCTGACCGGTGCGTTTTCGTCGCCGGGCTCGTACGCTGGCCGCGGGCGCGCGTCGAGGTCGGAGCCGAGCGGTAAGCTTGGGAATCGCGTGGAGGAGAAGACCATGACCCAGCCGATTCGTCCGTTCCCGCGGGGTGACCGGCGGTTCGAACGCGGGCTGCCGCGGCGCGTCTTCCTCGAGCAGGCGCTGCGGGCCGGCGCGGTCGGCGCGGCCGCCCTGTGGACGCCGGGGGTGCTCGCGCAGGAGCTCGCCACGACGCCGAGCAGCCGCTCGCTCGAAGGGCCGTTCTACCCCGACGAGATGCCCCTCGACACCGACAACGACCTGCTCATCGTCAACGACTCGATCACGCCGGCGGTGGGCGAGGTCACGCATCTCTACGGCACCGTCACCACCAGCGCCGGGACGCCGCTGCGCAACGCGTTCGTCGAGATCTGGCAGTGCGACGCGAACCAGAACTACCGGCACAGCAACGGCCTCCACGAGAGCCAGGCGCCCGACGCGAACTTCCAGGGGTACGGCCGCTTCCTGACCAACGTGAAGGGCGAGTACTACTTCCGCACCATCAAGCCGGTGCCCTACGTCGTCGGCAACGTGTTCCGCACGCCGCACATCCACTTCGCGGTGAGCCGGCACGGGGAGCGCGTCTTCACGTCGCAGATGCTCGTCAACGGGCACCCCGACAACGCCCGCGACCGGCTGACGCGGCGCATCGAGGACCCGGTGGCGAAGGAGACGATTCTCGTCGACTTCGACCCGCTGCCGGGGTCGAAGATCGGCGAGCTGACCGCCCACTTCGACATCGTGCTCGGGCGGACGGTGGAGGAGCTCGAGGACGGGTCCCTCGGCTGGGGCCTCGGCCGGACGTCCTGATCGCCGCATGCGCTGCGGCCGAACCCGAACGCCGTGGTTCCGGTCTCGGCCGGGGCCGCGGCCGGACATCCTGATCGCCGCATGCGTTGCGGCCGACCCGAACGCGGTGGTTCCGGTCTCGGCCGGGCGTCCTGATCGCCGCATGCGCTGCGGCCGAACCCGAACGCCGTGGTTCCGGTCTCAGCCGGGGCCGCGGCCGGACATCCCGGTCGCCGAGCACGGGGACCCATCGCGGGAGGCGACGATGCAATTGTCACGGGCGCTGACGTTGGGAACGGCGGCGGCGGCGTTGGCGGGGGCGCTGGGGCTGGCCGGTTGCGCCGCGGGAGAGCGGGAGCCCGGCGGCGCCCCGCCCGAGGCCGGGGACGACCTCGGGCCGCTGCGGGGGCTGCCCGCCTTCGGCGCCCTCGATGCGGACGACGACGGCGCCATCTCGTCAGGCGAGATCGACGCGGCGCCCGAGTCGCTCGCCTCGCTCGACGCCGACGGCGACGGCGGACTCTCGGCGGCCGAGCTGCGGCCGCGCCGGCGCGGATCGATCGGCGGTCCGGCGCGGACACCGCAAGAGGCGGCGGCCGCGTTCCTGGCGATGGACGCGGACGGGGACGGCGCCCTCGCAGGCGCCGAGCTCGGGTCGCAGTTCCAGAGCCTGCTCGCGCGCGCCGACGCCGACGGGGACGGGGCCGCCTCCGAGGCGGAGATCCTGGCGCTGATGACGGCGGAGGCCGAGGGACCGGGCGACCGGGAGCAGGGCGAGGCCCGAGCCCCCCCGGCACCGCCGGTCATTCCGCTCATGGCCGCGCTCGACGCGGACGGGGACGGCGCGGTCTCCGAGGCGGAGATCGGGTCGGCCGCGCAGTCGTTGCGCGAGCTCGACGGCGACGGCGACGGTCGTCTCACGCCGGCCGAGCTCCGGCCCGCGGCCGACGACGACTAGAGCGGCGGCGACCCGCCCGCAACGACACGGCCGGGGGCGCCCTCCACGCGCGGTGGCCGGGCGCGGCCGGCGAGGGCCCCTGTCGCGGTCAGGCGGGGCAATCGGAGTCAGGCGGGTGGGCCGACAGGCGAACCCCGGCGTCACGGCCGCCGCTGCCCTCCGCCCTCCACGCGCGGTGGCCGGGCGCGCCCGGCCAGGTCCCTGTCGCGGTCAGGCGGGGTAATCGGAGTCGGGCGGGTGGGCCGACAGGCGAACCCCGGCGTCAGTTCACCGCGGGGTGCATCACCCGAACCAGATAAAGGGAGTTGATCTCTGTCGTGCTGCCGTGGTCGACCTGGCGGTCAACCGACCCGAACGGCGCCCGCGCGTCGTCGGCCCGGCCACGGACCCGCTCGTCGTAACGCGAGTCCGATCTACCGGAATGCGCTATTATCCTAGGTTACGGGTAGAGAGCCTCCGACCGTGCCGGAGGCGCAGTGGCACGCCCATGAGACAGACGCGACTGCTGGCCGCCCTCGCGATCATCACGGTGCTGAGCCCGGCCGAGGCGGGGGCGCAACGCTCGTCGGAGCGGCGGGTGGCCAATCCCGGCGAGACGCAGTTCGAGCTGCAGCTGCTGCGGCCGTCGGGCGGGCCGGTGGTGCCGATCTTCGAGGGGTGGTACCGGAACCCCGACGGCACCTTCGAGCTGTCGTTCGGCTACTTCAACGTGAACACCGAGGAGACGCTGGAGATTCCCCTCGGGCCCGGGAACTTCATCGAGCCGGCCGAGCTCGACGGGGGCCAGCCGACCCGGTTCGAGGCCGTCCCCGAGAACGACCGGCGCCACGGGGGCGCGTTCACGGTGACGGTGCCGGCCGATTTCGGGAACCGCGACGTGGTGTGGACGCTGCGCTCCCACGGGCAGACGCTCTCGGTGCCGGGGCGGCTGACGAGCCCGGCCTACGAGCTGGCCGGCTGGGAGTTTCCGGGGCGGTCGAGCGTCTCGCCGCGGCTGCGCCTCGAGCCGGCCGGGCCGGAAGGCCGCGGGCCGCGGGGCATCAGCGCCGCGGAGAAGCGGCGCGCGGGGGTGGGCGAGCCCCTCGAGCTCGCGGCGTGGGTGGCCCGCGACGCGGAGGCGGGCGGGGATCGCCCCATCAACGTCAAGTGGTTCAAGCACCAGGGTCCCGGCGACGTCGCGTTCGCGGAGCGGACGGCCAGCGTCGAGCCCGGGGCCTGGGCAGAGGAGGGCGGGGCGCGGGTGGCCACCACCGTGACGTTCTCCGCGCCCGGCGACTATCTGCTGCGGGTGCTCGCGTTCAACGTGATCCGGGACTTCGAGTTCCACTGCTGCTGGACCAACGGGTTCGTGCCGGTTACGGTGGTTCCGTGACCGCCGATCGGTACCGCGCCGGGGAGAAGACGATCATGGCCAAGTCGACTACGTTCGGGAGCTGGAGTCGGGCGGCGTTCGCGGGGCTGGCGGCGGCGACGCTGCTGGCGGGCGCCGGCCAGGCCGGCGCGCAGAGCGGTGGCGCCGAGGCCCCGGGCGCGGCGGCCGACGCGGCGCCCACGTTCAGCCGCGACGTCGCGCCGATCTTGCAGCGGTCGTGCCAGCAGTGCCATCAGCCGGCCGGCATCGCGCCGATGTCGCTGCTCAACTACCGCGAGGCGCGCCCGTGGGCGCGCAGCATCCGCGACCGCGTGGAGCGGCGCCTCATGCCCCCCTGGCACCTCGACACGACGGTGGGCATCCAGGACTACAAGAACGACATCTCGCTGACGCCCCGCGAGATCGACACCGTGGTCCGCTGGGTCGACGCGGGCGCGCCCGAGGGCGACCCCGCCGACCTGCCCGAGCCGCTCGAGTTCCCGCGCGCCGACGCGTGGGAGGTCGAGGCGATGCTGGGCCGGCCGCCCGACCTCGTCGTGCACTCGACCGCCTACGACGTGCTGGCCAACGGGCAGGACCAGTGGTGGAACCCGGAGATCGAGTTCGAGGGCTTCGACGCGCCCCGCTACATCCGCGCGGCCGAGTTCAAGCCGTCCTACCCGGTGGGCATCAAGGTCACGCACCACGGGCACGCCAGCCTGCGGAGCACGGCGGCCGAGGGCGAAGAGTCGGTGCGGACCCATCTCGTCGGCATGGGCATCGGCAAGCGGTGGGACCTGCTGCCCGAGGGGGTCGGCAAGCTGCTGCCGCCGGGGCCCGCGACGCTCCGCTTCAGCCTCCACTACTTCCCGGTGGGCGAGCCGGTGACGGAGGTCGCCGAGGTCGGCCTGTGGCTCTATCCCGAGGGCGAGGCGCCCGACAAGGTGACGGCCGGCGAGCGGCAGTTCTACGTCGACGGCACCCACCGCGAGCGGCTGCGGGCCAGCGACATCCTCATCCCGCCGCACGGGCACCTGGTGCTCGAGGACCAGTACGTCATGGACCGGCCGGCCCTGCTGCAGAGCTTCCGGCCCCACATGCACATGCGGGGCACCGAGATGTCGATGACCGCGCTCTACCCCGACGGCCGCCGCGAGCTGCTCAGCAACGTCAACCGCTATGACCACAACTGGCAGATTGCCTACATCTACGACGACAACGCGCAGCCGCTGCTGCCCAAGGGCACGGTGCTGATGCTGCGCGCCAAGTGGGACAACACCGCCGCGAACCGCATCAACCCCGATCCCGACCAGTGGGTGGTGTTCGGCGCCCGCGGCGTCGACGAGATGTCGCACGCCTGGATCGGCATCACCTATCTCGAAGACGCCGAGTACGAGGAGATGTCGGCAGCCCGCGCGGCGGCGGCCACGCCCACGGACGACGGGTCGCAGTAGCCCCGCGAACCGTTCCCCCCGCGGCTCCGCCCCTCGCGGCGCCGTGGCCAGCCAACGCCCGGCAGGCGCCGCCTCCTCGACGGGAGGCGGCGCCACCCCGGCCGGGCAGGTTCCACCAACGTCTACCGCGGCACCCACTTCTGCAGGCAGCCGCCGGACGGGCTGACGTCGCAGCCGCTGGTCAGGCCCGCGAAGATGTTGCCCGCCTCGTCGGCCGCCATTCCTTCCGGGCGCGTGCCCGGGATGAAGTGATGCAATGAGCCGTCGGTCGCGCTGCCGATGCGGATGCCGACCTGCCAGCCCGGATTCCGGGGCGAGCGGCCGGGCCCGTCGGGCGCGACGGGGGGACCCGGGATCGACGCCCCCGACTCGGAGTCGGCCACGATCAGGGTGTCGTCGGCGAGGATGGTGATGCCGCTGGGCCGGCCGAAGTGGCGCCACTCGTCGACGAAGTTCAGGTCCGCGTCGAGTATCTGCACGCGGTTGTTCGACCGATCGGCGACGAACAGCCGTCCCTGCGAGTCGAACGCGAGCGCGTGCGCCCCCATGTACTCGCCGGGGCCGAGCCCCAGCCGACCCACCGCCCGCACGAACTCGCCCTCGGGGGTGATCTCGACCAGCCGGTCGCCGTCCTGCTGGGCGGTGGAGGGCCGCGGCCAGTGCCCGTCGGCGACGATGATGTTGCCGTTCGGCGCCACCGCGCAGGCAGTCGGACCGATGAACGTGTCCTCGCCCGCCGCCGACACCCCCGCCTTTCCGAGGCTCATCAGCAGCTCGCCGTCCTGGCTGAACTTGTGGAGCTGGAAGCCACGCCCCGCCGTCGACGGATCGTCGCCGAACGGGCCGCTGTCACCGGCCCACAGGTTGCCGTCGTTGTCCATGCAGAACCCGTGGGCCTGCACGATCATCCCCTCGCCGAAGCTCTTCTCGATCTGCCCGTCGGCGTTGATGTAGTTGATGGGCGGCTCGGACCGGAACATCATCCACGTGCCGCCGGTGCCGTCGGGGATGAGCCCGATGGCGGCGCCCCACTCCATGCCCGGCCGCAGGGTCGGCCAGTTCTCGATCAGCCGGTAGGGGTTGGACATCGTGCTCGTCGGGCGCCGGGACAGCTCGAAGAGCGGCGACGGTTCCTGCGCGGACGACGCGATGCTCACCCCGAGAACGGCGGCGAGCGTTGCGCCCGCAGCGAACTTCATGACGGTGCCTCGTGACATCGGGTGCCTCCTCCGGACGATTCGGCGTCCTGCTGACGGCCGATGTTACAGTTGATGGGCGACCGGGGCCAGTGTCGAGGCGCCGATTCCGCTTGAGTGAGGCGGGGACGACCTGCCTCCATCGGCAGCGCAGGGTACCCCCGCTTGGCAGAGGGACAGCGGCCTGGGAAACCGGGAGCGCTCGCCGCAGAGCGTCCAAAGCGCGGCGGGGACGATCTGCCCCGATGGCGGCGCAGGGTACCTCGCTTGGCAGAGGGACAGCGGCGTGGGAAGCCGGGAGCGCTCGCCGTAGAGCATCCAACGGGCGACTATCCGTCAGTCGGACGGCGGGCGGCGCGGGAAGACGGGAGAGCCGGCGGCGTTGCGGCCGCCGGACGACGCAATCGGTTGAGGACCGGGGAGGGACAGCTCATGCGGCACCCGATTACTTCCACGTTGACTGCCGGCAAGCTAGCCACGTCGACCGTCTGCACGCTTGCGGCGACGCTGTTCGTGGCGGCGGCCGCCGTGCCGGCCCACGCCCAGCTCCAGGACCAGACCCGGGTGGCGCCGACCAACGACCTGCCCAACCCCTACGCCCGCGTGCACCCGTGGGGCGAGCTGCCCGACCCCTACGTGCCCGGCGCCTACGACGAGCGGGCGTCGTTCATCGGCGCCGACGAGGGGCCCGACGGCAACATCTACCTGCTGAGCCGCTGCCTCCAGAACTCGTGCACCGGGCGCACCGAGCCGGCGGTGCTGAAGCTCGACCCCTCGGGCCGGCTGCTCGCGAGCTGGGGCTCGGGGCTGTTCGACTTCCCGCACGGCTTCGACGTCGACGGCGAGGGCAACGTGTGGGTGGCCGACCAGCGCGGGCACCAGGTGGTGAAGTTCGACGCCGAGGGCAACCACCTGATGACCATCGGCGAGCGGGGCACGGCCGGAGAGCCGCCCCTGGTCGACGAGCCGACCGGCGTGGTGGTCGTCCCGAGCGGCGAGATCTTCATCACCGAGGGGCACAGCTTCGCGTCCGGCGCCAACCGCGTCACCAAGTACGCGGCCGACGGCACGTTCCTCCTGTCGTGGGGCGGCACCGGCTCGGGGCCCGGCGAGTTCAACGTGCCCCACACCATCGCCCTCGACTCAGAGGGCCGCCTGTTCGTGGGCGACCGCGCCAACAACCGCATCCAGATCTTCGACCAGGCGGGGACGCTGCTCGATGTCTGGTACCAGTTCGGCCGCCCCAGCGGCATCGCCATCGGCGCCGACGACCGCATCTACGTGGCCGACTCCGAGTCGTACGGCACCGACAACCCGGGCTGGAAGAAGGGCATCCGGGTGGGGAGCGCGCGCGACGGGTCGGTCGAGTACCTCATCGAGGACCTCGAGCCGACGGCCATCGAGCACAGCGGGGCCGAGGGCGTGGGCGTCGACTCGGCCGGCAACGTCTACGGGGGCGTCGTCAGGCGCCGGATGATCGAGAAGCACGTGCCGAACGGCGAGGCCACCGCCCTGCCGGGCGGGGACGCGCCCGCGCACGTGGGCCACGTCGCCTACGCCTTCCCCGGCGCGCCGGGGGGACGGAGCCTCGCCGCCACCGCCTCGGCCGAGGTCGGCACGATGGTGCTGCACGCCAACTTCGCGGCCGGCGACCTGAGCGATTACGGCGCGATGCGCCGCCACGCCGGGCACGTGCTCCACCTGCTGGAGCCGGCCGAGGGGGCGTCGGGGCCCGGCCTCGGGTTCGGCGTGATCCCCGCCGTCGAGGCCCTCGTCAGCCATCTCGACCGCGCGGCCGCCGACGCGGGGGCCTCGGACAGCCTGCGGACCCACGCCGGGCACGTCTCGGCCATCGCCGCCGGCCTGCTCGCCAACGCGCGGCAGGCCGCGGGGCTCGCCCGGCAGCTCGGCGAGGCCGTCTCGATCCGGCGCGCGGCGCCGCTCGTGGCCCACGTCCGCGCCCTGGCCTATCAGATTGCGGAAGGCTTCGACGCCGACGGCGACGGGCAGCTGTCGTTCGACGGCGAGGCCGGCATGCAGCAGCTCGAGGCCCACATCTACCTGCTGCTCGAAGGCGAGGCGCTCCCCCGCGAGCTGCGGTAGGGCCGCCGAGCAGGTTCACTGGGCCGGAGGCGAGGCGCTTCCCTGCGAGCTGCGGCAGGCCGCCGAGCCCAGGCAAGGCGTTCCCCGGCGGGCTGTGGATGAACGGCCGGGCGCGGCGAGGCGCCCTTCCGCGGGCTGTTGGCAGAACCACCGAATCGAGGAGAATCGACATGACGAGACGGATGACCGGCGCGGCGTGGGGGTTCGGAGTCGTCGTCGCATTGCTGGCCGCGGCCGCCCCCGCGGCGGCGCAGGAGAGCTGGGTCGAGCGGGCCGTGCACAACTTCGGCGAGCCCATCAACACGCTGTGGGCCGAGGGGGAGCTGACGTTCGCCGGCGACGGCACCATGGTCTACTGCAGCGCCCGCGAGGACCTCGGGGCGGCCCCCGGCGACCCCAAGGACCTGTACATCGCGACGTTCGACGCCGGGACGGGGCGCTGGAACACCCCCGTCAACATGGGGCAGCCCGTCAACTCGGCCCCCGCCACCGACGTCGACCCGCTGCGCCTCGGCGACGACCGCGAGCCGTGGATCACCGCCGACGGCAACACCATCTACTTCAAGTCGGACCGGCTGGCGACGAGCGAGCCCCGGAACGCCAGCGACCTGTTCGTTACCCGGAAGGTCGAGGGCGAGTGGACGACGCCCGAGCTGCTCCCCTATCCCATCAGCACCGACGCCGGCAACGAGCACTGCCCCGCCATCATGGCCGACGGCGAGACGCTGTGCTTCGCCTCGCGGCGCGAGGGCGGCTACGGTGGGTCCGACATCTGGTGCTCGCGGCAGGACGCCGACGGCGAGTGGCAGGAGCCGGTGAACCAGGGCCCCAACATCAACACCGCGGCCGAGGAGTTCCACTTCTCGCAGGACGCGAGCGGGCGGGTCTTCTTCACCTCGGCCCGCCCCGGCGGCCAGGGCGGCATGGACATCTGGTCGGCGATGCAGACGGGGCCCAACAGCTGGGGACCGGCGGTGAACCTGGGGCCCCAGGTGAACACCGCGGGCGCCGACATGTGCCCGGCCCTGCCGCCGGACGGCACCACCTTCACCTGGTTCTCGAACCGTGACGACAACAGCCTCGGGGGCATCGACATCTTCTGGACCCACAAGTCCAACCTGGCCACCGGGCCGTAGGGACAGCCGCCAGGAGTCGCCTTCGGCTCCGCTTGGCGCCCGACCAACCCGCCAGAAGCTTGCACCGTTCCACGGCGCAGACGCTTGGCGGGACGTGGCGTTGCGGCGCGACGTGACGGTCGCGCCGCAGTGGTTTTGCGGCGTGAGACTCCCGCGACGCAAGCGCCCTGTCGCGGAGACTGTCGCCTGCGGCTTCGCCGCCGTCTTGCGGCGCCGCCGCTCCTACCAGTTTCTCCAGAAGTCCGCGCCGTCCTGACGCGCGGGCTTCTGGCTGTCAGGCCGAGGTGAAGGGTGAGCCGGCAGCTCCATCTCGTAGTCGGCGCTGTTCGCTTCCTCCTCCGGGCCGTCAGGCCGAGGTGAAGGGTGAGCCGGCAGCTCTATTCGGGTCGGTCCCGCCGCTGGCCGGCCGCCGTCGCCGCTGCAGCCTTCGTCTGGGCCGCCGCGGGCGGAGCGGCGGGGGCGCACGAGCTCGAGCTGACCGAGGTGCACGTCACCTTCGAGAGCGACGGGACGTTCCGCATCAAGGTGATGAACGACCCCGGCTGGCTGCTCATGCGGGTGGAGCCGTTCTCGGGCCTGGGGCTCTCGGGGCGGCTCGACCCCCCGGACCGGGATGACCGGCTGGCCGAGATGGAGCCGACCTTCGCCGAGTGGGTGCACCTGTACTTCGACGGCGAGCGCGCCCCGATCTCCGCGACCTACCTGCCGCCGGCCGAGGACGGCCCCACCGCGGCCGACGGGACCCTGCTCGGGGTGATGCGGCTCGACGGCCGGGTGCCGCCCGGGGCCGAGACGTTCAGCTTCGCCTACGGGCTCATCATGGACGCGTATCCGCTGCTGATCCGCGACCGCAGCGACGAGGTCGTCACCTACTGGAACGTCGGCGAGTACGAGACCGAGCCGATGCGCCTCGGCGAGCTCACGCCGCCGACCCGGTGGCAGGTCGTGGGCACCTACCTGGGGCTCGGGTTCACCCACATCGTCCCCAAGGGCCTCGACCACATCCTGTTCGTCGCCGGCATCTTCCTGCTCGGCACGCGCCTGACGCCGATGCTGGCGCAGGTGACCACGTTCACCGTGGCGCACACCATCACCCTCGGGCTCAGCATGGTCGGGGTGCTCTCGCTGCCCGCCCGCGTGGTCGAGCCGCTCATCGCCCTCTCCATCGCCTACGTCGCCGTCGAGAACATCGTGACCAGCGAGCTCAAGCCGTGGCGGCTCGCGCTCGTCTTCGGGTTCGGGCTGCTTCACGGCCTGGGGTTCGCCGGCGTCCTCGCCGAGCTGGGGCTCCCCCGCGGCGAGTTCGCGGCGGCGCTGATGAGCTTCAACCTCGGGGTCGAGGGTGGGCAGCTCGCGGTCATCGCGGGGCTCTTCGCGGCCCTCGGCTGGGCCCGACAAGCCCCGTGGTACCGCCGCGCCGCGGTGGTCCCCCTGTCGCTGGGCATCGCCGCCGTCGGCGTGTACTGGACCGTCACCCGGGCCCTGGGCGGCGGCTGAGGCCACGCCCGCCGGTGTCCGAGGCCACGCCCCGTCGGCGGCTGAGGCCACGCCCCATCGGTGTCCGAGACCACGCCCCGCCGGTGTCCGAGGCCACGCCCCGTAGGTGTCCGAGGCCACGCCCCGTAGGTGTCCGAGGCCACGTCCCGTAGGTGTCCGAAACCGCGCCCTGGCCGGCGCCCCTGGACCCCGGTGCAGTGGCCCCGACCGGCGCCGGGGGGGCTCGAAGGGGCGTCAGGAGTCGGCGCCGCGCGCCAGATGCGCCAGGGTTATCCGCGTCAGCAGTCCCGACCGGGTCGTGCCCGCGCGCCGGGCGGCGGCGTCCAGCGGCCCCACGATGCGGCTCGGCAGCGTGATGTTCAGCCGCACCGCGCGGTTCGACAGCAGGCCGTCGTCCACGTTCACCGACGCCACGATGCCCCCGTCGGCATCCACGGTCGGCGCGGGCGGCGGGACGGGCTCGCCGTCCGACAGCAGTCCTTCCACGTGCAGCGCAATCGCCTCCCGCGTGTTCTCCAGGGCATCGGCCAGCGTGTCGCCGGCGGAGAAACACCCCGGCAGGTCCGGCACGGTGACGCCGAACGGCCCGTCGGGGCGATCCTGATGTACGACGGCCAGGTATCGCATGGGTTACGGCCGCTCCTTCCAGGGCCAGCCCGCCTGCCGGCAGATGTTCCGCAGCGTACCGGTCGGGATTTCCTTCCGCGGGTGCGGTACGGTCACCCGGCCGCTCCGCCCGGAACGCACGTACTGCCGATGGCTGCCGCGCTGGCGCGCGAGCGTCCAACCCTCCCGCACCAGCCGTGCGATGATGTCGGCGCTCTTCACTCGTGTGTATGCTACACACTCCGCGCCACGCGTCAATTCCACCGCGCTACCGGCCGATTCACGTGATACGCTGGCAACAAGTTGATGGAGGCGCTCCGTCGCTCACCGCGGCCCCGCCCGTGCGGATGAGCTTGATCCAGGTTCGATGCAGCGGCGCGCGGGGTTCCAGGGAGACGGGAATGACCGGGAGGTGCGGCATGACCCGGAAGCACGCTGATACCGATAATCGTCTGCGAAATCGGCTGACCCGTCATGCGCCGGGGGCTTCCCGACGCCTGGCACCGTGCGTGGGCGTCCTGACCAGCCTGCTTCTGGTCGGGTGCGGGCCGACCCCCAACTTCGAGGACGCCGGGATCGGCCAGACCGGCGAGAGCGGAGCCGGGGAGGTGTCCATCCCCGTGCCGGCCGGGGAGAACGGGGGCGGCGACCTCCTCGTGGCGATCCTCGGTGCCCAGGGGAACCCGAACACCTCCGGACCCGAGGGATGGTCGGTGGTGCCCGGCTTCCGCGGCTTCAACGGCGCCATGTGTCAGGCGGACGGACAGGGCACCGCGTGTCAACTGACCGTCTTCTACAAGATCGCCGACGGATCGGAGTCGACCGCGGCGTTCTCGTGGGGCGGCAGCCGGCAGGCGGCGGCCGCCGTGCTGCGGTACTCGAACGTCGACGCCGACGAGCCCATCGGCGCGTCGAACCAGCAGCGCGGGTCGGCGGACACGGTGACGGCACCGGTGGTCGAGACCACCCGCGACGGGTCCCGCGCCCTGCGCATCGCCCTCGTCGAGCTCGACGAGGCGGGGCCGTTCGTCCGCGAGGCGGCGGCGATGTCCGACGTGCCTCCGGGCGAACGCCTGAACATCCTCTCGTTCCCCACCGCCGCGGACGATCCCGAGAACGGCTGCGGCCCCCCGATGGCCGGCTGCAACACCGACCGCGCGGTGGCCCTGGCAGTGTCGGACACCCGTCACCGGACGGCCGGCCCCTCGGGCCCCGCGTCGTGGGAACTCCCCGCCGCCGACCAGTGGCTCACGGCCACCATAGAGATCCGGAGGCCGCCCGGGCAGTGACGCCCAGTCCCGCTCCAGGCCGGCCATTCGTCGCCCTCGGTTCCGTTTGGCGCCCGGAAGCCCTCCGGGAGTCAGCGCCGCGCTATGGCGCAGACTCCTGGTCGAGCCCGCCGATGCCCATGTGCCCGCCCGATGCGACCGGCGTCGAGCCGCGGCGGCTCTCCGCGAGCGGCGCACAGGGTGCGTGATGAGTACATCATGCAGCGTACGCAGATTTACCTGACCGAGGAGCAGGGACGCCTCTTGAAGAGCCGGAGCCAGGCGACCGGCTGCACGGTGTCGGAGCTCGTCCGCGCGGCCATCGACGGCGCGTACGCTCCACGACGCGAGCTGACCACGGCGGACCGGGTACGACTGGCCCGTCGCACCGCCGGTGCCTGGAAGGAGTTTCCCGAGACCGGCGCCGGGTACGTCGAGCGCATCCGCGGATCGAGTCGATTGTCGCAGACCATGGGGCGGTAGTGGCGCGACTGGTCCTCGATACGTCGGTGCTCATCGATCATCTGCGCGGGCGGCCTCCGGCCGCGACCAGGCTGATTCCCACCGCCATCGCCCGCGGTGACGAACTCTGGAGTTCATGCGTCGCGGGCCGAGCTCTTGGCGGGAATGCGCGCTGACGAAGAGACGGCGACGCGCGATCTCTTGCGCCTGGTGTCGTGGGTCGAAGTCGACGAGTCGGCTTCCGAGGCCGCGGGCGCTCTCGGACGGCGTTATCTTCGTTCACATCCAGGCATCGAGGTGGCCGACCTCATCGTCGCCGCGCTCGCTCAAGAGCTCGATGCGGAGCTCAAGATCCGCGTCGATGTCCCTCCGCGGCTCGTCGCGCGACCCACAGCCATCGAATCACGCCGGCGGCGACCGCGGCCAGCGCCGCCAGGATCAGCACGCTCTTCAGCAGCGTGAAGACGGCGGCCACTCCCGTCCAGGACGACGGCGCCCCGTCGTAGGTCGCGGCCAGCCACGCGATGGAGATGTTCTCGAAGACGTCCGCCACGGCCCCGGCGATCGAGAGCAGGTATAGCCGCCATCCGTTCCCGAAGAGACGTAGAAGCGCGAGGGCGAGGAGCAGGCCGTACGCCACCGGGAAGATCAGGTCGACCGACACCTCGGTCCAGGCGTAGACGGCCCTTGCGCGCGGGTCGAGCCGATCGAGTGCGCCGAACAGGGCGGCGGCCTGCTCGGGGGTGTACCACTGTCTGGTGTCGAGGAGCTCGAGACCGCCCAAGCGGGCGTCTCGCCACTGGAATGCAGCCACGCACAGAAGCGCGGCCAGCAGCGTCGGGATGACCACCCTCCGCGTGGAGAGCCGTTGCAGCACGGGGCGAATCCCGTCGCGCATGTTCACCGTCAGCCAGCTGCCGGCTCGGTCCCGCTCCCCAGCGAGGGTGCCGCGTGACCGCCAGCCGGGCCGCAAGGGCGGGGAACGCGAGCGGCCTACCCGTTCATCAGGCAGCCGTCTGCACCAATCGCAAGTCCCGAGTGTGGTGGGCCTTCAAGGCTCGTCCGGCGCCCCGTTCGCGGTAGATCACGATGGCCTCCTCGCGCGCCGCCGCGGCCGACGACTCCAGCTCGCTGATCCACCGCTCCATGCGCGACCCTACGGGGGCGAAGTCCTCGTCCAGGATGGTGTCCATCGCCCCCATTGTTTCGTCAAGTCTCCGACCGTGTCCAAGAATCCAGGGCAACCAGTCCAGCTCGTCCAGCTCCTTCCGCGACTGGTCCCGGAACGCCGCCACCGGATTGCGATCGAGTATCTCTCTGAACCTCTCCGCGCACCGTTCGACTTTCCTGCCCAGCACCGTCTCCCGACGCTCCGCGTAGTGCGGATCGTCCTGGAGAGTCAGTTGGAGCCGAAGTGCATCGGCCCGGAGATCCATGAGGCTCGACAGCACGAACAGATTGATGTCGGACACCACCGACCTGGCGTTTTGCTCCGACCGAATCTCCCTCGTAACGAGGTGTCCGAACTTGTGACGCAGCCGGTTGACGTCACGCTTGGCGTGCGTGAGAGTCATCTTCATGGCGTCGGTGAACCGCCGGCCGTGCTGGAACTGCGAGCCGATGTCGTCGAGCTCCTCTGCCGCACTGACGAACCGGGCATGGTCCTCGGCCTCCATCAGGTGACGCACTCGCTCCAGGCCTTCGGCAAGCGCCCCGAGAGCCGTTTGCACGCGGTCGAGCCGAGCGCCGGTCATCACCGAGGAAACCGTCATGAAGAGCATCACCGGCGCCACGACCGGCATGAGGGCGGTGCTGGCCGCGACGAACGGAGCCTGCGCGATGATCCCGGTCGGCCCCACGACCGCCGATCCGACGCCGGCGCCGATGGTCATCAGCGTGGAGGGATTGGCGGTCGCCAAGAAGACGTTCCCCGCGAACAGGGAAGAGGCCGCTGTGCTGCCCGCGCCAATGAACGGTAGCAGCCAGCCGCTGTCGATCGCGCCGCCGGACTGGAACGGACGCGCCGCGGGCCACGATGCCCGCACCGTCTCGCTCACTTCCCTTCCGAGATCGACCATGGCGATGTTCGGGTAGCCGTCACGCGTGTGCACCTGTCCGACCGGATCCCGCGGCACTTCCTGCTTCAAACCGAGAACGTCCATGTGTGCTTTCTCTCCCTGGTTGGTCTGTTCATCGGCCTCGCGAGGTCACGTGACTGGGCCCACAATCTGCGGCCGGACTATGGGTTCCCCTTGCTCGATATTGCTGCAACAACTCGTCCAATCAAATCTCCCGAGATCGTCCCTGACCGATCTTCCGTGGTTTGCTGTACCAAGCCCGAGTCTCCAAAACTGACGATGGAATCCGTGAGTTTAGCCAAGATCAAGTCGCGTTGAGCAGGCTCGAGAGCGGACTGAACAAGACTCTCTACGCTGTTCGCTACCCTCAGGCGATGTCGGTTCTTTTCCGCGATGTGTAAATGAGCCCGGAACATCCTAAAAGCAAACGCCGCCATTCCAGCGATTGCACTCAACAAGAGTACCCGTAGTATGGTGTGGTACAACGCCACTGGCCATTGGTCGGTCTGGGGAAGCGGCCAGAACGCGATGAACAGAAGAGGTGTCGCGATTAGTGCGCAAACTGCCAGACCTGCCAACCATGCCCACGATTTGACTCGCTTTGCATCTTGCCTAGATGCCTCCAGGAATTGTTGCTGGGCTTCCTGAACGGAGATCTTCGCAGCGGTACGCCGAGCCTTGGCCTCAATTTCCTCTGCCAAGTCCTTGGCTCCTTGAATCGACTTCTCAGCTTCGCTTTGAATCTTCGCCAACGTTTCCTCTGTATTCTGCCGCAGGGTATCTAACGCTCGTTCACTCTCGTGCCTGAGACCTTCATCCTCCAGGAGGCCGCGCGCCAACATCGCAGCGCCAGCAACCACTGGCTTCCACCTATTGGCTTCCTCCATGTGGTTGTCAAGTTGATTGAGAAACTCGGTTCGATTTGCCAAATAGTCTGGTGACTGAAGTGCGGCTTGGTTGGCCATTACTTTGCGAATGGTCTGTAAGTTAGAACAAATAATGTGAACTATTTCGTCATGGACCAGAGGAGCATAACTTCTCGCAAGCTCTACGAGCTGCCGTACTCTTTCTTCTCTAGACTCGATCTCTTTGACGAGTGATTCCTGGCCGAGCGAAGGTCGCTTGAGGTTCTCCATGTCGACGGAGGAAACCCCCTCAAGGATGTCACTAAGTTGTTGCAGGACTTCTTTGGTTGCCATAGATCATGCCCTGTACGCACTTCGGTCTGAAGCCGGAACGTGCCTAACTAAAGGTCGTGGATGGTGACTGGCACGCCATGGCGACGAATGCTTGTCGAATGCGGGAACTCTACGGCCCCACCGGCACGAACTTCTGCACGCGCTGGCCGTAGGTGTCGGCCGCGTAGACCGCCCCCTGGGTGTCGACGGCCATGCCGTGGACCCAGTCGAACTGGCCGGGGCCGCGGCCGGGCTCGCCCCAGGTGGCGAGGATGCGGCCGTCGTCGAGGGCAATCTTGTGGACGCGCTCGCCGGCGTGGTCGGCGATGTACGCGAAGCCGTCGTCGCCGCGGCGCGAGATGGCGATGTCCCAGGGGTTCCAGCCGTCGTTGGCGAACTCGCGGACGTAGTTGAGCCGGTTGTCGAGGACCTGGATGCGCCGGTTCTCGCGGTCGACGAGGTAGAGGTTGTCGTCGGCGTCGACCGCGCCCTGGTGCGGCAGGTCCCACTCGCCGGGCCCCGCGCCCTTGTCGTCGGGGCCGCCGCGCCCCCTGGCGATCTGCTTGATGAAGGTGCCGTCCGGCCCGTAGAGGACCACGCGGTTGTTGCCGTAGCCGTCGGTGACGACGATGTTGCCCTCGCGGGTGAACAGGATGCCGGACGGGCTGTTCAGGTGGGTGGCGTCATTGCCGGGCTCGCCCGTCACCCCGATCTGCATGAGCGCCCGCTCGAGGGTCGGGTCGAACTTGATGATGCGGTGGTTCATGCGCTCGACCACCCACACATTGCCGTCCCAGTCGACCTCGCCCGAGTGCAGCCAGCCCCCGGCCACCCGCTCGCCGTGCATGTCGCGCTCGGCCCCGGCCCGCACGAGCTCGCCGTCGCGGTCGAAGACCATCACCGTCTGCTCGCCGCGGTTGAAGACGTAGATGTGGTCGTCCCCGTCGATGGCGATGCCCGAGATGCCCTGGCCGTAGATGGGGGGCGCCGCCGGCCGCGCGCCGGGCCCTCCGCCTCCCCCGGCCGCGCGCCGGGCCGCCGCGGCGGCGTCGCGGGCGGACTGGTCGGGCCAGCCGCGCTGCTGTCCGAAGAAGGTCCCCGGGGGGAGGGTCGGCCAGTCGGCCACGAGCCGGTAGGCGGCGTCCTGGGCGCGCCCGACCTCGGGGGGGAGCATGCCGAAGGCCGCGACGACGACGACGAGAACGGCGAGGAAAATCCGCATCAAGCTCTTCCTTCGTGTATCGCCCGCCGCGGCGGGCCGGGGTTCGGCCGGAGTCTCGGACACCTTAAGGCGGTGCCGTGGGGAGGTCAAGCGGGCCGCGGTCGAGAGAACACCTCGCGGCGCCGTCGAAGAGTTCGGCGGCCCAGGCGGTTACGGAAGCAGGTCGGCCACCGGAATGGCCTCGGTCGGCGCGGCGAGCGGCGCTATCGTCTCCCCGGCGCGCAGGAACACGGCGTCGCGGTACCCGTCGCCGGCGGGACGGCGGTAGACCTCGAGGCGAGCGTCCGGGAGGGCGACGATCCAGTACTCGGGAATGCCGCAACGCGCATACAGGCGTTGCTTGACGGTTCGAGCTCGGTGCAGCGAGTCGTCCGACACCTCGACCACGAGGAGCGCCCCCGACGGATGGGCGTCGAGGTAGTCCAGCGCGTCGCCGGGGACCACCGCCAGATCGGGCTCCGGCTCGGAATCGCCGCTGGCGGCCAAGGGCATCTGCGTCCGCACGTGGCCGTGACGGCCAAGCGTGCGGGCGAGCGCCTCGCCGACCCGGGTCGCGATGGCGGCGTGTCGGCTGCCCTGCAATGGCGTCGTCAGCAGCTCTCCGTCGATCAGCTCGATTCGGTCTTCCGGGCCGAATACGCCGGCCGCGACCGCGCGGTCGTAGACGTCGCGGCTCCAGCGGTAGGTTTCCGCATGCAAGTCGGCCGCGACGTGCGCCGTGGAAGCCATCGTCGAATCGTAGCACGCACGCCGCGGCCCGCGTCGAGCCGGATTGGAACGGGTCAGGACCCGCCTGCGCCGCTGCATCCATTGGTTCCAGGGGGGTGGCCGGCGGCCCAAGGCCGCGACCGCCGGCTTGGCGCCTTGCACATCAGCTCGGACACGAAGTTCGGGTCTGGCAACACGGTCATGGCCGCGGGGCCGAGTCGAGGACGGCGTCGCGCGCCCGAGCTCGCGCGGCGGCAGGTCGCGAATCCCCCGCCAGTCGCCTCGCGCAGCGTCAGCACTTCTTCGAGCATGTCCCGTCGAGCTGGTCGCGGATCATCACGCAGCCTCCCCAACGGTCACGCTGACCCGCTTGCCCAAGCGGCGCAAGGCGCGGTCGATCGCTGCCGCCTTCGTGGCATGGTCCGGGTTCAGCATCCGCCGGACCTCGCTCTCGGCAACGTCGAGATCACGGGCGAGGCGGCGTTGCGACACACCAGCTTCGCGGAACGCCTCGTAGAAGGCCGCCTTCAGCGCAATCGGCACCGGTGGCACGACGAGGGGCCGGCGCTTCGTGGCGCGCGACGGCTCGGGCAAGTCCTTGCCCTCCCGCATCGTCGCCGCCATCAGCTCACGAAGCAGATCCCGGGCTTCCGCCAGCGCCTCGTCCCGGGTCACACCGTCCGTCGCGCCCCATCCGAAATCGGGAAACACGACCACGTAGCGGCCGTCCTCGTCGCGTTCGACTTCGGCGGGATAGTCGTATGTGTCAGACATGGGTTCGGTCCTCTTCGCTCCGCTCACCAGCCGCGCGGCGGCGCCTTTCCGGGCCGTGAGCGGTCATGCGTTGCGGTGCGCGTCTTGCTCGATACAGGTCAGCGCGGAGCGGGTCAGGAACTCCGATCGCGACGTGCCGGCGCGCTTCGCGGCGAAGTCGATCAGCGCGAGGGCATGCTCCGGGATCGTGACGCTCAGGCGGGTCGCCCGGTTCGACGGACTCGGCGTGTGCAAGTCCACCTCGACGAAACCGATCAGGGCGCCGGGCACGCTCGGCGCCGCGGGCTCGCTGGTCCGGGCCGGCACGGGCTCGCCGTCGGCGATCATCGCCTCGAGATGCAACGCGATCGCCTCCTTGGCGTTGCGGAGGGCTTCGTCGAGGTCGTCGCCCGCGGAGGTGCAGCCCGGCAGGTCCGGCACGGTCACGTCGTAGCCGACTCCCGGCTCGCTGCCGTCGAGCTCCACGAAATATCTCATCGGTCCCTCCAATCCCAGCCGGCCTGCTCGAAGATCCGCCTCAGCGTGCCGATGCGGATCGCTTCGCGGGGACGCACCACGGTCACGCGGCCCGGCTTCGCGTCATGCACGTAGTGGTGGTGGCTGCCCTTCGTGCTGTGGAGCCGCCAGCCGTCGCGCCGGAGGCGCTTGATGATCTCGGCGCTCTTCATGTATGTATAGTCCATATAGAGCCGCTGGAGTCAAGGGCGGATGCCGAGGCGGGTTCGTCATGGGAAACTCACCTCCAGGACATTGACCAGTGCATCCCATGAGGAGGGCCGCATGACCGCAGGATCCGCCCGTTCGACGCGTCCGGGCCGGCGCAGCGCGATGTTGGCGTGGCTGGCGGCAGCCGCGGTGCTCTCGACGCCCGCGGCGTCGTCCGCCCAGATGGATCTCGGCCCCCGCGTGGACAAGACCTACGGCTCGGGGCTGCCCCGAGACCGCGACCGGCTGATCTTCGACGACGACCAGTACCCGGTGTGGCCCCTCACGCCGGAGCAACGGCAGTACGCGAGCATCGACGGCACGCGGATGAAGCGGCACGTCGTCGAGCTGGCGCAGATTGCCCTGCGCTATCGCGATGCCGGCCACAAGTGGTGGGGGCGGCTGCCCGGCACCTCGGCCGACCGCGAGGGCATGGCCTACATGACCAGTGCGTTCGAGGCGCTGGGGCTGACGGTCGAGCGCTTCCCCTACGTGCTGCCCCGGGACTGGCGGGCGACGGACTGGGCCGCGAGCTACCGGGCCGCCGGCTCGCCGACCACCCTGGCCACCGCGTTCCCGGTGGCCCGCACCAAGGCCACCGGACCCCGGGGCGTCACCGCCGAGGCGGTGTGGGTCGGCGTCGGCTCGGGGGCCGACTTCATCGGCCGCGACGTCGAGGGCAAGGCGGTCGTCATCTACAGCGTCTTCGTCCCGGGCGGACGCAGCCACTCGGCCAGCGGCCGCGCGGGGCTCTTCGACGCCAACGCCCAGGCCGTCGCCCGGGGCGCGGCGATGGTGGTGAACGTGATGGGCGTGCCCGGCAACGGACAGTTCCAGCCCGAGGGCGGCCTGGGCGAGGTGCCGCACTTCACCCTGAGCATGGACGAGGGGTTCGCGCTCAGAGACCGGCTGGCCGCGGGCGAAACGGTCGAGCTTTCGTTCCGGCTCGAGGCGGACGAGCCGCGGAACATCGCGACCGAGTACACCGTGGCCACGCTGCCGGGCGTGTCCGACGAGCAGATCGTCGTCATGTCGCACACCGACGGGTACTTCCAGGCGGCGACCGACAACGCGGCGGGAATGGCGAGCGCGCTCGAGCTGGCGCGCTTCTTCGCCGAGCGGCCGCGGCGGGATCGGCCGCGCACCATGAAGTTCATCCAGTTCCCCGATCACCATCACGGGGAGGTCGCGCGCGGCCGCGACGGCGTCGGCATCGACGCCACCTGGCCCTGGGACCGGGTGGCGGTGAAGCTGACCATGGAGCATCCGGCGCAGACGCTGCTCTACATGTACAACGACGCCCTGACGCCGACCAACGCGGTCGGCGCGTTTCGCTGGAACGCGCTCGGCAGCGCCGCGTTCGAGCAGATGATCTTCGACACGCTGCGCGAGTTCGGGGTGTCGGTGTACGCGCTCGAGAACGGCCCGAAGAACGGGAACTACGCGCCCTCGTTCCACATCATCGACCACGTCATCTACCACACCTCGCTCGACGCCCCCGAGCTGGTGCCGGCCAGCGGCCTCGAGCGCAGCACGCGCGCGTTCGCCGCCGCCCTCGATCGCGCCAACGCGATGACGATGGCAGAGCTGCGCGGCGAGCACTTTCCACCCGCCGCCGGCCAGGGCACGCTCGCCGGGACGGAGTCGCTGGCCAGGTAGCGGAGTTGACACGACAGGGCGGGCCGTCTCGTGGGGCGGCAGGCGGCACTCGCCGTGCCGCGGGCTTCGGCTATTGGCTGGCAGCCCCCGACCGAAGCGGCGCCTGGCCGCCTCGACGGTGCTCCGATTCCCGGAAGCGGGTCCGGTTCTCGAACGTCTCCGCGAACGAGCCGAGCGCCTGGCGGGCACGTGAACCTTGCGGAGAAATGTCAATCCCGATAGCATGTTTCTGACAACTCGCTCGACCGGAGAGTGCCATGCCCAGCGTGTCGAAGCGCATCGCGGCGTACATCTGCTCGCTGCCGGAGGCCACCCCGATCTGCGCAGGCGCACTGCTTCATCTCGGCAACCGCACGGCAGTCGATCAGGCCCTCTCGCGGCTCGCCCGCGCCGGTAGACTCATGCGGCTCTGCCAAGGGGTCTACATGCGACCCGTCGAGACCCGCTTCGGGCCTTGCGCGCCGAACGTCGACGAGGCGCTCGACGCCCTCGCGAATCTGTGGAACGTGACCATCGTCCCCTGCGGCGGCGCCGCGGCGCACGTGCTCGGCCTCACCACCCAGATACCGGTGCGCCCGGTCTACCTCACCTCCGGGGCCGGGCGCCGCTTGCGCTTCGGCAATCTGCAAGTAGAACTGCGCCACGCGCCACGCTGGCAACTCGCGGCGGCCCGCCGCCCCGCGGGCGACGTCATCCGCGCCCTGGCCTGGCTCGGCCCGGCCGAGGTCCGAGCGGCGCTCCAGACGGTTCTGCCGAGGCTGTCCCCCGAGGACCTGAGCGATCTCGCCGAGGCGCGGGCGACCATGCCGCATTGGATGGCCGAGCCGGTGAGCCTGGCCGTCGCGAATGGCTGAGACCCCGTTCCAGTCGTTGTCGGCTCGAGACCGGCGCGAGGCGCTGAGAGCCGCGCAGGAAGCGAGTGGGCGGCGAGCGTTCCTCCTGGAGAAGGACGTCTGGGTCGTCCAGACGCTGCGCGTCCTGTTCGGCGCGCCCTTCAGTCCCCACCTAGCATGAGGAGCCGGAATCATGAAGAGTCATCACGCAAGGACCACCAGTCTCGTGACGGTCGGCCTGTCAGTGCTCGCGCTCGGTACGGCCGCGGTGGCCCAGCCGCCCTCGCCGGTCCGGAACGACGTGCCGAGGCTGGGGCAGCAGGAAATCATCATGATGCGGCACGCCTATCTCGAGGAAGGGGGTTACGAGGCGTGGCTCGAAGCCAGCCGGTCGGGCGTGTGGCCCTGGTTCGAGAGGCTGGGCGCCCGCGTCCTGGGCGACTTCGAGATCGTCTATCCCGTGGGCGCGGACGCCACGCCCGGCCGCGACGAGGCCCTGCGCTTCGCGCGCTACGCCAGCTACGAGCACTGGCAGGCCACCCGGGGCGGCGCCCTCGCCGGCGACACCGGAGGCGCCCTCCGGCTCGGGGGCGACGGCGGCCTCAGAGACGCCTCCCTGGAAGGGCTGCGCACCCGCCGCCAGTACCAGCAGGGGTCCCGCGGCGGCGTCTTCCTGCAGGGCTACCTGGCCAAGACCCGCCCGATCTACATGCCCGGGCTCGTCGAGCGGTACGAGCAGCTCGACGGCAACCCCGATCCGGCTTCCCCCGCACCCCACCCGGTGCGGCTGGGCCGGGCGCGGCCCGGAGACGGGCTGCTCGCCCTCGAGTACTCGCGAATCAGGAAGGGCGCCTTCGAGGAGTTCCACGCCATCGCCCGCGACCGGGTCTGGCCCTACGTGGAGAAGATCGGGGTCCGGCCGGTGGGCCTGTGGCAGGTCGCCTACCTGCCGAACGGCGACCCGGTCGAGAGCGAGGGCTACGACGAGGTGTACTACCTGGCCCGCTACGCCAGCTTCGAGCACTTCCTCGCGGTGCGCGACGAAGCGGCCGGCATGGGCGGCAACGGGCCCGACTTCGAGGCGTTCACGAACGCGACGGCGCGCCTGAACACGCTCACGCAAGGGCGTTCCATCGAGTTCCTCCGGGGTGAGCCGTACGGCAGCCCGCCCGTGTATGCTCCGGGCCTGAACGAGAACTTCCGGCCCGTCCGATAGCGACCGGTGAACGGCAGAGGACACCCGCGGCGATCGCGGCCGGAGGGAGCGTGCTGCCGGCGAGGCAGCGGGCGGGCCGGTTTCGCGACGGTATACTCGGACGTTCTCATGCGCGGCAGACCCAACGTCTTCAGACCCGCCGCCGGGAGGCGGTCATGATGCAAAGTCGATCGAGGCGGGCGGCGCTCGTCGCCGCGGTGGTGGTCGGAGCGGCGTGGGGCGGGCCGTCGATCGCGGCAGCCCAGGACGCCTATGCGCTCGACGAGAGCTGGCCGCGGTACCCCGGCGACATGGTGTTCGAGATGGGCACGGGCGTCGCGGTAGGCCACGACGGGGTCGTCTACACGATCTCCCGCGACATCGACCACTGGGCCGGACACCCGCTGGCGATGAGCCGCTACAAGGGCAGGGGCACCGTGGCCAAGTGGGACAGCTCGGGACGGTTCCTGGGCACGTTCGGCGACGACCGGGAGTTCATCGGTCCGCACTCGATGTACGTCGATCCCCGGGGGTTCGTTTGGGTCGTCGACCGCGAGGGCCACCAGGTCGTCAAGCTCACGCCCGACGGCGACGCGGTGCTGACCCTGGGCGAGTACGGGGTGTTCGGCGACGACGAGGGCCACTTCAACGGGCCCACCGGGGTCGCGTTCCTGCCCGACGGCCGCGTCGTGGTCTCGGACGGCTACTGGAACTCGCGGCTGGTCTGGTTCGACGAGGACGGCAACTACCTGAAGGAGGTCGGCGGGCTCGGCACCGGCCCCGGCCAGCTGGCGCTGCCGCACGCCATCGCCCTCGACCCGGCCGGGCGTCTCATCGTGGGCAACGTGTGCGGCACGGCCCTGCATCCGTACGTGACGGCGCCGGGGCAGATTGCGCCCGAGCGCCTCGAGCCCATCCCCGGCTGCGTGAGCCGTTTCGAGGTGTTCACCCGGGAGGGCGAGTACGTGGGGCCCTGGGACGGGGTGTCCGAGCCCGGGCTCCCGTTGAGCGTCGCGGTCTACGGCGACCGGATCTACGCCGGGGTGACCGGGGCCGAGCGGGGGCGGCAGGACCTCGTGGTCGTCGACGCCGAGACCGACGACGAGCTCTTCCGCATTCCGAACGCCAACGTCTACGTCCACCAGATGGCGATGGCCCCCAACGGCGACATCTACGTGGCGTCGGTCTACCCCGAGCACGGCGGCGAAGCTCGCGGCATCGAGGGACCGTCGTTCGTTCGCTGGGCGTCCGGTCGATAGGCAGACCGGCGCGACTCTCCGCTCTGGCGGGTCGTCACTGGCGCTCGGCCAGATAGGCCCGCGACGCCGTCGCGTCCATCAGCGGCACCACCTTGTCGGGGTCGACCCGCACCATCAGGTAGGTGATGTGGTCGTCGATCTTCGTGAACTGGTGCCCGGTGCCGGCGGGAATCACGAACACGTCGCCGGCCTTCAGCTCGACCGTCTCCGCGTCCTCGATGTCGTCCGAGTTGGCGCCCGGGCCGTTCAGGAACTGCACGGCGTAGTTGTTCTCGGGGCGCGCCTGGCGGCCGACCAGGGACGGGCCGGTGCGGTTGGTGCCCGACCCGGACAGCACGACGTAGACCTCGGTGACGAGGCTGTGGGAGGCGACGGATCTCGGCCTCGGCTCGTCGAGGGCGCCGCGATGGGCCACCGCGAGCTGGACGTTGCTCTTCCCCACGTCGACGGACCGCACCTGCTGGTCGACCCGGCTCTGGGTCCGGCCGACGTCGACATACTGCTGGATCTCCTCGGCGGAGATGTAGGTGGCCGGACAGCCGGGGCACGACGGCTCGACGTACTGCGCCGAGGCCCGGCCCAGCAGGAACGCCGCCGCCAACGCCGCCGCCGCGAGTACCAGCTTCTTCATGGTCCTCTCCTTTCATCTCACGCCCCCGATGCCGCGGCGGGGCGGGCGCCTTTCCGGCTCCGGCCTACGGGCACCGCACGGCGAGCGCGGGATCGTGCCCGAAGATCGAGACGATGCGCCAGCCGTCGGGGGTCTTGACGAGCGAGTAGGTCCAGCCGTACTCGCCCAGCAGACCGCCGTCCCGGTGACGGCGCACGCCCCGGCCGCTGACGATGGCCGAGCCGGCGCCGAGGACACAGATGTTGCGGTCGGGCATGTCCGACCCCGCGTACCCCTGCGCGTCGAGACGCGCCCAGGCCTGGGCGACCCACTGGCGAACTTCGTCCCGGGTTCCGAGCGCGCTGCCGTCCCCACGGACGTAGGGCACGTTGTAGGCATGGCCGGCGATTTCGTCGGCCGCACCGGCCGAGTACCACGCGTAGTACTGGTCGAAGAATGCGTCCAGCTCGGCGCGAACGGCCTGTCGCGCGGCCTCATCGAGGGCCTGGGCTCGTGCGGGCGTCTCGATCGCGAGAAGCGCCAACGCCATCACCGGAATCGACAGCCAACGTTTCATTCCCCATCCTCTCTCTGGCCCGCGCGGTTGCGGGAACGACGCGGAGATCGCTCGAGTCCAGCGCTGCGTCATGACTGAATGTTCGGGCATGGGTGCCGTGATTCGTCAACGATTGCGCGCGTCAGACCATGTCAGTGTCTGAAGATTGGGACGTGACGCACCACTAGCCGGAATCCGGGTGAAACGGGTTTCCGGCCCGCGATGGGCCGACAACGGTTGGTTGCGCGCTGGCGGCGCCGGCCCGCGGCGACTCAGAGCCCGCCGTCGGCGGCCAGCCAGCGGTACACGCCGCGCACGTTGAGCGGGAACCACTGCTCGTAGTTGCCCCACCCCGAGTACGCGTCGAGACGGACGCTCTCGGCCGCCTCGTCCTCGCTCAACCCGGCTTCGACGGCGTCCCGGACCGCCGACGTCAGGTCGTCGTAGTAGGCGATCTGGCGCTGGATCGAGGCCCGGTCCCCCGCCGGCCCGTGGCCGAAGACGATGGTCTCGAACGGGATGCCGAGCAGACCCGCCAGCGCGTCGAAGAACTCGGGGAAGTACCAGGTCGCCAGGTCGCGGAACCCCGCCCGGTCGTTCGAGGCGAAGTCGACCGCGAAGGCGACGCCGGCGTCGGGGATGAACGGCACCGCGATGTTGTCGGTGTGGCTCGGCCCGAGGTAGTGGAGCTCGAGCCACCGCCCGCCCAGCTGGAAGCGGAGCGTGTCGGCGAACGTGACGGTCGGCGCCGGCTGGTCGGCGCTGCCGCGGGCCTCGATGGGCGCGACCGCGAGCTCGTGGGCGATGATGGGGACGCCGGTCTGTCCCATCGCCTCCATCAGGGCGCCGGCGCCGGTCGCGTGGTCGGCGTCGCTGTGGCTGTAGACGATGGCGATGAGGGGCGAGCCCGGCGCGGTGCGCTGGATCTCGGCCGCAAGCTGCCGGGCCGCGTCGACGCCGATGGTGTCGAAGACCACGACGCCGTCGTCCGTGGTCACGAACATGGCGTTGTGACCGATCCAGCGGTACTGGTAGACGCCGTCCGCGATCTCGGTCGTCTCGTAGTTGTCCTGCGCCGCGGCGCCCGTCGCCGTCGCCAGCGAGAGGGCGACCGCGAGGGCGGCGCGGGTTGCGAATCTGGTCATCGTTCCATCCTCCTTCAGGGCGCGCCGGCGCGTGCTCGCCCAGGCAATGCGGGTGCGGCGCTGGCGCCTCATGGCCGTCGGGGGAAGCAGGTTGCCCGACGCACCCGCGCCACATTCACAGGAGACGACCGCAGCAAGGGGGCCTTTGCCGCGACAGTCCGCCAGGAGGAGCCTGCGCCGTAGGACGGCGCGGCCCCTGCCGGGTTGGTCGGGCCCCGCGCGGAGCCGTCAGGCGACGATTGGCGGGCTAATCGACGATCGCCTGCATGACGGCGTTCTGGAAGTCGGCCCGGAGCGGGCCGCCCGGCGTCTGCACCATCAGGATCGCGGTCATCTCCTCCTCGGGATCCACCCAGTAGGTGGTCCCGAAGGCGCCGCTCCAGCCGAAGCTGCCGGTCGACCGGTGGTCGCCGCGGGCGGTGGCGTTGTCGAGCACGACGTCGACGGTGAGCCCGAAGCCCTTCCCGGGCGCCCCGCCGGTGCGTCCCGCCTTCTCGTAGAGGTCGCCGACGTGGTTCGACCCCATCAGGTCGACGGTCCGCGGACCCAGCAGCCGGGTGCCGTTCAGCTCGCCGCGGTTGACGAGCATCTGGGCGAACTGCAGGTAGTCCCCGGCCGTCGACCAGAGACCGCCGCCGCCGCCGTGCATCGTCGTCGTGGCCACCCACTCCGGCACGGGGCGGCGCTCGAGTCCGTCGGGGGTGCGCCCGTAAAGGGTCACGACGCGCGACTTTCGGTCGGCGGGCACGTTGAACGCGGTGTCCTTCATCCCCAGCGGCTCGAAGATCCGCTGACGCAGGAACTCGTCGAACGTCAGCCCCGAGGCGACCTCGACGATGCGCCCGAGCGTGTCGATGCCGGCCAAGCCGCTGTACGCCCACCGGGTGCCCGGCTGGAAATCGAGAGGAGCCGCGCCGAGCGCCGCTGTCCAGTCCGCGACGGTGTCGGTCAACCTGCGCGGCGCGATCCTCCCCGCTGCCGCGCTCCCCGCGCCGCCGCTGACCAAGCCCGACGTGTGGGTGATCAGGTCATGCACCGTGACCTCGCGGTCTGCCGGCACGGTGTAGATGGCGCCGTCGCCGCCCCCGGCGTCGGTTCGCGGCATCGCGACCTTCGTGTCGCGGAACTCCGGGATGAAGCGGGACACCGGGTCGGACAGGCGGACCTTCCCCTCTTCCACCAGCATCATGATGGCGACGCCGGTCACCGGCTTCGTCATCGAGGCGATGGGGAAGATGGTGTCCTTCTGCATCGGGGCGTTCGCCTCGAGGTCCATCAGCCCGTGCGCCTCGAAGTGCGCGACGTGCCCGCGCCGCGCGACGACGGTGACGGCCCCCGTTATCTGCTTCGCGTCGACGGCGCGCTGGATCATCTCGCCGATCCGCTCCAGGCGCTTCGCGGACAGCCCCACGTCGTCCGGCTTGCCGACGGGCACCTGGGCCTGCGCAGCGGGGACCGCGAGCAGGGCGGCGAGGACGAACATCGACGACAGGCGGAACACGAGGCGGGCTCCGACACGGACACTGTTGGCGTGCACCAGCAAAACTCCTTTGCTCGAGAATCGACCGGACCCGTAGCTTACCGCATCACCGCCGCCCCCATGGGGGAATCAGGCGAGGGCCCGCATCCCGCGGGGCGTCTGGCTGAAGCCTCCGCACGGGCGACGGGGCGTGGCGCGGGCGGCCGCGGTCCTCAGCGATCGCCGGCCCCTGGGGGGTCGTTCTTGTAGACCCGCCCCGCGCGCACGCACGGGCGACAGCGCGTGGCGCGGCCGGCCGCGGTTTCTCAGCGATCGCCGGCCCGCGGCGGGTCGTTCCTGTACCCGCCCCGCGCGCACGCACGGGCGACAGCGCGTGGCGCGGCCGGCCGCGGGGCGGCCGGCTGAAGCCCCCGCACGGGCGACAGCGCGTGGCGCGGCCGGCCGCGGTTCTCAGCGATCAGGGGCCCGCGGCGGGTCGTTCCGGTAGACGCGTCCCCCGCGCATGACGAACACGACGCGGCCCAGCGCGGCGGGGTCGGCGAGGGGGTCGCCGTCGAGGGCGATGACGTCGGCCTCGTAGCCGGCGGCGAGGGCGCCGATGCGGTCGCCGAGGCCCAGCGACTCGGCCGCGAGGGAGGTGGCCGAGACCACCGCGTCCATGGGGGCCTGGCCGCCCTGCTCGACGTAGGCGACGAGCTCGTCGGTGTTGGCGCCGTGGCTGCCGGCGTTGGCGTCGGTGCTGTAGACGATGCGCACGCCCGGCGTGGCTGCCGCCCGCCGGAACACCGCGAGGGCACCGGGCCGGGCCGCTTGGAGGTTGGCGAATCCCTCCATGGTGTAGCCCCCCACGCCGGCGAAGCGGCCGCCGTTGTCCTCGTAGTTGCGGAAGAGCAGGTCGATCTGGTTGCCGAGGTACATGCCGCTCTCGGCGAACACCTCGACGTCGGCCGGCTCGAGCAGCCAGCCGTGCTCGACCTGGTCGCACCCGGCGTCGGCCGCGAGCCGCAACGCGTCGGACCGGTGCAGGTGGACCACCGCCTTCAGCCCCTGGGCGTGGGCCTCGCCGCAGGCGGCCTCGAGCTGGGCCGCCGACAGGTTCGTCACGCCGCCGAAGCGGATGCTCGTCGACGCGAAGACCTTGACGACGTCGGCCCCCGCCGCCGCCCGTTCGCGTACCCAGGCGCGAATCTCGTCCGGGGTGCCGGTGTCCTCGCGCACCGCCCCGAGCGACGACAGCAGCCGCGGCCCGGGGACCTCCCCGCGGTCGATCCACGCGCGGAGCTCGGCGTCCCGCGGCGAGCCCAGGCTCTGCATGGTGGTGATGCCGTTCATCAGCGTGCGGTACGCGTTCTCGGCCCCGTGCAGGGTCAGGTGGGCGGCGCTGGGGTCGTTCTCGTCCCGGTGCACCCGGCCGTCGTCGTCGAAGTGGTTCCCGATGTGCACGTGGGTGTCGATGTAGCCGGGCAGCACGGTCAGGGCGGTGAGGTCGTAGACCCGGTCGCCCCGGCCGTCGCCGCGCGGGGCGATCTCGGCGATCAGCCCGTCGCGCACGACGAGGTCGCGGTCGTCCAGCACCCCGCCGCGCCCGTCGAGGACGCGGGCGGCGCGGAGCACGGTGGTCTCGCCCGGGGACTGGCCGAACGCGGGGGCGCTTGTCCCGGCGGCGCAGAGGACGGTCAACAACACGACGACGGTCCGCGGGGTGGTGATGCAGGCGATTCGATGACGCATGGGTGCGCTCCAGGTTGCGGTTCATCTCCCGCGCCGCGCCTATTCCGGCGCGACGGCCACCAGCGGCAGCACCACGTGGGACGGGTAGGCCGGCTCGTGGTGGATGGCGTTGTCGGCGGGCACCGAGCGCCGGTGCCGCCCCAGGGGCTCGCCGGTGTTGGGGTTGACGTCGAAGCGCGGGAAGTTGCTGCTCGAGACGTCGATGCGGATGCGGTGCCCGGCCTTGAAGCGGTTCGCGGTCGGATAGGGCTCGATGACGAGCTCGTATATCTCGCCCGGCGTCATCAACTCGGGCCGGCTCGGGTCGTTCCGGTACCGCGCCCGCAGGATGCCGTCGGTGAGGTTCATCTCGAACCCCGTCGGAAAGTCCTCGCTCGGGGGATACACGTCGACGAGCTTCACCGTGAAGTCGGTGTCGACGGCGGTCGACGACGCGTAGAGGACGACGCGGATGGGGCCGACGACCTCGACCGCGGCCTCGAGCGGCCCGGTCTGGAAAACCACCACGTCG
The DNA here is from genome assembly GCA_965208165.1 of Vicinamibacterales bacterium. Taxonomy (GTDB): domain Bacteria; phylum Acidobacteriota; class Vicinamibacteria; order Vicinamibacterales; family UBA8438; genus JAJEEA01. The sequence continues at coordinate 6,286,788 of OZ242323.1, read as the reverse complement.
GGCCGCGTCTTGAGCGGCAGGTACGGGGGCCGCGAGCCGTAGAAGCCGTTCTCCGAGCCGCCCCTCAAGCTCTTGAACTCGCGCTCGCGCTGGTCGTAGGCGCCGCGCTTCAGCACTCCCGAGAACGAGCCGCCGATGGTCGGCACCGGGTGCCCGGGGTCGTAGGTGTAGGTGGTCGGCGGCGCGTCGGCGGGCTCGCGCGGGCTCAGGTTGCCGTCGGCGTGGAAGTAGTAGGCCGTGGGCTCGGCCTCGGGCAGGGGCCAGGCCGGGGCGTCTCGCCAGTAGCCGCCGTGCACCAGCCGGCCGGCGGCGTCGCGGCGCCCGTCGCCGGTGCCCATGACGAAGAGGCGGATCGGCGGCCAGTCGTCGACCGCGGTGGGCACCTGCTTGAGGTGGCGGTCGAACCACTGCCGGTGAAACCCGGTCGCGAAATCGGGGATGGCCGCGTCGGGGCCGAACTCGACGTCGCCCGCGTACGACCGCGTGTTGGCGCCGTGGGTCCAGGGGCCGACGAGCAGGTGGATGGGCGAGGTCTTGGCCCGCGTCAGCCCGAGGAAGTTCTCGAACATGCTGCCGACGTAGGGGTCGTACCAGCCGGCGACGTGCAGCATGGGGACGTCGGCGGTGCGGCCGTAATAGGCGCTCCAGTTCACGCCGAGGCGGGTCCAGTGCCGGACGTCGGCGTTCGGCCGGTCGTGGTCGGCGCGGGTGAGCTGGTCGAGCACGTAGTCTTCGAACTCGGGCGCCGCCGCCAGGGGGCTGAGGCCCCGGCGGAGGGGCATCGCCGCGAACCAGTCGGCCACGCGCTCGACCTCGAAGGCGGCCCGCACGACCGGGTCGGGCGACAGGCGGAGCTGGTCGAAGGCCCAGCCGAGCTGCTGCCCCAGCTCGAACGCGCCGTGGCTGCGCACCTTGTGCAGCCAGGGGTCGGAGATGCCCCCCTGGTTGAGAAGCAGGGCCCCGAGGTTCGGCGGGTTCATCTTGGCCGCGTCGGCCTGGGTGTGGGCGCCGTACGAGGTGCCGAACATGCCGACGCCGCCCGCCGACCAGGGCAGGGCGGCGATCCACTCGACGGTGTCGTAGCCGTCCGTGGCGTCGAAGTCGTGGTACTTCGAGAACGTGCCCTCCGACTCGTAGCGGCCCCGGGTGTCCTGCAGCACGACGACGTAGCCGTGCCGCACGAAGTAGCCGGCGCGGTCCACGAGCCCGCGACCCTCCTTGCCATAGGGGGTGCGCTGCAGCAGGACCGGTAACGGGGTCTCGACGGGGACTCCGCCGCGGGCCGGGCGGTAGACGTCGGTGGCGAGGCGGACGCCGTCGCGCATCGGCACCATGACGTCGCCGTCGTGCAGGACCACGTCGTAGGGGTCGGGGGGCTGGGCCGGCGCGCCAGCGGCCTGGGCGAGCGTCGCCAGCGCGGTCAGCGCCGCCATTCCGAGCCTGCGTGTCTTCATGATCGTCACCCTCACGGCGTGTAGACCCGACCGTCCTTCACCACCGTGACCACGTTCCGCAGGTCCCGCATGGTCAGCAGCGGATTGCCGTCGACCACGATCAGGTCGGCGAGCTTGCCCCGGGTGACGGTGCCCAGCTCGCCGCCGCGGCCGAGGTACTCGGCGTTGCGCCGCGTCGCCATGGCGAGCACCTCCATCGGGGAGAGGCCGTACGACACCATCAGGTCCATCTCCTGCCAGAGGGCGTCGGTGTGGAAGTTGAGGGGCGTGCCGCTGTCGGTACCGACGAGCAGCCGCACGCCGGCGTCGTGAAGCTGGCGCAGCTTGGCCCCCATCTCGTCGATGCGCCGCACCCGCAGGCTGCCGCCGAAGTAGCCGAACCGGCGGGGGTTCTCGATGCTGCGGCGGATGTCGGCCCAGATCTCGGGCGGCGTCAGGGCGCGGGCCCGCGGGTTGTCCCGCCAGTCGGGCCACTCGACGGCCCGACCCTGGATCGCCGTCTGGATCATGGTGGGGATGACGTACGTCCCCTCGTCCACCAGGCCCTGGAGCACCTCGGGCGCGATGGCGGGGCCGCGGCCGGCCCCGAGCGACAGGTGCTCGATGCCGTCCTGCCCCGTGCGGATGCGCATGAGCAGGTCGTCGCGGTTCCCCACGTGCCCGGTGATGCGGACGCCGGCGGCGTCGGCCTCCTCGCGGATGGCCCCGAGCTGGGCCTCGGTCAGACCCGTGTGCACCTTGATGATGCCGGCACCCTGCGCGAGGGCGGTCCGGGCGGCGGCGCGCGCCTCGTCCAACGTGCGCACGTTGACGGTGTGCGAGCGGCGGTGATGCCGGGCCACCTGCCCGTCGGACCAGTTGGTGATCCACCCCATGCTGGCGACCACGCGGGGCCCCGGCAGGTCGCCGCTCTCGATGCGGTCGGTGATGTGCCCGAGGGCGTCCGGCTGCCCCGCCAGATCGACCGCGGTGGTGACCCCGCTCATGAGGAGCTGCCGGGTCGAGATGGCCATGATCTCGGCGTAGCGGCCGTCGCGGTAGCGGCCGTGCCAGTGCTGGTAGTCGGAGTGGCCGAGGATGTCGAGGTGGACGTGGGCGTCGATGAGGCCGGGCAGGATGGTCATGCCGCGCGCGTCGACGACCTCGGCCCCGTCCGGCACCGTCAGCTCGTCGCGGCTGCCCACGGCGACGATGCGGTTGCCCTCCACCAGCACCACCGCGCCCGGCAGCGGCGGCCCCTCGTGCCCGTCGATCAGCAGCCCGCCGACGATGGCGAGGTCGGCCGCCGCCGGCTGGGGATCGGGCTCGCCGTCGAAGTCTTGGGCGGCGGGGAGGGCGATGGCGGCCGCGGCCAGCGCCGCCGCGAGAGGGAAGGGAAGGCGGGCGCGGAGACGGGTCGTGATCATGACGGCGCTCCCTGTCTGACGTCGGCGTGCCTGAGACGATACCACCGCACCGCTCCGGCGGGGTCGCCGGGCCGGGCGTTGGGGCGTGCCGGCCCGGCAACGCGGGTGGTGCTGGTCGGGAACCGGGAGGGTCACTGGCGCGAACCGGCTCCAGTGGTGGTACCCCTGAGAGGCGCGATGCCGCCGGCCGCGGTTGCGGCGGCGATGGCGCGGGGAGCGGGATCGGGTGTATAACGAGTCCGAGCCCGCCGACCGGAGCGGGGGGAGTCCCGACAACCGGAACCTCCGTCGGCCGGGCAGAGCATGTCCCGCGGGCGAGCGCAGCGGTTATCGGACTCGAGAAACCCCGACTGGGCATGTCCCGCGGGCGCGCGGGCGAGCGGGGCACGGACGGGCGCGAACCGGCATTGACGAGGCATGTCCCGCGGGCGCGCGGGCGAGCGCTGGACGGAACCACGCTACCGGGCCGCCGTGTGGCATGTCCCGCGGGTGCCGCGGGTGCACGGGCGAGCGCAGCCGCGGGATCGCGGTAGAGGGGCCAGTACGGGCATGTTCCGCGGGCGCGCGGACCAGCGGGAGCGCCGCGGCCCCGGGCGCACCGCCGGAGGAGGTCGAACATGAGCGCACAGTCACGGGTCGCCGGCATGTCATCGAAGTCCGTCCGGCAAGTTGTCCTCGGCGTCGCGATTGCCCTGGGGCTGGTGGTCGTGGCCGGGGGCGTCGTCTGGACCGTGAACTGCCCCTGCGAAACCACCCCGGGCTTCGTGCTGCTGGGTGACGCTCACGAGGAGCCGGTCGACGACTGGAGCTTCGCGAACGACGTCTCGCTGTGCGCGATCCAGATCGGCATCTGGGGGAGGCCCCATTCGGTGAACGTCAACTGCATGGCGACGCCGGAGGGCGACCTGTTCATCAGCTGCTCGGTCGGCGACCAGAAGTACTGGTGCCCGCGGGTGGCAGAGGACCACCCGGGGCGCCTCCGGCTCGACGGCGTGGTCTACCCCGTCGCCCTCAACCGCGAGATGGACCCGGCCACGCTCGATCACGTCTGGTCCTCACGCATCCGCAAGCTGCAGAAGCCGGCGGTGCAGGCGCGGCAGCCGGGGGGCGGCGGCGAGCCGCCTCCGCTCGACACGCCGCGGCCCGAGAGCTGGTGGACGTTCCGCGTCGAGTCGCGAGGGTAGCGCGAGGGCAGTTCGCCGCGCCGCGCGAGCGCCGGCGCGGCGCGGTGCAACCAGCCCGCCGTCGCAGCGCCGACTCCGCCGCCGCCGAGGCCCGGCACCAGGACATCGGCAGGGCCGCCGCGAGCGCCGGAACGGCGAGGTCGTCGATTACGCGAACGCCGGAACGGCGAGGTCGTCGATTGGTGTGCAGCCGAAGTGCGCAACACGATGGGTGGCATCCGTGCCGAGGCCGCTGACGGGCTCGAGACGCGACGTCTCCCTGACGACGGCGCAAACGACGTTGAACCGAACCAGCTTGCGTGAGCGCAGAATCATGTTGCGGATTCGCGAGACGCCACATATGAGAAGGTGTGCACATGACTCGGCCCGCTGACGGGAGGAGGGCTCGGCGGGGCGCCATTTGGCTGGTGGCGCTTGCGCTTCTGGCCGGGACCGCGGGGGAGGCCGGCGTCCAACCGCCGGACTCCGGCGCCGCCGCCCCCGCCGCCCTGCTGTTCACCGGCGCGCGCGTGATCGTCGGGGACGGCCGGGTCATCGAAGGGGCCGAGTTCCTCGTCCGCGACGGCGTGATCGTCCGGGTCGGGAGCGCCGGCGAGCTGACGGCGGCGCCCGGGGCGACGGTCGTCGACCTGGCCGGTCGCACGGTGATGCCGGCCCTCGTCAACACCCACGCGCACCTCGGCTGGGAGCGGTACACGAGCTGGGGCTCGGAGAACTTCACACGCGAGAATCTCGTCGACCACCTGCACCGACACGCCTACTACGGCGTCGGCACCGTCATCTCGACCGGCAGCGACCTCGAGGAGATCGCCCTCGAGGTCCGGCTGGCGCAACGGGTGGGCGAGGTCGGCGGCGCCCGCTATCTGGTGTCGCCCGGCGTCGGGACGCCCGGCGGCGGACCCAACCCCCGGTTCACGAACGACGCCGGATGGTGGGGACTGCACGCGGTGACCAGCCCCGCCGAGGCGCGCGAAGTCGTGCGGGCCGAGGCCGAACGCGGCATCGGGATCCTGAAGATCTGGGTGGACGCTCGCGACGAGCGGCGGGGCGCGCAGGTGAAACTCCAGCCCGACATCTACGCGGCCGCCCTCGACGAGGCTCGGGTGCGGGACATCCGGGTGATCGCGCACGCGACCACCCTGGAGGACCACAAGCGGCTGCTCCGGGCCGGCGCCCGGCGTTTCATCCACATGCCCTACGACGTCCCGGTCGACGACGAGTATCTCGGGCTCGTCGCGGCGCGCAACGCCTTCATCGTGCCGACCATCGGCATGGTCACCCGGCGCGAGCCGTTCCGCCGGCCGGTCTTCGACGACCCCTTCTTCCAGGAGCAGGTGCCGGACGAGGTCGTCGCGATGCTGCGGGAGGCCGCGGCCGGCGACGACGCCGCCCCTCGGACCGCCGCGGCCGAGGCGCGGGCCCGGACCATCCGGAACAACTTCATGCGACTGCGCGACCACGTCGTCCTGGGCACCGACGCCGGCGCCGTGGGCGACTTCTTCGGCTACGCCGACCACCTGGAGCTGGAGCTCTTCGTGCGGCTGGGGATGACGCCGGCCGAGGCCATCGTGGCCGCCACGTCGCGGGCGGCGCGGGCGTTCGGCTTGACCGGGACCGGGAGCATCGAGGCGGGACGGAGCGCCGACTTCCTGGTGCTCGACGCCAACCCGCTCGACGACATCATGCATACGCGGCAGATCGCCGCCGTGCATCTTCGGGGCGTCGAGATCGACCGCGCCGCCTTGCGCACACGCTGGACCAACTGATCCCGGGGCACGGTCCGGGTCGGCCGACTCCGGTCCCCGGTTCCGACGCCGGCCCGGGTCCGCCCGGAGAGTGTGCTCGCCGGGTCGTGCGGCTCACCGGACGCCCCCGGCCGGCGGGATTGTGGGTTCCGCCGAACTCGTGCTACCGTTTGCGCCGTGCGCCTGCCGGAGGCGCTCGAGGTCACCGGGCGCAGTGAAGCGATGAATCGCACGAAGGGCGCGGCGCACGCGCTCGGCGGCCTTCGTGCTCGGGCCGGGACCGCAACCGCCGGCTCATCGGTCTATCGAGGAGGAACGACAACATGAAGTACCGTCTGCCTGTTCTGTTCACTCTGGCTGCCGCACTCGTGATGCTGCCGGTCGTCGCACAAGCCCACTTCCAGTTGCTGGAACCGGCGCCCTGGATCAACCTGGACCGCCTCGGCAACCCCCAGAAAGTCGGACCGTGCGGCGGCAACCCGAACGGAGACAACGCCGAAATTCTGTCCGGCATCGTCACCGAGGTCACCGGCGGCTCCAACCTGCACCTCAGGATCCAGGAGACCATCTTCCACTCGGGCCACTACCGCGTCGCGCTCTCGGTGAACTCGCGCAACGAGCTGCCGGCGGATCCGACCGCGGTCGAGAAGTGGACGGAACGGGGCCTCTACTCGGTCTGGGGCGTGATTCAGAGCCCGCCGCAGATCCCGGTCCTCGCCGACGGCCTGTTCCCGCACTATCCCGTGGGCGACCAGGGCGCCTCGTTCCGGCCCGAGACCCCGATGGATCCCTGGGAGGCCGACATCCCCATCCCGAACATCAACTGCGAGAATTGCACGCTGCAGGTCATCCAGTTCATGGCCGACCACGTGTACAACACGCCGGGCGGCTATTCCTATCACCACTGCGCGGACCTGAAGATCACGGCCGACCCGTCGAAGCCGATCGACGACCGCTGGCCGGCGGCGCAGATGACCAACGACTGAGCCGGACGACCGCAGACCCGAGGCGGCCACGCCCGTGCGTGGCCGCCTCGACACCATGACCCGGGGCCGCCGGCAATGGCGGCCCCGGTCGCGTCGTCCTTCGAGCGCGACCCGGGCGACAGCTTGCCGGCCCGCGACCGCGGTCCGAAGGGTCGGGCAGACGCGCCGCCCCCGTCCTTTGAGCGCGCCCCGGGCAACAGCTTGCCGGCCCGCGACCGCGGTCCAAGGGTCGGGCAGACGCGCCGCCCCCTCCCCCAAGGACGAGCCCTGCCCCGGAATCACGTGAAGGAGCACGCCATGAAGCTGGCGCCGAGCATGGAAGGGTCGGACAGACGAGCCGCCCCCTCCCCCAAGGACGAGCCCTACCCCGGAATCACGTGAAGGAGCACGCCATGAAGCTGGCGCTGAGCATGACGCTGCTGGTGCTGAGTCTGGACGCCACGGCCGCGGCCCAGGCCGCCGGGAACCGCGGGGCGGAGACCCAGCCGGTGGTGTTCCGCTGGGTGGGCACCACCGCGCACGTCTGGGGAGCCTGGGTCACGCAGGGGGCCTCGGTCGACGACTGGGTCGAGGAGGCCGTGGCGCTCTGCGCTGGCGAGGATCTGTGCGAGATCAACGTGTTCGAGGGGCCGGAGCACGCGACGCACGAGATTCCGGTGCCCGAGGCGAACCAGGCGGGCCTGAAGTGGGTGCTGCGCTACCAGAACGACGCGACGCCTCGCGTCGTCGTCGAGGAGGTCCGGGCGGAGCCGGGACGCGAACCCCGCACATGGACCTTCGACCGGTGAGGGCGGGGCCCCGGGGCGCCTTCCCTGTCCCCGTCGGTTGCGGCGTCCGGAACCTCTCCGTCCGTAGCGCGCGTCCCGCCTCGTGCGTCGGCCCAGGGTCACGTCCGTGGCCGCCGGCGACGCCCTTTCGCCTTCGCGTTCTTCTCGACGCGGAGCTTCCACGCGGTGCGGAGCGCGCCGGCCAGGGTCTCCTCGTCGGCCGCTTCCAGGCGGACGTGGGTCATGCCCATGCGTCCCCAGCCGCCGGCGATCGGCACGAAGACCCCGGGCGCCTCGCCGACGAACATCGCCTGCACCTCGGGCGTGAGCATGAGGTTGCCGTAGCCCTGTGCCTCGTGGGCGAGGGTGGCGAAGATGCGGCCGCCGACGCGGAAGTCGGGCGCGCCCATGTGCGAGCGCTCCTCCGCACCGTCGAGGCCGAGCGCGAGCCGGCGGAAGTCGTCGGCGGTCGCCATGCCGTTCATCCTCGCAGGTTGGAGGCGGCCCGTCCAGGACGACAGCGCGCTACGAGCGTGCAGCCCCGCGATACGGCGGCGTAGCCCGCCCATCGTCGCCTGCGGTTCCGCTTGGCGCCCAGCCAACCCGCCAGGAGTCCGCGCGTTCTACGGTGCAGACTTCTGGGCGGGCCGCCGCGGCCTTCGACGACGCGACACACCGGTCGTCGTATGATCGCGGCCTGACGGCGTCGGCGGGCGACGGGCCGAACCCGGTCGGCGCACGGCGCATGGTCGTCCGCATTGTTCCTGCGAGGGCTGCATGTCGAAGAAGACTCTGTCGAAGAACACGTGGTACTTCGTTGTCGGTACGCTGGTCGGCCTGGCTGCGACGGCGTACGCGGCCACCGCGCCCTACGAGCGGTTCCCGGGCGTGGTGATCGGCGGCGAGGCGACGCCGCCGCCCGCGGACTGGAACACCGTCAACGACCACGGGGAGGTGCTGATGAAGCTCGCGGGGTTCCCCCCGTTCGTCATCCGCATCGTGTACTCGACCGACGAGGGCGGGGTCATCACCGCCACCCGGCCCGACGGCGGCTACTGGGCCGCGCGGGTGCGGGGCGGGCGGCGGGACGGGTGGATCCGCCTCGGCGACGCGACCTATGCGCTGAGGGCGACCGAGATCGTCGGCGACGAGCGCATCCCCTACCTCGAGAGCTACGCCGCGAAGAACGGGATGGGCATGGGATACGACTTCGGGGGCGAGGTCATCCCCAGCGTGAACGAGCCGGTCCACACGTGGGAAGTGTTCTACTGGACGCCCCGGTAGAAGCCCCTGCCGACCCGGGAGCAGCGTTCCCGGGTCGCACACCTCGAACGCGTCGGCAGCAGCTACCGCGCAAGAGTTTCGCGCAAGCGAAACTCCCAACGCGCCCCGACGGGAGCGCGAAGCTACCGAGCCGCCTCTGCTTCCTGCCGCTCGATGTTGCGGTAGACCTCCTGGATGTGCCGGATGTCGTGGTTGCCCTCGTGGCAGGCGTACTCGTACATCGGCCCCTCGGTGGCCATCAACGGAACCTCGGCGCTCCACGGCTGGTCCCAGGTCGCGGGGTCCTCGACGGTGAACGTGAAGTGGATCCGGTCGGCGGCCACGCGGGTGAACCGCTCCACCACCTTGAGGTGCCGGCTCGAGCCCTGCCACGCGCCCTTGTCGTTGAAGTGGCCGCTCTCGACGATGAGGGTGTCGCCCTCCCAGCGCCCGCGCCCGTCGCCCGGCCACTGGCGGATCTTGTCGGACAGGGGCGGCGTCCCGTCGATGGGGATGATGCGCGGCCCGTTCGTGCTCTGCTCGGTGAAGATGACGACGTGGGTCGGCGTCTGCAGAATCTGGTGGATGTCGTTGTACGAGGGCGGCTGCAGCGGCGGCGCGTTGTAGCGGTAGTTGAGGCAGCGCTCGCTGTGCGGGCGCAGCTCGTAGCCGTCGAAGGCCCCCCGGTCGCCGCGCGCCGCGCGCGCCTCCGCCGCCCGGGCCTGCGCCTGATCGTTGCGCGGGGGGATGCGGCCGTTCGGGGGGTCGACGATCAGCGAGGTGCGCCGGGTCGACAGCCCCTTGGGCACCCGGGTGGCGAGCCAGATGGCGTTGTCGTAGTGGACGTAGGACTCGTCGCGGTGGGTCTGGTCGAGGGCCCGCTCGCGCTCCTCGGCGTCGGGGAGCTCGATGACGAAGCGGGCCAGGGGGTCGGCCCCGTCGACCGTGAGCTGCGACTGGAGGAGCGCGAACTCCTCCTCGCTGTAGAACGCCTGGTCGCCGAGATACTCGGGGCGCTCCATCGGCGTGAAGGTCTGGGTGGTCCAGTAGCCCTGCAGGTCGGGCTGGCCGTCGGGCAGCCGGGGCATCTCCCAGCTCGCGTCGGCCTCGGGGGCGCTCTGGGGCTCGCTCTGGCTCTGGGCGAAGGCCGTCGCGGACGCCAGCAGGGCGACCGCGAGCAACGTGACGATCGTTCGGAGACGAAGGTGCATCTCAAGACCCTCCCTCGGAGGCTGCCATCGATATGGTCCGCAAAGCGCCATGATCGCTCAGGTCTTCGCCGTTCGCAAGCCCGGCGGCCCCGTCGGATGCCCCTGCAACAATCGCGGCGTGGTGGCGCCCCCGCGACGTCGGCCTCGACCGCCTGTCCATCCCGCGGGGCACGACGGCCCGCAACGACTGCGGCGGGGTAGCGCCCCCGCGACGGGCGCAACGCGGGAGCCGGTTGGGCCGCATGCGACCGCCGAACCAGCGCCCGGCTCGGAGCGACACCGCAGGGCGAGACCGCGTCGCCGTCCGAAGCGGCGGGGTCTCTCCGCAACGATCGCGGCGTGGTGGCACCCCGCGACGGGGGCAACGCGGGAGCCTGTTCGCCGCATGCGACCGCCGAACGAGCGCCCTGCTCGGAGCGACGGCGCCGGGCGGGACCGCGTCGCCGTCCGAAAGCGGCGGGGTCTCCGCAGGCTGGCGGCGGCCGCCGCAGGGCCGCTCCAGGAGTGCCGCCGAGGTGCTAGGATCGGCAACCACGTAGTCACAGGAGAAGGACCCATGACCATCGAACGCATCGCCCGCGCACATATCGCGCTGACCCTCGCCGCCGTGCTGGCCCTCGCGCTGCCCGGCACCGCCTCGGCCCAGTCGCACCAGCCGCCGCCCGAGCCGCCGGCCGACTGGGGGCCGATCTCGATCAACCTCGAGGGGTACGAGTACCCGCACCCGATCGAGTTCATCAACTTCCGGGTCTTCGGCCAGGACGTCCGCATCGCGTACATGGACGTCGCGCCGACGGGGCCCGCGAACGGCCGCACCGTCCTCTTCAAGCACGGGGGCAGCTACTACGGCTGGTACTGGGCGAGCCAGATCGAGGCCCTCGCCGCCGCCGGCTACCGGGTGGTCGTCAAGGACCGCCTCGGTTGGGGCAAGTCGTCGAAGCCCATCCTGCCCTACAGCATGAGCCTGCACGCCTCGAACACGGCCCGCCTCATGGACCACCTCGGCATCGAGAGGGCGGCCATCGTCGGGCACTCCATCGGCGGGCAGATGGCGACCCGGTTCGCCTTCCTCTACCCCGAGCGGACGACGCACCTCGTCACCGTCAACCAGGTCGGCCTGACCGACCGGCGCGCGGGGCGCGGCTACGCCCCGTTCGACGGCGAGATCGACGCCGATCCCGACCTGCAGACCGCCTACGAGAGGGACGTGCGGACCGACACGAACCGCTACGTCGAGTGGAAGCCCGAGCTCATCGAGCACCTGCGCATCCGCCACGGCCAGCGGCTGAGCGGCGACTGGCCGCGCCTCGCCTACGTGCGCCGGCTCGGCGGCAACCTGCGCTCGATGGACACGGTGGTCGACGACTGGCCCCACATCCAGACCCCGACGCTGATCCTCGGCGGCGAGATCGACGGCCCCGGCTTCCCCGACAACGTCAGGCGGGCGGCGGAGATCCTGCCCAACGGCGAGGCGTTCCTCATCCCCAACGTGGGGCACAACCCCCACGAGGAGGTGCCGGACATCGTCAACGCCGAGCTGATCCGGTTTCTGGCCACCGCCCCCGCCACGACGGACGGACAGTGAGGGACGGCAGGGTGGCGAGCTACGCCCTGCCGGATCACCCGGAGTTCCGGCGGTAATCCAGGACCGCACGTGGCGACGTGGTCGTCGTCTGCCCGGACGCCTCTGACCGATAGCGTCACCACAAGCGGGTCTGAGACACCGCCGAAGACCGGAGCCGGACGCTCTTCCCCGACGGCTCGCCGGCCACGCCCGGCGAATCTCTCGCCTCACGGCGCCAGGGCGTTCTGTCCGTGAATTCGGGCCATCCTCGCGGTCGTGAGATTGCTCCTGGTGATGGCCATCCGGAGATCTGGGCCCTGTACCGGCATTGAAGTCGGACCGATTCGATGGCGATTGACGACGCACAACCCGCGGCCGCGCGGGCAAGGCCAACCGGTCCGGCTGAGTGAGGCCGGCGACAGCATGCCAATCGACGCCTCACACCTGTGGCGGCAGATCGCGCTCGGGGAGGACACGGAGCTCGAGCTGAAGGAGGCTCGCTTCCGCGGCGACCGGGTCGCGGGCCCCAGGCGAGACGACCTGGCCGACGGGCTGGCGGCGCTGGCCAACGGCCGAGGCGGACGGCTCGTCCTCGGCGTGACCGATGAGCGCCAGCCGCAGGGGCTCGACGCCGCGCAACTGGATGCGCTGGCCGACCTCGTGACCGAGATCTGTTCGGACAGCGTGAGGCCGCCGCTGGACTTCAGTCTGTTCCGGGTGTCGGCGCCGGGGCCGGCGGGGGGCGGCGCGCTGGTCGTGGAGGTGCCCGAGGGCGCGACCGTGCATCGGTCGCCGGGCGGGCATTTCCGCCGCCGGGGAAACAGGAAGCGCCTGATGGATGCGGTGGAGGTTCGCCGGCTGGCGCAAGCGCGGGGGCAGTCGGACGTCGCGTCCACCGATACGCAGGTAGTGCGAGGCACCGGCGTCAACAGCCTGAGGCCGGGGCTGTGGCGGCAGTACGCGAGCTCGCGGGCGGACGAGCCCGCCGAGGTGGCGTTGTCGAAGCTGAAGTTCCTCAAGGACGACCGCCACGGCGCGCTCCGAGCCACGGTCGGGGGCGTGCTGCTGGCGGCGGACGATCCGCGGGAATGGCTGCCGAACGCCTGGATTCAGGCCGTCTGCTACCGCGGCTTCCGGATGGACGCCGGCCAGCAGATCGACGCGCAGGACATTGCGGGACCCCTCGACCGGCAGATACGCGACGCCATGCACTTCGTGGTCCGCAACCGGCGCGTGGCCGCGTACAAGGACCCGGCCCGCGCCGACGTGCCGCAGTTCAGCGAACGCGCGGTCTTCGAGGCGGTGGTCAACGCCGTGGTGCATCGCGACTACGCGGCGTCGGGGTCGCGCATACGGCTGTTCATGTTCGACGACCGCCTGGAGCTGTACTCGCCCGGCGGCCTGTGCAACTCGATGACGACCGACGACCTGCGCACCAGCCAGTTCACGCGCAACGAGCTGCTGGCCTCGCGGCTGGGACAGTGCCCGGTCGGCGACGTGCCCGGCGCCGGCGGGCGGCGGTGCTTCATCGAGCGGCGGGGCGAGGGCATCGCGGTCATCGAGGACGAGACGTTCGCGCTGGCCGGCGAGCGGCCGGTCTTCGAGCTGATCGGCGAGCGCGAGCTCAGGGTCGTCCTGCCGGCGGCCAGCGCGCCGCAGGCGGAAGGGGTGGCGGCCCGCGTCACGGTTCGGCACCGCGACACGGGCCGGCCGCTGCCGGACGTGAACGTGCTGATGCTCTACCCCAACCGGACGTACCGCGAGGCGCGCACCGACGCCTCGGGGCGCGCCGACTTCGTGCTCTACGCGAAGCTGCCGATGACCGTGCTGTGCGCGGCGAAGGGACTCGCGGCGCACGTGACGCGCGACCATCAGCCCGACGAGCCGCTGGAAGTCCGCATGGAGCCGGTCGCAGACGGGGGCTCGCTCATTATCGCCGACCGAACGGGACGTCTGCCGGGCATCCAGGGGCGGCTGAACCCAATCATCGACACGCTGGATCGCACGTACCTCTACGCGGACAACGTCGCCGTCAACGACGGCCAGACCCAGCCGGTGCGCTTCGCGTTGAACGAGCCGGTCCGGCTGACGGACGCGTTCGGGGCGAGCGCCACCGTGTGGTTCCGCGAGATGGCGGGCGCCTCGTGCGTGTTCGACTACCGCTACGCGGGATAGCGGGGACTAACTCCGGCCGCCGGCCACTCCCGAGTACAACGCCGTTGCGCATTGCCTCGCGATGGCTTCGCGCTGAACAAGCCGGTTCGCCTGACGGCCTCGTTCAGGGCAAGCGCTACCGCTCTGGCCGTGCGGTTCCGCGAGATGCACGGGCTCGTGCGTGCTCTACTGCCGCTACACCGGACGAGACGATGCCGCGCGCGACTACTCAGGTCATCGACCGCCGCCGGCAACTTGTCGATCGGCAGTGATCAAGGCAGAAGCCGTGGCCTCGGCGCACGCGAGGTAGAGACAGTCGTAGACCGGATGATCGGTCTCCACGGCGAGCTCGGCGGCGCGGTCGATGAACTCGTCGCCACGGTGGAGCGTGACGGCGTCGGGGAGGTTGGCCAGTTCGTCGAAGTACGGTCGCGGGTCCGCGATTTCACGTCGATGGACCTTCTTCCAGATGGTGTTGGCGAACTCGGCGAGCAGGAGGTCGGGAGCGTGCAGGTGGATCCGGTGCGCGAGCAATCCACGAGCCTCTTCGAACCCCTCCTCCTTCACGAACCACTTGATGACGACGCTGGCGTCGACCGTCAGCGTCACCGGTCGCGATCCGCACGCAGGAGGATGGCGCTGTCCGTTTGCTGGGTGCCGGCGGTCGCCGATGCCAGCTCGCGCGTTCGCTCCCGAAGTTCGGCGATGCGGAGCCGACGATCTGCCCGCTCGGTCAACATGTACCGAATCTCGCCTTCCAGCGAACGCTCGTTTTCGCGGGCCTGCGCCTTGAGGCGCTCGATCACACGATCGTCGAGGTTTCGAATGGTCAATGTGCCCATTCCTGAGATGCCTCCTGGGTGCAAGTTGCTGTCGTTATGCTAGCACCAGGGCGGTCCTTGGACAACCGAGCCCCGTCGCGAAGATGAGAGACGCTGGGACGTGATCGAGCCGCACGGGTCGACTGGACGCCAACGCGGGGCTGGCGCGACGAAAGGTAGGCCGGCAGACGGGTGCCTGCTCAGGCCGGCGGGTTCCGGAGACGGTCCATGATTTGACAGGTCTTACCATGTCTTATCGCCACACATATTGCTTCCTCTGCTCCACCATGAGATCGCGACCGCACACCCGGAGTTGGGTGCGACGGTCACGGCCCTCGCCGGCCACCCGCCCCGAATACGACGAGCCGTGGGGTATGCTACACGCAGGTTCCGGAACGTCCGATGGCGGTTAGCCCGCCACGCGAAAGACAGGAGTACATCGCCTTGGTTGATCTCTGCGACACACGCATCGAAGGCCCTGCCGCCCCTGCATCGCTCTCGCGGCGGCGCTTCCTCGGCCGGACCGGCGCCGTCCTCGCCGCGGCGCCCTTCCTCCGGCCGCTGGCCCTGCTCGGCCAGCCGGCGGTGCGGCCCGCGCCGGGCATGCCCGAGCCGCAGTTCGTGAATACCAACGGCATCCGGATGGGAGTGTACGAACAGGGCGAAGGCCTGCCGGTCGTGTTCGTGCACGGCTTCCCCGAGCTCGCGTACTCGTGGCGCAACCAGATGCGCTCGTACCCGGCGGCGGGCCTGCGCGCCATCGCGCCCGACATGCGCGGCTACGGGCTGACCGACCGGCCGGCGGACGTCGCGGGCTACGCGATTCCGAACCTGTGCGCCGACCTCGTCGGGCTGCTCGACGCCCTCGACATCGAGCGGGCCCTCTTCTGCGGCCACGACTGGGGCGGGGCGGCGGTGTGGGCGATGCCCCGGCTCTACCCCGACCGGGTCGTCGGCGTCATCGGCGTGAACACCCCCGCGTCGGGCGGTCCGCCGCCGAGCGAGCCGCCCGAGGAGCCGCTGATCGTCTTCACCGAGAACTATTACGCCGCGACGTTCCTCGAGCCGGGCCGCGCCGAGGCGGTCATGTCGCGCGACGTGCGGCGGGCGCTCGAGATGATCTTCCGCCGGGGTTGGTACTGGGACGTCGAGAACATGCGCGCCTACCCGCCCGACTCGGCCGAGAAGACGATGGACATGCTGCGGATGATCGAGGAGGGCAACTACCAGGGCGAGCTCATCATGCCCCCCGACGTCCTCGACTACTGGGTGGAGACGTTCGAGGCGACGGGGTTCACCGGCGGCCTCAGCTACTACCGGGCGAACATGGGCGGCGGCGGCGGCGCGGCGCCGACCGGCGACATCGACGTGCCGTGCCTCTACGTCGGGGCCGAGAACGACACCATCCTGCGCCCGTCCTCGTCCGACCGCATGCCGTCGTTCATCCCCGACCTGGAGCGCCACGTCGTCGCCGACTGCGGCCACTGGACGCAGCAGGAGAAGCCCGAGGAGTTCGACCGCGTGACGCTGGACTGGATCCGCCGGAAGTTTCGGGACGCCTGACTGCCGTGACGGTGACGTTCGCGACGTTCGCGCCGGTCGGCGGTCTGGTGTCGAGCCGTAATGTCAGAACTCGATGTCCCGGCCGAAGTCGCGGGGTCGCGCGAGGTCGACTCCCTCGAGCGGACAGGAGGCGAGCAACTCCTTGAACCCGCGGGCGGTGGGGGAAGCGAAGCGCTCGCGCAGCGCGACGATCAACCGAGACATCTTCACCAGCAACCTCGCATCTTCAGGATACACCCGGACAGGCGTGGCGAAAGGACGAACGAAGGGGGCGGCGGCCGTCGGCGTCGCCGAGCACGGCAACTCGGCCGTGCTCGTCACCGTCGGGCCCGACGGCGAGCTCCTCGATCGCCGCCGTATCGACCTGACGGAGAGTGGACTGCCGACCCACCCGCATCACCACGAGGGGTCGTGGGCGGTGGGTCGCTACCGGGACAGCCCGTGGGCGCGGGAGATCTCGCTCGCCGAGGCCGTCGCGCTCGTGGAGCGCGTGCGCACGTCCGCGGGGCGCGGGGCGCGCGAGGGGCTCGAGGCGCTGGCCGCGGCGGTGCCCGTTCCGATTGCCGCCATCGCCATCCGCGTCTGCCCCGCCCTTCCGCCGACGACCGAGGAACGCATCGCCGACAACCGCGCGCAGGCCGTCGCCGACTCCGTCATGTACCGCGAAGCCCTCGCGTCCGCGGCCAAAGCGCGTGGCTGGTCGGTGCGCTGGTACGACCGCGAGCGCGTGTTCCGCGACGCGGCGACGGCGATCGGCCGCGAAGACGTCGACGCGACGCTCGCGGCGATGGGTCGATCGGTCGGGCCGCCCTGGCAGGCCCGGCACAAGCTCGCGGCGGCGGCGGCTCTGACCACCCTGGCGCGATCCGCGCGGTGAATGACCGTGGCGCCAGGCGACGGCGGGAGCTCAGCACAGTGACCACCGTGAGCTTCCTCGCCGTGCCCCGGGGCGTGGCCGGTTCTCTGGGTTCCCCCGCTCGGGTCCGCGGCCGGGTCATTCCCGTCGCCGTCCTCGCGGCCCCCGGATCGGCGCCCGCGCATGAACGCCCCGCCCACCGTGGTCGCACGTCGACCGCGGCCGCGCCGTCCCCGGCCAAATCCGCTACCGCGGAAACGCCGCCAGCCCCGGCTCCACCCCGTCCGGCAGCGGCGTCCGCGCGGTGTTCATCACCATCGCCAGCATCTGGTAGTAGCCCAGGATGCCGATGGCGTCGATGACGCCCTTCTCGCCGAGGTGCGACACCATCCGCGCGTAAGTCGGGTCGCTGACGTCGTGGTTGCGCAGCAGCTCCATGCAGAAGTCGTAGACGGCGGCCTCGTCGGCCGCGAGGCCGGTTGGGCGGCGCCCCTCGGCCACCGCCTCGATGATGGCGGCGTCGAGCCCCTCGCGCTCTGCGATCGGCGCGTGCACGTACCACTCGTAGTTCTGCGTCCAGTGGCGCGCCGTCAGCAGGATGACGAACTCGCTGAGCCGCGGCGGCAGGGCGCTCCGGAAGCGGACGTAGTCGCCGACGTTGCGCGCCCGGTTCATCATCTCGGGGCTCCGCAGCATCACCATGAACGGCCCGCCGACGCGGTCGGTGTTGCGCGCCTCCTTGAACACCTCGACGGCGGCCTTCTGCTCGGGGGTCATCTCGGCCTCCGTCAGCGGAGGCATGCGGTTCTGGGCGGTGGCGGTCATGGCGTGTGTCAGGGTCAGCAGGACGGCGGTCACGAGTGCGCCGGCGGCGACGCGGGGCGGCTGCGGTCGATTCTGAATGTGCATCGTTGTGTCCTCGTTCTTCCATCGCGACCGGCGAGGCGACCGCTGGTCGGCGCCCGGCGCGGCCGGCGGGCCGGATGTCACCCCATTCCACCACATGATCGGCGGCAGACGGATCCCGAACCGGGAACTCCGGCCGCCGTTCCCCCGAAGCGCAACGCTCACAGCACCGTCGTGAGCTTCACGAACAGGGTGTGGCCCTGCTCGGAGCGCTGGCCGAACTCGGCCGTGCCGCGCTGGTAGGCGACCTGCAGCGTCCCGAACGGGGGCCGGTAGCGGTAGACGAAGACCGCCTGCACGTTCCGGCGGTCGATGGCCGAGTTGGTCTGGAAGAACAGGCGCAGGAACAGGTCGGGGGTGAAGAACTGGTTGGCGCGGACGACGTGGATCCACGTGCTCGCGTCTCCCGGGTCGGGGTCGAGAGTCAGCCGCTGCAGCTCGTACTCGGTCGAGGTGCGGTCGGTCGGCTTGTACTGGGCCACGGCGCTCGCGAGCACGAAGTCGGCGTCGAAGTTGCGGCCGGTGGAGACGCCGCCGCGGAAGGACTGGTACGAGCGGGTGTTCCAGCCGAGTTCGAGGCCGGTCTGCCGGTTGCGGAAGTCGCGCTCGAAGCGCTTGAACTCTTCGGTGTGCCGCCCGGTGGCGGTCCAGCGGTTCCGGAAGTCGACGGCGACCGACTCGTCCACCTGCCAGCTTCGGAGCACGCCAGTCTGCTGCCCCCAGTAGACGTCGTAGGCCGAGTCGTACTGGACGCGCTCGACGGGGCCGTCCCGCAGCCAGACGATCTTGTTCAGGGCCGAGTCGAGCTGGCGCCGGTCGTCGTCGAAGATGAACCCGATGGCGTTGACGTTGTCGGCGAGGCGGTCGCCGAGGTGCGTGTAGCCAACGTGGAAGTGGGCCGTCGCCGAGTCGTAGGCAGGCCGGGCGAAGAACGCGGTGGCCCCCTCGTCGAACCGGCCGTAGCTGTGGACGAGCTGGCCGGTCAGGCCCCAGTTCTCGGTGAAGTACAGGCTGGTGTCGGCGCCGATCGAGCCCTGGTTCAGGCCGTCGAGCGTGCGGTTCGCGAAGAGGACCCCGACCGTCGACCGCGAGCCGACGTCGCGCTGCGCCCGGGCCACCGCGTAGCCGGCGCGGCTGCCGGTGAGGAGCGGCTCGGCCCGCGCCGCCAGCACGTGCATCGCCCACGGCCCCTGCTTGCCGAGCAGCTTGCCGCCGCCCTCGATGTCGGCGATGCGCCGCGAGTAGAAGGTGCGGATGCCCTGCCCGAACTGCTCGCCCCCCTCGAGGAAGAACTGCCGCTTCTCGGTCAGGGAGACCTCGAAGCGCGTCAGGTTGACCAGCTCCTGATCGGCCTCGACGGTGGCGAAGTCGGGATTGACGGTGCCGTACGCCGACAGCTGCGGGGTCAGGGCGTAGCGCACGTCGAGCCCGACGGCGCCGATCGGCGACTCGCGCTCCTGGGCGCGCGACAGCGCGTAGGGGATGACCTGATGGCGGCGCGACTGCTGCGGCACATCGAGCCCGACGAGGGTGCCGGCCATCGACAGCCGTGCCCAGTAGTCGACCGGCCCCGCCCAGAAGGTGCGCTCGAGCGACCGGCGCCGGCTGCGGCCGAAGTTGATGCCCCAGGTGACGTCGTCGCCCGCCCGGTACTGGATCGAGGCGAGGGGGACGGCGATCTCGGCCGACCAGCCGTAGTTGGTCCGCTGCGCCCGCGACCGCCACGGGGCGTCCCACGCGCCGTCGCTGCTGCCCCCGTCCTCGGCGATGCGCCCGTCGGTCTGGGTCCCGAGCCGGTTGACCATGAAGTAGTAGCCGGTGCGCCGGTCGTGGAAGGTGTCGAGGAAGACCTGCACCGAGTCGTCGTTCCAGATGGGGTCGTCGCGCTCGATCATCTGCGATAGCGGCGGCTCGGGGTCCCACGCCTGGAAGCCGGCGTAAAGGAACTCGTCGTCGTAGAGGACGTGGACGACGGTGGGCAGCTCGGCCGGGGCGCCCCGCCGCGGCTCGAACTGCAGGAAGTTCTCGGCCCGCGCCGCGCCGCGCCATTCGGGCCCGGTGACGTGGCCGTCGATCACGGGGGGGCGCTCGGCGCGGCGGGCGGGAATGCTGAACTCGCCGTCGCCGGCCGCCCCCTGCGCCGGTCCCGCTGCGGGGGCCGCCAGCAGGAGGGCAAGCACCGTCGTGAGCCGCAGGTTCCGGCTGCTGCATTGCACCGTCGGATGATCGGGCAAGCCTCGCCAGCGGTCAACCGGCGGGCTGCCGGCCGTAGCGCCGGCGGGAGGTTCTTCCGTATGGCGGGTAGGTGAGTGACGTGACGGCCCCGCTGCTCGAGTCGCGGGTGCGGCCGGCGCCGGAGTTCCTCCTTCTTGGCACGCGGGCATTATGGCCAGCCCGCCACCGCCGCCCTCCGTCGGGGGGAGCTCGACGCGGACCGAGCCTTCAAGTGTTCGACGGGTCGGCGAGCCAGCGCTCGACGTGGCGCGCGAACTCGTCGAAGTCGTCGAGCTCCTCGGCGAGCATGGTGGCGATGCGGTCGAGGTCGACTTCAAGATAGCCGTGCACGAGCACGTTGCGAAAACCGGCCACGGCCCGGAAGCGTTCACCGAATGCCTGCGGGAGCACGTCCGCCCGGATCAAGCAATCGATGGACGAGCCGTAGGTGTCGGGATCGAAGCCGGCGGCGGACCCGATGTGGCTTGCGATGTCGAGGGCGTTCTGGGCGCAGAGCTGCAGCCCGCGTTCGACCGCCCAGCGACGGTCGGAGTCGGCGCGCAGCGCCCCCGCCGACGCGCCGGCGTGCCGACGCAGAGCCGCGAGGGACGCGCGGAGCGCGATGAGATGGCGGTCCACGACGCGGCGGTCGGCGCGGCCGGAAGTCACGGCCGGTGCTCGTGCGCGGAACCGGCGGCGTGGCGCCGTGCCGCGTCCATCTTGTCGAGCTGGGGCAGGAAGTCGAAATAGCGCGAGAGCGCCTGGCCGGCGCGGGTGGTCGTGGCCCGCAGGTCACGCGAGAGCACGCGCACGCCGTCGCGCAACACGCGGTGGTACAGCAGGATCGACGCGCGGTTGAGGACGACTACATCGACATCGTTGGTGCCGAGCGCGACCATGAGATCGGTCGTGAGATCTGCGCGGTAGCCCCACCCGCTGGCGCGGACGCGCGCCTCGTCGACGTACACGGCGACATCGACGTCACTGTCGCGGCGCGCCCGCCCTCGGGCGCGGGAGCCGAAGAGGTAGGCTTCGAGAATCTCCTCGCGCCCCGCCAACTCTTCGGCCAGCCGCGCAACGAGTCGCCGGTCCACGCCCTGTGGTTCCATCCCCTGTCCTGGACGATCGTAGGCGATTCTGTCGCCCGGCCTCAGCACCCCGCGCACCGCCGAACCGCCGGGGCGGCGATATCGATAGCGCGATCGCGACGGCGCCCGGGCCTCCTCCGCACGGTGCGGCGGGCGCGGCCGGACCGCGCGGCCGACCGCGCGAAGAGACCGGCCACGCGTGCTCCCGCGGGCGCGGCGGGAAACGCGCGGCCGGCCGCAGCCGTCCTACAGCCCCCGGATCATCACGTTGCGGAACTTCACGACGCCGAAGCCGTACTGCAGGGCGATCGGCCCCGAGGCGAACTGCTCGTCCTCGACGTCGACCATCTGCTCGCCGTTCAGCCACACCCGCAGCCGCGGCCCCTCGGCGCGGATCTCGTAGGTGTTCCAGCGGCCGGGGCTGTCGACCTGACTGGCCGGGGCGGCGATGTGGACGATGCCGCCGGTGCGGTACGTCTGGTCCGGGCGGGTGTCGAAGATGTTGACCTCGTACGAGTTGCGGTCGGTGACGCTCATGGCGTCGGCGCAGCGGATGAAGATGCCGCTGTTGGCGGGCTCCTCGACCGCGTACTGCAGGACGAGCTCGAAGTCGCCGTACGACTCTGGGGTCACGAGGAACCCGGCCCCGCTGTCGGCCTGGGCCGCGCCGTCGACGAGCGACCAGTTGGCGTCGCCGATCTGGTTCCAGCCGTCGAGGGACGAGCCGTCGAGGAGCGTGGTCCAGCCGGCGTCCTGGGCCGATGCCGGGGCGGAGAGCCCGAGGGCGGCGGTGAACAGTGCAAGGGCGAAAACGGTGGTGCGCTTCATTGAATGGTCTCCCTGTTGGCATTGGTGACGCCCCTCGACGGGACGCCGGTTGCTCCGTTCCCGAGCCGGACCGTCCGGTCCGGCAATCGTCGCCCGGCGGCTCTAGCAGCCGCCCGAACGACACTTGCGGGCTGCCCCTTTCGACGGCGAAGCCCACGTCTTGGCCGGGGCGGCAGCGCGAGTCGCCCGGCGGCTCTCCCAGCCGCCCGAACGACACTTGCGGGCTGCCCCTTCGACGGCGAAGCCCACGTCTTGGCCGGGGCGGCAGCGCGACCGGATTCGGGCAGCCGGCCAACCCGCGGAGAGGACGTGCTGCCCCCCTTGGTGCAGGTGCCATCGGCGCGCCGACGGCCCGCGGGGCAGGTCTCCGCGAGCCCGCCGGCTACTGCCCGGATTCCGCCAGATCCTCCGCGCGGGCGCCCGACAGTATGCCGTAGTTGCCCTTCAGATGGCGGCCAACGCTACTGCCCGGATTCCGCCAGATCCTCCGCGCGGGCGCCCGACAGCATGCCGTGGTTGCCCTTCAGATGGCGGCCAACGCTACTGGCCGGACTCCGCCAGCTCCTCCGCGCGGGCGCCCGACAGCAGGTTCTGCATGCCGTAGTTGCCCTCGTGGCACGCGTACTCGAACATCGCGGACCCGCGCTTCATCGGCAGCGCCACCGTGAACGGCCGGGTGAAGGTGGCCGGGTCGTCGACGGTGTACTCGTAGAGCAGCGTGTCGGCGTCGATTCGGCTGAACCGCTCGACCAGGTGCAGCGTCTCGCCCGAGCCGATGGCCACCCGGGTGGACGGGCTGAAGCTGGCGGTGTTGGCGGTGAAGTTGGTGGTCTCGACGACGAGGGTGTCGCCCTCCCAGCGCCCGCGCGAGCTGCCCAGCCACTGGCGAAGGTCGTCGGGAAGCGGCGCGCGCCCGTCGAGGGGCACGATGCGCGAGTCGTGCACCATCTCGTTCAGGATGACGACGTGGTCGGC
Source organism: Vicinamibacterales bacterium (assembly GCA_965208165.1). GTDB lineage: Bacteria > Acidobacteriota > Vicinamibacteria > Vicinamibacterales > UBA8438 > JAJEEA01. The sequence continues at coordinate 6,263,803 of OZ242323.1, read as the reverse complement.
GGTCTGGAAGATCTGGATGTTCTGGTTGTAGCCGCCGGGCACGATGGGGGGTCCGGTGTTGAACCCGAGCAGGCACCGCTCGGCGACCCCGCGGTCCTCGGGGCCGTCGGCGCCGATGCCGCCGACGCGGATACGCACCGGCCACGCCGGCTCGGCCTCGTCGCCCTGCCGTTCGACGCCCGGCCGCGTCTCGGGCAGCCGGCCGTCGGGGGGATCGACGATGAGCGACGTCCGGCGGTCGTCGACGACCCCCGCCCCCCGGTCGAACCAGAAGTTGTTGTAGCCGCCCACGTTGCCGCCCACCGGCAGCGGCTCGGTGCGGATCTCGCTCGGCCGGTCCGCCTCGATCGCCCGCTGAACGGCCGCGGCCTCGAGCTCGGCCGCCTCTTCGGCCGTCAGCTCGGCCTGGTCCGCCCGGTCCTCGGGGCGCTGCAACGGGGTGAGGGTCCGGAAGTCCCAGACCCCCTGCAGGTCCGGGGCGCCGTCGGGCAGGCGGGGTACGTCGGTCGCCGGCTGGGCGCCGGCGGGGACGGACAGGACCGCGGCCAGCGCGGTCAGCGCCAGCACGGCGCCGAAGGATCGTCTCTGCATCTCGTACACTCCTGACTGTCTCTCACTACCGGCGAACGCCTCACTACCGGCGAACACCGCCGACGCACCACCTAGGGGCTCCGCCGCGTCTCGCATCCCAAGGACAGGGATCGCTATCAGGTTGCCAACCGCCAACCGAACGCGGCCCGTTCTACAGGTTTCTACAGGTTCGCGCGGCTGTCACACGGCACGGGTGGTCTCCGTCAGCGTCCCCAAGTCCGGAACGACGCCGCTCGAACCACCCTCCGCGGGTCGACGCCCTGCCGCAGCGTGGATCGCGGGGAGAGGCGCGGACGCGGACCGATGGCCCATCGCTACTGCTGCTCCGACGCCGCCAGCTCCTCCGCGCGGGCGCCCGACAGCAGGTTCTGCATGCCGTAGTTGCCCTCGTGGCAGGCGTACTCGAACATGGCCGACCCGCGCTTCATCGGCAGCGCCACCGTGAACGGCCGCGTGAAGCTGGCGGGGTCGTCGACGGTGTACTCGTAGAGCAGCGTGTCGTCGTCGAGGCGGCTGAACCGCTCTACGAGGTGCAGCGTCTCGCCCGAGCCGATGGACTGCACGACGGACGGGTTGAAGCTGGCGGTGTTGGCGGTGAAGTTGGTGGTCTCGACGACGAGGGTGTCGCCCTCCCAGCGCCCGCGCGAGCTGCCGAGCCACTGGCGAAGGTCGTCGGGGAGCGGCGCGCGGCCGTCGAGGGGCACGATGCGCGAGTCGTGGACCATCTCGTGCAGGATGACCACGTGGTCGGCGGTCTGGAAGATCTGGATGTTCTGGTTGTAGCCGCCGGGGACGATGGGGGGCCCGGTGTTGAAGCCGAGCAGGCAGCGCTCGGCGATGCCGCGGTCCTCGGGGCCGTCGCTGCCGATGCCGCCGACGCGGAACCGGACCGGCCGGGTCGCGGTCCCGGGGCCCGGGCCCTGCCGGTCCGCCGCGGGCTGCGCCTCGGGCACCCGGCCGTCGGGCGGATCGACGATGAGCGAGGTCCGGCGGTCGTCGACGACCCCGGCCCCGCGATCGAACCAGAAGTTGTTGTAGGCGCCCACGTCGCCGCCCGCCGGCAGCGGCTCGGTGCGCACCTCGCTCGGCCGGTCGGCCTCGATGGCGCGCTGCGCCGCCGCCGCCTCGAGCTCGGCCGCCTCCTCGGCCGTCAGCTCGGCCTGTTCGGCCCGGTCCTCGGGGCGCTGCAGCGGGGTCAGGGTCCGGAAGTCCCACACGCCCTGGAGGTCCGGGGTGCCGTCGGGAAGGCGGGGCACGCCCGACGCCGGCTGGGCAGCGGCGGGGACGGACAGGACCACGGCCAGCGCGGCCAGCACCAGCACGGCGCCGAAGGTTCTTCTCTGCATTTCGCTACACTCCTGACTGTCTTCTCACCGACCTGGAAAAACCGCCGCGTGGGGCAGGCCGCCGCCGCGCGGCGCTGCCGCCCCATTTCAGAATCTGCGGGCAATCTGCCCCGGTGCCTCCGAGCAGACGTGCCAGCTTCCTCTCCGAGCAGACGCCCCGGCTTCCCGGACGTTGCCGAAACCGGCGAACTCGACCGGCATCAACCGGCGAACCCGCAACGCCGGCTCCCGGAGTCGGGGTCCGCCATTCGGCGGGCACCAACCGGCAACCTCGGTCTGCGGGCAATCTGCCCCGGTGCCTCCGAGCAGACGTGCCAGCTTCCTCTCCGAGCAGACGCCCCGGCTTCCCGGACGTTGCCGAAACCGGCGAACTCGACCGGCACCAACCGGCGAACCCGCAACGCCGAATCCCGGAGTCGGGGTCCGCCATTCGGCGGGCGCCAACCGGCAACCTCGGCCGGCTGTCTCGTCTCGAGGGCGAGCCGAACCGTGCCGTCACTCCGGCGCGACGCACGCGAAGTTCGCGGCGTCGTCGATGCTGCCGCTGCCCGTGTACCGCGCCACCTGCGGGTAGGGGCACAGCGGCCGCGTGCGCGTCACCTCGCCGTCCATCACCTTCGACGCCACCATCCGGTCCGGCGCCACCCCGTCCTCGACCCAGCGCTCGAGCGCGGTCACCGCGTCGAACCGGTCGGGCCCCGGCCCGCCCCGGCAGTGGGCCACGCCAGGGGCCATGAACAGGCGGTAGAAGTCGGCCGTCTCGGCCGGGCCGCCCAGCGCCGCCATCACGCTCTCGTAGTACTCGACGGCGTAGTAGCCGGTGATGAGGGCGTCGGCCCAGCCGTGATAGCTGATCAGCTTGCCGCCGCGGGCCTTGAACGCCGAGAGATCGGGGTCGACGGCGTTCAGGGCCGAGCCCAGGGTGTCGTCGGCGCCGGCCCCGAGGGGCCGGTTGTTGGCGAGCACCCAGTCGTCGTCGAAGTCGAACCCGGTGAGGTCGTGGTCGGGGTCCTCGAAGACGCTGTAGCGCATGAAGTCGGCGGTGCTGCCGCCGGGCCGCTCGATGCCGGCCCAGTAGCGCCCCCAGCCGCCCCGGCCGTCGGGGGCCTCGAACCACTCGCTGCCCGGCGGATAGCCGGGGAAGATCTGTTCGCCGGTGCTCGGCCGCACCGGCCCCGCGTAGATGGCGCGCGCCGCCGCGACCTGCCCCGCCGTCAGGCAGTCGGCGCCGTCCCCGCCGTCGCACTCGAGCACGCCGGGGTCGAAGTCGCAGGCCCGGGGATCGTCGATCAGCCCGTCCTCGAGGCCGTCGATGGCGTCGCAGGCCTCGAGGACCGCGGCCCCCAGGAGAGGCAGCTTCTCGCGCGGGAGGTCCTGCCCGGGGGTCCTCGTGGTGGCGAGGCCCGCCCACAGCTCGCCCGTCATCAGGCCGACCCAGTAGTTGGCGGGGGCGCCGGCGACGATGCCGTCGTAGTCGTCGGGGTACCGCTGGGCCTCCATCAGCGCGTGGTGGCCGCCCTGCGAGCAGCCGACGAAGTAGGCGTGGTCGGCGGGCCGGCCGTAGTAGGCGCGCGTCACCGCCTTGCCCGCCACCGTGGCCTCGTGCTGGGCGCGGTAGCCGAAGTCGACGAGCCGGACGGGGTGCCCCAGCGACCAGCTCCCGTCGAAGCCGCTCGTGCTGGTGTGGCCGTTGTCGGTGGCGACCGCCGCGTAGCCGTTCCGGACCGCGTCCGCGAGCTGAGGATAGCGAATGGCCCCGGCCGAGCCGCCCGAGCCGATGCCCTGGAAGCGTCCGTTCCACGCGTCGGCCGGCGGCAGCCACACCTCGAACCGGATCTCGGAGCCCGCCTCGGGGCTCGACGTCCCCGCGACGCGGCAGAACGACACGTCGTCGACGGTGAAGCCGCGCGACGAGAAGGTCTCGGGCGGCGTGAACGGCGGGGTGACCGCCTCGGCGACGGTGATGCTGGTGTGCGGCAGGCCGAGGGCCGACCCGGCGATGCGGGCGCAGGCGTCGGCGGCCTGCGCCGGCCGCGCGACGGACGCTCCTGCCGCCGCGGGCGCTTCGCCCGACGCACCGAGAATGCCGGCGGCGGCGAGGACGGCGGCGCTCCCCGCCGCCAGCAGGGCGGACGTACATCGGGTAATCATGGGCCCCAAGGATACCGCACGCGTGGGCGAGCCGCGACTCGGACGGGACGGGGCGGCCGGGCCATCCGGCCCGGTCAGTCACTCGCCGCGGCGCCGGGCGGAAGACGAGCCCTCCGGCCCCATTCGTCACCTCGCCGCTGCGGTAGGGCGGGGTCGTGCAGCGCCGGCCGTCCGGAGTTGGGCGGTCCGCCGCGATGCCTCGGTGTCGACGTCGGCCCCGCCCTCCGTCGCCCGCGCTCCGCGAGGGCGTGGGGCGCGCCGGTCATCCGCTCCGTCCTCACTCCGCCGCGGCGGGCGGGGAGCCGCCACTCCGCCGCAGCGGGTGGGAGGCGGCGGCGGCACCGCTGATCTCCTATATTGGTGTCGACGTTCGGCCCGGTCCTCCGTCGCCCGCTCCGCGAGGGCGCGGGGCGCGCCGGTCATCCGCCCCGTCCTCACTCCGCCGCGGCGGGCGGGGAGCCGGCGGCGGCGCCGCTCATCTCCTCTATCAGGGTGATCAGCGCCGACAGGTCGTCGCGGCCCCGGTCGCGCCCCATCAGGGCGTTGACGAACTGCATGGTCAGGGACGCGGCGGGAAGGGCGGCGCCGCGGTCGTGAGCGAGCCGGAGGGCGATGTCGAGGTCCTTGTGGTAGAGCCGCGACTCGATGCCGGCCGCGAAGTCGCGCGACGCCATGCGCGCGCCGAACACGTCGAGCACCCGGCTCGAGGCCATGCCGCCCATCATCACCTGGCGCACGCGCTCGACGTCGAGCCCGCAGCGGCCGGCGAGGGCGAGGGCCTCGGCCGCGCCGAGCGCGTTCACCAGGAGCGCCAACTGGTGGCACGCCTTGGTGGTCTGGCCCGTGCCGGACTCGCCCACGCGGATCACCTTCGGCCCCAGCAGCGCGAACAGCGGCTTCGCGCGCTCGACGGCTTCCGCCGGCCCGCCCACCATCATGGTCAGCGTCGCGTCGCGCGCGCCGTGCGGGCCGCCCGACACCGGCGAGTCGAGCATGTCGACGCCGCGCTCGCCGAGCCGGCCGGCGATGGTCCGGGTGGCGGTGGGGTCGATGGTGCTCATGTCGATGACGAGGGTTCCGGGGCGCGCGCCGTGGACGACGCCCTCCGGGCCGAGCAGCACCTGCTCGACGTCGCGGGTCCCCGTCACCATGGTGAAGACGACCTCGCTGCGCCCGGCCACCGCGGCGGGGGTAGGGCAGACGGCCGCGCCCGCGGCGGCGAGGGGGCGCGTCGACTCGGCACGCCGGGCGAACACCGCCATCGCGTGGCCGCCGTTCATCAGGTGGAGCGCCATCGGGCGCCCCATCGTCCCGAGTCCGATGAATCCGAGTTGCATCTGTCGTCCGCCTGCAAGGACGGTGATCTGCGGAGGTCCTGCGGCCCGTTCTCACCTATATCGTAAGCACTGCCGCTGCGAGCAATGCGAACCCGATGCCCGCCATCGTCATCATCAGCCACCAACCGTAGAATCGCCAGCCGATCAGTCCGAGTGGCGAGGAGAACAACATCGGGGCTCCGGTCAATCCGACGGATTCCGAAAGCTCCCGGGGATCGACGGCGACGTCTACCAGAAGCAGGCACGCGGTCAAGTGAATCCATGCCAACAGCACGAAAGACGCCGCAGACCCTCGGAAGCGAAGGCGATCACTCCTCGGTCCTCCCCGGCGCCCGCCAACAGGGGGCGGTCAGCGCGCGCCCAGGCCCTGCTTCTTCCAGTAGCGCGCGAGGCCGAGCCAGCACATCGAGAACGGGGCGGCCATGTCGTAGAGCGCCGCCTGCGCCTCGGGCATGTGACGCATCAGGTAGCGACGCGTGTCGGCGACGAACCGGTCGGCGCGCTCCTCGGCCGGGACGTCCTCGTCGATGATGGCGCGCGCCACCGCGGCCAGTCCGTCGAGATGCTCGCTCATCCCTGCGAGCTGGTCGGCGGCGTCCTCGTGGGGGCCGAAGTGGGTGACGAACAGGGTGTCCGCCTGCCAGTCGGCGATGCGCCGGAGGCTCTCCTTCCACACGTCGAGGTCGATGTCGGGCGGCGGCGTGGGGGGCAGGGCGAAGCGCTCGGGGCCGACCCGCACCCCCGCGGTGTCGCCGACGAACGCCACCCCGCTCGCGCGGTCGAGGAAGCTGACGTGGTGCGACGCGTGCCCCGGCGTGTACGCGACCTCGAGCTCGCGGTCGCCCACCGTCAGGCGCTCGCCGCCGGCGAGGACGTGCACGTTCCCCTCGGGTACGGGCAGGAACTCGCCCCACAACCGGTCCATGTCGTCGCCGTAGAGCCGGCCCGCGCTGTGCAGCAGCTTGGCGGGGTCGACCATGTGCGGCGCCCCCGCCTCGTGCACGCAGACCCGGATGTCGGGGTTCTCGCGCACCAGGGTGCCGGTGGCCCCGGCGTGGTCGAGATGGATGTGGGTGAGGAGAATCGTCCGGACGTCGGCCGGCGCGATGCCCTGCTCGCGGAGCGACGCGCGCAGGGTGTCGAGGCAGGTCGACGGGCCGGGGTCGACGAGGGCGGCCCCGCCGGCGTCCTCGAGGACGGCTGTGGCGATGACCCGGGGCTGGCCGAGGAAGTTCAGGTCGGCATAGGTGATGCCGCGGGCGATCGTTGGCATGGGAGCGGGATCTTACTATGCCGGCGGGCCGGGAAACCGCGGCGAACGGCCCGCGGCGCCCGGGCCGGCCGGGGCCGATCGCGGTCGTCGCAGCCCGTCGGCGTCGGGTTGGCGGCGACGGAGGTCTCACCGCGTCCCACCGGCGGACCGAGGGCCTCCGGGCCGGCGCTCGGCCGGCGGCCGCCTTGACGCCGCCGCCGTGTCCATAGTCTGATGGCAGGAGAATGGCCCAAGACCCGCGCACCGGGCACGGCGTGCTCGACGAGACCCGCCGGAAGACCCGCGAGCCGACCCGCTACCACGTCACCCTGCTGAACGACGACTACACGACGATGGAGTTCGTCGTGCAGGTGCTGGAGTCGGTCTTCGACAAGAGCCCGGCCGAGGCCTACGGCATCATGATGCAGGTCCACACCCGGGGCCGCGGGCGGTGCGGCACCTACACCCACGAGATCGCCGAGACCAAAGTCGCCACCACCCGGGCCCTGGCGAAGCGCGAGGGGTTCCCCCTGCAGGCGGTCCTCGAGGAAGAGTGACGGCACCGGCCATGTTCAGCGCCGCCATCGAGCTGATTCTGAACGTCGCGTACCGCGAGGCGACGGTGCGCCGGCATACGCACCTCACCCTCGAGCACCTGCTGTACGTGCTGGCCCACGACCCCGAAGGGGAGAAGATCCTCACCGCGTGCGGCGCCGACCTGCCGGCCCTGCGGCACTCTCTCGACACCTTCCTCGACGGCCTCGAGCAGTCGAAGAAGGGCCGCCAGCGCGAGCCGCAGCAGACCCTGGCGTTCCAGCGCGTGCTGCAGACGGCGGTGCTCCACGTGCAGAGCGCGGGGAAGGACGAGGTCCGCTTCGGCGACGTGCTCGCGGCCATCCTGCAGCAGCCGAGCTCGTACGCGGCCGAGCTGCTGCAGTCGCAGGACATCACCCGGCTCGACGTCCTGAACTACATCTCGCACGGCATCACCAAGGCGCCGGCGGGCAAGGACGAGCCACGGTCCGCCCCGGCGCCGGCAGGACCGGCCGGCGACGGCCCCGCTCCCGCGCGCGACCCCCTCTCGGCGTTCGCGGTCAACCTGACCGAGCGCGCCCGGCAGGGGCGTCTCGACCCCCTCATCGGCCGTCACGACGAGCTGCGGCGCACCCTGCAGATCCTCTGCCGCCGGCGCAAGAACAACCCCGTCTTCGTGGGCGACGCCGGCGTGGGCAAGACCGCGCTGGCGGAAGGGCTGTCGCGCCGGTTGCTGGACGACGACGTCCCCGCCCGCCTCCACGGGGCCGAGATCTTCGCCCTCGACACCGCCGCCCTCCTCGCGGGCACCCGGTTCCGGGGCGACTTCGAGGAGCGCTTCAAGGCCGTCATCGACGCCCTCGCGGGGCGGCCGATGCCCATCCTCTTCATCGACGAGGTGCACGCGACGGTGGGGGCGGGGGCCACCACCGGCGGCACCATGGACCTCGCGATGCTGATCAAGCCGCTGCTGGCGGCCGGCGACCTCCGGCTCATCGGGTCGACGACGTTCGACGAGTTCAAGCAGATAGAGCGCGACCGGGGGCTGGCCCGCCGGCTGCAGCGCGTGGTGCTCGAGGAGCCGAGCGTCGACGAGACGGTCGAGATACTGACCGGGCTGCGCTCGCGCTACGAGGAGCACCACCGGGTGACGTTCACCGACGCCGCCCTGCGCGCCGCCGCGAAGCTGGCCCGCCGGCACCTGCGCGACTCGCGGCTGCCGGACAGCGCCATCGACGTGCTCGACGAGGCGGGCGCGAGCGTCGCCGTCGTCGGGACCGACGACGCTGCCCGTGCGACGGCCGGCAGCCCGGCGGTGGGCGCGGGCGGTGTCGCAACGCCGGCCGAGGCAGCAGATTCCTCGGGCGCGGCGCCGGGCGAGGCGGCAGACACGGCGGGCGAGGCGTCGACCGAGACGGCGGACACGGCGGGCGCACCGCGGGCCGGGGCGGCGGACACCGAGGCGGAGGTCGCAACGCCGGCCGACGCCGCGGACACGACGGGCGAGGCGGCCAACGCCACGCCGGAGCCGGCGGACACCACGGCAGGGGTCGCGCCCGCGGCCGAGGCAGGACCGGCCGATGCGGCGGCGAGGACGGGCGGCGCCGACGCGCCAGCCGAGGCAGGACCGGCCGATGCGGCGGCGAGGACGGGCGGCGCCGACGCGCCAGCCGAGGCAGGACCGGCCGATGCGGCGGCGAGGACGGGCGGCGCCGACGCGCCAACCGAGGCAGGACCGGCCGATGCGGCGGCGAGGACGGGCGGCGCCGACGCGCCAACCGAGGCAGGACCGGCCGATGCGGCGGCGAGGACGGGCGGCGCCGACGCGCCAGCCGAGGCGGCGGCCTCCGCGGATGGCGTCGCCAGCGCGGGCGAGGCGGCGGACGCCGACGCCCCGCTGCCCCGCGTCACCGCCGCCGCCATCGAGCGCGTGCTGGCGCGCATGGCCCGCATCCCCGAGAAGCAGGCCACGTCGTCGGACAAGGAGCGGCTGCGCACCCTCGACCAGGCCCTCTGCCGGGTGGTGTTCGGCCAGGACGACGCCGTCGCGGCGGTGGTGACCTCGATCAAGCGCGCGCGGGCGGGGCTCGGTCAGCCCGAGCGCCCCGCCGGCTGCTTCCTGTTCACCGGTCCCACCGGCGTCGGCAAGACCGAGCTCGCGAAGCAGCTCGCCATCCACCTCGGGAACGAGTTCATCCGTTACGACATGAGCGAGTACATGGAGAAGCACGCGGTGGCGCGGCTCATCGGCGCCCCGCCGGGCTACGTCGGCTTCGAGCAGGGAGGCCTGCTCGTCGACGCGGTCCGCGCCCATCCCTACGCGGTACTGCTGCTCGACGAGATCGAGAAGGCCCACCCCGACGTCTACAACATCCTGCTGCAGGTCATGGACCACGCGACCCTGACCGACAACAACGGGCGCAAGGCCGACTTCCGCCAGGTGGTGGTCATCATGACGTCGAACGCGGGATCGCGCGAGGCGAGCGCGGCGCCCATCGGCTTCGGCGACGACCGCGCGAGCAGCGGCAAGGGGCGCACCAAGGCGGCCATCGAGCGCGCCTTCAGCCCCGAGTTCCGCAACCGGCTCGACGCCATCGTCACCTTCGACAGCCTCCCCCCCGCCGTCGTCGAGACCATCGTCGAGAAGTTCGTCCTCCAGCTCGAGACCCAGCTCGCCGAGCGCCGGGTCGCCATCACCCTCGAGCCCGCCGCCCGCGCCTGGCTCGCCACGAAGGGCTACGACCCCACCTACGGCGCCCGCCCGCTCGCCCGCCTCATCCAGACCGAGGTGCGCAACCCCCTCACCGACGAGATCCTCTTCGGCCGCCTCGAGCACGGGGGGACGGTGCGCATCGCCCTCGACGGCGAGGCCCTGCGGTTCGACGTCGAGCCGAATCCGCCGGCCGACGATCCGGACGACGATGAATGACAAGAGCCCACCGGACAGTTCAGACGCCCCGCGCGCACGGCGGGCAGCCCGTCTGCGTTGACGACTTGAAGGCGTTGCAGGAATACTGGAGCCGTCAGGCGAAGGATCGGGGCATTCTCACCGAGGAAGACCTGGAGAGATACCTGCGGGGGTAATGAGGACGGTCGGAGCGCGACCTCGAGATCCGTCTGCGTGAAATCGTTCCCCTTGAACAGCAGGGGCAAACCCGTCGCCTTCGCCAACGCGTAGGAGAAGTCGCCGAGATTGAGGTTCGCCTTCCGCCCGCGACCCTTTCCGTAGTTGTCGTACGCCTCGATGGCGAGATCGGCGTGCTCCTCGGTCACGCTCGCGACCTGAAACCTGCCTTCCCGGAGGAGCGCGCGGATCTACATGGGTGGGCGTCCTCCGAGGCAACGCCACGCGGCGTCACTCGACGCGGAGGGCCTGCATGGGGTCGACGCGGGTGGCGCGGCGGGCCGGCAGCCAGCAGGCGGCGAGCCCCGCCGCGACCAGCACGAGGGGGGCGGCGGCGAAGGTCAGCCCGTCGCTGGTGGTGATGCCGAAGAGGAAGCGCTCGAGGACGCGGGCCGAGGCGGCGGCCGCGAGCAGGCCGACGGCGGCGCCCGCGGCCACGAGCCCGCCGCCCTGCCGGACGACGAGGGCCAGGATGTCCGCGCCGCGCGCGCCGAGGGCCATGCGGACGCCGATCTCGCGGCGACGCTGCGAGACGGTGTAGCTGAGCAGGCCGTAGACGCCGAACGCGGCGAGGAAGAGGGCGAGGGCCGCGAAGGACCCGACGAAGACGGCGTAGAAGCGCGGCTGCGCGACGGCCGCCGACAGCCGGTCCGCCATCGTCATCACCCCGCCGAGGGCCGCCCGCGGGTGGGCCTCGGTCACCGCCTCGGCGAGGAACGGGACGACGGCCAGGGGGTCGCCGCCAGTCCGGACCGCGATCATCGGGAGGGCGACGGCGCCGCCCATCCCCGCCGCCTCGGCCTGATCGAGGGGAATGAACGCCTCGGCCTGCGACTCCTCGATGGCGAGCCCGCCGTACTTGACGTCGGCCACGACGCCCACGACCTCGGCCGGCTCGCCGGCCTGGGCGAACAGCACCCGCTCGCCCACCGCCCGCGCCGCGCCGAAGAGCTGCCGCGCGAGGGTCTCGTTGACGACGACGACGGGCGGGCCGTCGGCGCGGTCGAGGCGCGTCAGGAGACGCCCGCCGCGGAGCCGCAGGCGCATCGCCTCGAGGTAGCCGGGGCTGACGACCTGCACCGACGCCTGGGGGATGTCGGCGGCGTTGCTCGCCACCGGCCGGCCGGCCACGCGGAACTGCGCGCGCACCTGCGCGGCGTCGGTGACCGCGAGGGGGACGCGCGACGTCACCCCCACCGCCTCGACATCCGGCAGGCGCTCGAGCCCCGTCACCGCCTCGACGAGCGCGTCCTGGAAGCGCTGGTTCGCGGCGCGGGCCTCGGCCATCTCCCCGGGGGTCATCCCCGCCGGCCGCAGACGGAAGTCGGGGTTCCGCGTGACGGCGGTGACGACGTTGGCCGGGTCGTAGCCGCGGTCGGCGGTCACGAGCCCGACGAAGCTGCGCAGGAGCAGCCCCGCCCCCACCAGCAGCACGAGCGCGAGCGCGACCTGCCCCGTCGCCAGGGCCGCGCGGACGCGGTTCGAGCGCAGCAGCCGGAAGCCGCCGGCCGACTGCCCGCTCCCCTCGTTGAGGGTGCGTACGAGGTCGAGCCGCGACCACTGCAGGGCGGGGGCGGCCCCGAACAGCAGCCCGACCACCACCGACAGCCCGAGGTTGAACGCGAGCGCGACCCCGTCGACGGCCACCTGGTCGAGCCGCGCGATGTTGCCTGGCACAAGGGCCGGCACCGCGCGCACCACGCCAGCCGCCGCGGCCAGCCCGAGCGCGCCGCCGAGCAGGCTCAGCACCACGCTCTCGGTCAGGAGCTGCCGGACGATCCGGCCGCGGCCGGCGCCGAGAGCCGCGCTCACGGCCAGCGCCCGCCGGCGCGTCACCCCGCGCGCGAGGAGCAGGCCGGCGACGTTGCTGCAGGCGATGAGCAGCACGAGCAGGGTGGCCCCGGTCAGGGCCAGCAGGGCCGGCCGGTACCCGCCGACCATCTGCTCGAGCAGGGGGACCACCCGGGCCTCGACGGCGGGCGCGCCGCCGGCCTCCCGGTTGGGGCCGGCGCGCCGCATGGCAAGGAAGCCGTCGTCGTCGCGCTGCAGGATGGCGCCGGCCTCGGTGGCCGCCTGCGTGGGCGACACCCCCGGGGCGAGCCGTCCGAGGGCGCTGAAGGCGACCACCGCGACCGTGAACCGCCCCGACGGGTCCAGGGTCGGCGGGGTGAACGGCGGCACCACGAACGGCATCCAGAACTCGCCGTCCGGGTTCGGGAAGTAGAACCCCTCGGCGAGCACGCCGACCACCGTGTAGGGGTCGCCGCCGAGGTCGACGGCGGCGCCGACGATGTCGGGGTCCGCGCCGAAGCGGTTGGTCCAGGCGCCGTGGCCGAGCAGCACCACCCGATCGGCCCCGGCCCGGCCCTCCTCGTCGGTGAAGAGGCGGCCCATGTGCGGCGCCGCCCGCAGCAGGGGGAAGAGCGAAGGCGACACCCGCGCGCCGCGCAGGGTGACGGCGCCGTCGGGACCCGCCCAGTCGACCGCGGCGGCCCGGTAGGCGGCGAGCTGCTCGAACGACCGCGCCTCGCCCTGGAGCAGGGCCATCGACCGGTTCGAGAGAAACGCGCCCCGGCCGCGCCCCCCGATCGACTCGCCGACGCGCACGATCGCCTCGGCGTCCGGCCAGGGCAGCGGCCGAAGCAGGATGCCGTGGACGATGCCGAACATCGCGGTGTTGGCGCCGATGCCCAGCGCGAGGGTCGCAACCGCGGTGACGGTGAACGCGCGCTGCCGGGCGAGCTGGCGGACGGCGTGGCGGAGGTCGCGAAGCAGCGTGTCCATGACGTCCGGCCTCTTCGTAGCGGCGCCGAAGTCACGCGGCCCGACTCCTGCGGCGAAACGCGCCAGCGTCCGCCGTCAGTCGCCGCTCTCACCCTCGAGCGCGAGCACCCAGCCGCTCGATCGCAATCTGCGCGGCATGCAGGATCCGCCCGGCGCTCCTGCAGCGACGGCGACGACCAGCCCTCGCCGGTCAGTCGCCGCTCTCGCCCTCGAGCGCGAGCACCCAGCCGCTCGATCGCAATCTGCGCGGCATGCAGGATCGCCCGGCGCTCCTGCAGCGACGGCGACGACCAGCCCTCGCCGGTCAGTCGCCGCTCTCGCCCTCGAGCGCGAGCACCAAGTCCTGCAGGCGCTCGATCTCCATCTGCGCGGCGTGCAGGATGGCCCGGCGCTCCTGCAACGACGGGGCCGACCAGCCCTCGCCGTCCAACTCGACCCGGCCGTCGTGGTCGTAGTCGACGAGCACCGCGTCCATCGTCTCGATGTAGAGGCGCATCTCTCGAGTCCGCTTCCCGACGGCGCGCGCCGGGTGGGCGTCGCCCGGCCCGGGTTCACATGCCGGCCGCCGTCGAGGCGCGCTGCGCGTCGTCGACGCCGACGACGACCGCGGCCATGTGGTGGTCGGCGAGGGCCGATACGAAGGCGTAGTCGATGTTCACGGCGGCGGCGCTCAACATGCGGGTGGCGGAGGCCAGCGCGCCGGGGCCGTTGGGCACCGTGACGTACAGCACCTCCCGCTCGTCGAGCGCGTACTCGCGCCCGCGCAGCAGCCCCGCCGCGTGGACGGGATTGTCGGGGACCAGGTGCAGCACGCCGGACGCGTCGAGGCTCAGGGCGAGGATGTTGACCTTCTCGTCGCGCAGGGCCTGGCACAGCCGGGCCAGCGCCCCGGGCGAGTTCTCCAACCGCAGGGTGAGCTCGGTACGAATCGCCATGCCCGGGAGCATATCACCGCGATCGCGGCCCCAGGGCCGTGGCCGCCCGGCCCGGGCCCGGAGCGCATCGACCGGTCTGTGCGGCCGCCCCGGCGGCGCCCTATACCCGGGAGCATATCACCGCGTCGCGGCCCCAGGGCCGTGGCCGCCCGGCCCGAGCCCGGAGCGCATCGACCGGTCTGTGCGGCCGCCCCGACGCCTTCCCGCGACGACCACGTCGACCGGCCCTCGGGGCGTAGGGCGGTCGACCGGCGGTGCATCCGGCCGGGCCCGACCCGGCCCGCGGTTTCCCCGGCGCCATTCGGATATAAGATGGGGCGTGGGGTGAACCAGCCATGAACTCCTGTCGATTGCTCGGCGCGGCGGGGCTCCTGCTCCTACTCTCGCATCCAGGCGGCGCGCAGCCGCCGGCCGACGGCGCCGGGGCGCCCGCCGGCTACGAACCGCTCGTCGAAGCGTTGGAAGCGGCGATGCTGTCCGGCGATCCGGGCGCGTACGTCGCCCTGGCGTCGCCGGCGGCCGACCGCGATGCGACCGCGCGGTTCGCGGCCGAGCACGTGCGGCCCGGCGTCGACCGGATCACCGCGACGCCGCGCTTCGAGACCGCGCTCGACGGCCATCCCGAGGGCGCCGGCTATCGGTTGATGCTCGAGCTGTTCTTCGAGTCGGGCGCGCGCGGCCGGCTGGAGACGTGGCGGCTCGACGTCGTCCGCGACGGCGCGGGCCGGACATGGCGCATCCTCGAGCAGGACGCCGTCGACTCGATCGACAACCTGCGCCATCTGCGCATCTCCCCCGCGACGCAGTACACGGCCGACGACCTGGTCGTCACCAGTGAAGACCTGACCCTGACCCTGACCGAGGGTTCCGCGTTCGTGGCGGAGACCGACAACGGGGTCACCGGCCTCGTGCTCCTCGGCGACGGCGTCATGCGTTTCTCCCCGCAGCCCGAGGCGGAGCGCGGGCAGGTGGAGATATTCAGCGGGCGCGAGGTGCTCGAGACGGAGTTCGAGGCGGCCTTCGTCCGCCTGCACCCGGACGCGTACCGGTCCCAGGTCTCGGCGGGCGCGCTGCGGGCGAGGGGCGTGGACCCGGGCACGCTGCGCGACGCCGAGGCGGTGTTCGAAGAGTTCGTGCCGCTGTCGTTCACCCTCGATCTGTCGGACGTCAGCGACCGGGTCTGGTCGCTCCCGCCGGGCCGCGGCGATTTCCTCGCCGAGATCCGCACCGAGGACCACGGCACCCTGACCTACACGCAGTCGCTCCGGCAGCCGGAGGACATCTCCCTGTTCGAGCGGGAAACCAACCGCCTCATCTCGCTGTACTCCTCCGCCCGGAAGCGGGCGACCCGGGGACGCTACTTCGGAGACGACGACGCGGTGTCTCTCGATGTCCTCGACTACGAGATCAACGCGTCGTTCGAGCCCCTGGGCTTCACCCAGCAACGGCCGCGGGCCCGGCGCGAGTTCACCGAGTGCCGCATCGCCGGCACCACCCGCCTCGCGGCGCGGGTGAAGGGGCTGCCGATCACGTCGTTCAGCCTGCGTCTCGCCGACGAGCTCGCGGTGCGGTCGGTCACCTCCGCCGAGTTCGGCCCCCTGCTCTTCTTCCGGATGAACGGACGGAACAACCTCGTGGTCAACCTGCCCGAGGAGGTCCCCGGGGGCACCGAGTTCACGGTGACCGTGGCCTACGAGGGCGTCCTCGCGGCGCAGGACCTCGACGAGAACTGGATCGGGAGGCAGCGAGTGCTGCTCGAGCTCGAGCCGCTGTTCGGGCTCGGCGAGCCCCGCTATATCTACAGCAACCGCAGCTACTGGTACCCGCAGTCGCTGGTCACCGACTACGCCACGGCGACCCTCGACCTCTCGGTCCCCCCCGGATGGGACGTGGTCGCCAGCGGGGCGCCGGCCCGCACGAACCCTCCGGTGGCGGCGACCGCCGAAGGGGAACCCCGCGAGTTCTCGTTCACGGCCCTCCAGCCGGCCCGCTACCTGTCGGCGGTCATCTCGCGGTTCGACGACCATCCCTCGCCGGCCCGGCAGATCCGGCTCGACGAGCCCGCGCCCCCGCCATCGTCGGCCCGGGGCGGCGGCGTGTTCTACGGCACCCTCGCGATAGACGCCTACGGCACGCCGCGGAGCACCGGCGACATCGACGAGACGGCCGAGCGCGCCGCGGACATCGCCGCCTTCTACGCGTCGCTCGTCGGAGACATCCCGTACCCGTCGATGACGGTGGCCATGACCGACAGCCGCCTCCCCGGCGGGCACAGCCCCGCCTACTTCGCCCTGATGAACCACGAGCTGCCCCGGCAGCCGGGCACCGTCGTCACGTGGCAGACCGATCCGGTGAGCTTCAGCGGCTATCCGTCCTTCTTCCTCGCCCACGAGATCGCGCACCAGTGGTGGGGACAGGCGGTCGGCTGGAAGAACTACCACGAGCAGTGGTTGAGCGAGGGGCTGGCGCAGTACTTCGCGGCCCTCTACGCGGAGCACGACGAGGGTCCCGACGTCTTCCAGGACATCATCGAGCGGATGCGGAGCTGGGCGATGCGGCACTCCGACGAGGGGCCCGTCTATCTCGGCTACCGCCTCGGGCATCTCGAACGCGAGCCGCGGATCTTCCGGGCCCTGGTCTACAACAAGGGCGCGATGGTGCTGCACATGCTGCGCCGGCTGGTGGGAGACGACGCGTTCTTCGGGGGGCTGCGCCGCTTCTACCACGAGTGGCGCTTCCGGAAGGCGGGCACCGACGCGCTGCAGCTGGCGTTCGAGATCGAGGCGGGGCGATCGCTGAGCCGGTTCTTCGACCGGTGGATTCACGAGGCGGACCTGCCGGACGTGCGGTTCTCGTCCCGAACCGAAAGGACGGGAAACAGCGAAGAGGTGGTGCTCCGCTTCGAGCAGCGGAGCGATCGGCTCTTCGATCTGCCAGTCACCGTGACGGTGCAGTACCGGTCGGGCGAGGAGGAATCGGTGGTGGTTCCCGTGAGCGAGCGCGTGACCGAGCGCCGCTTGCCGGCGAGGGGTCGCGTGCGCCGCGTGTCGGTGAACCGCGACCGCATGGCGCTGGCGAACATCGACCAGTAGGCGGCCTGCCCGTTCCGAGGCGCCGCCTCACCACGCGAGGCGCGGACGCCGTGCCAGGAATCTGCGCCGTCGAACGGTGCGGACGCCTGGAGGGTTGGTTGGTCGCCCGACGGAGCCGTCGGGCGACCATGGGCGGGCCAGGTCGTTCGTGCCCCGATCGACGAATCGCCGGACCGCGCGGGTCCGGCCGGCGAGACCGGCCGCGCCGTCCACGGCGATATGATTACGGTGCGCCCCCGGGGCGCATGGGAGGCAACCTTGAGCTCGACAACCTCGTTCCGCGGCTGGGCCGGACCCGTGCTGACGCTGATTCTCTCGGGACTGGCGACGTCCGGCCTCGCCCAGCCGCCCCAGGTGCTGATCGACCCGGTCACCGAGACCGACGCGGTCCACGCGGACGGCACGGCCCGGGTGGGCCTCGACATCGCCCTCGACCCGGGCTATCACGTCAACTCCGACGCGCCCCTGGACGATCTCCTGATTCCGACGGTACTGAGGCTCGATCCGCCCGAGGGGTTCACCCTCGAGGGGGTGGCCTTCCCCGAGGCGATTCTGCTCGAGCAGGTCGGCGTGGAGGAGCCCCTCGCGGTGTTCGAGGAAGAGTTCACGATCGGGGCGGCGTTGCGCGTCGACGCGTCCGTGGCCCACGGCGCCTACACGGTGCCCGGCACGCTGCGCTACCAGGCGTGCAACGACCGGATGTGCTTCAACCCCGTGAACGCGTCCGTCGAGTTCGCGGTGGAGGTGGCGCCGGACAGCCGGCCGCTGACGACGGTGAGGACGGACCTGTTCGCCGGCCTGACCATGACCGACCCCGGCGGGGACGTCCCCGCGCGGCCGCCCGCGGCGCCCGCGCCGGTCCTCGACGACCTGTCGGTGATGGCCGCCCTCGAGGACTTCGAGGTGCTCGGCAGCACCGGGGGGTACCTCGGCACCGAGGCGTTTCTCGACTTCATGGCGGCCTCGGAGTCGGGCGAGGGCGAGCGCGGCTGGTTCGAGGGCCGCGGGCCGCTGGCGATCCTGCTGCTGATACTCGTCGGCGGCCTCGCCCTGAACCTGACCCCCTGCGTGCTGCCGATGATCCCCATCAACCTCGCCATCATCGGCGCCGGCGCCAAGGCCGGCTCGCGCCTGCGGGGCTTCGCCCTCGGCGGCGCCTACGGCGCGGCGATGGCTCTCGTCTACGGGGGCCTCGGTCTCGTCGTCATCCTGACCGCCGGCTCGTTCGGCACCATCAACTCGTCGCCGTGGTTCAACGTCGGGATCGCGGCCCTCTTCGTCGTCCTCGGGCTCGCGATGTTCGACGTCCTCGCCATCGACTTCTCGCGGCTGCAGGCGCGGTTCGCGGGGGGGGGCGGCCGGGCCGGCTCGTTCCTCGTCGCGTTCGGCATGGGCGCGGTCGCCGCCCTGCTCGCCGGCGCGTGCGTGGCGCCGGTGGTCATCCAGGTCATCGTGTTCTCGAGCAACCTCTACGGCACCGGCACCACGATCGCGCTCGCGCTGCCGTTCGTTCTCGGCATCGGGATGGCCCTGCCGTGGCCCATCGCGGGGGCGGGGCTCTCATGGATGCCGAAGCCGGGGGCCTGGATGGTCCACGTCAAGCACGCCTTCGGCGTGTTCATCCTCGGCACCGCGGTGTACTACGGCTACATCGGCTACGGGTTGTTCGCGCAGCGCTGGGTCGATCCCGACGAGGTCGCGAGCAGCGTGCAGGCGCTGCTGGAGGAGGGCTGGCACGCCTCGCTCGGGCAGGGCCTGGCCGCGGCGAAGGCCGAGGACAAGCTGGTGCTCGTCGACATGTGGGCCACGTGGTGCAAGAACTGCCTCACCATGGACCGAACCACCCTCAAGGCCCCGGAGGTCGAGGCCGGGCTGGAGGGCTACGTGAAGGTGAAGTTCCAGGCGGAGGACCTCGACGCCTCGCCGGCCGGGGACGTGCTGAGGCATCTCGACGGCATCGGCCTGCCCACGTATGCGATTCTGCGTCCGCGCCCGGATGCTCGAACCGCCGACGCTGGCGACTGACGCTGTTTTGAGGGGAGCGGAGCGCGATTCGGGCCGCCGAAGGCGCCGCGCGAGCCGCGCCCCTGTCGCGGGCGGACGAGCGTGCGGCCGCGAGCCGGAAGGGACAGAGCCGTGACTGAACGTCTACGGAACCTGCTGCTGGTCATGGTCCCGGTGCTGGGCGCGTGCGCCATGCAGCCGGGCGAGGTCAACCTCGTCACCTCCTTCGGAGAGCAGCTCGAGGCGATCGAAGGCGTGACCGACTTCGAGCACGACGGCAACGAGCTGACGTTCATGGGTCCCGACGGCGAGGGTGGCATCGCCTCGTGGCGGGTGCTGGTCGAGTCGACCGAGCTGGTATCGAACGAGGGGCGGCCGATCGAGGGCCACGTGGCGTCGTCCTGGTACCGGGACGGAGAGCGGATCGAGCCGGACTACAGCATCATGATGTCGATGCTTCCCAACGAGTTCGGCGAAGCCGGCATGGCGCAGGAATGCTACGCGCTCTGGGACGAGGCCGAAAGCCGCTGGGACTGGTAGCGGGCCCGGCGGCCTCCGGGGGGGGAGAGTCCCGCGGCACGGGGGTGGCGATGCATCCCGCCACGCGCCGCTCTCGATGCGAAGCGGCGCTCCGCCGCGCCCGCGGGACAGACCGCGGATCATCCGCCGGCGGCCGCCGGCACCCTGACTCGCAGCACCTTCGGATGAACCGCGGCGGACAGCGAGCATCCGCCCTGCACCGCTTCTCCGTCGACGTGGAACAGGAGCGGCCGGTCCGCGGAGATCGTCACCTCGCCGACCCGCGAGCAGTGCACGTAGGGGTGACGGTCGATGGTGCCGTTGAAGAGACGCCAGAGGCCCCGGACGGCCCGCGCGCGGCCGATGGGGTCGACCGACACGAGGTCGAGAAGGCCGTCGTCGAGTCGGGCGAGCGGCGCGATGACCGCCCCGTTGCCGTACTGCCGGCCGTTGGCGACCTCGATCAACAGGGCCCTCCGCTCGACCGCGCGCCCCTCGATCACGAGGGTGTACCGCTCGCTCCGGTAGCTGATCAGCCGACGCGCCGTGGCCAGGGCGTAGCCGGCCAGCCCGCGGCCGGCCAGGAGTCTGCGCCGTGGAACGCCGCGGACTCCTGCAGGATTGGTTGGGCGCCCAGCGGAGCCGTCGGGCGACGATTGGCGGGCCAGGCGGGCGAACAGGTCGGCGACCGACGCGGGCAGCCCCACCCCGGCGAGGTTCACGAAGGGTCGGCCGGCCAGCTCCCCCACGTCGATGACGCGGTCGCGGCCGCGCAACGCCGTGTCTATCGCCTCCTCGGGCCGGAGGCTGATGCCGAGCTCGCGCGCGAGGCCGTTGCCCGAGCCCGCCGGCACGATGCCCAGCACCGCATCCCGGCGCATCAGCGCCGAGGCCACCTCGTTGACGGTGCCGTCGCCTCCCCAGGCCACCACGGGAGAGAAGCTGCGCCCCGCGAGGGCCCCCGCGAGCTCGCGGCCGTGGCCCGGCCGCTCCGTGAAGGCCACCTCGTGGTCGGCGCCGGCGGCGGTGCAGCGCCGGCGGATCGCGTCGACGAGATCGGCGGGCCTGCTCCGGCCTGCCGACGACCCCGCAACCGGATTGATGATGAACGCAAGCGGAGACCGCACCGTCAGAGCCTGTTCCGCGCCGACCCCGCCGGCACGGCGAGCGAAGGACCGCCGGCCGCAGCGTGCGCCGATGCGCACGACTCTGGCGCCCAACGGTGGTATAGTAGCCTCCCAATATGGGGAGCCGCTGGGTTCGCACCGTCGTCGTCATCGTAGCACTCGCGACGCTTGGTTTCGCGGGTAACCAGATCCGCCTCTCGAACGCCGCCCTCGCCGACGAGCAGGGCGGGGAGCGGGTCTTCACCGACCTCGGCTGGACGCTCAAGCTCACGCTCGCCGAGCTGAGGAGCGCCCAGCAGGGCTATGTCGCGGACGGCCAGGACCGCGAGTACTGGGCCTCTCAGGTCGAGACTCATCTCCAGGCGGTCCTCGGCAGCCTCGACAACCTCAAGCGCCAGGTTGCGAACCCGGACACTCTCGCGGCCCTCGACGATGCGGTCGCGGCGGTGGGCGACATCCGGGACCTGGATGAAGACGCACGCGAGTTCATCGGCTCCGATCAACCGCTGCAGGCATCGGACCTGATCTTCACCCAGGGTTTCGATCTGGTCGAGCGCGCCCGCGCGCACGTGCAGGCGGCCCAGCAGGAAGAGCGCACGTCGCGTCTCGACCTGATGAGCACCGCACGGGCGAACCAGTCGAGGATGATGTGGACGGCCGTGGCCGTCATCGTCCTGTCGATGCTCTTGCTCGCGCCGGCGGGGGCCTCCTCGGACCGTGACGATTCGGCCCCGGACGACGGCGAGTACCACGTCCCCGAGACCAACGGACTGTCGCTGTTCTCGCTGGACGGGGATTCGGGCCGCGACGAGCTCGATCTGCCGCCGGTCGACAGCGGGGACGCGGCGGAGGCGCCGGCCCCCCCGGCGGCCGGTGCCGGCCGCCAGGAACCGGTGCGGCCGTCCGCCCCGGAAGCGGCGCCGGATCTCGCCGCCACCGCGGCGCTGTGCACGGACTTCAGCAACCTGACGAACCGGGATCAACTGCCCGGCCTGTTGGCGCGAACCGCGGCGCTGATGAACGCCAGCGGCATCATCATCTGGGTCAGCAACGGGCGGGCGCTCCAGCCCGCCCTGGGGCACGGATACGCATCCGGCACCCTGGAGCGCATCGGCTCGATTCCGCAGGTCGGGACCAACCCGACGTCCACCGCGTTCGCCACCAGGCGCATTCAGGTCGTCGAATCGGAAGGGTCGTCGGACGCGGGCGCCCTGGCCGCGCCGCTGATGGTGTCGGAGCGCTGCATCGGCGTGCTCTCGGCCGAGCTGCGCGAGGGTTGGGAATCGAGCGACGCGGTTCAGGCAACCGCCTCGATCGTCGCCGCGCAGCTGGCGCCGCTGCTGCCGGCCGACGCCCCGGCGGTGGAACCGGTCTCCGCCACCGGCACCCACGACAAGACCGGTTCCGCCACGGGGACGGACACCGTCACGCCGGCGTCGTCCTGACGTGACGCCCCGATGGAGCCGTTGAGCCTGCCGCTCGACTACGCCGCGATCGAGCGGATTCTCCCCCACCGCTATCCGTTCCTCCTCGTCGACCGCATCACCGAGTTCGAGGTCGACAAGCGCATCGTCGGCATCAAGAACGTCTCCCTGAACGAACGGTACCTCACGCGCCGGCCCCGCGAGCGCCCGGTGCTGCCGCCGACCATCCTGACCGAGGCGGTCGCCCAGGTGGGCGCGATCCTGATACTCTCGAAGCCGGAGAACCGCGAGAAGCTCATCTACATCGTCGGTATCGAGCGGGTGCGCTACCGCCACCCGGCCCGTCCCGGCGATGTCGTCCACATCGAGGTCAACGTG
The DNA here is from genome assembly GCA_965208165.1 of Vicinamibacterales bacterium. Taxonomy (GTDB): domain Bacteria; phylum Acidobacteriota; class Vicinamibacteria; order Vicinamibacterales; family UBA8438; genus JAJEEA01. Next base: position 6,241,205 of record OZ242323.1, on the reverse strand, counting down.
AAGCGCCTGCGCAGCCGCATGGGCCAGTTGCACGGCATCGCGAAGACGGACGACGGCAGGATCGCGCTCGACGGCCGCATGACCTTCGCCCTCGGCCCCGCGCAGCAGGAGTCTGCGCCGTAGAACGGACCCGGACTCCTGGTGGGTTGGTTGGGCGCCCAGCGGAGCCGCAGGCGACGATGGGCGGACCAGGAGTCTGCGCCGTAGAACGGCCTGGACTCCCGGAGGGTTGGTCGGGCGCCCAGCGGAGCCGCAGGCGACGATGGGCGGACCAGGAGTCTGCGCCGTAGAACGGCCCGGATTCCGGGAGGGTTGGTCGGGCGCCCAGCGGAGCCGCAGGCGGCGATGAGCGGGCTGGCGGGGCCGCGACGGCGCATCTCCTTCTGATAGAATGCGCCAATGGCTTCCAAGCAACGTCGCAAGCTGCCCAGGCAGCCCCCTCCGGCCCCCCCCCCGGTCGAGCCCCGCTCGAGCGGCGGGCGGTGGGCGCTGATCGCTCTCGCCGTCGTCGCGGTCGCCGGCGCCGGGGCCCTCCTGCTGTTGGGGGGTGACCGGACCGCGGTGGCCCCCGAGCAGGCCGGCGAGGCACCGACGGCCCTTGCATCCTCCACCGCGACGGCCGCGAGCGCCGGCGGGCCGGCGTCGGCGGCCCCGCGGTTCGACAGCGAGGACCTCGAGGGACTGCCGATGCCGCCGCTCCCCTACGTGCCGCAGACCGCCGGCCCCGCCGACCTGATGAGGCAGGCCTACGTGTTCGCGGCCCGGAACCCGGACGTGCTCGACTACGTGCCCTGCTATTGCGGCTGCGGCCAGACCGACGGGCACGTAGGGAACACGGACTGTTTCGTCGAGTCGCGGGCCCCGAACGGGGCCGTAACCGAGTGGGACATCCACGGCATGACCTGATCGCACTGCCTTGCCGTCGCGCGTGACGCGATGCAGATGCATGCCCTCGGCGCCTCGCCCTCGGACATCCAGGACGCGGTCACGAACAAGTACGCGTCCCAGTCCGCCTATGCCACGCCGACGCCGCCCGCGCCGCGTGGCAACTGAAGAAGACCGGGCTCCCCGGGTACGTCGGCGGTTCGAGTGACCCGTACCCGGGGAGCCTGCCGCGACCATCCTGAATGGGTCCGCGCGGTTCCCCACGCCCGCCGGCGGAGCTGCTCGCGGGGCTGTACGAGTCCATCCCCGAGGGCATCTACGTCGGCGCCCTCGAAGCCGCCTGAATGGGTCCGCGCGGTTCCCCACGCCCGTCGGCGGAGCTGCTCGCGGGGCTGTACGAGTCCATCCCCGAGGGCATCTACGTCGGCGCCCTCGAAGCCGCCGGCGTCGAGACGCTGGGGGCCAATCCGCACCTGAAGCTCATGTTCGGGTTCGACCCGGACGAGCCCGACGAGAGGGTGCGGCCGTTCGCGGCCGAACGGTTCCTCGACGACCGGGCCCGCGCCGACTTCATCGCGCGGCTGCGCCGCGACGGCGCCGTCAGCAACTACCTCGTCCGTCTCCGGCGGGCCGACGGCAGCTCGATGTGGGTCGAGGTCACCGCCGCCCTGCGCGCGGCGGCAGACTCCCGTCCACCGCGCCTCGACGCCCTCGTGCGAGACGTCAGCGAGCGGCGGAAGCTCGAGGCGCAGGGGCGGGACCCGGGTCACGAGCTGGTGCAGTCGGAGAAGATGGCGGCCCTGGGCCAGACCATCTCGGGCGTGGCCCACGAGCTCAACAACCCGCTGGCGACCATCCTGACGTGCGCCGAACGCCTGGCCGCGCGCCCCGTCGAACCCGAGACGAAACGCGGCGTCGAGACCATTCTCGGCGAGGCGGAGCGGGCGGCCAAGATCGTGCGGAACCTGCTGACGTTCGCCCGCAAGCGCAACACCACGCGAGCGTTCGTCGACATGAACGAGATCGTGCACGACACCCTGGCCTCGCGCGCCTACGAGCAGCGGGTGTCGAACATCTCGACCCTCGACGCCCTCGCCGGCGGGCTGCCCCCCATCTTCTCCGATCCCCACCAGGTGAAGCAGGTGCTGCTGAACCTGGTCATCAACGCCGAGCACGCGATGCTCGCCGCCAACGGTCGCGGGTCGCTCGTCGCCCGAAGCTGGTACGACGAGACCCAGGACATGGTCACGCTGGAGATCAACGACGACGGGCCGGGGATTCCGGAGGAGGTCCGGAACCGGATCTTCGATCCCTTCTTCACCACCAAGGCGGTCGGCAAGGGCACCGGGCTCGGGCTGACCGTGGCCTACGCCATCGTTCAGGAACACGGCGGGCGGATTCGGGTGGACTCGACGCCCGGCGCCGGCGCGTCGTTCTTCGTGTCGTTTCCCGCCCGCGCCGGGTTGTCCCGCGCGGCGCCGGCGCCGACCCTCCACCCCGCGCCCACCGACGGCGCCGGCATCCTGCTCGTGGAGGACGAGCCGGCTCTCGCGGCGGCGGTGGCCGACTCGCTGGCCGACGCCGGCTACCGCGTGGAGCGCGCCGCCGACGGCGAGGAGGCGCTCGCGCGGGTCGGGGCCCAGTCCTTCGACCTCGTCATCTGCGACCTCAAGATGCCGCGGCTCGACGGACGCGCGTTCTACCGGTGGCTGTGCGAGAAGAACCCCTCGCTCGCCCGCCGCATGATCTTCGTCACCGGCGACGTGGCGGGCACCGACGCCGAGCGCTTTCTCGTCGAGAGCGGATGCCGATGGCTGGCCAAGCCGTTCCGGCTCCGCGACCTGCTCCGCATGGCCCACGAGGTGATGAGGTAGGCGTCTGCGCCGTGGAACGGCGCTGACGCCTGGAGGGTTGGTTGGGCGCCAAGCGGAGCCGATAGGCGGCGCTTAGGACAGTGATCGATATAGATCTGCCAACTACACCCAGGCACGACCCGCTCTACTACCGTCTTCCGAGCGTGCCGCGTGGCAAGGTTATTCCCGTCACTGTCCTTGGCGGGCAAGGCGTCCGCGCCGTGGCACGGCGCGGACGGGAGGGTTGGTTCGGCCGTGAGGGGAGCCGGGGCTCCGCTCGCGGGGCCGGGAACCGGCGCGCCCGTGGGGCGGGCCGGGGGGTCACGCGGCGGTCGACTTGCGGGCGGCGGCGGGCATGCGGGCCTTCGCCATGTTCAGGCGCCGCCGGCCGCGGTCCGCAGGTCTCCCGCCGGTCGTCGTCGCGGCCATCGCCCTCGGATCGAGGTCCGGGCCCAACTCCTCGCGGAGGCGCTGCACCGCGCGCGCGTGCAGCTGCGACACCCGCGACTCGTTGACCCCGATCTCGCTGCCGATCTCCTTCATCGTCACGTCGCCATAGTAGTAGAGGCCGATGACCTTCCGCTCGCGGGCCGGCAGCGCCTTGATGGCGTCCCGCACCCGCTTGGCGACGTCGCCCTGCTCGCACACGCGATCGGGCCTCGGCTGCTCCGGCGGCATCATGACCGGAGGCAGGTTGGCGCTTTGGCCGGGGTCGACGGAGGCGAGCGGCGACGTCGATTCGATCGCCTTGATGCGGACGATGGTCCGGCTCAGCGCCGCCTCGTCGTATCCCATGTGCTGCGCGAGGTTCGCCAGCGACGGCTCGTCTCCGAGCTCGTGACGCAGCTTCTCGCGGGCCGCCTCGAGCTCGCGCCTGACCTTGCGGACCCCGCGGGGCCAGGCGTCGCGGCGCAGGGCGTCGATCATCGCGCCGCGGACACGGCGCTCCGCGAAGGTCTCGAACTTGATGCCGCGCCCCTCGTCGAACCGGTGGGCCGCGTCGATGAGCCCGATCATGCCGTCCTGCACGAGGTCGCCGAGGTCAATCGAGTGCGGCATGGAAGCAGCCATGCGCCGGGCCATCGCCTCCACGAACGGCACCCCCGCGGCGATGCGGTCGTGATCCTTGCCGTCGGTTGCCTGCGCCTTCATGATGGTCGCCTCCTGGACATCGGTCATCCGCGGCGCGCTGCCTGCTGGGAAGAGGCAGCCGCCGCCCGTGAAGACAAGTTGAGCAAATGATGTGCCAGCTCACGACGGGCGCCGTCGGCGAGAGTCCTCACGAAGCCGAAATCCCTGCAACCTATTGTCAATAAAGCAATTTATACAACCGACCCGGCAACTGCTCCCGGGGGCTTTCCCTGGGGCCGAAACCGGACGGACCGTCATTGAATTGACATTGCGCGCGCCGATCTGCCATCGTATTGACGGTCGCGGCGGCGGATCCTTGGGGGGACGAACGGCGGGGAGAGCGGGAGGATTGGCCGGGCGCCGGCGAGGGCCGGCGGGGGAGCGAGGGCCGGCGGGCTCAGTTGCGGAAGCGTTCCTGGATGTAGCGGGCGGCGCTGATCGCTTCGACGACGCTCGTCACGATCTGGGACGCTCGCGCGCGGCTGGCGTCGTCCTCGAGCTGAGCGTCGAGGAGTTCGGCGTTGGCGAGAATGATGCCGAGCTGGTTGTTCAACCGATGGAAGAGATCGCCGAGGTCCGTCGGCTGGTCCATCTGGGGAATGTCCATCGTTGCCGGGGCGCGGGAGCGTTGCGGGTCGCCGTCAATCCGCGTGCGGCGGTGCCGTCGGGGCCGCTCCGGCGCGCGGGTCGCGCCACAGCGTATCGACGAATATCCGCACCGAACCGCCGGCCGTCCGCACGTACTCGACCTTGCCGCCGGCGATCCAGTTGTAGATCGTGCGGCGGCTGACTCCCACCAACTCGCATGCCTGCGCGATCGAGAGGGTTTTTCTATCGCCAATCATGACAGACGCTCGCGTTTCGCCCGGCCCGGTCTCGCCTTCGCTTCCACTCCCAGACCGGCTCAAGGATGGTATCGGCAACTGACGACCCTTCCATTAGCCGGTCCGCGCCGGCGTCGCCGCCGCCGAGGGGTGTCGAGAGAGGCCGGCGCCCATGGCTGAACGCGAGGTCCCGGTGCTGCTGGTGGAGGACGAGGCCTCGTTGCGGGAGGTCACCGCCCAGCGGCTCGCCGACGAGGGCTACCGGGTGGTCCAGGTCGACAACGGAGAGGCGGCGGTCGAGCGCCTGGCCGAGTGCGCCTTCGACGTCGTGCTGACGGATCTGCGACTGCCGGGCATCGACGGCACCGCGGTGCTCGACGCCGCCCTCGAACGGTATCCCGACATCGTCTGCATCGTCGTGACCGGCTTCGGCACCGTCACCGACGCGGTGGCCGCGATCAAGCGCGGGGCGGCGGACTTCATCACCAAGCCGTTCCAGTTCGGCCAGCTGCTGCACGTGGTGCGGTCCGCCCTCGAGCAGCGCCGCCTCCGGTCCGAGAACGCCTGGCTGCGGTCGCAGATCCAGGAGCGCTACCGCTTCGAGGGCCTCGTGGGGCGCAGTTCGAGGATGCGCGAGCTGTTCGACCTGCTGGAGACGGTGGCCGCGAGCCCGAGCACGGTCCTCATCACCGGGGAGACGGGCACCGGCAAGGAGCTCGCGGCCAAGGCGATACACCACAACAGCCCCCGGCGCGGCCATCGGTTCGTCGCCCTGAACTGCAGCGCGGTGCCCGAGACGCTGCTCGAGTCGGAGCTCTTCGGACACGTCCGCGGCGCCTACACCGGGGCCGTCGCGACCCGGCAGGGCCGGCTGGAGTCGGCGCACGAGGGGACGCTGTTTCTCGACGAGGTCGGCACCATGAGCGCCCCCCTGCAGGCGAAGCTGCTGCGGGTGCTGCAGGAACGCGAGTTCGAGCGCATCGGAGACGACCGGCCGATCCGTATCGACGTCCGCATCATCGCCGCCACCAACGCGAATCTCGTGCAGATGGTCAGCGAGGGCGGATTCAGGGAAGACCTGTACTACCGCCTGAACGTCATCCCGATCTTCCTGCCCCCCCTGCGGGAACGGCGCGAGGACATCCCGCTGCTCGTCCGCCACTTCGTCGAGGCCTTGAGCCGGCAGCAGGGCCGCTCGCGGGAGGTGACCGTCACCCAGGCGGCGATGCGCCGGATGATGGCGTACGCGTGGCCGGGCAACATCCGCCAGCTCGAGAACGCGATGGAGCGCGCCCTGGCCCTGAGCCGGACCCGCGCGTGGATCGACGTCGGCGATCTGCCGCAGGAGCTGCAGCAGGCGCCGCTGGCGGAGCCGGCGGCCCTGCCCGCCATCCCCGAGGAGGGCTTCGACCTGGCCGCCTACGTCGCCGGCATCGAGCGCGAGCTGATCCGGCGGGCGCTGGACGACACGGGGGGGAACCGGCAGCAGGCGGCCCGCCGGCTGGGCCTCAAGCGGACCACCCTGGTCGAGAAGCTGAAACGGCTGGGGGAAGCCGATGCGGGACGGGCGGCGCCGCGTCTGGAACCGTGAGCGGGACCCCCGGACGGCAGTCGGAAGCCGCGATGGAACGCCGCGACCGCTCACCCGCCCAGCCCGCCAATCGTCGCCCGCGGCCCCGCCTGGCGCCGCCGTCAACCTTGCCGGGCTCAGTGCCGTTCCACGGCGCAGAGACCCTACGCGAACAGCCGCATCGGCCCAATCGTCGCCCGCGGCCCCGCCTGGCGCCGCCGCCGACCTTGCCGGGGTCAGCGCCGTTCCACGGCGCAGGGACCCTACGCGAACAGCCGCATCGGCTCGAACGACCCCTTGAGAATCGACGCGCTGTCGTCGGACCCGAGCCACTCCTCGATCATCGACGCATAGACGCGGCGGAAGTCGGTGGTCATCTTCAGGTTGCCGTCGTCCAGATCCGTCAGGCTCGGATGCCGGCCGTGCAGCCCGCCGGCGACGCCGGACCCGACGACGAACATGGGGGTCGCGGTGCCGTGGTCGGTGCCGAGGCTCGCGTTCTCCTCGACGCGACGGCCGAACTCGGTGAACACCATCATCGCCACGTCGTCGGCGCGGCCGATGCGCGCGATGTCCTCCATGAACCCGCGGATCGCGTCGGCGGTGTACGCGAGCAGGCGGGCGTGCGGATCGGCCTGGTGCACGTGGGTGTCGAACGAGTTGCCCTGGTAGGCGACGTAGTAGAGCCGCGTCGGCATCCCCGCGTGAACCAGCGCCGCCACCTGCCGGAGCTGCGGCGAGAGCCCGCCGATGCCGTAGTCGACGGGGGTGCGGTACGCGGCCGAAGCGTCCCGGACGAACTGCGCGCTCTCGACCGCGTTCTCCGCGGTCGACGCCAGGAACTCGAGGGCGGGGTTTTTCGGGGCCTTCGGCCGCAGCCGCTCGATGGCCTCCTTCTCCGCCTCGGAGCCCACGCGGCGGAAGCTGCGCGGATTGTTGAAGACCAGGGGCTGGTGGCGCCGCGCCTGCACCGCCAGCGACTGGCGGGTCCCGATGTTGACGATCACGTTGCCCTGGGCGTCGTGGTCGTAGGCGCCGTCGGCGAGGCGGCCCAGCCACCCGAGGGGCTCGCCGCCGTTGGGCACCCCGGTGTGCCAGAAGCCCATCGACGAGAAGTGCGAGAGGCTGGGGTTGTCGTACCCGCACCCGTGCACGACGCCCAGCATGCCGTCCTTGTACAGGCGCTCGAAACCCTTCATCGACGGGTGCAGCCCGTAGCCGTCGGCGATGGGAATCACGTCGGAGGGCCGGACGCCGAGGTTCGGCCGCACGCGGTAGTACTCGTCGTCGCCGTAGGGGACGACGGTGTTCAGGCCGTCGTTGCCGCCGGACAGCTCGACGACGACGAGGATGCGCTCGGGGCGGCTCTCCGCGCTCGTGCCCTCGAGGGCCTGCGCGGTCAGCGCCGCCGACGTCCGGTCGAGCAGCACCGGCAGCCCCGCCGTGAGCCCGATGCCGTACAGCCCCTTCCGCAGGAAATCGCGCCGCGAGCACCCACAGCCGTTGAGATGGCGGATAGTCATCGTTCTTCTCTCCCACTACATCGAAGTGTCTGCCCCACAGACGACGCGGACTCCTGCGAAGCCGGGCGGCGGTGCCGCGACGCGGCCACCCGACCGTCGGGCGACGAGTCGCCGTGTCGAGCACGGCGATCGACGGGGATCGACGCGAGTCCGCCAACTTCACCCGGACGCAGCCCGTTCTTGGGGTACCGGGACCTGCCACGTGACCCGCTCGGTTCCCGTCACCCTGCGCGAGTCACCGAACGCAGCCCGTTCTTGCGCTTGCCGGCTCCTGGCCCGCGGTCCGGTCGGTCCCCACCACCGTCCTACCCGAGCTGGTACTCCGGCGCGATCACCACGAATCAACGCAGCCCGTTCTTGCGCTTGCCGGCTCCTGGCCCGCGGCCCGGTCGGTCCCGCCACCCCCTCCTACGCGAGCTGGTACTCCGGCGCGCTCAGCACGAGATAGAGCAGCGAGCGCAACGCCCCTTCCACCCGCGGCCCCGGCGCCGGCAGGCGGTCGCCTCCCAGGTCCTCCCGCAGCCGCTCGACGAGCACCGCGCGGGCGGCGTCCCCGACGGGAACGCGCAGGAACCGCCGCACGAAGTGGTCGACGACGGCCTCGGGCGTCGTGGCTTCCGCCGCCGTCGCCATGGCGAACAGGTCCAGGTCGGCGGTCTCCCTCGGAATCGGGATTAGCCGATCGAAGGCCATGACGTAGCCCATGTAGCCGCCGTAGCGGGTGTTGTATTCCTCGTCGCGGTCGACGAGGCGGCTCGACTCGGCATCGCCGCCCTCCTGGGTGGCGGCGGTGATGTTCATCCCCTGCTCGATCCGCCGGCCGACCCGCGCGTAGATGCCGGGGACGTTCCGGTCGGGCGCCCAGAACCCATCGCGGTCGGGGAACAGGACGCCGCGGAACAGGTTGCCCCGCTCGAGGAGCAGGGCCGGCGTGATCCAGGTCCGGCCGCCCGCCCACCCCGCCACGTTGGGGGGATTGAACAGCGTCTGCCCCAGGCCCGCCGTCAGCCGGTTGAAGTCGGGGACGGTGGGCAGCCGGGTCAGGCCGAGCTTCCGGTAGGTGGAGACCACGAGCTGCACGGGGCTCTTGATCTGCGTCGCCACCGAGGCCGGGCTGTAGAAGTCCCTCGACAGCAAGATCCGCCGGAGGAGGGGGCGCAGCTCGTACCCGGCCTCGCGGAACGTGTCGCCGAGGGCGGCGCGGGTGGCCGGGTCGAGCTCCTCGCGGACCAGGAACCGGTAGAGCTTGCCGGCGATGAACTCGGCCGTCACCGGCGTCTCGAGGATGATGTCGATGATGTCCTCGCCGTCGAAGGCGCCGGTCCGCCCGAGGAAGGTCTTCTCGCCGAAGTCGTGGTTCCCGGCGTCGAACCGGAACTCCACGCCGTCGTTCGTCCATCCCGTGAACGCGCGGGAGGCCTCGCGGATGTCCCGCTCGGAGTAGTTGCCGACCCCCATCGTGAACAACTCGAGCAGCTCGCGCCCGAAGTTCTCGTTGGGGTGGTCCTTGCGGTTCTCGCCGTTGTCGAGATAGACGAGCATCGCGGGGTCGGTGAGGATGCCGACGAGCATGTCGCGGAAGTTGCCGGCGGCGTTGGCGCGCAGCATCTCGTTCTGGCGGTGCATCATGCGGGCGTCCCGCACCTTGCCGGCGCCGGTGGCGAAGTGCCCGTGCCAGAACAGCGTGAGCTTCTCCTCGAGGGGGCGGCGGGTCGTCAGCATGCGCTCGCCCCACCACGTCGCGAGCCGCTGCGTCTCCACCGCGTTGGCGCGCAGGCCGTAGAAGAACGTGTTGACGACGGGCTGGAGCCGGCGCGACTCGCCCTCGGGCAGCATCGCCACCCCCATCGACGTCCCCGTCTCGCGCGCGATGCGCACCGCCTCGGCCCGGCTCTTGGGAAACGGGTCCATCCCCGGGTCCCAGATGGGCGAGGGCTCGAACGCGGGAGTGTCGCGGTCGACGACGGCGGCGAAATCGACGAGGGAGTCGACGGCGGCCTCGGGAGTCATCGCGGCCAGCCGCTCGATCTCGGCCGGGGTCGCCCCGAAACCGGCGCGCTCGACGAGATGGGCGGCCCGGTCGTAGCTCCAGTCGGCGGCGGTGATGGGCGTCAGGTCGTCGACCCACGCGTCGGGACCCGGCTCGGCGGCGAGGACCGCGGCGGCGCCGAGGGCCGCGGCGAGGACCGCGGCCGCGAGCAGCCAGCCGAGGCGCTGGCGGACGCGCAGACGGTCCTGAAGGTGCTCGGGCGCCACCAGCAGGACGGCGGCAAGCAGCCAGCCGAGGGGCCGGAGCATGGCCATGCACCAGCACACCGGCGCCGCGCCGCCGGTGTCGTAGTCGTTGCGTAGCTTCGTCATGACCGACCTCCGAAACGAGCAAGCCCGGCCGCGCGCGGCCGGTTGGAGGCAACGCCGGCGGGGGCGGACCGGGCGGGCGCCGCCCTGGACGCTCCCTGACCGCCCCACCGGGCGATGCCGCCCCGTGCCGAGGGGCCAACCCGTGCATGATACGCCAACCCGGATGGACGGTGCCGGGGGCGAAGGCCGGCATGCAGATCAGGCCGGGTCGCGATGGACGGTGCCGGGGGCGAAGGCCGGCATGCAGACCGCGACGTACTCCGCGCCGCCGGACTCGGGACTCGAGTAGCGGATCCACTCCCCGGGCTCGGCGACGACCGCCTGCCCGGCCCGCACGTCGATGGCGCCCGCCTCGTGCTCGACCCGAAGCAGGCCGCGCAGCACCACCGTGAATTCGCGGAATTCGGGCCGCTGCCCCGGCTCGACCCACCCCTCGGGAGAGACCATGCGGGCAACGCTGAGGTCCTCGTGGCCGGTGTTCACCCGCCCGGCGTACTCCTCGATGCGCTTGGGCAGGTTGCCGACCGCCTGCACCACGGTGGGGCTCTCGATCAGTCTGGGCATCCGATCAGCCTTGGCCTCGGGTCGGCGTCCGTCGCTCCCGCCGACCGGGCCGTGAGAACGAAGATCTCGCCTCGCCCTGGTCATCGGGCGTTTTCCGCACGGGCGCGCGTGGCCAGGCCGCCGATGGCGCGCCCCGGTCCGGCGCTCGTCGCCTGACGGCTCCGCTTGCCGCCCAAGCCAACCCTGCAGGAGCGGGTGCCTCTACGGCGCAGGCGGCTGCGCGCCGGTCGGCGCACCCGGGGCAGCGGCCGGCGACCCGGCGGCCGCTACGCGTGGCGGGCCCGGCGACGGCGACGGGTCGTCGAGCTCGAAGAAATTGCGGATGATCGCACGCAGCGCGTCGAGCGAGGGGGCGGTGTTGATCGCCGTGCGCAGGTGCGAGCCGCTGTCGATCCCCTTCGTGTACCAGGAACCGAGGGCGCGCAGCTTGTTGACGATCCACCGCTCCCGGCTCGCGGGGTTCCGCCGCCTGGGGCCGACGCGCCGGTCGAGGCCCGCGGTGTGCCGGAAGCCTTCCCGCTCGATCTCGGTCGCTTCGCTCAGCAGCAGGTCGATGTAGGCGAGGAGGAACCGGCCGCGCCGCCGCGGCGACACCGGCGGCGGGTCGCCGCCGCCCCACGCGGCCCGCGCCTGGTCGAAGATCCACGGGTTCCGCAGCGCGCCACGACCCACCAGCACGCCGGCGACGGCGGTGTCGCGCATCCGCTCCACGACGTCGCTCGGGGTGACGCAGTCGCCGCTGCCGAACACGGGGATCGACAACCCGCGGGCCACCTCGTCGATGAGCGACCAGTCCGAGCGCCCCGTGTAGGACTGCGCCGCGGTCCGCCCGTGCACCGCCACCGCGGCGGCGCCGACCTGCTCGACCCGCTTCGCGAGGTCGGGCGCGTTTACGTGCTGGTCGTCCCAGCCGGCCCGCATCTTGACGGTGACGGGAATGGACACCGCCCGCGTCATCGCCCCGATGACCTCGGCCGCGTGCTCCGGCGTCCGCATGAGGCTGCACCCGGCGTGGTGCTTCGCGATCTTGGGCACCGGGCAGCCCATGTTCACGTCGACGATGTCGGCGCCCATGCCCTCGACGATCTGCGCCGCGGCCGCCATCTTCGCCGGGTCCCCGCCGAAGATCTGGATCGAGACCGGCCGCTCCTCTTCCGTGTACTCGGCGTACTCGAGGGTCCGGTCGATGCCGCGCACCAGACCCTCGGAGCTGACCATCTCGGTCACCACCAGCCCGCAACCCCCGCCCCGCTTGACGAGGCGGCGGAACGCGGTGTCCGTCATCCCCGCCATCGGGGCGAGGGCGAACGGCGAGTCGAGGGCGACGGAACCGATGCTGACGGGTGGACGCGGCTGCGCATCCGGCGCGGGGTGGGACATCTCGTTCATCCGGACCGCGACCGAATCGCGGCCCGGAGCCTCGGACGGTCGGGACGGCTCAGAATCCGGGAGGCGGGGTCCGCGGGCGGGTCAGGCGCTCGTCGTAGATCGCCTGCAGCCCTTCGTCCTTCCACTCGATGATCGCCTCGTCGCGAAGCGTGGTCAGGTAGCGGTCGAGGGCCTCGAGCCGGCGTTCGTTGAACACGCTGTTGACGATCTGCTCGCGTACCTCCTCGAACGGCGTCGGGGCGGCGGCGGTCGACGACTCCAGCTTCAGGATCTGGTAGCCGGCCGGCGTCCGCGCGACCTCGCCCACCTCGCCCACCTCGAGCACCTCGATGCGGGCGCGGACCTCCTCGGCGAGGTCGCCGAGGGCGATGGGGCCGATCAGGCCGCCGTTCGCCCGCGACACGCCGTCGGACATCTCGCCGACGACCGCCTCGAACGGCTCACCGCCGCGCACCCTGGCCAGGGCCGACTCGGCACGGCTCCGCGCCAGGTTGTCCCGCGCGACGTTGAACGTCCCGCCCTCGGCAGAAACCGTGACCAGGATCTCCCGCAGCATGACGGTGGCGGGCTGGGTGTACTGGTCCAGATTCGACTCGTAGTACTCGCGGGCCTCGACGTCGGTCATCGAGACCCGCCGCAGCACCTGGTCCTGCTGCACCTGCCCGGCCAGCATCTGCTCTTCCATGACCGCGCGCAGCTCGGCGAGGCTCATGCCCTGCTCCTGCCGCAGGGCGACGACGAGCTCCTCGTCGCTCATGTCGTTCTCCTGCTTGATGCCGTCCAGGATCTCCTCGAACTGCTCGTCGTCGAGCGAGTAGCCCATGTCGCGCCCGCGCTGCACGAGCAACATCTGGTCGACGGCGCTCACGAGAACGTCGGGGGTGATCTCCCGCAGCGCCATCTGCAGATCGGCGTCGGTCTGGGGCGGCACCGGTCGGGTGCGCAGGGCGTTGATCTGCGCCTGCTCCAGGTCGGTCTGGGTGATGAGGTCGCCGTTGATCTTCACGAGAATCCGCTGGAACACCACCGCGCCCGGTATGCCCGACGTCAGGGCCTGCGCGGCGGCGGTGGCGGCGCCCGAGAGGACGACGCCGAGAACCAGCAGCGAAATCGCGGCTCGAGAGAGGTTTCTTGGCATGGCGGTCACCTTCTTCTTCACGATTCTACCGCCTGCAGCCCGCGCAACTCCACCAGCAGGCCCCCGACGCGGGTCAGGAGCGAGGCCGGGCCTTCGCGGTCGCGCCGGGCCCGCTGGAACTCGGCCCGCGAGAACCCCGCCTCGACCTCGCCGCTGCGGGCGCGGGCCGTCCACCACGACGGCGACTCGCGGGGCCCCCGGGCGGCGCCGCCGGCGCGGAGGTCGGCGGTGAGCATGGCCGGCGGCTTCAGCTCGAGGTCCCGCCTCCGCTCGACGAACCGCATGAGCCGCACCGGGTCCAGCGTCGTCGTGGTGCTGAACTTCACGACGAGCATCGAGCCGTTCCGATCGAGCGACTCGATGCCGAGCTCGTCGGCGACGAGGCGGACGCGGCCGTACTCGACGAGCATCGAGATCGAGGGCGGCGCCGGCCCGTAGCGGTCGCGCAGCTCGTCGACGAGCGTCGACAGCTCGGTCTCGCTGCGGGCCGAGGCGACCCGGCGGTACACGGTCAGGCGCTGGTTGGTCTCGGGGATGTAGTCGGCGTCGATCTTCAGGTCGACGTCGAGGTTGACGGCGGCCCGGGCGGCTTCCTCGACCTCCTCGCCCTTCAGCTCGCGGACGGTCTGATCGAGCAGCTTGACGTACATGTCGAACCCCACCGACTCGATGTGGCCGCTCTGCTCGCCGCCCAGGAAGTTGCCGGCGCCGCGGATCTCGAGATCGAGGGCGGCGACCCGGAACCCGCTGCCGAGGTCGCTGAACTCGCGGATGGCGGCCAGCCGCCGGCGCGCCACCGGGGACAGCGCTCCCTCCGGCGGCACCAGCAGGTAGGCATAGGCCCGGCGGTCGGAGCGCCCGACCCGCCCCCGCAACTGGTAGAGCTGGGCGAGGCCGAACCGCTCGGCGTGGTTGACGATGATGGTGTTCGCGTTGGGGATGTCGAGGCCGTTCTCGATGATGGTGGTGGCGAGCAGCACGTCGTACTGGTGCTGCACGAAGTCGACCATGCACCGCTCGAGCGCGCCCTCCGCCATCTGTCCGTGCGCCACCGCGATGCGCGCCTCGGGAAGGAGGCGGGTCAGCAGCTCGCCCATGGCGTAGATGGAGGTGACGCGGCTGTGCAGGAAGTAGACCTGCCCCCCCCGCTCGAGCTCGGTGCGGATGGCGCGGACGATCACCTGCTGGTCGAAGCGCACGACGTTGGTCTGGATGGACTGGCGGTCCTTCGGGGGCGTCTCGATGACCGACATGTCCCGGATGCCCGCGAGCGACATGTTCAGGGTGCGGGGTATCGGGGTCGCGGTCATCGTGAGCACGTCGACCCGCCGGCGCAGCTGCTTGATGCGCTCCTTGTGGGCCACGCCGAACCGCTGCTCCTCGTCGACGATGAGGAGCCCGAGGTCGCTGAACCGCACGTCCTTCGACAGCAGCCGGTGGGTGCCGACGATGATGTCCACCCGGCCCGCCTCGAGATCGGTCAGCGTCTGCTTCTGCTCGGCCCGGGTGCGGAACCGGCTGACGAGGTCGATGCGGACGGGGAAGGCCGCGAACCGATCGGTCAGGGTCTTGTGGTGCTGGAAGGCGAGGACCGTGGTGGGGGCGAGGAAGCCGACCTGCTTGCCGTCCATCACCGCCTTGAACGCGGCCCGCATCGCCACCTCGGTCTTGCCGTATCCGACGTCGCCGCAGAGCAGCCGGTCCATCGACACCGACGACTCCATGTCCCGGCGGATGTCCTCGATGGCGGTCTGCTGATCCGCGGTGAGCTCGTACTCGAAGGCGTCGTCGAACTCGCGGTGCCAGTGGGCGTCCCGGCTGAACGCGTGCCCGGGCATCGTCTTGCGGGCGGCGTAGAGCTTCAGCAGCTCCTCGGCCATGTCGCGCATGGCGCGGCGGACGCGGGTCTTGGTCTTGGCCCACGACGCGCCGCCGAGCCGGTCGGGGGTCTTCGCGGCGCCCGAGTACTTCTGCAGCAGGTCGACCTGCTGCACGGGCACGAACAGCTTGTCCTCGCCCGCGTAGCGCAACTCCATGAACTCGTGGTGCTCGAGCCCGACGGGAATCTGCTTCAGCCCGACGAAGACCCCGACCCCGTGGTCGACGTGGACGACGCGGTCCCCCGCCTTGAGGTCGCGGAAATCGGAGAGGAACGAGCGGGCGGGACCCGCGGGACGGCGCTCCCGGACCCGGCGCTCCTCGTCGAAGACGTCCGGCTCGGCGAAGATCTGCAGGCCGGCGTCGGGCAGGCGGAACCCGCGGGTGAGCTGGCCGGTCGCCACCAGCAGGGCGGCGGCCCCGGTCTCCTCCGCGTGGTCGATCGAGAGGGCGGTGAGGTCGTAGTCGGCGAGGAGCTCGATGACCCGCTCGGCCCGGCCCGGGGTGCCGGCGACGAGCAGCGTCATGTCGCCCCGCTCGCGGCACCGGCCTATCTCGGCCGCCCAGTCGCCGATCCGGCCGTGCATCTCGACCACCGGCTGGCAGGCGACGTGGCGGGCCCCCGGCGCCGTGTCCTGGTCCTCCCACAACTGCTCGAGCCGCGGGAGCGACGCGAGCCAGGCGTCGAGGACCGGCCACTCGACGAGCAGCTCCTCCGGCGGAAGCGCCGGGTCGCCCTGGGCCTGCGCGTTCGCGAAGCCCGCGGCGGCCTGCTCGGTGCGCGACTCGATGGCCGCCCGCGAGGCCTCGCCCTCGGACAGGAAGACGCGCACGCCGGGCACGCGCCGCAGATAGTCGCGGAGCCAGGCGGAGCGATCGGGCTCGGCGTCCGGGGGGCCTTGCCCCGGCGCCGGCTCGAAGAGCTCGCGCAGCGGAAAGACCTCGGCCTGGTCGAGCGTCTCCGTCGAGCGCTGCGTGGCCGGGTCGAAGCGCCGCAGCGACTCCAGGCTGTCGCCCGCGAACTCCGCCCGGATCGGGTGCTCGTCCCCGGCCGGGAAGAAGTCGACGACGCCGCCTCGCACGCAGAACTGGCCGTGCCCGTCCACCGGATCCTCGGGGACGAACCCGGCGTCGGCCAGCACGTCGCCGAGGTCGGGCGGCTCGAGGAACGCGCCCGCGACGAGCCGGGACCCGGCCGCGAGGAGGCGGTCCGGAGGGCTCACGCGGGGCAGGAGCGCCGCCGCCGCCGCCACCACCACGCGGACGGTGCCGGCCGCGAGCCCGTGGAGGGCCCGCCCCCGCGCGGCCGCGACGTCGAAGTGGGGGGGGAGCCCGCGATACGGATCGACCTCGTGGGACGGGAACGGCAGGACCTGGTGCCGCAGCTCGCGGGCCGAGGCGGCGGTCAGGCTGCCGAGGAAGAAGCTGGCATCGGCCACCATCTGCTCGACGTCGCCGGCGCCCGGGACGATGATCATCACCGGCGCCTCGGTCGCGGCCGCGGCCGCCGCGAACCCCTTGGCGGACGCGGACAGGCCGGCCAGGGACCGCGCGGGGCCCCCGAGCCCGGCGCGGGCGGCCGCCGACCTCAACGCCGCCTGGAGCGCGAGCGATGTGCCGGTCACCGGCGGGTGGTCCGTTTCATGATTGGAGCGGCCTGACGGCCCGCGGCGAAAATCCCCGCTGCATTCGAGCGGCGATGCATCCCGCCTTACCGAGTTGCTCCTCGGTCGAATATGCCCAATGTTCTCCCTCGTCGCGCCTTGTCGGGCGGGCGCCTCGGCGATCCGTCGGCACCCCTCCGGGCGCGGTGCAACGCGGGGCCTTCACCTCGGGCGGTTGAACCGGATGTTCCCGCTGAACCGCCAGGCGTGCCGGGGGCGGTAGATGCCGACGTCCCTGGTGCCCGACTTCACCCGGAAGGTGTAGAGCAGACGATGATAGTCGTACGAGAAGCCGTCGCGCTTGTGCACGGCGACGTCCAGCTTGTAGGTGCCCGCCACCAGATCGAGCCGGTCGACGACGAACGCCACCTCGCCGTCGCCGTCGAGCCGGGTGGGCTCGAGCTCCTCGAGATGGGTGTTCGTGCCGTAGCAGCACACCCCCTCGCTGCTGAAGATGCTGACGCCGAAGGCGAAGTCGGCGACGGGCCGGGCGGCGGCCACCCGCATGCGGATGGTCATCGGCTCACCGCTCTGGAACACGTGCGCGGGGCCCTGCCGGCCCTCGAGGGTCACCCGTTCGATCCGCACCGCGCCCGAGCCCCACCGGCCCTCCCTCGCCTTGAACATGTCGGCCGGCGGCTGATCGCCGGAGGCATCGGGGGTCGTCCCGTCCGGCGAGGCTTCGTCCGCCGCGGCCGGCGCCGCTGGTGACGCCGCCGACGCCGACGGGGGCGTTCCCGCAGCCGGCGGCGCTTCTTCGGCAGACGGTGCCGCCCCGACGGGCGGCGCTCCTTCCACCGCCTCCGCGCCGCGCGGCGCTTCCTCGGCCGGCCCCGGCGCCGCCGGCGGCGCCATGTTCACCGGTGGCAGCGCCTTCGTGTCGGGCGGCGCCTTCGTGTCGGGCGGCGCTTTCGTGTCGGGCGGCGCTTTCGTGTCGGGCGGCGACTCCGTGTCGGGCGGCGACTCCGTGTCGGGCGGGGCGGTCGCGTCGGAAGCCGCTGCCGACGGCGGCGGCGCGGCGCCGGAGACCGCGGAGCTCTGCTGCGCCTTGGCGTCCTCGGCCGCGAGATGCCGGTCCTCGGTCTGCTCGACGTCCGCCAGGTACATCTGCACGACCCGTTTCGGGTCGCCGGCAAGGCGTTTCCGCCCCCCGTCGAGCCACACCGCCTCGTCGCAGAAGCGCTCGACCATGGGCAGCGCGTGGGTGACGAGCAGGATGGTCTTGCCGCGGCGCTTGAACTCCGCGAACTTGTCGAGGCACTTCAGGCTGAAGCCCTCGTCGCCGACCGCCAGCACCTCGTCCACGAGCAGGATCTCGGGGTCGACGTGCACCGCCACCGCGAATCCGAGCCGCATGTACATGCCCGACGAGTAGGTCTTGACCGGGGCGTCGATGAAGTCCTCGAGCTCGGCGAACTCGACGATCTCGTCGAACCGCCGGTCGATCTCCCGCCGGGAAAGACCCAGCATGACACCGTTGATGAACACGTTCTCGCGGCCGCTGATCTCGGGATGGAAGCCCGCTCCCAGCTCGATCAGCGCCGACACCCGCCCGGCCACCCGCACCTGGCCGCCGGTGGGCCGGGTGATGCCCGCGACCAGCTTCAGCAGGGTGCTCTTGCCGGACCCGTTGCGGCCGATGACGCCGCACGTCGCGCCCGCCGCGACCGTCAACGACACGTCGTCCAGCGCCCGGAACGACTCGTCGGGGCGTAGGTGCCGGACCAGGCTGCCGGTCAGCAGCGCGCTCTTCAGGGTCGCGAACCGCCGCTGGTAGCCGTACCGCCGGTAGACCTTCGAGACGCGTTCGAGGGCGATCGCGGACAAGCCCCTACACCTCCTCGGCGAACGAGTCGCGCAGCCGATCGAAGAACCAGTAGCCGAGGAGGAACAGCCCGCCGCTCGCGGCGGCCAACGCGCCCAGCCACGGCCAGTGCCCGAACGCCTCCTCGTGGAAGAGGATCTGCTGGTACGAGACCGCGAGGTGCGCGAAGGGGTTCAGGTTCATGAACGCCCTGGCGCCTTCCGGCATCACCGACATCTCGTAGAGGATCGGGGAGGCGAAGAACCAGAGGGTCAGGGCGTTCGCCAGCAGGTCCTTGACGTCGCGGAAGTGCACCGTCAACGCGGCCAGGAACATCGCGAGCCCGAGGGTCAGGCAGAGCTGGACCGCCACCACCGCGGGAAACCAGATCAGCTCGCCGGGCCGCAGCGGAATGCCGTGCCAGACGAGGAAGCCGAACAGGATCGGCAGCCCCAGGAGGAAGTGGCACAGGTTCGACGCCACCGCCACCACCGGCAGGATCTCGACCGGGAACACGACCTTCTTGATCAGGTTGCCGTTGACGATGAGGATGTTGGCGCTCTCGTTGAGCGACGACGAGAACCACGTCCAGGGCAGGAGGCCGCAGAACAGGAAGACCGCGTAGGGCTCGATGCCGGCGAGATCGCCGCGCGGGATGATGGCGGTGAAGACGAACGAGTAGACGAGCAGGAGCAGGAGGGGGTTGACGAAGGACCAGAAGAACCCGAGCACCGACCCGCGGTAGCGGGCCTTGAGCTCCCGGGCCACCAGGATCTGGACGAGACCTCGATAGCGGAACAGCCGGATGAGGTTAGCCAGCATCGAACTCGATCACGACGGCGGTCGCGTTGTCGGGTCCTCCTCCCTCGTTGGTCTCCTCGATGAGGGCGTTGCACACCTCGCCGAGGCCGGCGCCGTCCCCCAGGATCTCGCCGATCCGCTCGTCGCTGAGCACCGAGAAGATGCCGTCCGTGCACAGCAGGATGCGGTCGCCCGGCTCCATGCGCAGCTCCTGGAGCTCGACGTCGAGATCGGCCGACCCGGACAACGCCCGCGTCACCACGTTCCGCCAGGGGTGGCGGCGCGCCGCCGCCTCGGTCAGCGTGCCCGCCTGAATCTGCTCCTCGACCCAGGAATGGTCCCGGGTGAGCCGGGAGATTGCCCCCTGCCGCAGCCGGTAGGCGCGGCTGTCGCCGACATGGGCGAGGGTGACGGCGGCTTCGTCGACGAGCACCGCGACGGCCGTGGTCGCCATGCCGCGGAGCTCGCGCGACGAGGCGATCTGCGCCGCGAGCCGGCCGTTCGCCATGCAGAACCCGGCCCGCAGGCGGTTCGCGTTGACGCTCTCCCGCGCGTCGAAGGGAACCGGCCAGGTCTGATCCGGAGATACGGTGACGGTGGCCTCGATGAACGCCGCGATTCCCTCGACCGCCACCTGCGAGGCGACCTCGCCGGCGGCGTGCCCCCCCATGCCGTCGGCGACGACGAAGAGCCCGAGGTCGCCCCGGACCAGCAGATTGTCCTCGTTCGTCGACCGGCGAAGGCCCTTGTCCGTGGCGGAACCAGAGAAGACGGGCATGGGGTCCTGTCCATTCTCACGGCGAATCGCCCGTACCACCGCCGCGAACCGGACCGGGGGCGGGAAGCCGTCGCGCGCTGCGCCTAGTGGTGCCCTCTTCTCGACGCGACCTGAAGCCGGACCAGCGACTTCAGGAGAGAGAGCCGGGCCCGCTCGTAGTCCATCTCCGCCAGCGGCCGGTCGAGCCGTTCCCGCGCCCGCTTCACGGCGGCCTCGGCCCGCGTCACGTCGATCTCTTCGCTCGCCTCGGCGATCTGGGCGAGAATGGTGACGCGATCGGGAAGGACCTCGGCGAACCCGAACGACACCGCGACGTACGTCCTCTCGTCGCCCCGGCGGTACTCGATCTCGCCGACCGCCAGGGTGCTCAGCAGGGGCGTATGGCCGGGAAGCACGCCGAAAGACCCTTCGGCTCCCGGCACCACCACCTCGTCGACCTCCCCGTGGGCGATCGAGCGATCGGGGGTGACGATCTCCAGCGTCAGGTGATCGGGTATGGCCACTATGCCGCCTCGCTCTTCATCCGCTCGGCCTTCTCCACCGCCTCCTCGATGCTGCCCACGAGAAGGAACGCCTGCTCGGGCAGCTCGTCGTGCTTGCCCTCGACGATCTCCCTGAAGCCGCGGATGGTGTCGGCGATGGGCACGTACTTGCCCTCGAGGCCGGTGAACTGCGAGGCGACGAAGAACGGCTGCGACAGGAACCGCTCGATGCGCCGCGCCCGCGCCACCGCGAGCTTGTCCTCCTCGGACAGCTCGTCGATGCCGAGGATGGCGATGATGTCCTGCAGGTCCTTGTAGCGCTGCAGCACCTGCTTGACGTCGCGGGCGACGTTGTAGTGCTCGTCGCCGATGACGTTGGGATCGAGGATGCGCGAGGTCGACGCCAGCGGATCGACGGCCGGGTAGATGCCCTTCTCGACGATGGCGCGCGACAGGTTGGTGGTCGCGTCGAGGTGCGCGAACGTGGTGGCCGGCGCCGGATCGGTGTAGTCGTCGGCGGGCACGTAGATCGCCTGCACCGACGTGATCGACCCCTGGGTGGTCGACGTGATGCGCTCCTGCAGCGCCCCCATCTCGCTGGCCAGGGTCGGCTGGTAGCCGACGGCGGAGGGCATCCGACCGAGGAGGGCCGACACCTCGGACCCCGCCTGCGTGAACCGGAAGATGTTGTCGATGAAGAGGAGCACGTCCTTGCCCTCGGCGTCGCGGAAGTACTCGGCAACGGTCAGGGCCGACAGCCCGACCCGCTGGCGCGCGCCCGGCGGCTCCGTCATCTGCCCGTAGATCAGCGCGGCCCGCGACTTCTCGCGCTCCTCGATGTTGACGACCCCGCTCTCCTGCATCTCGAGCCAGAGGTCGTTCCCCTCGCGGGTGCGCTCGCCGACCCCGCCGAACACCGACACCCCGCCGTGCTTGAGGGCGATGTTGTTGATGAGC
This sequence comes from Vicinamibacterales bacterium, assembly GCA_965208165.1. Lineage (GTDB taxonomy): Bacteria > Acidobacteriota > Vicinamibacteria > Vicinamibacterales > UBA8438 > JAJEEA01. The sequence goes on along the minus strand of OZ242323.1, from coordinate 6,219,603 downwards.
TCCATGATGATGACGGTCTTGCCGACCCCGGCGCCGCCGAACAGGCCGATCTTGCCGCCGCGCAGATACGGCTCGAGCAGGTCGATGACCTTGATGCCGGTCTCGAACATCTGCAGCTCGGTCGACTGGTCGGTCAACTTCGGCGCGGGCCGGTGAATCGGCCAGCGCTCCTTCGTCTGCACCGGGCGGTCGGGGAAGTCGACCGGCTCGCCGAGCACGTTGAGCACCCGGCCGAGGGCCTCGGGCCCCACCGGCACCGATATCGGCTGGCCGAGGTCGACCGCCTCCATGCCGCGCTGCATGCCGTCGGTCGGCTTCATCGCGACCGCGCGGACCCGGTTCTCCCCGAGATGCTGGGCGACCTCGGCGATGACGTCGATGGCCACGCCGCTCGCCTCCGACTTGACCTGCAGCGCGTTGTAGATCGCGGGCAGCCGGCCCGGAAACTCGACGTCGATGACCGGTCCGATGATCTGCACCACCTTGCCGGTGCTCTGTGCCGCCGCTGTCTCGTTCGCCATGTCTGGAACGTCCCCCCGACGTCGTGTCCGCTCGTCCTGGCCTCTCGACCCGCATGAACGGATGGTGCCGCGCCGCGCGCCCCTGGAGCGCCTCGGCGCCGGACACCACTTCGATAACGGATGGTGCCGCGCCGCGCGCGCCTAGAGCGCCTCGGCGCCGGACACCACTTCGATGATCTCCCTCGTGATCGTGGCCTGGCGCACCTTGTTCATGTAGAGCGTCAGGTCCTCGATCATCTCCGTCGCGTTGTTGCTGGCCGCGTCCATGGCCGTCAATCGGGCCGCGTGCTCGGCCGCCGCCGACTCGAGCAGCGCCCGCCAGAACTGAATCTCGACGTGCCGGGGAATCAGCGTGTCGAAGATCTCGCGCGGCGCCGGCTCGTAGAGGTAGTCGGGCCGCCGCTCGCCCCCGTCGTCGTCGGGCTCGAGCGGCTGGATCGGCAGCACCTGGTCCACCACCACCCGCTGCTGCAGCACGCTCTTGAACTCGTTGTAGACGAGCTTGACGCCGTCGACCTCGCCCCCGGTGTACGCCGCGACGACCTCGCGGGCGATCGCCTGCGCGTGTCCGTACTCGAGCTGCGAGAAGATGTTGACGAGCTCGAAGCGGACATCGAAGCCGCGCTTCCCGAAGAAGTCCCGGCCCTTGCGGCCCACCAGGCCCAGGGAGACGCCGGACCCGGGGCCCGCGGCGATGACGCCGCCGGCTTCCTTGATGATGTTGGTGTTGAACCCGCCACACAACCCCTTGTCCGCGGTCACCACCACGAGCAGCGTGGGGCGGGGCGGAGCGTCGGGCGCGCGCCGGGCCAGCAGCGGGTGCGCCCCGGCGTCGACGTGGGCGGCGAGGCCGTCGAGCACGCGCTGCATCTGGATGGCGAAGGGCCGGGCGTTCAGGATGCGGTCCTGCGCCCGGCGGAGCCGCGAGGCGGCGATCGCCTTCATGGCCTTGGTGATCTGCTGGGTCGACTTGACCGCGCGAATCCGTCTGCGAAGGTCGAGAAGAGAAGGCACTGGCTGGCTGCTCTCTGCTGGGGGCCGGGGCGCTCGACGGGGCCGTCAGGCCGCCGCGGTCTTGCGGGCGGCGATGAACTGCTCGGTGAACTCCTCGAGGGTGGCGACGATGCGCGACTTGAGATCGTCGTCGATCACGGCCCGCTCCGCGAGATCGGCGAAGAGGGCCGGCTCGCGCGCCTCCACGAACTGGTACAGCTCCGTCTCGAACTGGCGGACGTCGCCCTCCTCGACCGCGTCGAGATGGCCGTTGGTGCCGGCGTACACGATGAGGACCTGCCGCTCGACCGGCAGCGGCGCGTACTGGCCCTGCTTCAGCACCTCGACCAGCCGGCGGCCGCGGTTGAGCTGGTCCTGCGTCGACTTGTCGAGATCGCTGGCGAACTGCGCGAACGCGGCCAGCTCCCGGAACTGCGCCAGGTCGAGCCGCAACGTGCCCGCCACCTGCCGCATCGCCTTGACCTGCGCCGACCCGCCGACCCGCGACACCGAGTTGCCGACGTTGATGGCGGGGCGCACGCCCTGGTGGAACAGGTCCGACTCGAGGAAGATCTGCCCGTCGGTGATCGAGATGACGTTCGTCGGGATGTACGCGGACAGGTCGCCGGCCTGGGTCTCGATGACGGGCAGCGCCGTCAGCGAGCCCGCCCCGAGCTCGTCGCGCATCATCGCCGCCCGCTCGAGCAGGCGCGAGTGCAGGTAGAACACGTCGCCCGGGTACGCCTCGCGCCCCGGCGGGCGCCGCAGCAGCAGCGAGATCTCGCGGTAGGCCTGGGCGTGCTTCGACAGGTCGTCGTAGATGCAGAGCGCGTGCTTGCCGTTGTCGCGGAAGTGCTCGCCCATCGCGCAGGCGGCGTAGGGGCTGAGGAAGAGCAGGGGGGCGGGGTCGGCGGCGGCGGCGGCGACCACGATGGTGAACTCCATCGCGCCGGCGTCCTCGAGGGTCTTCACGACCTGGGCGATCGTCGACTGCTTCTGGCCGATGGCGTTGTAGATGCAGACGACGTCCTGGCCGCGCTGGTTCAGGATGGTGTCGACGGCGACCGCGGTCTTCCCGGTCTGCCGGTCGCCGATGATGAGCTCCCGCTGCCCGCGCCCGATCGGCACCATCGTGTCGATGGCCTTGAGTCCGGTCTGGAGCGGCCGCTTCACCGGCTGCCGGTCGACGACGCCGGGGGCGATCCGCTCGACCGGGGAGGTGCCCGTGGCCGCGATGGGGCCCTTCCCGTCCACCGGCTGGCCGAGCGCGTTCACCACGCGGCCGAGCATCGCCTCGCCCACCGGCACCGAGACGATGCGCCCGGTGCGCTTGACGACGTCGCCCTCCTTGATCTCGGTGCTCTCGCCGAGCAGCACCGCCCCCACGCCCTGCTCCTCGAGGTTGAGGGCCATGCCGAAGATTCCGTGGGGGAATTCGAGCATCTCGGTCGCCATGACCCGCTCGATGCCGTCGATCTGGGCGATGCCGTCGCCGACCGACACGACGGTGCCGACCTCGGCCACGTCGACCTCGACGTCGTAGCCGCCGATCTGCTCGCGAATGATCTTCGTTATCTCGTCCGCCTTGATGGTCATCGCAGAAACTCTCGTCCTGGGTGTTCCGGTCTCCGCCGGCGCGTGGCCGTGTACCCGATGATGGTGTTACCTGGATGGAGCCGCCAGCGTCATCGCTCGAGGAGGGTCTGCCGCATTCGTTCGAGGTGCCGGACGACGCTGCCGTCGTACACGGTCGAGCCGATCCGCGTGACCACTCCGCCCAGAATGTCCGGATCGACATGCGTCGTGATCCGCACGTCGCCCGCGCCCGCGGCGGCGAGCCGCTGCCGCACCTCGGCGTCCTGGGCCGGGCTGAGCGGCTGCGCGGTCGTCACCTCCGCGTCGACGACCCCGAGGTGCTCGAACACGCGCCCCCGGTAGAACCGCAGGATGTCCGGCAAGAGGGCCAGGCGCCCGCGGTCGGCGAGCACCGTCAGCAGCCGGGTGACGGTCGGCGAGACCTCCCGGAAGCGGTTCCGAAGATCGTTGATGATGGCCCGCTTCTTCGGCGGCTGAACCGCTGCCGCGAAGAGCACGCGCCGCAGCCCCTCGTGCTCTTCTACGAGCCGGGCGAACAGATCCAGATCGGATTCGGCCTTCCGGAGGTCGCCGCTCTCGAGATTGACGTCGAAGAGTGCGCGGGCGTAGCGCACAGCCGCCGTGCGATTCGTCATGGTTGGTCGGGTGGCCGACTCGAGCGCGAACCGGACCGGAGGCGCGGCCCGCAAGACCGCCGGCCCGCGTCCCGTTCATTCCGAACTGCCCGTTCGGACGCGCCGAGCCGGCGAACTCAGCCTGCACGAAAACGGGAAGACCCGGCCGCCGCGACCCTCGCGGAAACGACCCGTGGCGCCGGGGACACACTTGTCAGAGCGCGGCTCTGAACGCACAAACGGCCCATTCTAACATCCCCGGGGGCGGCCGGCTAGCACTCAATCACAGTTGACACAGGGCGGGGTCCCGTGTAGAACAGGTCCGTGCGGATTGGGCTTCGCCTTCTCCAGCCGGAGTCGGTCGAGTGGCTGCGCCAAGAGTTGTGCCGGGGGGCGCTGTCACGAGCCGCTCTGGGACGCGGACTGTGCGAGCGGGAGGATTGGCGCAACGGGCGGGGAGAGTTGTGCACGTCGTCGGCTCGGAAGGCGTTGCCGCGCCTGGCGGAGCAATTGGGTCTGTCTCTGCCGCCGGCGCAGTCGGGTCCGCCACGGGGTTGCGCACCGTCGGGGGACGTGTCGGGACTGGCGCAGACGGCGTTTTCGGGCAGTTTGTCGGAGCTGGGTGAGGTCCGGCTGGTATTGGCGGACACGGCGTCGGTTCGGCAGCAGTGCGGACATCTGCTGGAGGCGGCCCATCCGCGGGGTCGGGGTCGGGCGCCGGGCTGCCGGTTGACGTATTTGTTGTCGGCGGCGGTGGGTCCTGTGGGGGTGCTGAGCTTTGTGGCGGCGCCGCTACGGTTGGGCCCCCGCGACGCGCATCTGGGTTGGGACGACCGCACGCGTGGTGCGCACATCGCGGAGGTGGTCTCGAACGACCGATTTCTGCTGTTGGACAAGGTGCGGGTTCCGCACTTGGCGTCGCACGTGCTGGGTCGTGCGGCGTCTCGTCTGGCGGCGGACTGGGAGGCCCGGCACGGGGTTCGTCCGGTGTTGTTGGAGACCTGCGTGGAGGCGTCGCGTCGGGCGACGAGCTACCGGGCGGCGGGCTGGCAGTGTGTGGGCCGGACGGCGGGTCGTCCGCCCGGGTCGTCGGTGGCGAGGGAGCCGAAGAACGTGTTGCTGCGGGGTCTGGCCGGGGGCTGGGCGGAGACGTTGCGGTGTGCGCCGGCGCGGTCGCCGGGGTCGTTTCCGGGGTTGGCGCTTGAGGACGATTCGAGTTGGGCGCGGCTCGAATTCGGGCGCTCGGACTTGGCCGACGGGCGCTTGCGTCGGCGTCTGGAGCGGTTGGGGGCGGCGTGGGAGGAGCATCCGGGGGAGCCGCTGCCGGCGATTTTCCCGGGCAGCGCCGAGCAGCAGGCAGCGTACCGTTTCCTGCACAATGAGAAGGTGAGCGGCGAGGACATTCTGCAACCGCATCGTGAGGCGCTGGTGGAGCGCTGCCGGCCCGAGTCGACGGTGCTGCTGGTTCAAGACACGACGACGCTGAACTACACGGGGTTGAAGGACAGCACGTCGGGTCTGGGTCCGCTTCAGGACCGCGAGAGCAGCTCGCGGGGCCTGTTCGTGCATGCGGCGGTGGCGTTCACGGCGGGTCGGCGGCCGTTGGGGGTGAGCGGTCTGGAGACGTGGGCGCGGCCGGAAGCCGCGCCGGCGGCGGAGCGGGAGAAGGAGAGTCGGCGCTGGTTCCGGGGATTCGATCAGGGCCGGGCGTTGGGGCGGGCCTGCCCGGAGACGCGGGTGGTGGTGGTCGGGGACCGGGAGAGCGACATCTACGGCCTGCTGAAGTGGCAGGCCGAGCATGCGGACGAGGCTGGGCTGGTGGTGCGGGCGAACGCGAGCCGGCAGCGGCAGGTGGAGGTGTGGGACCCGCAGTTTCGGACGACGATGCGCCGGGCGCTGGCGTCGCAGCTGGATTTCGAGGAGCCGGTGAAGACAGGGCGGGAGGTGTTCATCGACTCGCAGGGCGGGAAGCGGGCGCGGGGGCGGCGGACGGCGGTGACGGAGTTGCGCATCGGGCAGGTGGCCTTGCAGCCGCCGAAGGAGCGACCCGGGGACGGTCCGGTGACGGCGTGGGTGGTGCGCGTGTTGGAGACCGACCCGCCGGCGGGCCGCGAGCCGCTGGAGTGGCTGCTGGTGTCGAGCGAAGGGGGGGCGACGGCCGACTGGGCGGAACGGATCGTCGGCTGGTATGAGGCCCGCTGGGGCATCGAGGAGTATTTCCGGGTGCTCAAGAGCGGTACGCGGATCGAGGACCGGCGGCTGCGGGAGGCCGACGCCCTGATCAACTGCCTGGCCTTCGACGCGGTCACTGCTTGGCGGGTGTGCAGTCTGGACCGCTATGCGCGGGACGCGCCCGACACGCCCGCCGCCGAGGTGCTGACCGAGGACGAGCGGCAGGTCATCGGTACCGTGGTGCGGGCCGAACGGCTGCTGCCGCCGGCCGAGCGTGACAAGCCGTTTCCGCCCGACATTCGCAGTTGGGTGGTGCTGCTGGCGCGCATGGCCGGCTGGCACCCCTCGAAACGTAGCCCGTTGCCAGGCAACCAGGTCATGTGGCGGGCATGCGTCCAGTTGCAGACGATGGTGCGCGTCATGCGAGCTGCCCGCGCACCCTAGACCCCGGGGGGCGCCCTACGGCCGCCCGGCGTGGCTGTGCCGCCCGCATGCCGGACGACCCTGTGTCAACTGTGACCCCTTGCTAGGGCGGCCGGCCAAGGGCGCCGTCCCCCCAACGCCTTCCTCCCTGGGGGCGGCCGGGTAAGGGCACCGTCCCCCGACGCTTGTCCCCGCGGGTCCGGCGCCACCGCCCCGGAGCCCGGCAATGGCGACCGGCGGGGCCGGCACACGGAACCGGTCGCGGGCCGGTTCACGAGTCGGTGAGGCGCTCGAAGAGGCGCTGCAGCTCGTCCTCCGACGCGAAGTCGATCTCGATGCGGCCCTTGCGGCCCTTCCTGAAGATGCGCACGCGCGTGCCGAGGACGACCCGCAGGCGGTCCTGCGCCGCCTGCGTATGGACGTCGACCGTCGCCGTCTTCGAGCCCGGCGGCGACGGCGGGGCCGCGAGCTTCTTGACAAGGGCCTCGGTCTCGCGCACGGAGAGGCCGGCGGCCACGACCTCGCGGGCAGCGCGGCGTTGCGCGTCCGCTTCGGCCAAGCCCAGTAGCGCGCGCGCGTGGCCCATGGCCAGCGCGCCCGACGCCACGTCCGCCTGCACTTCCGGCGGCAGCAGCAGCAGCCGGGCGTAGTTGGCGACGGTGGCGCGGTCCTTGCCGATGGCCGCGGCCACCTCCTCCTGGGTCATCCCGCGCTCGTCGATCAGCCGGCGGTAGGCCTCTCCCTCCTCGATCGGATTGAGGTCCTCGCGCTGCAGGTTCTCGATGAGGGCCATCTCCAGCAGCTTGTCGTCCGGCACGTCGCGCACCACGATGGGCACGCGCAGCAGACCCGCCATCTGCGCCGCCCGCCACCTGCGCTCGCCGGCGACGATCTCGAAGCGGTCTCCGGCCATGCGGCGGACCACGATCGGCTGGATGACGCCGGTCGCGCGGATGGACCGGGAGAGCTCTTCGAGCTTCGGCTCGTCGAGAACCGTGCGGGGCTGGGCGCGATTGGGAGAGAGCCGGTCGAGGTCCACCTCGGCCCCCTGGGGGGACGGGGCCGGAGCCGGGGCCGGAGCCGTCTCGGGAATCAGGGCGCTGAGTCCGCGCCCCAGGGCACGTCGTGTCTTGGCCATGAACCTAGCCCGGAAATCGTCGCCTGCGGCTCCGACGGCCGCCCAACCAAACCTGCCAGAAGTCTGCTCCGCAGAACCGCGCAGACGCCTGGACCGGAAATCGTCGCCTGCGGCTCCGACGGCCGCCCAACCAAACCTGCCAGAAGTCTGCTCCGCAGAACCGCGCAGACGCCTGGACCGGAAATCGTCGCCTGCGGCTCCGACGGCCGCCCAACCCAAACCTGCCAGAAGTCTGCTCCGCAGAACCGCGCAGACGCCTGGACCGCCTCCTGCCCGGGGTACCGGTCTCGGTGGTCGCGGGTCCGTCCGGCGCGGCTTCGCGGGCTCTGCCGCGACTCCGGCCTCACGACGGCGCCTCCGTCCTCCGGGGCGCGACGCGCGACGTCGTCCCGCGGGCGGGCCCCAGCATCTCACGCGCCAGGGCCAGGTACGCCTCGGCCCCCGTCGACCGAACGTCGTAGAGTATGGCCGGCAGCCCGTGGCTCGGCGCCTCTCCCAGCCGCACGTTCCGGGGAATGACGGTGCGGTACACCTTGTCGCGAAAATGCGCCCGGACGTCGCCGGACACCAGCTGGCCCAGCCGGGTCCTCGAGTCCGACATCGTCAGCAGGACGCCCTCCAGCTCGAGCTCGGGATTCAACCGGCCCTGCACGGCCTTCATCGTGGCCATGAGCTCGGTCAGCCCCTCGAGGGCGAAGTACTCGCAGTTGAGCGGTATCAGGACCGAATGCGCGGCGACGAGGGCGTTCAGGGTGAGCAGGCCCAGGGACGGGGGCGTGTCGATGAAGATGTAGTCGTACCCCTCGACGGCCGCGCGCAGCAGCGGGCGCAGGCGACTCTCGCGCCGCGACATCCCGACGAGCTCGACCTCGGCACCGGTCAGATGGTGGTCGGTCGGAATCAGTCGCAGGCCGGTGACCTGCGTGTCGAGCGCGAGATCGTCCGCGACGGCCGCGTCCGAGGTCAACGCCCGGTAGATGCTGCGCCGCTCGCCGGCCGCGTCCCTCAGCCCGAGGCCGCTCGTGAGGTTCGCCTGCGGATCGAGGTCGACCAGGAGCACCCGCTGATCGCCCATCGCGAGAGACGCGGCGAGATTGATGGCCGTGGTCGTCTTGCCGACGCCCCCCTTCTGATTGGCGATCGCGATAATCCTGCCCATCGGCAACCGGCGCTACGTTCTGGCAAACGACCTAAACACTAAACCACGCTCAACCACGGCAAGATGGTACCGCGATGCCGGTGTCGGGACAAGCCGATGGACCCTCGGGTGTCGACGGCCCAGGCTTTCTGGCGGGACTGCGCACCGATGGAGGTTCCACCGTGGGAACCTCTGCTCAAAGGGACGCAGGCGGAAACGCCGTGTCCAGCTCGTCGATGATGGACTGCGCCGCACCTGCCCGGTCGGCCGCGTTCAGTATGGGCCGGCCCACGACGATGTAGTCCGATCCCCAACGAAGCGCCTGGGTCGGCGTGGTCGAGCGCTTGTGATCGTCCCGCGTCGCGCCCGCCGGACGGATTCCCGGGCTGACAATCAGCACCCCCGTTTCCCGCGGCCATGCTTCGCGGCACAGTCGAATGGTCTCGCCGGAGGCGATCACGCCGTCGCAACCGTGATCGATCGCTTCCCGGGTCCGGGCGATGATCCAGTCGTTCAGCGTGACGCCGCGCGCGGCCTCGGCCGGGGCGATTCGGGAGAAGTCGCCGGCATCGAGGCTGGAGACGTACGGGACGACGAGGAGCGCCGGCCACCGGCTGCCGCCCTTCGCGTCGCGGGCCATCGCGATGTCCCGCGACTGCATGTTCTGGTGAAGGGTCAGGAACCGGATGCTCGGGTCTCCGTGCAGGTCGCGAACGACATCCGCCACCGTGTTGCCGATGTCCGGCACCTTCAGGTCGACGAAGATCCGCTTGCCGTCACCGGCGATCCTCTCCCACAGCGCGGCAAGGCCCCGGGCCCGCAACCCCGCCATGAGCAGCCGCCAGCCGATCTTGTACGACTGGACGTTCGACAGCTCGTCGACGACGGCGTGCGCGGTCTCGACACTCGGAACATCGAGGGCGACAATCAGGCGGTCTCCACCGGTCAAGTCTCTCTTCCTTTCGGCTGGTCCTCTCGGGAACGTCGGCGATCCGAGACGGATACGGAGAACGATGTCCATAATCTACACGACTGTGCGACTCCGACCGGGCGTCGTCCAAGCCGCGACCTCGAATGTTCCTGGGCACCAGGAGCGCCTTGTTCCACGTGGAACTCCGCACGCCGCGGCCACCGGGACCGGGGCAAGCCGACGCCCCACCGCTGGACGACGATGCGGACCGGCCTGGAAGACAAGTGCGACTCCGGCCAGGAACGCCGTTGAAGCCGCCACCTCGAATGCCTGCACCAGGAGCGCACTGTTCCACGTGGAACTCCGCACGCCGCGGCCACCGGGACCGGGGCAAGCCGACGCCCCACCCCTGGACGACGATGGAAGACAACTGCGACTCCTACCAGGAACGCCGTGGAAGCCGCTACCTCGATGCCTGGCCACCAGGAGTGCCTTGTTTCACGGAACTCCGCACGCCGCGGCCACCGGGACCGGGGCAAGCCGACGCCCCACCCCTGGACGACGATGCGGACCAGCCTGGAAGACAACTGCGACTCCTACCAGGAACGCCGTGGAAGCCGCTACCTCGAATGCCTGGCCACCAGGAGCGCCTTGTTTCACGGAACTCCGCACGCCGCGGCCACCGGGACCGGGGCAAGCCGACGCCCCACCGCTGGACGACGATGCGGACCAGCCTGGAAGACAACTGCGACTCCTACCAGGAACGCCGTGGAAGCCGCCACCTCGAATGCCTAGCCACCCAGGAGCGCCTTGTTCCACGGAACTCCGCACGCCGCGGCCACCGGGACCGGGGCAAGCCGACGCCCCACCGCTGGACGACGATGCGGACCAGCCTGGAAGACAACTGCGACTCCTGCCAGGAACGCCGTGGAAGCCGCCACCTCGAATGCCTGGCCACCAGGAGCGCCTTGTTTCACGGAACTCCGCACGCTGCGGCCACCGGGACCGGGGCAAGCCGACGCCCCACCGCTGGACGACGAAAGAGTGCGAACTCCGACCGGAAACGCCGTTGGAAGCCGCCACCTCGAATGCCTGGCCACCCAGGAGCGCCATGTTCCACGTGGAACATCCGAACGCCGCGGCACCGCGACCCGGGCACCCCGACGCCGACCGCTGGACGACGAGGCGGAGCGGGCTGCAAGAGCGTCGGCCGCGTTGCGACGCACCCCGCCCGCCGGCGCCTCCGGCTCCGCTGGGCACCGACCAACCCTCCAGGCGTCGGCGCCGTTCTACGGCCTGGACTCCTCGCCATCCCATGACCACTCCCAGAACCGAACCGCGGCACGTGGTCGACCGCATCGCCCGGCGCTCCAACCGGGCGGGGCTGTTGATCGACTCCCCTCTGCGGGAAGCCCTCGCCGCCTACGTCGACCTCCTGATGCGCTGGAACCGGCGCATCAACCTGACCGCGCTGACCGATGACGACGACGGCATCGACAGGCTCGTCATCGAGCCGCTCGTCGCCGCGCAACGTCTGCCGAGGCCCGACGCCGTCGTCACCGATATCGGATCCGGAGGGGGATCTCCGGCGGTCCCGATGAAGCTCGCCGCACCGTCGGTGCGCCTGCGCATGGTGGAATCGAAGACGAGAAAGGCCGCGTTCCTGCGCGAGGTCGTGCGCCGGCTCGCGCTCGAGGAAACGGCGGTGGAGGCCTGCAGGTTCGAGGATCTGGCGGACCGGCATGAGCTCGCCGCGCAATCCGATGTCGTGAGCGTCCGCGCGGTCCGGACCGGCGCTCGGATGCTGCGCCGGATCGAACCCCTGCTCAAGGCCGACGGGGTCGTCTTCCTCTTCAGGAGCACTCGCGGCAACGTCGACGCCGTGCCCGCACCCTGGCGGGTGGACGGCGCCTATCCGCTCCTCGGTCCGGCCGGCCGCCTCGTGGTCCTCCGGAAGCACCGCCGCGGCTGACGTGCGACGCGGGCGCCGGACGCTCGGCCCGCCGGCACCGCCGGCCGCGTCGCGAGCCTGCGACGTGGAACGGAGCGAACTCCGGCAGGGTCGGTTGGACGCCCCGCGGAGCCGCAGGCGACGATGGGCGGGCTACAAGTCTGCGCCGTGAAACGGCGCGGACTCCTGAAGGGTCGGTTGGACGCCCCGCGGAGCCGCAGGCGACGATGGGCGGGCTACAAGCCTGCGACGTGGAACGGCGCGGACCCTTGCAGGGTTGATTGGGCGCCCGGGAAAGCCGCAGACGACGATGGGCGGCTACTGGGCGTCACGTCCCAATCTTCGGACACGGACATGGGGTTGCCGCGCGCAATCGTTGACGTATCACAGCACCCAAGCCCGAACCCTCGGCCATGACGCAGCACTAGGAGTCTGCGCCGTGGAACGGCGCGGGCTCTTGGCGGGTCGGTTGGGCGCCCGGGGGAGCGGGCGCCGACGACGGGGTGGCGCGGCGGCGCTCCCTGTCTTCGGCGTCCCCGGCGCCGGCCGCGCGGCCGCCCCACCGCTTCACATAGGCCCCGAGCACCGCGACGGCGGCCGGGGTGACGCCGGGAATGCGGCCGGCCTGTCCGAGGGTGGCTGGCCGGGCCGAACCGAGCCTCGACACGACCTCCGTCGACAGTCCGGGCACGTCGGCATAGGGGAAGCCGGCCGGGATGAGCCGCCCTTCGTCCTTCGCCGATCGGGCGATCGTGGCTTCCTGCCTGCGCAGGTACCCTTCGTACTTCACCGCCGTCTCCACGCTCGACCGCTCCGCCCCCGCGGCGTCCTCGCCGATCTCGAGGGCCACGACCCCCTGCTCGGCCAGCGAGGCCAGGCTCACCTCCGGCCGCCGGAGCACCCGGGTCGCGGCGACGGTGCGGTCGCCCTCCCGGACGCGCGCCGCCCGCACCCGCGCCAGGTTCCCCTCGAACCTCGCACGACGGTCGCGGAAGCGGTCCCATCGTCCGTCGTCCACGAGGCCCACCTCGCGGCCGCGCGGCGTCAGGCGCAGGTCCGCGTTGTCGATCCGCAGCAGCAGGCGATGCTCGGCCCGCGACGTGAACATGCGGTACGGCTCGAGACATCCCCGGGCCGTGAGGTCGTCGACCATGACCCCGATGTAGGACTCGCCGCGCCGAAGCACCCAGCCGCTCTCGCCGCGCGCGCGCCGGGCTGCGTTGACCCCCGCCACCAAGCCCTGTCCCGCCGCTTCCTCGTATCCCGAGGTGCCGTTGACCTGCCCGGCGAGATAGAGCCCCGCGACCCTCCGCGCCTCCAGGGTCAGCCCCAGCTCCGTCGGCTGGATGAAGTCGTACTCGACCGCGTAGCCCGGACGCAGCATGACCGCGTCCTCCAGCCCCGGCAGGGCGGCGACAATCTCCTGCTGCACGTCTCGCGGCAGGCACATCGAGCAGCCGCTGACGTAGATCTCCGGCACGTCCAGCCCTTCCGGCTCCAGGAAGACCTGGTGCCGCTCGCGGTCGGGAAACCGCATCACCTTGTCTTCCAGCGACGGGCAGTACCGGGGTCCGATCCCGGTGATCCGCCCGTTGTAGAGCGGCGACCGATCCCGGTTCCGGCGGACCAGCTCGTGCACCTCGGGCGTCGTATGGACGATGTGACAACAGATCTGGCGGCGGTCGATGACGCCGCTCAGGAACGAGAACGGCACCGGCGGGCGGTCTCCCGGCTCTTCTTCGAAGCGGCCGAAGTCGATGCTGGCGCGGTCGAGCCGGGGCGGGGTCCCCGTCTTCAGCCGCCCCCACGCCAGGCCCAGGCGCTTCAGCGACTCCCCCAGGACCCGGGACGCCGGCTCGCCGGCCCGACCCGCCGGACGCTGCTCCGAGCCGACGTGTATCAACCCGTTCAGGAACGTCCCCGTGGTCACGACCACCGCGCGGCAACCGAAGCGGGCGCCGTCTTCGAGCTCGACGCCGACCACGCGTGCGCCCTCGACCAGGACGGCGCCGACCCGGCCGACGATCCAGTCGATGTTGGGCTCCCGTTCGAGTCGCGACCGCATCCACGCGCCGTACCGGCGCTTGTCCGCCTGCGCCCGCGGCGACTGCACGGCCGGGCCACGGCTGCGGTTCAGCAGCTTGAACTGGATCGCGGTGGCGTCGATGGCCTCGCCCATCAATCCGCCGAGGGCGTCGATCTCGCGCACGAGGTGGCCCTTGGCGGTGCCCCCGACGGCGGGGTTGCAGGGCATCTGCCCCACCGTCTCCCGCGACAGCGTGCACAGCCCCACCGCACACCCCAGGCGGGCGGCCGCGTGCGCCGCCTCGATGCCGGCGTGCCCGGCCCCGATGACGATGACGTCGTGATCCGTTGTCATGGCTCGCTCCGATGAGCGTCGGACCCGCCCCCCGGGGCGACGCATGACCGGGGGCTCTCGCTCCGGCGGCCCCGCCGTCAGCCCGCTTCCCCGCGGCGACGGCTACTTTCCGATGCAGAACCGCTCGAAGATGTGCTCGAGCACGTCGTCGGGCGTCCGCTTCCCGGTGAGCTCCTCCAACGCCCGGCGCGCCCGCTGCAGGTCTTCGAGCACGAACTCCTCGGCCGCTCCCTGCTCCGCCGCCGCGGCCGCCGCCCCGAGGGCCGAGTCCGCCCGCTCGAGCAGCTCGATGTGCCGGATGTTGGCCACCATCGGGGTCTCCCGGGCCACGGTCTCCCCCGCCAGCACCCGCCGCAGGTCGTCCCGCAGCCGGCCGAATCCCTCTCCGGTGAGCGCCGAGACCTCGACCGCGATCACGTCCTCGCCCAAGGGCAGGTCCACCGACGACCACGCGGGCGGGCGATCGATCTTGTTCACGACCACCACCCGCGGGGACGCCGACGTCTCCTGCAGCACGTCCCGGTCGTCCCCGGCGAGCGGCACCGAGCGATCGAGGACCACGAGGCTGGCGGCGGCCGAGCCGAGCGCCCGCCTGGCCCGCGACACGCCCTCGACCTCGACCGGATCGCCGGTCGCGCGAATGCCGGCGGAATCGACGAGGCCGACGGCGAGGCCCTCGAGATCGAGGGTCTCGGTCACGAGGTCGCGGGTGGTGCCGGCCACGGGGGTGACGATGGCGCGCGACGAGCCCAGCAGCCGGTTGAAGACGCTCGACTTGCCCACGTTCGGCCGCCCGAGGACGACCACCCGGCACCCTTCCCGGATCAACCGGCCGGCGGCGGCGCCGTCCAGCATGGCCCGTACCCGCTCGCACAGCTCGCCGATGCCGCGCGCGACCTCCGACGTCTCGATGAAGTGGTAGCCCTCCTCGGGGAAGTCGAGCGACGCTTCGAGCCGCGCCGTCAGGTCGAGCAGCCGCCGGTCGAGGTCGGCGATGCGATCGGTGACCGTGCCCTCGAGTTGGTCGAACGCCACGCGGGCCTGAAGCGGGGTGACGGCGTCGACGAGGTCGGCCACCGCTTCCGCCTGCACGAGATCGACGCGGCCGTGCAGAAAGGCGCGGAGCGTGAACTCCCCGGGGTTCGCCAGGCGGGCCCCCGACCGGCAGGCGAGCGCGACGATCTGCTCCAGGAGCACCGGACTGCCGTGGGCGCAGATCTCCACGACATCCTCGCCCGTGTACGACCCCGGGCCGGGGAACGACGTCGCCACCACCCGATCGATGGCGGTCGAAACGTCGCCCTCGCGCATGACGAGGCGCGTCACCGTGGCGCGGCGCGGCGGGAGGGACCGCGGGCCGTCCAGCAGCGCGCGGGCGATCGCGGCGGCTTGCGACCCGCTGATGCGCACCATCCCGAGCCCCCCGCGGCCGGGCGGCGTGGCGATGGCGACGATCGTGTCGTCGGGAGCGAACATCGGGGGTGGGCCGCCGGTGGCGGCGACGGCCCGGGCGCCACGCCTCTCACGGCCTGCGCGCGACCGAGATCAACACCGTCTTCAGGAACGCGTCGCCGATGCTCTCCGAGGACACGTTCGGGTCGTCGGCAACCGCCAGGTGCACGAGCCGCCGGGCGTACGGGTTCAGGGGTCCGATCTCCTGGGTCTCGCCCGTCCTGAGGGCCTTCTCCGCGAGCAGGATCGCCGTTTGTCGAAGCTCCTCGTCCTTGCCCTTCCGATAGTCCAGGCAGTCGACGACGATGCGCCCCCTCCCGTGCTCGCCACGGAAGGCCGCGTTGACGACATGCTGAAGCGCGTCGAGGCCCTCGCCCTTGCGGCGCAGCAGCACCTCGCCGTTGTCCCCTTTCAGGGTGACGCGGGTCCCGTCCTCCAGCGGAGTGCACTCCACCTCGAGCGACAGACCCAGCGCGGCCGCCACCGACTCCACGAAAACCGCCATCCTTGCTTCGAGATCCGCTGCCACGCCAACCTCCCGGTCGTTGCCGCGATTGCCGCGACGGCCGGGATCGCCCGCGACCGCGGGCCGTCCCGCCGCGGACCGCCAGCCCGCCTACCGACCCTTCCCGCGCGAGCGCCGCGACCCCCTGCCCGGCCTCGCCCCCTTCGACCCCGAGCGGCCTCTTGCCAGACCGTCGCCGCCGCCCTCCCGCGGGGGCTCCGGCGCGGGCGCCTCGACCGCGGCCTTCACCTGCCGCTCGGCGGGGGGGCGAACCTGCTTCACCCGCGGCGGGCCCGCGATGCGGTTCGTCACCACGGTCTGCCCGATGCCCAGCAGGTTGCTCGTCAGCCAGTAGATGACCAGCCCGCTCGGCGCCCACAGGAACATCACCGTGAAGAGCACCGGCATGAGGGTCATGATCCGCTGCTGTTCCGGGCTGGCCGCGCCGGCCGGCTGCAGCCGTTGCTGGTAGACCATCGACGCGCCCATGATCAACGGCGTCACGTAGAACGGGTCCTGCAGCGACAGATCCTCGATCCAGCCCATGAACGGCGCGCCCCGCAACTCCACCGCCATGGACAGCAGCCGGTAGAAGGCGATGAGGATCGGCATCGTCATCAGCATCGGCAGGCACCCGCTCGCGGGGTTCGCGCCGTGCCGGCGATAGAGCTCCATCACCTCCTGGTTCATCTTCTGCCGGGCCGGGTCCGTCGTCTTGAGGCCGGCATACCGCGCCTGGATCGCCTTCATCTCCGGCTGCAGCTCCTGCATCTTGCGCATGGAGACGACGCTCTTGTGGCGCAGCGGGAAGATCACGATGTTGATGAGCACCGTCAGCAGGATGATCGACCACCCGTAGTTGCCGACGAACCCGTGGATCCACTTCAAGGTCCGATGGAGGGGGACGACGATAACCGACAGGAACCCGAAGTCGATGGCCCGCACGAGGTCCGGGTGCACCGCCGCGAGGAGGTCGAAGTCCTTCGGGCCGATGAAGAACGGTATCCCGCCGGCGCCCGGCTCCAGCGTGACCTCGAACTCGACGAGATCGTGGTCCAGGGCGGCGACGGAGAGAGGACGGTAGTCAACGCGGCTCGTCTGCGCACCGGGCAGGGCGACGGCCAGGAAGTAGTGGTTGTCGACGCCGGCGAAATCGAACTGCCCCTCGTAGCTGGGCCGCTCCGGGACGTTCGCCGGGGCGGCGCGATAGACGTCGACATCCTGCGCCAGCCCGTCCTCGAGGGGCCGGCCGTACAGCACCGCCGCCGGCAACTGCTGAAACACGAACCACGACGTGTCGCCGCGGACCCCCCCCAGACCCGCCCCCCAGGCCGTGGTCGTGGGCTGGATGCCGTCCGCCGTCGTGACCGCAGCCTCGAACTCCAGGACGTACGGCTGTTCCGCCGACGGCTGGAAGCGGAACGTCTTCCGGACCCGCAGACCCGAGCTGTCCTCATACTCGAAAGTGAGCGTCCCGGTTTCCGCGCGGAGCCGCAGGCGGTCGGCCGACGGCCGGAACAGGGCGGCATCGAGGCGCGCCGTCAGATCCGGATTCCCCGGCACGAGCAACGAGAAGGGCCTCGACCGGTCCGCGGCCACCTCGGGCATCGCCAGCTCGACCGGGTCGCCGTTGTCGTCGGCATAGTGCTTCAGCTTCCAGCTCACGAGCTCGGCGCCGCGGTTGTCGAACTCCGCGAGCACGAAGTCGCTCTCCACGACAACGGTTCGCTGCCGGTCGTCGGCGACGACCGCAATGACCGGTTCCCCCGCCTGCGCGCCGGCCGCCGGCGGGGGATCGACGGACGCGCCGGGCGGCGCCGCGGCCCCCGGCCTGTCGACGACCGCGGCGCCGGCCGCCGACGGTCCCGGGACACCGGTGCCCCCGGCAGTCCCGGCGACGGGGTCGTCCCCCACCCTCTCGACCGCGGGCGGGGGACCGATCCACTGCTGGTACAGCACGAGGACCAGGAAGGACAGGGTGACCGCGAGAAGGACTCGACGCTCCATGACAGATCAGACGTCCGGACGTGGCGCCGCGGGTGGCCCTGCCGGCGTGCCGAAACCGTCGGCCGGCGGCACCGGATCCACGCCGCCCGGGTGGAACGGGTGACAGCGGCACAGCCGCTTGAGAGTGAGCCAAGCTCCGAGAAGGCTGCCGTGACGCCGGAACGCCGCCTCGGCGTAGTGCGAGCAGGACGGCTCGAAGCGGCAGGCCCCGGCGAACAGAAGACCCAACGTGAGCCGATAGGCACTCAGCAGGGCTGCCGACAGGGCGATCAACCCGCGATCCACCTGCCGCCACGCGGCACCAAGGAGTCTCACGCCACCCTCATCGCCGGACCCGAGCGCGGAGTTGGCGGAGCAGGGTCCGGTGGTAGTCGCCCTGCAGCAAGCGGAACGGAGCATCGGGGAAATCCCGGAAAGGCAGCACCACGAGGTCGGTCACCGGGAGCGGCTTCTCGTGGCGGAAGAGTTCGCGCACCAAGCGCTTGATGAGATTACGCCGCACGGCGTTCCCCAGGCGGCGGGGCGCGACGATGCCCAGGCGGCTGCAGCCCTGCTCACCGGGGAGGCCGATCAGCGTCATGTAGCGTCCCCGTGTTCGCGTGCCGCGCCGCTGGATCCGCAGGAAGTCCCGGCGCCCGCGAATCCGCTCTCCACGCGCCAGCGTCCGGGTCGCAACCGTCACCGGCCCCCGCGCATTCGCCGCCCCTCGCCTCTGGACGGCTAGTCGGAGACCGTCAGGCGGTGGCGGCCCTTCGCACGGCGGCGACTGAGCACCCGCCGGCCCGCCGGCGTGCTCATCCGGGCACGGAACCCGTGGGTCTTCTTGCGGTGGCGGCGATTGGGTTGAAATGTGCGCTTCATCGAACCGGGTCCCTCCGTTCCTGCGGCAACCTTTTACACTAGCTGGTCCCGCCTGCATTTGTCAAGAATCGCGTCCTTCCCCCGGCCGTTCGGGGTTGTTGAAATCCTGCCCGTTTCCTGCCCTCGGGACACGCCCGGAACCCCACGCCGGCCCCTGTTTTCAGCACCCGCAGCGGTCCCGATCGCGCTCCTCCCGAGGTGTTTTCCACACCTGTGGAAAACGTTATGGAAAATCGATATTACAGGGAGATTTCCCGCTTCGCGGCGAAGAACGTCGTCGCGGCAAGTTCAATAAACGCCCTGTTTACAACTACTTGTAGAACTCCACGAGAACCCGACCGAGACGGCGATCCGACGGAGCCGGGAATTCGTGACACCGCCGGACCCGCCTCCGGAGAGCCTTTCCGCGGACGATCGCGGCCCTCGCAACGCCGCCTCGTGGATTCGAATGCTCCTCGGTGCTCGAGGATTCCGACATCCGACCGGCTGTGGTATCGTGTCCGTCTTTGCTCCCCGCGCCTCTCAGGCAGCAACCGGTGTCCGCACGGAGGCGCTCAACGGGCTCAACCGCAACGTTCCAACGGACGGTACCCGGTCATCCCCGCTGACCGAGTCGCACGGCGTACCGACGCGAGTGGCGCCAATGTCGAGCAACCTCTGGGACGAGATCCTGGCGCGTGTCGAGAACAAGGTCAGCCGGTACATCTTCCACACCTGGTTCAAGCCCACGAGGTTCATCGAGAACGACGACAACGCCGTCACCGTGCTGGTCCCCAACGACGGCTTCAAGCAGTGGCTGACCCGCCACTACGCCGGTGTCATCAGGGAGGCCGCCGACGAGTTGGGCCAGCCGGGAACGACCATCTCGCTGATCACCGACGATTCCCCGCCAGCCGCCGCGGACGGGGACTCGCCGGCCTCGCCGAACCCGCCCGGACCGGCCCCCCGACCGCCGGCGCAGCACCAGCAACGCTACACCTTCGAGGAGTTCGTCGTCGGACCGTCCAACCAGTTCGCCCACGCGGCCGCCCGCGCCGTCGCCGAGGCCCCCGCGCGGTCCTACAACCCGCTGTTCATCTACGGCGGCGTCGGCCTCGGCAAGACGCACCTGATGCACGCCATCGGCGAGTACCTCGACGTCCACTCGCCGCAATCCACCCGCACCTACATCTCGTCAGACCGCTTCATGAACGAGATGATCAACGCCATCCGCTTCGACCGGACCATCGACTTCCGGGCACGGTACCGCAGCACGGACATCCTGCTGGTGGACGACATCCAGTTCCTCGCGAGCCGCGAGGGCACGCAGATCGAGTTCTTCCACACGTTCAACTCGCTCTACGACGCGCAGAAGCAGATCGTCATCAGCAGCGACTGCGCGCCTCACGAGCTGCAGTTCCTCGAGGAACGGCTCCGGTCGCGGTTCGAGTGGGGGCTGACGGTCGACATCCAGCCTCCGGATCTCGAGACCCGGATCGCGATTCTCAAGAAGAAGGCCGAGCACCTGGCCCCCGCCATCCCCATCGGCGACGACGTGGCGCTCTACATCGCCGAGCGGATCAAGTCGAACATCCGCGAGCTCGAGGGCTCCCTGACCACGTTGATCGCGCGCGCCTCGCTGTGGCGCCAGAAGATCTCCCTCTCGCTGGCCCAGGAGGTCCTGCCCAACCTCGGCGAGCGCGACAAGCCCGTCGTGACCATCGAGATGATCCAGAGGCTCGTCGCCGGCCACTACTCCCTGAAGCTGAGCGACCTCAAGTCGCGGAACAGCACGCAGACCATCGTGCTGCCGCGCCAGATCTCGATGTACCTGGCCCGGACCCTCACCTCGGCCTCGTACCCGGAGATCGCCAGGAAGTTCGGCAAGCACTACTCCACGGTCATCTACGCGTACGACAAGATCGACGAGGAGCGCGCAAAGGACCCCGGCCTCAACTCCGTCATCGACGGCCTGGTCAAGTCCATCAAGAAGTCGGTCGACTAGAGGGGCCGTTCCCCTGCGGACCCGGGGAAGGGGACGACCCGGACTTTTCCACAACAACCGTTCCACAGGGTCGGCCGCCCCCACCCGGGTTCCCCGGCACGAAGGCGACCTGTGGAAGGCGCAGTTGGGGGTCCACACGAAATCCGGAGGATCATCAACAACGCAAATGGCTGCAAGTAAAGGGTTTAGACCCCCAACGGCCCGGTTTTCGACACGCCTTACTAATGTTATAATCAAGAGATCCGTGTTCACTGACGGTCGACGCTAACAACCCCGAAGGCCTCTCCCTCGATGGAACTCAACATCCGCCAGACCGAACTCCTCAAAGAGCTGCAACTCCTCCAAGGCATCGTCGAGCGGAAGAACACGATCCCCATTCTCGCCAACGTCCTGATCGAGGCGGAGGCCGGGGCCACCGAGGTCCGTCTCGCCGCGACCGACCTCGAGGTCGGACTGCGCAGCCGGTGCGCCGCCGCCGTCGTCGAGGGAGGCTCGGTGACCCTGCCGGCGAGAAAGCTCTACGAGATCGTCCGCGCGCTGCCGGACACCGAGATCCGGATCGCCGAGCCGTCGACGGGAACCGTGACAGTGACGGCCGAGCGGTTCAACTCGCGCATCCAGACGCTGCCGCGGGAGGATTTTCCGTCGATGCCGGATGCGGCCGGCGAGGCCACCGCCCATCTCGCGGCGGGACGGCTGGCCGAGATGATCGCCAGGACGCAGTTCGCGATCACCGGCGAGGACACCCGGTTCTTCCTGAACGGGGCCCTGTTCCTGCTGTCGTCGTCGACGATGAGCCTGGTCGCGACGGATGGGCATCGGCTCGCCCTCGCGTCGGCCGCCAGCAAGGGGGCGGAGGACGGCGCCGGGAGCGATGCCGGGGGGGACGAGGGGGATCCGTCCCGGGTCATCCTGCCGAGGAAGACGCTGTCGGAGCTGGTCCGGCTTCTCGGCGAGGACGGCGTCGAAGAGGTGGCCTACGAGCGGGGCGAGAATCACCTGTTCTTCGACGTGGGCGCCCGGCAGTTGATCTCGCGGACCATCGACGCGCAGTTCCCGGCGCACGAGCGGGTGCTGCCCAAGGGCAACGACAAGCGCATCGAGTTCGACCGCGATCGGCTGGTGGGCACGCTCAAGCGGGTCGTCCTGTTGTCGAACGAGCGGTCGCGGGCGGTCAAGTTCCAGATCGACCCCGGCGGCGTCGAGATCTCGTCGAGCAGCCCGGACGTCGGTGAAGCGTCGGAGACCCTCGCCGTCGACTACGAGGGGTCGCGGACGGAGATCTGCTTCAACGCCCAGTACGTCCTCGACTTTCTGGGGGTCGTCGATTCCGACACCGTGGTCCTCAAGTTCAAGGACGAGGTGAGCCAGGCGGTGCTGTCGCCCTTGTCGACCGAGGGGTGCGAGTACACGTACGTGATCATGCCGATGCGGGTGTAGGAGTCTGGGCCGTAGAACGGCGCGGACTCCCTGTAGGGTTGGTTGGGCGCCCAGCGGAGCCGGCAGGCGACGAATGGGCGGGCCAGGCGTCTGCGCCGGAAGAACGGCGACGATTGGCGGCCGGGGGCCCTTGGCGAGGTCCCGGCGCGCCCCGAGAGAGGGCGAGGAGACCGCCGGGCCGAGGTGACCAGGACAGATGACGCAGCTGCAGGAGAGCAAGCAGGCAGTCGGCGTGGCGCCCTCCGCGATCGGCGAGGGGGAGGCCGTGGCGACGGCGGCGCCGGAGATCACGTCCGCCGACCTGGCGGACTATGGCGCGGACAAGATCAAGGTCCTCGAGGGCCTCGAGGCGGTCCGGAAGCGTCCCGCCATGTACATCGGGTCCACCGGTGCGCCGGGGCTGCACCATCTGGTGTACGAGGTGGTGGACAACGCCATCGACGAGGCCCTGGCCGGGTTCTGCGACACCATCAAGGTCACGATTCACATCGACAACTCGATCACGGTGGTCGACAACGGCCGCGGGATCCCCGTCGATCTCCACGCCAGCGGCCGGCCCGCGGCCGAGGTCGTGCTGACGGTGCTCCACGCCGGGGGGAAGTTCGACAACGAGAGCTACAAGGTGTCGGGGGGGCTGCACGGGGTGGGGGTCTCCGTCGTCAACGCCCTGTCCGAGTCGGTCGCCCTGGAGATCTACCGGGACGGCAAGGTCTACCAGCAGAGCTACACCCGCGGCGTACCTGACGCCGACCTCGGGATCACGGGGACGACGCGCCGGCGCGGCACGAGGCTGACGTTCAAGCCCGACGCCGACGTGTTCGAGACGGTGGAGTACAGCTTCGACACCCTGGCCCACCGCCTCCGGGAGCTGGCGTTCCTGAACGCCGGGGTGCGCATCACCATCGACGACGAGCGCGAGGACGGCAAGCAGCGCGACTTCCGCTACGAGGGCGGCATCAACTCCTTCGTCCGGTACCTCAACGAGAACCGGGTGGCGGTCAACGCCGAGCCGATCTACATGCGGGGCGAGCGCGACGGGATCGACGCGGAGATCTCGCTGCAGTGGAACGACGGATACTCCGACACCCTGCACGCCTTCGCCAACAACATCAACACGCAGGAGGGCGGCACCCACGTGTCCGGGCTCCGGGCCGCCCTGACGCGCACCCTGAACAGCTACGTCACCCGCCAGAATCTCGCGAAGGACCTCAAGGAGAGCATCGGCGGCGACGACATCCGGGAGGGGCTGACCGCGGTCATCAGCGTCAAGATTCCCCATCCCCAGTTCGAGGGCCAGACGAAGACCAAGCTGGGCAACACCGAGGTGAAGGGCATCGTCGAGGCGATCGTCAACGACTGCCTCGGCGCGTTCCTCGAAGAGAACCCGGCCGTCGCCAAGCGGATCGTCAACAAGACCATCGACGCGGCGCGGGCCCGGGAGGCGGCCCGCAAGGCCCGGGACCTCGTGCGGCGGAAGGGCGCGCTCGACAACAGCAGCCTCCCGGGGAAGCTGGCCGACTGCCAGGAGCGGGATCCCGGAAAGGCGGAGCTCTACATCGTCGAGGGGGAGTCGGCCGGCGGGTCAGCCAAGCAGGGCCGCGACCGGCAGTTCCAGGCGGTGCTGCCCATCAAGGGCAAGATCCTCAACGTCGAGAAGGCGCGCTTCGACAAGATGCTCGGCAGCGACGAGATCCGCGCGATGATCGCGGCCCTCGGGTGCGGCATCGGCAAGGACGACTTCCAGCCCGACAAGCTCCGCTACCACCGCGTCATCATCATGACCGACGCGGACGTCGACGGCTCGCACATCCGCACCCTGCTGCTGACGTTCTTCTACCGCCAGATGCGGGAGCTGATCGAGCGCGGCCACATCCACATCGCCCAGCCGCCGCTCTACCGGGTCAAGCGGGGCCGCAGCGAGACGTACGTCAAGGACGATCGCGATCTCGAGTCGTGG
The DNA here is from genome assembly GCA_965208165.1 of Vicinamibacterales bacterium. Classification (GTDB taxonomy): domain Bacteria; phylum Acidobacteriota; class Vicinamibacteria; order Vicinamibacterales; family UBA8438; genus JAJEEA01. The sequence continues at coordinate 6,195,561 of OZ242323.1, read as the reverse complement.
CTCTTCAAGCGGGCGGCGGAGACCCGGGTGTTGCGGCTGCCGGCCGACGAGCTGACCGCGGAGCGCCTCGAGGAGCTGCTGCACCGCTTGGTCGCCTTCCAGCGCTACCGGGCCATCGTCGAACGCCGCGGACCCGCCGCCGACATCGTCCAGGCCCTGCTCGACGCCGGCGCCGTCGACAAGACGTTCTTCGAGGGCCGGGCCGCCCTCGACGCGCTGGCCGCGGAGCTGACCACCCCGTTGCGGACCGTGCGGGTGGACGTGGACGAGGAGCACAACGCATACGCGTTCGTGGTCGAGGACCGGAGCGGCGGGTTCGCCCGGCAGCAGTCGGTCGGCGCCGAGTTCGTCGAGTCGGCGGAGTACCGGGCCCTGTCGGCCAGCTTCGAGGCGATCCGGGGCGTCAAGGGGCCGATGCGGGTCGGCGCCGTCGCCCGCGGGGCGGCTGTCGCCGCCGAGGAGTCGGACGATGCGGCGACCCCGCCGCGGGAGGTGGAGGTCGGCGGCGTCGACGAGCTGCTCGACCACTTCCTCGCGGCCGGGAAGCGGGGCGTCGCCATCAACCGCTACAAGGGACTGGGCGAGATGAACCCCGATCAGCTCTGGTCCACCACCATGAACCCGGAGAACCGAACGCTGCTGCAGGTCAGCGCGGAGGACGACACCGAGGCGGACGTGATGTTCACGACGCTGATGGGCGATCAGGTCGAGCCGCGGCGCAAGTTCATCGAGGACAACGCGCTCGACGTCAAGAACCTGGACGTCTAGCGGCACGGGCGCCGGCCTGACGCGCGTTCCCCCGACGCCCCGCCCTCGCACGGAGTTCCAGACCGCGCCCGGCGCGTTCCCCGCCGGCGGCGGCCGGAAACCGGATTCCAGGCACACTTACCCACCATGCCCGACGTTTCAGACAGCCGGCCGCCGGTCAACATCGAAGACGAAATGCGGCGCTCGTACATGGACTACGCCATGAGCGTCATCATCGGCCGGGCCCTGCCCGACGTGCGGGACGGGCTGAAGCCGGCCCACCGGCGCGTGGTGTACGGCATGCGGCTCATGGGGCTGGCGTCCAACCGGGCCTACCGCAAGTGCGCCAAGATCGTCGGCGAGGTGATGGGGAACTTCCACCCCCACGGCGACGCCTCCATCTACGACACCCTGGTGCGGATGGCCCAGAAGTTCAACATGCGCTATCCCCTGGTGGACGGGCAGGGGAACTTCGGCTCCGTGGACGGCGATCCGCCGGCGGCGATGCGGTACACCGAGGCCCGGCTCCAGCCGATCTCCGACGACCTGATGGCCGATCTCGACCGGGAGACGGTCGACTTCGTGCCGAACTACGACGAGACGACCGAGGAGCCCACCGTCCTCCCGACGCCGTACCCGAACCTCCTGGTGAACGGCTCGGCCGGCATCGCGGTCGGCATGGCCACCAACATCCCGCCCCACAACCTGCGCGAGGTCATCGACGGCATCGTGTGGACCATCGAGCACCGCGAGAGCGGCGAGGACGAGAAGCGCCGCGGCCTGCGGGCCCTAATCAGCGGCCCGGACTTTCCGACCGGCGGGTTCATCGTCGGGCACGCGGGCATCGACGCCGCCTACCAGACCGGGCGCGGGTCGCTGACGGTGCGGGGCCGAACCGCGATCGAGGACATCGGCAAGGGAGAGCGGCAGGCCATCATCATCACCGAGATTCCCTACCAGCTCAACAAGACCCGCCTCATCGAGAAGATCGCGGAGCTGGTGCGCGGCAAGTCGCTCGAGGGCATCAGCGACCTTCGCGACGAGTCCGACCGCCGCGGCATGCGGATCGTCATCGAGCTCAAGCGCGGGGAGGTCCCCGAAGTCGTCCAGAACAACCTGTACAAGCACACGCCGCTGCAGACCACGTTCGGCGTGATCATGCTCGCGATCGTCGACGGCCGGCCCCGCGTCCTCGGGCTCCTCGATCTCGTCGAGCGCTTCATCGCGTTCCGCCACGACGTGGTCCGGCGGCGCACGGAGCACGATCTGCGCAAGGCGGAGGCGCGGGCGCACATCCTCGAGGGACTCAAGATCGCCCTCGACCATCTCGACGCCGTCATCGCCCTCATCCGGGGCGCCGGCAACCCCGCCGAGGCGCGCGAAGGCCTCATGGAGCGGTTCGAGCTGAGCCGGATTCAGGCCCAGGCCATTCTGGACATGCAGCTCCAGCGCCTGACGGGGCTCGAACGCCGGAAGGTGCTCGACGAGCTGGCGGAGCTGCAGGGGGTCATTCGGCGCCTGCGCGAGATTCTCGGCAGCGAAGCGCTGCTGATGGACATCGTGGTCGACGAGCTGCGGGAGGTGCAGGGCAAGTACGGCGACGAGCGGTGCACCGAGATCGTGGACGACCCCGGCGAGCTGCGCATCGAGGACCTGATCGCGGAAGAGGACATGGCCATCACCGTGAGCAACACCGGCTATGTCAAGCGGACCGCGCTCACCGAGTACCGGGCCCAGCGGCGGGGCGGCAAGGGGCGGCTCGGCATGCGCACCCGCGACGGCGACTTCCTGACCCACCTCTTCGTGGCGTCGACCCACGCGTACATCCTCATCTTCTCGGACCGGGGCCGCATGTACTGGCTCAAGGTGCACACGATTCCCGACGTGGGTCCGAGCGGCCGCGGGAAGTCCATCGCCAACCTCGTCTCGATGGAGCCCGACGAGCGGATCGCCGCGCTGCTCGCGGTCCGCGAGTGGCCCGAAGCCGAGGGAGAGCGCTACATCCTGACCGGAACGCGGCGGGGCATGATCAAGAAGACCGACCTCCAGGCCTTCCGCCGCCCGAGGCAGAAGGGCATCATCGCGGCCGGGGTCGACGAGGACGACGCGTTGATCTCGGCCGAGATCGGCGACGGGCGCGCCGAGGTGTTCCTGGGCACGCGGCGGGGCAAGGCCATCCGTTTCGCCGAGGGCGACGTGCGGTCGATGGGACGGACCGCGCGGGGCGTCCGGGGAATCCGGCTGCGGTCCGACGACGAGGTGGTGGCGATGGCCGTCGTCCGGGCCGGGGGCACGCTGCTCACGGTGACCGAGAACGGTTTCGGCAAGCGGACCGGGATCGACGAATACCGCGTGCAATCGCGAGGGGGAGTCGGTATCATTAACATCCAAACCACCGAACGGAACGGCTCGGTCGTCGGGATCGCCCATGTGGAGGACGAAGATGAGCTGATGCTCATCACCCAGCAGGGGAAGGTGCTCCGCATGGACACGAAGGATCTCCGGACCATCGGGCGCGCGACGCAGGGGGTGCGGCTGATCGGGATCGACAGCGTAGATCGGGTAGTGTCGCTCGCGCGCCTGGGTGATGTGAGCGCGGACGACGCAGATGACGACAGCGGAAGCGCGACGGCGTCGGACGCGGACGAGAGTTGAGCGCGTCGGCCGTCTGGATGTTCGGGGGCGAAGAGACGCAGTCGTAAGAGGACAACGCGGTCAGCATGGAACGGACGGCCCCTGCCGGCCGTTCGTGGTGACTGCCAGTGCAAGGAGGCGGTGAGATGGCTCGATCGAGGATGAAAGTGCCGGTGCTCGCGCTGTGCATGGGAATGTTGTTCGGCGCCTGCGGCGGCGGTGGAGAGGAAGAGACGCTCATTCGGTCGTACTTCCAGGCCGCGCGGTTCGGCGACCGGGACTCGCTGAACAACATCGCGATGTATGCCTGGGACACCCAGGAGCGTGGCATCGTGTCGCGGCCCCGCGTCGAGAACGTGACCGAAGAGCAGAGTCGCCCGCTCAGAATGCTGGAGCTGAGTCAGGCGCTGGCCGAGGCGGAGGAGGCTGAAGAGGTCTTCACGCAGGAGAAGATCGTCTACCAGGACGAAAACTTCGACGCGATCAACCGCGTCCTCGAGGCGGAGCGCGAGGGCAACAACCTGCGGCGCCGCGCCGACCGCGAGGTCCAGGAGGCGTGGACGGACTGGCGTGACCGCACCATAGTGCACTCCCGGGCGGTGGCGGCCGCGCGGGACGAGCTGAACTCCGAGCGGAACGAAGCCCAGCTCAGCATGTTCGATCCGAACAACCCCGTCGACGTCACGCAGTTCGAGGGCGAGCTGGTGACGAAGGAAGTGGAGATCTCCGCGCGGATCGAGCACGAAGGCAACGAGACCGAGGAGATGCTGACCATCACCCTCCAGCGGACGATCCTGGCGGGTGCCGACGGCCTGCCGATGGAAGGCCGCTGGGTGATCCGGAACATCACATAGGGGTGGTCGGCGCCGCCGGGCGGCACCGACTTCCCGCACGGCTCGCGCACGGGCGTCTCGGGGTTCTGCGCCGTTGGGGGCAGGGCGCACTGTCCGTCCGCGCTTCGCAGACAGGAACGGCTCGGCCACCGTGCCGCGGGATGCGGCATGGGCGCCGGGCCGTTTTTCGTTCAGGCACCGAGAGTCCGGCCGGCGGCTCCCGGTGCCTGGGGGAGAGCCGCGGCGGACCGGTCTCCTGCGCGCGGGGAACCGCGAGCACGCCGCCTTGATTTCAGAGGGTCCCGATCACCGTGTCCAGCAGCGCCATCACCGGGGCGGGGTAGAGGCCGAGGGCCATCGACACCGCGGCGACGACGAGCAACGGGACGGTCATCGTCCACGGGGGATCGCGAAGGTCCTTGTCGCGCAGGCCCGGATGCAGCGGGCCGAAGAAGATCTTCCGGGCCGCCCCGAACGTGTAGGCCACGGTCAGGACCACGGCGGTCAGGCCGCCCACGGCCACCGCGAGCCCGAGAGGCCCGGTCGCCGCCCCCCGCTCGAAGATACCGGTGAACATGATCCACTCCGCCGCGAAGCTGCTGAACGGCGGGAACCCCGAGAGCATCAGGCATCCCGCGATCCACAGCGTCGCCGTCACCGGCATCCGCGAGGCGAGTCCGCCGAGGGCGTTCATGTCGCGGACGCCGGTCACGTACACCACGATGCCGGCGGTCGAGAAGAACACCGTCTTCCCCATGATGTGGCTGAGGAAGAAGAGCATGCCGCCCTCGACGCTCGCCGCCGTCAGCGCGCCCAGCCCGAGCACCGAGTAGGCGATCTGGCTGATCGTCGAGCAGGCGGCGAGCCGCTTGATGTCGGTCTGGGCCAGCGTCAGCAGCGACCCGTACACCATGGTGACGAGGGCGAGGACCATCAGCACCGGCCCGAACCGCGCCATGTCCGCCTCGAGCGGCAGCACCGCGACCCGAATCATGATGTAGACCGCGAGGTTGGCGTAGACCGCGAGGAGTCCGGCGATGCACGTCGGATGCTCGGCGTGGACCGACGGCATCCACACGTGGAACGGCACCACCGCGAGCTTCATCATCAGGCTGACGAGGAACAGGGCGACGGCCCCGGCCGCGAGGGGGGTCCCCGCCATGCCCGGCAGGTCCGCCGTCGAGAGGCTGCCCGTCTCGCTGTAGACGAGGAGGGCGCCCACGAGGAAGAGCAGGGCCCCGATGATGCCCCACGACAGGCTCACCATCGCGACCCGCACGCGCTCCCGATAGCCGTAGTACGCCATCAGGAAGAACAGCGTGAGGGTCAGGACCTCCATGAAGAAGTACACCGCGACGAGGTTGGTGCTCAGGATGGTCCCCACGAAGCCGAGCGGGAAGAACGGCAGGAGCGCGAAGAACCGGCTGTAGTGGGCGGCCCTCGCGGCCGGGTCCGCGGCCGCGTACAGCACCGCGACGCGGTGCTCGACGTAGCGGATGGAATAGAACGAGAGCGCGGTGCACAGGAGGAGCACGATCGACAGCGTCGGCGCGCTGAGTCCGTCGGCCAGGAACTGCAGCTCGATGTCGGGGGAGACGACCAGGTAGTCCTCGAGGACCGGCGTTCCCCGCGCGACGTCGAGGGTGACCGCCCCCGCCAGGCCCGTCGCGTAGAGGAGGGCGAGGCTGGCGATCCAGCCCGCGGCCCGGGGCCGCCGGCGCCGGGTCAGCACCACGGCCAGCGATGCGGCGGCCGGGGTGAGGAGGATCTGGAGCAGTACGGGCATCGTGAGCTCAGGCAAGCTCGGGCGTCGACGGTCGAGGCATTTCAGCCGGCGCCCAGGAACATGTAGGCGAGCAGCAGGCCGAACAGAATCAGCACGTACGACACGTTGTAGAGCAGCTCCTCGGTGTCGGCGCGGAGGCGGTGCACGAGGTCCTGCATGCGCTCGGTCAGCCTCACCGGCCACCGCCGGTGCACCGCCTCGTCGAGTCCCGCCTCCCAGCTCCCCGCGACGCGCTGCGCGATGCGCCGCGTGCCGACGACGAACACGCGCGTCAGGGCGGCGTCGATGCCCCAGCGGCTCCGGAAGACGCGGTGGAGCCCCCGGGCCGCCCGGCTGCGATCGAGCACCGCCCGAGGCGCAACCAGGCGCCGGCCGTACACCAGCCAGGCCGGCGCCGCGCCGGCCGCGCCGGCCAGGACCGACAGCACGGGGACGAGGCCGTGCCCGCCCGAACCCGCGGCGACCAGCCGAAGCGGCCCGTCGAGAAGCAGCGCCTCGTGGAACCCGCCGACCTCGAACGCGTGGTGCAGCAGGTGCTCGAGGGCCGGCCCGCCGAGGCCGGCCGCGACGAGGGCCAGGGCCAGCCCGCCGGCCGCCCAGCGCATGGTCGGCGCGCCGTCGCCGGCGTGGCCGCCGCCATGCGCGGCCTCGGTGCGGTGCAGGCTCGCCGGGCTGTGGAACACGAGGGCGAAGAACCGCACGGTGTAGCCGGCGGTGATAGCGGCGGTGAGGAGGGCGAGGCCGAACAGCGGCAGGCTCGCGTCGACGGTCGCGAGCAGCACCGCGTCCTTGCTCCAGAAGCCCGGCAGCGGCGGCACCCCCATCAGGGCCAGCGCGGCCACGAGCATGAAGCCCCAGGTGAGGGGCAGGGCGGCGCGCATGCCGCCCATGTCGGTCAGGTAGAACGAGCGCACGGCGTGGATGACGGTGCCGGCGCACAGGAACAGGCAGGCCTTGAAGAGGGCGTGGCTGACGAGGTGGAACACCCCCGCCGTGTAGCCGCCGGCGAGGAGGCCGGGGGCGAGGCCGGCGACCCCGAGGCCCAGCATCATGTAGCCGATCTGGCTGACCGTCGAGTACGCCAGCACCTTCTTGAGCTCGAGGGCGACGAGGCCCTGGGTCGCGGCGAGGAACGCCGTGAACGCCCCGATCCAGGCCGTCAGGTGGAAGAACCAGCCCGCTTCCCCGATGCCCGCCACCCAGTACCCGTAGTAGAAGAGCGGCACGAGGCGGGCCACCAGGTACACCCCGCTCTTGACCATCGTGGCGGCGTGAATCAGGGCCGAGACCGGCCCCGGCCCCGCCATCGCCTCGGGGAGCCACTCGTGGAACGGGAACTGGGCCGACTTGCCGAGGGGCCCGGCGAGCAGCAGCAGGGTGACGAGGACCACCATGCCCGGTGCGCCGGACATCGCCGCGAGCCAGTCGGGGGCGGTGGCGTAGAGCTCGAGGAAGTTCAGGGTGCCCGCGTACACGTAGATCAGGAGGAGGCCCCCGAGCATGAGCATGTCCCCGAGCCCGGTGACCACGAGGGCCTTGAGACTCGCCTCGGACGGCTTGACGAACGGTTCCGGCGGCGGCCCCCCGATCCAGTACCTGCGCTGGTCCTGGTAGTAGTAGCCGATCAACCCGTAGCTGCACACCCCGACGAGCTTCCAGCCCACGAAGACGAACAGCAGATCGCTCGACAGCACGAGGAGCAGCATGCTGCCGATGAAGCCGTTCATCCACATCCAGAAGCGGGTCCGGGCCGGGTCGCCCCGCATGTAGCCGAGGCAGTAGACCATGATGACGAAGCTGATCACCGCGACGACGTTGGCGAGGACGATGCCGAGGGGGTCGACGAGGACGCCGAACCCGATGCGGATCGGCCGCTCGATCCACGCCAGGGTCTGCTCGACCGGCAGTTTCTCCGGGTGCAGGAGCCTCGGCAGCAGGCTGAGGGCCGCCGCCGCCGCCGCGAACGAGAAGGCGACGGCGCCGAGGTCGCGCACGCGGGGGTGGACGCGCGCCAGCAGCGGCGTCAGCCCCGCCCCCGCGAGGGGCGCCCCGATGCAGATCCAGGCCGCGAGCGTGGTCACCGCGCCGCCCCGCCCGCGTCGAGCCCGGCCGGCAGCGCCGGCGTGATGAACCGGTCCACGACCTCGCCGTTGAAGAGGCCGAGCAGCAGGATGACGGCGGTGACCGCGATCATCGGTCCCAGCATGGTCCACGGCGCGGTGTGCCGCCGGGGGGGAATCGGGGTCGCCGCCGCCTCGTGCTCGGTGCCGTCCTCGTCCCTCGGGAAGTACAGGTACCTCAGCACGTTCGCGAGATACGCGAGGGCGAGCAGGCTGCTGAGCACGATGACCCCGACGAACACCCAGTTGCCGGCCTCGATCGCCCCCAGCATCAGGTAGAGCTTGCTGAAGAAGCCCCCGGTGGGCGGGATCCCGATCATCGCGAAAGCGCACGCGGTGAACACGAACGAGGCCACCGGCATGTGGCGGGACAGCCCCCGGAACTCGTGAATATGCCGCAGCCCCGTCCGGTACACGATCGCCCCCGCGACGAGGAAGAGGCCGCCCTTCATGAACGCGTGGTTCACCAGGTGCAGGAGGGCGCCGGTGTAGCCGGCGGGGTTCGCGAGGCCGATGCCTAGCACGATGTAGCCCATCTGCGCCACCGACGAGTAGGCCAGCATGCGCTTGAGGTCGGACTGGGCCAGCGCCATCGCCGACCCGAGCACCATGGCGAGGGCGCCGGTCCACCCGAGCACGGTGGTGACGGGAATGACCTCGATGGCGAACCGCGGCTCGAAGACGAAGAACATGACCCGGATGAGGAGGTACGCCGCCGCCTTCGTGGTGGTCGCCGCGATGAGGGCGCTGACCGCCGACGGGGCGTGCGAGTACGCCCCCGGCAGCCAGGTGTGCATCGGGAACAGGGCCATCTTGATCGACATGCCGATGACCAGGAACGCGAACCCGACGAGCACCGCCCGGGACTCGTAGAGGGCCGGCAGCCGCGCCGCGAGGTCGGCCATGTTCAGGGTGCCGGTGGCGCTGTAGAGATAGCCGACCGCGAGCAGGTAGAACGCGGCCCCGACGGTGCCGAGGATGACGTAGCGGAACGCGGAGACGACGGCGGCGCCGCTGCCGATCGAGACGAGGGCGTAGCTGGTCAGCGACGTGATCTCGAGGAACACGTAGGCGTTGAACATGTCCGCGGTCGACACGAGGCCGATCAGGCCCGCCACCAGCAGGAGATAGACGCTGTAGAACGGGACCTCCTTGGCCGGGACCTCCCGCAGGACGCTGCGCTTCGAGTAGATGCCGACGAGCAGCGTGACGACCGTGATCATCAGCTGCATCAGAGCGCCGAGGGCGTCGACGCGGAACTCGATGCCCCAGGGCGGGGGCCAGCCGCCCAGGTGGTAGTGCAGCGGACCCTCCGCCACCACCCGGCGGGCGCCCTCGACCGCCGCCGCGCACGAGAAGGCCAGCGCGGCGAGGGTGAGGGGGAAGACGGCCGAGCGGTACCGCCATCCCACCACCGGCAGCACGAACGCCGTGAGCAGCGGGGCCAGGACGACGAGGATCGGCACCGCCGACTGCGGTTCGGTCATGCCCGGTCAGGAACCCGAGGAGGACGCGTCGAGGCGCTCCAGCAGCTCGTTCTCCTCGAGGGTGCCGAACTGCCGGTGGATCCGGAGCAGCAGGGCCAGCGCGACGCCGGTGATGGCGACCCCCACCACGATGGCGGTCAGCATGAGGACGTGGGGAAGGGGATTCTCGTACAGGTCCGCGTCGAGCACGGGGCCGGCGCCCTCTCCGTGCCCCGCGATCACTATCGGGATCGAGGCGCCCTCCTTGGCGGACAGGGAGACCACGAACAGGATGATCGACCACTGGAAGATGTTCATCCCCACCAGCTTCTTCACGAGGTTGGACTTCCCGGTCATCGCGTAGAAGCCGATCATCATGAGGACGACGTAGCCCACCGTGTTGAGGTGGCCGGCGGCGCTGTCGAGAATCTCCATCAGAACTCCAGCAGGTCGCGGAAGATGGAGAGCATCGCCGCCATCACCGTCATGCCCACCCCGATCTCGATGACGAGCATGCCGGCGCTGCGCGGCTCGGCGAAGGGGAGCGGGGCGTAGTCGAGGTAGTTGGCCCCCATGGCCAGGCAGACCACGCCGAGGCCGGCGAAGAGCAGCACCCCGGCGCTCGACCAGACGTTGAGGGCGGCGAGCGAGACGTGGTGCCGCAGCGTCCCCCGGCCCTCGGCGATCACGAGCAGGACGAAGCTCGCGGCCAGGATCACCCCGCCCTGGAACCCGCCGCCGGGGCTGCTGTGCCCGTGCATGACGACGTAGAGCCCGAAGAGCCGGATGAACGGCACCAGGCACCGGCACACGACCTTGATGATGACGTCCGGCGGCTGCTCCGGGAGGCGGCTCACTCGTCGTCCTCCTTGAGGCCGGTCCGCAGGATCAGCAGCACCGCGATGGCCCCGGTGAAGATAACCGTGACCTCGCCCAGGGTGTCGAACCCGCGGTAGTCGGCGAGGACCGCCGTCACCATGTTCTCCACCCCGGTCTCCTCGAGCGCGGACTCGATGTAGCGGGGGGACACGTGGGTGGCGGCCGGCGCCGCCGGGTCGCCGGTCTCGGCGAGGTCCAGCGACCCCAAGATGAGGAGCAGCCCCGTGACGGCGGTGGCGACGAGGTGGAGCAGCTTCAATCCCTGCTCACCCGGTCCGTCTTGTAGACGGCGATGACGAAGAAGACGGTGGTGACGCCGGCCCCCACCGCGGCCTCCGTGAACGCCACGTCGACCGCCCCCATCTCCGTCCACAGCAGGCACATGAAGAGGCTGAACGCGGCCAGCAGCACCACCGCCGCGAGGAGGTCGCGCACCTGCACCGCGGCCACCGCGCAGACCACCGCGAGGCCCAGCAGCACGATGTCGAGCGACCAGATCATCCGTCCCCCTCGCCCGTCCACGGCTCGAGGCGGTTCCGCCTGGCCGCCCGCGCGATGGCGTGGGTGGCGGTGGGGCTGGTGACGAGGATGAAGGCGGCCACGATCAGCAGCTTGGCGCTGACGAGGGCGAAGCCCTCGTGGCAGGCGAGGCCGGTCAGCACGAGCAGGCTTCCCAGCGTGTCGCACTTGCCCGCCGCGTGCATCCGGGTGTAGACGTCGGGGAAGCGGACCATGCCGACGGCGCCGGTCACCATGAAGAAGACCCCGCCGCCCACCAGCGCCATCGCCAGGACGGTCATCGCGCGCGCTCGCTCGTCACGTCCACGTCCTTGTCCTCGAAGTACCGCGAGAGGGCGAGGGCGCCGACGAAGTTGATGAGGGCGTAGAGCAGGGCGATGTCGACGAAGAACTCCACCCGGCCGAACAGGTGCCCGGTCAGCACGATCACCGCGATGGTCTTCGTGCCGATGACGTTGACCCCCACGATGCGGTCGATGATGCTCGGGCCGCGGATGACGCGGTACAGCGCCAGCGTCACCGCGGCGAGGATGGCGAGCGCCGCGCCGAGGAAGAACGTGTCGGACATGTCGGTTCGCGGGGTCGATCAGCCGCGGCTTCCGTCGGACGGCGCCTCCGTCCACTGGTTGAGGGCCCGGCCGATGCGCCGCTCCATCTCGCCGCTCCGCAGGCTGGCCGCCGACACGTCGCTGACCGCGTGGACGACGAACTCGTCGTCGACGATGTCCAGGGTGATGGTTCCCGGCGTCAGGGTGATCGCGTTGCCCAGGAACACCCTGGCCACGTCACCCCGCAGGCGCGTCCGGAACCGGACGATCTGCGGGCGGAGCCGTCCCGGGCGGCACACCAGGTACACCACGTGCAGGTTGGCGAGCACGATCTCGACCAGCAGCCAGGGCAGGAACCGCACCGCGCCCCACGCCGCCGAGAGCAGGCGCAACGACGGCGTCTCCGTGAAGAACAGCCCGGCGGAGAGCTGCGCCACGAGGGCGGAGCACACGACGCCGTAGGCGAGGTGGAGCGGGTCGAAGTGACCGGACAGCACCAGCCAGGCGGCGAACAGCATCACGAACAGCGACAGTCTTCGCACCGATACCGCATTGTAGTCCGACCCCGGCGGTCCTGTCCGCCGTCGCAGCTTGCCTTCGGGAGGAGGGGCATCCGGTAGCGGTGTCGGACGGGGGCCGGCATCGGCCTCCACCACGGCGGCACCGAGCGTCTTGCGCCGGATGCGGAGGCGCGGCGACGTCCCCCCGGTCGGCTCGGCCGCGCGCGGCGAACCCCGCGTGGAATCGCCGCGGGGACTCCCGCCGCGGCCGTCAGGCCAGGGTGAGCTTCGCGAACCGGGCGCGGAGCGTCTTGCGCCCGATGTCGCCGAAGCGGACCGTGAGCTTCATGTCGTCGGTCAGCGGCTCGACCGAGAGGACGGTGCCCTCCCCGAACGTCGGGTGGCGAACGCGGTCGCCCGGCGCGATGCTCACGACCGACTGGTCCTCGTCCTCGTAGGCGTAGCCGTAGTCGGGCTGTATCCGCTCGTCGGCGGCGGGACCCCGGCGCTGCCCGCGGTAGGCCCCGCGCCCGTATGTCGACGGGGATCGCACCTGCGTCGAGAAGACCGGTTCGACGGCGTCGATCAGCTTGGTGGGAATCTCGTCGAGGAAGCGCGAGGGCTTCGTGTCACGGTACTCGCCGTACATGCGGCGGCGGGCGGCGCTCGTCAGCACCAGCCGGGTCCGGGCTCGGGTCATGCCGACGTAGCACAGCCGGCGCTCCTCCTCCATCGCCTCGTTGTGCCCGTCGCCGCCGCGTTCCCCGCCGTCCGTGTCACCCTGGCCGAGGTCGTCGTGCCCGATCTGCTCGTAGCGTTCGTCGCCGACCGCCCGTGAGTGGGGGAACAGCTTCTCTTCCAGGCCGACCATGAACACGACCGGGAACTCCAGACCCTTGGCGGCGTGCAGGGTCATCAGCCAGACGCCCGCGTCTTCCGAGCCCTGCGCCTCGTCGGCTTCCGACAGCAGCGACTGACCGTCGACGAAGCCGGTCAGCGACGGCTCCGTGTCGCGGATCTCGTAGTCGCGGGCGGCCGCGACGAGCTCCATCAGGTTCTCGATACGGTTCTCCGCCTCTTCCGTCATCGCCTCGCGGAGGTTCTCCAGATAGCCGCTCCGGCCCAGCACCTCGCCGATGACGTCGGAGACCGGCCGCTCGGCCGCGAGGCCGCGCAGGGTCTCCACCAGATCGCGGAACCTGCTAAGGGCGGCGACCGCCCGGGGTGGCACCAGTTCCTGGTTCACGGCGCGGTTCACCCGTCCCCAGAGCGAATCGGCCGCCCCCGCGTCCCCCGGGGCCGGCGCGAACAGCGGTCCGGCGCCGGCCGGCTCGGACGCCAGGTTCTCGAGCGCGGCCATCACCCCCTTGCCGATGCCCCGCTTCGGTTCGTTGATGACCCGGCGCAGGCTCACGTCGTCGTCCAGGTTGATGAGCAGCCGGAGATAGGCGAGCGTGTCCTTGATCTCCTTGCGCTCGTAGAACCGGACGCCGCCGACCATGCGGTAGGCGGTGCCCGCGCGGCCCAGCGCTTCTTCCAGGACGCGCGACTGGGCGTTCGTGCGGTACAGCACGCCGGCCGGGGTGTCTCCCGCGTCGAGCGCCTCGCGGAGCCGCGCGGTGACCCAGTCCGCCTCCTCCAGGTCGTCGCCGGCCCGGAAGCAGCGCACGAGGTCGCCCCCCGCGCGGTCGGTGCGCATCCGCTTGCGGAGGCGGCGCCGGTTCCGCTCGATGACCGCCCCGGCGGCGTCGAGGATGACCTGGGTCGAGCGGTAGTTCCGTTCGAGGCGGATCACCGTCGCGCCGTCGAAGTGCTTCTGGAAGTCGAGGATGTTGTTCAGGTCCGCGCCGCGCCACTGGTAGATCGACTGGTCGGGATCGCCCACCACGCACAGGTTGCGGTGCTCGCGGGTGAGGAGTCGGATGAGGCGGAACTGCGGCGGGTTGGTGTCCTGGTACTCGTCCACCATGACGAAGCGGAAGCGCGCCGCGTAGCGGCCCAGGACGGCGTCGTTGGTCTCGAAGAGCGCCTTGGTCTCGAGGAGGAGGTCGTCGAAGTCGAGGGCGTTGGCGGCGTCGAGAGCGCGCCGGTACCGCTCGTACGCCTTGGCGATCAGGTCGCCGCGCGCGCTCCAGGACTCGCCCCGCAGGCTTTCCGGCGAGCGCATGTGGTTCTTGGCCTCGCTGATCTCGGAGAGCGCCTGCCGGGCCGACAGCAGCTTGTCGTCGACTCTCAGGTCGCGCAGGATGCGCTTCATGGCCGTGGACTGATCGGCGCTGTCGTAGATGACGAAATCGCGGCCGACCCGGACCCCGCCTTCGCGGCGCAGTATCCGTGCGCACAAGGCGTGGAACGTGCAGATCCACGGGCGCCGCGCCCCGGTGGCGGCCAGCGATTTCACCCGCTCCCGCATTTCCTCGGCCGCCTTGTTCGTGAAGGTGACGGCGAGCAGCTCGTCGGGCTCGGCCAGACCGCCCGCGATCAGCCGGGCGGCGCGGCAGGCGATGACCCGGGTCTTGCCCGACCCCGCCCCGGCCAGCACCAGGAGCGGCCCGTCGGTGTGCAGCACCGCCTGTTTCTGCTCGGCGTTCAGATCCGAAATGAAGTCCATGTGTCGTCGGTTCGTTCCCGCGCGGGGCGGGCGTCAGCGCATCGGCGTGCCACGGGATCTCGAGGGGTCGCCCGTCGTCCGCCGATCATTCCACAGCAGACCGCGGGATGCGGGGGCGCCCGTCTTCCCCGGCTCACTCGACGGTGACGCTCCCGGCGGGATTCGCGGCAGGTGGACGTCGCGGCCGCGGCGGGCGGCGATGCGGGCGAGCCACCGGAACGGAATCACCATGAGGTCGCCGGTCTCCCCCGGTTCACTCGACCGTCACGCTCTTGGCGAGGTTGCGCGGCTGGTCGACGTCGCAGCCGCGGCGGACGGCGATGTGGTAGGCGAGCAGCTGGAGGGGAACCGCCATGACGATCGGCGTGATCAGCGGGGGCGTGGCCGGAATGGTCACGAGGGCGTCCCGTTCCGCGTCGATCAGGGTGTCGAGGGCCGGCTGGCCGTCGTCGGCCACCGCGATGATCGGACCGCCGCGCGCCCGGACCTGCTGCAGGTTGGACGCCATCTTCTCGAAGACCGATCCGTTCGAGAGCAGGGTCACCACCGGCAACTCCTCGTCGACGAGGGCGATGGGGCCGTGCTTCATCTCGCCGGCCGGGTACCCCTCGGCGTGGATGTAGGAGATCTCCTTCAGCTTCAGCGCCCCCTCGAGGGCGATGGGGTAGTTGATGCCGCGGCCCAGGTAGAGGAAGCTCCGATGCTGGTGGAACCGCTGGGCCACCGACTCGACGACGTCCTCGCATTGCAGGGTCTGCTCGATCCAGCGCGGCAGGTGGTCGAGGTCCTCCAGGTGCGGCCGCGCCGCCTCCGGCGTCAGCGTCCCGCGGATCTGGGCCAGGTAGAGGGCCAGCAGGTGCAGGGCCACGAGCTGCGACGTGAACGCCTTGGTCGACGCGACCCCGATCTCGGGGCCGGCGTGGGTGTACACGGTGAAGTCGGCCTCGCGGGTGGCCATGCTGCCGACGACGTTGCAGACGGCGATGGTCGCGGCGCCGCGGTCGCGGGCCTCGCGCAGCGCGGCCAGGGTGTCGGCGGTCTCGCCCGACTGGGTGATGACCACCGCGAGGGTCGTCGGGGTCACGATGGGGTCCCGGTAGCGGTACTCGGAGCCGTAGTCCACCTCGACCGGCACCCCCGCCAGCCGTTCGATGAGGAACTTGCCCACGAGGGCGGCGTGCCAGGAGGTGCCGCACGCAAGGACGACGACGCGGTCGACGGCCCGCAGCCGCTCGACGGGAATGTCCAGCTCGCCGAGGTAGACCCGGCCCGATTCGACCGAGGTCCGCCCCAGCACCGTCTCCCGGGCCGCCCACGGCTGCTCGAAGATCTCCTTCAGCATGAAGTGGCGGTAGCCGGCCTTCTCCGCCATCACCGGGTCCCAGTTGATGTGTTGGGTCTCGGCGGCGACCGGCTCGCCCTCGAAGTCGGTGTAGGTCGCGCCGCCGGGGGTGACGACGGCCATCTCGCCGTTGCCGAGGAACACGATGTCGCGGTTGTGGCTGAGAATGGCGGGGACGTCCGATGCGACGAGATACCCCCCGTCGCCCTCGGCCACGAGGATCGGCGGACCCTGGCGGGCCGCCACCAGCTTCCCGGGGTCGTCGGTCGCCAGCAGCAGCAGGGCGAACAGCCCGCGCACCCGGGCGAGGGCGCGCCGCACCGCCGCCTCGAGCCCGTCCCCCCGCCATTCGCACTCGACGAGATGGGCGATGACCTCGGTGTCGGTCTCCGTCGCGAAGCGGTGGCCCTCGGCCTCGAGCTCGCGC
Organism: Vicinamibacterales bacterium; assembly: GCA_965208165.1. Taxonomy (GTDB): domain Bacteria; phylum Acidobacteriota; class Vicinamibacteria; order Vicinamibacterales; family UBA8438; genus JAJEEA01. Next base: position 6,179,149 of record OZ242323.1, on the reverse strand, counting down.
TTGAGGGCCAGGTGGTTCTCGATGATGCCGTTGTGCACGACGACGATGCGCCCGGTGCAGTCGCGGTGGGGGTGGGCGTTCTCTTCCGTCGGCCGGCCGTGCGTCGCCCACCGCGTATGGCCGAGGCCGTAGTCGCCGTCGACGGGATCGTTCTCGAGGACCTCGACCAGCCGGTTCAGCTTGCCGGCGCTGCGCCGCAGCTCGACGGCGCCCTCGCGGACGAGGGCGACGCCCGCCGAGTCGTAGCCGCGGTACTCCAGACGCCGGAGCCCCTCGAGGAGGACCGGGACGACGGGCTTGCGCCCGATGTAGCCGATGATTCCGCACATCGCTTCGCGGCCGGTTCTGCGGCTCCTTCTGCTGGGGCTGAGCTCCTCCGGCTGATCTTCCGGGGGCTGATCTTCTGCGGCTGATTACGGCTGATCTTCCGGGCTGATCTTCCGGGGCTGATCTCTCTGCGGTCGATTCTTCCGGGCTGATCGTCTCGGGCTGATCTTCTCGGGCTGATTCTTCCGGGCTGATCTTCTTCGGCTGATTCTTCCGGACCGATCTTCTTCGGCTCCGCCGGGTCAGGCGTCGGGCCCGTCGCCCGGCCCGGCCTCCCGGCGGCCGTTCCAGCCGTCCTTGACGACCTGCCGGCTGCGGGCCACGGCCAGCGCGCCGGCGGGGATGTCGTCGGTGACGCAGGACCCGGCGCCGACGTAGGCGTCGTCGCCGAGGGTCACCGGCGCGACGAGCTGGGTGCCGCTGCCGATGAACACCCGATCGCCCACCGTCGTCGGGTGCTTCCGCTTCCCGTCGTAGTTGCAGGTGATGGTGCCGGCGCCCACGTTCACGCCCTCCCCGACGGTGGCGTCGCCGAGGTAGCTCAGGTGGTTGGCCTTCGACCCCCGGCCGAGCGACGACTTCTTGATCTCCACGAAGTTGCCGACCTTCGCCGTCTCGCCGATGACGGCCCCGGGGCGCAGGTGCGCGAACGGCCCCACCTCGGCGCCCCGCGCCAGCGTCGCGCCCTGGATGACGCAGTGGTTACGCACGGTCACGTCGTCCCCGACCGTCGAGTCGACGATGCGCACCCCGGCGTGCAGCTCGCACCGCGCCCCGACGCGGGTGCGCCCCTGCAGGAAGACGCCGGGGTGGATGACGGTGTCGGGGCCGACGGTGACGTCCATGTCGACGTAGGTCGTCGCAGGGTCCTCGATCGTGACGCCGGCCGCCATCAGCTCCTCGTTCCTCGTCTGTCGCACGATTCGCTTGACCTCCGCCAGCTCGGTCTGGCTGTTGATGCCGCGCACCTCGTCCGGATCCGCCACGTCCACCGTCTTCACCGGCCGCCCGCGCTGCCGGTAGATGCGCACCAGGTCCGGCAGGTAGATCTCGTTCGAGGCCCCCGCGGGCGGAATCTCCCGGACGGCGTCGAACAGGGGCGGGAGGTCGAGGGCGTAGATGCCGCCGTTGATCTCCTTCAGCCGCCGTTGCGACGCCGACGCGTCGCGTTCCTCGACGATGCGGACGAGGCGCCCGTCCGCCCGGACGATTCTCCCGTAGCCGTACGGCCGGGCCACGACCGCGGTCAGCACCGTGAGGGCGGCCCGCGCGCCCTCGTGGGTGCGGACGAGCCGCTCGAGGGTGCCGGGGCGAATCAGGGGCACGTCGCCGGACAGCACCACGAGGGTCCCCGCCCGGCCCGCGAACAGCGGCTCCGCCTGCAGCAGCGCGTGCCCGGTGCCGCGCTGCTCGTCCTGGCGGGCGAAGGCCAGCGACGGGCGGTGGACGAGGGCGGCCCGCACCTGCTCCGCCTGATGGCCGATCACGAGGCCGACGCGCTCGGGGCGCAGGGGGTCGGCGGCGCGCGCGACGTGCTCGATCAGGGGCAGGCCGGCGAGGGGGTGCAGCACCTTGGGCCGGGCGGACCGCATGCGGGTGCCGCGGCCCGCGGCGAGGATGATGACGTGGTTCGGCACCGCGCCCCTCAGTGTAATCGAACCGGGGAGGTCACGGGCCGGTTTCGCCCTTGGCCTCTTCGAGTGCCCGATACATGGCCCGCGCGCTCCGGTCACGGGCCGGTTTCGCCCTTGGCCTCTTCGAGCGCCCGATAGATGGCCGGCGCGCTCCGGTCACGGGCCGGTTTCGCCCTTGACCTCTTCGAGCGCCCGATAGATGGCCGGCGCGCTCCGGTCACGGGCCGGTTTCGCCCTTGGCTTCTTCGAGCGCCCGGTACATCGCCCGCGCGCTCAGGCCGTACCTGGCGGCGAGCGCCTTCACCGCGTCGCGTCGGGAGCCTCCGTCGACCGTCGTCCCGTCGAGCTCGTCGAGCAGCGCCGGCCCGGCGGGCCGCGGCGGCGGGGCGCCGGCGCCGCGCGCGGTGGGCCAGACCACGCACGTGTACTCGCCCCGGGGCGTCCCGACGGACCGGAGCAGCGCCGACACCGGTCCGACGAGGGTGCTCTCGTGCAGCTTGGTCAGCTCCCGGCACAGCGCGACGGTCCGCTCGCCGAGCCGTTCCTCGAGCAGCCCGAGGGTGGTGACGAGACGGTGCGGGGACTCGAAGAACACGAGGGTCCGGGGTTCGCGGGCCAGCTCGTCGCACCACCTCTTCCTGTCGTTCAGCCCGCGGGGGGGGAAGCCGAGGAAGGTGAAGCTCGCGACCGGCGCGCCCGAGGAGACGAGGGCGGCGGTGACGGCCGAGGGACCGGGGATCGCGACGACCCGAACGCCGGCGTCAAGAGATTGACGCACAAGGTTGAACCCCGGATCGGAGACCAGCGGCGTCCCGGCGTCCGACAGCAGCGCGATCGAATCGCCGTCGAGCAGGCGCTTCACGAGACCGGGCGTCCGCCGGCGCTCGTTGTGGTCGTGGAGGCTGGTGGACGGGGTCGAGATGCCGTAGTGCCGCAGCAGCTTGCCCGTCCGGCGCGTGTCCTCGGCCGCGATCAGCCGCACCTCCTCGAGGATGCGGACCGCGCGGAGGGTGACGTCCTCGAGGTTTCCGATGGGCGTCGCGACGAGATACAGCGTGCCGGGCATGCCGGGACACGACCAGGGCGGGACTATCGAGTCATGCAGAAACGGGCGATATTGTAACATTCAAGGGTCCGCCGTCCGCCGGCATGAGTCCGGCGGAGCGCGTCAGTCCGGCGGTACGCGTCCGGCCACGCAAGACCTCGCGCCGACACCCATGCACACTTCGGAACCGCTCTCGCACTTCATAGACGAGTATCTGGAGTTTCTCTACGAGAACGCTCCCACCGCCGCGTGCGGCGACGGGATGCACGCGCACGACGACCGTCTCGAGGACGTGTCGCGCACCGCCGTCGACACCCAGGGGCGCGAGCTCGGGGGGTTCGCGCGGCGCCTCGACCGCATCACCACCCGCAGCCTGACGGCCGAGGAGCAGCTCGAGCGGCGCATGCTCGCCGACCACATCCGCGGCCGGCTCTACGAGCTCGAGGAGGTCAGGCCGTGGGAGCGCGACCCCCGCCACTACGCCGAGCTGCTGGCCACCTCGCTCGCCGGCCAGGCCCTCTTCGACCACGCCCCGGTCGAGGAGCGGGCGCGGCGCGTGGTGTCCAAGCTGCGGCAGACCCCGCGCTTCCTCGAGGCGGCCGCCGCCAACGTGGAGGACCCGCCGGGCATCCTCATCAAGACCGGGGCGGAGATGTTCGACGGGGTGGTCAAGTTCATCGAGCGCGACCTGCCCCGGGCGTTCCGGCGGCTCGAGGACCTGCACCTGCTCGGCGACCTCGCCGACGCCGCCACCGAGGCGACCGAGGCCATCAACCGCCACAACGACCACCTGCGCGGCACCCTGGCCCCCCGGAGCCGGGCGACGTTCCGTCTGGGTCGGGAGCGGTTCGACGGCCGGCTGCGCCACCGGGAGGGCATCGGCCTGGGGTCGGAGGCGCTGCTCGCGGTCGCGGAGCGGGAGCTCGTCCGGGAGCAGAGCCGTTTCTGCGAGGTCGCGGCGCGCATCGACGCCAAGGCGGAGCCGGCCGACGTCTGGCGTCAGGTCAGGGCGCGGCACCCCGAGCCCGGCGCGCTCGTGCAGACGGTGGGCGACCAGCTCTCCGACCTGGTGTCGTTCATCGAGCGCAACGCCCTCGTCACCCTGCCCGACGACCGGTCGATCATCGTCGCCCCGACCCCCGATTTCCTGCGCTGGACCCAGGCCGGCGTCTGGTCCCCGGGGCCGTTCGAGCCGAAGGCCCTGTCGTGCTACTACCACCTGACCGACGCCGATGCCGCCTGGCCGGCCGAACGCCGGGAAGAGCACCTGCGCGACCTGAACTTCGCCACGCTCTGGTCCGTGTCCGCCCACGAGGCCTATCCGGGCCACTACCTCCACTTTCTGCACCAGCGGGGCATCCGAAGCAAGCTGCGCAAGTCGCTGCTGTTCGCGCCGGTCTCGTTCGTCGAGGGGTGGGCCCACTACGCCGGGCACATGGTGATGGAGGCCGGCCTCGCGCGGGACGACGATGCGATCGGGCTCGGGCAGATCGTCGAGAGGCTGCTGCGGCTGGCCCGGCTCGTGGTCGGCATCCGACTGCACGCCGACGACCTCTCGGTCGAGCAGGGCGTGCGGTTCTTCCGCGAGGAAGCCTATCTCGAGGAGGGCAGCGCGCGGCGGGAGGCGGAGCGGGGGACGTTCGACCCCGACTACACGCTGTACTCCGTCGGACGGCTGATGCTGTCGAAGCTGCGGGACGATTTCGAGGCGCGCGAGGGCTCGGCGTTCTCGCTGAAGTCGTTCCACGATCGGCTGCTGGGGCACGGCTCGGTCCCGTTCTGGCTGCACCGGACGCTGTTCCTCGGCGACACCGGCGACGATCTCCTCGATTGATCCGCGAGCCGTCGGCCGGGTACCATGGGCGGTTGGTCCGCGTCGTGCCGGCCCGCCGTCGGGGGACCAGAGTCTGCGCCGTGTAACGGGCGGACTCCCGGCGGGCTGGTGGGTCCGCGTCGTGCCGGCCTGCTGTCGAGGGACCAGAGTCTGCGCCGTGTAACGGGCGGACTCCCGGCGGGCTGGTGGGTCCGCGTCGTGCCGGCCTGCTGTCGAGGGACCAGAGTCTGCGCCGTGTAACGGGCGGACTCCCGGCGGGTTGGTTGGGCGCCCAGCGGAGCCGAGGGCGACGATGGGCGGGCCAGGCCGCGTTCGGGTACATGACCCATGCCACTCTACGAATACCAGTGCGAAGCCTGCGCGCATCGGTTCGAGCAGATCCGGCGTTTCTCGGATCCGCCGCTGACGACCTGCCCCGAGTGCGAGGGCACGGTGCGCAAGCTGGTCTCCTCGCCCGCCATCCAGTTCAAGGGCTCGGGCTGGTACGTGACCGACTACGCCAGGCAGGGCAAGAAGGACCCGGCCGACGCGGGTGAGTCGAAGGCCGGGGCGTCGGAAGGCGCGTCGAAGTCCGAGAAGAAGTCGGAGAAGACGGACGCCGGGAAGTCGGGCGCCTCGTCGGGCTCGTCCGATGCCGCGTCCGGGTCCGGGTCCGCCAAGCCGGCGCCCGCCGGCGCCTCGTCCTGACGCCTGGTCCGCCGGGCCGGTCCGCCGGCGCCTGGTCCTGAAGTCCCGTCGACGCGTGGGCGGGACCGGTTGGCCCGGCAATCGTCGGCTGCGGCTCCGCTTGGCGCCCGACCAACCCACCGGGGAGACCGCGCCCTTCGGGCCGGCCGGCGCCGATCGTTGGCTGCGGCTCCACTTGGCGCGCGGCCAATCTTCCAGGGAGTCTGCGCCTCCTCCGGGGGCGCCGCCGTTCTACGGCGCAGGCTCGTGGCCGGCCGCTTCCGCCAGCACGCCGCGAAGCTCGGGGTGCTTCAGCGCGAAGTGGAGGATCGCCCGCAGATAACCCGGCTTGTTCCCGGCGTCGTGGCGCACCCCGTCGAGCTCGACCGCGAAGATGGGGCGCTGCGCCAGGAGCCGGCGCAACCCGTCGGTGAGCTGGATCTCGCCTCCCTGACCCCGGCCGGTCTGCTCCAGGGCGGGATAGACGTCGGGAGTGAGCAGGTACCGGCCGATGATCGCGAGGTCCGACGGCGCTTCTTCCGGGGCCGGCTTCTCGACGAGATCGGTGACCTTGTGGACGCCGCCGCCCAGCGGGTCGCCCGCAATGACGCCGTAGCGGCTCACCGCCTCGCGCGGCACCCGCTCCACGAGCAGGACCGGACCGTCGACCTCGGCGTACGCGGCCAGCATCTGCCGGAGCGCGGGCGGGTCGGCGTCGATGACGTCGTCGCTCAGCACCACCGCGAACGGCTCGTCGCCGACCCTCTCGCGGCTGACGAGCACCGCGTGGCCGAGGCCGAGGGGCTCGGCCTGGCAGGCCGTCGTCAGCTCGATGCCCGCCGTCAGCTCGCGGAGCTCGGCGAGCAGCGCCGACTTCCCGCGCCGGGCGAGCACGGCGTCGAGGGCCGCGTGCGGGGCGAAGTGGTCCTCGAGCATCCGCTTGCCGGGGCTGTTCACGAGGACGATGTGCGTCAGGCCGGCCGCGGCCGCCTCCTCGACGCCGTACTGGATGATCGGCTTGTCGACGATGGGCAGCAGCTCCTTGGGGAGCACCGCGGTGGCGGGCAGGATGCGCGTGCCGAGTCCGGCGGCGGGGAAGACGGCCTTGCGAATCGGGCGGGGGGTCGACATCGCGGCGCATGATAGCAGCCCCGGCCCCGCGCGACGGAACGGCGGGTCGCTCCGCGCCGGTGGCCACGGGCCCCCTGGCGGCCGGGTACAATGTCCGCCCATGCTCGATCCAGCGTTGCTTCGTGACGATTCCGCGGCCGTCGAAGCCCGTCTCGTGGTCCGCGGCGACGGCCTCGCCGACATCCTCGCGGAGGTGCGCCGGCTCGACGGCGAGCGGCGCACGATCATTCCCCTGCTTGAAGAGGCCAGGCACGCCAAGAAGACCATCGGCGCGCAGATCGGCAGAGCGAAGCGCGCCGGCGAGCCCGTCGACGACCTGATGGCGGCCGGCCGCGCCCACACCGAGACCATCGAGGCGCACGAGGGGCGGCTCGACGAGGTGGAGCAGTCGCGGAGCGCGCTGCTCCTGAGGCTCCCGAACCTCGCCCACGAGAGCGTCCCCGTCGGCGACGGCGAGGCGGACAACGTCGAGGTCCGCCGTCACGGCGAGCCGCCGGCGTTCGACTTCGAGCCGCGATCCCACGCCGAGCTGGGCCCGGCCCTCGGCATCGTCGACTTCGAGCGCGGGGTGCGTCTGGCCGGCGCCCGGTTCACGGTGCTCAGCGGCGCCGGCGCGCGGCTGTCGCGGGCCCTCATCGACTTCATGCTCGACCTGCACACCGGCGAGCACGGCTACGTCGAGGTGTCGCCGCCGTTCCTCGCCAACCCCGACTCGCTCGTCGCCACCGGGCAGCTGCCGAAGTTCGAGGAGGACCTCTTCAGGGTCAAGGGCTGGGACCTGTATCTCATCCCCACCGCGGAGGTGCCCCTCGCGAACCTCCACCGGGGCGAGTTCCTCGACGGGCGCGACCTGCCCCTGCTCTACACCGCCTACACGCCCTGCTTCCGCAGCGAGGCGGGGTCCTACGGGGCCGACGTGCGCGGGCTGATCCGCCAGCACCAGTTCGACAAGGTCGAGCTCGTCGCGTTCACCCGGCCGGACGACTCGTACCGGATGCTGGAGACGCTGACCGGCCACGCCGAGACGGTCCTGCAGCGCCTGGGCCTGCCCTACCGCACGGTCACCCTCTGCACCCGCGACATGGGGTTCGCGGCCGCCAAGACCTACGACATCGAGGTGTGGCTGCCGGGACAGGGCAAGTACCGGGAGATCTCCTCGTGCAGCAACACCGAGGCCTTCCAGGCGCGCCGGGCCGGCATCAAGTACCGCCCCGACGGCAAGGGCAAGGCCGAGTTCGTCCACACCCTCAACGGCTCGGGCCTCGCGGTGGGGCGCACCCTCATCGCGATCCTCGAGAACTTCCAGCAGGCCGACGGCTCGGTGGTCGTGCCCGAGGCGTTGCGCCCGTACATGCGGGGCGTGGAGGTCATCACGGCGCGCCCGGTGTCCGCGCGGTAGCGACGGCGCGGAGCGGGCCAGGAATCTGCGCCGCGGAACGGCGTGGACTCCCGGAGGGTTGGTCGGGTGTCCGGCGGAGCCGCCACGCGACGAGGGGCGGGCCAGGCCGCGGCGGGCGCACCTCAACGTCGTCGCTGCCGCCGGCCGGGTTACGATGACAAGGGGCGGCGGGCTCCAGCGGAGGGATGGCCGAGTGGTTGAAGGCGGCGGTCTTGAAAACCGTTAGGCGCGAGAGCGTCTCCTGGGTTCGAATCCCAGTCCCTCCGCCATCCATCCATTGTAAATTGCTGTAAAGCAAACACTTACGTGTTTTTGGTGCCTGCCTGCACCACATTTCCCCGCCATTGTCGGGCTGGTTCACTCCGCGCGCGGGGTTGTCCGCCGGCTCCTCTCCGCGGATGACGTCCGTGCCGGGGCCCGCCGATCCGTGGCGGCTCCGGAGGTGATTGGGCGGTGAACACCGCCTGATCCTCGGCGGCCCCGAGGGTGTCCGCGGGTGCGATTCGCACGAGTCGCTCATTGCCGGCGGCCTGTTGTGCGATTCGGTCGGTTATGTCCGTCACCGTCCAGCCTGCGCCTCTGTAGTGGTACCGCAGGTGGTCGAGGATGCCCGCTTCGGCGAGCCGTTCGGCGGCCTCCTCCGGGCTGACGCCGTTCGGTCCCAGCCGGTCGCGGCGGTCTCCCGCGGTGGTCGTGGTCGTCGCCTGGACCCGGCCGTTCCGTACTGTGATCTCGACTTCGATCCATCTCGAGTCGTGGATGATCTGCCCGGCGCGCATGCCGCAGCCCTGCTGGTCTCGGGCGGGGCGGCCTGTCCAGTCGAGGATCGAACTCTGCTCGGTGTCCATCCGCCCGGATTGGGTTGCGTAGACGATCTCGGCGCGTCGGATGTGTTCGGGCGTCAGGCTGTTCCCCGCGGTCTCGAGGGCCGCGGGGTCGGCCCGGTGGGCGTGGTTGACGTCGTACGCATCCCTGACCAGACCCATCTGGTCGCGCTGGAGCTTGCCGTGCATGATCTGCGCGACGGTCAGCCTGTTGACGAGCGTTCCGGAGATCGGCTCGGGTAGCACGGATCCGGGTAATCCGGGGTCGTGGACCCAGATGTCGATACCGGACTCGTTTCCATGGTTGTCGACGACCCCGGTCTTCGCCCTCAGGAGCCTTTCCGCAGGGTCGTTGGTTACGTCCATTCCCCGCTTTCGGAGCTCGATCTCGATGGCGTCGAGCACGGTCTGCTCCGTGCGCCTGGATCCACCGGTCGGTATCGTGATGTCGAGGTCGAAGCTGAGGCGGTGCCGCCACGCCTTTGCGAGGAGGGTGCCGCCGCCGAGCTGCCATACCGGCGGCTCGAGCTTCCCGAGCTCGGCGACAAGCATGTCGCCGTGGTCTCTCCACAGCCTCATTGCCGGTTCGGGAAGCTGGTCCCGTTTCACTGGTCTTGTCCGGCGGATGCCGCCGGTGGTCCGAACCGGTTCAGGAGGGGTGCGTTCGTGGCGTTGGTCACACCGTGCCGACGGCAGGCGGCGGCGAGCTCGCGCCAACTGTAGCAGTGGTCGAGCCAAGCGTCGAAGAAGTCCTTGGACGACGCTTCGTCCATCCACATCCGCACGAGCATTTCGGTTCGGGTGCTGGGTGTGGTGGTGTGGAATGCGGCGTGAAGCTCGGCCGGCGTCGGCTGTACAGCGTATCCGGAGCAGGCCGACGCGATGTGAAAGGCAAGCGCGCGGCTGCGGGGGCCGCGCCCCTCGGGCGGCGTGTCGTCGGCCGCCTCGGGGGCCAGGTCGCGGATCGAGCTGGCGGCATCGATGGTCTCGGCGTCGGGGACGACATGTTCCCGCCACGCCGGTCCCCACCGGATCCTGAAGTACTCGGGGGAGTCCGGGTCGTACGTCGGAGCCTCTTCGGCGGCCATCGTGGGTATTGTGCGCGGTTCACCCCGCGCGGGGAGACAGCGTTCTCCAGGCGCGCCTCACCCCCGCGTGTGCGGGGTCGGGTGCTTCCGTGTGAGCTTGTCCATGGCCGGATTCTACTCGATGGGCAGGGAGTCGTTGGGAACGAGGTTCGTGTTCTCGGCGGAGATGTTCGGTCTGCGGATCCTGGACGTCTCTGAACGGATCCGATATGGTGTTCAATCCCTCCGCCAACTGCCGTCCCGGAGACCCCCTCGGCCGGCCGCTCCGCGAGCGGGCGAGACAGGTTGCATCCATGAGAGCCCTTCTGGTCCTTTGCTGCGGCGCCGTGATCGGCGCGACGCTCGGCTGCGGCGAGTCCGCACCGGAGATCGGATCCGGGTCGGCCCCGGAAGCCCTGGAGCCGTTCGCGCTCCTCATCGACTGGCAGGCCGAGCCGACCTACATCGGCGTCTATCTCGCCCGCGAGACGGGCGCGTTCCGGCGGCTCGGACTGGACGTCGAGGTCGTCGAGTCGTCGGGCGCGGACGCCGCCGCGGCCGCGGTGGCGTTCGGCCGCTACCCCGTCGCCACCGCGTCGGGGGGCGCGACGATCACCGCCGTCGCCCGGGGCGCGTCGCTGGTGTCGACCGCCGTTCTCTACCAGCAGTTGCCGACGGTGGTCTACGGCCTTGCCGCGCAGGGCGTCGAGGCCCCCTCGGATCTGACCGGCAAGCGGGTCGGCATCTATCCCGACAGCACGACGCGGCACGAATTCGCCGTGCTCCTGAGCAACGCCGGCATGAGCGCGGAGGACGTGGAGACGGTGTCGATCGATGGCCCCGACCTGCCGCTGGTCCGGAGCGGAGAGGTGGACGCGGCCGTCAACTACGTCGAGATGAGCCCCACCGAGCTGGCGCTGGAGGAAGAGACGTTCCGGCTCGCGTTGGCCGATCACGGCGTCGACGCCTACGGGCTGAACGTCATCGCGTCGCGCGCTGCCCACGACGGAGACCGCGTCCTGATCGAGGGGCTGACGGCGGCGATCGTGGAAGGCTACCGGAACGCGTGCGCGGACCGGCCCGCGGCCGCGGGGGTCTTCCTGGAGCTGTTCCCCGACCGGGACGCGCGCTACGTCGAGGCGAGCCTGGGAAGGGTCTGCGAGCTGGTCGGCGACGACGCCGGGCTGCAGACCGCGGAGGGATGGCAGAGCACGATCGACGTCTACGCCGCCGCCGGGTTGCTCGAGGGGCCCGTCGCGCCCGGCGACGTGTTGCCCGATTCGAGGTAGCCGTGCCCGGCAGCGTGGACTCCGCGACCCTTGAAGCGCGCCCGAATCGGTGGCCTCTCCGTAGACGTCTGCCACACGACGTAGCAGCCGCCCCCTCGAGGATGTCCCCCGAAGGCCCGCACAACATGCGTACCCCGCAGGGCCTCATCCGATCGTTCAGCACATCTCGCGTGTCCCCCCCGCGACAGCCGCAAACCCGCTCCCCTACCGGCGAGGCCAACCAACGCGCGGTGTTGCATCCGCCTTCCGTCCTCACGAGCGGGCACTCGTACCTCCGGTGCCGGCTCCCTTACGGAAGCCGGAACGCGACTACAAACCGGCCGCGTCGGACCAAACCTCCAGCGTCCGCTCCGCCGTGCGCCGCCAGTTGAAGTCGCGGACGCGGGCGGAGCCCCGGGCCGCGAGGTCGCGCGCCCGATGCGGGTCGGAGAGCAACTCGCCCACCGTCCGCGCCCACCCGGCCGCATCGTCGGGCGGCACGAAGAGGGCGGCGTCGGCGGCGACCTCCCGGAACACGGGGATGTCGCTGCAGACGATCGGGGTGGCCGCCGACATGGCCTCCACGAGGGGCAGGCCGAAGCCCTCGTAGTGCGAGGGGCAGACCACCAGGGCCGCGCGATCGTAGAGCGCGCGCAGGGTCTCGTCCGGGGCGTAGCCGAGCCACCGCAGCCAGCCGTCGGCGGCGGCCCGGGCCAGCTCGTCCTCTATCGACTCCCGCCGCCAGCCGAGCTTGCCGCACAGCACGAGGGGCGGCGCGTCGGGCATCGCGGCCCGGAGGCGGGGCCAGGCGTCGAGCAGGGTCGCGACGTTCTTGCGCGGCTCGATGGTGCCGACGTGCAGGACGAAACGCGCCGGGACGTCCGGCGGTGGCTCGCCGGGGGCCACGCGGTCGAGCCGGCCCGCCTCGTGGACGGCATGGACGGCGCCGGCCGGCGCGCCGCAGCGCTCGAGGAGCTCGGCGCGGACGGTCTCCGTCGGCGTGATGACGGCGCGGGCGCGGGCAATCGTCCGCTCGAGCTTCCGTTCCAGGTCCTCGCGGGTCTCTGGCCGCATGGCCCAGGGCGTCCGGTGCAGGGTCATGTCGTGGACGGTGGCGACCAGCGGGCCCTTCGCGGCGGCGAGGGGCCGCGGCGAAACGAAGTTGGGGGCGAAGACGACGCGGTTGCCGTCGGCCGCCACCAGCCACGGCTCGACGATGCGCATGAGGGGCGCCAGCCACGACCGCCGCACGAGGAGCTCGCCGGTGACCTCGCGGCGTACCCACTCGATGGCGCGGCCCTCGGGGAGGGTCGCCGCCGGCCGCGGCCCGTCGGGGCCGACGAACATCGTGGGGCCGTAGAGCCGCAGGCGCAGGCCGGGGCGGTCGGCGAGCTCGCGCAGCAGCTCGTGGAGGTACCAGCCCACGCCGGTCAGCGAGTCGAACAGGGGCGAGATGTCGACGGCCACGGTCAGGCCGCCCTCGCCTCGCCGGCGCCGGATGTCGGCGGCGAGCCGCCGCCCCCAGCGCCAGGTGGCCGCGATCCGGCGCGGCGTGGGCCACGCCAACGGGAATCCCGTGCGGGCGATGCGGTACGATCGCCTCGCGACGTCGACGAGCGCGTGCAGGCGCGGGATGAAGGGATGATTCTCCGGCATCGACGGTGGCTGCTCCTGGCGCCGCTGGTCATGATACCCGCGCCGCTCCGGGCCGGCCCGGCCCTCGAATGCGGGATGAAGGGATGACTCGTCGGCATCGATGGTGGCTGCTCCTGGCGGCGGTGGTCATGATGGCCGCGGCGCTCCGGGTCGGCCCGGCCCTCGAACGCGGGATGAAGGGATGACTCGCCGGCATCGACGGTGGCCGCTCCTGGCGGCGGTGGTCATGATGGCCGCGGCGCTCCGGGTCGGCCCGGCCCTCGAATGCGGGATGAAGGGATGACTCGCCGGCATCGACGGTGGCTGCTCCTGGCGGCGGTGGTCATGATGGTCGCGGCGCTCCGGGTCGGCCCGGCCCTGCTGTGGCGGCCGCCGCCTCTCGAGGGCGAGGTCCCGCACGACGGGTGGGTGCGGGTCTCCGGCGTCGCCCACGTCCACACCACGCTGTCCGACGGCGCGGGCACCCCCGGGGAGGTCGCGCGGGCGGCCCGTGAGGCGGGGGCGGCGTTCGTCGTCGTCACCGACCACAACACCGACGCGGCCCGCGCGTTCTCCGGGTATCGGGACGGGGTGCTGGTGCTGGTGGGGGCCGAGATCACGGTGCATCAGGGGCATCTCCTCGGCCTCGGCATGCGCCCGCTCGCCTTTCCCCCCGGCGTCGACGCCCGCAACGCCCTCGACGACGTGCACCACCTCGGCGGATCGGCGTTCGCCGCCCACCCCACCAGCCCGCGCGCCGAGCTCGCGTGGAGCGGCTGGGAGCTCGGCGGCGCGTGGGGACTGGAAGTGCTCAATGCCGACAGTCTGTGGAGGCGGGCGCCCTGGCCGGCCCTGCTCGGCGGGCTCGTCGTCTATCCGTTCGCCCCCGCCCGGGCCATCGCAAGGAGTCTCGACCGCCCCGGCGAGGCGATCGCGCGATGGGACGCGCTGCTGCGCCGGCGCGACGCGGCCGGGGTCGCCGGCGTCGACGCCCATGGCCTTCCGTCGTACGACAACCTGTTCCGCGTGCTCCGGAACCACGTCCTGCTCGACGCCCCGCTCTCGGGAGAAGCCGCGCGCGACGCCGCCGCGGTGCACGAGGCGCTCGCTCGCGGGCGGTCCTACATGGCGGTGGAGGCCCTCGCCCCCGCCGGCGGGTTCTTCTTCCATGCCGCCCGGGGGGACGACAGGTGGCAGATGGGCGACACCGTCGCCCCCGCGCCCGATCTGGTGCTGCGCGCGGGGGGGCGCCTGCCGCGCGGCGCGCGGGTCGAGCTCTACCGAAACGGGGCGCGCGTAGCGACCGGCGAGGGCGGCATCGAGCTTGCGGCCCCCGAGCCGGGCGCCTACCGGGTCGAGGTGCGGGTGGCGGGATCGGACGTTCCCTGGATCCTGTCCAACCCGATCTACGTCCACGGCGGGGTGGAGGCGATCGTCCGCGCGCGCCGGGCCGGATGGCCGCCCCCCGCGCCCCCGACGCCGGCGGTCGCGCGGGCCCTGGACGCGTTCGGGGACGGGTCGGCCATGGCCGCCGAGTCGGACCCGGACACGTGGATCGATCCCGACGTGCAGGTCGCCGGCGAGCGCGCGCCGGGCCCCGCGGGCCGGCTCCGCTTCTGCCTGCGCCAGCCGCGCCCGGACCCCTCGGCGGTCTGGGGCGCGCTCGTGGACCGGTCGCGGCGGGACCTGTCGGGAGACTCGGGGCTGGTCTTCGACATGATGGCCGACGGCGTGTACCGCATCTGGGTGGCGCTGTGGGAGGAACGGCCCGGCCAGCCCGGCGGCGAGCCGGACTGGTGGCAGACGTCGGTCCGAACCTCGACCGTCTGGCGCCGCCACGCAATCCCGTTCGAGCGCCTGTATCCGGCCGACACGAACGTCGACGACGCGCTCGACCTCCGGCGCATCGTCGGACTGGTCTTCTACCTCGACCCGGCCACCGGCGACCCGGTCAGGGAAGGCAGCGTCCGGTTCGAGGGGCTCGGCGTCTATTGAGGTCAAGTAGGGAGAGCGGAGGAGCACGGGTGAGAATCGGGCTCGACGGCAAGATACTGACCCTTCGGGCCGGCGGCACCGGGCGCTACGCCATCAACCTGACCCGGGCGATGCTCGCGGAAGCGGCGGCGCGCCGCCCGGACCTCGAGTTCGTCGTCCTCACCGGTCCGCAGACGTCCCGCGAGGTCATGGAGGAGTTCCGGGACCGCTGCGAAGAGCGGTTCCTGGGCGCGAAGAGCAGCGTAATCCGGTCGCTGACGCTCGTCCCCGCCGCGTTGCGCCGGCTGGGCGTCGACATCTTTCACGGCATGGACCACGTGGGCATTCCCCTCGTCGGCCGGAGCTGCAAGTACGTGGTCACGGTCCACGACGTGATCCCGCTCATCCTGCCCGAGACGTTCACCCCCCGGCATCGCCTCGTGGTCCGGATGGCCCTCGCGCGGGTGCGCCGGAAGGCGGACTGCGTCATCGTGCCCTCGCACGCCGTGGAGCGCGACGTCGTGCGGCGCGTGGGCCTGCCCGAGGACCGTGTCGTGGTGACGCACGAAGGGTGCGAGCCGCGGTTCGGCCCGTCCGGTCGGCGGGGGTCCTGCGCGACGTGGCGGCCAGGTACGGCCTCCCGCCGCGCTATGTGCTGGCCGTGGGCACCCTCGAACCGCGCAAGAACCTCACGACCCTCCTCGCGGCCTTCGCGCGCCTCCGCCGCAACGGCGAGGTCGACGCGGACCTGCGGCTCGTGCTCGCGGGCGCGCGCGGCTGGCTCGAGGAGCCCATCTTCGCGACCGTCCGGTCCCTCGGGCTCGAGGACGCGGTCCGCTTCACGGGGTTCGTCGACGACGACGACCTGCCCGCCGTCTACAGCGGAGCGGCGTTGTTCGTCTTCCCCTCGCTGCACGAGGGCTTCGGGCTGCCGCTGCTGGAGGCCATGGCCTGCGGCGTGCCCGTCGTCACCTCGAACGTCTCCTCCATGCCCGAGGTGGCCGGCGACGCCGCGACGCTGGTGGACCCTCGCGACGGGGAGGGCCTCGCTGCCGCCATCGGCCGGCTGCTGCGCGACGAGGCGTTGCGCGACCGCCTGCGCGAGGCCGGCATCGCGCGGGCGCGGCAGTTCTCGTGGGAGGCGACCGCGCGCCGGACCCTGGACGCATACGCTTCCCTCCTCGAGCAGCCCATGGTGAAACCCCGCGTTGCAGCGAGAGCAGCGAGGCGCCCGCCTGACAAGGCCTGAGGAGGGCGCATATCGGGCATTGCAGCCGACGAGCAACGCAACCGGGATTCTGCGCCGGTCACGTCGCAGAATCCCGGAGGGTTGGTTGGGCGGCAATCGGAGCCGAGGCGACGCTTGCCGGGCTCAGGCGGGATGCATCGCTGCTCGAGCAGCGGGGATTCTGCCATGGGCTGCTAGCATGTAGCGGACCCGTGGCCGGCCTGGGTGCGAAACTGGTGCGATGCGCGTCCTGCACGTGATGGCGTCGGCGGCCCGCGGGGCGGGGCCGCCCATCTCGTCGATACTGCTGCCCGCGCTCCGGCGCGCGGGCTGGGACTGCGAAGCGGCGGTGGTGCGATGCGCGTGCTGCACGTGATGGCGTCGGCGGCCCGCGGGGGCGGGGCCGCCCATCTCGTCGACCTGTTGCCCGCCCTCCGGCGCGCGGGCTGGGACTGCGAAGCGGCGGTGGTGCGATGCGCGTGCTGCACGTGATGGCGTCGGCGGCCCGCGGGGGCGGGGCCGCCCATCTCGTCGACCTGTTGCCCGCCCTCCGGCGCGCGGGCTGGGACTGCGAAGCGGCGGTGGGCCGCGACGGTCCGCTGGGCCGCGATCTCGCCGCCCTCGACATTCCCGTGCGCTACGTCGATCTGATGGGGCGGCGCCTCGCGCCGTTGCGCGCGCTGCGGCTCGCGCGCCTGACGGCGGGGCCCGGGCCGGACGTGGTCCACCTGCACGGGACCAGGACCGCGTTCTTCCATGCCATCGGGGCCGCGCTGCGGCGAGTGACGGCGTGGCGGCGCGGTGGCGTTGGCCCGCCGCCGGTGGTCTACACGGCGCACGGCCTCGCCTACCGCAAGGACGCGGGGTGGATGGGGCGGCAGGTGTCGTTGTGGGCGGAGCGGGCCGCGTGCCGGGGCACGGACGCGGTCACCTCGGTTTCGCGGGCGGACCTCGCGGACCTGCAGGGCCGGGGCTTCCTCGGCGGCCGGCCCGGATTCCACGTCGCCAACGCGGTGCGGCTGCCGGCGAACGACGCGGGGGACCGGTCGGCGGCGCGGCGCCGCCTCGGGGTGCCGGACGAGGCGTTGGTGGTCGGCACCGTCTCGCGGCTGGTGCCGCAGAAAGCGGTGGGCGATCTGGTCGACGCGGTGGCGCGGATCGCGCCCGGCTTCGAGGGCCCGGCGGGGCCGCTGACTCTCGTCGTGGTCGGCGACGGGCCGTTGCGCGCGAACCTCGAGCGGCGCGTGCGTGCGGGCGCCAACGGCGCGCGGGTGATGATGATGGGCGCCCGGGGCGACGTGCCGCGACTCCTGCCCGCGTTCGACCTCTTCGTGCTCTCGTCCCGCTGGGAGGGCGAGCCGATCGCCCTCCTCGAGGGGATGGCGGCGGGGCTCGCCTGCGTGGCGACGGCCACCGAGGGCGCGCGCGAGATTCTCGGCGACGACACGGCGAGCGGGCGGCTCGTGCCGGTCGGCGACGTTTCGGCGTTGGGCGACGCGCTCGCGGGTCTGCTGCGCGATGCGCGCGCGCGGGAGGCGATGGGGGCGTCGGCGCGTGCGCGCGTACGGGCTCGCACCCCGGACGCGCAGGCCCGCCGCGTGGCGGAGGTCTATCGCGGACTCCTGGCCGAGCGGGCACGTTAGGACGGTGACGGAAATCACCTTGCTGCGTGCCCCGCGCAGGAACGGCAGCGAGCCGGCTGCGTCCCGGGACGTAGTTGGCAAGGCTGTGTCGGATCGCTGTCCTTGGCCGTTGAGCGGCGATGGGGAGCGGGCGTGCACGCGGGCGAACGACAGCCGTGGCGGACCGCGACGGCCTGAGCGACGCGAGCGGCTGGCGGAGCGCGAAAATGTTGGCCGTTGAGCGGCGATGGGGGCGGCACGTACGCGCGGGGAGCGGCCGCGTCGCCGGCCCTCGTCGGCCTGAGCGAGGCGAGCGGCACATGTGGGCGGGGGAACGAGCCCGGGAGATGGCATGACGAGCGGAACCGCGGGCCTGCTGGGATTCATCGTCGGTCTCGTCGCGGGCGGCCTCGTGGCGACGTGGTACGCGCGGAAGCAGGCGGCGGGGTTCGCGCTGCTGTTCAAGGGCATCGCGGCGGAGGTGACCGAGTCCAGCCGCGCGGCCTTCGTCGACGAGTGCCGCGGGCTCGCGGCGCAGCAGGCGGAAGGCGCGGGCGCCGTCGTCAAGGCCCTGGTCGACCCCGTTCGCGAGCAGCTGGAGCGCCTGCAGCGGTCGGCGGCGGCGAGCTCGGCCCGGACGTCGCAGGAAGTGGGGAGGCTGGCGGAGGAGACGGGCCGGCTGCAGCAAGTGCTGGGCAACGCGAAGATGCGGGGCGCGTGGGGCGAGCAGCATCTGCGGAACGCGATCGAGGCGGCGGGCGTGACCCGCCACGTGGACTTCGAGGAGCAGGTGACGGCGGGCGGCGAGGAGCGGTTGCGGCCCGACGCGGTGGTGTCGGTGCCGGGCGGCGCGAACGTCGTCATCGACGCCAAGGCGCCGCTCGATGCCTATCGTCGGGCGGTGGAGGCGCCCACGGCGACGGCGCGGCGGGAGGCGGTGGAGGCGCACGCGGCGGCGCTGCGCGCCCATGCGAAGGAGCTGGGCCGGCGCGACTACGCGCGGTACTGGCGGGGGTCGCCCGGCTTCGTGCTGATGTACGTGCCGACGGACCCGATGCTGGACGCCGCCGTCGACGTCGACGGCGAGCTGTGGCAGCGGGCGTGGACCGACCACAGGGTCCTCGTCACCACGCCGGGCCTGCTGATTGCGTTCCTGCGCACGGTGGCGCTGGCGTGGGAGCGGCACGACGTGCAGCGGAACGCCGACGACATCCTGCAGGTGGCCGGCGAGCTGCACGCGCGCCTCGCGCGCCTCGGGAACAGCCTGGACGCCATGGGCAAGGGGCTTGCGAAGGCGGTCCGGTCGTTCAACGAAGGCGTGGGCACCTACCAGTCGCGGGTGATGGTCTCGGCTGGCCGCCTCGCCGATCTCGGCGCGGGGGCCGCGGCGAAGCCGAAGCGGCCGGACGCCGTGGACGTCGAAGCGCGGCCGGTGTCGGTGGCCGAGCCGGCGGACGGGGCCGGCGATGGCGGGCGCCGGGCGGGCGCGGCGGGATGACGGGCTGGTACGTCCGGGCGCGGCGGCGGGGCGTCACGAGGCGTCCGGGGTCGTCCGCCCCGGCGGGCGCCGGGCGGGCGCGGCGGGAGGACAGGCTGGCGCGCCCGTTCCCGGCGGCCCGGCGCCACCGGGCGTCCGGGGTCATCCGCACCTGCGTCCCGTCTCCCGCCCGCGGTCGGACATCGCCGCCCGCGCGGTGTCCTTCTCGCCCCGTCGTCCGTGACCGATGAAGGGTCTGGGGCCCCGGCGACCGCGCACTTACACGGTTCGGGCGCCGGCGGGAACGGGCGGGCACGCACGCGCGATGGGCCGGTCGTCGATGGGCAGGTGAATGAGCGCGGCGGCGAGGCCGAGGGCGACCCCCGCCCACCGGGTGTGCCCTCTTCGCCCCGCCGTCTACCACCGATGAGTGGCGTCGGGCCCCGGCGGGCAGCGCACTACACGGTTCGGGCGCCGGCGGGGACGGGCGGGCACGCACGCGCGATGGGCCGGTCGTCGATGGGCAGGTGAATGAGCGCGGCGGCGAGGCCGAGGACGACCCCCGCCCACCAGATGCCGTCGTACGAACCGGTGGCGTCGAAGAGCCGGCCCCCCAGCCAGACCCCGAGGAAGCTGCCGAGCTGGTGGCTCAGGAAGACGAAGCCGAACAGGGTCGCGAGATAGCGCAGGCCGAAGATCCGCCCCACGATGCCGGTGGTCAGGGGCACCGTCGAGAGCCACAGGAGGCCCATGGCGGCGGAGAACGCGTAGATGACGGCGGTGGTCTTGGGCGCGAGCAGCAACGCGGTGATGGTGACCGCGCGCAGGGCGTAGATGGTGCTGAGCCCGTACTTGCGGCTCCACCGCTGGCCGGCCGCTCCCGACGCGAGCGAGCCCACGATGTTGAACAGGCCGATGACCGCGATGGCGCCGGCGCCCGCCGCGGCGGGGAGGCCGAGGTCGCGGACGTAGGCGGGAAAGTGGACGGTGATGAACGCCACGTGGAACCCGCAGACGAAGAAGCCCGCCGTCAGCAGGCCGTACCCGCGGTGGCCCATCGCCTCGCGCACCGCCGCCGTGAGCGTCTGCTCCGGCTCCGCCGCGCCCGGTTCGGCCGCGTCGGGACGCTGCCCGACCCCCGGCAGCAGCAACGCCAGCGGCGCGATGACGAGCACCGAGGCGGACAGGGTCACGAGCGCCGCCTCCCACCCGTGGGTCGCGATGAGCGTCTGTCCCAGCGGCGAGAAGATGACCTGCCCGAACGATCCGGCCGCGGTCCCGAGACCGAGGGCCAGCGACCGCCGCTCCGGGCCCACCACCTTCGCCATCGCCGCGAGCGCGATGGTGAACGCGGTGAAGGCCACGCCGACCCCCACCAGGATCCCCGCCGTCACCTGCATCAGCACGGGGTCGGCCGCGTGCGCCATTCCCCGGATGCCGAGGGCGTAGACCACCGCGCCACCCGCCAGCACCCGGGCCGGCCCGAACCGGTCGCTCAGGGCGCCGGCGACGGGCAGGCTCGCGCCCCACACGAGGTTCTGTATCGCCAGCGCGAGGGCGAAGGTCTCGCGTCCCCAGCCTCGCGTCGCGGACATCGGCTCAAGGAACAGCCCGAAGATCGAGCGCGCGCCGAACCCGACGACGGCGATCGCGCACGCCGCCGCCATCACCAGGGCGGGCGCCCGCCAGTCGAACGGCGCGCGCGGCGGACCGGCCGGCCGGCGCTCAGTCACAGGCGATCAGCTTCCCGGCCGGGTTGGCCATGATCGCGAGAATGCGCCAGTCGCCGTCGACCCGCGCGAAGAGGTAGCTGGACGCGCCCCGCGACAGCACGCTGCCGTCGGCGCGATAGCGGGTGAAGTGCGCGCTCAGCACTGCCGTGGCCGGGTTGATGACGCAGATCTCGGCGCGGTCCGTCTCGGAACGCGCGTAGCGTTCGGGAGCCAGTTGCCGGTGAATGGCGTCGAAGGCGGCCCGGGTCTCGGCCGCGCCGAGTCTCACGGCCGCGCCGGCCGGGCCGAGCTGGAACGACGGGGCCGCGTATACCTCCTCGGCGATGACGCCGGTCCGGCCG
The DNA here is from genome assembly GCA_965208165.1 of Vicinamibacterales bacterium. Lineage (GTDB taxonomy): Bacteria > Acidobacteriota > Vicinamibacteria > Vicinamibacterales > UBA8438 > JAJEEA01. The sequence continues at coordinate 6,157,944 of OZ242323.1, read as the reverse complement.
GCCGAGAACGCCTCGATGTAGGCATCCCAGGCGGCGCGCACCTCGGCCTGCACGTCGGTTTCGGGCGTCGCCTGGGCCGCGGCGGCGGCCGGCAGGCATGCGGTCGCGAGCAGGATGGCGGCGATCGTCGAAGCGCGATGGTTCATGTCGGGGCCTCGGTCCAGGGTGACGCCGTTGCCTTTTTGGCGGCGGCGGGACGATACTGAGAATAGCAGGGAGGGTCCCGCCATGCGAACCGCGTTGATCCCGTTGTTGGCCGTCCTGACTCTCGCCGCCGGATGCCGGGAGGCGTCGCTCGACGATCTGCGGGGCGATGCCCAGGGCGTGCTGGACGAGGCGCGAAACCGCGCCCAGGCCATCGGCGAGCTGTCGGCGGACGAGCTGAGCGAGATCTGGGCCATCGAGTACCGCACCCTCCTCGTGCCCCATGCCGACCTCGGGACCCTCGACGAGCAGTTGAACGCCCTGGGCCAGGAGCGGTGGGAGGCCTACCACGTGAGCGACGAGCCGCAGGGCAAGCGGTTCTACTTCAAGCGCCCGAAGTCGACGGCCGTCTCCAACCTGACCAACCTGCTGCGGTTCGGCTCGTTCGTCTTCTGACGCGGAGCAGCCCATGACCGAAGCCGGCTCCCCGGACGCGGAGGCTGCGGCGGCCCCCGTCGGGGCCGGAAGCAGCTCGAAGGCCCGGCTGGGCGTGCTCCTCGCGGTGGCGGCGGTGGCCGTCGCCGGCTACCTGCGGTTCGGGGACGCGCTCTCGCTCGCGGCCATCGCCGAGCAGGAAGCGGCGCTGCGGGCTTATCAGCAGGGCCATCCCTGGCTGGTCTACGGGGTCGCGTTCCTCGTCTACGTCGCGGTGACCGGACTGTCCCTGCCCGGCGCGGCGGTGCTCACCCTCGTGTTCGGCTGGTACTTCGACTTCCTGCGGGCCGTCGTCCTCGTGAGCTTCGCCTCGACGACCGGGGCCTCGGTCGCGTTCGTCCTGAGCCGGTACGTGTTGAGGGACGCGGTCCAGTCCCGGTTCGGCGGCCGCCTGCGGGCGTTCGACGAGGCGCTGGCCCGGGACGGGGCGCTCTATCTCTTCACGCTGCGCCTCGTGCCGGCGGTGCCGTTCTTCGTCATCAACCTCGTCATGGGGCTGACCCCGCTCCGGCTCGCGACCTTCTGGTGGGTCAGCCAGGTCGGCATGCTGCCGGGCACCGCCGTCTACGTCTACGCGGGCGCCGCGGTGCCCGACCTCCAGGTGCTCAGCGAGCGCGGCCTCGGCGGCATCGTGTCGCCGCAGGTGCTGGTCGCCTTCGTGCTGCTGGGCGTGTTCCCCCTCCTCGTCAAGACGGTCATGCGTCGTCTCCGCTCCGGCCGCGGCCCCGCCCCCGTGTCGTAGGGGCGCCGCCGTCCCCGCGGGCGGCCGCTGGGCCACCATTCGTGCCGTCGCCCCGGCCCGCCCCGTGTCGCAAGGGCGCCTTCCCCCTCCTCCAAGACGGTCATGCGTCGTCTCCGCTCCGGCCGCGGCTCCCCCGTGTCGGTAGGGCGCCGAGGTCTGGCGGGCGGCCGCGGGCCCACCATACGTGCCGTCGCCCGGCCCCCCCGTGTCGCAAGGGCGCCGCCGTCTCGCGGGCGGCGTCCCCCTGCGCACCCACGCGTCCGCTTCGCGGGGGCCCCGGACCGCGCTGCCGGGGGCGGGGGCGCACTTGTCGGACACGCGCCGCCGGGAGTCACGAAATCGTCGGTTCGGGTCGCCCGCTGGTCGCCTGCCGTGGGGACACGGGCTCCATACCGTCTTCCACCCCCACGATTGTGTCGATCGGCGGTTCGGGTCGACACGGTTGTAGAACCGAAGCGGTTCCTCCGGTCCTTCCGGCCTCCCGGCGAGACGACTTTCGCGCGCGTTTACGCGCATTTCCGGGGAGCGGCGCGCTGTTGGCCCCGTTCTTGCTACTGACCATCGGGATGGCGGCGCCGCGGTCGTGCGGCGATCGCCGGGGGAGCGGGCCGACGAGCCCGCGATGGCGGATTGGCGCCGGTTTCGGCGTTGGCGCGACCGGCCGCCGGTGAGGCGGCGCCTCGGGGAACGACGGGGCGTCACTCCATGGAGCCGGGAGGAACGGAGGCGGTAGTGGAAGTCACCAACAAGGCGACGCGCATTCGACTGTTCAGCGTGTCGACACCGCAGATGCGCGCGTTCCACATGACGTGGTTCGCGTTCTTCCTTTGCTTCTTCGCGTGGTTCGGCATCGCGCCGCTCATGAAGATCGTGCGCGACGAGATGGCCCTCACGCAGTCGCAGATCGGCTGGCTGGTCATCGGCTCGGTGTCGATCACGGTGGTGGCGCGGCTGTTGATCGGATGGCTGTGCGACCGCATCGGTCCGCGGCTCGCGTACACGTGGCTCCTCATCGTGGGATCGCTGCCGGTCATGGGCATCGGCTTCGCGCAGAACTTCGAGACGTTCCTCGTCTTCAGGCTCCTGATCGGCGTCATCGGCGCGTCGTTCGTCATCACGCAGTACCACACGTCGGTGATGTTCGCCCCCAACGTCGTCGGCACCGCGAACGCGACGACCGCGGGGTGGGGCAACCTCGGGGGCGGCGTCACCCAGCTCGTCATGCCCATCGTGCTGGGCATCCTCACGGTGGGGGCGTACATCCCGTTCACCGACGTGCAGTTCCTGCCGGGCATCGGGCTGAGCGACGCGGTGGCGTGGCGCGCGGCCATGGTCATCGCGGGCGCGATGTGCGCGCTCGTGGGCGTGGCCTACTGGTTCCTGACCCAGGACGCCCCCGAGGGCAACTACAAGGCGCTGCGCGCGGCCGGCAAGCTGCCGCCCAAGCAGAGCGTGAAGGGATCGTTCAGGGCCGCGACCCGCGACCCGCGCGTGTGGGCGCTCTTCCTCGTCTACGGCGCGTGCTTCGGCATCGAGCTGACCGTGAACAACGTGCTGGCCCTGTACTTCATCGACTACTTCGACTTCTTCCAGTCGATGGGGGCGATTCAGGCGGTGCAGTGGGCGGGGGCGGCGGCGATGCTCTTCGGCGTGATGAACGTCTTCGCGCGCACCCTCGGCGGGATGTTCGGCGACCGGTTCGGGCGGCGCTGGGGCCTGACCGGCCGGGTGCGGTGGCTGTTCATGGTGCTGTTCGCGGAAGGGCTCGCCCTGATGTTCTTCTCGCAGATGTCGGTGCTGGCGATGGCCCTGCCCGCCCTCATCGTGTTCAGCCTGTGCGTGCAGATGGCCGAGGGGGCGACGTACTCGGTGGTGCCGTTCATCAACAAGAAGGCGCTCGGCTCGGTCGCGGGCATCGTCGGCGCGGGGGGCAACGCGGGCGCGGTGGCGGCCGGGTTCCTGTTCCGGGGCGCGATTCCGTGGCCGACCGCGTTCTTCGTGCTCGGCGCGCTCGTGACCCTCACCGCGTTCGCGACGTTCCTGGTGCGGTTCGACGAGGTGACGGAAACCGACGCGCGGGCGGCGCTCGACGCGGCGCTGGCGGAGCGGTACGCCGGGCTGCCGGGCGCGCGCGACGCGGTCGCGGGATAGGCGGCGTCATGGCGAATCTGTCCGGTCGCGCGTCGCTGGTCCATCACTACCTGCACCTTCAGCGTCAGCCCGCCACCGCGGTCGCCGGGCTGGCGCGCGCGCACGGGGAGGGCGCGCGCGACGACCTCCGTCCGGCGGCGGTTGCGGACGGGGGGCTCGAAAGCGGGCGCGATGCGACCGCGGCGGATCGGTTCGCGCGCGCGCACGACGAGGCCGTGGCGTCGGGCGGGCCCGGGCTCACCGGGCGCTACTCGGCCCTCATGCCCGCGACGCCCCCCGGCGAGGGCCAGCAGTACGCCTTCGACGTCGATCTCGATGCGTGCTCGGGCTGCAAGTCGTGCGTTGCCGCCTGTCATGCGATGAACGGGCTCGAGGACGACGAGTCGTGGCGCGACGTCGGGCTGCTGCACGGGGGCGGCGACTCCGAGCCGGTGATGCAACACGTGACCACCGCCTGCCACCACTGCCTGGACCCCGCGTGCATGCACGCGTGTCCCGTCGACGCCTACGAGAAGGACCCGGCGACGGGCATCGTCAAGCACCTCGACGACCAGTGCTTCGGGTGCCAGTACTGCACGCTGGCCTGTCCCTACGACGCGCCGAAGTACAGCGCGGCCAAGGGCATCGTGCGGAAGTGCGACATGTGCAGCGACCGGCTCGCGGAGGGGGAGGCCCCCGCCTGCGTGCAGTCGTGCCCGGGCGAGGCGATCCGCATCCGGGTCGTCGACGCCGATCACGTCGTGGAGGAGTCGGAGACGAACCTCTTCGTGCCGGGGGCCCCCGAGCCCGAGATCACGCTGCCGACGACCGCGTACCGGACGGCGCGGGTGCTGCCCCGCAACATGGTCCCGGCCGACTACTACTCGGTGAGCCCCACGGCGCCGCACTGGCCCCTCATCGTGATGCTGGCGCTGACGCAGATGTCGGTCGGCGCCTTCCTCGTCGAGCAGGTGCTGGGGCTGGTGGCGCCGGCGGCCCTCATGGCGAGCATCCGGCCGTTGCACAGCGCGAGCGCGCTGGTCTTCGGTCTGCTCGCTCTCGCGGTGAGCGTCCTTCACCTGGGGCGCCCGCAGTACGCCTTCAGGGCCGTCATCGGGCTGCGGCACTCGTGGCTGAGCCGCGAAATCGTCGCGTTCGGGCTCTTTGCGGGGCTGGCCGTGACCTACGCGGCGTGGCCGTGGGTGGGCGCCCGCCTCGGCGCCGCCGGCGGTGGGGCCCCGCCATGGCTCGGATGGACCGTCGCCGGCGTCGGCGTGGCCGGCATCGGCTGCTCGGTGATGGTCTACCAGTTCACGCGGAAGGACTTCTGGAACGGGTGGTCGACCGGCTGCAAGTTCCTGCTGACGGCCGCCGTGCTCGGGCTGGCCGCCGCGTGGCTCTCGCTGATGATCACCGCGGCGTGGACGGAGAGCACGGCGTCGGCGGCGGCGCTCGAGCGTTACGGGCCCGCGCTGTGCCGCGCCCTCATCGGCGCGGCGGCGCTGAAGCTGGCCTTCGAGGCCGCGCTCTTCCGCCACCTCGCGGCGAGGTCCACCACGTCGCTGAAGCGGACCGCGCTGCTGATGAGCGGCGCCCTGTCGCAGGTCACGGCGGCCCGCTTCGCGGCGGGCGTCGTCGGCGGCATCGCGATGCCCGTGCTCGTGCTGCTGAGCCGGACCCCGGCCGGTCACGACGTGATGCTCGCGCCGTTCGTGGCGATGCTCTTCGTCGCGTGCCTGGCCGGCGAGCTCCTCGAACGCTACCTGTTCTTCGCGGCCGTCGCGTCGCCGAAGATGCCGGGAGGAGTCTGACATGCTGCGCCGGTGCGACGACCGTCCTCGTGGCCGACACCGCGGTGAGCTGCCTGTTGGGGGAGGGGGCCGACATGCTGCGGCAGCGTGACGGGCGCCTCACCCGCGACCTCGTGCGGACGCCGGGCGGGTTCGGCCTCGGGCAGGTGCCGGCCCGGCACAAGCCCGACGCCACCGCGGAACTGGTGTGCGGCTACTGCTCGACCGGCTGCCGCCTGACCGTCCACCTGAAGGACGGCGCGCCCGTCAACCTCACGCCGTCACCGGGGTATCCGGTGAACCGCGGTACCGCCTGCCCGAAGGGCTGGGAGGCGCTGACGGTGCTAGACGCGCCGGACCGCGCCACCGCCCCGCTCCTGCGCCCCGCCGCCGACGCCCCCCGGCGGCCGGTGAGCTGGGACGCGGCCCTGCGGACGATGGTCGAGCGGTTCAAGGCGATCCAGGCCCGCCACGGGGCCGGGTCGCTGGCGTTCCTCGGCACCGGCCAGATGCCCACCGAGGAGCTGGCCCTGCTCGGCGCCCTCGCCAAGTTCGGTATGGGCATGCTGCACGGCGACGGGAACACGCGGCAGTGCATGGCGACGTCGGTCGTCGCCTACAAGCAGGCGTTCGGGTTCGACGCGCCGCCCTACACCTACCGCGACTTCGAGGAGTCGGACGTCGTCGTGTTCGTCGGCGCGAACCCGTGCATCGCGCACCCCATCCTGTGGGAGCGCGTGCTCCGCAATCCCCACGACCCCGCCGTCGTCGTCGTCGACCCGCGGTTCACCGAGACCGCCATGCAGGCCGCGCAGCACCTGCCGCTGCGGCCCAAGTCGGACCAGTCGCTGCTCTACGGCGTCGCGCGCATCCTGATCGAGCGCGGCTGGATCGACACCGCGTACGTCGAGGCCCACACCCGAGGCTACGACGATTACGCCGCCTTCGTGCGGCAGTTCACCAGCGACCGCGTCGCCGCCGACACCGGGCTCGCGCCGCGCGAGATCGAGCGGCTCGCGGAGACCATCCACGCGGGAGAGCGGGTGTCCTTCTGGTGGACGATGGGGGTCAACCAGAGCTACCAGGGCGTGCGCACCGCGCAGGCCGTCATCGACCTCGCCCTGCTGACCGGCAACATGGGCCGCCCCGGCACCGGCGCCAACTCCATCACCGGGCAGTGCAACGCGATGGGGTCGCGGCTCTTCAGCAACACCACCAACCTGCTCGGCGGCCACGACTTCGCCGACGCCGGCCACCGCGCGAGGGTGGCCGGCGTGCTCGGCATCGACCCCGGGGCGATCCCGCGCGAGGCGAGCTGGTCCTACCACGAGATCGTCAAGGGCATCCTCGAGGAGCGCATCAAGGGGCTCTGGGTCGTCGCGACCAACACCGCGCACTCGTGGATCAACCAGTCGCAGGCGCGCGACATCCTCGGCCGCCTCGACTTCCTCGTCGTGCAGGACATGTACGCGTCGACGGAGACCGCGTGCATGGCCGACCTTGTGCTCCCGGCCGCGGCGTGGGGCGAGAAGGACGGCACGTTCATCAACTCGGAGCGGCGCATCGGCACCATCAGGAAGGTGGCGGCCGCGCCCGGCGAGGCGCTGGCCGACTTCGCCATCTTCAAGCTCGTGGCCGAGTACTGGGGCTGCGGCGAGCTGTTCCGCGAGTGGGAGTCTCCCGAGGCGACGTTCCAGATCCTCAAGCGGCTCTCGGCGGGGCAGCCCTGCGACATCACCGGCATCGACGACTACGCGATGCTCGACGAGCACGGCGGCATCCAGTGGCCCTGCCCCGCCGGCGGGCCCCCGCCCGCGCCCGGGTCGGAACGGCGCCTGTTCGAGGACGGGCGCTTCCACCACCCCGACGGCCGCGCGCGGTTTCTCTTCGAAGATCCGCGCCCCCTGCCCGAGGCGCCCGGCGAGCGCTACCCGTTCCTGCTCCTCACCGGCCGCGGCACCGCCGCGCAGTGGCATACGCAGACGCGCACCGCGAAGTCCGCGGTCCTGCGCAAGCTCTACCCCGACGACGTCTACGTCGAGATCAACCCCGCCGACGCGCGGGCGCTCGGCATCCGGCCGCACGGCCGCGTCGAGGTCCGGTCGCGCCGCGGACGCATCAGGGCGACCGCGTTCGTCACCCGGTCGGTCCAGCCCGGGCACCTGTTCGTGCCCATGCACTACGCGGTGACGAACCGGCTCACCGACGCCGTCTTCGATCCCTATTCCAAGCAGCCGTCCTACAAGGCCTGCGCCGTCGACGTCGGACCCGTGTAGGCAAGGAAGAACGGCATGACAGATACAGCCCGCGCATCGTCCCCGAGCCGCCCCGAGACCATCGTCGTCATCGGCAACGGCATGGTCGGCCACCGGTTCTGCGAGAAGCTGGTCGAGCTCGACCCCGGCCGCCGTCACCGCATCGTGACGTTCTGCGAGGAGCCGCGCCCCGCCTACGATCGCGTGGGGCTGACCGGGTTCTTCGACGAGCGCGATCCGGCGCGCCTGATGTTGACGAGCCCCGAGTGGTACGAGGAGAAGGGGATTGCGCTGCACGTCGGCGACCGCGCGACGGCCATCGACCGCGAGGCCCGGGTGGTGCGCTCCGCGCGGGGACGGGAGATTCCCTACGACCGGGTGGTGCTGGCCACCGGCTCGGCCCCCTTCGTGCCCCCCATTCCCGGCGTCGACAAGCAGGGCGTCTTCGTCTACCGCACCATCGAGGACCTCGAGGCCATCATCGGCTACGCCGACGGGGTCCGGAGCGCCGCCGTCATCGGCGGGGGGCTTCTCGGGCTCGAGGCGGCGAAGGCGGCCCACGACCTCGGCCTCGAGACCCACGTCATCGAGTTCATGCCTCGCCTGATGCCGAGGCAGGTGGACGACGCGGGGTCGCGGCTGCTCATCGAGGAGATCGAGAAGCTCGGCGTCCGGGTGCGGGTCGGCGCCGCCACCAAGGCGATCCTCGGCAACGGCCGGGTCGAGGGCATGGCCTTCGACGGAGGCGACGAGCTCGACGTCGGCATGGTCATCGTCTCGGCCGGCATCCGTCCCCGAGACGAGCTGGCCCGCGCCTGCGGGCTGGCGGTGGGCGAGCGGGGCGGGGTGGTCGTCGACGACCGCCTCGAGACCAGCGACCCCGACGTCCACGCCATCGGCGAGGTCGCGCACCACCGGGGCATGGTCTACGGCCTCGTCGCCCCCGGCTACGAGATGGCCGAGGTGCTGGCGGCCCGGCTCGCGGGCGACACCGCGCGCGTCTTCACCGGCGCCGACCTGTCGACGAAGCTCAAGCTGATGGGCGTCGACGTGGCGAGCTTCGGCGACTACGAGGCCGGTGCGGACGCCGCCAAGCCGCTCACCTACGAGGACCCGTTCGGCGGCGTCTACAAGAAGCTGCTGTTCAGCCCCGACGGCACGCGTCTGCTCGGCGGCATCCTCGTCGGCGACGCGTCCGACTACGGCAGCCTCATGATGCTCGCGAAGAACGGGACCGAGCTGCCGGCCGAGCCGGGGGCCCTCGTGCTCGGCTCGGGCGCCGGCGGTGTCGCGGTGTCGGCGACGGAGATGCCGGCCGGGACCCAGGTCTGCCAGTGCAACGGGGTGAGCAAGGGCGACATCTGCTCGGCCATCCGCGACGACGGCTGCGCGGCGGTGGGCGACGTCAAGGCGCGGACCCGCGCCGGCACCGGGTGCGGCGGCTGCCTCCCGCTGGTCACCGACCTCCTCAACCAGGAGCTCGAGGCGGCGGGCCGCAAGGTCAGCAACGACCTCTGCGAGCACTTCCCGTACACGCGGCAGGAGCTCCTCGACATCGTCAAGGTCAAGGAGATCCGCACCTTCGCCGACCTCATCGCCGCGCACGGCCGCGGCCACGGCTGCGAGATCTGCAAGCCCGCCGTCAGCTCCATGCTCGCGAGCCTGTGGAACGAGAACATCCTCGACGACGCCCACCAGACCCTGCAGGACACCAACGACCGCTTCCTCGCCAACATGCAGCGCGGCGGCGTCTACTCGGTCATCCCGCGGGTGCCGGGGGGCGAGATCACCCCCGACAAGCTCATCGCGCTCGGGGCCATCGCCAAGAAGTACGGCCTCTTCACCAAGATCACCGGCGGGCAGCGCGTCGACATGTTCGGGGCCCAGCTCCACCAGTTGCCCGACGTCTGGGAGGAGCTGATCGCGGCCGGGTTCGAGAGCGGCCACGCCTACGGCAAGGCCCTGCGCACGGTGAAGAGCTGCGTCGGCACCACCTGGTGCCGGTTCGGGGTGCAGGACTCGGTGAAGTTCGCGATCCGGGTCGAGGAGCGCTACCGGGGCATCCGCGCGCCCCACAAGATCAAGTCGGCGGTGTCGGGCTGCGTGCGCGAGTGCGCCGAGGCCCAGAGCAAGGACTTCGGCCTCATCGCCACCGAGAACGGCTACAACCTGTACGTCTGCGGCAACGGCGGCATGCACCCCCGCCACGCCGACCTGCTCGCGAGCGACGTCGACGAGGACACCGCCATCCGGTACATCGACCGGTTCCTCATGTTCTACATCCTCACCGCCGACCGCCTCACCCGCACCTCGGTCTGGCTGCAGCAGATGGAGGGCGGCATCGACTACCTCCGCGAGGTGGTGGTCGACGACAAGCTGGGCATCTGCGGCGAGCTCGAGCGCCGCATGGCCCACCTCGTCGACACCTACCGCTGCGAGTGGAAGGAGGTCGTCGACAACCCCGCGCTGCGCCGCCGGTTCCGCCAGTTCGTGAACACCGACGAGACCGAGGTCGGCATCGAGTTCGTCGACGAGCGCGGGCAGCAGCGGCCCGAGTACTGGGACAAGGCGATCATCCCCGTCGAGGACGTCACGCGGCCGGCCGAGGACCGCGGGCGCGCATTGCGCGACTCGTCCGGCAAGCGGTGGGTCAACGTCGGCCGCGTCGCCGACTTCCCCGCCGACGGCGGCGCCGCCGTCAAGTACGGCCGCACCCAGATCGCGGTCTTCAACTTCTCGTCCCGCGGCGAGTGGTACGCCACCCAGAACATGTGCCCCCACAAGCAGGCGTTCGTCCTCTCGCGCGGCATCGTCGGCGACGCGCAGGGGACCCCCAAGGTCGCCTGCCCCCTCCACAAGAGGGTCTTCGGCCTCGAAACCGGCGCCTGCCTCAGCGGCGAGAGCCACGAGCTGATGACCTTCCCGGTGAAGGTCGACGACGACCGCGTGTACCTGCAGCTGCCGCCCGAGGAGCAGCTCGACGCCTTCCTCGGCACCGACACCGTGTGCACCGGCGCCGCGAGCACGCGGGGACCCGCCCGGGGCGCCTCGCAGGAGCCGGCCGCCCCCTACCTGCGCACCGAGCGCCCCGACGGCCAGGTCGACTACTTCGCGGAGCGGCGGTCGGCCGGCGTCAACTGAGGTCCGCCGCCCGCCGCGGCCCGCGCCTACCCGCTCCCGCTGGCGGAAACGCCACCGGTGCGGCTTGATGAAATTGACAACGCCTGGCGAATCGGCATAGGGTGTGCCATCGGCTAAAAAAGGCGGCGTATGGTCGGTCGGCGCACTTCTTCCGCTACCGCTGGTAGCGTGCTCTTGCGGATGGGAGGGTCGTGACCATGTCGAGGCTGTTCAAGGCGACGGGCGGGGCGGGGCTCGCCGTGGTGCTGGTGGGCCTGTCGGGGCCGGTGGCCCATGCCCAGACCGTGTCCGACGGGGCATCGGCGCGTGAGTTCGTGAACCGGTACTGCGTCGCCTGCCACAGCGACGTCGGCTTCGAGCGCGGCACGGTGCCCGTCTCGTTGCAGGGCGTCGACATGACGGACGTCGGCGCCCACGCGGACGTCCTGGAGCGGGTGGTGCGGAAGGTGCGGGGCGGGCTGATGCCGCCGCCGCAGGTGCGGCGGCCCGACGACGCCGTCCGCGTGTCGCTGGTCTCGTGGCTCGAGACCGAGCTCGACCGCGCCGCCGCCGACCGTCCGCCCGTGGGGCGGCCGATGACCGCGCACCGCCTGAACCGCGCCGAGTACCGCAACGCCGTGCGCGATCTGCTCGACATCGACGTCGACATCGCGGAGCTGCTGCCGCCGGACGACGCCGACGCCGAGGGCTTCGACAACAACGCCGAGGTGCTGTCGGTCTCGACGACGCTGATGGAGCGGTACCTGACGGCGGCGCGGCGCATCAGCCAGCTCGCCGTCGGCGACCCCGCCCTGACGTCGCGGTCCGCCACCTACCAGGTGCCCAACCTGGAGGACCAGGACGACCGCACGAACGAGGACCTGCCCTTCGGGTCGCGGGGCGGCCTCGCGGTGCGGCACTACTTCCCCCTCGACGGGGAGTACCTCTTCAAGTTCGACCTGCGCCGCAACTTCTACAACTACATCATCGGGCTCGGCAACACGCCCCACCAGCTCGACCTGCGGGTGGACAAGGCCCTCGTCGAGACGTTCATGGTCGGCGGCGCGTTCGAGGGCTCGCGGTGCGCGACGAGCTACTGCGGCTCGGGCAGCGGCGGGTTCCCCGAGTGGGGGGCGTACTCGGTCGACGCCGACGACGTGCTGCAGGTCCGGGTGCCGGTGAAGGCGGGGATGCGGCTCGTGGGGGCGGCGTTCCTCCGGCGGCCGGCCATCGACGAAGGGGTCCTGCAGCCGCGGCCGAGCCCCGCCACCTTCGGCTACAGCACCGACGACCGGCAGGACGGGAACCCCGCCCTGTCGAGCCTGGCCATCACCGGGCCGTTCGACGGCACCCGGCCGGAGGCGACGCCGAGCCGGGAGCGGATCTTCGTGTGCCGGCCGGAGGGCCCGGGCGAAGAGGCAGGGTGCGCCGAGGAGATCCTCACCAACCTGGCGCGGCGCGCGTACCGGCGCCCGGTGTCGGACCGGGACCTGAGCCTGCTGACGAGCTTCTACGAGGCGGGACGGAGCGAGGGCGGGTTCGAGTCGGGCATCCAGGCCGCGCTCGAGTTCCTGCTCACCGATCCCGAGTTCGTGTTCCGCGTCGAGAACGCGCCGGAAGGCGCCGAGCCGGGCATCGCCTATCCGGTGAGCGACCTCGAGCTCGCGTCGCGGCTGTCGTTCTTCCTCTGGGGGAGCATCCCCGACGACGAGCTGCTCGAGGCGGCGGTCGAGGGGCGGCTGCGGGAGCCGGCGGTGCTCGAGCGGCAGGTGCGCCGCATGCTCGCCCAGCCTCGGGCGAGGCGCACCCTGGCCGACAGCTTCGCGGCCCAGTGGCTCGGGCTGGGCCGGCTCGGGAACGCGAGGCCGGACCCGACGGTGTTCCCCATGTTCGACGAGAACCTGCGCACGTCCATGCAGCGCGAGACCGAGCTCTTCCTCGAGGCGCAGGTGCGCGACGACCGGCCCCTGGCCGAGCTGGTGACGGCGGACTACACCTTCGTGAACGAGCGCCTCGCCGAGCACTACGGGATTCCCGACGTCCACGGGAACCACTTCCGGCGGGTGGCGTGGCCGGACGACCGGCGGGCGGGCATCCTGGGGCAGGCGAGCATCCTGACCCTGACCTCCTACGCGAACCGGACGTCGCCGGTGACCCGCGGCAAGTGGGTGCTCGAGAACCTGCTGGGGGCCCCGCCGCCGCCGCCGCCGCCCGACGTGCCGGACCTGGAGGAGCGCGGGGAGGGCGAGCCGCCGACGTCGCTGCGCGCCCTCATGGAGGTGCACCGGCAGAACCCGGCGTGCGCCGCGTGCCACCGGACCATGGACCCGCTGGGCTTCTCGTTCGAGAACTTCGACGGGATCGGCCGCTGGCGCACCACCGAGGACACCGGGGTGCCGGGCGAGATCGGGCCCGCCATCGACCCGTCGGGGATGGCGCCGGACGGCACCGCGTTCGCGGGGGCGAGCGGCTTCCGGCACATCCTGGCGAGCCAGGGCGAGTTCATCCACACGTTGACGGAGCGGTTGCTGACGTATGCGGTCGGGCGCCGGCTGGAAGCGGCCGACATGCCCGACGTCAGGCGCATCCTGCGGGAGGCCGAGGAGGAGGACTCCCGCTGGTCGGCGGTGATTCTGGCGATCGTGAAGAGCGCGCCATTTCAGACGAGGAGGATAGGCTGATGATCGTGACGAAGACGGTAATCCCGCGTCGGACGGTGCTGCGCGGCGTCGGAACGGCGTTGGCCCTGCCGCTCCTCGACGGGATGGTGCCGGCGCTGACGGCCCTGACGAGGACCGCGGCCGCGCCCACCAAACGGCTGGGCGTCGTCGCCGTGCCTAACGGAGCCCCGGTCGAGTACTGGCAGCCGAAGACGGCCGGCGCCGACTTCGAGTGGACGCCGAGCCTGAAGGCGCTGGCCCCGGTCCGCGACCGGGTGCTCGTGATGACCAACCTCGACAGCGTCGGGGCCGAGCCGGGCCGGGGGACGACCCACTCCCAGGCGGCGTCGGCGTTCCTGACCGGCGCGCGCCCGAGGCGCACGGCGGGGGCGGCGCTCGAGCTGGGCATCTCGATGGACCAGGTCGCGGCCAACGCGGAGGGCATCGGCCGCGAGACCCAGTTGCCGTCGCTCGAGCTGTCGCTCGAGGGCGGCGACACGGTGTACGGGGTGTCCACCTGCGACGGGGGCTTCAGCTGCGCCTATCTCAACAACTCGTGGGCGAACCGGACGACCCCGATGCCCCGCGAGACGAACCCGCGCATCGTCTTCGAGCGGCTGTTCGGCGACGTGGGCAGCACGAGCGCCGAGGCGCGCCGCCGCCGCATCGAGCAGCAGCGCAGCATCCTCGACGCGGTGAAGGGGAAGGTCGGCCATCTGGAGTCGGGTCTCGCCCCCTACGATCGCCGGAAGCTCGACGAGTACCTCGAGGCCGTCCGCGGCATCGAGCGCCGCATCCAGCTCGCCGAGCAGCAGACGGACCGCGAGCTGCCGGACGTCTCGTCGCCGGCGGGCATTCCGCTGTCCTACGAGGAGCACGCGCGGCTCATGTTCGACCTGATGATCCTGGCGTATCAGACGGACATGACGCGGGTCATCTCGTTCATGGTCGGCCGCGAGGAGAGCGGCGTGACCTACCCGCAGATCGGCGTCACCGAGCCGCACCACCCGCTTAGCCATCACCGGGACAACCCGGAGAAGATCGAGAAGCTGGCGCGGATCAACGCCTATCACATGCAGTTCTTCAGCGACTTCCTGGTGAAGATGCAGTCGACGCCTGACGGCGACGGCACGCTGCTGGACAACGTCATGGTGATGTACGGCTCCGCCCTCCGGAACTCGAACCGCCACACGACCCAGAACCTGCCGATCCTGGTCGCGGGCGGCGGCGGCGGGGCGATCAAGGGCGGGCGCCACGTGATCTGCCCCGAGGGCACCCCGCTCACCGATCTCCAGTACACGATGCTGGCGAAGCTGGGCGTCCCGGTCGACGGCTTCAGCGGGACCAACGGCGAGATCCGCGAGCTTTCGGAGATCGCGTAGCCGGTCGTCTCATCGCGCCGGCGGCCGGGGGCGGGCGCCCTCGGCCGTCGGCCGGCGTTCGGCGGTTGCTGACGGAGGGAGGTTCGGCATGCGGCTGAGCGGCAAGTGGGTGGCTGCGGCGGCGGTTGCGTGGCTCGGGATTGCCGGCGTCTCGGCGCAGGACGCCGACCTCCGGCTGATCGAGGCGGTGCAGGCCCGGGACCACGAGGCGGTGCGCGCGCTGCTCGAGCAGCAGGTCGACGTCGACGCTCGCGAGGGCGACGGGGCGACGGCCCTGCACTGGGCGGTCCTGCGCGACGACGTCGAAGTCGTCGAGGCGCTGCTCGGCGCCGGCGCCGACCCGGACGCCGCCAACGACTACGGCGTGACGGCCCTCAACCTCGCCTGCACCAACCGGAACGCGGCGGTGGTCGGCGGGCTCCTCGACGCCGGAGCGGACCCGAACGCGGCGACCTCGATGGGCGAGACGCCGCTCATGACCTGTGCGGGGACCGGCACCGCCGAGGCGCTGGCCGCGCTCCTCGACCACGGCGCCGACGTGGACGCCCGCGAGAAGTCGCACGGGCAGACGGCCCTCATGTGGGCGGCGGCCCAGGACGACCCCGAGGCGGTGCGGGTGCTGCTGGCCGGCGGCGCCGATGTGGGCGCCCGCTCCGACAGCCATCTCCTGCCCGTGAACCGCGGCGTGGGAAATGCCTTCGAGCAGTCCGTGCTCGAGCCCCAGCGGGGGTCGACGCCGCTGCTGATCGCGGCCCGGAACGGCCATGTCGAGAACGCGCGGCTCCTGCTCGACGCCGGCGCCGACGTCAACGACAGGGCGCCGAACGGCCAGTCCGCGCTGGTGCTGGCCGGCTTCAGCGACCAGGGCGAGCTCGCCGAGCTCCTCCTTGAGCGCGGCGCCGACGCCGGGGACGCCACCACGGGGTACACCCCCCTGCACACGGCGGTGCTGCGCGGCGACGGCGCGCTGGTGAGGGCCCTGTGCGCGCACGGCGCCGAGCCGAACGCCCGCCTCACGGGGGGGAGCCGGCTGCAGCGCAACCTCAACTACTACTCCCTGTCCGCGACCCTGGCCGGGGCGACGCCGTTCTGGCTCGCCGCCAAGTACGGCGAGGTCGACATCATGCGCTCCCTCGCCGAGTGCGGCGCCGATCCGCTGCTGTCGCCCGACAACGGCATCACGCCGCTGATGGCGGTGGCGGGGGCGGGGTGGACGACCCGGTCGAGCAACCGGCGCGGCATGGGCATCGGGGTCGACGCGGCCCGGCTGCTGGTCTCGGCCGGCGAGCCCCGGACGCGGGAAGGCGTCCGGCTCGCCCTCCAGCTCGGCAACGACGTGCACGCGACCGATCCCGACGGCAACACCGCGCTGCACCACGCGGCGAGGCTGGGCTACCCGGCGGTCGTAGAGCTCCTGGTCGAGCACGGTGGGGAGCTGTACTGGAGGAACAACAACGGGGCGTCGCCCTCCGACCTGGTGTGCCGGGACTCCAGCGGCAAGCTGGTTCGCAGGTCCGACGGCGGTTGCGTGGACTGATCTTCGATCCGGCGGCGGGCGCTGGCGAGTCGCCCGCCGCCCCGGCTCCTTCCTGCCCGAGCCCGGCAGAGTTCCGTGCCCGTCGGCCGAGGCCCCCCCGCGGACATCCGTCCAGACCTCGATCCGCGCCGAAGGCTCCTTGATCGGGCGAGCCGCCCCACCGTTCTCTATACTAGGAGTCTGCGCCGGCGCGGATTCCTGGCGGGTCGGTTGGGCGCCCGGCGGAGGCCGCAGCGCGACCCCGCGGTCGCGTTCGGCGGCGATTGGCGGGCCAGGAGTCAGCGCCGAAGAACGGCGCGGATTCCTGGCGGGTCGGTTGGGCGCCCGGCGGAGGCCGCAGCGCGACCCCGCGGTCGCGTTTGGCGGCGATGGGCGGGCCAGGAGTCAGCGTCGCGACACGGTCCCGTCTCCCGCGACGGCGGGTGGAGCGTAATCGGCGTCGCGGGCGGCGATGCTCCCCGGCCGGTCGCGACCGGGACGCCGGCCGATGACGCGTCGGCGGCCGCCGGGACGGAACACGGGCCGGGCGGACGGACCCCAGCCCCGAGGAGAGGACGAGGACATGGGGTCGAGCTTGCGCAGTCGGACGGGAACCGCGGGCGCGCTGGTGCTGGCGCTGGCCGGGCTGGCCGGGTGCGAGGCCACGCTGTCGCCGTCCGAACGGGTCTTCTTCACCATCGACGACGTCGTGATCGGCACCGGCGAGCAGGCCATTCCCGGCGATTGGGTGACCATCCGCTACGTGGCATGGCTCTGGGAGGAGGACGGCCCCGACCGCAAGGGCCAGCAGGTCGATTCCGGGGAGCGCGAGTTCGTGCTGGGCGTCGACCCGGTCCTGTCCGCCTTCGAGGAGGGACTCGCCAGCATGCGGGTCGGCGGCCTGCGGCGCATGCAGGTGCCGCCCGAGTACGCCCTCGGCCCGGAGGGGCAGGGCAGCATTCCGCCGAACTCGACCCTGGTCATCGAGATGGAGCTGCTCGCGGTGCGGCCCTTCGTCACCGACAGCGCGCCGTTCCAGGTCATCGATCTCAGGGAAGGGGATGGCGAGACGGCCCTCAACGGCTACGTGCTGATCGTCGACTACGCGGGCTGGCTCTACGACGCGAGCAGGCCGGACGGCAAGGGCCGGCAGTTCGAGGTGAACAACGGGTTCGCCTTCAGCCTCGGCCTCGGACAGGTGCTCGAGGGTTGGGAGCAGGGACTGGGGGGCATGCGCGAGAACGGCGAGCGCAGGCTGATCATCCCGCCGGAGATGGCCTACGGGGAGACGGGGGCGAGGCCCCGGATTCCCCCCAACGCCACCCTCGTGTTCGACGTCACCCTGGTCGGCGTGCAGGTCCCCTGATCGGATGGCGGCGCCGCTGGGGAGCGCATGCCCAGAATCCGCCTCATCGCGCTGATCGTCTGGGCGGCGAGCGTGGTGGCGCTCTCGTCGCTGTATGCCGTGCGGCCCGATCTCCTGGAGCCCGAGCGGGTCGCCGCCTGGCTTCGCGGCTCGGGCCAGCCCGTCCTCCTCGGCTACGTCGTCCTCAACGTCGTGCGGGCGTTCACCCTCGTGCCCGCCACCGTGCTCGTCGTCGCCGGCACCCTGCTGTTTCCCGACCGGCCGTGGTTCGTGACCGGCAGCGCGCTCGGCGGCGCCGTCGTCTCGGCCCTTCTCATCTACCACTTCTTCGATTTCCTCGGCCTCGGCGACCTCTTCGAGCGGCGCCACGCCGCGCGGGTGCGCCGGCTCGAGGCGCAGATGGCCCGCAAGGGGGGGTTCTGGCTCGTGGCGGGCTGGTCGGCGTTCCCCCTCACGCCGACCGACGTCATCTGCTACGTGGCGGGGACGCTGCGCATGCCCGTCGCGCGTTTCGCCGGCGCCGTCGCGCTCGGCAAGCTGCCCCTCGTCGCCTTCTACGTCTGGGCGACCGGCAGCCTGGTCGAGTGGTGGACCGGCCTGTAGGGAGCTTGCGTGTGTAGAATCCGTAGTCAATCATGGAACACACGATTCGCGCGTCGGATCTCGCCCGCAACCTGGGCGACATCCTGGCGAGGGTCCGCTGGTCCGCTATCGGAACGACTCGTTCGTCGTCGAGCGGAACGGCGCCCGGGTGGCGCGGTTGACGCCGGTCTCTTCGCCGGCGACCACCGCCACCGTGGGCGAGGCGCTCGACGTCTGGCTGAGCGGGGCGGACGCCGATCCCGCCTTCGCGGACGACCTTGCCACGATCGGCGCGTCCGATCGGCCGCCGGACGATCCATGGCGTCGTAGTCCGCCGACGCGGCGTGGCGCTGCCCTTCGGTCCCCGGATCGGTTAGATTGATGGGCACCCAAGGAGGAACCATGCGCCATCGCCGCTCCCGCCGCCATTCCCTGCTCGCACTCTGCCTCGCCCTCGCCACCGCCGCGACCGTGTCCGCCCAGCGCCGGGACGGGGTGCCGGCGGTGCCCGCGCCGACCGCGGCGCGCGTGCTGCACACCGCCGAGGTGCCCCGCATCCGGGTGGTGCCGGTCGCCACCGGGCTCTCGCATCCGTGGGGCATGGCGTTCCGCGGCAACGGCGACATCCTCATCACCGAGCGCGACCGCGGCGCCCTGCGGGTGGTGCGCGACGGCCAGCTGCTCGACCGCGACGTCCCCGGCGTGCCCGAGGTCTTCGCCGAGTCCGACCGCGCCGGGCTCATGGACGTCGCGGTGCATCCCGACGACGACCGGCTCGTCTACCTGACCTACAGCAAGTCGATCGAGCGCGACGGCGAGGAGGGGGTGACGGTGGCCCTCGCGCGCGGGCGCCTCGACACGGGCGCGCTGACCGAGGTGCGGGACATCTTCGTGGCCGAGGGGCTCGACCGCGGCATCGCCGCCTCGCGCATCATCTGGGGCCCCGACGACTCGCTCTACATGACGGTGGGCGGGTCCTACGTCTTCGCCGACACCGGCAGCTACGCGCAGGACCCGCGGAACCACTTCGGCAAGCTGATGCGGCTGACCGACGACGGCGCCGCGCCGGCCGACAACCCGTTCGCGGGCGACCCCGACTATCTGCCGGAGATCTTCTCGCTCGGCCACCGGAACCAGCTCGGGCTGGCGTGGCACCCCGAGACCGGCGACCTCTGGGCGACCGAGAACGGGCCGCAGGGGGGCGACGAGGCCAACATCATCCGGGCCGGCGCCAACTACGGCTGGCCTCTCGCCTCCTACAGCCGCGAGTACTCCGGGGTGCGGGTCTCCGACACGCCGTGGCGGCCCGAGTTCGAGGACGCCGCCGTCGTCTGGTGGCCGTCGATCGGGCCGTCGGGGCTGACCTTCTACACCGGCCCCCACTTCCCCGAGTGGCAGGGCAACCTGATGGTCGGCTCGATGATGGAGGGCCGGATGCCGCGCACCGGCCACGTCGACCGCGTCGTGTTCAACCGGCGGGGCGAGGAGATACGGCGCGAGTCGATCCTCACCGAGCTCCGCCAGCGGGTGCGCGACGTGCGGCAGGGCCCCGACGGCTACCTCTACGTGCTGACCGACGAGGACGACGCGGTGCTCTTCCGCATCGAGCCGGCCCGCGCCATCGTCGACCCGCCGGGAAGCGCGATCTTCGTCGAGCGGGCGGACGAGCCGCGGGTGCCGCCCATGCCCGAGTCCGAGGGGACGGCCGAACAGCGGGCGGTGGTCGAGCGGTACGCACCGGACGGCGGCGCCGGGAACGCACTGCGCACCCTCGCGCGGCTCCCCGTCCTCGCCGACCGGGTCATGCCGTTCCTGACTTACGTCTCGAACGACTCGACGCTCTCGCCGCGGCACCGCGCGCTGCTCGTCCTGCGGACGGCGTGGCTCGCGCAGAACGGCTACCTGTGGTCGTCGCACGCCGGCCGGAGCGACCACGGGCTGACCGCCGACGAGGTGCGCCGCATCGCGGAGGGGTCGGACGAGGGCTGGACCACGTTCGAGCGGACCCTCATCGGCCTCGCCGACGAGCTGTTCCGGAACGCCTCGGTGACCGACCGCACGTGGGCCGAGCTGACGCGGATGTACGAGCTGGAGAGCGTGGCCGACGCGGTGGTGACCGTCAACGAGATCACCGCGGCGTCGGTCCTCTTCAACTCCCTGGGCGTCCAGCCCGACGCGGGGGCCGAGCACCTCATTCCCACCGACGACGTCGCCTACCGCATCGCCGCGCCCGACCGCGAGCCGCCCCTGACGGCGCCGCGCATCGACCCCGTCCCCGGCGACGGCCTGCGCGTCGGCCGCACCCTGCGCCGGCACGCCGCGATGGCCGACGTGTGGTACTCGAACCCCCGCTACGTGCTCGACGAGGAGCAGTCGCGACTGACCCCCCACGACCGCGAGCTCGTCATCCTTCGCACCGGCTGGAACGCGCAGGCGGTCTACGAGTGGGCGAAGCACGTGGGCAGCGTGGGCCGGGCCCGCGACCACGGTCTCGAGCCGCGGTGGATCGCGCAGGGGCTGGACGCCCCCGGCTGGAACGCGCGCGAGCGCCTGCTCATCGACGCCGCCGACGAGATGTACACCGACACCATGATCTCGGACGAGACGTGGGCGGCGCTCTCCGAGCACTACGACGAGCACCAGCTCGTGAGCATCGCCGCCACCGCGGCCCGCTACCGCAAGGTGTCGATGACCCTGAACGCGTTCGGGGTCCAGCCGCTGCCCGACGACGAGCGCTTCCCGGTGCTGGAGGGGTACCAGGACTAGTGCTGCGTCATGGCTGAAGGTTCGGGCATGGGGGTCTGTGTCGTCAACGATTGCGCGCGGTAGACCCATGTCCGTGCCCGAAGATTGGGACGTGACGCACCACTGGCAGCCCACATGAGACGCGGACGTCGGGCTCCGAAGGCCGGCGGCGCCGCGGCGGCGGTCTGGGGATCGGGAGGCCCGCGAGGGGACGTCGCGTCGCACCACGACTCGGGTGGCGGGGCGAGCCGCCGAGCCGCGGCGGACTCGCCCCGCGTACTTCAGACAGGGGAGGGCCGAGATGCCGTTCGAGTGCCGAAGCGTACGATTCGCCCTGACCGTCGCCGGCGTCGCGCTCGCCCTGACCCCGGCCGCGCCGGTCGCGCGGGCGCAGGCCCCCGCCGACTTCGTCCCCGTCACCGACGCCATGCTGCAGGATCCCGCGCCGGCCGACTGGCTGATGTGGCGGCGGACGCTCGACGGGTGGGGCTACAGCCCCCTCGACCAGGTCGACCGCGAGAACGTCGGCGGCCTGCGCCTGGCGTGGACGCGCGGCATGGGGCCCGGCAGCCAGCAGGCCACCCCCCTCGCGTACCGCGGGGTGCTGTACGTGCCGAACCCGCGCGACGTCATCCAGGCCATCGACGCCGCCACCGGCGACCTCCTCTGGGAGTACCGCCGCGACCTGCCCGAGGACACTGCCACCCGCGGCCTCGCCACCACGAACCGCAACCTCGCCATCTACGCCGACCGCATCATCGACACCAGCGCCGACGGCTATGTCTTCGCTCTCGACGCCGCGACCGGCGATCTGGCGTGGGAGACGCGGATCCTCGACTACGAGACGCATCCCGCCCTGCAGAGCTCGGGTCCGATCATCGCCGGCGGCAAGGTCGTCTCCGGCCGGAGCTGCTCGCCGCGCGGCGGCCCCGACGCCTGCGTCATCGTCGCCCACGACGCCGCGACGGGCGAGGAGCTCTGGCGGCGGCGGCTCATCCCCGCGCCCGGCGAGCCGGGGGACGAGACGTGGGGCGGGGTGCCGTTCGAGGAGCGGAAGCACGTCGGGTCGTGGATGGTGCCGAGCTACGACCCCGAGCTCGACCTCGTCTACGTCGGCACCTCGGTCACCGCCCCCGCCCCCAAGTTTCTCCTCGGGGGCGCCGACCTCGCGCACCTCTACCACAACTCGACCCTGGCCCTCGCCGCCGACACCGGCGAGATCGTCTGGTACTACCAGCACCTGAACGACCACTGGGACCTCGACCATCCCTTCGAGCGGCTCCTCGTCGACACCGCGGTGGCCCCGGACCCCGACGCCGTCGACTGGATCAACCCGCGCCTCGAGCCCGGCGAGGTGCGCCGGGTCCTGACCGGCATCCCCGGCAAGACCGGCGTCGTCTACACGCTCGATCGCGAGACCGGCGAGTTCCTGTGGGCGCGGCCGACCATCACCCAGAACGTGATCAGCGGCATCGACGGGGCCACCGGCGCGGTCACCGAGAACAGCGAGCTCGTCTTCGGCGCCATGGGCCAGGAGGTGCTGGCCTGCCCCACCCTCATCGGGGGCAAGGACTGGGAGGCCGGCGCCTACAGCCCGCTGACCAACACCATGTACATGCCCCTGCGCAACAGCTGCGCGCGCATGATGGCGACGACCGACGGCAGCCACCCGAGCTACGCCCTCGGCGTGCGCAGCCAGCTCGCCCCGGGCGTCGAGGCCCTGGGCGCGGTGCACGCGGTCTCGGCCGAGACCGGCCGGACCCTGTGGATTCACGAGCAGCGGGCGGCCACCATGTCGCTCGTCGCCACCGGCGGCGGGCTCGTCTTCGGCGGCGACGTCAACGGCCGGTTCCGCGCCCTCGACCAGCAGACCGGCGCGGTGCTCTGGGAGATCAACCTCGGCTCGCCGGTCACCGGCTTCCCCATCAGCTACGCCCTCGGCGGCCGCCAGTACGTGGCCGTGAGCACCGGCTCGGCCGCCACCGCGTCCGGCTTCATCGGCCTGACCCCCGAGCTCCGCCCGAGCGCCGGCAACAACCTCTTCGTCTTCACCCTGCCGGACGGGGACTGAGCACCCCGCCGCCCCGCCCGGTGCCGCCGGGCGGGGCCTGCTGTCCGACCCCTCGCGGTCGGGCGGCGCGCTTGTCTCCCAGACCGACTATGCAGTAGATTGCAGGGTAACGAACCGGTTCGACCCGCGACGTGCGCTCTCGGCGGGCGGGAAACGCAATGTTCAAGTGGAGAAGGCGCCGGCCGAAAGGGAGCCAGGCCGACCACGACCTGGAGGAGGCGGCGCGGGTCCTGGAGGAGGCCGATTTCGGGGACTTCCTGGGGATTTACGGACGCCGGTCCCCTTCCGCCGGTTCGGAGGGTGACGGCAGCCCCGACGGCGGGCCCTCACCCGACCCGACGGGCACGAGCCCGGACCCGTCGCCCAACGACGATTCGGACTAGCCCTCCGGCGAGCCCCTGCCCCGCACGGTGCCGATCCGGACCCGTGAACGCCGGCGTCACCAGCCGTACTCGCCCCTCGACACACGTTCGAACGACTCGCGGACGAGCTCCCGCAGCACCCCGGTGTCCACGTCCTCGAGCTTCTTGACGTACAGGCACGACTTCCCGGTCGTGTAGCGCCCGAGCTTCTTCATCAGCGCCTCGTGGCGCGGGAAGCCCGTCATGATGTAGAGGGTCAGGCTCTGCTGGCGGGGCGAGACCCCCGTCGCCATCCAGTCGCCCTCGCGGCCGGTGGGGTACTTGTAGTGGTAGCTGCCGAAGCCGATGATGCTGTCGCCCCACATCGCCGGCGGCTCGCCGGTGACCTCGGCCATCAGCTCGACGACCGCCCGGCAGTCCTCCCGGCGCTTCCCGTTCTCGATGCCGTCGAGGAAGGCCTCGACGTCGGCGTCGTTCTTCTTCGTTTTCAGCTCGGCCATGACGTGCGTGGCTCCTCCTGCGGGCCGCCGTTCCGGGCCCCCGAGAGCTTGGATCTCATCCGGGGGCAGAGCCCCCCGCCCGCATCGCCGACAGCCTTCTCAACCGTAGCACGCCCCGTCACGAGTCCGGGCCGTTGAACGGCGCGGACTCCTGGCGGATGGTCGGGCGCCAAGTGGAGCCGCAGGCGACGATTGGCGGGCCAGCCTCGCGAGGGATCGCCGGTCCCCCGAGCTCCGCGGCCGCCCCGCTTGGATGTGGCCCGCCCGCCGGCGCTGCGAGGAAATCGCGCCGGACGCGCCGCCCCCCGCTTGGATGCGGCACGACCGCCGGCGTTGCGAGGAAATCGCGCCGGACGCGCCGCCCCCGCTTGGACGTGCAACGACCGCCGGTGCTGCGAGGAAACGGCGCCGGCCGCGCCGCCCCCGCTTCGATGAGTGGCGCGCCCGCCGGCGTTGCGAGGAAATCGCGCCGGACGCGCCGCGCTGTGGCAGAATGGCGGCATGAAGCGGTTGACCGTCGCGGGGGTGGCGGTGGCCGTCATCCTGGCCATCACCGCCGGGGCCGTGTTCGCGCAGTGGGGCTGGCGCACGCGCTATCCGCCCCGCATCCGCCCCCCCGAGCAGCGCGACGCCGGCTTCTCGTTCTGCCGGCTCATGTACGCCAGCGAGTACACCGGCCGCGGCATGGGCCGCTGGTCGACCGACTACCCCTACGCCGACATCAACTTCATGATCCGGCTGTCGGAGATGTCGACGACCGCCGTCAACTTCGACCCCGACGACGAGCCCATCCACTGGGTGGTCCCGGTCACCAACGACGCCCTGTTCGGCTGCCCGTTCATCATCGCGTCGGCGGTGGGGTCGATGGTGCTCTCCGACGACGACGCCGACCGCCTGCGCGACTACCTGCTGAAGGGCGGCTTCCTCTGGGCCGACGACTTCTGGGGCAGCTGGGAGTGGGACCAGTGGGTGAGCCAGATCAGCAAGGTGCTGCCGCCCGCGCAGTATCCCATCGTCGACCTCCCCATCGAGCATCGCCTGTTCCAGACGATGTTCTACATCTGGGAGGTCCCGCAGATCGCCAACATCGGCTTCTGGCGGCGCTCGGGCGGGCGCACGTCGGAGCGCGGCTTCGACAGCGCCGAGCCGCACTTCCGCGCGATCCTCGACGAGCACGGCCGCATCATGGTCGCGATGACCCACAACACCGACATCCAGGACGCCTGGGAGCGCGAGGCCGACGACCCGCGCTTCTTCGAGTCGTTCGCGCCCGACGGCTACTCGCTGGGCATCAACGTCCTCGTCTACGCGATGACGCACTGACGAGGCCGGCCGCCGCGATTCGCCGGGCTTCGGGCTCGACGCCGGCCCGACCGGCGGCGCCTCACCCGCTTGCCCGGCGGCCCGCTTCCCGGTCCCGTCGAAGCCACACGCCACAGACCGCGGGGAGGATCGTGCCGGCGCGCCCGCCGGTTCGCATGGGCCATCGAATGAACAACCGCGGGGCGACAGCGCACAGGCTGCACAGCGCCCGGGGTGTAGAGGGCGCCGAATTCGAACGCAGCGGGGTCGTCGCCCCGAGCAGCCCGTGGTGGAACCCCGCGTTGCACCGCGCCCGGAGGGCGCCAGCGAACGGCCGAGGCGCCCGCCTGACAAGGCGTGAGGAGGGCGCATATTGGGCATATGTAACCGACGAACAACGCAGTCAGGCGGGATGCATCGCCGCTCGAATGCAGCGGGGACTTTCGCCACGGGCTGCTAGCTGCGGGGAGACCGCCATGCATCGCTTCGTCATCGCCATCGCCGCGGTCCTGCTGGCTCCGGTCGCCGCGGCCGCTCAGGCTGCTTCCCTTCCTGCCGACGAGGAGGTCCGGCAGATCCTGACGCGGCTCGTCGAGACCGAGCAACGGGCCGTCGGCATCGTCGTCGGCCTGGTGGACGGTCGCGGCCGGCGCGTCGTGGGGCACGGCCGTCTCGCCGCCGGCGACCCGCGGGTGCCCGACGCGGACACCGTCTTCGAGATCGGCTCCGTCACCAAGGTGTTCACGGCCGTCGTGCTGGCCGACATGGTCGAGGGTGGCGAGGTCGGGCTCGACGCGCCGGTGCGGAGGCTGCTCGGGCCCGACGCCAGCCTGCCGAGCCGCGACGGCGTCGAGATCACGCCGCTCCATCTCGCCACCCACAGCTCGGGGCTGCCGCGCCTGCCCGACAACCTCGATCCCGCGGATTTCGAGAACCCGTACGCCGACTATACCGAGGCCGACCTGATGGCGTTCCTGTCGTCCTACGACCTGAGGCGGCCGGTCGGCGAGTCGGTCGTGTACTCGAACCTCGGGGCGGGGCTGCTCGGGCACGCGCTCGCCGTCCGGGCCGGCGCCGACTACGAGACGCTCGTGACCGGCCGGGTGCTCGATCCCCTGGGGATGACCGACACGCGGATCGAGCTGACCCCGTCGGCCCGGGAACGGCTGGCGGCCGGCCACGGCTTCTCGCTCGAGCCGGCGGCGAGCTGGGACATGCCTGCCCTCGCCGGCGCGGGGGCGCTGCGCTCCACCGCGAACGATCTGCTCGGGTTCCTCGAGGCGAACCTCGGCCTCCGCGAGTCGCGGCTCGACGCGGTCCTGCGGGCGACGCACGAGCCACGCCGATCGTTCGAGCCGCCGACCACCGACATCGGCCTCGGCTGGCTCATCCGGACCGGGCACGGGCGGGAGTTCCGCTGGCACAGCGGAGGCACGGGAGGCTACCGGTCGTTCATCGGCTTCGACGGAGAGGCCGGGGTCGGGGTGGTGGTGCTGTCCAACGCCGCCCGCAACGTGACCGATCTCGGCTTCCACCTGCTCGATCCGCGGTTCGCCCTGACCGAAACGGCGCAGCCCCGGACCGAGGTCGACCTGGACCCCGCCGTCTACGACCAGTACGTCGGGCGCTACCAGCTCGTCCGGGGCGTGAACATCACGGTCACGCGCGACGGCGACGGGCTGTTCGCCCAGCTCACGGGACAGCAGCGCTTCGAGGTGTTCCCCGAGTCCGAGGACGAGTTCTTCCTGCGGGTCGTCGACGCCCGGATCACGTTCGGCCGGGACGGCGCCGGCGCCGTCGACCACCTCGTGCTGCACCAGAACGGCGTGGACCAGCGCGCCGTCCGGCTGCCGGAGGGGGTCGACGCGGTGGACTTCGGCCCCGGCGACACGGCCGCGGTGCCCGAGGCGGTGCTCGAACGCTACGTCGGCCGCTACGAGGTGCAGCCGGGGTTCTTCATCACCGTCACGCGCGCCGGCGGGCAGCTGTCGGCCCAGCTGACCGGCCAGCCCGCCGTCCCCATCTTCGCGTCGTCGCCCACCGAGTTCTTCTACCGGGTCGTCGACGCGCAGATCACGTTCCGGGTGGAGGGCGACGCGGTCGCCGGGCTGACCCTCCACCAGGGCGGCCGCGACCTGCCGGCGCGCCGGCTGCCCGACTGAACCGCGCCGGGGACGCCCCCGATCCCACGGGCGTCTCCGGCTCCTGCGCGCAGACGAGCGCGCAGAGAGAGACAAGGCAGCCTCGCATCACTTTCCTCCGGACGGCGCCTGCGTCTTCTTCGAGACGAGGTCGAAGAACGAGAACAGGTGCCCGACCACCTCGGGGTCGCGCGAGATGAACAGCGAGTGGTCGCCGCCGGGGATCTCGATGTAGAGGTGCTGCATGCCCAGCTCCTTCATCTTGGCCACCGACTCCCGCGCCCCCGACGCGGGCACGACCCGGTCGTCCGAGCCCTGGATGACGAGGAACGGGATGTGCCGGATGGCGTCCGCGTCGACGTAGCCCGCGTTCATGCTGCCGCCCGCGACGGCGGCGAGCCCCGCCCAGACGCCCGGGTGGCGGCTGGCGAGGTAGTAGGTGCCGGCCCCGCCCATCGAGTGGCCCCAGAGGTAGATGCGGTTCTCGTCGATACTGAGCTCGTCGGTGACGAGCCGGAAGACGTTCATGACGTCCTCCTCGGCCCGCCGGTCCTGCTCCGAGTCGCCGCGGTAGCCGTAGCCGCCCCGCCGCGTGTAGCCGAGCGGCGTCACCACCACGTACCCGTGGTGCTCGGCCTGGTCGAGGAAGCCGGCGTAGTTCATCAGCCAGTCGTACTGGCGCCCGGCGCCGTGCAGCGAGACCATCAGCGGCGCGGGGCTCGCGGGGTCGTAGCCCGACGGCACGAAGAGGGCGTAGGGGATGGTCTCTCCGGTCTCCTCCATCACGTACGTGCGGTGCTGGACGCGCGGGTCGTTGACCGCGTACTCGTCGTCGCGCGCCTCGCGCTGGGCGAGGGCGTCGGCGGGGACGAGGGCCCCGAGCGCGAGCACGGCCGCGAGCACGGCGGCGGGGCGGGCCGGGTGACGGATGGTCTGCATGGCTTTCCTCCTGAGGATCGCGGCGGTTCGACGCCGTTGGGCCGGGCCGGGCGGCGCGGTTCGTGTGCCCGTGGAGCCGTCCCGCGTCGCGGGCGCCTCTCCAGGCCCTGCCGCACCCCGCAAGACGGTACACGAGCATCATACGGCGTCTGGCTGGCAACGGCGAGGATGCTCCACGGCCATGCCGTACCCGGCGGGACGGCGCACGAGCATCATGCGGCGGAGCCGGCGTTCCGGTAAAACGCGCCGCGTCCGGCCGGAGTCGTCTGCAAATGGGCCGTTTCGCATTAGTATGGACACTTGGTGCCCTGCCGTGGGGCGTCCGGGCGTGTCGAGCCGGGCCGCGGACAGGCGGCAGGTCCAACGTGAGGTGCACGATGAGGAAGAGCATTCCGGCGTTGTCGGCGTTGGTCATCGCCTTCGGGTCGTTCGGCACCCTGGGCGCCGCCCCGGCGCCGGCCGAGGACCTGGAGATCACCGAGTGGGTCGTGCCGTGGGAGAACACCCGCCCGCGCGACCCCTACGTGGACGGCCAGGGACGGGTGTGGTTCGTCGGTCAGGTGGGCAACTACCTCGCCTATCTCGACCCCGGGACGGGCGACTTCCGCCGCTACGAGCTCGATCCGGGCACCGGCCCCCACAACCTGATCGTCGACGACGACGGGTTCGTGTGGTACGCGGGCAACCGCGCCATGCACATCGGCCGCCTCGATCCCGAGACGGGGGAGATCGAGAAGCACATGATGCCGACCCCCGACGCGCGGGACCCCCACACCCTCATCTTCGACCAGAACGGCGACATCTGGTTCTCGGTGCAGGGCGGCAGCTTCGTCGGCAAGCTGGGCACGCGCACCGGCACCGTCGACCTGATCCCGGTCGAGGGCGAGCGCCGGCGGCCCTACGGCATCGTGGTCGACGCGAACAACCGCGCCTGGTTCTGCCAGTTCGGCACCAACAAGCTCGCCTCGGTCGACCCCGAGACGCTGGAGCTCGAGGAGTTCGAGTTGCCCCGCGCCGAGGCCCGGCCGCGCCGGCTCGCGGTGACGTCGACCGGCGAGCTCTGGTACGTCGACTATGCGGGCGGCAACCTCGGCCGCTTCGATCCGGACACCGGCGAGGTCGACGAGTGGCCGGTGCCCGGCGGCGCCGAGGCGCGGCCCTACGGGATGGCCGTCGACGACCAGGACCGGGTCTACTTCGTCGAGTCGGGGGTGCGTCCGAACCGGTTCGTCGGGTTCGACCCCGCCACCGAGGAGTTCTTCACCGAGACCGCGATCGCGAGCGGCGGCGGGACGGTGCGGCACATGTACTTCCATGCGCCGACGCGCGCGATCTGGTTCGGCACCGACACGAACAACATCGGGCGCGCGATGGTGCCGTAGCCGAAGCCACCGCCGCCGGCGCCACCGCCGGCCCAAACCAACCCGGCCAGGGGTCCGCACCGTTCTTTGCGGTCACGGACGCCTGGTCCGGGATCGTCGCAGGGGTTCCGCACGGTTCCGCGCCGCGGACGCCTGGTCCCGGATCGTCGCCGGGGGTCCGCACCGTTCTTGCGGTCACGGAGGCCTGGTCCGGGATCGTCGCAGGGGTTCCGCACCGTTCCCGCGGCCGCGGACGCTTGGTCCGGGATCGTGGCCGGGGGTCCGCACCGTTCCCGCGGCCGCGGACGCCTGGTCCGGGATCGTCGCCGGTGGGGCTCCGCCGCGGCGCGGGAGCGCCGCCCTGCGGCCCGGTTCGCCCCGACCCAGCCTGCCGGAAGTCTGTACCGTCTGCACGCAGACCGCCGGCGCGGAGACACATGGCCCAGTACGACGCCATCGCCGAGGCGTACCAGGACTCGAAGCAGCTCCCGTTCCGCAAGGCCATCGAGCGGCACACCCTGTTCGAGGCGCTGGGGGACATCCGGGGCCTGACCGTGCTCGACCTCGCCTGCGGCGGGGGGTTCTACACGCGCCTCCTCAAGCGGGCGGGTGCCGGGCGGGTCACGGGGGTCGACGTCTCCGCCGAGATGATCCGCCTCGCCCGGCACGAGGAGGAGCGCGAGCCGCTCGGCTGCGCCTACGTCTGCGGCGACGTCGCCGATCTCGAGCCCGGGCCGGGGGAGGCGGACCTCGTCGTGGCCATGTACCTGCTCCACTATGCGGGGACCCGCGAGAAGCTCCACCGCTTCCTGCGGGTCTGCCGCCGCGCGCTGCGGCCGGGGGGGCGGCTGGTGGGGTTCAACGACAACGTCATGAGCCCGCCCCGGGGAACGGTGTCGTGGCCGCGGCACGGCATCGAGAAGACCGGCCCGCTCTCGGACCCGGTCGAGGGCGACCCCATCCACTACCGGTTCACCAACCCCGACGGCCGGCAGTTCGAGTTCCACAACTTCTTCCTGAGGCCCGAGACCTACCACAGCGCCTTCCGCCGGACGGGGTTCCGCGACTTCCGTTGGCTCGGCGTCTCCCTCGAGCCCGGCGAGCGGGAGAACCCCTTGTGGGACGACTTCCTCGACAACCCGCCCGTCGTCGCCTACACCGCGACGAAGTGAGTGGGGCGGGGTTCGCCGGTTGGCGGCGCACCCTGGAAGCATCGACGGCCCGCCTCGCTTCCGGGGGCCGTCGTCATCGACTTCGTGAACGTCATATAGACTTGAGCGTCGTCGGCCGGTGCCGACGAGGGCGGGCGCCGACGATCCGACTCCACGGAGGAACCAGACGATGAGCCGTTTTCGCGCCGGACCGGGCTTCCTGGTCGCCGCCGCCTTCATCGGACCGGGGACCCTCGTCACCGCGAGCCGCGCCGGCGCCGGGTACGGGACCGCGCTGCTCTGGGCGGTCCTCTTCTCGGTCGTCACCACCGCCATCCTGCAGGACATGGCGGCGCGGGTCGGCCTCGCGGGCCGGCGGGGGCTGGCCGAGGCCATCCGCGACAGCCTCGCCAACCCGCGGATCCGGGCGGGCGCCCTCGGCCTCATCGCGACGACCATCCTCGTCGGGAACGCCGCGTTCCAGACCGGCAACCTGCTGGGGGCGTCGCTCGGCGTCACCCTCCTCACGGGGCTGCCGCAGGCGCTGCTGGTGGCGGTCATCGGGGGGTTGTCCGCCGCCCTGCTGATGACCGGCACCTACAAGACCATCCAGAACGCGCTGGTCGTCCTCGTGGGGCTGATGAGCGTCGTGTTCTTCCTCACCGCCGTCCTCACCGCGCCCGACCTCGGCGATCTCTTTTCGGGGCTGTTCGTGCCGCGGGTGCCGCCGGGGGCGCTGCTGACGGTGCTGGCCCTCATCGGCACCACCGTCGTGCCCTACAACCTGTTCCTCCACGCCAGCGCCGTCCTCGAGCGGTGGCCCGACGCGGAGAACAACGACGAGAACCTGCGCGAGAGCCGGCGCGACACCGTGTTCTCGGTGGCCCTCGGGGGCCTCATCACCGCGGCGGTGGTGATTGCCGCCTCGCCCCTGCTCGGACAGGGCGGCGACGCCGACGTGGCGGCGGTGGCGGCGCGCCTCGAGCCGGTCCTCGGGCCGGCGGCGCCGCTCTTCTTCGGCGTCGGCCTCTTCGCGGCCGGCCTCACGTCGTCGATCACCGCGCCCCTGGCCGCCGCTTACGCGGCGGGGGGCGCCCTGGGATGGGGCGCCGATCTCAAGAGCAACCGCTTCCGCATGCTCTGGGGCGCGGTGCTGCTGACCGGCATGGTCTTCGGGGTCTTCCTCGGCGCGTCACCCTACCAGATCATCCTCCTCGCCCAGGCCGGCAACGCCGTCGTGCTGCCGCTGACCCTCATCCTGCTGCTCGTCGTCGTGAACCAGGCCGGCATCATGGGCAGGCACCGCAACTCGCGGCTCGCCAACATCGCGGGGGTGCTGGTCGTGCTCGTGATCATCGGACTCTCGGTGGTGCAGCTCGCCCGCGTCTTCGGGGTGGGCGGATAGGAGCCAGCACTGCGGGGACTCTCCGGTTCACGCCGAGGCGCCGGTTCCCTCGTCCGGTTCGGTTGGGAGCGTCGCCGCCGCAGCTCGCCCGCGTCTTCGGGTGGGCGGATAGGAGCCAGCACTGCG
The DNA here is from genome assembly GCA_965208165.1 of Vicinamibacterales bacterium. Taxonomy (GTDB): domain Bacteria; phylum Acidobacteriota; class Vicinamibacteria; order Vicinamibacterales; family UBA8438; genus JAJEEA01. Next base: position 6,125,659 of record OZ242323.1, on the reverse strand, counting down.
GGGACTCTCCGGTTCACGCCGAGGCGCCGGTTCCCTCGTCCGGTTCGGTTGGGGAGCGTCGCCGCAAGGCCGGGCCGGGAGCCGCCCGAAATCGGGCACCTCGAGGATGTCTCGCGGTCGCCTGGCGGGTCGTCAACTCCAACGGCGGCGCGGCGGGGACGGTGAGACGGTCGTTCGGCAGCGCCCACGTCCGTGTCCCACGCGCGGATTGCGGGCGGATCGAGGTGACCGCCGGTATGATCGGTTCCTGCTTTCCTCGGCGCATCGAGAAAGGACTGCAAGCCATGCACGTAGTCAGGCCATCGACCGCCAACCGACCCCGGAGCCGGGCCGGACTGCGGGCATTGCTCGCCGCAGCGCTGACCGCCAGCGTGCTGGGCGCGGCCACCGCCGGCGCCCAGGACTGGGAGAAGCTGCCCGACATGCCGGTCGAGAAGTGGGAGCCGGGCACAGTTGTCCTCGACGGCAAGCTCTACTTGTTCGGCGGCTACACCGACGGGGTCCGGTCGAGCAAGCTCTCGAACGTCTTCGATCCCGCGGACGGCAGCTGGACGCGCATCCAGGACCTGCCGAGCGCCATCACCCACATGAACATGGTGCTCGACGGCCGCACGGTGTGGTTCGCGGGCGGGTTCAAGGACGGCTACCGGGGGCACACCATCGCCGAGGTGTGGCGCTACGACGTCGACCTCGACCGCTACACGGCGGCGCCTCTGCTGCCGGAGACGCGGGGCGGCGGCGGCCTCGCCCTCGTCGGCCGCCGTCTGCACTACATGGGGGGCGTCGAGGAGGACCGCGACACCGACTCGCCCGACCACTGGGTGCTCGACCTCGACGCGTGGGAGGCGGACCGCAGCGCCGGGTGGACGCCGGCGGCGCCGATGCCGGTGCCCCGCAACCAGTTCTCGTGCGTGACGTTCGACGGGAAGATATACGCCATCGCCGGCCAGTTCCACCACGACAGCGAGCAGCTCGACCAGGCCCGGGTCGACGTCTACGACCCCGCCACCGACACGTGGACGAGCGGCCCGCCCCTGCCCAAGGGCCACTCGCACGCCGAGGGCTCGACCTTCGTGCACGACGGCCGCATCTACATGGCGGGCGGGCACACCACCGCGCCGGGCGAGTCGAAGCAGGTCGATCCGGACATCCTCGCTCTGGCCCCCGGCGGCGAGTGGGAGGTGGTGGGCACGCTGCCGATGCCGCTCTCGTCGCCCGCCGCCGCCATCATCGACGGCCGGTTCTACGTGGCCGGCGGCTCGCCCGGCCGCAGCGCCGTGCAGGCCGACATGTGGGTGGCCGACGCGCCGTGATCGAGACCGCTGCCGCCCTCGCCGACCTCGCCGCGCGCATCGCCGCCGCCGAGCGTATCGGCGTCGATACCGAGGCCGACAGCATGCACTGCTACCGGGAGAAGGTCTGCCTGGTGCAGATCGGGTTGCCCGGCGCCAACGAGCTCGTCGACCCGCTGGCCGGCCTCGACCTGGCACCCCTGCTGCAGGCGCTGGCGGCGACCGAGATGGTCATGCACGGCGCGGACTTCGACCTGCGCATGCTCTACCGCCTCGGTCTCGGCGCGCCGCGCGCGGTCTTCGACACCATGATCGCGGCGCGGCTGACCGGCGCCGCGAAGTACGGCTACGCCGCCCTCGTCGCCGAGCACTTCGAAGTCGCCCTGCCGAAGGGCCTGCAGACGGCGAACTGGGCGCGCCGGCCGCTGGCTCCCAAGCTCGCCGAGTACGCGCGCAACGACACGCACTATCTCCTGCGCCTGGCGGAGCGGCTCGAGCGTCGGCTAGAAGAGCTGGGCCGGCGGGAATGGCTGGCGCAGTCGTGCCGGCGCGTGGTGGCCGCCGCGCGCGTCGTTCGCGAGCGGGACCCGGAAACGGAGTGGCGCGTAAAGGGCAGCTACACGCTGGAGCCGCGGGCGGGCGCGATCCTGCGCGCGCTGTGGCACTGGCGCGAGGACGAAGCGCGGGCCGCCGACCGGCCCCCGTTCCACGTCATGTCCAACGCGGATCTCGTCGACGCCGCGCAACGCCTCGGTCGGGGAGAGCGGGTATCGCCGCGCGCACTGCGCGGAACGCGGCGCGCGCACTTCTCGCAGGCGGCGGACGCCGCCCTCGCTCTCGATCGCGCAGAGTGGCCGAAGCGCCCCGTGGGCAAGGCGCGCGTGCGGCTCACCGGGTCGCAGGACAAGCACGTCGCGGCGCTGAGACAGCGCCGGGACCGGGCGGCGAAGGACTTGGCCATCGACGCGGACCTGATCGCCCCGCGGGCAGCGCTCGAACGCATCGCGACCGAAGGCGACGACGGGCTGGACGCCCTGCTGCCGTGGCAGCAGGCGCTGATCGGCCGCCCCGACTGAGGATGCTCCGGATCATCGGTACACGTGGCGTCGGTTGCCGATCCTCACGACCAGCACGCGCACGGCGCAGTCCTCGATGCGGGCGATGACGCGATAGTCACCCACCCGATACTTCCAGAACTCGCCCAACCGGGATCCCTTCAGGGCTTCTCCGATGCTCCGTGGACTATCCAGCGTGCGGACGCGACCATGAAGGAACGCCAGGATGCGCTTGGCCGTTTGTCGGTCGAGCTTGCGCAGGTCCCGCGCTGCGGCGGGGTCAAGCTCGATCGTCCATGCCATACTGCTTCATCACTTCGTCCAGCGGCAAGGCCCGGGACTTTCCGGCGCGAAGGTCGAGTAGCCGCTGCTCGGCGATGTAGAGGTCTTCGAGATCGTCGAGGTGCTCCTGGATGGCCTCGATCATGTAGAAGGTCTTGCTGCGACCCGTGCGGTCGGCCAATTGCTGCAGGCGGCGGGAAACATCGTCGGGCAGGCGAAGGGAGACGGCACCCACGGCAGATCCTCCAGTCCTCAGGCGAGATACAAGTATCTCACAGCGAGGGCCGAACCGGGGGCGGGGGCGGGGCCGCGGCACATCGCCTCGGGCCCGCCCAGGGGTCGATGCCTGCGCGTCACTAGCGGGATGGGCGGCTCAGGGCCCCGTCGTCTTCGCCCCCGCCGGCACCCACGCCGGCGTGCCCTCCTCCCAGCGGTTGTCGGTCAGGGCGCGCTGCTCCGAGCCGTCGGCCCGCATGATGAACAGCTCGCCGTAGGGCTGCGGGATGTCGTGCATCGGGGCCTCGTCCTTGAACCCGTAGCGCGAGCTGCTGAACAGGATGTGGGCGCCGTCGGGAGAGAACGCAGGGTGGGAGTCGCCGCCGGGGGTGGTGGTGAGTCGCCGCAGGTCCGTGCCGTCCGGCCGGATGGAGAAGATGTCGAAGTCGCCGTCCGCGAGGCGGCTGAAGACGATGAGGTCGCCCGCCGGCGACCACGCCGGGAAGTTGTCGTAGCCGGTGGTGAGGGTGCGGACCGAGCCGTCCGCGAGGTCGACGATGCGCAGCCCCTCGGCCGTGTCGCCCCAGACGCGGTAGACGACCTCGTCGCCGTCGGGCGAGAAGCTCGGGAACCCGGCGTTGAGGGGGCCCTCGGTGACCGCGTGCGGGTCCGACCCGTCGGGCCGCACCACCATCACGCGGCCGGGGCGGGTGCGGCGGGCCCCGAAGTAGCCGCCGGCCCCGAAGACGATCCACTCCCCGTCGGACGACCACTGCGGGCTCATGACCGACCCGTCGCCCCGGAAGATGCGCCGGGGGTCGGCGCCGTCCGTGCCCCAGACGGCGAGCCCCGTCCGGTCGTCGGGCCGCCCGCGGCCGGTGCGCTCGCTGACCACGAGCCGGCGCCCGTCGGGCGACACCGCGGGGAAGCCGCTCGCGTAGCGCAGGTCGAACCCCGGGTCGCGGCCGGCCAGCATCTCGCCGGGGGCGCGCGGCCTCGCGATGGTCGATATCGGTCCCTGCTGATAGACGACCCGGCGGCCGTCGTGCGACCACGAGGGGTTGCCGATGTCGCCGGTAGCGCCCTTCGCGCCGTCGCTGAAGGCGAAGGTCGCGGCCGGCCCCGACTTGGCGAGCCAGCCCACGCGGTCGGCCGCCAGGAACTGCGGCGACAGCTTGAGCCCCGGCCCCGACGCGTGCTCGGTGCGCTCGCCCGTGTCCACGTCGACCGAGACGACGCGCGACTCGACCCGCGCCTGACCGCCGAGCCCGCGCGCCCGGAAGGTGTCCTCGACGGCCAGCTCGTAGAAGACCACGCGGCGGCCGTCCGCCGACCACCGGGGCGACCCTGCGAGCTGGCCGTCCGCGGTCAGCCGGCGCACGCCGCCGCCGTCCGCCCGCATGACGTAGACGCTGGGCTCGTGGATGTGCTCCCAGCGCCCCGCCGCCATCCGCGGCGGCTTCCCGCGCTCCGACGAGAACGCCAGCATGCTGCCATCCGGCGACCAGCTCGGACGGTAGTCGCCCCCCGGCGTGTCGGTGAGGTTCCGCACCTCGCCCGTCTCCACGTCCAGGACGTGGATGTCGGTCGAGCCCGCGTCGCGGGTCGAGACGAAGGCCAGCGCCCGGCCGTCGGGCGACAGCGCGGCCTGGTCGTCGAAGGCGGGGTGGTCGGTCAGCCGCTCGAGCCCCCTGCCGTCGGCGCGCACGCGGAAGATGTCGGCCGAGCCGTGGCGCTCGGACGTGAACACCACCCACTCGTCGTCGAACGAGAACGAGGCGTTGTAGTCGCGCTCGGACCCCGCGACCAGCTTGCGCGGGTTCGCCCCGTCGGCGTCGGCGACGAAGAGCACCGACTCGGTCGGGCTCCACTGGTCGACGAAGATCCGCTCCTGCGCCGCGGCCGCCGCCACGGCCGCGAACAGGGCGAGCGCCGCCGCCGTGCCTGCAAGGGTCGCGCGCATGGTGTCCCTCCCCTGGACCGTGACGGTGCGGCACGAATCGCCAACCGTGCCCGGGCGCCCGGCCGCCGCCACGAGCTGCGTCGTGCCTTCGCCGCGTACCCCAACATCCTACCGCCGTGGGCACTCCGGCGCCTCGAATCGTCCCCGGACGGGGACATGGGCCGTCCGCCGCCGGGGACATGGCGGCCCGCGGCGAGAGTCCCCGCTGCAGTTGAGCGGCGGTGCTTCCTGCCGACATGAGGGACGCATGTTCTCGCGCCAGCAACGGCACAGGGCTTGCACACTGCAAAGCTGCCGAAGCAGGGGCGCATCGTCTCGACAATGCGCTCGCCGTTGCGAGAAGAGGAGACGACGATGCGAATGCACCCGGCCACTCGCGGCGCGGCGGTCACAATCAGCGCATGCGGACTGTGGCTCGCGGGCGCGTCGCCCGCGGCGGCGCAGACCGCGCCCGGCGTGCCGCAGGAGCTGTCCACCGATCCATCCGCTCCCGCGGCGGCGCAGTTTCCCGAACCCCCGGCGGCCGAGGTCCCGCGGCTCCGGCGCTTCCGGCTCGAGCCGCGATTCGCGGCCGGGGTGCCGGTGGGGGCGTTCGGCGACAACGTCGGCACGAGCTTCGGCGGAGGCCTCGACTTCGCCGTGCGCCTCGGCGACACGCCCGTCTCCGTCGGCGCGGCGGTCAAGTACCTGCGCTACGGCACCGAGACCCGCCATGTCGCGCTGTTCGCCGGCGTGCCCGAGGTGCTCAGCGACGTCAACACCCACAACAGCGTCGTCTGGACGCACGCCCTCGTGCGCGTCCAGCCCCGGACCGGGCGCGTACGCCCCTACGCCGACGGACTGCTGGGGTTCGGCGAAGCCCACACCAGCACCCGGGTCGATCTGGGGCAAGAGACCGAGTCGACCACGCATCTCCGCGACTTCGCGCCCAGCTTCGGCGTCGGCGGGGGCGTCACGGTCCTGCTGGTCTCGGGGCCCAACGCCGCCCTCAGCCTCAACCTCGGCCTCCGGTATCTCGCGGCCGGCGATCTCGACTACCTCACGAAGGGCGCAATCCGCCGCGACGAGAGCGGCGCGACGTTCGAGCCCGTACGGTCGCCCGTGAACGTGGTGAGCCCGCAGATCGGTGTGGCGTTCGGATTCTAGTGTCCTGCCCGACAATCGGGTTGGCGTTACTGCGGCCTCCCTACTGCGCGGCCAAGGACCGCGCAACGTGTCGGCATGCGCGCTCGGCGTCGAGATCGGCCGGGCGCCGCGGGCACGGCATCGAGACCCCGCCGGGGAGCGCCATTGTCCAACCAGGAGCGGGGCACTATGATGGTCGGGTCAACTTTGCCCGCAAAAGCCCGCATCGAGCTCGCGGGCCGCCGAACGGCCGTTCGAGGAGGTCGGGAAATGAAGCAACGACTGCTCGATTCACTCCGTGTCGCGACGGCGCTGGCCGCCGTCGTGGTGGTCTTCCAGCTCGGCGCCGTCCCGGCGGCGGCGCAGGACATCGACAGGACCCCATGGGGGCATCCGGATCTCGGGGGCATCTGGCTCGACGTCTGGGACACCCCCTTCGAACGGCCGTCCGAGTTCGGCGACCGGGAGTTCGCGACCGATGAAGAGCGCGCCGCCCGCGATCTGTCGCGCCAGGTCGACCCGGGGCGCAACGTACGCGGCCCGCGCGGGAGCGCGCAGGACGTGTCGGGGGCCTACAACGCCGTCTTCAGCTCGGCGAAGCCGGCCGGTCCGCGCACGTCGCTCGTCGTCGACCCGCCGAACGGGCGCATCCCCGCCCTGACCCCGGAGGGGCAGCGGCAGGAGGACATCAAGCGCGACTGGCGGACGATGTTGATGCGGAACACGCCGACCTGCGAGCAGCAGGCGCCCGGCTGCGAGGGCGGCGAGTACGGGCCGGTGTCGCCGCGCCGGTTCGACGTCCCGCCCTTCTACAACACGCTGCGGATGAACCGCCACGACGGGCCCGAAGATCAGAGCCTCGGCGACCGGTGCATGCTGGGCGCCACCCCCGACTTCAACGGGCACCGGCGCATTTCCCAGGGCGAGGACGCCCTGGCCATCGCCTACGACGTCGGACAGGGCCAGGGCTTCCAGCGCCTCGTCAATCTGAGCGGCGACCACCCGCCGAGCCAGGTCCGCCTGCGCCACGGCGACTCGCGGGGGCGCTGGGAGGGCGACACGCTGGTCATCGAGACCACCAACTTCTCGCCGAAGTTCCCGTATCGCGCCTCGGCCGAGAACCGGACGCTCGTCGAGCGGTACACCGTGGTCGACGCCGACACGCTCACCTACGAGGCGACCATCTCGGACCCGACCGTGTGGACGGCGCCGTGGACCGTCCGCCAGGAGCTGAGGCGCCAGAACGACGTGCAGAACCGGATCTACTACGAGCCGCGCTGCCACGAGGGGAACTACGGGCTGCCCGCGATGTTCATCGGCCACCGGATGCTGGAGCAGGAGTTCGCCGACGGGCGCGCCCCCGATCCGTTCTCGCTCGACACCACCACGGGCGGCGGCGGCGCCCGGTAACGCGCGCTGCACCGGACGACGGTAAGGACAGTGACGGGAACCTTGCCACGCGGCACGCTCGGAAGACGGTATAGAGCGGGTCGTGCCTGGGTGCGGTTGGCAGATCCATATCGATCACTGTCCTAACGCGCACTGCACCGGACGACGGTGACGAGCCATGCCTCTCGACGGCATGGCTCGTTCGCCCTTCCAGCCGTCGCCCGGGACGGGCGAGGCAACGACGAACGTCTCCGCCGGTCGTCCCGCCACCACGGCGCCCGCTCGAAAGACAGCCCGGCGTCGCTCGGCGTGAAAGGCGTCTCCTGGTCCCGGCCATCGACCTGACCCTCCTCCCAGCCGGGGCCGGCCCGGGATCGGCACGGGTCGCGTGCCGCCTGGCGCCCGCCTCGCGCTGTCCGGCGGCCTGTCCCCGTTACATCGGCTGTCGCTCAGGCCGGGTCACGCCTCCACGGCGGCGAATGTGTCGCCCGCCCGAACGTATAGGGTTCAAAGAGGAGCGACATGAGCCAACTTCATGCGGCGCGGCGGTTCTCGGCGGTCCTGGTCGTGCTGGTGCTCGCCGCTTCGTGCCGGGAGGGGGGCGCCCGAAGCTACTCGCTGGACGAGGTGGTCGTCAGCGCGCGCGTGGACCGGGACGGCAGCCTCTGGATCGACGAGACGCGCACCTACACGTACGACGGCCGATACTCGTGGGCCGAGTTCCGGCTTCCGCTCGACCGCGTCGGGCGGGTCAGCGACTTCTCGCTGACCGAGGGCGGGCGCGCGTTCACGCCGGGCGCGGACGACGCGCCGGGCACCTACCAGCTCGAGTCGAGCGACGAGGAGCTCCACGTCCGGTGGCACTACGCCGCCGAGGACGAGACGCGATCGTTCCGGCTCCGCTACCGCGTCGGCGACGCGGTCGACCTCCACGCCGACGTGGCCGAGCTCTACTATCAGTTCGTGGGCGTGATCAACCCTCAGGCCATTGGCCGGGTCGCGGTGGAGCTGGAGCTGCCGCGGGCGGCGGTGTTCGACGAGGTGCGGGCGTGGGCGCACGGGCCGTTGCACGGCCGGGCCGGGTTCCTCGCTTCCGGCCGCCTGTCGTTCGACGTCGCGCCGCTGCCGCCCCGCGAGATGTGGGAGGCGCGGGTCGCGTTCCCGATCGACTGGATGGCGCCGGCCGGCGCGGCCGGCGCGGCCGGCGGTGTCGTGCTCGATCGCATCGTCGCCGAGGAGGAGGCCTGGGCCCTCGAGGCGAACGCCGGGCGCGAGCGCGCTCGGGCGGCGGCCGAGGAGCGGGCCGCGAGCAACCGCACGGCGGGCCGAATCGCCGTCGGGCTGGCCGTGCTGGGGCTGCTGGCGGTGTTCCTGGGCCACCTGAGAGCGGGGCGCGTGCGGCAGGTCGACTACCACCAGCGCATCGACTCGACCCTGCCCGAGGAGGCTCCGGCCCTGGCCAGCTACCTCTATCATGCCAAGCAGGTGACCGGCGACGCCCTCGGCGCCACCCTGTTCGATCTGGCGCGCCGGGGCTTCGTGGCCATCGAGCAGGATCGGGAGCCGAAGAAGTGGTACCAGTCGGCAGCGCCGTTCACGATGCGGCTCGACCGCAAGGCGTGGCGGACCCGGTCGGAGACCCTCCAGCGGTATGAACGCAGTCTCGTCGAGCTCCTGTTCGACGAGGTCGCCGAGGGTCGGGACGCCCTGCACTCGCGCGAGCTCGGCAAGGCGGGCGGCAAGATGCAGAAGTGGTTCGAGGCCTGGAAGCCGATGGTGGCGGCGGCGGCCGGCGACCGGCCCTACTACGATCCGGCCAGCGTCCGCGCGACGGTGGCCGCGGCGCTCGTCGCCGGCGGCATCCTGGCCGCCGGCATCGTCCTGGTCGCCACCGCCGGGCGCATGGGGGTGATTGCCATCCTGGCCGGCGTCGTCTGCGTGGCCCTCTCCCTGACGATCCTCCGGCTGACCCCCGAGGCGAAGCTGCGGCAGAAGAAGTTCGAGGCGCTGAGGCGCTACCTGAAGACGTACCACGAGCGCCCCGGGGACGGCCTCGGCGGGGAGATCGGCGAGTACATGGTCTATGGGCTGGCGCTCGGGGTGGGGTCGAAGCCGATCGGGCGGCTGTTCGACTCGCTGTCGGAGCACGATCGGGCCTTGTATGTGCCCTGGTACGTGCCTGGCGACGGCGCCGCCTCTCCCGCCGAGTTCGCCCACGCGATGACCTCCGTCGTGATCGCCGCGACCGCCGCGGTCAGCTCGTCGGCCGGGGCCGGCGGCGGCGCCTCGGCCGGCGGCGGTGGTGGCGGCGGCGGTGGTGGCGGCGGCGCCGGCTAGGAGTCTGCGCCGTGGAACGGTTTTGGCAGACTTCCGCACCGCGCGGACTTGCGTTCCGTGGGTGGTCGTTCTGCGGTTCCGCTCGCCGCCCCCCCAACTCTTGAGGCGCCCGCGCCGTCTACCCGCAGGCTCTGGTTCATGGGTCGTCCTGCGGTTCCGCGCCACGGAAACGCCGCCGTCGTGCCCAGTGCTGGGGCTACAATGTGAGTTTCGAACCAGCACCGACCCAGGTCGGCGGAGACTATCCATGACCCGACAGCATCACTCTCGCCCGCTCGTCGCCGCGGTCCTCGCGTCCGGCATGGCGCTCCTGACGCTCGGCGCGGCGTCGGCCCCGGCCCAACCCCCCATCGTTCAGCCGGGCGCGCCCGGCGAGCCGAGCCGGACCATCTCGGCCGCCGAGGCCTCCGACCTCGCGGGCATCCGGTTCACCGCGGCCGACGTGATGTTCATGCAGGGCATGATCTCGCACCACGCCCAGGCCCTCGAGATGACCGCCCTGCTCGACGTCAACACGGCCAGCGACGCCATGCGGGCGACGGCGCGGCGCATCGAGCTCTCGCAGGAGGACGAGATCGAGATGATGCAGGACTGGCTGCGCGAGCGCGGCCAGGCCGTCACCGCCGTCGACGCGCACCACGCCGAGGGCTTCCAGCCGATGCCGGGCATGCTGACGGCCGAGGAGATGGCGAGCCTCGGCGAGGCGGAGGGCGCCGCGTTCGACCGGCTCTTCCTCGAGCTGATGATCAAGCACCACCGCGGCGCCATCACCATGGTCCAGAACCTGCTGCGCCAGCGCGGCGCCGCCCAGGACTCGGTGCTCTTCGCGTTCACCTCCGACATCACCGCCGACCAGACGGCCGAGATCAACCGCATGGACGCGATGATGGCCGAGCTGACCCCCGACCCGCGGGTGCAGCTCGCGGCGGGCTTCAACGACGCCGGGCAGGCGCTGTGGAACATGGCGCTGGTCGCGACGCGGCCGAAGCCCGAGGGCTTCTACGATCCCAACAACCCGGCGGGGCGGCCCATGCCGGTCCGGCCCGACCCGGAGCCCGAGCGCGAGGCGGCGGAGGCGGCCGAGGCCGGAGACGAGGCCGAGGAGGGCGAGGACGCCGAGGAAGGTGAGGACGCCGAAGAAGGCGACGGCGCCGAGGCCGAGGAAGGCGCCGAGGCCGAGGCGGCCGAGGAGGAGGAAGCGGAAGAGGACGACGCGCGGGACGGCCCGCAGCGGCGCGGCCTCCTCAACTTCGGCAACACCGACCTCGCCTTCGCCGGCGACCAGGTCTTCGTGGGCAGCTACCACGGGTTCAACACCTACCGGGTCGAGGTCCCCGCGTCGCCCACGCTCGTCAGCTCGGTGGTCTGCCCCGGCGGCCAGGGCGACATCTCGGTGGTCGGCAACCTGCTCATCATGTCGGTCGAGCAGACCCGCGGCCGGCTCGACTGCGGCCTGCAGGGCGTGGCCGAGCCGGTCAGCGACCAGCGCTTCCGCGGCGTCCGCATCTTCGACATCGGCGACATGCGCATGCCGCGGCAGGTCGCGGCGGTGCAGACCTGCCGGGGGTCGCACACCCACACCGTCGTCACCGACCCCGACGACGCCGGCAACATCTACGTCTACGGCTCGGGCACCGGCGGGGTCCGATCGGCCGAGGAGATGGAGGGCTGCTCGGACGAGTCGCCGGCCGAGAACCCCGAGAGCGCGCTCTTCCGCATCGACGTCATCCAGGTCCCGCTGGCCAACCCCGAGGACGCGGCCGTGGTCAGCCGTCCGTTCGTGTTCAGCGATCCCGAGACGGGGCGGGCCGGGGGCCTCTGGCCCGGCGGCGACCACGGGCCGGGCACCCAGCGCACGGCCGAGACCAGCCGCTGCCACGACATCACCGCGTTCCCCGAGATCGGCCTCGCGGCCGGCGCGTGCTCGGGCAACGGCATCCTGTTCGACATCTCCGACCCCGTGAACCCCGTCCGTCTCGACGACGTCATCGACCCCTCGTTCGCCTACTGGCACTCGGCGACGTTCAACAACGATGGCACCAAGGTCATCTTCACCGACGAGTGGGGCGGCGGCGGGCGCCCGCGCTGCCGCGCCTCCGACCCCCGCGAGTGGGGGGCCAACGCCCTCTACGACATCGTCGACGGCCGCATGGAGTTCCGCAGCCACTACAAGCTGCCCGCCCCGCAGACCGAGACCGAGAACTGCGTCGCCCACAACGGCTCGCTCGTCCCCGTGCCCGGCCGCGACATCATGGTGCAGGCCTGGTACCAGGGCGGCATCTCGGTCTTCGACTTCACCGACTCGGCCAACCCCGTCGAGATCGCGTTCTTCGACCGCGGCCCCATCAACGCCGAGCGCTTCGTCATGGGCGGCTACTGGTCGGCCTACTGGTACCGCGGCTATATCTACGGCACCGAGATCGCCCGCGGCCTCGATGTCCTCGAGCTGCTGCCGAGCGAGCACATCACCGAGAACGAGCTCGCCGCCGCCGCGTCGATCGCGCCGCCCGCGTTCAACGCCCAGCAGCAGCGGGCCATCGAGTGGCCGGCGCGGCCGGTCATCGCGCGCGCCTACCTCGACCAGCTCGAGCGCAGCGACACCCTCGGCGCCGACCGCCGCGCGGCGCTGTCGGCCCTGCTCGACCGCGCCGGCGGCGCGGACACCGACCCGGCGCTGGCGGCAGAGCTGACGTCGGCGGCCGAGGCGCTCGGGGCGGACGCGGCGGACGCCGGCGGGCGCACCGAGCAGCGGCTCGTCGGCCTGGCGGACACGCTGACGGGAATCGCCGAGCTTCTGCAGTGAACTGAGGAGGCGGAAGCCGTGGCAACGGGCATCACGAACGTCTCGCGGCACGGCTTCCGCATCTCCGTCGGCGAACGGGAAGTCCACATTTCGTTCAGGGACTTCCCGTGGTTCGAAGGCGCGTCCGTCGGGGAGATCAACAACGTCGAGCTGCTCGGTCCGCGCCATCTGTACTGGCCCGAGCTCGACGTCGACCTGGCCGTCGATTCGTTGGAGCACCCGGAGCGATATCCGCTCGTCAGTCGCGTCCACCGTGCCGATGGGGGGCGACGTGACGTGGAATGAGCGCATAGCCGTCGATCCGGATGTCGTCGTCGGCAAGCCGGTCATCGAGGGGACCCGAATCGCAGTCGAGTTCGTCATCGATCTGATGGCGCGGGGCTGGACGACCGAGCAGATCCTGCGCGAGTACGACCACTTGACGCCGGAGGATGTTCGGGCGTGCCTGAGCTATGCAAGCGAGCTGGTCGAGTCGGAACGGGCGTAACTGAGGAACAGGAGCGAACGATGAACAGCAGGTCTCCCAGGTCGCGAAGCATGCTGATGGTCGGGGTCGCGGTGCTTGCGCTCGCTTCGGCGGTGAAGCCGTTGCACGCCCAGTCCGCCGATGACTTCGTGCCCGTCACCGACGCCATGCTCGAGGCCCCGGCGCCCGAGGACTGGCTGACGTGGCGCCGCACCACCGACGGCTGGGGCTACAGCCCCCTCGACCAGATCGACCGCGAGAACGTCGGCGACCTGCGCATGGTCTGGTCGCGGGGGCTCACCCAGGGGTTCCAGTCGGGCACGCCGCTCGCCTACGGCGGGGTGCTGTACATGCCCAACCCCAACGACGTCATCCAGGCCATCGACGCGGTGACCGGCGACCTCATCTGGGAGCACCGGCGCGACGTGCCCGACGACGTCGGCGAGTACCTGCTGGGCTCGCTCTCGACCAACAACCGCAACATCGCCATCTACGACCGGCTCATCATCGACACGAGCGTCGACACCCACGTCTTCGCCCTCGACGCCGAGACCGGCGAGATGGTGTGGGAGACCGAGGTCCTCGACTACCGCGTGAACTCGGCCATGCAGGGCGCGGGCCCGATAATCGCCGACGGCAAGGCCGTCTCGGGCCGCAGCTGCCTGCCGCGGGGCGGGCCCGAGGCCTGCGTGGTCGTCGCCCACGACGCCCTGACCGGGGCCGAGGTGTGGCGGCGGCGGCTGGTGCCGGCGCCCGGCGAGCCCGGCGACGAGAGCTGGGGCAGCGTGCCGTTCGAGGAGCGCACGCACGTCGGCGCGTGGATGGTCCCCAGCTACGACCCCGCCCTCGACCTCGTCTACCTCGGCACGTCGGTCACCTCGCCGGCCCCCAAGTTCATGCTCGGCGGCGTCGACAACCAGCACCTCTACCACAACTCGACGCTGGCCCTCGACGCCGACACCGGCGAGATCCGCTGGTACTACCAGCACCTGAACGACCACTGGGACCTCGACCACCCCTTCGAGCGCATCCTCGTCGACACCGCGGTGGCCCCCGACCCCTCGCAGGTGAGCTGGATCAACCCGCGGCTGCAGCCGGGCGAGACGCGCCAGGTCGTCACCGGCATCCCCGGCAAGACCGGCGTCGTCTACACCCTCGACCGGGCGACGGGCGAGTTCCTGTGGGCCACGCCGACGGTGCTCCAGAACGTCATCAGCGGCATCGACGGCGCGACCGGCGCGGTGACCGAGAACGCCGAGGTCACCTTCACCGCGGTCGGCCAGCAGGTCTTCGCGTGCCCCACCTGGAACGGCGGCAAGGACTGGGAGGCCGGCGCCTACAGCCCGCTGACCAACACCATGTACATGCCCCTGCGCAACACCTGCGCCCGCATGATGGCGACGCGGCTCTTCCCCGAGGACGCCCCGCCGGCCGAGCGCAACGAGAGCCGCTCGGAGCTGTACGCCATCGCCTACCGCCACCAGCTCGCCCCCGACACCGAGAACGCGGGCACGGTGCGGGCCATCTCGGCCGAGACCGGCGCCACCGTCTGGATGCACGAGCAGCGCGCGGCAACGATGTCGCTCGTGGCCACGGGCGGCGGGCTCGTCTTCGGCGGCGACGTCAACGGCCGGTTCCGGGCGTTCGACCACGAGACGGGGGAGATCCTGTGGGAGATCAACCTGGGGTCGGCGGTGACGGGGTTCCCGATCACCTACGCGGTCGACGGGCGCCAGTTCGTGGCGGTGAGCACGGGGTCGGGGGGAACGTCGTCGCACTTCACGGGGTTGACGCCGGAGTTGCGGCCGAGTGCGGGGAACAACCTGTTTGTGTTTGCGTTGCCTTGACGTCCCAGGCGGCGACGTTCCTCCGCGTTCCGGGAGCTACCGTGGAGGGCCCTGCCCGGGAGACCCGACGTGCTTGCACGGCAGAGCGAGCTTGTCCGCAGTCCGCCGGCACGATTACCGGATAGCTCAGCGCGGCTTGCGGAGCCGGCCGGTGACGCACCCGCGCGAGGCCGCCCGGAGGCAGCGAATTGCGTCCTTGTTTCCAGGGTAGGTGCCAGCTATTCCACTAAACGAAATCGCTCTTTGGCTAAAGGCGAAGTGCTACAAAAACAAAAGGGAGCCGCCGACTTATGGACGCCTACCGCGGGCTTGCAACGATCGCGTTCTTGAAGGCGAGGTTCGACGCTGGAGATGATCATCTCGGTATGTTCCAGCCCTTTGTGGAGGATGCTATTCATAACTCTCCAAGCGATAGCATTGAGCTTACTGGCGTACGAGATGCGGTTCGAGCCTCAACGGGGCTGTATATCCCAACTGATATCGTCAAGACACTACTTCGGCGAGCCACGAAGGCGGGGCTGCTGTCGCGACAAGGCGGTCGTTTCTTGCGTACGTCCACCGGCGACAATTCTTCCGAGTTCCAGTCACAAATGAAAGCGCTGGCGCTCACAAATGGCAAACTAGCCGCGGACCTGCGCGAGTACGCGGCCGGCAGAGGGTATGACTTAGCGTCCGACGATGATGCTCTGGCCACGTTGACGCGGTTTCTCGACGCTCACCACATCGGTGTTGTTTTGGGACAACCCATACAGGCGCGATCACTGAACGGAATTGATAAGCGCGAACACGTTGTTGCGGCGTTCGTTGCTGCGACCATCAATAACGGCGGTCCCAACTCGGACATCTTGGACGACATCGTCAAGGGACTTATCGTTCAAAACGCGCTCCTCTTGCGCGACATCCCAATCTCGGCGCGCCATCTAACCAGCTTGACGGTATTCATTGACTCCGGAATCCTCTTGCAGGCATTGGGCTACGCGGGATCTGCCGAATTGCAAGCTACGACGGAAGCGCTCGGCCTAATACGAGCGGCGGGGGCGCGACTTCGGGCATTTGCCGGTACCGTCAATGAGATGGAGTCTATTCTGAGGGTGTACCAAGACCGGCTGGGGACCTCCTCTGGCATCAAGAGTTTGCGTTCTACGCCCTTGACGCATCATTTTCTGAGCATCAAGGCAACACCGGCGGAGATACGTCAAGAGATCGCGCTTCTCACGACAAACCTGAACAAGATTGGAATACGCGTGCAGGACTCTCCTGAGCACATCAAAGACTACACGGAGGACGAACAGAAACTTGTGGAGGCCCTCAGAGACCATAACAAGAGGCCCGATGCTGATGAAGCCAGGATTTGGCACGACGTCATGGCGATCGCGGGAGTGTTGACGCTACGGGCCGGCAACCGGCCGACGGGAGTAGCGAACGCGAGGTTTGTATTTGCGAGTGGCAGTATCGGCACGGTGAATAGCGGGGTTCGCTGGTATCGGAAGGCTCATGCTCATGGGCTGGAGCCGATTGTGCATTTTCGGTCGGTTACAAATGCGGCTTGGTTCCTGCGGCCGGCGGATGCGTCAAACGTTCCGATGCACGCCCTAGTGGGCGTGTGCGCCGCTGTGTTGCAGCCGTCGGCGAGCGTGTGGTCTCGTTTCGTTGCGCACCTGACTGAACTGGTAACGGAGGGTGAGCTGAGGGACGACGAGAGCATCGCGATCGTCGCAAGCGAGTTTACTCATATCGAACTGTCGGAAATTGAACCAGATGCCGATGTGGAGGCTACTACTGTCCGAGAGATTGTCGAGAGAGTACGGACGGAGGAGCAGACACAGTTTAGGGAGGTTCTGCAACAGGAGCGGCAAAAGCGGGAGAAAAGTGAACGGCAGACGGCGACGGCGCGTCTGGAAGTGGCGTCGGTGAGAGGCACGGTTCGAGAAACTGCGGAGAATCTAGCGTCTATAGTGAGCAACGTCATTTGGGCGGCGATATTTGGGGCGCTGACTGTGGGCGCATTCTTGACAGTCCCTTCAAGATGGTCGGATGCTACGCGAATTCACCAAGTCGGGAGTGTCTTGTGGTGGTTTTGTGTCGTGGTATTCGTCGTTGGTTCGGTCCTCGGTTTCACACGGAGATTTCATGTCTTGGATTTGCGGGATCGACTGAAGTCATGGATGGCGCGTTACTTGGAACGCATGATGTTGCCGGAGAATGAACGCGGAGACAGGATTTTGGACATATAGGTAGTGTGGAGGTAAGTGGTGCAATTGAGGTGAAAGGCTAGGGGTCTGGCGCAAGAAGTCGTGATGGCGACGGAGGGGTAGTAAATCGGACGGACGCGGTGCCACGGCTGAGCGGACAAGCTCATTGTGGATGATGCCGCAATGGAGGCTGACGATCCGCTCGGCCGGTACCACGGACGGCGGGGGAGTGCGTGAGGCTTGCGGGGTTTGGCCCAACGAGAGCGGCTACCGGGGAAGTCGTGGCAGGCTAGGCGCGAAACCTCGAGACATGCACCACAGGCAGACCGTGAGCTTTATCCGCGCACCTTCAAGAGCGGCAAGTACCAGGACGTGGTGCTGACGCTGAGGGTACTGCGCCGGCTCGGCTGCGTGGTGGCCGGCAGGACGCGGAGGTGGTGGCCGTCCAGGCGTGGCTCAAGGGCAAGCTCCACAAACCTCGACCGGCAGCTCCGGCGGGCCGCGGGGTTCGGCTTCTACAACAACGTCGCGCTACGACTTCGAGAAGCTGCGCGCCGACGGCCCGCACGTCGCGCAGAGGGTGGGCAACTACATCGCCGGGTTCAGCCCCAACATGCGGAGGTGCTGAAGATGTTCGACTTCGACAACACCATCTCAAAGCTCGGTGGAGGCGGGCCTGCTCTTCGAGGCTCGTGCGGCGTTTCGGCGACCTGAGGCTTGACCTCCACCGCGGCGCGGTCGACAACGGCGCGATGGGCAGCATCTTCGAGGAGTCAACGAGGGGCTGAACGAGAACCCGGGCGAGCACTTCACGCCCCGCGACGTCGTCCACCTCATGGTCGACCTGCTGCTCGCCGCCGACCGCAGGCGGCTGCGCACGAAGGGCGTCGTGCTGAGCGTCTACGACCCGTGCTGCGGCTCGTGCGGCATGCTCACCATCGCCAAGGAGCACGTCACCGCGGGGGAGACGCGCGGCGGCGAGGCCTGCGCCCCGGCCGTGAGCGCGGGCGCCGACTACGCCACCAGACCGCGCGGACACGGACGAACCGAGCGCGCAGCAGGCGATCTCGGTCGAGACTGGCGCCACCGTTCGGCTCCACGAGCAGCATAGTGGCGACGATGCCAGCCCCTGGCGACGGGTCGTTCTACACGGTCGACGGGCAGCGGGACGTGGCGGTGAGGACCGGGCCGGCGGGCGGGTGGCCGTACTCCAGGGGGCTGACGCCGGAACTCCGTCTCCCAAGCGACCCAACTTGCGGCGACTACCCACCTTCGTGTACGATCCCCCGCTGTACTTCCCCGTGAGGCCCCGAGTGCCCGAACCGATCCCGCCGAAGACGCTGATTAGCTACGCGCATGAGGGCGCTTCACATGATTCCGGCGTTCGGGGGCTCGCCGACCAGCTCACGCGCGACGGTGTCCAATGTGACCTCGACCAGTACGACGAGGCGCCTCAACAAGGATGGCCGTCATGGATCGCCGAGAGAATCTTCGACTCGACGCGCTTCATTCTGGTGGTTTCCTCCCCAAGTTACCTTCGGCGCTGGATCCTCGCTGAGCGCGCTGGCGTCGGGCTGGGAGCGAAGTACGAAGGCAAGTTGATTCGTCAGGCACTCTACGACCAAGAGGGTCTGAATGGCCGAGTCATTCCCGTTGTGCTCGAGCCCAACGAAGAGCGCCACATACCCCCAGAGCTCCGAGACACCACCAGGTACCGTGTGCGCCCGGATCCACGTGACCGCGGCTACGATAAGTTGCTGCGTCGATTGACCGCCCAGCCGCTATCCACGGCGCCACCTCTCGGCGCGCCGGTCACGCTACTAGACAGGCAAGAAACCGCTCTTGCTTCTGTCCTCTACATTCTACAGAGGGTCCCGGCGCCGTTTCCCGTCGATGTTCTCTCCAGGGCGGCAGGGCTGGCGCCCGACTCACTGCTGTCGGCTGCACGAGGAGAGCCGGGCCCGCCCATCCTTAATTGGCATGAAGACGACCTGCTCACAACAACGTACTACCGACCGGTACATCCTTTGCCTCCGTCGCCCGGTCAGTTGCTCAGCGAAGCTCTCGACACCTTCCTTTCGCGGATCCGCCAACACGGGGCGTACGACACCACACGTGACGACATCCGAAACGTCCTGGTACTCGCCAGCGCAGGCGACGTGCGGCGTGATGTTGTTGCTCGGGTATTCGAAATTGCCCAGACCGCAGTCAAGAGGCTTGGCGACAAGCGTCTGGTGTGGCAGGCGGCGACGTTATCGTTGACGGCCGCGCAGCGGCAACCTCGCCACAGGGAGCACGCGGAGGCAGAGGCGCGAGCGTTGATATGCGGGCAGTCGTGGGTGTTGCAGCGCGTCAACAAGCTTGAGAACGCAGAGGCGGTCGCCGTGGAGAGTCTCACGCTTGGCAAGAAACTACCATGGCCGCGGAACACCGCGTTCTGTTCGAAGTGTCTCGGTCGGCTGTGCAGGCTGCGGGCGGAGGCCACGGATGACGGGGCAGCAAGAAGGGCTTACTTGACCAAGAGCGAGCGTTACTTGCTCGATGCAATAACAGCATTTGAAGGACTGGCCGATAGTGATCGCCACGGCGAAATCGGAGATTGCCACAGCCTACTCGGCCGTACATTGCTGGTCGCCAATCGTCTGGAGGAGGCGCGAGCCGCGGCCCAGGAGGCGCAATCTCTACTCAACGAGTCCGGCGACAAGGACTACCAGGATTTGCAGATACTCCACGGGGACCTCATCGCCGCGCAAAATCCGGATGCGGCAGAGGGCTTCTACAGTGGTGTCATTCAAGAGTGCGCTAACGACGATGCTCGATACTCGGAAATCCGTGCGAGGGCGTACAGCGCGCGGGCTGAGACCCGCTTGGCTCGCGGACGCAGATTGCACGCCCAGAGCGACTTCCAGGCAGCAGCGGACATTTGGAGGCAGCTACAAGATCCCGCGGTTAGCGACGCGGAGTGGGGTGTTCTAACTTGCACAGAACGGCGGCGCTCGATCCCTCTCTCTTGAAAGCTAGATCTGGGTCTTCGGCCGTACGTGTGCGAGCTATGCGAATTCACGAACGGCGCATGGGCAGCGTGCGCGGCCGGGCCGCACGGCGGACGGCTGAGGTCACGGACCGGCAGCTTGGACGGCTTGTTGATGAGGCGCAAACGCGGGTCGCCATTGACGAAGTCGATTGGGTTGCACGAATAACCCGAAGGGTAATTCTGTGAGTTCTGTCAAATGGAGAAGCGCTGCGGCGCGGCGCCTTTTGAGGCTGGCAGGAGTCGACCGCATTGACGAGGCTGTTCCGGCGGTCGTGAGCGGGCTCCTCGGGGGAATTCCGTGCCCGCCCACTGACCTGAGTGCGCTTTGCTCACGACTGAAGGTCGCGGAGGTAGTAGACGACGATGACATACCGGTAGTGGGTGAACTGCGCCGTGAGAACGGGGCTTTTCGGATTCTCTGCGCGGCAGGCCAGTCCGTTGTGCGACGCCGTTTCACAATTGCCCACGAACTAGCACATGTGATTTTCGAGTCCACGGGTCGGGGCGCCCCTCGGGTGGGCGCGGACCTAGAGCGACTCTGCGACATGATTGCGGCCGAAATACTGATGCCGAGGGCGATTTTTGGAACGGCCTTCACGCAAGCCGTGGCGGATACTTCAGTCGTGCGAGTGCTGGCCGCCAGATTTGAGACATCCTTGACGGCCACGGCCCTGCGTTGCGCGGAATTTCGGCCGCTCTCGGTTGTGTGCGTGCAGGAGGGGCGGAGGAAGTGGAGTCGTGGGCGGGCGCGCCCAAGCAATGAACAAGTGAGGCTGCTGCTCAGGTACTTGGTGGACGGAAAGCCGGGTGATGACCTTTTGGCCATCGAACGGGACGGCTCGGTGGAGGTCTATCGTGGCCAGTGGCTTCGCACAACCGCTGTGCGGTCGGGTTTGCTTCTGCTAACGCGGGTATCGGAGAGGCCGGACTGAGGCGTTCTCGCGGTGGTCGCGTTCGACGCCTGCGCCGCCACTGGGGCTTGGGATCAACCGGCCCGTGCGCAACTTGGTGGAGCTGCTCCAAGAACGAGGCGTCAAGGTGTTGGCGCTGGCGCTCGACACGGTGGGCGGCCTCGCCGCCCGGGCGCGCCGGTCGGGACTGCGGCCCGTGCCCGTCTTCGTGGTGAACGCCGAGGACTGGGGCGAGCGGCAGGGTTCACCATCGCCCACGAACTCAGCCACATCGTGCTCGACGTGTCCCGCGGTCTCGACGCCGGGCGGGTTGCGCGCGGCTTCGCCGGGGCGGTCCTCGTCCCGGCGGAGGCGCGACGGGTGGACGGACGTCGGCAAGCGCCGCAACGCGTTCGGCATCGGCGAACTCCTCGCCGTGAGGCGCGTGTTCGGCGTCAGCATCCAGGCGCTGACCCACCGTTGCCGGGACCTCGACATCATCGGTGGGGCCACATACCGCGCCCTGTTCAACGAGTTCGGCCGGGCTGGGGTGGCGCTCGCCTCCTCCGGCCATATCAAGCCCGGCGCGGTGGTTCTGGCACGCGACGCCGCGCGTTCTTCGCGCGGCGTCGGTCGGGGACGCGCGCCGAAGGCCGAGGGCCACGCCGCGATCATGCCGACTCCGGGTGCAACGCCGCCCACAGAAAGCCGACCAGTTCGCGAGCCACCGCCACCGTCACGACCGGGCTCGGCTTGTGCTCGACCAGGCGTCTGAAACGCCGGCACAACCGCTGCTGGGCCTTGTCCGCCAGTGCAATCACCCGCCCGGGTTGTCCGCTACGCCGCCGGGCGAGCGTCTGGCCGACGCCGGGCCGGTGCCGATAGTGCCATGCCGCCTCCACCACCAGCCGCCGCGCCAACGTGTTGCCCGTCTTCGTGATCGGCCCGCGGCGGCGACGGTCCCCGCTGGAGTGCTCCCCGGGGACCAAGCCGAGATACGCCATCAGCGCCCGCGGGGTCGGGAACCGCTGGACATCGTGCAGCTCCGCCAGCAGCAGCATCGCCGTCAGCGTATCGATGCCCCGAAAGCACCGCAACCAGCCCACGGGTTCCCGATACGGTTCGGTGCTCGCCACCGCCGCTAACTGCGCGTCCAGCTCGCCCAGCCGCGCATCGAGGTGATCGATCGCCAGCAGGTAGTCCTCGACGACCACCCGGTCCGCCGGATGCTGCCAGTTCAGACCATCGACCCAGCGCCGGTGCGCCTGGGTCCACGCACGGCCTCGGTAGTGCAACCCTCGTCGAAGCAGGAGCTTGCCGAGGCGGTGTCGGCATCGTTGCCGATCCGCGCGGGCGTCATCACGAGCCCGGCACAGGTCGCGTAGCGCCTCCTCGGCCGGCGTCGGCGCCTGCACCACCGTCAACAGTCCCGCCCGGTGCAACTCCGCCAGCTTCCGCGGGTCCCGCCGGTCGGTCTTGATCCGCTCGCCCGGTTTGCGCGGAACCAGCGCCGGCGCGATCACCCGGCACTGGACCCGGCCGCGATCGAGCTGCCGCTGCGACGCATAGCCGTACGGTCCCGCTTCATAGCAGCAGGCGACGGGGCCCGCCACCGCCCGTTCCAGCTTGCGGCGCAGCCGGTCCACCCGCACGGACCTCGTTCGGTACCGTCCAACTGACGGGCTCCGTCTTGTCCGGGGCCAACAGCGCCACGTGCAACTCAACCTTGTGTGCATCGATTCCCACGTAGGTGATAGGCTCGCTCATGACCGGCTCCCTTCGTCTGCGGCTCTGACGCCGCGTTCGGTGTCAACCCGCGAATCGTAGGCGGCCTCGGCCGTCTTGTCGCGTGCTCGCGCACGACGACGCCGTACGATTGCGAGCCGGTCATTCCATATCGTCTAGCCCAAGGTAAACTTGGGCCTCGGAGGAGTACGGGGCCTCTGCCGTCGTCGTCCTGGGCGTGGAGGACTGGGGGCGGGGTGGCCGCGGGTCACCATCGCCCAGGAGCTCGGCCACATCGTGCTCGACGTGTCTCGCGGTCTCGACGTCGAGGGGGTCGCGCAGCGCTTCGGCGGGGGCGTTCCTCATGCCCGCGGAGGCGCTGCGGCTGGAGGTCGGCAAGCGCCGCAGCGGCGGCGGGCTCGGCGAACTCCTCGCGCTGAAGCGCGTGTTCGGGGTCAGCGTGCAGGCGCTGACCCACCGCTGCCGCGACCTGGACATCATCGGCGCGGCCACCTACCGGGCGCTGTTCAACGAGTTCGGCCGACTCGGTTGGCGCTCGCTCCCGTTCCAGGAGTACGGCGCCATGGCCGGCGGGCTCCCGAACCGGTTCGGCCGGCTCTGCCTGCGCGCCCTCGCGGAGGGCGCTATCAGCGAGTGGAAGGTGGCCGAGCTCCTGACCATCGGCATCGGCGGCGTCGACGACTACATGCGGGGCGTCCTGCCTTCGCGGTCGGCCGCGGGGTGACGCGTGTGCCGACGGCTCGTCGTGTCGGGCTCGTCCGTGCTCATCGACCTCGAACGCGGCGCCTTCCCGGGGCCGAGGTCGCCAAGCGCCTGACCGGTTGGACGAGGCTGATGTCGGAGGACGTCGTCCGTGCGAGAGTTCGTCAGGCGGAGGGCGGGTCGGTTTCCGGCGGGTCGTCCAGCGCGGCAAAGCCGGTCAGCGCCACTGGCGGCCGGTCGGGGAACTCCACCACGAGGCTCAGCTTGCCGCCCATGGCTGCGACATAGCCGCTGAGGGTGGAGAGCAGCAGATCGCTGCGCTGCTCGAGTCGGGACACGTTCTCCTGATTGATCCGGAGCTTCTCGGCGACGCGCACCTGCGTCTGCTTCCGCGCTCTGCGCAGGTCCCGCAGCGACATCTCCTCGGCAATCAACGCCCGGGCGCGTTCGTCGACCCTCTTCCGGCGCGGCGGAGGCAACTGGGCCATTCTCTCCGTCAAGGTGCTCATCTCGTCCTCCTCGCGGCCTTCAGACGATCGAGGTGCCGATCGAAGCTCTCGTCGGCCTTGCCGATCGGTCGTCGGTAGAGCCGTCGCTCGGCGACCCCCGACTTGTCCGCGGGGACCAGCAGGACAGTGCGCTCAGGGTCGAAGGCGAAGGCGACCCGCCAGACCCTGCCGTCGGCGGTGAAGCGAAGCTCCTTCATGTTGGCGTGGCGCGACCCCTTGAGGGTGTCGGCTCGCGGCCGGCCCAGCGTCGGCCCGAACGCCTCGAGGAGCTTCGCTTGCGCGAGCAATTCGTCCTGCATCACGGGCGCCAGGGCGTTGAACTCCGGATCGAAGTCCGGATGGAAGACGACTTCCCAGCCACGCCACAATATGCCTCCGGGAACATATGCTGTCAAGGGCATGTCGGCAGCTACCCGCTACTGTCGCTCGGCGAGCGGCTACGGGGAAGTCGACCGCGGCTGGCCGGCGACGGAGGCGCCGTCGGAGGTGAGATGGATGCAAGCGGTTCGGCGACCCCAAGGGTCGATCCGCCGTAGCCGTACCGCGGGCTCGACCGTCAACGTGTATCCCCCGGGGCTGCCTCGGCGCCCCATCGCGTTGACGTCCGCACCACCTCAGGGTTGCAGTTCCTGCGCCATCGGCCCCTCGCCGCCCGCTCGTTCCCCGTGCGCGCGGGCCGTCCCGCGTTGGCCCCGTTCTTGCTCCTGAAGCATCGCGTCGACCGGCTGCCGACCCCGGGGCGCTCTCGCAACCCCGGCGAGGGCGCCGCTCGGCCCGCACGCCGCGGGTCCGCATGACTCGGGATCAAGAGGGGAGCCGAATGCACGACCCCGCCTACAAGCTGCTGTTCGCGCGCCCTCGGATGGTCCGCGCCCTGCTCGACGGCTTCGCCGCCCGCGGCTGGAGCGGCGCCCTCGACTTCGATACCCTCGACCCCCTGCCCGCCAGCTTCGTCAGCGAAGACCTCCAGCAGCGCCACGGCGATCTCGCGTGGCGCATTCGCTTCCGCGGCGACCGCTGGCTCTATCTGGTCCTGCTCCTCGAGTTTCAGGCCACCGTCGACTCGGCGATGGCGCTCCGCATGCTGACCTACACCGCGCTGCTCTACCAGCGGCTGGACGCCGACGGTGTGCTGCGTGACCACGGGGCCCTGCCGCCGGTGCTGCCCGTCGTCCTCTACAACGGCCGCCGGCCGTGGACGGCGCCGGTCGAGATGACGGACCTCGTGGCGGCGGGGAGCGACCTGCTGGCGCCGTACCAGCCGTCGCAGCGATACTATCTTCTGGACGGGGCGCGCGTGGCCGACGCGGACCTGCCGGCGGACAACCTGGTGTCGGCGCTCCTCGCTCTGGAGAAGACGCGCGACGCGGCGCGTCTGCGCGAGGTGCTGCGGGCGCTGAGCGACCTTCTGCGGGCGCAGGGGGACGACCACTTGACCCAGGCGTTCGTGACGTGGCTCCGCTAGGGGCTGCGGTTCGCGGGCCCGCTGCCGTCGGGCGAGGGGGACCCGCTGACCCAGTTGCAGGAGACGCAGACGATGCTGGAAGAGAACGTGCGGGAATGGACCCGAGAATTGCTCGAGCAGGGCTGCGCCCAGGGCATCGAACAGGGCCGCGCCCAGGGCATCGAGCAGGGCCGCGCCCAGGGCATCGAGCAGGGCCGCCACGAGGAGCGGGCGCTGCTCTGCCGTCTGGCGGCGCGGAAGTTCGATGCCGGCGCCGCCGAGGGGCTGGCCGCCGCCCTCGCCGGCGTCACCGACCCCGACCGCCTCGCGCGGGTCGGCGACTGGATCATCGAGTGCGCCACGGCGTCAGAGTTGCTCGCCCGCGTCCGCGGCGACGCCGGGTCGGGCGGTTGAGGCGCCGGTGGTACGGACCCGTCGGCGGCGCGGTATCGGCGTCGAATGTTGTAGCGAACGCGGCCGCGGTTGTACGATTCAGACTGCGAAGCGGAGGTCGACCGCCCATCGGCAGCCGCGGCAAGGACGACGACGACCAACGCCCCCTCACGGCAATACCTCGGGGGTGACATCATGGTGGACTTCTTCCACGAGTCGCGGCCGCCACCGGATGTGGTTGCTCAGGCGCCGGCCGACGGGCCTTCGCCTCACGTCGAGCGCGTCTGCATCGACGATCTGGGTGAAGCCGGCTACCGCATCCTGCAGCCGATTCCCGTAGAGATCTGGAGAGTCGAGATCGGAGACTTCCAAGCGTGGTTCCGAGAAGCGAACATCGCGATGCCGGGCAGCGACAGCAACGATGCCTTGCAGGCCCTCGTGGTGGAGATTCTCGAGACCTTCGACGTGCTCCTGAGTGAGCAGCATCTGGGGCCGGACGCTGCCGAGCAGCGGCGGATCCTCGGTACATACATTGTCAGGACGTAGCCTGCTCACGGCCGATTCGGCGCTCACGATCGCCAACAAGCTGGATGCCGAGATCTCCGAGGGCCGCAAGCACACCAACGTCGTGGTGCGAGTCCGCGGTACCTACATCGGACGATTCGGGATCCGCCGAGATTCGAAGGCTGGACACGACTACATCCCCAGGCAGATCCACGTCACCATGAAGGAAGCCTTGGGCTTGGCTCGTTGCAGCCTCTACAGGGCGGACTACGAGAAGATTCTGAAAGATCGAGGGAAGCTGCCCGACGGCTCCTCCCCCAAGGTCTGACTCCCCGCGGCCTGAGTGGCCGACCTCATCCGCGACACCTTCAAGCGCGGCAAGTACCAGGACGCATCCTGCCCCTCACCGTGCTGCGCCGCCTGGCCCCCCACCAAGCGGAGAGTCTTGGCCGTCCAGGCCCGGTTCGAAGCTGGCGCGCCCGGCCGCGGGCTCGCTGCGCGGCTTCGCCGCCGCGATCGGCCACCGTGTCTCGGCAACGTCCGCGCCACCCCAGGGTTGCAGTTCCTGCGCCGTCGGCTGCTCGCCGCCCGCTCGTTCCCCGTGCACGCGGGCCGTCCCGCGTTGGCCCCGTTCTTGCTCCTGAAGCCCACGGTGTCGACCGGCTGCCGAATCCCGGGGCGCTCTCGCAACCCCGGCGAGGGCGCCGGACGCCCCGCCGGCCGCCGGTCCGCATGACCTAGGGACCAAAGGGAGCGGTATGCACGACCCCGCCTACAAGCTGTTGTTCTCGCGCCCTCGGATGGTCCGCGACCTGCTCGACGGCTTCGCCGCCCGCGGCTGGAGCGGCGCCCTCGACTTCGATACCTTGGCCCCCCTGCCCGCCAGCTTCGTCAGCGAAGATCTCCAGCAGCGCCACGGTGATCTCGTGTGGCGCATTCGCTTCCGCGACGACCGCTGGCTCTATCTGGTCCTGCTCCTCGAGTTTCAGGCCACCGTCGACCGGGCGATGGCGCTGCGCATGCTGACCTACACCGCGCTGCTCTACCAGCGGCTGGACGCCGACGGCGTGCTGCGTGACCACGGGGCCCTGCCGCCGGTGCTGCCAGTGGTCCTCTACAACGGCCGCCGGCCGTGGACGGCGCCGGTCGAGATGACGGACCTCGTGGCGGCGGGAAGCGACCTGCTGGCGCCGTACCAGCCGTCGCAGCGATACTATCTTCTGGACGGGGCGCGTGTGGCCGACGCGGATCTGCCGGCGGACAACCTGGTGTCGGCGGTCTTCGAACTGGAGAAGACGCGCGACGCGGCGGGTCTGCGCGAGGTGCTGCGGGCGCTGAGCGACCTTCTGCGGGCGCAGGGGGACGACCACTTGACCCAGGCGTTCGTGACGTGGCTGCACCAGGGGCTGCGGTTCGCGGGCCCGCTGCCGTCGGGCGAGGGGGACCCGCTGACCCAGTTGCAGGAGACGCAGACGATGCTGGAAGAGAACGTGCGGGAATGGACCCGTGAATTGCTCGAGCAGGGCCGCGCCCAGGGCATCGAACAGGGCATCGAACAGGGCCGCGCCCAGGGCATCGAGCAGGGCCGCGCCCAGGGCATCGAGCAGGGCCGCCACGAGGAGCGGGCGCTGCTCTGCCGTCTGGCGGCGCGAAAGTTCGATGCCGGCGCCGCCGAGGGGCTGGCCGCCGCCCTGGCCGGCGTCACCGACCCCGACCGCCTCGCGTGGGTCGGCGACTGGATCATCGAGTGCGCCACCGCGTCAGAGCTGCTCGCCCGCGTCCGCGGCGACAACGGGTCGGGCGGTTGAGGCCCAGGCAATACCGGCATCGCCACTGCGTCTGGGTGCTCACGAACGGGAAGCGGCCCGCGGGCGGCGGTCACACGAGATCGTCGAGCGGTACGTCGAGAGCGGTGGCGGGACTCTTGAGCGTCTTCACCGATCCGGCACCGCCGAGAAGTTCGTCGTTCTGGGCATCGACGACGCGCACGAACTGCACGCGTCGACGTTGCGCGGCCTCAAGCGGGTGAGGGAGCTCAGATGGCGAGGCCGGAAGCAGCTGCTGGGTATCTTGCTGGTCGGGGAGACCGATCACACGGCCACCATTCCGTCCGTCGACCGGCGTGCGGGCAAGGTCCATCTCTCCGGTCTTTCCGTCGCAGAGGCCACGGCAGCACTGCATCTCGCGTGGAGCGAGATCGTTCATGACGGAGGCATGGCCGCGGCGCAGTTCGCGCGCGGCGGAGCCACTCCTCCCGCATGCCGTCGCACCGCGAGGCTGCGGTAGGCGTCGTAGAGCGGAGCGAGCGACCGCTCCCAGCGGCGGCTCAGGGCGTAGCCCCGCGCCGCGCCGGCCATCGCGCGCCGCCGCGCGGGGTTCGAGGCCAGCCCGACGATGGCGTCGGCGAGGTCCTCCACCCGCCCGCCGCGGCAGACCAGCCCGGACTCGTCAGGCCGCAGGTTCTCCCGCGGTCCGCCCCGGTCGGACACCAGAACGGGCAATCCGCACGCCTGCGCCTCGAGCACGACGTTGCCGGCCGTGTCCGTGCAGCTCGGGAACACGAACACGTCCGCCGAGGCCAGGGGCCGGGCGACGTCCGCGTGGAGCAGCGTCCCGAGGAAGACCGCGTTGTCGAGGCGGCGCTCCAGCTCCTGCCGGTAGGGGCCGTCGCCGACGATAATCCAGCGGTGCTCGACGCCGGCGGCGCAGAGCCGCCGCTCGACGTCCGGCAGCATCGCCAGCCCCTTTTCCCGGGAGACGCGGCCGACGTAGGCCAGCGCCAGCGCGCCGCCATCGAGCTTCCAGGCGGCGCGCAGATCCGGAGACCGATGACGGGGCGAGAAGGTCTCGGCGTCCACGCCGCGCACCCACAACCCGATCCGGGCCGGATCGATGCCGTCGTCGACCAGCATGGCCCCGGTGGCCTCGGAGGGCACGAAGACCCGCTCGCACCGCGCGTACAACCACCGCATGTACGACCGGAGCCAGCGCTCGAGACGCCGCGAACCGCTCAGCATCCGGAGATACGTCCCCAGGTTGGTGTGGTAGCTGCCGATCAGCGGCACACGCAGCTCTTGCGCCGCATGGAGCGCGGCGAAGCCGACCGGCCCGGGCGTGGTCAGATGGATGAGCTCGATGCCGTCCCGGCGCGCCTCGGCGCACAGCCGCCTGAACCGCGGCAGGTAGACCTTCATCTCGCGGTAGAACGGGATGCCGATGCCGGGCGCCCCCAGCGCCAGGTACCCCGGCTCGTCCGCGGCGATGTCCGAGTGCGTGTAGACGCGCGGCCGGACGCCGGACGGCGCGTAGCGCAGCAGCGCCGACAGCGTTGTCGTGACGCCGTTGACCTTGGCGAAGTCGTTGTCGGTGAAGACCGCTATGCGGACCGGCTGGTGGGTCACGATCAGGCCGCCTCCGGCAGGCGGACCGCGGCGGACGCGGGCTGCGCGACCAGGTCGAAGAGCAATTCCCGGTTGAACCGCGCCTCCTGCACGAAGTGCGCGACGGCCAGCAGCAGCGGGATGGCGACCACCGGCATGGCGGCGAGCCCGCACCACCAGAGTGCGTGGCAATCCCAGCAGCAGGGCCGCTGGACGAGCATCCGGAACCGATCGCTGTAGAAGCCGGCCGCTGCACGCACGATGTCGTTGGCCAGCCGGAAGTAGCCGCCGTGCTCGCCGCCGACCCGCGCGCGCCCTGCACGCAGCTCACGCATGAACTCGTCGCGCGTCGCGGCGGCAGGCGCCTCGACCCAGGTCCTGCCGATCGCGTACGGCGTGTGGGCGTCGCTGCCCGCCGCCGCGCTTTTGCCGTAGGCGGCAGCCAGACTCGCCGCCGTCCGGTTCTGGCCGGCGAGCCGGGAGCCGTTGCGGATCTCCAGGGCGTCCACCCACGGCAGCAGCGCGGTCACGTGCGAGCCCGTGATGGGTCCGTTCCACCCGGAGGCGACGTGGTTCAGGGAGGTGAATATCCCCTGCGCGCGCAGGTACGGCAGCAGGTCGCGCACGTCGCGCCGGCGGCGCTGGATCTCGTCGTGCTGCGTCTCCGTGATGTCGAGCACGTTGAGGTGGACGCAGAACGGCTCGTCGGGGAACTCGGCCGTCACCTCGCAACCGACGATGACGTCGTCGCGGTCGCCGAGCACGAGGGCGCCGCCGATGGCGTCGTGATCGGTGATTGCCACCAGGTCCATGCCGCGCGCCTTGGCAAGGCGGTAGACCTGCTCCGGCGTGTTGTACGACTCGCGCAGCACGCGGCTGAGACCCGGCAGCGTCGAAAGCCCCGAGTACCTGGTGTGGACATGCAGATCGGCTCTCATGGCGCTCCTTTCGATGACGCGGGTGTCGGGCTGCACGTTCGCCGGACGGGAAGCGTGGGGACATCGCAGGCCATCCGCGTCGAACCCGGTGGGCAGCGCCCGACGTACCGGCCACGTCCCGAGTGTCGCGCCTCGGTTTGACGAAGCCGTGACCGATTCGCTAACGACAGGTAAACGCGGCCGGTGTTTACGGACAATTCACCGAACCGTCACCGGCTCGACACACGCATGCCGCATCCTTGCCGGCCATGGGAACCGGGCCGCCATGGCGGGAGTGTTGCGGGTGTCGCTGAACGACTGGCTCGATCGCCGGCTGTTCGAGCTCGTACATGGCCACAATCTCGTCTACAACACCTGCTGGGAGGACCCGCGACTCGACCGCGCCGCCCTGGAGCTGGGCCGCGACGACACGCTGCTCGCCGTCACGTCCGCCGGGTGCAACGTGCTCGACTACGCGCTGACGGGACCGCGGCACATCCACGCGGTGGACCTGAACCCGCGCCAGAGCGCGCTGCTCGAGCTGAAGCTGGCCGGGATACGCCACCTCGACTTCGACCGCTTCTTCGGCATGTTCGGCCGCGGCTGCCTCCCGGAAGCGCGCGAGGCGTATCGTGACCTGCTGCGCGCCGACCTGAGCCCCTGGTCGCAGCGGTACTGGGACCGCTGGATCGGCTTCTTCTCCAATCCGCACCGGTCGTTCTTCTTCCGCGGGGCCGCGGGCCTGTTCGCCCAGGCGGTCAACGTGTACGTCAACCATGTCATCGGCGTGCGGCCGCATGTCGACGCGATGCTCGAGGCGCCCACCCTGGAGCTGCAGCGCGAGATCTGGGAGAGCCGCCTGCGGGAACGCTTCTGGAGCCGGGCCATGCGGTTCGCCATCGACCGTCACGCGACGCTGTCGATGGTCGGCGTGCCGAAGGCGCAGCGCCGGCAGGTCGAGAGCCATTACGATGGCGGGATCGTGGCGTTCGCGCAGGACTGCCTGGATGCGGTGTTCGGGCGCCTGCCGCTGTCGGACAACTACTTCTGGCGGGTGTACCTGACTGGCCGCTACACGCCCGAGTGCTGCCCCGAGTACCTCAAGCCGGTCAACTTCAAGCGGCTCAAGGCAGGCCTCGCGGACCGCATCAGCGTGCACACCGACTCCGTGCAGCACTTCCTGGAGACGAACGAGGTGCGCATCTCTCGGTACGTGCTGCTGGACCACATGGACTGGCTGTCGGACCGCCACTTCCCGGCCCTGGTCGGCGAGTGGCAGGCCATCCTCGCGAGGGCGGCGGCGGGAGCGCGCGCGATCTGGCGCAGCGGCGGCCTGCGCACGGACTTCCTGGATCGCGTCGCCGTAGAGCACCGCGGGCGCCGGCGGCCGTTGCAGGACTTCCTCTTCTACCATCGCGAGCTGGCGGCCGACCTGCACGCCCGCGACCGCGTGCACACCTACGGCAGCTTCGCCATCGCCGACGTGACGGCGGCGGCCTGACTCGCGTCCCGGGAGCAGCCTCGATGACGTTCCTGTCGGACCTCAGGGTCCTCTATCACCTGGCGCTCAAGCCGGTGCGCGGCACCGACCACGCGGGGCGGCTCGACAGCTTCTACGCCGGGCAGGCGGGAGACTACGACGCCTTCCGGGCGCGCCTGCTCCCGGGCCGCGCGTCGCTGCTGCGGGACGTGCTGGCGCGAACGCCGGACGGCGGGACCTGGGTCGATCTCGGCGGCGGGACCGGCGCGTCCCTGGAAATGGCGGCAGCAGAGTTGAACCGGCTCCGACGGGTTCACGTCGTCGACCTGTCGGACGCGCTGCTGGCGGTCACCCGGCGGCGAGTCCGGGAACGCGGGTGGTCGAACGTCGAGACCGTCCGCGCGGACGCGACCACGTGGCGACCCGCCTCGGGAGCCGCCGACGCGGTCACGCTCTCCTACGCCCTCACGATGATCCCGGACTGGTTCCGGGCGGTGGACAGCGCCTGGGCGATGCTGCGCCCCGGCGGCGTCATCGGGGTCGTCGACTTCTACGTGTCGCGCCGGCACCCGGCGGCCGGGCGCACACGCCACGGCTGGGCGCCGCGCACCCTCTGGCCGATCTGGTTCGGCGCCGACGGCGTCCACGTCTCGCCGGATCACCTCCCGGCGCTCGAATGGCGCTTCGCGACGCTCGGGCTCGTCGAGGGGCGGACGCGGCTGCCGTACCTGGCGTTCCGTGCGCCGTTCTACCGCTTCGTCGGCCGCAAGCCGGCGGCGGGAACGCGGGAGTGACTCAGAAGAGTCCGGCAAGGGGCGCCGCGACCATCTTGACGGCCAGCGCGAGCACCGCGAGGACGACGACCACCGGTGCGGCGGGGCTGACGACGTTGAGGCGGCGGAACAGGTTGCACACGAACCCCACGCCGCGCTGCGCGGGCGTCCGCGGGCTCTTGCTGTACTCCATCGTCGCCTTGACCACGTAGAACACGGCCACGTTGAGCACGATCCCCAACGCCCGCCACGGGGCCCAGCCCCAGTGGTCGACGTAGTAGTTGCACTTGAGAAGGACCCGCGGCGGCCGGTCCGGCTCGTACGACCCGTTCACCCAGTGCAGCTCGTTGTGGAAGTCCAGCAGGCCGAACATGTAGGTCCGCATGTTGGCCTGCGTGCCGCTGGTGTCGAAGACCACCTCCAAACGGTCGTCGGCCGACAGGTAAATGAGCGAGCGGACGACCGAGCCGCCCGGCAGGAAGCGCAGGTTGCCGTCGTAGTGGCGGTCGAACAGGCCCTGGTCGCCGCCGCGGTCGTAGTTGTAGCGGGAGACGTAGATCTCGTCGGTCATCGGCAGCGGGGTGAGCGCGCTGCCGGGGAACGCCGACCGGATCGGCCCCAGCACCTCGTCCGCGTAGCGCAGCTCGTCGATGCGCGGAAGGATCTCGCGCGGCAGCGTCTCAACGTAGCGGTGCATCGAGCATTCCCGATGCAGGTGCCGGCTGAAATGCCGTAGCGACCAATCCCGCACTGCGTCGACCGTCCGCCGCCGGTCCTCGTCGGAGAACCGGTCCACGATCGCGCGGAACGTCCGCGGCTCGACGTGCAGGTCGACGTGCTCGACGAACGCGGTCAGCACCGTCAGGGCGACGTGGCCCGCGATCAGCAGCGGGAACTGGTCCCCGAGGGCCGGGCACAGGATGGCCGCGCCGGTGCGTATTTCGGTGAAGTGGAACACGCATTCCGGGGATGTGGAACACGGATTTCGGCGAAGTGGAACGCTCGTCGGAGCGCAGCGACGTTGAGCGGTCGGTCCCTCCCATTCGGTTCGCGAGGGGTACCTGAGATTCTACCCGTGCCCCCGCCGTGACAGCCGTGTGTTCGAAGAGTACAACGATCCAGATTGCAGACCTGCTCGAGCAACGCCCGGTCGCCGACCCGACGAGGGATTCCGCGAGCTGCGGTTCGCGGAGACGACACGCTCTTCGTCGTCGGAGCAGCCGAACCGACACCGGTTGGCGCGTAGCGCCGGGCTGCTCTTCGTGGGGGCGTCGTTCTGTGGCCGCGAGACCTCCGGTCCGCCGGCCGGCGGTACCGGACCCGGGACTCGCCAGCCTGCCGCCGGCTCCGGTAGCGCGCCTGCCGCTCCGCGTTCGCCAACGCCACCGGTGCTGTCCCGCGCCGTTACGTAACGGCGCGGGGAAGGGCGGCGAAAGGCGGCTCGGGAGCCCGGGACCGGTCGGGCGCTCACGAGGTCGTTGAGCACTTGGCTCACCTCGTTTCCCCCGTGCGAGTCTTCGGAGCGCGGTGCGTCCGTCGCATCGAGCGGCCCTTCAGCTCGATGCGATGTGCGTCGTGGAGCAGGCGGTCGCAGATGGCGTCGGCCTGGTTGGGGTCGCCGATGACGGCGTGCCAGTCGGTGACGGGCAACTGGCTGGCGATGAGGGTGGAGGCCCGTTCGGCCCGGTCCTCGACGACCTCGATGAGGTCGCGGCGTTCGGCGTCGCGGAGCGGTGCGAGCATCCAGTCGTCGATGGCGAGCAGGTCGAATCTGGTCAGCCGGGCGAGCAGCCGGGCGTAGGAGCCGTCGCCGCGACCGACGGCGAGCTCGTGCAGGAGGCTCGGCATGCGGACGTAGCGCGCGGTGAAGCCGCGGCGGCAGGCCCGTTCGACGAACGCGCACGCGAGGAAACTCTTGCCGATGCCGCACGCCCCGGTGACGATCAAGTTGTGGCGTTCGGCGATCCATGCGCAGGTGCCCAGGGTCAGGACCTGCTGGCGGTTGAGCTGACGGGGATGGGTGAAGTCGACGGCTTCGAGGGTGGCGGGATGACGCAGCTTGGCGGTGCGAAGCCGGCGGTCGAGCTTGCGCTGCTCGCGGGCCGTCCACTCGGCGTCGACGAGGAGGCCGAAGCGTTCCTCGAAGCCGAGGGCGGCGGCCTCGTCGGTCCGGAGCTGGTGGTGGCAGGCGTCGGCCATGGCGCCGAGCTTCATGGCGTTGAGCTTGTCGAGGGTCTGTTCGATCAGCATGGGTCCTCCTGAGTGGCTGCGGCGTAGTAGGCGGCGCCGCGGATGTTGGTGTGGATGGGCGTCGGGGTCGCCTCACCCGGCGGCTCCAAGGGCAGGCGGTCCTGGCCGGCGGCGAGGATGTTCTTGACGGTGCGGTAGTGGCACGAGCCGATGGCCAGGGCGCGGGCGCTGGCGGCGTCGAGCCGGGCGTCGCCGTACCGCCGCCCCAGCCGCATGATGCCCAGCACGGTCCGGTATCCCTGCTCGGGGTGGGGGCGGCTCTCGAGGATGCGGGTGACGAGTTGGGCGGTCGCGGGTCCGACCTTCTCGGCCCAGCCGATGAGCCTCGAGGGCGTCCACTCGGCGTGGGCGCGATGGGCGCTGGGCATGTGCTCGGCCACGGTGGACGGTCGGCGGTCGCGGCGGCGCGGGTGGGAGGCCACGCGCCGGCCCTTGAAGAAGACCTCGACGGTTGCGGTGGTGTGGCGGACCTCGACCTGCTCTCGGACCAGTTGGTAGGGCACGCTGTAGAGGTGGCGGTCGACCTCGACGTGGTAATCGATGTTGACGCGACACGACTTCCAGCACGCCAGGATGTAGCGCGTGGTGGGGAGGGGCCGCAGAGCCGGGCGGTCGAGCTGCTCGTAAAGGGCGCGACGGCTGACGCCGAGCTTCTTCAGCGGCCGGTCGTTGAGCTCGTCGAGGAGGACGCGGACCGCCCGGTTCAGGGCGCCGAGCTCGAAGAAGGTCTGGTCGCGGAGCCGGGCGAGTATCCACCGCTGGACCAGGAGTACACCGTTCTCGGCGGCGGCCTTGTCGCGGGGTTTCCTCGGCCGCGCGGGCACGACGACGGCGCCGTAGTGGTCGGCGAGGTCCTCGTAGGTGCGGTTGACGTCGGGCTCGTAGCGGCAGGGGCGGGTGATGGCGCTCTTGAGCTGGTCGGGGACCCACAGGGCGGTCGCGCCCCCGAAGTACTCGACCATGCGGATGTTGGCGTCGACCCAGTCAGGCAACTGCTGGGTCGCGGTCGCCTCGGCGTAGGTGAAGCCGCTCGCCCCGAGCACGGCGACGAACAGCTCGACCCGCCGCAGCTCCCCCGTCTGCCGGTCGACCAGGGCCGGCCGCTTCCCGGAGAAGTCGATAAACGTCTTCTCGCCGGCACGGTGGAGCTGCCGCATCGACGGCCGCAGCCGCCGCGCCCACTGCCGGTAGATCCCGCAGAACTGGGTGTAGCGGTAGCCGTCGGGATGGACCCCAGCGTACTCCTCCCAGAGAAGCTGCAGCGTGACGCCGTCGCGCTTCAGCTCCCGGTGGATGTGCGCACAGTCGGGCGGGACCCGGTCCCGCACCGGGGCGGCGCGGGGGAACAGCCGGGCTTCGAGCACCGCGTCGTCCAGGTCGGCCGGCAGCGGCCAGCCGAGCCCGCATTCCGCCGCCCGCCGCAGATAGCGGTTGACCGTCCCCACGCCGACGCCGCAGGCCCGGGCCACGGCCTGGTGGGACAGTCCCTGCCCGTGTCTGAGCTGCAGTACCTCGCGAATCTTCCGCATCAGCAGCCTCCGTGCCGGCATCGCCTCACCCTCCCTTCCGGAAAGGTGAAGCGTGCCGCGGTCAGGCTACCGACGAGCGTTCACGACTCCGGAACCGGCGTTCCACTTCCCCCGGAATGGATGTTCCACATCCCGAAATCCGCGTTCCACATCCCGAAATCCGTGTTCCACTTCCTCCGAAATCGATGTTCCACTTCCGCCGAAATCGGTGTTCCACTTCCTCCGAAATACGCACCGGCGAACTGCATGACGCTGCCGGCGTGCATCGGGTGCGCGATCGCGTTGTACGGGAACGTCGTGACCGCCGCCCGCGGCACCGCGCCGAGCTCCATTCCGTAGCAGGTGCGCGTCGGGCCGAGCGCCCGTACCGCCAGGGCGTGCAGCACGAGACCGCCGGCCAGCAGCGACAGCCCCGCGGCGGAGAGCCGCACGTCTCCCGACCAGACCGCCAGCACGGCGAGCAGCCCGAACGCCAGCGACCGGAGACCGACAGAGCGGACCGCGAACGACGCGGCATCCGTACGCCGGAAGACGAACGCCTGCAGGTTGACGCCGTGATAGGCGAAGCTCGGCAGGTAGACGAGCACGCCCAGGCCCTCGAACACGAACGCGAGCAGCAACAGGGCCGGCGCCACGAAGAACGCGGTCTTGATGAATCGGTTCACGGTCGACTCCCGATGTCCGGGCGCACGGCTGCAGCACGGTGGCATGACAGCGTCGACGATACCGCGGCGTTGTGTCGGTACTGTCACCGATCCGTAAATTGACGGTCATGGCGCTCTACGCCGGGGATCACCGAGGGCCGCAAGCACCAACGTCGTCTTCGATACCTTGGTCCCCCTGCCCGCCAGCTTCGTGAGCGAAGACCTCAAGCAGCGCCACGGCGACCTCGTGTGGCGCATTCGCACCGGTCGAGATGACGGACCTCGTGGCGGCGGGGAGCGACCTGCTGGCGCCGTATCGTCCCCCTGCGCCCGCAGAGGTCGCTCAGCGCCCGTGACGTGGCTGCACCGGGGGCTGCGGTTCGCGGGCCCGCTGCCGTCGGGCGAGGGGGATCCGCGGACCCGGTTGCAGGAGACGCAGACGATGCTGGAAGAGAACGTGCGGGAATGGACCCGTGAATTGCTCGAGCAGGGCCGCGCCCAGGGCCGCGCCGAGGGCATCGAGCAGGGCCGCGCCGAGGGCATCGAGCAGGGCCGCCACGAAGAGCGGGCGCTGCTCTGCCGTCAGGCGGCGCGAAAGTTCGATGCCGGCGCCGCCGAGGGGCTGGCCGCCGCCCTGGCGGGCGTCAACGATCCCGACCGCCTCGCGCGGGTTGGCGACTGGATCATCGAGTGCGGCAGCGCGTCAGAGCTGCTCGCCCGCGTCCGCGGCGACAACGGGTCGGGCGGTTGAGGCCCAGGCAATACCGGCATCGCCAGCTGCGGCTGGGTGCTCACGAACGGGAAGCGGCGCGCGGGCGGCGGTCACACGAGATCGTCGAGTGGTACGTCGAGAGCGGTGGCGAGACTCTTGAGCGCCTTCACCGATCCGGGCTTGACGCCGCGCTCGATGGCGGAGAGGTAGGAGCTCGGGATGCCCGCGGCGGCGGCCAGCGAGCGGGCGGTCATGCCGCGGTGCGTGCGCCAGACGCGCACGGGGTGTTCCCCCTCGACAATGCGGCGCACGGGCTCTGCCGGCGCCCAGGTCTCGTCGGGGTCGTCGAGGACGCGCCGGATGGCGGCGACGTCGGCGGCGTCTTCATCGGCGGCGGCACGCAGGCGGTCGTACTCGTCGCGGGGGATCACGACGTAGTCCTCGCCGGCGAGGGTCAGGGTCTGCGGCGTGGTGGTCATCGGTACGCCTCCCCGCGTGACAGTATCGCGGCCACGCGCAGCAACTTCTCGGGCGACTCGACGAGGTACAGCACGCGCCAGTCGCCGACGCGGAGGCGAAAGCCCGGCCCGCCCTTCAGGGCCGCTGCGTTCGGGTTCGGCGCCGTGGGGTCCGCCGCGAGGGCGTCGATCTTCGCGACTATCGTCTGCGCGGTGTTCGCTGGCATGCGACGCAGCCGGCGTCGGGCTTGCGCGCTGTACACGACCTCGAACACCCTGCCAAATTATCCAATGGGTGCGCGTGTGTCAAGTGTGTGGTACCCAACAGGTCTCGGCGGCGGCCTTGGCTGGCGCGGGCTCGTCTGGTACAGCCCTGCCGCCGGTGCTGCCCGTCGTCCTCTACAACGGCCGCCGGTCCGTGGACGGCGCCGGTCGAGATGACGGACCTCGTGGCGGCGGGGAGCGACCTGCTGGCGCTGTGCCAGCCGTCGCAGCGATACTATCTTCTGGACGAGGCGCGTGTGGCCGACGCGGATCTGCCGGCGGACAAAACCTGGTGTCGGCGCTCATCGATCTGAAGAAGGCTGCCGGAGTGACGGCGAGGTGTTCGCAAGGAGCAAGGAGTGACGACCATGGATGACATCACACGACGGACGTTCTTCGGTCGAGCGGCGGCGGGGGCCCTCGGGGCCGCGGCGGTAACGGCTGGTCTGCCCGGCTCGATGGGCGCTGGTGCCCAGAACCAGCGCACGGCGGCGCCGAGCGGTCCTCGCGCCGACTGGCTGGCGTTGACCGACGAGGCGGTGCTCGAGCCGGAGCTGTCCATCATCGACCCGCACCACCATCTGTGGGAACGCCCGGGCAACCGCTACCTGTTGGACGAGCTGCTCGAGGACACCGACACGCACAACGTCCGTCAGACCGTCTTCGTCGAGTGCTCCTCGATGTATCGGGCGGACGGTCCGGAGGAGCTGCGTGTCGTGGGCGAGACGGAGTTCGTGCAGGGCATCGCCGCCATGAGCGCGAGCGGCCAGTACGGTGAGACCCGGGTGGCGACCGGCATCGTGGGGTCGGCAGACCTGCGCCTCGGTGACCGCGTGGCGCCGGTGCTCGAGGCGCAGGTCGCGGCCAGCCCGCAGCGCTTCCGGGGCGTCCGCCATCGGGCCGCCTGGGCGGAGCCGCCCGTCGTGGCGCGGCGTCCGACCGGGCCCGAGCATCTGCTCCTCGATCCCGAGTTCCGTCGTGGCTACGCGCACCTGCGCCCCTACGGGCTCACGTTCGAGGGCTGGATCTATCACACCCACATCGGCGACCTGGCCGACCTCGCGGACGCGTTTCCCGACACGATCATCATTTTCAACCACCTCGGCGGGCCCATCGGCATCGGGCCTTACGCCGGACGCCGCGACGAGGTCTTCGAGGTCTGGAAGCCGGCCGTGACCGAGCTGGCCCGACGTCCGAACGTGGTGGCGAAGGTGGGCGGGATCCAGATGGTGGTGAACGGCTACGGCTGGCACGAGCGCGACCGACCGCCGACCTCGGACGAGCTGCTCGAGGCCAACGGCGACTGGTATCGCCACATCATCGAGGCGTTCGGGCCGCGGCGCTGCATGTTCGAGAGCAACTTCCCGGTCGACAAGCTGTCGTGCTCGTACACCGTGCTCTGGAACCAGTTCAAGAAGCTGACGCGGGGGTTCTCGGCCGACGAGCGGGCGGCGATGTTCCACGACACCGCGTTGCGGGTCTACCGGCTCCCGCGGGTCTGACATGGCCAGAGACGACGATTCGTCAGGAGCCGCTGCTGCTTTTCATCCAGCCCGCCGGCCAGGTCGTTGTGCGGCTTCGCGTCATCCGTCGCACCGCCCGTCGACCTGCTGAAGGCCGAATTGGCGCGCCCGGCCCGGACGAGACATGAACCACAGCCAGATCGTCAGCTTCATCTGGGGGGTGGCCGACCTCATCCGCGACACCTTCAAGCGCGGCAAGTACCAGGACGTCATCCTGCCCCTCACCGTGCTGCGCCGGCTCGACTGCGTGCTGGCCCCCACCAAGGGGAAGGTGCTGGCCGCCCAGGCCCGGTTCAAGGGCAGGCTCGACAACCCGGAGCGGCAGCTTGAGCGCGCCTCGGGGTTCGCCTTCTACAACACGTCGCGCTACGACTTCGAGAGGCTGCTCGCCGACGCCCCCCACGTCGCGCAGAACCTGCGGAACTACATCGCCGGGTTCAGCCCCAACATGCGCGAGGTGCTCGAGATGTTCGACTTCGACAACACCATCTCGAAGCTCGACGAGGCGGGGCTCCTCTTCCAGGTCGTGCAGCGCTTCGGCGACCCCAAAATCGACCTCCATCCCGACGCCGTCGACAACGCCACGATGGGCACCATCTTCGAGGAGCTCATCCGGAAGTTCAACGAGGCGCTGAACGAGAACCCCGGCGAGCACTTCACGCCCCGCGACGTCGTCCACCTCATGGTCGACCTGCTGCTCGCCGGCGACCGCAGGCGGCTGCGCACGAAGGGCGTCGTGCTGAGCGTCTACGACCCATGCTGCGGCTCGGGCGGCATGCTCACCATCGCCAAGGAGCACGTCACCGCGGGGGAGACGCGCGGCGGCGAGGCCTGCGCTCCGGCCGTGAACCCCGGCGCCGACATCCACCTGTTCGGCCAGGAGGTGAACCCCGAGACCTTCGCCATCTGCAAGTCTGACCTCTTCATGAAGTCCGCCGACGGCCGCGACGCCAAGAGGGTGCTTTTCGGCAGCACGCTCTCGAACGACCGCCACGCCGGTGCCGGCTTCGACTACATGATCGCCAACCCGCCCTACGGCAAGGACTGGAAGCGCGACCAGGACGCGGTGCGCGACGAGCACGACCGGGGCGCGGCGGGCCGCTTCGGCCCGGGCCTGCCCCGCATCAGCGACGGCCAGCTCCTGTTCCTGCTGCACATGCTGGCGCACGTCCAGAGTCGGGCCGCGGGCGGCTCGCGGGTCGCCATCATCATGAACGGCTCGCCGCTCTTCACCGGCGACGCCGGCAGCGGCGAGAGCGAGATTCGCCGCTGGATTCTCGAGAACGACCTGCTCGAGGCGCTCATCGCCCTGCCCGAGCAGCTCTTCTACAACACCGGCATCGCCACCTACGTCTGGGTGCTCACGAACCGGAAGCGGCCGGCGCGGCGTGGCCGGGTCCAGCTCGTCGACGCCACCGCGTTCTGGACCCAGCTGCGCAAGAGCCTGGGCGCCAAGCGCCGCGAGGTGCCGTTCGAGCGCAAGCAGGACATCCTGCAACTGCTCGCCGACTTCGAGGACGGCGCGACCCGCCGGGTCGACCGCGACGGCGAGGAGCGCGACGCCGTCGTCAGCCGCGTCTACCCCACCACGCACTTCGGCTTTCGCAAGATCACCGTCGAACGGCCGCTGAGGCTCGACTTCCAGGCCAGCCCCGAGCGCATCGCCCGGCTCGACGGCGAGCGCGCCTTCGCCAACCTCGCGGTGTCGCGCAAGCGGGGGGAGGCCAAGGCCAAGGACGAGGAGGCGGGCCGGAAACAGCAGGCCGCGATACGCGCCATGCTCGGCAGCCTGCCCGGCGAGCTCTTCCTCGACCGCGCGGCCTTCGACGACCAGCTCTCGCGCGCCGCCCGGGACGCAGAGCTGAAGCTCGCCGCCCCCATCCGCAAGGCGATTCTCTCGGCCCTGTCCGAGCGCAACGCCGAGGCCGAGATGTGCCGCGACCGCGACGGCCGCCCCGAGCCCGACCCCGAGCTGCGCGACACCGAGAATGTGCCGCTCAGCGACGACGTCGAGTCGTTCTTCGAGCGCGAGGTGAAGCCCCACGTCCCCGACGCCTGGATCGACACGACGCGCCGCGACCCCCAGGACGGCGAGGTCGGGCTCGTCGGTTACGAGATCAACTTCAACCGGTACTTCTACGAGTACCGCCCGCCCCGCCCCCTCGAGGAGATCGAGGCCGACATCCAGCAGGTGGAGAAGGAGATCGTGGCCATGCTGCGGGAGATGTCGGGCTGATGCCCCCGGCACGCTCAACTCGCGCCATGACTCACGTCCCTCCGATTCTCGCCGCGGGCTCATGTGGTGAATATATGTCGGCACTTGCACACAGGTGCCGACAGGCATTACCATCCAGTTCGTGGTTGAACTCAATGCGGCCGCCTTGCGGGCAGCCGGTCTCGGGGCCTTCTTCCGGCCCCGAGACGTCGATTCGTTGGGCATCCCGTACCGCCAACTCCGCCGACTCGTTGCGACGGGCATCGTCGACGACCTTGGTGGGGGTCTGTACCGGCTCGCCGAGATCGAGGCGTCGGAGCTCGAGACCGTCGCCATGGTAGCGGCGGCCGTGCCGCACGCAGTCGTCTGCCTGATGACGGCGCTCCGCGTTCACGAGATCGGAACCGAGTCTCCTCACGAGGTCTGGATCGCCATCGACCGCAAGGCCCGCCGGCCCGCGCGAACCCCGGCGCAGGTTCGCGTCGTCCGGTTCTCGAAGGCGATGCTCACCTACGGCGTCGTTCGCCGCCCGATGCTCGGAGTGCCGGTCTCGATCACGTCGCCGGCCCGCACGGTCGTCGACTGTTTCCGATATCGCAACAAGTTCGGTCTCGACACTGCGCTCGAGGCGCTGCGGGACACTCTGCGCCAGCGGCTTGCCTCGGTGGACGAGATCATGCGAGCGGCCAGCGTGTGCCGGGCCCGCACGGTCCTCGAACCCTACGTCGACGCGGTTCTGTCGTGACGAAACGTCCACCCAGGAACGTCGGTGCGTCGGTCCGCGTGGCCGCGATCGCGCTGGCGGAAGTGTCTCGACCCGCTCGGGCTGAACGTCATCGCTGCGGCGAGGGTGCTGGGGGTGGCCCGTCACATCCTCTCGCGGGTCCTGAACCGCCCCGCGGCCATTTCCCCGGAGATGGCGATTCGACTGGAGAAGGCGGGCTGGTCCAACGCCGAGTTCTGGCTGCGGCAGACCACCTACGATCTCGTGCAGGCGCGCAAGCGTGAAGACGGCATCAGCGTCGAGCGCTACGAGCGGCGGCCGACCGTGAGGGGCGTCGGACGCCTCGCGATTGGCTCCCGCGCTTGCTCCCACCGTGTGTACCGCCGTCCCCTGGGGCCTAAAGGCAAAGCGGCCCCCCGGCCTCACCAGTCGAATGACCTGATTTGCACGCAATAAAAAATATTTGCCGACGATTTGCGGCGCCGGCCCACGCTGCGCTATGCTTGAGCGATGCCTGAACCGAATCGTTGGCACACAGACGCGATTGCCGACATTTCGGTGCCTTCTTCGCGGCCCGCCGCGGCCGGCCTGCGGGACCTCGGCGCCCTGACCTTCTTCCGCGCCCGCGACGCCGCCGATCGGGGCGTCGACTCCCGGGCGCTGCGGCGACTCGTGGACGAAGGCGCCGTCGAGCGCCTCGGCCGCGGCCTCTACCGCCGCGCCGACGCCGAGATCACCGAGCACCACACGCATGGCGCCGTGTCCGCCCGCGTGCCGGGCGCCATCATCTGCCTGCTCACCGCGCTGCGCATACACGATATCGGCACGCAGCTTCCGGCGCAGGTCTGGATCGCCATCCCGCACAAGGCGCGCACGCCCCGCGTCCCGTCCCTGCCGATCCGCATCGTCCGTTTCTCCGGGGCGGCGCTGCGGTACGGCGTCGAGGACGCCGACTTCGAGGGCGTTCCCGGCCGAATCACCAGCCCCGCCCGCACAATCGTGGACTGTTTCCGCCTCCGGCGCCTCGTGGGCCTCGATGTCGCTCTCGAGGCGATCCGCGACGGCCTCGTCGACCGCAAGACGACTCCCTCCGAGATTCTGCGCGCCGCAGAGGCGTGCCGGGCGCTGTCGCTGGTTCGCCCCGTCCTCGACACCCTGCTGGCATGAGCCCGGAACGCCCACCCCGCGCGAAGCCATGGTCGCCGAGAAGTTCCACGCGATGGTGAGCCGTGGCGAGATCAACTCGCGGGTCAAGGACCTGTGGGACATCGCCTGTCTCGCTCGCCGCTTCGCGTTCGACGGCGAGACGCTGCGCAGCGCCGTCGCCGAGACGTTTCGCCGCAACGCCACCACGTTCACCGCCGACAGACCGCCGGCGCTGCGCCCCGCCTACTACGAGGACCCCGCCCGCCGAGAGCGCTGGCGCGTGCTCCACCGGCAAATCCCGACCGGCGCCGACGGCCCAGCCCGGCTGGCGGACGCCGGCGTCGAGCTGAGCCGGTTCCTGGGACCGCTCTGCGACAGCCCGATCGAGGGCACGGCGTTCCCGCAGACCTGGCCCGTCGGCGGGCCGTGGCGGCCGGCGGTTGAGGCTCGGACGGGAGGCGGAGGCGGTGACTGAGGTGGCCGACCGGCGCGAGGACGCGCGACATCGGCGCTTCCGGCCGTACCCGGAGTACAAGGCATCCGGCGTCGAGTGGCTGGGCGAGATTCCGGCGCATTGGGAGGCGAAGCGGCTTCGCTTTGTCGTCCGAACGGGCATTGCCAAGCGAGAGGTCGCCGACCTCGAGCCTGAAACCGAGGTCTCGTTCGTTCCCATGGAGGCGGTTCGCGAGTATGGCGGTATCGATCCCGATTCGACGAGGC
Organism: Vicinamibacterales bacterium; assembly: GCA_965208165.1. Taxonomy (GTDB): domain Bacteria; phylum Acidobacteriota; class Vicinamibacteria; order Vicinamibacterales; family UBA8438; genus JAJEEA01. The sequence continues at coordinate 6,080,735 of OZ242323.1, read as the reverse complement.
CGCTCTCCGAAGTTGTCGAGGGCTATACGTATTTCCGCAACGGGGATGTCATTGTCGCCAAGATCACCCCGTGTTTCGAGAACGGCAAGGGTGCCTTGGCCACCGGCCTGTGCAACGATGTTGGTTTCGGAACGACCGAACTGCACGTCCTCCGAGCCTCATTGGGCGTAGATCCGCGTTTTCTCCTCTACTTGACCTTCAGCGATCGCTTCCGCCGCATCGGTGCGGCTTCGATGTACGGGGCAGGTGGCCAGAAGCGTGTCTCTGACGATTTCATTCGCGATTTCCGGCATCCTCTGCCCGATCTCCCCGAACAACGCGCCATCGCTGACTTCCTCGACCGCGAGACGGCGAAGATCGATGCGCTGGTGGCGAGGAAGGAGCGGCTAGTCGAACTGCTTCAGGAGAAACGCACCGCCCTCATCACCCGCGCCGTCACCCGGGGCCTCGACTCGAACGTCCCCATGAAGGATTCCGGCGTCGAGTGGCTGGGCGAGATCCCGGCGCATTGGAAGGTGAAGAGGCTCAAGCACCTGACACCGGGAACGACGGTTGGCATTGTAGTCACGCCGTCGAAATACTACGTCGATGAAGGAATCCCCTGTCTCCGTTCCCTCAACGTGTCTCGTGGCGCAATCGACATGGAGAACCTCGTGTTCATCAGCGAGCACGCGAACGAACTCCACAGGAAATCGAAGATCTTTGCTGGTGACGTAGTAGTGGTTCGCACAGGCCAGGCCGGAACCGCGGCCGTAGTGCCGAAGGGGCTGGACGGAGCGAACTGCATCGACCTTCTCATCGTACGGTCTTCGGAGCAGATTCTCTCTCAGTTCGTGTACTACTACCTGAATTCCCGTAATGCGATATCGCAAGCCGCGGAGTTGTCTGTGGGCGCGATTCAGGCCCACTACAACACCTCGACGCTCGCGCGGCTCGTCGTCCCGAAGATTCCCACGGATGAGCAAGGCCGTATCGTCGGGCACCTCGACGCGAGAACGCGGGAGATTGACCGACTCATCGCGAAGATCCGCCAAGCCGTCGACGGCCTCAACGAATTCCGCACTGCGCTGATCTCGGCGGCGGTCACCGGCAAGATCGACGTGAGGGAGGCAGTGCTGCGATGAGTTCCGAGCTCGGCTCAGTGTCGCCCATGCATGACGGCCGAGCTCATGCGGATTACCGGGGCCGGCTGCGCTACGGGCGGGGCCGGATACCGAGCCGCTGGCGGATTTCCTGGTACACCGGCACGCTCTCTCCGGCCTCGATTGTCACCGCCAAGCCGTACCTGATCTCCCGGTCAAGCGCACCCGCCTGCTCTCGACAGAACACGCGGAATTGGATGTGTCCGTCGTCAACGAACGGCACGGCCTTCTCGCCCTCGTAGCGGACGTGGAACAGAGACCCGCGGGGCACGGACTTGTCTGACGGCTGATCCGGTGCCCGGCGGACCCCGGCGCTGGTCCCAAGGTCGACTGGCTGGATCTCCAGCTTCGCTCGACGATACGCGCGGTGCCGGACGTTGACGGGAGAGAACCATGCGAGCGTCATCGTGATCGAGCGGGGCTTGGTTACACGCTCCAGGCTGAGGGGCAGCGGCACTTGGTAGAGGTGGGCGGAGGGGCCCCCGGGGACCGCTGCGTAGCCAACGAGGGTCGCCCGGTTCGCTGCACAGGTCATGGCTTCCTCGACGGCCGGTCGGCCGTAGCCGAGGACACGGGTGATGTTGTCCTTGCGCGCCACGTGCTTGCCTTGGCCCTTCGGTCCATAGAGGCCATCGAGCAAGGGCCCCTTGGTGCCCCAGTGCGCACGATGGACGAGAAGGGCCTTGACGACGATGCCGTAGTACGCCGGATTCGCGCCGTCCAGGATTGCGCCGTTCTCGGGGTCCATCAGCGCGTCGAAGAGTCGGTGCGCGGCGCGGGTCGCGAGGGCCGTGGCGGCGCTTGTGCCGCCGGTTAGCCCCTCTTGGTCGAGCCTGCCTTGGGCATCGGGAGCGGCGGCCTTCAGGCCGTAGACGCGGCCGGGCAGTACGGAGCCGACGCGCAGTTCGTGGCCAGCGCTCACGATGCGGAGGTGTTCGCGCCCGCCGGGCATGAAGATATCGGGCTTGATGACCTTGCGGTGTCCGAGCCCCATGGCGGAGGTGATGTTGGGGCCCGGCTCGTCTTGGTAGGGAGTGAACATCAGACTCGAGGAACGGACGGGGGCGGCGGCGTCTTCGTACCAGGCACCGACGGTTATGACGTTCAGGGCTTCCGCGGGGGAGAGCAGGGTTCGTTGGGAGCGGTGGGCGTCGAGCGCCTCGAAGATCGCGCTTTCCCGCGCGGCCGGGGTGGCATGCTCCAACTCGGTCATCCGGTGGAACGCAGGTATTGACAGTGGGTGGTGGACGTTGCCGGCGCTGACAAGGAACAAGATTCCGAACCGGTCGGCCAAGTGATCGAGAAGTCGGCCCCACGGACTCATCGGTCGAGTGAAGGGGCGATTCTTGTCGCCCAGCGAGAGATTGACGAGAAAAACGTCTGGTGCGGTGGCATTGCCCTCAGCATCGCCGGTCTTCATCCGCAGGATCGCCCGGTAGATCGTATCAAGCAGGAGTCGGTCGGGCCGGGTCCGCTCTTTCGCGGCATCGCCAGGAGCGTAGAGCACGGGCCGGATGTAGAGTGGGCGCCGCAGCTCGGGCTCCGGGAGATTGCGGTCCCCATGCAGGATGAGTGAGACCATCTGCGTGCCGTGGAGCCGCTTCGAGACGACGCTGAGTGCGTCGAGATCATCAGGATCATCGAAGCGCAGGCGGCCGTCCAGCAGCCGGTGTGCAAGAACGGGCACACCGTCCAGCAGTGCGGCAATCGGTGGCAGATCGGCCGCAGGCGCGGGCTCAACCGGCGGACCCGCACCGAGGGTGTCGACGTCCGTGGGGGCTTCCGCGGTCGACTGCGGTCGGATAAGCATGACGTCGTCGCAGATCGCGAGAAGCGATTCCTCGCGGCGTTGGAGGCGGGCCACCTCCCGTGCGGGGAGGTCGACGAGGGCTGCTTCGTAGGCAATCTCGGCAATCGACGCCCTGCTGACGATCTCACCGCGGGCCGCGGCGACAGCTTGGTCGAAACGTGTCGCGGATGGTCGGCTCCGATCGGTCCCTTGGTAGCTCCAGAGTTCGATCTCGACCCGAACGGGATCCGTTCCCGCTTCGAGTTCATCGGCCAGCCACTCGGTGGTCGCCTCCGGAATGCGGTCCTCCGGTCCCCACGCACGAAACTGGCGGAGGCGGTCGAACAGATCGAACCACGGGGCAAGGCCCGTCGACGGCGGCTCCCCGCGCTGATGGCGATCCCAGAGCCGCAGCAGCTCCCGGAGCGCTCGCGTGTCCGGCATCGCCAGGTACAGCCGGCCGACCACCGGCTTATCGGTCCGATCCTTGCCCTTCCGGCCCTTGCGAGTGTCACGTTCGGTGAAGTCCTCGTCCGCATCGACCTCCGTCTCTTCATCACCGAGGTACTCGAGGCCCTCAATGCGCTGCGTTGCGCGACGGAAGTCGTCGATGCTGCCTGCCACGTCCATCACGAGCGCCCGCTCGGGGGCGATCCCCGCAGGATCGTCTCGCAGGGTCGCGGGGTCGCCACCGGCTTTGAACACGTTCCGCAGGCGCTGGAAGACGGGTTGCAGGCGCTCGCCCTGCCGCGCCCGACCCGGCAGGCGCAGTTTGTCTAGGCGTCGCGGACCAGTCGGACGTCGATCAGAGCTCGGGATCGGAATCGGCAGCAGCGGGAACTCCGCCATCCGGCTTGTCTCCGTCTAGAGAGGCCCGCAACCGCTCGAGCCAGAGCGTCAGCCGTTCGGTGACGATCGCGGCGAGCGTCTTCTCACCCATCGCCAACACCGAGCGCCGCCGCACGTCTCGACAGAATTCCTCGGCTTCGGCATAGCTGATGGCGCCGAGGCGCCTGGCGATCGTGGCGGGCTTCCGCCCCAACGGTTCATCGAGCGATTCGGCGAATCGGGCGAGGTAGGCGGTCAGGTCTTTGCGCGTCGGGGGGTCGAGAGCCAGACGCACCTGAAAGCGCCGCCAGGCCGCCCGGTCGAGGAGCTCGGCGTGGTTCGTGGCGGCGACCACCACCGTGTAGCTCGGCAGGTCGTCGACCTGCATGAGCAGGGAGGACACGACGCGCTTGATCTCGCCGGTCTCGTGAACGTCGCCGCGCTCCTTGCCCACGGCATCGAACTCGTCGAAGAACAGCACGCACGGCGTCGTGCGGGCGTAGTCGAACACCCGCTTCAGGCGCGACGCCGTCTCGCCGAGGAAGCTGCCGATCAGCGCCTCGTACCGCACGACGAAGAACGGCGCCGACAACGCCTCGGCGATCGCTTCGGCAAGCGATGTCTTGCCGTTGCCCGGTGGCCCGACTAGCAGTATGCGGTGCCGCGGTTCGAGCGAATGGGTGCGAAGGACCGAGGCCCGGTGCTGTTCCTCGATCAGCTCCTCGCAGGCCCGGCGCGCGACGTCGGTCAGGACCAGATCGGCGAGCTTCTTCCGCGGCGTCAACTCCGCGAGGAACCGCCGATGCGGCCGCTGTTCGGGGCTGAGGAACGCGGCGGCGGAATCGGCGCCGTTCACCCGCATGGCGTCGGTCAACCGATCCGCCAGGACGTTGTGGCGCTTTACCCGCTCTTCGGCGATGATCGCCTCGGCCACGGAACGCGCCCGCGCCGTGTCGCCGCTCGATCCGGCCTTGACGAGCGAAACGAGGAGGTCGCTCCGCGCCATTGCTGCTCCGCAGTCCGTGGGCCGTCGCCCGCGCCGTCACGTCTCGGGTCGGGACCGACAGCCGGGACAGCCCAGTCTACCGCGAATCGCGGCTAACGGCCCCGGCCAGCCCGGCCAGCCCGGCCAGACACCCAGTCGCGCTTGAGTGTTGCTGAACGTCGTCGACTTCTTGATCCAGCTGTTCAGGCTCACGGCGTGCGCGGTCGCCGAGAGTGTGGCGCGCTGGTGCAGTTCGAGCCCGAGCCGCAGGTTGAGGGTGCCCGAGAAAGGATCTTCGGCTCGACCCCGTCTTCGCGGCACGACGCGAGGTACTCGTCGATGGATCGCTGGAACTCGCGCCGGATCCCGTCGACGTCGGTCGCCTCGAACGTGGCGATGGGGTAGGCGCCGCTGTTGACGACCCGGCCGTCAAGACGGCCCACGGACTCGTCGAACTCGACGGCGGCCACGTAGCCCTTGTACTCCATCATGGCTTCACGCCCGCAGCGGCGAGGAAGGCGGCGATGGCGCGCACGGTGCCTCGGCTCGTCGCCGGCGCCGGATGCGGCCGATGCACGATCATAGCGGCTTCGGCTTCGGCGCTCCGCAACCACGGCCGATGTATGTGGTAGCATGTATGTGCGATATGCCTCCGGTGACCATCTATCTACCGGGCGACCTGATTGATGCCGCGCGCAAGGAGGCGCGTGGCCGGAACCGCAGCCTGTCGGCGTGGATCGGCGGGCTGGTACAGGACGCCGTCACGACCGACTGGCCGCCGAGCTTCGTCGATCTCCTGCGCCAGGGCGGCGGCGACCTGGTCGAACCCGACGATCGGCCGCCCGAGGACATCGAGCCGCTTCGATGATGCGGCTCCTCGACACCAGCATCTGCATCCCGTTGATCAACGGGGCGGATGCGCAGATGGCGCAGCGCCTGCTCGCCCACCCGCCTGGTGCGGTCGTTCTCTGCAGCGTGGTCAGGGCCGAGCTCTGCTTCGGGGCGCACAACTCCGCGCGGGCAGCGGAGAACCTGCAGCGCGTCGACGCCTTCTGCCGCGCGTTGAAGTCGTTGCCTTTCGATGATGCGGCGGCCGAACGCTACAGCGTCATCCGGGCTCAGCTTCGGCGGGAAGGACGCCCGATAGGCGCAAACGACCTGATGATTGCCTCTATCGCGCTGTCGGGCGGGTTGACTCTGGTGACGCGGAATCGGGGTGAATTCGCGCGCGTTCCGGGCCTCGACATCGAAGTCTGGTGAGGAGACGACGCGCTTTACAGGTCGGCGGACACGACCGCGCGCCACCTTTCCATGACCCCTGACGTCTCCGAACGCGCCTTCGAGGCCGCCATCGAGTGCGCGCTGCTGCGCCACGGCCCCGATGCGTGCCCGGGCGACGTGGTTGCGGTGCGAGAATCGCCGCCCACGTTCGGCGACGAGCCGGCGCCGGGCGGCTACCACCGGCGCCGCCCGGACGACTACGACCGTGCGCTCTGCCTGGTCCCGGCCGATGTCGTCGACTTCCTCCTGGCCACCCAGCCCAAGCAGTGGGGCAAGCTCGAGCAGCACCACGGCGCCGACGTGAAGCCGCGCTTCCTCGCCCGCCTCTCCCGCGAGATCGCCCGCCGCGGCGCTCTCGACGTGCTGCGCAACGGCGTCAAGGACTCGGGCTGCAAGTTCCGGCTCGCGTACTTCCGCCCCGCGAGCGGCCTCAACGAAGAGCTGCAGCGCCTGCACGCCGCCAACCTCTTCGCGGTGGTGCGCCAGCTCCGCTTCAGCGAGCACGACGAGCAGAGCCTCGACCTCGCCCTCTTTCTGAACGGCATCCCCGTCTTCACGGCCGAGCTCAAGAACCCCCTCAACGGCCAGGATGTCCGCGACGCCATCCGCCAGTACCGCGAGGACCGCGACCCCCGGGAGCCGCTCTTCGGTTACGCGCGCTGCCTCGCCCATTTCGCGGTCGACCCCGAGCAGGTGTTCGTGACCACCTGCCTCGCGGGGCCGAAGACCCGCTTCCTGCCGTTCAACCGGGGACGCTTCGGCGGTGCGGGCAACCCGCCCGTCCCGCCCACCCGCGTCGGCTTCCCCACCGACTACCTGTGGGAGGAGGTCTGGGCCCGCGACAGCGTGCTCGACCTCGTCCGCCAGTTCATCCACGAGGTCGAGACCGAGGACGACAGCGGGCGCAAGACCGGCGCGCGTTTTCTGATATTCCCGCGCTACCAGCAGCTCGACTGCGTGCGCCGGCTCGTGCGCCACGCGCGCGACCACGGCGCCGGCGAGCGCTACCTCGTGCAGCACTCGGCCGGCAGCGGCAAGAGCTTCACCATCGCGTGGCTCGCCCACCGGCTCTCGGTGCTGCACGACCGCGACGACCGGCGCGTCTTCGACTCGGTCGTGGTGGTAACCGACCGGCGCGTCCTCGACCGCCAGCTCCAGCGCAGCATCCGGCAGTTCGAGCAGACCCTCGGGGTGGTGGAGAACATCGACCACACCTCGCGACAGCTCCTCGAGGCCCTCGAGGCGGGCCGGACCATCATCGTCACCACCCTGCAGAAGTTCCCGGTCATCGCCGAGCAGATCGGCGAGCTGCCCGGCCGGCGCTTCGCGGTGATCGTGGACGAGGCGCACTCGTCGCAGTCGGGCGAGAGCACGAAGAGCCTCAAGGCGGTGCTCGCGGCCGGGAGTCTGGAGGACGCCGAGCGGGAGGAGGCCGGCGCCCGGACCCCGGAGGAGGAGATGGACGACCGCGTCCTCGACGAGATCCGCAGCCGCGGGCGCCTGCCCAACCTCTCGACGTTCGCGTTCACCGCGACCCCCAAGCCCAAGACCCTCGAGCTCTTCGGCAGCAAGCGGGAGGACGGGAAGTTCGAGCCCTTCCACCGCTACAGCATGCGCCAGGCCATCGAGGAGGGCTTCATCCTCGACGTGCTCGGCAGCTACTCGACCTGGAAGGCCTACTGGCGCCTGCTGAAGACCATCGAGGACGACCCGCGCTACGACCGGGGCAAGGCCGAGTACCTGCTCAAGTCGTTCGTCGAGCTGCACCCGCACGCCATCGGCGAGAAGGTCGCCATCTGCGTCGAGCACTTCGCCGCGCAGGTCGCCGCCGCCATCGACGGGCGGGCCAAGGCCATGGTCGTCACCCGCTCGCGCCTGCACGCGGTGCGCACCAGGCTCGCGCTCGACGCGTACCTTGCCGAGAAGGGCCATCCCTGGAAGGCGCTCGTCGCCTTCTCGGGCACCGTGAAGGACGGCGGCGCGGCCTACACCGAGTCGGGCATGAACTCCGCCGGGCAGGACCGGGTCATCGGCGAGCGGCAGACGGCGGCCGAGTTCGAGAAGCCCGAGTACCGCTTCCTGGTGGTCGCGAGCAAGTTCCAGACCGGCTTCGACCAGCCGCTGCTGCACACCATGTACGTGGACAAGAAGCTCGGCGGCGTGAACGCCGTCCAGACGCTGTCGCGGCTGAACCGCACCCACCCCGGCAAGCAGGGCGTGATGGTGCTCGACTTCGCCAACGAGGCCGAGGAGATCCGGAAGGCCTTCGAGCCCTACTACGAGACCACCCTGCTCTCGGAGGCGACCGACCCCAACCTGCTCTACGAGGTCCAGGACCGGCTGCTCGGCTTCGGCGTGTTCGCGCCGGACGACGTCGACGCCTTCGCGCGGGTCTGCTTCGACCTCAGGGCCACGCAGGACCGGCTCTACGCCGCGCTCGAGCCCTCGCGCCAGCGCTTCGGCGCCCTCGCCCCCGACGAAGGGAGGGACTTCCGCGGCCAGCTCGGCGAGTACGTGCGCCTGTACGCCTTCCTGTCGCAGGTGCTGACGTTCGCCGACGCCGACCTCGAGAAGCTCTACGTCTTTGCCCGCCACCTGCGGCGCCTGCTGCCGGCCGACCGGGACGAGCTGCCGCGCGAGGTCCAGCAGAACATCGACATGGAGTCGTTCCGCATCCAGCGGACGAGCCGCGGCCGCATCGCCCTGGAGCGGCAGGGCGGAGCGCTCGACCCCGCCGGCAGCAAGCCGCGCGGCGGCGCCGCCCCCGACGAGCTGGAGCCGCTCTCGCGCATCATCGAGGCCCTGAACGAGCGCTTCGGCCTGAAGCTCGGCCCCGAGCATCGCGTCGCCCTCGAGCAGATACGCTCGGCCCTCGACGGCGACGCCGGCCTCGACGCCAGTGCCCGGGTGAACACCCGCGAGAACGTGCGGCTGACCTTCGACCCCAAGGTCGAGGACAAGATTCAGGAGATCGTCGAGACCAACTTCGACCTCTACAAGCGCATCACCGACGACCCCGACTTCGGCCGGGCCCTCAAGAACTACCTCTTCGACGACTACATCCGCCGGCACCGCCGCGTCGAGGAGCTGCTCAAGCTGCAGGAGTCGAAGACCCTCGAGTTCAAGTCGAGCCTGCGCTGGAACCTCGAGGAGGACCGCAAGGACGACCGCCACGTCACCCACGCCGCCCTCAAGACCATCGCCGCGTTCCTCAACACCGAGGGCGGCGACCTCCTGATCGGCGTCGCCGACGACCGTACCGTGCTCGGCATCGACCACGACCGCCTGGAGAGCGACGACAAGTTCATGCGCCACCTCGCCCAGGCCGTCCGCAACGGCCTCGGCGACCGGGCCGGCACCTGCATCGACCCGAAGACGCAGATCGTGGAGGGGCGGACGGTCTGCCTCGTGAGCTGCCAGCGGAGCCCGGAGCCGGTGTACCTGCGCTGGAAGGGCCTGGAGAAGGCGGCCGAGGGCGATCTCTACGTGCGGAGCGGCCCGGGGACGGTGCGGCTCGACGGGGCGGACGTCGGCAAGTACGTCACCACAAGATTTGGCTCGCAAGGACGATGACCAAGCGTCGCCGGGCGGGCCGACTTTCTCTCATCTCGCGTTGAATGGGATCAAGGGAACCACGAACATGGCCGATCTGTTCTCACGGCTGTTCCGATACCGCTCAACTGATCGGCGCCGGGCCTTCGACGATGGCGATGCGTACGATGTCGACCTGGTCGACTATCACTGAAGTGGGAGGCGGCAACATGGCGATGAGCAATCCCCCGCACCCCGGGCTCAGCATCCGGCGGAACTGCCTGGAACCGCTGGGTCTGAACGTGACCGATGCGGCGAGGGTGCTCGGTGTGGCCCGTCACACCCTGTCGCGAGTCCTGAACGGCCACTCGGCCATTTCGCCGGAGATGGCCATTCGACTGGAGAAGGCGGGCTGGTCCAATGCCGAGTTCTGGCTGCGCCGACAGACCACCTACGATCTCGTCCGGGCGCGCAAGCGTGAAGACCGAATCAACGTCGAGCGCTACGAACCGCAGCCGACCGTGTGAAGATTCGAGGCGGCGTGGGACTGCCCTTTTCCTTCGGTGTCGATCAGCATCAGAGATATTTCCGGGCGAGCGCCTCGTAGCGGCCGTCGTTCCGGCGCGCCGCCTCGAACCGGCCCCTCCACCGGGACGCGAACGAGGGGGTGTCCTCTGCCGCGATCTCCCTGAGCGACGCTTCGATGAGCGACGACAGCGACACGCCGCGAGAACGCGCGTACTGCTTGACTCTGGGAAGCAGCTCGCCGTCCACCGTAACCGTCAGCTTTCTCTTCATCGTGGGCCACCGACCACTGGAACACGTATGGTGTCCATTGTATACGTATCTTGCCGGAGGAAAACCGGGGCGTGGCTCTGCCCAAGATGCTGGCGTTGGGGGGCCGGTCCGGCCCGCCGACAAGGTCGTTGAGCGGCTACGGGAGGGCGCCAGGGTGTGGCCGGGTCGCGTTCCGAGGAGCCGTCCAGCGCGGCAAGGCCCGTCAGCGCTGCTGGCGGCCGGTTGGGAACTCCACCACGAGACTCGGCTTGCCGCCCATCGCGGGCGGCTTCGGGTCAGGGCTGGTCGGTGGTGACGGCGAGGGGGACGTCTCGCAGACGTTCCTGCACGGTGCCAGGGATGCCGATCTTCGTGTCGGCCCCGAGCGCGGCGAGCAGGGCCGCCGTCTCGGGCCAGCTCTGGAACTGGAAGGACTGCTTCGAGCCCTCGGCCATCCGGTAGGCGGTCCGGCCGCGGAAGTCGCGCGCGTCGATGTCGGCGCCCTTCGCGACGAGTTGCTCCACGACCTCGTTCAGCCCGCGGAACGCGGCCCCGTGCAGCGCGGTGAAGTCGGCCTCGTTCACCGCGTTGATGTCGGCGCCGGCCTCGAGCAGTATCCGCACCGCCTTCTCGGCCATCGGCGACCGCGTGCCGCGCGGCACGCGCGGGGTGTAGGTGGCGCGGCCGAGGCCGGCCGCGGCCATCAGCGGCGTCGTGCCGTCGTCGGTCGTCAGGTGCGGGTCGGCGCCCGCCGCCAGCAGCGCGCAGAGGACCTCGGCCGAGCTGGAGGTGTAGGCGGGGCCATAGTTGAACACCCGCCCCGAGCCGTTCATGTCAGTGGCCGCGACCCACAAGGGCGTCGCCCCGCGCAGGTCGCCGGTTCCGACGGAGAAGGGCTCGAACGCTCCCTTCGTCGGATGGCCGACGTAGGAGCTGAACATGGCCGAGCTGGTGATCCGCGCGTTGACGGCGGCGCCGCGGTCGAGCAACGCCTTCACGAGCGTCAGCCGGCGGGCGCCGTCGAGCAAGCCGCCCAGCGGGGCGTAGAGGCGATAGCGGCCGTGCCGCATGTACCAGTCGCGCAGCCAGAGGTCGACGTCGCCCGCAGCCGCGTGGAGCGCGCGCACGCCGCCCATCGCGCCGTTCGGGTCCGCCCCCTCGTCGAGCAGGAACAGCGCGAACGCATCCTGCGCGCGGACGATGGCGTACGGCAGGACGTGGGTGCCGTCGGCGCTCGGCGCGTCGACGTCGGCGCCGGCCGCGATGAGGGCCCGGGCGGTCTCGATGTCGCCGTTCTGCGCCGCGAGCATCAACGGCGTGAAGCCCTTGGCGGTTGAGACCGCGGGGTCGGCCCCGGCGTCGAGCAGGATTCGCACCACCCCGGGATGCGGCTGCGCGACCGCCCACATCAGCGCCGTGGCCCGCGTCTCGGTGGTGGCAGCGTCGACGGCCGCCCCGTGTGCGAGGAGCGCCCGGACCACGTCGGCGTCTCCGGTCCGGGCCGCGGTCATCAGGGGGACGAGGCCGCTGACCTGGGCGGCGTCGACGTCGGCCCCCGCCGCGATCAGGGTCTCGACCATAGCGAGGCTCGTGTTCTCGACCGCGCGCGCCAGCGGGGTCACGCCGTGGTCCTCGGCCTTGTTCACGTCGGCGCCGGCCGCGAGCAGGCGTCGGGCCAGCTCCAGGTCGTCCCAGTGGGCGGCCCAGATGAGCGCGGTCACGCCGTCGGCGCGCGCCTCGTTGACGTCGGCGCCCCCGGCGATTAGCGCGAGGGCCTCCGCGCGATCCTGGTTCGCGGCGGCGGCCACGAGCCGGGCGTCCTGCGCGGCGGCCGGGGCGGCCGCGGCGGTCCAGATGGCGAGGAGGATGCAGGCGCGGGTGCTGCTCATGTCTCTATTCATGTTGACGTGCGAGTGCGCTGCCACGTTCCGGTCGCGAACGGCGTTGTTGCAGCGGCGCCTGCAGCGTGTGTGAGTGCCGCAGAACGCCGTCTTCTCGAGGCCGCGCCGTCCCGCGACCGTGAAGCGCCCCGTAATCATCGAGCTCGCCGGCGGCTACGTAGCCCTTGTACTCCATCATGGTCTGCACGCCTCTTACGCGTCGCGCCATCCGACACTTGCCGCCCATTCGTCCCGGGCCCGTGAGTACGCTTCGTGATCGGCCGGCGGCCGCTCTCCCTCGGACGTCGCCCGTTGGCGCACCGCCTCGATCTGGTCCTCCAGCGGCGGCAGCCCGACGGCGAGCCGGCGCTCGGCCAGCCGCTGCGGATCTTCCACCTCGCCGGGAGAGAGGTTCCCCTCGGCATCCCAATCGAGCTGGGTGCCGTAGCGCTGCGGCCGGCCCTCGAAGAACCGGATGCGGTCCTCCAGCATGGCCGCGTGGGCAGGGTCCGCCGTGCCTTCTCGCGCGGCGGTCTCGAGGAGGGGCAACGCCCGGCGGAGCAGGTCGGGCTCGCCGATCGCGTGTTGCAGTATCGTCCAGGCTGCCTCGGCGCCGTCAGGGCCGACGAGGTCCGTTCCCGGCCATCCGACGGCTTCGATCACGCGCCGAAGGCGCTGCGCGTTCCGTTCGTGGACGCGGGCCATCCGAGGCTCGTAGCCGGCGTCGAACAGGTCGCCCGAGGCCGCGAGCTCGGCCCGCGTGACGCGGTCCAGCCGGGCCATCTCCAGGAGGTCGCGCCTGAGAGGCTCGTTCGTCGACATCAACGGTCGCGACGGTCGGGACCGTCGTAGAGCCAGGGGCGGAGACGCCGATCCCGTTCCCTCAACTCCTCCGCGCGGTCGCGATGATCGAGCCGCTCGTCGAGCGTCGTGTCCACCCCCTGAAGCAGGCTCATGCGCCGTCTCGAGTCGATCGCGAAGGGGATGGGCGCCATGCCGGGGCACTCGATCACTTGCCTCGCGAGGTCGGCCGTCATCTCGATCCCGGGATGCTCCCCGACCCGATCGCCGAGCCCGGCCACCACCGGCTCGTCCAGGGTCACCGGGAGGAGGCCGAAGTCGAAGCAGTCGTCATGGAACACCGGGCCGAAGCTCGGCGCGACGATCACGCGCATGCCGCACTGCAGGAGCCGGATGACCGCGAACGCCTGCTGGCTGCCCTGGCCGAAGTTCCGCCCCGCGATCAGGATCGAGGCGTGGCGATAGGGCGCCTGGTTGAGGACGAAGTCCGGGTTCTCGGTGCCGTCGGGTCGGTACCGGAAGCCGTGGAAGGCATGCGGGCCGGTCCACGACCCGTCGTGGGGGTGGCCCTCGAGACGCAAGGCGCCCGGGTCGAGGTGCATGGCGTGCAGGTCTTCGAGATCGGCCCCGACCGGGGCGATGAGCTCGCTCTCGAGGTCCGGCTGCCGGAAGGGCGCCGCGATGCCGGTATGCCGCACGAACCGGGGCATGGGTCGCTGCCGGGACGCCGCGATGCCGGTGTGTCTCACGAACCGGGGCATGGTCTGGTGTCCTGAACCGTGGTTCGCGGAACGATTCTGCGCGGCAGTTCTCCAGTGCTTGGGACAGTGATCGATATATGGTTGCCAACTACACCCAAGGGCAGCCCGTTTTCTACGGGATGGCACTCTCGGCACGTGGCAAGGTAGTTTCCGTCACCGTCCTTACGGGCATTTGCAGCGATCCGGGGCTTTCGCGAACTTCACGGCCGGGACACCAGGCACGGCGCTCGCTGCCTCAGGGCCGCGGGTCGCCCGACCGGTAGATCCAGGGGCGCTCCTGCTCGTCGCGTTCCCGAAGGGTCCGGGCCGCCGGCAGGTGTGGCTCGATCTCCTCGAGGTCGTGCAGGCCGTTCAGCAGCTTGTTCCGCACCCGGGGGTCGGTCTCGAACGGGATCGGGTCGCGCCCCGGCATCTCGATCAGCTGCCGTTCCAGATCGACCTTCATCCTGACGCCGTGGTGCGACTCGACCCACTCGACGATCTCGTTCAGCGTCTCGCGGGGCAGCTCGACCGTCAGCACGCCGTACTGCACCGCGTTGGTCAGGAAGATGGGTCCGAAGCTCTCGCCGATGTACACCCTGACGCCCCAGGCCGCGAGGGGCCGGGTGACCCCGGTGACCCGCGAGCTGCCGGTGGCGTAGTTCCTGCCGACGACCATGATCGAGGCGGTCCGGTACGCCTCCTGGTTGAAGACGAAGTCCCGCCTCGGCGATCCGTCGGCGTTGTAGCGGATGTTCGCGAACGCCGTGGCGCCCCGGTTCGATCGAGCGCCGCCACCCGGCGTGTCCAGCCCCTCGGTCAGGTTGGTCAGGGCCGGAGCGATCACGTCGGTGCTCACGTTGTCGAACATGAAGGGCGCGGCCAGACCCTCGTGGACGTCGAAGGCGTGCCCACCGCGCCGTATCTCCTGTCCCATGATCGACCCCTCTCTACAGGAAGGTGCGCACGTCCTACAGGAAGGTGCGCACGTCGGCGACGCTGCCGGCGATGGCCGAGGCGGCGACGGTGGTCGTGCTCGCCAGAAGGGTGTTGGTCTCCCGTCCCTGCCGGCCGATGTAGTTGCGGTTCGAGTTGGAGATGCACCGGTGTCCCGGCTCGACGTAGTCGCCGTTCGACCCGTAGCACTTCGAGCAGCCCGACTCGCGCCACTCGAACCCCGCGTCCCTGAAGATGCGGTCCAGGCCCTCCGCCTCGGCCTGGGCCTTGACCGCGTTCGATCCCGGCACGACCCAGGCCGAGGCGATGGTCGAGGCAACGCGGCGTCCCTCGACGATGGCTGCGGCCGCGCGCAGGTCGCTGATGCGGCTCTCGACGCACGACCCGATGAACACCTCGTCGACCGGCGTCCCCAGAATGGGCTCGCCCGGCGTGAGGCGGCTGTACTCGATGGCCTGCCGGTAGGTCTCGCGCTTGCTCGCGGGAGCCTGGTCGGGATCGGGAATCCGCTCGCCGATGCCGATCGCATGCTCGGGGTTGATGCCCCAGGTGACCTGCGGCTCCACCCCGGTCATGTCGATGGTCTCCTCCCGGTCGAACACCGCGTCGTCGTCGGTCGGCAGCGAGCGCCAGAACGCGACCGCCTGGTCCCGGTAGCGTTCCGAGGGAGCGAACTCCCGGCCGGCGAGGTACTCGAAGGTGGTGTCGTCGGGACTGACCATGCCCGTCGGCGAGGCCATCTCCACCGCGAGGTTGCAGACCGAGAAGCGCGCCTCCTGCGACAGGGCCCGCACGACCGGACCCGCGTACTCCACCGCGTAGCCGGTGCCCGAGTCGGTGCCGAGCCGGGCGATGGTGTGCAGGATGACGTCCTTCGCCCGCACCCCCGGACCCACGGCGCCCGTGATGGTCACGCGCATGGTCCGGGGACGGCGCCGGATGACGGTGCCGGTGCGCAGGATGTTCTCGGAGTTCTCGCCGCCCCACGAGATCAGGCCCATCGCCCCGTGCGTGCAGGTGTGGCTGTCGCCCGCGCAGAGCACCATGCCGGGCTGGCTCAGCCCGGTCTCGGGGCCGACGATGTGCATGATGCCGTAGCGCGGATCGGACTGACCGAAGGCCTTGGTGAAGCCCAGCTCGCGCATCTCGTCGGCGAGCTCCTCGTACGGCTGCCAGCCCCATCCCAGCGACGGGTCGTCGTACCGGTCCGGCGAGGTGGAGACGGTGTGGTCCGGCACGCTGTAGAAGATCTCCGGGTTCCGCAGCTCGACGCCTTCCCGGACCAGCCGCATGACCTGGGTGGGGCTGCCGCCGATGCAGCGGTCCACCTGCAGCAGGTCGGTGTCGCCGCCGAGGTTCGCGACGACGTGGGCGTCCCAGATCTTGTCGAACATCGTCCCGCGGCGGCCCTCCGACTGGAATCGCGCGAACAGCGACCTGGGGTGGGCCGATACGAGCAGGCCGGCGCCGACCGTCGTCCTGATGAAGTCGCGTCTCTTCATGGTGCCTCCGTTGCGGAGATCGAGAACCGGCAGTTCGCTACGTCCACGCGGGGCTGACACGGCTGATCATAGACGCCCGCGCCGCCGGCTTCACAGCGAATCGAGCAACCCGGTCGGCGTCGAGGCCGTGAGCTGCGGCGCAGGCTCCTACGGCACGCTCGTCCCGTCGGCCCGCGTGATGCCCGCCTCGCGCCCGAAGACGTCCACGGCGTGCGCGCCATCCGCCCGGGCCGGATGGCCGGTTACCACCAGCGTGTCGCCGATGGCGAACGTGTCGGGCGCGTAGCCGCGGTTGCGGAGGCTCGTGGCGCCGGCGGGGCCGAAGTAGATGTCCCACTCGGTGGCCGCGCCGCCGTCGCCGGCGGCCTCGAGCACGAGGATGGGATGCGGGTTGACGAAGCTCCAGCGCTTGACCGAGCCGGTCACCTCGACCGTCCGGGTGACGTCGAACAGGCCCGCGGCGCCGTGGTGGGCGGCGGCGGGGAGGCACAGGCCGAGCACGATGCCGGCGACGACGGCGGCGACCGGCGCGCGATGGCTCATCGGGCTTCTCCTTCTCAGGGATTCCGGCGCTCGACGGGCGCGTCCTGGTCGATCGGCAAGGTGAACGCGCACCTCTCTCACGGGTTCCGGCGCTCGACGGGCGGGTCCTGTGGATACTTCGTGGGGATCAGGCGCAGGTTGCGCTGCGCCGCCTCGGGGTCGCAGCCCCACGGCAGCGACAGGGGCCGGCCGTTCGGGCGCCACGCCATGACGTAAGTGATGGGGCGCAGCAGGAAGATGGGGTCCTCCACCGTCAGCTCCATCCGCAGGCCGTCGCCCTCGCGCCAGTAGCGCTCGACCAAACGCTTCTGCGTCGACGACGGCGCGCTCAGGAAGTCGCCGGCGATGCCCGCCGGGTCGAACGTGAACCGCGTCGTCTCGACGACCAGCCGGTCGTCCTCGTAGCGACCCGTCGAATGTCCGTGGGTGAAGAACGCCCCCACCCCGGGCTCGGGGTGCCCATGGCCCCCGAGCCAGACGGTGCGCACGATGTCGTCCTTCTCGTAGGCGAACGTCACCCGGTCTGCGAGCTGCGTCACCTCCCACGCGTAGGGATCGCCGAAGAGCCCCGGCAGGGTCGCCGGCGCGCAGTCGTACTTGGGCGCGGCCAGCTCGTCGAACGCCTCGGTGAACGCCCGCGCGCGGGCCGTCAGCATGGTCTCGGCCCCGGCGCGGCTCAGCTCGGGGCAGACCTCGCCCTCGCCGGTCACGCACTGCCGCCCGGTGAAGATGCCGGCCAGCTCCGGCACCCCGGACGGCGCCTCCTGGGCCTGGACCGGCAGGCCGACCGCGACGGCCGTGGTCGCCAGCGCCATGCGCACGCCGGCCCAGAGGCCCGGGCGGCGCCTCCGCAACGGCTTGTCGTGGGCCATCGCAGCGTTTCCTTCGTGCATGGGCGCGAGACTATCACGGGGTGTACGATCGGAGGCCGTGACGCCGAGGTCCCCTGCAGGATGCACGAGGCGACAGGGGCATCCGACCCGCTGAAGGAGGTCTCGTGACCAGCCGTCTCCTTTCCCGCCGGCTCGCGGTCGCGCTCTGCATCGCGGCTCTGTTCGCCGCGTCCCCTCTCCCGGGCCAGGAGCGTGCACACCGGCTCGTCCTGCTCGGGACCGGCGGCGGACCGGCCGTCAAGGCGTCTCGCGCCCAGCCGGCGAATGCGGTGGTGGTGAACGGCGCCGTCTACGTCGTGGACGCGGGTGACGGCGTCGCGCGGCAGATGGCCCTCGCCGGCCTGCCCGTCACCGCCCTCCGGGCCGTCTTCATCACCCATCACCACTCCGACCACAACGCCGACTACGGCACGCTGCTGCTGCGGGCCTGGGCCAGCGGCCTGCGGCGGCCGGTGGCCACCTACGGTCCGCCGCCGCTGGAGCAGATCACCCGGTCGTATCTCGAGTACATGGACTGGGACGTCCGGCTTCGCGTCGAGGACGAGAACCGACCGGTGCTGGGAGAGCTGATTCAGGCCCACGACATCGCTGGCGACGGGGTCGTCTACCGGGACGAGAACGTCGTCGTGACGGCGGCCGAGGTCCCGCACGGGGCGGCCGCGCCGTCCTACGCCTACCGGGTCGACACGGCCGAAGGCTCGGTCGTGTTCTCGGGCGACACGACGATGAGCGACGCGCTCGTCGAGCTCGCGACGGGGGCCGACGTCCTGGTGCACGAGGTCGTCAGCATCGACGGCGCCGCCGCCATCGTGGAACGCCTCGACCCGGGCAACCGGGCGCTCCTGCGTCACATCGTCGAGGCCCACACGACGCCCGGGGACGTGGGGCGGGTCGCGGCGCGGGCCGGGGTGGAGCGGCTCGTGCTGACGCACTTCGTGCCGTCCGGCCTGCCCGAGTTCGATCGGCCGGAGCTCTGGCTCGAGGCCGTCCGCCCCCACTTCGCGGGCGAGGTCATCGTAGGACGAGACCTCCTCGAAATCGCCTTCTGACCCCGTCGCCCGGCCCGCCGCCGGGCCGGCTCGGGCTGCCGGGCAGTCAACTCTGCTGGCGCCGGCGTGACAATTCCGCGCCAGCGCCGCCAAGTTGCCCGGCGCTTGGATTCCCGGCGGGCTGGATCGCCCTACGGCGTCACGTCCCAGGGCCGCTCCCAGGGCCGGAGCGGGCGCCGGCGCGCGATGAGCGGCAGATCCTGCCGTTGCAGCTCCAGGAGGATGCGCACTTTCTCACGCAACGGCGCCGCGGCCTGTGCCCGATGCCAGGCCCGCTTTCGTTCCAGGAGGTCCTTCACCTCCTGCGGCATGCGATCAGGCATCGTTCAGGGGCTTTGACGCGATGGCGTGGGTGGTGACTGCGTGAGCCTTCCCTGTAACCGCCTGGGTTGACCCTTTGTCTGCGGCCTGTTCGCGCTCCTGCCGATCCAGCTCTGCGAGCGCAGTGTCGACCCTCGCCTCGACCTTCGCCGTTCGCTCCGGCGGCCAGTGCTTCGTCAACTCGTTGAAGGGTCGGTGCTTCATCGTCCTTGTCCTCGCTTCTCCGGTTCCAGCAGACCCTCCCGCCGGAGCTGCAACAGATACCGATCATAGACCGCATCGGCCCGCCGCACGTGTTCCCGGTAGAAGCGAGCCTGGTCGACCTTGCGCCCGCCGATCAGCAGGATTGCCGTACGCCGTGGGTCGAATGCATAGAAGATTCGGATCGGCCGGCCGCCGCTCTGCACCCGAAGCTCGCGCATGCGCCCGTGCCTCGACCCCCTGACCTTCGACGAGTACGGAGTTCCCAGCCGGGTGCCCCGCTGTTCGAGCAGCCTCGCGACGAATGTGACGTCTTCCTGCTCCCCGGCCGTCAGACCGTTCCACCACTTCTCGAACTCGTCCGTGTACTCGATGTCCCCGGGCATGGGCGGACGCTCCGGCAATGGCGACGATGGCCTCGAACGCCATCGCTGCCCGGCCGACTGCGCCAAGGCGCACGGGCCAACGTCATGCAAGTACAGGACCGTCCTGGCTCACATAAACCCGACCAGCCAGAGCGACAGCGACGGCACCGCGATGAGCAGCAGCAGGCGCAGGATGTCGGCGATCCAGAAGGGCACGACCCCGCGGAAGATGGTGTTCAACGGCACGTCGGGCAGGACGTTGCGGAGGACGAACACGTTGAGGCCGACTGGCGGGGTGATGAGGCTGATCTCGGTCGCGACCACGACCACGATGCCGAACCAGATGAGGGCCGCGTCGGGGGTCGCGAGGGCGGTCGAGGCGAAGTCGAGCTCGTACATCAGGGGGGCGAAGACGGGGACGGTGAGCAGGATCATCGACAGGCTCTCGAGCACGGAGCCGAGGGCGAGGTAGATGAGGACGATGCCGGCCATCACGACCCAGGCGTTCACGCCGAGAGACCCGATCCACGCGCCGAGGGCCTCCGGCAACCCGGCGAAGTTGATGAAGTTCGAGAAGATCTCCGCGCCGATGAGGATCGCGAAGATCATCGCCGTGGTCCGGGCGGTCTGAACGCACGCGTCGAATAGCCGGGCCGCGGTCACCCCGCCGGCCAGCGCCGTGATGCACAGAGCGGCGCCGGCGCCGACCCCCGCCGCCTCGGTGGGTGTGAAGAAGCCCCCGTAGATGCCGGTCAGGATGAGGACGAACAGTCCCGCCACCGCCAGGACCCCGAAGCGCTCGCGCTTCGAGAACGGCTCCCGGTGCTCGGTGCGCGGGGCGGCGGCGGGATTGAGGCGGACGACCACGGCCACCGCGGCGACGTAGAAGACGACGCCTACGATGCCCGGCACCACGCCGGCGATGAAGAGCCGGCCGATGTCGGTCTCGGTCAGCAGCCCGTAGACGATCAGGATGACGCTCGGCGGAATCAGGATGCCCAGCGTGCCCCCCGCCGCGATCGAGCCGGTGGCGAGGCTGTCGGCGTAGCCGTAGCGCCGCATGGAGGGCATGGCGACCTTCGACATCGTGGCGGCGGTGGCGAGCGACGAGCCGCAGACGGCGCTGAACCCGCCGCAGGCGACCACCGAGGCCATGGCGAGCCCGCCGCGCACCCGCCAGAGCAGGGCGTTGGCGGCGGCATAGAGCCCGCGGCTGACCCCCGAGATGGTCAGCAGGTTGCCCATCAGGATGAACAGCGGCACGACCGACAGCGAGTAGGAGAGGCCGGTCTCGAAGGCGACGTTTCCGACCATCGCCCAGGCCGCCGGCCAGCTGCGGAGCAGGGCGAAGCCGACCGCGCCGACCGCCGCCATCGCGAACGCGATGGGCACCCGCAGGAAGACGAGCGCGAGCAGCGCCGCGAACCCGAGCAGGGACGCGGTCACGAGGCGCTCCCGGCGGGCGGCGTGACGAGCCGGACGACGGCGAGCAGGCCGCTGAGCGCCGCCATGGCGGCCGCGAACCAGCCGAGCGGCGCGAGCGGTACGAGGAGCGCGTCGGTCACCGCCTCGTCGTTGGCGAGCCGCGTGCTGTAGACCGCGAGCCGCCACGCGATCGCCCACAGCGCGACCGCCGTCGCGGCGCCGCCGAGCCATGCCAACGCGGTCCGGACGCGGGGCGGCGAGGCGTCGAAGAGCGCGTCGACGGCGACGTGCTCGCCCGTCCTCGTCGCCAGCGGCAGCGCCGCGAAGACGAGTGCCCCGAGCATGAGCTCGGTGAGCTCGAACGCGCCCGGCAGGGGGGCGGCGAGGACGTAGCGGCCGACCACGTCGGCGACGGTGAGGGCCGCGAGGCCCATCAGCAGGAACGCGCAGCACCCGCCGAGCCAGAGGTCCAGCACCCCGTGGCGAAGGTGGCCGCTGCTTTCGAGCGGCGGTGCATCCCGCCTGGCCGCATTGTTCGTCAGTGGCATACGCCCAGTGTGCGTCCCCCCCACGCCTTGTCAGGCGCGCGCCGCGGCTGTCCGCCGCCGCTCTGCGGGCGCGCAACGCGGCGTTTCGCCACGGGCTGCCGGCGCGCGGAGCAGCGAGGTCCTCGAAGGAGGCACGGCGCTACCTGCCCGCGCCGGTGTCGCGGCGCAGGGCGGCGAGCGCGGCCCGGCCGTCGTAGCCCCGGGTCGCGACCCTCCCCGTCCAGCGGGCCTCGTGCTCTTGCGCCAGCGACCGGATGGCGTCGAGCATGGGCGGCGGCGCGTCGTAGATGTCGATGCCCGCGGCGCGGATCGCCTCGACGGCCCGCGTGTCGGCGTCGTTCCACGCGCGGCCCACGAGCCCGGCCAGGGCCTCGCCCGAGACGGCCTCGATGGCGGCCCGGTCCCGCGCGGAGACCTTCCGCCACGCGGCCTCGTTGGCGACGACGTACCAGGTGGTGTTGTAGATGCCCCCCGGCACCCGCATGGCGTAGCGGAGGTGGGGGGTCAGGCGAAAGGCGGTCGTCGCCTCGTAGGTCATGGTGAGGCCGTCGATGACGCCGCGCGAGAGCTTCTGGTAGACGTCGCCGCTGTCCATGAACAGGGTCGTCGCGCCGAGCCCGTCCAACAGGTCGGCGACGTAGCCGCCGGGGGTGCGTATCTTCAGCCCCGCGAGGTCCTCGGGCCGCTCGATGCGCCGGACGTTGTTGTAGAGGATGCCGGGGCCGTGCACGAAGAGGCCCAGCAGCTTGACGCCCTCGTGCTCGGCCTGGGCGTCGAGCCGCCCGGAGTACACCCGCCAGAACGCCCGCGAGCCCGCCGCCGCGTCGTCGCCGATGAACGAGAACTGGGCGAACCGCGATCGCGGGAACCGGTTGTCCCGGGTGAACGAGTGCAGGCCGTAGGTCAGGTCGGCGATGCCGTCGACGGCCAGGTAGTAGTGCGACGGCGGCGAGCCGAGCGGTCTCGCCAGCAGGCGCACCGTCACCCGGCCCTCGGTCACCGCCTCGATCTGCTCGATCCAGGGGACGAGCGCGTTGGCGACGATGGGGTGCCGCGGCGGGAGCCACGACGACATCACCAGCTCGGTCCGGGCGCCGGCCGCGGGTTGCTGGGCGGGGGCCGCGGCCGCGACGGCCAGGGCGGCCGCGACGGCCAGCATGGCCGTCCGGCCCCAGCCGGTGCGCCCGCGCATCACTTGTCGAGCTCCTTCAGGTCCTGCGGCGCCGGCATGGCCGTCCGCCCCCGGGCTGGTGCGCCCGCGCATCACTTGTCGAGCTCTCTCCGGTCCTGTAGAGCCCAGGAGCGCCAGCATCGCCGGCGCCGCCCTCGCCCGGCCGGTGTGCCGGCTGGTCACTTGTCGAGCTCCCCCGGTGCGTCCAGGCCGCGTGCCGCGGCGCGCCGGCTGGTCACTTGTCGAGCTCCTTCCGGTGCATCCAGGCCGCGTGCTGCGGCGCGCGCTTGGTCTCGGACCACTCGCGGAGCATATCCCACTTCACGGCGTCGAGCCGGGCCAGCAGGGCGTCTTCCTCCGGGTCGGGGCACGCGAGCTCGATGCGGTGCCCGTTGGGGTCGAAGAAGTAGATGGAGTGGAAGATGGCGTGGTCGGTCACCCCGAGCACCTCGACGCCGTTGGCCTCGAGCCGGGCCCTGAACGCGAGCAGGGTCTCGCGGTCCTTCACCTTGAAGGCGATGTGCTGGACCCACTCCGGGGTGTTGGGGTCGCGCCCCATCTCGGGCTTCGTGGGCAGCTCGAAGAACGCGAGCACGTTGCCCTGCCCGGCGTCGAGAAAGACGTGCATGTAGGGGTCGGGCTCGTGGGTGGACGGGACGCGGTCCTCGGCGATGGCCAGCACGAAGTCCATGTTGAGGTTCTTCACGTACCAGTCGACGGTCTCCTTGGCGTCGCGGCAGCGGTAGGCCACGTGATGGATGCGATCGAGCTTCATCGGGGGTCCTTTCTCGGTCGGGAACCGCGCTTGGCAGCCGCGGTGAAATCCCCGCCGCGTGCGAGCGGCGACGCATCCCGCCTGCGCCCGGCAAACGTCGCCTTCGGCTCCGATTGCCGCCCGACCATGCCCGCCGGGCGCAGGCGCCGTGACCGGCGCAGACGCCCGGTTCCGTTGTTCGTCGGTGGCACATGCCCAGTATGCGCCCTCCTCACGCCTGTCAGGCGGGAGCCTCGCCGCTTCCTTTCACCGCGAGCTGCCCGTGCCGCCGTCGCCGTCGCGGTCCGTCGGCGACCCGGCGGCCCGGAACGCCTCCCGCAGGACCTCCCGGTCGCCGATGTGGTTGGCGAGAATCAGCACGAGGCGGGCGTTGACGGCATCGCTCTCGTCCTTGGAGCGGCCCTCGTGCAGCGACAGCAGCTCCTCGTAGAAGCCGTCCGGATCGTCGAGGTTCGGATCGGTGCGAAGCCTGGTCATGCCGGGCGCCCCACCGCGGTTCGCAGCGCCCGCGCGACCGCCGCCTCGTCGAACGACGTCCAGCGCGCGGCGATGTGCTGGTCGGGACGAATAAGGTAGACGGCCGAAGGCGCGTCGCCCAGGTAGCGCTCGCGCAACGCGTCCGAGGGCGTCGCCGCGGCGGCGAGGCGCAGCCCGTCGACGGGCAGCCCGTCGACCTCGAGGCGGGCCGGCGCCCGGGTGTCGATGGCCAGGAGCCGGAAGCGGCCGCCGAGGGCGTCGACGAGCCAGCCGTCCTCGAGCGGGGCGTCCGACGCCGGCGCGCCGGGACGCGTCCGCCGCGGCAGGGCGGGGTGGTCGGGGCCGTTCAGCGGCGAGCCGTCGTGCACGCACGGCACCGACAGGCGGCCCGAGTTGACGAGGGGCCGGGCGAACGGCAGGCCCTCGGACAGGTCGAGCACCGCGTCGCGGAAGAGGCGGCTCGTCGCCGACTTCGGGGTGATGAAGTCGGTCGATCTCGTCGAGTTGACGAGGTTCTCGTCGGCGGCCTGGACGCGCTCGTGGTCGTAGCTGTCGAGGAGGCGCTCGGGCGCGCGTCCCTCGATGACGAGCTTGAGCTTCCAGCAGAGGTTGTCGGTGTCCTGGAGGCCGCTGTTGGCGCCGCGCGCCCCGAACGGCGACAACTGGTGGGCCGAGTCGCCGGCGAAGATGACGCGGCCGTGCCGGAACCTCTCCATGCGGCGGCACTGGAACGTGTAGACCGACACCCATTCGAGCTCGAAGCGCACGTCCGGACCCAGCATCGCCCGCAGCCGGGGGACGACGTTCCCGGGCTTCTGCTGCTCGTCGCGGTCGACGTCGCGGCCGAGCTGGAGGTCGATGCGCCAGACGTTGTCGGGCTGCTTGTGGAGGAGCGCCGACTGGCCCCGGTTGAACGGCGGGTCGAACCAGAACCACCGCTCCGTCGGAAAGTCGGCCTCCATGACGACGTCGGCGATGAGGAAGTTGTCCTCGAAGACCCGGCCGACGAAGTCGGCGCCGAGCATGCGCCGCACCGGCGAGCCGGCCCCGTCGCAGGCGACGAGCCAGCCCGCCTCGAGACGGTACGCGCCGTCCGGGGTGTCGACCTCCACCCCCACCCCGTCGGGGCGCGCGTCGACGCCGACGACCTCGTGGCGTCCCCTGAGCTCGATGGGCTTGCCGAGGCGCTCGAGGGCTCGCAGCCGCTCGACGAGATACTGCTCGCAGTAGTACTGCTGCAGGTTGACGAAGGCGGGCCGTTTGTGTCCCGCCTCGGCCAGCACGTCGAATTGGTAGACCTGCCGGCGGTCGAAGAAGACCTTCCCCACGCTCCAGGTCACGCCCTTCTCCACGAGGCGGTCGCCGCACCCCAGCCGGTCGAGGATCTCCAGGGGCCGCTTGGCGAAGCAGATGGCGCGGGAGCCGCCGCTCACCCGGTCGTTGTCGTCGAGCACGACGACCGGCACGTCCTGCTGCGCGAGATCGATGGCCGCGGCCAAGCCAATCGGGCCCGCGCCCACCACCACGACGGGGTGGAACGCGACGGGGTCGGCGTCCTGGTCCGGCGACCGCCGGTAGGGGTAGAGCGGCGGGGGGGCGAACGCCGCGTCACTCTTGCTATCCATCGCCCTGAAGCTCGATCCATATGCGGCGGTCGCGCTCGGCCGTCCAGATGCGCGGCGTGTCGATGCCGAGCGCCTCGTCGCTGGCGGAGGCTACGCTGCTATCCATCGCCCTGAGCTCGGCCCACATGCGTCGGTCGCGCTCGGCCGTCCCGGTGCGCGGCGTGTCGATGCCGAGCGCCTCGTCGCTGGCGGAGGCTACGCTGCTATCCATCGCCCTGAGCTCGGCCCACATGCGTCGGTCGCGCTCGGCCGTCCAGATGCGCGGCGTGTCGATGCCGAATGCCTCGTCGCTGGCGCGGGCTACGCTGCTATCCATCGCCCTGCAGCTCGGCCCACATGCGTCGGTCGCGCTCGGCCGTCCAGATGCGCGGCGTGTCGATGCCGAGCGCCTCGTCGTAGGCGCGGGCCACGTTGAACGGGAGGCAGTGCTCGTAGATGGCGTAGTCCGAGAACCTCGGATCGCAGGCGTCGCGGCACGCGTCGAACGCCTCCTTGAGGCTGCCCCCGCGCC
Organism: Vicinamibacterales bacterium; assembly: GCA_965208165.1. Lineage (GTDB taxonomy): Bacteria > Acidobacteriota > Vicinamibacteria > Vicinamibacterales > UBA8438 > JAJEEA01. The sequence continues at coordinate 6,054,618 of OZ242323.1, read as the reverse complement.
CGGCGACCCGCGCCACCGGGCGATACGTGCCGGCCAGGAAGTCGGCGGTCAGGTCCAGCGCCTCCCCGACCTTGTCCGGCCCCACGAGGGCGTCCCCGCGGCCGGGCATCAGCGCGTCCGGCCTGAAGCCCCGGACGGCGGACAGCGTCGCCGGCCAGTCGCCGAAGTGGCCGTCGCCGCAGTAGCAGGCGGAGCGGTACTCCACGATGTCGCCGCTGAACATGACGCCCGCGTCCGGCACCCAGGCGACGATGTCGCCCGCGGTGTGGGCCCGGCCGAGCCACACCAGGTCGACGCGGCGGCGGCCGAGGTAGAGCGTCATCCGCTGGCGGAACGTGAGCGTCGGCCACGTCAGCCCGGAGATCGACTCGGCCGCCCGGAACAGCCGCGGAAAGCGCGCGTACTCGCTGTCCCAGTCCTCCTGCCCGCGCTCGCGGATCATCGCGCGGCAGGCCTCCGACGCGATGATCTCGCTCGCCCCGTAGGCCGAGGCGCCCAGCACCCGCACCGCGTGGTAGTGGGTGAGGGTGACGTACTTGATGGGCTTGTCGGTCACGCCCCGCACGCGGTCGATGACCTGCCGCGCCATCACCGGCGTGGCCTGGGTGTCGATCACCATCACGGAGTCGTCGCCGATGATGACGCCGGTGTTCGGGTCGCCCTCGGTCGTGTAGGTATAGAGATCCGGGGCGATCTCCGAGAAGGTGACCGTCTTCTCGGTCAGGTCGCCCGTGGACGCGAAGGCTCTGGGCACGCGGACATCCTCTCTGGCCTTGGCAGTCGGCGGGTGGAATCCCGCTCCATTCGGAGCGGCGATGCAGCCCGCCTGAGCCCGGCAATCGCCGCCTTCGGCTCCGATTGCCGCCCGCCACGCCTGCCTGGGGTCCACGCCGTGACCGGCGCGGACGCCCGGTTGACTTGCTGCTCCGTCAATGGGCCGATACTCTCCTTCGTCTCGCTGGTGAAGCCGGAGCCTCGGCGGTCTGCCGGCGCCATCCGGGCGCGGCGCAAACGCTGGGTTGGCCGCGGCCTCCTGGAGTCCCGTCAACCACGTTCGTCGCAGGGCATGTCCGGGGCCGGAAGCACCTTGCCGGCGCAGGCGCCGAAGCCGATGCGGTGGCCGTCGCCCCGGGCCCACCCGCGCAGGGTGATCGTATCGCCGTTCTCGACGAAGCTCCGCGTCTCTCCCGAGTCCAGGGTGATCGGGTCCTTGCCTCCCCAGGTCAGTTCCAGCAGCGATCCCCACTGGCCTCTATCGGGGCCCGAGACCGTCCCCGACCCCAGCAGGTCGCCCACGTTCATCCGGCAGCCGCCGATGGCGTGATGAGCCAGCTGCTGGGCCGACGAGTAGTACATGTGGCGGTAGTTGGTGCGCGAGATCGTCGTCGCCGCGTCCGCCCCCTCGGGCTGCATGTCGACCTCGATCTCGATGTCGTACAGCATCGGGCCCGGCTCGCGGAGATACGGCAGCAGCGGGCGCTCGCGGTCGGGCGTCGCCACCCGGAACGGCTCGAGCGCCGCCTTCGTCACGACCCACGGGCTGATGGACGTCGCGAACGCCTTGGCCTGGAAAGGCCCCAGCGGCTGGTACTCCCACGCCTGGATGTCGCGCGCGGACCAGTCGTTGAGGAGCACGTAGCCGAAGATCATCCCGTCGGCCTCGGCCACGCTCACCGGCTGCCCCATGGGGTTGGCGGCGCCGACGACGGCACCCAGCTCCAGCTCGATGTCGAGGCGGCGGCTCGGCCCGAAGCGCGGGAGGTCGGCGCCCGGGGGCTTCGTCTGACCGAGCGGCCGCCGCACGCTCGTGCCGCTCACCACGACCGTCGACGCGCGTCCGTTGTAGCCGATGGGAATGTGCAGCCAGTTGGGCGGCAGGGCGTTGTCGGGGCCGCGGAACATCGTGCCGACGTTGAACGCGTGCTGGCGGCACGCGTAGAAGTCGGTGTACCCGGCGACCGAGAACGGCAGCGCGAGCCGGACGTCGCGCCGCGGAACCAGCGCTCGCCCGCGGAGGGCGGCGTCGCGCTCGAGCCTCGGGTCGCCGCCCTCCGCCAGCAGCTCCGTGAGCCGCGCCCGGACGGTGGACCACGCCCGCGGCCCGAGGGCCATGAAGTCGTTCAGCCCCGGCCGGCCGAAGACGGGTGCAGACCCCCGGGCATCGAGTACTCCCTCCGCCTCGAGCACGGCCAGGTCGAGGACCGCGTCGCCGATCGCCGCCCCGCACCGCGGACGCTCCGTTCCCCGGCCGAAGGCGCCGTAGGGCAGGTTCTGAATCGGGAAGTCGCAGTCAGGCCCGTTGGCCCGATGCAGCCAGCTCTTCAGCGGCAGACTCATCCACTTACCTCGACCTACCCCTCATGCTCCATGACGGTGGACCCATAGCCGATTCTAGCGCGGATCAGGCACGAGAGGTCCGATTCGGCTGGTGGCGCCGGCCCGCATCGCGGGCCGCACGGTTCCGCGGGACGTCCCGCCGTCTACCGAGGCTGGAGACTCTGATAGTTGGTCCTGCGAAGGCGTCTCAGAACCCCGTTGATTGCCCTGACCCATCCCGAGCTCTCTCCCGCTATCGCGCCCGCTATCTTCGCGGACTCCCAGTTCAGCTTGTGCATGACGAGTCGTCTCTGTTCTTCCGACTTGGCGGACAGGAGAGACATGCTGTCCCACCAGACGCGCTCGCGATAGTGCCTCAGCCCGAAGTGGGTGAACTTCTCGTAGACATCGCCGGTCAACACGTCGGCCGCCTTCATGGACCCGCCGTATTCCCGCGGGATAATGACCGAGATGTCATCGAAGGAGTGAATGAGAATGTTGTTCACCTGATCGTGGTCGAACTTCCGTTGGGCCAGCGATATGAAATCGGGCCCGTCGTCGTGTTCCAGAAAGTTCTGATAGAGCGCAACGGGCAGATCGTAATTGATATGAGCGTTGATGCCGAGGAGCAGGTCCTGAACCACGCTCGACCTCTTGTCCGAGGCCATGCCGTGAGCCACCTTCCAGGCCCGTTCTTCCTGCCGGTCCTTGTCGAAGGTGGTCAGCGAGGCGAAGTAGAGCCCCGCGAACTTGCCCGAGAGCCTCCGGATCCAGTCCGGCTCGAAGAATATGGGATTGTCGAAGTCCTCCTGCTGATGTATGGCGCTGCTGATGTTCCTCGTGGTGATGTAGTACGCCCTGAGAAAAACGGCCCGGAAGTCACTGGTCCGGTGAAAGTACTCCAGAGCATGCTGCATCGCCTCGAGGGCGGCCTCGATCGTCTGGGGTCGCAGTTGTGCGATGTCCTTGAGCGTGGGCATGGGTGTCGCCTTGCGCGAAACGCCGCGATCCGCGGAGAAACGGCCAGAGGATAGCGCGGTACCCCGCCGGCCCGCCCCTCCCGTTTGGGGGGGATCGTGCGGGCGCGCCGAGAGGCGGGAGGGCTGCCCACGGCTCGGTAGGCGATGCGGGTGGTCGAGAGAGAGTTCGGAAACGGGGGGACTGATGGTCATACACCGGGAGCTTCCGGAACGCGGCGCTGGGGTCGCATCGCGCCTTCGTCACGGAGCATGCCCGAACCGTGGTCCTGCGATTCCCCAGGGAGGCGCCGTTGGTGACCAGGTGGCCGTGATGTCACCGGACGCCCCGAGCGCATTCGTGGAGCTGCTCGCGGGGCGGGCGCGCGACGGCGCCGGAGGGTCTCCGGACTGGCGCCGCGTCAGACGCACACCCGGGGTGTCGCGCGGGGTCTCCGGACTGGCGCCGCGTCAGACGCACATCCGGGGTGTCGCGCGACGGCGCCGCGGGGTCTCCGGACTGGCGCCGCGTCAGACGCACATCCGGGGTGCGAGGCGTTGGCGATGCGCGAGGGCATCTCGCCGGCGGAGCTGTGCCGGCGAACGGCGGTCATGGTGCCTGGCGCCGGGTCACTCGCCGCGGGTCGCCATCGACCACAGGTACAGCGCCATGCCGGCGCTCATGAGCGCCGCGCCCGGAACGGCGAACAGGAAGAACGAGACCGGGTGGTTCCAGAAGAACGTGGGGAGCTCGACGCCGATCCCCGCCGCGATCAACAGACCCGATACCTGCAGCCGGCCGGACAGTCCGTCCCTCGACCCCGGCAGGCGCACCCGGCTCATCGCGGGCTCTCCGGGTCCCAGCGCGGGAACCGGTCGAGCTGGGCCGTCTCATGCACCAGGTTGTGGCACATGACGCACGACCTCGTTCCCTCGCGCAGGTCGGCGAGGAAGCGCGCGTGGGCGGCCTGCTCCCCGTAGGAGCGGCTGCCCTCGTGGCAGGCGAGGCAGGCGCCGTTCTCGAACGGCTCGTACAGCTCGACCGGATCGGAGGCCGTCCCCCACACGGCGTGCCACACGTGCCGCACGCCCCGCATCTTGTCGTCGACGCCGCCGAACATCGTGTAGTTCGTGTGGCACGTGTAGCAGGCGCGTTCCACCGGGACCCGCCGGTTCTGGTAGTGCGCCGCCGGGAGGAACCGCGGGTCGTCGATGTGGAGGCTCTGCCGCCAGGGCTCCATCTGGTGGCAGGACAGGCAGAACGTCGTGGTCTTGGCCTGCTCGTAGTGCCGGACCGCACCGCCCAGCAGCACGAGCCCGGGCAGCGCGAAGAGGGCCGCGAACGCCGCGATCCGGCCCCCGAGGGTGGCTGCCGCCTCGGGTCGGCGGACCACCACCGCGATGAGCGCGAGGGCGGCAACGGCCAGGAGGCCCAGGCTGAGGTCGGCGGCGGTCATGGCCCTTTGTGCGCCCTCCTCACGCGTCGTCAGTCGTCAGGCGGGCGCCCCGGCGGTTTGCCCTAGCGGCGCTCGCGCAACTCCTCGGCCATCGTCCTGATCTCGGTCAGGTCCTGCACCATCTCGCTCCAGCCGTACCACAGCGAGTAGTCGGGGTTGTTGTGGAAGGCGCCCTGGAAGGTCCGCATCCGGTGCTCCAGGTGCATCCTGAACAGGCGCGTCTCGATCACGGACGGCGCGTCGTGGAACGCCAGCAGGTCCGGGTAGTCGTACACGTAGTGATCCGGCTTCTGCAACACGCCGTCGGCGTAGAGATCGGCGACGATGCGGATGGCCTCGGCCAGCAGGCGGTCCGCCTGCCGGATCATGTCGTCGCCCTTCTCGAGCTCCGCCCGCACGAAGTTGCCCGAGTGGCAGTCTTCGCAGACCGCGATCATGCGGTCGCGCTCGCGCTGCCAGTCCTCCTGCGTCAGCCGGGCGACGTCGGCCTGCTCGACGACGTCGAGGCGCGGCGTCGGGTTGCCTTCGGGGTCCAGCACCCCGAGGGCCTGCAGGATGGTCGTCTGGTCGGCGGCCCACTCGGGATCCTCGGCCAGGGGCAGGCGCACCGCCAGGAACCCCCACGCGGTCCGGACCTCGTGGTCCCCCTGCGGCATGTGGCATGTCTGGCAGGTGGGCGCGGCGGCTTCGTCCGGCAGCGTGCCGTTCTGCTTCAGGAGGTGGCGCACGCCGTGCTTCGACGACGAGTACATCTCCCACTGCGGGTGGTCGATGCCCATGTGGCACGTCCGGCACGCCTGCGGCTCCCGCGCCTCGGCGACCGAGAACAGGTGGCGCGTGTGGCAGGCGTCGCACGACGCGAGGCCGAACGTGGCGCCCTCGGCCCGCAGCTGCCGCATGTCGTCCTCGGACTTGATGCCGATTCGGTGACAACCGCCGCAGCCCTTCATGCCCTCGGTGAGGGCCATCGGCAGCCAGTGCGTCGTGGGCATCGCGTTCATGCTGGCCCACGCCAGGGCGTGCTTGCCGCCGGTGAACTGCTCGGCCTGAATCGGATGGCAGTCCGCGCACACCTCCACCGTCGCCATCCGGACATGGGCGACGTCGTCGGCCGTGCTGTGCCCGTCGCCGTGACACAGGCTGCACTCGACGCCGGCCGCGCTGTGCCGGCTCAGCTCCCAGTCGGTGACGACGCCGGGGGTGGCCTCGCGATGACACCCGATACAGGACGAAGCCTCGGCAGCGTCGGGGGGAGCGTCCGCACCGCCGCACGCGGCGAGGACCAGCACGAGGAACGGGAGGCACCACGCCGCGACGGAGGAGCCGCCGCATGCCACGACCGAGGAGCCATCGCCGTGGGGATGAAGTGCCATCAGCTTCCCATTATAGGCAGGCGTCGGCCTGCGCGACAGACGACCGCGTGGGCGTGAGCGGCGCCGTGTTCCCGTGAGGCCGTGACAGGCAGGCATTGGTCTGGACGACATCCGGCGCGACATCGAAAAGGGGACGGAAGCCCAGCGTGGAGCCGGGGCAGGCAGGCGTTGGTCTGGGCGACGGACCACCTGGGAACGTGATCGGCGTCGAGGTGGCGCCACGTTCCCCTGAAGCCGGGATCGAAAAGGGGACGGAAGCCCAGCGTGGAGCCGGGGCAGGCAGGCGTTGGTCTGGGCGACGGACAACCACCTGGGAACGTGATCGGCGTCGAGGTGGCGCCGCGTTCCTCTGAAGCCGGGGAGGCGGCGTCGGGGTCGCGTTTCGCGCCGGTTCGGGAGTGGGAGGCGGAGCGCCGGCGGCCGGGAGGCGCCCGCGCAGGCCCACGCCGCGGCCCTCGGCGGCCGCGGCGTGGGCTCTGAATGGCGGTATCGGGTCTACCCCTCGCTCAGCTCGTCGTAGGCCACGCCGAGCACGCCCTCCAGGCTGAGCAGCGCGAACGGCGACACGTGGTCCTCGAAACCGGGCAGGGCCTCGGTGCCGGTGATCTCGTCCCGTGACCGGCCGGCCTGCATCTCGCGGCGCGTCAGCTCGAGGGCCGCCGTGAAGTAGTCGCGCAGGTGCGCGAGGTCGCCCTGGTCGCCGGTCACGCCGGCGCCCGGGGTGCCGTGGCCGAAGATGTAGATGGTGTCGGCCGAGTGGGCGGCCGTCACCTGCTCCAGCACCTCCATCCAGCTCGAGATGCGCGCGCCGGAGGCTCGGTCGACGAACGGGTGCAGGCGGTTGAACATCAGGTCGCCCATGTGCACGACGTTGGCCTGCTCGAAGGTCACCACGCAGTCCCCGCTCGTGTGTCCGGCGCCGTGATAGCGCGCCACCACCGTCTCGTCCCCGATGGTCGTCCGCCACTCGTCGGTGAAGGTCTCGTCGGGATAGGCCTGCGAGTCCGCGTTCCCCGCCTCCTCGGCCGTCCGCCGCTGCCACGCGGCGCTGTTCTCGTGGGCGACGATCGTGCCGGCGACGGGGCGGAACGTCTGGTTGCCGCCGACGTGGTCGCCGTGGTGGTGGGTGTTGACGAGGATGTCGATCGCGTTGGACGACCGCTCCCCGATGCCCTCGATGCAGGCGGCCGCCGCGGCCGCGTTCTGGCTGTCGATGACGAGGATGCCGTCCGAGTTCACGAGCCACCCGATGGTGCCGCCCTGGCCGTTGAAGATGCCCACGCCCCGCCGCAGGTCCTCGAACGACGTGGTGAGCTGTTGCATGCCGATGAGCGGCAGCTCCCTGAGAGCCGCCGCCATCACCGTCATGCCCGACGTTGCGAGAAACTGGCGTCTGTTCATGGTTCCCTTCTCCTCTATCCCGCGATTACTGCGCGGCGCTTTCGGCGCCGTCACGCACCGAGGGTGTCGCCGACCGGGAATGTCGAATCCCGTGCGCCGCTTGCGGCCAACCCGTCTCCCACGGGCGACGGGCGCATCATAGCCGATCGACTGCCCGGATCGGTCGCGCGGATGACCCTCGAACGAGGTGCCCGGCAGACGCGGCCGGACGATTGGCGGGCTGGCATCGCTTCCGGGCGGCGAGAGCCGTCGGCGACGATTTTGCAGGGTGTGTCCGACGGCTGGCCGTCAGGGCAGCGCCGTCTCCGCGCCCGGCTCCGGCGTCGGGGCGGTCGGCTCCGGCGTCGTCGAATCGGTCGGCTCCGGCATCGGAGGCTCGACCCACTCGTTGCGGATCCGGCGCCGTATCGTCTTCAGGCCGAAGAACACGCCCAGCTCGATCTCCACGAGCGTCCGGTCGGGAATCCAGAGGTTCGATTCGATTTGGCGGAAGTAGAGCTGCCCGGTCGCGCGGCGGAGGGTGCCGGCGATTCCCCACAGCCAGCGGACGGGGCGCTGCATCTCGAACACCGCCCGCCTCACCCCGTAGTCGTGCTGCCCGATCCAGAGGCGGCCCGACGAGCGGTTCAGGGCTCCGTCGAGCCGCCGGTCGTTCGGCAGCGGCCCTTCGCGAGGCTCGAACTCGATCACCCAGCAAACGGCGCCGTCGACGACGTCGGTGCCGGCGAGGGTGGCGACGTAGCGGTCCATCAGCTCGCGGTCGAAGTCGACGCGCATCTCGTCCGGCTGGTATCGCTCGCCACGCTCGGCGTGGCGTCTCGCCTCGCGCACGAAGTCGGCCTTCTTCTTCCGCTCGTCCCGGGCCTCGTCCTCGTCGAGGGGGCGGCCGTCACGCCCGATGACCTCCGAGTAGAAGTGGCCCTCGATGGGATAGTGGCGGTTTCGGGTCGTGTCGGTGTCGGTCACGCGCCCGTCGCCGTCGAGCGATTCGACCCGGCCGTCCGTGAAGTACTCGAAGCCGAGCTCGAACGCCGCCGCCCGCTGCTCCACGGCCTGTTCGAGAGAGCGGTCGATGATGCGGCGCGCCGCGAGGCGGGTGTCGATGGCGTCCAGGCCGGCGATGTCGAGGGTTGCGTCGAGGACGGCGCCATCAGGGATTGCGTCCGGACCGCCGCCATCAGGGGTTGCGTCGATGGCCCCCGCTGTCTTGGACGCGCCGTGGGCGACGGTGTCGGAGCCCGCGTCGAGGGCGTCGACATCCGGGGACTGGGCCGCCGTGAGAAGGGGAACGCAAACCAGTCCGAAACAACCCGCGATCGCCGAGAGTCGATTCGTCACCAACCGTACCTCCAGGTTGCGCTACGCCACACGTTCCCATCTGTTCTTTCGGCAGAACCCGTCCCACAGGATACCGCCTCGCGAAGACCGTGCCTCGGTAGGATCGCCGGCCTGCCGGCCGGTACCGGGCGTGACCTCCCGTGGCTGCGCTGCTTCGGAGACGAAAAAGCCCCGGTTCCCGTGGGGGAACCGGGGCCCAGGTCGGTCTGCGTCAGCGACGTTGGGTTACCCCGCGCGGGGTCCCGGCGCCGCGTGTGCGCTGGAGGTCCCCTACGAGGACGCCACCTCCGCAGAACCGCTGCCATAGTCGTCCACGGGATCACCTCCTTTTGGGGCGAGCCATCTGGGTGTCGGGTCCCAACCCGGCCGGCCGCCGATCCGCCCCGCATCGACCGGAGACCGCCGCGCCGTCGCGCGGGTCAACACTGATCCCATCGTCGGACAAGCCGAGTTCCCCTGTCAAATCGTCGCCCGGTGCGGCCGGCGGCGCGCTCGCCGCCGCGGGTAGAGCTGCCCACCTGTCTCGCGCCCGCCGAATCGCGCCCGCCGAATCGTCGCCCCCCGGCCTCCGGCGCGCCCGGCGCGGCCGGTCGAGCACCCGGACGGCGAATCGTCGCCGGCGGCCGGCCGATGGCGCGTAGAATGGCAGCGTGATCTATCGAGACGAGAGCGGCGTCGAGTACGTCCCGGTGCCGCTCCCGACCCACGAGGTGACGGACGCCGTCGCGGTGGACGCGCGCCGGGTGAGTCGTTCCCACGTGCGCAAGCCGATGCCGGTGTACGCCGGCACCGACGGGGCGGAGCTGGCCGCCCAGCCCCGGAACCACCGGCGGCAGTGGACCGACCGGCAATGGCTCGCCTTCGAGGAGCACCTGCGCCTCGAGGTCGACCTCGCGAAGAGCGACCCCCCGGCCGCCGCGGTGTGGGTGGTCAGGCCCCACGGCCGCGGCCCGGCCTGACCGGTTGCGAGGCGGCCCGGGCAGGATGGACGCGTGCATCCGGTCGACGCCCTCATCGTGCTCGCCTTCGTCGCTTACGCGGTCAGCGCCGGCGTCCGCCACCGCCGGCAGGCCTCGAAGAACCTCGACGAGTACTTCCTCGCGGGCCGGTCCCTGCCGGGGTGGAAGGCCGGCCTCAGCATGGCCGCGACGCAGTTCGCAGCCGACACGCCGCTGCTCGTCACCGGCATCATCGCCACCGCGGGCATCTTCGGGCTGTGGCAGCTCTGGATCTTCGGCGTCACCTTCCTCCTCCTCGGCTTCGTGCTCGCCGGGGCGTGGCGCCGGGCCGGGGTGGTGACCGACGCCGAGCTGACCGAGGTGCGCTACGGGGGGACGCCGGCGGCGGCCCTGCGCGGCGTCAAGGCGCTGTACTTCGGCACCGTCATCAACTGCGTCACCCTGGCGTGGGTGCTCTTCGCGGCCGCGAAGATCGCCGAGCCCTTCCTGCTGTGGCACGCGTGGCTGCCCGGCGGGCTGTTCGAGCCTGTCGTGGCGCTGGTCGAGGCGATCGGCACGCCCCTCGCCATCGGGGGCGCCGACGACCCCGAGGTGTGGGTCAAGACCGCGAACAACCTGCTGTCGCTGGTCCTGATTCTCGCGGTCGTGGCGTTCTACTCGGCCACCGGGGGGCTGCGCGGCGTCGTCGCCACCGACATGGGGCAGATCGCGGTCATGGGCGCGGGCACTGTGGCGTTCGCGGCGTTCGTCGTGGCCGAGGCGGGCGGTCTCGGGGCGCTCCCCGGGCGGGTGCAGGAGACGTTTGCGGCGGGCGGGCCGGGGGGCATCCGGCCCGACGAGATCCTGGCGTTCACGCCGGGGCACGGCAAGGACGTCACCTTCACGGTCCTCTCGCTGCTGGGCCTGCTGTGGCTCATCAACGCGGTGTCGGACGGCAGCGGCTATCTCGCGCAGCGGTCGATGGCGTGCCGCACGGACCGCGACGCGAAGACCGCGGCGGTGGTGTTCACGTTCGCGCAGGTGCTGGTGCGCAGCCTGCTGTGGCTGCCGCTGGGGGTGGGGCTGCTGGTGCTGTTTCCCCCCGACCCGGGACTGGCCCCGGGCTTCGTGCAGGCCGACCGCGAGGCCACCTACGTTCGCGGCATGGCCGAGCTGCTGCCGGCCGGGGTGCGCGGCCTCATGCTGACGGGGATGCTCGCGGCCCTCGCCTCGACCGTCGACACCCACCTCAACTGGGGGGCGTCGTACTGGACCAACGACATCTACCGGCGGTTCATCTGCCGCGCGTGGCTCGGGACCGAGCCGAGCGGCCGCGCTCTGGTGTGGGTGGCCCGGGCCGCGGCGGTGCTGACGCTGGTGATCGCCCTCGCCATCATGAGCCGGCTGACCTCCATCAACCAGGCGTGGCAGATCAACCTGCTGTTCGGGGCGGGCCTCGGCGTGGTGCTGGTGTTGCGCTGGATCTGGTGGCGGATGAACGCGTGGGCCGAGATCGCCGCGATGGTGGTATCGTGCGCGGTAGCCCCGCTGCTCATCTTTCTTCTGGACGACGATCAGCAGCCGTTGCGGCTGCTGCTGGCGGCGGCGGCGTCGACGGCGGCGGCGCTGGCCGCGATACGCTTCACCGCGCCCGAGGACCCGGCGCGGCTGGCGGTGTTCTACCGGCGCGTGCGGCCGGTCGGCTTCTGGGGACCGGTGGCCCGCGCGGTCGACGGCGGGGGGGCCGGCGCGGAAGACGGTGCGCGGCGGCTCGGGCGCGCCGTCGCGGCCATGGCGTTGTGCTCGGCGACCCTGTTCTGCCTGCTCGTGGGGCTCGGGACGTGGCTGGTCGGCAGTCCCGCCCCCGACTGGGTTCCCGCCCGCCCGCTCTGGATCGGCGGGCTGCTCGCGGTGGGGCTGGCGCTGTGCCCGGCCTGGTACCGGTTGGGTTATGGGCCGGCGGTGGAACCCCACGCTGCACCCAGGTCCGCTGGGCGTGTGCCTGACGAGGCGTGACGAGAGGGCATACTGGGCATGTGGCGACCGCGGGGCCGTTGCCGGCTCCGTGGAGCAACCTGGTCAGGCAGGATGTCCTCGCCGGTCGAACGCGGCGGGGCCTCTCACCGCGCCCCGCGTGGAACGCGGACCGAGGCGGCAGCGGCCGGGTCGCGGTCCCCGACGCGCCGGGATGGGCGCGATACCGACGGGCTTCCGGGCGCAGGGCTCCGGCGATGGCCCCGCGACGGCGTGGCGGGCGGCGGCAGGAGACGACGATATGGCTCGAGGGTGGCTGCTGGCCGGTCTGTGCGTGGCGCTCGCGTCGCCCGGCGCCGCACAGTCGCTGACCGAGGCCGAGGCGGTGGCGAGGATGCGGGCGGAGTACCCGCGCGTGACCGCCCTGCGGCTAGGGGTGCGAGAGTTGGAGGCCGATGCCCGCGAGCGGACCCTGGCGGCCAATCCCGCCGTCGCGTACACGCGCGAGGAGGCCGGCGCGGTGGTCGACGACTTCCTGCTCGTGAGCCAGGAGCTGCCCCTGTGGGGCCGGCGGGGCCTGCTGGGCGAGGCGGCCGGGCACGAGGTCTCGGCCCGCTCGGCCGACGTTGACGGCCGCCTGCTCGCAATCGAGGCCGAGTTGCGCCTGGCGTTCACCGATCTCCTGCTCGCACAGGACCGGGTTCGGTCGCTCGAGGCCGGCGTGGGGCGCCTCGACACGCTGATCGGGGTGCTCCGGACGCGCGAGGAGGCGGGCGAGGGCTCGCGGTTCGACCGGCTGCGGGCGGAGCGCGAGGTGGCCGAGGTCGACGCCGACCTCGCGCTGGCCGTCATCGACCGCCGGCGAGCCCAGGCGCGGCTCGCCGCCTTCTTCGCGGAGGGGACCGACCCGGACGGGCTCGCCGCGGCGGGCCGTCTCGACGACTTTCCGCCCCCGCCGGTCCTCGCCCCCGCGGCGGGCGGGTCGCCCGAACGCCGCCCGGACTATCGGGCGCTCGGCCTGGAGGGGGAGCGGTGGGGGGCCGAGGAACGCGCGGCGCGGCGCCTGCGGCTGCCTTCCGCCCAGCTCACCGGGGGCATGAAACGCAGCGGCGTGTTCGGGTCGATGGAGACGGGGTTCGTGCTCGGCGCGTCGCTGTCGGTGCCGGTGTTCAACCGCGGCCAGGCGCAGGCGGCGCGGGCGGCGGCGGCCGGCGCGCGCGTCGAGGCCGAGCGCCGCAGCCTCGCGGCCCGCATCGCGGCCGAGGTCCACGCCGCCTCGGCCGCGGCGGCCGGCGCCCGCGAGCTGGCCGACCGCTATCGCGACGACGCGGTGTCGCGGGCCGCCGAGCTCGTGGCCATCGCGACCGCGGGCTACGAGGAAGGCGAGTTCGGCATCCTGGAGCTGCTCGACGCCCATCGGGTCAACCTGAGCGCGGAGCTGCGGTCGCTCGAGCTGTCGGCGGCGGCGCGCCGGGCCGCGGTCGAGCTGGACCGCGCGACGGGGCGGGAGATGACGCCGTGAGGCGTGGGCGACGAATGCGCCGGGCCGCCGTCGAGCTCGACCGTGTGTCGGGGCCGGGAGCTGTCGGCGGGTTGTCGGCGGCGGCGCGTCCGGCCGCCATCGAGCTCGACCGTGCGACGGGGCGCGAGATGACGCCATGACCGTCGGCAGCGGGCCGCCGTCGGGCGCGACCGTGCGACGGGGCGGCAAGGACAGTGACGGGAACAACCTTGCCACGCGGCACGCTCGGAAGACGGTAGGGAGGGGGTCGTGCCTGGGTGCAGTTGGCAGAACTATTGCGATCACTGTCCTGAGTGACGCGGCATGAGCGGTCGCGCGGGCCGGGCCGCGGTCGGGCTCGACCGCGCGCCGGGGCGGGAGAAGACGCCATGAGGAACACCAGGCACGGACCGGGCCGGCCGGCTGCGGCGATGCTGTCGGTGGCGGCGATGCTGTCGGCGGAGGCGGCGATGCTGTCGGCGTGCGGATCCGCGCCGCCGGCGGCGCTCGAGGCGGCCGAGGAGCCGGCCCCGGTCGTGGTGAGTCGATGGACCGACCGCAGCGAGTTGTTCGTCGAGTTCCCTCCCCTCGTCGCGGGGGCCACGAGCCGGTTCGCCATCCACTTCACCGACCTCGCCACCTTCGAGCCCCTGCGGGAGGGCCGGGCGACGGTGCGCCTGAGCGGCGGGCGGGTCGAGGAGTTCGAGGTCGACGAGCCGGGACGCCCCGGCATCTTCGGGGTCGACGTCACTCCGGCAGTGGCGGGCCGAGCCCGGCTCGAGCTGCTGCTCGACGCGGCGGCGGTGCAGGACCGCCACGACCTCGGCGAGGTCAGGGTGCTGACGGCGGCGGAGGCGGCGGTGCTGCCGCCCGAGGCCGAGGAGGAGGACGGCTCGGTCCCCTTCCTCAAGGAGCAGCAGTGGTCGCTCGACTTCGCGACGGCGGCGGCCCGCCGCCAGTCGATGGCCGGCAGCCTCGACATCCCGGCCGAGATCCAGCCGCGCACCGGGGGGGAGGCCGAGGTGACGAGCCCGGTGGCGGGCCGGCTCGCCGCCGACCTGCCGCCCCGGCCGGTCGGGTCCGTCGTGGGCCGCGGCGACGCCCTGGCCCAGGTCGTGCCCCGCAGCGAGCACGCCGACGACCGCCCCGCCCTCGAGCTGGCGGTGGCCGAGGCGCGCGACGCCCTCGAGCTGGCGCGGGCCGCGCACGCGCGGGTCGAGCGGCTGGTCGAGGTCGGCGCTCTGCCTGCCCGCCGCCGGCTCGAGGCGCGGTTGGCGTCGCAGACGGCCGAGGCCCGGCTGAAGGCGGCCGAGGCCCATCTCGCCCACCTCGACTCGACGCGGCGGGGCGAGGGCGAGGGCACCGAGGACACGCGGTTCGTGCTGCGCGCGCCGATGCGCGGCGTCGTCGCGGAGTCGGCGGCCACCCCCGGGGCCAGCGTCGACGAGGGCACGCGGCTGTTCACGGTTATCGCGGTCGACAGGGTTCACGTCGTCGGGGCGCTTCCCGAGGCCGCCCTGGCGCGCCTCGACGACCTCGCAGCGGCCGAGCTCGAAGTGCCGGGGGGCGATGCTCCGCTGCCCCTCGAGCGGCTCGTGTCGGTGGGGCGGGTTGTCGACGATGCCACCCGGACCGTCCCCGTCATCTACGAGTTGCGGAACCCCGATCGGCGGCTTGCCATCGGCCAGGCCGTCACCCTCCGTGTGTTCGGGGCCTCGATGTCCGACGCGGTCACCGTGCCGGCGAGCGCCATCGTCGACGACGGCGGGCAGCCGGTGGTCTTCGTCCAGGTCGGCGGCGAGAGCTTCGAGCGGCGCCCGGTCCGGCTCGGCCACCGCGAGGGCGGCGTCGTCCAGGTGATCGGGGACGTCGCGCCGGGCGACCGGGTGGTCACGGTGGGGGCGCCGCTCATCCGGCTCGCCGCGCTGTCGCCGCAGGCGCCGGCCCACGGCCATACGCACTGATGCCGGACCGGGCTTCCGGATCGGTGCCGGCCGCCGAGCCGGATCGGGGACCGGCCCGGCGACGCCGGCGCCGATGCCCGACCGGGTCTCCGAATCGGACCCGGGCCGCCGAGCCGGACTGACGCCGGCCCGCGGACACATGGAACGAATGCGGGACGGAGCCATTCGCTGGTCGTTCCGGAACCGCCTCGGGACGGGCGCCAGGGCGTTCCTCGCGTGGGACGTCATCGTCCTGGTACCGGCCCACGGACACACGCACCGATGCTGGACGGGCTGATTCGCTGGTCGTTGCGGAACCGTCTCGCGGTAATCGCGGGCGCCGCCATCTTCCTGGTGTGGGGCGGGGTCGTCCTGCGGCAGATGCCGGTCGACGTGCTGCCCGACCTGACCGCGCCGACGGTGACGGTGCTCGTCGAGGGGCAGGGCATGGCCCCGACCGACATGGAGGCCCTGGTCACCCTGCCCATCGAGGCGGTGATGAACGGGGCGTCGGGGGTGCGCCGGGTGCGGTCGGCCACCGCCGTCGGGCTCGCCGTGGTCTGGGTCGACTTCGACTGGGGGGAGGACATCTACCGGGCCCGCCAGACCGTCAGCGAGAAGCTGTCGTCGGTGTTGCCCTCGCTGCCCGACGGGATTGCCCCGCCGGTGCTCGCGCCGCTCTCCTCGATCATGGGAGAGATCATGTTCGTCGCGCTCGATTCCGCGGCGCACTCGCCCATCGACCTGCGCACCACCGCCGACGTGGTGGTGCGCCGGCGGCTCCTCGCCACCCCCGGCGTCGCCCAGGTGACGGTGATCGGCGGTGAGCGCCGGCAGTTCGAGGTGCGGGTCGATCCCGCGCGGCTGTCCGACTACGGGCTGTCGCTGACCGCGGTCGAGGACGCGCTGCGCCGCGCCAACCGGAACACGTCGGCCGGCTTCCGGCAGGCGGGGGGCCAGGAGTACCTGATTCAGGGGGTGGGCCGGCTCGCCGACGTCGAGGCGATCGCCGCGACGGTCATCGGGGCGCGGGGCACCCGTCCCATCCGGGTCGCGGACATCGCCGCCGTCGGCATCGGCGCCGGGCTCCGGCGCGGGGACGGGTCGCGCAACGGGCAGCCCGCCGTCATCCTCGGCATCCAGCGGCAGCCCGACGTCAACACGGTGGCGCTGACGCGCGAGCTCGACGGCGTGCTCGACGCCATCCAGGCCGATCTGCCGGCCGGCATGGAGCTCGACACGCGGCTGTTCCGGCAGGCCGACTTCATCGAGCTCGCGATGGGCAACCTGACCCGCGCGCTGCGCGACGGGACCCTGCTCGTGGTCGCGGTGACGCTGCTCTTCCTCGCCAGCCTGCGGGCCGGCGCCATCACCCTGCTCGCGATTCCCTTGTCGCTGCTCGCCGCCGTCGTCGGGCTCCGCGCCCTGGGGCTGTCCATCAACAGCATGACCCTCGGGGGCATGGCCATCGCGGTCGGGGCCCTCGTCGACGACGCCATCATCGACGTCGAGAACGTCGGCCGGCGGCTGCGCGAGAACGCGCGCCGCCCCGCCGCGCGGCAGCGGCCGGTGCTCAAGGTCGTGTACGACGCGAGCCGCGAGATCCGCACGTCCATCGTCTTCGCCACCCTGATCGTCGGCCTCGTCATGCTGCCCATCTTCTTCCTCGCCGGCGTCGAGGGGCGCCTGCTCCAGCCGCTGGGCATCGTCTACCTCATCGCGCTGGCGGCGTCGCTGGTGGTGGCCCTGACCCTGACCCCGGTGCTCTGCTTCTACCTGCTGCCCGGCAGCCGCAGCGTGACGGACGGCCACGAGCCGGCCCTCGCCGCCGCGGTGCGGCGCCGCTACTCGCGGCTGCTGCCCCATGCCCTGCGCCACCCCCGCACGGTGCTCGTCGCGGCGGGCGCGCTGACGGTGGCGGCGGCGGCTTCGACCCCGTTCCTGGGGCGGGCGTTCCTGCCCGCGTTCAACGAGGGCGCCCTCGTGATCAGCGCGGTGACCCTGCCGGGGACGAGCCTCGCCGAGTCGAGCGCCCTCGGGAGCGCCATCGAGCGGCTGCTCCTCGAGGTGCCCGAGGTCGCCGCCACCGCCCGGCGGACGGGGCGGGCCGAGCTCGACGAGCACGTGCAGGGGGTCGAGTCGGCCGAGATCGACGTGCGCCTGGAAGAGGAGGGGCGGTCGCGTGGCGTCGTGCTCGAGGAGATCCGCGAGCGGCTGTCGCTGGTGCCGGGCACCAACATCACCATCGGCCAGCCCATCTCGCACCGCATCGACCACATGCTGTCAGGCTCGCGGGCCAACGTCGCCGTCAAGATCTTCGGCGACGACCTCGCGGTGCTGCGCACCCTCGGCGACCAGGCCGTCGCGGCGATGCAGGACATTCCCGGTGTCGTCGACCTCGCCCTCGAGCCGCAGTCCGACATCCCCACCGTGCGGGTGGGCTTCGACCGCTCGGCCCTCGCCCGCCACGGGCTGCCGGCCGGCGAGGCGGCCCTGACCCTCGAGACGGCGCTGCACGGCCGCGAGGTCGGGGAGATCTTCGACGGCCAGGTCGCGGTGCCCCTGGTGGTGCGCTACCCCCGGTCCGACATGGCCGACCTCGACGCGCTGTGGGACACGCGCATCGACACCCCCGCGGGCCCCCGCGTTCCCCTCGGCAGCCTCGCCGGCATCGTCGAGGACCGCGGCCCCAACTTCATCGGGCGCGAGAACGTGCAGCGCCGGCTGGTGGTGACGTGCAACGTCGCGGGGCGCGACCTCGGCAGCACCGTCGCCGACATCCGCGAGCGGGTGGCGGCCGGGGTGGCGTTGCCCGAGGGCTACCGCGTGGAGCTCGACGGGCAGTTCGACGCCCAGGCCACGGCGGCGCGGGCGCTCCTGTGGCTCGGGCTCGCCGCGGTCGTCGGCATCTTCCTGCTGCTCGTCAGCGCCCTCCGCTCGCCCCGCGACGCTGCCATCGTGATGATCAACCTGCCCCTCGCCCTCATCGGGGGCGTGGTGGGGGTTCTCATCGGCGGCGGCACCCTGTCGATCGCCGCCCTCATCGGCTTCATCGCGCTCTTCGGCATCGCCACCCGCAACGGCATCATGGTGGTCACCCGCATCCGCCGCCTGCAGGACCTCCGGGGAAGCGACGTCCGGGCCGCGGTGGTGCGGGGGGCGGTCGACCGCGTGGTCCCGGTCCTGATGACCGCCCTCTCCACCGGCCTCGCTCTCCTGCCGGTGGCCCTCGCCGCCGGCCAGCCCGGCAGCGAGATTCAGGCCCCCCTCGCCCTCGTCATCGTGTGCGGGCTCGTCTCGTCGACGGTCCTCAACATGATCGTGGTGCCGACGGCCTACCTGGCCGCGGCGACGGCGCGGCAGTCCTCCGCCGGATAGGGAGTCTTCAGCTCGACGTCGAGACGACCGACCGCTGCTCTCCTGCCGGCGGGCTGCCCCAAAGTCCCGGCCGCGCGGGCCCGGGCTTGCCTGGTGCCTGAGAAGTACAGGTTGTTGCGCTGATGCCTGTTGACCCCTCACCGGGTCGGCGGTACGCTGGTCTTCTGGCGGACCCACACGGCTGCGGACGGGGCACCCGGCAGGTTGCGGGAGGCGGTAGATGAGTCAGGCGCAAGACCAGTGGGACCTGTACGGGGGACGCGACCCCCGGCGTCTCCCCGCGTACACGACCCGGGAGGCGGCACGGTACGTGCGGCTTCCGCTACGCACGGTGCAGAATTGGGCGTTCGGGTTCCGCACGTATGGTGGCGACCCCCTGATTCAAATTGCAGAACCCAAACGTCGTCTGTTGTCTTTCTGGAACGTGGCCGAGTTGCACGTGCTGGGAGCGCTCCGACGGTACCATCGGATTTCACCGAAGAAGCTGCGCGCCGTCATTCGCTACCTGGAAGATACCTTCGAGAGCCGGCACCCCTTGTTGAGCACCCGCATGCTCACGGATGGCATTTCCATTTTCGTCGAAAGGACCGGCGATCTGATCAACGCGTCGAAGAGCGGCCAACTGGCGATGCGCGAACTGATCGAGGCCCATCTCCAGCGCATCGATCAGGACGTCGATGGCCTCGCCATTCGGCTTTTCCCGTTCGTTCGTCACGACCCGCAGACGGCCCGTTCCCTGGAGATGCTGCCCGACGAACCGAAGATCATTTCGCTCGACCCACGCGTGCGGTTCGGCCGACCCGTCATCGTCGGCACCAGCATTCCAACTCAAGAGGTCGCGGAGCGGTTCATCGCCGGCGACACCTGCCGCCAATTGGCTGACGAGTATGGCCGGCCGCCGCGCCAAATCGAAGAAGCGATCCGGTGCGAGCTCACGCTCGACCGCGCCGCGTGAGCAGCCGTACGAGTTCTTCATCGATGAGTGCGTGGCCGCGCGCCCCGTCGCCGACATGTTGCGCGCGGCCGGTCATCTCGCGCACGTGCAGTACGACACGTTCGGAAGTGGAACGCCGGACCTGGAGTGGCTCCCCCAGGTTGGCGCTCGAGGGTGGATTCTGATCACGAAGGACAAGCAAATCCGCAAGCGCGAGATCGAGCTCCGCGCCCTGCGCCGCGCAGGCGTCCGGGCTTTCGTGCTCACGGCAGCCGGATTGACGGGAAAAGAACAAGCGGACGTGCTCGAGCGCGCGCTTCCCGCCATGATTCGCTTGTTGGGGCGGAAGGCAGTGACGTTCGTGGCTCGCGTGACCGCTGGATCGAACGTCGAGACTATCGAGTGGCACAAGAACATGCGCGACTGAGAATCCCGGCAACTCTCCCTTCTCCCTTTGGTCGTGGGAGCCGGCGAATCTCTGTGGGGGAGCCGCGCCGGGAGCCCGCGACGCCGCGGGCTCCCGGGCGGGCCGTATCACGCGGTCAGGTGCCGGCGGAAGTGGCCCACCGTCCGGTTCCACGCCTGGGCGGCCGCCGCCTCGTTGTAGCGCGGCGTCGAGTTGTTGTGGAAGCCGTGCAGGGTCCCCTCGAACATGTGCATCTCGTGCTCGACGTTGTTCGCCTGCAGGGCCGCCTCGTACTCGGGCCACATCGCGTTGATGCGCGGGTCGGTGCTCGCGTAGATGATCATCATCGCGGCGCGGATGTTCGGCACCCCCTCGGTCGGGGCGGAGGCGCCGTAGAACGGCACGCCCGCATCGAGGTCGCTGCCCAGCTCGACCGCGAGGCGGTTGGTCATGCCGCCGCCCCAGCAGAACCCGGTCGCCCCGAGGCGTCCGTTGGACAGATCGTGCGCTTTGAGGAAGCGCGCGCTGTTGATCATGTCCTGGTCGAGCTCGTCGGGGTCGAGGCCGCGCTGCAGGACGCGGCCGTCGTCGTCGTTGCCGGGATAGCCGCCCACCGGGGACAAGCCGTCCGGCGCGAGGGCGAGGAAGCCGGCCACCGCCGCGCGGCGGGCGACGTCCTCGATGTGCGGGTTGAGGCCGCGGTTCTCGTGGATGACGAGCACCGTCGGGAACGGTCCGTCGCCGGCCGGCTGTACGAGGTAGCCGCGCATCGTCCCCGACGTGCCGCCGGGAGACGGATACTCGACGTAGTTCCCCCTCATCCGGGGGTCGGTGAACGAGATCGTCTGCGCTTCGGCGTAGCGCGGCAGCAGCGCCTGGGCCATCCAGAGGGCCGAGACGCCGCCGATGGTCATCGCCGCGGCGCGGTTGAGGAACTCGCGCCGGGTGATGCGGCCGTGGCAGTACTCGTCGTAGAGGTCGAAGACGCGCGGGTCGATCTTCTTCTCGGGGGTCTGTTCCTGTGCCATGGGTGCGCTCCTCTTGCTGCGTGGCATGCCGCTGGTTGACGAACGGAATCCGCGAAACGCGGCCGGACACGTGGCGGCGTGTCCGACCCGGCGGACACGATTCTACGGAATATCGCTACGTCGCGTCACCTCGAACCGTTCCCGCGGGGCGGTGGCCGAAGACTGTCCCAATCGTCTTCCGGGATCACCGGCCCCACGATTTCACCCGTCACGGTGACGGAGCCCTTCAACGTCATCTGGGGATACTCGGCCCGGCGGCCGGGCTCGGGTGGGTCACGCCGGGTCGGCCCTGCCATGGTCATCGCGATCCGCTGCTCGGGGCGGTCCCGGCCTGCTCCTCCGCGCGATGGCCGGCGAGGATGCCCTCCATGCCGATGTTGCCCTCATGGCAGGCGTACTCGTAGATGGCCTCGTCCTTCCGCGTCAACGGAATCATCGCCGTCCACGGGCCCGAGTAGGTGCCCGGATCGTCGACCATGAACTCGTGCTCGATCGTGTCGGGGCCGACCCGCGTGAACCGTTCGACGAGGCGCAGCTGCTCGGCCGACCCGCGGATGCGTTCGTACAGCGCGGCGGGCGAATCGCTCTTGGCCGAGAAGTTCCGGGTCTCGACGACCAGCGTATCGCCGTCCCAGTGGCCGCGCGAGTCGCCGTGCCACTGCCGGATGGCGTCGTCGACGTGGGGGCCGGCGTCGATGGGGACGATGCGGGCGTCGTGGATCATCTCGTGCAGGAACACGACGTGGTCCGGGGTCTGGACGATCTGGTAGTAGGTGTTGTAGCCGGCGAACAGGTTGGGCATGCCGAAGGTGATGCACCGCTCCTGCAGCCGCCGGTCGGTCCACGACGACGCCGGGTTGTCGGCGATGTGGGCGGCCCGCGCGTCGACGTGCCGCTGCGCCTCCGGCGTCAGCGGCGGCAGGCGGCCGTCCGGCGGGTCGACGACCAGCGAGGTGCGGTTGTCGAAGTCGCGGTCGACGAGCCAGAACTGGTTGTAGTTGCCGGTGGCCGTGTCCCGCGACGAGAACGAGTCGTCGTCGCCGAGGGCGGCGGTGAACACGCTGTCGGCGAACGCCGCGTCGCTCTCGCCGCTCGCGAAGATCTCCGCGTAGCGGGCCTCCAGCCGCGCCAGCTCCTCGTCGGTCAGCACCGCCTTGTCGCCCAGCGCCTCCGGGCGCTCGAGCGGGGTGGCGGTGTTGTTGGCCCACACGCCCTGCAGATCGGGCCGTCCGGCCGGGGTGCGCGGCACGCTCCACGGTTCCCCTGCCGCCTGCGCAAGGCCCGCCGCCGGCGCCGCCGCCATCGCCCCCGCGACCACCGCGAGCGCCGCCCACCACGCTGTCCGTGACTGATTCATCGTCGTCTCTCCCGAAGTGTCCTGCCGTGCATTATGCCAGTCTTCCACGGGCATCGCCGGCTTGCCGCCCGTCGACTACCACTCGACGCGCTCCAGGACCCGTCGCGCCGCCACGGTCAGGAACATGTCCGGTTCTGTGCTGACCCGATCATGCGCAGAATCGAGCTGGGCGCGCTTACAGCCGATCCTGCCACAGCTCCGCCAGGAAGAAATCGAGCGGCCAGATCTCGACGCCCCGTTCCAGCCGCGGGCGGTCCTCGCGACAGACGATGATCGAGCGTTCGACCAGACCCTCGTCGGCGAGGGCGAGCAGCCCCCGCAGATGCCTGGGTTGCACGCGGCGCGTCGCCTTCGCCTCGATCGCGACCCGGTCGGCCAGGATGAAGTCGACCTCGTGGCCGGATCGGGAACGCCAGAAGGCGAGCGCGGTGCGGGGCCGCCTGTAGTCGATCCAGGCGCGGAGCTCCATGAACACGTAGTGCTCGAAGAACTCGCCGAAATCGGCGGACGTCTCGCCGATGCGGGGCAGCCGGCGCAGCGCCCGGACGACACCGGTGTCGAAGAAGTAGAACTTGGCCGTCTCGACCGCCTTGCGCCGCACGGTTCGCGTCCAGGCCGGCAGGTCGAACGCGATGAGCGTGTCGCGCAGCACCGCGTACCACTGCACGACGGTCTGGCGGGGCACCTGGGCGTCCCGAGCCACGTTCGAGTAGTTGATGAGCTGCGCGTTGGTCAGCGCCGCCGTCTGCAGGAAGCGGGCGAAGCCGGGCAGGCTGCGTGCGAGGCCCTCTGCCGCGATTTCCTCGATCAGATACCGGTCGACGTACGACGCGAGGCCCTCGTCCGGGTCGTCGGACAGGTAGTGCGGCGGGAGCAGACCGTGATTGAGGGCCCGGTCGAGCGAGAACCGGTCGCGGATCTCCGACCACGAGAACGGGTGCATGACGCGGTCGCTCCCGCGCCCGCCGAGCATGTTGACGCCGCCGCGCCTCAGCGCCCGCGCGCTCGACCCGGTGAGGAGGAAGCGGATGCCGCGTTCCTCGATCATCAGATGCACCTCGTCCATCAGAGACGGGCACTTCTGGATCTCGTCGATGCAGACCACCGTCTCGCGCAGGCCGCGCGCCTCGATCTCCCGCCGGATGCGCGTCGGATCGGCCAGGACCGCGGTCAGCAGCCCCTGATCGAGGAGGGAGAACGTCAGCGCCACCGTGCGGTCGAGCTGACGCCGGACGTACGTGGTCTTCCCGGTCTGCCGGGGGCCGAACAGGAACACCGAGCGCCGGACCAGGAGACGTTCGATGTCCAGGTGCCGCGGGACCTACGATTTTTCGCTGTCAGACATGGCGACAAACCATGATAATCGCCATGTCTGACAGCGACAAGGGAGGTTTTCACGCCGACGCCACGTCGAATGCCGCGAGCGTCCGCGTCTCGCGACTGAACTCGATGCCGACGAGGTGGATGGGCGCGCCGCGCTGGCCGTCCGCACCCGGACGCCGGCGCGTCCTTCGTGGGCCTCCAGGTGATCCGCGATGTCTTCTTGCAGATAGTCGGGCTGCGTGAAGTCGCCGGCCCCGAAGCTCAGGCGGACCACGGGGTGGCTGACCGACCAGTCCCACCCGTCGTGGACGGCCAGGCCGCGGAACAGCGGCTCGCTGCCCTCGAACAGCTCCTTCAGCGTGTCGAGGAACAGGCTCTTGCCGAAGCGCCGGGGCCGCGAGAGGAAATAACGGCCTCCCTCGTCCGCCAGGCGTTTCGCGTAGCCGGTCTCGTTGACGTAGTAGCAGCCCTGCTCCCGAAGCGTGCGGAACGTCTGGATGCCGATGGGGAGCTTGCGTTTCGTCATGGCGCGGCGAGCGCTACGCAATTATGCCAGTCTTCCACACGTCCCGCCCCCCATTCGCGGCGGGCGGATCGCGATCACGGCTCCGCCCGTTCCCAAGCCTGGCCACCGTGGGCGCCTTGACGGGAGAACCCGACGGCCTTAACCTGAAGTCAAGCATGGTCGATTCGGACGACGAAGTGGATCGGCCGCCGGCGCTCAATGCGGTCGAAGCCTTCGAGGCCATCCAGAATCTGCTGGAGGGCGGATCCGACGCGATCAGCTTCGCGCGGCACGCCACGAGCGAGGGCGTGCCCGCCGGTTCAACAGGCGAGACATCGAACACGTGCTGAGAAGCGGCACGGTCGGCGACGCAAGGTGGAACGATCGCTTCCGGAACTGGACCTATCGCGTACGTGGCGCTGATCTGGACGGCGACGAACTGACCGTCGTCATTGCGCTCGATCCGGCGTGGGCGCGCATCACGATCATCACGGGGTTCTGAGCATGGCGAGCGAACGACCGCCTCGGCGATGCACCGAATGCGGGGAAGCGCAGCGGCTGACCCGCGCGACGGCCGACTACCCGGAATCGGGTCTGGACAACGTGCAGCTGTTCGACGTGCCGGTCTGGGAATGCGGCAACGGGCACCAGGAGGTCGAGATCCCGAAGGCGGAACAGCTTCACGGGCTTTTCGTCAACGCGCTGATAAGGAAGCCGGCCGCGCTGGCCGGACCCGAGATCAGGTTCCTGCGGAAGGAGCTTGGGATGAGCGGCAGGGCCTTCGCGAGCCACCTCGGGATGACGCCGGAGCACCTGTCCCGGCTGGAGACCGGCCGGCGCACCGTCTCCCCGACGACGAGCCTCTTGGTCCGACTCGCGGTGGCTTGGGAGCTGACGCGGTGCCGACGGATCGAGTTTCCCTCCGAGCTGCGACCGCTCGTCGGCGATCCGGAAACGGCGGCCGATGCCGGCGCTCACCGTGTGCAATACCGCGGTGACGTGCTACGGGAACAGCCGTGGATGTCGCTGTCAGCATAGCTTGACGAAGCCCACGCGGCCTCGCTCCCGCGAGATCCGTTGACGTTGATTGACAGCAGCGGTAAGTTTAGTAGACGACACGCCGGTCGCCCGTGCACAACACGGTGGTATGGGTCTTGCCGTCGTAGCAACCGGCGGGATAGGTGTCCGTGGCTTGGCAAACTTGTTCTCCGCCGATGGGGTTATGGATGTGCAGGACGACTTCCCTGGTGGTGCCCTTGTGGGCGTAGGTCGGGTTCCACATGCGAGGAGCAGTGCCCTGCCACGTCCAGTTGCCGACGGGTGCGTCGCCGGTCAGCTTCAGCGCGTCGTCCGACGCCTCCTGGCCATCGGCCTGCCGCGGAGGCTTGGAGAGAATCGTCTGGTCGCTCCAGATGCACCCGTGCCAGACCGCCGCGAACTCTGCCGCCTCGCGGCGCAGAATCGATGCAGACAGATAGGACCAGGGGCTGTCGTCGCCCTCTATTGCCTGCATGAGCGGGACGGCGCCTGGGGGCCGTGGAGGTTGCAGCCACGAGTCTTCGAGCCTGGGACATTGGTCCGGAGCAACCAGCGGGGCATCGGCCGGCACCGCCCAGATGATGCCGTTACCGTTGCTGCCTGCCCGATACTCATAGGCGTGCAGGGTGAATCCCGCCTTGAGCCAAAGGGCATCGAAGACACGCATGAGGTTGTTGGCGTCGTAGGCACTGGCGAACCAGCCGTTGGATTGGCTTCCGAGCAACGACAGACCGGGGTCTTCGAAGGGGACGGTTCTGGCCCGTTCGGCAGCCCTGCGCAGGCGATTGACCCGCGTGATCGCGAATGAAACCGACATCGTCAATTCTTGAGACCGCTACGTTCGTAGTTTCGATCCGAGCGATCCACTCCGGGCGCTCGTGTGCCTCACCTTGAAGGGGAACTTACCCACGCCACGCTGTCGATCTCCAACTCTCGGTTTATGTTTTGACGTTCTGGACGCCTGCTCGAATGGCGCTCTGGAACGTCTCGATGACGTGCCGCCAATCCGACAGTCGATCCGCCACGTCCTCGATGCGAAATGGCGTGCCGTCACGTCGAGCTACCCGACTCTGTTTGCCTGCTACGACCTGGCCGCCGAACAGTTCGGCGAGGCGCTCGTTGTAATCCTGAGCAAGATCATGGTCTACTTGCCAGTAGCTCGCTTCTGTCCAAACCTCGCCGTGTGGCGTGATGTAGCCAAGATTCACGGGCTTGCCCTCGGGCTGATCCCACTTGAGATTCAGCGATGCCAGGTACTCAGCGCGAACATTGATGGCGGCTACTTCGTCAAGAAACTGCTTCAGCTTTTCCGAGACTGTTGGGGAACGCTCCGTCATCGCCTCGAAGAACTGCTCCGACGAAATGGTCGATCGTCTCGAAGGCTTCCGGGCGTCCTCCTCGTCGGTACCCTTGTCCGTGACTACGGCAGCGCCGCCTTCGGTGCGTATGGTGAACCGTGGCACGTCGACAGTCTTCAAGGGCGTTCGCGGCACCACCACGTGTTCTGTGACGGAATCCGGGTTGTGCAGCGTGTACACCGGCAATTCGACGAGGGCGAACGTGAAGTGGAAATTCGCGTGGGCCTAGAGCCCGGCTACGAGTTCGTCCGCTGCGGGTCGGATCTCATCACCTACGATCAACACGACGATCTGCCCTGCGCGCAGGTTGCGCGAAACGCGATCCGCGAACACGTTCTCCGATGGGGCATCGGCGCCAGCGACGAGGCTGTAGAGTCGTTCAGGGCGCTCGCCTCCGTTGAAGTCTCCCTTTCCGACGGCGGCCTCGAGTTCGCCATAGGTGAGCTTGAAGAGTTCGGTCGCGTAATCGAGAGCCTGGGCAACGACGGTACGGCGAGCTTCCGGGTTGCCCCAGAGCTTCACCTCAGCCATGACCAAGTTGCCCTCGGGCGTGACGAACAGGTTGTCCACGGACCCAACACGCAGGGGCAATTCCATGCAGACGGGGATGAGGGGACCGAGACTCGGCTCGATCTGATCCATCGGCAGACACGTCGGGTTCCTGTGGATAAGTTCCTGCAGCCAGCGCTCGGACAACTTGGGGGCTCGGTGGAGTGGTGTGGATTTGCCTTTTGACACCAGAATCGGTGTTCCGCTTGCGATAGGCACATTCCGTCCCTTGGGGCCGAGACCCCTATATGCGAATCTCAATACCTGGACTAAGGTAACGCGAAGACGAACAGCGTGTTGCCGTTGCTGGGGCGCAGCTCCGGGGTGAGGCGGTTGAAGGCGCCCGAGGTGAGCGAGCGGCCGGTGCTGACCGCGACGTACTGGCGTCCCTCGTGGGCGTAGGTGATGGGGAAGCCGGTGACCGGCGAGCCGATGTTGATCTCCCAGAGGACCTCGCCGGTCTCGTGGTCGAGGGCGCGGAAGCGGCCGTTGTAGTCGCCGCCGAAGACGAGGCCGCCGCCGGTGGCCATGAGCGAGCTGGTGGCCGCGCGCTGCTCGTGGATCCACAGCAGCTCGCCGGTCTCGGCCGAGATCGCCTGGACGGTGCCGACCTGGTCGGTGCCGGGGGCGATCTCGGTGCGGACGCCGAGCCCGTAGAGGGAGCCGTCGTTGGTCGCCATGATGCGCGCGCAGGCGTTGCGCAGGGGGAAGTACATGGCGTTGGTGAGGGGGCTGTAGGCGCCCGGCTCCCAGTCCTTGCCGCCGGTGAGGGTCGGGCACGCGAAGACCTCCTGGCCCTCGCGGCGGAACACGACCTCCTGGTTCTCGGAGACGGCGCCGGTGGCGCCGTCGATGCCGCCCACCACGTTCTGGGCCACCGTCGGCCGCGCCCACAGGAACTCGCCGGTGGCGCGGTCGAGGGTGTAGACGATGCCGGTCTTGCCGGGGATGCCGGTCATGACCCGGCGCACCTCGCCCGGCTGCAGGCGGGGGTTGATCCACTCCACCGCCTCCGGGTTCGGGGTGACCGCGGTGTCGACGAGGATGCGCTCGAAGGGATGGTCGAGGTCCCAGCTGTCGTTGAGGTGCTGGTAGTACCACACGATCTCGCCGGTGTCGGCGTCGAGCGCGAGGGTCGAGTTGTGGTAGAGGTGCTTGAGGTCGGCGCCGCCGATGAGGAACTTGGGGGCCGGCGAGGTGACCGATGTGCCGATGTAGACGAGGTTCAGCTCGGGGTCGTAGCTCGGCACCATCCATGCGCCGACGTGCTTGCGGTCCTCGAACGGCACCCCGCCCCAGGTCTCGTCGCCCGGCTCGCCCGGCGCGGGGATCGTCCGCCGCCGCCATAGCTCCTCGCCGGTGACGGCGTCGTGCGCGACGATGACGCAGGCGTCGGGCCCGCCCCGCGGGGTGCAGCCGCGGCCCGAGACGATCTTGCCGGTGGCGATGATGGGGCCCGAGCTCTGGTTGGCGGGGTTGACCCGGTAGTCGAGGATCTCGGTCTCCCACGCGAGCTCGCCGGTGGCCGCGTCGAGGGCGAAGACGTAGTCGTCGCCGCTGGTGTCGATGATGTGGGTGCCGTAGATGGCGAGGTTCCGGTTGAGGTCGGTGAGGGCGCCGAGCATGTAGTCGCGGAGATCGTCGGGCAGGTCGCGCCGGTACTCCCAGCGGAGGTCGCCGGTGGCGGCGTCGATGGCCTGGATGACGTCGCGGGGGTTGGGCATGTACATCACGCCGTCGTGCACCAGCGGCGTGCCCTGCTGCAGCCCGGGCCCGAGGCCGCGCGACCAGACCATGCGCAGGTCGCCGACGTTGCCGCGGTCGATCTGGTCGAGAGGGCTGTAGCCCCAGCCGTCGAGGGTGCGCCGCCACATCAGCCAGTCGTCGGCCGGCGGGTCCTGCAGGATGGCGTCGGTGACGGGGGCGATGCCGGCGTCCTGGCCCGGCGCCGTCCCCGCGGTCGACGCGAGCAGGACCACGGCGAGCGACAGAACGCGAGCGACGGTTCCGAAGCGTGAAGCGAGCATCTCGACCCCCTCGACCTTGTCGCCGGCCGGGCGGTCGGGAACTACACCCGCACCGCGCCGCGACCGACCGCTCCGATCGACTCGACCCGGCGGTTCGGACTCCCAGCCTCGAATCCGCCGTCGGCGCCTCCGACTTGCCGCCCGAAACAACCGGCCAGGAATCGGCGCCTCTGCGGGAGCCGTCGCCCTTCCAGTGCGCCGACAACTGGTCCCGGGTAGTCCACCGCCTGCGGCGACACGCTCTCGTTGTCGTTCCGGTGGACCCCGAGCAGCGGCCGGGAAGTCGGGGTCCCCGTAGGAGGCGTCGCCGCCTCGGAAGACGGCGCCCCTGCGGCTCGGACGCCTACTCCTGGTAGTCCGCCGCGAGCAGCGACACGCGGATGATCTCGTTGTCGTTCCGGTGCACGATGTGGCCGTTGGCGTAGGCCGGGTGCGACCAGTTCACCGGCCGGGCGAACCGCCGGGTGGGGCCGAACGCGGCGTCGCTGGTCGGCTCGATGAGCTCGATGCGGCCCTGCTCGACGTAGCCCTCGGGCGTGAACTGCGCCATGATGAGGAACCCGTCGTCGTTCACCACGAAGTAGCGGTCGCCGTGCTTCACCATGAACGCGGTGCCCCAGCGGGCCTGCGCGGTCATCTCGTCGCTCATCCACAGCCGCTCGCCGGTGCGGGCGTCGAGGCCCCGCAGCTCGCCGTAGCTGCCGACGCCGTAGAAGTAGTCGCCCTCGATGAGCGGCGTCGTGATCAGCGCGTGCAGCCCGTCGGTCTCGCCGGGCATCTCGCTCCGGCTCTGGCCGCGCCACAGGAGGGTCGCGTCGGGCCGGTCCTGGTTGAGCTGCATCATCATCGAGCCGCGGTAGAACTGCGACACGAGCAGGTAGTTGTCGCTGACCACGGGGGTCGCGACGGACATGCCGGCCCCGGCCTCCCATTCCTCGTCCCAGTAGACCTCCCCGGTCTCGGGGTTCAGCGACACCAGGGCCGCCGCGTGCCAGATGATGAGCTGACGGGCGCCGCCCGCCTCGATGATGATGGGCTGGCCGTAGCCCATCTCGCCGACGACGTCGAGGGCGCGCCAGATCTCCTCGCCGGTCCGCTTGTCCCACGCCATGACGAGGCCCCCCGGCTCGCCGCCGACCACCGTGATCAGCCGGTCGCCGTCGACGATGGGCGCGCTGGTCACCCCCCAGGTGGGGATGAAGCTGTCGTAGTCGGCGATGTAGTGCTTCTCCCACAGGACGTCGCCGGTCTCGACGTCGAGGCAGAAGAGGTCGCCGGCGGCGCCGACCACGTACACGCGGTCGCCGTCGACGGTCGGGGTCGCGCGGGGGCCGATGGCGTACGAGAACATCAGCATGCGGTAGGTGGTGGGCCACTCCTGCACCCAAAGCACCTCGCCGGTCTCCTCGTCGAGGGCGAGGGCCCGCTCGGTGCCGTCCATCGTCCGCGACTCGGGGTCCTCGGCCCAGTCGGTGATGAAGACGCGCCCGTCGGCCACCGCCGCGCCCGAGTAGCCCGAGTTGATGGGCACCCGCCACGCGACCTTCAGCTCGTCGGGCAGCGCCTCGACGATGCCGGTCTCGGTCCACTCCCCGCGCCGGTCCTCGCCGCGCCACTGCGGCCAGTCGTTGGCGAACCCGGGGGCGGCCACCAGCAGGGCGAGCCCCGCGAAGGCGAGCGGGCGCAGGGTGCGGCGGGCCAGGTGATCGACGTCGTGCAGTCTCATGCCAATGCTCCTCACGAATCTCGTCCCGCCCGGGGCGGGTCGAGCGCGTTGTGCGGTCTGTTTCCGGTGAAAGTCTATACCGAATCCGCCCGTTGCCGGTGACCGGGCGGTTGCCCGATTCGCGGCTCGCGCTCCGGGCATGATGGTCGTCGAGAAGGGCGCGCGGGAGCTTGCGGCGGCCGACGGTGACCGCCCGCTCGGGGCTGCTGCTGCACGCGGGTGAGGCGGTCGATTGGATCGCGCCCGGAGTGCAGGCGGCGCCGTGGTGGCGGGAGCTCCGAGCCGGGAAACGGTCGTCGGTTCTCGACCCGATTCGTCCGGTTCGGGCGGGGTTTCCGCTCTGCCGGGCGGAGCACCGACTGGTGAACGGCCCCGATGGTACGATGGATCGTACAAGGCCGTGACGCGTGTCGCCTCGGCCCGAGATCGACGGCGAGGCGGGAGACCTGAGGCGGGAGACCTGGAGGACGGAAGGGATGGGACGCATCGTCGTGCCAACCAGAGTCACCAACCTGTTCGACGAGGACAAGTCCATCGAATGCGGGATGTTCGTCGATACGGGTGCCGGGGCGCTGATCCTGCCCGCGGCGTGGAAGGAGCGGCTCGGCCGGTTCAAGCGCTCGGAGGCCGTCGAGCTTCAGATGGCCAACCGGGAGGTCGTGCGGAGCGAGGCGTGCTGGCCGGTGGAGGTCAAGATCGAGGGGTTCCGCCCGGTTTCGAACGAGGTGATCTTCGTGGACATGAAGCGGAGGAGAACGCGGAATACGAACCCCTCCTGGGCTACGTCATTCTGGAACAGGCGCAGGCGGCGGTGGACATGCTCGGGCATCGGCTGGTCCCGGTGAAGTACATCGACATGAAATGACCGTCCGAACCCGTTCGCGCGATTCCGCCCGCGAGATCCCGCCTGCATGAAATGACCGTCCGAACCCGTTCGCGCGATTCCGCCCGCGAGATCCCGCCTGACTGCGTTGTTCGTCGGTTACATGTGCCCAACACGCGCCCTCCTCACGCCTTGTCAGGCGGGCGCCTCGCTGCTCTCCGTGCAACGCGGGGTTCCACCACGGGCTGCCGACCCTGCTCGCCGGTTGGCAGGAACGGGTCCGAGAACCGCGGGTCGGTGAGGAACTCCGGGTCGGTCAGCGTCTCGAGGAAGGCGATCAGCGCGGCGACCTCGGGCTCGCTGAGGCCGAGGCGAAGGGGCCGGACGGGTCCGCCGGTGACGACCAGGCGGCGGTCGAGGAGGGCCATGTCGAGGAAGGGATGCGGCGCGACCTGCGCGTCGTAGTGCTCGATGACCTCGCGCAGGGTGTCGAACCGGCCGTCGTGCATGTAGGGCGGGCGGATGGCCACGTTGCGCAGGGACGGGGCCTTGAAGCGGCCGTCGCCGGCGCCGACGTCGCTCCCGCCGGCGTCGCCGCCGCCCGCGCGGTCGAGTGCTTCGAAGCTCCCGTCGACGTTTCCGTCGAACTCGTCGAGACCGATGTTGCGGGGCGCCAGGATGATCTGCGCGTCGCCGGCGTGGCAAGTTGCGCAGCCGGCGCCGCGGCGGCCGTTGCCGGGCGGTGTCGAGAACAACAGGTAGCCTTGCCGGGCGGCGGGGGACAGCCGGGCGAGAAAGGCCGGCGACCCGGGCGGCCCGGCGGCGCGTGCGTCGTCGTAGGGCGCGCGGTAGGACACCAGCGCCCGCACGAACTGGGCGAGGGCGCGGGCTATGCGGTCCCGGGTGACGGCCGCGCTGCCGAAGGCGCGCTCGAAGAGCGGGGGATAGAAGGCGGTCGCGGCGAGCCCGGCCTCGATCTCGTCGAGCGACGAGCCCATCTCGACGGGGTCCTCGATCGGCGCCAGCACCTGGGCCTCGAGGGTCTCGGCCCGTTCGTCCCAGAAGAACCGGCCACGGGCGTAGAAGCGGGCGTTGGCGAGGCTCATCGCGTGGCGGCGGGTCGGCCGCCCGTCGAAGCCGATGCTCATCCGCCGGGGGTCCGAGAACCCGTGAGCCTGGCGGTGGCACGACCCGCACGAGACGCGGCGGTTGGTCGACAGCCGGGTGTCGTAGAACAGCACCCGGCCGAGGGCGGCGCCGGCGTCGGTGACGGGGTTGTCGGCCGGTGTGTTGTCGGCCGCGCCGACGCCGCCGGAGCCGTCCGCGGCGCTGAAGTGCGGCGGCAGCTCGACGGCGTACCGGTACGGGGTTGACGGCAGCCGCGGCTCGTCGAGGCGGTCGGCCATGGCCGGCTGGACCGGCGGGCCGCCCGCGCCGCGGGCCGCCGGTCCGTCGGTGGCGGTCAGACTCACCACGATCGCCGCCGACAGGCTGGTGATGGCGCGACCCTGCATGCCGATGACTTTAGCGCGTCCCGCGTGTCCGACCGAAGCGACACGGACTTCCGTGGAGGTTGGTCGAGCGGCCATCGCGAGCCGCAGGCGACGACTTCCGGGCTTGGCCGACCGGTTCCCCCCAACCCGGACGTTGCAACAAAAGCATACACAGCAGTATGCTTTTGTGCATGCGAACCACCATCGACATCAACGACGCGTTGCTGATGGCGGCCAAGTCCCGCGCGGCGCGCGAACGGAAGACCCTGAAAGCGGTGGTCGAGCAAGCGCTGCGCGAGCTCTTGTCCGGCCCGAAGCGCGATGTCGCGGACGGTCCGCCGATCCCCATCCTTCACGGGCACGGCGTGCAGCCCGGCGTGGACCTGACGGACAACGCCGCCCTTGAGGATCTCATGAATGCAGAGCCCTGATGTCAATGTCCTGGTCAACGCGTTTCTCGCCGACGCCACTCATCACGACCGCTGCCGGGCGTGGCTGGACGGGGCCGCCTCTCGCCGCGAGCCGGTCGGCTTTTCGGAGCTGGTGCTGAGCGGCGTGCTGCGCATACTGACGCATCCGCGGATCTTCCATCCGCCGACGTCCGCCGAGGCGGCGGCCACCTACATCGATGCGCTGCTGAGGCAGCCGGCCGTCACGCCGTTGCGACCGGGAAGCGGCCATTGGCGGATCTTTCGCGGCCTGCTCGCCGCGCACCTCCCGACCGGCAACCGGATTCCGGATGCGTACCACGCGGCTCTCGCCATCGAGCACGGCTGCGAATGGGTGACTCTCGATCGTGGTTTCACGATGTACGCCGGTCTGCGATGCCGGAACCTGCTGGACAGCTGACGTTGGCCGTCGGCGCCGGACCACGGGAGCGTCGGCCGGGATCGCCGCCGTCGCTATAATGGCCACGGTGCGTGCCGATCATGACGGTGGTGATGGGGTGTCGCCCCGCCGCAAACAGGGACTTCTTGACAACTGCCCCGGCGTGGTCCGGGAGGAGAGCGCAATGAGAACGAGAATCTTCATCGCTTCGGCCCTGGCCGCGTTGGTGGCGGCGGCTCCCGCGGGCGCGCAGTCGCGCGACGTCGACCTCGAGGCGGCGGACGGGGTGACCCTCAAGGCCACCTACACCTCGCCCGGGCAGCCCGGACCGGGGATGTTGCTGGTGCACCAGTGCAACATGGACCGCACGTCGTGGAACGACATCGCGGCCGAGCTCGTCGGGGCCGGGGTGCACGTGCTGACCCTCGACCTGCGGGGCTTCGGCGACAGCGGCGGCGAGGGCATCGGGGCCGGGTTCCCCGCGTTCCTGCAGACCTCGTCGGCCGACGTCGACATGGCCTTCGACTACCTCGCGTCGCAGTCGGGGGTCGACGCGTCGCGCATCGGCGCCGGCGGGGCGAGCTGCGGGGCCATGCTGACCGCGGACCTCGCGGCGCGCCGGGACGTCGAGGCGCTCATGCTCCTGTCGGGTCCGCCGAGCGAGGCGGCGGTCGCCAACATGGCAGGGGACGCGGACCTCGCGGTGTTCGCGGCGGCGGCGACCGAGGACCCGGTCACCGTCGGGGTCGCCGACGCGCTGCAGGGCGCGGTCGACGGGTCGCCCCATGCCAGCTCGACGGCGAAGATCTACCCCGGCCCCGAGCACGGGCTGCCGATGTTCGGGAAGAACGCCGATCTGGAGCCGGCGCTGCTCGCGTGGCTGAAGGGCGAGCTGGCCGGCAACTGAAGGGCGGGTTGGCCGGGTCACTGTAAGGGCGAGCCATTCGGGGAGGACTGAAGGCGAGCGCGGGGCTGAAGGAGCGAGTTGCTCGCATGGTTGAAGGGCGAGCAAGTCGGGAACTGACGGGCAGGCTGCCCGGCAACTGAGGTATATTCCGCGTAAGCCAAGCGGGACGATTGCGGTTGCCGTCAGGCGCCCGGGCAGACCGCCGGCTGTTCGGCGGCACTGATACGACGAGAGGGCGCAGAGACCATCGGAGCCGCGGCAAGGGCGGATCCGCGGCAGGACGCGGGGCCGCGGCAAAGGCGGGGCCGGAGAGAGTCGCCGGCTCCGACGATGGGCGGTCGGGGGCTGGCGGAGCCGCAGGGCGCCTGCCGGACCGGGGAGGTTCAGATGCGCAAGCGAGCTGTTTCGGCGTTCGCGGCGGTGGCGGCGGCGCTGCTCCTGCCGGCGGCGGCCGCGGGTCAGGCGGCCGGCGAGGGCGAGTTCCGGACCCCGTGGGGAGATCCGGACCTGATGGGCACCTGGTCGTACGCGTCGCTGACGCCCCTCCAGCGCCCGGATTCGCTGGGAGACCGAGAGTTCTTCACGGCCGAGGAGGCCGCGGAGCGGAACCTCGCGGTCACCCTCGACCGTCCGCCCCCGCCGGGGAGCGTGGGGTCGTACAACGCGCTGTGGTTCGACCGCGGCCGGGTGAGCTCGGACATGCGGACGTCGCTCATCGTCGACCCGCCGAACGGCCGGCTGCCGACGCGGCCCGAGGTGGTGGAGCAGCAGGCGGCCCGGCGCGCCTACCTGCGCGACCATCCCGCCGACTCGTGGCTCGACCGCAGCAACTGGGACCGTTGCATCACCTACCACGGGGTGCCGCCGATCTCGACCGGCTACAACAACACCTACCAGATTCTGCAGACGCTGACCCACGTCGCGATTCGGGTCGAGAACATCCACGACGTGCGGATCATCCCCATCGACGGGCGCCCGCAGCTCGACGACCGCATCCGGCAGTGGAACGGCGACTCGCGCGCCTACTGGGACGGCGACACCCTGGTGGTCGAGACCGCCAACTTCAGCGACCAGACCACGCACCGGTTCCCGTCGTCGCGGAACACGAAGGCGGTCGAGCGGTACCGCCGAGTGAGCGCGGACCAGATCGACTACCGGTTCACCATCGAGGACCCGACCGTCTACACGCAGCCGTGGACCGCGGTGCGCCCGATGCCGCGGCTCGACGACTACATCATCTACGAGTACGCCTGCCATGAAGGCAACTACGCGATGACCAACATCCTGACCGTCGAGCGGGTGCAGGAGGCCGAGGCCGCGCAGTAAGGAGTCCGAGGATGGAATCGGCCAGCATGCGGTGGGTGCGGGCGGGGGCGGCGGTTGGCGCGGTCGCGTTGCTCGCGGGGCTGGGCGAAGCGCCGGCGGCGGGGCAGCAGAACGACCGCACCCAGCGGCTCTATCCGTCTCTTCAACGTCCGCCCGGCGATCCCGAGGTGGTGGCCCGGGGCGAGGCCGTCTACGGCATCAGCTGCCGGGCGTGCCACGGGATGGACCTGCGGGGCGGCGACCTCGGGGGGCCCAACCTGCTGCGGTCGCAGCTCGTCCTGCGGGACGAGGCCGGCGAGCTGATCGGGCCGGTGATCCGCGACGGCCAGTCGGGGCCGGGCGGGTCCTACATGCCGCCGCAGCCGATGTCCGACGAGGACCTCCAGGCGGTCGTGACCTACGTGCACGACGTGCTCGGCACCGCGTCCCGCCAGGGGGGGCCGCCGCTGGGTGAAGAGCTCGAGCTCGACATCCTCGTGGGCGACGCCGCCGCCGGCCGGACCTACTTCGCGGAGAAGTGCGCCGCCTGCCACTCGCCGACGGGCGACCTCGAGGGCATCGCCACGCGGATTCCCGGGCCGAAGGAGCTGCAGAACACCTGGGTGCGGGGCGGGGACCGCAACACCGAGCGACCGCCGGTGACGGTCGCCGTCACCCTCGCCTCGGGAGAGCGGGTCGAAGGCCGGCTCGAACGGCTCAACGACTTCCTGGTCGTGCTGACCGACGGCGAGGGGCGGCACCGGTCGTTCGGCCGCGAGGGCGACACCCCCCGCGTCGAGCTCGACGACCCGATGGCCGCCCACCGCGAGATGCTTCAGGTGTACCGCGACGCCGACATCCACAACGTGACGGCGTACCTGGTGACCCTGCAATGACTGCTGTCCGCCTGCTGCCCGCCGTCCGCCGGCGGGCGTGTTACGACTTCAGCATGGGATGCGGACCCTGTTCCGCTCCATTCCCGCTGCTGCCCGCCGTCCGCCGGCGGGTGTGTTGCGACGCCGACTGCTACAACGTGGTGACGCCGAAATGACTGTCAACCGCCTGCTGCGCCTGCTGCTCGCCGCCGCCCTGCTCGCCGCCCCCGCCGCGGGGACCGCGCAGGAGGGCGGCCTCGACCCCGCCTCGCTCGTCGAGCCGCTCGAGGAGTCGTGGCCGACCTACTCGGGCGACTACAGCGGCCGGCGCTACAGCCGCCTGAAGCAGGTGACGACGGAGAACGTCCGGCAGCTCTCGCTCGCCTGGACCCGGAACTTCAACACCGGCATGCCGCCCCTCAGCGGGCCCAACGCGCCGGACTTCACCGGCGGCGAGGGGACCGGCGACTTCACCATCGGGGCGCAGCGCATCAAGGGCTCGATTCTCCAGGTCGACGACCTGCTCTACGTCACCGCCCCCGACCACGTGTGGGCGGTCGACGTGCGCGACGGCGGCACGCGCTGGCACTACTTCTGGAAGACCCGCGGCGGCCCCCACATCGGGAACCGGGGCGCGGCGATGTGGCGCGACTCGATCATCTTCGAGACCGTCGACAACTACCTCGTCTCGCTCGACGCGCGCACCGGCGAGGAGCGGTGGCACAGCGAGATCGCGAGCTTCGAGGAGCAGTACTTCTCGACGATGGCGCCCATCGTGGTCGGCGACCTCGTGCTCGTGGGCACCGGCAACGACCTCGACGCGCCGGGGTTCCTGCAGGCGTTCGACCCCGCCACCGGCGAGCGGGTGTGGCGCTTCTACACCGTCCCCATGAGCGAGGACGACCCCGGCATCGAGACGTGGCCGAGCCTCGACGCGGCGATGCACGGCGGCGGGCAGGTGTGGGTGCCGGGCTCCTACGACCCCGAGACCGACCTCTACATCTTCGGCACCGGCAACCCCACCCCCGGCTACACCGGGGTCGCG
Organism: Vicinamibacterales bacterium; assembly: GCA_965208165.1. GTDB lineage: Bacteria > Acidobacteriota > Vicinamibacteria > Vicinamibacterales > UBA8438 > JAJEEA01. The sequence continues at coordinate 6,016,516 of OZ242323.1, read as the reverse complement.
CGGCGGGGGGACAACCTGTTCACGTGCACGCTGGTCGCGGTCGAGGTGTCCACCGGCAGGATGGCGTGGTGGTTCCAGACCTCGCCGCACGACACCCACGACTGGGACTCGGCCCAGACCCCGATCCTGATCGACGGGGTGATCGACGGGGTGCCCCGCAAGCTGGTCTCCACCGCCGCCCGCAACGGCTACTTCTTCACCGTCGACCGGGTGACCGGCGAGCACATCGTCACCACCCGCTACGGCGCGACGTCGAACTGGGCCAGCCACATCCGCGAGAGCGGGTCCCCGAACCCGCATCCCGCGAAGGAGGCCATCATCCCCGGCGCGCTCGTCTCCCCGGTCGAGGGGGGCGTCGCGAACTGGCAGCCGCCCGCCTTCAACCCCGACACCGGCCTCTTCTACACGCAGGAGAACAACGGCTTCAACCTGCTCTACCTGACCGACCCGGACCCCCGCGGGTCGATGGGGCTCGGGGGCAAGGACCGGGTCACGGTCGGCACCGGCGGCAACGCGTTCACCGCCATCGACTACCGGACCGGCGAGCCGCGGTGGCGCCACGCCTGGCCCATCGGCGGGGGCGGCGGGGCCGGGGTGCTGACCACCGCGGGGGGGCTGGTCTTCACCGGCGACGGCAGCGGCAACTTCGTGGCCTTCGACGCCGCCGACGGCGAGCTGCTCTGGCACACCCGCATCGGCAACATCTCGAACGCGCCGCAGACCTACCTGGTCGACGGGCGGCAGCACGTCCTGGTGGCGACCGGCCAGCAGCTCTTCGCGTTCGTCATGTACTGATCGGATGCCCGGCCATCGGCCCGCCGGTGAGGCCCCGGCGCCCGCGGCCCGGGCGTCGCGCCCGCCGGTGCGGCACCATCTCGCCGAGAACAACCTCGCGTGGATGCGGTACCCGTTCGAGGACCCGCGCATGGCGGGCATGCGGGACGAGATCGACCGCATCAACCGGCTCGGGGACCGGTCGCCGGGCTTCGTGTGGCGATTCGAGACCGCGGCCGGCGACGCGACCGACGTGCGGGTGCTGGACGATCCGCGGATACTCTTCAACCTCACCCTCTGGGAGACGGTCGAGGACCTCAGGCGGTACGTCTACCGCGGCGAGCACGTCGAGTTCTTCCGGCGCCGCCGCGAGTGGTTCCTTCCCCCGTTGCGCGAGCCGGTGGTGTTGTGGTGGGTGCCGGAGGGGGAGCGGCCGGACGTCGACGAGGCGATGGCCCGCATCGAGCGGCTGTGGCGGGACGGCCCGACGCCCGAGGCGTTCAACCTGAAGCAGATCTATGGCTCCGACGGCGCACCAGTCGCGCCGCCCGTGGGGAGGAGCACTCCATGATCACCGTCGGGGCCCGTGACCGCAGCAGGCCGGCGGCCCGGCGCGCCCGGAGGAACACCGAATGATCACGACCGAGACCCGCGACCGCGTCACCGTCGTCCGGATGGCGCACGGCAAGGTCAACGCGTTCGACCCCGAGCTGATGAGCGGCCTCATCGACCAGTTGGACGCCCTGGAGAAGGCGGACACCGCGGCCGTGGTCCTGACCGGCGCCGGCAACGTCTTCTCGGCCGGCGTCGATCTGCGCGGCCTCACCGCCGGCGGCCCCGACTACGTGAAGAGGCTGCTGCCGTTGCTGGGCGGGGCCTTCTTCAAGGCGTTCACCTTCCCCAAGCCGATGGTCGCCGCGGTGAACGGGCACGCCATCGCCGGCGGCTGCGTTCTCACCTGCGCGTGCGACTACCGCATCATGGCCGATGGCGGCGGCCGCATCGGCACCCCCGAGCTCTCGGTGGGGGTGCCGTTCCCGAGCATGGCCCTCGAGATCCTCCGCCTGACGGTGCCCGCGCACCGGCTCCAGGCCCTGATCTACCGCGGCCTGACGTGCACGCCGGCCGAGGCCGTCGACAACGGCCTCGTCGACGAGACGGCCCCTCCCGAGACGGTCGTCGACCGGGCGGTCGAGATGGCCGCGCGCCTCGGGGCGCTGCCGCCGTTGTCGTTCGCGCTCACGAAGCGCATCATCCGCGAGCCCAGCCAGGCCCGCGTCCGCGAGATGCAGTCGGCCGATGCGGCGGTGACCGAGGCGTGGATGTCGGCCCCCGTGCAGGAGGCCGTCCGCGCCTACGTCGACCGCACCCTGCGAAAGTAGGAATCGAAGCGGCCGTTGCCGCCCGGCCGATTGGTCGTTGGGGAACCGGTGGATCGGGCCGAAGCGGAGGCGGCTGCCGCACGACGAGCTGACCGCGGATCGTCTCGGGGAGCTGCTGTACGGTCTGGTCGTCCGCAGCGCGACCTTGGGCGCGTAGGCGTTTCGCTGACGCGAGACTCCTGCGGCGACGATTGGCGGGCTGGGCTGGTGCGGCCGGAGGTAGAGGGATGTCACGCTTCCTGCAGCTTCGTCTCCTGTGGCGGCGCGCCGCCGCCCGCCCCGGCTTCACCCTCGTCGCCCTGGTCACCCTCGCGGTCGGGATCGGGGCCAACGTCGCCATCTTCACCGTCGTCAACGCGGTGGTGCTGCGGCCGCTGCCGATCCCGGGCTCGGAGCGGCTCGTGATGCTGAGGCACGCCGCCCCGGGGCTGTCGCAGCTCGACGAGCTGCCGATGTCGGACGCGCTGCACTTCCTCTACGCCGACGAGAGCCGCACCCTCGACGGGGTGGCGGCGTACCGCGACGGGCAGGCGAGCTTCACCGGGCCGGACGACCCGCAGCGCGTGCAGGCGGCCTTCGTCACCGCGTCGTTCTTCGAGGTCATGCGGACCTCCCCGCAGCTCGGGCGGGCCTTTACCCCCGAGGACGACCGTCCCGGGGCGGCGCCGGTCCTGGTGCTCGCCGACGGGCTGTGGAGGAGCCGTTTCGGGGCCGACCCGGGCGTGGTGGGCACGGTCGTCGACCTCGACGGGGCGAGCGTCGAGGTGGTGGGGGTGATGCCCCCCGGCTTCACATTCTCGCGGCCGAACGCCGATCTGTGGCGGCCCATGGCCCTCAGCCGGGACGCCGCGCAGCTCGGCGCGTTCGGCATGAACGGCGTCGCCCGCATGGCCGACGGCTCGACCCTGGAGCAGGTGCGGGCGGAGCTGGGCACCATGCTGTCCAATCTGGCCGAGCTCCTGCCCGACCAGCCCGCGGCCCCGGTTCTCATCAGCGCCGGCCTCGCGCCCGTCGTGGACCTCGCGCGGGAGGCGGTGGTCGGCGACATCGAGGCGACGTTGTGGATGCTGCTCGGCGCGGTGGGGTTCCTGCTGCTCATCGCGTGCGCCAACGTGGCCAACCTCTTCCTGGTGCGGTCCGAGGCGCGGCACGGCGAGGTGGCGGTTCGCTCCGCCCTCGGCGAGGGCCGCGGGCAGCTCGTCGGCTCGGTCTTCCTCGAGAGCGTCGTGCTCGGTCTGGCCGGCGGCCTCGTGTCGCTGCCGCTGGCCCTGCTGGCGGTGCGCCTGGTCGTCGGCTTCGGCCCGCGGGAGCTGCCGCGGCTCGACGAGGTCTCGGTCGACGCGTGGGTGCTGCTGTTCGGGCTCGCGGTGTCCGTGGTGGCCGGCCTGCTGTTCGGGGTCCTGCCGGCGTGGCGGGCGACGGCGGTGGCCGCGGCCGGCAGCACCACCGCCGGCTCGCGCGGGGCCACCGCGGGCCGGGAGCGGCAACTGGCCCGGCGGGGCCTGGTGGTGGTGCAGATTGCCCTGGCCCTGACCCTCCTCGTGGGATCGGGACTGGCGGTGCGCTCGTTCCAGCGGCTGGCCGCGGTCGATCCGGGCTTCGACCCCGTCGGCGCGCTGACTTTCGGCTTGTCGCTGCCCCCGGGGGACTACGAGACCCCCGAGTCGCGGCTCGCCTTTCACCGCCAAGTGGTCGACCGTCTGCGCGCGCTGCCCGGCGTCGTCGACGCCGCGGCGGGGACCACCGTGCCTCTCGGCGGCGAGGCGACCGGGTCGGGGCATGTCATCGAAGGCCGGCCCGTGGACATCGAGGGGGGCGAGGTGCCGCCGGTGTTCATGTGGAAGCGCGTCTCGCCCGCGTACTTCGACGCGATGGGCATCGGGCTCGTCGAGGGCCAAGCGTTCGACGCCCTGGACGGCGAGCGCGACGCCCCCGTGGTCGTCGTGTCGCGGACGGTGGCCCAGGCGCAGTGGCCGGGAGAGAGCGCCCTCGGCAAGGGCATCCGTCAGGGCGCTCCGCCGCCCGAGGGCGAGGACTGGACCCGCGTCGTCGGCGTCGTCGACGACGTCCACGAGATTGCCCTGCACGAAGACCCGCCGGCGATGGTGTACTACCCGATCCCCGAGTTCACGGCCGGCGTCGGCGTGCCCGACGCCATGCGCTACGTGGTGCGCGCCCCGAACGCCACCGCCCTCGCCGGCGCAACGCGCGAGACGGTGCGCGGGCTCGACCGGAACCTCCCCATCACCGACGTCGAGACGCTGGAGACGCTCGTGGGGCGCGCGCGCGGGGAGCGGGCGTTCGTCATGGTGCTGCTGGTCATCGCCGCCGCCCTCGCCCTGCTGCTGGGGTCGATCGGCCTCTACGGCGTCGTCTCCTACATGGTGGCCCAGCGGCGGCGCGAGATCGCCATCCGCATGGCGGTCGGCGCGCAGGTGATCGACGTGCGCCGCCTCGTGCTCTCCGAGGCGGGCGGGATGGCCCTGCTCGGCGTGGTGTTGGGGGCGGCTTCGGCGATGGTGCTGACCCGCCGGCTGCAGGCCCTGCTGTTCGAGACGGCCCCCCTCGACCCCGTCGTCTTCGGCGCGGTCTCGGCGCTGCTGGCCGCGATCTGCCTGCTGGCGAGCTGGGTGCCCGCGCGGCGCGCCGCCAGGATCGATCCGATGACCATCCTGCGCGCCGAGTAGATTCGCGGCATTACCGGCGCGTCCGGCCGTGCTGCGGAAGCCCCTGCCATGAGGCCACCGCCCGGGTTGGTCTCTTCCCTCCGCGAACCCCCGGCGGCGCTGGCGGCTCGACGGAACGGCACGCCGCACGGCGCGCCGGCCGGCGCGGTGACGCGAACGGTCCAGTAGCCCGTGGTGAAACCCCGCGTTGGACCGCGCCCGGAGGGCGCCAGCGAACAGCCGCGGCGCCCGCCTGACACGGCGCGACGAGGGAGAATATTGGGCATGTTTGACCGAGAAGCAACGCAGTCAGGCGGGATGCATCGCCGCTCGAATGCAGCGGGGATTTTCGCCACGGGCCAGGTCCCGTTACAGTGGTTCGCGAAATATAGAGATGCAGCTCTTGGATCCCGGTTCAACAGATGCGCGCGACGGCAGCGTTATTCCGCTCGCTTCGGTAACGGGACAGTAGGTTCGGCCGCTGGACACTCGGACCCGGGGCGCGATTCCTGCGCGCCGCTCGGCTCGAGCTCGCGCCGCGCGCTACCAGTCGAAGGCGAGCGAGGTGATCAGGCTCGCCCCGGGGCTGGAGTACCGGTCGATGACCGGATCGTTGGCCTGACGCCCCCGCACGTTCCACCACTCGAAGTACCTGGCGTCGGTCAGATTGAGCAGGCCGAGGCGGAGCTTGAGGGTCTCGGTGAGGGCAACGAAACCCACCAGATCCACGACCCGGTAGGCCTCCGGGGCGAACTGCGCCACGCTCTGCCGGCGGTAGGCCTCGACCAGCCGCACCGACAGCTCGCTGCCCCAGCGGCCGGCCCGCGGCGCGTAGCGCAGCCCGACCACCGCCTCGTCCGGCGCGACGGAGCCGAGCGGCGTCTCCTGCGCGATCGGCGCCGCGGCGGCGGCGCCCCGCAGGAACTCCCGCCCCTCGATCCGCGCGTAGCTGCCCCGGACCGTCAGGCTGTCGGTGAGGTACGCCTCGCCGAACACCTCGATGCCGTCGATTCGCGCCGCCTCGAGGTTCCGGCTCTGGAACTCGAGCAGCCCCGTCAGGGGGTTGACGCCGAGGTCCGTCAGCTCGATGAAGTCGCGGTAGCGGTTGGAGAACGCGCTGACACCGAGGCTCGCGCGGTCGAACGCGGCCCGCACGCCGGCCTCCAGGTTGTCGCTGGTCTCGGCCCGGAGATCCGGATTGGGCAGCGTCGTGTAGCCCTCGCGGGGGCTGGTGAAGCCGGTGTTGATGGCGCTGTAGGGCGGCGCCCGGAACCCGCCGGCATACTGCGCGTGCAGGGTCACCACGTCGGTCAGCCGCGCCGCCAGGCCGATCTTCGGCGACACGGCGCCGTCCGAGAAGTCGGCCGCCTCGGGGTTGAGGCTCGCGACGAAGACGGCGTCGGCCTGGTTGGCGTCGAGCGAGAAGTGGTCGTAGCGCACGCCGGGCACGAGGGTGAGCCGGCCGAACCGGATCTCGCCCTGGAGGTAGGTCCCGGCCTCGACGACGTCGCTCTCCGGGAAGTACTTGGTGGGGAAGATCAGGTCGGTCGGCACCGGTCGTCCGGTGGCGGTGTCGGTCTCGGTCCGGTGGCGCTGCATGTCGAAGTAGTCGGTCTTGTAGCTGCCCCCGAACGTGACGAGCATGCCGTCGTCGGGACCGCCCAGCCAGTGCTGGCCCTGGGCCGACCCCCCGTAGCCGACCTGCTCGTAGTCGACGGTGCCGTGGCGGGTCGACGAGAACGGCGGTCCGAAGCCGGTCGTCATCCGCGCCTCGTCCAGGACCTGCGCGGTGTCGTTGCGCTGTCCGTACACCCGCCACGACAGCAGGTCGAGCCCGCGGTCGGCGAGGGTGTGGTCGAGCGAGAGCCGATGGCGCCCCTGCGTGTCGAGGGCGGCCGACTCTTCGATGAGATAGGCGAACCGGCCGAAGTCGAGCAGCCGGTTGTTCGAGAGCCAGTCGGTCTCGACGCGGCTGTCGTACCGCTCGGCGGCGGCGCGCCACCGGTTGTCCGGCGATGCGCTGTAGACCAGCTTGGCCAGGACCTGCCGGCCCTCCACGTCCTGCGGGTTCGGGGCGGTGCGGGTGTGGTTCCTCGTGTCGACGACGCCCTGGTTGCCGGGGGCGCCGCCCCGGTCGAGGCTGGTGAACACCGATGCCTGGACCCGCTCGCCGCCCGCGGCGAGGGTGAGGTTGGCGCCCACGGCGTCGGCGCGGCTGTCCCAGGTCGTCTTGCCGCCCAGGTAGAACCGCTGGTCGAGCAGATAGTCGGCGGGGTCCTTGGTGAACAGCGAGACGACGCCCCCGAGCGCGTCGCTCCCGTAGAGGGCGGAGTTGGCGCTTCGCACGATCTCGACCGTCTTCAGGATGTCGACGTCGAGCCCCGCCTGGTGGACGTTGAAAGGGCCGAAGTCGAACTGCTCCGAGGTCTGGACGCCGTCGACCAGCGTCATCACGCGGTTGCCGCCGATGCCGCGGATGTTGAAGCCGTTGAGCCCGAGGCGGGTCACGTTGTTCTCGACGTAGACCCCCGGCTCGTACTTCACGAGGTCGGCGAAGTCCTCGACCATCCGTTCCTGGATCGTCTCGCCGTCGATGACCGACACCACACCGGGCGTGTCCCTTACCGGCGCCGGCCGGAGGGTGGCGGAGATCGTGACCGAATCGAGGAAGGTCGGCGGCTCGTCGGGCGGCGGCTCGTCGGGCGGGGTTTCGTCGGGCGGCGTCTGGTCGAGCGGCTCCTGGTCGAGCGGCTCCTGGTCGAGCGGCGCCTGGTCGAGCGGCGCCTGGTCGAGCGGCTCCTGGTCGAGCGGCGCCTGGTCGGGCGGTGCCTGGTCGGGCGGTGCCTGGTCGGGCGGTGCCTGGTCGGGCGGTGCCTGGTCGGGCGGTGCCTGGTCGGGCGGCTCCTGGTCGGGCGGTGCCTGGTCGGGCGGCGTCTGGTTGGGCGGCGTCTGGTCGGACGGCGCCTCGGTGTCGGTCCCTCCGACCGCGGGATCCGCGCCGTCCTGATCCGCGGCCGCCACCGGCTGGCCGGGGTCAGGCTGTGCGGTCGCGGCGAAGGGACTCGCCAGTCCGAGCGCGAGGGCCGCGGTCACGATCGCAAACGGCATGCCGGAGGCGCCGGCGTAGGGTCGGATTCCGTGCACCGCGTGCATCCCGTAGGTTCCTGCCGAGCTCCCGCAGCGCGCCTGGGGCGGTCTTGCCTCGTCGGGGCGTGCTCCCTGCAATCCGCAGCGCAGATCGTGTCTCCATAGTACTTCTTCGATGTGTTCCTCGCGCGCGCGATGCCGTCGCTGCGCCGGTGCCTGGACGTCTTCCCGCGTCCCGTTGGACCGCCTGCGGGAAAAGGCTGTCCATGACCGGGGACGTTCTTGTGCGCTTGCCGGCGCAATGCGACGCCCGGACGGTAGAGTCAGCTCCAGGGCAGGCGAGAGACGGCGCGGCAAGGCGTGGGCGCGGGGGAAGAGGACCGACCGGGTCGCCTGAAGCGGTAGCCGGTCTCGACGGTAGCCCGGGAGGGATGGCGGAAGGGGCAGAAACGATACCGGGCCGGGACGGTTGGCGCCTCTCGACGGGAGCCCTGGGAGAACGGCAGGGAAGGGCGGAAACGACACCGGGCCGGGCGACGGTTGGCGCCTCTCGACGGGAGCCCGGGGAGAACGGCAGGGAAGGGCGGAAACGACACCGGGCCGGGCGACGGTTGGCGCCGTCGCCCGGCCCGGTGCGTGATGTCGGAGAGGACCGGGACTACCCGCCGAACCGGTGCGGGGCCGGTTGCCCCGGCCGGCCGCTCGGGGCCGCCGTCGCGGTGTCGAGCCGCGAACGGGCGTTCTCGAGCGAGTCGGCCAAACGCGACAGCCATTGCGGCACGCGGCTCGGGAAGCGGTCTCCGGCCGCCCCGGCGGTCGGGAGCCTGCCGCCGGGCGTCCGCCCCGACAGCTCAGCCACGGGGCGCTGCTCGCCCGCGGCGGACTCCTCGGCGGCGTCGTCCCCCGGGGCGACCTGGCCGCTGTCCGGTGCGGGGCCGCCGCCCGGCTCGCCGGCCGCGGGCTCGGTGGCGGGGCTGCCGGGCGGCTCGGGCGGGGCAAGCTCCGCCACCGGCTCGGGCGGCGCTTCGGCCCTCCCTTCCGACGGCGGCATGCCCGCGAGCGCCGGCGTCAGCGCGGCCGCCGCCGTCTCGGCAATCGCCGCGAGGGGCGCGGACGTGTTCAGGTTCTGCACGTCGACATCCACGCGCTGAGCGATCTCGGCCGAGATCTGCCGCGCCACGATGGTCATCTGGGCTTCCGCCAGCCGGCTGACGGCCTCCCGGATCGGGGCGAACACCTCGGTCAGGTCGATCTCGACGCTGTTCTCCTGCATCCGGCTGAGCTGCATCTCGCGGATCTGCTCCTCGAGGGCGGCGATGCGGTCCTCGGCCGCCACCTGCTCCTGCACGAGGACGTCGCGGTGCAGCCGGGCCTCCTGGTCCATCACGTAGTAGCCGCCGACGAACGAGACGGCGCAGAAGATGGCCAGCATCGTCAAGCGGCTGAAGAAGCGGCCGACCCGCGACGGCCGGCGCATCTCGGGCTCGGGCCGCGGCGCCGGGGGCGGCTGAACGGTCTTCGCCTTGGCCGGCTCGGGCTGGTTGGGTGTGGTCGTCATGGTCCCCTCCTACTGGGTCAGCGAGAGGCGCGGGCCGACCCGGCGGGTCATCCGCCCGGCCGTTGGCGCCGTCACACGGGTGAAAGACATGGAATGTCTGAACGAGGTCAATCCTTGAAACGGTCGGCACGCACGACAATTCGAACCGTCATGCCGTTCCGCGACACGCGATGCCTCGTTCCGGAGGAGAGGTTCACGACACGAGCTCCCGGCGGCTGGGAACCGTCCGGGGGGAGGGGGGAGCAGCGACCGGTTACCCCACGACGATGATTGAGGACAACGGCCGTCATGTCAAGGAAAAACCCGTCGACCCACAAGATATAGTGGTGTTCCGGGGGCGCAGGCGCGGTACTGGTGGTCCCCGCCCGGTTCTCCGATCGGGGCGAACTCCTCCGGCCTGCGCGCGGCCGGACCCTTCTGATACGATCCGACAGGCTGGCGCCGGCCGCGGCCGGCGCCAGTCGCGACTCCCGGTCCGCCGACCGGCCATCAGAGGGGAAGCCATGCGGTCGATCATCGCGCTCGCCGTGCTCGTGCCCGCCGTCGCCGCCGCCGAGACGCCGACGTTCACGGGGGACGTGGCGCCCATCCTGTTCGAGAGCTGCGTCGTCTGCCATCGCGACGGCGAGGTGGCCCCGATGGCCCTCACGTCGTACCGCGCGGTGCGGCCGTGGGCGCGGGCCATCAAGGACAAGGTGGTCAGCCGCGAGATGCCGCCCTGGCACGCCGACCCCGCCGGCTCGCTCGCCTTCAAGAACGACCGGCGCCTGAGCCAGGAGCAGATAGACACCATCGCGGCGTGGGCCGACGGCGGGGCGCCCCGGGGGAACCCCGCCGACCTGCCGGCGCTGCCGCCGATCCCGGCGGGCTGGCAGATCCGGGACCTCGGCGAGCCCGACGCGGTCATCCGGATGCCGGTGGCGGAGCAGATCCCCGCCTCGGGCGAGCTGCCGATGACCAACTACTACATCCCGGTGCCGTGGGATGAACCGAAGTACGCGCGGGCCCTCGAGTCGAAGCCGGGCAACCGCGAGGTCACGCACCACACCGTCGCCTACATCCGCTCGGGCCTGCCGCCGGGGACCCGCCTGAACGAGAAGGGGCTCGCGGTGCGCGACCCGTCGATCGAGGTCGACGACAACGCGTCGTTCGAGTTCGCGCAGCGGTCGGTGAAGCTGACCGGCTATGCCCCCGGCAAGGGGTACAAGCGGTATCCCGAGGGGGCGGGGCGGGTGCTGTCGCCGGGCTGGTACTTCGTGCTGAACCAGCACTACCAGCCGACGGGCAGGCCCGAGACCGACCGGTCCGAGCTGGGGCTGTGGTTCCACGACGAGCCGGTGGACACCGACGTGCACGAGGTCGTCGCCAGCGACGGCATCGCCATCGTCGGCGGGGTCGAGGTGGTGACCGGGGCCGGCCACCGGCGGCCGGTCATCCCCAACATCCCCCCGTTCGTCGACGACTGGAAGATCGTGACCATGAAGGTGTTCCCCGAGGACACCATCGTGTTCTCGCTGTCGCCGCACGCCCACCTGCGCGGCAAGCGGTTCACCTATACCCTGGTGCATCCCGACGGCCGGGAGCAGACCCTGCTGACGGTGCCGAGCTACGACTTCAACTGGCAGACCTTCTACGAGCTGACCGAGCCGATGGTGTTCCCGGCGGGGTCGAAGCTGGTGACCGTCGGCTACTACGACAACTCGGTGCGCAACCGCTACAACCCTTCGCCCGACCGGGAGGTCTACTGGGCCGAGCAGAGCTGGGACGAGATGTTCAATCCCTTCTTCGAGTTCGGGGTCGAGGCGGAGGGCCCGAAGGGCAGCACCAACGACTGACCGCGCCGCGGCGCTCTACGCGCCGCCGCGGCGGTTCCGAAGGGGACGGAAGCAGGTGCCTCCGCCCCCTTTTTGTTTCCCGATGCATGGGCTCGGCCCGGCCCCGGCCCGGACCGTCGGACCCGGTCCCGGCCCGGACCGTCGGAGATGGTAAACGGAGCCGCTGCCGCGGGGTCTGTCTGCAAGGTGCGGCTCGAGGGCCACCGATTGCGGCCGGCGCGAGCAGGAGTCTGCGCCTCAAGAACGGCGCGGACTCCCGGACGGTTGGTTGGGCGCCCGGCGGAGCCGAGGGCGACGACCGGCGGGCTTGGAGAATCCACGATGTCGATGAACGGCGGCAGGGGCCCGCGGCGTGGACCGGGGCGGGCTTCCGGCGGGGTGGCGGGACCGGACTGTCGCGCCGGGAGTCGGCGCCGTGGACGCGGCGCGGGCGCCCGGCGGGTTGGTTGGGCGCCCGGCGGAGGCGAAGGCGTTCATGAGCGGGCCGGGTCGGCGACCGCCCGCCGGCGCGCGGTTCCCGTACTCGTTGCGGGCAGTCTGGCTCTGTTTCTGTCGGTTGCGGACCCGGCGTCGGCGGCAGCCCAGGAGCAGACGTCGGCGGACGCCGGCGGTTCGGGTCCGGCGCCGATGGCCGCCGGCGGAGGCTTGGCCGCCACGCAACCGCCGATGGCCGGCTTCGGCCTGGTGCCGGGCCGTCCCACGGTGCGCCCGCCACGCACGGCTACGCCGCCCGACATCGACGGCCGCCTCGACGACGTCGCCTGGCGTACGGCGGCCACCATCACCGAGTTCACCCAGCAGGCGCCGCTCGAGGGCGCCCCCGCGACCGAGGACACCGACGTCTACCTCGCCTACGACAGCGACCACCTCTACTTCGGCTTCCACCTGCACTACGCCGACCCGAGCATCATGCGGGCCAACCGGGTCGACCGCGACACCTCCTGGGCGGACGACCTCATCACCATCTACATCGACACCTTCCTCGACCAGCAGCGGGCCTACGACTTCGACCTCAACGCCTACAACGTGCAGGGCGACGGCATCGTCAACACGAGCGGCGGAGGCACGCGCGGCTTCCCCATCCCCCCCGCCGACCGGACGTGGGACGCGCTCTTCCACAGCGCCACGAGCATCGTCGCCGACGGCTACATCGCCGAGATGGCGATTCCCCTCAAGAGCCTGCGCTATCCGCAGCGCGGCCCCGGCGAGCCGCACCGGTGGGGCTTCCAGATCGTGCGCGAGATCAAGGGCAAGAACGAGGAGAACGCGGTGTGGGCGCCGATGTCCCGCGACGTGGCCGGCTTCCACCGCCAGATGGGGCTGATGGAGGGGATGACCGACTTCTCGACCAGCCGCAACCTCGAGTTCCTGCCCACGTTCACGGGCATCGACTTCGGGTCGCTCGACCGGTCGAGCGGGGGGTGGAACGACCTCGGGATGAATCCCGAGGCCGGCCTCAACGTCAAGTACGGGGTGACGTCGAACCTGACCGCCGACTTCACCCTCAACCCCGACTTCTCGCAGATCGAGTCGGACCAGCCCCAGATCGAGGTCAACCAGCGCTTTCCCCTGTTCTTCAGCGAGCTGCGGCCGTTCTTCGTCGAGGGGGCGGAGATCTTCGACCTGCCGGGGCCGGTGACCTTCGTGCACACGCGGACCATCGTCGACCCCACGTGGGGGGCGAAGCTGACCGGCAAGGCGGGCCGCTTCACCATCGGTCTCCTGTCGGCCGAGGACCAGGCGCCGGGGAACGTCGGCGACGTCGACGACCCGCTGTTCGGCGAGACCGCGCAGAACTTCATCGGGCGGGTGAAGTACGACGTCTACTCGGAGTCGCACGTCGGCGCCGTCTTCACCGACCGGTCGTTCATGGACAGCAGCAGCCGGCTGGGGGGCGTCGACGGCAGCTTCCGCCTGTCGCGGACGATGTCGACCAACTTCCGCCTGATCGAGTCGCGGCACCGCGACCTCGAGGGGGTCGATCGCTCCGGTCACATCTACGACGCGAGCATCACCAGCAACGGGCGCAACCTGCGCTGGTTCGCCGCCGCCTACGAGCTCACCCCCGACTTCCGGACCGACGTCGGGTTCGCCCGCCGGGTCGATCAGCGGCGCGTCATCAGCAACATGGGCTACCGTTGGTGGCCGGAGAGCTGGCTCATCAACTGGGGCCCGCAGCTCAGCTACGGGCGCAACTGGAACTTCGACCGGGTGCTCGAGGACGAGAACACGGGGGTCGGGCTCAACTTCGACTTCGCGAGGAGCATCCGGTTCAGCGCCGACGTGCAGCGGGACATGGAGCGCTTCGGCGGCATCGACTTCCCGAAGACCCAGATGTCGGTGAACGGCGGTGTCAGCAGCTCGCGCGCCTTCTCCGTCAACGCGAGCTACCGCCGCGGGGACGAGGTCTTCTACGACTGGGACAACCCGTGGCTCGGGCACGGCGACACCGCCCGGTTCAACGTCACGGTGAGGCCCCTCGCCCGCCTGAGCTCGCAGCTCGGGGTCAACACCAGCCGCCTGACGGACCTGCGCGGCGGAAGCGCCGAGCGGGTCTTCGACGTCCAGATCTACCGGGCGCAGAGCGTCCTGACGTTCACCGACCGGCTGCTCATGCGGAACATCACCGAGTACAACACCTTCGACAAGGACCTCGACTTCAACGTGCTCTTCACGTACCGGGTCAACGCCGGCACCGTGTTCTACATCGGATACGACGACCACTACCGGCAGGCCGACCGGCTCTACGGCGACCCGGACGGCGACGGCTTCGACGAGCGGCTCTTCTTTACCAGCGACCTGCGGCGCACCAACCGGGCGATCTTCACGAAGATCCGGTACCTGTTCAGGTTGTGACCGATGGCCCCGCCCCGCGCATCCCGAGCCTGCGTTCCGCGCCGCGCCCGATTGGCCCGGCCGCGGTCCGGGGGGGGCGGCGCGTGGTCGCGGCGCGCGGTCATGCCTATTCTCCTCGCGCTGGCCGTTGCCCTGCCGGCGGCCGGCCAGGGGCTCGAGCGGCGGCTGATCGTGGTCGTCCCCGAGGCGGACGACCCGCGGGTCGCCCACACCCGGGCCGCGATCGCGTTCTGGAACCGCACCCTGGCCGACCTCGGGCTCGACGTGCGGCTGCGCGAGGCGGGGCTGGTCGTCGACTCGCCCGACATGCGGGCGATCGAGACGTTCGCCCGCTTCGTGTCGCAGCGCGGCGGCCGCATCCCCAGGGGGCGGGACGGCCCTCAGCCGCCCCCGGAGCTGATCGCGCTCGGGGGCGACGTGGTGGTCCTGCTGTCGCGGCAGTCGCTGATGCCGTTCGCCTGGCCCCTCATCGGCTCGCCCGACCACCTCGTGGCGATTCGGACGCTCCGGCCCCGCCGGCCGCGCGACGACACCGCCCTGCGCAACGTCATCGCCCACGAGCTGGGCCACACCCTCGGGCTCCGGCACAACCGCGGCGGCGCCTCGCTGATGTGCGGTCCCTGCTCGTCGCTGGCCGCCGAGGCCAGCCCGGGCGGGTGGCTGCCGCTGACCGCGCGAGACCGGGCCCGGCTGCTGGCGTTGCACGGGAGCGCGGAGAGCCGCGAAACGGCCGGCGACCGCGGCAGCGACGCCTCGCCAGACTGATTGCGGATCCCGGACCCTCGGGCAGCAGCCGCCCGCGGGGGCGGCTGCCCCGGGGGCGGCTCGACGCTGCCGCCCGCGACCGGCGCGGCTCTGCCCGGCCGGGCGAGCCGAGTGATCGAGCGTGGCGTCCGGGAGCATGCATCCCGGCCAGGCGGCCGAACCGCATGCTAAGATCGACCGTCCTCACCACCGCGATCCCGATGGGTTCGGCTCCGCAACCCGGCTCCCGCGTCCACTCTCGGTCGACGTTCGTCTCCAGTCAGGTCCACGGGCAACTCTCCGGTAGCAGTCGGCGCCTTCGGCCGTTCCTGAAGTGGGCCGGCGGAAAGCGGCAGCTCCTGCCCACGTTTCGGGAGTTCTACCCCGAGAGGTTCAGGGCCTACCACGAACCCTTCCTGGGGAGCGGCGCCGTCTTCTTCGACCTTGCCGCCGAGGGCCGGTTGGGCAACGGCGGGGTCCGCCTGACCGACGTGAACGCCGACCTCGTGGGCTGCTGGCTGCGGTTGCGCGACGATCTCGACGCGGTGGTCGAGCGCCTGCGCGCGCTCGCGGCGGACTACGAGGCCGACCCCGACGACCACTACTATCGGGTCAGGGGCCGGTTCAATCCGGCGCGCCAGGCGATCATGAACGGCACCGGTCCGCGGGCCGAACGGTACACCGCGGACCTGGCCGCCATGTTCATCTACCTGAACCGCACCGGCTACAACGGTCTCTTCCGCCTGAACTCGCGAGGGCTGTTCAACGTGCCCCGCGGGCGGTACAAGAACCCGCGGATCTGCGACGAGGAGAACCTCCGGCGCGTGTCCGCGGCCCTGTCGACGTTGTCCGTGACCGTCGAGCCCGCCGGGTTCGATGCAGTGCTGCGAACGGCGCGCAAGGGCGACTTCATCTACTTCGATCCGCCCTACGCGCCGCTCAGCACGACGGCGTACTTCACGTCCTATACGTCGAGCGGCTTTGATGGCGAAGACCAGCGCCGTCTCCAGCAGGTGGCGGTCGAGCTGGCCGAGAAGGGATGCCACGTGCTGCTCAGCAACTCGACGGCGCCGGAGATCGCCGCCCTGTACGACGGCAACGCCGACGCGGAGAGAGCCGGCCTCGTGGCCCACACCGTCGCCGCCCGCCGCGCCATCAACTCCAACGCCTCGCGGCGGGCCGGCGTTCAGGAGTACGTCATCACCAACCTGCCCCGGCGGACCGCGTAGATGCCCGGCGGACAGACGGCCGTAGCCAGCGGTTCGGACCTCGAGCGGCAGGTGGCGGACACGGCGGAACGGCTGGGGTTGCGGGTCGGCAGGCAGATCAGGGTGGGCCGGAGACTCTGGGGCGCGGAGCGTCGTATCGACCTGGTGCTGCGTCACCCCGATTCCGGCCGCAGCCTCGGCATCGAGTGCAAGTACCAGGGCGTCAGCGGCTCCGCCGAGGAGAAGATTCCGGCGACGATTCAGGACATCTCGGCGTGGCCCATTCCCGGCGTTGTCGTCTTCGGCGGCGAGGGGTTCTCCGAGAACATGCGCGCCTACCTCCACTCGACGGGCAAGGCCGTGGCCCACGAAGACCTGCATGGTTGGCTCACGCTGTTCTTCGGCCTTGCGGACGACGAATCCGAGTAGTGACGGTTCGTGTTTCGAACGAGTACCGCCAGTGAGTTCGCCTGGTCGTTTCGGCCGGCGCCCTGCGGGCGGTACGCGTGCGGGACAGAAACCTATAATCGGCCGACGTTCCCCGGTCCGCGCGTGAGGCCGGAGCGGAATCCCGCAAGCACCAGGAGAAGACCATGATGCGACGCATCCTGTCCCTCGTCGTCCTGACGTCGCTCGGCGCTGCCCCGGCGGCCGCGCAGCGGAACTGGAACGCGCCGTTCCCGGCCCATCACGTCATCGACAACATCTACTTCGTGGGGACCGAGCAGCTCGGCACGTTCCTCGTCACGACGCCGGCGGGGCACATCCTGATCAACAGCGACTTCGAGTCGACGGTGCCGTCGATCCGCGAGAGCTCGAGCGGCTGGGGTTCGAGTTCACCGACATCGAGATCATCCTCGGCAGCCACGCCCACGGCGACCACATGGAGGCCGACGCGCTCGTGAAGGAGCTGACGGGGGCCGAGGTGATGGTGATGCGCGAGGACGTCGAGCGGCTGCGGACGCTGCGGCCCGGCGGCAAGGAGCATCCCATCGACCGCATTCTCGACGACGGCGACGAGGTGACCCTGGGGGGCACGACGCTGGTGGCGCACCGCACCGCGGGCCACACGAAGGGGTGCACGAGCTGGGCGATGAACGTCGAGGAGGCGGGGCGGAGCTACCTGGCCCTGATCGTGTGCAGCTTCGGCGTCAACCCCGGCTACGTGCTCGTCGACAACCCCGACTACCCCGAGATCGCCGACGACTACCGCGCGACCTTCGCCAGGGCGCGCTCGCTGCCCGTCGACGTCTTCCTCGGCTCGCACGGCTTCTGGTACGACATGGAGCGCAAGCTCGAGCGGGCGATGACCCGGGCCGCGGCCGACCCCAACCCGTTCATCGACCCCGAGGGCTACCGCGCCCACATCGACATGCAGGAGCAGCGGTTCCTGGAGATGCTAGCCGAGCAGGAAGCCGCCCGCTGACCGCCGGCGGGCCGCGGCGACACTCGGAGGCCGAACCCGGGGAACGTAGGGGGCCGTGCGTCGAGGCGCGCCGGCTGCCGTACCGGCTCGTCTACTCGCACGTCCGGGCGATTTGCGCCGAGCCGGGCGAAAACGGTCGCCTCTCGGGCCTCGCCTGCCGCTTGCCCGGCCAGCACGGGGGCTGCGCCGCCCCCAGGGGATTTCGCGCCGAGCCCGCGAACGGTCGCCTCTCGGCCCTCGCCTGCCGCGCGGCCGGCCAGCGTGGGGGCTGCGCCGTCCCGGCACCGAAGCTGCCCGGCGGCTCATTCCACGAACGGCGCGGCGACGCCCACGCCGTACTGGTAGACGAGCCGGCCGCCGAGCTCGGCGGTGGCCGCCAGCAGCAGCAGGCCCGCGAGCCCGGCCGCGCCCAACGCGAGGTGGGCCGCCCGGCGGCGGGTTGCAGCCGGCCCCGCGGGCGCCGGCCCCGCGGGCGTCTCGCCGGTACCGCCCGCGCGCGCCGGGCGGCCGGGAACTCCGAGCACCCACAGCCGTCCCGCGGTCAGGGCCCCGAAATAGAGAAGACACCACAGCGCCCAGGTCCAGTGCCGGTCGACGACGGGCACCGCGAGGCCCGGCGTGTAGACCTCGGGGGCGGCGGCGCGCCCCGTGAGGTAGGCGGCGGCGAGGGTCAGCCAGCCCGCCGCGTAGAGGGCCGTCGACACGGTGGCGACCGTCTCGGGGCGGGGGCGCAGCAGGGCCACGAGCTCGGCCGCGAACGCGGCGACGAGCAGGCCGATCGGCAGGTGCACGATCAGCGCATGGGCGTTGGGCGCCCAGTCGACGAGCTCGGTCACAGGCGGCTGCCGCCTCCGCGTGCGGGGTGCATGGTGGTGACGTTACCAGCGAACGGTGCCGTGGCGACACCGACGTGTCGTCGAGCGTGTGTCGGACCAGGATACGACGGGCGTGAACATGACACGCGGCGCACCCGCTCTCATCTCGAATGGCGCCAGGACCGCGGCGCACATCCAACATGACCTTGCAGATTGTCCAGAGCGTGGAAGGATTTCAAGGATAATCGCCGCGTATCGTGCCGAGACTCCGGGCCGGCGGCGCGAACAGTGGTCCGTGATAACGTGCGCGGTGCGGGGGCCGCGCGGCGGACGCCGGCCCCCGAAAGAGGGAGTGTGAGATGACGGACAGAGGCTTGCGCCGGACCGGCGCACGTTGGGCGGCGGGTCTTGCGGCGGGTGCGGTCTGTGTCGTCGGCCTCGGCCTGGCCCTGCCGCCGGCCGCCCCGCTCGCGGCGGCGGAGGACCTGCCGCTGGCCGCGCCCGAGTCGGTGGGCATGTCGGCCGAGCGGCTGCAGCGGGTCGACGAGTACTTCCAGCGGTTCATCGACGACGGGCAGATCGCGGGGGCGGTGACCCTGGTGGCCCGGCGGGGCGAGGTCGTGCACCACTCCGCGGTCGGTTGGCGGCATCGGGAGGCGGAGGTGTCGATGACCACCGACGCCATCTTCACCCTGATGTCGATGACCAAGCCCATCGTGTCGGCCGCCCTCATGATGCTGTTCGAGGAGGGCCGCTTCCGGCTCGACGACCCGATCGCGGACTGGATTCCCGAGTACGCGGACCACATGGTCCTCGAGCGCGACGGGCCCCGCTGGCGGCGGGTCACCGAGGCCCGGCCGGTGACCATCCGCCACGTGCTGACCCACACCTCGGGTCTGACCCTGAACCCGAACAACGCCGGTCTGTCGGCGGAGGAGCGCCGCCACGTCACCAACGACGGCGAGCCGTTCGCGACCATCGGCGAGCGGGTCGCGCGGGCCGCGCGCATCCCGGGGGCGTTCCACCCCGGAGACGAGTGGCAGTACGGGTCGTCCACCGACTACGTCGCGGTGCTGGTGGAGAAGATCTCGGGTCAGCCGATCGACGTGTTTCTGAAGGAGCGCATCTTCGAGCCCCTCGGCATGCCCGACACGTTCTACAACGTCCCCCGCGAGAAGGTCGATCGGGTGGCGGCGGTGTACCGGCCGACCGGGGACGGCAAGGCGGAGCTGATGCGGGCGCCCGAGTTCCGCGAGCCGACGACGTACTTCCCGGGGGTGGCGGGGCTGAACGGCACGTCGGCCGACTACTTCCGCTTCGCCCAGATGATCGCCAACGGCGGCGAGCTCGACGGCGTGCGCCTGCTCGGCCGGATGACCGTCGACCTGATGATCAGCAACCACACCGGCGCCAAGGACGTCTACGTCCGGGGGGCCGGGTACGGTTTCGGTCTCGGCTTCGGCGTGCTCGTCGACCCCACGAAGTCCTTCGACGCGCTGTCGCCCGGCAGCTACGGCTGGGGCGGGGCCTACGGCACCCTCTACTGGGCCGACCCGGTGGAAGACCTCGTCGGCCTCATGTTCATCCAGTTGCCGGGCCACGGGCCGCTGAACATCCGGCAGCGGTTCACCAACGTCGTCACCCAGGCGGTGGTCGACAGCTGGGCCGACCAGCGGCCCCGGATTCTGGGGTACGACATCCCGCGGTGACGGCCGCGAGCCCGGGATGGAACCTGTCGGCGGGTTCCATCCCGGGCGGCCAACCTCGGGGTCAGTCCGGCGTGACGCAGCGGAAGCTCGCGGCGTCGTCGGTGCTGCCGGCGCCGTCCCACCGGGCCACCTGGGGATAGGGGCAGAGGGGCCGCGTGCGCACCGCCTCGCCGTCCTCGAGCTTCGAGGCGACGATGCGCTCGGGGGCGCGGCCCTCCTCGACCCACGCCTCCAGCGCCGACAGGGCGTCGAAGCGGTCCGGCCCCGGGCCGCCCCGGCAGTGGCCCATGCCCGGCGCCATGAACAGCCGGAAGAAGTCCTGCGTCTCGGCGAGCGCGGCGTCCGCGTCCGCGCCGTCCCCCACCGTCCGGACCGCCTCCTCGTAGTAGTCGATGGTGCCGAGGGGCGAGATGTCCGCGTCGCTCCACCCGTGGTAGAGCAGCAGCTTGGCCCCGGCGTCGCGCAGGGGGCGCAGGTCGGGGTCGTTCGCGTCCAGCGCGGGGCCGGTCCGTTCGAGCGCCACCGGCAGGTCGCGGCCGTAGTCCCACGAGCGGAAGTTCCAGTCGGGGTCGCCGAACACCATGTATCGCATGAAGTCGTTCGCGGCCAGGTAGTGCGTGCTCCGGAACCGCTCGGGTCCGGTGACCCAGCGCGACCAGCCGCCGGGGTCGTCCTCGCCGCCGGGCACGAGGCCCGGGTAGATCACCTCGCCGGCCGCGTTCGTCGGGCCGCGCCAGATGTCCTTCACGGCCTGCACCTGCTTCGGGGTGAGGCAGCCCGCTTCGTCCTCCCCGGCGTCGCACGTCAGCGCCGCCGGGTCGAAGTCGCAGGCGCGGGGGTCGTCGAGCACCCCGTCCTCGATGCCGTCGATGGCGTCGCACGCGGCGGTGACCGCGCGGCCGAGCAGCACCGCCTTGGCGGGCGGAATCCAGCTCTCGGGGTCGTCGAGGGTCGCCAGGGCGTACCAGAGGTGGGCGCCGGCGTAGAAGCGGGTCCAGTCGTGGGCGGGGTTGCCGACGACGAGGCCGTCGAAGTCCCCGGGATACCGCTGCGCCTCCATCAGGCCCTGCTGTCCGCCTTTCGAGCAGCCGACGTAGTAGGCCTGCGCGGGTGCCGCGCCGTAGAACGCCTCGGTGATCGCCTTCCCGTGGACCGCAGTGAGGTGCAGCGACCGGTGCCCGAAGTCGTCGACGAGGTCGGGGCGGCCGAGGGCCCAGCTCGCGTCGAAGCCGCCGGCGCGCTGCACGTGCCCGGTGTCGGTGCTCGACGTGGCATAGCCGCGGTCGAGGGCGCCGGCCATGGCCCCGTAGCTGATCGTCCCCGCCATGCCGCCGTTGCCGGCGGTGTGGAACTTGCCGTTCCAGGTGTCCGCGGGCAGCCACACCTCGAAGTTGACGGCGGGCTCGCTGGTGGCGGCCACGCGGCAGAACGCCGGCACCTCGATCGGCCGTCCGGCGCCGGGCGGCGTGAACTCGCCCGCCGGCACCGCCTCGGCGAGCCGGATGGTGGTGTCGGGCAGGGCGAGACCGGCCATCGCCGCGCAAGCCGCGGGCTCCGCGGGTCGGGCCGCGCTCCCTGCCTGGGAGGCGCCCCGGGTGGATACGGCCGTGGTGGCCAGCAGCGCCGCCGCGGCGGCCCAACCGAACAGCGTCATCAATCGTCTGATCATCTCGAATCCCCGGCGCGTGCGGCTCCCCTTGCCGCTCGAGTCCTCGTGGCCACGCTTCCGAGTGACCATCCCAATGCCCGAAGTGCTGCGACGCAGATTGTAACGGCAACAGGAATGGCCTCCGAACCCTCCGTCCCGGTGGCATGATCGAGAAGCACGATCAACCCGGGAGTCGATGATGCCGAGGACGCCGGAGACGGCGCAGGTCACGTACCCCAGCGATCTCCGGGACGGGATTCGCCTCGGTTGGTTCGGCGGGACGGGCGCGGCGCCTGTGGAGATCGAGACGCGGGGCTCTACGGCGCGGACTCCCGACCGTCCGACTCAGGCGCGATGACTGGCGGTGTTCCCGCCCGGAAGCATGCGTAGTTCTGGGCGGGGGTCGGCGCCTCGAGCTCCTGCTCGAACACCAGCAGGCACTCGGCCGTCTCGAACCCGACCCGACGCAGCATGTCGAGGTGTGTCGAGATGGGGAAGCGGCCCGGCTCGTACTCGTGCCGCGCGCCGTCCGGCTTGATGAAGTCGCCGTTCAGCACCAGGCCGCGGTTGCCGAGGGCCTTCGCGCACCCGGCGTAGACGTGCTCGACTTTGTCCTGGCCGCCGAGATCGTGCAGGGCCCAGGTCGAGACGATGGCGTCGACGGGGCCGTCCAGCGCCTCCCACCATCCGTCCGCCAGCAGGTCGATCTGGGTGAAGGCGACGCGGTCGGCGTGGGGCCGCAGCCGTCGGGCGGCGATGTCGAGCATGGGGCGCGAGAAGTCGACCGCCTCGTATCGGACCGCGGGCAGGGCGTGGAGCAGGTGGGCCGCGAGGTAGCCGGGGCCGATGCCCAGCTCGACGATGCGCCCGTCGGGCGGCACCCGGCCCCGCAGCTCGGACAGCATGAGGTCGAACAGGGCGACGCGGTCGGGGGTCGGCTCGAAGCGTCCCGCCCATTCGGCGGCGTACTCGGGGTCGTGGAACTCGTGGTCCGCTCCGACGATTGGCGTCATGCCTGCGCGTCTCCGCCCCGGGTGGTGAACGCGAAGACGACGGATCGCGGGGTCGCTCCGACGACTGGCGTCATGGCCGTGCGTCTCCGCCGGCGTGCGCAGCGGCCGGCTCTGCGGTTGGCGTCATGGCCGTGCGTTTCCGCCGGCGTGCGCGGCGGCCAGCTCTGCGGTTGGCGTCATGGCCGTGTGTTTCCGCCGGCGTGCGCGGCGGCCGGCTCTGCCGTTTGGCGTCATGGCCGTGCGTTTCCGCCGGCGTGCGCGGCGGCCAGCTCTGCGGTTGGCGTCATGGCCGTGTGTTTCCGCCGGCGTGCGCGGCGGCCGGCTCTGCCGTTTGGCGTCATGGCCGTGCGTCTCCGCCGGCGTCCGCGGCTGCGAGCTCCGCCGTGGAGATCTCGCGCATGCGGTACTTCTGGACCTTGCCGGTCACCGTCATCGGGAACCCGTCGACGATTTTCCAGTGCCGGGGGATCTTGTAGGTGGCGATGGCGCCTCGGCAGAACGCGGTGAGGGCGTCGCCGTCGAGGGCCGCACCCGGCCTCGGCATGACCCACGCCGCCACCTCTTCGCCGTACCGCTTCGAGGGTACGCCGATGACCTGGGCGTCGGCGACGTCGGGGTGGGTGTAGAGGAACTCCTCGATCTCGCGGGGGTAGACGTTCTCGCCCCCGCGGATGATCATGTCCTTGATGCGGCCGACGATGCTGACGTACCCCGCGTCGTCCATGCACGCGAGGTCGCCGGTGTGCATCCAGCGCGCGTCGTCGATGGCGGCGCCGGTGGCCGCGTCGTCGTTCCAGTACCCCAGCATCACGCTGTAGCCGCGCGTGCACAGCTCGCCCCGCTCGCCGCGCGGCACCACCCGGCCGCTCTCGGGATCGACGATGCGGATCTCGACGTGCGGATGCACCGGCCCCACCGTGTTCACGCGCTTGTCGACGGTGTCGTCGACCCGGGTCTGCGTGGAGACCGGGGCGGTCTCCGTCATGCCGTAGCAGATCGTGATCTCGCGGATGTTCATGCGCTCGCGCACCTGCTTCATGACCTCGGCGGGGCAGGGCGAACCCGCCATCACCCCGGTGCGGAGCGACGAGAAGTCGGTGCCTTCGAAGTCGGGGTGGTCGAGCTGGGCGATGAACATCGTCGGCACGCCGTAGAGCGACGTGCACCGCTCGGCCTCGATGGCGGCCAGCGTGTGGTCCGGCCGGAACGCGGCGCCCGGCGTGACCATGCACGCGCCGTGGGTGGTGCAGGCGAGGTTGCCGATGACCATGCCGAAGCAGTGGTAGAACGGCACCGGGATGCACACGCGGTCGACTTCGGTGTAGCCGAGGATCTCGCCGCAGAAGAAGCCGTTGTTGAGGATGTTGTGGTGCGACAGGGTGGCGCCCTTCGGGGTGCCGGTGGTGCCCGAGGTGTACTGGATGTTGATGGGGTCGTCGAACGTCAGGCCGGCCTCGCGCGCCGCGAGCTCGCCGTCGTCGACCGACGCGCCCTCCTCGAGCAGCGCCTCCCAGCCGTCGTCGAGCACCACCGCTCGTTCGAGGGCCGGACACTCGGGGCGGACCCGCTCGACGATCTCCACGTAGTCGCGCTCGCGGAACCCCTGCGACAGCAGCAGGAGGCGCAGCGCCGACTGGTTCAGCGCGTGCTGCAGCTCCCGCGCCTGGTAGGCGGGGTTGACGTTGACGAGGATGGCGCCGACGCGGGCGGTGGCGTACTGGGTGACGACCCATTCGAAGCGGTTGGGAGCCCAGATGCCGACGCGGTCGCCCCGTTCGATGCCCCGCCGAAGGAGCGCCTTGGCGAGGGCCGTGGTGGCGTTCCAGAGCTGCCGGTAGGTGGCCCGGTAGTTCTGCGACGGCACCACCAGCGCCTCGCGGTCGCCGTGGCGCTCGACGGTGCGGCGCAGGTTTTCGCCGATGGTCTCGCCGAGCAGGGCCACCGGGCTGGCGCCGTGCACGTAGGATGGCAGGCTCATGGTGTTCCCGTCACAGAGCCGCCGGGAAGTCGTCGCCTCGCGGTTCCGCTTCCCGCCTGACCGGTCTCCGGCCGTCCGCGCCGTTCGGCGCAGCAGGCTCCCGGCGCGGGAAACGAGGATACTGCGACGCCGCCGGCGATTGCAAAGAACCACGGTCGGCATGGGCTTGCCGGCGGCGGCTGCCGCGCAGCCCACGGATTCCGTCCGGCAACGCCGGGGCCGGAGGCGGTCCCGGGCGGCGTCCGGAGCGCCGGACGCGCTTGCCGCGTCTCAGCTTCGTCCCGGGGTGCGCGGCTTCATGCGGAACTTGAACGCCCTGGTGGGATGGGCGATGGGAATGGGGTCGATGAGGCGGTCCCGGGCGGCGTCCGGAGCGCCGGACGCGCTTGCCGCGTCTCAGCTTCGTCCCGGGTTGCGCGGCTTCACGCGGAACTTGAACGCCCTGGTGGGATGGGCGATGGGAATGGGATCGATGGTCAGGTCGTAGTCGGGCGGGTCGAGGGTCAGCTCCGCCTCGTGCACGAGGGTGGCCATGGTGACGGCGATGCCCACCTCTGCGAACCCCGCCCCCAGGCAGGTGTGGGAACCGAGGCCGAAGGGCGCGAACACGCCGACCTGGTGGTGCTCGTTGCGCGGGGGCGCGTAGCGGTCGATGTCGAAGCGCTCGGGGTCGGGGAAGTACCGCGGCAGGTAGTGGGGCACCGCCACCGCCATGAGCACGTTCTCGCCCGCTTGCAGGCGGTAGCCGCCGAGCTCGAACGAGTTGGACACGGTGCGGGGAAGGGCGGGCGCGGTCGGATACATGCGCAGGGTCTCGAGGGCCGCGCGGTGGGTGACGTCGAGCTTGCGGATGTCCCGTACCGTGGGGCCGCCGTTGGCGAAGACGGCGTCCGCCTCGGCCGTCATGCGCTCGAGCACGTCGGGATGCTTCAGGATGGAGTAGAGCATGAACGAGCAGACCCCCGCCATGGTGTCGAGGCCGGCAATGAACGGGCCGAGCATCGCCACCCGGAGGTCGGCCTCGGGCAGGAACTCGGGGTCGGCGCGGTGCAGCTCGAGCAGGTCGTCGATCAGGTCGGGCACGGCGTCTCGGCGCCGCGCCGGATCGTGCGACGCCGAGACCTCCTGGTAGAGCCTCTCTGCCCGCGCCCGGGCCCGCCGGAAGCGGCGCCCCTTCAGCAGGCTGCGCGAGCGCTGCCGGGTTACGGTCGCGAGCAGGAGGTCGCGCACGAAGATGATGAGGTCGTCGAGGTAGTCCCGGGGCGAGGTGCCGGCGGCGAGGATGCCCAGCTCGTCGGTGGCGATGCGCTGCAGGGCGTAGTGGGCGGGTATCGGCCGGTCGGTCGGCCAGGCCGCGATCTCGCGCCGCACGATGTCGATCATCTCGGGGATGTGGCGCTCGGCCGCGGCCCTCGAGTACCCGCGCTTCAGCCCGTGGCGCATGCGGTCGTGCTCGGCGCCGTCCATGCTCATCACCGCGCGCTCCGCGCCCAGCTCCGCCGCGAAGTCTCTCCAGGCCTCGGCGCTCCGCAGGTGGTTACGCCCCTCCTTCACCAGAAACATGTTGGCTTCGGGACCGGCGAGAACCGTGATCCTGCGCTTGAACGCGCGCACCCGGAAGACGGGGCCCAGCCGCCGGTACTCGCGCGTCAGGTAGGCGCGGACGTCGCCGGCGAGGCTGAAGGCGTTGCCGGCCACCGGTATCCCCGGCGCCGCGGGCGGCGTGAGGCCCGCCACCGACCGCTCGACGGCGGAGACGATCGCGTGGCCCGCGAGCGGCTGCGCGCGAAGCTCGGTGATGCGCTGCCGCGCGCGCTTCAGCTCGCGCGGCGGCACGAGCTGCTCGAACCGGCCGCAGGCGTCGATCAGGCGGATGAGCGCGACGTCGCGCGGGGTGGGGCTCTCGCCGTCCGAGAGCGCGTGCGCGAGGCGTCGCCGCAGGTCGTGGTCGGCGTCGTCGTCGAGCACCGAGTAGCAGCGGGCGCCCAGGACGCCGAACCGTCCGTTCTTCTCGACGGCGAGGACGCCGCGGGCCACCAGCCGGTCCAGGGCCGCCCTGCGGATCTGTCCCGCGCGCTTCGCCGTCCGCTCTACCCGGGAGGCGACACCGTGCCCGTCGGGGGCCGCATCGATCCGCGCCAGCAGCGGGCCGAGGAGGTCGTCCCCGAGAGGCGCGGGATCGGCCGTACGAAGGTGCCGGGAGCCGTCTTCGATGCAGTTGGTCAGGGCCAGATCGACCAGCACCGCGCCGGCGACGGCATAGCGCACGGCTCGTTGCGTTCGTGGCATCCGGCCGGTCCCGCGGTCGAGCAGCACCAGGCAGAGCGCTTCCGCGCAGGTCGGCACGGACCGTCCCGCCGCGACGTCTCCACCCGGGTTGTGCTTCGGCATCGGCGCCGCCGTACGGCCACGGGAATGCTGCGCGTCCGGGGCGAGGGCCCGCTCCACCTGCCGGCGGAGGCGACCGCGCGGCGCGCGGGCATGGGGCGGGTCGCGATCGCCCATGGTGGCCGATCGGACGATGATCCGATTATAGATCGGCGCCGCAGTCACGAGTCCGGCGCGCGAGCGCGGCGCGGTCCACCTTGCCGACGGCGTTCTCGGGCAGCGTGTCGACGAGGTGGATGCGGGCCGGGGCGTGGGCTCTCGACAACCGGCCGGCGACGAGGGCGCGGAGTTGGCCGAGCTCGAGCCCCACCCCCGCCCGAGGCTGCACGAACGCGACGGGAACCTCGCCGAGGTCGGCGTGGGCCTCGCCGACGACGCAGCAGGACTCCACCGCCGGGTGCCGCTCCAGGGCGCTCTCGATCGCCCGCGGCGACAGGTTCTCGCCGCCCCGGACGATGACGTCCTTGAGCCGGCCGGTGATGAACAGGTAGCCGTCGGCGTCGAAACGGCCGAGGTCGCCGGACCGCAGCCACCCGTCGTGGAGGACGGCGGCCGTGGATCCGTCGACGTAGCCCTTCATCACGCTCGCGCCGGCGATGCAGACCTCTCCCTCGGCGGCGGCGGGAACGGCGTCGCCCGAGCCCGGCCGCAGCAGCCTGACCTGCTGGCCGGGCATCACGGTGCCGACGCTGCCGATGCGCCGCGCGGCGGGCGGGTTCATGGTCGACGTGCAGGTGGCCTCGGACAGGCCGTAGGAGACCACCAGCGGCACCCCGAACGCGGCTTCGATGCGCTCGTGCAGGGCGACGGAGATCGGCGCCGAGCCGCAGCGCAGGAACCGCAGCGACCGCCGCCGGCCGGGGTCGCGCAGGTGCGGCAGCATCCGCGAGTACATCGTCGGCACGCCGGTCAGGTAGGTCACCCCGTACTCCGCGATCTGGTCCTCGACGGCCTCGGCCCGGAAGCGGTCGGCGAGCACGACGGCCGCGCCCGCGAGGAACGGGGCCAGGAGCTGGTTGTTCACCCCGTTGGTGTGGTGGAGCGGCATGAGGTGCAGGAGCCGGTCGGCCGGAGTGATCCCGGTGCGCGCGACGATGCCCCGGGCGTTGCAGGTCAGGTTGCCGTGCGTGAGCACGACGCCCTTGGCCTCGCCGGTGCTGCCCGAGGTGAGCTGGAGCATGGCGGGGTCGGCGGTCGTGAGCGGTTCACGAGACTCGCCGAAGGGCCCGCCGGCCGCGGGTCCCGGCGCCGCGGGCTCGCCGGTCGTGCGCGCCCGTGCCCCGGCCGCGCCGCGCGCGGGCGGCTCCGCGGCAAGGCGGGAGAGCTGGCGGGTGTGGAGACCGGCGCGGACGAGGGCCGGCGCCAGCGACTCGTGCTCGCCCTCCAGGCAGATGCGGCGCGCGCAGGCGGCCTCGACGCGGGCGCGCACCGTCTCGACGCGCGGATGAGGTTCGAGGAAGCACGGGCAGCCGCCCGCCTGCATGATGCCGAGGAACGCGACGACGGTCTCGGGCGAGCGCGACCCGAGAACGCCGACGATCTCGCCGCGGGCGACGTCCTGCAGGGCCTTCGCGATGCAGTCGATCCGCTCGCCCAGACCGGCGTACGACACCGGGTCGAACCGGCCGAGCAGCGCGATGCCCCCCGTCTTCGCGTGGCGGGCGATGCACTCGCGCAGCAGGCGGCTCAGCGAGGGACCGTGGAACGACATTGGCGTCGGCTACGCGGCGGGCGCTCCACCTACCGGCTACGCGGCGGGCGCTCCACCTACCGGCTACGCGGCGGGCGCTCCACCTGCCGGCTACGCGGCGGGCGCTCCACCTGCCGGCTACGCGGCGGGCGCTCCACCTGCTGGATGGAGACGTCGGCATCGCGCTCGAACTGCCCGTCGGGATCGAGAGAGCGCAGCGCCGCCGCCTCGCGCGCGGTGGGCGACGGCGTGGGCGCCGCGCCGGCCGCGTGGAAGTCGAAGCCGGTCCGCCGGCGGACATCGTCGAGCGTCACCTCGGGGTGCCAGGACTGCAGGGCCAGCCGGCCCTCGCGCTTCACGAAGACCGCGATCGGGGTGACCACCCCGTGCAGGCCCCCCGCCGCGGTCACGAAGTCGAGCCGGTCGACGAGGATGCGGGTCGAGTGCTCGGTGCGCCAGGTGACGGCACGGCGCGCCGTGGGCAGCATCACGGCGCCGCCGCCTCCGCCCGGCAGGCGCACCCTGGGCCGGTGCCAGTCGCCGATCACCGAGACGTTGGTGCGACCGAGCCCGTCGACCTGGGCGGCGCCGAGAAAGCACAGGTCCATGCCCCCGCGCGTGCACAGGTCGTAGAAGTCCTCGTTGGCGAAGATCGCGGTCGAGCCTTCCGCGAGCACCGGGTCCGAGCTCGAGAGCGGTATCTTCGACGGCCGCGGCTGGACGCCGCCGGCCACGTTGAGGTACACGAAATCGAAGTCGTAGGCCCGCTTGGCGAGCAGGCACGCGAGCATCGGCGGCGTGGAGTTGACACCGCTGAAGGTCACCTCGTCCGGCCGCACGAAGCGGGCGAGGTTGGTGACGACGTACGAGAAGCCGGACCAGCCTTCAGGCACGCGCCGGCTCCGCTGCGTCCGGGTGCGCTCGAGGTGCGCGTCGAGCGACCGGTCCTCAGACATGCACCGGCTCCGCCGCCTCCGGTGCCCGCTCGAGGTGCGCTTCGAGCGACCGGCCGGCGTCGAGATAGCTCTCCACCGCCGGATAATCGATCTCGTAGTGGGGCCAGCACGACCCCGGCCACGCCCCGTTCGGGGCCACGCTGACTGCTTGCACCATGAAGCCCGGCACGAGGGTCAGCTCGGGCTGCTCCTCGAACGCCGCGGCGGGGGCGAGGGCCTCGGCCACCACGAACACCTGGCGGGCAGCGCGCGTGAGGATGCGGTCCCAGTGGGAGGTGCCGCGGACCCGGGCGTCGCCCTGCCGGGTGGCCTCGTTCACGTGGATCACCGCGACGTCGGGGCGAATCGCGGGGATCACCCAGACGTCCTGCCCCGATCCGTAGGGATCGGTGACCGACGCCCAGCGGTTGAGGGCCGCGAGGTCCGAGCCGTGGACCCCGCCCACCGGCTGGAACGGCACCCCGTAGGCGGCGGCCCGCAGGCCTGCCGTCAGGGTCATGCACGCGTGCTCTTCCAGCTCGATCTGCTGCGTCTCGACCGCGCGGCGGTAACAGGGGGCGAGGCCGAAGTTGCCCTCCATGGCCACGATGCCGGCGCGCGCGCGGGCCACGCAGCCGGCGCGGCACAGGATGTCGATGTCGTAGCCCGGCGACTGCTTGACGATCTCGAGGTCGCGCCGGCCCTGCCGGATCAACTCGCGCACGAAGGCGAAGGGGCCGCGGTGGAGGAAGCTGCCCCCCAGCGCCACCGACGCGCCGTCGGGCACCCGCGCCGCCATCTCCGCGAGGGACATGACCCGGCTTCCGGAACGTGGTGTCGGCGTCACGTGACGTTCTCCCGCGACAAGTCCTGCGTCAGCGCCCCGCCTCGGGCCAGCCCGCCAATCGTCGCCCGCGGCTCCGCCTGGCGCCCGACCGGCCCCCAGGAGTCCGCGCCGTTCTACCGCGCAGGCTCCTGGTCGTAGCTCAGCTCGACGTACCCGTCGCGCGGGGTCCACTGGACGCGGCGGGCCGGCAGGTCCGAGTCGTCCCCGATGCGGTTGACGTAGACGAGAATCTCGGCGTAGTCGTCCTTGATGGGCTCGATCAGGGCCCGGGAGATCGTCCCGGTCTGCTCCGGGTCCTCGGCCTCGACCTCGATCACGAACGCGCCGTGCGCCGTCGCCATGTTGCGCACGTACCATCCGTCGTTGACGAGCGACGGCTCGTCGGGGTCGGCGGCGGGGTCCGGCGCCTCCTCGGGCAGGGCGTCGAGGGTGACGATCTCCAGCTCGCCGGCCGCCTCGCCGGCCGGCGCCTCTCTGCCGGTGTCCAGGGGCGCGCGGCGGATGTTCCAGTTCAGCACGAGCAGGGCGAGGGCGCAGCCCACCAGCCCCAGCCGGAACCACGCGTGGAGGCCGAGCCCGAGCACCGTCGGCATCGAGGTCCGTGGTATAAGTGCCATCGACGCCGTCCCGATGTCGTTTCGAGGGTGGGAACCCCTCGCCCCCCAAGCCCGTATCTTCTCGTCGATGTCCGCCGGCGATCGCCTCGAGGCGGCCGCCGGTGGCCGGCGCGTCCCGTCAGGGTAGCACGCCGAGAGGGGGAGAGAGCGCCGTCCGGGGGTCGTTTTTCGGCGGCACGGACGGATGGGACTGGAGCATGACTGCAATGATGACGGAGACATTCCGACGCACGACCGGCCTGATTGTGGCGTTGTCGGTGCTGGTCGGCGCCGGCGCCGCGCGCGCGCAGACGCTCGAGGAGATCGCCAACGGGAGCCTGGAGGCGACGGGCGGGCGCGACGCCCTGGCGAGGGTCGAGAGCGTGCGGCAGACGGGCACGTTCACCATGAGCACCCCGTTCGGGGACCTGGAGGGCGACTTCGAGAACCTCGTCATCCCCAACCAGAGGCTCTACCAGAGCTTCGACAGCGACCTTTTCCAGCAGAGGACCGGCTGGAACGGGACCGCCGCCTGGCAGTCGGACAACACGCAGGGCGTCGTCGACGTCACCGGGGCGCAGTTGGCGGCGCTGGTGGCGCAGTCGTCGCTGCACCCGTTCGCGGACTACGGCGGCTCGGGGCCGTTCACGCCCGAGTACAGCCGGCTCGACGACGCCGAGCTGGACGGCCGCAACCACCACGTGGTGCAGGTCGACTGGCAGGGCGTCGACTTCCGGGTCCTCGTCGATGCCGAGACCCTGCTGGTGTCGCGCATCCAGTTCTCCAACGAGGTGCCGGGCATGGGTACGTTGACGGTGACCGCCGACGCGTCCGACTACGAGGAGCACGGCGGCGTGATGTGGTCGGCCAGCAACACCGTCGATGTCGAGGGCGCGTTCAGGATCGACATGCGCATCGACGCCGTCGAGATCAACGGCGAGGTGGACCAGTCGATCTTCGAGAAACCCTGAGGTCGAGCGGAGCCCGAGGCGACCCCGGGAATCGTCGCTTGGGGCTCCGCTTGCCGGCCCGCCATCCCGCGGGCAGGGCTGCGCCGTTCTCGTGGTGCCGCGCGGGAGGCTGCCGGCAGTCCTCCAAGGCCGGGGAGCGGGAGACAGGGACTGACGGCCCGGGTCTGGAGAGGTTCGGCTCGCCGGCCGGGTTCGGCGGGTTCGGCCAAGTGTCCTGCCCGACAATTGGGTTTGCTTTGCTCCGGCGTCCCTGCTGCGTGGCCAAGGACCGCGCAACACGTCGGTTTCGCGCTCGCTGGCAAGAGCGGCCGCTGTCGTCCCAGTTCAGATGTTGGGCCGCAAGCCGCCTGCGATAACCCATTTGTCAGGCACCACACCAGGGCCGGCCCGTCGGCCGTCACACGTGCAGGTTGCCGCGACCCGGGCCGGCGAACGAGTAGAGGGCCATGCCGGCCGCCGTCGCCATGTCCACGGCGACGCTCGACGCCGCCCCCACCGAGACCATGGCCGGGATCGCGGCCATCAGCGCCTTCTGAACCAGCTCGAAGCCGGCCCGCCCGCTCACGACCAGGACCCGGTCCCGAAGGGGCAGCGCGCCGCGCAGCACGAAGTGGCCGATCGCCTTGTCGACCGCGTTGTGGCGGCCGATGTCCTCGCGCACGCACAGCAGCTCGCCGTCCAGGGTGAAGATGCCGGCGGCGTGGATGCCGCCGGTCGCGTGGAAGAGAGTCTGCTCGGCGCGGAGGCGGTCGGGCAGCGTCTCCCAGAGCGCCGGCCGGCACTCGACCGGCGCGACGGGGGGCAGCTCGTGATCTAGCTCGTCCATCGACGCCTTCCCGCAGACCCCGCACGCGGCCGTCGCCCGGAACTCGCGTTCGGGTCCGGTGGTCGGAGACTCCGCGTCGGCGCCGCCCGCCAGGGTGACTTCGACGCGGTCACCCGCGAAGCTCGTCACCCTGATTTGGGCCGAGCCGCCGCCGGCGGCCGTCCGGTCCCCGGCGACGGTCCGGAGAGACGCGATTCCCGCCCCGCCTGCGATCACCCCCTCGGCATGGAGAAAGCCCGCGGCTAGCTCTTCGTCGTTCCCCGGCGTGCGCATGGTGACGACGAGCGGCCTGCCGTCGACCCGGATCTCCAGCGGCTCCTCGACGACGATGGTGTCCCGGTCGACCCGCTCGCCGCGCCGGCGCACGGTGACGGTTCTCAGGGCGGGCGAGAGCGCGGCCTCGGGGGTCATGCCGCGATCATAGTCCGGTTGGCGGCGGCGGCGGCCGATCTACGTGCAGGACGACCGGTTCGAGAGCGACTTCGCGCGATGGACCGTCAGTACGCGGGGCCAGCGGGGGCGGCTCGGTCGCTACGTGCTCGCCCGGCTGGAGACCGATGCGGGGGAGCGCGCGGTCGATCCGGAGACGGACCCTGGAACGGTGGAGCACGTGCTGCCGGAGAATCCGACCGGCGAGTGGGCCGAGGTCTTCCCGGCGGACCGCTGGGAGGGGGCGGTCGAGCGTCTGGGGAACTTGACGCTGCTCGAGCGAGCGCTGAACCGGGAGGTCGGGAACGGGCCCTACTTGACGAAGCGGGCGGCCTACGAATCGAGCATGTACTCGTTGACTCGGGAGATCGCGGACCTCGCGCCTGAGCAGTGGACTCCGGCGCTGCTGGATGAGCGCCAGCGGCGGCTGGCGGCCCGAGCCGTTCGGTTGTGGCGGTCGGACTTTGCGTAGCCGATTCCCGGGTACGGCTGCCGATACCCCGGCGAGCGCCCCGCGGGTGCCGCCGCCCCGTCGCCGGCGAAGCCCGTCGACCGCGGCGCCGCCCCGGTCCGCCGGCCGGGCGGGTCCGTTCGGACGGCCGGGAGGTTCAGGGCCACAGATCGCCGAGGTTGAAGGTGACCGCCTCGAAGGGGCGGATCTGCACCGGGTCGTCGTCCTTTGCGGTGGCGATCAGCACCCACTGTTCGTCGCGCAGCTCGAACGCCTCCAGGGTGCGGTCCTTCGGGTCTACGACCCACATGTGCGCCACGCCCTCCCGCGCATAGATGGGGCGCTTGCCGAGCAGGTCGAGCCTCCGGGTCGAGGGCGAGAGCACTTCGCACACCCAGTCCGACGCGAGCGTGCTGTACGCGCCATCGGGAAAGTCGGCCATCCGTTCCCGGCGCCAGCCCGCCAGATCGGGGGCGAGGATGTCCTCGCCGAAGTGCAGCTCCGGCTCGAAGATGATCCACCAGCCGCCTGGCCCGCCGCGGCCGAACTGGAAGGGGTTCGAGAGGTCGTTCCCGAGCGACGAGGTCGCCAGCGCATGCGGCATGGCCGGCCGCGGGCTGGTGTAGAGCACCCCGTCGACGATCTCGGCGACGCGGTGGGGCGGGGCGTCGAGGACATCCTGGTAGGTCGCCCGCCGTTCCGGGGCGGAATCGCGCTGCGCTGCCGTGCTCATCGGGCTCGTCACCCCCGCCCGTCATTGTATGCGACCGCTCCGGGTGCTCCCGGGTGCTCGAGGCGTGCGGGCGCGCTGTCATGGAGAAGCCCTGCCTCGAACGGGGCGCGGTGCTTCACGGGGGGCGAGCCGACGGCCGAGCGTGGGAAGACGGTACACCGGATGAGCCGGAGCCGGTCGGGGTCAGGCCGCGCCGGGCCACCCGGGTGGCGCCTTGACAGCGGATGAGCCGGAGCCCGTCGGGGTCGGGCCGTGCTCGGCCGCCGGGCCGGCGCCCTGACAGCGGATGAGCCGGAGCCCTTGGGGGGGCGGGCCGCGCTCGGCCGCCGGGCCGGCGGCCCGGCGGGTGTTTCGCGCGCCGACGGGGCTATGCTAGTCTGTGGTCGACATGGCTGATACGGCGATATCGCGCCGCACCTTTCTGAAGGCGGCGGCCGGCGCCACGGTCGGCGTCAGCGCCCTCGGCTTCGACCTGCGGCCCGCCCACGCCGCCGTCCGCCAGCTCAAGATCCGCAACGCTACCGAGTACCGGACGGTGTGCCCGTACTGCGCGGTCGGCTGCGGGACCATCGCCTACGTCCACGGCAGCGGCGGCCTGAACACCAAGAACACCGTCATCCACGTCGAGGGCGATCCCGACAGCCCCATCAACGGCGGCACCCTGTGCCCCAAGGGCGCGTCGCAGATGGAGCTCGCCATCAGCCCCCGGCTGCGGCACCAGCCCCTGCTGCGCCGGGCCGGGGCCGCCGACTGGGAAGAGGTCGACTGGGACACGGCGATGGACTGGTTCGCGCGCAAGTTCAAGGACTC
Organism: Vicinamibacterales bacterium; assembly: GCA_965208165.1. Classification (GTDB taxonomy): domain Bacteria; phylum Acidobacteriota; class Vicinamibacteria; order Vicinamibacterales; family UBA8438; genus JAJEEA01. The sequence goes on along the minus strand of OZ242323.1, from coordinate 5,981,141 downwards.
GCGCGACGCCTCGTTCCGCGAGCGGGACGACGCCGGGCGCGTCGTGAACCGCGCCGACGGCATCGCCTGGGTCGGCAGCGCCACCGTCTCGAACGAGGACGCCTACCTCATCACCAAGACGATGCGCGCGATGGGCCTGGTCTACATCGACCACCAGGCCCGCATATGACACAGCCCCACGGTGGCCAGTCTGGCCGCCACGTTCGGCCGCGGGGCGATGACCAACCACTGGAAGGACATCAAGAACACCGACGTCATCCTGGTGATGGGGGCCAACCCGGCCGAGAACCACCCCTGCGGGTTCAAGTGGGCGGTCGAGGCGCGTGACGACCGGGGTGCGAAGCTCCTGACCATCGACCCGCGCTTCACCCGGACGTCGGCCGTCGCCGATCGGCACATGCAGATCCGGCCGGGGTCGGACATCGCGGTCCTCGGCGGGCTAGTCCGATACACGCTCGAGAACGACCTCCACCACGCCGACTACGTGCGCGCCCACACCAACGCGACGTTCGTCGTCGGCGAGGACTACGGCTTCGCCGACGGCCTGTTCGCCGGGTTCGACGAGGCCGCGAGCAACTACGACAAGACGGCGTGGGACTACGAGCGGGGCCCCGACGGCTACGTGCGCCGCGACCCCGCGCTCGAGCATCCGCGCTCGGTCTTCCAGCTCCTGCGGCAGCACTACGACCGCTACACGCCCGACGTCGTCGCCGACATCGCGGGCTGCACGGCCGACGAGTTCCTGCAGATGGCCGAGATCATCTGCTCGACGGGACGGGCCGACCGGGTCGGGACGATCATGTACGCGGTGGGCTGGACCATGCACACCGTCGGCAGCCAGATCATCCGCACCGCCGCGATCCTGCAGCTGCTGCTCGGCAACATCGGCCGGCCCGGCGGCGGGATCAACGCCCTGCGCGGCCACGCCAACGTGCAGGGGGCGACCGACCACGCCATCGTCGCCGGCATCCTCCCCGGCTACCTCAAGGTGCCGACGCCGCCGCAGCAGTCGCTGGCCGCCCACCTGCGCGACTCGACGCCGCGGCCGCTCGTGGCCGACACCGTCAACTACTGGGGCAACTACCCGAAGTTCTACGTGTCGCAGATGAAGGCGTGGTTCGGCGAGCACGCGACGCGCGCCAACGGCTTCGCCTACGACCACCTCGCCAAGCAGGACGGCGACGCCACTTGGCTCACCATCTGGGACAACGCGCGCCAGGGGACGCTGGAGGGCTTCGTCGCCCTCGGGTTCAACCCGCTGCTGGCCGGCCCCGACGTGCCGCGGCTGCTCGACTCGATGTCGAAGCTGAAGTGGAAGGTGGTCATCGACCCCTTCATGCTCGACTCGGCCGAGTTCTGGAAGGCGCCGGGGATGGACCCGGCCTCGATCGACACCGAGGTGCTGTACCTGCCGTCGTCCCACTGGATCGAGCGCGACGGCTCGTTCACCAACAGCGGGCGCTGGGCGCAGTGGAAGGAGAAGGCCATCGACCCGCCGATCGGGGTGCGCTCCGACACGTGGATCCTGTCGGAGCTCTTCTGGCGGGTGAAGGAGCTGTACCAGGCCGAGGGCGGGGCGTGGAACGACGCCATCCAGCACCTGACGTGGGACTACCTGAACCCGCGCGAGCCGACCATGGCCGAGCTGGCGAAGGAGATCAACGGCTACGACCGGCGCACGGGGCGGCTGCTCTCGTCGTTCGGCGAGCTCGCCGACGACGGGACGACGACGTCCGGCAACTGGATCTACACCGGCAGCTACACCGAGGCCGGCAACCAGATGCAGCGTCGCGGCACCGCCGACCCCACCGGCCTCGGCATGCACCACGACTGGGCGTTCAGCTGGCCCGCCAACCGCCGCGTGCTCTACAACCGGGCGTCGGCCGACGCCGAGGGGCGGCCGTGGGACCCGAGCCGGGCCGGCATCGCGTGGAACGGCCGCGAGTGGATCGGCGACGTGCCCGACTACGGCCGCACGACGCCCCCCGACGCGGCCGGGGCGTTCATCATGACCGAGGAGGGGGTGGCCCGCCTGTTCAGCAGCCACCTCGCCGACGGCCCGTTCTCCGAGCACTACGAGCCGGTCGAGAGCCCGTCGCCGAACGTCATGCACGACAACGTGCCGATCAACCCCGTCATCCGCTGGTACGACGGCGTGCGCGAGACCCTGGCCACCGGCGACGACGACTTCCCCTACGCCTGCACCGTCTACCGCGTCGTCGAGCGCGAGCACTTCGTGACGAGCAACGTGCCCCTGCTCGTCGAGACGATGCCCGACTTCTTCGTCGAGCTGCCCGAGGGGCTCGCGGCGGAGAAGGGCATCCCGAACGGCAGCCAGTGCCGCGTCTGGTCGAAGCGGGGCGCGGTGCAGGGCACGGCCATCGTCACCAAGCGCATCAAGCCGCTACGCGTCAACGGCAAGGTGGTGTGGACCGTCGGCATCCCCGTGCACTGGGGCTTCGTCGGGTTGACCCAGGGCTCGATGGCCAACCTGCTGACGCCGTTCATCGGGGACGCCAACACCCGCTGCCCCGAGTTCAAGTCGTTCCTGGTCAACGTGGAGCGCGCGTGATGCGGACCGGAGACAGCAGGCGTGCCCCGTGCCCGCGTTCGGAGGCCGTCGAGTAACCGCCATGGCCGACTCTCTCACCATCCGCCGCGTCTCCGCGAGCCCGGACGCCTACATCCCCATCAGCGCCCTGCGCTCGGCGGGGCCGACCTACGCGAAGCTCGTCGACATCGGGGCCTGCATCGGCTGCAAGGGGTGCGAGGTCGCCTGCAAGGAGTGGAACGACCTCGGGGTCGAGCCGACCGCCAACTTCGGCAGCTACCAGAGCCACCGCGACCTGAGCCCGAAGACGTGGCTGCTGATGCGCTTCAACGAGGTGGAGGTCGACGGCAACCTCAACTGGCTGATCAAGAAGGACGCCTGCCTGCACTGCGAGGACCCGGGCTGCCTGTTCGCGTGCCCCGCCCCGGGGGCCATCGTCCAGTACACGAACGGCATCGTCGACTTCAACCAGGAGAGTTGCATCGGCTGCCAGTACTGCGTGACCGGCTGCCCCTTCGACATCCCGCGCTTCGACCCCAACACCCGCAAGGTTTCGAAGTGCAACATGTGCGTCGACCGGGTCGAGGCGGGGCTCGAGCCGGCCTGCGTGAAGACGTGCCCGACGAACGCCATCTCGTGGGGCAGCAAGCACGACATGCTGGCCCTCGCCGACCAGAAGGTGGAGACGCTCAACGCGCGCGGCTACGCGAACGCCGCCGTCTACAACCCGGCCGGGGTCGGCGGCACCCACATGATGTACGTCGTGCCCCACGGCGACCGGCTGGCCGACTACAGTCTGCCGTCGGACCCGACCGCGAGCCCCGCCCCGATGACCGGGCTCATGTTCATGAAGCGCCTCGGCGCGTGGATGATGAGCTTCGGCGTGCTCGGGGCGCTGGTCCACTTCCTGCGCTACGGGCCCGAGCGGCTCGACGAGCACGATCACCACGGAGACGGACCCGCCCGCGAGGCGCCGTCCGCGCGGCTCGACGGGCACGACGGCCACGGGGACGGCCCGGCCGGCGAGGCGCCGCCCGCCTGACCGCGACCCCGGGGGCGCTGACGCCATGGCCGAACGGTTGCTCACCCGCTTCTCCTTCTTCGAGCGCATCCTGCACTGGGTGGTCGGGGTGACGTTCGTCCTGCTGCTCGCGACCGGCCTCGCGTTTGCCTACCCCGCCCTCTTCTGGCTGACCGCGCTGCTCGGCGGGGGCCCGTCGGCGCGGGTGCTGCACCCCTGGGTCGGAGTGCTGTTCGCCGCGGGCATGGGCGCCATGCTCGTGATCTGGTTCCGCGACATGTTCCTGAGCGACAGCGACCGGCGCTGGCTGCGCGCGGTGCGCGCCTACGCGACGCGCGACAGCGCCAACGTGCCGCCCGCGGGCAAGTACAACGCCGGCCAGAAGATGTTCTTCTGGGTGCAGGGGGCGCTGGCCGTCGTCTTCGTCGCCAGCGGCGTGGCCCTCTGGTTCCCCGCCGCGTTCGGCGCGAGCTTGCTGCAGTGGATGCGTCTCGCCCACTATCTCGCCACCCTCGGCGGCGGCCTCTTCCTCATCGTCCACGTCTACCTCGGCACCGTCGCCTACCCCGGCACCGCCCGCGCCATGATCGACGGCACGGTGACCGAGCGCTGGGCCCGCCACCACCACCCGCGCTGGCACGAAGAAGAGACGCGCCCGTAGCTGCGCGCGACGGCCTTCCGCCGGGGCATTCCGCACACGCGGCCGTGTGCGGGCGGAGTCGTCATCACCCGTGCGCGGGGCAGGTCTTCCTGCTCCGTCACCGCGCAACGCCCAAGTGGCATATGCTCTCCATAGCGGCGAATCGGCTGGATGCGGAGGTGAGATGGCCGACCACGCCAAGCTCTTCAGGAACGGTGGGAGCCAAGCGGTCAGGCTGCCCAAGGGTTGCCGATTGGAGGGACAGGACGGGGTGGTCCTCGATCCGTGCTCCCCGGCCTGGAGCGCTGCGCTTTTGGACTCGTGGGCGACTTCCCTTACCCGGCCGACCCGCCGCCCGTCGAGCCGGGACCCGACTTCGACGGATGACGTTACCTGCTCGACAGCAATGTCTGCGTCGACTGCCTGAGCGGCCGCTTCGCCATCTTGACATACCGACATACGCCCGGTTAGATTGAGCATATGCGGACCACCGTAAGGTTGGACGATAGGCTCTTGGCCGACGCGAAGCGCTACGCGACGCAATCGGGTCGGACGCTGACGTCGCTCATTGATGAAGGGCTGCGGGACGTGCTGGCGCGCCGCGCGCCGAGCCCGGCTGCGCCGGTGAAGCTGCCCACGGGCGGCCGTGGCGGCTTGCAGCCGGGGGTCACCCTCGACAGCAACGCGGCGTTGCTGGAGGTCATGGACCGCGAGCCGTGATCCTGCCCGACGTCAACGTCCTGGTGTACGCCTATCGTCAGGACGTGGCCGATCACCAACGGTACCGCGACTGGCTCGCCCGGACCGTCGCCGCCGGCCGTCCGTACGGCATCTCCGAGTTCGTGCTGAGCGCGTTCGTCAGGATCGTGACCAACCGCCGCGTGTTCAGGAACCCCAGCACGCCGGCCGATGCCCTGTCGTTCACGGGCCGATTGCTGTCCGCGTCGAACTGCGTGCCGGTCAGGCCCGGGCCGGGACACTGGGCGATTTTCGATCGCCTGTGCCGCCGGCACGCCGTGACCGGCAACCTCGTCCCGGACGCCTACCTGGCGGCCATCGCATTCGAGAGCGGCTGCGAGCTCGCGACCGCCGATCGAGACTTCGCCCGGTTTACCGGCCTGCGCTGGCGCCACCCGCTGACCGCGACCCCGGGGCGCTGACCATGGCCGAACGGTTGCTCACCCGCTCACCCAGCGCTCGCGCATGACGGCCGCGAGTTCGGCCGGGTGAAGGGGCTCGACCTGGAAAACCGGCGCGAGGAGTGACTTGCAGGACCGATATGTGGAGACCATACTGGTCATGATGAGCACCGCGTCGATATCCGAATTGAAAGCCAACCTCTCCCGCTATCTCCGGGAAGTGCGCCGCGGCGGCGAGGTCGAGGTTCTCGACCGCGGGGCGCCGGTGGCCAGACTCGTGCCTCCCGCGGCGGAAAGTGCCGCCGGAGTTCGCGAGCGGCTGATCGGTGCCGGCCTGTTGAGGCCCGGCAAGGGAAACGTCGCCGCCATTCTGCAGTCGCCGCCGCTGGCGCTGCCGGTCAGTCTCTCGGAGGCGCTGGCCGAGGATCGGGCGGATCGGTTTTGAGGTACTGGGACGCGTCGGCGCTCGTTCCGTTGATTGTCGCCGAATCCGACAGCGAGCGGGTTCGTGGCTGGCTGGCCGAAGACGACCACGTCGTCACGTGGGTCTGGACGCGGACCGAGGTGACGAGCGCCATCGAGCGACGGACGCGCGAAGGGTTGCTGTCGCGGCGGCAGCGTCGCGAATTGCTCGACCGTCTCGGAACCCTCGCAGACGGTTGGGACGAAGTGACCGACGTTCTCGCCGTCCGATCGCGGGCCGAGGCGTTGTTGGCGCGGCACCCTCTGCGCGCGGCCGATGCGGGGCAGCTCGGGGCTGCGCTCCTGGTTCAGGAGCAGCTCGCGGGCCCGCTCACGTTCGTGTGTCGCGATCAACGGTTGCTGCCGGCGGCCGACGTGGAGGGTCTCCGGCTCCTCGCATGAGACGCGTGCCTGCGTCGAGACGCTGGCGGACCCGGTCGTGTGGACAGGCGTTCTGCTGCTGATCGTCGGAGTCGCGGTGGCCGCCCATGGCCCTTGAGCTTGTGCAGTCCCACGCCATGAGCGGGTTCAGGTCCTGCAAGCTCTCCGCGACGTTCAGCGCCGGCAGAAGATCGACGGCGGCCTCGCGGTCGAGGCCGCGAAACCGATTCGGTGATTCGCCTTCCCAGACCTTGCGGCTCGCCGCGTTGCGCCAGGAACGAATCACGGCAACGACATACTACGACAAACGGTGAGTCCGTGCGGCCGCGCCACGCCCACGACGGCTCAACCTGACCCGGGCCCCGCACCTGGAGTGAATGGGCAGCCGGTCGCGCCGACCTTTCTTTTGACAATCTGGAGAAAAGGTGGCACGATTCCTTTGGATCAGCAAAAGGAGTCCCATGACCGCCGACCGATCCGACGTCCTGCAGGGCACGCTCGAGCTGCTGGTGCTGCGCACCCTCGCCCTGGAGCCGATGCACGGCTGGGGGCTCGCCCAGCGCATCGAGACCATGTCGGGCGACGTCTTCGCGATCCAGCAGGGCACGCTGTACCCGGCGCTCCAGCGCATGAAGCGCAAGGGCTGGGTGCAGTCGGAGTGGCGTGTCACCGAGAACAACCGCCGGGCCCGCTACTACTTCCTCACCGACGTCGGACGGCGGCAGCTCGCGGCCGAGCGGGCCGACTGGGAGCGGACGGTGAACGCGGTGAACGGCGTGCTGAACTGGGCGGAGGGGACGAAATGAGCCGGTTCACGATCCTCGTCCGGCGGTTGCTGGGACTCTTCCGCCGCGGGCGCGAGGACGGCGAGACCCAGGACGAGCTGCGGTTCCACCTGGAGATGGAGACGGAGAAGAACCTGCGTGCGGGCATGGACCCGCGCGAGGCGCGGCGGCGGGCGCACGTTCGTCTGGGCGGCGTCGAGGCCGTCCGCGAGGCGGTCCGGGACGCGCGCGGCGGTCGTCCGCTGGAGGACCTGCTCCGTGACGTCGGCTATGCGCTGCGGGGCGCGCGCAGGCACCCGGGCTTCACCCTCGCCGCCGCCGTGTCGCTGGCCATCCCCATCGGCTTCAACACCGCCGTCTTCACGGTCGTCGACGCGCTGCTGTTCGGGCCGCTGCCGGTCGCGCGTCCCGCGCAGCTCGTCGACGTCTACACGAGCGATCCCGGCGTCCAGCGGTACTCCACGACGTCGTATCCGGACTACCTCGACCTGCGGGCCGGGAACGACGTGTTCACGGACATGGCCGCGCACTCGTCGATGGTCGCGGCGGTGCGGGTGGACGGCGACGTCGACCGCGTGATGGGCGAGATTGTGACGGGGAGCTACTTCGGGCTCCTCGGCGTCCGGCCGCGGCTGGGCCGGCTGCTGGGGCCGGAGGACGACCGGCCGGGGGCCGAGCGCGCGGCCGTCATCTCGACCCGGTTGTGGGAACGCGCCTTCGGACGGGACCCGGGCGTCGTGGGCCGGACCCTGCGCATCCGGTCCGAGCCGTACCTCGTCGTGGGCGTCGCGCCGCCCGACTTCGCCGGCATGGTGCCTGTGCTCGACGCGGACCTGTGGACGCCGATGACGTGGGTCGCCGACGTGACCACGGTTGGCATCCGGTCGTTCGTGGACTCCCCGGGCGGGACGGTGCTCGAACGGCGGGGAACGCGCTGGTTGTTCGTCAAGGGGAGGCTCCGCGACGGCGTCACCCCGGCTCGGGCGGCCGCGGGCCTCGGCGTGATCATGGCCAACCTGGCCGCCGCGTGGCGCGAGTCGAACAAAGACCGGGAGGTGTCGCTGACGCTGACGGAAGACGCGCGCCTGCCCCCGCAGGCGGCGGGCCCGGTGCGCGTGCTGACGGCCGGCCTGACGCTGGTGGTCGGGGTCGTCCTGCTGGTGGCGTGCGCCAACGTCATGGGCATGCTGCTGGCCCGCGCGGCGGCGCGGCGGCGGGAGATCGGCGTCCGGCTCGCCGTCGGGGCGGGGCGGGGACGCCTGGTGCGGCAGTTGCTGACCGAGAGCCTCGTGCTGTCGTTCCTCGGTGCCGGGGCGGGGCTGGCGCTGGCGTGGACCCTGCTGCGCGCGCTCGCCGCGGCGCCGTCTCTCGCCGGCGGGTTGATTCCACTCACCTTCGAGTTCGCGCTCGGCGCGCGCGCGTTCCTCTTCACGGCGGCGCTGGCGGCCGGCGTGGGGGTGGTGGCGGGTCTCGCGCCGGCCCTCCGCGCCACGCGGCCGAACCTCGTGCGCGACCTCAACGGCGCCGTCGCGGTAGCGCGCGTCGGCGGTCGCCGCTGGGTCCTGCGCGATGCGCTGGTGGCGCTGCAGTTGGCGGTCACCGTGCCCCTGCTGGTGCTCGCGGGTCTCTTCGCCCGAAATGCGGTGGGGGCGGTCGGCGTCTCGCCCGGGTTCGAGCCGGATCGTGTTGCGGCGGTCGGCCTCGGCCTGGACGCGCTTGGCTACGAGCCGGACCGCGTGGACCGCTTGCTGCGTGATGCGCTCGACCGGGTGCGGTCGATGCCGGGCGTCGAGTCGGCGTCGTTGGCGTCGCGCGTTCCCTTCGACATCATCTCCAACTCGGAGAACGTCCTCGTTCCCGGCGTGCACGGGCCGGACGACCGCGGCGCGCCGGTGGGCACGACGAACGTGTCGGCGGACTACTTCGACACGCTGGGCGTCCCGCTGCTGCAGGGGCGGTCCTTCGCCGCAGCCGACACGCCGGACTCGCGGCGCGTGGCCGTCGTCAGTCAGGCCATGGCCCTGCGGTTCTGGCCGGCGGGGACGGCGGTGGGGCGGCGGTTCCGGCTGGACGAGTGGGACGGACGGGAGGTCGAGGTCGTCGGCGTGTCGGCCGACTACGAGGTCAACGCCTCGGGAGAAGACCCCGCGGCCTACCTGCACCTCGCCGCGTCGCAGCAGCTCGTCTGGCTCGACGTGATGCTGCTCGCCCGGACGGCGGGCGACGCCTCGGCGCTGGCCGGCGGCATCCGCGGCGAGCTCCGGCGGATGGAGCCGGACTTCTTCTTCTCCAACCAGGGCGACACGCTCCGGGAGACTGCGGCCGTCAGGCTCCGTCCGAACCGGATCGCGGCGTCCCTGGTCATCGCCTCGGGCCTGGTGGCGCTGCTGCTGGGCGCCGTCGGCCTCTACGGGGTGGTCGCCTATCTGGTCGCGCGGCGGTCGCGCGAGTTCGCGATCCGGGCCGCTCTGGGCGCCCGCTCCGGCGCCCTGCTCCGCCTCGTGCTGGCCACCGGTGGCTGGGTCGTCGCCTTCGGCGTCGGCAGCGGCGCGGTTCTGACGTTCGCCGCGACGCGCGTCGCGGCGAGCATGACCTCGGACGGCTTCCCGCCCCCCGACCCGGCGGTGTGGGCCGGCGCGATCCTCCTGATCACCGCCGTCGCCGCCGCCGCCCACATCGGACCGGCGCGCCGCGTCGTGAGGCTCGACCTGACGCGGACGCTGCACGCGGATTGAGACGCATCCAGGGTCTGCCGGACGTGATCAACGCCGAGCAGCAGGACCCCTGGGGCGACGCGCCCCGTTGCTACATTGGGGAGCTTGCGGGATCGGATCGCACGTGACGGACGACCGGACTGCGCGCGCGCGTCGATCGGAGGCGACCGTTGCCGAGCGGTGGCCGGAGACCCTCCTGTCGGCCGAGCGTTCAGGGCGCGTCCCGTCCCCCGGCGAGTTGCATCAGCCGCGCGACCAGCTCGTCGCCGGTGTCGGCCCGCACGATCCAATCGCCCGCCGCGGCCAGACCCTCCGGATCGGTAATCCGCTCCACCGCCCGAGATACGCGCGCCGCCGTCTCGGCGCCGAACCGCAACGCCGCCTGCCGGCTCAAGAGCGCGCGTTCATGCGCAAGCCCCTGCTCGATGCCCTCCCGAAGCCACTGCTTCGGCCACTCGGCCGCGCGTTCGACCAACGTCATCTTCAGCTCCTCCAGCGTCCGCACCGACGGCAGCCCCTCGCCGGCCGGCGCCACCCGCGCCGCCGTCTGCCGCACCCAGTCGAGGAACACCCGGCGCAGCGCAGTCTCCCGCGGGTCGCTCAACGTCGCCTGCAGCGCCTCGACGACGCGGGCCAAGTCCGCCGTCGAACCGCTCCGCTCGAGCTGCACGACCGACGTCATCAGATTGCCACTCGGGAGATCGTCGTCCGCCAGGTGCCGCTCGTCAACCACGTGGTATTCCTGCGCCGGCTGATACCGCGCCAGCTCCGGCCCCACCGTCGCGATCAACTCGCCCATCCCGCGAGCCGCCCGCCACGGCCGCGCGCCGTTGTACAGCACCACCGGCAGCACGGCCGGGAGGGGCTCGCCCGCCGCCACGGCCCGGTTGCGGACCAGCTCCTCGTACAGCAGGCCGGTGTAAGTCAGGATGCGCAAGGCCATCCGGGGCTCGTCCCGCGACTGGAACTCCAGCAACACCACCAGGTACACCCAACGCCCGCGCAGGCGGACCCGCCACACGGCATCGCCGTGCCGCTTGAGCAACTCGTCGCTGACGTACTCGGCCGACAACTTCTGTAGCGTGGAGAAGTCGATGTCGTCCACCCGCGGACCGGCCACGAAACCGCGCAGCAGGTCTTCGACCATGCGCGGGAACGCGAACAGCTTCTTGTAGATCTCGTCGTGCATTCCCCAGCCTTCCCGACTGTCGCGAGCGGCCCGCTGTCGGGGAAGACTGCGAGCAAACACCGTGCCGACTTGGCTCCGCCGCGCACCGCGGCATTGGAAGCGCTGCGGCACAAGTGAGATTGGTGGCCTGCCTGCTGGTGCCGGTCGCGAGCGGCAGCGCCGCGGCTTGCCCTCTGACTCCCGTCCTCGCGTACACTTCCGTAGCGTGGAGAGCGTCAAGGGCGACTGCCGGCGCGCGCGCGGCTTGCGGCTCGCCGACGAGCTGCGGCAGGACGGCGGGTACGCGTTGCGGGGCCTGCGTCGAAGTCCGGTGTTCGCGTGGGTCGCGGTCGCCTCGCTGGCCCTCGGGATCGGCGCCAACACCGCGATCTTCTCTTTCGTCGACGCCGTCCTCCTCCAGCGGATTGCGGTGACGGAACCGGACCGCCTCGTCACCTTCGCGCAGACCCATCGCGGCGAGCGCAGCGGCGTGGTGTGGCCGCTGGGGACCGTCGACGCCCTCGCCGAGCGGACCCCGGCCTTCGCCGGCGTCTTCGGCTGGTTCTCGAGTCCGATCAACCTGTCGGCGGGCGGCGACGGCGGGTGGGTCAACGGCGAGCTGGTCACCGGCCGGTACTACCGCACGCTGGGCGTGACCGCGGCTGTCGGGCGCCTGTTCGACGACGACGACGTGCGGAACGCGGTCGCCGACCCCGTGTGCGTCCTCGGCTACGGGCTCTGGCAGCGCGCCTTCGGCGGCGACCCCGGCGTGGTCGGGCGAACGGTGTTCCTGAACGGCCATGGCTACCGCGTCGTCGGGGTGACGGCGCGCGGGTTCCACGGCGCCGAGCTGCACCGCCGTTTCGACGTCGGGGTGCCGGCGACGCGGGCCGGCGACTTCCTGCCCGCCTTCGGCGGCGCCGCGGGGGCGCTGCGCCTGGACGGACTGTCCTGGCTCGTGCCGATGGCGCGCCTCGCGGACGGCGTCACCACGGCCGAGGCGGAACGGCAGGCCCGACTCGCGCTGCAGGCCATCGGCCCCGAAAGGCAGGGACAGTTGCGGCTGGGCGACGGCGCCCGGGGCTTCAATACGGTCGGTACGACATTCGGAGAGCCGCTGCTGGTGGCGATGAGCCTGGCCGTGCTGGTCCTGCTGGTGGCGTGCGCCAATCTCGCCAATCTCCTGCTCGCCAGGGCGCGGGCGCGCGCGGGGGAGTTGGGGGTGCGCCTGTGTCTCGGCGCCTCGAGGGCGAGGCTCGTACGGCAGTTGCTGGTGGAGACCTCCGTGCTGGCGGTCGCCGGCGGGCTCGCCGGGGTCGCCTTGGCGTTCTGGATTCGCGGCGCGCTCGTCGGCATCCTGAACGCGGGCCGGTCTGTCGCAACCGCCGTGCACGTACCGGTCGATGCGGACGTGCTCGTGTTCTCCATTCTCGCGACCGGCGCCACCGCGATGCTCTGCGGGGCGGCTCCCGCCTGGCTGGCGACGCGGCCGGACGCGATGTCGGGTGTCGGGCGGGAGCCCGCCGCTGCGGGCGGGGTCGCGGGTCGCGGGCTCATGTCGAGGGCGCTGGTCGTCGCTCAGCTCGCGGTGTGCCTGGTCGTCGTCTTCGCGGCCGGCCTGCTGGCGCAGACGCTGCGGACGCTGGCCACCGTCGACCTGGGGTTCGAGCCCGAGAAGGTGATCGCGCTGCGGGTCGATCCCGCCGCGAGCGGCCGTTCCGCCGCGGAGGCGGCGGCGGTCTTCGACGAGATGCTGACGCGCGCCCGCGAGCTGCCCGGCGTCGCCGCGGCCAGCCTCGCGGCGAGCCCGCCCTACGGCGCGATGGCCGTCACGATGGGCATCGAGGTGCCCGGCTACGTTCCCGGGCCGGATCGCGGAGACACCGTCGTCGGCTTCAACTTCGTCAGCCCGCGGTACTTCGAGACGCTGGGGCAGGCCCTGATCCGCGGCAGGGACTTCGACGAACGTGACGAGCGCGGCCGTCCGCTGGTCGCCGTCGTGAACGAGACGCTCGTCGAGCACTATTTCGACGGCCGGGACCCGCAGGGGCGGCGGATCCGCCAGGGTGCGGAGGAGCTGGAGATCGTCGGCGTCGTCGCGGACGCGAGAGACCGGGGTGTCAGGAGCGGCCCCGCCGATACCGTCTACGTCCACCGCAAGCAGGGTCCCCCGTCGGGGATGACCCTGCTGGTGCGGGCCGGCGACGAACCGGCGCGCATCGTCCCCGCTCTGCTCGTCCTCGCCGGGAGCATCGACCGGCGCATGCCCGTCTCGTCCGTGCACACGCTGGACGTGGACGTGGAGGCGGGCATCTCGTCGGAACGGATGCTCGGCTACCTGTCGGCGCTGTTCGCGGCGCTCACCCTGCTGCTCGCGGGCATCGGGCTGTACGGCGCGCTCGCCTCCAACGTCGTGCGGCGCACCCGCGAGATCGGGTTGCGGCTCGCCCTGGGCGCGCAGCGACGCGACGTCGCCGTGCTGCTCGGGCGCGAGAGCGTGACCCTCCTGTGCCTGGGCGTGGCCGCCGGCGGGTTCCTGGCGTTCGCCTGCGCGCGGGTGCTGAGCGGCGTGCTCTTCGGCGTCGCGGCGACCGATCCGCCTACCCTGGCCGCCAGCGTCCTGCTGGTCGGCGCGGTCGCGCTCGTGGCCACCGCCGCTCCCCTGCGTCGCGCGTCGCGCGTCGATCCGATGGTCGCCCTGCGCTCGGAATGAGGATCACGATCGTCGTTCCCGCCTTCAACGAGGAAGCGTACCTCGCGCCGACCCTGGAGTCGATCCGCGCCGCCGCCGACGAGGCGCGCGCATCGTCGGGCGTCGACGTGGACGTCATCGTCGTCGACAACGCCAGCGCGGACGGAACCGCCGCCCTCGCCCGGGATCTCGGCGCGACCGTCGTCCACGAACCGGTGCAGGGCATCGCGCGCGCCCGCAACGCCGGCGCGCGCCGCGCCGCGGGCGACGTGCTCGTCTTCTTCGATGCCGACGTCGTCGTGCCGCGCGCGGTCCTCGTCGCGATTTGCGCGGCGATGCGCGACCCGGCGTGCGTGGGGGGCGGCCTGGACGTCGACTACCGGCCGCGGCGCCCGGTCGTCCGGCTCTACCTCCGGGCCTGGCGGTTCCTCGCCCGAGTCACGAGGATGGTGCAGGGCGCCGCGCAGTTCTGTCGCAGGGACGTGTTCGCAGAGGTCGGGGGCTACGACGAGAGCGTGTGGATGGGCGAGGACGTCGAGTTCCACTGGGGCCTCCGGAAGCTGGCCGGCCGAACCGGCCGCAGCGTCCGCTTCCTGCGGGAACCGCGCGTGACGCCCTCGTGCCGGCGTTTCGACAAGTGGCCCGTGTGGAAGATCCTGCTCTGGACCAATCCCGTCTTCATCTGGTTGTTCCGCCGCCGGAAGGCGGTGTGGCGTGGCTGGTACTCGGGCGCGGTGCGCTGAGAATGCGCCCTTGTCTTGCACTTCGACAAGAGTCCGTGCTACGGTTGATTCCTGTCGAAGTGAAAGGGAGGGAGAGAGATGGCGAAGAGGTTGGGTCGATGCCTGGCCGCGGCCGCGCTGGGTGCTTCCACGGGTTGCGCCACGCTGATGAACCCGTCCACGCAGCCCGTCACCATCGTGTCCGACCCGCCGGCGGCCGAGGTCCTGGTGGGGGCGGAGGTGGCGGGCCGGACGCCCACGGACGTGCGGCTCGACCGCGGTGACGGCGAGGCCGCGCTTCGGCTCCAGAAGGACGGCTTCGCGCCGCGGGTGGTTCGGCCGCGGCGGTCGCTCAGCCCGTGGCTGATCGGCAACATCGCGGTGCCGGCTCTGCTGACTGCGGTCGGGGGCGCGGGGAAGGAGACCTTCCTGGGGTTGGCGGGCTGGGGTTTCGTCATCGACCTGTTCGTGTCCGGCGACGGGTTCGAGTATCCCGACACGGTGCGCACCCGGCTCGCGCCGTGGCCCGACCGGTCCGCACGCGACCGGCCCGAGCTCGACGAGCGCTTCGTTCCCGACCTCCGCCTGCGCGGCCCCGGTCCCGCGCCTTCCGAGCCGGCTTCCTCGGACCATCGAGACGCGGCCCGATGACGGCCGACCGCCTCGACCTGCCGCAGGGCACGCTCGAGCTGCTGATTCTCAAGACGCTGGCGCCGGGGCCTCGACACGGCTGGGGCATCTCCGAGCGGATTCGGCAAGTGTCGCGCGAGGCGCTGGAGATCCGTCAGGGATCGCTCTATCCGGCCCTCCACCGCCTGGAGCGGCGTGGCTGGATAGCCGCGTCGTGGGGCACGTCCGACCACAACCGCCGCGCGAAGTACTACCGGTTGACGCCCAAGGGTCGCCGGCAGCTCGAGTCCGACGTCGAGGCGTGGCGCGCCCTCACCGCGGCGGTGGGCCACGTTCTCGACGCCCGGTAGCGAGCGGCTCCGATGCTGGACGAGCTGCGCTTCCGTCTGCGCGCGCTGTTCCGGCGGGACGACGTCGAGGACGACCTGGACGACGAGCTGCGCTTCCATCTCGAACGCGCCGCCGAACAGCAACTCGCCCGCGGCCTGTCGCCACGGGAAGCGTACCGGCAGGCGCAACTCGCGTTCGGCCCGATCGACTTCGTCAAGGAGGACTGTCGCCGGAGCTGGGGAATCCGTCAGCTCGACGCCCTTCGCCAGGACGGCACGTTTGCGCTGCGGCTGATTCGGAAGCACCCGGCGTTGTCGGCCATCTCGGCCATCTCGCTCGCCATCGGGATCGGCCTCAACACCACCCTCTTCGCACTACTGGACGCCACGCTGCTGCGGCGGCTGCCGATCGATCGCCCGGAGCAGCTCGTGGACGTCTACACCAGCGAGGTCGATGGCTTCGCCTGGTACGGCAGCTCGTATCCGGATTATCTGGACCTGCGCCGCGGCGTGCGGGCGCTCAGCGGACTGGTGGGCTACGTGCCCGCGATGGGGGCGGTACGAACCGGGGATCGGTCACGGGCGATGCCCGTCGAGGCGGTGACGGGCAACTACTTCCAGGCGCTCGGCGTCCCGGCGGCTCACGGCCGGGTGTTGTTGCCGGAGGACGACCGTCCCGGCGCGCCGCCGGTCGTGGTGGTCTCGTCGGCGTTCTGGTCCGCCGCTTTCGACCGCGATCCCGGCGCGATAGGACGGTCTCTCCGTATCGCCGGGCGACGGTACACCATCGTCGGTGTCGCGCCGGAGGGCTTCGCCGGCATGACCGCGCCGATTCTGACACCGGCATTCTGGACGCCGATGGCCTGGATCGACGACGTCCAGCCGGCGGTGCTGCACACCGGATCGTCTGCCCCGGACGTCCCCGTGCTCGAGAATCGCGGACGGCGCTGGATGCTGTTGAAGGGACGACTTCGCGAAGGCGAGACCACGGCCACCGCCGCCGCCGATCTGAACCGCGTGATGCAGGCGTTGGCATCGACGTACCCCGATTCGAACGGAGGATTCCGGGTGACGTTGGTCCCGACCCGCGACGTGGCGACCCACCCGATCTTCGAAGATCTCCTGCGCGCGGGCGCGGCGAGTCTGCTCGTGCTGATGGGGCTGGTGCTGCTGATCGCCTGTGCGAACGTCGCGGGGCTCCTGCTCGCGCGCGCCTCCGCGCGGCGGCGGGAGATCGGTCTGCGTCTCGCGATCGGGGCGGGGCGGGGACGGCTGCTGCGTCAACTGCTCGTCGAGAGCATCGTGCTGGCGCTGTTCGGGGTGGCGGGCGGTGTCGTGCTCGCCTGGGGGCTTCTCCAGGGTCTCGGCGCCGTTCGCGTGCCCCTGCTCGTCCCCATCGCGTTCGACCTCTCGTTGAACGGCCGCGTGCTCGGCATGTCGGCAGCCCTGGCGGCAGGGGCCGGCATCGTGGCCGGCCTGCCGCCGGCGTGGATCGGCACGCGGACGAGCTTGCCGGGCGAGCTGGCGGCCGCATGGTCGATCCGCGGACGTCGTTGGAACCTGGGCCGGGTGCTGGTAACGCTCCAGGTCGCCGTCAGCCTCGTGCTGCTCGTCATGGCCGGCCTGCTGTCGCGGAATCTGCAAGCGTTCAGCCGCATCGAACCCGGTTTTCCGGCGCCGACCATCGCCTCGGTCACCGTCGCTCTGGAGTTGATCGGATACGACGAAGACGAGGCCGCGCAGTTCTTCGAGCGGGCACGGGAGCGGGTGCTGGCCCTGCCGGGCGTACAGGCGGTCGCCCGGACCAGCCGCGCCCCGCTCGCCATCAACTTCAACCAGGACCCCATCGGCCCGGCCGATGGGCAGGCAGCGGTTGCGGGAGCCCTTGCTGTCGAGACGGTGACCGTCGGCGAGAGGTACTTCGACGCCCTGGGGGTGCCGATCCTCGAAGGGCGCCGGTTCGACGACGCCGTCGATACGCCCGGGGAGCCGCGGGTGGCGATTATCAACCAGGCGCTCGCCCGTCGACTGTGGCCGGGTGCGAGCGCCGTCGGTCGGCGCATTCGACCGGGAGGCGCGGACAGCACCCGGCCGGCGGTGGAGGTTGTCGGCGTCGTGCGTGACTACAAGGTCCGGTTTCTCCAGGAGCCGCCCACGCCGTACGTCCACTACGCGGCGTCGCAGCGTCCCGCCGATGTGGTGACCGCTGCGGTGCTGCTTGCGCGGACGGAGGGCGACCCCGCCGCGCTGGGCGCCGCGATGCAGCGGGAGCTGCGCGAGCTCGATCCCGAAGTCGTCTTCTATGAGGGTCTGGCCCTGCGCGACCACGTCGCGTCGCAGTTGCTGCCGGCGCGCCTCCTCGCGGCCATCCTCGGCGCGGCGGGACTGGTTGCCGTCTGGCTGGCCGCCGTCGGCCTGTACGGCGTCATCGCCTGCGAGATCGTGCGGCGAACCCGGGAGATCGGAATCCGCATGGCGCTGGGCGCGACCCACCGCGATGTGCTCGGGTTCGTCGTCCGCCAGTGCGCCGTCGTCGTGGGTATCGGTGCCGTGCTCGGTTCGGTGTCGGCCTTCGTGGCGGCTCGCGCGACGGCGAGGGTGCTGTTCTTTGGCATCGCCGCCGGGGACGCGCCGGCCTGGGGTGGGGCGATCGTCGTGTCGATAGCCGTCGGGGTAGTTGCGCACCTCGTTCCGGCGCTGCGCGCCGTCAGCGTGGCTCCGTCGGTGGCGCTGCGCTCGGAATGAGCCGGCGGAGGGTGGTCCATGCACAACTTCGGAACGAGCACATCGACGGTGATTCTTGCCTGCATGCTTGGCGTCGCCTGCGGCGACGGCTCGTCGACGCTCGTCGGCCCGACGGCGCCGACGCCGACGGATGTCGGCGGCGCATGGCGCGGGACCGGCCTCGTCACGAGCGTCGACGGCGGAGGGTGCGTCGGAAACGTGCTGGCCGCCCAGATCGGCGGTGGCGGCACTCCCCTGGAGGCCGCCATCGACCAGATCGACACGAGGCTTATGGTTACGATTACGAATGGCGGGAACCAGGAGCGGTGCGCCTACGAGGGCACGATTGCCGGCGATTCAATCACTGTCTCCATGACGAGTTGCACCCCCCGGGTGCTGGCGCTCGGCCCCGCGTGCGCACCGGCAGGAGACCTCCGCGAGTGGATGAAGGAGACGCTCTCGGTACGGTTCTCCGGGACGGTCGACGGCGATGTGTTGACCGGAACCGCGTCGGAAACCGCCAGGGTCACGAGCGGCGATGAGTCGCACGAGGTACACCTCGCCATCGAGGTGAGGTTGATGCGCTGAACCCGCCGAGCAAGCAGGAGAGCGGTGGCCGGTTCGTCCGAGGTCGATGACCACCGGTCCCGCAAATGGATTCGAGCCAACACGCGGCCAACCAGGAAGCAGGGCTATGTCCGGCCTCTGCTCACGAGCCCTGCGCCAGCAGGGTCGAGGCGAGATGGTTCAGGGTGACGCCTTCCACGGCGGCCCGGCGCGCAAGTCGCATAAGGAGGTCGGCGGCGCGGGCCACGGCTCATGATACTGCATGTAGTATCTCTGCCGGAGCGCCGCCAGCGTCGGGCGCTCCGGAGGAAGTAGCGTATAGAATGGGTGCGACTCGGAGCAAAGACGACGGGCTCGGTCGCAGTGGCGGAGTCCGAGGGGAGAACGAGACGATGAGACGCTGGACACTGTTGGCGGCCCTTGCGCTGCTGTCGGCGCCGACTGCGGCCGCGGCGCAGGACGCCGCGCCGGTACGCTCGGCGCACGAGGACCTGGAGCCGGGCACCCATACCGACGACCTCGGCATCACCATCGGCATGCCGGCGAGTTTCCCCGCGCGTCGCTACCCGGCGTCGCACGAGTTCCCGACGGGACCCGAGATCGGCGAGCGGCTTCCGGAGTTCTCGCTGCCGAACCAGCAGGGGCGCCTGGTCGACTACCACGCGGACCGGGGCGACTCGAAGTCGGTCGTGGTGTTCTACCGCTCGGCCGTCTGGTGACCGTACTGCCGAACGCAGCTGGTCGAGCTGCAAGAGAACCTGGGGCTTTTCGAAGAGGCAGGCATCCGCGTCTACGGCGTCAGCTACGACCGTCCGGAGCAGCTCCGGGCGTTCGCCGACGAGTACGGCGTCACCTACGACCTCCTGGCGGACGTCGACTCGGCGGTGATCCGCGAGTTCGGCATCCTCAACACGTTGATCTCACCGGACGATCCGGAGCAGGGCGCCGGCCGCAGCTTCTACGGGTTGCCGTTCCCCGGCGTCTACGTGACGGACGGGGACGGCGTGGTCACCGAGAAGTTCTTCCACCGCCACTACGCCACCCGCGAGTCGGCCGGCACGATCCGCGACACCGCCCTCGGCGAGATCCTCGCGCGCCACGAGGTGCCGGCGGTCGAGCTCGGGAGCGATCAGGTCCGAATCTCCGCCTTCGTGTCCGACGCGTCGATGCAGTTCGAGACCCAGTCGACGGTCCATGTGCGCTTCGAGCTCGCGGACGGCCTCCACATGTACGGCCGGCCGCTCCCGGACGGCTATATCGCGTCCGAGGCGACGATTCCCGACACCCCGGGCCTGCGGGTGGGGGCGGCGCGGTACCCGCCGACGCACCCGAGAGAGTTCCCGCAGCTCGGTGTCACCCTCAACGTCTACGAGGGCAGCGTCGACGTCGCGATTCCCGTCACACCGAACGTCGAGGTGTTCCACCGGTCGAACCCCGACCGGCCGGACGTGGTCGAAGTGCCGGTGTCGGTGCTGTACCAGGTCTGCAGCGAGACGATCTGCTACACGCCGAGGACCGAGACGCTGTCGCTGGCGGTGCCGTTCCAGCCTCTCCTGAGCCCGGGCGCCCGGAGAGCCAGGTAGCCTCCGACGCACCTGGCGCAGCTCGGCGGCCCGGCTTGGTGCGGCCGGTCCGCCGAGCGAGGGTAAGGACAGTGACGGGAATAACCTTGCCACGCGGCACGCTCGGAAGACGGTAGAGAGCGGATCGTGCCTGGGCGCAGTTGGCAGATCCATATCGAACTGCCCTGAGCCTCCGCTACACGTCTCGCAGCACGGCGGCCGGCTCCGTGAGGCCGGCCCGCCGGGCCGGCCGCCACGCCGCGACGACGGCGAGCAGGATCAGGAGTGTGCCGGCGGCGGCCATCGTCGCCGGGTCCGTCGCCGAGACGGCGTAGACGTGGCTCGCGAGGATCGGTCCGGCGGCCAGGGCTCCAGCCACGCCCACGGCGACGCCCCCCGCCGCGATCAGCAGGCCCTCGCGGACCACGAGCCCCACGAGGTCGGAGGGCGAGGCCCCCAGGGCGGTTCGGATGGCGAGCTCGCGGCGGCGCTCGTGCACGGCGCCGCTCAGCACCCCGTACACGCCGATCATCATCAGCACGACGGCCAGGGACGAGAACGAGTCCATGACCACGGCGGCGACCCATCGGCCCCGGACGGTGGCGCGCGCGGAGGCCTCGATGCCCCGCAGGCCGTCTATCGACGCCCCGGGAAGCAGCGGCGCGAGCTCGGCCCGCAGGCGCTCACGCGTGCCCTCCGGGTCGGACGTGCGCAGCAGCACATCCAGGCCGGCCGGGGGCTGCGACTCGATGTTGGCATACATCTGGGGCCGCGGCTGCCCGTCGAGTCGCCAGAGCTTCTCGTCGCCCACGACGCCGACGATGGCGGCCGCGGTCGCCCGCGAGCGGTCCATCCCCTGCTGCAGCTCGGAGAAGAGCGTCAGGCTGGCGCCGAGCGGGTCCCCGTCCCCGAGGTGCAGGTCCACGAAAGCCTGGTTGACGACGAGCGGCAGCACGCCCTCGGATCGCAGCGGCGGCCGGCGGCCCCGGAGCACGGGAATGCCGAGGACGTCGAAGTAGTTGCGGCTCACCAGCCGGTAGTCGGCCAGCGGGGGGCGACTCGCGTCCGCGGCCGGCCGCCCCGCGACCTCGAAGAAGTGGGCCCGGCCGCGGTTGCCGAAGGGGCCGGAGGCGGCCAGCGCGGCGCCGCCGGGGGTGGCGCGTCCGGCGCGCTCCCCGACCTGGCGGAGGGCGCCGGCGACGCGCCCGGGCTCGTCCCGAAGCTCGGCCGGCACCACGATCCGCAAGGCCAGCAGGTTCTCCATGTCGAAGCCCACCGGGTCGGCGACGGCGGCCCTGAGGCTCTCGGTCAGCAGGCCGCCGGCGAACACGACCACCAACGAGGTGCCCACCTGCACGACGAGCAGGCCCTTGCGCAGGCGTGAGCGCCGGGGTGCGCCGGCCGGACCCGTGGTGACGGACGGCGTGCCGCGGCCCGGCGGTGAGCCGGCGATGAGGCCCAGCGCCGTCACCAGGCCGGTCGCGGCCGCGACGGCGGCCATGACCGCGAAGACACGGACGTCGATCTGCGGCGTGTCGCTGAGAAACGCGCCGCCTCCCGAGAACGGCGCCACCAGCGCCGGCAGCGACACGTGGGCGAGGGCGAGGCCCGCGCCGGTGCCGGCGGCGAAGAGCAGTCCGACCTCGGTCGCGAGCTGCCGGGCGAGGCGCAGCCGGCCGGCGCCGAGGGCCGAGCGCACCGCGAGCTCCGTCCGGCGGCGCGCCGCCCGGCTGACGAGGAGGCCGGCCACGTTGCTCGCGGCCATGAGGAGGGCCAGCGCCGCGCCGAGCAGGATGACCGGCATCCCGGTGCGGTGCCCGTCGACCCAGAGGTGCTCGAGCGGACCCATGCTGACGCCGGTCGCCTGGTTGGTTGCCGGGTGCTCGCGTTCCAGCTCGTGCGCGATGACGTTCAATTCGGTCAGGGCCTCGTCGAGATCGACGCCGGGCGCGAGGCGCCCCACCGCCCAGAGGTCCCGCTGGCCGCGGTCGTTGCCGCCCTCGGGCGCCAGGCTGTGGTCGAGCCGGAGCCATGCCTCGGGACCGTAGCCGGCCGGGATGGGAGGAAACGTGAACCGCTCGCCGAGGACGCCGACGATGGTGTAGCTGCGGTCGTCGAGCCGCAGGCTGGAGCCGATGACGTCGGGATCGGCGCCGAAGCGCGTGGTCCAGTACGCGTGGGTCAGGACGACGTCGGTCTCCGACCGCGGAGGAGAGCCGAGATGGGGGGGCGCCCCGAGGAGCGGATACAGATTGGGGCTGGCCGCGCCGACGCGCAAGCGCTCCCGGAGCTCTCCGTCCGACCGTATCCGCATCTCGTGCCGCCACGCGGCGAGGTCGTCGAGACTTCGGCTGCGCTCGCGCCAGTCGAGGAAGTCCGGATGCGACACCGGCAGACGCGGCAGTCCCCTCCGCGTGTCGCTTCCCCTCACCCAGACGAGGCGGTCCGCATCCTCGAACGGGAGAGGGCGCAGCAGCGACTTGTCGGCAAAGCTCCAGATGGCGGTCGCGATGCCGAGGACGACGGCCAGGATGAGCACGATGCCGACCGACAGGCCCGCATCGCGGCGGAGGAGGCGGAGGCCGTAGTTGAGATCCTGGCCGAGCTGTTCGCACCAGATGCCGATCCGCGCCTCGCGCACCTCTTCCTTGACGCTCTCGGGGTTGCCGAACTCGAGGCGGGCTCGCCGCCGGGCTTCCGCCGCGGGCAGTCCCTGCTGCTTCAGCGAGTCGGCGTGCGTCTGGAGATGGAAGGCCAGCTCCTCCGACAGCTCCCGCTCGAAGAGGTCTCGTCCGAGGAGTATCCGGAACCAGGAGCGCGCGCGTGTCCACATGCCGGGTTACCTCCGCATCCGATGTTCGGGGCCAAGGTTGCCGGTTGTCGCGGCGGGATGTCAAAGGCACATGTCAAGGCCGGCCGCCGCCCGTTGTACCATCGGTCGACCCATGTCACCTCATCCCGCCTGGGCGGCACGTCGCCGGCGCGTCGAGCGGCTGCGGGGCGAGCATCCGCCCGCGGCGGAGTTGCTCGCCTTCTATGGCGACGTCCTCGCGCTGCAGGAACCCCTGTATGCGAAAGCGCAGGGGCCGCGGTGGCTGAACGCGGTGGAGACCGGTGACGGCTCGCCGCGCCTGCGGCTGACCCGGCTGCCCGAGCGGCCGCGCGAGCGGGCCTTCGCACGCTTCGTACGGGCCGTTCCGGCGTCGGCGACCGACCTCCTGCGGGCGGTCGCGGGGCGCCTGTCGGCGGAGCCCGCCGCGACGTCGGCGTTGCTCGGCGCCGCTCTGGAGGGGCGGTCCCCTGCCGCGGTCGCCGCGTCGCTCGATTGCGAGGAGGCGGCGCTGGAGTTCTTCCCGCGCGCCTTCCTGCAGCCCGTCGCCGAGGCCCTCGTCGCCGCGATGCCGGGCCCCGCCCCCGGACCGGCCGGCGACGTCGGCGACCGGGTTCCCGGAGACGCCGGCCCCCGCGCCGCGTGCCCCTGCTGCGGCGCGGCGCCGGTCGCGGCGGTGTTGCGCGACCTGCCCGAGGCCAGGGGCCGGCGGACCCTGCTCTGCTCGCTGTGCCTGACGGAGTGGGGCTTCCCGCGGATGCGGTGCCCGGCCTGCGGCGAGGAGCGCCCCGAGCGCCGCCCGCATCACGTCTCCGAGTCGTGGCCGCACGTCCGCCTGGAGGAGTGCGGGTCGTGCCGCGTCTACGTCAAGGCGATCGACCTGCGGGAGGCCGGTCTCGCCGTCCCCGTCGTCGACGAGCTGGCGTCGGTCGAGCTCGATCTGTGGGCGGCGGAGCAGGGGCTCTCGAAGCTCCGGACGAACCTGCTGGGGCTGTAGCCTCAACGGCGCCCCGGTGCTCGGGCCCGCCGGCGTGGCAAGCGGCGACGGGAGTTGCTACAGTAGTGCTCGTTCTACCTGACCGCAGCCGGAACCGGCGCTCGCGGCCGCTTGCCGGCGGGTATCGGCCGGCTCGACTCGTTCCGCGGTCGGAAGCGCGGGGGTTGCCGCGCCGCGTCTTCCTGCGAGCCCGGGGAAACGGATGCTGAAGGACGAGTTGCGCATTTCGCTGGCGCCTCCGCGGTTGTCGGCGCTTCGGAACGTCTCGCGGATGGTGGAGGCCTTCGGGGCCGCGAACCGGCTGGCCGAGTCCCGGGTCTACATGCTCAATCTGGCCCTCGACGAGTTGATCACGAACTCGGTGCACTACGGCTTCGACGGGGTCGCCGAGCCCACGATCGAGATCACGCTGTGGGTCAGCGGCAGGTTGCTGGTCCTGACGATCACCGACAACGGACGCCCGTTCGATCCGACGCAGAAGGCCCGGCCGGACCTGTCGGCGCCGCTCGAGGAGCGCCCCCCCGGCGGCCTCGGCCTGCATCTGGTCCGGACGTTCGCCGACCGCGTGACCTACCAGTTCACGGATGGCCGGAACCGGTTGACGCTCGAGCACAACCATGCTCCGGTGGAGCGGCCCGAGGACCCGGATACCCCGGCCGGGATCGAGATCGCGGAAGATCGGTCCGGCGGCGTGCTGGTGCTGTCGCCCGTCGGCCGGCTGGACAGCGGGAACGTCGACGCATTCGAATCGGACGTCATGACGCGCATCGCCGGTGGGGAACGGCGCCTGGTCTTCGATTTCAGCCGGCTCGACTTCATCAGCAGCTCGGGCCTGCGGGTGCTGATCCTCGCCGCGAAGGCCCTGAAGGCGGGCTCGGGCACCCTCGTGGTCTGCAGCATGAAGCCGCACATCGAGGAAGTGTTCCGGGTCAGCGGCTTCGATCGGATCATCCCGGTGGAGGCGACGCGCGCCGCCGCGTTCGAGCCCTCTGCCTGACGCGGGCGCGCCCGATGCCGCAGCCGGGGCCGGGGCGGATGGAGAGACACGAGATCTGACGGGGATGGAAGACGCGCCGCCGCCGCCCGACGATCGCTTGGGCGTCGAACCGCCCGACGGCATGAAGCACGTCTGCGTGTACCTGGGGGGCCACGTCGGCTACCGGAAACGGTACGTGGACGAAGCCGAGAGCCTGGGCCGCCTGATGGCGGCCGACGGCGTCGGACTGGTCTACGGCGGGGCCCGCGTCGGCCTGATGGGGGTGCTGGCCAACGCCGTATTGTCGAACGGCGGGTTCGCCACCGGCGTCGTCCCGCGGCAACTGGCGTACCAGGAGCTCGCGCACGAAGGGCTCAGCCGCCTCTACGTCGTGGACACGATGCACCAGCGCAAATACCGGATGCAGTCGCTGTGCCACGGGTGCCTGGCCCTTCCCGGCGGCTTCGGCACCGTCGAGGAGATCTTCGAAGCGCTCACGTGGGCGCAGAAGCCGCTGCTGCTGCACGAGAAGCCGTGCGTCTTCGTCAACGTCGACGGCTACTACGATCACCTCTTCCGCTTCCTGGACCACGCGGCGGCCGAGGGGCTGCTTCTCGAGAGCAACCGCGCGCTCGCCCGCCAGGCGCCGACCGCGGCGGCGGCCCTGCGAGACATCCAGGCCGCCTGGGACGCCGAGGAGGAGGCCCTGCAGCAGATGCTGCGGGAGTACCGGCAGTAGGGGATGGTGATCGATACAACCCTGCCAACCACCTGCCCGACGCCGACCGGTTTCTGCGGTTCGTTGAGCGCGGCCCGCTCGACGTCGAGGAGGTCGATGAAGCGGCCGGCGGCAAGGTGATTCCCGTCGCCGTGGTGACCGTCGCCGGCGCCTCAGGGTCCGGCCGCCGCCGGCCCGCCGCCGCCGGCTCCCTCCTTCTCGTCCTCGAGGACGACCGCGGTGCCGTAGGCGAGGAGCTCGGCCGCGGCGCCCATGATCATCGACGTCGAGAACCGCAGCGAGATGACGGCGTTGGCGCCCAGCTCGTGAGCCTCTTCCACCATCCGGTCCAGGGCCTGCTCGCGCGACTCGGCGAGGAGCTTGGTGTACTCGGCGACCTCGCCGCCGACGATGTTGCGCAGCACCGCCATGATGTCCTTGCCGAGGTGGCGCGTCCTGATCGTGTTGCCGCGCACGAGTCCCACGGTGCGGACGATCCGCTTGCCGGCGACGCGATTCGCGGTGACGACGATCATTTGTGCACCTCGCGGTAGCGGTCGGTCTTCGCCGCCTTCAACCGGTCGAGCAGCACCCCGAAGAACAGCAGGCCGAACCCGGTCGCCCCGCCCAGTAGCAGGAGCCGCTCGACGAGGTTGTCGGTTTCCTGCCAGCTGCCCCACAGGGCGTAACCGGCCATGAGGACCGCCCAGGCGGTCACCAGCGGCCACCCCAGCCCGACCAGGAGCCGGCTCGACTCCGTTCGCGGGGTCTCCGACCACTCGTCGTCCCGCGGGGTCTCGAACGTCGACGTCATCGTCGCCTCCCGCACTGCATGCAGATCCTCGACCACGGCCCGGCACGTGGCGCAGTGCTCCAGGTGCACCCTGACCCGTTGCTCGTCGCGCTGGACCAGCGCCCGGTCGACGTAGCCGGAGAGCAGGGCCTCGTCGAACGTCCGCCCACAAGGCTCAGGCATGACGTCCTCCATCTTCGAGCCGCGCCCGGAGCTGCCGCCGGGCGCCGTGCAGCCGCGACATCACCGTCCCGATGGGGATGCCGAGCACCTGCGAGATGTCGCTGTAGGACAGGTCGTGGAAGTCGCGCAGCACGATGATCTCGCGCTTCTCGGGGGGCAGGGCGGCGAGGGCGCGCCAGACGCGCCGCTTCAGCTCCCGGCGGTGGAGATCCGCCTCCGGCCCCGGCTGCGGGGTGGCCAGCTGCCCGACCAGGGCGTCCGACTCGCCGATGGCGTCGGCCGGGCGCCGCTGCCGCCGGCGCCAGAGGTCGCGCACCTGGTTCCGCACGATGGTGAACAGCCAGGGCTGCACCCGGCGGGTCGCGTCGAAGCTCTTCAGGGTGGTGAAGAACCGCAGCATCGCGTCCTGGGTCACGTCCATCGCGTCGTCACGGTTGCCCAGCATCTGGAGGGCCAGCAGGTACGCGGCCCGGCGATAGCGCCGGGCGAGGGCGTCGCACGCGGCCGCCTCGCCGGCCTTGGCCTGGTCGACGAGCTGCCGGTCGGATTCGGCATCGCCGGCGACGAGCGCCGGCGCCGCGGACTCAACCATCACGGTATGCACTGTCCATTCTACGTATCGGCCGGTCCGATATTCACGCCGGCTGGACGCTCTGCGATCCGGCCTCCGGGCGGACCTGGCCCGCCCATCGGACGCCTTCGGCCCCGCTCGGCGCCCAACAACCCTACAGCAGTCCGCGCCGTTCTACGGCGCAGGCTCCCGGTGCCCCCGAGTCGGCGGCTCGACGACGGGCGTGGGGACCGCGGCTTCCTGCCAACGCCCGGTATGGCCCAGGATTGCACGCTAATCGCCGCCGGCGGCTGTCGATGGCACGGTCCGGCCCGATACAACACGGTGATGCTGTGGTTCCTCAAGGCGGCCGAGGGCCCGCCCCGGTTCATCGGTATCCACTGCGACTCGCGTCCCGAGGCGTGCGAGCTCGTGGTGCTGTATCCTGACGGATCGGAGGAGAGCGAGCACTACGACGACCTCGCGGCCCTGACCGAGGCGGCCAGGAAGCTGGGCCGGGATCTGATCCGCCTGGGATGGGAGCCCTGCCCCACCGCCGCCACGGCGACCCGCCGCGAGAGCTGAATTCCCATGCTCGGGCGCGCATGAACGTGTTCCTGGTCGACGGGACCTACGAGCTGTTCCGCCACTTCTACGCGGTGCCGCCGACCCGCGACGTCGACGGACGCGAGGTGGGCGCCGTCCGCGGCGTCCTCGGCTCGGTGCTGTCGATGCTCGAGGACGACGCGACCCACCTCGGCGTCGCCACCGACCACGTCATCGAGTCGTTCCGCAACGATCTCTGGCCGGGCTACAAGACGGGAGACGGGGTCGACCCCGCCCTGCTCGGCCAGTTCGGTCTGCTGGAGGAAGTCCTCGACGCCCTCGGGGTCGCGGTGTGGCCGATGACGGATCTCGAGGCCGACGACGCGTTGGCGTCCGCGGCGGCCGGCGCGGCCGGCGACGCCCGCGTCGAGCAGGTGTTCATCTGTACGCCCGACAAGGACCTCGCGCAGTGCGTGACCGGGAGCCGCGTGGTGCAGTTCGACCGGCGGGCCGGCGCCCTGCGGGACGAAGAGGGTGTGCGGGAGAAGTTCGGGGTGGCCCCGGCGTCGATTCCCGACTACCTCGCCCTCGTCGGCGACGCCGCCGACGGTTTCCCGGGGTTGCGGGGGTGGGGCGCCAAGTCGGCGGCGGCAGCGCTCGGGCGGTACGGGCGCATCGACGCCATACCGGACGACCCCGCCGACTGGGACGTCGCGGTGCGGGGCGCGGGCCGCCTCGCGGCCGAGCTCGCCGGCCGCCGCGACCTCGCCCGGCGCTTCCGCGACCTCGCCACGCTGCGGGCGGACGCACGGTTGTTCGACTCCGTCGACGACCTGCGCTGGCGAGGCCCGCGGCCGGCTCTCTTCGACCTCTGCGCGCGGCTCAAGGTCCCCGCCCACTTCGAGCGCGCCCAGGCCCTGGCGAGTCGCTCCGCCAACCGTTGACGACGCTTGCTGCCCGAGCCGTCGGCCTCCGGCGGGCGGGCGCCCGCCCGGCCGCGGTCCCGAGGTTTCCGCCCGACGCGGTTTCTAGTATCCTGCACCGTCCTTCGGGCGCAGGGGCCCGCGGACCCACACGTGATGCGACAATCTGCGAAGCGACGACTGCCGCAATGGGCGCGCGACCTGATGGACGCGAACCCCGGGGCGGCGCCCCCCACTCCGGACGACCCGTTGCCGGCCTGGCTGGAGGAAGAGCTCGCCCGGGTGCCGCTCTGGGCCCGAATCCGGGGCACCAGCGACATTCGGCAGGGGCATCCCTATCTCCTCATCGAGGACATCCGCCGGCAGCCGGCGCTGATGCGGCAGGCGGCCGGCCTGCGACCCGAGCTGGCCGCTCTCGCCCGGCGCCTCGTCGAGCGGGGCGTCCGGCGGCTCGTCTTCACGGGGTGCGGGTCGGCGTTCCACACCGCCGAGCTCGGGGCGTTCCTGTTCCGGCAGTGGACCGGTTGGTCCACCGAGAGCCAGGAGTCCCACGAGTTCTCGAACCACTGGCCTGGAGCGACGGAGCCGGCCGCGCTCGTCCTGCAGTCCGCGACGGGCGGCAGCCTCGAGACGCTCGAGGCCTGCCGGCTGGCCCGCGACCGCGGGCTTCTCACGGTCGGCCTGACCAATACTCCCGGAAGCGCGCTGGAAGAGCTTTGCGACGAGCACGTCTGTTTCCCGGCCGGCCAGCGTTGCGGCCCCGACGTGTCGGTGCTGACGACGCGTCTGGTGGGTCTGTATCTCCTGGGCCTGGAGATCGGGGCCGCCACCGGGGCGCTCGACGCCCGCGAGGCGAAAGAGCTGGGCGCGGCGGTCGCCGAGCTGCCGAACGCGGCGGCGCTGTTTCTCGAGGAAGAGGACGTGAACGTGTCGCAGATCGCCAACGCCCTGAAGGACCAGCGGGCGCTGCTGATATCCGGGGGCGGCGCCAACTGGTTCTCCGCCCGCGAGGGCGCGTTGAAGATAGAGGAGGAGAGCAGCCTGCTCTGCAAGGCCTACCGGCCGGCCGAGTACGCGCACAACGCGATCTCGCTGCTGTCGGAGGACGTCGGCACGGTGGTCGTCTCGCCCCCCGGGGCCTCGTATGCGCGGCTGCACGACGCGGTGCGCACGGCCCGGGCCGCCGGCTCGCCGAGCCTGGCCCTGGTGGTCGACGGAGACGACACGGTGGCCCCGGACGCGACGTTCGTCATCGCCGTCCCGGGCGCGACGCGCGAGCTGCTGATGCCGCCCCTGGCCGCGGTCGCCTTTCAGTTGCTGGGCTACTACCTCGGCGCCGAGCGCGGCTTCAATCCGGACACGCTGCGCACCGACGACATCGACCATGCGCGGGCCTGGCTCACGGCGTTTCCCTTCGGGTCGCACTAGCAGCCCGTGGCGAAAGTCCCCGCTGCATTCGAGCGGCGATGCATCCCGCCTGACTGCGTTGTTCGTCGGTTACATATGCCCAATATGCGCCCTCCTCACGCCTTGTCAGGCGGGCGCCTCGCCGCTCTCGGTGCAACGCGGGGTTCCACCACGGGCTGCTAGGACTTCGCGAAGGCCGGCCGGGCGTCACGAACCGCCGGGAGTCCGTTGGGGGAAGATCCCCGCCCCGGCCTGTTAGAATCGGAAGCGCGCGACCTGTGCGGACCTCGACGGAGGCCGCGGAGCGTCGCCCCGTCGTTCAACCGTCGCCCCGGTCGATCCGGGCCGCCATCGAGAGGAGACCACAGATGCTCCCCGAGCCGAGTGCTCTCGCCACGTTCATGTTCGCCGCCGGCGCGGTGCTCCCGTTCGTCGTCGTTCTCGGCTGCGCCCTCCTGAACCTCGTCAAGCGCTGATCGCCGCCGATGACCAGATTGGCTGCGCGCCACCTGCTGGCGCTGGCTCTCGCGTTGGCGGTGCCCTGGCACGGCGCGGCCGGTCAGCAGGACGGGGCGCCCGAGGAGGGGCCCCGTCACCTGCTGATCGTTCTCGACGGGCTGCGCCCCGACTACGTGCAGCCCCACTTCATGCCGGCGCTCCACGCCCTGGGGCGTCGCGGCGTCGTCATGACCAGCCATCACGCGGTGTTCCCGACCGTGACCCGGGTCAACGCCGCGTCCATCTCCACCGGGGCCTATCCGGAGACCCACGGGTTGCTGGGCAACTCGGTGTTCTTCCCCGGGGTCGAAGCCGCCCGGTTCCTCTCGACGAGCGACCGCGCCAACCTGTTGAGGATCGAGGCGGGCGGGGACGAGCGCCTGCTCACGGCGACGACCCTCGGCGAGGCCCTTCAATCGGCGGGCGAGCGGCTCCTCGTCGTGAGCGCGGGATCGAGCGGGTCGTCCTATCTGCTGAACCACACCGTCGCCGGCGGGGCCATCCTCCACTACGAGTACGGCCTGCCGGCCGATCTGCACCGGCAGGCCCTCGAGCGCCTCGGACCGGTCCCCGAGGCGGGCACTCCCAACCACGCGAGGAACCGCTGGATAGTCGACGCGTTTCTCGAGGTCGCGCTGCCGGCGGTCGACCCGACGGTGACGGTGCTCTGGCTCAGCGACCCCGACACCACCGCCCACCGGCACGGCATGGGCCACCCCCTGGTGGTGGAGGCCCTCTTCCGGCTCGACGCCGAGATCCAGCGCCTGCAGGACGGCCTCGCCGCGGCCGGCCTGTCCGAGACCACGAACGTCTGGGTCACGTCGGACCACGGGTTCTCCGAGCACACCGGCGGCATCGACCTCGGCGCGCTGCTGGCGCCGTTTGCGGGGTCCCTCGACGACGGCTCGCCGCGCATCGTGGCCGGGGCCGGGGCCGTCTACGTGCGCGACGGCGATGCCGCGTCGGTGCCGGGCATCGCCGCCCGCCTCCAGGCGGCCGAAGGCGTCGGGGCGGTCTTCACCCGGGCGGCGGCGCCCGGCGCTCGCGAGGGCGCGGCGCCCGGCACCCTGTCGTTCGACCTCGCGCGGTGGGACCATCCCCGCGCCGCCCAGGTTCTCTTCTCGCCGAGCTGGACTGCCGCGGTGGGCCGGTACGGCTTTCGCGGAACGACGGCGCAGCCGGGCGTGGCCGGCCACGGCAGCTCGAGCCCGTTCGACATCCACAACACGCTCGTGGCGGTCGGCCCCGACGTCAAGGCGGGAGTCGAGAGCGCGGTGCCGAGCGGGAACGTCGACTTCGCGCCGACGTTCCTCCATACGCTGGGGATCGAGATTCCCGGCTCGATGCAGGGGCGGGTGCTCCGCGAAGCGCTGCGCGAGGGGCCGGATCCGTCCGAGGTTCCGATCGAGTCGTCGGAGGTGTGGGTCGAGTCCCCCGACGGGCGGTACCGACTGAGGGCCGTGGTCTCGCAGGTCGACGGGCGGTCGTATCTGGATTACACCGCCGTCGAGAGGCCCGAGTAGCCGCCCCCCGCTCGCGGCTCCTGCCCGACCGTCCGGCCGGGCGAGGAGTCTGCGCCGCAGAACGACGCGGACTCCCAAAGGGGTTGATTGGCCGCCAAGCGGAGCCGCAGGGCCACGATTGCCGGGCGAGCAGCCTGCGCCGCAGACCGGCGCGGACTCCTGGCAGCCTGCGCCGCAGACCGGCGCGGACTCCTGGAGGGTCGGTCGGGCGCCGAGCGGAGCCGAAGGCGACGGTTGGCGGGCTACGAC
The DNA here is from genome assembly GCA_965208165.1 of Vicinamibacterales bacterium. Taxonomy (GTDB): domain Bacteria; phylum Acidobacteriota; class Vicinamibacteria; order Vicinamibacterales; family UBA8438; genus JAJEEA01. Next base: position 5,948,861 of record OZ242323.1, on the reverse strand, counting down.
GCCGGCGGCTCGCTCTCGTCCAGGGAACCGTCCACGACCCGCCCGTCGAACAGGTGCACCTCGCGGCCGGCGTGCTGGGCGTAGCGGGGGTCGTGGGTGACCATGCAGATGGTCGACCCCTCGGCGTGCAAACCCGCGAGCAGCTGCATCACCGCCTCGCCGTTCTTCGAGTCGAGGTTGCCGGTCGGCTCGTCGGCGAGCAGGATCGAGGGCTGGCCGGCGACGGCGCGGGCCACCGCGACCCGCTGCTGCTGGCCGCCGGAGAGCTGGCTGGGCAGGTGCTTGGCGCGGTGGGCCATCTCCACCTTCTCGAGGGCCTCGTCCACCCGCTGCCGCCGCTCGGCCGGCCGCATGCCCCGATAGGTCAGGGGCAGCTCGACGTTCTCGTAGACGGTGAGGTCGCCGATCAGGTTGAAGCTCTGGAAGATGAACCCGATCTCGCGGTTCCGGGTCCGGGCGCGGTCCGACATCTTCAGGCTCGCCACCGGCCGGCCGTTCAACTGGTACTGGCCGTCGGACGGCGAGTCGAGCAGGCCGAGAATCGAGAGCAGCGTCGACTTGCCGCAGCCGGACGGCCCCGAGATGGCGATGTACTCCCCGGGGTAGATGTCGAGGTTGATCTCCGCGAGCGCGTGGGTCTCCACTTCGTCCGTGAAGAAGATCTTGGTCACCTTGTCGAGGTGAATCAGCGGCTGGGCTGCTTCATTCATTTTGTCGGTTCTCCTGGATACTCCCGGAATCCGGCGGCCCCGGTCCCCTGGCAGCTCGGACTCGGCGTGGTGGCCCCCCCCTGCCTAGTTCAGCTGAATGCGGTCGACGGCGTCCCACTGGGACATGTCCGACAGCACGACCTCGTCGCCGGGCTGGAGGCCGTCCCGCACCTCGATGGTGTTCACCGAGCTGCGGCCCAGGCTGACCCGGGTGCGCACCGCCTCGTCGCTGTCGGGCAGCAGCCTGAACAGGGTGACCACGCTGTCTTCCTGGCCGTACACCGGACGGCCCACGTAGACCACGTCCACGAGCCGCTCGAGCTCGATGGTGCCGTCCACGGTCAGGTCCGGCCGGGCGCCCCGCGGCAGCTCGCCGTCGAGCGATACGTCCACGGTGACGGTGCCCTGCTGCACCGCGGGGTCGATGCGGATGACCTGTCCGGGAATGATGCCGTTGCGGGTGTCGATGGAGGCGGGCTGGCCGATCTGGACGTCTCTCGCCTGCGTCTCGGCGATCCGCAGCTCGGCCATGAGCTGCGTCGGGTCGCCGACCCGCGCGAGGTTCGTGCCGGGGGTGACGCTGGCCCCTTCCTCGAGCGGCACCTCCTGCAGGACCCCCGCCACTCCCGCCGTGACCCGCAGGTCCGCGACCTCGTCGCGGCGCAGCTCGTAGATGGTCTCGAGACGGTCCACCTCGGCCTGCTCGGCCGCGAGCTGGGTCTCCATCGAATCGATGAGGATCTCGAGCCGCTGCCGCTCGATCTGTTGCTGGATGCGGGCCTGGTTCGCGGCCGTCTGCTTCTGCCGGAGCTGGAGCTCCGAGACGAGCTGGTCCTCGAAGAGCTCCTCGTCGAGGCTCGCCTCGTACTCGGCCTGGTTGAGGGCGGACTCCGCGGAGGCGACGTTCGCGCGCTGCGTCAGCACCTCCCGGTCCAGCTCCACCTGCCGGCTCTTGTAGCGGGCCTGCGCCGCCGCGAGCTGGAGCTGCGCCTCGAGGGCGCTCTGCTCGAGTTGGGGGTTGCTCAGCTCGACGATGACGGTGTTGGGCTCGACGGTGACGCCGGGCCTGAGGACGATGCGCTCGACGGTGCTGTTCGTGATCGCGGAGATCCAGCGGATCTCCTCCGGCACGAGGGTGCCGGTTCCCCGCACCTGCCGCAGCATCTCGCCGCGCTGCACGGTGTCGGTGTAGACGGTGTCCCGGTCGACGCCGGGCGCGGCCGGCTCGAGGCGCGACACCCCGACCGTGATCAGGATCACCACGACGCCGCTTCCGACGCCGTATGCGATCTGGCGCACCCGCTTGGCCCGGGCGATGTCAGGACGTGCGATGTCGACCATCAGGACGTTTCCTCTGGGGGCCGCGGCGTCCGAGCGGCGCTCATGCCGCCCCCCGCGAGATTAGACGCTGACCCCGTGCCGAAAGTTGCGGCCGGGCCCTCGCCGGGCGCCCGGCTGGCCCGTCAATCGCCGCCGAACGCGATCGCAAGGTCGCGCTGCGGCCTCCGCCCGGCGCCCGACCGACCTTCCAGGAGTCCGCGCCGTTCTGAGGCGCAGGCTCTCCGGTGCTGCGCCACTGGACATTCGGGTGTGCAGCGCCGTGATTCGTCAACGATTGCGCGCTGCACACCCATGTCCGTGCCCGAAGATCGGGACGTGATCGCCACTAGGCTTCCACGATGCCGGCCACGGCGGCCGAGATCCGAATCCAGTTCTCCGTCTCCACGTCCAGCTGGTTCCGGCCTCCCGCCGTCAGCTCGTAGTACTTCGCCTGGCGGTTGTTCTCCGACTTGCCCCACGAGGCGCGAATCCAGCCCTGCTGCTCCAGGCGGTGCAGGGCCGGGTAGAGCGACCCCTGGTTGACCTGCAGCACGTCCCGCGACATCTGCTGGATGCGTTGCGAGATGCCCCAACCGTGCATCCGCCCGGTGGACAGGGTCTTCAGAATCAGCAGCGCCAGGGTGCCCTGCAACAGGTCCGGTTTCTTCGTCGGCACTGGAGTTCTTCCTGGAGGTCGTCGCCCCTGGCTGCGCGCCCGGGGACGCCGATTCGGCAGGAGCCGCGCGCCCGGGGACGCCGACCCCTAGATACCCGACAAGAAGATGTTGCACCTCCCGGGTCGGGATGTCAAGGTCTCGGCGGCGCGGCCCGATCTCTCGACCGCCGGTTTGGGGTAGGCTTATCGGGTCGTGCCATCACTGCGCCTCTCGGGACCGGGAGTCCGGCGCGTGGCCGGGCGTCGCGCACGAGGTCCGGTGGCCGCGTGACACGGGGGCCATGCAGGGCGCTTGAAGTTCCGTTCCGTCCAGGAGTCATCACCATGCCAAGAGCTGCCATCCGCCGTTTGCCGATTCTCCTCCCGCTGGCCGCGCTGGTCCTCGGAATCGGGCTTCTGCCCGGGCCGGTTTCGGCGCAGGGGCACCACGGGCACCACGGGCTCGCGCGCGATCTGGGTCACGCCGACCCCGCCGCCGTGGGCGTGTCCGCCGAGCGACTCGAGCGGCTCGACGCCGGCATGCAGCGAATGGTCGACGAAGGCAAGCTGGCCGGCGTCGTGACCATGCTCGCGCGGAACGGGAAGGTCGCCTTCGTCGACAGCGTGGGGGTGCAGGACGTCGAGTCGGGGACGCCGATGGCCGCCGACTCCATCTTCCTCATCTACTCGATGACCAAGCCGATCACCGCGGCCGCCCTGATGATCCTCTACGAAGAGGGCAAGTGGCAGATCGACGAGCCGGTGTCCAACTTCATCCCCGAGTTCGCCGATCTCCGCGTCCACGCCGGCGAGTACGCCGACGGCTCGCCGGTGCACGAGGCGGCGACCCGCTCGATGACGATGCGCGAGTTGCTGACCCACTCGGGCGGACTCGACTACGGGTTCGACGACCACCCCGTCGCGCGCGCGTACCGCGAGAAGGGCGTCCTCGACGCCGACGCGCCTCTGCAGGACATGATCGACAAGCTCGGCGCGCTGCCGCTGCGGTCGCAGCCGGGCACCGAGTGGCTCTACAGCATCTCGGTCGACGTGCAGGGCTACCTCGTCGAGAAGCTGTCGGGGCAGCCGTTCGACGAGTTCCTGCTCGAGCGGATCTTCGAGCCCCTCGGCATGCTCGACACCGCGTTCTTCGTGCCCGCGGGCGACGTCGACCGGGCCGCCCGGATTCACCAGGATGGGGACGAGGGGCTCGAGCTCGCCGACAACGAGGTGCGCACCCTGCCGCCGGCCGGCCCGTCCGGGGGCGGCGGCCTCTACTCGACGGCCGGCGACTACATGCGGTTCATGCAGATGCTGCTCAACGGCGGCGAGCTCGGCGGGGCCCGGGTGCTGTCGCCGCGCTCGGTCGAGATCATGCGCACGAACCACCTGCTGCCGGGGCCGCTCGGCACGCGTCCCGCCGGGCGGGGCTTCAGCTTCGGCTTCGAGGTGGTCACCGACGCCGCCGCGGCGGGCGAGGCGTACGCCGACGGCACCTACCGCTGGGGCGGGGCGGCCGGCACCTGGTTCTGGATCGATCCGGAGACGGACCTCGCCTTCGTGGGGATGATCCAGCACCGGGGCCGCGCGGTCGGCGAGGTGCAGTCGATTTCGCGCAACTTCGTCTACGGGGCGCTGACCCGCTAGCCGCCCCGCGGCGCCTTCGGCTCCGCCGGACGCCCAACCAATCCTCCAGGAGTCCGCGCCGTTCCACGGCGCCGACTCCTGCCCCGCCCATCGTCGCCTTCGGCTCCGCTGGGCGCCCAACCAACCTTGCAGGAGTCCGCGCCGTTCGACGGCGCGGACTCCTGGCCCGTGCGTCGCGACTGGACCGCCGCCAGCCTGCACCCTCCGCGAGGCAGGCGCCCGGCGGGCGTTCGGATTTCCGCCGCCGGGCCGGCGCGCCGGCGGTTTACGTCCGGGGCCGGCCGTCCTCCGTCCGAACCCGCCCCGTCAGTCCGCGAGCTCGAACTCGCTCCACTGCGTCGTCGTGCTCCGGCGGGTGGTCCGGAACAGCACCCGCACGTGGAAGTAGACGTCGAACTCGGTGTTCAGCCAGACGTCGCCGGCGACGGGCCGGCGCTCGAGCCGCCCGGTGGCGTTGGAGATGGAGCCGAGGATGCCCCACCACAGGCGCACGCGGTCCATCAGCTCGAAGCTGACCTGGGCGATCTCGTAGGTCTCGCGGTCGATCCACGCCTCGCCCCGGGAGTTGTTCAGGGCATGGTCGATGCGCCTGCGTACCGGAAGGTTCCCGGGCCGGGGCTCGAACGAGATGACGTAGCTGGGGCGGCCCCGCAGGTCGCGCACCCCGTCCAGGCTGGCCGTGAACCGGCCGACCATCTCTTCGTCGAACCTGATCTCGTTCTCCGCCGCCTCCCGCTCGCGCTCCGCACGCTTCCTCGGGTCGGCGACCTCGGCCTGGAACTCCTCCCAGCGCTTCTCCTGCTCGCGCCGACCGCTCGGGCCGAGCGGTTCCCCGTCCCTGGCCGTCAGGCGGCTGAACAGGGCGCCCTGGTACGGTTCCAGCCGGTAGAGCAGGGTCTCGTCGTCGGTGACCTCGCTGTCTCCGTCGAACTGCCGGATCCGCTGCGTCATGGCGCGGCGGTAGCGGGTCTCGAAGCCCTCCTCCTCGGCCCAGGCCGCGCGCTCGAGAGCCCGGTCGATGATCTCGCGCAGCTCGGGGTCGACGGGTTCCGGGGAGGTGACGGGCTGGCTGCCGGCGAGGGCCACGACCGCGAGGCCGGCGACGAGCGTGACGGTGAGCAACCGGGAAGACGGTGAAGATCTGTGCTGCATGGTCGGCTGAGGGAGAATCCTGTCGATCCTATCGCACCGGCTGGGCCCTGCCCGCCGGGGGCCGGAGGCGCCCGCGGCGTTCGCCCGCCGCAAGTCCCGCCGTTCCCGTCCGGTCGCGCCGGGCCAGGGGTCTGCGCCGTAGAACGGCGCGGACTCCTGGGGGGGGTGGGCGCCAAGCGGAGCCGCAGGCGACGATTGGCCTGGCGGCACTTGATGGCCGTCGGCTCGATTGACTAAGCTCTTGGGTTGCCGACTGACCCCGGCCCCTCCGAGACGCGATCGAGTCGGGGAGATCGGCCGATTGAACGACGCCCCGGCCAATCGGGTCCCGGATGCGTCCAAGTGGCGACAGGCGGGAGGCGCTACCCTACCGCCCGTGAGTGTGTCAACGTGGTCGCCCCGCGCGCCGTTGGCGCGGGGGGGCGACGAGGCAGATCGACATGGTTGAGGAAGTTGCGGCGAAGGAGAGCCCGGAGGCGGAGCCGGCCGCGCAGGCGGCGGCTCCCGCGGTAATGATCGAAGCGCACGGGTTGAGCAAGTACTACGGGCCGTTCGTGGCGGTGGACGACGCGTCGTTCTCGATTCCCCAGGGGCAGGTGGTGGCCTTCCTGGGGCCGAACGGGGCCGGCAAGACCACCCTGATGCGCATGCTCACCGGCTTTCTGGCCCCGAGCGCCGGCCACGCCGCCATCTCCGGGTTCGACGTGCGAAAGCAGCGCATCGAGGCCTCGAAGCGGCTCGGGTACCTGCCCGAGAACGGGCCGCTCTACCCCGACATGACGCCGCTCGAGCTGCTCGGCTTCTTCGGCGAGGCGCGCGAGATGGCCCCGCGGACGCTCGGGGATCGCATCGAGGCGGTCGTGGAGATCTGCGCCCTCGGGCTCGTGCTCGAGAAGCCGATCGGCAAGCTCTCGAAGGGCTACAAGCAGCGGGTGGGGCTGGCCCAGGCCCTGCTGCACGACCCGGAAGTGCTGATCATGGACGAGCCGACGGCGGGCCTCGACCCCAACCAGATCAAGCAGTTCCGCGAGAACATGCAGGGGCTGGGCCGCACCAAGACCCTGCTCATCTCGACCCACATCCTGCAGGAAGTCGAAGCGGTCGCCGACCGCGTCCTGCTGATCCACAACGGCCGGCTGGTGTTCGACGGGGCGATCGCGGACCTCGAGGAGAACGGCTCGCTCGACGAGCCGTTCTACCGGCTGACCCGCGAGCCGCAAGAGGCCTCGCCGTCCTGGACCGGCGCACCGACCCCCTGATTGGGAGGCGACGAACGAACGATGGGCACCAAGGTCAACTTCGCAATCGTCCGGGCACTGGCCAAACGGGACCTGCGGCTCTACTTCAGCAGTCCCTCGGGCTACGTCTTCATCACCCTGTTCATCTTCCTGAGCGCGGCCGCCGCGTTCTGGCAGGACCGGTTCTTCCTCGACAACCTCGCGAACCTCGATCAGCTCAACCAGGTCTTCCCGTTCCTGCTGCTGCTGTTCATCCCCGCCCTGACCATGTCGGTGTGGTCGGAGGAGAGCCGGCTGGGGACGGCCGAGCTGCTGTTCACGCTGCCCGCCACCGAGCTCGAGGTCGTGCTGGGCAAGTACCTCGCCACCCTCGGCATCTACACCGCCTCGCTCGTGCTGTCGCTGAGCCACGTGGTGGTCCTGTTCTTCCTCGGCAGCCCCGACCTGGGGCTGATGCTGGGCAACTACGTCGGCTTCTGGCTCGTGGGCGCGGCGCTGGTGCCGGTCGGCATGCTGGCGTCGCTGCTGACCGCCAACGTGACCGTCGCGTTCATCCTGGGGGCGGCGTTCTGCGGCGGGGTCATCTTCGTCGATTCGGTCGTCGCCTCCATCAGCGTCGAGGCGGGCCGGCTCGTGGCCCCGCTCAGCGTGTTCAACCCGTTCTGGGATTACTCCAAGGGCGTCCTGACCCTGTCGGGGCTCACCATGTTCCTGTCGGTGGCGACGCTCTTCCTCTACCTGAACACGCTGATCGCGGGGCGGCGGCACTGGCCGCGCGACCCCGACGGGTTCCCGATGTGGGCGCACCAGGCGATACGGGTGGCGGCGGTCGGGGTCGCGCTCGTGGGGGTCAACATGCTGGTGGCGCGCGCCGCGGTGCGGCTGGACGTCACCGCCGAGCGGCTCTCGTCGGTCAGCGGCGAGACCCGTCGGCTTCTCGACGGGTTGCCCGAGGACCGTCCGGTGTTCATCCAGGCGTTCCTGAGCCCGGTGGTGCCGGAGCTGTTCGTGCAGGCGCGGTCGAACCTGATCAGGACCCTCGAGGAGATCGACGCCCTGGCCGGGCCCGCGGTCGAGGTGCTGATAGAGGAAACCGAGCCGTTCAGCGACGCCGCGATCCGGGCGCGCGAGAAGTTCGGCATCGGCCCCCGGCAGATGCGAGACGTGGCCGGCGGCCGTTCCGAGATCGTCGACGTCTTCATGGGCGTCGCGTTCACGGCCGGGGCCGAGCAGCAGGTCATCCCGTTCTTCGACAGGGGACTGCCCACCGAGTACGAGGTGGTGCGCACCATCCGGGTCGTGGCGGGCACCGAGCGCCAGCGGGTCGGCGTCGTCGACACGATGGTGAAGATCTTCGGGGGGCAGAACCTCGCGAGCGAGCAGCAGCTGCCGCAATGGTCGGTGGTGAACGAGCTGCGGAAGCAGTACGAGGTGGTCGAGGTCAACGCCGAGTTCCCGATTCCGGAAGACATCGACGCGCTCCTCGTCGCCCTGCCGTCTTCGATGCAGACCGACCAGATGGCCAACGTCGCCGAGTACATCCGCCGGGGCCGGCCTGCGATGCTCCTGGTCGACCCCCTGCCGGCCGTCAATCCGACCCTGTCCCCGACCGAGTGGGTGGGAGAAGGGAACCCGTTCACCTATCCGCCGGGCTCGGCCCGGCCGGGCCCGCGGGGCGACGTCCGCCAGTGGATACGGGACCTCGGGGTCGACTGGGAGCCGACGCGCATCCTGTGGGACAGCTACAACCCGCACCCGGATCTGTCGTACATGCCGTCCGAGGTGGTCTTTCTCGGCCCCGGCAACGAGAACCCCGAGACTTTCAACCCGGACGTGGACGTGGTCCGCGACCTGCAGGAGCTGGTCTTCCTGTATCCCGGGTTCCTGCGTCCGGCGAGCGGCCCCGACGCGGATCCGGAGATCGAGTTCGAGCCGCTGCTGCGGACCGGTGTCGTGTCGGGGCACACGGGGTACTTCTCGCTCGTGCGGCAGAGCTTCTTCGGCCCCTCGATCAACCCCAACCCGGTTCGCGAGCAGGACGACGAGGACTTCGTGGTGGCGGCGCGCGTGAGGCGCGCGGGACCCGCCTCGACGGTGCCGGAGGCGGGCGAGGCGTCCGCGGACGAGGAGTCCGCGGGAGAGGAAGCCGGGGAAGCGGACGAGACCGCCGCGGAGGAGTCGGAATCCACCCCGGCGGCGGAAGAGACCGCGGCCAACGAGGCGGCGCAGCCGGTCTCCGAGGTCGGGGCGTCGAGCGCGGCTGGGGGCTCGTCGGCCGAATCGGGCTCGTCGGCCGAATCGGAGTCGTCGGCCGAATCGGAGTCAACCGAGTCATCGGCCGAATCGGAAGCCTCGTCGTCGGACGAGCCTTCGGAAACGCAGCCGTCGGCGGAGCCTGGAGAGCCCGCCGCGTCGGGCCGGGAGCCGCAGGCCGGGGCCGGGGCAGACGCGGTCGATCCGGCTGCTTCCGGGCAGGAAGACTCCGCCGAGGCGGAGCCGCGCCAGGATCAGGAAGCGGCCGCTGCCCGGGCGCCCGATGCGGTGGAGCCCGACACGGCGCCCGCCGCAGCGGCGGACGACGCGGCCCCAGGCGAGAGCGTCGCCGACGAAGGCGCCGCGGCCGAAGAGGACGAGTCCGACTCGGACTGGGCCACCGAAGGCCCCCTGAACCTCGTGGTCGTGGCCGACCTCGACTTCATCAGCGAGCAGTTCTTCCAGATTCGCGAGGTGGCGCCCGGCAACCTCAACTTCGACAACGTCACGTTCTTCCTGAACGCGATGGACTCGCTGATCGAGGACGACTCGTTCATCGGGCTGCGCAGCCGGCGCGCCCGCCACCGGACCCTCGAGCAGGTCGAGGCCCAGACCGCCGAGTTCGTCGAGCAGCGCACCCTCGACGAGCAGCAGGCGGAAGCCGACGCCGAGCAGGCCCTGACCGACGCCCAGAACCGGCTGAACGAGCGGGTAGCCGAGGTGCAGAACCGCACCGACATCGACGCGCAGGCCAAGCAGATCATGGCCCGCAACCTCGAGGAGGTCGAGAACCGCCGCCTGGCGGTGCTTTCGGCCAACATCGAGACCGAGAAGCAGACGAAGATCCGGGCCAGCCTCGAGCGGATGGAGACCCAGGTTCGGCGCATCCAGAGCTCGATCAAGACGTTCGCGATTCTGCTGCCGCCGGTGCCGGTGTTCGCGCTTGGTGTGATGATCTTCGTGCGCCGGCAGCGGCGCGAGCGCGAGGGCGCGGCCGCGGCCCGGCGCTTGCGCGACTGAACCGTTCACGTTCGCGGGGAGGCCGGCCGCGGATCGCGGCCGCTTCGACCGACGGGGTGCAACCATGACGGAGCTGGAAAAGACGACGGCATTCGGCGGCGCGGCCATCCTGGCCGTCGCCCTCGCGCTCGGCACCGCGCCGAGCCGCTCGGCGCCGGACGCGTTCTTCGACGTCGGCGAGACCTTCTTTCCCGACTTCACCGACCCCGAGGCGGCCACGTCGCTCGCGGTGGTCGAGTTCGACGAGGACACGGCGGCCGCCGCCACCTTCAGGGTGATGAACCGCGACGGCCTGTGGACCATCCCGTCGCATCACGACTACCCCGCCGACGGCGAGGAACGGCTCGCGAGCACCGCGGCCGGCATGATCGCCATCACCAAGGACGACTTCCGCTCCGACAACGTGACCGACCACGAGGCGTTCGGGGTCATCGACCCCCTCGACGAGACCGTGAGCGCGCTCCGCGGCCGCGGCCGCCGGGTCACCTTCCGGGGGGCGAGCGAGGAGGTGCTGGCCGACCTCATCATCGGCAACCGGGTCGAGGGGCGGCCGGGGCTGAACTTCGTGCGGGTGCCCGACCAGAACCGGGTCTACGCGGCGAGGACCGACATCGGCATCTCGACCGACTTCAACGACTGGATCGAGACCAACCTGCTCGGGGTGGAGCGCGACGACGTCAAGCGGGTCGAGCTGAACGAGTACGAGGTCGACGAGCGCACCGGAAGCGTGGTGCGGCGGGGCGAGTTCACCGTCGACTGGGTCGAGCAGGACGTGTGGACGGCCAGCGACGTGCCCGAGGGCAGGGAGGTCGACTACGTGCAGATGAACCTGCTGGTCGGCGGCCTGATGGGGCTCAGAATCGTCGGGGTGCGCCCCAAGCCGGAGGGCCTGTCGGGGAACCTGCGGCAGGCGTTCGAGGAGCGGACCATCACCAACGCCGACCTCCAGACGATGCAGGCGCGGGGGTTCTATCCGACCCAGGCGGGCGAGATGCTGTCCAACGAGGGCGAGCTGAAGGTGCGCACCGACCTCGGGGTGCTGTACACGCTGCGCTTCGGCGAGATCCTCTACGGCAGCGGCAACGCGGTGTCGATCGGCGATGACACCAGCGACGACGAGGAGGCGGGCGGCGGCGAGAACCGCTACGTCCTGATCAACGCCGAGTTCGACGCCGACGCGCTGCCCGAGCCGGAGCGGCCCGCCAACCGCGACTTCGAGAACAAGGCCGAATCGCAGTGGACCGACGCCGACCGCGAGAACAGGGAGCGGGCCGACCTCCACGCGCAATGGGAGCGGCGCACCGCCGACGGCCGAGCCCGGGCCGAGGAGCTCGCCACCCGTTTCGCGCGGTGGTACTACGTCGTCTCCGCCGGCAGCTACAACCGGGTGCACAAGACCCGGGACGACCTCCTGAAGGACATCGAGGACGCCGATGCCGAGGGCGGGATCGAGGACGACATCCTGCACCTCGAGCCGGCCGAGTCGACCGCGCCGGTGGAGCCGGAAGAGGTGGCCGCGCCTGCCGCACCGGCCGCGCCTGCCGCACCGGCCGCGCCTGCCGCACCGGCTGAGCCTGCCGCACCGGCTGAGCCTGCCGCACCGGCTGAGCCCGCCGCACCGGCTGAGCCCGCCGCACCGGCTGAGCCCGCCGCACCGGCTGAGCCTGCCGCACCGGCTGAGCCTGCCGCACCGGCTGAGCCTGCCGCACCGGCTGAGCCTGCCGCACCGGCTGAGCCTGCCGCACCGGCCGCGCCTGCCGCACCGGCTGAGCCCGCCGCACCGGCTGAGCCCGCCGCACCAGCTGAGCCCGCCGCACCGGCTGAGCCCGCCGCACCGGCTGAGCCCGCCGCACCGGCTGAGCCCGCCGCACCGGCTGAGCCCGCCGCACCGGCTGAGCCTGCCGCACCGGCCGCGCCCGCCGCACCGGCCGAGCCGCGCGACTGACGGGTCGCGGGGGACTGGAAACCGCATGGGCAGGACACTACTGAAGAAGGTCTGGGACCTCCACACGGTGCGTCCCCTGTCGACGGGTCAGACGCAGCTCTTCATCGGGCTGCACCTGATTCACGAGGTGACGACGCCGCAGGCGTTCGACATGCTGCGGTCGCGCGGCATCGGGGTGGCGTTTCCCGAGCGCACGTTCGCCACCACCGACCACATCATCCCCACCCTCGACCAGGCGCGGCCGTTCGCCGACCCCCTGGCCGAGGCGATGCTGTCGGCCCTCGAGGGCAACTGCCGCGAGTTCGGCATCCCGCTCTGGAACCTCGACAGCGACCGCCAGGGCATCGTCCACGTCATCGGGCCGGAGCTGGGGCTCACGCAGCCCGGCATGACCATCGCCTGCGGCGACAGCCACACCTCGACCCACGGCGCCCTGGGCGCGGTCGCGTTCGGCATCGGGACGTCGCAGGTGCGCGACGTGCTGGCGTCGCAGTCGCTGGCCATGAGCCCGCTCAGGGTGCGCCGCATCTCTGTCGACGGCGAGCTCGCGCCCGGGGTGTTCGCCAAGGACGTCGTGCTCGAGATCATCCACCGGCTCGGCGTCAAGGGCGGCGTCGGCCACGCCTACGAGTACGGCGGCTCGGTCATCGACCGCATGAGCATCGACGAGCGGCTGACGGTCTGCAACATGTCGATCGAGGGCGGGGCGCGGGTCGGCTACGTGAATCCCGACGACACGACGTTCGACTACCTGCGCGGGCGGCCGTTCGCGCCGGCGGGAGAGGCGTTCGCCCGGGCCGTCTCGTGGTGGCGCTCGATGGCCTCGGACCCCGGGGCGGACTATGACGACGTCGTCCGGATCGACGCCGCCGAGATCGAGCCGCGGGTGACCTGGGGCATCAACCCGGGCCAGTCGGTGGGGGTGAGCGGGCGCATCCCGTCGGACGGGTCGAACGGCGGGGTGGCCGAGGCGCTGGAGTTCATGGGGCTCGCCGGCGGCGAGCCCATCCGCGGGACGAAGATCGATGTCGCCTTCGTCGGGTCCTGCACCAACTCGCGCCTGTCGGACCTGCGCGAGGCGGCGCGCATCGCGAAGGGCCGGCGGGTGGCGGGCCACGTGAAGGCGCTCGTCGTGCCCGGCTCGCAGGCGGTTCGCACCGCGGCCGAGGCGGAGGGACTGGACGAGGTGTTCCGCGAGGCCGGGTTCGAGTGGCGGGGCGCCGGATGCTCGATGTGCCTCGCGATGAACCCCGACCGGCTCGAGGGCCGGCAGGTCTGCGCCTCGTCGTCGAACCGGAACTTCAAGGGGCGCCAGGGCAGCCCCACCGGACGCACGCTCCTCATGAGCCCCGCGATGGTCGCCGCCGCCGCGCTGGCCGGCGAGGTGACCGACGTCCGCGCGGTGTTGCCCCAGGAGTCTGCGCCGTAGAGGGTGCAGACTACCGGGGCAACGTCATGACTGAATGTTCGGGTACGCGGGCTGTGATTCGTCAACGATTGCGGGCTCTGTACCCATGTCCGTGTCCGAAGATTGGGACGTGACGCACCACTGGCAGGGTTGGTCGGGCGGCGAGCGGAACCGCAGGCGACGCTCTCCGGGTTGGCCTGCCGCGGTCGGGAACCGGATTCCTGGAGGGTCGCCCAGGGGAGCATGGCGGCGCCGTGCGACGGTGGGCGTGCGAGTGACGAGGGCCGCCGGGCCGGCCGGAGGCGGACGGGAGGCAGCCGTTGTCCACGCGTGAGATCGACCGTATCGAAGGCACCGGGATCCCCGTGCGGGGCGACAACATCGACACCGACCGCATCATTCCCGCGCGGTTCCTGAAGGCGATCACGTTCGACGGGCTCGGCGACCACGTCTTCGAGGACGACCGCGCGGCCATGCCCGGTCATCCGTTCGCGAACCCCGCCTATGCCGGCGCCCGCATCCTGCTGGCGAACGAGAACTTCGGCTCCGGATCGTCCCGCGAGCACGCCCCGCAGGCGCTGAAGCGCTGGGGCATCGAAGCCTGCGTCGGCGAGTCGTTCGCGGAGATCTTCCGGGGGAACTCGCTGGCCATCGGCCTCGCCTGCGTGACCGCCCCGCCCGACGCCATCGACGGCCTGATGTCCCGGGTCGAAGCCGCTCCCGCCACCCCGCTGGCCCTGTCGCTGGCGGAGCGCGTCCTCGAGGCGGACGGCCTGCGCGTCGCCGTCACGGTCGAGGACCAGGTGCGCGACGCCCTCCTGTGCGGCACCTGGGACGCCACCGGACTGCTTCTCGACGACTTCGACGTCGTCCGCGGGGTTGCGTCCCGCGTGCCCTACGTGCGCGGCTTCTGACCCCCGGCGCCGGCCTCCCCGCCCGGATCGATGCGGCGCAAGGTCCCGCCCGGCTCGCTCTTCAGCCCGGTCCCGCGCCGCGGCTTGCGGGACGCGGGACGTCCGGCCGCGGCGGATTTCCCTGGGTTGGCCGCGTGCGCCTGCGCCGCCTCGAGGAACGCCCCCGCCGCGTGCGACGACTCTCCCGTCCGGCGGTAGACGAGCCGCAGATCGCGGGGCGCGCGCAGCTCGGGCACCCGCACCGCCGCGAGCTGTCCCCGGGCGATCTCCGACAGCGCGCACCGCCGCGGCAGCAGCGCCACCCCCAGGTCCATCTCGACCGCCCGCTTGATGCCGTCCAGGCTCGGCAGCGACATCTGGATGTTGATCGGGGCGTGGTGCTCCTCGAAGAGCCGAAGGACCAGATCGCGCCGCGGCGACGGATCGTTGTGCGCGATGACCGTCTGCCGCCCGAACTCGCTCATCGTGATGGTCTGCCGGCGCGCCAGCGGATGCTCCGGATGGGTCAGCATGACGAGCTCGTCGACGCCGAGCCGCACCGACCGCAGCCCCCGCTCTCCCGGCGGATAGGTGACGAGCCCGAAGTCGAGGCTGCGGTCGAGGACCTCGCCGGGAATCTGCCGCGAGTGCACCCGGCGCATCTCGACCTGCGCGTGCGGGTGTTCCTGCCGGAACCGCTCGACGATGGGCAGCAGCACGTGGACGGCCGCCTCGTTCACTCCCACCACCACCCGGCCCCGCCGCAGCTCCTGCAGCTCGCGCACTGCGCCCACCGCCTCGTTCCTGAGGCGCGACATCCGCTCCGCGTAGTCGAGCAGGATCGCGCCGGTCTCGGTCAGCCGCCCGCCCTTCGACGACCGGTCGAACAGCCGTTCGCCGAGCTCGTCCTCCAGCCGCCGGATCGCCTGGCTGACCGCGGGCTGGGTCCGGTGCAGCCGCGCCGCCGCCCGCGAGAAGCTCCGTTCGGCCGCGACCACCTGGAACACCTGAAGCTCGTGCAGTTCCATCCCGGGAGGCTCCATAAATAAAATTTATCAAATCGTAACGATTATAAACTTGACTTCTTGGTCCGCTGAACGTGAACTAGAGGCACGACCGGGCGGGACCCTCCCGCGGGGCCGGTCGGCCGCATCGGCGGCCGCGGCGCGGCCTGGCCGGTCGCGTTCGGCGACGATTCCGGGCTGGTATCAACAGGAAGGCAACCAGGAGAGACACCGTGGCGGACGACAGACTGATCATCTTCGACACCACCCTGCGCGACGGCGAGCAGGCCCCCGGCTTCTCGATGAACACGGCCGAGAAGCTGCAGCTTGCCCGCCAGCTCCAGGTGCTCGGGGTCGACGTGATGGAGGCAGGGTTTCCGATCGCGTCGAAGGACGACGCCGAGGCGGTGCGCCTCATCGCGTCCGAGATCGACGGACCGGTCATCGCCGGCCTCGCCCGCTGCAACCCCGCCGACATCGAGTGCGTGGCCGCGTCGGTGAAGCCGGCCCGGCGCTCGCGCATCCACACGTTCATCGCCACCTCCGACCTGCACCTCGAGCGGAAGCTCCGCATCTCGCGCGACGAGTGCCTGCAGTCGGTGGTCGACAACGTGAAGCTGGCCCGCTCGTTCACCGACGACGTGGAGTTCTCGGCGGAGGACGCCACGCGCAGCGACACCGACTTCCTGTGCCGGGTGGTCGAGACCGCCATCGACCGGGGAGCGACGACGATCAACCTGCCCGACACCGTCGGCTACTCCACCGCGGACGAGATCGAGCAGTTCTTCACCGGCATCATCGGTCGCGTTCCCAACGCCGACAAGGCCGTCTTCAGCGCCCACTGCCACGACGACCTCGGGCTCGCGGTCGCGAACTCGCTGGCCGCGGTGCGCGCCGGGTGCCGCCAGATAGAGTGCACCATCAACGGCATCGGCGAGCGGGCCGGCAACGCGTCGCTCGAGGAGCTGGTGATGGTGACGCGGGTGCGGCACGACCGCATGCCGTTCGCGACGGGGATCGAGACGACCGAGATCTATCCCACGAGCCGGATGCTGTCGGAGCTGACCCACGAGCCGGTGCAGGCCAACAAGGCCATCGTGGGGCGCAACGCCTTCGCGCACGAGGCCGGCATCCACCAGGACGGCGTGATCAAGGACCGGCGCACCTACGAGATCATGCGCCCGGCCGACGTCGGGGTGGCCCAGTCCACGCTGGTGCTCGGCAAGCACTCGGGCCGGCACGCGGTCAGGCAGCGGTGCGAGCAGCTCGGGTTCGAGCTGGGCCGGCTCGAGCTCGACCGGGTGTACCGGGCGATGATCGACCTCGCGGATTGCCAGAAGACGGTCGAGGACACCGACCTCGCCGCCATCGTCGCCCGCCTCCAGGCCGACCGGTCGGCCGGCGCCGCCTAGCGCGATGCAGGCGACGATTGCGCTGCTGCCGGGCGACGGCATCGGACCGGAGGTCACGGCGGCGGCCGAGCGGGTGCTGCGTGCGGTGGGCGAGCGGTTCGGCCACGCGTTCACGATGACCTCGCACCCGGTGGGCGGGGCGGCCCTCCGGGCCGGGGAGCCGCCGCTGCCCGACGAGACCCGCGAGGCCTGCCTCGCCGCCGATGCGGTGCTGCTCGGGGCGGTGGGCGACCCCGCGTTCGACCGGGGGGCGAGCGAGGGCCGCCCGGAGACGGCGCTCCTCCAGTTGCGCCGCGTCCTGGGGGTGTTCGCCAACCTGCGGCCGGCGCGGGTCTGGCCCGGGCTCGAGGACGGCGGCGCGTTCAAGCCCGACCGCGTGGCGGGGGCGGACCTGCTGATCGTCCGCGAGCTGACCGGCGGCATCTACTACGGCGAGCCGCGCGGGGTGGCCGACGACCGGCAGTCGGCGTTCAACACCATGCGGTACTCCCGGCCCGAGATCGAGCGCATCGCCGAGGTCGCCTTCGAGAGCGCGGCCGCGCGGCGTTCGCGCGTGACGTCGGTGGACAAGGCGAACGTGCTCGAGACCTCCCGCCTCTGGCGCGAGGTGGTGACCGAGGTCGGCGGGCGGCACCCGGACGTGACCCTCGAGCACCAGTACGTCGACGCCTGCGCGCTGCTGCTCGCGACGAGCCCGAAGCAATTCGACGTGGTGCTGTCCGGCAACCTCTTCGGCGACATCCTCTCGGACGAGGCCGGCGCCGTCGTGGGGTCGCTGGGGCTCCTGCCGTCGGCGAGCATCGGGGGGCGCGGCGGCCTGTACGAGCCGGTGCACGGGTCGGCGCCGTCGCTGGCCGGCCGCGACGTCGCCAACCCCATCGGGGCCATCGCCTCGGCCGCCATGCTGCTGCGGCATGCCCTCGGGGCGCACGCCGAGGCCGACGCGGTCGAGCAGGCGATAGGCTCGGCCCTCGCCGACGGGCTTCGGACCGCGGATCTCGTGACCGACGGGCAGACGACCGCGGTGAGCGGGTCCGTGATGACGCGGGAGATCGCGGCCCGCGTCGTGGACGGCGCACCGGCCGGGGCGTGACCGGTTGGCGGTTCGGCGGTCGTCCTGCCGGCTGCCGTAGCACGCGTCGGACGGCGCACCGGCCGGGGCATGACCGGGAAGGTTGCGTCTTCCGCACCCCGGGGCGACGGTGGCGGTGCGGCCGAAGGGGGGCGGTCACGCCGTTTGGTAAACGGCTGGTTCGCCCGATCCGTCTACTGAGTATCAAGGGTGCCCTGCGGCTCCATCCACGGAACCGCCGGGATGTCGACCGAGTCCCTCGCGATTCCATCGACGGAACCGCTGGAGTGTCGAAACGGCGCATCATGAGAATCCGCTGCCTCACCGGCGTCCTCGGCCGCGTCGCGTTGCTGACCGCGGTTTCCACCGTTGCGACGGCCGCCGTCGCGGGCCAGGTCACCCGCCTGACGGGGTCGCCCGCCGCCCGGGCCGTCTCCGGCGGCGGCGGCGCCGAGTCGATGGCGGTCGACTCGGTGGCGGTCGTTCCGTTCACCAACATCTCCCGCAACGAGCGGGACGACTGGCTGGGGCACGGCATCGCGGAGACGGTCGCGGCCGACCTCGAGACCCGCGACGCCTTCACGGTGGTCGCGCTCGAGCGCGTCGCGGCCGCGATGGGCGGCGTGGCCGCGAACCGGGACGACACGGCGGCGGCGGCGCTGGGGCGTGAGCTCGGCTCCCGCTGGGTCGTCGCCGGCGGCTACCAGCGCATCGGCGATCGGCTGCGCATCACCGCGCGGCTCGTCGACACGCTGAGCGGCACTCTCGCCGCCACCGCGAGGGTCGACGGCTCCTTCGCCGACATCTTCGACCTGCAGGACAGGATTGCCGGGGAGCTGACCCGCAGCGCCGGCGCGTCGGCGGCGTTCGGCGCCGCTCCGGCCCCGGCGGCGGGCGGTGGAGGCCGCGCGGCGTTCGGCGGCGGGCGGGCCGACCTCGGCCGCGCCGCGCGCGGGGGCGGCCGTGCCCCGATCGGCCCCGCCAGCGAGGGAGACGTCGGCTTCGTACCCCCGGCGGGCAGGGGGCGTCCGGAGTCGGTCGGCGACGGCGCGGGGGGCTTCCCACCCGCGGCCGGGGCGCGCGCGCGGGCGTTCGGCGACGGCGCGGGCGGCTTCGACTTCGAGCGCGCCATCCGGGACGGCCTGACCGGTCGGGTGGAGCGGTTCGACCCCGGCCTCGAGGCCTCTCCTCCGGCCGGCGCGGGCAACGGAGAAGTGACCGGCGGCATCATCCTGCCGCCGAGCGATCCGGCGAACCGTGCCGGCTCCGGCGAGTTCTCCCGGCGCGGGCCCGAGACGCCTGCCGGCGGGACGGCCTTCGGCGGCCCGCCCGCCGGTGCAGCCGAGCGGCTCGGCGGCCCGCGGCCCGGTGGTCCCGCGGCCGGCGCCGCCACGCCCCGGACGACCGCCGCCGGCCTCGCTCCGGGCGCCTCGCTCGGCATCCTCGCCGGCCGGCCGAACATCAGGGCGGTGCGGACCGCTCAGGCGCCGCTGATCGACGGCAATCTCGATGATGCGATCTGGCAGCGGGCCACCCGCATCACCGAGTTCGTGCAGCAGAGCCCCCTCGAGGGGGCGGCGGCGAGCGAGGACACCGAGGTCTACATCGCCTACGACGACGAGCACCTCTACTTCGGGCTGTACGCGCACTACTCCGAGCCCTCGATGATGCGCGCGAACCGGGTCGACCGCGACCAGGCGTTCTTCGGCGACGATCTCATCTCGGTCTACTTCGACACGTTCCTCGACCAGCAACGGGCCTACGTCTTCTCGGTGAACGGCTACGGCGTCCAGAACGACTCGATCCTGGAGGCGCGGGGCGGCGGAGGCAGCGGCCGGGGCGGTCCGAGCGGCAGCAGCCGGGGCGGGGGCGGGTTCGGCCGCGGCGGCTTCACCGGCGTGCGCTGGGGCGACCGGTCGTGGGACGCCCTGTACGAGACGGGCGGCACCGTGGTGGACGACGGGTGGACGGCGGAGATGGCCATCCCGTTCAAGAGCCTGCGGTACCCGAGCAACCAGACCCACCGCTGGGGCTTCCAGATCGCCCGGCGCATCCGCGGCAAGGACGAGACCGTCGTCTGGTCGCCGATGTCGCGCGACGTGTCGGGCCTGCTGCCCCAGATGGGCGTGCTCGACGGGCTCAGCGGCCTGTCCACGAGCCGCAATCTGGAGATCCTGCCCACCGCCACCGCCATCCGGGTCGACAGCCTCGACCGCAGCTCGGGCGGGCTCACCGACGAGGCGCAGCCGGAGGGCGGCGTCAACCTCAAGTACGGCGTGACGTCGAACCTCACCCTCGACGTCACCTACAACCCCGACTTCTCGCAGATCGAGTCCGACCGGCCGCAGATCGAGGTGAACCAGCGGTTCCCGCTGTTCTATCCCGAGATGCGCCCGTTCTTCCTCGAGGGGCAGGAGATCTTCAACATGCCGGGGCCGGTGAACTTCGTGCACACCCGCACGATCGTCGACCCCCGCTACGGCGGCAAGCTCACCGGCAAGGTCGGCAACACGACGATGGGCGTGCTGGTCGCCAACGACGAGGCGCCGGGCAACCTCGGCGACGCCTTCCGGGACAACGATTTCCGGTACGGGAAGACCGCCGACGTGGTCATCGGCCGCGTGCGCTACGACCTGTACGCGGAGTCGCACATCGGGGCCATCGTCACCGACCGGGAGTTCCTCGGCGGGTACAGCCGGCTGGGCGGGCTCGACGGCAACTTCCGGCTGAACGACGCGACGTCCATCGGGTTCCGGGCCATCACGTCGCAGAACCGCGACTGCGGGTCCTGGGGCGGGCAGGGCTGCCAGGAGGCGTTCGACGACACGGGCGGGAACATGTTCGACGTCGGCCTCCGCAGCAACGGCCGCAACCTGACCTACTTCGTGGCCGGCTACACCATCGATCCGGAGTTCGACACCGCGGTCGGCTTCGTCCGCCGGCGCGACATCAAGGCCGGCACCGGCAACGTCGGCTACCGCTGGTGGCCCGAGAGCTGGCTCATCAACTGGGGTCCGACCTTCAACTACACCCGGAACTGGAGCTTCGAGAACGTCCTCGAGGACGAGATGGCGAACGCCGGCGTGAACTTCTCGTTCGCCAAGAACATCCGGGTGAACGCCGGCTACAGCCGCGACATGGAGCGGTTCGGCGGCATCAACTTCGACAAGGAGTACTACTCGCTCGGCGGCAACGTCAGCACGATCCGGGAGCTCTCGATCGGCGGTTTCTTCAGCTACGGCGACCAGGTGCGCTACGACCTTTCCAACCCCGCGAACTCGTTCCTGGGGACGGGCGGCCGCGGCGGCGTCTTCATGTCCCTGCGGCCGTTCAGCCGGCTGCAGTCGCAGGTCAACATCAGCACGAGCAACCTGATCGATCCCTTCTCGGACACCGAGATCTTCGACGTCAAGATCTACCGGGCGCTGACCACGTTCCAGTTCACCGACCGGCTCCTGCTGCGGAACATCCTGGAGTACAACACGTTCCAGGGCACCATGGGAGCGAACGTGCTCTTCACGTACCGCATCAACTCCGGGACCGTGTTCTTCATCGGTTACGATGATCGGTACCAGCAGGGCGACCTGATTTTCGACAGCGCGAACAGCCAGTACGCGTACCAGGGCAATCCCGTGTTCTACACGACGGACCTCATGCGGACCAACCGCGCGTTCTTCACCAAGATCTCGTACCTGTTCCGCTACTGATCACGCACCCGGCGCCGCGGAGGTGGTTCTCCGCGGCGCCGGGACGCCTCTCCCGAGCACCGTTGCGCCCCCTGACCTGCAGCCCGCACGCGTGTCCCCCCGCCGTTCGGCAAGCGCCCCGCGGAAGCGGCCGCCTCCGGATGCGGCGCCGCTTGGCGAGGAACGGGGCCGGCCGAAGCGGGTCGAATGGCGTCTCAAGGTCCGATGCCATGTATGCTGTTTAGTGAGCTGCGTCGAAGATGACTCAACCACGCGTCCGCGCCCGCGTCACCCGACTCGCCCTCATCGGCTGGGCCGTCGCCGTCACCGCGTCCGCCCAGGGCCTCGGGACGCTGACGGGAACGGTGACGACCCCCGCCGGCATTCCGGTCGAGGGCCTGCGGCTGACCTTCACCCGCACGGACACGGTGGTGACGGCGGTGACCGACGGCGCCGGCGACTATCGGCTCGAGGGGCTGGAGCCCGGGCTCTACGACCCCACCATCGACGACCCGGAGCAGGCGGTGGAGCCCTCGTTCCCGGTCACGGTGGTCGCCGACATCACGATTCGCCGCGACTTCACGCTGCGCAGCGCCGCCGACGTCCAGGTCCGGCTGCGCGGCGGGGACCGCCTGCTCGGGGCGGGCCCCGGGCTCACCACGACGGTGGAGAACCTCGACGCGTTCGAGGCCCGCGACCACTCGCTCGCGACCTTCCTGCAGCGGGCGCCCGGCGTGAGCGTGAGCCGGGCGGGGGGGGTGGGCCAACCGACCGCGGTGCGGTGGCGCGGCGCGCCCGTCACCGATCGCTTTCTCCTGACCGACGGGTTGCCGCTTCCCGGATTCGGGGCGGAGCTCGATGCGTCGACGCACCTGGAGTGGGCGCGGTTCGAGGCGGTCCGCGGCACGACGTCGACCCTGCACGGGGGGCTCGGGGGCGGCGTCCAGCGGCGGACGAAGATCGCCGGCGACCCGCGGGCGAGGGGCGTGTCGGTGGGCGTCGAGACCGGGGACCTGGGCTGGCGGCAGTACGAGGCGGCCACCACCGGCAGCCGGGGCGACTACGACTGGAGCATCGCGGGCCAGCGCCTCGAGACCGCCAACGAGCAGCCGAACAGCGAGTTCATGCGGACCGGGGTGGCCGGCACCCTCGGCCTCGCGCGCGAGAGCCTGTCGGTCGACTTCACGTTCCGCGGCGAGATGGCCGCCGTCGGGCGGTCGGGACCCACCTCGCTCCTGCGCGCGGACATGGATGCCTCGGAAGAGCGCACCCGGCTGATGTCGGGGGTGACGCTGGGGCTGCGCCGGGGCAACAGCCTGCACGAGGGGCGCTTGGTCGTGTCGCGGACCGAGCGCCGCACCCTGAACCCGCTGGATTCCCTCGCCGTCAGCCTGTTTCCGGTCGACCGTGTCGGCCTGCAGCTCGAGCTGCCCGATTTCGTGCTCGCGGACGGGTTGCGGGACGACCTGCAGACGGCCCAGCTCACGTACGAGTGGTCGTTCCGGGCCGACGAGTTCCACACGATGGTCTTCGGGGGCGGGGCCGAGGTGCAGGCCGGCCGGTTCGGCGATCCGCTCGCCGCCCCCGTGGCGGATGCCATGGAGGACGCCGTGAGCGGCCCCGCGGGGTTCGACCAGCAGCGGCTCAACCTGGTCGCGTACGGCGAGGACCGCATGCAGGTGTTCGACAACCTGACGGTCACCGCCGGGGGGCGCTTCGAGCGCTACGGGCCCTACCCGATCGCGGTGGTGCCGCGCGGGTCGGCCCGCTACGACCTCGGGCCCGGCGTCTTCGTGCACGGCAGCGCCGGCACCTCGGCGGCGGCGCCGACGCTGGCGCAGCGGTTCAGGGACACCCTGTGGTTCCGCGGAAACCCCGAGCTGCAGCTCGCTCGGAGCCGGGCGTTCGACGGCGGCCTGACCGCCGCGCTCTGGGGAGGGGGGGGCGAGGTCGACCTCACGGGATTCCGGAATGCCTATCAGGACCTCGTCGTGTGGGGCGGCGTGGACATTCCCGCCCTCGACTCGCTGCCCGAGTACCGCCGGCTGAGGCTGTCGGCGCGGAGGCAGCTCGTGGAGGACGTGAGGGCCGGGCTCCGCGACCCGCTGGTGGCGACGGCGACTTTCGATCAGGCGCGGACGAGCTACGTCAACCTGCCGTCGAGCCGGACCCAGGGGGTGGAGGCGTCGTTCACCGCGACGCCGGGGTCGGGGCTCGAGCTCGCCGCGGCCTACACCTTCACCGACAGCCTCGTCACCCGCGGCACCGGGCGCATCGCCACCGGAGATTGGCTGCCGGGCGTGCCGAGGCACAAGGCCGCGTTCACCGCCGCCCTCGACGTCGGTCCCGTTTCGGCCGGCGGCACGATGACCTGGGTCGGGGAAAGGCAGACCGACGCCGACTTCTTCAGCGAGGTGTTCGGCCTCGACGCGCTGGCCGCCTACCGGCGCTGGGACGCGTACGCCCAGGTGCGCCTCGGCGACCGGATCAGCGTGTCGGTCGTCGGCGAGAACCTGACCGACGAACGGTACGAGGACTGGGCCGGGTTCCCCGCGCTGGGCCGGTTCGTCCGCGCGGGCGTGCAGGTAGGGTTCTAGGAGTCTGCGCCGGGAAACGGTGCAGACTCCTGGCAGGGTTGGTTGAGCGGTGAGCCGAGTCGCAGGCGACGCTCTCCGGGCCAGGAGTCTGCGCCGTAGAACGGTGCAGACTCCTGGCAGGGTTGGTTGGGCGGTGAGCGGAGCCGCAGGCGACGCTCTCCGGGCTAGGTGAAAGATCGGATGCTGCAGAGATTCTGGCCCATCGTCCTGCTGGCGGCCGGCGTTTCGCTGGCCGCGTGCCAGGAGACTCCGCTCGCGCCGACAGACGCGACGCCGCGGCACGAGCCGATCCTGGTCTCCCTGGCGCCCGAGCCGCTCTACGCCGTCGCGTCGAGCGGCGTGAACTTCGTGGCGAACGGCGAGGTGCGGGAGTACGCGTACCGCACCTCCTTCGATCTCATCCTGCGGGCCCATTCCGACAACGAGATCGGCGTCATGCTGACGTCCGACAGCGTCGTGCTCCAGCAGCTGGAGAGCGTGCCGGTGGAAGGCCCCGGCGGCGGCGTCGACCGCGAGACCTATCGGTTCGAGGCGCAGTCGGGCGAAGACCGGATAGAGGCGAACGAAGAGACGTCGCGCGTGTTCGACGTGTGGTATACGCTGCCCAACGGCGGGCGGGAGGCTCTCATCGCGGTGAGCCTGGACTTCGTGGACGACAACGGCACCCCCTTTTCCCAGGTCCACCAGGTGGCGGTGGAGCCGCGCCCGGAGCCGTGACGACGACGGGCGCCGTCGTCGGAACCCGGTGCCGCAGGAGTTCGTAGACTGTAGGGAAGGAAACGCCGCAGCCGATCTGGTTCGATCCTTCGACGTGTCCCGTCGACCAAAGAGCAGGAGAGGTCTCGTGAGAAACCATCGATTCGGTCGTCTCTGTGGCGTCGTCCTGGCCGTGCTCATGGCCGGGTCCGGGTCCGGGGTCGCCCAGGCGCAGGAGGTCGAACGGTTCGTCAAGGTGACCGATCGCGACCGCGAGCCGGTGACCGACCTCGGCGTGGGCGACTTCACCGTCGAGCACGACGGTCGGCGCGTCGACGACATTCGCGTGGAGCTCGTCGACCAGCCGTTGCGGGTGGCCCTGGTCGTCGACGACGCCGACGGCGCGGGGCTGTTCTTCCGGTACCTCCGCGACTATCTGCCCGAGTTCGTGAGGGCCCTGCCCGAGGACGCCGAGATCGGGCTGATCCTGCTGTCGGGCCGCCCGCGCCCGGTCGTCGACTACACCGACGGCCGGGACGCGGTGCTCGAGACGCTCGGCGAGTTCTTCGTGGAGGAGGATCGCGCAGCCGGGTTCTTCGCCGGCCTCGAGGAGACCGTGGACCGCTGGGACGAGGACCTGCGGTGGCCCATCCTCGCGATGGTCGCGACGGACGGGCCGGCGCAGAGCCCGCCCACCGACGGCCGCTACCAATCCGTCATGCGGCGCGTGTTCGAGCGCGGGGCGATCGTCAACTCACTGATACTGATGCTCCCGACGCGGGCGTCCGGGGGCGGCTATCAGACCGCGGTCGCGAACAACGCGGCGCAGGTCACCGGCGGCTGGCACGACACGGTCCCCGGCCCCAGCCAGATCATCGGCGACAAGCTCCAGGAGATGGCGGCCGAGATCAGGCGCCAGTACGACGAGACCCGGTACCAGTACGCGGTCTCCTACCAGGTGCCGGGGGGCGCCGACCCCGAGGCCAACGCCTCGGCCGCCGTTCGGCGGTCGGGCGTGGGGTTGAGCATCTCGGCCAGCGGCCGGCCCCGCGCCGCCGCGCCGATGGTCGCCGACGCCGCCGACGTGGGGAACAGCCGCGAGGAGCTGTTCAACCAGGGCGAGGCGGAGTTCGCGGCCGGCAACAGCGCAGCGGCGGCCGATTGGTTCCAGAAGGCCCACGACCGGGACCGGCGCTGGGTCCTGCCGCTGCACAGGCTGGGGCTGGTCGCGCTCAACCAGGGCGACATCGAGGGGGCCAAGCAGTGGTTCCAGCAGGCCGTCGACGCGGACGCGAACTCGGCGGAGGGTCAGCAGGCGGCCGCGATACTCGCTTCGCTGCCGTAGAGTCGACGCCGTAGAAGGGCGCGGGTTCCCGGAGGGTGGTCGGGCGTCGAGCGGCGCCGCCTGCGACGATTGGCGGGGCAGCGTCCCCTCACGCGTTGTCAGGCGGGCGCCTCGGCCGTTCGCCGGCGCCCCTTCCGGCGCGGTGCAACGCGGGGTTTCACCACGGGCTGCCGGACGGGCCAGCGTCGCCGCGCGACGCTGCGGTCACTCACGTTGGGAACTTCGCCGGCGCGGTATTGCTACGGCGCAGTGGATTGTCGCGCCGCCAGCCCGCTCGGCGAGCACGGTTCCGCTGCTCGGACGCCCGGGCGGACTTCCTGTATGCTGATCGTTCCGTTCCCTAGTTGGAGGTTCACGTGTACCGATTCATCTGCGGCCTCGCACTCGGCCTGACCCTCATGGCCGGCGCCGCTTCCGCCCAGGTCCATGTCGATCGGCTCACCCTGCCCGAGGGGTTCTCGATCGAGGTCTACGCGGCCGACGTGC
The DNA here is from genome assembly GCA_965208165.1 of Vicinamibacterales bacterium. Lineage (GTDB taxonomy): Bacteria > Acidobacteriota > Vicinamibacteria > Vicinamibacterales > UBA8438 > JAJEEA01. The sequence goes on along the minus strand of OZ242323.1, from coordinate 5,922,322 downwards.
CCAACGCCCGGTCGATGGCGCGGTCGCCGGGCGGCACCCTCTTCGTCAGCACCCGCTCGCGCGGCGACGTCTACGCCGTCGTCGACGCCGACCGGGACCACCGCGCCGACGAGGTGCACGTCCTCGACACCGGCCTCAACATGCCGAACGGCGTCGCCTTCCGCGACGGCTCGCTCTACGTCGCAGAGGTGAACCGCGTTCTCCGCTACGACGGCATCGAGTCGCGGCTCGCGGACCCGCCCGAGCCGGTGGTCGTCGACGACGAGTTCCCGACGGACCGGGCGCACGGCTGGAAGTTCATCCGCTTCGGGCCCGACGGCAAGCTGTACATCCCGGTCGGCGCGCCGTGCAACATCTGCGACAACACCGGCCAGGACATCCGCTACGCCACCATCACGCGCATGAACGCGGACGGCACCGGACAGGAGGTCTTCGCCCACGGCGTCCGGAACACCGTCGGCTTCGACTGGCACCCCGACACCGGCGAGCTGTGGTTCACCAACAACGGCCGCGACTGGCTGGGCGACGAGAGCCCCGGCGACACGCTGCACCACGCCCCCGAGATCGCCATGCACTTCGGCTATCCCTTCTGTCACGAGGGCGACGTCGCCGACCCCGAGTTCGGCGACCGGCGGAGCTGCGACGAGTTCACGCCGCCGGCCCGGGTCCTCGGGCCCCACGTGGCGTCGCTCGGCATGCGGTTCTACACCGGGTCGATGTTTCCGGCCGAGTACCGGGGGAAGATCTTCATCGCCGAGCACGGGTCGTGGAACCGCACCGACGAGGCCGGGCACACCGGCTACCGCATCACCGTCGCCACCCTCGACGGCGACGAGGTCACCGACTACTCGGTCTTCGCCGAGGGCTGGCTGAACCCCGACAACAGCTCGTGGGGCCGCCCCGTCGACGTCGAGGTCATGCCCGACGGCTCGCTCCTGGTGACCGACGACCGGGCGGGGGCCATCTACCGCATCACCTACGGCGGGTGATCGGGGCGCACGCACACGGCGGCGCCCCGGCGAGCGGCCGGCGCGGCGGCCGGGTCAGCGGCACGCGATGATCGGCGCGCACCGGGGAGGCCGGTGACCGACGACGGGGCGGCCGTAGTCCGGCGCATCACCCGTCGGGGGGGCGGCGGGCAATTCCAGTGACTGCCGGCGGCGGGGAGAGCGGGTGACCTCCGTCGGGAACACTGGCGGCGGGCGACCCGGCGCGCACGTCAGAGGCGCAGCATGGCGTTCCAGAGAGTCCGGCGAATCGTGCTCGCCGGCGCCCTCGTCCTCGCGACGATGGCGCCGGCCTTCGCGCAGCCCACGCCCGAGCTGATCCGCGCCCGCACCGAGCGCGAGTGGACGATCAAGGCCGACAAGATGCGGCGGCACCTGCTGCCGCTCATGCGCCGCCACGAGATCGACCTCTGGATCATCCTCAGCCGCGAGAACGCCCCCGACCCCGTCCTGGAGCTGTTCGGCGGCTACGGCGTCACCGGCTGGTACGGCCACCGCAACGCCTACCTGTTCTTCGACGCCGGCGCCGACGCCGGTCTCGAGACCACGGTCATCGGCACCCACCTGAGCGGCCATCTCCGCCGGTTCTACGACGCCCGGACCCTCTACGGCGAGGAGGGGCTGATGCCCCACCTGCGCGAGTACCTCGCCGCGCGCGACCCCCGGCGCATCGCCGTCAACCAGTCGCGCACCATCAGCATGGCCGACGGGCTGACGGCCGAGCTGAAGGACTACCTGCTCGAGACCCTCGGGCCCGACCGCGCCGGCCGCCTCGTGTCGTCCGAGCCCCTCGTCGTCGACTACGCCTCGACGCACACCGAGGCCGAGCACGCGGTGCAGCGCGAGGCCAGCACCGCCACGTTCGACATCCTGCGCCGCGCCTTCTCCGCCGACGTCATCACCCCCGGCCGCACCACCCTGATGGACGTGCGGTACTGGATCACGGCCGAGTGGAAGCGGCTCGGGTTCGAGTTCAACTTCCCCGGCTCGCTCGACCTGCAGCGCCCCGGCGGCGTCAGCCTCGACGACTCGGACGACCCCACCATCGAGCGCGGCGACCTCCTGCACGTCGACTTCGGGGTCCGCACCTCGGGCATCGTCGCCGACCAGCAGAAGATGGCCTACGTGCTCCGCGAGGGCGAGACGGCCCCGCCCGCCGGCCTCGTGCGGGCGTTCGAGGCCTCGTCGCGGGCGGCCGCGCTGATTCTGGAGGAGATGCGGGTCGGCCGCACCGGCATCGCCATCAAGCAGGCGGCCGAGCGCCGCGCCGCCGAGGCCGGCATCGACCTCCTCGTCTACTCGCACGTCCAGGGCTACTGGGTCCACGACGCCGGCATGTGGGCGATCTTCGACTGGCCCGAGCGCTACGGCGACCACCCGCGGTTCCCGCTCAAGGACGGCGACTGGGTCTCGCTGGAGTTCGCGGTCACGGTGCCCGTGCCGGAGTGGGGCGGCCAGGCAGTCTCGATCATGCGGGAGGAGGACACGCTGATCACGGCGGGGGCGGAGCCCGAGTACCTGTCGGGGCCGCAGGCGGAGCTGTGGGTGATCGAGTGACGGCCCGGGGCGTGTCCCGGCGCCCGCCGCCGAGGGGGGGCGCGACGGCCGACATCGGGGTATAATCAGTGTTCCGGCCCGCGCCCGCGGGCTCGCGTACTGTCGATGCGGTGAGGTGGCCGAGAGGCTGAAGGCGGCGGTTTGCTAAACCGTTGAAGGGGCATAAACCTCTTCCCAGGGTTCGAATCCCTGCCTCACCGCCACCCTCCATTCCTGCAACAGTCTGGCTGTCGGGAGACCAGTGAATGGTGCCGGTTCAGTACCACGCTGGCCGATCCCCCCGACGAGCGCCTCGACTGGCCCGGGCTGATCCTCTACTCGGTCCAGCCGCCGCGGCGATTCCGGTCACGCCGCCCAGGCGGCCGACAGCGCTTCGTCCTGCTCGAGCACGGTGCGAGTCGCCGCTTCCTGCTTGTCGGGTGGGTAGCCGTGCTTCCGCAGCACACGCTTCACGAGGCGCCGCAGGTTGGCCCGGACGTTCTCGCGGAGCGTCCAGTGGATGGTGACGTTGCCCCGCACGGTCTCCACCAGCTCGCGTGCGATGTCGCGCAGCGTGTCGTCGCGCAGCACTTGCACCGCGCTGTCGTTGACGCCGAGGGCGTCGTAGAACGCGAGCTCGTCATCCGATAGCCCGAGCCGCTCGCCGCGGGCGTTCGCCTCACGCATCTCGCGGGCGAGGCCGATCAGCTCCTCGATTACCTGCGCCGCCTCGACCGCGCGGTTCTGGTAGCGGCGGATCGTCTGCTCCAGCATCTCGGCGAACGACCGCGCCTGCACGACGTTCTTCCGTCTGCGGGTCGCCAACTCGCCCTTCAGCAGCCTCTCCAGCAACTCGACGGCGAGGTTCCTCCGGCCCATGCCGCGGACCTCGCGGAGGAAGTCCTCGGACAGGATCGACACGTCCGGCTTCTTCAGCCCGGCCGCGGCGAAGATGTCCACCACGCGGTCCGGCGTCGCGGCGCGAGACACGATCTGGCGGACGGCGTGATCCAGCTCCTCGTCGGCCTTCGCGTCCGGGCCGACGCGCTTGGAGAGCGCCGCCCGGACGTGCTGGAACAGCGACAGGTCATCGCGGGTGCGGACCGTCTCGGGATGCGGCAGCGCCAGCGCGAACGCTTGCGACAGCTCGCGCACGGCCCGCAGGCAGCGGGGCTTGCCGTCCTCCTGGGCGAGGACGTGCTCCATCGCCGCCGGCAGGAGCTGGAGCCGCTCGGCCGGCGAGCCGTCGGTCCACGCGGACCGGTCGAGGCCGTGGAACAGGCCGCAGCAGACCTCGTGCTTCTCCAGCATGGCCCGGACCGCCCGCTCCTTGTCCAGCGCGGTCTCGCCGGTGCCGCCGCTCTCGGTGTAGGTGGCCAGCGCCCGCTTCAGCTCGTGGGCGAGGCCGAGGTAGTCGACGACCAGCCCGCCCGGCGCTTCTCTGCACCGACGATCGCCTTGAGCTGCGCCCACTTCGTCTTCAGCTTCTCGCGGCGGTCGACCTCCTCGCCCTTGGTCACTTCCTCGAAGCCGGCATCGATGGTCGGCTTCTCGGTCTCGTCGAGAGCCAGGCTCGCCAGGCGGCTCTCGTAGTAGATCGGCACGGTCGCCCCGTCCTCGACCGCCCGCTGGATGTCGTAGACGCTGATGTGGTCGCCGAACACGGCGCGGGTGCTGGCGTCGGCCAGTTCGATGGCCGTGCCGGCGAAACCGATGAACGAGGCGTTGGGCAGCGCGTCGCGCATGTGGCGGGCGCCGTCGATGAAGTCGTACTGGCTGCGGTGCGCCTCGTCGGCGATCACGACGATGTTGCGGCGGCTCGACAGCAGCGGATGCCGGTCGCCTGGCTGTTTCCTGCGAGGGATAGCCACCTCGCGCTCCTCCTGTCTCCCGCGCGCGGCGGCCCCCTCGCGCTGCTGTTCCCTGCGCGGGGTGACCCCCTCGCGCTGCTGTTCCCTGCGAGGGGTAACCCCCTCGCGCTCCCCGGCCGCGGGCGCGTCGGGGAAGAACTTCTGTCGTGAACACCACCGCCCGATTCGACGGCGAGCTTCGCCCGCAAGTCGGCGCGGCTCTCCGCCTGGACCGGCGGCAGCCCGAGCAGGTTGGCGCAACGCGAGGACGTGGTGAACAGTTGGTCGTCGAGGTCGTTTGCGGTCGGTCAGCACGACGACGGTGGGATTCTCCATCGCCAGATCGCGCATGATGTGACCGGCGTAGAACGCCATCGTCAGGCTCTTGCCCGACCCCTGGGTGTGCCAGACCACGCCGATTCGCCGGTCGCCCCGGGCGCCGGCCGGCTGGCAGCGCGACTCGTAGCGGTCGGCCGCGTCGCGGTCGGCCACCGCCTGCGGGAGTGCTGCCGCGCGCAGCGTCTCTCGGCGACGGCGGTCTGCAACGGCGTGGAACTGGTGGTACCCGGCCAGCGGGGGCGCTACGATTTCGGCTCCCGTTCGTCGTCGCAAACGACGCTCTCCACGTGTGGATTCAGCAACCTCCACCGCTGGCCCGCGCGTTCGAGATCGCCCGCGAGCACGACCAGCGCGCGTTCCTTGTGAGCCTGAACCGCCCGTTCGTAGTCCGCTTGCTCCAGAACCGCGACGACCGACTGGCGTTGCCTGTCGATCTCGGTCGCTAGACGAATCGTTCCGTCGTCCTCGGCCTCCCCGCGCTTCAGGAGCCGAACGAACCCGTGCAGGCGGACCTCGGGCCGGGGCGCGCGCTCGCGGAGCGAGCGCGCCGCCTCCCGCAGAAGCGCAGCATCCGCCCGGCCGAAGCGAACTACGGTGCGCGGAATCGCCACGGGCCGAGTTCGAGCCCACGAAACGCCAACGTCCAGCGTCGGAAACGGTTCGATGATCCGGACCAGTGCCTCGCACAGGTTCGCGCTCACGCCGCTGGCCACCGTCTCCTTGAAGGCATCCTCGTCCCCGGCAGCCGCCCGTTCCGTCGCCTGACGCGCCGCCGTGACCACCTCGACCAGCCGCCGCGTCATCCGACGTTCGATCGGCGCATTCCGATCCTCCGGATCCGGGAACAACGCCGGCATCGGCGGTGGTACGACCGGCGTCATCAGCGTCACTACGAAGCTGCCCTGGTCCGTCTGTCCAAGCCGCATCCGCTTCAGCAGATCCCCCGCCTCCCGGTTCGCGCCCGGCCGATAAACCGGACGAGGTTCCCCGAGCGAACACGCCACGGACAGCAGCATGTCGCGGGCGCCCATGATGAGGTCCACGCCGTCGTTCAACGTCACGCTTCCGTCGTCGCTCTCCGCCGCCTGTACACGAACGACGTCACGATCGGCCGTCGCCAACTCGCGATACAGGGCCAGTTCTTCCCGTTCGGCGACCCTGGCAAATATCCCGATAAGCTGGGATACGATTCTCGAGTAATCCCCCAGGCGCTCGGTCCGCGGAAGAATCACTTCGGGCTTGTCGTCAGCCGTGTACACATCCGAGTGTTCGCCGTAGCTCTCGGTCTTGCGCCAGCCCGCAGAGCGCGCGTACGCTGAAAGCGCCGCTGGCGAAACGGCAACCAAAGTGGTATGGTCCCGAAGATCCACGCTCATTGAATCCTCCCGCGTCTCGACTGCTCCATGAGTCGCCGAAGAGTCGCCACGTCGAACCGGTTTTCGACGGGAATCGCTACCGTAATGGACGAGGTATTGTCCGTTACGGGTCTGCCCCTCAGGTTCAGCCAGTACGCCCGCCGCCGAATCGTGAGTCCATCCACGGCAATCGTGATCCACTCTGCTTCGTCTTGCGGAAGGTCCACCACGACGAGCAAGCGTGGCGTCTGCGCACCTTCACGGAGCAAGTCGTAGTTCCGACGCTTCAATGCAAACCGTCGGCGCCCGTCTACTGGATCCGTCAGTTTGACCGTCGCCTTCAACTGCAAATCCAATGCGGGGCGCATCTCTCCACCCGCATGAATCCGAAGATCGACTCCGTCTCTATCGAAGTCGCATTCACCGACGGCATAACCGGCGGCCGCGGCGACAGCCCTGGCGTACGCCCGGGACAGAGCCTCCTTGCGATCTTCGGTCCCCAACAACGTGTCCGTCACGTTGCGCCTCCAGATGTGACCAGACCGGTTTCGTCAAGCGCTCCGTGTTCACGTATCCGCAGCATTTCGTCATCATCTCCGACAAAACAACATCGGCAGCCAATCGTGTGATGTCCTTCGCGCGCAGCTCCCCGGAATCCTAGAACTCGCCGCCTCTTGTCCCCGGCGCTCGCGAACTGCGAGAGGAAGTAGACTCGTAGGCGATCAACTGCCCGAGCCGGCGCTTGTCCAGCGCGGGCCGGGCGTAGTCGCGCGGCAGCACGTCCTCGAGCGCGGGGTTGTCGCGCTCGATTGCGGCCATCGCCTGATCCACGGTCAGGCCGATGGTCGACTGCCTCGCCTGGGCCTTCAGGTGCGTCCAACGGGCCTCCGGCGGCACCCAGAAGATGTGCTCGGCGGTGTACTCGTCGCGGTCCTCGGCGGCGTCTTCCCCGAATTCGGCCAGCACCGCGGCATGGCGCTCCTCGAAGGCGTCGGAGATGTACTTCAGGAAGATCAGGCCGAGCACGACGTGCTTGTACTCGGCGGCGTCCATCGAGCCCCGCAGGGCGTCGGCCATCGCCCACAGCTTGGCTTCGTGGCCGACCGTGGCCCCGTTCGGTGGCACCCCCGCCTCGCCTGCCCGCTTCCCCGACCGCCGTCGCGCCATGTCATGACCTCCGTCGCGCGAACCCGGAGACGGGTCCGCCATCCGGTCTCGTCACCCGCTAGCGTACAACCGGCCGGTGGTCTGCCTCAACGGCGTGACCTCCTGGCGGCCGGCCGCTGCGGTGCGTCGGCAGCGACGGCAACCAGAGGTCCGAGGACTCCCGTCGACGATGCCCGTCGCCGGCCGGGCAGGCTCCGGAAGCCCGTGGGTGCCGCCCGCGACAGGGCGGTGCTTGACGCTCACGCATTGCACACAACGGTCCTTGAGGATCGCTTTCGGCCGGAAAGTGATCGTCAACGGTGAACGTGCGGCAGCTGCAGGTCTCCCGACAGCTCGGTCGGGGCGGTCCTGTCGAGAAAGCACGATGCGCAGAGCGACGGGGGCCGGCCACGCCGCCAGCGGGTCGCGGTCGGCGTCGCCCGTGGCCATGGTCTCCTCGTCAGCGCCCGGCGGCGGCCACCGCTTCGTGCAACCGGGCGAGGTCGGGTGCGCAGGGCGCGGCCTGCTCTCCGCTCGGGGCCGAGCGGATCAGGTCCCTCATGCAGGAGATGTCGTCCGCGTACTCGGCGAGCCGCCGGCGGTGGCTCGCGCGGGTCTTGGTGCACACGAGGGTGAACGGTCTGCCGCGTCGCTCGGTCACGTGCTCGATGTCCAGCCGGCGGCCGTCGATGGTCTGGTGCAGATGGGCGCGCAGGGCCTTGCGCAGCGGAAACCTCGCGATCCGGGCGACGGGGTCCTTGCAGAAGTCCCGAAGTCTCCGGCAGTGCTCGCATCGGCACCCGGTGTCGGCGCCGATGGTCCAGTCGCGCGGCTCCGCTGGAGGTCTCGCGCTGCGCGCCTGGAGGAAGTTCGCCGCGTGGCGCCACAGCAGCACGAAGGCGCCGGTGCCGGCCGCCCCCTCCTCGCCGTGAAGCCTGGCGAGGACTGCGGGAAGCGTCCGGTCGGGCGTGACGACCTTCGGCTGGCCGGCGACGGCCCCGGCCGCCGCTGTGGTCTCGGCCGTCGACCCCCGGCGCCAGGCGAGGGTGAAGAGATCGTCGACGGCCTCCACCCCGAACCGTTCGGGCGCCTGGAACATCGGCTCGAAGGAATCGCGCCGCGGCCCTGGCGGCAGCGCCGCCGGCAACGTCCGCAGAATGGCGCGAATGGCAGCCTGCAGTACACGGTTCCAAGCGCCGGGCGACGACTCGTCGCGCGTCTCGTCGAGGCACCGGACGAGCGCCAGCGTGGCGGTCGGCCGAAGCCGAAGATGCGCCGCCGCGAGCTCGGTCAGGAATCGGCGGGCGGCGGACGGTCCGAGCATGTCCACGACGAGCGCAAGCGGTTCGTTCTCGCTGCCGTCGTAGCGCTTCAGAACCACCTTCATCAGAAAGCGCGCGGCCCGATTCTCGTCTCCGGTCGAGTGCAGGAGGCGCAGCATCAGGGCGCGAGCCTGCGCGTCCTCGTCGTAGGGGCCGGTGGGCCAGATGTCGATCAGGCGGCTCAGGAGTTCCCGGACGCGTCCGCTCCCTGTGTCCGGAAGCCGGTCGAGCTCGTCGGCGACCCAGGCGACGGCCCCCGCGATGTCGCTCCGCGCTACAATCTCCAGCGCCTTCGATCGGGGCCACAGGACGAGGGCGGCGCGGCGATAGGTGCGCTCGACGCTCACCCCCTCGTTGCCCGACGCCTGCACCCGCTGCTCGTCGGGGGGCGCATCGTCGAGGGCGCCGCGCGGGCGCAGTTCCCCCGGAAGCAGCTCGACCTCGCCCAACGGCGGCCGTCGGCCGTCGGCGCGCGCCCAGCCGTCCAGCCATTCGCGGCTGTCGACGACCTCGCCCATCTCCCACCCATCTTCGTCCTCGCCGTCCCAGCCCCAGTCCCCGGCGTCGTAGTTTGCGCTGCCATACTGCTCGATGTGAACGACGGCCGCGAGCGCCTCGCACTCGACTCGTTCCGCGGCCTGGGTGAGAACCCGCGCGACCGTCGCGTCGGTGTTCTTCAGCCCGCCGAAGGACAGCCCGGCTTTGCTGTACTCGTGATCGAGCAGCCAGACCAGCTTGTCGGTCCCGCCCCGCGCCCTCCACTCGGTCAGTCGTTCCGCAAGATGGTCGACCTGTACCGTGTAGTCCGGGGCTTCCCGGGGCGACTCGTCGTCACCGGGGCGAAGACACAGGTTGAACACGAGCGAGAGGCGGTGGCCTTCGGTCACCGGCCTGACTTCGTGCGTGCAGTCGGCATAGAACGCCGCGAAGGTCAGCTCCGACGGTTCGCCGGTGGTCATGTCGAGGGTGCGCTCGCGGCCCCGGTGGCGGACGACGAACTCGCCGCCGGCGCACGCCGTGGGCAGCGAGACCGACAGGGTGGCAATCATGCCGTCGGCCTTCTCGGTGTCGCGGTGGGGCGCGAAGAAGCCGCCCGGTTCGTAGATGAGCAGGCGGTGGAGTTGAGCGTCGACCCGGTCGGGGGCGCAGCCGAGGCCGACCGCCGCCGTCTCGAGGATGCCCGCGAACGTCTCCGGCCACGCGGCGCCGGCCAGGCGCACGCGCTCGGGCCCGATCTGCCAGCAGTTGCGAACGGATCTGTCGACGACCGTCTCGGTGCCCTTGCCGTAGGGCGCGGGCTCTGCCGCCTCGATCAGCGCTCGAATCTGGGCTTCGGGAACCGGGAACGACAATGCGCCCGCCCCCTTCACCCGCAGCCGCGGCATGGCCGCCAACAACCGGCCGTGGACGCAGAAGTCGCCCGGTCGGTCGATGGACCGCAGGAGCTTCTCGATGGCGTCCGCTACGCGGGTCTGAGCCTCGGCGGCTTCGCCGGTTGTCTCATCCATGCCCGAAGGAGCCGCTGTCGGTTTCATCTCGATGACCTGGGTGAATCGGGGCTACCGGTTCCAATGTACAGTAGCCGCTCGTCTGTCGCGAGCCGGCGCTGGCCGCGCGAGCGGGCCCGACCGCGCGAAGGGAGTGTGCCGTGAGAGCCGTCAAGATCGGTGGCATCGTGCTCGTCAGCTACGTGCTGATCGTGGTGGCTTTCGAGTCGCTCATCGGCTACTTTCAGCCCGAGGCGGGGGACACGCTGGTGTTGACCACGGTGAACGAGGACGGCGCCGCCATCGACCGGGTGCTCCAGTCGCTGGACAGCGACTGGCAACTCTACGTGGCCGTCAATCACTGGCCCCGCGCCTGGTACCGTCGCGCCCTGGCGAATCCCGGGGTGCAGGTGACGCGCGCCGGCGCGACGCGAGACTACAGGGCGGTCCCGGTGACGGGCGGTGAGTATGCGCGGGTCGCGAGCGAATACCCGCGCCCCCTCGCGTTCCTCCTCCTGACCGGCTTTCCGCCTCGCCATTTCGTACGACTGGACGAGGCGGGTGCCGACGCCCAACAGTGACGTGGGCGGAGGCGGGGCGCGGATCGTCTCGCCTCCCTCGGCGCGGTGCTCGCCCTCGCCCGGCCGGCGGCGGTGCGGTAGGCGCGAACCCGCGCCTGGACCTTCGCCCGGCCGGCGCGGCGGCGCGGTAGGCGTGAACCCGCGCCCGGACCTTCGAGAGCGGCAGGGAGATGCTGCCTGCCTCAACGGCATGATCCCGCTGGCGGCCGGGCGGGTAAACTGCCGCAAGGAGGTCAGGCGTGGTCAGGATGGTGTGCTGGAACATCAACCGCAGCGCCGATGCGTTCACGGAGCTCAGCGAGATGCCCGACGTGGACGTCGCCTTGTTGCAGGAAGTGGGCAAGGGGGCGGCCGGGCGCATTGCGGACACCACCGGTGAACGGGTGCCGTGGAACTGGAACCGGTCGAGCATCTGGCCCGCCGTGGTTCGGCTGTCGGACCGGGTCCGGGTCGACCTGTTCACACCCGTTCCTCTCGAACGTGAGGGCATGCCGCTGGACGCGGTCGCGGTCAGCGATTCGCGCATGCTCGCCGCCGCGCGCGTCACGCCGCTGCGTGGCGGGAGACCGGCCCTCGAGTCGTTCCTCGTGTTCTCGATGCACGCCCGCTGGCTGTATCCGCATCCGCAGGCGGAGCGCGCCCGTCCGCGCGGGGGGCGCGCCATCTATGCCTACACCGACGGCTCCGCGCACCGGATCATTTCTGACCTCTCGGCGTTCATCACCCACACCAATCCCTCGTCGCACCGCCTGCTGGCGGCTGGCGACCTCGGCACGATCCACGGGGCGGCGGACCACAGCAGAATGGAGCATCCCGCCCGCGCACGGACCATCTTCGACAGGATGCAGGCGCTGGGTCTGGAGCTCGTGGGACCCCAGTGGCCGGATGCCGACCGGCAGGCGGATCCGCTCCCGCATGGCTTGCCGAAAGACACGAGGAACGTGCCCACCTGCCTTGCCGGCCAGCAGCGGCGCCGCATGCTCGACGAGGGCATCGTCAGCGGATTCCAGTACGACTATGTGTTCGCCTCGCGGGGGTTCCACGACAGGGTGCGCGTGCACGCCATGAACGATGCCGCGGGATTCGGACCGAGCACCCACTGCCGGATCCGCATCGATGTGGACCAGGAGTCTGCGCCGTAGAACGGCGCGGGCTCCTGGAGGGTTGGTTGGGCGCCCCAACGGAGCCGCAGGCGAAGACTGGCGGGCTGGCGTCGAGCGTCACGCATCCCTCGCTCCTGACGGCTCCGGGTTCCAGGCGTGCTGGCGGCGGGCAGGCAGTTGCGACGCCTGCAGCCGGGCCCGCGAGGCCCGCCCGCGGTTCTCGAGGCGTGCCGGCCCGCGGCCTCGGTCGAGGTGGCCGGGAGATGGAGCGTCCCGGGCATCGTGAGGCCGGCGTAATCGACGGCGCCGGGCAGGCTGTTGCGGCGGCGGCACGGGTCGACTAACCTGCACGCCATGAAGGCGCTGCCCTGGCGGTTTCCGGTCGCCATCGGCGCGGTGGCGGCCATCGGCGTGCTCGCCGCCGCGGTGCTGCCGGGCACCGCGCAGCGCGACGGGCCGGGGCCGCGGGTCGACGCGCTCTTCGCGTCGTGGACCGGACCGCGCACCCCGGGCTGCGCGGTGTCGGTCATGCGGGGCGGCGAGCTGGTGTTCGCCAGGGGGTACGGCGCCGCCAACCTCGAGTACGACGTCCCGATCACGCCGTCGACGGTGTTTCACGTCGCCTCGGTGTCGAAGCAGTTCACCGCGCTGGCGGTCGCGCTGCTGGCGGCCGACGGCGAGGTGTCCTGGGACGACGACGTCCGGCGCCACGTCCCCGAGCTGCCCGACTTCGGCGCGCCGATCACGCTGCGCCATCTCGCCCACCACACGAGCGGCATCCGCGACCAGTGGGCCATGCTGCAGATGGCGGGCTGGCGCTGGGGCGGCGACGTCATCCGGCAGTCGGACGTGCTCGACCTGCTGTCGCGCCAGACCGCCCTCAACTTCGCCCCCGGCAGCGACTACGTCTACAGCAACTCGGGTTACACGCTGCTGGCGGTGGTCGTCGAACGGGTGTCGGGGCAGTCGCTGCGCGCGTTCACGAGCGCGCGGCTGTTCGGGCCGCTCGGGATGACGCGCACCGTGTTCCGCGACGATCACACCATGCTGGTCCGCGACCGCGCGTACGCCTATGCGCGCGGCGGTGTCGGCGGCTACCGGCTCAGCATCCCCGACTTCGCCATCGTCGGCGCCAGCAGCCTGTTCACGACGGTCGAGGACCTCGCCCGGTGGAACGGCAACTTCAGCAGCGGGGAGATCGGCGGCCCCGACGTGCTCCGGCAGCTTCAGGCGCGCGGCGCGCTCGACGACGGCGCGCGCCTCTCGTACGCGTTCGGGCTGGCGCACGGGACCCACCGCGGCCGGCCCACCATCGGTCACGGCGGCACCGACGCCGCCTACCGCAGCGAGTTCCTCCGCTTTCCCGACGAGGACCTCGCGGTCGCGGTGCTCTGCAACACCGACCGCGCCGCCCCGGGACGTCTGGCGCGCGACGTCGCCGACGTGTTCCTGCCGCCGCCGCCCGGCGTGGCCGACCCAGCGCGGGAGGCGAGCGGGCGGTCTGCGTCGCCGCCCCCCCGCGCGGCGGCGGCCGGACGCGGCGAGACAGGCGGTCGGACGGCCGATCCTGCCAGCCTGGCCGGCTACTACCTCCGTCCGGGGAACGACGTGCCGTTGAGAGTCATCGCCCGCGGCGACGATCTCCTCCTGCTCGGGGCCGGCGCCGAGCAGGCGTTGCACCCGGCGGGCGGAGGCCGGTTCCTTCTCGGCGGGACGACCGAGGTGACGTTCACCCCCGGCGATGGCGGCCGGCCGCCGACACTCCGCATCGGCGATCCGCCCCGCCCCGTCTACAGCCGCGAGCTGCCCGCCAGCCCTTCGGCGGAGGCGCTCGCGGCCTACGCCGGGTCGTACTACAGCGACGACCTCGCCGTGGGGTACACCTTCCGGGTCGAGGCCGGCCGGCTCGTCCTGTGGAATCGCAAGCTGGGCCGCATTCCGCTCGCGCCGACGTTCGCCGACGGCTTCTACGCCCGGGGCTGGTCCTTCACCTTCCGCCGCGACGACGCGGGCGCGGTCTCCGGGTTCACGGTGAGCACCTCGCGCGCCTGGAACATCGCCTTCCGGAAACGCGGCTAGAGCAGGGGTCACGGCCGGTCGGAGAAGAGGCGCTTGCGGACGGCTTCCCAAGGCATCAGCGCCGGTCACTGTCCTCGAGCGACCCCGATGACGGAACGTGGCCTGATGACGGCGCGCGGGTTGTCGCATCGGAGACCCCGCACTACACTGCAGACTCGCACGGTTCGGGCACCCGAGCCCATGCCCTGCACAGCGACCGTCAGTCTTCGATCCAGCTCAGGAGCACTCCGATGAAGACCACCCATATCCTGCTTCGGCCAGCGTCCCGTATCGCCGCCGGCATGGCGGCGCTCGCGCTCTTGCTGCTTCCGGCGCCTGCGCTCCACGCCCAGCAGTCGCTCGCGGATGACCGCGGCGTCGCCGACGCCCTGCATCTGCTCGACACCTGGATGGACGCGGCCCAGGCCTACGGGGGCATTCCCGGGGCCTCCCTCTCGGTGGTGCACGACCAGGAGCTCGTGTGGGCGAAGGGCTACGGGTACGCGCACGTCGAGCGGGAGGAGCCCGCGACGGCGTCGACGATGTACTCCATCTGCTCCATCTCGAAGCTCTTCACCGCGGTCGGCGTATTGCAGCTGCGCGACCAGGGCAGGGTCGCCCTCGACGACCCGGTGGCGAAGCACCTGGACTGGTACCAGATCCAGGACGACCACGCGGAGGCGGGGCCGGTCACCGTCGAGGGGCTGCTCACCCACACCTCGGGGCTCCCGCGCGAGGCGAAGGCGTCGTACTGGACCGGCCCCGACTATCCCTTCCCGACCCACGACGAGATCGTCGGCAGGCTGTCCACCCAGTCGATGCTGTATCCCCCGCGCACCTACTACCAGTACTCGAACCTGGGGCTCACCCTGGCGGGCGAGATCGTGGCGTCGTCGTCGGGGCAGACCTACGACGACTACATCCGCGCCAACGTCCTCGACCCGCTGGGGATGACGAGCACCTTCACCGACCACGAGGACCGCTTCCGGGGCAACCGGCTCGCGAGCGGCTACACCGCGCGGGGGCGCGACGGCGCGCGCAAGCTGGTCCCCGAGTACCAGGTGCGCGGCATCAGCCCCGCCGCCGGGTTCATCTCGACGGTCGAGGACCTGGCGCGCTTCGCCTCGTGGCAGTTCCGCGTGCTCGACGGCGACGACGCCCTGCTCGACCGCAACACGCTGCGCGAGATGCACCGGGTGCACTGGCTCGAGCCCGACGGCGAGACCACCTACGGGCTGGGCTTCTCGGTGTGGAAGTCGGACGGCGCCACCTTCGTGGGCCACGGCGGCTCCTGCCCGGGCTACCGCAGCCACCTGCTGCTGCGCCCGCGGGACGAGGTCGCCACCGCGTTCATGACCAACGGCCAGGGCGTGAACTCCCGCCGGTTCGCGCAGACCGCCTACGACATCGTCGCCCCCGCCCTGCGCAAGGCCGCTGGGGCGGACGGCGACGTTCCCGCCGGTGAGGGCGCCGCTGGCGCGGAGGGCGGTGCCGCCGGCGCCGAGGGCGGCGCGGCGACGGCACGGGAGACCCTCGAGCGATTCACCGGCACCTACCAGCGGCCGCTCGGGGGAGAGAGCGCGGTGCTCGTGCGGGACGGCGATCTGCAGGTGCTGTCGCTCCCCACCGACAACCCGCTGAGGGCCCTGACCCGGCTCCGCCACGTCGAGGACGGCACCTTCCGGCGCGTGCGCGACAACGACGACCTGGGCGAGGAGTTCGTCTTCGAGGAGATGCCCGACGGCCGGATGCTGATGTGGCGCAACGAGAACTACAGCGTCCGCGCGGCAGAGTGAGGCGCACGGGCCGGGTCGAAGCCTGGACTTCCGTCGAGCCGGCAGCGCGCTCTCCGTCGAGCCGGCCGCGCGTGGTTGGGGCCGTGTGGATGAGGGTGGCGATCCCTGTCCGTGGCCGGCTCGGCCCAAGGCAACCTCGGCCAGCAAGAGCACGTTCGCCAACCAGCTCCGAGCGGGCCGGTGCGTCGGCTATCTGACCGTGAAGGTCCCCGTCACGGTCCTGCCGCCGTCCGCGCGCCGGCGCTGGACCGAGGGGACGTCGCCGACGATGAACCCGAATGCGCCGGTCCGGATGGGCGTGAAGCTGAACTGGGCCGTTCCGCCGACGTCGAACTCGATGGCCCGGAACGCCATCGCCTGCAGGTGCACCTCGATGCCGTTGATGGTGACGAGGCGCAGGTGCGAGCTGCGCAGCAGGTCGTCGACCACGAGCCGCCACGGCTCGGCGCCGTCGCTCGTGACGTTCAGGCGGTAGTACTCGCCCGTGACCAGCTCGATCTCGGCCGTCGACAGCACCGGGCCGTCCGGGCCCGACGCGATCTCCAGGTGAATGTCGAGCGGCGGCCCGGCGGCGAGATTGCCGCCCACCTGGGCATGGGCGGCGGGCGCGGCCAGCGCCAGCACGAAGCCGCAGGTCGCAACGACGATGGTCCGCAAGGGCATGCCGACGGTTATACCCGAATGTCGCCCGGCGAGCCAGCGGATTCGGGTGCAGGCTCGACACACGGTACTCTTGCGAGACTAGGAAACAGGCCCGGCCGGCGAACGGCCGGCCCGGACGGGCTGCAACACCGTGCAGCCACACGCCCAGTCGGAGGCGAAATGCCGAGAATCGACGGAATCAACCCCTTGCTCGTCTATGACGACCTCCAGGCGGCACACGACTTCCTCGTCGAGGCCTTCGGGTTCACCTCCGGGGGCGTCGAGCGGGCCGTCGACCAGCGCGTCGTGCACGCCGAGGTGCGCGCCGGCGATACGACCGTATGGCTGCACCGCGCCGCCGCGGAGCATGGCCTGGAGCCTCCGCGGTCGCAGGCGTCCGCGAGCGGCGGCCTCGGGGTGCGGGTAGATGACGTCGACGCGCACTACGCGCGGGCCCGCGCGGCCGGCGCGAGCATCGACGGCGAGCCGCAGGACATGCCGTACGGGCTGCGCGAGTACGGCGCCCGCGACCCGGAAGGCCACCGGTGGTGGTTCTCCAGCCCGGTGAAGCGGGCCGCGGAGGCCGAGACGGGCGGCTGAACGGCCCGATCGCCGGCTTCCGGAGGGTGTCGCGCTGAGTCTGCGCGACGCCAGGCCCGACGCTCCGGCGACGGCCAGCGTGTGTGTGGTGGGTTGGCGCGTCGAGGCCGCGGTTGATGTTGCGGTCCGATCTCCCCCGCTGCTAGACTCACGGTCACGGGTGTGCAGGGGCGCCCGATCCGCCGAAAGACTCCTCACCCTGCCTGCCGGGCGCGAAGACGCCTTTCGCACTCAGCCAACCTCGGGGCCTGCCGGAGCGGAGCGTGGCCCAAGCCTCGGAGGAAGAGGATGGCAGGTGTGATTACGGATCTGAAGGCGCAGGCGCGCATTCTCCATCGTCAGATCGCTTCGGAAGACCCGCGGGCCGTGGACCGGGTGCGAACGTTGGCGGAGTTCGCCGGCGGCGATGTCCATGCAGTAGCCGCACGGATTCGCCGGAGGCACTGTCTGGCGACGCTGGCCCGTGAGCTCGGCTTCCGCGGCTGGCCACACGCGGTCGCGGTGCTTCGCGGCACCGACACGTCCGACTTCGGCACCCTTCTCTACCCCTCGGGCGCCGAGGTGCACTGGAACATCTGGAGCGCGTCCTACGAGGAGGCGGCGGCCATCCGCGAGGACCATGGAGGGTACCTGCTGGCCTACCGGCGGCACTACTTCATCACCGACCGGCACTTCATCTTGACGCTCGGGCTCGATCCGGACGACCCCGACTGGGAGCGTATCGATCGCGACTGGGTGAAGCCGGCGAGGCCGGATGCGCGCGAGCGCCTGTACCGGAAGCTGGTTCAGGGCCGTACCCGCCCGCATCGCACGTCGCGCGTTCGCCCGTTGGAGGGATAGAAGCCAGTGGCCCATCACGGGCGTCTCGAGCGATTGGGTTCGGGCCGCCCGTCCGGCTCGACGCGGGCCGGTGGTAGACTGGGCGCACCATGCGACAAGCTGCCATCCGAGCGCTGATCGTCGTCGTCTGCGTGCTGCTCATCCCGTTGACCGCGGTCCTCACCGCCGCCGTGAAGCAACGCTTCGCCGACGGGCCGAACCGGCTGTTCTCGGGCGGGCCCCTCGAGGCGGGCGAGCTGTACGCCGGCCCCGAGCCGGACTGGAGCTTCGTCGCCGACATCCCGACCATCGAGCTGCAGTTGCTCGACCCGCCGCGGTCGCGGCTCATCTGGGTCCAGGAGCACGACGGCAGGCTCTACGTCTGGTCGGGCTACATGGGCACGATGGTCGGCCGGATGTGGAAGAAGTGGCCGATCCAGGCCGAGCAGGACGGCCGCGCGGTGCTGCGCATCGACGGCAAGCGCTACGAGCGGCAGCTCGTGCGTATCGAGTCGGGCGACATCCTCGACGGCATCACCGGCGCGATCCGGGCCAAGTACCCGTCCCAGCTCACCCGGGCCGGGGTGGAGGCCGGCGACTCGTGGGTGTTCGAGGCGGCGCCGCGGTAAGCGTCCGCCCCGCATGTCGGCACGGACTCCTGGAGGGGTTGGCAAATGGGAACCGCAGGCGACGATTTCCGGGCTGCCATCACCGGGCTTCCCGTGAAGTTCTACTGGGGCATCGGGGCGGCCCTCGTGGTGACCGTCCTCGCAGTCCTGTTCGTGCCGGGTGTCGACGACTTCGTGGAACGCACGTTCCAGGGCTACGTCGGCCGCGCCGCCCGCTGAGCGGGGTCGATTCGGGCCCTCGCATCCGTCGCGGACCGCTTTCCTCGACGACAGGCTTCGTGCCGTCGCGGTTCCGGGGGCCGAGGTCGACGCGAGGGGTCGACGCGAGGAATGGAAGCCGGGCCGCCGTTGCGGAAGGGCGGTGTCGCCGCCGTTCGGTAGACCGCAAGGAGGAGACATGCGCAGCAGAATCATCGCCGGGTGGTCGGTCGTCGCGCTGGTGGTCGCCATCGGGCTGTCCGGCTCGGGGCACGGTCCGGCCGTTCTCGCGTCGGAGGCGCAGGGTGGGGGCGTGCCCCAGTTCGAGGTCGACGCGTCGTGGCCGAACATGCCCAACGACTGGGTGACCGGCCAGGTGTCGTCGGTGACGGTCGACTCGAACGACGTCGTCTGGGTGCTGCACCGGCCCCGCACCGTGGGCGAGGACCAGGGGACGCCGGCCCCGCCGGTCATCGCGTTCGAGAAGGACGGGACGTTCGTCCGCGCCTGGGGCGGTGACGCCGAGGGCTACGACTGGCCTGCCAACGAGCACGGCATCCACGTCGACCCCGACGGCAACGTCTGGGTCGGCGGCAACAGCGCCGCCCCCGAGTCGGACGACATGCTGCTGAAGTTCACGCCCGAGGGCGAGCTGCTGCTGCAGATCGGCGGCCGCACCCGCAGCAGCGGCAACGACGATCCCGCGAGCCCGATGCGGCCGGCCGAGTCGTTCGTGCACGGGGGCGAGGTGTTCGTGGCCGACGGCTACGGCAACCGGCGCGTCGTCGTGTTCGACGCCGAGACCGGCGAGCACAAGCGCATGTGGGGCGCCTTCGCCAACGAGCCGCTCGACACGTCCGAGGGGACCGGCGAGCCCGACTCCCGCGGGGGGCCGTCGCAGTTCGGCATCGTGCACGGCATCGAGGTCTCGGCCGACGGGCTGGTGTATGTGGCCGACCGGGGCAACAGCCGGGTGCAGGTGTTCGACCTCGACGGGACCTACCGCACGCAGGGGTTCGTCAATGAGGGGGCCGAGAGCGCCTCGACGGTGGCGGGCCTCGCCTTCTCGCCCGACGCGGAGCAGCGGTACATGTACTCGGCCGACCAGGGCAACTCGCACATCCACGTCATCGACCGGGCCACCCTCGAGGTGCTCGACACGTTCGGCAGCAACGGCGCGGCGCCGGGCGAGTTCCAGGCGCTGCACCACCTCGACACCGACAGCGACGGCAACCTCTACACGGCCGAGGCCCAGCGCGGCCGCCGCGCGCAGAAGCTCACCTACACGGGCATGGCGGCGCCGTGAAGATGAAGTCCTGGGCGGCGCGGGTCGCGGCGGCGGGCAGCGCCGCCGTCGTGCTCGCGCCGCTCGGCTACCGCGTCGGCGCGCCGCTCGGGCTGGCCTTCCTGCTGCTGGCCGGCGGCTTCCTCGCGGCCGCCGTCAGCAGCCTCCTCCTCGTGCTGCGGATGGTGCGGCGGACGGGGCTGCGCGACCGCGAGGCCCTCGCCGCCCTCGCCGCCGTCGTCGTCGTGGGCGCCTTTCCCCTCGCGGCGCTACTCTCGGGCGGGGGCGCCCCGCCCATCCACGACATCACCACCGACACCGACGACCCACCGGCGTTCGTCGCTGCGGTGGCCCTGAACACGCCAGGCCGCACCGAGTACGACCCGGCCGTCGCCGGGCAACAGCGGGCCGCCTATCCCGACCTCGGCCCGGCGATGCTGCCGGTGGCCCCGGCCGACGCCTTCGACCGGGCCCGCGCGGTGGTTGGCGAGATGGGCTGGGAGCTCCTGGCCGACGACGCCGCCGCCCTCCGCATCGAGGCGACAGACCGATCGTTCTGGTTCGGTTTCCCCGACGATGTCGTCGTCCGCGTCGCCGCCGACGGCGGGACCGGCAGCCGCGTCGACGTCCGCTCGCTGTCGCGCGTCGGCGGCGGCGACCTCGGCGTCAACGCCCGCCGCGTGCGCGAGTTCGTGGCCGTCCTGACCGAGCCGCGGTGACGCTACCGGCTGGCCACCGCGGCACCCGCGGTTCCTGTAGCCGTGAGCGGCGACCGCCTGGTCGGATGACGACAGACCAAGCTGCTCTCGATCTAGAATCGCATCATTGCGCGGCGAGCCGAGCCGCCGGAACCGAGGAGCATCAAGCCATGAAGCGGGTTGCCTTCTTCGCCGCTGTCGCCCTGTTCACCTCTGCCACCCTTGCGAGCGCCCAGGAGCCGGCTGACGGCGGCGGCGTACCGCAGTTCGCGCCCGTCACCTGGGAGCGGCTCGTCAACGCCGCCGACGAGTCGCACAACTGGCTGATGTACAGCGGCACTCTCGACAGCAAGCGCTTCAGCCGGCTCGACCGGATCGACCGCTCGAATGTCGCCGACCTCGAGCTGAAATGGGCCTACAGCATCCGTCAGCTCGACCGCACCGAGACCACCCCCCTCGTCATCGACGGCGTGATGTTCATCACCGAGTCGCCCAGCAACCTGACCGCGGTCGACGCGACCACCGGACGCCCGTACTGGCGCTATGAGCACCCCCTGCCCGACGACCTGCGCATCTGCTGCGGCCGCAACAACCGCGGCGTCGCCATCCTCGGCGACATCCTCTACATGAGCACCCTCGACGCCCATCTCGTCGCCATCGACGCGCGCAGCGGCAACCTCGTGTGGGACGCCGAGGTGGCCGACTACCGGGGCGGCTACAGCAAGACGGCGGCCCCGCTCATCGTCAAGGACCGGGTGGTGACGGGCATCGCCGGCGGCGAGTTCGGCATCCGCGGCTTCCTCGACGCCTACGACGCGGAGAGCGGCGAGCGCGAGTGGCGCACCTACACCATTCCCGGCCCCGATCACCCCGACAACCGGACGTGGCTGGGCGACTCGTGGCGCACCGGCGGGTCGCCGACGTGGATCACCGGGTCGTACGACCCCGAGCTGAACCTCGTCTACTGGGGCACCGGCAACCCCGGCCCCGACTACGGCAGCGAGGTGCGGCTGGGCGACAACCTCTACGCCGATTCGGTCCTCGCTCTCGACGGCGACACCGGCGAGATGTCGTGGTACTTCCAGTTCACCCCCCACGACGTGCACGACTGGGACGCCATCCAGATCCCCGTCCTCGCCGACATCGAGATGGACGGCGAGCCGCGCCGGGCGATGCTCTGGGCCAACCGCAACGGCTTCTACTACACCCTCGACCGCGAGACAGGCGAGTTCCTGCTCGGCAAGCCCTTCGCGTTGCAGACGTGGGCGGAGGGGCTCGACTCGACCGGCCGCCCCATCCGGGTGCCCGGCATGTTCCCGTCGGCCGACGGCACGGTGGTGGCCCCGACCGCCGGCGGCGCAACCAACTGGTGGTCGCCCTCGTTCAGCCCCCGCACCGGGCTCCTCTACGTCAACGCGTTCGACGGCGAGGGCCAGTTCTTCCTGCGCGACGAGGACTACGTCGAGGGCGAGCGCTACACCGCGGGCGGCGTGCAGTCGCCCCAGCCG
Source organism: Vicinamibacterales bacterium (assembly GCA_965208165.1). Lineage (GTDB taxonomy): Bacteria > Acidobacteriota > Vicinamibacteria > Vicinamibacterales > UBA8438 > JAJEEA01. Next base: position 5,900,363 of record OZ242323.1, on the reverse strand, counting down.
ATGGACAACTACCGCAGCGCCATCCGCGCCATCGAGCCCGCCACCGGCGACGTCCGCTGGGAGTTCGAGATGCAGCCGCGCGCCCGCTCGGGGGTCCTGACCACGGCCGGCGACCTCGTGTTCAGCGCCACCGTCGACGGCTACTTCTTCGCCCTCGACGCCGAGACCGGCGAGGAGCTGTGGCACATCCCCCTCGGCGGGCCGGTCAACGCCAACCCGATGACCTACGCCGTCGACGGCGCGCAGTACGTCACGATGTCGGTGGGGAACACCGTCTACACGTTCGGCCTCGACGAGTAGTTGCGTGCGGGCATCGGACCGACCCCGCGCGCCGTTCGTTTCGGGGTCACCCGGATGTGGTCCAGTCGGATGGATCGGCCGCCGGAAGGAACGGATCGTCGTACCCGTGCACCGTGCCCCGCATGGCGCCGACAATGGGCGGCCGGTCCACGAGTTCGGGCGGAGGCGGGGACAGCACGGCCACCGGCCGCCCTCGATTCGTGATGGTCACCGGCTCTCCGTCCTGGTCCATCTGCCGGATGATCCGAAGGCACGCCGCCTTGAACTCGGCGACGCCCATGCTCTTCCCCATTGCGCCGGTCTCCTCCCGCGTCGCGCAACTGTAAGCGGGTGCACGACATCACGGTGCCGTCAGGCTCTCGATTCACCGGGAACGGCTTGGGCTCAAGACCCCCGCAACAGGCCAATCCATGGGCTGCCGCGCCCGCACACGAGGTGGGTGCCCGTCTTGCGTGGCGGCGCACAACTTTCCTGTCGTGCACCCACTGTAAGCTGCTTCCTGGACGCCGCCAAGGGATATCATGTGTGGGACAGAGTGTCGGCAAGGACTGACGAGGGGGAAGCGCATGACACGTGGCCATCTCGCGGGCGCGGTGGCGGTTCTGGTGTTGCCGGCGTTGGCGGCGGCGCCGGCGGGCGCGCAGGAGGCGCCGCGGACGGCGTGGGGGGCGCCGGACCTGCAGGGCGTGTGGGACTTCCGGACCATCACCCCGATGGAGCGGCCGCGGGACCTCGCGGATCAGGAGTTCCTGTCGGAAGAGGAAGCGGCCGAGCGCGACCAGGCGGCGGTGGCCCGGAACGAGGCCCTCGCGACCCGGCCGGCGCAGCGCACCGAGGTCGATCCGAGCGGCAACGTCGACCGCGGGGTGGACGGTGCGCCGGGGTCGTACAACAACTTCTGGTTCGACCGGGGGACGTCGGTCATCGCCACGCGGCGGACGTCGCTGGTCGTCGATCCGCCGGACGGCCGCATTCCCGCCCTGACCCCGGAGGCCGAGGCGGCGCGCGCGGCGATGGCCGAGGCGCGGGCGAACACTGGCCCCCACGAGCCGACCCCCGGGGGATGGGTCGAGGACCTGGGCCCGAACGGCCTGCAGGTGCGCTGCATCACCGGGTTCAACTCGGGGCCGCCGATGACCCCGGGCGGCTACAACAACAACTTCCAGCTCTTCCAGACCCCGGACACGGTGGTCATCTACAACGAGATGAACCACAACCCGCGCGTCGTGCCCCTCGACGGCCGCCCCCGCACCGGGCTGCGGCAGTGGGCCGGCGACTCGCGCGGCTACTGGGACGGCGACACCCTGGTGGTCGAGACGGTGAACTTCCTGCGCGAGACGAGCTTCATGCGGGGCGGGGCCAGCGCCGACCTGCACCTGACCGAGCGTTTCACCCGCGAAGGGTCCGATCTGCTGCGCTACGTGGTGACGGTCGACGACCCGTCGACGTGGACCCGGCCGTGGACCTACGAGGTGCCGATGCAGCGCAACCCGGACCCCGTCTTCGAGTACGCCTGCCACGAGGGGAACTACTCGATGGCGGTGATCCTGGAAGGCGCCCGCAACCGCGACCTCGCGGCGGAAGCGGCGAAGTGAGCCGCCGGCAGGCGTCTGCGCCGTAGCGTCGATGCAGACTCCGGGCGCGCGTGTCCGGGCGGCAATCGGAGCCCCACGAGGCGACGCCTGTCGGGCTCTGGCCGGATGCACCGCCGCTTGGTTACCGCGGGCGATTCACCACGGGCTGCCGGCGGCGAGGAGGAAACCGATGCGCAACGGAATGGCAAGCCGGGAGCATCCGGCGCTGGTACGGTCCGGGGTCCGAGCGTTCGTGGGAGCGAGACTGCCCGTTCTCGCGCTCGGCTTGGCGGTCGCGGGGCTGCTCGCGGTCGCAGCGGCGCCGGTCGACGCCCAGGGCGGCTCGGCCGCGGTCATGCTGTCGGTCGACGCGCCGGTGGCGGTCACCGGGGGCCTGGTCCAGGGGACGGAGGCCGAGGTGGCCGGCGTCGTCTCGTTCAAGGGGATTCCGTTCGCGGCCCCGCCGGTGGGCGAGCTGCGCTGGCGTCCCCCGGCGCCGGTCGTGCCGTGGGAGGGGGTGCGCGACGCCGGCGAGGCGGGAGCGATCTGTGTCCAGGGCGGCGGACAGGGCGTCGGGCAGAGCGAGGACTGCCTGTTCCTGAACGTCTGGGCGCCCGCGGAGACGGCCGAGCCCCTGCCGGTGCTCTACTGGATCCACGGCGGCGGCTACACCGGCGGCTCGGGGTCGACCTCCATCTACGACGGCGCCCGGCTCGCGTCCGAGGGCGCGGTGGTGGTGACCATCAACTACCGGCTCAACGTGTTCGGGTTCCTCGCCCACCCGGCCCTGTCGGCCGAGTCGCCGCACGGCGCCTCGGGCAACTACGGGCTCCTCGACATGGTGGCGGGCCTCGAGTGGGTGCACGACAACATCGCGTCGTTCGGCGGCGACCCCGGCCGCGTGACCATCTTCGGCGAGTCGGCCGGGGGCGGGGCGGTGATGTCGGTCATGCTGATGCCGCAGTCCGAGGGGCTCTTCCACCGCGCCATCGCCCAGAGCAACTGGATTCACGGCTGGGACCGGCCGCTCGAGGGCGACGGCGTGGACCTGACCCCGGCCGAGGCGCAGGGAGTTGCCGTCGAGCGAGAGCTCGGGGCCGGCGATCTCGACTCGGCGGCCGCGCTCGCCGCAATGCGGGCGGCCCCCGCCGGCGAGGTGATGGCGGCGATCGCGGCGGGGGCGGGCAGCCCGTTCCTGCGCACCGGCCACGTCTGGGCGCCGAACGTCGACGGCTGGACGATTCCCGACGACCCGCTGGCCATGTACGCCGAGGGCCGCCAGCATCCCGTGCCCCTCGTGGTGGGGATGAACGGCAACGAGGGGTCGCTGATGACGCGCGGGTTCTCGATGGACGGCCCCGAGGCGTTCGCCGCCCACGTCGAATCGGTGTACGCGGACGACTTCGCGGCCGAGCTCCTGGCTCACTACGACGCCGCGACCGAGACGGTGCGCGAGGGGTTCGACTACCTCGTCCACGACCTCTACTTTGCGGGGCCGGTGCGGGTGCACGCCAGACATCAGTCGGCGGTTGCCCCGGTATGGATGTATCATTTCACGCGGGTGCCTCCGACCCCCTGGGGCGAGGCGATGGGGGCGCACCACGCGGCCGAGCTCGTCTACGTCTTCGGGACCTTGACGACGAGCGACGAGCCCGGCGAGCGACCGCTCGGTCTGTCTCCGCTCGGCGACTTCACCGAGGTCGACACCGGGCTGTCGGAGACGATGCGGGCCTACTGGATTCGGTTCGCGGCCGCCGGCGACCCCAACCGCCCCGGCCTGCCGGCGTGGCCGGCCTGGGATCCGGCGTCCGACCGGCACCTGGAGCTGGGCGACGAGGTGTCGGCCGGCGAGGACTTGCACGTCGACGGCGCCGAGCTGTGGGATCGGTTCCAGGCGCAGCGCCGCGGGGGCCGCTAGGAACCTGCGCCGCAGGAACGGGGCCGCCTCCCGCGGGAGGCGCAGACTCCCGGTCGGGGTGCTCGGGGGCGGCAGCGCCGCCAGGCGGCGATTGCCGGGCTGGCCGTCCCGGATGCGGTGCGGAGGCACGCCGGTGTCTCCGGGACGCGGGTTCCCGCCGGGAACCGGGGTAAACGCCCCGAGCGCGGCGGGCGTTTGACAGTTGTGCGCCGTGACGGGCTCTTGGGGCTCGGCTCAGGCCGACCGGAGCCGGCCGGCGACGCCGAACGGACGGAACACGAGAGCGAAAGGACCAGTCGATGAAGAGCGCAGGGAAGTGTCTCGGAATGCTCGTGCTCGCACTCGGCGTCTTCACGGCGCCGGCGACCGCGGCCGAGGAGGCGGTGCCGACGTTCACCAAGGACGTCGCCCCCATCTTCCAGGCCAAGTGCGAGGCATGCCATCGGCCGGGCTCGATCGCGCCGATGTCGCTCGTGACCTACCAGGAGTCGCGGCCGTGGGCGCGGTCCATCAGGGAACGGGTGGAGACCCGCCAGATGCCGCCGTGGCACATCGACCGCACCGTCGGCATCCAGGCGTTCCAGAACGACCGGTCGCTGACCGACGCCGAGATCGACACCGTCGTGCGCTGGGTCGACGGCGGCGCACCGCGCGGCAATCCCGCCGACATGCCGGCCCCCGTCGCCTGGCCCGACGAGTCGAAGTGGTACTTCGCCGAGCGGTTCGACGGCCCGCCCGACCTCGTCATCGAGTCGGCGCCCTTCACCATGCAGGCCGAGGCCAACGACGCGTGGTGGAAGCCGCGATCGCCGACGGGGCTGACCGAGGAGCGCTGGGCGCGGGCCATCGAGATCCGCCCGAAGACGGTGGCCGGCCGCCGGATCACCCATCACGCCATCGCCCGGCTCGTGCAGGAGGAGACGGACCCGGCGATCCGGCAGGCCAACGCCGCCAATTCGGCGGCCGGATTCGACCGGTCGCGAACCGCCGGCACCTTCATGGAGTGGGCGGTCGGCAAGCAGGGCGAGATCATGCGCCCCGGCGCCGGCAAGCTCATGCTGGCCGACTCCGAGATCCAGTGGGACATCCACTACTCGGCGGCGGGCGAGGAGATCACCGACAGCGCCCAGCTCGGCGTCTACCTCTATCCGAAGGACCAGACCCCCGAGCACCGGCAGGTGCTGCACATCATGGGGACCGGCGGCGTGGACATCCCGCCCAACAGCATCTCCGTGACCGAGGGGTTCTTCCCGCTGCAGCGCGGGGCCCGCATCGAGAGCTATCAGCCGCACATGCACCTGCGCGGGAAGGCGATGTCGATGGAGGCGATCCTGCCGAACGGTCGCCGCCAGCTCCTGAGCCACGTGGGCGACTTCAACTTCAACTGGCACAACACCTACGTCTACGACGACGACGCGGCGCCGCTGCTGCCCAGCGGCACCCTGATCAAGGTGACCGCGTGGCACGACAACACCAGCGCCAACCGGGCCAATCCCGATCCGGCCGTCTGGGTGGGCTACGGCGACCGCACCGTCGACGAGATGGCGCACGCGTGGGTCAACGTGACCTACTTCGACGAGGACGACTACGCCGCGGAGGTCGAGAAGCGCGAGGCGGCGCTGGCCGCGCGCGGCGACGAATAGGCGCGTCGAGACTCCGGAGAGGGCGCCGCCCTGACGACGGGGCGGCGCCTTTCGCGTCTCTGGGGCCCGGTCGCGCCGCCTCGGGCCGGCGCCGGTCGGGCCGGAAGCGGCGGCGGCAGGAGCGCGCGGTGATCACTCAGCGTTGCACCTCGCCGGTCGAGTGCACCGGGCTTCGCCACCACCTCCTGGCCCGGCCGCGGCCTGCCGGAACGAGGGCGTCGCGCGAAGACGCCGTTCAGCCGGTTGGGGCACGTCCCATGCACTTGGCCCGGCCGCGGCCTACCGGAAGGAGGGTGGCGCGCGAAGACGCCGTTCAGCCGGTTGGAGCACGTCCCATGCATTTGGCCCGGCCGCGGTCTACCGGAACGAGGGCGTCGCGCGAAGACGCCGTTCAGTTGGTTGGAGCACTTCCCATGCATTCGTCCCGTACCGTGACCGTTCTCGCGGCCGTCGGCACCGTCGCGATCCTCGCGGCTTCGGCCGCCGCGCAGCCGCCCCGGACACCGCTCGCCCTCGAGCCCCGGGGCAGCACCGGCGAGGCGATATGGCCCGCCTACGAAGGGTGGTCGCGGAACGCGGACGGGAGCCTGACGCTGTTGCTGGGCTACTACAACCGGAACGAGGAGGTGGTCGAGATCCCCGTCGGCGAGGACAACCGGCTCGGGCCGGGCGACGCCGACAAGGGCCAGCCGACCCACTTCCTGCCGGGCCGCAACTGGGGCGTGTTCTCGATCACGGTGCCCGAGGACCGGGCCGACGAGAGGCTGACCTGGACGATCCGGGTCAACAACCAGCTCGCCGAGATCGCGTTCTGGGCGAACCCCGCCTACTACACCGATCCCTTCCTGAATCGGGCGAACGGCAACATTCCCCCGACGCTGCGGATCGGGGCGGACGGGGCCGAGATGCAGGGGCCGCCGCACGGCGTGTCGGCGACCTGGTCGACCACGGTCGGCGAGCCGCTCGGGTTGCTGGCGACGGTGACCGACCGGCCGCTGACCATCGAGCCCGAGCAGCGTCGCGGGCGTCGCCGCCGGCCTCCCGTCAGCCTGACCTGGAAGAAGTACCGCGGGCCCGGCGAGGTGACGTTCGGGGCGGAAGGCAAGGACGCGGGCGCCGAGCTCACGCATACGTTCGAGGAAGTCGCCGGCGGCGAGACGCTGACCACCGCGACCTTCAGCGAGCCGGGCCGGTACCGGCTGATGGCCACCGGCAACGACGTCTCCGGCGACGGCGGCGGCGGCGACCAGTGCTGCTGGACGACGGCGCACGTCGACGTCGTCGTGACGGAGGCCGCGCCCTAGGAGTCTGCGCCGTAGAACGGTTTTGGGCCCGATCCGCGGCGGCGCCGTCGACGGCAGCGGGCCGCTCGCGGCTGGTTCGCAAATCGAGGAGAAGAACAATGAGACTGGTTCAGAGATGGGCGGCGGTGAGCCTGGTGGCGGTGCTCGCGGCGCTGGGGACGGCGCCCGACGCCCGGGCGCAGGGCGAGCAGGTGTGGTACGAGGTCGACATCGTGCAGGTCAAGCCGGATCGGCTGGACGACTTCAGCGAGCTCTACCAGGACGAGATCAACCCCGCCCTGCAACGCGCGGGCGTGCCGTGGCGCTCGGCGTGGGTGACCGGCGCGTTCGGATCGCTCTACGAGCGCACCTTCGTGCATCCGCTCTCCGGCTTCTTCAGCCTGGATGCGGGCGGGCCCCTGGCCCAGGGGTTCCGCAGTACGCGACAGCTCGACCGCGTGCTCGAGAGGCTGCGCGAGTACACCGACGCGCGCCAGAGCTTTGCCGTGCTCTACCGCGGCGACCTCAGCGTGGAGTCGGACGACGTCAGCGGTCTGCCCATCGCGCGGGTCACCAATCTCGAGATCGCCCCCGGACAGACGCCGGCGTTCGAGTCGTTCCTGCGGAACAATCACGAGAGCTTCCGACAGGCCGGGGTCATCTTCGGCATCTATCACCGACAGTTCGGGCCGGGGCCGGTGGTCTGGCAGATCGTCGAGAACCTGCGCAACTACGACGAGCTGGAGCGGGGCGGCATTCTCCGGGCCTTCGGCGACGCCGATGCCGCCCGCGCCCTCGACGAGCTGACCGGCGTCGTCCTCAGCGTCGAACGGACCGTCCTCGAGTACGACGCTTCGCTCAGCTACCGCGGCGCCGGCCTCACCCAGTAGCGGCGCCTTTCCCGGCGCGGCCGGCCGGCGGGTCGCGACCGCGGTCGGCCGGCCCCGCCGGAGCCGCGTTGCCGGGCGCCGCCGGGGCGCTTTCGGCCGGCGGCGGCGCCGGTCCTTCACCCGCCGTCCGCTCCGACTGGTGCCGGGCGCCGCCGGAGCGCTTTCGGCCGGCGGCGGCGCCGGTCCTTTCACCCCGCCGCCCGCTCCGACAGGTAGTGATGCCACAGGATGCGGGCGGCGACCGTCCTCCACGGCGCCCAGCCCGCGGCCATCTCGCGCAGCCGCCGGTCGTCCGGCCGTTCCTCCAGCTTCTTGACCTGCTGCGCCGCCGCGGCCAGCGCGAGGTCGCCCTCGGGCCAGATGTCGGGGCGGCCGAGAGCCGTCATCAGGTAGATGTTCGCGGTCCACGGTCCGATGCCGCGAATGCGCATCAGCCGCTCGCGGACCGTGTCGTCGTCGGCGCGGCCCAGGGTCTTCAGATCGAGGTCGCCGTCGAGGATGCGGCTGGCGATCTCCTGACAGTAGCCCGCCTTCTGCCGGCTGACCCCGGCCGCCTTCAGCGCGGCGGCGTCCAGGCCGGCCACGGCCTTGGGGGTGACCTCGCCGCCGCAGGCGTCACGCAGCCGGTTGAAGGTGGTCCGCCCCGACGCGAGCGACACCTGCTGCTCGAGCACGATCTGCACGAGGGCCGCGTACCCCGGCTTGCGCGTCCACAGGGCCGGCGCGCCGAAGCGCGCGACCACGCGCCCGAGCTGCGGATCGGCGGCGGCGAGCACGGCCACGCCCTCGAGGAACCGCGCCCGCGTCAGCCGCTTCCGCGAGAGGGCGTCCGAACGATGCTTCATCGCGCGGCTCGGCTCCCGTCCGCGGCGCGGTCGCCCGCTCCGTGGGTCACGCGCGGTTCCCGGCGGTCTGGAACGGGGTGCGCGAGAAGAAGGTGAGGCGCCGCCGAGCACGACACCCGAATCGCCGGCCGGACCAGTGCCAGGGCGGTCATCTCACGAACCTGTCGTGCACCCTCCCCGACGGTGCAGGTCGACGCCGCCCGCCGAGGGTCCTGCGACCGGAAGCGGTACGCGGTTTCCGGTGGTCCGGAACGGTGCCGGTGCGGGCCGGGCGCGCCTGGACAACACGCCGAGCGCCCGCGGCGACCGGGTCAACGGCGACCCGGCCGGCGCCGGCAGGTAGAATCGGCGCAAGGCCATGTTCGTGCTGCCCCTGGGGGACGAGCCCAATCCGCCCGGTACGCCGTTGTTGACGTACGCCCTCATCCTCGTCAACTGCGCCGCCTACGTCCTCATCACCCTGCCGCTCGGCTCCGTTCGTCCGGAGTGGGCCGACCCGATGGTCCAGGAGTATCTGCGCGCCTGGGTCGAGGCGCTGGGGGAACCGGTCTCGCGGCGCGACGTCGCGGTGATGTACCAGCAGCTCACCGCGTACGACCTGTTCGTCTACCGGTGGGGGTTCCGCGCGGCCGAGCCCGGCCTCGCGACGCTCTTCACCGCGATGTTCCTGCACGCCGGTTTCCTCCATCTCCTCGGGAACATGCTGTTCCTGTGGATCTGCGGCGACAACGTCGAGCACCGGCTCGGCCGGGTCCGGTTCCTCGCCGCCTACGTCGGGACCGGAATCGCCGCCACCGCGTTCCAGACCCTGCTGTCGGGCCGCACGGACCTCCCGCTGCTCGGTGCATCGGGCGCCATCTTCGGCCTCGCCGGCCTGTATTTCGTCTGGTTCCCCCGCAACCGCGTCCGGCTCTGGGTGATGGTGTTCCCGTTCTTCATGAACGTCGTGCGCATTCCCGCGCGCGCCGTGCTCGCCTTCTTCGTGCTCGTCCAGAACCTGCTGCCGTTCCTGGTGTCGGCGGGCGTGGGGGGCGGCAGCGACGCCCACGGCGCCCACCTCGGCGGGTTCCTCGTCGGTCTCCTCGCGGCCTTGGTCGTCGACCGCAGGCTGCGGTCCGCACGATCCGCGCCGGCCGGCGCGGCGGACCACGATGCCGCGCCCCCGCCGCCCGGCACCATCGCCGCCCTCGTCGAGGACGGCGACTTCGAGAACGCGGCCCGACGCTACGTCCAGCTGTCGTCGGCCGAGACGCGGCGCCTCCTCGGCGAGCGGCACTCCATGATGCTCGGGACGTGGATGGCCGCCGGGGGACATCCTCACGCCGCCCTCGCGCTCTTCGAGCGGCATGTCCGCGACCATCCCGTCTCGCCCACCACCGCCGCGGCCCACCTCGCGGCGGGGCTGCTCCAGATGCGCACCTTCGGCGAGCCCGCCGTCGCCAGGCAGCACCTGCTCGAGGCGCTGGCCCTCGACCCCGATCCCGAGACCGAGGCGCAGGCCAGCGAGGGGCTGGCCGAGGCCGCGGCCCTCGAGAAGTTCCAGCTCAACCGCCTCTGACCGGCGCCCTGGGGCCGAATGGCCGGCGACGGGCGCCGTTGCCCCGAGGCGTCGCACGCCGATACTGCCGGTTCGGCGCAAGACGGGATATAATAGAGCGATCCGCCATTGCTGGGAGGTCGTTCAATGGTAGGACACGCGGCTCTGGACCGTGTAATCGGGGTTCGAATCCCTGCCTCCCAGCCATTCCCATCCCGGTAGCGTCTCCTGCCGCGACGCTGTCGCTTCAGCGTTCGCCGCCGCGGCCGCCCCCGCCGTTGCCGCGTTCCCCGCATCCCGAGACGACCCGATCCGGCCACGCAGCCATGGCTCGCTGGCCGGAAAGCGCCTCGGGACCGTGCCCTTGCGTCACTGGAGACTGAAGGCGAAGTCGTGTTCGTAACGGTTCCGCGTGGTTCCCGGCCGGAACACGTTGGTCTGCCGGTTCCTGATGGCGGTCGTGGCGCCCGCATGCAGCGTGCAGACCTCGAATCCGGCGAGCCCGTCGGCGAGCGACTGCCGGAGTCCGGTCAGCAGATCGTCCTTGCCGACGCGCGTCCCTCCGATTCGGACGACGATGACGGCATCGTTGCGTAGCAGCGCCGCGCAGCCCTCCCAGGCCTCGGTCAGGAACCGCCAGTACGCCCCGAGGTTCGTGTGGCGGTCGTCGCCGGCCGTCCGCGAGGTGGGCCGCTCGGGCCCCCCGAGGAACCACAGGCGGAGCCACTGGTCCTCGGCATGGTGCGTGGTGTCGAGGTACGGTGGAGACGTGACGATCAGGGCTACGGAGCCGCGGAGCCTCGGGAATCCACCGGCGGCGCGACGCGCGTCCCGGCGCCTGACGGCGCCCCGGAGCGGTGCCCGGGGGTGCCGCAGCCGGTAGCGCGCCATGCGGCGCGCGACGGCGAACACGTCCCGCTCGGGCGCCGTGTACCCCTTCTCGGCCCACCAGCGCACCGAATAGTCCGGCTTGGTGCTGATGGTGCGCGGCATCCGGTTGCTCAGGCAATTGGGCGACTTGTGCGACTCGCCGTGCAGGCAGCCCAGCACGACCGCGGCGATGAAGCGGTCGACGCGGGCGCGTTCCCAGTCGAGTCGACTCCGCAGGAACAGAAGCTGCTGGAGCGTCCGCGGATGGAAGCACGCGGAGAAGAAATCGCCGGCGGGTGGCGCGACGGGCTGCGCCTGCCGCTGCATCTCCTCGAGTCGATGGAGCCGCCTCTCGACCGAAGCCGGCGCCGGCGCGTCCGCCTTGGCCCCCGAGATGCACGCCGCGACGGGATTGATGTCCACACCGGCCGCTGTACGCCCGTGCAGGAGACTCTCGAACACGGTCGTGCCCCGGCCGCTGAACGGATCGAAGATCGCATCGCCGCGCCGCGTGTAGGCGTAGATCTGCCGTGCGACGAAGTCCTCCGGGAACATCGCGAAGTACGGACAGATCGAGTGGAGCGGATGTCTCATGCCGATTCCATGAATCCGGGAATCTCCAGCAGGGCCCTCACCCAGGTCTCGACGTCGCTGAACTGGTCCCGGCCGTCCACGCCGGCCGATTCGTCACCTGCCGAGCCCAGGCATGCGTCTGCGAAGTGCGCGATCCGGAATCGATCGAAGACGATGCCGTATCGCTGTTCGTCGTGAAGGTGCCGGCCGGCGCGCGTCGTGTCGAACGTGGTCGTCGGATCGTCCGGCAGGTCGCCGTGCAGCGTGAACGGAATGAACATCGATGGCAGGCAGTGCCGGGCGGGCGGAGTGCTGAACCAGCCGTGGAACTGCGGTATCCGATCCACCGCGGACTTGTCGCGCCAGTTGCGTCCGGATGCGCATTGGCCGAGCAGATAGAGCTTGCCGGGCATGCGGTCGGGGTGGTGCCGCCAGGCGATGACGTCGATCCCGTCGTCTTTCGCCGAAGTCGGCCACCCTGCCGGTACGGTCTGCCGGACCACCCCGGCTCCGAATCGCCGGTAGGTGTCGCGGAGCGCGGACCGGAAGCCGCTGCCGCTCGGGCGTGGGAAACCGAAGGAGACCGCGTCGCCGACGACGTAGCCCCCCGCCGCGAGGGTCGCGCACACCTGGAATACGTTGGCGATTCGCGCTCGCGCAGGCGCGGTCAGTTGCACGGGCTGGAGCCGGCTCTCTCGAATGGCCGAGGCCAGCAGGCAGAAGAGATAGACAACGCGACCGGGCGTCGACGTGACGTCGGGGGCTCGGGCGAGCGCCGGCGGATTCGTCTCGATGGTGAACGGATATGCGTCACCCAGCACTCGCGCCCGATACTGCAGTTCGTCGAACAGATGGTCGATGGGGTGATTCCGCCCGGCGTCCAGTATCGACTCCTCACGCGCGTCGTCACTCGCGCGGCCGCCGGCCGAATCGTCGCTGATGTCGAAGATCCCCATGATGTCCCCGACGGTCGATCGCCGGTCGGCCGCTCTGAGGGCCTGAAGCTCCATCCAGTCGGCATTGGCGCTCCGGGTGTGATCTTGCTCTGGCGGCGTGATGAACATGGCCGCCATTCACTTGTCCTTCTCACGGGTCTTTGCCTGCATGACGACGACGAGACTGTCGGTCGTTTCGTTCATGTTCGTGGCGACCCGAAACAGCGTCGGGTCGCCATCGTAGGCGCCGGAGACGGCCATCGCATCCTCACACTGCTTGGCGGCTTTCATCAGGGCGTCCGAGAACCGCGACGACGGGGGTTCGACGCGTTCGAAGGCTGCCTGCAGGTCCCGATTGGCCAGCAGCATCTGTTGCGCCTCGGCATTCCCGAGCACGTCGCTGAGTTGATTCAGATTCGGGTTCTGGCTCTGAATCAGGGCCGGCTCCCCTCGCCGCTCCTGGCCGTAGAGCCACGACATGAGCGTCTGCAGCTCTTTGCGGTTCTCGGGAGGAACCGGGTCCGGTCGTGGCGGCGCCGACAGATCCTCCGGGGTCAGGCCCAGGAACTCGCGCACCGACGCGCGGGTCAGCGCGGTGTACAGGTGCGAGAACGCGAAACGGGGCTTGGAACGATCCTCCCTGTCGAAGCCGTCTTCGCTCGCCTGCTTCAGGGCATACCACCCGTTGACGAGTCGGCGCACGGTGTTGTGGCTGTCTCCGAGCGTGCGGCTGATGGTCGCGATGTTCCCGCCGCTCTCGAACCACTCGGCCGCGAACCGCGCCTTCGCGAACGCGTCCCACTTGAACGGTCCGTTGATGTGCTTGAACCCGATGAAGGCGCGGGCGTCGGTGCGGTTGTCGACCCACTTGACCCTAACGCGGTCCGGTGGCGCCTTTGGATCGTCGACCTCGGGCAGGGGGACCCGCAGCCTCTTCCTGAGAGATTCGTCGCCCAGGAGGCGCAGTGCAGCCAACCGGCGGTTCCCTTCCAGGACGATCCTGCCCTCGCGCTGCACGATCAGCGGCTCGAAGTCGACGTACCCCGCGGACCGAATCGACTGCAGCAGCTCGTCGACATCCACGTGCTGCGTCAGGTACCGCACGATGTCTTCTTCCGTCTCGAACCGTTCCTCGTCGGCGAACCGGGGGTTCGACAGATCGAAGCGCAGCTCTTCCGGTCCGACGAAGTCGGCAGTGTCTTCCGCGGTGGTTCTAGTGACCATGGGATCCAACGCCTCGGTTCGGTCGCGGGCACCCGCGCCAAGCTGCGGCGGGGGATGCCGGTCGCAGGTCCCTATCCGGTGGCAGCCCGGAGATTGTCGCCTGCGGTTCCGATCGCCCGTCCAACAAACCAACCGAAATACCGCCCCGTCCTATGGCGCAGACTGCGGGGGCGAACTCCGCATGCTCTCCGTATGCAAGACCCACACCGGCATGGCTTACCCTTGAGTAAGGACGACGGCAGCCTGCGGACCAGCCCACCCACACGCGCCTGGACCGGCAGAGCAGGTCCACAGGCGCGATCACGGCCGTCGTTCTCTCAAGCCCGATGATCGCACGGGGCGCCGTTGCACGTTCGCCGTCACTCCCCGTCCGGCAGCGCGAACGCGATGAGCCTCGGCCCGCCGCCCACGGTCAGCGCGATGTACTGCCGGCCGTCGGCCTGGTAGGTCATCGGGGTGCCGATGCCCCCCGACGGCAGGTCCACCGACGCCAGCTCCGCCCCGTTCGTCTTGTCGTAGGCGACGATGCGCGGGCCGCCGTCCGTCCCGCCGGCGGTCAGGCAGTAGATGAGCAGCGTCTTCGTCAGGAGCGGCCCGTTGATGGCGTTGTCGCCGCCGAGGGGCGGCAGGTCGAGGTCGCGCAGGAGCGGGTGGTTGCGGAAGCGGTCGCCGTCGCCGGTCGGCACCCACCACGCGTGCTCGCCGGTGTTCATGTCGATGGCGGTCATGCGCGAGTAGGGGGGCTTGACCAGCGGCAGCCCCTGCGGCATGCGCGGGGTGCGGCGCGGGGCGCGCCCGGCCAGGCGGTCGGCCTCCGGCGCGCCGTGCGTATAGGTGACGGTGGCGCCCAGGGCCGGATCGGGCGAGTAGAGCGACACCACCGCGGGCTGGTTGCGCGACGGCACGTAGAGCATGCCGGTATCGGGGTCGACGGCGGCCCCGGACCAGCCGGCGGTGCCGCCGGGGGGCGGACGCATGATGGTGCCCAGCGTCACGCCCTCGATGGGACGGTCCAGGGGGGTGAACAGGGGCCCGAGCCGAAAGCCCTCGACCGCCTCGAGGGCCATCGCCCGAATCTCGGGCGTGAAGTCGATGAGGTCGTCGACGACCACCCCCTGGTAGTCGAACGGGGCCGGCTTCGTCGGGAACGGCTGCGTGGGCGACACCACCTCGCCCGGCATGTTCGTCTCCGTCGGCACCGGACGCTCCTCGATGGGCCAGATCGGCTCGCCGGTGACCCGGTCGAACGCGTAGACGAAGCCCTGCTTGCTCACCTGCGCGATGGCCTTGATGTCGCGCCCGTCGACGGTCACGTCCAAGAGGTTCGGATGGGTCGCGAAGTCGTAGTCCCACAGGCCGTGGTGCACGGCCTGGAAGTGCCACGCCCGCTGACCGGTCTCGACGTCGACCGCGATCAGGGTCTCCGAGAAGAGGTTGTCGCCGAGGCGGTCGATGCCGTAGTAGTCGTTGGTCGTCGTCCCCGTCGGCAGGTACACGTGACCCAGCTCGTTGTCGCCGGCGAGCATCGACCACACGTTGGCGTTGCCCGAGTAGCGCCACGAGTCGTTGAGCCACGTGTCGACCCCGAACTCGTCGGTGCCGTTGGGCACGGTGTGGAAATCCCACGCGTGCTCGCCGGTGCGGACGTCCCAGGCGCGCACCCAGCCCGGCACCGCCTCCTTGGTGATGCGGCGGTCGGCGACGTGCGAGCCGTGGATGACGCGGTCGCGCACCACGATGGGCGGCGAGTGGATGCCGAAGAGCATGGCGTTCAGGTAGTCGCGCTCGTCGCGGCTCGCCCGCGGCAGCCCCACCATGGCGTCGACCCGGCCGCTGCCGTCCCCGAAGTCGGGGCACGACCGGCCCGTCTTCGCGTCGACGCAGATCAGGTAGCCGTTGCCGGTGCCCCAGAAGATGCGCTCGTCGCCGGCGCCGTCGGTCCAGTAGGCGACCCCCCGCTGCGACCACGGGTTGCTCATGGTCGGGGTGCCCTCCTCGTAGGCCTTCGGGTTGTGGACCCAGAGGGTCTCGCCGGTCGTCGCGTCGACGGCCACGCCCTGCGAGATCGGCGTGTTGAAGTAGAGCACCCCGCCGACCATCAGCGGCGTCGCCTGCAGCCGGGACAGGATGGGCCGGTGGCCGGGGCGGTAGAGGTCGGGCGTGTCGGCGACCAGCGAGTCGACGATGGTGTCGAGGGGCGCCCACCACTCGCCGCCGCCCGGGGTCGAGCGGCTCACCGTGTGGTCGACGGTGGTCCACTCCCAGGCGATCTCGAGGTCGGCGAAGTTCTCCGCGTCGATCTGGTCGAGCGGCGAGTACTTGGTGCCGCGGACGTCCCCGGCATAGCTGCGCCACTCGCCCTCCGACGTGTCGTAGGTCTGCCACGGACCGGCGGCTTCTCCGGGCTGGCCGTGGGCGGTGGCCGCGGCCCCGGCGATCAGGGTGAGCAACGTCATCGCGACGAGCGAGGTCGACTGGCGCATGAGGAACCTCCGTGTCTCGGAACTGGTCACCGGCGCCCGGACGGCCGGCAGTGCCGCCGATCGTACAACGGTTCGGGTGCGCGCCGACGCCCACGATCCGCGTCCGCAGCGCCCGCGGGATGGCGATTGCCCGACGGACCCTACCCACTTGCAGCGGAGCGCAGGCCGGGGGAACACCCGGAACACGGCAAGGCGATTCTCGTCAGTGCCCTGGCGGCCCGTGGTGGACCCCGTGTCGCGCCGAGAGTCCGAGACCGGTTGCATCGCCGCTCGAATGCCGCCGGGACTTCCGCCACGGGCAGCCGGGTGTAGACTGGCCCCTGACTCCGATTCGGTTCCGTGAGCGGGTGACCCCATGGTGAAGCAGCTTCGTGCGCCGGCGGGCGTGGGTCTGATCGTCCTGGCCGCGGCCGGCGCCGCCCCCGCCCAGCCGGCCGGGGGCGAGCATCCCGACATCCGGCTGTTCCTGCAGGCCGGCGCGGGCGAGCCCGAGCAGGCCGAGTACGCCCTGGAGCAGCTCGGCGACCGGTGGCGCGACGGCTACGCGGGCATCGTGTGGGACATGGCGTGGCTGCAGCGCCCGCCCAACCTGCGGGGGTTCGCGCGCTTCTTCACCCTCATCGGCTTCCTCGAGCAGCAGACCGGCCAGAGCTTCGGCGCCGACCTGCAGGCGTGGCAGCGGTGGATGTGGGGGCAGCCGAACGAGCCCCATCCCGACCACGGCTTCTTCAAGGGCCTCTGGTACCGCCAGATCGACGCGCGCTTCGCCGAGTTCTTCCCCCGTGGGGTGGAGTCGCGCATCCGGCTCGACGAGATCGAGTGGGGCGGGGTGGGGGTGAACGGCATCCCGCCCCTGGAGTACCCCGCCCGGCTCGAGGCCGATGACGCCGACTACCTCGAGGACGACCACGTCGTCTTCGGCATCGCCCTGAACGGCGAGGCGCGGGCCTATCCCAAGCGCATCCTCGCCTGGCACGAGATGGCGCTGGACCGCGTCGGCGGGGTCGAGCTCACCATCGTCTACTGCACCCTGTGCGGGACCGTCATTCCGTTCGAGAGCGAGCCCGGCGGCCGGTACCTGAAGTTCGGCACGAGCGGCCTCCTCTACCGCTCGAACAAGCTGATGTTCGACCACCAGACCCGCAGCCTGTGGAACACGTTCGAGGGCGTCCCGGTGGTCGGCGAGCTCGTGGGCAGCGGGCTGCGGCTGACCCACCGGGCGGTGGTGACGACGACCTGGGGCGAATGGCGGCGGCGTCATCCCGCGACGACGGTCCTGTCGCTCGACACCGGACACCGGCGCGACTACTCGGAGGGGGCCGCCTACCGCGGCTACTTCGGCACCGACGACCTGATGTTCCCGGTCTCGCGCTCCGACGACCGGCTGCCGAACAAGGCCGAGGTGCTGGTGCTGCGGCTCGACGACCCGGCTCGGGACGGGGCGCCGGCCCCGCTCGCCGTCTCCGCCCGGTTCCTCGACCGCAACCGCTTGCATCACCTCGACCACGCGGGGCGCCGCCTCGTCGTGGTGACGAGCGAGGAGGGCGCCAACCGGGTCTACGACGCCGGGGATGTCCGCTTCGAGCGGCAGCTCGGCCCCCAGCGGCTGGTCGACGAGGCGGGCCGGACGTGGCGGCTCGCGGAGGATGCGCTCGTGCGTGACGCCGACCCGGACGACCGGCGTGCCCGCGTCCCCGCCCACCGCGCCTTCTGGTTCGGCTGGTACGCCCAGTTCCCCGAGACGGCGCTCGTCGACTGACGCCGCCGGCGAGCCGAATCGCCTCGGGACGACCAGCTGGCTGGTGTGCCCAGGCGCGGCTGGGTTCGGTATTTCGCGCGGAGTGGTTCGCTTGACCGGCATGCCGGGGACCCCCCGGCATGCCGGGGACCGTGCAGCCCGCGTCGCCTCAGGACGGCGTTCCGCGTCGGGGCGAGCGGCCCCGGATCGGTTCGCCGCTGCGGGTCGGGCGGGTCCAAGGCGTATTTCGGTGCTGGCGGCTACGTCCGCGGTCATGGTTCCGATTCGAGGAAGGAGCAGTCTCCATGCGACGCATGCTCATCGTCCTGCTGGCGGCGACGTCCGCCGTGTGGCTCCATCACGCCGCGCCGGCGGTGCGCGGCGCCGAGCAGGCGCCCGCGGCGACCGACGCCGACCGCGCCGGCTGCGAGGCGCTGCTGCATGTCCGCAATCTCACCATCACCTACGCCGGCCTCGCCGACGCGGGCGGCGCCCCGTACTGCTACGTCAAGGGCATTCTGCCGCCCGCGATCCACTTCCACGTGCAGCTTCCACTGCGCGACTGGAACGGGCGCTTCCTCAAGTGGGGCGACGGCGGGAAGGACGGCGACCTCGACTTCGCCGACCACCGGGTGGCGGCCGGCTACGCGGTGGCCAACAGCAACACCGGCCACGACAACGGCGCCGAGCCCGGGTCGTCGTTCGCCCGCGACAACCGGCAGGCCGAGATCGACTTCGGCTACCGCGCCGTCCACCTGACGACGGTGGCGGGCAAGACCCTCGTCGGGGCCTACTACGGCGCCGCGCCCGAGTATTCCTACTTCGAGGGTTGCTCGACCGGCGGCCGGCAGGGGCTGATGGAGGCGCAGCGGTACCCCGACGACTTCGACGGCATCGTCGCGGGAGCGCCCGCCAACCACTACCAGGACATGAACGCGGTGCGGGTGTGGCTGCTGCAGCGGATGTTCCGCGACGACTTCGCCGGCGCCCTCGCCTTCGACACCGACGGCGACGGGCGCTTCGACAGCGTCCGCAAGCTGGAGATCCTGGCCGACGCGGTGCGCGCGGCGTGCGACGGGGACGACGGCGTCGCCGACGGCGTGATCGACGACCCGCTGGCGTGCGGCTTCGACGCCCGCCGCGATCTCGCCGCGCACCGGTGCCCGGGCGACGTCGACGGCGACGCCTGCTTCACGGCGGCCCAGATTCGCACTGTCGCCGACTTCCACGCCGGCCCGCGCGACCGCCACGGCGGCGCCATCTACGCCGGCAAGCCGTTCGGCTCGGAGCGGCAGTGGGCCGGCCTGTTCGTGCCCTACACCGGCAACGGCTTCGCCCCCGGCGCGGTGCGCCTGGGCGGCGACCACCTCAACTACCTGTTCTACGACACCGACCCCGGCGTCGCGCCCGCGGACCTCCTCGACGTGACGGCGCCGCCCGACCGCGCCGCGACCCCGCCCGAGTGGGCGTGGTGGGAGTTCGACATCGACGACGTGACGGCGGGGAAGGGCGACGTCATGAAGGGGATCACCGACGCCGTCGACCCCGACCTCTCCCGGTTCCTCCTCGAGCAGGACGGGAAGCTCATCGTCTACCACGGCTGGGCCGACGCCCTCGTCGTGCCGCAGCCGACGGTCGACTACTACCGGGACGTCGTCGACACGACTTTCGACGGGGACGTGGCCGCCGCCCGCGACCGGGCCCGCCTCTTCATGGCCCCGGGCATGAACCACTGCCGCGGCGGCGCGGGGCCCGACACCTGGGACCGGCTCGCTCCCCTCGTCGACTGGGTCGAGCGCGGCGTCGCCCCCGACGCTCTCGTCGCCACCCACGCGACCGGCGGGGTCGTCGACAACGAGCGCCCGATCTGCGCGTTCCCCGAGCGCGCCGTCTACACCGGCCCGGCCGGCGGGGCCGACGACCCGGCGAACTGGGTGGCCGGGAACTTCACCTGCCGGTGAGCGTGACGCGAGCGCCTGACCGCCGTTGGTCTCTCCCCCGGCGGCAACGGCGAACGTCCCGTGCACGTCGTTCGACAACCGGCGCCGAGCAGGATCATCAGCTCGAAGCCGGCGAGGAGGTCACGAGGTCACAGAGGCCGTCCGCCAGAGAGCCCTGTTGCACGCGGTGGGGTCCTGATTCATCATGCGGACTCCACTACAAGGCTTGGCGAGCCCGGGAGCACGGCCGGCAGAAACGAATCATCGACATCTCGCGGCGGCGATTGCGGCGATTACGGTGATGGCGGTCGCGGCGTTGGCCCCGGTCGGCGCCGTCGGCCGGACGCAGGCGGACGAGACCGGCGGGGAGTAGACTTGGCTCGTTGCGCGGCCTCGACTCGTCGACGCGAACCGTCGGCCGGCGCCTGTCTCGGTGGCCGCGTCTCTCGATGTACCCGGATCTGAAGGAGGCAGCCATGGCTGCAAGCCGCCTCGTGCTCGGTGTGACGTTCCTCATGGCTCTCATGGCGTTCGGTCTCCCGCTTCACCTGGCCGCGCAGCAGGAGGGCGCCGGCGCGGCGACGATGCGCGCCCGGCCGGACTTCCGCACGGTGCGCCCGGTCATCCGCGGGCAGGACTACGCGGTCAGCTCGATGAAGGCGCAGGCGACGGCCGCCGCGGTCGAGATACTCGACGCGGGAGGCAACGCCTTCGACGCCGCGGTGGCGGGGCAGGCGGTTCTGGCCCTGGTCGATCCGGCCATGAACGGCATCGGGGCCGATGCGGTGGTGCTGGTCTACGACGCGGAGGCGAAGCAGGTCTTCTCGATCAACGCGGAGGGGATGGCGCCGGAGCTGGCCACCATCGAGTGGTACGAAGAGCACAACAACGGGGAGCTGCCGCGCAGCGACGGGCTGCTGGCCGCGTCCACCCCGGGCGTGGTCGACGCCTGGTACCTCCTCCTCGACCGCTGGGGGACGATGACGTTCGAGCAGACGCTGCGCCGGGCCATCGTCGTTGCGGCCGAGGGGTTTCCGATCAGTGAGGGGCTGAGCCGGACCATCTCCAACTCGTCGAAGATCCGGCAGTACCCCACGACCATGAAGGTCTACTTCCCGGACGGTCGCGCGCCGGAGCCGGGCGAGATCTTCCGCAATCCCGACGCCGCCCGCGTGCTGGAGAAGATCGTTGAGGCCGAGCGCGAGAACGCCCACCTGGGCCGGTCGGCCGCGCTCGAGGCGGGCCGCGACCGCTTCTACAAGGGCGACATCGCCCGGGAAATGGGCAAGTTCTTCGAGGAGAACGGCGGCCTCTACCGCTACGAGGACTTCGCCGCCTTCACCGCCAAGGTGGAGACGCCGGTCTCGACGAGCTACCGCGGCTACGAGGTCTACAAGAACCCGTCGGCCAGCCAGGGGCCGGCCGAGCTGTTCACCCTGAACATCCTCGAGGGCTTCGACCTCGCGGCCATGGGCCACAACAGCGCCGACTACGTCCACACGAGCGCCGAGGCGCTGAAGCTCGCCTTCGCGGACCGCGACAAGTACCTCGGCGACATGGATGTCGTCCCCATCCCCTATGACGGGCTGCTGTCGAAGGACTACGCGGCCGAGCGCCGCACGCTGGTCGACCCGGACAAGGCGTCGCTGGAGTTCCGGCCCGGCAGTCCCGAGCGGTTCATGGAGAACCCGCCGCCGACCCCGGCCCACCCGCGCGTCACGTTCGCGGGGGACGCCGATCACGAAGGCGACACCAGCTACATCGCGGTCGTCGACAGCGACCGCAACATGGTGAGCTTCGAGCCGAGCCTTCACAGCGGCTTCGGGACCGGGGTGGTCGTCGGTGACCTCGGGTTCAGCTTTACCTGCCGGGGCGACTACTACTCGCTGGTCCACGGCGAGGCCAACGCCCTGGCGCCCGGCAAGCGCCCGCGCAGCACCCTGCAGAGCACGCTGGTCATGAAGGACGGCGAGCCGTGGGGCATCCTGGGCAGCCCCGGCGGGGACGACCAGATCATGCGGACCATGCAGACGCTGCTGAACATGGTGGAGTTCGACATGAACGTGCAGCAGGCGATAGAGGCGCCGCGCTGGTCGACGCGCAGCTTCCCGGCGTCGCCGTTCCCGCACACCATGTATCCGGGCGACCTGTCGGTGGAGCGGGGCATCTCGACCGAGGTGCGCGCGGTGCTCGAAGCGAAGGGCCACGCGCTGCGGGTGCGCCCCGAGTGGTCGATGGGCTCGAACGCGGCCATCGTCGTGGACCACCGGAACGGCGTGCTGGCGGCCGGCGTCGATCCCCGGACGGAAGGGGTCGCCTGGGCGAAGTGATTGCGCCCCGGCGTTCGTGTCATCGTCGTGGACCACCGGAACGGCGTGCTGGCGGCCGGCGTCGATCCCCGGACGGAGGGGGTCGCCTGGGCGAAGTGATTGCGCCCCGACGTTCGTGTCGAGGCGGCATGTTGGCGGTCGCGCCGCTGCGTTCGTAGCGGCGCGACCGGACGGCGGTGGATGGGAGTCCGCGTGCCGGGCTCCCGCATCGGGACGGGAGGTTCGACATGAGACGACGCGTGCTGGAGCTGTTCGGCGTTGCGGCGGCGGTCGCCGTCGTCGCAGTGCTTCTCCAGGTGGCCCCGGTGCCGGTGGAAGGGCAGGCGCAGCAGCCGCCCGCCGCCACGCCGGCCACGCCCACCCCGTGGGGCGAGCCGGATCTGCAGGGCATCTGGACCACCGACTACGAAATCCCGCTGGAGCGGCCCGCCCGCTTTGCCGACCAGGAGTTCCTGACCGACGAGCAGCGGGCCGAGCTGGACCGGGAGCGGGCGCGCATCATCTACGAGGACACCCGGTACGCCGAGCGCGGCAGCGAGCAGGACGTGGGCGGCGCCTACAGCGCCGCGATCTACCTGTCGCACAAGTACATGGGCCGGCGGACGTCGCTGATCATCGATCCGCCCAACGGCCGCATCCCGCCGTTGACGCCCGAGGCGCAGGCGCGGCGCGACGCCATCCGCGAGTACCAGCTCGCGCTGCTGCAGGCCACCGCGGTCTGCCGCGACAACCTGCCGTCCTGTGCGGGCGGCCAGTACGGCCCGCCGTCGCCGCGCCGGAACGAGCCGCCGCCGTTCTACCCGGCGACGGGCGCCGCGGCGGGCGGATCGTTCAACCGGTCCGACGGCCCGGAGGATCGCGGCCTCGGCGAGCGGTGCATGTCGGCCCGGCTGCCCGACTTCGGGGGCGCGGCCGGGTACTTCCTGCAGATCGTCCAGTCGCCCGAGACCGTGTCCATCTTCTACGACACCGGGCAGGGGCAGGGCTGGCAGCGGGTCATCCCGGTGACCGACCGACCGCACCTGCCGCCGCACATCCGGCAGTGGTGGGGCGATTCGCGCGGCCGCTGGGAGGGCGACACGCTGGTGGTCGACGTCACCAACTTCTCTCCCAAGACCGACTACCAGGGCTCGCGCGAGAACCTGCACCTGGTGGAGCGCTGGCGCCGCGTCGACTCCGAGTCGCTGGAGTACACCGTCACGATGAACGATCCGACGACGTGGACGGCGCCCTGGACCGTCGCGCTGGAGCTGAGCCGGCAGAGCGACCAGCTCAACCGCATCTACAAGGAGCCCCGCTGCCACGAGGGCAACTACGGCATGCCGGCGCTGCTGAGAGGCGCCCGCGCCGAGGAGCAGGCGTTCGCCGAGGGCACCGGCCCGGACCCGGCCACGCTGTGCAGCGCCGGGTGCGGCGGCTTCGCCGCGGGCTTCGCCGACTCGGGCGACGAGGTCAATCCGCTGCGGCGGTGACCGGCGGCCCGGGGGGCTGCGCCGTGGAACGGTGCAGACCGCTGGCGAGGGTTGGTTGGGCGGCAAGCGGGGCCGCGGGCGACGAATGACGTAGGGGGTTCAACGTGCGAAACCGAGTGATATACGGCGGCTCGATAGTCACCGCGGTGCTCGTGACGGCGGCCGTGACCGCCGTCATCACCGCGTCGATGACCAGCGCGGTCGGTCAGGATCAGGCGGCCATCGCCGCCCGCACCGTCGACGGCCGGCCCGACTTCAGCGGCATCTGGCAGGCGAACAACGAGGCGCACTGGGATCTGGAGGCCCACGCCGCGCGTCCCGGCATGGTGACGCAGCCGGGCGCCTATCCGTTCGACTTCGTCGAGGTCCCGGCGGCGCCGGTGCTCGCGCTCGGCGCGGCCGGCGGCGTCCCCGGCTCGCTCGGCGTCGTCGAGGGCGACGGCCGGATCCCGTATACGCCGGAGGCGCGGGCCGTCAAGGACGAGAACGCGGCCAACTGGATCGACCGCGACCCCGAGCTCAAGTGCTACCTGCCGGGGATCCCGCGGGCGATGTACATGCCCTACCCGTTCCAGATCGTGCAGAGCACGAACAAGATCCAGATGGCGTTCGCGTTCACCAGCACCGCGCGCACCATCCACCTGGACGACGTCGAGCTGCCGCCCGACTGGACGTTCATGGGGCACTCGGTCGGCCGCTGGGAGGGCGACACGCTGGTGGTCGAGGTCACCGAGTTCAACGGCAAGAACTGGTTCGACCGGGCCGGCAACTTCCACAGCGAGGGGCTGCGGCTGGAGGAGCGGTTCACGCCGCTCTCGCCCGACGCCATCCACTACGAGGTGACCATCGAGGATCCGAACACCTTCACCGAGCCCTGGCGCATCTCCATGCCGCTCTATCGCCGGCTGGAGGAGGACATGCAGCTGCTGGAGTACCGCTGCATCGAGTTCGTCGAGGAGTTCCTCTACGGGCACGTGCGCAAGGAGCAGCTCGTCACGACCTGGGAGGGGGAGACGATCGTGGTGGACATCCGGCGGAAGGTGCCCCCGGGGGACGCGTTCTACGACTGGTATCGCAAGTGAGCCGACTCCCTGTCGCCGGCCCTTGCCCGGGACCGTGACAGGGTGGAACGGGTTCGGCTCGATGTCGAACGGCTCCTCATCCGTATGAGTCGGATCGCCCGGCGTGCGCCCGCGTGCACGGTCGGCGGCCTCCGTACGCCCCTGGTGGGTCCGTCGAGCTTGACTATCGCTCCTCGTTTGGACAACATCGGGCGAATCCGGGCACCGCGCCGGCCGCGGGGGGCGAATTCGCGCGAGGACAGTCGCTGCCAGGAGTCTGCGCCGAACGACGCCGACTCCTGGAGGATTGGGTTGGGCGGCAAGCGGAGCCGACAGGGCGACGATTGCCGGGCGAGGAGTCGCCGTGGAACGGCGCCGACTCCTGCAGGGTCGGTTGGGCGCCCATCGGAGCCGCAGGCATCGATGAGCGGGCTGGTCGGCGAGACGACCGAGACTGGAGCGTCCTGCCGCGGGTTCACCGCCCCCGGCGGCCGAAGAACCGGGCGTCATCGCGACGCGAGTCGCCTGTCCCCGGCCGCCGCCGTGCGGGAAGGAGTTCGAGCGCTCATCGAGCGCGCCGGGACGGCTGTGGCCGCCCGGGGATGTTGACCGTCGGCACCCGCGTTCGTGACAGCCCGGGATCGGTTCGCCGATCCCGCTTCGACACCATTGTGAAGGCCCCCCAGGGAGGAACCAGATGAAGACGACACGCCGTGGATTCGTGGGAACCATCGCGCTGGGCGCCGCGGCCGGCGCCCTGACCGGCGCTTCACCGTTCGGCAGGCGGGCCAGCGCCCAGACCCGGGAGGCCGCGGAATCCGGCATCTACGACGGCGGCGTCATCCAGCTCAACCAGAACGAGAGCGCCCGCGGCCCCGGCCCCAAGACCATCCAGGCCCTTCAGGCCCACACCAACAAGCGCATCGGCCGCGGCTATTCGCCGGATCACGTCAACGAGCTGAGAGGGGTCATCGCCGACTACTACGAGGTCGGCACCGGCAACGTGCAGCTGGCCACCGGCTCCACCCCCCTGTTGCAGGGGTCGGTGCGGGCGTTCTGCTCGGCGACCAGGGGCTTCGTGACCCCCATGCCCACCTACTCGACCAGCCTGGCCACCGCCCGGCGCATCGAGGCCAAGACCACCGAGATCGATCTGGACGGCTCGCTCGCCATCGACCTCGACGCGCTGGCCGAGGCGTCCCGCGGCGCCGGCCTGGTCTACCTCTGCAATCCGAACAACCCCACCGGGATGGTGCACGGACCCGGCGCCGTCGAGGGTTTCGTGCGCCGCGTGCTGCGTGAATCGCCCGAGACCATGATTCACGTCGACGAGGCCTACATCAACTACGGGCGGCCCGGCAGCATCGAGACCGCGGTGCCCCTGGCGCTCGAGGACGAGCGCGTGTTCGTCACCCGTTCCTTCTCGAAGGCGCACGGCATGGCCGGCCTGCGTGTCGGATACGCCCTCGGCCAGGAGCAGACCCTGGCGAAGATCCGCGGCGCCTGGGGCATGGGCGACGTCAACATGCTGGGCGCGGTAGCCGCGATCACCGCGTTCGAGGACACGGAGCACATCGATTGGGAAGTGAAGGAGAACGCCGAGATTCGCGACGGCGTCATCGCCGCCTTCCGCGACATGGGCTTCGACGTGCCCGACTCCCACACCAACCACATCTTCGTGCACATCGGCCGCCCCGCACGGGAGTTCCGCGAAGCGTGTCTGGAGCGCAAGGTGCTGGTAGGCCGGGATTTCCCACCGCTGCACACCACGCATTGCCGAATCTCGATCGGCAGCCGGGAGGAGATGGCGGCGGCAATGAAGGTGTTCAAGGAGGTCCTGGCGTAAGGACAGTGACGGGGATCGCCTGCCACGTGCGAAGCACAGGAATCGCCAAAGAACGGGCTGAATCTGCGTGTGGTTGGCAACTTTGTATCGATTCGCTGTCGCCAGGGGGAACGACGGGGCTGCGACGCCGGTTCCACGCCGTACCGCCGCAACTCCGCCTTTGAGTGACGGGAGGAGGCAACGATGTCAGGCATCGTCCGGCTCAATCGAAGAGCCTTCATGAGAAACGCGGGCGCGACCGCCATCGCCGGCGCCGCCGGCGGCCTGGTCGGCGGCGCGAGCCCGGCGGCGGCGCAGAGCTCGACCAGCATCCCGCGTCTGGCGAACGGCAAGTACGATTTCGACACGCCCTACAACCGTGTCGGCACCGACTGTTCCCGGTGGGACTCGCCGGCCCTCCGCTATCCGGAGGGCGTGTTCAAGTACGGCATGGGCGTGGCGTCGATGGACTTCGAGTGTGCGCCGTGCATCACCGAGGCGCTGCACGAGAGAATCCAGCATCACAACTGGGGCTACCTCAGCACCACCCAACCCCTTCGAGACGGCATCCTGAAGTGGAACGGTGAACGCCACGGCCTCGACCTGGACCCCGCCTCGATCGTCATCTCCGACGGCGTCTATCCGGGCGTCATCGCGGCGCTGCGCTCGTTCGTGCCCATCGGGAACAAGGTGCTCCTGACCACACCGGCGTACTCGGGGTTCTACGGAATGGCCCGCGCCGCCCGGGTGGACACCGTCGACAGCCCGATGCTCTACCGGAACGGACGCTACGAGATCGACTGGGACGACCTCGAATCGAAGATGACCGCGGACGTGCGCGCCACCATCGTCTGCAACCCGCAGAACCCGACCGGCAACGTGTGGACGGAGGAGGAGCTGCTCCGCATCGGCCGGCTGGCCCTCGAGCACAAGGTCGTCGTGCTGGCGGACGAGATCCACTCCGACGTCATCCGCGCGGGGCACAAGTACACGCCGTTCGCGAGCCTGCCGGATGAAGCCGTCGTGAACAACAGCGTGTCCTTCAACGCCGTCAGCAAGACCTTCAACCTGGCCGCGATGAAGAACGCCTACTACTACTCCAAGAGCCCCACCGTGCTTGCGCGCGTGAACCAGTACCACCGCGCGGAGCTCAGCACGCTCGGCGTGGTGGCCAACACCGCGGCGTATCGCGACGGCGGCGAGTGGTTCGACCAGGCCAACGCGTACATGGACGACAACCACACGTTCGTCGAGAGCTTCGTCGAGCAGCACATGCCCGACGTGGGCTATACGCGCAACGAAGGCACGTTCATGACCTTCCTGGACTTCAGCAAGGTCATGGAGCGCATCGGCGCCAAGGAGAAGGCCGCGGAGGGAGGCGACACCGCCGAGGAGTACTTCCGGGACTGGCTGACCCACCAGTCGGGTGTCTATCTGAATCCCGGTTCCAGCTACGGTGCCGGCGGAGAAGGCCACATGCGAATGAACGTCGCCTCATCTCGCCAGGTGCTGCGCGAGGCGTGCGAGGCGATGGCCGCGGCCGTTCGCAGCGTCTAGCGCGCACCGTTGGTCGAGCGCCTCAAGACCGCGAGGGCGCGTTGAGCATCAGCCGGCAGTGTGCGCTGCGGCGGGTCAAGCGGCGGTGAGGCGGGCAGATGATTCAACCCTGGGTAGCGAGACTGACGGTGTCGGGCTCCGGGTCGGGTGGGTGGTTGTTTCGATGAGTGCCGCGAAGGCAATCAGGCGGCTGAGCGGAGGCGTGACGGCGATGCTCGGATGGCGAAGCCGTGCGGCCGGTGATTGTGACGTTCGCACGCTCTCGCCGTCCGCCTCCTCCTCGCGATCTCATCGCGCGTACCGTTGATGGACGTTACTGGGTCAGCCGACACCAAGAGAGCGGCAGACTCTTGGTCTACGACCGTTTTGTGGAGCATGCGTCAAGGCGGCAGTTTTTCTTGTTCGACGTCGCGAGCGGGATGCTCCGGCCGTACAGCCGGAGGGACGTGGGTATGCGGTTCTTTGGGTCAGGCCCAGTGAGGGCGAGGCGGAGCACGCTGTCGCAGCGTATCGGTCCCAAGTTTCCGTCGAAATGAGAGTCGCTTGATCGCGACGCCAGGACAGCGTCGGTTGCCCGCGACGCGAGGACGCCGCATCACTCGACTCACTGCTTCCGGTGCAAGGAGCGCCTGGAGTCTCCGACCAGCATCGCCTGCGAGAAGTGCGGGTGGTTGGCGTGTCGACACTGTGGTGCGTGCGGGTGCGAGTACGTTCCGGCTAACCGACGGGCCGGAGAGTCGTTCGACTGAACTGCACGCCGCCCGTTTCGTCTATCCTTCTCAACAACCGGGTTCTGGGTCCGTCTAGACTAGGCCTTCGCAAGCAGGTTGAAGTATCGCTCTCGCGACATCCGTGCCGTGCGCATGTTGGCGCGGATGATGTCGATGCCGACAGCAGGGTACTTCGGCACGATGACTGGGCGGGCGACGCCAAGCTTGCTCATGACGATATGCGACCCGCTCTCGCGCTCGATGGTGAAGCCGTCGGCTGCGAATACGCGCACCTGAACGCGCCACTCAGTGGGCTTGAGCTTCGGCACCGGCGACAAGGGGAACAGGAATACGCACCATGCGCTGTGTATCCGGTGCAGGCGATTCAGGGTTGTGGTCCAGCTCGAATCCGCAGTCCTTCAGCACGCGATCGAGTTGACCGCGCCGATAGCACGACGCCAGGAACAGCTCCAGGGCTTCGGTGAGATTGCGAACCGCGACGTCTTCGGTGGGGCCTTGGCTGTAGACATCCAGCGGCGGACAGCAAGCGATGTAGCCCACACTGTCCTGGCGGGTCGCTACGGGCACGGATAGTTCGAAACGGATCCGATCGGACATCCGCAGAATCTCCTTTCCGCCGTTTCCACGTTCTCGCTCGGCGCGCGTTGCCACGTGCAAGGGCGGAAGGGATGACGAGTCCGGTTCATGTGAGGACCGCACTCATCCGAAGTGTACGTGGCTGCGGATCGGACTGTCAACATGCTGCATTCTCGCCATGCCGCACCGTTCCGGCTGTCAGGTCAATCAGGGTTCGGCGGTGCTCCCGCGGGGCTACCACTCCATGCGGGGCAGGACGTCTTTCTGGAGACGGAACATCTCGTCGATGGTGTGAACCGCCGCGCGGTACGAGTGGGTGGTCGGGTCGAGCAGCAGGGCCTGGAGGAGGGTCCGGCGGGAGCCGTTGGCGAACGCGTCGACCAGCAGGCGGTTGATGCTGGTCTGGGTCCTCAGCAGCCCGAGGATTCCCTCGGGGAGCGGCGGCATGGCGGCGGGGTGCAGGCCGCTCGCGTCGGCGCGGGCGGGAACCTCGACGACGGCGCCCTCGGGCAGGCCGGGCACGTAGCCGGCGTTCGGCACGTTGACGGCTTCGAGGGCGGTGTCGATGCCGCACAGCACCCCTTCGAGGAGGGGGATCCCCAGCTCGCCGGAGGGCGCGAGTTCCCCGTCGGGGTCGGGCCCGTCGGCGTCGTTCCCGGCGTCGCCTCGCAGGCGGACGAGCGGTGCGCCGGGGAACGCGGGCACGTCCGTGGGGTGGTCCGCCAGGTTGTAGATCCAGGTCGGCGTCTTCCCCGTCTCCCAGGGCACACCGTCCACGGGGTCGTAGAAGAACTGGAGAAGGCTGCTGCCCAGGAATTCCTGCGCCCATCCCAGGTACTCGCCGATGTGGTTCGCACCCGGGCTCGGGTAGCGATCGAACACCCGGAACAGGACGCGGCTCAGCGCGATCTCGTCCCAGTCGTGCAGCCAGTGGGCCTCGCGCTCGCGACGCTTGAGTCTGGGGTAGAGGTCTTCGCCGGTTTCGCGGTCGCGCACGGACTCGAACCAGGCGAAGTGGTTGAGCCCGCTCGCCCGGGCGTCGAGCCGGTCGACCGGAAGGTCGAGGAGGTGGGCCATCTGCGCCATGCCGTCGAAGACGCCGTGGCAGAGGCCGACGACGCGTATCGAGGAGAGCCGGCTCTGGGCCTCGCACAGCTTGGTGAGCGGGTTCGTGTAGTTGAGGAGCCAGGCTTCGGGGCAGTGCGCCTCCATTGCCCGGGCCACGTCCAGGGCCGGCTTCATGTTGCGGAGCGCGTGAAAGAGGCCTCCCGGACCGCCGTTCTCGCCGTAGATCTGGCGCGAGCCGAAGCCGCGGGGGACGTGGAAGTCCTGCGCCCAGTAGAAGTAGCGGCGGAGCTCGATGGCCATGACGACCGCGTGGGCCCCGGGGAGCGCCCGATCGAGATCGGTCGTTGCGGAGACCCGGACTCGCCGGCCGAGCCGCTCCGCGACCGACTCGGCGTAAGCCCGGGTGCGGGGCAGCTCCGACGGAGCGACGTCGACGAGGACGATGCTCAGACCGCGGTCGCAGAGCGCATCGCTGAGCAGCAGGTCGCGGATGGAGGCGGGCCCGAACTCGCGGCTCCCCGCCCCGACGAGGACGATCTTGAAGCGGTCGTTCATGATGCCGTCCTCCGGTTCATGACGCTCAGGCCGCGGTCGCAGAGCGGATCGCTGAGCAGCAAGTCGCGAATGGAGGCGAGCCCGAACTCGCGGCTCCCCGCCCCGACGAGGACGATCTTGAGTAGGTCGTTCATGACGCCGTCCTCCGGTTCATGACGCTCAGGCCGCGGTCGCGGCGCGCATCGCTGAGGAACAGGTCGCGGATGGAGGCGGGCCCGAACTCGCGGCTTCCCGCCCCGACGAGGACGATCTGAGGCGGTCCGTCATGACGCGGTCCTCCGGTTCATGGAGCCGGTCGTCCCGGCGCCGGGGGGCGTGTCGGCGTGCGCGATCCGTACGGTGATCGCCCCCGCGCCGAGGGACACCAGAAGCAGCAGCGTGCCCACGCCGGCCCGGCCGGTGAGCACGTAACCCACCCCGAGGAGGCTCGCGTACACGAACAGCGCGCCGAGCAGGAAGCCCGGCCACATGCGGCTCGCCGGCGGGTCGGCCGAGGTCACCCCCGTGCGCTCGGCCACGCGGCCCCACCAGCCGCCAGGGTGCACCCGCCGGTAGAAGCGGTCGAGAACGTCGTCGGCCTCGGGGCGCGTGGCGAGCGCGACGGCCAGCCACAGCGCGGTGCAGGCGACCAGGATGACCACCGCGCGGACGAGGTCCATCTCCGGTGCGTAGAAGCCGTCGGCGGCGCGCATCACCCCCGCGGGGAGGACTGGCTCGAACGCGG
This sequence comes from Vicinamibacterales bacterium, assembly GCA_965208165.1. Lineage (GTDB taxonomy): Bacteria > Acidobacteriota > Vicinamibacteria > Vicinamibacterales > UBA8438 > JAJEEA01. The sequence goes on along the minus strand of OZ242323.1, from coordinate 5,868,711 downwards.
CGAGCAGGACCCTCCCGTTGGCCAGGAGCACCGAGCCGGCCATGGCCGCGATCTCGGCCCACGCGTTGACCCGCCACCAGTACCAGCGGAGCAGCCAGACGAGGGCCACCCCCGCCGTCAGCTCGATGATGTAGATCCAGCCCCGCTGAATCGAGTCCATCTGCCAGGCGACGGCCGCCGCGACCGCGGCCAGCAGCACGACCGCGACCCGGGAGGCCGCGACGTAGTGCCGCTCCGAGCGGTCCCTTCTCAGGAAGCGGCGATAGACGTCGTTCACCATGTACGACGCCCCCCAGCAGAGGTGCGTGTCCATGGTGCTCATGAACGCGGCGAGGAACGTGGCGACCATCAGCCCCCTGAGCCCGGCCGGCATGAGGTCCCGGATCATCATTGGATAGGCGAGCTCGGGGTCGGCGGCCAGCGCCGGGTCCATGGCCGTGGGGGGGAAGACGAGGAGCGAGCCCAGTCCCACCACGATCCACGGCCAGGTGAGGAGCACGGTTCCGGCGAAGGCGAACCAGAGCGACGCCTTCACGGCCTGCCGCTCGTCGCGCGTCGCGAACAGGCGCTGCGCCACGTAGCCGTCTCCCTGCCCGCTTCTCAGCCAAAGAATCAGAATCAGGCAGAGGAAGGAGACGATCTCGAGCGAGGAGGCGTTGGCCGCGCCGGGCACGAGGTCGAGGGCGCCCGGCGGCGCCCCGGGGGCCTCCCTGACGGCATCGGCCATGGCCGAGGGCCCCCCGAAACGGACGAGCACGATGCCCGCGAGCGTCGTCGCCCCCAGCATGCCGGTCACGAACTGGAGGAGGTCGGTCACCACCACCCCCCAGAGCCCCGACGCCACGGTGTAGGCCAGCGCCAGCCCGACGCAGACGGTGAGGGTGACGGCCGGGTCCCAGCCCAGCAGGACACCGCTGAACTTCACCATCGCCAGCATGACCCAGCCCATGACGACGGCGTTCTTGAGCAGCCCCTGGTACACGGCGGAGAAGCAGCGCAGCGCCCGCGCGGGCGCGCCGCCGTAGCGGATCTCGATGACCTCGGCGTCGGTGAGCACGCCCGCCCGCCGCCACAGGCGCGCGTAGAAGAAGGTGAGCATGAGGATGCCCGCCGCCTCGTACCACCACAGCCAGTTGCCGTACACGCCCTGTCTGCGCACGAGCGCGGCGGTGGCGAGGGGGGCGTCGGTGGCGAACCAGGTGGCGGCCATGGAGGTGCCGGCCAGCCACCAGGGCAGCGAGCGGCCGGCCACGAAGTAGTCCTCGACGCTGGCGCCGGCGCGCCGGGCGAGTCCGAAGCCGATCGCGAGCACGACGGCTCCGTAGACGCCGACCACGATCCAGTCGAGCGGCGTCAGCGCCATGTGCGCACCCGGCTCGTCCGAACGCAGGAAAGCTCGTGCCGCACCGCGGCCTCGTCGACGAGCCTGGTCATCGGACCGTCCCTCGAATGAGCAACGGATCGGCTCGACGATGCAACCGCCCGGCCGGGATTTCTTTCACTGGGAATCAGCGATCGACCGCGGATCGAGAAAGAACGTTCGACAGGATGCGGTACGCCCCGGGAACGCCGTAGGGCAGCTGCCGGTGGAGGGCGAGGGCCAGATACGTGAAGCGTCCTTCACCCACCGGCGCGGTGAGCCACACGCCCTCCTGGGGGGCCTGGCCCTGGTCGTGGGTCTCCACCAGCGGCGTGTAGGCCGGGTCCCAGTCGGCGAAGAACTTCGATCCCCGCTGCTCGATCCAGCCGTCGAAATCGGCTTCCGTGATGCGGTTCGGCGCGGTCAACAGAGGGTGATCGGGAACGAGGAGGCGCACGGGCGCATCCTCTTCGGACACTTCCTCCGCGCTTCTCGGAAGGGAAGCGGGGTACGGCGCCATCGCGGGCGGCACGTACTCCTGCGTCTGGTAGAGCACGATCAGGTTTCCGCCCCGCCGTGCGTATTCCAGGAGGCCCCGGTTGTGCTCGAGCAGGTCGGCCCGGACGGCGTAGGCCCGCGTGCCGACCACGATCGCGTCGAACCGGCTTTCCGCGCCGGCGTCGGCGCTCGCACGCGGCGACCCGAGGTCGGACCGGCTTTCCGCGCCCGCTTCGGCTCTCGCACGCGCCGGCAGCAGTCTGCGCCGTGGAACGGTGGGGGCTCCCGCAGGATTGGCTGGGCTCCGAGCGGAGCCGTCAGGCGACGATTCGCGGGCCAGCGCCGCGAGAGCGGCTTCGTCCAGCAGCTCGACGGTGGCGCCGAGCGCCTCGATCCCGGCGGGCACCTCGTCGCCGACCCCCATGACGTAGCCGATGCGGGCCCCGTCGAGGCGGGCGACGGGCACGGACCGCACTGAGGAGTGAGCCGGCCGCCAGAGCCGCGCGAGCGGCAGGTCGCGATGCTCAAGCGTCCGGTACCCCGCGCGATAGGCCATGCCACCGGCGCTGGCCACGGCCCGAAGCCGCGCGGCGCCCCGCCACCCCGCCGGTGGCGTGACCGTGAAGGATGCTTCCGCCGTCTCCCCCCGGTTCCGGAACTCGTGGAGCACCGTCTCGGGGGTCGATGTCCAGCCGTCGGGCAGCTCGAGGCGGACCGTCGCCGCGAGAGGTCCGGCGTTCGCGCTGGTGCGCACCCGCACCTGCGCCGGCGGGGTCGCGACGGAATCCCCGCCCGCGCCCGCGGTCGCCGGGTCGCCGCCTTCCCCCGGCTCCCGAGCGACCGGGACTATCCGGACCTCGGGCTCGACCGAGACGGACAGCGCCGGCAGAACCGCCACCTCGCGCGTCACCGAACCGTACGGCAAGCGTGGGACCCGGGCGGTGACCGGGACGGTGCGCTCGATGACGTGCCCGTCCACGGACAGCTCGACCCCCGCCGAGAGGCCGGGCCGGCGCCACGGGAGGTGGAGGTCCGTCGAATCGGAGATCCGGTAGTGGTTTTCCGCCAGGCCGTCGCGCCCGAAGTACGGCGCGGCGGCCGGTGCGTCTCGCCCGTCTCGCGTTCGCGGTATTCGTAGCTGCAATGTCGAGACGGCGCCCCGAGGGTCGCGCGGCGCATCCGCGGTCCGGGTCGGGAGTCCGCGCTGTGGAACGGCGCGGGCTCCTGCAGGACTCGTTGGGCGCCGAGCGGTGCCGCCAGGCGACGATTGGCGGGCCAGGACGTCGCCGCCGCGGCTCGTCACCCGTACCGCCCCCACGGCGACATCCCCGGTTCCCGCTGTCTCGACCGCAACCCGCACGGTCGCGGACTCTCCCGGGACGAGCACCGCGCCGCGCGCGGGTCCCTCCAGCGCGGCGCCGACCCGCACCCCGCTGGCAGCCACGATGGCGTCTTCGAGCTGGCGTTCCTTCAGCCGGAGGTGGAAGCGGATCTCGGGAGCCGCGGCCGAGGCCGCGATGGCGGAGCGCAGCAGTCCGAGACCTCGGGCCAGGCCCGGCGCCGAACGCTCGGGTGCGCGGAAATCGAACGCCTCGACGACGGTGGCGATCGAGCGTTGCAGCTCGTCGAGGAGCGAGCTCGCCCCGGGCGCTGATTCGCCCAGGAGCGCGGGCAGCCCGCCCAGGCTCGTATCCAGGCCGGCGAAGAACGAGGCCGCAACTTCTCCCGCGGCGGCGACCTCTCCCGCGCCGGCAACTTCTCCCGCGCCGGCAACTTCTCCCGCGCCGGCGACCTCTCCCGCGCCGGCGACCTCTCCCGCGCCGGACCTTCTCCCGCGCCGGCACCTTCTCCCGCGCCGGCACCTTCTCCCGCGCCGGCACCTTCTCCCGCGCCGGCACCTTCTCCCGCGCCGGCACCTTCTCCCACGCCGGCGTTCTCTCCCGCGCTGGCGTTCCCTCCCGCGCCGGCGTTGCCCCCATCCATCCCGTCGATCCGCTCGTAGAGGTAGCGCCCGCCCCCCGTGCGCACGCGCCCCGCGGTCTGCGAACGCTGCAGGGCGAGCCCCCGGCTGGCCCAGCGCTGCCAGGTGTCGCCCAGCCACGGACTGGACCCGGTGGCGTCCACTTCCACATGGAACGGCTCGCCCGCTCGCACCCCGCCCCTGAACGTGCGCAGGACCCGCCACGGCCGCAGCCCCTCCTCGGCGATCTGGCGCGGAAAGCGGGCGGGGTCGGCCGCGGCCGCAACCGCTTCCGGCGTCAGCAGCCCCGCGGCGTGGTGGTGGCCGTGTCCGTCCCGCCCCGAACCGTGGAACCGGCCGACGACCACGAACGGGCGGTTGAGGCGGATGACCCGCACCATGTCCTCGAGGACGGCCTCGCGGTCCCAGCTGCGGAAGGCCTCGTCCACCGACTTGGAGTAGCCGTAGTCGACCGCGGTCGTGAAGTAGAGGTCGTCGAGGCCGTAGTAGCGTCCGGAGAGGACCAGCTCACGGGTCCTGATGAGACCGAGGCCGTCGAAGAGCTCCGGGCCGATGGCGTTTGCGCCGCCCTCGCCGCGGTTGAGGCTGAGGAGGGCGGTGCGCACCCCCCGGCCCCGGCTGGCCAGCGTGAGCATGCCGGCATGTTCGTCGTCGGGGTGGGCCGTGACATGGAGGAGGCTGGCCGTCGTGGCCAGCTTGCGGATGCGGTGCCAGGCGCCCATCGCCCCGCCGTCCACGTCGAGCCGTTCTTCCCCGACGGGCGTGGGGAAGGCGAGGACGCGGTCGAGCGGCGCCAGGGCAGGGGCCGACTGCCCGGCGGAGGGAGGTGGCGCCGCGAGCGCGCCCGCGGCAACCACGAGAAGGACGAGTCCAAGCGAACGCAGGGCCTTGCCACGGGCTGCCGACTTCTTGCGAGCGATCATTGCATCACCGTCGCGAAGACCGATGAACTCGACTGGCCCCACCTCCTCGACGAGCTGGAGAAGGCATCCTCGATGGACGACAAGTCCGCATCAACGCGTTCCCGACCACCTACCCCCCGGGGCTCCCTCGAACAGGGCGGATTAGCGACTGTCCTCGCGGACTACTGCGGCCCTCACGCGGATTCGCCCCCGCGGCCAGCGCGTTGCCCGGATTCGCCCGATGATGTTCACATGAGGAGCGATAGTCAAGCTCGCACGGATTCCTCGATCTGGCGGGATTTCACGGGGATCTCACGAGTTGCTCACTTCTCGGTGAGGACTTCGCGGCATCGATCGCGGAGACTGCCCCCATGAATAGATGCACCGTTCGTCTGCTGTTCACTCTGGCCACGGCCTCGATCCTCGCCGGCTGCGGCCTGTCCCCGGGCCCGGGCGAGGACCCGGGGGCGCTGCCCGCGGAGACCCTTGCGCCGCCCGCGGCCCGATACGCCGCCGCGGCAGAGCAAGTCCGGCAGCATGCGCGGGACCTGATCGTCGACGAGAACCTGCCGGGCGTGTCGGTCGCGGTGGCCGTCGATGGCGAGCTCGCGTGGGCCGAGGCGCTGGGGTGGTCGGATCTCGAGGAGCGCGTCCCCCTGACGCCACGGATGCGCTTCCGCATCGGCGGTGTGTCCCAGCCCCTCACCGCGGCCGCCGTCGGCCTGCTTCTCGAGCGGGGACTCCTCGACCTCGACGCGTCCGTGGGGGACTACCTCCCGACGCTGCCCGACGAGCATGGGCGGGTCACGGCGCGCCAGTTGATGGGACATGTCGCCGGGTTCGGTCACTACGGCGGGGGAGAGAACGGACAGGTCAACCCCGACGACGGGCTGGCGTTCGCCCGCCGGACGTGTGCGGTCGCGGCCGACGCGACCGACATCTTCGCCGGCGACCGGCTGCGGTTCGAGCCCGGCACGGCCTTCCGCTATTCGAGCTACGGATGGGTCCTGGTCAGCGCGCTCGTCGAAGCGGTTGCCGGCGAGCCGTTCGCCGACTTCATGGAGCGCGAGGTCTTCGCGCCGGTCGGGATGCCCGACACGCTGCTCGACGCGCCGGGCGGGCCCTTGGGCGGCCACGGGCACGCGGTACCGGGCCGGGCCGGCCTCTACTTCCCGGCGTTCGCCATGCGCACGCGGCACGGCCTGCACGACGCGCCGAACATCGACCACACCTGTCTCATGGGCGCAGACGGCTTGGTGTCCACGCCGAGCGACCTGGCGCGTTTCGGCGCGGCGCTGTCGCGAGGCGACGTGCTCGAGCCCGGCACCGTCGAGCTCCTGCAGACGGCGGCGCAGCTCGCATCGGGCGAGCCGACCGACTACGGCCTCGGCTGGTTCGTGCGGCGCGTGCCGCTCGACGACACCGAGGCCCGCGTGGTTGGCCACGGCGGGAGTGCGGTCGGCGGCTCGACGTCCTTCATGGCCTTCCCCGATCACGACCTCGTGATCGCCGTTTCGTCGAACGTCTCGTTCGCCGAGGACACGGTCCGCTCGCTGGCGCTCGCGACGGCGGCCGCGTTCGCCGGCCACGAATGAGCGCGATGCGCCGAGCTTGACTGTCGCTCCCCGATGTGGCCAACATCGGGCGAATCCGGCGCGTCGACACTGGCGACACAATCGTCGGCAAGGAGGCCTTATGCGTCTGACATGTGCATTGGCGGTGCTGAGTGCGGCGATGGTGTTTCCGTCGCCGTATGGTGCGGCGGAACGAGGGGAGCGCATTCAGTCGGCTGGCGAGGCCGCGGAACCGTTCCGCATCATCGGCAACATCTACTATGTCGGCGGCCAATACGGCTCCTACCTCATCACCACGCCGGAGGGCTACATTCTCCACGACACGGGCACCGCCGACATGCATGCGCTCATCGTCTCGAACGTCGAGAAGCTCGGGTTCGACGTAGGGGACATCCGGATCATTATCTCGAGCCACGCGCATTGGGACCACGTCGAGGGACATGCGGCCATGAAGCGGGCGACCGGCGCACAGGTGGTTGCGCTCGGCGGCGACGCCGTGGCGCTCCAGTCAGGCCGGGACAACTCGGCCATAGGGGCCCGGGACTTCGAGCCTGTCGCGGTCGATCGCGTGATCGAGGACGGTGACACGGTCACGCTGGGCGGGACGACGTTGCGGGCCCTCTGGACGGGGGGCCACACGCAGGGAGCAACGATGTGGATGACAACCGCCGAGGAAGGAGAAGACACCTACTCCGTAGCCTTCCGCGGCGGCGAGATTCCGAACCAGGGGGCCCAGCTCTTCGACAATCCCCGACACCCGACGGTCGTCGCCGACACCCAGAGGACCCTTCGAAGGCTGAAGGAGCTCGAGTCTCCCGACCTCTTCCTGCACAATCACGCGCGGTATCCGTCCCGCGAGCTGGACCCGGCCCTTCCTGTCGACTCGAGGTGCGCCACCTGCCTGGACGCGGAAGGCTGGAGCCGTCTCGTGGCGGGCGTCGAAGCCGGCTTCGAAGAAATGCTCCGCGAAGCGGAGGGCCGACGGGACCGTTAGTTGGGACAGTGATCGATATATAGATCTGCCAATTGCACCCAGGCACGACCCGCTCTCTACCGTCTTCCGAGCGTGCCGCGAGGCAAGGCTGTTCCCGTCACTGTCCTTGGTCAGTCCACACGCGGTCAGGGGGCCTGCCCGAGCTCCGCGTGGCGGGCGTTGCCCAGGATGTTGCTCACGGCCCGGTTGCCCTCGTGGCAGGCGTACTCGTAGAGGGTGTAGCTCATGTCCCGCTTCAGGGGCAGCTCGAGGGTCCACGGCCCGGTGTAGACCTCCGGGTCCTCGATCCGGACCTGCCAGTCGAGGGCGTCCTCGGCGACGCGGGTGAAGCGCTCGACCACCTTCAGCGCCGGGCTGACGGGGACGCCGTGCACGCGGCCGGCGTTCTGGTTCGGCGTGATCCAGGCCTTGTCGGTGAAGTGCGTGGTCTCGACCACCAGCGTCTCGCCTTCCCAGCGGCCGCGGGCGTCGCCCATCCACTGCCGGATGCGCGGGTCGACGTGCGGGCGGCCGTCGAGGGGAATGATGCGCGGCTCGCGGACCATCTCGTAGACGATGATCACGTAACCGGGCACCTGGAAGATGTGGTTGCCGGTGTTGTACGAGTTCGGGAGCATCGACCCCGGCACGCCGCGCGTGATGCACCGGCTGTACGGGCTCATGTTCAGGTACGAGTCGCTGCGGTTCGCGACCAGCCACGCCGCGCGTTCCTCCGCGGCCGGGCGGGTCGGCACGCGGCCGTTCGGCGGGTCTGCCACCATGGACGTGCGGCGGGTGGGCACGATGTGGTCCCGCGCGTCGAACCAGAAGAAGTTGTAGCCGCGGTCGAGCGAGCCGCCGGCGGTGGTCCCCTGGCGGCCGGGGGCGTTGTCGCGGTCGCGGGCGCCGGTGCCGCGGCGCTCGACCGCCGCCGCCTCTTCCGCCGTGTAGAAGGCCTTGTCGCCCAGCTCGGCCGGCCGTTCGAGCGGCGTCAGGGTGTCGTTGGTCCAGATGCCCGAGATGTCGGGCTGGCCGTCGGGGGTGCGCGGCGCGCGGTATCGCGGCTCGGCGGTGGACTGCGGCGTAGCCGATCCGGCCACGGCAAGCGTTCCGGCCGACCGGGCGGCTGCTTCTTCCGCGGCCGACCCGGCGGTGGTTCGTGCCCCGGCCGGCCCGATGGTGGACCCGGCTGACACGGCCGCGTCTTGTGCCCCGGCCGACCCGATGGCGGCTCGTGCCCCGGTCGACCCGGCGGCTGCCTGTGTCCCGGTCGAGCCCAAGCCTGGTCCGCCCGGTCCGAGGACGATGAGAATCGCGAAGATCCGGCAGAGTTGATATCGTGGCATTCGGCGGCCGATTGTACCAGCCGCCCGCGAGTGGAACCTCGAACTGGCGCTTCGGCCGTCGAATGTACTGGGGCCCTCGCCATGGGCCCCTCAGCTTCGGTCCGCGTTCGTCGGATCGAGGCGGGCGGCCGTGGCGGCGACGACGATACGGAGGGACGGCAGATGCGGATTGGCGTGACTGGGGCGACCGGGCTCGTGGGATCGGCGTTGCTCCCCGTCCTGACGGACGCGGGGCACGAGGCGGTTGGGCTGCGGCGCGGCGGCGCCGACGCCGGGGCGGCGCCGAGCTGGGACCCGTCGAGGGGTCGCGTGGCCGCCGCCGGGCCGCTCGACGCGGTCGTTCACCTCGCCGGCGAGAACATCGCCGGCGGGCGCTGGAGCGCGGCGCGCAAGGCGCGCATCCGCGACAGCCGGGTCGACGGCACGGGCGCGCTGTGCCGGGGGCTGGCCGCCCTCGATCCGCGACCCGCGACCCTCGTCGCCGCCTCGGCCGTCGGCTTCTACGGCGACCGCGGCGACGAGCGGCTCGACGAGTCGTCGCCGGCGGGGAGCGGGTTCCTCGCCGACGTGTGCCAGGAGTGGGAGGCCGCCGCGGCGGCCGCGCGCGACGCCGGCATCCGCGTGGTCCATCTGCGCATCGGCATCGTGCTCACCCCGGCCGGCGGCGCGCTGGGCCAGATGCTGCTGCCGTTCAAATTGGGGGTGGGCGGGGTCATCGGGTCGGGCCGGCAGTTCATGAGCTGGATCGCCCTCGACGACCTGACGGCCGCGGTGCTGCACGCGGTCCGCACCGAGGGGCTGGAGGGTCCGGTGAACGCGGTCGCGCCGAACCCGGCCTCCAACGCCGAGTTCACGAAGACGCTGGGCCGGGTGCTCGGACGACCGACGATCTTGCCGATGCCGGCCTTCGGGGCCCGCCTGGCGTTCGGCGAGATGGCGGACCACCTGCTCCTGGGCGGCGCCCGCGTCGAGCCGACCCGGCTGGTGGAGACGGGGTTCGAGTTCGGCCACCCCACGCTCGAAGGCGCCCTGCGGCATCTGCTGGGCGCTTGAGCGGAGGTTCGCGGTGGATCAGGCGGAAGTGCTTGCCGTCGGCCTCGCCTGACGCGGGCGACCCGCGTCCATCGCCTGTAGTTCTACGGTCAGCCGTCGAATCCACAGCGAAAGTCCACATTGGAAAGGAAGATGCATGCTCTCGACGGGATTTCTCGGGACCCGGGCGGACGCCTTCGTGGACGTGGCGATGGTGGTCTTCATCGCCGCGCCGTTCCTGATGGCCTACGCGCTGCGCCTCGCGGCGCAACGCAGCTACCGCGCCCACCGCCGGTTGCAGGTGGGGGTGCTGCTCGCAGGCATCGTGGCCGTTCTGCTGCTTGAGGGCAGCATCCGATTCGGGGGCGCCGTGGACGCGTTCACCGTCAGCGCGTTCTACGGCACGACGGCGATGGCGAGCCTCTTCGCGGTGCATCTCGCCGTCGCCGTGCCGACGTTCATCGGGTGGTGCGCGCTGGCCGTCCTGTCCTGGCGCCGCTTTCCCGGCGTCCTGCCGGGCTCCTTCAGTGTGCGGCACCGGCGCTGGGGCCGGCTCACCTTCGTGGGCCTGTGGCTCACCTGCCTGACCGGGATGGCCCTCTACGTCATGAGCTTCGCGCTCTGACATCGGCTGGTGGCGCTGGCCGTCCTGTCCTGGCGCCGCTTTCCCGGCGTCCTGCCGGGCTCCTTCAGTGTGGGGCACCGGCGCTGGGGCCGGCTCACCTTCGTGGGCCTGTGGCTCACCTGCCTGACCGGGATGGCCCTCTACGTCATGAGCTTCGGGTTCTGACATCGGCTGGTGGCGCTGGCCGTCCTGTCCTGGCGCCGCCTTCCCCGCGTCCTGCCGGGCTCCTTCAGTGTGGGGCACCGGCGCTGGGGCCGGCTCACCTTCGTGGGCCTGTGGCTCACCTGCCTGACCGGGATGGCCCTCTACGTCATGAGCTTCGGGTTCTGACATCGGCTGGTGGCGCTGGCCGTCCTGTCCTGGCGCCGCCTTCCCCGCGTCCTGCCGGGCTCCTTCAGTGTGGGGCACCGGCGCTGGGGCCGGCTCACCTTCGAGGGCCTGTGGCTCACCTGCTTGACCGGGATGGCCCTCTACGTCATGAGCTTCGGGTTCTGAGAACGCGGTGCGGCGCGTGCGCGATCGACGGCAGGGAGCATTCGAAGATCCCGACCGGCGTGCGGTGCGCCTCGCAGCAGCCCGTTCAGCCTCGCGCAGCCGGGCCGGCTGGCCGGCCGCTCGGTTCCGAGGGATCGGAGCTCCGCGCCGGCATGTCCGCCCGGTGGTCAGCCGGACACGCGCTACCGCTCGGTCACCGGCCTCCAAGCCCGGGCGCGGCGCTCGGACTCGGCCCGCTGCGCGGCCGTCATGCCGGCCGCGACTGCATCGCGGGCCTCGACGGACCGGTCGCGGTCGTCGCCGGCTAGCCTCGAAGCGGCGAGAACGAGCCAGACGTGTGCGGTGACGGCGTCGGCGGGAGCACCGGTCCCCGCGGCGAGAAGGACGCCGAGGTCGAGCTGCGCCCGCGCGTTTCCCTGGTCGGCGGCGAGGTGGAGCCATCGCACCGCCTCTCCCGCCGCGGGTGAGACGCCGCGGCCGTCGCGGTACATCAGGCCGAGATAGCGCTGGGCGGGGGCGTGCCCCTGCCCGGCGGCGGGGCGAATCCACCGGACGGCCTCGGCGTCGTCGGCGGGGACGCCCCGGCCCTGCAGGTACATGAAGCCCAGGTCGGCCTGCGCCTCGGCGAGTCCCCGGTCGGCCGCGAGGTGGAGCCATCGCACCGCCTCCGCGTCGTTCGCGGCGACCCCCCGGCCGTTCGCGTAGGCGAGGGCGAGGTTGTACTGGGCGCGCGCCATGGCTGCGATGTTGGCCTCGGAGCTGGCGTGGGCGGGGTCGGCGGCGCGGCGCAGCCAGCGCAGGGCCTCGGCGTCGTCCCGCGGCACCCCCTGGCCGACGCCGTAGAGGAACGCGAGGTCGACCTGTGCCGCGACGTAGCCCTGGCCGGCCGCCTCTCGCAGCCACCGGGCGCCCTCGGCCGCGTCCTGGTCCACGCCCCGGCCGTTCAGGTAGAGCGCCGCGAGGCCCGCCTGCGAGCGGGCGTGCCCCTGCTCGGCCGCCCGCTGGTACCAGCGGGCGGCCTCGGCGTCGTCCCGCGGGACGTCCTGGCCGTTCTCGTAGAGCAGGGCCATCGCGTACTGGGCCCGGACCTCCCCCTGGTCGGCGGCGAGACGCATCAGCCGCGCCGCCTCGGCCGCGTCGAGCTCCACCCCCTGGCCTACTCCGTAGAGGTATCCCAGCCCGTACTGTCCGCCGGCGTGCCCCTGTTCCGCCGCCATGCGATACCAGCGCGTCGCCTCGCCGTCGTCCTGGGAAACCGCCTCGCCGTTGAGGTAGAGGTCGCCGAGGGTGGCCTGGGCGGGTGCGTAGCCCTGCTCGGCCGCCATCCGGTACCAGCGCAGGGCCTCCTCCGGGTCGCGGGGCACGCCGTCGCCGAGCAGGTACCGCGCCCCGAGATCCGCCTGGGCCTCCGCTGCCCCCTGCTCGGCCCGGGTCTCGAGGGAGCGAAGGACGGTCGCGCCCTGGGGTTCCGTCGCCGGCCCCGTGCACGCCGCCGCGAGGAGGGCGACGAGCAACCCGTGGTGAACCCCCGTGCGGCGAAGCGGCCGAAGGAGCGCCGCCGCGGCCCGAGGGCGCCAGCGGGCTGAGAGACGCCCTTGCGTCGCAGGGCGCGCCGAGGGGGCACGCCTGGCCTGGGCAACCGTGGACTCCACGTGGTCCGTGGAGCAACACGGCCAGGCTGAGAGACGCCCTTGCGTCGCAGGGCGCGCCGAGGGCGCACGCCTGGCCTGGGCAACCGTGGACTCCACGTGGTCCGTGGAGCAACGCGGCCAGGCGGAAAGACGCCCTTGCGTCGCGGGGCGCGCCGAGGGCGCACGCCTGGCCTGGGCAACCGTGGACTCCACGTGGTCCGTGGAGCAACGCGGCCAGGCGGGATGCATCGCGGGTCGAAGCCGGCACGGACCCTCGCCACGGGCTCCCGGAACGCCGACCGGCCGGCAGGCGGGCACTGGCATCACCTCACCCGGACGGACCGCGCCCGGCGGCGGGGTCGACGTCGGCGTCGTAGTCGACGCCGTCGACGCCGAACCCGAAGATTCTGAGGAAGTCGTCTCGGATGCCGTCGAGGTCGGCGAGCTCGGCGACGTTGTCGGTGGAGACGACGGGCCACCGGCGGTTGACCTCGGCCTGGACCGCCTCGGACAGCTCCCAGTCGTCCACCCGGATGCGGCCGGCGTCGTCGAACGGCGGGGCGGCGTCGGAGTACAGCGCGGTGCGGAAGAGCCGGTCGATGTGGGCCAGGCAGTCCTCGTGGTTGCCGGTGCTCTTCATGACCCGGAACAGGAGGGCCAGGTACAGCGGCACCACCGGGATCGCGGAGCTGGCCTGGGTGACGACGGCCTTGAGCACCGCCACCCGGGCGTCGCCCCCCAGCCCCGACAGCCGCTGGCGGATGGCGCCGGCGGCGCGGTCCAGATCCTCCTTGGCCTTGCCCAGGGTCGCCTGCCAGTAGATGGGCCAGGTGAGCTCGCTGCCGATGTAGGTGTAGGAGACGGTCCTGAACCCGGGGGCGAGGACGCCGGCGTCCTCGAGGGCGTCGATCCAGAACTCCCAGTCCTCGCCGCCCATCACCGCGACGGTGGCCGCGGTCTCCGCTTCCGACGCCGGCTCCAGGCTGACCTCCTCCACGACCCGGGTGTCCTGGTCGAGCGACTTCACGTGGAACGTCTCGCCGAGCGGCTTGATGGCCGAGCGGTGGAGGACGCCGGTGCGGGGGTGCTGGCGCACCGGCGACGCGAGGCTGTAGACGAACAGATCGATCTGGCCGAGCGACGCCCGGATCTCGTCGACGGCGCGGGCCTTCATCTCGTCCGAGTACGCGTCGCCGTCCAGGGTGCGGGCGTAGAGCCCGCGGGCCGCCGCCGCGTCCTCGAAGGCGGCGTTGTTGTACCACCCCGCGGTGGCCGTCTTGTTGCGCCGGGGCGCCTTCTCGAACGACACCCCGAGGGTGCCCGCCCCCGCTCCGAACGCGGCCACGATGCGCGACGCCAGCCCGTAGCCGCCCGAGCCGCCAACGACGAGGGCCCGGCGGGGGCCGTTGGGGAACGGCGTCACCCGCGCGATCTGCTCGCGCACGCTCGCGGCGCATCCCTCGGGATGCGCCGTCGTGCAGATGAACCCTCGGATTCTCGGCTTGACGATCATTCCGCTGTCCTGGTCCGCCAATCGTTCCCTGACGGCTCCGCCTGACGCTCAGCCAGCTCTGAGGGAAGCCTGTACCCTCCACGGTGCAGACCCTTGACGCTCAGCTAGGAGTCTGCGTCGCAGGAAATTATGGCCCCCATATATTGGGTCCCTACCCGAGCTCCACTACTGCATATCGTGCCCGATCAGGCCCAAAACCGTTCTGCGGCGCAGACTCCTGGCCCTGAGGGAAGCCTGCACCTTCCACGGCGCAGATCCCTGACGCCCGCCAATCGTGCCTGACGGCCCCGACCGGCATCCAACCAACCCCCTGCCCGAGGTCCGCACCGCTACACGGCGCAGACTGCCTCCCGCCGCCGGGCGCCGGGAGCGGGGCGCGACGCTGAAGCCTTGGCAGGGGGTTCCTCCCACCCGCCGCCGGGCGCCGGGCGCGGGGCGGCTACTGCCCGTCCTCCCGCAGCGCGTTGAACCGCCGCGCCCGCTCGACGGCAACCTCGTTGCCGATGAGCTCCAGCCGCCGCGCGCCCCCGAGGCTGCCCGCGCCGGCGTCGCCGAGGCTGCCGTCGCGGGCGAGGGCGGCCATGGCGTCGTCGACAGCGCCGAGGGCGATGGCCCCCATCGCGCCGATGAACTGGATGCCGACCCCGTTCTCGCGCGCCGCCTCCACCGACGGGGCCCCGGTCAGGATGGGGCGCCCCGCCGCCTCGACCGCCCGCCGGCACTGGTCCAGGGGGATGCCGGGGACGAAGATGAGGTCGCCCCCTTCCTGCGCGTAGAGCGCGACCCGCTCGATCGCCTCGTCGAGGGGGCCGCCGTCGGCCACCACGTCGCTGCGGACGAGCAGCGCCGTGTCGGCGTCGCGCCTCGCGTCGACCGCCGCCCGCACCTTGTCGACCATCGCCTCGCGCCCGATGATCTTGCCTTCATCATAGCCGGCGAGGTGCTTCGCGCCGTACAGGTCCTCGATCATGATGCAGGCGGCGCCCGCCTTCTCCATGCGCTGCACCGTGCGGTAGACGTTGAGGGGGTTGCCGCCGCCGTCGTCCGCGTCGGCGATGATGGGCACGTCGATGGCGTCGGCGGTCCGGTTGCAGAACTCCACCAGGTCGTCCATGGTGATGACGCCGAAGTCGCCGGTGCCGTACTTGCTCAGGGACAGCGCGCTGCCGCCGGACATCACGATCTCGAAGCCGTGCATCTCGGCCAGGCGGGCCGTGGCGACGTCGCCGCAGTTGATGCAGCGGGCGGGGTCGGCGCCCCCGAGGAGGGCGCGGAACCGGGCCCCCGGGCTCGCGCCGGCCGGCGCCTGGGCCGCCGCGCCCGCGGAGCCCGCGCGACCGCCCGCCAACGCGTGGCCCATCGCTCCGCCGGCGGCGAGCCCGGCGCCCTCGAGAAACCGCCGGCGAGTCGGTTGGTGGCTGTTCGTCATGTCGTTCTCCTCCTCGGGTGCACGACGGATTCGTGAGGAGGGCCGTCCCGGCAGCCAGCTGGCTTCACCGCTGCCGTTCTCAGCCTCGATGGCCGCGAACGGTCTTCGGAGCCCGGCCCGTCTCACTCTCTCGTCGTGCGCCCTCCTCTTCGGCTGCCTTGACCGCAACGTGTCGGACTAGAATAATAGAAGGTTCAAGCACGGACGCACGGATCCGTGGTGCACCCGGCCGTTCGTGACGGCCGGGGCGCGTACTGGGGTCTTCGCGGTCGGCACGGTGCTCGACGGGATGGCCGCGAGCAAGCGGCGAGGAGCAGCAGTAATGAGAAGAACACGCACGATTCGAGGCGCACTGGTTCTCGGCGCGCTCGCGCTCGGCGGCCTGATGCTGGTGCCGGTCACGGCGGCCGCCCAGGACGAGGCCACCCCCACCTACACCAAGGACGTGGCCCCGATCTTCCGTGCCAAGTGCGAGAACTGCCACCGGCCGGGCTACATCGCGCCGATGTCGCTGCAGACCTACGCCGACTCGCGGCCGTGGGCGCGCTCCATCAGCAACCGGGTCGAGACGCGGCAGATGCCGCCCTGGCACATCGACGAGTCGGTGGGCATCCAGGAGTTCCAGAACGACCGGTCGCTGACGCAGGCCGAGATCGACACCATCGTGCGGTGGGTCGACGCCGGCGCGCCGCAGGGCAACCCCGCCGACCTGCCGGCGCCCGCGGTGTTCGCCGACGACGACGTGTGGAACTTCGCCGAGCTCTTCGGCGGGCCGCCCGATCTCATCCTCCACTCGACGCCGTACACCATGCCCGCCGTCGCGCAGGACGCCTGGTGGAAGCCCGAGGTGCCGACGGGGCTGACCGAGGACCGGTGGATCCGCGCCATCGAGATCCGGCCGTCGACGGTGGCCGGGCGCCGCATCACCCACCACGCCCTGGCCCGCCTGCAGCAGGAGGAGGACCCCGAGGACCTCGGCGCCGCCTCTGAAGTCGGCCCCGGCATCCTGATGGAGTGGGCGGTCGGCAAGCAGGGCGAGATCATGCGCGAGGGCAGCGGCAAGCTGATCAAGGCCGACTCGACCATCGTGTGGGACATCCACTACTCGGCCGTCGGCGAGGAGATCACAGACACCGCCGAGCTCGGGCTGTACCTCTATCCCGAGGGGCAGGAGCCGAAGCACCGGCAGGTGCTGTCGGCGTGGTCGACCATCGAGGGCGGCAGCGAGCATCTCTCGATTCTGCCCAACGCCATCACCACCACCGAGAACTTCCACGTGCTGAAGGAGAACGGCCGCATCGAGAACTACCAGCCGCACATGCACCTGCGGGGCAAGGGCATGCAGATGACCGCGATCCTGCCCGACGGGTCGAAGCAGGTCCTGAGCCGCGTCAGCGACTTCAACTTCAACTGGCACAACAACTACGTCTACGCCGACCACGCGGCGCCGCTGCTGCCGAAGGGCACCGTCATCGCCCTGAAGTCGTGGTACGACAACACCTCGGCCAACCGCGCCAACCCCGACCCGAACCAGTGGGTGGGCTATGGCGACCGCACCGTGGACGAGATGGGGCACGCCTGGGTCAACGTCACCTACATGGATGACGAGGACTTCGCGGCGGCCGTGGCCGAGCGCGAGGAGATCCTCGCCGACGACGAATAGGAGTCGGCGCCGTAGAACGGCGCGGACTCCTGACGGGTTGGTTGGGCGCCAAGCGGAGCCGAAGGCGACGATTGGCGGGCGAGGAGTCGCCGTAGAACGGCGCGGACTCCTGACGGGTTGGTTGGGCGCCAAGCGGAGCCGCCAGGCGACGATTGGCGGGCGAGGAGTCGGCGCCGTAGAACGGCGCGGACTCCTGGAGGGTCGGTCGGGCGCCAAGCGGAGGCCGCGGCGCGACCTTGCGGTCGCGTTCGGCGGCGATTGGCGGGCCAGGCCGGGCCGACAACGGGAATCCCGGGAGCCGCTCCATCACCATCGGGGCGGCTTCCGCTACGTACAGAGGAGGTTTCGTCATGCGGACGACTCGTTCGGTGGGGCTTGCGGCGGCGGCCGCCCTGCTCGGGGTCACCCTCGGGCCGGCGGCGGCGTCCGCGCAGATTCCCACCACGCTCCAGGGCTTCGGCGCGCCGGTGTACCCCGCGTTCGAAGGCTGGTACGGCAACCCCGACGGCACCGCGACGCTGCTCATCGGCTTCTTCAACTCGAACACCGACCAGGCCGTGGACCTGCCCGTGGGCGAGCTGAACTACTTCAGCCCGGGCCCGCGGGACCGGGGGCAGCCGACCCACTTCGCCCCGGGCCGGGCGTGGGGCGTCTTCACGATCCAGGTGCCCGGCGACTTCGAAGGCGAGCTGAGCTGGACTCTCGTCGCCAACGACGAGCCGGTCACGATCCCCTTCCACATCCAGGCGCCGTACTTCGTCGAGCCGTTCAAGGACGCGTCCAACAACAACGAGCCGCCGACGATCCGCTTCGCCGAGGACGGCCCGCCGCTCACCGGACCGCCCATTGGCATCGCCGGGCGCCTGGCCGGCACCGTGGGGAGCCCCGTCGACCTGAGCGTGTGGCTCTCCGACGTGACCCCCGACACCCACGTGCGCGAGAGCCCGTTCCGGCGCAGCCCGCCCATGAGCCTGCGCTGGCACAAGCTGCGGGGTCCGGGCGAGGTCGAGTTCGCCGAGGCGACGTTCGAGTACGAGGAGACCTCCCCGCAGAACCCGAGCACCACCGCGACCTTCGGCGCCCCCGGCGAGTACTGGCTGCGGGCCGAGGCGCTCGACTCGACCGGCGTGGGCGGCAGCGGCTTCCAGTGCTGCTGGACCTCGGCCATCGTGCGGGTCACCGTCACCGAGTAGGCCGCCGGTCCCCGCGGCGCCGGTTCGCGCCGCGGGGACGGAATAAACGCGGCGGGCGGGCGGTCCACGGTACCGGGAGCGCCGTTCCCTGAGGTCCGCCATGCACCACGCGTCGAGCGCCGTCCTGCCGCAGCCGATGGGGGTGTTCGCCCCGCCGGCGACCGGCGTCGCTCGGGAGGTCGCCATGGAGACGGCTGTCGGCGTCGGCGCCGCCGAGGGCGGTGCGGACGTGCCGGCGCGGCCGGCCGCGGTGGCTGGCGAGGCACGGGCCGTGGACCCGGACCAGGCGTTGGTCGACGACGCTGCCGCCGGCGACCGCGATGCGTTCGGGGCGCTCGTGCGGCGCCACCAGACCCGCATCGTCAACTACGCGATGGCCATCGTGAGGGACCCCGCCGAGGCGGAGGACGTCGCGCAGGAGACGTTCATCCGCGCCTACCGGTCGCTGGCCCGCTTTCGCGGCGACAGCTCCTTCAAGACCTGGCTCTACACCATCGCCACCAACGCGGCCCGCACCGGGCTCGAGCGGCGGGGCCGGCGGAGCCGGGTGGAGGACGGGAGCCTGGACGACGAGGCCGGCCCCCTCTCCGCCGCCGACGTCCCCGCCGGGGATGCCGATGCCGAGACGGCCCTGGTCCAGCGCGAGGCGATCGACCGCGCGCTGGCGGCCCTGCCGCCGGATCTTCGGGTCGCGGTCGTCCTGCGCGACGTCGAGGGGCTCGACTACAAGGAGATCGCCGCCGCGACGGGAGCGCCGATCGGGACCGTCGAGTCCCGCATCTTCCGCGCGCGCCGCCGGCTCCGGCCGCTGCTGCAGCCGCTGATGGGGAGATCGTCATGAGATGCGACGACGTGGAACGTGCGGTCATCGCGCGCGCGGCGGGGCGCCTCGATCCTGCCGGCGCCGAGCGCCTGGAGGCGCATCTCGACGGCTGCGCCGCGTGCCGCGAGGCGGCGGGCGGCCAGGACGACGTGGCCGCGGTCCTGTCCGCGCGGCCGGATGCGGCGCCGCCGCTCGGGTTCGCGACCCGGGTGATGGCGCACCTCGACGGCCCGCCCACCTGGCTCGACGTCATCGACTGGCGCCGGTGGACGGTGCGGCTCGCGCCGGTGGCGGCGGCCCTGCTGGTGGTCGCGGCGGTGGGGCTGCGGCCGGCCGAGGCGGTCGAGCCCATCGAGTTCTCGGACCTCGTGACCGACTGGGTCGAGGTCGACGATGCGGAGGGGCCGCCCGCGCTCAGCCTGCTCTGGCAGGACGAGGTGAGCGACGACACCCTGCTGGAGGCGGTGTTGACGTCGGGTCCGGACGGGTCTTTCTGAGGGTTGCGCGGCCGGGGCTGGGGCTAACGACAGTGATCCATACAAGGTTGCCAAAAGTGCTCAGACGCGCCCCGCATATTCCGGCCTTGCGCGCCTGACGCATGGCAAGGTAATTCTCGTCACCGTCCTAAGGATGAAGCGATGAACCGTACCAGCATGCGCCTGTGGGCCGGTCTCTTCGTCCTCGTCGTGTTCAGCGGGGGGCTCGCCGCCGGGTTCACGGTGCGGCCGTGGTTCGACCCCGAGCCGCCCCGCGGGTTCCGGGGCCGGGGCGGACCGCCGCCGTCCTCGGTGCGGAGGGCCGAGAGGCTGCTCGACCGCCTCGACGCCGACCTCGAGCTGTCCGACGATCAGCGCGGGCGGCTCCGAGAGGTCTTCGAGACGGGCCGGCTCCGGTTTCGCGAGCTCGACGCCAGCGTCCGCGAGCAGTTCGAGGCCGAGCGGGCGCAGATGAACGCCGAGATCGCCGCCATCCTGACCGCCGAGCAGATGGAGGTCTTCGAGAGCCGCATCGTCAGGATGCGCCGCGACCGCCGCGACCGCTTCGGCCCCCGCGGTCCGGACGGCGGTCGCGGGCCGCGAGGCGACCGCCCCGGCCGCCCGGACCGCCCGCCACGGTGAGGCAGCCCATCCGATTCTCCATCCGTTTCCGGGGCGTCTCGGGCCGGACACCCCGTTCGTCGGCTGGGTTCACTTCCCGAGCATCCTGGACATGTACGAGCGCAGGACTGCGTTCATGCGCGTTTGGTACCGCGGGCCGCCGCCCCGGAACCAGTCGAGCACGTCCTGATCGATGCGGAGCGAGATCGCCCGCTTGGGTGCCGGTTTCACCACCGCGTCGTCCCAGAAGTCCGGTGGCAGGTCTTTCAGCTCGGGGGGGGAGGTAGCGGCGATCCGGGCCTCGGACGCCGTGCGCAGCAGCTCGATGTCGGCTCGGCCGCGGCTCGGCGGTCGGTGCTCAGCCCGTCCCGACTCTCGCGTAGACTTGGCGTTCACGGCGGTTGCTCCTCCGGGCCGAGATGATGCGCCGCGCGCGGTCGGCGGTCGGTGTAGACGACGGTGGGGTGAATCCCGTCGGCTTGCCCGATTGCGACCATGCGCTTCTCTCCGTAGTCGCGCCGACGGTCCTCCACCTCGACCGTGACGCCGTCGAAGATCAAGGACGCGAACGCGAGGTCGAATCCGCAGTTACGCAGATTGTCGTCGCTCTTCCCAGCATCCCACGTGAAGTCCACGGCAGCGTGAATACGAACGGTATATACAAGTCGCGCCCCAACGTCTTCCGGGGACGGTGGTGTCCGACGGCGGTTCAGGACGGCTCGGCCAGCCGGGTGGCGAACCGGCGGTGTTCGCCGGTGTCGATGCCGACTTGCAGCTCCCGGAGGGCGGCGGCGAGGTCGCCGTTCAGCAGTGCGGGGACGGCGAGTCGCAGGCCGGGGAAGACGCGGCTGCGCACCACGCCGGCCTCGTCGGCGGGCAGAGGGCGGTAGTCGCCGTCGGCGAGCTCGAACCAGTCGATGCGCTGTTCCTGCGTGCGCCAGACGAGGTACTCCTGCACCCCGTTGCGGCGGTAGGCGCGGAGCTTGTCGTGCAAATCGATCGACGCGCAGCTGGCCGCGATCTCGACGATCAGCTCGGGCGGGCCCTCGACGTAGTCGTCGTCGCTCAACCGCGACCGGCCGCCCGCTTCCGGCTCGATGCGCAACAGGACGTCGGGCTGCGGCTCGTTGTCGAGGTCGAGCCTGACGGTGGCGTTGTCGCCGACGCTCACGCCCGGCGTGAACGCGCTGTAGTGCAACAGCACCCCGAGAATCGCCGCGTGCGGCTCCCCGTGCGCGGCGAAGCGTACCGGCGACGGCATGTAGACGATTCCCTCGATCAGCTGCGCCTTCTTCAGGTCGGGCCGTAGGGCGTAGCGGCGCTCGAACTCGCATCGCGTGAGCCGGTCGCCGTTCTCCAGCGTCGTCGTCGCCGGCGCGCTGGGCGGTGGGGCGGCGCCGGACGCCCGGGACGGTGACTTGACCTCGAGTTCAGCCATGCGCGGCACTGTCTCCAGCCTGCGGCTCAAGGGTCCATCATGCCACAGCGACGAGGGGGGGCGGCGCGGGCCAGCCAGGGGCGGCCGTCAGGGCGGCGCGGGCCGCCAGGATCGGCCGTCAGGGCGCCCGCCGGCCCAGGAATCGCGGACGGCTTCGGACGCGGCGTTCAGCCCAGTGCGTACCCGATTCCGCGGGCGATGTTCTTCAGAACCGAGAGCAGCGCCGGGTCGCCGAGGGCGCGATGGAAGCGGGGTCGCGCCGGCATGACGCCGGCGGCCTCGGCGCGGTCCGTCAGGGCCATCGCCGGTCGATTGGCGTGCATCGACGAGGGATAGTAGAGACCGAGGCAGGCCGGATAGGCTTGGTAGAACGCGCGCGCCCAGCTCCGGGACACGGACCGCGCGGTGGTCATCAGGGCCATCGACGCCCGCGCGCGCGTGGCGAAGGCGCCGGTGAGGTCGAGCAGGGGGGCGGGAGCGGCGGTCTCGAACCCGACGAGCCACGGCTCGTTGTGCCGGCGGTTGACGAGGCGGGTCCTCTGGAAGACCTCGGCGAAGCAGGTCACGGGGTCGCCGGACGCGTAGAGGACCGCCCGTTCCTGGTCCTTCCCCGGTGGTTCGAGCTGATGATCGAAGCGGGCGTCGGTGGGTCCGGCCCGTCTGAAGCGGTTCCACCGCGTGGGATGCCGCCCGCCGCGAAAGTAGATCCGCCAGACGGTCGATCCGGCCGGCAGGACGTGGACGTCCGGCGGCAGTGCGTCGAGCCGGCCGTGCGCGGGCGTGCGCGGGACCTTCGGCATGCGCTGGTCACAGGTCGCGCGCGATCTCGATGACGGGCTTCGGCGGCAGGCCGGCCTTGAGCCACTGGAGCGGGCTGAGCGCGCGCCCGTCGGCCGTCTCGAGCTGCGAGTCCGGGGCCGTGTACCAGCGCAGCACCGATACGGGGTCGAGCGTGCTCGGCACCGCGGCGTTCACCAGACCCACGTTCGGGACGAGTCCGTCGCGGTCGAACTGAAAGCCGGGAATCTTCCAGCGGTTCTCGATCCGGACGGCGTACAGCGCGCCCTCGCGGATCATCTGGCGGACGCGAACCTGGGTGATGCCCCCGAGGCGCGCGGCGGCCTGCGCCGGGGTGAGACAGGTGGCCAGGATGGCGCCGAAGGTGGTGACGTAGGTCGCCAGCGGGTCGTCGCGGTCCGGGTGGTCGTCGACGTCGACGCCGGCCTGCCGGAGCACCGCGAGCTCCGACGCCGTGAGCTCGCTGACCGACGGTGCGTAGAGCGTGCGGTGCAAGCTCGCGATCGCTTGCTGCAACGCTGTGTTCAGGGCCCGCGGCGCCTGGGCGTTGAGGCCGTGCATCTGAAAGTAGCGATCGTCCGCCTCGTGTGCGCGCCGTGTCATGCCGGCTGTTTTCCCTTTGCTTTTGTGAGAAGCTAACGAAAATCATAGCATCCCGTTCGACCCGGTCTCAACCCGTCCGACGCGCCCGCCCGGGGATCGGCGCCGCGGGCGGTGGGGGCCGGGCTAGCCGCGGCGCCGGCCCGTAGCACCGCCACATTCTTGACGTGCACCCAACGCGCGTCCTCCGGCATTGCGCCGGATCCGGGCCGGGGGTAGGATCGCAAGTCTGGGGAACCTGATCGGTGGCCACCGGAGGGATTTGACGATGCGGCTCGCGAGAACGCTCCTGGTTCCGGCGCTGGCCGCGGTGGCGGTGCTCGCGTCCGCGGCGCCGCTTGCGGCCCAGGAGGCGGCGCCCGGGTCGCCCCGCGCGGTGCTGGACCGCTACTGCGTCACCTGCCACAACGACCGGCTGCTGACCGGCGGGCTCAGCCTCGACGCGGCCGCCGTCGACGCTGCCGACCCGAGCCGCGACGCCCACGTGTGGGAGAGGGTGATCGCGAAGCTGCGGACCCGGGCGATGCCGCCGCCGGGCCGGCCGCGGCCCGATGTCGCGACCTACGATGCGGTGGCGGCCGGGCTCGAGGCCAACATCGACCGCGCGGCGGCGGCGAATCCCGACCCCGGCCGGACCAGCACCGTCCACCGGCTGAACCGCACCGAGTACCGCAACGCGATTCGCGATCTCCTCGCCCTCGATCTCGACGTGACGCCGCTGCTGCCTGGCGACGAGACGTCGGACACCGGCTTCGACAACAACGCCGACGTGCTGTCCATCTCGACCGCGCAGCTCGAGCGCTACCTGTCGGCGGCGCGCACCATCAGCCGCCTCGCGGTGGGCCTGCCGCCGGCCGCGCCCGCGTTCGAGACGTTCGACGTGCCGCTGCTGCTGCTGCAGGACGACCGCCAGAGCGAGGACCTGCCCCTCGGCTCCCGGGGCGGGGTGGCGATTCCCCACCACTTCCCGGTCGACGGCGAGTACCTGGTCAAGATCGAGCTGCGGTCCAACTGGCAGGACTACATTCTCGGCCTGGGCAGCGAGCACCTCCTCGACGTTCGCATCGACGGCGAGCTGGTGAAGCGCTTCACGGTCGGCGGCGAGGACCGCGGCCGGCCCGCGCCAGTCACGTTCACCATCGCCGAGCGGGGCGATCCGGAGTGGGAGACGTACCTGCAGACGGCGGACGAGAGCCTCGAGGTCCGCGTGCCGGTCGCGGCGGGGCCGCGCACCGTCGGGGTGTCGTTCGTCCGCAACGTCTGGGAGCCCGAGGGCATTCTGCTGCCGCGCCAGGCGGGCGAGGTGCTGTCGAACGACGAGGCCTATCACGGCAACGCCGCCGTCGCCTCGGTGGGCATCGGCGGGCCCTACGACCCCGCCGGGCCCGGGGACACCCCGAGCCGGCGCGCCGTCTTCACCTGCCGGCCGGACGCGGCGGCGATGGCGGCCGAGCGGGCGTGCGCGGCCGAGATCGTGTCCGGGCTCGCCCGGCGCGCCTACCGCCGGCCGGTGACGGCGGCCGACCTCGACACCCTGCTCGGCTTCTTCGACAGCGGCCGCGAGAGCGGCGGCAGCTTCGACGCCGGCGTCCAGCTCGCGCTCGAGCGGATGCTCGTCGATCCCGACTTCCTGCTCCGCATCGAGCGCGATCCGGCGGGGGCGGCCCCGGGCGCGCCGTACCGGCTGAGCAACGTCGAGATCGCCTCGCGGCTCTCCTTTTTCCTCTGGGGCAGCATCCCCGACGACGCCCTGCTCGACGCGGCGGAGGCGGGGCGGCTGAGCGAGCCGGCGGTCCTCGACGAGCAGGTCCGGCGCATGCTCGCCGACCCGCGGGCCCGGTCGCTCGTCGACGACTTCGCCATGCAGTGGCTGCACCTGCGCAACCTCGAGGACGTCAAGGGCGACCCCGTGCCCTATCCCGACTTCGACGACAACCTCGTCGAGGCGTTCCGGCACGAGACGACCCTGTTCCTCGCCAGCACCCTGCGCGACGACCGCAGCGTGCTCGACCTCCTCGACGCCGACTACACCTTCGTCAACGAGCGGCTCGCCCGGCACTACGGCATCCCCGGCGTCTACGGCAGCCGGTTCCGGCGCGTCGAGCTGCCCGACCTGACGCAGCGGGGCGGCCTCCTCGGGCACGGCGGGCTGCTCGCCCTGACGTCGTACCCGACCCGCACGTCGCCGGTGCTGCGCGGCAAGTGGCTGCTCGATACCATTCTGGGGGCACCGCCGCCCTCGCCGCCGCCCGACGTGCCGGCGCTGCCCGAGGGGGAGGGCGGGGGGCGCACGACGTCGGTGCGCGAGCGGCTCGAGCGCCACCGGCAGGCCCCGGCCTGCGCCACCTGCCACGCCTCCATCGACCCGCCGGGCTTCGCGCTCGAGCAGTACGACGGGCTCGGCGGGTGGCGGACGCGGGACGAGTACGGCAACCCCGTCGACGCGTCGGCGACCCTGCCGAGCGGACGGACGGTGGAGGGCATGGCCGGCCTGCGGGCGTGGCTGCTGGAGCGGCCCGAGCAGTTCGCGGGGACCGTGACCGAGAAGCTGCTGTCGTATGCTCTCGGCCGCGGCCTGGAGCACGCCGACAGGCCGACGGTGCGCGCCGTCGTCCGCGCCGCCGCCGCCGACGACTACCGCTGGTCGGCGCTGGTCGCCGGCATCGCGAAGAGCCCGGCGTTCCTGATGCGGAACGCGGCGGCGGCGGATTGAGACCGGCCGGGGCGCCGCGGAGCGTGACGGCGGCGTCGCGGTCCCGCCGGGTTGGCTGTTTGGCAAACCGAGCCGGGTACGGTCTCGGGGACCGGGACTGGAGAATCGGCGCTCGTTTCAAGCGCGAGGAGAACGACATTATGACCATCAGCAGGAAATCGCTGCCGCGCCGGACCGTGCTGCGGGGCCTCGGCGTGACGTTGGGGCTGCCGTTCCTCGATGCGATGTCGCCCGCCCTGACCGCGCTGGCGCAGACCGCCGCCAAGCCCGTCCACCGGTTCCAGGCCATCTACGTGCCCAACGGCATGGCCATGCAGTACTGGACGCCCGAGACCGTGGGCCGCGGCTTCGAGCTGACGCCGATTCTCGAGCCGCTGGCGTCGTTCCGCGAGCAGATGCTGGTCGTCTCGGGCCTCCGCGCGTCGTGGGCCTACGTGCACGCCGGGGCGTCGGCGTCGTTCCTGACGGGGACGCCGCGCGGCGGGCAGAACGAGACCGACGTGCTCGCCAGCACCTCGATGGACCAGATCCTCGCGCGCGAGCTCGGCAAGACCACGCAGCTCGGCTCGCTCGAGGTGTCGATGGACAAGTTCGCCAACGCCGGGCAGTGCACCGCCGGGCTGAGCTGCGCCTACACGCAGACCATCTCGTGGCGCACGCCGACGATGCCCCTGCCGATGGAGAACAACCCCCGCGCGGTGTTCGAGCGGCTCTTC
This sequence comes from Vicinamibacterales bacterium, assembly GCA_965208165.1. Lineage (GTDB taxonomy): Bacteria > Acidobacteriota > Vicinamibacteria > Vicinamibacterales > UBA8438 > JAJEEA01. The sequence continues at coordinate 5,842,311 of OZ242323.1, read as the reverse complement.
GGCGACAGCGGGTCGGCCGATCCCGCGGTGCGGCGGGCGCGCCGGCGACAGAAGCAGAGCATCCTCGACTCGGTCACCGGCAAGCTCGCCGACCTGAAGGTCGAGGTGGGGCCGCGCGACCGCGTCAAGCTCGACGAGTACACCGAGGCGGTGCGGGACGTCGAGCGCCGCATCGAGATCGCCGAGCGGCAGCGCGACGTCGAGCCGACGTTCACCGAGCAGCCGTCGGCCCCCCCGCGGGTCTTCGAGGACCATCTCGGGCTGATGTTCGACCTGCAGTTCCTCGCCCTCCAGGCCGACCTCACCCGGGTCGTCACGTTCATGATGGGTCGCGAGCAGAGCACCCGCGCGTATCCGCAGATCGGGGTGCCCGACGCGCACCATCCGCTCTCGCACCACGAGGACGACCCCGAGCGCATCGCGGTGATGTCGAAGATCAACGCGTACCACGCGGAGCTGACGGCCGGCTACCTGGCCCGGCTGCGCGCGGCCGAGGACGCCGACGGGTCGCTCCTCGACAACATGACCATCCTCTACGGCGCCGGCATCTCGAACAGCACCCGGCACCTCGGCGTCGACCTGCCCCTGCTCGTCGTCGGCGGCGGCGCCGGCAAGCTCCGGGGCGGCCGCCACCTGCGCTATTCGCCCGACACGTCGAACGCCGACCTCCTGATGACCCTGATGGACAAGCTCGACATGCCGCTCGACCGGCTTGGGAACAGCACCACGAAGCTGCCCATCGACACGCTGTCGGAGGTGTGATCGCCGGTCATGACCGAAAGGCGATGTCGTGCGCCATCGGGAGGCTGGGAGCCCGGAGGAACAGGAACGGACTGCAGAGGTACGATCGTCTTCAGCGGTCGTTGACGGCGCCGATCTTCTGGGCGACGGCCGAGGTGAACCACTGGTTGAGGGAAACGCCGTCGTCCTTGGGGCCGTCTCCTTCAAGGAGATCGGCAACTGAAGCGGGTACTTCCAGCGGGCCGGAGTGTCACCCGGGCTCACGCCAGACCGAAGAAGACCAGGATCGCCCGTTCGAGCCGGACCATTTCGGTGTCTTCGAGGCGTCCGATGCGTTTGCCGAGTCTGGCTCGGTTCACCGTCGTGATCTTGTCCACCATCATCCGGGACACCGAGCGCAGGCCGTTGCTGTCGCTTGGGGACACCGGAATCCGCAACAACGGTAAGTCCGTGTCGTTGGACGTGAACACGCAGATCGCCACAGAGGCAGTGGCGTCGAACAGATCGTCCTGGATGATGACCGCCGGCCGCGGTTTGCCGGCGTAGCCGGCGCCCGACACCGTCCAGATCTCGCCGCGCTTCATGTCTCCGTGCGATCGGACACCGCATCGATGAACGCTTGGTCCTCCGGCTCCTGAGCGCTGAGCGCCGCCGCCCTCGACTGCCGGTGGGCTTCGGTTCGGAAGTCGGCCGTTCGGGTGTCGGGGACCCAGAAGTGGACTGGCCGGAGACCCTGGGTGCGCATCCGTGCTGCGATTTTCGGGGGTCGCGAGACGTCTCCCGTTTCGTGGGGCGTGGTTTCGTCGGCGCGGACGACATCTACGCCGAGGCTGCCGAGGTGGCTGACGAAGTCGCTCATGGAGAGGCCGCTGATCGCCGCGGCCCGGCCCAGCGAGAGGCAGCCTTCACGGTAGAGGCTCACGGCCAGCGCGGGGCGTATCCCGGCCTCGGTGGCGGCCAGCGATCCGTCCAGATGCACCAGCAGGGCATCTGGTTCGTCGCCCTTCAGGATCAGGACGGGGCCGGTCTCCCTGGCCATGCGCAACGCCTGGGAGGGGTTCTTCTTCAGTGCCCGTACGTTGGTCGCCTGCACGGCCGGCTCCTTGGCTCGATGTTCAAGCGTGACAGGCGTAGGCTACGCCTCGTAGGAACGCTAGCATGCGCCGTGGGCGGCGTCAACGGGTTGCGGACGTCTGGTCCGGCGGCCGACCAGTCTGCGGCGAGAGCCCCCGCTGCCTTTGAGCGGCGATGCATCGGGCATTGTTCGTCGGTTGCCCGTGCCCGGTGTGCGCAGTGGGCTGCAGCAGGTGCGGTGATCGTCGCGACGTGAGGTGTCATCAGTTGTCACGGGAATGCCGGCCTGATGTTGCCCGACCGTTCATCGCGCGGTAGGATGGCGATTGTCGGATTCCAGCAGGACTGTCCATGAGCATGAGTTCCATGACATCGGTTCGGAGTTGCACGGTTTCGGTGGTCCTGTCGGCGGCGCTGACGGCCGCGAGCCTGACCGGCGCTTCCGCTGCGGAACGGCCGCTCGCGGACGCGGCGCAGCGGGCCGACTGGGGCGCGGTGCGCGCCCTCGTCCAGCAAGGCACCGACGTCACCGCCCGCCAAGGAGACGGGGCGACGGCGCTGCACTGGGCCGCGTACTGGGACGAGGTCGACATCGCCGGCCTGCTGCTGGAAGCCGGCGCGGACGTGAACGCGGCCAACGACCTCGGGGTGACGCCGCTGTGGGCGGCGGCCGAGAACGGCCGGGCGCCGATGGTGCGGCGGCTGCTCGCGGCGGGGGCCGACCCGAACGTGCCGCTGCTGTCGGGCGAGACGCCGCTGATGACCGCGGCCCGCGTGGGGGCGGCCGAGGTGGCGGGCCTGCTGCTCGCCGCCGGAGCGGACGCGGACGCGGCGGGGGCGCGGGGCCAGACGGCCCTGATGTGGGCGGTCGCGCAGCGGCATGCCGACGTGGTGGAGGTGCTGCTCGCCCACGGCGCGGCGGTCGACGCCCGGTCGGACGTCTGGACCGAGGTGGTCAAGACGACGCCCGAGCCGTGGAACCCGGAGTACGTCACGGAGGTGCCGCAGGGGGGCTACACGCCGCTGCTCTTCGCGGCGCGGGTCGGCGACCTCGCGTCGGCGAAGCTGCTTGTCGAGGCCGGGGCCGACGTGGACGACGCTCCGCCCTACGGCACCAGCGCCACCGTCGTCGCCGCCCACAGCGGGCACGGCGACGTCGCCGCCTACCTGCTCGAGCAGGGTGCGGACCCGAACTCGGCCGAGGCCGGCTACACGGCCCTCCACGCGGCCATCCTGCACCAGGACGAGGCGCTGGTGCAGGCGCTGCTCGCCCACGGCGCCGACCCCGACGCCGCGGTCATGACGTCCACGCCGGTGCGGCGCGACGCTGTCGACTTCTACCTGCACCCGTCCTACGTGGGGGCGACGCCGTTCTGGCTCGCGGCGCGCTTCGGGGCGCCCGGCATCATGCACATGCTGGCCGAGCGCGGCGCCAACCCCCGGGCCGTCCACCACCCGACGTACTGGCCCGGCTCGCTCTCGGTGCGGGACGAGCGGGTGCAGGTGCGCGAGGGCGCCACCACCGCCCTGATGGCGGCGATGGGTCTCGGCGGGCGCAATCCGCTGGTGGCCGTCGACCGGCTGGGCCGCATCGCCGAGAGCGCGCCGGTCAGGAGCACGCGGCGCGAGCCCGACCCCGTCGAGCGCGAGGCGGTGGTCCTCGAGGCGGCCCGGCTCGCCCTGACCCTCGGCGTTCCCGTCGACACCGCCAACGCCCGCGGCGACACCGCCCTGCACGCGGCCGCCGCCCGCGGCTACGACTCGGTCATCGAGCTGCTGGTGGCGAACGGGGCCGACGTCGGCCTCGTGAACGCCGACGGGCAGACCCCGCTCGACATCGCGACGCGCGGCTCCCGGCGTCTCGGCATCGCGTGGGCCACCCCGAAGCAGAGCACGGTCGAGCTGCTGCAGTCGCTCGCCGGCAATTGAGCCTTATTGAGCCTTTTTTAGCGTTTTCAGGATGGAGAACCGATGGCCGGGCTGAGAACCGGCACCGTCGTGCACAAGGGGATCGTCTCCGAGACCCTGATCCGGTTCCGGCTGGCGCCCGAGAGCGGCCACCCGTTCCCGGACTATGAGGCGGGGCAGGCCATCGCGTTGAGCCGGGACGACTGCAAGCTGACCCGGAAGACCGGCGTCGGACCCGACGGCAAGCCGGTCCGCGAGCCCGAGTACGACCCCTGGGGGCGGCAGACCGTCGGTTCCCTCACCCACTACTACTCGATCGCGTCCGCGCCCAGCGACACCGCGGCGCACGGCTGGCTCGAGTTCCTCGTGGGCCTCGAGCATGGCGTCCACGGGCTGTCGGGCCGACTCAGCGAGTTGCTGTTCGGGGGGGAGGGGGACGCCGGCCCCTGCGAGGTCGGCTATCAGGACCGCATCGGCGGCGGCTTCACGCTGTCGTCGCGGGCGGGGGACGCCGCGAGCGTCCTGATGGTCGGTACCGGCACGGGGGTGGCGCCGTTCGTCTCGATGGTCCGGGAGCTCCGGGCGCGGGACGACGGCGGCGGCGGTCGGCGCTACACGCTGGTCCACGCCGCCCGGACCGAGGCCGATCTGGCCTGCCGCGGCGAGCTCTTCGAGATCGAGGCGGCGGGCCGCTTCGACTTTCAGTACCTGCCGACGGTCAGCCGTCGCGCCGGGACCGCGGGCATGGACGCCCGCATCGGGCTGGGGCGGGCCTGCAACGTGGTCCGCTACGTCTACGGCCTGCCCACCGCGGAGGAAGAGAAGCAGGCGCAGGCGAGGAGCGAGGTCACCCGCGTGGCGGCCGACGCGGCCCTGGAGCGGCTGGTCCATCCCCGGCTTCCCGCCCACGTGAACGTGGGCGAGCTCGCCGCCCGCCTCGCCCCGGACGACTCGGTGCTGCTCGGCTGCGGCAATCCCGCTTCGCTCGCCGACATCGAGTCGACCGCGAAGCGGCGTCAGGTGCGGTTCGAGCAGGATGCGTGGTGAGCCGCCGGAGCGGCCCGGCCGCCTGTGCGCGGAGCGGCCCGGCCGCAGCGTGAACGCCATGCAGACAGGTGCCGTTGCCGCGCCAAGCGCGCACGCGCCCGCCGGGTGACAGGCGGCACTCGGCTTCGCGGTCCCCCCTTGTCCATCGAATCGCGCTCCGACAACGGCCTCCCTGCGTGGGTGCAGGGCGCCGAACGCGGCTTCGTCGAGGGTCCGGGGCCGATCACTCCGCGGGGTCGACGAACGTCACCTCGTCGTCGATGTGCACGCCGTTCGCCAGCGTCTTGTGCACGGGACATCGTTGCGCCACCTGGGCGAGGCGCGCGCGCTGGGCGGCGCTGAGCTCGCCGTGGATGGTCACCTCGGTGCGCACCCGCTCGATGAGGCCGTCGCCGCGCTCCTCGCAGTCGACGCAGTCATCCGCGTGCACGCGGTCGAAGGCCAGGGTCACCTCGACCCCGGCCAGGGGAATCTGCCGGCGCTCGGCATACAGCCGCAGGGTCATCGCGGTGCAGGCGGCGAGGCTGCCGAGCAGGAACTCGTAGGGGGTGGGGCCGGAGTCGGCGCCGCCCGCCGGCTTCGGCTCGTCGCTGCGCCAGAGGAAACGGCGGGCGCGGATGTCGACCGCGGTCCCGTGCTTCAGTGATGCCTTGACGGTAGCCACGCGCGAGTTCCTCTCCTTCCCTGTGCGGCCCGTGTTCCGCGCAGTATAGCCGGGTCTCCTGTCAGGGGCGGTGGGGGGAAGCCCGCGGCGACGCTCGGCGCCGGCCGCGAGCTTCCCGTCTCAAGCTCCGGGATCCGGCGCGGGTTCCTCGGGCGCCTCCGGCCGGTTCCTCGGGAGGCTGATGTTCACCGCCCTCGACTCGCCGCTGCGTACGGTGACGTCGGTGACGTACGACTCGTAGCCCTCTCGCCGGACCTCGATGCGGTGGCGTCCCGCGCCGACCTCGAGCTCCAGGCGCGAGCCGTCGGGGCTGTACCACTCCTCGCCGTCGACGAAGATCGACGCGTCGGCCGGCTGCACCCGCACGACGAGGCGTCCGAACCCGGCGGCGGGGGCGAACGACGTCGCGGGCTCGGTGAACGGGTCGGGCTCGATGAACGGGTCGGGCTCGATGAACGGGTCGGGCCCGATGAACGGGTCGGGCCCGATGTCGGGCCCGACCTCCGCCTCGGCTCGGGGCTCCGGCGGGGGCGGCGTCGTCTCGCCGGGTCCGAGGGGCTCCATCTCGTGCTCGATGCGATAGGTCTGGCCGACCCCCAGGTAGACCTGCTCCTGGATGCTTCGGTAGCCCTCGAGGCGCAGCTCGATGTCGTGCCGGCCCGGCGGCAGGCTCAGCCGCTGGAAGAACCCGTCGTAGCTGTCGACGACGCCGGCATAGTAGCCGTCGACGTAGACCTCGGTCTCCTCCGGCTTGACCTGCAGGCGGACGGCGCCGCGCTCGCGGTAGTAGCCGCCCCAGTACTGATAGGCCCCCCACGGGCCGTACGGGTGCAGGCCCCAGCCCGGGCCGTAGAAGTACCCCGGATGGTAGAAGGGGCTGTAGTACCCGTACCCGGGACCGTACCAGGCGCGGGTTCGCAGCACGGGTCGCGACGTGCGGCGCACCGCCCGTCCGCGGGCGCCCGGCGCTCGTTGCGCGCCCGCCGACTGCTGTCCGCCTGGCGCCCGCTGCGCGCCGGCCGGCCGCTGTCCGCCTGGCGCCCGCTGAGGGCTCGCCGCCCGCGGCGCCCCGGGTGCCTGCCGCGGTGCGGCTGTCGCCTGCGGTGCCCCGGGCGCCCTCCTCTGCGCGCCTGCCGCCTGGGGCGCGCCTGCCGCCTGCGGTGGCGGGGTCGCTCGCCGCTGCGCGCCCGCCGCCTGTTGCGCGTCCGCCACGACCGGCGAAGCCAGCAGGGTCAGGGCGCCGATAACGCATGGCCAGGATGTGGGTCTCTTTGACACAGTCACCGGATCATCCTCCTTCGGTAGCCGGACGGTAACTGTCACTGCAAAGTGCATTCCAGGGCCTCGACAGCCGGGGGCCGCCCCCTTCGGGACACCCACGGCCGATGTGTCGCCTTCCCGCCAAGGCAAGTGTCACAAGTCGAGGACACTCGCGCGCCGCCGCCCCGCTCACGCAGAGAGCCGGCCGGCTCTGCCGCGTCCCAAGGACAGTGATCCGATATAGATCTGCCAACTGCGCTCAGGCACGACCCGCTCTCTACCGTCCTCCGAGCGTGCCGCGTGGCAAGGTTATTCCCGTCACTGTCCTAAGGTTCGGCGCACAAACAAGTCCCCGATTCTTGCTGCTTGCCGGTATCCGCGCCGCGTCGTTGTCGAATTGGGGCAGCGACTGCCATTCTGGCCTGATTGCGGCATCCGACTGGAGTTGTTTCTGCGTGGATCCTAAGCGGCGTCGTCCTGCGCCGCGCCGAACATCGACCCCGGCACGTCCGGGCGGAGGCTGCCCAGCATGCGGGCCGTGAGGCCGGCCAGGGTCGATCGGGTCGCGAGATACGCCCCCAGCGCGACGACCAGCGTTGCGGCCACGACCGCCAGGGTCGACCGGAAGAGCACGTACTGAATGCCGAGCGCGACGGCCAGCAACGGCACGTAGCCCATTGTCAGCGTCAGCAGCCTGGTCTGGAGATCCGACGGCGACCACTGCTTGCCGAACGGGACGCCGTCGACCAGCTTCAGGCCCACCCCAAGGTACAGGAAGGCGACGGCGGTGCTGAAGGCGACGAACAGGACCGCGTCCTGCACGCCCCACGACCACGCCAGCAGGGCCAGCAGCCCCGCGTGCGGCAGGGCGATCAGCAGGAGCCAGAGCGTGGCATGGACCCCCCGCGCGAAGGGACGGCTGCCGGTCGCCGGGCCGACGGCGAAGCACCAGACGCCCTTGTGGTCGTTGCCGTACGCGAGGACCATGCAGACGAAGGCGATGGCGATCCCGGACAGGTGGGGAAGGAAGTGCGCGTAGGCGAAGGCCGGACCGAACGGAGAAACGTCCCGCCCGCCGGCCAGCACCGCGATGAATCCCACGATCGGCCCCGGCAGGACCTGGGCCATGCTGCGCCGGAACTGCCAGTCGCGGAGCATCATCGCGCGCAGGTACTCGAAGCCCGCGCGTCCGGCCTGCCCGCCGGTCCATCTTCCGAGCCAGGGACCGGGATTCGCCCATCTCCAACGCCTTCGGCGCCTCCCCACGCCCGCGCTCATGAGGCCGGCCACCCGGATCAGGTGGTCCCGCGAGAACGCGCGAAGCCCCAGTACGACGGCGACCGGGGTGACCGCCACGCCCGCGGCCCCGAGCATCGTCGCGAGCCCGCCCGGCACCGTCTCGACGGCGGCGAGCCAGCCCGCCGGCACCTCGATCGCGGCGGTCCAGCCCGAGACCGTCTCCCCGATCAGGTCCCGGGCATTGAACCCAAGCCACGCCAGCACCGGGAGGCCCTGCACCATGGCCGCGGCCGCCTTGAGGCGCCGGACCGGCACGAGGCGGACGAGCCAACCGAACAGGCTGCAACAGAGCAGGGCGAAGACCAGTCCGACGACGAGTGCGACGAGGAAGTGGAGGAAGGGGTAGGCGAGGCGCAGCGCGGTGTCTTCGTGCGGGAGGGCGAGGCCGACGAAGGCCGGCACCGCGTTCAACCCCGTCACCGCATAGGCGACGATCTTCGTCAGATGGGCCGCCTTGGCCCCCGACCAGGTGGCGCCGTCCACCGGCTGGTGGGCGAGAATCAGCCCGTCGACCGGGTTCACGAGGCTCTCGGCGATCTCGGGGAACAGGAGGAACGCGAGCTGGAAGACGGTCAGTCCGAGGAAGGCGGCGAGATAGAAGCCCGTCGGGCTGCCGGTGCCCGCGGTCATGAGCACGAGCGGGACGCTGAATATCGCCGACAGGACGAACCAGATGTTCAGGAGGCCGCGCATCGAGTAGTCGTTGCTCATGCCGGCCACTTCCTGCCGGGCCCCGAGGGTTTCGAACAGGTCGACGAGGAGCCAGAAACGACGGACGTCGATGCCGCAGCGCTCGAGCAGCGCGGTGAACGCCGGACCGTGGAGGAGCCGCCGGACGAGGTCGCGGAGGCCGCTCACGACCGGAGGCCCTCGATGATGCCGCAGCGCTCGAGCAGCGCGGTGAACGCCGGACCGTGGAGCAGGCGCCGGGCGAAGACGCGGAGGCCGCTCACGACCGGAGGCCCTCGATGATGCCGGAGACGCCGCTCATCGTCCCCTCGGTCCGCGTGAGCTGCCGGAACACGTCCTCGAGGCTCCCGCGCTCGGTGGATGCCTTCAGGGCGTCGAGCGAGCCGTCGGCGATGAGATGGCCCTCGTGGATGATGAGGGCGCGGTCGCACACCCGCTCGACGACGTCGAGCACGTGCGAGCTGTAGAGGATGGCCTTCCCCTCGGCCGCGAGGGCCGCGACGAGGTCCCGGACCATGAGCCCGGCGTTGACGTCGAGGCCGGACAGCGGCTCGTCGAGCAGCACCACGTCGGGGTTGTGGAGGAGGGCGGCGCTCAGGAGGATCTTCTGGCGCATGCCCTTGGAGTAGCCGTCGAGGGGGCGGAGCCGGTCGTCGGTCAGGCCGAACTGCTCGAGGAACCGGCCGATGCGGAACTGCAGGCGCTCTTCCGGCACGTCCTGCAGGCGACCCATGAGCTCGAGGAACTCCTGCCCGGTCAGGCTCTCGAAGAGCGCCGCCGCCTCGGGCACGTAGCCGATGCGCCGCTTGGCCTCGGCCGCCGCCTCGGGCAGGGCGTGCCCGGCGACCCGGACCGATCCCCCGCCCGGCGGGAGCACGCCGGTCAGGACCTTGATGGTGGTGCTCTTGCCCGCCCCGTTCGGCCCGAGCAGCCCGACCACCTCGCCCCGCCGCAGCGCGAACGAGATCCCGTGCAGGACCTGGCCCATCCCGTAGCTGAACGTCAGGCCGTCGACGGCCACGACCGCGTCATCCATGGTCGGTTCCCCGGCTTGTTCCGTAGCTGAACCTCAGGCTGTCGAGCATTGGCCATGGTCGGCTCCCCGGCCCGTTCCGTGGCTGAACCTCAGGCCGTCGAGCATTGGCCATGGTCGGTTCCCCGGCCCGTCGCGTGGCTGACGTCAGGCCGTCGACGACCGTTCGATGCAGGTGTCACCGGTCGAACTTCACGCCTCGGTCACGTCGAGCCGCCCGCACCATCGCCACCCGCTGCTGCTGGCCTCCCGAGAGCCTCCTCACGATTGCGTCATCCAGGGTCGGTTGCCCTGTCCGTCGCGTAGCCGAATGTCAGGCCGTCGCGGGAGCGACCGCGTCATCCGCGGTCGGTTCCCCGGTCCGGCGGGGCGATCGGGGCCGGCGTGCGCCGGGCGCCCCGCTGCTGGCGGGCAAACGCGCGGAGGTCGACGACGTGGTCGAACTCGTCGACGATCTCGCGCCCGAGAATCTCCTCGAGGACGTCCTCGAGGGTCACGATGCCGCTGACGCTGCCGAACTCGTCGGTGACGATCATCAGGTGCTGCCGCTGCTCGAGGAAGCTGCGCAGCAGGTGGTCGAGCTTGGCCGTCTCGACGACGAAGACGACCCGGCGCATGAGCCGGTCGAGGGTTGTGTCGAACTCGTCCCGGGCCGCCGCGCGCAGGATGTCGTGCCGGTGCACGATGCCCACGATGTCGTCGGGGTCCTCGTCGTAGACGGGCACCCGGCTGTGGCGCAGGAGCTGCTTGTCGGCGGCGGCCTCGGCGACCCGGGCCGCCGTGGGCAGGGTGAAGAGCACCGTCCGCGGGGTCATCACCTCGGCCGCCGTCTTCGCCTCGAGGGCGAGCACGTTGCTGATGACGTCGGCCTCGTGCGGCTTCAGGTCGCCCGAGCTGAGGCCCCGCCGCACCATCAGCAGCAGCTCCTCGTCGGACACCCGCTCGACCGCCTTGCCCGCCGCGACGAGGCTCGTCAGGCGGCGGCTGAGCCAGATGATCGGCGCGAACGCGACGACCAGCGCCTGCAGGGGGGCGGCGATGGGGCCGGCGAGCTGCCGCGCGTAGACGACGCCCGCGGTCTTGGGGATGATCTCGGACAGAATCAGGATGGCCAGCGTGAAGGCGGCCGAGAAGTAGCCGATCCACACCGATCCCAGGACGCTCGTGGCGATGGCCCCGGCGAGGGCCGCGCCCCCGGTGTTGGCCACGGTGTTCAGGGACAGGATGGCGGCGATGGGCCGGTCGACCTGGGACCGGAGCCGCCGGAGCACCGGGCCCGCGGGCTGGCCGGCGCGCTCGAGGGTGTCGATATGGGCCGGCGGCACCGAGTACAGCACCGCCTCGAACAGCGAGCACGCGGCCGAGGTCAGCACCACGATGCCGACGACGAGGGCGAGTTCGAGCATGCCGTATGGTCGGGCTTTCGCGCCGCCGGATGCAAACGGGGCCCGGCGCGCTCGCTCCCGCATCCGGTCCCCGACGCGGGTGCCGGGGCATCGTGGCGGGTCCGCCGCGGAGTCCGCCGATGCCCCCGGCCAGCCTCCGAAGACTCCCCGCGTCAGCGAAACCTGACGCGATCGCCACGTGGTGCCAGGCGCTTGCGCCGCAAGAGTCCCGCGTCAGCGAAACACCCGACGCGACCGCCACGCGACCGCCATGTCGTGCCAGGCGCTTGCGCCGCAAGAGTCCCGCGTCAGCGAAACACCCGACGCGACCGCGATTGAGTTGCGCCGCAGGAGTCTCGCATCAGCGAACACCACGACGCGACCCCATGCCGCGCGGGCGCTTGCGCCCCAGGAGTCTCGCGTCAGTCTAATAAACACACGACGCGACCCCATGCTGCGCGGGCGCTTGCGCCCCAGGAGTCTCGCGTCAGTCGAAAACACCCGACGCGACCGTCATGTCGCGCCGGGCGCTTGCGCCGCGGGAGCCTCGCGTCAGCGAGAGCTCCCGACCGTCGAGTTGCGTCAGCGCGGCGTCTCGAGGAAACGCAGCAGCTGGCTGTCGGTTCCCAGAATCAGGAACGTGCCGGGATCCATCGTGCGCTCATAGGTCTCGAGCGACTTGGTGAACGCGTAGAACGCGGCGTCCTGGTTGTAGGCGTCGGCGTAGATGTCGATCGCCTCGGCGTCGGCGGTCCCGCGAATCTCCTCGGCCGCGCGGAACGCCTCGGACTGTATTCGCGCCAGGTCCCGTTCGCGCTCGCCCTGGATGCGGGCCGACTCGCCCTGGCCCTCCGAGCGGAACTCCGCGGCGATGCGCTGCCGCTCGGCGATCATCCGGGCGAAGACGTCCTCCTGGACGTCGGCGATGTAGTTGATCCGCTTGAACTGCAGGTCGAGCAGCTCGATGCCCAACTCGCCGACGGCGGCGGCCGCCGCCTCGAGAATCTCGCGGGTGATCTGCTCGCGGCCGGTCGCGATCGGAGCCAGCACCTCCGCCTCCTCCACCCCGGTGGCGGTCGCGGCCGCCGGCTCGCGATTGCTGGTGCGGACGATCTCGATCAGGTCGTGCCGCGCGACGGCGTTGCGCGTCTCGCCGTCGAGGATGTCGTCGAGCCGCGACTGCGCGCCCCGTTCGTCGCGCAGGCGCTGGAAGAACAGCAGCGGGTCGGTGATGCGCCACCGCGCGTAGGTGTCCACCCAGATGAACCGCCGGTCGCGGGTCGGGACCTGGTTGGGGAACCCGTCCCACTCCAGGAACCGCTTCTCGAACATGTTGGCGGTCTGGATGAACGGGATCTTGAAGTGGAGCCCGGGCTCGGTGATCGGATCGCCCACCGGCTCGCCGAACTGGGTGATGACCGCCTGGTTGAACTCGCTGACGATATAGGCGGAGCTCCCCGCCAGGAACAGGCCGACCAGCAACACCGCCACCAGCGTCGGTCGTATCGGTCTCATTGTCCACCTCCCGTCCGCGTCGTGGCGCCGGCGAGGGGCGCGGTCGCCGCGCGGGCGCCGCCGTCCAGCGACAGCAGCGGCAGCACTCCGGTCGTGCCTTCCGCCACGAACACCTTGCGTCCGACCGCCGGCAGAATGCGCTGCATCGTTTCCAGGTACATCCGCTGCCGGGTCACGTTGGGCGCCGCCCGATACGCGTCCTCGATGGACGCGAACCGGGTGGCTTCGCCGCTCGCGCGGTTCACCCGGTCGAGCGCATAGCCTTCGGCCTGCAGGATGGTCTGCTCCGCTTCGCCCCGGGCGCGCGGGATGACCGCGTTGTACTCGGCCAGCGCCTCGTTGATGAGCTGGTCACGCTGCTGTTGGGCCTGGCTGACCTCGTCCCAGGACGGCTTGACGGGGTCCGGCGGGTTGACGTCCTGCAGCACGACCTGATCGATCGTGATGCCCATCTGATACTGCTCGGTCAGCGCCTGCAGACGCGCCTCGACCGTCGTCTCGATCTCCTGCCGGCCCACGGTGACGACCTCGGTGACCGTCCGATCGCCGACCGTCTCCCGCATGATCGCTTCGTTCATCGCGCGGAACGTGTCCTCGAGATTGCGCACCTTGAACAGGTACTCGTAGGGATCGTCCACGCGGTACTGGACGATCCACTCCACGACCGCGACGTTCAGATCGCCGGTCAGCATCACCGATTCGTCGGCGAGCTGTTGCTGCTGCCCGGCGTACTCGGTGCGGATGCCCGCCGCGGTGGTGCGGAAGCCGAACTCCTGCTTCAGCTGCCGCTGAACCGGCACCCGCTGCATCCGCTCGACGAACGGAATCTTGAAGTGCAGGCCCGGGTCGGTGGTGCGGACGTACCGCCCGAAACGGAGCACCACCCCGACCTCCTCCGGCTCGATCTGATAGGCCGCTCCCGCGGCGGTGACGAGGGCGGCGAGGACCAGGATTCCCGCGCCCAGTCTCCGCCACGGAATCTTGGGCACCTTGAACCCGTCGGCGTCGACGACGCTGAAGTTGTCGTTCATGGCGGTGTTCTCCTTCTGAAACACCCGGGTTGCCGCGGCGCCGCCGGCCGGCCGGCGGCGGTGACGGCGATGTGAACGGAGACGGCGCCGAGTCCCCCCTTGTGGTCACGCCGAGCCGGCGCGCACGCCGGCTTCGGGTTGTACTACGTATCGGGGGAAGTTTCGATTCATCGTCGGGCGGCCGGAGGTCCCACCCCCCGCCGCGGTCTGGCCCGCCAATCGTCGCCGGCCGACCGAGAGGTTCCCGCTACGGCCCCTGGCCCGCCAATCGTCGCCGGCCGACCCTGCGGTCGCCGGCCGACCCTGCGGTCCGGCCGACCCTGCGGTCGCTGGCCGACCCTGCGGTCGCCGGCCGACCCTGCGGTCGCTGGCCGACCCTGCGGTCGCTGGCCGACCCTGCGGTCGCCGGCCGACCCTGCGGTCGCCGGCCGACCCTGCGGTCGCCGGCCGACCTGCGGTCGCCTTGGAGGTTTTCGCCGGCGCGAAACTCCTGCGCCGCGAGGATGGCCGCCCGACCAAACCCTCCAGGGGGCCGCGCCGTTCCGCCGCGCAGATTCCGGGCGCCGGTCACTGCCGGGTGAACCGGCTCCAGTCCCGAGTGGTGCCCGGCTCGCGGTCGGTCTGGAGAATGTCCATCCAGGCCGGGTACTCCACCGTCAGCGCGCTGACCGCGTCGAGCCTCTCGACCTCGTCGGCGGCCAGGACGAGGTCGACCGAGGCCAGGTTGTCGTCGAGCTGGTCGAGCCGCTTGGCGCCGATGATCACGCTGGTGACGGCCGGCTGGTGGAGGAGCCACGCGAGGGCGACCCGGGCCACCGACACGTCGTGCGCGCGGGCGACGTCGCGCATGACGTCGATGATGTCGAAGCCCCGCGCCTTGTCGACGGGCGGGAAGTCGAACGACACGCGCCGGGCGTCGGGATCTGTCTCGCCGTCGCGCGTGAACTTGCCCGACAGGAACCCGCCGGCGAGGGGGCTCCACGGCAGCAGCCCCAGACCCTGGTCCTTCACGAGCGGGATCATCTCGCGCTCGAGCTCCCGGCCCGCGATGGCGTAGTAGGACTGGGTGCTGACGAACTCCGCGAGCCCGTGCCGCCGCGAGACGCCGAGGGCCTTCATGAGCTGCCAGGGGGGGAGGTTCGAGCAGCCGATGTAGCGCACCTTGCCGGCCCGGACGAGGTCGGTCAGGGCCTCGAGGGTCTCCCGGATGTCGGTCTGCGGGTCGGGCCCGTGTATCTGGTAGAGGTCGATGTAGTCGGTGCCGAGGCGCTTCAGGCTCGCCTCGCACTGCTGCATGATGTGGACGCGCGACAGCCCGATGTCGTTCGGGCCGTCCCCCATGCGCCCGCGCACCTTCGTGGCGACGATGACGTCGCGGCGCCGCGGGCCGAGGGCGGCGCCGAGCATCTCTTCCGACTGGCCGGCCGAGTACACGTTGGCGGTGTCGAAGAAGTTGACGCCGGCGTCGAGGGCGCGGTGCACGAGGGCGTCGGCCTCGGCCTGCCCCAGGGCGCCGATGGCCTGGAACGGGCCGTAGCCGCCGAACGTCATCGCCCCGAGGCACAGCTCGGAGACGTAGATGCCGGTGTTCGCGAGCCGACGGTACTTCATGGCGATGACTACCGCTCCGCCCAGCGTTGCCGTACCCAGTCGCCGCCGGTGCGGAGCGGGGCAGGGCTCATCCGGAAGTGGCCGACGTCGTCGAGGGGCAGGAACGACACGGTCTGTCCCCGCGTCTCCATCTCCTGCGCAATCTGCTCGGCCGGCTCGAACGGCACCACCTCGTCGTCGCGGGCGTGGATGATGAACACCGGCATGTCGCCCACCTGCCGGGCGGCGTCGGAGTCGGTACGCGCGGCCATCGGAATCGCCGCCTTGAACAGGTCCGGATGGCGCGAGGCCATGTACCAGGTGCCGCGTCCGCCCATGCTGAAACCGGTGACGAGGATGCGGGCGGGGTCGATGGCGTAGCGCGCCCGCACGTCGTCGATCAGGGCCAGCACGCCGCGCTCGCTCGTCTCGTTGTCCCAGCGGCGCCCCGGGGCGTCGGGCGAGACGACGACCGCGCCCCACTCCTGCAGGGCCGGCGCGACGATGCCGCGGAGGAACTGCATGCCGTACCCGGCGCCCGGCGACCCGCCCGGGTGCAGGGCGAGGACCAGCGGGCGGGGCTCGCCGACGTCGTAGTCCCGCGGGACCCACAGGCCGTAGGTGACGGTGCCCACGCCTTCCACGTCGATCGTGGCGTTGTACAGGCCCGGATCGCGCGCGGGCTGGGCGAGCGTCGCGAGAAGGGCGGTGGTCAGCAGCCAGGGCATCGTCGTCTCCTCTCGGGGCCGGGCGAGGGAGTGGTCGTCTCCCCGGCCGATCCCGATTCCTCTCCAGTCGTCATGTCGAGGGAGAGGGGCACTGATTATAATCCTCGACCGATGACCGTCCGCACCCGATTTGCCCCGAGCCCCACCGGCTACCTCCACATCGGCGGGGTGCGCACCGCCCTGTTCAACTGGCTCTTCGCCCGCCGGCACGGCGGGCAGTTCCTGCTGAGGGTCGACGACACCGACGCGGAGCGCAACGTCGCCGCCGCCCTGGGCCCCATCCTCGACGGCTTCCGGTGGCTGGGGCTCGACTGGGACGAGGGCCCGGAGGTCGGCGGGCCGTACGCGCCCTACCACCAGTCGCAGCGGGGCGCGCGGTACGCGGAGGCGGTCGAGCGGCTGCTGGCGACGGGCGCCGCCTACCGCGACTACGCGACCGCCGACGAGATCCAGGCCGAGCGCGAGGCGGCGCAGCGCGAGAAGCGCCGGTTCCTCTACAGCCGCCGGTGGATGGCCGAGACCGACGCCGACGCGGCCCGGTTCGAGGCCGAGGGGCGGCGGGCCAGCGTGCGGCTCAGGATGCCGCGCGAGGGCGCCTGCCGGTTCCGCGATCTCGTGCGGGGCGACGTTGAGTTCGAGTGGGGCCTCGAGCAGGACCACGTCGTGCAGCGGGCGGACGGCACCTGCCTGTACCACCTCGCGAGCGCCGTCGACGACCACGACTTCGCCATCACCCACGTCATCCGCGCCGTCGAGCACCTGTCGAACACCCCGCGGCAGATGTTCATCACGACCGCCCTCGGCTACGAGCCGCCGGCCTTCGCGCACGTGCCGTACGTGGCGGCGCCCGGCAGCGCGGAGAAGCTCAGCAAGCGCAAGCTCGACCGGTACCTGCGTCACCACGAGTTCAAGGCCGTCTACGACCGGGGCCTCGCCGTCGCGGAGCGGTCGCGGCTCGAGGTGTCGCCCGAGACGTTCAACCCCGTCGTGGTCGATTTCTACCGCGCCGTCGGCTACGAGCCCGACGCCCTGCTCAACTACCTGCTGCTGCTCGGCTGGTCGCTCGACGACCGCACCGAGCGGTTCACGCGCGACGAGATGGTGGCCCACTTCTCGCTCGAACGGATCAACCGGGCCGCGGCCAGCTTCGACCCCGGGAAGCTCGCCGCGTTCCAGGAGCGGCGGATGCAGGAGCTCGGCATCGACGAGCGGGTGGCGCGCGCGACGCCGTTCCTGGAGCGGGCGGGCCTCGTGGCGTCGCCGCTTTCCGCGGCCGAGCAGGCGCGGGTGCGAGACGTGGTGCAGGCGGCCGGCGACCGCATCAAGGTCGCGGGCGACGTGCTCGACTACCCCGAGTTCTTCCAGGCCGACGCCGACGTGGCGTACGATGGGAAGGCGTTCGACAAGCGGCTGCGCAAGGACGGGGTCGCGCCGCTGCTGCGGCGGTTCCGCGACCGGCTCGAGGCGACGCGGCCGTTCGACGCGGCGACCCTCGAGCGGACGCTGCACGAGTTCGTCGAGGCCGAGGACATCCGCATCGGCCAGATCATCCACGCCGTCCGGGTCGCGGTGACCGGCAGGGCGGTCGGCTTCGGCCTGTTCGAGGGGCTGGCCATCCTCGGCCCCGACGCCTGCCTCGCCCGCCTCGACCGCGCCCTGGCGCAGCTCGCGCCCTGAAGAAGACGGCCCCGGGGTCCGAAAACCGGAACAGCGGGGGAACGCGCGGCAATCCGCGGAATCGATGGAACGGCAATGACGACTGACGTGCGACCAGAGACCGCCGGCGCGGCCGGCGATGCGGCCGGGCTCGACTTCATCCGGCAGATCGTGGCCGACGACCAGCGGACCGGGAAGCACGCGGGCCGCGTGCACACCCGGTTTCCCCCCGAGCCCAACGGCTACCTGCACATCGGCCACGCCAAGTCCATCTGCCTGAACTTCGGGCTTGCGGCCGAGCACGGCGGGCTTTGCAACCTCCGCATGGACGACACGAACCCGACGACCGAGAGCGTCGAGTACGTGCGGGCCATCGAGGACGACGTGCGCTGGCTCGGGTTCGACTGGGACGACCGGTTCTACCACGCGGCCGACTACTTCGAACGGCTCTACGACTGCGCGGTCCAGCTCATCGAGGCGGGCAAGGCCTACGTCTGCGACCTGCAGGGGGCCGAGGTCTCCGAGTACCGCGGCCTGTGGAACCGGCCCGGCCGCAACAGCCCCTTCCGCGACCGGACGGTAGCCGAGAACCTCGACCTCTTCGCCCGTATGCGGGCCGGCGAGTTCGAGGACGGGTCGCGGACGCTGCGGGCGCGGATAGACATGGCGTCGCCCAACATGAACATGCGCGACCCCACCATCTACCGCATCCGGCGCGTGCCCCACTATCGCAGCGGCGACGCGTGGTGCATCTACCCGATGTACGACTTCACGCACCCCCTGTCCGACGCCTTCGAGGACATCACCCATTCGCTGTGCACCCTCGAGTTCGAGGACCACCGGCCCCTCTACGACTGGTTCCTCGAGAACATCGACGTGCCCTGCCGGCCGCGCCAGATCGAGTTCGCGCGCCTCAACCTCAGCTACACCGTGCTCAGCAAGCGCAAGCTGCTCGAGCTCGTGTCGGAGAAGCACGTCGCGGGCTGGGACGACCCCCGCATGCCCACCATCGTCGGGTTCCGGCGCCGAGGCTACACGCCCGAGGCCATCCGCGAGTTCTGCAACCGCATCGGCATCGCCAAGGCCAACAGCATCGTGTCCATCGCCCAGCTCGAGGACGCCGTCCGCCAGGACCTCAACCAACGGGCGCTGCGGGTGATGGGGGTGCTTCGGCCCCTCAAGGTGGTCATCGAGAACTACCCCGAGGGGCAGGTCGAGGAGGTCGAGGCGGTCAACAACCCCGAGGACGCCAGCATGGGGTCGCGGGTGGTCCCGTTCTCGCGCGAGCTCTACGTCGAGCGGACCGATTTCCGCGAGGACCCCCCGCGCAAGTACTTCCGCCTCGCCCCCGGCCGCGAGGTGCGCCTGCGCTACGCCTACTTCATCACCTGCCGCGAGGCGGTGAAGGACCCCGCCACCGGCGAGGTCGTCGAGCTGCGCTGCACCTACGACCCCGAGACGAGGGGCGGCTACGCCCCCGACGGCCGCAAGGTGCGCGGCACCATCCACTGGGTGTCGGCGCCCCACTCGGTCGAGGCCGACGTGCGGCTCTACGACCACCTGTTCACGCGCATCAACCCCGAGGACGCCGGGGAGGGCGGCGACTACAAGGACGCCCTGAACCCCGCCTCGCTCGAGACCCTCGCCGGCTGCCGGGTCGAGCCCAGCCTGCGCGGCGCTCCCTCCGGCAGCCGCTACCAGTTCGAGCGCCAGGGCTACTTCTGCGTCGACCCGGACTCGACCGACGGCGGGCTGGTGGTCAACCGGACGGTCACGCTGCGCGACACGTGGGCCAGGATCGAGAAGGCCCAGCAGGCGCAGGCGGCCGGCTGAGAGGCCGGGACCTGCATCGACCGCCGCGAAGCGCGGTCAGGCGGAGGCGCCCGGGGCCCCGGCAAGCCGGCGTCTCGCTCAGCTCATCGAGGGCGGGGACGGACCGCGGGTGGACGACCCCGGCTGCCCCGACCGAGGCATCAACTCAACAGCCGGAACGGCGGGTACCGGTCCGTCGCCAGCAGCGCCATGTACGCCTGAACCCGCAACCCCCAGCGGAGCAGGCCGACCTCGAAGTCGAATATCCCGCGTGGATAGCGGCCCGTGAAGAGGATCGCGAACCAGGCGACCACGAGCAGCACCAGGGCCATCAGCGCGACCGGTATCAGCGCGACGTAGTGCGGGAACGCGAGCAGCCACTTGACCAGGGGAAGCCAGCGGTTGAGATCGCGCGAGGCGTCGGGGTAGTCGATGTCGAGATGGACGGCCTGCTGCTCGTCGGTCGAGGGGTACTCGTCACGCAGCAGGAAGAAGTAGGCGGTGACCCGGGTGGTGAAGCGCATCAGCTCGAGGTTCCAGTCGAACCACCACCGGGGGTACTTGCGCCGGAACACGATCATGAGGAGCGCGGGCAGGAACACGAAGCCGCCGGCCGTGAGCGAGGCGGTCCAGAGCTCCAGCCCGACGGCGGCGTCCTCCCCGGTCCAGTCCAGGGCGTTGGTGGTCAGCAGGGCGGCAATCACCCCGATGGGGAGCATCAGGACGAGGCGAAACGCGGTGCTGGCGCGGTCCAGGCCCTCTTCCGGGTAGTCGATCTCCAGGCGGGCCGGATAGGCGGGCATCGTGGGCGGCGGCGTGTGCTCGTCAGCCATGGAGCCTCCTCTGGGTCAGTACTACTCCGGCGCCCGGCGGCTATTCGGACGGCGAGCTCGTCGGTGCGGAGCCGCCCGACGGCTTCGAGTCACCTCCAGCAGGGTGCGAGGCCTAGAATCTCAGGCCGAGAGTCGCCCCTCCGATCAGCCAGCCGTTCTCGACGGCGAGGAAGGCGGCGTAGGGTCGGACGAACAGCCGGCCGGACTCCACCGTGAGGCCGCCGTGGAGCACTACGGTCGTTGCCCGCTCGTTTATCGAGATGTCGCCCTCGATGACGCGCTCGATGACGTGACTCTCGAAGCTTGCGGCCAGTGAAGGAACGAGGGTCACGCCGGAGCCCGTCGCCGTGAACGGGTGTCCCACCGCCAGCCCGCCTCCGAAGAAGGGCTTGCTGCGGTAGGGGAAGGAGGAGAAGTCTCGGGACGAGACGCCCTCCAGGCCCGTGGACAGAGTCGGGCACAGCGAGAGCGATGACGTGGGCAACTCATAGGCGAGAGTCACCCGCGCCCTCTCGAAACCGAACTCCTGGTCGTACCCGTCGGCGCCCGAGAACTTCAGGTAATGGCCTGCCGCGGCGACTCGCCCGACTCGGACCCCGCCGGATCCCCCGACGCCCGTCATGTTCCCGGACCACTCGCGCCTCACCGCTCCCGAAGCACCCAGGAACCCCTGGCCGCTGAACCCGAGGCAGGTCCGTGCTTCGAGTGGGGACGCGCTCGAAGGCCCCAATACGACCCACGCCGCCAGCAGACGCGCGAGCAGGGCCGCAACGGGTCGGCGGAGCAACGCCCCCTCCGTCACGTTGTTCCTCCGCTGTTCCGTCGCCTCATCGCTCTGCACCATCGTTCCCGGGGCTGCACGGAGTCGATCTCGTGCAGGTCTCCGTCGGTCCCTCCGAGGATCTCGGGGTCACCCGCCCAGCGCGAAGGCCACGTAGGCGTCGCCGGACCTGGTGCCGATCTTGCCGCCGCCGGCCGCGATGACGACGTACTGCCGCCCGTCGACGGCGTAGGTGATGGGCGTGGCGTAGCCGGCCGCGGGCAGGCCCATCTCCCAGAGCAGGGCGCCGTCGCGGGTGTCGAAGACCCGGAACCGCTCGTCGCGGGTGGCGCCGATGAAGATGAGCCCGCTCGCGGTCACCAGGGGGCCGCCGTAGGCCTCGGCCCCGGTGGGCGACCGCCCCGCCGCGGACAGCTCGGGCCAGTCGCCGAGGGTCACCTTCCACAGGATCTCGCCCGCGGCCAGGTCGATGGCGTTGAGGGTCGCCCACGGCGGCTTGATGGCGGGGCGGCCCTCCTGGTCCAGGAAGCGGCGGTAGCCGGCGAAGACCCACTCGGACTCGCCGGGCTCGGCATCGCGGGCCGTGGCCCGGGGGTCCGGCTCGTCGGACGCGTAGAGGTACGCGAGCAGCGCCGCGCGTTCGCGCTCGGAGAGATGCGCGTGCGAGGGCATGTAGCCCCGGCCCTCGTCGATGACGGCTCGGGCCTCTTCCCGCGTCAGGCGGCCAGCGAGGTCGTTCACCGCCGGATAGATGCCCAACTCGTCGCCGGCGCCGTCCACCCCGTGGCACTGCACGCAGTGCAGGCCGTAGACGCGGCGCCCGGCCCCCGCCGGCGTCCCCTGCGTCTCGGGCGGCAACTCGACCATCGCGCCGATCCACGGCATGTCGTTCCCGTTGACGTACATGATGCCGGTGTCGGGGTCGACCGCCGCCCCGCCCCACTCGCCGCCGCCGTCGAGGCCGGGGAGGATGACGGTGCCCTCGCGGCTCGTGGGGACGAACTGCCCGTCGCTGCGCATGCGCCGCAGGCGGTCGAGCACGTAGCGGTGCGCTTCCGGCGAGATGTCGGTCACCTCGTCCGCGGTCATCCGCTGCCGGGTGAACGGGGGCGGCCGTACCGGCAGGGGCTGGGTGGGCCAGGCGACCTCGCCGGGGATGTCCGAGGGCGGGAACGGCCGCTCCTCTATCGGGTGGATGGGCTCCCCGGTCTCCCGATCGAAGACGAAGACGTGGGCCGACTTGGTGATCTGCGCCACCACGTCGCGCCGCCGGCCATCGTCGACGATGGAGAGCAGGTTGGGGGGCGCCGGGAAGTCGCGGTCCCAGATGTCGTGGTGCACGGCCTGGAAGTGCCACACCCGCTCGCCGGTCGCGGCGTCGAGGGCGAGCAGGGTGTTGGCGAAGAGGTTGGCGCCCACGCGGTCGCCGCCGTAGAAGTCGGGGGTGGCCGAGCCGGTGGGGACGAAAACGAGGCCCCGCTCGTGGTCCACCGACATCCCCGCCCAGTTGTTGGCGGCGCCGACGCGGAGCCAGGCGTCGGGCGGCCAGGTGTCGTGGCCGAGCTCGCCGGGATGCGGGATGGTGTGGAAGACCCACCGCACCTCGCCGGTGCGCACGTCGAAGGCGCGGATGTTCCCGGGGGCGGCAGGGCTCGTCTCGGCGTTCCGCGTCGGCAGGATCAGCAGGTCCCGGTAGACGACCCCCGGCGTGTTCGAGATGACGAACAGGTCCGACACGTCGCGGCCGGCGTCGAGCCCGTCGTGGAGGTCGATGCCGCCCCCGTCGCCGAACGTCTCGACGGGCACCCCGGTGTCGGCGTCAAGGGCGAACAGCTTCGACCCGCCGCTGGCGAAGATGCGGCGGTCGTCGCGGTCGGCCCACCACGTCACTCCGCGGCTGACCCCGCCCCGCCGCACCGTCGCCCCGTGCGCGAACGGGTCGAACTCCCAGCGCCGCTCGCCGGTCGCGGCGTCGAGCGCGAAGATCTTCGTCGCCGGCGACACGCCGTACAGCACCCCGTCGACCACGATGGGGCTGGTCTGCATCTGGGTCCGGTTGGTCTCGGTGTCGGCGTCACCGGCGTTGTAGGTCCAGGCGACCTCGAGCCGTCCGACGTTGTCGCGCGTGATGGCGGTCAGCGGCGAGTACTGGCTGCTGCCCGCTCCCAGATAGACTGGCCAGTCGACGTCGCCGGGCGTCTGCGCGCCGGCCGGCGCCGCGAATCCGATGCCGAGGACGAGGGTCGTAGCGACCGGGGATGGACCTTTGAGCATGGCGCGGAGTTTATCCCGAGAGCGACGGCGGGCCGGGGCCGGGGTGCACGACAGACCTCGAGAGATGACCGCCCTGACACTGGTCAGACCGGCGATTTCGGTGTCGTTCCCGTCGGCATCTCACGTTCCGGTCGTGCATCCCCGGGGCCGCCGGGGCCGGTCGCCGGCATTCGGGGTGCGATTCGATCAAAGATCTCTTGTTCGCGGCGGCAGGATGGGCGCGTGCGATGGTCGCCGCGCAGAGGTCGCCGTCGGAGTGGACGCGCGGGGGGGGAATGCCCTCCCGCCATGGGCACCGCGCCCGCAGTCGTTGGCAACCCGTGGAGGGATCGCCCGAGATGCGCGCTCGCACCAACCGCCGGATTCTGCTGAACGCCCGCCCCGACGGGTTCCCCACCGAGGCCGACTTCCGGCTGGTCGAGGCGCCGGCGCCGGAGCCGGCGCCGGGGGAGATGCTCGTCCGGACCATCTACCTCTCGCTCGACCCCTACATGCGGGGCCGCATGAACGCCGGGCCGTCCTACGCGGCGCCGGTCGAGCTGGGCGACGTGATGACCGGGGGGACGGTCGGGCAGGTGGTGGCGTCGCGGCACGACGGGTTCGCCGAGGGCGATCTCGTGCTGGCGGGGGCCGGGTGGCTGGAGTACGGCCTGTCCGACGGCCGCGGCGTCCGCAAGCTGGACCCCGGGGCGGCGCCCGTCTCGACCGCCCTCGGGGTGCTCGGCATGCCGGGGCTCACCGCCTACGTCGGCCTCCTCGAGGTCGGCGGGCTGAAGGCCGGCGACGTGGTCGTGGTGTCGGCCGCGTCCGGGGCGGTGGGCGCGGTGGTGGGGCAGATTGCGAAGATCAGGGGGCACCGGGTGGTGGGGGTCGCGGGGGCGCGGAAGAAGTGCGACTACGTCGTGGACGAGCTGGGCTTCGACGCGTGCGTCAGCCACCACAGCGACACCCTGGCCGGCGACCTGAAGGCGGCCTGCCCGGACGGCGTCGACCTGTACTTCGAGAACGTGGGGGGCAAGGTGTTCGACGCGGTGCTGCCCCTGCTCAACCAATTCGCGCGGGTGCCGGTGTGCGGGCGCATCGCCAGCTACAACGCGACCTCGCTGCCGGAGGGGCCCGACCGGGTCCCGCAGCTGATGGGGCTCGCGCTCGTCCGGCGCCTGACCATCCGCGGGTTCATCGTCTTCGACCACGCGCACCTCGAGCCCGACTTCCTGCGGGACGTGGGTGGCTGGATACGCTCGGGCGCGCTGAAGTACCGCGAGCACGTCGTCGAGGGGCTCGACAACGCGGTCGGGGCGTTCCTGGGCCTGCTGCGGGGCGAGAACTTCGGCAAGCTCCTGGTCCGGGTGTCCGACGATCCGACGCGGTGAGACGACCGGAGCCTCTCCCGACGGATTCCCGATGCCCGGGGCGGCGACGATGACCGAAGCTCTCCCGACGGTTTCCGTTGCCCCGGGCAGCAAGGCGGCGGGTCTGCAAGCGAACCGTGAGGAACGTCGGGGCGTACATGGGGGCGAGGTGACCGGAAGCCCGCCTGGCGGGTTCCGATGCCCGGGGCGGCAACGATGATCGGAAGCCCGCCTGGCGGTTTCCCGATGGCCGGATGACGATGAGATGACCGAGAGTCCTTCCCGGCGGTTTCCCGACGCCCTGGTCCTCATCGGCGGGCTGATCCTGCTCGCCCAGGCCGCGACCTACGTGCTCCCGGCCGGCGAGTTCGAGCGCGAGGGCCGGCAGGTCGTCCGAGGCACCTACAGCGCCGTCGAGGCCGAGCCGCTGCCGCTGTTCACGTTCCTCACCGCGGTGCCCGGGGGGCTGGCCGACGCGGCCGACATCATCTTCTTCATCCTCATCGTCGGCGGGGTGTTCGGGGTGCTGCGCGCCACCGGGGCCATCGACGCCCTGATCGGGCTGGCCATCGCGCGCCTCGGCGGCAGTCCGGTGCTGCTCGTGGGGGGCATGGTCACCCTCTTCGCGGTCGGGTCGTCGACGGTCGGCATGGCGGAGGAGTACATGCCGTTCGTCCCCCTTCTCGTCACGATGTGCCTCGCCCTCCGCATGGACGCGGTGGTGGGCCTGGGGATCATCTACGTCGGGGCCGGGGTGGGCTACGCCTGCGCCGCCCTCAACCCGTTCACGGTGCTCATCGCGCAGGACATCGCCGGGCTCGAGCTGACGTCCGGGCAGGCGGTGCGCTGGCTGCTGCTCGCGGTCTGCCTCGCCGTCGGCATCGACCACATCCTGCGCTACGCGCGCCGGCTGCGGTCGGATCCGTCGCGGAGCCTGGTGAACGACGTCTCCTACGCCGGCGGGTTCGAGATGCCGGCCGACGTCAGGCTGACCCCGGCGCGGGCGGGGGTGGTGGCGGTGTTCGCGGCCGGGGTGGTGCTCTTCGTCTACGGCGTGAGCTCCCGCGGGTGGTACCTCACCGAGCTGACCGCGGTGTTCCTGGGCATCGCCCTCGCCGCCGCCGCGATCGCGCGCGTCGCCCCGAGCCGGGCGGCGGCGGCGTTCCAGACCGGCGCGGGTGAGCTCGTCGCCACCGCCGTCATCGTCGGGTTCGCCCGCACGATACAGGTCGTCCTGACCGAGGGCCAGGTCATCGACACCATTATCAACGGCCTCGCGACGCCGCTCCAGGCCCTGCCCGGCCAGGCCGCGGCCGTCGGCATGCTCGCGGTTCAGACCGTGTGCAACGTGTTCATCCCGTCGGGCTCCGGGCAGGCCTACGTCACCATGCCGATCATGGCCCCCCTCGCCGACCTCACCGGGCTGAGCCGGCAGACGGCGGTGCTCGCGTACCAGTTCGGCGACGGGTTCACGAACATGGTCGTGCCCACCAACCCCCTGCTGATGGGGATGCTGGCCCTCGCCCGGATCCCCTACCAGCGCTGGCTGCGGTTCGTCGGCCCCCTGCTCCTCAAGCTGTACCTGGTGGCGGTCGTGGCGCTGATGCTCGCGGTGCGGATGGGGTACTGACGCCCTCGCGGACCGGTCGGTCGCTGCCTGGTGTGGCGGTCGTGGCGCTGATGCTCGCGGTGCGGATGGGGTACTGACGCCCTCGCGGACCGGTCGGTCGCTGCCTGGTGTGGCGGTCGCGGCGCTGATGCTCGCGGTGCGGATGGGGTACTGACGCGGTCGCGCACGGGTAACGCTCGCGACCTGGTGTGGCGGTCGTGGCGCTGATGCTCGCGGAGCGGATGGGTACTGACGCCCTCGCGGACCGGTCGCTCGCGACCTGGTGTGGCGATCGTGGCGCTGATTGCTCGCGGAGCGGCTGGGTACTGACGCCGTCGCGCACGGGTAACGGTCGCTACCTGGTGTGGCGGAATCGTGGCGCCGATGCTCGCGGAGCGGCTGGGTACTGACGCCCTCGTGCACCGGTATCGACCGCGCTCCCGGGCGTCGTCAGGCGCGGTTTCCCGCCCTGCGCCCGTTACCCGTTACAATGCAATGCACAGTCGGGGCCGGTGGTCCGGCACGAGGAGACCTTCATGAGCACGAACAGCCGGTTCTTCGGAATCGTTGCGGTGGCGGCGGTCGCGGTCATGGCGGGGTGCGGGGCGCCCGGCGAGCCGGGCGGGGCAGAGACCGCCACGGGCCCGGCCGCGGTCTTCGACGCGCGGCCCGACACGATTCAGCTCGTGGCCGACCCCGCGGTCCTGCCCGAGCTGGCCATGCAGACCCTGGACGGCCGGACCATCACCACCGACGACCTGCGGGGCAAGGTCACCCTCGTGAACTTCTGGGCGACCTGGTGCGGCCCGTGCCGGGCCGAGATCCCCGACCTGATCCGGCTGCAGGAGCGCTATCCCGACCAGATGCAGATCATCGGCGTGTCGGAGGACGAGGGGCCGGTGGGGCTCGTCGAGCGCTTCGCCGAGCAGTACGGCATCAACTACCCCATCGTGATGGTCACGCCCGAGCTGGACCGCGCGTTCCCCGGCGTGATGGCCCTGCCCACGTCGTTCATCATCGATCCCGATCTGCGGGTCGTGCGGACCCACGTCGGGCTCGTCAACCCCGGGATCCTCGAGCAGGAGGCCCGCTTCCTCGCCGCCATCGACCCCGACATCACCGTCGACCTCGTCGAGGACGACCGCCACGGCCGCCTCGTCAACGCGGCCCACGCGACGGAGATCCCGGGCCTCGACCTGACGGTGCTGACCCCCGAGCAGCGGGTCACCGCGCTGCAGCGGCTGAACGAGGAGAACTGCACCTGCGGGTGCCAGCTCACCCTCGCCCAGTGCCGCATCAACGACTCCGCCTGCGGGTTCAGCCTGCCCATCGCCGAGGCGCTCGTCGCGGAGGTCGCCGCGTCCTGAGCGGTGCCTGCGCCCATGGGCGGGGTTCGCACCATCGGGCCGGAGAGAGACGACACGGCCCCGGGCGGCAGTCGGACCGGCGCCTCGGGGCCCCGACGTCGGCCTTACCTCAGGTCCGCCAGCCGGCGCAGCTTGTCCTTGACCTCGTCGAGCAGCGGCGGGGGAATGGGGCGGAGCCGTTGGCGAAAGCGCCGGTTGTCTATGGCTCGGCTCTGGTCGAGCATGATCTCGCAATCGCTGGAGTTGCCGGCGGTTCCGGCCGGCAGCGGTACGCGCAGCACGTTCGCCCCCACCATCCGCGTCGTGCACGGCAGGACCCAGGTCGACGGGTGCCCCGCCGCGTTGAGGAGGTCGGACTGAATCACGAGAACGGGGCGCAGCTTCCCGGGCTCGGTGCCGGCCCGCGGGCTGAGATCGGCCACGTGGAGCCAGCCGTGCCGAGGAATCACTCGTCGAGGCCCTCGGCCGCCAGATGATCGAGTTCCACCAGTTCGGCGGCCAACGCCTCCCGGGTGGCCCTGGAAGCCTCCCGGTAGGCGCGCCGGAGCTCGTCACGGTCCGTCGTGGACTCGAGCAGACGCAGGGCCCGGCGCACGACCGCGACGTTGGTCGTGACCCCGACGCGCGGTTTCAGACGTTCGATCAGGGCGACTTCCGCGGCCGGCAGCGTGATGCTTGAACGAGCATTCATCTTCATGCTTTTTGAATACCACCCTGTCGGCGGCCCCGTCAACATTCCGACTGACCCCGCGGCAGGAGGCCAGCCGATCTGAAGCCGGGCGCAGGGTCTCTGCTCGACGGACCCGAATGCGAATTCCAGGCATGATCACGCCCTTGAGCAAATCTGCTCAAGGGCGTACGTCAGTGTTGCGGTTGCAGCGGCGGGTTCGCGCGACGGTCACGAACCGGCCGCGCTGGCGGCGACGGCGGCGCCGACGGTCGAGATGGCCTCGGCGAGCATGCCGGACAGCCCGTCCAGGGTGCCGTCCACCTTCACCGACTCCACGAACGCCCCGTCGGAGACCCGGAGCAGCCGGGCGGTGAGGCGGAGCTGTCCGCCGACGTGCTGGTAGCCGCCGGTGACGAGCCAGTCGGCGCCGCGGGCGGAGGCGACGGACAGGGCGGCCGGTCCGTCGGCGGCGCTCGTGTCGAGGGTGAGGAGGGCGATGCCTGGGACCCCGGCCATCCGCCCGGCAATCTCCGACGCGATGGTGTCGCCGATGGCGTCGTCGGCGGGGTTGCGCGAGATGTTGGCGAACGCGGAGACGGCGATCTGGATCGCTCGGCGGGCGGGCGGGGCGGGAACGGGATCCGGGGCGGCCGCGGCCGGTGCGGCTGCCGTCCGCGCACCCGGGGCGGCTGCGGCCCGACGACCGGGCGTGGCCGCCGCCATCCGCGGCGCGGGGGCCGCGGGCATATGACCGGCGAGCTCGGACCGCAGGGCCGCGATGAGCCGGCTCGTCAGGAGGTCGCGCCCGGAGACGGTGCCGTCCACGCGGACCGATCCGAGCAGGTCGCCGGTGGCCACGTCGACGATCCTTCCCGTCACCCGCAGCTGCTCGCCGACGCGCTGGTAGCCGCCTCCCGCGAGCCAGCTGGCCCCGCCGGCCATCGCGCGCTGGATGGCGTTCGACTCGTCGCGGGGGCCGAGCAGCACCACCTCCATGCCGGCGGCCCGCTGGAGGGCGATGCGGAGCACAGCCTGCATCTCTTCACCGATGACGTCGTCGGCGGGGTCGCGCGACACGTTGCGGAAGGGGAGCAGGGCCACCACCGGCCTGGGAGCGCCCGCGGCGGGTGGTGCGTCGGCGCGGGCCGGCCTCGCGGCGGGCGCCGCCGGCGGTGCGTCGGCGCGGGCCGGCCTCGCGGCGGTGGGCATTGGCGCATCGCCGGCGGGGGCGGCGCGGCCGGCGGGGGCGCGGCCTCCGGGTCCGCCGGGCCGCATCGCCGGCGGGGCGCCGGCTGCCGGGGCGGATCCCGGTGCGTCTGCCGGCGTCAAGCGGGCATCCCGTCTGCCGGCTCCCGCCGGGCGGGCGCCGCCGGCCGGGCCGCTCGGCGGCGCGGCTCCTGCGGCCGTGTTCCCGGGTCCGCGTCCGCCGCCGAAACCAGGTCGCTCGGGCTGGGCGCGGGCCATCCTCTCTCCGCCGGCCGGGGGTGACGGTCGCGCGCCTGCGCCGCCCGCCGACGCCGTCGGCACGGCCTCGCCGTTCCGCAACGCAACGATGCGCTCGCGGATGGCGGCAATCTGTTCTTCGCGCGTCAGGGTCGGATCGAGCTCGAAGTCGTCGCGGGGGGAGGCCGGGGCGCGTGCGGCGCCGGCCGCCGGCCGATCGGGGCGGGCCATCTCGCGCCTCGCCGCCGTAATCGGGTCCGGCATGCTCACCGCCGTCCCGGCCGCCGGAACCGCGCCCGGTTCCCGCGCCGGGGTAGCGCGTCGCTCCGCCGGGGATTCTGCCGCCGGGCCGGCGCCCGGCGCCGCCGCCGGGGCCGGGCGCCGCTCTGTCGCGGCGGCGTCAGCCGGGGGCGCGGTCCGGGCGGCGTCAGCCGAGGTTGCGGTCCGCGGGGCGCCGGCCGCGGTCGTCGCCGCAGCCGCCGGGGGAGTGGCCGCGGTCTCCGAGGCGCCGGCCGCGGTGGTCGCGGCTGGCGGAGCGGCGCCGGCTTCGGGGCCGCCAGCGGTCGCGGGAGCGCCGCCTCCGGCGCGCGCCATCGTCGCGGGCTCCGCCCCGGCCACCTGCACCGCCATGCCCTCGATGACGGCGTCGAGGGCGGAAATGGACACCCGCTCGCCCGGCGCGAGTCCGTCCTGAACCAGCACGTGCTCGCTCGTCGAGCGCAGGATGTCGACCTGCCGGAACCGGAGCCGGCCGTCGTCGTCGACGATCAGCACCTGGTCGCGCCCGTTCAGCGCCGCCCACGGCAGCACCACCACGTCGTCGACGCGCCGACCGGTTATCTCCGCCTCCACGAACATTCCCACCGCCAGGGGAGGCCGGGTCGGGTCGGGGCCCGGCGCGTAGGGGTCGGCGACCTCGGCCACCACGTGGACCATCCGGCTCACGGGGTCGATCTCGCCCTCCGTGCGCACGATCCGCCCCCGCCAGGAGAAGTGGCGCCCCGCGAAGTCGGCCGACAGCGTGACGGCGGGGCCGGCCTGCTGCTGCGCGCCCCGGTAGGACATCGGCACGTCGACGTAGGCCAGCTCCTCGTCGGGCAGGGGCAGCCGGACCTCGGCCGAGTCGACCGCGTAGATCCGCCCCACCGCCGTCCCGCGGTTCACGAACTGCCCGACGTCGACGTCCTTCGTCTGCACCCGCCCGGCGTAGGGGGCCCGCACCTCGGCGCGCTCGAGGTCCCTCGTCGCACGGTCGATCGCCGCCTCGGCGGAGGCCACCGCGGCCCGGGCGTCCTCGACCTGCGGCAGGCGCAGGGTGAGGGGGTTGGCGTCCCCCTGGCCGATCTCCTCCCACTCGCGCCGGGCCACCTCCGCCTCCGCCTCCGCCTGGGCGAGCCTGAGCTGCGCCTGGGCGAGCTGCGACCGGGCCGCGATGAGCGCCTGCTGGTAGTCGTAGGGATCGATCTGCAGCAGGACGTCTCCCTCCTCAAAGAACCCCCCCACCGCGAAGGCTGGCGACACGTCGAGCACGGTCCCCGCGATCTCCGGCACGAGCTGGCTGGCGGTGCGCGGCTGCACCGTGCCCTGGCTCGACACGGTGAGGTCGACGCTCTCGAACGCGACCGTCTGCACCCGCACCGCGGGCGGCGTCACCACCGGGGTCAGGGTCTCCACCGGCGGGCGGTTCGCCCACATGACGAAGGCGGCGGCGAGGGCGACGCCGAGCACCACGACCGGGAGCAGGGCCTTGAGCATCCGAGTGAGCATGGGTGACATCGATGTGTTCCTCTGGAACGACGTCCGCGTCGCCCGTCAGTCGCCGGTGCCGGGCATGGCCGGCGCCTCGTCGAACCCGCCGCCGAGCGCGAGATACAGGTCCACCCGGTTCTCGAGACGCTGCCGCCGGGCCGCGATGAGGTCCCCTTCCGCCTGCAGCGCGAGCCGCTGCGATTCGAGCACGGTGATGTAGTCGTCGAGCCCCGTCCGGTACCGGTCGTCGGCGATGATCTCCGCCGCCCGCGACTGCTCGGCCGAGATCGCGAGGTAGCCTTCGCGTGCGACCAGGTACTCCTCGGCCGCGAGCGCCGTCTCCACCTCGGAGAACGCCTGGAGGGCGGTGTTGGCGTAGACGGCCAGCTCCTCCGCCGCGCGGGCCTCGGCGCGGTCGACGGCGGCGCGCAGGCGCCCGCCCTGCAGCAGCGGCTGGATGACGTTGCCGAGCAGGGTCCACACGCCGAAGTCGCGCTTCACGAGGTCCTGCAGGGCGCCGGTGGCGGTGCCGGTGTTCGCGGTCAGGCTGATGCGCGGGTAGAGGTCGCGTTGCGCCACCCGCAGGCGCTGCCGGGCCGCGGCGATGCGGCGCTCGGCCGCCACCACGTCGGGGCGCCGCCGCACCAGCTCGGCCGGCAGTCCGCCGGGAATCGTCCCCGGTGCGTCGGGCAGGTCGGACGGCATCACAATCGCGCCCGAGGCGTAGAGGCCCATCAACACCTCGAGCTGCCGAACGGCGGCGTCGAGCTGCTGCCCCCGCTGTTCTCGGAGCGCCTCCGCGTTGGCGAGGTTGGAGAGGGCCAGGCGCACGTCGAGGGCCGGTCTCAGGCCCTCCTCGAACCGCTCGCGGACCTGCTCGGCCGAGGCACGGAAGCTCGCCACCGAGGCCTCGGCGAGCCGGAGCTGCTGCTGGGCCTCGGCAATCGCGAACCACGCCTTCGTCGTCTGGCCGGCGAGGGAGAGCTGGGCGGCGCGCAGGTCCGCGGCCCGCGACTGAAGGTCGGCGAGAGCGGCCCGGGCGCCGGCGCGCAGCCGGCCCCACAGGTCGGCCTCCCAGGTGAGGTCGAGCGAGACCCCGAAGTTCGTGAAGACGGTGCTGAGCACGCGGTCCTCGGCCCCGGGAATGGGGAACCCGATGAAGTTCTGCTTCCGCTTCGATCCGTTCAGGCCCACCTGGAGCTGGGGCTGGAGGTCGGCCCCCGCGACGCGCGAGTCGGCCAGCGCCTGCTCGAGCCGCGACGCCGCCGCCTGCAGGTCGTAGTTCTGCACGAGCGCCGACTGCACGACGTCGTCGAGGGCGGGGTCGCCGAAATCGGTCCACCACGCCAGGGCCGGGCCGCCGCCGGTGTCGGCTCGGGCGGTCCACGCCGCCGGGACGTCGCCACCGAGCGCGGGATGGTCCGCGAGCGGGGCGGTGGCGCACCCGGTCGCGAACAGGAGCAGGCCCATCAGGCTGCCCGCCCTGCGTGGAAACAGTGTTCTGGTCTCTGCCGCCATGGTGGTGGTACCGGACGTGGCGCCGCCGGAAGGCCGCCGCGTGCCCCTCCAGGAATCATACCGCGTCGGCGGGCAGGAAGTTCCGCGCCGGCGCCGCGGGGGCCGGAATCGGCGGTCTTCCGGGCGAAGAATCAGTTGAATCCTGACTGCGACCCCGGTATTCTTCAAGCCCGTCGCTGTTCGGCGAGCGGCTGGGCGGTGCGTGTCGTCCCGCCGCCCGCGGTCACACCCGTCCGGTGCACCGGCATCGGGGCGGTGCGCCGCGGGGAGGCGGGCCGGTGGATCACGCACCGGCACATGGACCCGCTGTGCATCGGTGGCGGCGCGCCGCCGTCCATGAACGGGTCGCATCACGAGGGCGCAATCATGGATCTGTTTCAGTACGGGACCGACCCCTGGGGACAAGAGATCATCATCCGGCTCGCGTGGGGCCTGCTGACCCTGTCGTTCTGGGCCGGTATCGGGTTCATCGTGTTTCATGCCGTCTACGCCGTGGTGTGGAAGCCGCGGGTCGAGTCGGAGGAAGCGGGGGCCGGAGCCGACCCCGCCATTCCCGAGAAGATCGTGCGCCACACCGGCGCCGCCCGGATGTTCCACTGGGTGATGGCGGCGGCAATGCTCGCGCTCCTCATCACCGGCTTCTTCCCCATCGTGGGGCTCGAGTTCAGCTGGCTGACCATTCACTGGGTGTCGGGCCTGATCCTCATCCTGTGCATCGTCTACCACATCGTGCACGCCTCCTTCTTCCTGGACTTCTGGTCGATCTGGATTCTTCCCCGCGACCTGAAGGAGGCGGTCCGGCGCACCCAGCGCCAGCTCGGGGCCACCGTCGCCATCGACAAGCACGGCAAGTACCCGCTCGACCACAAGCTCTACCACCTCGCCGTCACCATCTTCGGCCTCGTGGTCGCGGTCAGCGGGCTGGTGATGATGTTCAAGATCGAGAACCCGATCGTGCCGATGAACGAGATGCTCTTCGAGGGCGCGGCCATGGGGAACGACCAGGCCTGGGGCATCCTCTACGCCACGCACGGCTTCTCGGCGGTGCTGTTCGTGATGCTCACCATCACCCACATCTACTTCGCCATCCGGCCCGAGAAGCTGTGGATCACCAAGTCGATGATCTTCGGGACGGTGAGCCGCGAGGACTACCTCGCGCATCACAGCCCGCAGCGGTGGGACGTCACCCCGCCCAAGCCCAAGGCCAAGCCCCCGGCGCCGGCTCCCGCGGCGGCCGCGCCTCCGCCGGCGGCGCCTCCGCCGTCCCAGAGCGCGGGTCAACCGGCGTCCTAGCTGGCAGGGGGGACGCACGTGTCCGACACGGAAGGTCTGAGAGAACGCATCGACGCGCTCGAAGGCGGCTACGAGTTCTTCCTGAGCTACGCCGCCAAGGGCTACAAGGGCGAGCCGGGCATGGGCGACGGCGAGTTGCGCCGCTGCCTCGACGGCATGGACCGGGCCCTCGACGGGCTCGGTCCGTTCCTCGTCGTGCTGGTCCGCGAGCGGGGACTCGAGCCGGCGTCGGCCCATGACGCGTTCATCGAGGTGCTCGCCGACGACGCCGATCGGGCGCGGAGGGCGATCGGGCTCGTCCGGGCCCAGCCCGGCATCAGCAGCCAGGTCATCGACAACCTGAACGGGTCGCTCCACCTGCGGGCGTTGCTCACGGACCTGTTCCTCATCGACGAGATCCTGCGCCCGCGCGCGTCCGAGGGGATACCGGCGGCGGCGCTGGCCGACGAGAAGCCGCCGCCGGAGCCCGCTTCGACCTGATTCGTTCGTTGCCGGTTTCGTTCCGTACCCGGCGCTTCCCTCGCCGCCTCGCCGCCGGAGTCTGCGCTGCGAAGGGGGCCGGGCTCCCCGACGGCGGGCGCGAGGCGGCGGTGCGCCGCTCACGGGGAGGCGGCGCCGCGGAACCGTGCGGCGTCGCGAGAGGTCGGGCGGCAGTGGCGCCACCATGAGTCTGCGCCGTAGACCACCATGAGTCTGCGCCGTAGAACTGCGCGGACGCCTGGTGGTGGGTTGGTTGGAACGCCCAGCGGAGCCGAAGGCGGCGATGGGCGGGCCAGGCGGCCGATTGCGGGCCGCGTGCCTAGGGAGAACGACGATGAGCCAACGCAGTCAGGCGGCGTGGGCGGCGGTGATCGCGATCGGGTTGACGGCGCCGCCGGCGGCTCTCGGGCAGGGGCAGGCCTCGGGCGACGCCGATGCCGCGTCCGCGTGGACCCTGCCGCGGCTGCCCGACGGCCAGCCCGACTTCCAGGGCTACTGGACCACCCAGACCTTCACCCCCCTCGAGCGGCCCGAGTACCTGGGCGACAAGGCGTTCTTCACCGAGGAGGAGGCGGCGGCCCTGCACGCGCAGCTCACGGCCGAGGGCGTCGACCCGTCGGCGCGGAGCGCGATCGAGATCGCGGATGCGGAGGAGAGGGAGCGCGCCCTGTACCAGGTCAACCGCGACCCGTCCTATGTCCACTACGACAACGAGATCTGGCTGCGGACGCCGGTGCCCAAGGGCCTGTCGACGCTCCGCACCTCGCTCATCGTCGATCCCGCGAACGGCAGGTTCCCGCCCCTGACCCCGGAGGCGGCCGAGAAGCTGGCCGCCGAGGCGGAGGCGAGGCGGCTTCCCAGCGCGTTCGACAGCCACGAGACCCGGCCCTTCCCCGAGCGCTGCATCGTCTGGGCGCACGAGGGCCCGCCGAACCTGCCGCCGGCCTACAACGACATCCACCAGATCTTCCAGACTCCCGGCTACATCGTCATCTTCACCGAGCTGAACACCAACCCCCCGCGCATCATCCCCCTCGACGGGCGGCCGCACGTCTCGGACAGGATCCGCCACTTCGCGGGCGATTCGCGCGGCCGGTGGGAGGGCGACACGCTGGTCGTCGAGACCACGAACTACAACGCGCGGCGCCGCTTCCGCGGGTCCACGGACGCGCTGCACGTGATGGAGCGGTTCACGCGCGTCGGCCCCGACGAGATCCGCTACGAGTTCACCGTCGACGATCGGAACACCTGGACGGCGCCGTGGAGCGTGGAGCTGCCGATGCTGACGACCGAGGGGCCGATGTACGAGTACGCCTGCCACGAGGGCAACCACGACATCCGGCACATCCTCGAGATCTACCGGAACCTGGAGAGGCAGGCGGCGGAGGCCGAGGCGGCGGAGTCAGAGTCGAAGTAGGAGTCGGTGCCGCTGAACGTCGCCGGCTCCCACCGGAGGCGCTGCCGCCCGGCGGAGGCGCCGCCGTCCACCGGAGGCGCTGCCGCCCCGGCCCCCCGCTGAGAGACGCCGACTTCCTGGCGGGTTGGGCTGGCGCGGCGCCGGAAGGGCGGCGGCCGTGTTACGAGCGGACGAAATAGCGGGCAAGGGGCGAAGGATGACGATGCGGACGGCATTGACGGCGGGGCTGCTGGTCGCCGCCACGGGATTTCCGCTCGCGGCAGCGGGCGAGCAGCGGGCGGGGACACGGAGACCGGAGCCGCAGGTCGAGTTCGTCCAGACCGTCGGCTGCGTCGAGCGCCGGACCCGGGAGGACACCACGTGGTGGCTGACCCGCGCCGCCGAGCCGACGGAGACGCGGGCCGGCGTCTTCAACGAGGTCCA
This sequence comes from Vicinamibacterales bacterium, assembly GCA_965208165.1. Taxonomy (GTDB): domain Bacteria; phylum Acidobacteriota; class Vicinamibacteria; order Vicinamibacterales; family UBA8438; genus JAJEEA01. Next base: position 5,805,669 of record OZ242323.1, on the reverse strand, counting down.
GGTCGGCGAGGCGCGCGAGACCGCCCTCGGCGAGGGTGAGTTCCGCCTCATCGGCTTCGCCGATTTCCTCACCCCCGAGGGCCTGCTGAACTTCGGCGACCGCGCCCTCTTCACCGACCCCGATCAGATCAACGCCAGCGGCGAGCTGCGGCCCGGCCGCACGGTGCTCGTCAAGGGTCTTCTGATCGAGACGGACGGCGAATCGCGCATCAACCTCACGTCGGTGGTCAGCCTGGCCGACGCCTGCGACTGACCGGGCTGCGGGGTCGACGGGCCAGCTGGTGCCTCGAATCACGGCTCGCCGGCCGCCGAGCCGGCGGGGCTCTCCCTTCACCGTCCTGCGGGCCGGCGAGGGCGTCCACGCGTGGTCATCGAAGCGCCCGGAGAACGGGATCCTGTCATCCGCATTCCCGGATGAAGGTGGGACGACGGTCCCGTCCGATGGCCCGGGGGGCCTGACCGGACCCCTCGGCGGGCGACGGTCATCACTTTCTTCCGGCGCCGGACTGCAGACGCATCGGAACAGCCGCGGAGGAGCTTCCATGGGCGGCCGTCGACGGGTTGGGCTCGGCGCGTTCATCGTCGCCTCGATCGCGTTTATCGTGGCGGTGTCGGCCCAGCAGGCCCCCACTTTCCGGAGCGGCATCGAGCTCATCGAGGTGGACGCCACCGTCATCGACCGCGACGGCAACCCCATTCCCGACCTGCGGGCGGCCGACTTCTCGGTGGCCGTCGACGGGGAGCCGCGCGCCGTCGTCCAGGCGCAGTTCATCTCGTTGCGGGCGCCCGAGGGGAGCTCCCTCCCCGCCGACTCCCCGGCGGACGATGCCGGGTACACGTCCAACGCCGACGCGGACCCCGGCCGGCTCATCGTGATCCTGGTCGACGAGGAGAGCATGCCGTGGGGAGAGGGGCGCCGCCTGATGCACGCCGCCGCCGGGTTCGTCGACGGCCTGAGCCCCGGCGACCGGGTCTCGGTGGTGGCGATGCCGCAGCCCGGCGTCTACATCGACTTCACGTCCGACCACGACCGGGTCCGCCGCGCGGTCGAGGGCATGTCGGGCCTGGGCGTCCCCCCGCGGGGCGGGGGACTGATCGAGTTCGAGATCCTGCAGGAGACGAGACGCCGGACCGCGGCCGTGCTGCACGGCATCGAATCCATCCTCGAGGGCATGCGGCGGGTGGAGGGCCCCAAGGCGCTCGTGTGGATCTCCGGCGGCCTCGCGATCGGCGGAGAGGAGCTGGGCCTGAAGAGGATGGCGGACCTGGCCGCCGCCTCGCGCACGACGCTGTACGTGTTCATGCTGGACGAGCTGCTCGTCGACGGGTCGCGGGCGGTCTCCGGGGAGTTGCCGGATGCTTTCGTGGTGGAAAGCTCGCCCATGCGAGGGGGAGGACCTGGCGGAGTCGGGGAGCCGGGTGATGTGGGGCTGCGGCTGGGCGCGCCGAACCGCCGGGTGCGGGAGCAGGGCCTGATGGCGGCGGCGTCGATGACCGGCGGCAGCCTCATGCGCACCTACTACAACGCCGAGCCGCTGTTCGACCGGCTGGAGAGGGAGCTCTCCGGCTACTACCTGCTGGGCGTGGAATCGCTCGCGGGGGACCGGGGCGGGGAGTTCCGCGACATCGAGGTGTCGGTACGGCGCGCCGGCGCCCGCGTCCGCTCGCACCGCCGGGTCCACGTCCCGCCGGAGGACGCCGGACGCGGCGCCGCCGAGCGCCTCCTGCGCCTGTTGCGATCGCCCGTGCCGGCGCGCGAGCTGCCGTTGCGCGTGGCGACGTACGCCTACCGCAACGCCACAAGCTACAGCGAGCCGATGCGGATCCTGATCGGCGCGGAGGTCGATGCCCCGGGCAGCGTGCCCGCGACGCTGGAGGTGGGGTACCTGGTGCGCGACGCGGCCGGCGTGGAGGCGGCCCGCGCGACGATGCAGGTCGCTCCGAGGCTGGTGCAGAAGCCGGACGGACCGGTCCTCGAGGTCGCCATCGCCGTGCCGCTGGAGCAGCCGGGCGCGTATTCGCTGAAGCTGGCCGCGATCGACGCGGCGGGGCGGCGCGGCAGCGTCGAGCATCCGATGCCCGTGCCCCGCCTGTCAAGCGAACCGCTCGTCGCCGGCGATCTGATGCTGGCCGACCAGGCATCGATGCCGGCGGGGCGGATCCTCCCGCAGATCGAGGCGCAGGTGACGAGCGGGCGCCTGCTGGCCTTCACGGAGCTGTACGCGCGGTCTCCGTTGCGGTGGGACGGCACCCGCGTCGAGGTCGACGTCGTGGACGGCGCGGGCGGGCCGGTCCTCGCGCGGGGGCCGGCCGTGCTGAATGGTCCGGACGGCACCCGGCGCCGCAGCGCCACGGCCGTCGTCGCGGTGCCCCACCTGCCGCCGGGGCGCTACGTGGCGCGCGCCCGCGTGATGCACGACGCCACCGAGATGGCCCGCGTGCGCCGGCCGTTCCGGATCGTCTCGCAGCCCGTTCCCTAGCTGGAGCCGTCCGCGTCTCCGGGTCCGGGCCGGTCCTCATCACGATAATCGCCACTTGACTTCGAGATGCCTCACCCCCAACATCGCCTGCATGAGGACGACACTGAGCCTGGATGATGACGTCGCCGCCAAGCTGCAGGAAGAAACCCGGCGCAGCAAGACGAGCTTCAAGGCAGTCGTCAACGACTGCCTGCGCCGCGGGCTCGAGGCGCCGTCGGAGGCGGAACTCGCCGCGCCCTTCTCGGTCGAGCCGCGGCCGATGGGTCTCAGAGCCGGCCTCGACCTCGACGACATCGGCGGACTGATCGAGCTCCTCGACGGATCGGTGCGGCGATGACGCTGGTCGACGCCAACGTGCTGCTCTGCGCCAACGTGTTCCTCTACGCCTACGACTCCGAGGGTCCCCGTCAGGCGCCAGCGCGGCAGTGGCTTGCGGCCGAGTTGTCCTCGGGCCGGCCCGTGCGGATCGCCCTGATCACGCTGCTGGCCTTCGTCCGGATCGCCGCCGCATCATCGCGTATGCCGACTGGCACCGCGACCAAGCCGCACGCTCGCGGCGGCGGCTCCGACGGATGAAGCGTGGTCACTCTGGCAGCGTCAGCGAGACTGTATCTGTAAGTGACTGAATATACATACGTTTACATGAATGTCTAGAGAAGAAGATATCCCACGATGTACCCCACGACGTCGGGGGCTGTCGGGCGTCTGGGCCCAAGCGGCGCCGCCTCCATGCTATGCGGTCCGGCGCCTCGGAGTTGGGGCACCTGCGGGGTGCTGCTCATGCAACCCATGATACGACGAGCCCCACGGGCGCGATGCCACTGGGTCGAGCCCGACCGGGATCAGCGATCGTTGGACGGCCGGCCGGGTGCACGCGACCGCTGGTATCCTGCATCCTGTGGGTCGAACGGTCGGCAGCGCTACACATGCTCTTGGCGGCGCGTCACGGTCTGGGAGAGATCCCGACATCGTCCACGCCCCTACCAGTCGGACGGCGGCGACGGGTAGAGTCTGTCTGCAGGCCGCCTGCGGCTTTGCGGTAGAAGCGATGGCAGAGGCTCTGTCCGAGAAGGTGCTCGCCCGGGTCGACGGCGCGAAGGCGCTGTATCACCGGCTGATTCTCGTCGCGGCGCCCAGCGGGTCTGGCAAGACCGAGGCGTTGCGGGAGGTTGTGGCGAGTACGGGGGCTCGGTTCGTCAATCTCAACCTGGAGCTCTCGCGCCGGATGCTCGACCTGACCGAACGCGAGCGGGCGCTTCGGTTGCCTGACCTCCTCGACGAGGTTGTGGGTAAAGACGAGCCACTGGTGCTGCTCGACAACGTCGAGATCCTGTTCGACGCGGCGCTCAGGCAGGATCCGCTACGGTTGTTGCAGGGTGTGTCGCGAAACCGTACCATCGTCGCGGCCTGGAACGGGACGCTGGAGAAGGGCTGCCTGACCTACGCGACCCCGGAACACCCGGAACACCGGCGGTACTCCCGGGACGACCGTGGCGACGTGGTGATCGTTGGCCCGGGAGCAGTGAGCTGATGAGATTGCGCATCCTCACAGCACTGGAAGCGAGATGAAATACGGCGACCTGATTCAGTTCGAGCCGATCGAGACGGTGGTGCAGCTTCGGGACGCCGACCAGGAGTCGGCAGCCAAGCAGCTCGTGTCGACCTACGTCGTGAGCGCCGAAATGGCGGAGCGGCTCGCGCAAGTCGTGATACCGCAGGTCCAGATTGACCAGCCGGCCGATAACAAGGGTTTCCTCGTCGTCGGGAACTACGGCACGGGCAAGTCCCACCTGATGTCGGTCATCTCGGCGATCGCCGAGCGCGCGGATCTCGTCGACGCGGTCAGCCCGCTCGTCGCCGACGCCGCGCGCCGCATCGCCGGTCGGTTCAAGGTGGCCCGCACCGAGCTCGGCGCTACGACGATGGACTTTCGCGAGTTCGTCTGCTCCCAGCTCGAGGAGGCGCTGGCCGGGTGGGGTATCGACTACCGCTTCCCGGGCAGGGGCACGATCCCGAATCACAAGGGCGCCTTCGAGGACATGATGTCGGCGTTCCACGAGCGGTACCCCGACCAGGGGCTGCTGTTCGTCGTGGACGAGCTGCTCGACTACCTCAAGAGCCGCAGGGATCAGGAGTTGGTGCTCGACCTCAACTTTCTCCGCGAGGTGGGCGAGGTCTGCAAGGATCTGCGTTTCCGCTTCGTCGCCGGCCTGCAGGAGGCCATCTTCGACAGTCCCCGGTTCGCCCACGTGGCCGACAGCCTGCGCCGGGTGAAGGACCGCTTCGAGCAGATCCGCATCGCGCGGACCGACGTCAAGCACGTGGTGGCCGAGCGCCTTCTGAAGAAGACGTCCGAGCAGCAGGTCCGAATCCGGGCCTACCTCCAGCCGTTCACCCGGTTCTACGGCAACATGAACGAGCGGCTGGACGAGTTCGTACGGCTGTTCCCGGTGCATCCCGACTTCATCGACACGTTCGAGCGGATCGCGGTGATCGAGAAGCGCGAGGTGCTGAAGACCCTCTCGCTGGCCATGAACCGGATCGTCGACGCCGTGCCGCCCGAGGGCAGTCCTGGCCTCATCGCCTACGACGCGTACTGGGGCGCGCTGCGCGAGAACCCGTCTTTCCGCGCCGTGCAGGAGATCAAGGCGGTGATCGACTGCAGCCAGGTGCTGGAGTCCCGCATCGTCCGGGCGTTCACGCGGCCGCAGTACAGGCCGATGGCGTTGCGGATCATTCACGCACTGTCGGTTCACCGGCTCACCCACAATGACATCCACGCGCGGCTCGGGGCCACGCCGGACGAGCTCCGCGACACGCTGTGCCTCTACCAGCCGGGCATCGAAGAGCTGGGCGGCGAGCCGGCCGACGACCTGCTGTCGCAGGTCGAGACCGTCCTGCGCGAAATCCACAAGACCGTGAGCGGGCAGTTCATCTCGTCGAACGCGGACAACCGCCAGTACTATCTCGACCTCCAGAAGACGGACGACTACGACGCGCAGATCGAGAAGCGCGCAGAATCGCTCGACGACGCACAGCTTGACCGCTACTACTACGAGGCGCTCACCCGCGTCCTCGAATGCGCGGACGCGACCTACGTGACCGGCTACAAGATCTGGGAGCACGAGCTGGAGTGGCGAGAGCGCCACGCCTCCCGGCTGGGCTACCTCTTCTTCGGCGCGCCGAACGAACGGTCGACGGCGGTGCCGCCGCGCGACTTCTACCTCTACTTCATCCAGCCCTACGCCCCGCCGCGCTTCCGGGACGAGAAGAAGGCGGACGAGGTGTTCTTTCGGCTCACGGGGCGCGACGACGCGTTTCATCAAGCGCTGAAGGGGTGCGCTGCGGCGCTGGATCTGGCGTCGCGCGCGTCGGGCCACGCGAAGGACGTCTACCAGTCTAAGGCCGACGGCTTCCTGCACGAGTTGGGGGGGTGGCTACGGGAACACATGACCAACGCCGTCGAGGTGACGCACCAGGGACGGACGAAGCCGCTCATCGGGTGGGTGAAGGGCAAGCTGGCGACCGAGGGGGCGCAGGTCAACGTTCTGGACGTCGCGAATTCCGTCGGCTCTGCGGCGCTGGCCACGCGCTTCGAGGACGAAGCGCCGGGGTACCCGACGTTTCCCGTCTATTGGACCGGTGAGAGTCGTCCGCAGGCGGTGCAGGACGCGCTGCGCTGGATCGCCGGCCCGCGCAAGACCCAGCAGGGAGCCAGGGTCCTCGACGCGCTGGAGCTACTCGACGGCGACCGGCTCGACCCGAGTCGCTCACGCTACGCCAAGCATGTCATCGAGCTGCTGGGCAACAAGGGCGAGGGACAGGTTCTCAACCGGGGCGAGCTGATCCACACCGTGCACGACGTCGAGTACATGGCGCCGGGCACGTATCGCCTGGAGCCGGACTGGGTGGTCGTCGTGCTGGCGAGCCTCGTCTACTCCGGCGATCTGGTGCTCGCCATCCCCGGCCGGAAGTTCGACGCGACCGACGTCGCGGCGCTCCCCGCCACGCCGCTGACGGACCTCGTCGACCTCAAGCACGTCGAACGTCCGAAGTCGTGGAACGTTCCCGCGCTGACGGCCCTCTTCGAGCTGCTGGAACTGACACCGGGCATGGCGCAACTTGTGGCGCAGGGCAGGGAGCAGCCGGTCCAGGAGCTGCAGAAGGCCATACATGCGCGGGTCGAACGGTTGGTGCTCGCCCGGCAGGCGCTCCAGGCCGGTTTTCAGTTCTGGGGGCGAAAGCTCCTTGACGAGTATGCCACCGAGGCCCTGCGCGAGAAGCTCGACGCGGCCAAGGACTTCCTCGAATCGCTTCAAGCCTTCACGTCGCCCGGCACGCTCAAGAACTTTCCCTACGGTCGGCAGAAAATAGAGGCGCAGCGAGCCGGCCTTGACGCCCTCGGAGAAGTCGAAGCCATGCAGGCGCTGGTCGGCGACTTCGCGAATGCCGCGTCGTATTTCCCGGCCGCAGAGGCGGTGCTTCCTCCGGATCACGAGTGGGTGGGGACGCTGAAGGACGTACGTGAGGACCTCGTCGCGCAGTTCCTCGATCCGGCGAAGCGATCGGCCACGGGCTTCCGGCAGCAGGCACAGAGGAAGCTCGGCGACGTGAAGCGCGCGTACGTCGACGCGTACCTAGCTCTTCACGCGCGGGCCAGGCTCGGGGTCGATGACGACAGGCGCAAGGGCCGGCTTCTCAGGTGTGAGCGCCTGCAACAGATGCGGAACCTGGCGACGATCGACCTGATGCCCAGGCAGCAACTGATCGATTTTCAGCACCGTCTGGCTGAGCTCAAAGGCTGTTTTGCGTTGACCGAGCGGGAACTGGATGCTGCTGCCGAGTGTCCTCACTGCGCCTTCCGGCCGTCGGCCGAGCCTGTCCAGGCTGCGGCCGGCAACGTGCTCTCCGGGCTGGACGGCGAGCTAGACACGCTGATCTCCACCTGGACCGGTATCCTGTTGAACAACCTGGAGGACCCAACCACCCGCGACCAGTTGGAGTTGCTCGGACCCGATCAGCGTAAGATGGTGCAGGCTTTCATCACGTCCGGCACGCTCCCGGACGAGGCCAGTCACGATTTCATCGACGCGATCGCGCAGGTGCTATCGGGCCTCTCGAAGGTGGTGGTCACCGCCGAGGAAATCAGCCGCGCGCTCTTCCCGAGCGGTTCGCCGGCAACGCCGGCCGTGCTGAAGAAGCGCTTCGGGAACTACGTTGACGAAAGGGCGAAGGGAATGGACGCGGCGAAGGTGCGGATCGTGCTCGAGAAGACCGACGCTTAGAGTGCACCCAAGGCGTCGACAAGCGCAAGTACGAGTATCGTGCTCATGACCCAACGCGGCAAGTCATCAGCCGCCGATCCACCGTACGTACGGACGAGAGCCGGTATTCTTCCGGAATCGTCGGAGCCTTACAGAAGGGAAGGATTAGCACGTGCCCGACGATAACCCGACACGTAAGCTGGCCTTGGAGCCTGCTGAAGAGTACCGATTGGACGCTGTGGAATGCCTTGGAATGACCTTCCGATCGGACGATGAGCGCCGTGAGTATTTTATTCGAGAACTTGAGCAGCGACTCACCACCCTTCGGCAACGGTCAGACTTTCCCATTGGCGAGGATGAAGACATCCTTCGCCTGTCGGATCCGCCGTACTATACCGCATGCCCCAACCCCTTCCTGCAAGATTTCGTTGAACGTTATGGCCGTTCGTACAACCCTGACGAGCTGTACCGCCGCGAGCCGTTCGCGGTGGACGTTACAGAGGGTCGCCATACTTGGCTGTACAAGGCGCATACCTACCATACCAAGGTTCCTCCCAAGGCCATTCGGCAGTTCGTCGAGCACTTCACCGACGCGGGAGATATCGTACTTGACGCCTTCGCTGGAAGCGGAATGACGGCACTCGCTTGTATGATGGCGGCCCAACCACGTACTGCCCTATGCTGCGACCTTTCACCGGCTGCGAGCTTTATCGCCAGTACATACGGCACGAATATCGCCTTTGACGATGTCGAATCGCTCGCTGAACACATCATTGAGCGTCTTGACGAGGAGCTCGGTTGGATGTATTCAGTCGGGAACGAGTCCCCGGCGGCGTACTACGTATGGTCGGACATCTTGATCTGTGTGGCCTGTCATCAGGAAATGACATTTTGGGACACTGCCTTTGACGACGCCACCGGCGACTACAAAAAGGTGTTTCCATGTCCCCGTTGTGGCGCCATCAACTCGAAGGCAACATCACTAAAGGCCGAGCACACAACATTTGACCCTCTACTCGGGCGTAGTTGGAAGAGGTACAAGCAGGTTCCGGTACTGGCTGCTATCCCGGTAGGCAACAGTCGACGACTTCGCAGAAGGCGGGTCAATTCGGAAGACCGTAGGAGGATAAGTGAAGTTGAGGAGCATGAATTGCCGGAAATGGCGAGAAGACTGGCCGTGCCCATGATGTTTCGGGAAGGGCAGTGGGGTGACCAATGGAAGAACTGCCTCCATTTGCGGCCCATCACGCACGCCCACCAGTTCTTTACCCGACGACAGCTACACTACGTTGCACGCTTCCTTGAGTTGATCGACTTGGATCAACCGGCACATCGTGCATTGCTATTCAGCGCGACATCTGTTCTGCAGAAGGTATCGCGTCTCATGGTCTACAATGCAGACGGTATCGGTAGAGTACAGAAGGGTACTCTGTACATTTCATCCGTATTTCAGGAGATGAGATTCACTCACATGTTGGCGATTGCCGTAAAGGATATGCGTCGCGCGGTCAAAGAAGGGATGTGGGACACCCTGCCCAGTACGCAACGAAGCCAAGGCTGCGCGACGGTCGTGTGGACTGGATCGTGTGCGAAGTTGCCGATCCCTGCGAATTCGATTGACTACGCGTTTATAGATCCACCGTTCGGAGCCAATATTCCGTACACGGAAGTGAATTTTCTGTGGGAGACGCTACTGTCCGTGTTTACGCGCCCCCAGGAAGAGGCCGTTGTTAGTGGCATCCAGAACAAGGTGCTGAGTGATTATCAGTCGATCATGAGTGCCTGTCTGCGAGAGATCGGACGCGTGTTGAAGCCCGGACGATGGACCACAGTTGAGTTTCACAATTCGAGGAATTCTGTCTGGAACGCCATCCAGGAAGCACTACAGACCGCCGGGTTGGTAGTTGGAGACATTCGCGTGCTAGACAAGAAGCAAAAGAGTTTCAAACAAGCTACCACAGCGGGAGCCGTCAGGAAGGACCTGGTGATTTCCGCCTACAAGCCAAACGATGGGCTAGAGCAACGGTTTGCGCTTGAGGCGGGAACAGAAGAAGGGGTTTGGGCTTTTGTGCGCACGCATATGCGACAGGTTTCCGTGTTTGTTGCCCGGGATCTGCAGGTGGAGGTCGTGGCGGAGCGGCAGAGCTATCTTCTGTTCGATCGCATGCTGGCCTTTCACGTGCAACGGGGTGTGACGGTGCCGGTGTCAGCCGCCGAGTTTTACGAAGGACTGGCGCAGAGGTTTCCAGAACGGGACGGTATGTATTTCTTGCCGGATCAAGTTGCTGAGTACGACAGGAAACGGACGACTGTGAGTGAAGTTGCGCAATTGGATCTCTTTGTTAGGGACGAGGAGACAGCAATTCAGTGGCTGCGGCAGCGGCTTGTAAGGAATCCGCAGACTCTTCAGGATCTTCATTCGGAATTTGTGAGGGAACTTGTTGGATGGGAAAAGCATGAGTGCGCAATGGACTTGGCGGACTTGCTTGTACAGAACTTCCTGTGCTACAGCGGCGCTGGGGAAGTGCCGAGTCAGATCCATGGCTACTTGTCGAGCAACTACAAGGAGCTGCGTGGCCTCGGAAAGGAAGACCGGGAACTTCGCTTGCGGGCGAAGGATCGCTGGTATGTTCCGGACCCACGCAACGCGGGTGATTTGGAGAAATTGCGGGAGCAAATGTTGCTCAGAGAATTCGGGGAGTATGTAGCGGCGGCACCCAGAAAGTTGAAGGTATTTCGAACTGAGGCGGTACGGTCCGGGTTTCGACGAGCGTGGCAGTTGCGGGACTATGATACGATCATTGGCGTGGCTCATAGGATACCGGCGAACGTCCTGCGGGAGGACTCTAAGCTTCTAATGTGGTTCGATCAAGCGGTTACGCGCACCGGAGAGTGAGTTGGGTAATGGAGCTGGGGAGGTTATCGCGGAGACAGGCGTGTAGTTCAGAGATGGGGATTTGGAGAGGAGATAGCAGCGGAATTCCGACCACATTCAGCGGACCGGCGTTCTGGGACGTCTGGACAGGGCAGGAGAAGAGGGATATCGACTGGAAGAGGCTCGCGCGATCTTGGCAAGGACTTGATCCGGAGCCACGGGAGCCTGGGCTGGGTGGCGAGGAGCCTACAGCCGGCACGGACGATGACAACTGAGGCGATTGACGACCGGGTACGAATCGGCGAATCGAATCGCGGGCAGGTGTTTGGTTCGGGTGACTGGGCGTGGAGCGTCGACCACGAGCAGATTGCTCGGGTGGTCGAAACACAAACCCTGTGGGGCGAGTCGATCAGTCGCGTGTGGATTCCAGCGATGGATGCGGTCGTTCGGGTGCGATCGAATCAGCTTCAATCGGTCGGAGGGAACGCACAGCGCGATTCGGCTTGGCTGTCGTACGTTGTTGCGGCCGCGCGGGTTTCCGACACGCTGATCGGGGATTCGCTGTTGGCGCCCATCGAGGCGCCGGTCAGGGCCTTGCCGCATCAGGCTCGCGCCCTGCGACGTGCGGTGGCTGGTGATCGCGTCCGCTACCTGCTGGCGGACGAGGTCGGCCTGGGCAAGACGGTCGAGGCGGGGCTCATTATGCGCGAACTGAAGTTGCGCGGCATGGTGCGCCGGACCCTGGTCGTAGCGCCCAAGGGGCTCGTGACGCAGTGGATCGCGGAGATGCGCACGCACTTCGACGAGGAGTTCAGGCTCTTCAGCCCGAGTGACTTTCAAGCGTTCCGACGCATCGCGTCCACCGACAACGTCTGGCGGACGTGGGATCAGGTTGTCTGCTCCATCGATTCGGTCAAGCCGCTGGACGTCAGGCGCGGATGTTCGCGCGAGCGAGTGGCGGAGTACAACGAGGACCGTTTCGAGGGCTTGATAGGGGGCGGCTGGGACCTGGTTGTCGTCGACGAGGCGCACAGGCTCGGCGGCAGCTCGGATCAGGTCGCCCGGTACAGGCTCGGCCGGGGTCTGGCACATGCGGCGCCGAATCTCCTGCTGCTGTCGGCGACGCCGCACCAGGGGAAGTCGGAGGCCTTCCACCGGCTGATGTCGCTGGTCGACGACGAGGCCTTCCCGGATCCGGCGAGCATTTCGCGTGAGCGGGTGCGCCCGTTCGTAATTCGGACAGAGAAGCGCCATGCCGTGGACACGGATGGACGTCCACTGTTCAAGCCGCGCAGCACGCGACTCGAGCCGATTGCCTGGGAGGCCCGGCACGGCCGCCAGCGAGCCCTGTACGAGGCGGCTACCGAGTACGTGCGCGCCGGCTACAACCAGGCCCTGCGCGAGAGGAAGAGCTATGTCGGCTTTCTGATGATCCTGATGCAGCGACTGGTCACATCGTCGACGCGCGCCATCCGAACCACGTTGGAGCGTCGGCTCGAGGTGCTGCGGGAGCCGGACGAACAGCTGCTGCTGTTTCCCGATCTGTCCCAGGAGGAATGGGCGGACCTCGACGGCCAGGAGCAGATGGACACGTTGCTCACGACCCGTTTGGCGGCGCTCAAGGACGAACGCGCCGAAGTCAGGCTGCTGCTCGACGCGGCCCGGCGCACGGAGGCCGCCGGCCCCGATGCGAAAGCGGAAGCCTTGCTGGACTGGATCTACCGCCTGCAACAGGAGGAATCGGATCCGGATCTGAAAGTGCTCGTCTTCACCGAGTTCGTGCCCACGCAGGAGATGCTGCGGGAGTTTCTTGCCGACCGGGGCTTCTCGGTCGGGTACCTCAACGGATCGTTGGGGATGGACGAGCGGGAGAAAGTGCAGCGGTCATTCGCCGGCAACGCTCGGATCCTGGTCTCGACGGATGCGGGCGGCGAGGGGCTGAACCTGCAGTTCTGCCACGTGGTGGTCAACTACGACATCCCGTGGAATCCGATGAAGCTGGAGCAGCGCATCGGACGGGTGGACCGCATCGGCCAGGCGCACGCCGTGCGTGCAGTCAACTTTGCGATCCAGGACACGGTCGAGCACCGTGTCCGCGAGGTGCTGGAAGAGAAGCTGGCCGTGATCCTCCAGGAGTTCGGCGTCGACAAGACTGGCGACATCCTGGATTCGGCGTTGGCCGGGCAGCTCTTCGACAACCTGTACGTCGAAGCGATCCTCCGACCCGAGGCGCTCGATTCCGGGGTCGAGGCAGCGGTGGAAACGGTCAGGGAGCAGGGGCGGGCGGTCCGCGACAACGTGGCCATTCTCGGGAACGCCGAGGACGTCGATCCCGGAGAGGCGCGGAATCTGGTGACCCACCCGCTGCCGCACTGGGTAGAACGGATGACCGTCAGCTACGTGCAGGCACACGGCGGCACGGCGGAACGGAACGATCTTGCCTGGAAGCTGATCTGGCCCGACGGGAAGCGTGAAGAGGCCGTCGTTTTCTCGGTCGCGGACGCGGAACGATCACCCCGCGCACGACATCTCACGCTGCAGGACCCGCGCCTCCGCGGGCTGGCGACGCGGATCCCGCCGTTCACTCCCGGGCAACCGATTCCGCGTCTTGCGCTGAAGGAGCTGCCGTCGGACGTCCGGGGATTCTGGTCGCTGTGGCGGATCACGCTCCATGCACCGGAAGGGAGTCGGCGCCGCGTCATGCCGCTCTTCAGGCATGAAGACGGTCGTGTCCTGGCCCCGACAGCCCGATTCGTGTGGGATCGGATGCTGGCCGACCAGCCGTCGGTCCGTGAACATGTCGAAGGCGACGCGGCAGCCGAGGCTTTCGACCGTGTCCAGGAATCGGCGCACGAGCACGGCCGGCCGATGTACGAGGAGCTGGTTCAGGCGCACCGCGTTCGGCGCGCCGCCGAACGCGAGAAGGGCGACTACGCGTTTGCGGCTCGGCGTTCTGTCATCGAGCGAATCGGGTTGCCGGCTGTGCGCGATCATCGCCTGACGCAGCTCGAGGCGGAGCAACGATCGTGGCGGGACCGATTCGATCGCGGCGCCGAGACCAGCCCGGAGCTCGTTCCGCTCCTGCTCGCGCATGTAGAGGGAAGGAGCGGCGGTGGACAACTGGCGCGATGAGATCCTGAGGAAGTTCACGCCGGGGGTTGAGCGCCTCACGGTCGTGGCGGACCCCGATGGGCTTCTGCTGGAGGAGGCCATCCTCGAGACGCTCCAGGCGCGGGGTTTCGAGCTGGTCTCCTTCGAGGATCGCATCGCCTTTCGCTTCTTCTACGAGTCCCGCTATCGAACGCACCGGGACCGCGGCGATCTGGCGGATCTGGTCGTCGCGGTCCGGGGTGATGCATCGGACCTGCGTGTAGTCCCCTACGACGTGCTGCAGGCGGGCCGCCAACTCTCGTTCCAGCTCGGCGACCTGTTTCCGAAGCTGAGCGGTACGGTTGTCAATGCCTTGGACCGGAGCTATCTCGATGCCCTGTACGCGGCCCAGGCACGAGAGCCTCCGGCGCGTCGCCTCGGCGAGGCGCAGACCGAGATGTTCGTGCTTCGGCACCTGTTCCAGTTCGTGCCCGAGACGATCAGGCAGGCATCGGATCTGCTTTGCTTCCTGTTGCGCCGCCACTACCGCAGACTCCGCCTGCCGCGGGCCCTGGAACATCGCCTCATTCGGGAGCTTCGCAAGGACCCCGTGTTCAAGCAGTGGCCATTGGCGCAGATCGTTCCGGATCGCGAGGCGTTCTTCGCATTCCTGCAGGAGCGCTGGCCAATCTTTCTTGATCGGCAGACTTCCGGCTCAGTCGCGGTGCACGAATCGACGGAGCGGTATGGCCTCGCGTTCCACGGCCCGGCCGAGCTCCCGTTCGACCATCCCGACGTGCGGGTCTACATCGACAATCTGTTCCTGGAAGGCGCGCTCCGGCCGATCACGTATCCCGGCGGGCATGAAGTGGCGGGTTCGTGGGCGCTGGCCGGTATCGAGGTCGACCCGCAGGCGCATCGCAAGCGCCGGCTCGACGGCTTGCTGAAGTCCCTCGAGGAGACGATGCCGAAAGACGCGGCGTCACACCAGGTGTGGCTCGCTTTCGCACCACGCTGGGCGCAGGTGAACGCGCTCGTCTTCGGCGCCGGCGCGGGAACGCTCGACGGGAACGTTCTGGAACGGTACTGCAGCATCCGTGGCGGCATCGACGAGGCGTTTACCGCGTGGATCCGGCAGCGCTTCGAGACGTTGCACAATCTGCCACCGTCGCCGCCGGTGATGATCCACCAGATTCCCCGCTTGCTCGCGCGGCGTCTGCAGGAATCCAGGAACGGGAAGGTCGCGCTGGTAGTGATGGACGGGCTGGCGCTCGACCAGTGGGTGGTGGTTCGCGAGTTGCTCGCGCAACAGCGGCCGGGGTTGCGGTTCCGGGAGGAAAGCCTGTTCGCCTGGATTCCCACGCTGACCATGGTGTCCCGACAGGCCTGTTTCGCGGGCCGCCCACCGCTGTACTTCGCATCCAGCATTGACGGCACGGACCGTGAGCCGTCCGCGTGGAAGCGGTTCTGGGGAGACGAAGGCCTGTCCCCGGTCGAGGCGGTCTACGAGAAGAACCTGCGCGACCCCGCGGACGTCGCTCGCGTGGAGGAGCTCGTATCTCATCCCGGTGCCCGTGCCGTGGGCCTGGTGGTCGACGCCGTGGATCGGATCATGCATGGCATGACGCTCGGAAGCGCCGGGATGCACAATCAGGTCAAGCTGTGGACAGAGAGCGGAGCGTTGGCCGCGTTGCTCGACGCGCTCCTCGACCGCGGTTTCGCCGTCTTCCTGACGTCGGACCACGGAAACGTGGAAGCCCGCGGTTGCGGGGCGCCGAGGGAGAAGTCGCTCGCGGAGCTGAGAGGCCAGCGGGCACGCGTCTACCGTGATCGGGGTCTGCGCTCCCGGGTCGCGACGCGGTTTCCGGATGCGATTGAATGGCCGACGACCGGACTGCCCGAGGACTACTTTGCGCTGCTGGCTCCCGCGCGCCGGGCATTCGTGCGCGAGTCGGAGCGTCCGGTGGCCCATGGCGGAATCACTCTGGAGGAAGTCGTCGTACCCTTCGTGGAGATCGAGCGGAAGTGATGTCCGGTACGACGCGCCGCATCATCGGATTCGACCGGAAGGTCCGCCTGCGCTGGCTCGACGCCACGGCCGAATGGACCATGCAGGGGCTCTCCGTCCCGGAAATTCGCGCACAGCTCGAACGACTCCTCGACGGACAGGTGGCCGGCGACGGTCCTCACAGCGCGCGGGGCAAGACGATGACCGTTCTGCTTCACGTCTGGATGGCCGTGCCCGACGCTGCCGTGCCGCTTCGCGACGACGCGCTTGCCCTGTTGCGCGGCCGAACCGGACGCGACCGGCTTCCGCTGCACTGGGGCATGTGCCTGGCGACCTACCCGTTCTTCCGTGACGTGGCGGCAACGACCGGCCGGCTGCTGGCTCTCCAGGGGGAGGCTGCCTTGCCGCAGATCGTGCGGCGCATGGCGGAGTCCTGGGGGGAGCGGAGCACGCTGACGCGCGCCGTGAAACGGGTCGTTCGGTCTTTCGTGGAGTGGGGCGTGCTCGCGGACAGCGGCGGCCGCGGAGTCTTCTCGCCCGCGGCGAAGGTCGTCGTGTCCGGCGATGGGGTCGGCCCGTGGCTGGTGGAAGCCGGCCTGGTGAGTCGCGGCCGCCGGGAATACCCGTTGCGCGGGCTCGTCGATGGGGTCTCGTTCTATCCGCTCGACTTGGCGCTGTCGGTCGGAGACATCCGTCGCAGTCCGCGGCTTGAGATCTGCCGACAGGGACTCGACGAGGACGTTGTGATTCTCAAGGCGATGGGTAGATGATGTGTAGTAGCTACGACTTGATCTGACAGGGGCCCCTGGTCGGGACCGTCTGTCCGATCGTCATCAAGGCGGAAGTGCACGGCGTCGGCGTGTCTGCCGGTTCGCGCGTTCGGGTCCTCGAGCCGCTCGAAGTCCCGATCCGTCGCGGGGTCGCCGCTGAAGGCGGAGGGTGGGAGGAGCGTCGCCGGCGCCCACTGATCGGGCTCTCGCAGTCGCCGTTCGATCTCCTGCCGTACTCATGCGGGCGCGTTCTCCGGCGTGCCGTCGACAGGGGTGGGGCGTGGGCCGGAGAAGCGGCCCGTGGCCGCCCGTGGGGGCGTCCTTGCCGGACTCCTGGGCGGGACCGCGTGACGCACGAGGCCGTGGAGGTGGCCCGGGTGCGCCGGCCGTTCCGGATCACCTCGCAGCCCCGTTCCTTGGCGGGAGCGGATGCACCGGGTTTGTGCCAGCCGGCGATGCGGCCGCAACGCTACCGGCTGACGTCGGTGCCCGCGCGGCGATTGATGGCCGCCCACATCTTCACCAGGGGCGTGATCGGCGCCAGACGCACGGCGACTTCGCGCAGCCGGCAGGCCAGCGGGTTCGTCGTTCCCATGATGCGCGCCGTCCGGCGCCCCTGGGCCACCAGGACCGCCGTTTTCTCCCGCCGGTAGCGCTCGTACGCCCACAACGCGGCGCCGACGTTCCCGTTCTCGCCCAGCGCCTTCCCCAGCGCCACCGCGTCGACCATCGCCTGCGCCGCGCCCTGGCCGGTGTGCGGCAGCACCGGGTGGGCCGCGTCCCCGAGCAGCGTGACGGCGCCCTTGCCCCAGAACGGCAGCGGGTCGCGATCGGAGAGCTCGTCGACGCGCATGTCGTTGGTCCCCGACGTCACCGCACGGAACGTCTCTTCGAACCGCGGCGACATGTGTCCCAGAATCGCCGCCGCATCGTCCCGCATGCCGGCCGGCACCAGACTCTGCGCCAGCCCGAGCGCCCAGTAGATGCCGGTGTCGCTGGCCCGGACCACGTACGATTCCACCCCCGGTCCCATGTAGTAGATTCCGGACAGGCCGTCGAGGTGATGCACGCTTCCGTGCACCGCCGCGCGCACCGCGACGAGGCCGCTCGCCCGCGGCGGCGGCTCCGACGGATGAAGCGTGCGCCGAATCACGGACCCGGACCCGTCCGCGCCGACCAGCATGTCGCCCTCGGCGACATCGCCGTCCGCGGTCCGCAGGGCGACCCGGTCGCCCGCTGCCGAGAACCCGGTCGCCTCGCAGCCCGTCGTGACCGCGTCCTCCCCGACCGCCTCCAGCAGGGCGCCGTGCAGGGCCGGGCGCAACGCCACCACCGTCGGGCCGCCCATCACTTCCGGCGGCGGATAGACCGCGCGCTTCAGGACCGTGCCGTCCATCCGTCGCACCTCGCCCCGCGTCGGCACGACCCCGCGGGCCAGCACCACGTCGGCGACGCCCAGCTCGCGCAGCGCCGCCATCGCGTTGGGGGCGACGAGCAGCGCGAAACCGAGCTCCCGCACCGTGGTGGCGCGCTCGAAGACGCGGACGTGCCAGCCCGCCTTGCGGATGGCGATGGCCGCCGACAGGCCGCCGATGCCGGCCCCGACGATGAGTGCTGTGCGGAGACCCAATGGTCACCCGGGCGGCGTCAGCAACATGATGCCACCGCCATATCCATCACTTGCAGAAACACGACGAAGGTCGACCGGGCACCAATTGGTCACTCGGGTAGCGCAAACACGAACAGGTTGTTCCCGGCGCTGGGCCGCAGCTCGGGCGTCAGCCCGAGGAAGCCGGAGGCGGTGCCGGCCGAGCCGGTGCCGACCGCCACGTACTGGCGCCCGTCGACCGCGTAGCTGATGGGGAAGCTCGTCACCGCCGAGCCGAGGTTGATCTCCCACAGCACCTCGCCCGTCTCCTGGTCGAACGCCCGGAACCGCCCGTTGACGTCGCCGCCGAAGACCAGCCCGCCGCCGGTGGCCACCAGCGACATGGTGGCCGAGCGCTGCGAGTGGAGCCAGCGGGTCTCTCCCGTCTCGGCCGAGATGGCCTGCACGGTGCCGACCTGGTCCATGCCCGGCGCGATCTGGTTGCGGACGGCGAGGGCGTAGTGGCTGCCGGCGTCGGTCGAGGCGAGCATGCGCGCGCAGACGTTGCGCAGGGGCATGTACATGGTGTTGGTGAGGGGGCTGTAGGCGCCCGCCTCCCAGTCCTTGCCGCCGAACCAGCTCGGGCACGCCAGCACCTCCTGGCCCTCGGCGGTGAAGACGATCTCGCCGTTGGGGGTGACCGCCCCGGTGGCGCCGTCGATGTCGGTGATGACGTTCTGGGGCACCGTCGGCGTGGCCCACAGGAACTCGCCGGTCTCGCGGTCGAGGGTGTAGACGACGCCGGTCTTGCCGGGGATGCCGGTCACCACCCTCCGGGTCTCGCCGGTCGTGAGGCCCGGGTTGATCCAGCTCACGGCCGCGGGGTCGGGGGCCACCGCGGTGTCGACGAGGAGGCGCTCGAAGGGATGGTCGAGGTCCCAGTGGTCGTTCAGGTGCTGGTAGTACCAGCGGATCTCGCCGGTGTCGGCGTCGAGGGCCAGCGTGGAGTTGTGGTACAGGTGCGTGTTCTCGATGCCGCCGCGCAGGAACTTCGGCGCCGGCGAGGTGACGGAGGTGCCGACATAGACGAGGTTCAGCTCGGGGTCGACGCTGGGGGCCGTCCACGACCCCACGTGCACGCGGTCCTCGTAGGGCACGTCGCCCCACGTCTCGTCGCCGGGCTCGCCGGGCGCGGGCACGAGCCGCCGGCGCCACATCTCCTCGCCGGTCTCCGCGTCGTGGGCCACGATGACGCACGCCTCGGGCCCCGCCCACGGGCGGCAGCTTCTTCCCGAGAACGCTGTGCCGCCGGCGACGATGGGGCCCGACGAGTGTCGGGCGGGGTTCACGGTGTAGTCGAGGATCTCCGTCTCCCAGACCAGCTCGCCGGTGCGGGCGTCGACGGCGTAGATGTAGTCGTCGTTGCTCGTGTCGATGAGGCGGGTGCCGTGGATGGCGATGTTGCGGTTCACGCTGACGAGTCCGCGGATGTAGTCGTCGATGTCGTCGGGCAGATCGCGGCGGTACTCCCAGCGCAGGTCGCCGGTCACCGCGTCGATGGCCTGGATGACGTCGTTGGGGTTCGGCATGTAGAGGACGCCGCCGTAGGCGATGGGCGTGCCCTGCTGGCTGCCGGGGGCGAGGGCGCGCGTCCACACCATGCGCAGGTCGCCGACGTTGCCGCGGTCGATCTGGTCGAGGGGGCTGTAGCCCCAGCCGTCGAGGGTGCGTCGCCACATGAGCCAGTCGCCGTCGGCCGGGTCCTCGAGCATGGCGTCGGTGACGGGAACGAAGTCGTCGCCGGTCTGCGCGGCGGGGTGCGAGACGAAGGCCGCCGCGACGACGGCCGCCGCCGACAGCCAACGGACTGCGGTGTGCATTGCGTTCATGATCCAGGCTCCCGTCCGTGATTCCGGGCAATCTGCACTGACGGCCCCATTCTACCCGTGCTACCCGCGTGACCGCGGCGGCCATCGCCTCACTGCCACCGGAACACGCCAAGCGCGACCACGAACGAGACGGCGCCCCAACCGGCCAGGATGCCGAGCTCGCCGCCGATGCCGGCCAGTCCGTGGCCGCTCAGCATCACCCCCCGCAGGGCGTCGATCATCGCGGTGAGCGGGAGCACGCGGATGAACGGCTGGGCCGCGTCGGGGAAGTTCGTCACCGCGAAGAACACCCCGCTGCAGATGAACATGGGCATCATCACCACGTTCATGATGCCGGAGACGCCCTCGATGGTGCGGGCCCGGCTCGCCGTCAGCAGCCCGACGCCCCCGAAGGCGAGGGCGCCGATCAGCGCCACCGCCACGAGGGCCGCGAAGCTCCCCTCGTTCCCGACGCCGAAGAACCAGGCGGCGAACCCGAGGAGCGCAAGCATCTCGAGGCCCAGGAACGCGAGCCGCGAGATGACCATCGACGCCAGGAAATGCGAGCGGCGCATCGGGGTGGCGACCATCCTTTTCAGCAGCTTGCGCGACCGCGCCACCACGATGCCGAACCCCAGCCCCCACATGCCCGAGCTCATGATGTTCATGCCCAGCAGGCCGGGCACGAGCCAGTCGATGTAGCGGCTGCCGGGCGTCGCCACCTCCTCCGTTCGGGCCGCCCGCGCCGGGCCGTGACCGGTCTCGCCGGCCAGGGCCCGGTCGACGAGCAGGCGGGTGAGGCGGCTCTCGGGGCGGACCGGGTCGTAGCGGTAGGTGGGCGGCGAACCGGGCACCACCACGAGGTGGGCGCGGCCGTCCCGCAGGAGGGCCAGCTCGTCCTCCTCGGGGGCGGCGAACGCCTCGACGTCGCCGCCACGCGCCAGCGCGGTCAGGACCGGCGCCGCGCCCGGCACGTCCCTGACCGCCACCGGCACGGGCTCCTCCCCGCGGGCCTGGAACGCGATGCCGAGGGCCAGGGCCATGAGGATGGGGAAGACGAAGATCCAGAACACCATCTCCGGCTCCCGGATCGTCAACTTGAACCGGGCGAGGGTCAGCGCGGCCAGAGGATGCCGCATGGGGCCGCCGTCAGACATGGCGCAGGTGCCTTCCCGTCAATGAGACGAACACGCCTTCCAGGGGCGCGGCGTGGGTCGGCTCGGCCGGAGGATGCCGGATGGGGCCGTGGTCAGACATGGCGCAGGTGCCTCCCGTCAATGAGACGAACACGCCTTCCAGGGGCGCGGCGTGGGTCGGCTCGGCCGGAGGATGCCGGATGGGGCCGTGGTCAGACATGGCGCAGGTGCCTTCCCGTCAATGAGACGAACACGCCTTCCAGGGGCGCGGCGTGGGTCGGCACGGCGAGAGGATGCCGCGTGGGTGCCGCCGTCAAGCATCGCGCAGGTGCCTTCCCGTCAGCGAGACGAACACGTCCTCCAGGGTCGCGGCGTGGCTCGTGACCGAGTCGAGCGCTACCCCGGCTTCCGCGGCGAAGCGCAACAGGGCCGGCAGCGTCTCCTGCAGGTCTCCGGCCCCGAGCTGCCACCGGTCCCCGTCGCGGCCGACGCCCCGGGCGCCGGGCAGCGCGGCCAGCCGCGCGTCGAGCTCTTGCGCGCCGGGGGCGGCGTCCTGCCCGGCCGGCAGGTCGAACTCGATGACGTGGGGCGCCCCCAGCGAGGCGATCAGCTCGCGCGGCGTTCCCTCCGCGATGATGCGGCCGGCGTCGACGATGGCGACGCGGTCGCAGAGCACCTGTGCCTCGTCCATGTAGTGGGTGGTCAGCAGGATGCTGCCGCCCGCGGCCCGGAACCGCTGCAGCACCGACCACAGCTGCCGCCGCGACTGCGGGTCGAGCCCCGTCGTCGGCTCATCGAGAAAGAGCAGCTCGGGGGCGCCGACGAGCGCGCACCCCACGGCCAGCCGCTGCCGCTGCCCGCCCGAGAGATGGACGACCCACGTGCCCGCCTTGGATTCGAGGCCGACCGTCTCCAGCACGTCGGCGACCGGCCGCCCCTCGCGGTAGAACGAACCGAACAGCCCGAGGGTCTCGGCCACCGTCAGCCTCTCGTCGAACTGCGTCTCCTGCAGGTGGATGCCGAGCCGCTGCCGCAGCGCGTCGTCGTCCGCGCCCCAGCGCGACCCCAGCACCTCGACCGCGCCCGCGTCCGGGGCCAGCAGGCCTTCCAGGATCTCGATGGTCGTCGTCTTGCCGGCTCCGTTGGGCCCCAGCAGGCCGAAGCACTCGCCGCGGCGCACCGCGAGATCGAGCCCGTCGACCGCGGTCAGATCGCCGTAGCGCTTGACGAGACCCGTGCAGTTGAGCGCCGGACTGCCGGCCGCCGGTGGAGGCATCGGTGAGAGCATTGCGTGTCATGATCGTGGTGACGCTCGATGGGCGCGCGTGCGGACTCGCACCCTGCGTTCGTCCACGATCCAGAGTTGACCGGCCAGGGAGCGCTCCTTCAGTGAGTGGAGCAAGCGTGTGAACACGTGCACGACGGAACGCCGGTCCTGGCGTTGCAGCCGCAGTACGATCAACCCGGCGAAGTCGCCAGGGGGATAGGCGCGGATATCGGCGAACCCGACATCGAATGTGACCAACACGCGACGTTCAAGCTTCAGGACGCCGGCGAGTCGGGAATCCGCCGCCCCCTGAAGACGCTCGTCCCAGACCGTCTCGACATCGTGACCCGCCCGGCGCAGCACGACCGACGCATCCGGGTGCAGGTTCTCGTCGAGCTTGAAGCGCACGGCTCAAGCCACTTCGCCGGGGAGCGTGAATACCCGCTCCTTGGCCAGCTCGGAGGCGTAGACGAGTGCGGCCTGCACATCCTCGACGGTAATGCGATACGCGTCCGCGATCGCGTCCGGCGGGTCGCCTGCGGCCAAGCCGTCGAGAATCACCGAGACCAGTACGCGGGTTCCGCGAATGCACGCGCTTCCGTGACAGACATTGGGGTCGACCGTGATTCTGTCCTTCCATGTCATGGACTCGTCCTCCGGAGCCTCGTTGGCGCCTCGGTCCGCGCCTCGTCAAACCGTCGCGGACGGGACTCAAGACACCGCAGATCCAACTCTAACTGAAGCGGCACCGGGTCTGGCGAGTCGCGGAGGTTGTTGGAGCTCGCCGGTGACTGACTCCAGGTTCAGGGCGCGCGCTGCCATCGCCTCCACCCTCAGAACCGGAGCAGGCGGTTGACCTTGACGATGAACGCCCGGTTGTTGAGGACCGGGAAGCGTCCGAACCCGTCGAGCCCGGTGTTGCGGTCCTCGTTGTAGACGACGAAGAGCTCGCTGCCGGGGCGGTACTCCCAGCGGAAGCGGATGTTGGCCGACACCTGGTCGAGGCGCGAGTTGTACTGCACGAGGGCGCTCGCGAACATGAGCGGGGTCATCGTCCAGGTGGCCCGCGTGCCGACGAGGTCGGTGCGGAACTCGCCCTGGGGCAGGTCGATCCAGTTGAGCGACAGCGACGGCTCGACCGAGACCTGGTTGGTGATGGTGACCCGGCCGCGGCTGATCCCGAGGGTGGTCTTGGTCCCCCCGTAGAACGAGCCGTGCTCGGCCATGACGTTGGCCGAGAAGCGGCGCTGCTGGCCGAAGTTGTAGCCGAGCTGCAGGTTGGTGAAGTCGTAGCCGGCGACGGGGAGGACGACGTCCGGCGCGATGCGGAACGGCAGGGGCAGGAACTCGTACGAGTCGATGGCGCTGACGGTGAGCTGGTCGCTGTTCTCCCACTCGATGGTGAACAGCCCCGTGGCCTCGCGGGTCTCGACCGCGCCGCCGAGGTTCTCGACGTAGGCGAGCGAGCCGGTGCCGACGAAGCGCCGCACCGCGCGGATCGAGGCGGGACGCGGGCTGAAGCGGAGCTCGGCGAAGCTGCGCCGCATGTCGCGCCGCCGCACGAACCCCAGCTCGGGGCGGAAGTCCTCGCCGATCAGCAGGTGCTCGAGCTGCACGCCGTAGCGGTCGCCCATGTAGTTGAGGTGCCCGCGGTAGCTGGTGTCGTTGCCGGTGAGGTCCTCGGTTCGGGTGCGGGCCCAGTGGGTGTTGATGGTGACGTCGTCGTAGAAGCCGAAGGCGCCGTCGACGCCGTACGCGGAGTTCGACCCGTCTCCGAGCTGGTGGCGCGACCGGTCGGTGAACATGGCGCCGACGCTGCTGCGCCGCAGGACGTCGCGCTTGGCCCGCAGCACCGTGAAGTTCGTCGGCAGGACCTCGGGCGGCTCGCCCTCGGGGTCCCGCGCGCGAGCGTCGAACAGGTCCGCGGGCGGCTCCTCCTCGAACGGCAACGCGCCGGCCTGGATGTTGAGCGCGCCGAGGGTCCAGGCGCCGGCCCGGCCGGTCAGCCGGCCCCCTGCCCGCAGCGGCACCTCCCGGGTCTGGTGGAGGCCGATGCGCCGGCTGTAGAAGAGGATGGGCGTGTCGCTGACGCCGGCGAGCCGGCCGCTCGTCGACCCGCCCCCGAAGCTGAACGTCCCCTGGTTCTCGAGGAAGAACTCGCGCTTCTCGGGGAAGAACAGGTTGAAGCGGGTCAGGTTGATCTGCTGCTCGTCGGCCTCGACCTGAGCGAAGTCGGGATTGGCGGTGAAGTCGCCGGTCAGCCCCTGGGTGACGCCGACCTTGACGTCGATGCCCACGTCGCCGCCGGGATCGTTGGTCGTCGTGCCCGACGAGGCCGCGGTGGTGACGTCCCCGATCGCGTACGGCTTCATCTCGACCAGCCGCGACGCCTCGGGCGCGTCGATGCCGACGAGGGTGGCGGCGAGCGAGGCGCGGAAGTGCCCGCGCAGGCTCTGGGCGGCCGACAGGGGGGTGAGATAGGACGACTCGTTCCGCCAGCGGTTGACGCGCCGCGCCTGGAACCCCCAGATCTGCGGGCCGGCGCCGGGATAGCGGAGCGACTTGAACGGCAGCGCCGTCTCCATCGCCCATCCCCCCTCGAACCGGCTGACGGCGACGTCGTAGACCGGATTCCAGTCCATGTTGAGCTGCGACTCGTTGACGACCTCGGCGTCGAGCCGGCCGCCCACCGCCGACACCTCGAAGAGCACCCCGTTACGGCGGGAGTAGAACGTGTCGAACGACCACGCGAAGTTGTCGTCCCGCACGATGCGGATGTTGTCGCGGCGCATCTCGCTCGCGATGACGCGGTCCGGCTCCGACTCCCAGCAGCGGGCGACGACGTAGACCCGTTCCTGGTCGAACAGCAGCCACACCTCGGTCTTCTCCGAGGCCGGCGCTCCCTCGATGGGATCGTTCTGGATGAACGCCGACATCGACTCGACGCGGTCGTAGACCGCCTCGTCGAGCTGGCCGTCGATGCGGAGCGGCGTGTCGATGCGGACCGCGCGGACGGTCACGCCGGTGGCGTCGCGGGCGATCACGGCGGGGGGGACGGGGGGCGGCGGACCGAAGATGCGCGCCGGCCGCGGGGCCAGGGCCTGCTGGGCGGCGGCGCCGGTCGCCGCGCCCGCCGCCGCCAGCAGCAGCGCGGGAAGGACCAGGAATGCTGCTATACTGAGGGCTCCACGTCCGCGCGCCCTTAGCTCAGCTGGATAGAGCGTCTGGCTACGAACCCGTTTCGGGTTACCCAAGAACCTCAATAACCCCCGGTTTTGTTGGGGAAAACGCGCTCCCAAATGGGACTCCCATGGACAGAAAAGGACTCTCGGGGACAGAAACGGCTGGCAGTACGGCTGGCAGTACTCCCGCATGAGCAACGAGGGCCGGCGACCGGTCGGAATGCCTGCTGGTCTCGTGCTGGCGACGCGCTTGGGCTTGGCCCGCCGACCGTCGCCTGACGGCTCCGCTGGGTGCCCAACCAACCCTCCAGGAGTCCGCGCCGTTCTACGGCGCAGACTCCTAGGTCGTAGGCGGCCTGCATGCGCATCCACTGATCGGCGGTGCCCCAGCCGATACTCTCCAGCACCAGGGCCATCCTGGCAGACACTCCCCGCGTTGCCGTTCAGCTACGGGACAGGGTTCCGCGCTCGCAGTTGAGGCGAGCGATCGTCTGGCCTTTACGGTCCAGCCAGCCTCTTCATGTTCTCACGAATCAGCCCGGCGAGTGCGGGGGGGATTCAGCACGGGGCGAACGGCCTCGTCATCTCGGAGCGGATGAGGTCGCCGGTCGCGCCCGATGCCCCTGCGGCGACGCCAGTCGCGCGGCGGCAGCCGCGCGGCGCGGCAAGAGGATCGAGCCGGTCCAGCTCGTGGAGAGCGACACGAGCGGACTCGCCGCGATAGTGCCGAAGCACCACGAGCAGCCTCCCGGGGCCCGGCGGGAGTCTGGACTAGACGACCAGGTCCGCGACGTTGGGCGCCTCGAGGGCGGGCGGTCCTCGACCGCGGGGGGCATGTCGACGACGACGAGGTCGACTGTCCTGCGCGGCCGCGGCGTCCACGGCGCGGCGGCACTCCGCTTCGCCGAGGCCTCCATCAGTCCGAATATCCGTGGGCCGGGGCGCTCCGCTGCCTCGACGCTTGGCTCCCAGCCGGCCGCTTGAGGACGCGACCTTGGCCGCCTACCTCGGCGAGCTCCACGATCAAGTCCGGTGAGTGGCGAGCGCCTCGGGTCCGCCGCGGGCGTGCTTCCAGGCCCGCCTCACCGGGGAGGCGAGCCCGGGCGGGGGGCAAGCGCGGCCGTTCGGGACGGCGGACCTCGCCGCCGTCCCGTTGGGTCGGATAACGAGGGATTGTGTTAACACGCGGGTCGTCGCCGCCCGGAAGCCGTGGCCGGCGGCCTTCGCAGAGCTCCTACGAGTAGGGGGAGAGCGCCGTCGAGCGCGTCGACGGCGATAGCTGCGGGCGGCGCGCTTCCGGGCCCGCCTCGCCGGCGAGCCCAGCCCCGCCGGGGGAAACGACCGGGCCCGGGTTCTCGCCGGCGAGATCGGCGGACCGCCGGCAGCGATCGAGGGCGGCGTCCGAGTCCGACCCCGAGTCCGACCCCGTCGCCCCTTGAGCGTGGCCCGCCCCCTCCATGGCCGGGGATGCGGCGGAGCGAGGTCAGCGCCCTGCGCTGGGCCGACATCGACGACGCGGCCCGCCGGCGACGGGATCCTCGCCGACTACCGGCGACCAGGGTCAGGCGCGGCTCAGCGCCGTGATGGGATCCAGCGCCGCCGCCCTCGATGCGGGGTACAGCCCGAAGAACAGTCCCACAACCGCCGCCATCGAGATGCCGAGCACCACCGACCACGGGTGCACGGCGGCGGTGATGGGCGTCAGCGAGCTCAGCCCGATGGCCACCGCGAAGCCCAGCGCGGTCCCGATGAGGCCGCCCGAGACGGACAGGATGACCGACTCGGCCAGAATCTGCCAGAGGAGGTCGCGGCGGCGGGCGCCCATCGCCTTGCGCAGCCCGATCTCGCGGGTGCGCTCGGAGACCACCATCAGCATGATGTTCATGATGACGATGCCCCCCACCACCAGCGACAGGCTGACGATGCCCACGAGCACCGCGAAGATGCCGGCGGTGGCCTGCTGGTAGAGCCCCCGCGCCGATCCCGGCGTGAACAGCCCGAAGTCGTTCTCCTCGGTGGCCCGCAACTGCCGCTCGATACGCAGGGCCACCGTCGCCTCGTCGACGGCGCGGTCGAACTCCTCCGGGGTGTCGGAGCGGACCCGCAGGATGAGCGACGGGCGCGCCCCGAACAGCTTGCGGAACTGGCCCATCGGAATCACGACGAACTCGTCCTGCGACTGCCCGACAAACGACATGGTCGGCTCGCTGACCCCGACGACCCGGAAGTTCACGCCCTGAATCTTGATGCGGCGGTCGATCGGGTCGAGCTGGTCGAACAGCCGGTCGGCGGCCTCCGCACCCAGCAGGGCGACCCCGCGGTTGCGAGCGACCTCGGTCCGGCTGAACAGCCGCCCGCTCTCGGCCGTGAAGATCGGGAACTGCCCGTAGTCGCGGGTCACCCCCCGGATGCTCACGTTCTCCAGCAGCCGGTCGCGGTAGCGCACCTCGCCGCTTCGCCCCGACTGGGCCATGACCGCGCGGACGCTGGGGCTGAACCGCCGAATGGCGTCGGCGTCGTCGAGCGACACGCGGGGGTTGTTCCTCGTCGCCTCGATGTCGGCCTCGGTGAGGACCACGGGGGTGCGGTCGATGCCGAACGAGTCGGGACCGAACTGCGAGACGATGGCGTTGCGGACCTCGGCGTTGACGCCCTGAATCAGCGACACCACCGCGATGATGGACCCCACCGCCACGATGTTCCCGAGGATCGTGAGGGAGGACCTGAGCCTGTTGGCCCAGATGGCGCGCAGGGCGATGCCCGTCAGATCAGCGGCTCGACGCACCCTCGACCTCCCTGATGAATTCGCCGTCGGCGAGGTTGCGCACCTCGTTGCGTACCTCGCTGAACGGCCCGGTGACGATGAGGTCGCCTTCCGCCACCCCGGAGAGCGCCTCGAAGTAGCGCTCGCCGACGATGCCGGTGTCGACGGGCACGAACACCGCGCGGCCCTGGCGGGCCACGAACACGCCCTCCTCGGTCTCTCCCGCCGAGGGCTCCGCCGCCTCGGCGGCCGAGACGATGCTCCGGCTCCTCGGTCCCCGCACGTTTCGTCGCGCCGGGCCGACGTACCGTATACGCGCCCGGCCGGACGAAATGTTCAATCGCCGTCGGCGGCGGGGTCGACCCCGATGCGGTCCCACGGCCGCGATTCGCCCTCTCAGAATCTTGGTTCACCTGGCTATCCCATAACCCCCTCTGTGGCGGCGCGCGCCGCCTGGGAGCGGCTGACGGGGGGAGAGCCATAACGGCGACCTGAGCAGATGTTGAGCGGGTGGTGTCCGGAGGCATCCGGGATCCGGTGTTCCACCGGATTCGGGCGTTCAAGATCCTCCGGATTACGCACTGCGGACAACGCCAACGTCACGCAGCTCAACTTGCCCCGGTCCGGCGCGGCGACTCACACATCAGGGGTCCCGCCCGGTCAGGCAAAAGCGGTATTATTCCGGTGGCGTCGACCGAGCGGCGGCGTCGACCGGGTGAGGGGTACGACTGCAAGGGAAGAGTGCCGTGTCGGACATGATGGGCGACGAATCACGGTCCGTGCCGTACGCTTCGGACCACCGTCGTCACGGTGTGCGGGCTTCGCGTCGGGTATGCGACACGGGCGGACTCGTGTCGAACTCGGGGGCGCTTCCGCGCAACCAGCGTTCCAGTTCCTGTGCGACGACCTCCACCGCGGCCTGCTTGCGCAGAGCGCATTCCCAGACGGTCGCGACTCGCCAGCCGGCCTGGAGCAGGTCGTGGCGGTTCCGTCGGTCCCGTTCGATGTTCGCATCGAACTTGGCTCTCCAGAATTCCTGGCGCGTGATCGGTGTTGTCGCGTACGGGCAGCCGACGTGCTGGTGCCAGAAGCAGCCGTGCACGAGGCACACAGCACTGAATCGGCGGAACACGAGGTCCGGCGTCCCCGGGAGTCTGCGGTCGTGCAGACGAAATCGAAGCCCGCGAGCATGGATGGCTCGACGAAGAGAGACTTCGGGTCGCGTGTTCCTGCTTCCGATCCCCGCCATCATGCGCGAACGAGTCGCGCGGTCTACGATGTCTGCCATCGTCGTTGCTGCAAGGCCCTGGGAGGGGCACCGCAGACAACAGGCTACACGAGAGGCGCCCGATGTGATGCAACTACGCGGGATGCTCCGGCGAGGTGCCGGACCGCACTGGTCTGCACGCACCCGTCGTGGCGACGCCCCTGCCGAAGCCCGCGCAGTCGGCAGCCCCGGTGGCTTCGGCGTCGTCTTGCCGTGCGAGTGCGAGCCGTGACTCGAATGGTGCCGGTGGTGGATCTCTTCGCGGGCCCGGGCGGCTTGGCGGAGGGCTTCTCCGCGTGCCGAAGACCGGACGGACGCCGCAGGTACCGCATCGCCCTCTCCATCGAGAAGGACCGCGTTGCGCATCGCACCCTGCTGCTGCGAGCGTTCCTGCGCAGATTCGCGAACGGATTCCCCCCGGAGTACTACGATTTCCTCAACGGAGTGGTCCCCGAGGAGCCGGACTGGGCGACGCTGTACCCCAGCCGATGGGCCGCCGCTTGCGACGAGACCAGGTGCCTGGAACTGGGAACGTACGAGGCGAGCGTTTTTCTCCGGGACCGGATCGAGCAGATCCGGTCGGAGCACGGAGGAAGAACCGTGCTTCTCGGCGGTCCGCCCTGTCAGGCCTATTCCGTGATCGGCAGGTCGCGAAATGCCGGCAACGGCCGCTACAACGCTGACGAAGACGACCGTCAGTCGCTCTACGAGCAGTACGTGGACGTACTCGGGCGGCTCAGGCCTGCCGTTGCGGTCATGGAGAACGTGACGGGAATGCTCTCCGCGCGTCGAAACGGGAACCTGATCTTTCCCGAGGTGGTCCGCTGTCTCCGGCATACGGGGGGCAGGGACGGATACCGGTTGTTCGCACTCGCGTCTCGATCAGGCGCCCGATCCTCGCACGACGAACAGAATCCAGAGGACTTCCTCGTGAGCGCCGAGTTGCACGGCGTCCCGCAGGCGCGCCATCGAGTGTTCGTCATCTGCGTGCGAGCCGACGTTGCGGAAGTGTTGGCCGAAGAGCACGTGCCGCGACTCGAGCCGGAGTCCGAAACGGTGCCGCTGGGTGACGTGATCGGCGCGATGCCAAGGCTTCGCAGCCGTCTCAGTCGAGGCGACGATCCCGGCGCATGGCAGGATGCGGTGCGAGCGGCCCATGCCCTTGTCGCCACCAATCAACCGACCATGCCGAACAGCGAGGCGGCCCGCTTCCGAAGGGCTCTGGCCCGCGCTCTCGTTACGGTGAACGGGTGCGCGCCACCGTCTCGCAATGCGCGCGGCAGCACGTTCTTGCCCGCAAGCTGCCCTCGCGCTCTCCGCGGGTGGATTTTCGACGACCAGCTTTGGACCCTGCCCAACAACGAAACCAGAGCGCACATGGCGGCGGATCTGGCCCGTTACCTGTTCGCAGCGGCGTTCGGCCACACGTTCCGGCGATCTCCGAAGACCTTCGATTTTCCCGTGGCGCTGATGCCGCCCCACGTGAACTGGCACACGGGCAATTTCGACGACCGCTACCGGGTGCAGCTGCCCGATCGCCCGTGCACAACCGTCACGAGCCACCTGTCGAAGGACGGCCACTACTTCATTCATCCCGATCCGGGGCAGTGCCGGAGCCTCACCGTGAGGGAAGTGGCGCGTCTCCAGACGTTTCCAGACAACTACTTCTTCCACGGGCCTCGCACACAACAGTACGTCCAGGTGGGCAACGCCGTTCCGCCGTTCCTCGCACATCAGATCGCCTTGGCGATCTCGACCGTTCTGGACCGCCATGACCGTGTCGGAACGCGCCGGGACCACGTGTCGGTTTCCTCTCGCCGAGAGCCCGCGAGCACAGCCCGGCAACTGCCGCTCCTCGCCACGGAGCCGACGTGACGGCGGCCCGTACCACTCCCGAGCGGAGAATCCGTCCCTTCCGTCTGTACGGAGATCGCAACCTGTCGCGAACAATCCGGGCTGGGGGTGCCATATCCTGCGCCCCGAACAGCAGTGAAGTATACGATCAACCAATCCGCAACTGGAGGACGGATGCCGAAAGGCATCCCCGGGCACGCTTGAGGCCTCGGCCGGCCGAGAACCCGCCGGCGTCGAACTGGACCCTTTCGGGTCGTTGGCCGTTTCGGGGTGAGACCAAGGCATGATGCGTCCCCCAGATGAAGCGCAGCGGAAGCGCATACGCAGCGCGCCGGCGGGCGCCCGGCTTCTCGTGGCGGCGGGTCCCGGCACCGGCAAGACGGAGATGGCGGCGGTCCGCATGGCCGGCCTGGTACGGCAGGGGCTCCCGCCCGGTCAGCTGCTCGTCCTCAGTTTTTCGCGGAGCGCGGTTAGCCTGCATTATTCATGAGGGTCGAGAATCAGTCACCGACGGGGCTTGCTTGACCGCGAGCGGAGCCTCTCGGACGTGGCGGCGGGCGCGGCAGGAGGCGTAGAGTGGCCCTTCACGGCGCCGGGCGGTCGCGGAGGCCAGGTTGGGGGAAGGCTCTGCCGGTAACGGGCGGTGCCGGCCCGGGCCGAGACGTGCGCCGAGCCCCGCGCGGGCTCTGACTACTGACCCGCGCAGGCGCCGAGCGCGAGCGCGATGCGCCGCCACGCGTGGAGATGGGGCGTCGCCCGTGGTAGATGCAGGACGATGCGGCGCGCCGAGCCGACGACATGCACCCCCAGCTTCAGCAGCCGGTCGCGCAGCCACGTCACCTGGGTGCGGGCACAGCCGGTCCGCGCCGCCCGCAGCCGCAGCTCCTGCATGAGTGCGTAGGCGGCCGCGGTCAGCAACACGCGCAACTGGTTCGCCAGGAACTTGCAGCAGCTCGTGCGGTCGATCTGCAGGCCGTCCAGCAACTCCTTGATCCGGTTCTCGATGTCCCCGCGGGCGCAGTAGACCCACTCGTAGACGAAGCGCGAGCTCTCCAAGAGATTCGTCACGACGAAGCGCGGATTGTCCCGCGGCTCGCGACCCTTGAGCCGGACCACCTCCGCCTTGATCACGACCCGGCGTTCGTGGCCCCACGTGCCGGCTGCGTAGCGGGTGTCGGTATAGACGTGCTCGGTTCGGCCACTGGCCTCGCTCTGCGCGCGGGCCACCGCCATCGCGGATTCGGCATGCCGCTGCAACACCGCGTTCTTGCCCATCGCGACCACGTAGTCGAGCCCCGGTTCGGCATCCAGGAAATCGAGGATCTCCGGGGTCGCAAAGCCCCCGTCGAGCCGGACGAGAAACGGCGTCGCCGGAAACGCCGCCCGCAGCATCGGCAGCAGCCGACACAGCAGGCCCAGGGTCCCGTCGGCCGCCACCGCGTTCCCCGGCCGCAGCAGCGCCGCGCACAGATACTGCTCCTTCTCGTCGTTGAAAGTCAGGAACGCGAGCAGCGGCAGATAGCACCAACTGTCGTAGTGCCCGTTGAAGAACGTGAGCTGTTGCGCGCCGTGCGTCCGGTCGTCGGTCGGATCCAGATCGATGGTGATCCGCCACACCCGCCGGTGCAGGCGGCGCCGATGCCGCTCGATCACGCTCGCCGCCAACTCCCGCGCCATTCGGTAGAGCGCGCCGCGGCCCGCGCCGTTCTCGAACCGCGAGATCGTCGGCTGCGACGCCAGGGGCGCGCCGGCCACCGGGTCTCGCCCGAGCAGCAGCTTGTGGATGGGGTCCTCCGCCAAGTGGTCCGCGTCGTTGCCGTCGGGATGACCGCACGCGATGCCGAAGATCCGCTGTCCGACCAGCTCCGAGAGCGTGTGCCGAATCTTCTCCGGCGCGCGCTTGTCGGCGAGACACCCGGCAAACGCCTTGACGAGGCCGTACACGCGCTCGGCCGCCTTGAGCAGGACGCCGCCGCCGTCGGAACTCGCCTGCTCGCGGTTGAACGTCGCGACGAGGGGCTTGTCGAAGAGGTCCGGGAACAGGACAGTCTGTGATATCTTGTCAGGTGTCATGCAGGGGCCTCCGTTGTGGCTAAACGCTTGTGGACACAACGTTTGTACCACGCGGAGGCTCCTGTGTCTCCCCCAGAATCACCATCTTCACGAATAATCCAGGTTAGGAACCTGACCGACCGCCTCGCGCGGCTGGAGGACACGGACGACAGGGTTCTCGAGGAGTTGCGCCACGTCTCCGTCCGCACCTTCGACTCCTGGGCGTTCAGGATACTCCGGCTGCTCGGGAATCCCGCGGACGTTCTGCTGGCGAGAGGGCACGACGAGAACATCGAAGAACTGGAGGCGCTGGTCGGAGGCCGGGGGCGAGAGGCGATCCGCAGGCTGGTCGGCGACCGGCGCCACCTAATCGTGGACGAGTTCCAGGATCTCCCGGGGGTTCGCGGCGAGCTCGTGCTGGCGCTGCTGGACCTTCTGGCGCCGCCGGCCCGGGCTGGCGCGGGGTTCACCATCCTGGGGGATCCGGCGCAGGCGATCTACGCCTTCGCCGCGACGGCAAGCGGGAGCACATTCCCGACCCTAGCCGAATACTGGGAGCGGGTGCGGGAATTGTACGGAGCCGAACTGGAGCTCGTCGAACTGACGCACAACTACCGGACCGATCGGCCCCTGGGGAAGCTCTCATCCTCGCTCCGGCGGGACTTGCTCAGCGGACAAAGCGACGAGGAGAAGCTGTGCATCCTGCGGGAGGCGGTGGCGGCGCTTCCCAGTGCGGCGGCGCCCGAGGACGCGTCATGGCTCCGGGACGCGGGGCCGGAGACTCGGGCGATCCTCACCCGCACGAACGGTCAGTCCTTGGGCGTGCTTGCGCGTCTCTTTGGCAACGATGTCGAGGGAGGCGCGACGCCCGTCCGCTTGCGGGCCGGCAATCACGCGTCGCTTCCTCCGGCCTGGATCGGGGCGTTGCTCGGGAGTCTCAGGTCGTCGGAGCTTGCGAAGTCGAGGTTCGGTCGGATATACGACCACTTGACCGGGAAATGGGACGACGCGACGTGCCGGAGTCTCGGCCTGCCCGGCGCGGAGGCGACCTGGTCCAGGCTGTGCCGGGCCAGCGGCACTAGGGAAGACGCGCCCCGCATCCGGATTCCGGATCTGCGGTTGCGGTTGAACTGGCCGGATGCGTTTCCCGACGACCAGCTTGCCGGGCAGGACGGGCTGCTGGTGACGACGATCCACCAGTCGAAGGGGCTCGAGTTCGACATCGTCACCGTGCTGGACGCGCAGGGCGCGCGGGAGGAGACCGGAGGGATAGGGAGCAAGCACGATTCGGCCCTCGACGAAGCGAATGTGAACTATGTCGCGGTGACGCGAGCCCGCCGTGAGCTCAGGCGGATGGACGGAACGAAGCTCTACCGAGTTCCCAAGCGTTGGTCGCTCCGCACCGGGCGCGAGCGCCTCCGCCACCGGCGGAACAACTGGATGACTGTCGAGGTCGGCTTGCGCGGCGACCTCGATCCGTTCGGATTCGTGGACCCCCGCCTCCACGGCGGATCCGAAGCCGTCGCGGAGGTTCAGGAGCATCTGCTGCGCGGAGCGCGCACGCTGCTTGGGCACAAGGTGATGCTGGTGAAGCGTCGATACGGCCGCAAGGCCTGTTGGCACATCCACCTCCAGACGCGTGACGGTAAGGCCGGCCTCCTTGTAGGCCGGACCGCCGCGCAGATGTCCCACGACCTGCTGGAAATGGTCTATGAGATGGGCTTCGCGCTTCCGCCCACGATCTACAACCTGCGCATCGCCGGCGTCGGAACGGTCGCCTCCGACGCCGAATTCGCGCTCGAGGAGCCCTACCACACCAGCAGGCTCTGGCTTGGCGTCAGCTTGTTCGGGACCGGCGGCTTCAAGACGTTCAGGAGGTAGTGTTGACCGAGGCCCTTGGTAGTAGCGGCGAGCGCGACGAGATCATCCGGCTCGCCAAGGAAGTGCTGCTTGGTCCACGAGAGCAGGACGAGACCATTCGGTCGGCCCCCGCGGATACCTACCTGACCGGGATCCTCTGGCCGGTGGGGGAAGCGCTCGGTTCCATGGAGGACGACCAGAAAGAAGGGGTCCCCGCGAAGGAGGACGGAGAGACCGACGCATCGGTCCCTGGGTACCGAACGGTGCGCCCCTGCTCCATCGGGCTGACGTTCGCGGCCGCTGCGGATGCCGCCATCGTAATCTCCCTTGCCGCGACTGCGCGCTACGTGCCGGAAGAGAGGGAGCCACCGGACGGCCGGCGGAGTGAGCGGTACTGGCGACGCGTGCCGCTGGGCTACAGCTACGAGATGCCGGCGGGCGGGGCAAGGGAATGGTCGCCGGCGGAGTTCCGGGGCGCCGACGGTTTGCCGATCCGCGACCCCGAAGTGCGCCTGCACATCCGGCGGCGGATCGACGGTGACCGGCAGGTGGTCACGGCGACTCTTGTCAACGAGGCCGAAAGCGACGACAGGCGCCGGGACGAGTGTTGCCTGTTCCAGACCGGGCTCGAGGTCCGCGCGGTTGACCGGGGAGGCGCGGGAGCGCTCCGGCCTCGTCCGGCGGCGGCTCTCTCCGCGTGGGACGACGAGGATGCACGGTCGGCGGCGCTGCTGTATCGGGACGTGATCGAGTACGCGGTGGGACACGGCGTAGCCGCGGAATGGAAGTCGGCACCAGCGACCGGCATGGACCGAGTTGCGACCACGTGGCTGCCATCGGCGAAGGTGAAGGGTACGAGCCCGGAGGCGCATGCGATGCTGGATGGACTCCTCGAGGACCGCCCGGAGGCGCTGGCCGCGTCGTGGCTTGCGCGGGAGGACGACCGCGAGGAAATCATTCAGACGCTCGGGGCCTTCGTGGCCGTGTACGGCCGCTGGATCGACGAAACCCTCGAAGGAGGGCGCGGGGGGATCCCCGCGGGGATGCGCGTCGCGGCCGACGAGAATCTCGAGCGCTGCCGGACAGCTTGGCGACGTATGCGGGAAGGGGTAGCCGTCCTGGAACAGGACGACACCGCGTGGCAGGCATTCGCCCTAGCCAACGCCGCGATGGACAGGCAGGCGCGCTACGAGGCCAAGCGAGAGCGCAAGGGATCGCTGATCTGGCGGCCCTTCCAGCTGGCATACATGTTGCTAGTCGTTCCCGGGCTGGTCCGGCCCGAACGCGAGGACCGCAATTGCCTGGATCTGCTCTGGTTCCCGACCGGCGGCGGCAAGACCGAAGCCTACCTCGCCCTGACAGCGTTCCAGATCTTCCTGCGCCGGCTTGCGGATACTGGCCGTCGCCAGCACGGCGGCGTGGACGTGCTAATGCGCTACACGCTGCGGCTGCTCACCGTGCAGCAGTTCCAGCGCGCCGCGTCCTTGATCTGCGCCTGCGACGCGATTCGCAGCGAGCGGGCAGACCTCGGCGAGGCGGTGATCTCCTTGGGCCTCTACGTCGGGGGCGAGGCCACGCCGAACCGAGCGGACGAAGCGCCCGAGGCGCTTCGCGAAGAGCGCCACGGCCACGAGCCGCGCTCGACCCCCCGCCAGCTGCTGGACTGCCCGGTGTGCGGGCACGAACTTCCGGCGACCTCGTACACCGCGATGGCGGATGGGTCGGGCATCGAAATCCGCTGCCGGGAACCTGCGTGCGGAACGAGCGGGGCACCGATTCCGGTGCTCACGGTCGACGACCACCTCTACGTGTCGCCGCCGAGCCTGATTATCGGGACGATAGACAAGTTCGCGCAGCTGCCGCGACGCAGCGACCTGCGGTCCCTGTTCGGGCTGGACGGAGGTCTCCGCCCCGGCCTCATCATCCAGGACGAGCTCCACCTGATTTCCGGGCCGCTCGGCTCGATGGCGGGTCTGTACGAGACCGTCATCGATCTGGTCTGCACCGACGGCGGCGTCCGGCCTAAGTTGATCGGGTCGACCGCGACCATTGGGCAGGCCGGCCGCCAAGTCCGTGCGCTGTTCGATCGGGACGTGCTGCAATTCCCCCCCGCAGGATTCGAGGCTCGGGACTCCTTCTTCGCCGTCCGCGACGAGAAGGGGCCGGACCGGGTGTATCTGGGGCTGTCGTCAGCGGGCCGCAGCCCGAAGTTCGCGCTGCAGGCGGCCACGGCGGCACTGCTCCAGGCGGCGGGGCAGCGAAGGGACGCAGGAGCCCGGGCCGGATCGCTGGACCCGTTCTGGACGGCCGTGCTCTACTTCAACAGTCTCCGCGAGCTCGGCGGCGCACATGTGCTGGTGCAGGACGACATCCCGCGTCACATGTCCTTCCTCGCAAGCAGGATGGGCTGCAAGCGCAGGGATCTGGAGGCAGAGGCAATCGAGCTCAGCAGCCGCGTCGCGTCGCGGGCGCTTCCCGAATACCTGAGGCAACTCGCGGTGCCGCTCGACGACGTCGACGGTGACCCCTTCGGCCCCGTACCAAGGGACGTCGTGCTGGCCTCGAACATGATATCCGTCGGGGTGGATGTGTCCAGGCTCGGCCTGATGCTGGTTAATGGACAGCCGAAATCCACCGCCGAGTACATTCAGGCGAGCAGCCGAATCGGACGCGGCCTTCCGGGTCTGGTGGTGACCCTCTACAACTTCGGCCGGCCGCGCGATGTCTCGCACTTCGAGCACTTCCGGTTCTATCACCGGGCGCTCTACCGGAATGTCGAGGCGACCAGCGTCACGCCTTGGGCTCCGCGGGCGCGCGACAAGGCCCTCCACGCCGTAGTCGCCGCCGCGGTTCGCCACTTGGTCCCCGGCATGGACGACGAGCAGGCGGCGAGAGACTTCGACGCCTCGGATGCGGCCGTGCAGACGGTGCTGGCGGCCATCGGACGTCGGGCGCGTTCCGCATCGCGCGACATCGAGGGCGACGAGAGCGAGGCGGACGTGAATGGGATCGTGCGGAAGTGGGAAGAACGCAGCCGCGCGTCGCGCGCCGCCGGCACGGCACTGCTCTACTGGGAGAGGAAGGCGCCGTTCGGCAGGACTAGGCCGCACCTGATGACGTCGGCGGAGGAGGGCAAGAAGCCTGGCCGGACGAGCTGGCCTACGCCGAACTCGATGCGCGAGGTGGAGCCATCCACGGCTTTCGCAGTGCGTCTGGCGAGGAGGGACTGACATGGCTGCGAGCAGGGGCCGACGGGGTGCGGCTGCCGTTCCGTCCGATGCCATCGAACCGCTCGGCAGCGTCCGGCGCTCGCAGCTGGTCTCGAGTTTTGGGATCGGCGCCATCGTGGATCTGGAGAAGGGTTCGTTCATGCCCATGGGGCTCGAGGACTGGGAACGGGCCA
Source organism: Vicinamibacterales bacterium (assembly GCA_965208165.1). Taxonomy (GTDB): domain Bacteria; phylum Acidobacteriota; class Vicinamibacteria; order Vicinamibacterales; family UBA8438; genus JAJEEA01. The sequence continues at coordinate 5,766,941 of OZ242323.1, read as the reverse complement.
CGGGTCTCCCCTCCCTGCACGTCGGCGAACCGCGGCTGCAGGGCATGCTGGGGGTCAGTCACTTCCGCCTGGGTCCCGTCAAGGAGGACATTCCGGGCACGAGACAGGTCCGCGAGAGGAGCGCCGCGCCCGCGGTGCGGTTCCCCGAATGGCACGAGTGCCCGAGTTGCCACCGGATCGGTTCGCTGGGCAAACCGTTCGAGCTGGCCGCCGACCGCAGCCGTCTGACGTGCCTCGCGTGCGGCGATTCGGGGGTCTACACGACCCCGGTCCGTTTCGTGCTGGCCTGCAGGCGCGGTCACATGACGGACTTCCCTTGGGCATGGTGGGCGCATCGCGACAGGCCGGGGGGCGTCTGCGATGCGCCGAGCCTCTACCTGGGTTCCTACGGGCGGTCGGCGGCGCTGTCCGATCTCTACGTGCAGTGCAAGGGGTGCGGCACGAAGGAGAGTCCGGTCAGGAAGTCGCTCGGCGATGCGTTCCGCGGCGGCGCTCTTGGCGACCGTTCCTGCAGGGGATTCCGCCCATGGCTGTGGGACCGGGACGAAAAGGAGTGCAAGGAGCCCGTGCGGGCCATGCAGCGCGGTGCCTCCAACGTCCACTTCGGCGTCGTGTGTTCGGCGCTTTCGATCCCGCCTGCGTCGGAAGCGGTCAGCCTCATCGTCCAGGAAATGCGCGGCGTTCTCGACGCCGTTCCAGACTCCACGCTCCCGACCGTGCTTGAAGGGCTGGCCCCGGAACACGGCGTGACCGCGCAAGAGCTGCTCTCGGCGTATCGCAAGCTGCGTTCGATAGAGACCACGGGTCAGATCGTTACCGAGCGGGAGGCGCGTATGGAGGAGTACGCGGCCCTGTCGGAGGACCGGGAAGATCCGATGGTGAGCGGTAGGTCCCCGGAGTTCCGCAACCGCGTGGCTCAGGCGCCGGGGTCGCTGTCGCAATGGTTCGAGCTTGTGGGTGCGGCGTCCCGTCTGCGTGAGGTGCGTGCCCTAGCCGGCTTCTCCCGTATCGAACCCTATCCCGTAGCGGCCGAGGGCGTGGCGCGGGCAATCCGGGACGGACTGGTCTCGCCGTTGTCCAGATCTCCGCGGAACTGGCTGCCGGCAGCGGAGATCCTCGGAGAGGGCATCTTCTTCCGGTTCCGCACGGAAGCCGTGGACGCCTGGATCGACGCCAACACCGGACTGGACCGCCGGGTGGCGCTCCTGGAGGCGCGAAGCCGTGACCTCGCCGAGCAGCGCCGCTTCACCCGGACATACACGGTCACACAGCGGCTACTCCTCGTGCACTCCTTTGCGCACGCGGTCATCCGCCAGATTAGCGTGGAGTGCGGCTACTCGGCGTCCGCGCTGCGCGAGCGTCTCTACGTGAGCGAGCCGGAAGTAGGACGGCCAGCCATGAACGGGGTGCTGATCTACACCGGGTCGCCGGACTCGGAAGGAAGCTTGGGGGGCCTCGTCCGGCTCGCGGAGCCGCGGCTCCTCGAAGCGATCGTGCAAAGGACCCTGAACAGCGCTGGCTGGTGCGGCAGCGATCCGGTGTGCATCGAGACGGACGTCGCCCAGTCGGGCGACCGGGTGAGCGGGGCGGCCTGTCACTGCTGCCTGCTCCTGCCCGAGACGGCCTGCGAGAAGTTCAATCGCGAACTGGACCGAGCGGTGCTGGCCGGAGATGTGCACGGGACGTTCCGTGGCTACTTCGGCGACGCCACGGGGGGAACGAGTTGGCCGTCCTGATCCCCGACGTACCCAAGGACTGCCCGAATAGCGAGCGCCACGTCTACGAGCGCCTCGGCCGGGATTTGCCGGACCCTTGGATCGTGCTCCATTCGCTCGGACTGGGCCGCCACGAGAGCAAGATCTGGGGCGAGGCGGACATCGTCATCCTGTCGGAACGCGGCGTGTTCGCTCTGGAGGTGAAGGGCGGGACGGTCGAATGCGTGGACGGCGTCTGGCGCTACAGGGGCGACTTCGCGACCTTCACCAAGCGCGAGAGCCCGTGGGCGCAGGCGATGGGCGCCCTTGGCGCGATACGCAAGCAGCTCCAGCAAGCCGGCCCAGCGTTCCGGGACGTTATGTTCGGATTCGGCGTCGTGATGCCTTACACGACGTTTACGGCCACGGGCGCCGAGATAATTCCCGACGTGCTTCTCGACCGGCGCTCGTTCCGGCAGTCGCTGCTGCAGTACGTGACATCGCTCGAGAGTTACTGGCACGGCGAGTACGAGCGGAAGCGGGGCCGCAGGTACAGGGGCCTGACGGCTAAGGAGCTGCACCACGCGCGGCAGGTTCTCCGCCCCGACCTGGAAACGGCCCTGAGTCTTGGCGGTTACCTGACCGGGGTGGACGACCGGCTCGTGCACCTCACGAACGAACAGATCCGCGCTTCGCGGCGAATGGCCGCCAATCCCCGAACCGTGGTTCGCGGGGCGGCAGGTACGGGCAAGTCGGTAATCGCACTGGACCGAGCCCTGCAGCTTGGCGCGGCAGGACACGACGTGCTGTACCTCTGCTTCAACCGGTTGCTCGCTGCCCATGTGCGGGCTGGACTGGAACGGCGTGAGGACGGTGAGTCGGTGCAGGTGCGTCACATCCACGCGCTCTACCATGACCTGACCGCGAATGCCGGGCTGCTTCCCCGGCTCCGCACCATGGACGAGGGCGCGCCGGAGTTCTTTGCCAGTGGATTCCCCGGACTGGCTGCGGAGGCGCTGTGTGAGAAGTCGCAGGCGACCTGGGATGTGCTCGTCATCGACGAGGCCCAGGATCTCTTGACTCCGGAACACCTGGACGTGTTCGACCTGCTGCTGAGGGGGGGCATGAGCCGCGGCCGCTGGCACCTGTTCCTCGATCCCAAGCAGAACATCTACGGGGAAGGCGTGCAGTCGAACGTGGCCGACCGCCTGGAGGCCTGCGCACCGGCGTTCGAGGATCTGTTTGAGAACTGCCGCAACACGCGCCAGGTGGCGGTCCAGACTTCCATCGTCTCGGGCGTCGACCTGCCCGTGGTGGGCGCGCCGGACGGCCCGGACACCGTACTCCACTACTACGAGACGGAGGAGAGAGCGGTCCGGCTTTTGGAGACACTCGTCGCGCAGCTGGTAGAAGCCCAGGTGCGGCCGGATGACATCGCCGTGCTCTCGACCCGACGGCTGGAGAATTCGCTCGTGGCCGGGCGCTCGCGCATAGCTGGTTACCGGCTGTTCGAGGCGGACGGGAGGGTGCAACAGCCGAAGGGAGACCTGCTCTTCTCGACCATGCACGCCTTCAAGGGGTTGGAACGGCAGGCGGTGCTGGCGATCGACATGGCCGAGATCGGTGAAGGCCGATGGTCCATGCTTCACTACACCGGACTGTCTAGGGCGCGTGTACTCCTGCACGTGTTTCTGCCCGCGTCAGCGAAGGGTAGGTACGATAAGCAAGCGCGCGCCTTTGGTGGCAGGGTCCACGCCGCAACCCTATGACGGGTTTCCCGGCGGCAGCCCTTTGAGGCCGGTGCCCGCCATCTCGGGATTATGTTTGTGATGCCCACGCGGGGGCCGTGCCACACTGGCTGACATGCTCAAGTCCAGGAGGACAAAGGCGGTTGCGGGGAAGGTCAAGGCGAAGGGCGGAAAGCAGCACAGTAAGGCCGCCACGCCGAAGCGGCCGAGCTTCGCGCGATGCCGGCGTCGGCGGCCGCCGCGATCTGCAGCGGGGTCGCGCCGGTCCGGAGGAGCCGGTTGAACTGGTGTCAGCGGTCATCGAGACCTGACGATTATGTCCAGCTGGTCACAATCGTCAGTTCTCGATGGTTGTTGACACCCAGTACCCCCGCCTCCGCGCCACCCGCATCCACGAGATGGTCCGCCTGCGCGGCTATTCCGGTTCGGTCAACCAACTGCGACGCATCGTCAAGCGCCTGCTGTCAGGCGACAGTGAAAACTGACCCCCTGGCGACAGTGAAAACTGACCCCCCTGGTCCAAGGGAGGAGTCAGCAGATGACGGGATGCAAGGATGTCGGCCCGTGGGCGAGGAGGCCACGGGCACAGATGGTGAAGCCAGACGAGGTGGAGGCGATGCTGCACCTGCGGGCGCTCGGCTGGGGGCTGAGGCGCATCGCCAGGGAGTTCGGGTGCAGCAAGAACACGGTGAAACGCTACGTGGCGGCCGACGGCTGGATGACGTACAGCCGACAGCCGGGCGGCGGCAAGCTCGAGGATCAGGAGGCGTGGCTGAAGGAGCGCTTCTTCCAGCACCGCGGCAATGCCGAGGTGGTGCGCCAGGACCTGGTCCGGGAGCAGGGGATCGACGTGAGCCTGCGCACGGTCGAGCGGGCGGTGGCACCGTTCCGGCGGCTGCTGACGGCCGAGGCGAAGGCGACGGTGCGGTTCGAGACGCCCCCGGGCCGTCAGCTGCAGATTGATTTCGGCCAGCTGCGGGTGCCGATTGCCGACGAGCGGGTGCGCGTCTTCCTGTTCGTGGCGACGCTGGGCTACTCGCGGCGCTGCTACGTGGCGACGTTCAGACACGAGCGGCAGTCGGCGTGGTTTCGCGGCCTGGAGGGCGCGTTCCATCACTTCGGCGGCGTGACCCGAGAGGTGCTGATCGACAATCCGCGGCCGCTGGTGGTCGTCCACGACGCGGAGACGCGGGAGGTCGAGTTCAACAAGCGGTTCCTGGCGTTCGCGTCCTACTGGAAGTTCCGGCCGCGGGCCTGTGCGCCGTATCGGGCCCGGACGAAGGGGAAGGACGAGCGCGGCGTCGGCTACGTGAAGGGAAACGCCATCGCCGGACATCGCTTCGAGAGCTGGGCGGGGATGGACGCACATCTCGGGTGGTGGCAGCGGGAGATTGCCGACCGGCGTCGCCACGGCACCACCGGCGAGGTCCCGCTCGAGCGCTTCGCCCGGGAAGCGGAGCGCCTTCGGCCGTGTGCAGGCCGGCCGCCGTTCGGGCAGTTGCGGGACCTGGTCCGGACGGTCCACGCCGACTGCGCGGTGGTGGTCGACACCAACGCCTACTCGGTGCCGTGGCGGCTGATCGGCGAGCGGGTGCGGGTGGTGGTCAGCGGCGGCCGGGTACGCGTTCACCACGGCCCGAGGGTTGTCGCCGAGCACGTCGAGCACGAGGGACGCCACGCGCGGGTCACCGACCGCGCCCACCTGGTCGGCGTCGTGGGCGGCCCGCGCCCGGCCGAGACCGAAGCGGTGCGGCCGAAGCCGGAGCTGCTGCGTCCGCTCGACGAGTACGCGGCCGTGGCCGGGGGGAGCTTCTGATGGCCGTGGACCATGAGACGCTTCTCGGCTGGTTGACGCGGCTGCGGCTGACCGCGATTCGCGACCAGCTCGACAACCTGCTCGACGAGGCGGCGGAGAAGAAGCTGACGTTGCGGGAGGCGCTGGCGATGTTCGTCGAGCGGGAGGTTTCCCGCAAGGACGAGCGGCGCATCGAGATGGCGCTGAAGATCGCGCGCTTCCCGATGGTGCGCGAGCTCGCCGACTTCGACTTCAAGGCCCAGCCGAGCGTCGACCGGCGCCAGGTGCGGGAGCTGGCGACGTCGCGGTGGGTGGCGCACGGCGACGCGCTCCTGGTGCTCGGCCCGCCGGGGGTCGGGAAGACGCATCTCGCGATCGCGCTCGGTCGCGAGGCGATCCGACAGAACTACTCGACCCTGTTCACGACGGCGCAGGCGCTGATGGCGGCGTTGGTCAAGGCGCAGAGCGCGGGCCGGCTGGAGGACCGCCTGACCTTCTACGCCAAGCCCAAGCTCTTGGTCTGCGACGAACTGGGGTACCTCCCTTTCGAGGCGCATGCCGCGCACCTGTTCTTCCAGCTCGTCTCGCGGCGCTACGAGCGCGGCAGCATGCTGATCACGTCGAACCGCTCGGTCGGGGAATGGGGCGAGGTGTTCGGCGACGCCGTGGTTGCGACCGCGATCCTCGACCGGCTGCTGCACCACAGCCACGTGCTGACGATCACCGGGGAGAGCTACAGGCTGCGGGAGAAGCGTCGGGCGGGTGCCCTGAAGACCCCGGCGCTGAGGCCTGTCGCGTCGGAGACCCGCCCGGGAGCATCGTCATGATCACGCGACCGACACCGTGGCGAGCACAGACAGGGACTCGCGCTCACGCGCCGGTCCCGCCCCACGCCGCCCTTCGGCCGGCGTGGCCGTTGTCAGGAGGGTCGGCCCGCTGCAACGCGGCACCGGTCGAGTCCGCCGACGCTCGACGTCGTGAACGTCCGGGGGCCGAGCCGCCTGTCACCGGTCCGTTACGTAACGGTGTGGAGTAGTCGTGGCGTTGACGAACGCGGAGCGGCAGGCGCGTTACCGGGAGCGGCGGCAGGCCGGCGCGGCTCGGATCCGGTACCGCCGGCCGGCGGATCGGAGGTCGCGGCCACAGCAGTGGGACGACGCGGTACGGACGCTCCTGGCGCTGCAGGACCAGTATCGGGAGTGGCGGGAAGCGTTGCCGGAATCCCTCGCCGGGTCCGCGACCGCGGGGTTGCTCGAGCAGGTCTGCGATCTGGACCTGTCGGTACTGGAGGCCGTCGAGCTGCCCAGGGGCTTCGGGCGTGACGGCTAGAGGCAGCTTGCCGGGAGGTCGAGAGCTCGTAGCTGCGGGCCGGCCGGCGTGTCAACGTGCTGCGCACGTCCTCCGCTCCGCTCCGGCCCTGCCGGGTGACACCCCGTCCGCCCCGCGGCTCGGATGGCAGTTATGGGCCTTGCGGCCCGGCCTGGACGGGGCGTCCCGGCCGTCCACGACGCTCGCGGGACGCGGTGAACCGCCGGAAGTCGATCTACATACGCCGTTTCTTCGGGGGTCAGTTTTCGATGTCGCCAAGGGGTCAGTTTTGAGTGTCGCTTGACACCTGCGGCCCGAGACCGGCCGGACCGTCTACCGTCGGGTCGTCACCCTCGCCGGCGAGGCACGCCCAGGTCGACTGGGGCTCCTTCGGCAAGGTTCGCATCGGACACGGCACCCGCCCCGTCTCCGGATTCGTCATGGTCCTCGCTACTCCCGTGCCATCGCCGCCCTCTTCACCCTCGACCAGACCCTCGAGAGCTTCCTCCGCGGACACGTCTACGCCTTCGACGCCCTGGGCGGCGTCGCTCGCACCCTCGTCTACGACAACCTCCGAAGCGCCGTCCTCGACCGCCGCGGCGCCCCCATCCAGTTCCACCCCCGCCTGCTCGAGCTCGCCGGCCACTACCACTTCGCCCCCCGACCCTGCACACCGGGACGCGGAAATGAGACGGGTGCGGCTCTTTTTCATCGGCGATCGAGGGGTCCATGGGCTTCTGCGAGGAGCATGGCAAGACCTACTTGATCCGTCGAAGGCGGGGTGAGGGTGGTGGGGGCGGCTCGGCGACGGGCGGTACTATCCCGTCGGCGTAGCGCTGGGCGTGGTTCCGTTCGTACTCGCGCGCTTCGTGGAAGGTCCAGTACGCATCGAAGTCGCCGCTGGCGCGCAGCGCCCGGAGCTTCAACACCGCCTCGGCCCCGACCAGGCGCCACCGGGCGCCGGTCAATTCCATCCGGTCGCGGACGAGGTGCCGGCACGCCCCTTCGACAACGCCGGTGGCGATGGGATAGCCCGCCGCGAGGTAGCGGTCGTAGTGCAGATACGGTGCGTACTTCAGCAGGTAGTCCGCGCACGTATCGACCGGCTTGCGGGTGTCGGGCGACAAGCCGGCGACGGTCGCCGCACGCCGCATCGACGACGCCACCTGGCGGGCCTTGCCCTCGAGAATGTCCCGCACCCGCGTCCACGCCCAACACGCCAGCTCGGGGCTCCCCTCGCGATGGAATACGCGCGCCGCCTTCCAGACGTACTCGACCACGTGGATGATGTCCAGGACCACCGTGACCTCCACCCCGAATTCTGCGGCGCCCGCTTCCACCAGGTCGAGCTGCGTCTCGGCCCCGTCGACGAGCACCACCCAGCGCTTGACGCGCTTCGGGTCGTGGCGCTCCGCTTCCAGCATCGCCTCGACGATCACCTCCCCGGGCTCCCGTTCGAGGCTCGCCCAGACCCGTTTCGCCACCGGGCGGGGCCGCACCGCCGGGGGCGCGGCCTTCTTGCCCTTGCCCTTCTTGGTCTTGTCCCCCGGCTGTCGGGGCATCAAGCTCTGCAGGAACTCCTCCGCACTCCGCACGAACGGCGCGACCGTGTAGACGGCGGCCACCGTCGCCATCCGCTTCGAGTGCTTCTTCTCCCCCGGCTTGAGGCGATTGAACGGGGAGAGCTGCTCCCGTTGCCGCCGACGCCGCTCGGCCTCCTTGCGCGTCGCCTCGCGCAGGTCCTCGCGATGCAGCACCACCCCCTTGCCGTCGAAGGTGAGCACGACAACCGACTCCTCCGGGGCCGGCTCGCCCGTCGCCGCACGGCGGGCTTCGTAGAACGCGTCGAAGTCCACGGCCGCGCGAGCCGCCAACTGCTCCGCCTGACGCTTCGGCACCTCCGCGCCGGTACTCCGGGACAGATCGAACAACGCTTCGTCGAAAGACCGCGAGGCCGCCGCCTCCGCCACCCGCCGACGCACCTCCAGCGAGTAGCGCTCCACCGGCAGATTGAGCGACGCATCGAGCGGATGGAGACTATCGTGACCGGGGCGCGCATAGCCCACGCGACCGACATCCACCGTCCCGAAGACCGTCTCCACCGCGCGTTTGTGCACGCGCCGTTCCCGGCGCTCGACACCATCAGACCCCGCGACCGGACCCGCCGCCTCCCCAGGACTGCGTTGGTCGAGGTGACCTTGCAGCAGCTTCTGCATCAGCTCCTGGCCCCGCCGGTGCAGCTCCCGTTCGAGATCGCTCTCACTCATCTGCCGGGCCTCACGCGAAGAGAGGTAGGCTTTGGCCTCCGCAAAGGCCTCGTCCGCCGCCGCATACGGCGCCGGTGCGGATGCCGCGGCGGGGTGGGGAACAACTCGCACGGCTCAACCCTCCCGAAGCCGCCGCTTCGCATCCCGGACCAAAGGATAGACCAGAACCGTCTTGGGCGCCTCGCCGACACGGCGGCCGTACCGGTCCATCCGCCCTCGACCGGCCGTGGCGCCCAACGCCACCCAGTTGGCGGCGCGATACGAACCGCCGTGGTGCCGGCTCGGGTCCACCAGCGTCTCCACGAGCCAGGGCTCGAGGCCGTAGCGGCGCGGCCAGTCGACCATCAAGTGCCCGAGCCCGCGCGACAGGACTGCGCTGGCCAGGTTCCTCACCCCGACCCACGGCAGCAGCAGGAAGCGGCTGTTGTTGACCACGTGCTGGAGATTCCGCGCCCGAGTCGCGTCGTCCCAGCCGACCCAGCCATCCCGCGCCGCCATCCGCCACGCCGGGCTGGAGAACTGCAGGCAGCCGACCACCACCCGCTGAGGCCTCGCCGCGAACACCAGATAGCGCAGGTGGGCGCCGAAGGGGACCGTGTGCCCGAGGTAGTGGTAGCGGCCCACGAGCTCCCGGAACAGCAGGCGCTCGGCCGGCTCGCGTACCAGCTCGACATCCAGCGGCTCGACGTCGCGCACGCTGCCGACGAGCGGGCAACCCGGCTCTCCCGCCGCCGTCCGGGGCACGCGGGTGACCGAGCCGGGGGCGCGGCCCAGGCGCTTGTCCGGCAGCGCCACCGCACCCTCCGCGTCGAGCCGCTCCAGGAACTCGCGGCACTCGCGCGCCTTCAGCCTCCCGTTCGGGCGCCGCCACCGCAACAGCTCGCACACCGTGCGCGCCAGCTCCATCCGGCTCAAGCCCGGACAGTCCCGCACGACCTCGCGGATCAGCGTCATCTCTCGCCCGCTGAAGGTGCGTCCCGAGAATCTCGTCGTCGCAGCCGCCATCGCAGGGGCTTTCCTTCCCCACGACACCGTACCAAAACGCCGCGCGAATGTCCAGAGGGAGCGCCGGACGGGAAGACCGGAGCGCGCCGGCGTCGTGATCAGGCCGGGCGAAGGCCCGAAAGCGGCGGGTGGAGACGCTGGCCGGAAGCTGTCCCCGGCCAGAGCGCACTAGCGAGCGCGGGCCCCGTGGGCATAACTCCTTATGAATGAGTGAGATAACATTCTACGCAAAAGAGCCGCACCCAAATGAGACCGGCTCCGCGCCGCCGTCCCCGCCACCGCCGTCCTCTTCGAGTGGCTCGCAGAACGCGGGAAGGCGCAGCTGTCCCGTGATGACCTCGGCGAGGCCTGGAAGCCCTAGCCGCCCGACCCGCCCGACAACTGCTCCACCCCGGCCCACTGGCCGACGTGCAGTGCTCCGCGAAGCATCTGACCACGGAATGGAAGGCGCTGTTCACGTTCCTGTGCAACCCCGCCGTCGACGCCACCAATTGGCGGGCCGAACGGGCCATTCGCCCCGCCGTCGTCACCCGCAAGGTGTGCGGGAGCAATCGCTCCTGGTGTGGCGCGGCCAACCAGCAGACGCTGGCCTCGGTCATCCCCACCGCCTGCCAACGCCAGCGCAATCCCCACGCGGTGATCGTGGGGCTGCTTCGCTCACGTTCGCCCACCGTCGCACCCGAACTGCAACGCCAGCGCGGTAGCGCAAGCTCCCGCGTGCGGTAACCTGTTACCATCAGCCGTCCGAGCTGATGAAGCGGTGACGGCGGCCGGGTGCCGACGGCCGCTTGCGCAGGGCTTCTCTTCATTTCTTGGCCGGAGACCGCCACTGCTTCAATTGCACCCTCTTGACAAGACCGTTCACCACCACCGCGAGGCACTCCCCGGGTTGGAGCGACGACAAGGGTCTCAAGGAAGCCACACTTTGTCCACCCGGCGTTGTCGGCGCAAGGCCACTGGCCCACTGCATCGTCTGCTGGTCGGTGGTTCTAAAGAACAACTTGGTGCCGGTGTTGTTGCTAAGTACCGATACAGCCGACTCCACCACTTCGTTACGTTCCCCGAGACTTTGCAGTGCGTATGATATGGCTGATCTGGACTGGCTGGCCAAAACGCAAAACACACCAAACGACCGGCAGGTATCCAAAAACGACTGTTCTCCATGAACCTTGTCTGAAGTTACGAATCGATGAAATTCGTCCGCCACATACGCCACGAGCGGCTCCTCGTGTCCGGGTCTCTGTCGGTCTTTGTTGTTCAATACGGACTCGAAGAATTTCGCCTTCAGTACGCGCGCCGCAAGATCTACATTCTTGAGATCCGGCTGAAATACAAATATCTTCGTTTTCGTACCGTCGCCATCCAGGAACCTACTGAAGTCGACCGGGCCAGCGGACGCATTCCCTTTCCGCGCCGTCCAGGCGGGCTCGCACCCGAAATAAAGAGTCCGAGAAATCGACGACTGTGAGAAATCGAAGAGACACACCATCGCGCTTCCCGTCAAGGACCCGTAATGTGCTCCATTGTTATCTTCAGCACGACGAACCCACGTCCCGACGTCGTCGACCAGTGCCAACGTGTCCTCGTCATTGGCATCCACTAACCACTTCTCACGGCGCATCTTGTTGAGCAGTTCCTCCCACCTCTTGATGCCCGCGACGTCCATCGTGGTATTCAGCAGCTCGCGCGCCAATGCAATTGCGTTAAGGCCGTTTCCATTGGGTGAAGTCAGCAACCCGCGCCCCGGATCCGAACGGTTCTCTTCACGTTCCTGCTCCTCAGCGAGCTGTTTGTCGAAGCCAGGAGAGCGAAAACCCAGGCGCTTGGGCGCAGCGGCGGCGATTCCCTCTCTGAGTTTCCAAATACTCGCCATTGCCCTTTTTCTATCGGCCACCTTGTCCTTAATCCGCCGTTCCCACTCGCGCGCACCCGACGATACGCCAGGTAGCTTGCTGCACAACGCCTCTCCGTACTCGTTCATCTTTTGCGAACGGGCTCCGGCGATCCGTAGCGCCTCTACTGCATACGGGATGGCCAACCACCCTGTGAATGAGTACTGCACTGGATTCTCATCGTCGAACTGCCCGTCCGGAATCGGCGGATAGTCGAATGACTTGTGATGATACGTCAAGATCTCTCCGTTTACTCGTTCTCGTTCGTAGTTCTCAACCTCTGTTTTGGGGTTGTCCTCCACCATGTCGTGATACTGGTAGGGGGCTCTGCGTTGTTTCTCCGCCAGATGCTCGGCGTACTCGAGGTCGTCGTCCGATAGTTCCTCAATGACCATGAGTTGTCCAACGTGTTCTGGGTTCAAATCCCACCCGAAGGGACCGGTGACCGCGTCCCGAACCACCGAAAGGAAAAGCAAAATGTCGGGATGTTCGGAGCTCGGGTCGGGCAGGCGGTAGCCATACAGGAACCCGTCGTCTGCGATCAAGTCTCTCAGTTCTGTCTGGAATTTATGGATGACTTCAGCCACCCCGGGACCGTCATCGAGCTCGTGTTCCAACTGTTCGAGAACGCGCCACTTTTCCGTTTCGGTCGGTTCATGGGGTTTCCTGAACACGTTCGGCACGGTCAGGTCGCGCTTGCAGAACCACGAGTGAGTGTCCGATGTCTCGTGGACGGTGTGTGCCGTAGACCGTCCATCAGTATACATGAAGCCGCCAGGGAGGTCCCTTTCACTTCCGATTGGGTAGCACTCGAGAAGCTCGCGCGCGGGAAGTACTCCACTGGCGGTGGCTTCGGACTCCGTGCGCAGGCCGTCGGGGAAAATCCGGCCGAGCGTCACTTCGTTGGTTTCCGCCGTCCAAGGCTCCTCGGGATCCGTCACAATCCATCTGAGAAATCCATCGAACACGTCGCGGGCGCCATACGGGAGATTCTCGTCGAGCCAGAGGGTTCCATCGGCTTCTTGTTGGACAACGAACCCGTGTTCGTTCTGCAATTGTCGTGCGTGGGTCAGGCAGCGTCGGGAACGTTCTCTCGCGACAGACGCCGCTTGGGCCATTAGGCCGGCCTTTCGATAGAGGTTGTCGATTTGGTGACCAAAGTAACGGTCATGCGTCCTCTCCGCGGCGGTTCGAGAGACATGGTGCTCTTGGGGCTCGACGACAGTGATGGAAACTACTTGATCCTCGCCTGGTTTGTTGGCCGTTCGTGGGCCTTTGAGAGCGTTGCGAAACTCGGTGAGCACCGGCGATTGGAGGCGGAACTCTTTGGGCTCCGCCTTTTGGGCGGGTACGTCCTCCCTTTCTGCGTTGCGGTACCACTTGAGCGCCGGTGATTCGTGGATGTGTTTTGCGTGCTTTAGCAGCCACAGGACGAGCGTGACGGCCGTGGTCGCCATGCTGACGCCCTGCGTGGGCCAGAACATGTCGTGGGCCAACGGGCGCTTTCCCAAGAGAATCTGCGCATCGTTTTCTGGTACGAACGTAGCGCTGCGCTTGAGGATATCCTCGGCCTGTTCGCGCAAAGGGTTGGTCGACCATACGTCGTCGTCGGGCATCACGTTGAGTGCATATCTCCGGTCGTTAATGACATCTATCTCGTAGTTCCGCCGGCCGCGGAGTGACTTTATTGCGGTCGTGATTTCAATCTTGGGGTCGACAATCAGCGCGCAACTGACGGCGGGTCGGCGCCGGGAGAGCGAGGAAGAGGAAATTATGGCGTCGACAATGGGCAACACCGCGGATTTCGATTTTCCGGAGCCCGTTTCTCCGAGGATCATGAAATGGCGTGTGAGATCCGCGCGCCTTATGTATCCTTCCGGAAAAATAGAGCGCCACTCGGGAACCATCAATGCGTGAGCGTCGCGAGGTTGAGCACTCGTTTCGGGCGGCTCCTGACGGCCGAAGTCGTGTAGATGATCGATGAGGCCTATGCGGCGCGCGAGCACGGGAGGGATGGGGCGATCGACCTTGAAGACACTATCGTACACCTCTTCGAGGAACTTGAGGCGTGTGGTGGATTTGTGGTCGTCCTCTGGGTCCCAGAACATGGTCTGCCAGCGCGTGGTGTCGGTCAGGTTCTTGGGAAAGAAGCGGGATGCTTGCTCGGCAAATGCGGTGCTTGAGTAGCGATGATGGGTGGAGGTGGAGAGCTCGGAGGCATCGGGGGATGTGGCGGGGTGATCTTGGCGCCATCTGGCTTTCCAGCTTTCGCGATCTATGCTGAGTGCACGGCGTGCGAGGAGTGAGACGAAATGTTTGTCGATTTGGTCGAGACTGTCTCGGATTTCGGCGGCCTTGTCAGCGGTGAGGGGAATGGGTGAATTGAGGCGGGCATGGTGATAGAGTAGTTCAGACTGAAGACTGGCGGTTCGGTCGTCGCCGAGGGACAACATGACGGCGGATGCACTGGCGACGTTAGTCAAGGCGCGGGTTGTGAACTTGACTCCCCGGTCTTGCCAGGAGAGCATGGCGGTGACATAGTACTCCAGGGAGGACACGAGGCCGCCGGGCGAGAGAATGTGGAGCTCGACGTGGGTGTAGTGGAGGGTGTCGATGAGGCTCCGTAGAGTCTCGACGAGATCTGACATGGAGCGGTGATGGACCTCGCAGCGGAAGGAGACGATAGCCCTGTGGCTCTCGCAGGTCACGCCGATGTCGGGGTTGTGGGATTGAGTCATGGTTTCGCGACACTAGCGCGGACGGGCCGGATCGTCAAGCGGGGCGGAAACGTAGCGGTCGCGGAAGCGGTGGTTGCGCGCGGGGTGGAGCGCGTCGAACAGGGCGCCGGCCGGCGCCTCGCCCAGCCGGTCGAGCTGGCCGAGGACGACCAGGGGGTTGTCGCCGGCCCGGCCCGGCAGGGGCCAAGCTGCCGCAACGCGTCGACGAGGCGCGGCCCGGCGGCGCGGCCGGTGGCTGCTGCTGCCCGGGGGGGGCCGAGGGTGGACCTGCCGAAGCACCTGACGGAGAGCCGCTGGGCGCGCTGCGCGGCCATCGCCGGAGAGTCGACGCCCGACGTCGTCAGGGGGCCTTGGCACTGGAACGGTGCACAGTGGTTCGCGACGCCTCCCGGCGTCGCCTGCTTCAACCGGTCGGAAGAGTACGCGCACGGCGGACTGAGCATCCAGGAGTGCGTGATCCCCGATCTCGTCGTGCGCGTCGAAGGAGCCGAAACCGCCGGCAGCATCACGTCGGTCAGGTGGCGTGGCCTCCGCCGCTTCGTCGAGGCGGAGGTCCGCGGCGGGCCGGCGAGGGCCGACCCGCGGCTGGCGCGGCCCACCGGCGAGTCGGTGGCCGCCGTCGCGAAGCCGGTCGACGCTCGAGGGGGCGGTCGGCCTGGTGCTGGGCGACGACGAGCACCCGGTGCTGCCGGACGAAGCGGCCCCCGTGCCGGCCCACCCGCAGGCCCGGTTGGGAGAGGACGCAGGAGTGACTCGGCAGCGGTGGATCGGCCGTCAGCGGACCGTGCAGGCGAGCGAACCCGTGACGGGCAGGTGGACGCATGAGCGACGCCGTCGAGATGGACGAACTGGACGCCCTTGCCGCGGACGCCTTTCCGGGGTAACTGGTGCGCAAGGACTTGGTGCGGCGCTACGCGCGCCAACGTCTCTGTCGACCAGCTTGTCGAGGCGCGGCGTTGCGGCCTCGATCAGGACCGCGAGTTCCCGCCGTTGCCGACCGAGGCTCGCCTGCGGTTGCCGGAGCTGACGGCGGAGTTCGAGCGCCACTATCGTGAGTACCGCGCTACGGTCGTGCTTCCGTTGTTCCGGGACCTGGTGAGAGCCAGCACGCTCGTGATCCTGGTCGATGTTCCGGCGATGCTGTTGGCCGGTCCCCGTCGGTTCGTCGATGAGCGCCAGGTCGTTCTCGATCTCGTCGACGCGGTCCAGGATGAGGGCTTCGGCGCGAGACTTCTGAGTCTCCTGGGCATGGGGCCCGCCCTGGAGCGCGTCGCCTTCGTGGCGGCCAAGGCGGACCTCGTCGCTGTCGAGGATCTCCGGAACGGGCGGTTGGCCGGCCTGGTCCGGTCGATGAACGCCCGCGCGGCGCAAGCCCTGCCGTCCTCGGTCGCGGTCAAGTGGTTCGCTGCGAGCTCCTTGCACTCGAGTAGCCCCGGGACTAAGCCCTATACGTTGGTAAGTCAGACCGAGCCGGGTCCGTACGTCCGCGAACGTCGCGCCGCGGAGTTTTCGGTGTCGCCGCTGCCCGAGGATTGGGCGGCTTCGTGGTCCAAAGAGGAGTATCGCTACCCGTGGTTCTGGCCCCGGGTTCCAGAGAACCTCATGGTGCCGCCCAGGCACCGCAGTCTCGACTCCCTGTTCGAGTTCATTGCGTTGGGGTGATGGTGATGCCTGCAGCCGGGCCTTCGGACGGTTCGTCCCTTGGCAGTCCGTGGAGCGGTGCTTCCGGTCGGGCTCGTCCTGCGGATTCCGCGGTGGGTGGTCGTGATGCCTCCTCTGGAACGATCACGGCGGCGATGCGCAACGTGTCGTCGACGACCGGGCAGACCGAGCCGGCTTGCGTCGCGAACGCGTCCACAGTGCGTTCGAGCGAGCCCGGGTAGATGTACTCGCCGGGTCCGGGCAGATAGTAGTTCGCGCAGGTGTAGCCTGCGGCGGCTATGGCGAATACCATCCACCCCGACAGTCGAGTGCTGAGGATGTCGGCGAGTACCGCGTGTCGGGCGCCGCCGGATTGCCGGAAGTGTCGGCCCGGCCACACGCGCACCGCCGTGAACACGAGGGGAGTGACGATGGCGATGGCGCAGAGAAAATACCAGTCCGTGGGGCGGGCCAGTGCGGTGAAGATGGCCAGGAACCCGGTCAATGAGACACCGAGAACCAGGCTGGCGATTGCAGTCATCCAGTGGCGCGTGAACCAGGCATGAAGGGGCGATCCGGGGTCGAGCCAGTAGTCCAGGGCGAACCGCTTGCGAGCCAGCCGGTAGGTGAAGATCCCGTAGGAGGCGGCCAGACAACAGAGGGCCGGCAGGCCGAGGGCCAGACACGTCCGGGGGTGCAAGCCGCTCCAGAGAGACAGCGTCACCAGCAGCAGGACGCACACCGCCAGCGACTTGATCGCTCGGTGCACAATCGGTTCGAGACTTCTGGCGGTGGAAGTCACCTGCATTGGTCTGCGTACCTCTCTATCGCTTTGCCCTTCGTCCACCACCACCTTCGCGGCGGTTTTGTTGCGGGCTATGTTGCTTTATCTTGGCACGTTCATACTCGCGACGGGTTCTGGATGAACTTCGACGATCTGCTGGTTGCCATTCTGCATCGTGGGTAGTACGCGAGATAGACTTGTGGGATCTAAAGTGCTCCGCTATCCTGCGTGCCAAGTCTACAGTTTCCCCAATATAGTCTATTATGCCGGTCTCGCGGTTTCTGAAGCGATATAGACCAGGGTCATTAGGTGGAGTTTGTCGACTCGGTCGACCTCTGCGTAAAATACCCATCACTGATGCTCCTCTTCCCTTCGCTTGCCGCCACGCAGCCGGCTTCGCTACGCGAGGCGCGGCGCACTCACGAACCGTCCCAAGGGCTTCGGGCGCGCGCGGGTGCCAGCGGCCGTTCGCCGGTCGCGCGACTGACCGACCAGCCCTCCACCATCGCTGGACCGTCCAGGTCAAGTGCCCTCCCCCAAATGGAGAGACGCTCGCAAGACGGCTACGGGAGGAAGAGGACGGTGAGAGTTGCCGTGCCGCGCGCCGCTGCGCTTGACGCACTCATGGCCTCGCGCTCCGGCGCGAAGCATAGCGAGGCGGGCTCCATCTGTCAACGCGAAACTCTGGGGCTCTGGGCGAGCGGTGATCGTGATACCGTCAGCAGGGACGCCTCGTGGCTTGTTGGCCATGACGAAGACGCAGCTGCTTTCGGATATCGCGGAGAACACGGCGTTGACGAGGCGGCAGGTCGCGGATGTCTTCGAGGCGCTGGATTCGGTCATAGAGCGCCATGTCCGGAAAGGGGCCGTCGGCACTTGCACGATACCCGGCCTCATGAAGGTCAAGGTCGTGAAGAAGCTCGCGCAGAGAGCCCGGAAGAACGTGCCGAATCCGTTCCGGCCTGGTGAGACGATGGACGTGAAGGCCAAGCCGGCCAGCACTTCCGTGAAAAGGTTCTGCCGCTCAAGAAGCTGAAAGACATGGCGTAGGTGTCCGCCGCGCGGGTCGTCGTCTCCGTTCGGCGGTGCGCCAGCCTCGGGTTGGATAACGGGGCTGATGTCAGCTTCGGGGCGAGAGGGGGAACCCGTCGGGAGGGGCTGCCGCGCTCGAGGGGGGCGGCGACGTCGAACTCGGCGGACGGGCGGCCAGGTGCGCCGCCTCGAACGGCCGCGGCCTGGACGCGATCGTCGCCGGTCCGCCGGCAGTCCGCGGCAGTCCCTGGGTCGCGGGTCAGACGGGTGTGTGTCGTGCGAGGTGACACCCGAGCCGCTGACTCCTGCGCCCCCCCGACCTGGTCGAACGCGGCCTGCCCGGTTCCCTGGGGTCCGGCGGCTGGGGCGTCGCGGTCCGCGTACAATGGCGCGGCTGCGAGGACGCAGCCGCGGCCGCGCCCCCGCTTCCCGTTCCTGGGGGCTTGGTGTGGAGGCCCTGAATGCGAGCTCTGGTCGTCACGGTGGGGATCGTCGTCGTCCTTCCGGGCGCGGCGTCCGCCCAGCTTGCCCGCGGGATCAAGCGCACTTCGAGCAACGGTTTAGGGGCTGGACCCTGGTGCCGGACGCGCCGGACTATAACGAGGGCAACGGCATCGACCCCATCAGGTTCATCGGCCCGGGCCGGTTCGAGACGGGCGGGCTGGAGGGCAGCTACGAGTACCAGGGCACCGGCGCGGACACGGGGACCCTCACGTTGACGGTCGACCTGTTGCCGATTCCCCAGATGTCCGACCTGACGTTGGATTCTCGGACGACCGGCACGTTCACGGCGGGGGCGGACGGTCTGCGGAGGCGGCTTCGAGTTCGTCGACTCGACGATGCCCGACACGACGCCGCCCTCCCTCGTCGGCGCCGAGGTGACGGCCGGCGGCGACTAGGTGACCCTCGCCGTCGACGAGGACCTCGCCGGGGTCGATTCCCTTCTCGGCCTGCTCGCGTCGGCGCTCGCCATTGGCGCCGACGGGCAACCCGTCTCCTGGCCGGCCTCGGCCTGCTCGGTGTACTGCTGGTCCTCCTCGGCCGACGGCAGCAGTGCGGCTGAGTCCTGTCGGCCCGAAGGCGGAGCTCCCCGAGCACTGCCGTGTCGAGCCCGCCGGGGCCGTGCTCCGCGGCGGGCCTTGAAGCTCGGTGCAGCGCGCGGCGGGCCAAGTGGTTTGGGTCGCCAGCTGGCGGTGAGGAGGTCGCGCACGCGCGTCGCCGACAACGACGAAGCTCTACGCACGGCCGACACCGTCACCGCCGACGAGATCGAGCGAATCGGGGCGGACTCCAGGGCTGCCCCGTGGGGCGTCCGCGTGCAACGGCGGGTCATGTGCTCGCCCCCGGCGGGGCGACCGTGGCACCGGCGCGAAGGTCGTCCTGGAGGGCGGCCGCCGCCGTGGCGACGGACGGGACGCAACCGCCGTTCCGGCGCCGGCGGGCGCCGCGTGTCAGCTCGTCGTCCGTCGGCGAGCGCCGCCGACGAGCAACAGCAGCGCAAGCGCGAGCGTGCCGATCACCGGTAGAGCCGGCACCGGCGTCAGGTCCGCGACGATCGAGAACTGCGCCGCCGCCGCGCTCGGGTTGCCACCCGCGTCCTGCGCGGCCCCGGCCGCGATGTCCACCGTCACGGTACCCGAGGCCGCGGGCGTGATCGTGGCGATGTAGCTCGCGTTGTTCCCCTGCAGCTCCGACGCGCTGCCGTTCCCGACGACCAGGTCTTCGAGCGCGAAGTCGGTCACCGGCTCCGAGAAGGCGACCGTGATGGAGAAGGGGCCTGTGACCGGGGCGCCGGCGTCGCTGCTGATGGCCACCGTCGGCGACGTGGTGTCCGCGTCCACGCAGCTCAGCTGCGCCCCGCCGCCGGCGAGCAATGCTTCCAGCGCGTCCCGTTCCCTCGGGTCGACCGACAACTCGTATTCAAGCTTGACGCCGATGACGCGCTCGGCAAACCACGCGCCGTGCCGGGCCGGCGTCCACTCGCCAGCGTCCCGGTTGCTCTTCTCGGTCCGGTTCACCCGCGGGTCCGCGATCGTGAGGTTGTCCAGGTCGGCCGCGATGTCCCGGCGCCGGACGTCCGCGATACCGCTGTCGTGCGCTTCGGCGAGCGCGACGATGTGCTCGATATCCGTCGCCGCAGTCCCATCCGCCCGGATGTCGAACGCTAGGCAGGAGTACGGCGTGTAGACCTGCCCGCCGGCCCGCATGGTGGGCGGCAGCATGTCGATGATGTCGTCCTCGAGGCTCGAGTACGCGGACCCGAAGGCGTCGCGGTCGTAACCCTCCCGTGGCTGCTCCTCGCACACCTGTAGCCCGCGCCAGGTCTCCGCGTCCATCGGGCAGCCCTGCGCCGGGTCGTCCACCAGCTGGACGTTGGGAATGTAGCCACTCGGGTTCGAGACCGAGTCGCAGGCGATGCCGTCGTTGTCGGTGTCGCTCGAGCGGCTGCGCTCGAGCCACTCGTAGATGATGCCGGTGCCGTCGCGGTCGTCCTGATACGCCGGCAGCCGCAGTCCTCCGTCAGGACCGTCTTCGGCCTCCGAACACGTCAGGTCGCCGTTGTCGTTCTGGTCCCAGAACTCGAAGTCGTCCTTGGTCTGCCCGGCCGCCAGCATGGGCAGCGCCAGGGCGCAGAGTCCGAACGTCACGATGCGTCGCACAGAGATTCCTCCTGACCTTGGGTTCCCCGCAGCCGTCGAAGGGAAGTTGGGGCGCGCCCGGGGTGGCCTCGCCGGCCACCGGCGCGGTGTCTGAGCCGATGGGATGGTCGACTGCTGGTAGAGGGTAGCTGGTCGTTCTGTCGGCGATCACCAAGTCCATCGAGGGAGAACTTGTCGTGATCGGCGTCGCCCGCGGCGGCCTTGCGCGCCCGCCGCGGCCGGGTGGTGGGTCGGATAAGCGGGGTCCTGTTGACTCGCTCAGAGGTACCCGGCGAACGCACTGCACTGTGCCGGTTCACCATGAGTCGCGTCGGCGACCGTCGTCCCGGCGCGAGGGCGCTCGCGTCCCTTGACGGATCGCGACCATGAAGAGCAACTCCGCGATCACGGGGTCGAGCCGGCTGTGCTGGAGGGTGACATTGGTCGGACTCCAGCTCTCGGCCTCGGCCGCCGTCATGCGCCGAGGAGCCGGGGGCAGTTCGTTTCCCCGGCCGGGCTCGCCTCGCTGGCGAGGCGCGTGGCGCGGTGCCGGCTGTAGCGGTGCTCGCTAGCGACGCTAGCGTAGGCTGCGAGGCTGTGAGCCTGGAGGAGGTGGCCGTCAAGCGAGGCATCGAGGCGGCTTGAGACGGCTTGCCTCTCGACTGGGAGAGGGCCGTTTTGGCGACGGTGCCGCGGCGGGTGTATCGTTCGGTCGCGCAAGGCGGCCGGTGGTTCGGAGGTGCACACGATGGAGTCTGCCCCGACCCGAGTTACGATCGCCGGCCGCGAGTACCGGGTCCATCCGATCGCGGCGTTGTTCCCTCGCCTTCCACCGGAGGAGTTCTCGCGCCTCCGAGACGACATCCGTGTCAACGGAGTCCGCTTCCCGGTCGTGGTCTGCGGCGACTGGTTCTGTGACGGGCGCATGCGCTTGAGCGCTTGCGAGGAACTCGAGGTCGACCCGCCGGTCCGCGAGCTGGAGCCGGGGACCGACGTTGTGCAGTGGATTGTGTCGGCCAACGTACACCGGCGGCATCTGTCGACGTCGCAGCGGGCCGTTCTCGGGGCTCGGATGGCCGAGGCGGACGGGGTCACGTTGGACGACGCCGCGCGGTTCATGAACGTGAGCCGGATGTCGGTGGCGCGTGCCCGGGCGGTCCAGGAGGTGGGCTCGGAGGCGCTCCGGGAGGCGCTGCTGGACGGCACGGTGAGCGTGGGCGATGCCTACAAGGTCCGCGATGTCGAGCCGGCGCGGCTCGACGAGGCGGTGTCGGGAGTTCGAAGCGGTGATGCCGGGTCGCTCTCGGAGGCGGTGTCGGGCGAGCCCGAAGGAGGGCCGTCATCGGACGAGCCTGGGGCCGGTGCGGGCGAGCGGGATCCGGCGCTCCCCGCGCTGCCTCCCGTGGGCGATTCCTCGGGCGGTCCATCCTCGGATCCGCCGGTTCGCCGCAAGGGTGGGGATGCCGGAGGAGGCGGACAGTCGTCGCCGGGTGGGCGTGGCTCCGGCCGGGAGAACTCGAAGCCTGGGGTGAGCGGGGCGGAGTGGCGGGCCGGCGAGGATCTGCGGGACCTCGCGGCCGCGGCGCTCGGCGGCGATGTCGTTGACGCCGGGGCGTCTCCGAACGCGGACGATTGGCGCGGGCGAGTGTTCTGGTGCCCGCCGGGCGGCGTCCTCAAGGGGTCGGAGGCCGTGTTCCGGCAGGCACTGCTTTCTTCGGGTCTCGAGGCGGCGGTGGTCTTCACTCGCTGCGCACTCGAGGATGCCTGGGCTCAGGAACTGTTGGGGTCGCCGAGGCTCTCGGCTTTGGCGTTCGCAGCGGGGACCGGCGGTGCAGCCCGGTGGCTGGCTGCCGAGGGCGCCCCCGGCCCGGTCATGCTCTGGGGCTTCGATGTCGATCGTGACGCGTTCGCCGAGGCCGTGGAGCCGTTCGGCGCCGCGGTTCGGGTCGGCGGCTAGCCGCTGGTCTCGGCTGCGTCCGTCTCCTCCGTGCTCCGTTCGCATGCGCCGTGGACGGCGGCGCGCAGGGGCTGCATGAACGCACTCGGATCGGCGACGGTGCGGATCTCGGTCGAGTCGATGCGCGTCGCGTCCAGGTACTCCTGGAGGTAGCGGCGTTCTTCACCCCAGTGGTACAGGCGCCCGTCGGCGGTCTGCATGATGCCGATGTGGCGGGGTTCGCCTTCCTTCCGGAAGCAGATCAGCGTCAGGCGGTCGATCCGGGGCAGGGGCCACTCGTATGGCCCGGGCAGCCTCGCGTAAAGGGACACGGTATCGGCGTCGATCGGATAGCGGTCGGCGTCGATGACGGTCCACACGGGTTCGGGAGGGGAGTCGGGCTCGGTCGGGGCCGGGGCCGCCGTCGTGTCCGTAGGCGTGCTGTCGGTTGTTGCGCCTTCGTTCGGCGTCTCGGCCGGGTCGAGCTCGTCGGGCGGGGGGGCTGGAGGCCCGTGGAACTCGTTGTCGATGAAGGCTCCGCGATGTCGCGCGGCGGCGATGACGGGCGTAGGGGTGTCGGCGGTTGCGACTGTCGTGTCGGGCGGCGGCTCTGTCGTGGGGCGCTCGCTCGCCAGCCGCAGCAGTGCGAAGGCCGTGGCGAAGAGCATCACGAGAAGCACCAGGTCTTGGGCCACGTTCGGTCTCGGCGGCATCCAGTTCCGCATCGGTCATGTCTCCTTTCCGTGGGTGGCGGCATATCGCGTCAGCGCCTCGATGACGACGGCCTTCAGGCTTTTGTCATCGTCGATGCTGATCTTCCGCAGGCTCTTGTGGACGTGGCTGGGGATTCGGAGGTTCAGATGCTTGAAGCTGCCGGGCGGGCTCGCCGGTCCGGGCGCGGGGGTCGGCTCGGCGAGCGCGGTCGCGTCGGGCGGCGCCGGTCGCTGTCTGCCGACGACGCGCTCGTGCGTCTTGCCCCAAGCGGTCGCGAGGTTCTGTCGTTTCGGCGTGCTCGTGGGGCTCATGCCGCTTGCCCTTTCGTCGCGCACGGGATGATGCCGGTGGACTGGAGCCACGAGAACAGGGTCCGCAGCTCGTGGGCGGCCTTGCCCGCGGGCTCGTGCTCGGGGGCGCACTGCCCGGCGTTGAAGCTGTTGACGTGCGCGATGCGGCGGTGCAGGACCACGGGTGCGGCCGGCACTTCGGTAGTGGCGATTACCGCCTTGGCGTCGGCGACGCTGGCGTGGTTGACCAACGCCAGGTTGAGGACGATGGTCGCGGCGGTGCGGGCCATCTCGGCGATCTCGATGGTGCGGGTGATCGCCGCCAAGTCGGGATAGCTGGGCTGGACGGGGATCAGGATGTGGTCGCTCAACTTCGCGACCGTGACGGCGTCGGCCCCGGAGTGGGGCGCGGTGTCGACCACGATGAGCTCGGCGCCGTCGTGCCCGAGGGCCTCGACGAGCGGTTTCATCCGGGAGGTGGGGGTCGCGTACACGGGCGGGTTCTCCGCACCGCCCTGGCGGCGGAGGTCGTGCCAGCTGGCGGCGGACGCCTGGGGATCCAGGTCGAGGATCGCGGTCGGCGTGCCAGCTGCGTCCGCGAGCGCGCCGAGGGCGCACGAGAGGGTGGTCTTGCCTGTGCCGCCCTTCTGGCTGAGAACGGCGATCACGCGGGGGTGCGTTCCGCGGGCGGCGATCGGTTGCGCGGTGGCGGCGTCGGTCATCACCTGCTCCGGCGCGTGCGCGTGGTCGCGCCGCGCGTGCTGCAGCAGCCAGACGGGATCGGACTACCTTATCCGGTCGTTCGGGTTGCTTGTTCGCCTCCAACAGTATTCATCGATTCGGTCGTCTCGGATTAGCGCGAGCTTCACGTTGGTTGCGAGGTGTACGATGGATAGTAACAAACAGCTCGGATCGAACGACGCATCGAGTTCCTATGTTGCGCTGGAACCGTAGTGTGCATCGTGATGTACGCGCGCATCGTGACGTACGCGCGCATCGTGATGTACGGGCACGTCGTAGCGTACGGACGCATATCGTCGATTCCGTTCGAGGCCGCCGTCGCCGCCGGGGATGCCGCCGGCGTCGCCCGGGGGGTGCGCCGTGGTCGGGCGGGTGCGCGCGCGCGTTGCCGCGATCGGTACGCGCGGGGCGGTCGCCGGCGTATCGCCCGCGCCGTCGGCGCGAGCCTTCCCGCAGGGAAGAATGCCCCCTGAGCGACCCCGGTGGTCCGGGTCGGAAGGGTTGCTGCGCCGCGCTGTCTGCGGGCAGGAACCCTTACGACCCGGACCGGGGTCGCTCAGGGTACGTCGGGGTTGTCTCGGTGCCGGGTACCAGGGACGCGCGTGACGGAGCTAAGCGGTTGGTGCGGTGAGACTTAGGTTGGCACGGTCCGGTGTGTGCGGGCTCGTCTCGCACACGGGACTCGCGGTTTCGGGGGAGTCGCGCCTGGTGTCCTGCCCGCAGTGCCCTACGGGCCCTCGTGGATCGGCTGGCGGCCGGGAAACCGGTGCTCGCTGATCCTCGGGTATTTGGTGTTCAGCGGCGCGGTGCCGATCGAGCGGGATCGTTTCTTTTGATACGACTCGGTTGCGAGGTCGATGGCGTGACGGGGCGGTGGTCGCGGGTTCGTCGGGCAGGTCACGCGTGCCCGGGTGACGCGGGCAGGGGGAGGGTCGGCGCTGTGTCCGCCGGAGACGATTCGGTGCGGCGGGGGGACAAGGAGGTGGCCGTGGCGAGGGCTGGCGATTGGATGTCGGGGTTGGCGAACCGGGTCGCGGGCGGGTTGACGCGCGAGGTTCACGAGGGGCGGTCAGCTCCGTGGGCCTTGGGGCTCGTGGCCGCGTCGGTGGTGACGACAGTTTTCGCGGGGGCGCTCCACGCGCTGACGTTCGGTTCCGCGGCGGGTGACGGCGCGCCCGGGAGGACGCTGGCTCTCGTGTTCGCGGGGGCCGTCCTCGCCGTCCTCGGGACCCACGAGTGGGGCTTGGTGTTCCTGGTGAGCTTCAGCCCGGATCCGGTGGAGTGGATGGGAGGGTGACGGTGGGAGACGAGGAGAGAGGGGTCGACCTGCCGGTAGCGGCGTTGCGGCGTCGCCTCGTGGCCGGTGCTGCGGACTTCCTCGTGGTGACGGCGATCGGTCTCGTGCTCGAGGCGGCGCTGGGCGTCGTGCTCGTCCAGGGGATCGGGATTCCGGCGCCCCCGGGCCTTTTCCCCGTGGCGATGTTCGTCGGGGGGTGGGTGTACGTCGTCGTGCTCGAGACGCGCTTCGACGGCCGCACGGTGGGCAAGCTCGGCACGGGGTTGCGGGTCGTCCGGGTGCACGCGCCTCTCGATCCGCTGTGGTCGTCGGTGCGCTACGTCGCGAAGGTGCTGCAGCTCGTCTTCGGCCGGGGGCTTCTGTTCGGCGTCGTCGTGTTCGACGAGCGCCGGCGCGCGCTCCATGATCACCTCGCGGGCACGGTGGTGGTCGAAGATGCGCAATTGCCGTCGATCCGGCGTTGAGCGGGGCGTTTGTGCGCGAAATCTGCGCGCGCGGTCGGAATTTGATTACCGATTGGGGTACAAACCGCCTATTCGTTCGCGGTTGACGGTATAAGCGGTTTGTGTGCTGGGGCCTGAGCCGCTCGGCGTCGACCGCGTTCTGTCCGTCATCACTGGTCGTCTTGCGCGCCGCGGGTCGAATGGGGGAGGGCCATGACTGGCCCGCGCCCGCTGTCGGGCCCTCGGTCCCGGCACCGTCTTTCCGTGGAGTGGTTCTCGGAGCTGTTCTCGCCGGAGGACCGCGCCACAGTCATCTTGCGGCCCCGCCGGGGTCCCGGCGAGGCGCGTCAGCTCTCCCGCCTCGTCGGCTACTGGTGCCATCCAACAGGTCAACGCACGCTCCGGCTCGCGAACGAGTCCGGCGGCGACGTGTACTGCTCGGTGAATCCGACGGTGGGGACCGCGCGCGAACCGGCGGAAGTCCGCCGGCTCCAGGTCGAGTTCGACGAGGACGGGGACGTGCGCGTACGGCGATTGATGACCGATGTGCGATCGGGCCGCCTTCCGACGCCGGGGGTGATCGTGCGGTCGTCGCCGGGGCGGTGGCAGGTGCTCTGGCACGTGGATCCTGCGGCGTGGACGCGCGAGGGCGCGGAGGACACCAACCGCCGGCTGGCGGCCGCCTACGAGGGGGATCCCTCGGTCGTGGACGTGAAGCGCGTCATGCGCGTGCCGGGGTTCGTCAACTGCAAGCCGGGCCGCGGCGGCGCGCGCGCGGTGATGGTCCCGCGCGACCGGTACGACGCCCGCGGCGTCGGCACGCAGTGGTGGGAGCCCAAGGCGTTCCGCTCGCTTGCGCCGGCGCGCTCCCCGTCGCCTTCGCGGCGGCCGGAGTCCGGGAATCCTCCGGTGGAGTGCGCACGGCCGGCTCCTTCGTATGTGCGCGGCCGGCGACAGCCGGCGTCGCAGTCGGAAGCGGACTGGGCCGGGGTGATCGACGCGTTGAGGCAGGGGGAGTCGCCCGGGCTTCTGATTCAGGAGCTGGCGGAGTTTCGCGGGGAGGAGAAGGCCAATCCGCGGGACTACGCCGAGCGGACCGTGGTGCGGGCGTGTCGGTCTCTCGGGATCAAGGAGCCGGAGACCGAGTACGGCCGGCGTCATCCCGTGCGGGCTCTGGTTCAGGGCCGCTGAGCGGAGGGCAGCATGAGGCAGATGAAGTTGGAGCACAAGGGCGTCGAGGAGACGGTGCTCTTGCCGGAGACCCGTGAGGAGTACGAGGCCGCGATGCAGTCGCGCGCGCGGACGGTCGTGATCACCGAGGAGCAGAAGCGGGAGTGGGGCGTCGCGGTGGACACGGTTCCGTTGTCCGAGGCGGACGCCGTGCGGGCCATCTTCGGGAGCGACCAGGAGTTCTACGAGACGCTCCTCGAGGAGGACGCGGGGGAGAGCCCGCCGGAGGACGAGCTCCAGGTCGATCCCGACGACATTCTCGTGGTGACGGGAACGGCCGAAGCTCCGGCGGCGGAAGCCGGGCAGCCTGCGGCGGCGGGGGAGTAGGGAGCAATGTCGCGCCGGCCGTCCCGCGGTCATCGTGCGAGCCTGCGCCCCGGTGGCGTGAGGGCCCAGAGGTATCCGGATCAGGTTCCCGACGATCGCGGCATGCCCACCGATCGTCTGGAGCGGGAGCGCGAGGCGCAGTCGGACTGGCTCGACAAGCGGGATCAGCTCGACGAGGGCGTGCAGCCCGACGATCCCGAGCTGCCCCAGCGCCGGCGTCTGCGCACGCACGGCGATCTCGTCTACGAGGTGGCGCTCTCGGTCGAGATCGGCCGCCGGGTCGAGGGCCGCGGCGGCGTTCTCCGGCGGTCGCATCCGTCGATCTGGGTCGCGGACAGCCGGCTGTTCGGGTTCACGGATCCGCCGGCGGACCGGCGCGCCCGCGCTCTCGAGGTCGATGGCGTGCTGCGGACCCACCAGATTCAGGACGCGTTCCGCGCGCTGCCGCGCAGCGGTGCCGGCGCGTGCGCCGCGGCGATCGCCGATCTGTGCGACCGGCGCGACCTGCGGGACGTGGGGGGGCTGACGGTGGCGGAGGCCGAGGCCGAGGGGCGGGTTCGTTACGGGCCGCCCCTCGAGGTGGTGTTCGCGGCGTCGGGGACGGACCCGGCGCTCCTGAGCGCGGCGTCCGCGGTCTGCCGCGAGGCGTCCCCTCGCTCGCGCCTTCCCGAACAGCTCGATCGCGCGGCGCAGCGGGTGGCGGTGACGCACGTGGATCTGTGCGTGCGCGATCCGTACCGGGCGGTCGCCGTCGAGAGACGGTGGGAGCTGGAGCGGGAGGGCCTGGGCCTCGAGGCGTTGGATCCCGGGGGCGCCAATTTCGGCGCGTGGTTCGCGAGGACGCGCGGGGTGGCGGAGGCGCACTACGCGGTGGGGCTCGATCCGGTGTGCGAGCCGTTGCCGCGCGAAGCGGTCGAGGCGGTGCTCGCCTCCGGCGGGTCTCTGCGGGGCGCGGTGCGGGCGCTGGGGGGCGCGGGGGCCGACGTCCATCGGACAGCCAGGGCCGCTCACGCGGGCTTCGCCGCCGTTCGGCGGCTCGACTCCTGGCTCGTCGACGAGGCGACCTTGTCGGGTGTCATGAGCCCGGTTCTCGAGGGCGCGGGACTGACGTGGCCGCCTGCCGATCGCGCCGTCGTGCTGGATCGCTTCGAGGTCGCGAGGACCGCGGCCGGCGCGAGCGCCCCGCCGGGCCCGGTGATCGAGACCGCTCCGCCCGTGGCGGATCTGTATGCCGCCGGCCGTCCTTTCGCGGGAGGGCGCTGGCCCGTCGACGCGGCGACCGCCCTGCCGTTGCCGGCCGCCGAGGCCCTCGCCGTGCACGCCTGGCGCGTGCGCGGGGGGAGTGACGATGCCGTGTTCGTGGAGGAGGCGGCCGCGGTGCAGCGGGGAGGGGCCGTCGCGGCCGGCCAGGTCGGCGTGGAGGTGGACTCGGGCCGCGCCGGCGGTCGCCGGGTGTTGTTCCCGGCCGCCGCGGCCGGCGTGGCCGCGGTTCCGGGCCCGGGGGACTTCGTGTCCGTCGACCAGGCGGTCCAGGGGCTCGGGGCGGGCGTTGCCAGGCACGCGTCGCCGGTCTCGTCCTATCGGGCGGGGCAGGACCTCCTCGTGGTTCCCGAGGTGGCTGAGCCCGGCGAACGCTACGCGTCGGCGGTTGCGCTCGCCGCCGCCCAGGCCACCGGCCATGCGTCCCGGGAGGGCCGGCGCGACGCCCGGGCGCCGGTCGGCTCGGTCGGTTGGGTGCGCGAGCAGCTGCGCTGCGATCTGGCCGCCGCCAAGGTGGTCGGTGCGCTCGGCATGCGGTACGACCCGCCGCCGGGACTTCCGCTCCCGGCCGAGGCGCCGGCGGTCTTCGTCCGCCACCGCGCGGATGTGTGCCGGGATGCGGATCGCATGGCGTCGTTCGTGATCGCGAGCGGGCGGGGCGTGGAGCTCGCGCCCGGGTACCGGGCGGCGTGGGGCGTCAGCGACGAGCCGCCGGCGCGGGTGGTGCCGCCCGACGGCCGGGCGCGGGAACGGGGCGATCGGGGAAAGGACTTGTCTCTGTAGCGCGCGGTGTCGGCCCCGGCGGTTGCGGGGTCTCGGGTTCGGCCCGAAGACGGGATTCGGTTCTCGCGAGGAGGAAGAGATGCCGGCAGAGGTTGGAGGACGCACGCGGCAGTTCCGCGAGCAGCGGCAGCAGCGGTCGGACGAGCGGCTGCAGGAGGCGGTGTCGCACATCGCGGACGACATCGCGGAGGGGCAGTCGTACCACCAGGTCGCGTCGCTGCCGTCCGGGCCGATCCGGACCCGGAGCTCGAAGGCGCCGATCAGCGAGGGGCCGTTGTGGAACAACGACGGCAACGCCTTCGGGCCGAAGGTGGCCACCATTCTCCATTCCCAGATGCAGGCGAGGGGCATGGCGGACGCCGAGGTGGTTCATCCCAACGAGTTGAGCGCGCTGAAGCACGACAAGCTGCCGGAAAGGCGGATGGACGCTCCGCTGGTGGCTGTCCGCGCCGGCGGGGCGGGGCTGCAGACCGATCCCGACGTGGTTGCGGGGATCGTGGTGCGCCCGTCGTCGTCGTACGACCTGCTGCACGTGGAGTCGCAGACGACCCTGCGGCCGTCGGAGAAGCGGCTGATGGACGGTCGGAACAAGGACGAGCGCGCCACCATCAAGGGCACCGTCGAGGAGCTCGTGAGGCGCTCGGGCGTCCAGCTCAAGACGCACGGCGGCGACCGTCTGTCGATCACGGCGGGCGCCTCGGGCGGGCCGCAGGTCGCGCACCCGTCCGCGGAGAAGTTCGGTTCCGCCGCGGAGTGGGCGACGTCGGTCATGCGTTCGGTGTCGACCGCGATCGCGCGGTCCGGGTCGCTGAGCGCGCACGTGCAGGACGAGGAGCTCGGCCGGCGGGCGGTGGCCCGGGCCAGGCGGGGCGAGGGCCGGATGATCCCGGCCGGCGGCACGCGGTACGCGGAGGTCCGGAGCGAGGCGGTGTCGGACGTTGCGAGCCGGGCCGTCAAGGCGATCGCGGCCCGGGAGAACGTCTATCTCGCGACGGACAAGCCGCGCGACCGGGCCGAGTACGACAAGGAGACCCGCACGTTCCATCCGGAGCGGAAGCCGGCGCGGATTCCGGGGCCGGACACTCGGGAACAGCGGTTCAACGAGCGGATGCTCGTGGATCTGGCGGCGGCCGTGGGCACGCCGGCGGAGCGCCGCGCCGCCAAGGCCGCCGACCGGCAGATGGCGAAGGACGTGTCGGAGGCCGAGCGGATCGAGGGCGCCCCCGGGGTGCCGAAGCCGGGGCGCTCGCTCGAGGTCGCCCAGCTCGCGGGCGTGCAGGTGCCGGGGCGGAATCCCGCCCCCGAGGGCCTGAGCTCCACCGAGGAGCGGGCTCGGACGTCGATGGTGGGCGATCTCGCGGCTCGCACGACGCTCGAGCGGCTCGGCATCCAGTACTCGCCGGCGGTGCCGACCGAGCAGGCGAGGAAGGAGCAGTCCGCGTACGCGCGGAAGCCGGACGCCCTCGATCAGGCGTGGCGGGAGGCCGCGTCGGTTCGGGGCCACCTGGTCTCGAGGGACTGGGACCGCGAGCGGACGCCGGAAATGATCGAGCACTCGGGCCGCTCCACGTTCGAGGCGGTGTCCAGGGATCGCGGTGCCCAGGCGCAGGAGCAGCCGGGTCCGGAGCAGTCGGGTCCGGAGCAGCCCGCGAAGGGCGGGCCCGAGCAGCCGGCGGTGGGCGGCCCGGCCGACAAGGCGGTCGAGCCGGCGAGGTAGGCGTTCGGTTTTCCCCGGGGCCGGGCCGCGCCGGCGGTCCGGCCCCGCTGGGTTTCGGGGGTCGTTGTGGACTGGGGGCTCGAGGACGTGCTCGATCGTGTCGCGCTGGATGTGGAAGCGGGCGTGGCCTATCACCAGTCGGTGGGCGAGGCCCTGCGCTCGCGGTCCATCCCCCGCGGGGGATCGGCCGAGGTCGTCCGGGCGTACCAGCCGTTCAACGCGGCGGTGCTGTACGCGCAGCTCGTCGAACGTGGACTCGAAGGCGGTTCCGGCGAGTTCGTGACGGGGCACCAGTGCGGGAAGCTCGGCGGCGAGCTGCTGGGCGAAGCGGCGGGCGACGAGGGCCGGTTCGTCGTCGAGGCGGGGGATCGGCGCGGGATTGCCGTTGGCATCGCCGGCGCGCCGGGCATCGTCCAGCGCCCGGGCGTCTACACGGTGGTGCATTCGGAGACGCAGACGACTCTCGAGTCCGCGGCGGATCCTCGCGTGTTGCACGGGCGCGACCGCGATGCGGCCGCGCGCGACGTGGCGGCGCGGGTTCTGGCGGGGGCGCGGGTCCGCTTCGAGCCGGCCGATCGCGTCGAGTTCGGGCGTGACGGGGACGGTCTCGTGCTGTGCCATCCGAGGCAGTCCGGCTTCCCGTCGTCGAGTGCGTGGGCGTCGTCGCTCGTGGGCGCGGTGGCGGCGCTCGTGTCCGAGGATTCGGGCGCGCATGACGAGGTTCGGCTGCGCCGGTTCGGGGAGGATGCGCTCCGCGAGCACAACGGGCGGGCCCGGCGTTCGAGGTCGGGCGCGCGGGCCGAGGCGGGCACGCCGGAGGCCGATGCGGTCGTGAGCGGGGCCGTGGCGGGTCTGTACAAGCGGGCGTGCGGGGTCCTGGCCAAGCGCGAGGACGTGCGGATCGAGTGGGATCGGCCGGCCGGGGAGGCCCTCTTCGACAGCGGCCGCCGCTCGTTCCGGCCGAAGGCCCCGCGGCTGTTCAAGCAGCACGGCGGGCGGCAGTGGGAGGCCTTCCAGCACGCGGCTCTGGCCGGATTGTGCCGGTCGGTCGGCGGCGAGCGCGAACGGGCGGCCGCGGAGGGGGCCCAATGGGTGGACCGTGCGCGCGGCTTGGGCGTGGTCGAGGCGGTCGCCGGGTCGCTGCCGGGGCTCGACTGCCGGCCGGCGCTGGCGGGGGAGGACCGGGCCGCCCGGGCGGCGCTCGTCGGCGCGCTGGTTGCGCGGCCGCTCGTGGAGGCGGCCGGCGTGCCGTACGTTCCCGTGGCCGGCGGCGAGGAGGTGGACGCCCGGCAGGCCGACGTCGTGCGGCGCGAGGGGCTGAGGAGCGTGTGCGCCGACGCTTCGAACATCGGGGGGTGGGCGCTCGAGGTCGAGCGCGGCCGCCCGCTCGGGCCGGTCGGGCCGGAGGCCGGGCCGGAGGTGCGCGGCGGCGGCGTTCGCGACGCGCAGGCGCCCCGGCCGTCGCAGGAGCTGTTGTGGTGAGCCGCGCGGGTGTCCTGCTCGTGGCCGCGGGCGGCCGCCCCGCGTTCGGCGGCCGGCCGGAGACGGCGCTCGAGGCTCTGGTGGGGGCCCGCTTCGCGGCCGACGTCGAGGCGGGGCTCGCGCCGTTCCAGCAGGACTCGGATGGCTGGGGCGTCGCGTCCCTCGTGGACCGGCGGCGGCCGGCCGCGTTCACGTGCGATCAGGAGGTCGTTCTTCGCCAGGCGATGGCCGATCACGGGTGGGAGGCGCCGCAGTTCGTTGCGCGCCGGTCCCTCGCCGAACGCGACGGAGTCGACGTGCCGCGGCACTCGCTCATGCAGGCGGTGGGCGGCTCGGTCTCCGAGTCCGGGTACCGCCGGGTGTGGCATGTGAGCGCGGCGGGGGTTCCGCCGGTTCCCCGGCGCTCGGGGATCTCGGACCCGGTCTCGGGCGCCGAGCTGGTGCGGCGCGTCGCCGCCGGCGCGGGGGTGCGGCTGATCGAGGGGGGCGCCGTCGCGGTGGTTCCGACGGTGGCGGAGCGCGCGCTCGCGTCGGTGGTGTCCTACCCGAGCTTCGCGGAGGACGGCAGCGCGGGTTGGCCCGTGGGGGCGTTGCGCGCGGTGGTGGACGCGCTCGCGCGCTCCCGGCTCGTGAACCAGGTGGTGCAGCTGTTCGCCTTCGAGCGGTTCCTGGTGCGCGCGCTGTGCGCGGGCACGCGGGCGGCGCGGCGCGCCGTGCTGGCGTGGGCGTACTGGGCCGTGGCGGAGAGTCTGGGCCGGGTCCAGTCCGTGACGCTCGCGCCGGGGACCGCGCCGCGCGTGATGTACGAGGCGTCGACGCGGACGCTGGCTCTCGACGGACGCGGCAGAGGGGTGGGCCGGTCGCTCGGCGCCATGTTCGCGGTCGCCGAGGTCTGTGCGGATCCGCGGGTGCGGGCGGCGGCGGAGAGGCGGGATCCGGTGGCCCTGCTTCGGCTGGCGGGGGTCGGCGGGCCGATCTCGCATCCCGAGAGAGGCGATCGGCTCGACTGGGACGCCCGGGCGGAGCTGGTCGCGGCGATGGCGGCCAAGCGGGCGGCGGAGAGGCTGGGGTTGAGATACGTCGCGCCGCCGTTGGCGGGGGACTTCGTCGCGGGAGCGCTTCGGGTGCTCGACGGCGAGGGGTGGAGGTCGGTGGCCATCGAGGCGGGCAACCTCGCGGCGTGGCTCGTGGATTGCGGCCGGGGACGTGGGTTCTGGCCGGCGGCGCTGGAGTAGCGGGGCGTTGGTGCCACTGGAGACGTTGATGCGGGCGGCCGAGGGTTCGGAGCGCGACGGCGAGGCGGTGCGGGCCGATTTCGAGCACGAGGGGTTCGACGCGTGGCTGTCGGCGGCGGTCGCCAGGCGGCTCGATCCCGAGCTCGGCGCTCGCGTGGCCCCGCAGTTCCGGTCGGCGGAGGTGGCGGCGGCGCTCGAGGGCTTCTACGCGTTCTGGGGGCGGTGGTTTCCGGCGGAGTACCGCCGGGTGCGGCGCGAGTGGGTGGTGCTCCAGGCCCGGTGGCGCAGGCCGGGGCCGGCCCCGGCGCCGGCGGCCGATCTGGTGACGACCCGGCTGTTCGAGGAGGGGCTGGTGGACGTTCGCCCCGTGGCGCTTCCGGTGGCCGCGGGGGGGTTCGAGGCCGCGCTCGAGCCGTCGTCGGTGGAGCTGGGGCCCTCGGACGCGGCGCCGGACCCGGAGGGCGACGACGGGTCGGGCGACGGCCGGGACGTCGAGGGAGGGATGGCCGAGTGGCAGGAGCCGGCGCCGATAGTTCAGGCCGGCGCGGGGGGGCCGGGGCGGCTCCCGGACGGCACGGAGATCCTCGCGGACGTCGCCGGGGACATGGCGTTGGCGGCGGCGAGCGGGGCGCTCGACGCCGCGGTCCGGGGCGGCGCGCGGGAGGCCGACGCGCTGCGCGCGGCTTGGTTGCGGGAGTCGGGGTTCTGGTACCGGTGGCCCGAGTTCGGCCGGTGGCAGGAGCGGGAGCGTTGATGGACAGGGCACAGGCCGTTGCGAGGTCGGAGGACAGCCGGGGGCGCCGGGTCGTGGAGCTCGCGCGCGAGCCGGGTCCGGATCGGGACCGCGCCGCGCGGTGGGTGGGGCGGTTCCTGGACGTGGGGGAGCTTCGCAGCCAGCGGGCGCGGGCGCACTCCGGGCGGCGCGATCGGGAGCGCCGGGACCTGCCGAGGCGGTCGCAGGCGGAGCGGATCTGGGACGCGCTGGAGCTGCTGGCGGACTTCCGGGTCGTCAGCTATCGCAACGTCCAGGAGGAGTGCTTCGACGGACACGCGTTCACGGCCGGGAAGGGCATCCGGCACCTGCTCGCCCAGAAGCTGGTCGAGGTGCATGCGGTCCAGCCCCGGCGGGCGCGTCCCCGGTCGGAGGGCAGGGGGTTCAAGGTGCTCGCGCTGACGCCGGCGGGCGCGGCGCGGGTGCGCGACCGCCGGCGCGCGAGGGGGGCGGATCGCCGCGTCTGGCAGGGCCTCGTTCGGCCGAAGGAGCTCGAGCACGACGCGGGGGTGTCGGAGCTCGTCCTCGAGACCGTCGACCGGGTGGAGTCCCTCGGGGGGAAGGTGACGGGCGTGCGTCTGGAAGCGGAGCTCAAGGCGGAGGTCGCGCGCGCGGTGAAGACGGCCGAGCGCAACGGCGGTGATCGGGCCCGGGCGCGCCGGCGCGCGGCCGGGGCCGTCGGGGTCCCCGTCGACGAGGACGGTACGTGCCACTTTCCCGACGCGCTGGTGGTGGTGAAGGACGGGGAGGGCGTGGAGTCCACGCTGGCCCTCGAGCTCGTGACGGGCAGCTACTCGCGCAGCCAGGTGCGGCGCAAGATGCAGATGGGAATGGTGCTCGCGTCGTTCGGCGGGCGGCTCGTGTCGCTGGCGCGCTCGATCATGTCGGCGGACCGCGGCGGGCGGGTCCGCCGGGCGTGGCGCCCGGGCACGGAGTTCGAGGAGAAGCTGTTCGACGTGATGCGGTAAGGGCGCGTCGGCATGGCGAGCGGTGGGCGCGTAGATGGATCCGGGTCGGTTCTGCCTCGGGATGACGCTCGTGTTGGTGACGTTGACGTGCGTCTTTCTCGCGGCGGAGTTCGACTATCTCGGGGAGTTCTGGGTGGTGCTGTGGGCGGATCACGCGTTGCGCCTGATGGTGATGGCGGTGGCGTGGCTGCTGTGCGTGGTCGCGGGCACCTATCAGCTCGCGCGCGTTCTCGTTCTCGGGGAAGTCGGCCAGCGGGTGGGGCTGGTCGAGCGGGCGATGCGGCGGGGGCAGGGCGGCGATCCGGAGCTCCGCGACGCGTTGGACCGCGAGGAGAGCGGAGAGTATCTCGGTTGACGGCTCGAAGGTAAAGGGAGGCGAGGCATGCCGGACTGGATGGGGCGGGCCCGGTTGGAGACTGTTGCAGCGGGCCGGAAGTTGGGCGCATGTTTCTCGCGCTACGACCGTTGGGTGCTTTGGGGGCTCGGGTTCTGCGTCTCGGTGGCGTTGGCGGAGCATGTGCTTCTCGCGGCGACGACGGGGGCGGCCGACCCCTGGTCGATGGCCGCGAGTCAGCTTTGCACTTTGTTCACGACCACGGTGGGGCGGGGCCTCGCGGTGGTCGCGGTTATCTTCGGCGGGCTGGCGTATGCGTTCGGGGAAGGCGGATCCAAGTCGGCCATTGCGGCGCTCGTGTTCGGTGTCGGCATGGTCCTGTTGGCGCCGCAGTTCCTCGTCTTTTTCTTTGGCGGGACGGCCATCACGTGCTGACGGCCCGCGCTTGGCGAGGGGAGGTTCGGTGTGCGCGCAGTGCGTGGCGAGGACATCTGCAACGAGTACGGGTCGCTGAACGATCCGCTCAAGATCATGGGCGTCGAGCGGTCGCTGTTCGCGCTGAGCATGACGTTCGCGCTCGTGCTCTTCATCGCGATGGAGTCGCTTCTTCTGGGTTTCATCGGGTTCGGGCTGTTCTGGACGGCGTCGCGCGTGGCGACGGCGTATGACGCGCGTTTGATAGCGGTCCTGCGCGAGACGCTCAAGAACCCCGGCGGCTGGTACGACGCGGGCGACTACGGCGCTCCGGCGTGGGTGGTGATCATCGAGGAGGGGGACGTCCCGTGACGTCGAAGTCGGTGGGCCGTTCGGTGGCGGCGCAGCTGCCCTGGTGGGGCTTCGTCGACGACCGTCTCTGCATCACGCGGGGAGGGCGCCTGCTCGGGTTCTCTCGTCTGGTTCCGTTGCCGGCGGACGGGCTCTCGGGGCCGGCGGTGGATCGGCTCATGGTGTCGTGGTCGAGGGTGCTGATCGCGCTCGGTCCCGACGTGCGGTTGTCGTGGGTGGTCGACCGGTGGCGCGGCGGCGTCGAGCGCGCGCCCGCGGGCGACGGCCTGGGCCGGATGGCCGCGCACAAGCGGAGCGTGCACGTGGGGGAGCGCGTTCGGGAGTACGAGGTCCACCTCGTGTGGGAGTTCGATCGGGGGCTCGCCCGGCGCGTCGCCGGGGAGGAGGACGAGGGCTTCCGGTGGGCGCTCGAGTGGCTCCGGCGCCGGTGGGACTCCTGGCGGAACCCGAACGTCACCAAGGTCCTCCGCAAGGTCCTGGGAGACGTGGCGCGCGATGTGCGGAATCAGCTGTCGGGGTACGAGGCGCGCTTGTCGACGGGGACCGAGGTCGTTCCGGTGAAGGCTCCGGAGGCGGTGCGGGTGCTGCACCGCCTCTGCAATGCCGGGCAGGGCGAGTGGGTCGACGGCCTGGCCACTCGCTACGGGCTCAACTGGCGCCTGGCGTCGAGGGACCTGTCCATCACGCGCCAGGGCGTGACGGTGGGCGACCAGCTCGTGCGCGTGTGGTCTCTCGCGTCGGTGCCCGGCCAGGTCGTCGGCAACTGCCTGGAGGGGCTGTACGGGCTGAACGCGGATTTCTCCGCCGTCCTGGGCTGGCGCGGCATGGAGCGCCAGGGGGCGAAGCGCCGGATATCGAGCTGGCAGCACCACTACCACCAGGCCCGGCACTCGCTGATGTCGGCGATGGGCGAGGGGGGCACGGCCACGGGGCTCGAGGATTTCGGGGCGGCGTCGGAGGTGGCGGTGCTGGGCCAGGCCCTCGTGGATCTCCAGTCCGGGGACGTGAGCTTCGGCGAGGTCCACATGTCGGTCGCCGTCCGGGCCGCGAACCAGATGGAGTTCGCCGATATCGGCACGGCGCTCGAGCGGGTCGTGCACGGGATCGACGGCAAGCTCATCCTCGAGACCCACGGCCTCCCGCCGGTGTGGTTCGGGCGTCTGCCCGGGCAGACGGCGGTCAATCCGCCGCGGCGCTTCTTCGTCAACTCGGCCCTCGCGGCGGGGCTCGCGCCGATCGTCGGGCCTCCCCGCGGGCACGCGTGGTGCAGGCACCTCGACGCGGAGCCGCTGACGACGCTTGAGACCTCGTGGGGCACGCCGTACGGCTTCGATCTCTTCGGCGGCTCCGACGTCGGCCACACGCTGATTCTGGGCGCGACGGGGAGCGGCAAGAGCTTCTTCCTGAACTCGCTGCTCGTGCAGGCCCTGAAGTACAAGCCGCTGCCGCGGATCCTGGTGCTCGATCTCGGGCGGAGCTACCGCTCTCTCACCGAGTTCGTCGGCGGGCGGTACCTGCAGCTGCTCGAGGGCGGCGAGCTCGATCCGGCCGCCGCCGCGCACATGGGCCTGCAGCCGTTCGCGTTGCCGGCGTCGGTGCGCACGCGCCAGTTCCTGGCCGCGTGGGTGCAGCGGCTTCTCGCGATCGCCAACTACGCGTGCGAGGCGGACGACGTCACCGACCTCGACAAGCGGGTGGGCGAGATCTTCCGCCGGGAGCCGCGGAACCGCACCCTCAGCGCGCTGGCCCACGCGCTGCCGAAGGGCATGTGGCCGGCGCTCAGCCGATGGGTCGACGAGGGGACGTGGGCCCCGTGGTTCGACGGGGCGCCGTCGGCCCTCGACGAGTTCGGGCTGTGGCAGGTGGTGGATCTGCACGGCGCGACGCGGTACCCGGACTGGTGCGAGGCGGCGCTGTGGTTCCTCCTCGAGCGGATGCGGCTCGCGATGGAGGAGGACTCGGAGCGGGAGCGCCTGAAGATCGTGGTGGTCGACGAGGCGTGGCGCTACGTCAAGGATCCGCTCGTCGCGCGCTACCTCGTCGAGGCCGCCAAGACCTGGCGCAAGTTGAACGGGGTGCTGGTTCTCGCCACGCAGTCGGCCGGCGACGTGCTCGGCACGGTGCCCGAGCTCCTCGAGTCGATGCCGACGCGCTTCTTTCTCGGGAATCCCAGCTTTCCGGACGACGCGGCGGAGGCCCTCGGGCTGTCGAGGGCGCAGGCCGACACGGTCCGCGCCCTCGAGCAGAAGCGCGAGATGTTCCTGCACCGGCCCGGCGGCTCGGCGGTGCTGCGGCTCGACGTGGACCGGGAGAGCTACTGGCTCTACACGTCGAACGCGGCGGACGCCGCGCGCCGGCAGGCGGCGGTGGAGCGGTGGGGGCTCCCCGGCGCGCTGATGCGCCTGGCGGCGGGGGTGGACGGCGACGTCGGTCCGTCGAAGGGGCGGAGCGAGGCGATGGGGTGAGGGGAGGTGCGGAGGTGCCGGTGATGCGTGCAGCGGGTCTGTTGGCGGTCGCCTTGGCGGCCTCGCCGGCGTTCGGGCAGGACGACGACGCGCGGACGCCGATCCGCACCGTGGTGGCGTCGTCCACCCAGCCCATCGTGATCTTCACGCGGGTGCGGACGGTCACGACGGTGCGCCTCCCGGCGACCGAGGAGATTGTGCACACGGTGGCCGGGGACGCGGAGAACTGGGATCTCACGGCCCGCGGCCGCGAGGTCAGCATCAAGCCGTTCGTGACCGGCCTCGTCTCGAACGTGACGGTCTCGTGCGCGTCGGGGCGGGCCTACACGTTCACCGTGGTCGAGGACGGCGACGCGGTCACGGACTACGTCGTGACGGTCGAGCTCGAGGAGGAGGAGCCGGTCCCGACGCCGGTGGAGGCCTCCGCCGTCGAGGTCACGTACCGGCCGGCGGGGCTGCTCGCGGGCTTCCGGGAGCGGGTGGAGGCGTACCGCCGGGAGCGGGACCGCGTGCTCGTCCGGGGCCGTGAGGAGGTCGACCGCGTGTGGGCGGACGCGGCCAGGCGGCAGGACGAGTTCGTGCGCGGTTTCGCCGATCGCGTGAGGCTGCCCTACCAGGTCACCGAGGAGGCCTGGGAAGCGCCGTTCCTGCTTCGCGATCTGTGGACGGACGGGACGTTCACGTACCTGCGGGTGGAGGGGCAGGAGATCCCGGTGGTCTACGTCTGGCGCGGCGACAACCTCGAGGTGGTGCACACGGACGTGGAGCCGGGCGGCCTCGTGGTCGTCGAGCAGGTGATCCGGCACGGGACGTTGAGCCTGGGCGGGCGCGAGGCGTGGTTCGGCCTCGCGGCGGAGGGGGGCGCGATGCCGCAGGGGCGCCCGGGCTTCTTCGAGCGGACGTTCGCGACGCCGCCGCGGATGTACGCGGTGTGGCCGGCCATCGGGGCGATGGTGGCGGCCGTGATCGCGGGGAGGTGACGGGGCCGTGAGGGTTCGGGTGTCGGCGGCGGCGGTGTTGTGGGCGGCGCTCCCCGCGCTCGCGTCCGGCGGGCAGGTGGCGCAGGGATCGGTCCGGGTGGCGGTGCGCGGCGGGGTGGCGCTCACCGAGGTGGTGGCGCGGGTGGGGTTCGAGACCACGGTGGTCCTGCCGCGGCACTGGTCGGTCGTCGAGCGCCGTCTCGGCGATCCGGACCGGTGGGTCGCCACCGGGGGCGGCCACCTGACGATGGTGCGTCCGCTCGCGCGCGGCGTCGCGACGAACCTCGCGCTCGTCCTCGCGGACGGCGCGGTCGTGTCGATCGGGCTGCGCGAGAGCGACGTGCTGCCGGTGTACACGGTCGTGCATCTCGGCGAGGCGGTGGAGCCGGCGGACGCGGCCGGGGGCGCCCGCGCTCCCGGGGGCGCGGAGGACGTCGTGGCGGGCACGCCGGCCGAGAGCCCGGTGTTCCTGTCCGCGGTGGACGTGGAGGCGATCCGGGCGGAGGAGGCCCGCGCCCTCGAGGCCCTCCGGGCGGCGCGGGAGGGTGCGCGCGCGCGCCTGGAGGACGCGTCGGCGGCGGCGGACGAGATGGTCGAGCAGTTCGTCGCCGACTATCCGCGCCGGCTGCACTTCGTGTTCGAGTTCAACCCGCAGGTCGACGTCGCCGAGGGGCCGTACTGGGTCGAGGGCATGTGGCACGACACCCAGTCGACGTTCCTCCGCTTCCGGCGCGTGCTGACCGAGGAGCTGGTGGTGGCGGTGTTCCAGGAGGACGGCACCGCGCGGGTCGTCCCGCACGAGGTGATCGGGGTGGGGTTCGTCATCCGGATCGACGGGGTGGCCGAGGCCGGCATCCTCGGCGTCGGCGACCTCGGGGCCGGGGTTCCGTGGCGGATGCGCGGGGAGGCAGAGCCGTGGCAGGCAAGTGGGATCTGAAGCTTCCCCCGGGCGTGGTCCCGAAGAACCTTCCGATCTACGTGGCGCTCGGCTTCGCG
Source organism: Vicinamibacterales bacterium (assembly GCA_965208165.1). Classification (GTDB taxonomy): domain Bacteria; phylum Acidobacteriota; class Vicinamibacteria; order Vicinamibacterales; family UBA8438; genus JAJEEA01. Next base: position 5,725,642 of record OZ242323.1, on the reverse strand, counting down.
TCGGTGGTGATCGTGGCGATGGTGTTCACGGGGGGGCCGGCGGGGCCGGAGGGGCCGGACCCGGACGTGGCGGCGGCGCTCGACGCGGCCGTGGCCGACGTCGAGTCGGTCGTGGCGCCGGTGATCCGGCAGGGCGAGCGGCTGTCGGAGGACCTCGCGCGGCTCGAGGCGCAGCGCGCGGCCGAGGCGGAGACCCGCGCGGCCGCGGCGGCGAGGGAGGAGGAGGAGACGCTGCAGGAAACCCAGCGGGAGCTCGAGAGCGCGCGGGCCGCCCTGCTCGATGCGCAGCGCATCCGCGACGAGGCGTTGCGGACGGGGCTTCCCGTCGAGCAGGTCGAGTCGGACATCCGGGACACGCTCCAGACGGTCGAGGAGCGGGATCTCCGGGAGGCCCTCCGGCTGCAGGAGGTGGAGAGGATGGTCGTCTCGCTGCGGTCGCCGGCGACGGTGGCCGGTTCCGACGCCGCGCCGGCGCCGCAGCGTGCGGCGCCGCCGGGGCCGGTCATCACCGGGGACCCGGCGGTCGACCGGCAGCTGCTCGACCTGATGCAGCAGGAGCTCGCGGGCGCCGAGGATCCGCCGGCCGCCGAGAGGCGCCGGGGGCCCGAGGTGGTCGAGCCGGCGCCGGGCGTCGTGGCGGGACCGGGCGGGGGCGAGCCGGGGGTGTCGTTGACGGAGTTCTACACGCCGGGGCCGGATCTCGAGGTCGGGGAGTCGAGCGGGCGCGGCACCGTCGCCGTCGCGCGCTGGGCGGACGTTCCGGAGGGGATGGATCTGGTCTACGAGGGCCGCATGATGCAGGCGGTCCTCGAGACCCAGCTGACGGGCGACTTCACCGGGCCGGCGCGGGCGCGGCTGACGCTGCCGGTGCGGACGGTGGACCGGGCGAGGGTGGTGATCCCCCGGGGCGCGGTCGCGCTCGGTCAGGCCCGGGCCGTGGAGAACGGGTTCCAGACGCGGCTCGCGGTCACGTTCGACCGGCTGCTGTTCGGCGACGGGCGGTCGGTGCGGCTGGGGTTCGAGGCGCTGTCGGCGGTGGGAGAGACCGGGCTCGCCGACGAGGTCAATCGCCACTACCTGTCGACGCTCGGGGGGGTCGGGGCGGTGGGGCTCCTCGCGGGGCTCTCGGCGGGCGGCGGGGCGGAGGGGTACTTCGATCCGGCCCGCCAGCAGTTCAGCGTCGCCGCGATCAGGTTTCTGGATCGGTTCATGAACAGGCTGCCGGAGGTCACGGTGCGGGCGGGGCACCCCGTGCGGATCTACCTCACGCAGGACCTGCTGGTGCCGAGGGGAGGGGCGAGATGAACAACAGGGCGCGGGCGTACGTGCTGGTCGTGGGGCTGCTGGTCGTCCTGGGCTCGGGCCCGGCGACGGCGCCGGCGCGGGCGTTCTTCGGGCTCGACCCGGCGAGCTGGATCGTGGTCGGCCAGATGGCGTCGGTGGTCAGCAACATGATGGCGATGCGCGACACGATGATGCGCATCCGCGACGAGGCCCTCGGCAAGTACCGGGGCCTGGTCGCCCCCATCGACGACTTCGCGGGGCAGATGCGCGCGGCCCTCGGGGCCGGAGGGTCGATCGACCTGAGCGGCTTCGGCGGCCGGGACCCGCGCGAGCTGCAGCTCGGGGACTGCTCCGCGCTGCCGCCGGAGGACGTGGGGCGGGTGCCGTGCGCGCCGGACGCGTATCCGGCCGCGGGGAGCGCGTACGCGGACCTGCCCGAGCTCGATCCGGCGCTCGCGACGTCGCTCGAGGAGTCGCACCAGCGGCGGGGGCTGGAGTTCGAGGTGGAGCTCGCCGAGGCCGACCACCGCGAGCAGCTCGTGGAGGAGGCGCTGGTCGCGGTCGCGATGTATCTGGGTTGCGAGGACGCGCTGGCCGATGCGGACGCCCGCGGCGTCGTGGTCTGCCCGGCGTCCCGCTCGTGGACGGCGGCCGAGCGCGAGGGGCTCCGCCAGCGGCTCGCCGACTCGGTGGCGAACCTCGGCACGGCGGATTGCCCGGCGAGGGGCCCCGGCGGCGCGGGGCAGGGCGTGTGCGCGTCGGAGGCCCAGCACCGCTCGCTGGCGGCGGCGGCCGCCCAGGCGCAGGCCAACATCGACGCCGTCCTCCTCAAGCTCGACGCGGAGGACGCGGATCGGCGGCGGCGGGAGCTCGAGCGGGAGCTGATGGTCGAGGCCCGGGAGGCGCGGCGGCGCGTCGACCGGCTGGCGCAGCTCGCGTCCGTGGACCTGTCGCTCGACACGGCGGAGGGCCGCCGGAACGTGCTCGCCGGCGTGCTCGGGGATCCGGCGGCCGCGCCGCTCGGAGGCGCGCTGTTCGTGGGCCGGTAGGAGGTGAGTGATGCGAATGAGGCAGGGCGTGGTGACGCTGCTCGTGCTCGTGTTCCTGCTCGGCCGTCCGGCCGGGGTCGACGCCGGCTGGGCCGGGATGCTGGTCCAGGTGGCGGCGGTCCTGTCGCAGATCCGGTCGTACGTGACGACGGCGGAGATGTACGTGAACCAGGCCCGGGCCGAGGTCCAGGGGCTCCTCGATCCGGGCGGGATCGTGTCGGGCATCCGCTCGCTGGCCGACTGGCGGCGGCCGCTCTCGGAGCTCACCGACACGGGGCCGCTGTGGGAGCCGTTCCGGGAGAGCCGGGCGCTGGTCGAGGACGCGGTGATCAACTACCAGCAGGCGAGCGACCTCGGGAGCTACGACTTCGGGTCGGTCACCGGCGTGCTCGAGTTCCTCGACTCCCGGCCCCTGGGGTGGTCGGCCGGCAAGGAGTCGGTCTGGCAGATCCTGGTCGACGATCTCGGGCTTCCCGGCGATCTCCGGGACGAGATCCGGGGGTCGGAGCAGCTTCGCCAGCGCGTCGCGAACCTCCGGTACTCGGCGACGATGGAGGCGCGGTTCGCGGCCGCGGCGGTCCTCGGCGACCACGTCGCCGGCGAGTACAGCGGCAGGAGCATCCTCGAGGACACGGTCCAGGTCCTCGACGGCACCCGCCGGTTCCTCGGGGGGCCGTCGGATCCCGATCCGGCGCTCAGCCACGCGGAGGCGGCGGGGGTGGCGACGCAGCTCGCGTCCCTCCGGGCCCATCAGTCCGCCGGCGCCCTCGCGCTCCGGGCCGCGGAGATGTCGGCCGAGGCGCGCGACGTCCGCCTCGAGGCGCACCGGGCGGCGCTGGACGCCCGGCGCGTGCTGAACCGTCTCGGGGACATCGCGGCGGCGGTCCCGCCGGACATCACCGACGACGTCGGCGACGACCCGCTGGGCCCGCTCGGGACGGGCGACTTCATGGCGGCCTGGGTGAACTGATGCGTGGTGCGCGGCGCCGGCGCCGCCTCGTCCCCGCGGTCGTGCTCGCGCTGGCGGCCGGGCCGTTCGCGGCGGGGCTCGCCGCCCAGACCCCGCCGCCGGTCAATCCCGACGGCACGGCCGGCGGGTGGACGTTCGAGTTCGTGCAGGCGGCGGTCGACGAGCTCGTCAACAGCCCGCTCCCGCCGGCGTACGGCGGCGTGACGGTCCGGCAGTACTTCTTCGACCTGGGGCAGCGGCTGTGGGGCGCGATCGCCGTGATCATGTGCGTCGTCCAGGGCCTCAAGGTTTCGATGGGCAAGCAGCTCGACCTGTGGGGCCTGGCGACGTTCCTGCTGTGGGTGTCGTTCCCGATGATGGTGCTGGAGGGCTTCTACACGCCGTACCTGCTGTTCGGGAACCAGACCTTCATCCAGATGGTGACCGGCCAGGGACAGGAGCTCGCGGCCGCGCTGAACGGCCCCGGCGGCGCCTTCTCGCAGCTCAACGCCCGCGTGTACGCGCTGCTCGGCGACGTGTTCCGCCAGCTCGGCATCGCCTTCAACAACATGGCCTCTCTCGGGGGGATCCTGCGCGGCTTCGCCACCGTGGTCGGCACCGTGATGGCGCTCAACGTCGCGGCGGGGGTGGTGATCGTCACCATCGTGATCCTCCTGATCGCGACGCTCCTGGTCTATACGCAGGTCGTCTGGGCCAACGTGGCCCTCGGCATCCTGACGCTGCTCGGCCCGGTCTTCGTTCCGTTCCTGCTCGTCGAGCAGCTGTCGTTCCTGTTCTGGAGCTGGTTCAAGGGGCTGATTCAGTACAGCTTTCAGGTCGTCGTCGCCGCGCTCATGCTGCGGATGATCTCGTCGCTCGCCGGGTTCCCCCTCGACGGGTTGTCGGGCTTCGTGCAGACGATCGCGGCGTACAACCCCGACGGCGACACCGACGTCTTCATGCACCTCTTCGAGGTCGTCCGGCGGCTCGGCACGTGGGTCCCCGTCGTTCTCGCCGCCCTCCTCCTGAGCTTCAAGGTCGGCGAGGTCACCCAGGTCATGATCGGCGGCTCCCAGAACCTGAGCTCGGGCCTCACCGCGGTCGCGGCCGGGGCGGCCGCCACGGTGGCGACGGGCGGCGCGGCGGTGGGCGGGAGCCTCGCCTCGGCGGGGCTCGGGGCGGCCTCCCGCGGCGCGGCCGCGCGCGGCATGAAGGGCACGGCGGCGGTCCTGTCGCGGGGGGCGGAGGCCGCGGGATGGGTGGCGCACCAGGCGCGGGGCGGCGGGGCGAAGGGCAGCCGGCGGGCGGAGGACGGGTAGGCGTGGAGATCGAGAGCGAAGAGCTGATCGAGGTGTGGGCCGAGCACGTCACCCGGGCGCGGCACTACCGCACGGTGGTGCTGGTCCTGGGCGCGGCGCTGGTGTTCGCGCTCGCGGCCCTCTGGGGCGTCGCCCGGCGGCCGTTCCCGCCGCCGGTCATCGTGCGCGTCGACGAGGTGGGCCGGGCGCAGGTCGTCGACTACATCCCGGAGTCGGTCGAGCCGGCCGGCCCGGAGGTCCACTACTTCCTGCGGCAGTTCATCTCCTGGCAGTACTCGCGCCAGCGCGCGGTCGTCGAGTCGAGGTGGGAGGAGAGCCTCTGGTTCACGACCGCGGACGTCAGCACGCAGCTCTCCGAGGAGTACGGGGACGAGGTGGCGGAGTTCATCGCGGGCGTGCGCGGCGACGGCGACATCGTCGTCGAGAACGTCACGATCCGCGTCCTGCCGAACCCGTCGGTCCCCCATGCCGCCGAGATCGCCTTCGACCGGGCGCGGATGGTGGGCGGGCGCGTGGTGGAGAGCGAGCCGTGGTCGGTGAACCTCCAGTTCGCGTTCACGGAGGTGACGCCGGACCTGCTGTTCGTGAATCCGATCGGTCTCGTGATCACGTTCCTCGAGGACACCGTCGTGCGGTCCACGGGGGCGGGAGGAGGGTAGCCGAGGTGGAGGCCGCGCGCGCGGCGGCGGCGCTCGAGGAGGCCGGCTTCACGCCGCGCGCGGCGCAGTTCGTCGCGCTGGTGGTGCTCGCCGGCGGCGTCTTCGTCCGGGGGTTCGCCGCGCGCTGGATCGGGGACGGCGACGGGCGGCGCGGGCGCACCGACCGGTTCCTCGACACCGACGTGTCCGCCGCGTGGGCCCGCGCCTTCCGGCGCGACAAGGGGCTCGTGCACGAGAGGACGCATTCGAGCGTGGTCTACCACTTCCGCGGGAAGGGGCTCTACCGGGCCGTGGGCGCCGAGAACAGCCGCTACCGCCGGCAGCTCGAGCTCGAGGACTGGCCGCGCGTGGTCGGCCGGGTCCTCAAGGCGTGGGCGGCGCTCTCGGCGCCGGCGTGGCCGTGGGTCTTCTCGGTCGACGCCCAGCTCGCGGTGTCGGACTCCCTCGGGGTGCCGCGCTCGGTCCTGCCGACGCGCGTCTACGGGGTGGGGAAGCAGCAGGCGTCGTACTTCCCGGACCGCCCGCTGATGGCGCTCGCCGGCGACCGCCTCGTCCTGGTGCGGCCCTACGTCGAGGACGACCTGGTGGACAACACCTCGTCGCTGCGCACCTGGTGGCGGCACTACTCCCCGTTCGTGGAGGCGGTGGGAGGCGCCGGCGTGCAGGTGTCGCTGCGGCTCGTCCGGCCGGCGGGGGCCCCGAATGATCCGGGGGTTGACGAGCTGCTCGCGCTCTGGGAGGCCGAGGGCTCGGCGGTCGAGGCGGTGCGCGACATCTGGTTCGGCCGGCAGGAGGTCCTGCGGCTGGAGGGGGGGCATCCCCGGGTGGTGGAGGCCTACGGGGGGGCGGAGGGGGTCGCCGAGCGGATCAGGACCCTCGAGGCCCGCCTGGCGGAGCGGCGGGGCGAGGTCGTGCGCGGGGTGGCGGATTCGGAGATCTGGCAGGCGGAGGAGCTGCCCTCGTCATGGTAGCCAGGCTGCTCATGGCCGGGACGGCGACGATGTGGTGGATCTGGTCCCATCCGCTCTCCCTCGACGATCGGTTCCTCGTCTTCATCCGCGAGCAGACCCCGCTCTGGTACTGGCCGCTGGTCGCGTGGGCGACGCTCTCGCCCGGGGTGGTGGTCCTGCTCCTCGGGACGGTCGGCCGGTCGGCGTGGCGCGTCTGGTTCGAGCGCGTGAGCCGGGGCGGCGCCGGGAAGGGCACGCTCCCGCCGTGGCCCCAGGAGGCGGAGGACGAGGGGCCGTCGCTGGTGATCGGCGAGGTCCACCACCGCACGCGGCTCGAGGAGGTGTCCGAGCCGGCGTGGCTCGTGATGCCGGAGATGGCGCTCTACACCGGGACCATCATCTTCGGCGCGGTCGGCACCGGCAAGACGACCAGCTGCATGCGGCCGTTCACCGAGCAGCTCGTCAACTGGCAGGCGGGGAACGAGGAGAGGAAGGTCGCCGGCCTGTGCCTGGAGGTCAAGGGCGACTTCTGCTTCGACGTCAAGCGGATGCTGCGGGAGTGCGGGCGGGAGGACGACTACATCGAGATCAACCTGGAGAGGGACGGCTTCGCGTGGAATCCGCTCGACGCGCCGTGGGTCGATCCGTCGAGCCTCGCCTACACGATCGCGTCGCTCCTCAACCAGCTGTACGGGCGCGGCAAGGAGCCGTTCTGGCAACAGGCGTACAGCGATCTCGCCTGCAAGATCATCGTCTTCAAGCGGCTTCAGTATCCGCCGTGGGTCACGCTGCGGGACATCTATCGCTACGCCATCGATCAGGCGGGGTGGGGCGAGGAGATCGAGGCGATGAAGGGCGTTCTCGAGGAGCGGTGGAACTGCCCGGACGTGTGGGAGGTGACGGTCGACTGGCGGGCGCACCGGGAGCACGGCGACCGGCTCGCGGAGTGGACGTGGCGGGACGTGGGCGGCGGCCGGATGTGCACGCGCCAGGATACGCGGGCCGACGTCGAGCCGTTGATCGAGCTTCTCAAGGGCGATCTCGGTGTCGAGTTCCGGGTGGAGGAGAGCTATCGCGGCATCGCCTGGGGCTTGGGCGGGCAGGCGCAGAAGCACCTGAAGGTCACCCAGGTCGCGGAGCTCGAGGCGGTCAGCCGCTGGTACAAGAACCAGTGGCTCGAGCTCGCCGAGCAGACGCGGACGAACGTGGTCACGGGTCTGGCCGTGTTCCTCGGGGTGTTCGACCTGCCCGACGTGGGGCGGAAGTTCGCGCCGCCGTGCCCGGACGACGAGGACGGAGGAACCGCGCTGGGCCTGCCGCCGTGCCTGCCGCCGTTGTCGGACCTGATGGAGTCGGGGAAGTTCCTCGCGTTCAACATGCCCGCGGGCAAGAACCCCAACCTGGCCCGCGCTCTCGGCGTGATGCTCAAGCAGGCGTGGCTCTCGACGCTGCTGTTGCGTCCGCAGCGCATGAAGCAGCCGTGGAACGAGGGCCGCGAGTGGCGGCCGGTGCTGTTCGTCTGCGACGAGTACCAGCAGTTCGTCACCGTGGGCGAGAGCGATCCGGCGGGGGACGAGAAGGCGTTCGCGCTGACCCGCCAGAGCAAGTGCATTCCGCTCCTGGCGACGCAGTCGATCTCCTCGCTCCGTTCCGCGCTCGGGTCGGGGGAGTCGTGGCGGACGCTCCTGCAGACGCTGCGCTCCCGCATCTTCCTCCCGCTGGGCGACGACGCGTCGGCGAAGACGGCCTCCGATCTGTGCGGGCAGGTGACGCGCATGAAGGCGTCCTTCTCCGTGAGCGAGAACACGTCCCGCGCCGGGGTCAGCTGGCTGTCGGGGCGCGCGGGCGGGGGCGGCTCGTCGGCGGGCCTGTCCAAGAGCTACCAGGAGCGCCGCGAGCCGCTGTTCACGCCCCGGGACTTCCTGGTCCTGGGGAACTACCAGGCGATCGTGCAGCTGTTCGACGGGAAGTCGGTCGGCGACGCGGTGCGCTGCTTTCTCATGCCCGACTACGTCGCGAGGAAGCTCGGCCGGCGGATTCCGTGGTTCCGCGCGAAGGAGAGGGGGTTGTTCTGATGGTGGAGGTCCAGGTCAGCCTGGGCGAGGTCGCGGAGTACATCTCGTCGCTGAGGCAGTTCGTGGATGACGACGGCGTCTCCGAGATCATCATCAACGGCCCCGGCAAGCTGTTCGTGGAGCGGGGAGGGCGCCTCGAGCAGGTCCCGGTCGGCGGGGACGGGCTCACGCAGTCCGATCTCGACGCGGCCACCAACTGCATCACGCGGGGCTCGGGCTTCGATCTGCGGTCGACGCCGGTCGTCGACGCGCGGCTGAGCGACGGGTCGCGGGTGGCCATCGCCGCCCCGCCGGCGTCGCCGTCGATCGCGGTGACGATCCGGAGGTTCAGCAAGTGCAACTGGTCGGCGTCGCAGCTGGTCGACATGGGATCGCTGCCGCGGCCGGTGCTGGCGGTGATCGAGGAGACGCTCGCGGCCGGCGGCAACGTCCTCATCGCGGGCGGCACCGATTCCGGGAAGACGTCGCTGCTCAACGCCTGCGTGGGGCTGCTCCCCGAGGACGACCGGATCGTCGTCATCGAGGACGTGATGGAGATCCGAGTCACCCACGCCAACTCCCTGCGGCTCGAGGGCCGTCCCGCGGCCGGCGCGAAGTCGAAGGTCACGATCCGCGACCTCGTCAGGCATACGCTGCGCCACCGGCCGGACCACATCGTCGTGGGCGAGGTCCGCGGGGCGGAGGCGGCCGACGTCCTGCAGGCGCTGGTGACGGGCCACGGCGGGTCGCTGTCGACGATCCACGCGTCCACGTGCGAGGGCGCGCTCAACCGTCTCGCCACCTGCGCGCTGCAGGCGGGAGACGGCCTGCCGTGGGATGCGATCTGCCGTTCCGTCGCGGCCGCGTTCCAGCTCGTGGTCCGGCAGGCGCGCGTCGACGGCGACCGCGGGGTGCGCGAGGCCGTGGCGGTCCTCGGGTACGAGGCGGCGACCGGCGGGTGGATGACGAGGACGGTGTGGGAGGAGCCGGCGCGCCGGGAGGCGGCGCCGGAGGCGGCGGGCTGGCGGCGCGCGGCGGGTGTGCCGGGGCTGCTGGTCATGCCGGCCGAGCCCGTCACCGTCGCCGACCTGCTCCGGTCGTTGGGCGACACGCGCCGCAGCCCGGCGACGCGCGGCCTTTGGCGCCGCCGGACCCGCCGCCGGCGGTCGCGGCGCAGGGAGGCGGCATGAGCGTGGTCCAGCGCCGGGCGGCGGTCGAGGTGGATGCGGCGACGGCGCTCGCCGAGGCGGAGGAGGTCGCCCGGCGCCGCCGGCAGGCGGACGAGGCGGGGGCGTCGGAGCCCGGCTCCGGGGAGGGCGCCGCCGGGGAGCCGGGCGCGCCGCCGGCGGAGGAGGGCCGGGGCGGTCCGGCCGCGGGGCCCGGCGCCGGCGCGCCCGAGCCGGGCGATCCCGGCGCCGCGTCGGCGGCCATCAGGGAGCTGCTCGCCGTGCGCGGGGTGGGCGACAAGGCCATCGCCGATCTCGTGCTGCAGCAGCTCGGGGGCGCCGGGGTCGACCTCGATCGGCTCCTCGAGGAGATCCGTCAGGCCCGGGACCGCGATCGCGTGTCGGTCGCGGCCGAGGCGCTGGCCGGGCAGCTGAGGGGCGTCATCGAGCAGGTGCAGCGGACGGCCGGCGCGTCGGGGGCCGCGGTCGACGTCCGCCTCAAGGAGATGGAGTCCCTCGCCTATCTGGTGATCCAGACCGCGCTCTCCGCGCAGTCCGTGCTGGAGCTCGCGGAGCGGTCCGGGGGGCGGATCAGCACGCGGCTCCACGACATCGTGCGGGCCGCCGAGGACTTCCTGACGTCGGTCGGCGCCGCGCACGCCGAGGTCCTCGCGGCCGAGAAGGCCGCCGGCCGGTGGGTGGCGTACTCGTCCACGGTGGGCCGCGGCCTGTGGTGGTGGGCGCTCGTGGGCGGGTTCGCCGGCGGGGTGATCGGCACGTTCGTCTCGCTGGTGTTCGCCTGGAGGGGGTGATGGGGCTGTCGGAGGCCGACGCCGCGCGGGAGCGGGCCCACCACGAGCGGGCGCGGAAGCGCGTCGCCGCGCTCCTGGGCTCGGGCGACGAGCGCGCGTCGCGGGGGGAGCCCGGGGCGCGGTCGGAGGCGCTCGCCGACGCGTTCGCGCCCCCGCCGGCGGGATCGTCGCGGACGCTGCAGGACGTGGTCGACGAGTACGCGGCCTCGCGGTGGCGGGACCGGCTCGGGTTGGCGCGAGGCTTCGAGCACGTGAGGGAGCTGACGGCGGACGGCACGTGGGGCGAGCAGGTCGCCTGCGCGCGGGAGCTGTACCGAGGCGTGGACGAGGCGGTGGCGGGCGACGGGGCGTTCCGCTCGACGGTCGCGGCCGAGATCGGGGCGCTGGCGTCGAGGGAGGGCTGCGGGGCGTTCTTCGCGGAGCCGGTCGATCTCGATGCGGTTCCGCGGGCGGAGGCGGTGCTCGAATGCAACGCCGACGGCACGCGCCATGCGCTGCCGCGTTTCCCGGCGCCGCCGGCGGGGGGAGCGGGGTTCGACGCCGAGGCCTGGGACGGCCACCTCGCCAGGGCCTCGGGGGCCTGGGCGGATCGGCAGCGGGAGGCGTTCGCGTCCGGCGAGGTGGGGGCGGAGGCCGCCGACCGCGCGATCCGGGACGGCTATCTGGCGCTGCGGGCGGCCGCGTTCGCCTCCGGCGGGGCGCACTATTCGTCGCGGTCGGACGAGGAGCCGCCGAGGGTCGAGGCGCGCGGCCGGGGCGAAGGCCCGTCGCCGGCCGGGGCCCCGGCGTCGGCCGCCGGGCGCGAGGGCCGCGGGGAAGAGGGCGAGAGCCTCGCCAGGCGCCTCGCGCGGTCGGGGGACCGGGCCGAGCAGGTCGTGTGCACGTACATCGTCGAGTGCTTCGAGGCCGCGGTCGGGAAGGCGGTCCGGCAGCTCGACCGGCGGCTGGCGGGCTACGAGGGCCGGGGGGCGGGTCCGGACGTGTCCCGCGCGGTCGCGCGGGAGCTCGAGGAGGCCCGGGAGGGGTTCCGGCGCGACGCCGGCGCGGTGCGCGACTCGGTCGTGGCGGAGGTTCGGGAGGCGCTCGGCGGCGATTACCGCCTGGATCCGCAGCCGCGGACGGGGCACCGGGAGGCCGGAGCGGACGAGGGCGCGTCCGATCCGGTCGCGCGCGCCCGGGCGGAGTTCCGCCGGGACGTGGAGGCGATGCGGCGGGAGTCGGTGGGCGCGGTCCATGAGGCGCTCGGCGGCGGGCCGGAGCTCGGCCGCGGGGCCGGCCGGATGGTGCCGCCGCTGCCCGCGGACGGCGCGCCGGCGGCGGGGGACGCCGCCGCGAGCCGGTTCCGAGAGGCCCGCGCGGAGCACGTGGGCACGCCCCGGGCGGTCGTCCTCGGGCACATCACCGAGGCCTCGCTGATGGTCGCGGCGGCGAAGGGCCCGGAGTCGCTGAGCCGGATGGCCGAGCTGGTCGAGCGATCGCCGGCGCGGCAGGCGGGGCTCGAGACGGTGGGCTGCGACCCGCTTCTGGCGGGGCTCGCCGCCGGGGCGGGCCAGGGGGGCCAGGCGGGCGCCGCGCCGTCGGCCCTCGGCACGCTCGCGCGCGATCTCGGGGAGCGGCATCTGGCGCGGTGCCGCGAGGATCCGGCGGCGGCCGACCGCGGCGAGCTGTCGTTCGCGCGTACGCGGGCGGCGTTGAGGTCGGGGCCGTGCGCGGCCGGGGCGGTGCCGGCGGAGCGGGGGTACGGGGCGGCCTGCCGGGTGGAGATCGACTCGCGGCTCGGGCGGGTCCCGCCGAAGCTGCCGCGCGAGGGCGATCTGCGGGGCGTGGAGCTCAGCCTGGAGGGACGGGCGTGGCTCGATCGGATGCGCGAGCGCTCCGTGGTCCCGGAGGCGGCCGGGCCGGATCGGGCCGTGGTCCCGGGCGCCCGGCGCGGCGCGGTCCGGAGCTTCCTGGGACGGCGCGCGCAGGGCTTCGACCGGGTGGTCCAGCTCGCGGGGACGCGGCGCGGGCGCGCGGCGGGCGTCGCGGCGTCGCGCCTGCTCGCCTGGGGCACCCGCGGGGGTTCCCGGCGGCTCAGGGCGGTCGGCATGGTCCTCGGGAGCAGCAAGCACCTGATGGCCGGCCTCGTGCGGGCGGACGCGGACCCGGTCGCGGTCGCCGCCTCGTCGTCGCCGGGCGCGGCCCGGGCTCTCGCGTCGGGGCGGTCCGGGTCGCTGGCGGACGGGTCGCGCCCGTCCGATCACCGGCGGCTCGTGCAGGTGGCCGAGGAGCTCGACCGCCGGCAGCGGCGGGAGGAGCTGACGCCGGAGACGTCGGCCGCCGCGCGCGCCGCCCGCCTGGAGCGCTGGTCGCGGTACCACGCCGCGAGGGGGCCGGTGCCGGAGCTGCTCAAGGAGCTCCACGGGGACCGCCACCAGGCGATCACGGCGTCGGCGTTGCGTGAGAAGGACCGCGCGGTGGACGCCCGCCGGTCGGGGATCGGGACTTCGACCTGGTGCGGGAGCGGGTGCGCGATTCGGGCGTCCGGGTCTGGGCGCAGGCGTGGCGGGGGAGCCGGGCCTTCGACGGCCGGGACTGGCGTTTCGACGGGACGCGGACCCATCCCGACGGGGTGCCGCGGCCGGGCAGCGTGGCCGACGGGGTCAAGGCGATGCTCGCAATCTCGGGGGGCAGCGTGCGGCACGGGGCGGACGCCCGGCTCCGCGTGGGGAGGGATCTCGGGGTCGAGGTGCCCGAGGGGCTGAACGACGAGGAGCGGCAGTCCGCGCTCATCTACGGGGCGGCCAGGGCGATCGTCGTCAGCCGCAACCCGACGATGGTCCCGGGGAACCGGGAGTCGCTGGTGCTGTCGGGGATGCTCGCCTCGAGGATGGCCCGGGAGCTCGACGCGACCTACGAGCCGCCCGGCGAGGTGCGCGGCGTGGAGCCGTCCGCCGTCGGCGACGACGTCCTGCGGAAGGGCAACGCGCTGGTCCAGGAGGTGGGGGCGCAGGTGCAGGGGATGCTCGCCTCGACGATGAGCAAGGCGGATCTGGAGCGGCACAGGGAGATCGACCACCAGGTCGACTTCATCGCGCGGCACAGCTTCGGCGAGGGGCCGCAGCGGGCGGAGCGTGAGGGGCCGGCGCGCGGGCGTTCGCGCGGTGCGGCCGATGCGGGGCGGGAGAGCGTCGAGCTCGCTCCGGGAAGGGGGTAGGTGATGAGGTGTCGTGTGGTTCGGCGGGCGGTGCTCGCGGCGGGTCTTGCCGCGGCTGCGTTGGCGCTTCCGGGTCCGCTGCCCGGCGCGGTGGAGGCCCAGGGTCCGTCGCTCGATTGCGACGCGCCCTTTCCCGCCGGGGGCCGGGGGACGGTCGCGACGCGCCACGACTGCTGGCTGTCCGAGTCGGGGGGGCAGGCGGCGGTGCCGTGGCCGGGGCCGGGGTCGTTCGCCGAGGGGTCGGTGGTGACGGTCTACAGCCTCCGGTGGGACTCGGGGGGCGGCCTGCGCCTGTACTGCTCGGCCGAGAGCTCGCGGGGGGCCGACTACGACAGGTGGTTCGTGGCGGCGGCCGTCCGGGGCGGGACGGAGCTCGAGCAGGCGTCCTACGGCGTCCGGGGGGCGAGCGTCCCGGGGGGAGATCGCGTCGTCTCGTCGTTCGTCGGCGGCCGCGGCGGCCGCGTCCAGTGGGAACGGGGCTCGCGGTACGACGCGCGGGGGCGGCGGTGGGTGTCGGAGCCGTGGCGGCGGGATCGGTCGGCGCCGGCGCCGGCGGAGCCGGCGTTCATCCGGTCTCCCGACCCGGCGGAGCGGGAGTCGGCGGGCGATGGAGCGGGGTTCGCGGGCCCGCCCCTCCACGCGGGGTACACGTGCCCGGAGTCCGGGCTGATGCCGCGGCGGCTCGGGGATCGGGTCGACGACGCGCCGCGAGGGGCCGAGGACCCGTACCGGTGCCTCGAAGCACCGGCCGGCGCGGGGGAGATCTTCAGCGGGGACGCGTTCAACGTCCAGGCGCAGTACCTCCCCGGGCGGGGCCGCTTCGGGGACGGCGACGACGACGATGACGACGGGGACCCGGCCGACGGCGGCCCGGGCCGGGTCCGGGACGGGAACGGCGGGCAGGGCGGCGGCCCGGGTCCGGGGGACCGGCAGGACCCGGGCAACCCGCAGGGCGGCAGTCAGGCCCCGGGCGACCCGCAGGGCGGGAACCGGGGCCCGGGCGGGAGCAGCGGCGAGCAGGGCGGCGGTGTTCCCGGCTTGAACTGCGGGGGGGGCGAGAACAACGCGGTCTGCGACGACCCCGACGACGGTGACGAGGAGGATGACGGGGACGAGGGGGACAACCGGGAGACGGAGACGCCGGAGGAGGGCGAGGGACGGGTCGTGCCGCCCACCGGGGCCGATCCCGGGGGCGTCCTCGGGAGCGGCCGCCGTCTCGCGGAGGCCCCGGTCGTCGCCGCGTTCAGCTCGGGCATGACGTGCGTCGAGCGGGAGAGCCTCGTCCTGGTGCGCCGTGAGCGCCGGACGTGGGTGGACACGAGCTACACGGAGTACGACCCGGCGTGCGATCTGGGCGGCGTGCTGCCGCCCGGGTGGCCCGAGCCGCCGGGCTTGCGGCCGCGGTACTGCCGGGCGGACGGCTTCGACCCTGCGGGCCGCCGTTCGGTGCCGCAGGGGTACTGGGACACGTGGTGGGAGCACATGTGGGAGCCGAACGCGGCCGAGACGGATGCCCACCTGCCCTGGGCGCGGGTGTTCTGGCACGACGGCGGGGGGCGCGCCGGCTTCGAGTCCGGCGGGGTGATCGTGGGCGACGACGGGACCGCGGCGTGCCTCCTCGCCCGGGGCTTCGTACGGAACCCCGGCCTTCCCGGGGTGGTGCCGGCGGCGGCCTCGCATCTGGCGGGCGCGTGGACCGACTACGCGGGCGGGTCGGTGTCGGTGCGGTGCCCCAAGGAGGACGGCTCCACGGGGTTCACGTCGGCCCCGGCCGGGAGCTCGCCGCCGGCGTTCGACGCTCTCGTGTCCCTCGACTTCGGACCGGCGATCCACGGGCAGGCGGCGGGGGAGGCCTACACCCTGGAGGAGTACCGGGCGGCGCGTCCCTGCGGCGACTGGCCCGCGGATGCGGCCGAGCCCCCGGTGCCGGGCGTGGATTGCGGTGTCCCTCTCGGCGTGTCGCCCGCGCGGCGGGCGAGGCTCGGGGCGTTCGAGCGCTCGGTCCGGACGTCGGCGGGGACGGGGCGGATCACGCGTTTCCGGGTCGACGGGGCGGCGGCGATGATGGCGCACTCGTGGGACGTCCGGCAGGCGTCGGGCCTGGCGGGGCGGCTCGAGCTCGACACGCCGTGGGACGGCGGTACCGACGTCGGCGGCGGCACGGCGGGCGAGGCGCGGGTGTTCGGGCCGCCGGTGTCGCCGTGGGCGGACTGCGGGCGGCGCGACTACCTGATGGGGACGGGCACGGACTCCCTCTGGGGCGCCTGGGTGGCGCGGGCCGGCGCCCGGCGGGGCGGGGAGGTCGCGGGCGCGGCGGCGCTGCTGGCCCTCGCCGGCGGACTCGATCCGCGCTCGACGGTCTCGTGCACGCCGGGGGGCGAGTGCCGGGCGGCGCCGGACGCGTTCGATGCCCATCACCGCGCCATCGAGGAGGAGGCGCGCCGGCTTCATGACGCGCGGGCGGCCGATCCGGAGCGCGTCTGCGGGATCGGCGATCGGGTGTCGCCGCCGGGGCCGTGAGGGGCCCCCTGGGAAGGCAGCGCATGGACAGGCAGCGCGAGAACGGCGAGCGGCGTCGGCGGTTCGGGAAGGTGGTCCGCGTCCGCGTGGACGCGGAGCTCTACAAGCAGGTGGAGCGTCTCGCCGCCGAGTCGGGGGTCCCGATGTCGGAGGTGTACCGCACTGCGTTGCAGCGCGGCGTGGAGCGCCTGTCCGGCCGGCGGCCCGAGCGCGAGGGGGGGCGGCCGGGGCCGGACGGGCCGGACCGCGGCGCGTAGGCGGCGGGTCGGGTCGATGGGGGGAGGTGCGCGGATGTCGAGACGGCTGGTCGCTGCGGTGTTGGGCGTGTGGCTCGCGGGGGGAGGGGTCCTGGCGCAGGAGCCGGATCCGCCGCCTCCGCCGGTTCGGCCGGGGACCCACGCTCCGGCGGACCTGTACTTCCCGCCGGGCCTCATCGACTGGGCCGAGCTCTATGCGAATCCGGTCCTCGAGATCGAGCCGGCCGGGTTCGGCACGGTCGCATTCGAGAGGCGCTCGTTCGAGCGGTCGGCGGCGTCGCTCGTCCTGATCGCGGCCTCGGCCCTCGGCGTCTACTCGGGCCTTCGCGCCGGGGCCGGCGGGGAGGGGTGGACGAGGGCGCTGGCGGTGGCGGTGCCTTCCGGGATCGGGGTGACGGCCGGCGTGCAGGGCTTCACCCGGTGGTCGAGGGTCCGCGCGGTGCGGCGCGTGGGGTGGTGACCGGCAGCACGCGCATCGGGTTGTCGAGGCGGCGCCGCGGTCGCCGATCGCGACGGTGGTGTTCGTCGGGGTCCGGCTGTGCCGTCGGGGGTGCCCCGGCCGCGGCGGCCGGGCCGGCGAGCGGTCGTTCGATCCGGAGGCGGACCGCGCCGGGGCGGGCGGCCGGGGGGTGGTCGTGATGGGAATGCGTGAAGGGTTGCGCCGGCTCGCGGCGCTGGTGGCGGGGGGGGCGCTCATCCTGCTCGTGGTGGGGACGCGCCCGCAGTGGGAGCGTGCGACGGGCCGGGTGGTGCCGCGGCCGGCCGGGGGGCGGCCGCACCTCGTGGAGCTCGTCGAGCCGCGGGCGTGGCTCGCGGTGACCGGGTGGACCGACGGGGAGGGCAGGTTCCTGCTGTTCGCCTCGGAGGTCGGCGCCGAGCACACCCTGCGGGTGGAGCGGTCGGGGTGCGGCCCGGCGGTGGTCGGGGGCGTGAGGTTCGAGCCGGGGGCGGACGCGCTGGTCGTGGTGCCGTCCTGCTAGGTGGTGGTCATGTTGGCGTATGTGCGGAGCCGGCTCGACGGGGTCCGGGCCGTGCGGTTCGGGTGGGGCCTGCTGCCCATGCTCGCGGTCTCGCTGTTCGTCCTCGTCTTCTCTTCGCGGTCGTGCGCGAGGGTCGTCCGGTCGTTCGATCCCGTGATCGACGGGCCGAGGGGCGTGGGACGGTCGCTGTCGGTCTACGAGCCGAGCCGGATGGAGGTCGTCGAGACGGTCATCGGGCTGCTCTGCCTCGGGTCGCGGGACACGCTGGTCGACATCGGGTCCGGGGACGGGCGGTTCGTGGTGGCGGCCGCCCGCGCCGGGGCCTCGGCCGTCGGGATCGAGCGCCAGGCGCGGCTGGTGGAGCGGTCCCGCGACAACGCGCGGATGGCGGGGGTCGCGGGGCGCGCGGAGTTCGTCCATGCGGACGCGATGACGCTCCCGTCGGTCGTGGCGGGGGCGACGGTCGTGACGATGTTCCTGACGCCGGACGGGCTCGAGGTCCTGGCGCCGTGGCTCGAGGGCGTCCTGCGCCCGGGGACCCGCGTGGTGTCGCACACGTGGCCGGTCCCGGGGTGGCGGCCGCGGCGCGTGGTGATGGTCGACGGCGAGGACGGACGGGCCTGGCCGATCTACGTGTACCGGTTCCCGGCCGCCGATCCGTACGTGCGGCGCGCCCACGGAGGGTAGCGGTGCCCACGCTGGTCATCGTCGAGTCGCCGGCGAAGTGCAGGACGATCCAGCGCTACCTCGGCCGGCAGTACGTGGTCCGGGCGAGCCTCGGGCACGTCCGGGACCTTCCGGCGTCCGGGGGCGGGGGCGGCCGGCGGAAGCGCACGAGTCTCGGTCTCGATCCCGACGCGGGTTGGCAGGCGAAGTGGGAGGTCCGCTCGGAGCGGCGCGAGGTCCTCGCCGGGCTCCGCCGGCTGGCCGGCCGCACGGCGACGGTGGTGCTGGCCACGGACCGGGATCGCGAGGGGGAGGCCATCGCGTGGCACCTGCAGCAGCTTCTCGGGGGGAAGGCCGCGCGGTTCGCGAGGGTGACGTTCAACGAGATCACCGAGCGGGCCATCCGGGAGGCGTTCAGCGCGCCGCGGCGCCTCGACATGGCGGTGGTCCACGCGCAGCTGACGCGCCGCTTCGTCGACCGTCTCGTGGGGTGGCAGGTTTCTCCGGCGCTGCTCCGCGCCGTCGGTGACGCCCGGTCGGCCGGCCGGGTGCAGTCGGTCGCCCTCCGGCTCGTGGTCGAGCGGGAGCGCGCGATCTCGGCCTTCAGGCCGCAGCCGTACTGGGAGGTCGCCGCGGCGCTCGAGGGCCCGGGCGGGCCGGTCGCGTTCCCGGTAGTCGACGCCGAGGATCCGAAGTCGGCCGAGCCGCATCGTTTCGGGTCGGAGGACGACGCCCGGGCGGCGGCCGCGGAGCTCCGTGCGGCGGGGACGGTGCAGGTCGTCTCCGTGAGATCCGCGCCGGCGGTCCGGCGCGCCCTGGCGCCCTTCACGACCTCGTCGTTGCAGCAGGCGGCGAGCGCCCGCCTCAAGCTGGGCGTGGCCCGCACGATGGAGCTGGCCCAGCAGCTCTACGAGGCGGGCGCGATCACCTACATGCGGACGGACGCGGTGACGCTGTCGACGGACGCCGAGGCGGGGTTGCGGGCCCGGATCGCCCTGGCGCACGGGGACCAGTACGTGGCCGATCCGCCCAACGTGTTCAAGGCGGCGGGGGACGCGCAGGAGGCCCACGAGGCCATCCGGCCGACGGTGTTCGATCCCGCCCGCGGGCCGGCGCTCGAGGGCGACGCGGCGCGCCTGTACGACCTGATCCGGCGGCGCGCGCTCCAGAGCCAGATGGCGCCGGCGCGGATCCGGAAGGACCGCGTGGAGGCCCGCGGCGGGCGCTGGCGGCTCGCGTTGTCGGGGGTCGTGGTGGTCTTCGCCGGGTTCGAGGCGGTGTGGCCGCCCGATCGCGAGGACGTCGAGGTGCCCCTCCTCGAGGAGGGCTCGAGGCTGTCGGTGGGCGACGTCGCGGTCGTCCCGAAGCGGACGAAGGCGCCGAAGCGGTACACCCAGGCGACGCTGGTCCGCGAGCTGGAGAAGCGGGGCATCGGGCGGCCGTCGACGTACGCGCAGACGATCGACGTGCTCCTCGAGCGCGGCTACGTGGAATCGCGCCGGCGCGATCTCGCCGCGACGCCGGTGGGCGACCGCGCGGTGAGCTGGCTGATGCGCCACTTCGGGGAGCTCCTGGACTATTCGTTCACCGCCGGGCTCGAGAGGCAGCTGGACGAGATCGCGGCGGGCGGCCGCGATTGGAGGGCGGTCCTGACCGACTTCCATCGGCGGCTGCTCGACCAGGTGGAGAGGGCGTCGGCGTAGGCCGGCGGGGGGAGGGCGGAGTGCGTGGTGCGGTCGTGGCGGCGGTGATGGGGTTGGCGGCCGCGGGCGGGGCCCGGTCCGCCGTCGCGGGGGGGCAGTCGAGCTGGTGGGACGTCGGCCCGGGGCCGCTGATCGAGAACGACTTCGTTCTCGGCGTGACCTACTCGCCGGTGTGCGTCGCGGCCGACCGGCTCGAGGCGGATCCGGACACCAGCGGGCTCTACGCCTTGTGGGCGGCCGAGACGGAGGGCAGCGGGGCGCTGCCGGGCGGGGCGCCGTGCTCGTACGGCGCCGGGCTGCGGCTCGAGGGCGTGCACTGGGTCGCCCCGGCCGCGGCGTTCAGGGTCGCCGTCGAGGGCGGGTGGAACTGGGACGTGCGGGACTTCCCGTCGGCGTCTCGCGTGTGGCGGTTCCGCCGCTACGGCGTGGATTTCGGCTTCCGCCTCGGGCCGGCGCTCGGTCTCGTGAGGCCCTGGGCGGACGCGGGCGTGCTGTTCGGGTCGAGCGCCCGGTTCGCGGCCGACCCGGGGCTCGTGAGGGCGCCGGAGCCGGTGTTCGATCCGGGCTTTCCGGCGGTGGACGAGCTGCTGTCGGCCGCCCCGCGGCTGAGCTTCGGGGCGGCCGGGGTCGCCGGGGCCGGCGTCGACGTGGGATCCCGGTACGGCGTCCGGTTCGCGGTGCGGCGGTCCTGGGTCCTCCTGGGCCCGGCCCCGGGCAGTCGCTACCTGACCGGCGCCGGCCTGGTCTGGGAGGCCGGGCCGATCGTGCGGTTCTGAGGTTCGGGGAGAGAGTTCGCGGTCCTGCGGCTTCTCTCGTTGATGCGGGTCGCCGGCGGCGGGGTGTCGCGTATGCCGGTGGCCGGGCATGTCGAGTACTCCGTCCGGCAGGGTCCGGCGATTGTCGACGCGGGGGTGGGGGGCGACCGGCTCGCTCGACGGCTGCGGACGGCCGTCGTGGAGCTGAGGTGCGTGTCATGAAAGGCACTGTCGGCACGGTCGTGGTGATGGGTTGCGTGGCCGGGGTGGTTGGCTGGGTGATGCTCGAGGGCTACCGCCCGGGCGGCGATGCGGCGGGCGCGCTGTCGGAGGCGGAGAGGCTGGAGCCGTGCGTGATCGAGGACGTCTCGTGCCGCGGCACGCCGGCGGGCCGGGTGCATGCCGCGGTGTTCGCGGCCGCGGAGGTGTCCCGGCACCTGAGCGCCGTGGATCTGACGGTGTCGTGCGTGGGCGCGGCATCGGCCCCGGTGTGGGACGTCGGCCTCGTCTTCGCGGATCCGGTGGCCTCCGGCTGGTACTCGGTCTCGTGGGATTCCTTCAGCGTCGCCGCCGCGGCGGACGGGCCGGTCGAGTGGGCCGCGGCGGACGGGTTCCTGGGAAGCCCGGACGCGCATCCGTTCATCGCCGCGGCTCTGGCGCCGGTGCCCTTCTCGTGGCAGCTCGTCATGGGTGCGCTCGACGCGGATCCGCGTTTGGTCTTCGAGGTGGCGGGACCGGAGCTCCGGGCGTTCGCGACGTTCGATTCCGGGCGCGTCCGTGCCGTCGTGGGGGCCCTCGCCGCCGCTTGCGGGGGCGGGCCGCGCGGGTGAGGGGATCCGGGGCATGGGGGAGTCTTGCGCCGTGGCGTTGTCGCTCGTTCTGGTGGTCGGTTTCCTGCTGGTTGCGCACCTCGTGGTGGTGTCGGACATGGCGCGGGGCCGGCGCGGCCGGCGGCGCCGGCGGAGGCGGGTCCCGTGAGCACGGGGATGCGTACGGCCGTCGACGAGGGCGTCCGCCGTCTCGTCGACCACGAGCGGCTGGCGCGCCTGGGTCTCGATGAGCGCACGGAGGCGGGCCGGCGGCGCGTCGTGGGCGATGCGCTGGCCGTGGCCAGGGCCGCGGGCGTGGAGGTCGTCATCGAGGGCCGGGAGGCCGGGCGGTACCTCGAGCCCGGCGCGATCGTCGTGGAGCAGCCCCCGCCGGAGCGGTTTCGTTCGAACGCCGCCTGGGCGGCGGACCTGTTCCGCAACGTCTCCCGGGAGTACGCGGCGGATCCCCGCGAGGGGGCGAACGCGCTCGAGGCGCTCTGCGCGGGGGTCGCGTTCAGGGCCCTCGACGAGAGCAAGCTGACGGCTGCGCTCGGGCGGGCCGTGCGGCATGTGGAGAGCGGTTACGGTCAGTTCGGGGAGCCCGCCGGTCTGGACGGGGGCGCCGCGGCGGGGAGGGAGCGGCTTCTGCGGGATCTCGCGGAACCGCGGGATCGGCGTCTCGGGGACCCCGGGTCGCCCTATGCCGTGGCCCGGGCCATGCTCCGCGCCGAGCTCGAGGAGTCGGGACCGCCGATGGTGGCCGCGATCGGCGAGAGGCCGGTGCGGCTCGATCCCGCGCCGTACGGGGAGTCGCTCGGCGGGTGCGTGGCCTGGCACCTGGCGGAGACGACGTCCCGGTTCCGCGGCTTCGATCCGGACGAGCTCGCGCGCACGTGCGAGGCCGTCGCGGTCGCGCAGGGGGCGAACGAGCTTCTCGGCCATGCGGGCTTGACGTGCACCCTGGATGCGGGGGTGGGGTTCGAGTGCGGCAATCCCGACATCCGCATGGAGCTCGAGCGCCACGGCCTGGCGGCCGGGGAGCTGAGCCAGCTCGGCACGCTGGTGAGCGGTCAGGTGCTCCGGACCACCGGTCACCCCCATGATCCGTGTCGGCCGCGGAGCAACGTCGGCGTCCCCGAAGTCGATCCGGTCGGATTCCGCCCCCTCGACAGCCGTTGGCCGGAGGCGGTCGAGCCGATCACGGACCGCGTGTTGTCGGTCTGCGTCAGGTCGGGGGTGGCGCTCACGTTGACCGACGGCGATCGGGTCCGTGTCTGCCGGGACGAGGTGAGCGGGGCACGCGAGGATCCCCGGCCGGCGTCGCGCGTCTATTCCTCGTACGCGCGGGTCGAGCACCCGATCCCGGAGCGCTTCGAGACCCCGGAGGCCTGGGCGCGCTCGGTTCTCGAAGCGACGGCGCTGGCCGTGGTCACTCATCCGCGTCTCGCGAACCAGGTCCGGCTCGACGACCTGACGCGGACCTGCTCGGGAGTGGGGACGCCGCGGCGGCAAGTGACCGCCGAGGAGCTGTTCGCCAACGCCGCGCACAACGTGTGCGTGCAGTTCGGCCTCCGTCCCGGGGAGCTCTCTCACGCGGCCGCGGTCGGCGGCGTTGCCGATTCCTGGGGGACGGGATCGTTCCCGTCGCTCCGGGAGCTCGAACACGCGGGTGTTCGGGTTCCGCGCGAGGAGGTCGAGCGCAGGCGCATGTGGTTGGCGCTGGAGCGGGCGGAGGCCCGCGTGGGCGAGGGTGCGGCCAGGGGCTGGCAGGTCGGTGAAGGGCTCGAGAGTGGTGACCGGGACCACGCGGTGGCGACGCGGCTCTGCCGCGCGTGCACACCGGCCGCTGTCGTTCTGGCGGTTGACGGATGCGCCCGTTCCGGCCGGTCGTTGGGAGAGGACCTTTGGGATGAACCGCGGGCGGGGTGGCGGCCGGGGCAGCGTCCGTCGGCGGACGCGGTGCGGCAGGTCGACAGGTCGATCGCGGCGCTGGCGGCGGATCGAATCCTCGAGCGGTTGGGGGTGGCCGGCGAGCGGCTCGACTTCGAGATCCCGAGGGCCGGGTCACGGACGGAGGCGTTCACGAAGCGGCTGCCGGCGATCCAGGGGGTGGACGTGGCGCTCGAGGTCCGCAGGCGCGCGTCGGAGGTCGTGGAGTTCATGCGCGATGACGACCGCGCGATGCGGTGGGATCGCCGGGGCGATGTGCTCCATTCTTCCGGGAACAATCCCTGGAACGACTTGGAGCGCTCGCGTTCGTTGTCCGTAGCGCACGACCGTGAGGCCCGCGACGTGGAGTTGGAGCGGCGGGCAGTGGTGCCCGCCCAGCGCGAGGTCTCGGAGGCACGCGACTGGTTGGGGTAACGATCAGGGTGAGCGTCCGGGCGGCGACAGCGGCGGTTCGACGACGATCGATCTGATCGGGCGGGGGAGTCGGTGGCCAGCGGGGAATTGGTGTGATGGCGGCATCCGTGCTGGTTGGCGGCGCTTCGGACGGTTCTTGAGGACGTCGGCGCGATCGGTCCGGTGTGCTGAGCTGCTGAGGCGTCGGCATCGTCGCGGGAGGTCCAGCCGTATTCGGATGCCCTCGGCCGTCAGCTCGACATCCGGCTCGACGGTGTGGACCGGCACGAGGGCGGCGGCGAGCGGTGCGGCAGCGTCGTCGACCGCGGTCGTCCTCGCGGCGCCCGCGGTAGCTTCCTGGCCGCCGCCGACCCCCTGCGCGGATTTTTTTCGCGCCCTCGTATCTACCAAATGGGAGTATTGCAGCCTCCCCAGGTTTGTGTAGAGTGTCCTGCATCTCCCGGAGCGCTCTCCGGCGGCGTCGGCCGTCGGTCGGCAGCGCCGGGAAGCACGTGTCATGAACCCACTCGATGCCCTCGACCGCATCCTTGCGGCGCTGCATCAGGCCGCGCTCGACGACGCCCACTGGCCCGCCACGGCCGCCTTGATCGACGAGGCCTGCGGCACCGCGGGCAATGTGCTGGTGGTCGGCGAAGGGTCCGGCGACGACGTGCGCGTCTACTTCGCCCAGTATCTCTACCGCGGCGAGCCTCGCCCGGACCTGGCGCGCGAGTACTTCGAGGTCTACCACCCCCACGACGAAGCGCTGCCTCGCATCAGGGAGATGCCCGCCGGCCACGTGGCTCATACCCCCGACCTGTACACCGAAAGCGAGTTGAGGACGTCGCTGGCCTACAACGAGGCATGGCGCCACTGCTACTGCCAGAACGGTTTGTGCATTCCCCTCGGGTCGCCGGACGGCCTGCGCATCATCTGGGGCATTGCCGACCCGGTCGCAACCGTCGACTGGCAGTCCGCTCAACTCCAACTGATCGAGTCTCTGCTGCCGCATGTCCGCCAGTTCGTCCACGTCCGTCAGGCGGTGGCTGGCGCCGATGCGCTGAGCGCCGGCTTGGCCGGCCTGCTGGACAACAGCCGGATCGGCGTGCTGCACCTGGACCGGGGCGGGCGCGTGCTGGCGGCGAACGCCCCTGCCCTGGACATCCTGCGTCGCGGCGAGGGGCTGTCTGACAAGGACGGCGCTCTGCACGCCTCCCTGCCGGCGGACCATGGCCGCTTGCAGAAGCTGTTGAAGCGTGCGCTGCCGGGCTTCGGCAGCGGGCCGCCGGCCGGCGGCTCGATGACAATCCAGCGCCCCATGCTCCGGTCGCGGCTGGAGCTTCACGTACACCCTGTGGAAGCCGCGCAGGCGGACTTCGGGGGGCGCCGGGTGTCGGCGCTGGCGCTGGTAGTTGACCCGGCGAGCCGTCCGAACATCGACCCGGGCCGGGTGTCGGCGCTGCTTGGCCTGACGCCGTCGGAGGGCCGGGTGTCGGCGCTGCTGGCCGAGGGCCGGCCGGTGCGGGAGATCGCCGCCGCCACGGGCTACAAGGAAAGCTACGTCCGCTGGCTTCTGAAGCAGGTCTACAAGAAGCAGGGCCTGTCCGGGCAAATCGCCCTGGTGCAGCGGGTCCTGGCCGCGTGCGGCTTGCCGCGGGGCTGACGGCCGGCGGGTGTCAGCGGCTCCTCCCTTCCCGCTCCTTTCATCCCCGGGCCTGTCACTTCTATCTCCAAAATGGGAGATGCGCAGAACATCCCATCTCGTGTAGCTTCGATCCCCGAGTTGGCGACCGTCCATGTGGAGCTGGGGTCAGGTGGGGAGCTAGCGGAAACCCGGAGAAGGCAGGGCGCGATGGCTGCCGGTGCGAGCCGGCCGGCCGGAGGGCGCGTCGAGGCCATGTCGATTTGGGGAGACAAGACGTGTATTTCGGAGAACGTGACGGACCGAGGGGCGAGTGGCATGACTCTTGCCAGCCAGCCAGCCAGCCAGCCAGCCAGCCAGCCAGCCAGCCAGCCAGCCAGCCAGCCAGCCGCCAGCCGGCCAGCCAGCCAGCGCGAAGCCGCCGCTGCGCCGGATTTGACCCGATCCCCGACTCCGCTCTAGCCGGCGCTCGTCCGCGGCGTGGGGCTCCTATGCCTCGGGCGCGGTTGGCCGGCGCGCCGGCAGGTCTGCTGGGGTCGCCCTAGCGCCCATGCTCGGTGTGCGCCCCCGACTCGTCGACGATGGCGATGGCGCCGTTGCGGGCGCCGGTGAGCCCCCGGGCGCTCCCCCTGAAAATGTCACGACCAATGAGGAGGCAGCTATGCACTGGCATGATACTTGTTGGGTTTTTTCTGTATTCCGCGCGGTCGGACGGCTCTCCTCGCCGGCGCTTGGCGCACCGGGCGCGGCTGACGCCACGGGTCGCGTAGCCCGTCAGCGGGAGCGCCAGTCTCGGCTTAGTCACCGGCGCTGTTCGGCGCACGCTTCTTCTTCCCGCTCTTGCAGATTCCCCGTCCGCCTTGCGCACTTCGGGCGCGTGCTGGGGCGCGCCCTGTTGCTCGGCCTCTCCCTGTGGCTCGCCTCCGGGAGCGCCTTGGCACAGGACACGACGCCGACAGTGAGCGTGTCCGATGTGCAGCAATACGAGGACGAACGGTGGATGACGTTCACGGTGTCGCTGTCGGCGGCGAGCGGTCACACGGTGACGGTCGAGGCTTACACGTCGGATGGGACGGCCACGAGGGGGACGGATTACAGGTCCGAATCGCAGAAGCTGACCTTCTATGCGAACGGCAGGAGCTGGCTGCAGTTTGTTGTGTTGGTGACTGCCGATCAGGACCTTGAGCCGGACGAGACCTTCACGGTGACGCTGACGAATCCGACGGGGGCCACGCTGGGCGATGCGACGGCGACCGGCACGATCAAGAACGACGACACGGCGGCGACGCTCACAGCGAGCGACATCGGGGAGACGACGGCGACGCTGACGATCAGCGGCCACACGGACAGTTGGTGGTACCGGGGCCGGGACTCGGGAACCTGCACCGCAGTCACCGCCGGCACGACGGCAGTTGGCATCAGCGGTCTCACGGCAGCGATGCCTTACGCGTACACGGCGTACAGCGATAGCACGTGCAACACGAGACTGGCCAATGTGGAGTTCCAGACCCTTGCGCCAGAGGGCATGCCGACAGTGAGCGTGTCCGATGTGCAGCAAAACGAGGACGAACGGTGGATGACGTTCGAGGTGTCGCTGTCGGCGGCGAGCCGTCAGCAGGTGACGGTCGACGTTCAGACGTCGGATGGGACGGCCACGAGGGGGACGGACTACAAGTCCGCATCGCAGAAGCTGACCTTTCCTGCGAACAGCAGGAGCCCGATGGACTTTAGCGTGTTGGTGAATGACGACCAGGATCTCGAGCCGGACGAGACCTTCACGGTGACGCTGACGAATCCGAAGGGGGCCACGCTGGGCGATGCGACGGCGACCGGCACGATCAAGAACGACGACGCGGCGGCGAAGCTCACAGCGAGCGACATCGGGGATACCACGGCGACGCTGACGATCAGCGGCCACACGGACAGTTGGTGGTACCGGGGCTGGGACTCGGGAACCTGCACCGCAGTCACCGCCGGCACGACGGCAGTTGGCATCAGCGGTCTCACGGCAGGGATGCTTTACGCGTACACGGCGTACAGCGATAGCACGTGCAACACGAGACTGGCCAAGGTGGAGTTCCGGACCCTTGCGCCAGAGGGCACGCCGACAGTGAGCGTGTCCGATGTGCGGCGATACGAGGACGAAAACTGGATGGTTTTCGAGGTGTCGCTGTCCGCGGCGAGCCGTGACACGGTGACGGTCGACGTTCAGACGTCGGATGGGACGGCCACGGGCGGGACGGACTACAGGTCCAAATCGGAGGAGCTGACCTTTCCTGCGAACAGCTGGGACCCGCAGCGCCTTGTTGTGACGGTGTATGACGATCAGGACCTCGAGCCGGACGAGACCTTCACGGTGACGCTGACGAATCCGAAGGGGGCCACGCTGGGCGATGCGACGGCGACCGGGACCATCAGGAACGACGAAGCGAGACCCGCCACCGACGTGAAGGCGTCGAGCGCGACGCAGACGACGGTCGACTTGGCGTGGACGCTGCCCGGACAGCCCGAGAGGGTCACCGTGAGGGCGGTTGAGGTGCAACGGCAGAAGGCGGACGAGCCTTGGAGCGCTGAGGCGACGCTCCCCGCCGACGCGGCGTGGCACACAGTGACCGGGCTGAGCGCCGGGACGGCCTACAGCTTCCGCATCCGGCTCGCGGTGAACAGCGGGAACGCGGACTCGGAGCCCGTGTCTGCGACCACGCTGCCGGCCGCGAATCCCGCGACCGTCCTCACGGCGTCGTTCCACGACGTGCCGTCCGAGCACGACGGCGAGAGCGAGTTCAGCTTCGAGCTGCGGTTCAGCGAGGACCTGGCGCGGGAGCTCTCTTCGGCGACGCTACGGGACAAGGCGCTGCAGGCGACCAACGCGTCTGTGACCCGCGCCAAGCGCGTGGTGAAGAGGGAGAACCGGCTGTGGACGATCACGGTGCGGCCGCACTCGGCCGAGGCGGTGACGGTGTCGCTGCCGGCGACGACGGACTGCGCGGCGGACGGTGCGCTGTGTACGCCCGACGGGCGCCCGCTGTCGAACGCGACGACGGCGACCGTGGCGGCGGCGGAGGCGCGCGACGAGTTGACGGCGTCGTTCCACGACGTGCCGTCCGAACACGGCGGCCAGGGCAGCGAGTTCAGCTTCGAGCTGCGGTTCAGCGAGGACTTCGGCGGGAGGCTGCCGTACAAGAAGCTCCGGGACGAGGCGCTTACGGCGACCAACGGCAAGGTGACGGGCGCGAAGCGCGTGGCGCAGAACCAGAACCAGCGCTGGACGATCACGGTGCGGGCACGTTCGTCGGAGCCGGTGACCGTGTCGCTGGCGGCGACGACCGACTGCACGGCCGCCGCCGCGATCTGCACTCCGGACGGCCGACCGCTGTCGAACTCGGTCTCGGCGACGGTCGAGGGACCTCCGCCGGAGCCGCTGACGGCGAGCTTCCAGAGGATGCCGGCCGAGCACGACGGCACGACGTTCACGTTCCGGGTGAAGTTCAGCGAGGACGCGGACGTGACTCCGCGGGTGCTGCGCGAGACGGCGTTCGATGTGACGGGCGGCACGGTGCGCCGGGCGCCGCGCGTGAACGGCCGCCACGACCTGAGGGAGATTCACATCCAGCCGTCGGGCTCCGGGGCGGTGTCGGTCATGCTGCCGGCTACGGCGAGCTGCGACGCCGCCGGGGCGATCTGCACGAGCGACGGCCGGCCGCTGTCGAGCTCGAACTCGGCGACGGTGGCCGGCCCGGTGGGCGTGTCGGTGGCCGATGCGCGGGTCGAGGAGGGCGCCGGCGCGGTGCTCGCCTTCGCGGTCACGCTCAGCCGGGCCGCCACGAGCGCGTTCAGCGTGGACTACGCCACTTCGGACGGCAGTGCGCGGGCGGGCGAGGACTACACGGCGGCGAGCGGGACGCTCTCGTTCCAGGCGGGCGAGTCGTCGCGGACGGTCGAGGTGGCGGTGCTCGACGACGCGCACGACGAGGGGGAGGAGACGCTGACGTTACGGCTGTCGAACGTCTCCGGCGGCAGAGTGACCGACGGCGAGGCGACGGGCACGATCGAGAACACGGACCTGATGCCGGCGGCCCTGCTGGCGCGCTTCGGCCGGGCGACGGCCGAGCAGGTGGTCACGCACATCGAGGAGCGGATGGCGGCGCCGCGGCAGCGGGGCTTCCGGGCGCGGTTCGCGGGGCGTGAGCTGCAGCCGGGCGGCGAGCGGGACTTCGCGCTCGGCTTCCTGACGCAGTTCGCGCAGCCGACGGGCATGGGTCCGGCGGGCGCGGCCCCGATGGGCGGCGCCGGGATGGGCGGCATGGCCCCGATGGGCGGCGCGGCGATGGGCGCGGGCTCGATGGCGATGGGCTCGCACGCGGCCGGCGCCGGCATGCCCGGCATGGGCATGAGCGGCGGCATGGGTATGGGCGTCGGCATGAGCGGCGCGATGGGCATGGGCGGCGCGGGCGGCATGCCGGGCGCGATGGGCATGGCGGGACAGCAGCCGATGGGCTACGGATCGGCGGGAGCCGCGCACGAGTCCGGCCTGTTCGGCACGATGTTGGGCTACGACCCGCTGTCCAACTCCGAGTTCGAGTTGAACCGCGAGAGCCGCGGCGGCATCCTGTCGGTGTGGAGCCGCAGCTCGCGGTCGTACTTCAGAGGCCTGGAGGACGCGCTGTCGCTCGACGGCGACGTGCGGACCACGATGGTCGGGGCCGACTACTCGCGCGGCGCGCTGACGCTAGGCCTGTCGGTGGGTCGCACCCTGGGCCTGGGCGGCTACAGCGGCCCGAGCGGCGGGCGGATGAGCACGTCGATGACCGGGTTCTACCCGTGGGTGGGCTACCAGGTCAGCGACCGGGTGTCGGTGTGGGGGGTGACGGGCTACGGCACGGGCGCCTTGAGCCTGACGCCGGACGGGGCCTCGGCGCTCGAGACGGGCGTGTCGATGGCGATGTCGGCTGTCGGGACGCGGGGCGAGCTGATCGGCTCGCGGGCCACCGGCGGGTTCGCGCTGGCGTTCAAGGCCGACGCGATGTGGGTCGGCGCGGCGAGCGATCTGCTCGACGGCGCGGCGGGCCGCCTGAACGCCTCCGAGGCGGGGGTGACGCGGCTGCGCACGGCGCTGGAGGGCTCGCGTGGCTTCACCCTCGGCGGCCGGCTGTCGCTGACGCCGAGCGTCGAGGTGGGTCTGCGGCGCGACGGCGGCGACGCCGAGACGGGTGCGGGCATGGACGTCGGCGGCGGGCTCGCCTTCAGCGACAGGGTCACGGGGCTGTCGCTCGACGTGCGGGTGCGCACGCTGGTGGTGCACCAGGCGGAAGGGTTCTCCGAGCGCGGGATGTCGTTGTCGTTCGGTTGGGACCCGACGCCGTCGAGCCCGCTGGGCCTGACCGCGCGGGTGGCCCCGTCGTGGGGCGGGCAGGCGCGGGGCGGGACCGAGGCGCTCTGGGGCAACCAGATGGCCTACGGCATGGGCTCGCAGCAGATGTACGGCTCCGGCGGGCAGCTCAACGCGGAGATGGGCTACGGGCTGCCGGTGGGCGCCCGCTTCGTGGGGACGCCGAAGCTCGGGATCTCGAACTCGACGTACGGCCGGGACTACCGGTTCGGCTACGGCCTCGGGGTGCTGGAGCAGGGGAGGGTGAACTTCGAGCTGGCCGCCGAGGCGCAGCGCCGGGAGAGCCCGACGGCGGGCGAAGTCAGCAACGGGTTCCTGGGCCGGGCCACCATCGGCTGGTAGGCCACGGTCCGGGAGGAGCGAAGCGCGGATGCCGCGCCGGAGCCTTGATGGGCAGCTTCGAGTACCTGGCGGACGGGCACCACGTCGATGACGCGGGCAACCTGATCGCCTGCACGTACGTCGACTTCCGCGACGCGGCGGAGCGGGCGCCGATCACGACGCTCCGGAAGGCTTCGCCCAAGCAGTACGCGATTCCGGGCTGCGGGACGATTCGCCTGTCGAAGCCGACCTGGTTCGGTGGACGCGGCGAAGGTTTCGCCATCGGTCCGGAGCCGGGAACCGCGGCCGGCGCTGCCGACCCCGATGCCCTCCATTGCGGCCGGCACGCCTGGATCTGTTCCGCGTCCATCGAGCCGGAGCCGGAGGCCGAGCGGGCCGCCTGGCGGGAGGCGCTGCCCGCCGCCTACGACGCCGTCTCGCCCATCCGCCGGCCGCGGGCCTTCGCACGGGCGCTGGGCGCGATGGTGGCCGAGCAGGTCGGCCCCCAGGGCCGAACGCTCATGCTCCGCAGCGCGGTGAACGGCCAGGTGTTCCGCACGGCCCACCGGAGCCAGACCGTCTATCACGGCGCGGTCGTCTACTCGGACGACCCGTACCGGTGGCTGGATGGCGCGTCGTCGGTCCTGGAATTCGATCTGTTGCTCCTCTTCCTGGAGTCCGCTGCGCACCGCGCCCGGCGCGAGTACCGGTTCGCCGTATGGGCGCAGGACGACTCGGGCCGGGACCGGGTGGATCTGCAGGTCTCGCCCGCGTTGCTCGACGCCATGCAGAATCCGCCGAGGGCGGCGGCAGGTGGCATTGCCATGTCCGCCGGCGTGGACGAGCGCGCGGTCATCGAGGAAGTGGACGACCACGGCCCGCCGCGGGTCCAAGTGCACGTCGAGGCGCCGCCGGGCTTCCCGGGGACGGTCAATCCGATCATCGCACCGCCGCGCTACGACGCCGAGCGCCTTCCGGACGACCTGCGCGAGACGGCGGCGATCCGAGCGGCAGCCGAGGCGCTGCGGGCGGCGGTCGACCAACTGGATGCGGGGTCGAGCAGGGACGCCGCCGCGGCGGCGTGGTTCGCCGAGCCGGTCGTGCGGTTCTTCTGCTCGACCTACGGCGGCGGCGTCACCGGGGTGCGCGTGAGCGAGGACGGCTTCATCGCGATCAGGGCCGAAATCCCGGGGGACGAGCTGATCGCGGTGACGATTGTGGTCGGACCGGACGGTACGTGCGCGTGCCAGGTCAACACGGCCCGCGGGCAGGTCGCGTCCGCGTCGCCCGATACGCGGTCCTTGGAGCAGGTCTTGACGAGCCGGCTGGCGGAGTTGGGAGTGCGGCGTCAAGCCGGCGCCGGTCCCAGGTGCCGCCGAGGTGGTCGCGGACGCCGACGCCCGAACAGGATCCGCTAGGCCGGCACTGCCCGTTCGGGTCCTGCCAGCCGTTCTTGGACCCGGTGGCCCCCGGCGCCGTCGCGGCAAGGGGTTGTATTCGCCGGCGGCCCGGTGTCGGGCCGACACGCCGTACTGAGTGGCGGGCTGAGTGTACCCCGCGAGTGGGGTATTCTTGGGATATAATGGGCTGGGGCGATTGAGACGGCGGGGCCTCGTAAACACTACGAAAATATGGACTTACGCCCCGGAGTGGGGTGGAATCCGTGCCCATGAAGAGCGCCGACCCGAAGCTGCGCACCGCACGGCGCGGCGGCCGACCCCGGCGGAACCTCAGGAAGGACGACTCGGCCTACCAGCCGACGCAGGCCGAGCTCGAGGAGACGTGAGCATCCCGAGCAATGACCCCCGAGAAGCTGGCCCAGGTCATGTTCGGGGAGGCATGGCAACCCCGCAGTGACGACCTACGACAGACAGGGGCCCGGTGGAGCCCGGAATGCCTTCTGAGGGACTGTGGGCTCTCGGTCTCATCTCCAGACCTGTCCGCTCCATCGGCAGGGTCACTACAAGATGTGGTGTTGGCCGCAATGCCCGGATCGAAAATTCCGCGAAATGTCAAGAGTTTTCTCGCCATGAGCGCGTCCCCGTGTCTATAATGCGCATCGGGTTCGTTCACGAACCACAACGAGGAGGGCAGATGAACGAAACGGCCACAACCGGGAGGGACCCATGGAGTCCATGACCGTACCCCTGGTGAACGTCGTGCTGATGCTGGCTGCCGGTATCATCAGCATCCCGTGGTTGCGCGATGCTGTCGAGGTTTCACGGACGGTGGTAACCGAGATGCCCCCGAACAGCAACGCCGAGGCAGAACAGGTGTTTCTGGAGCTGCTGGAGGAAGCCGAAACCGAGATCTTGATGTACGACGACGGGGACGTGGGCGAAGGCTCCCTATATCAGAGCCCCAAGGTGGTGGAGGCGATCAAGGCCAAGCTCCAAGAGAACCCCGGATTCAGGGTCAGATGCGTCTTGAATGAGCTGGACGACACGCTGTTCAAGAGACAGCTGGCGCCACCAGGTGTGGACATCCGACTGCGGAGTTCGAACCCGAGTCGCGTGCACTACAAGATCATTGACGGCATGAAGGCCTACGTGTCCTGTCATCAGCCCGGCGAAGTGGCGCGGAATCGCCGGATGATCGACTGCACGAACGCGCCGTCTCGTCGTCCTGGCCGGCATCCATTGGCGCTGCAACGCTACATCGAGGACTTCGAGCGTCATGCTGCGGAGGGCAATGCCACCGCCTGACGCCGCTGTCGACGCACTTCTCGCGCCGTCGCAGTTGTACATCGTGCTCGCCATTACGGTAGCGACCTTTGGTTGGCTCCTCAAGCCGGAGAGCCTCGGTTCACTCTCTCCTTGGCAGGTGGCTTGGGGCGCATTGCTCGTGGTGGCTCAGGGCGCTCATCTTGTGCTGTACCCCGCCCTCCCACCGCGGCTCAACGCGATGACGCACGGCGCTCTACTGGCTCTGTACGTGCTGACGGCCCTCGGGCTATTCGCGAACCGGTGGCTGGAAGCCAAGAGCCGGGCGCCAAACAGCCCCACTCCGTGACCTGCTGGCCGGGGCGGTTCCTCACCGCGCCCCGGCCGGCCCGGTCACCTCAACCCGCGCCGAGGAATCAACTCGGACCGGGGCATCACCGATATAGTTCCCTTGTGAACGTGGCGGTGGCGGCAAGAAGCCGGGCGCTGACGGGCGTTCGGGGCCGTGCTGGCGTGAAGTCGCGTCGGCAGAGCCGGCGTCCCTCGGCCACGGGCGGCAAGACGATGCGGTTCAGGGTCTGGAACGGTTCCTGAGAGGGCAGGGAGGGCAGCCCCGCGAAACGAGGGCGGCGACGCGCTTCAGGGCTGGGCAGGGCTCGGCATGGCGTTGGGGGGCTGCGGTGATTCTCGGATCGCCGCGGCCCGTTCTGTGTACGGGGACGGGCGGTTGCGATTCGGCGAGGCACGGGACGTCCGCCTCGGCCGGTTTCGCGCACCGGGCGTTCGGGGAGATCGGCGGCCGGGTCGGCATGGTCAGGGACCTCGCCATTCCTGCGCCGGTCCGCGCCTCGTTCCCCTTCCGGGGGTCGGGGTGGGCGGGTGGGCCAGAACTGCGTCCGTGTGGAGGGGAAGTCCGGGCGCGTCCATCGGCCGGGCGGAGGATGTCGGCGGCGCCGAAGCCGTGGTGCCGCCGGCAGGGTCCGGGCGGGGGTCAGTGGACGGTTCCGGCCGTGGGCCAGTACGACACGTCCATGCGGTGCAACTCCGCTTCGGCTTCGAGGTCGTGGCGGGGGGGGCCGGGGGCGGGCGGCGGCGGGGTGATCACGACGAGGGAGAACGAGGTGCCCGCGGGCGGGGGGTTCGGCCGGGTGTCGATATGGGCGGACACGGCCAGGCGGGCCGCGACCTCGACGCTGGGCGCGTCGACCCGGATCGAGGCCACGTGGTCGAGAGACAGCGGCGGCTCGCGCGGCCGCGACTCGGTTTCGAGGATGATGCGGTAGGTCGTCTTCACTCGGTGTCCTCCGTCAGAGTTTCGGGTCCCGGCTCCGTTCGGCCCGCCGCTCGCGCTCGTAGTGCGCCATCGCGGCGGGGCCGGGTCGCTCCGGCCAGGTGAGGCCGGCGCCTGCGCTGTCGAAGATGGTCATCGTGACGTTCCGGAGGTTCGACATCTCGATGGCGTTCTTCACTTCGACGGGGACACGGGCCGTTGTCCTTGAAGCGGTCGGAGAGGCCGGATTCGATGAGGGCGCCGGCCGGGTCCGCGCGGGGGTACGTCTCGGCGGGCAGGGCTTGGGCCTGGAGGGTCTTCGTGATGGTGATCAGGTCTCCGTCGACGTCGACCTGCACGCACCGGTAGCGGTGTCTCTCGATTGCGTCGACGGCGCGATCCGCCAGCTCGCTGGGCTCGATGCGGTGCTCCTTTGCTGGTCCACACCCGCTTGTCGGCGATGGACGCGTCGCGGATCCGGTCTCTCGCTCCGTGCCAGCTCCAGGTGATTGCGCTCACGCGGGCCTCCGGCAGCATGTTCAGGGCGGAGGCCCGCGCGGCGGGATCCTCGCGGGCGGCGGTGGCGATGTCGAAGATGTCACGCGGCATCATCTCCTGGGTTCGCTCGAGCTTGCCTCTGAGGATCTGGGTGTTGCTGAGGACGAGGTCCGCGCGCCCGTCGACGAGCATCTCGGTGTGGCCGAGCCGGGGTCTCGGCTCGATGGCGGCGAGGTCTATCTTCCGGTCGGCAGAATGACGCTCACGTGCCGGTGTCCGTGAAGGGTCGGGCTGTCCGCCGAGGCGGTCCACGATGTTCTTCGGGTTGTCCTGCAGGAGGTCGGCGAGCGTGGTGCGGTGCGGGAGGATGACGTCGATGTCCGTGCTTGCCCGGTGGCGCCAGCGCGCGGCAAGGACGGTTCCGCCGCCGAGGTGGGGAGGGATGACGACGGGCTCGTACAGGTCCTCCGGTTCGATCCGGTGGAGTACGTCCCGGGCGGCGGCCCAGAGGCCGCGGGCGGGCTCCGGGAGCGTCAACCTGTCCATCGGGGGGCTCAAGCGAACCGGGCGAAGGAGCGTATGCGATCCGGTGTCACGCCGCCGCGGCGGTGCACGGCGCGGGCCAGCTGCCGCCAGGTGAACGCGCCCTCGAGGTGCGCGAGCACGATCTCGTCGAACGTCGATTCGTTCAGGACCACGGTCATGTCGTCGAGCTGGCGCCTCGTCGGCTCGTCGGCGCGCATGGCGTCGTACACCTCCTGCGGCGTTGGAGGCGTCCGCCAGCCGCAGCAGCGCTGGCGGATCACGCTCCGGATCGTGCGCGAGTTGGGACCCGTCTCGGCCGGGTTCGCGGACGGGCGGAATCTGAGGAGGGTTTCCGTCCGGGTGTAGTCGTCGGGGAACGCTTCCGGCGGCGGCAGCCGCACGGGGGTCGTGTCGGGGCGCGGGGCCAGCGGTCCGTGCGTGTCGGTCATGTTCCCGGCAGTCGGAGGATCGCCACCAGGCCCCCCGCGATCGCCGCGGTCTGCGCGGGCATGGCCCCCGCGAAGGGCCGGGCCGGGCGGGCCTCGAGCGCGGCGAGTCCGGGCCTCGGCCCTTCGCGGGTGACGTGGTCGCCGGGTTCCGCCGCTTCCCGGACGGCGCCGGCGATGGCGTCCGCGAGCGCGCCAGCTTCGTTGAGCTGCCGCGCGATGGCCCTGGCGTCGAGCATCCGGGTCGCTTTCCCGGGTCAATTATCGCGTACGGCGGCCAGCGGGGCGCTGGTTCCCGGGGTGTTGCGGCGGACCCGTGCGATGGTGACGTCGTAGAGCTGGAGCGCGTCCGCCTGGCTCCGCCGGCAGGTGTCGTTCCAGGTCGCGAGGTTGGTGTGGCGCTCGGCGGGAGACACGATCGGCAGCGACCGGTGGAGCTCGGCGCACGCCTCGCGGGAGGCCGCGTAGCACGGGTCGTTGATGAAGTCGGGAATCGTGTCGTCGCTCGCCCAGGCCGCCCCGCCGACGCACCAGGCGACGGCGTCCGGGCTCTCGGTCGCGCACACGACCCCCTTGGCGTTGTGGGCCGGCGCGTGCTGGGTCCAGCCCCGTCGGATGCGCTCTCGGCCGCGCTCGAGGAGCTCGAGGACGGTGGGCGCCGGGCGGGTCATTCGGCGGCCTCCGGCCCGAGGGTCTCGGCGGCGGCCGCGAGCAGCCGGCGGCGCCGGTGGTCGTCAGTGTCGATCATGGGTGCGTTTCCTTTCGAGGTGGCGGTGCGGGCCCGGCGCGTCGCTCACCCTCGGGCGGCGTCAACGGGGCGGGGAGGCCGTAGTACTGCGCCCGCTCCTCGAGCTCGGCCTGCTCGAGGTCCCGCCAGAACAGCGGTGGCCTCTTCTGCAGGCGCTTCCGGAGCCGGCGTCTTCGGCCGCGGTAGCGCGCCTCGTTCGAGATCCGCCGGGGCGGCTTGTCGTCGGGGGGAACGATCCAGCGGGAGATGAGGCCCGGCCGCCACTGGTCGAGAGCGGCCTGGCCGGTGGCGATGAGGTTGTCGTCGCGGTCGTACAGGCGGTACTGCGCGATGTGCTCCTTCGACATCGCGGCCGCGGCGGGGTACGGCGCTGGAGACGCCGGCGCTTGTCGGCTCATGGCGGTGCCCGGCGCGGCCGTTGCCGCGGCGGTCGTTCGGTGTCCGCCGGGGATCGGCCGCGCGGAAGGGGCGTGAGTACGGGGGTGCTACAGGCGGCGGACGGTCGCGAGCGCGCCGTTCCGGATCTCGATGTCGATGCTCGTGTCGCCGGCGATGGCGGGGAGGATGGCCGACTCGACCAGCGTGCGGATCGCGCGGTCGGCGGCGGCGTCGCGCGATTCGAGCGTCTCGGTCACGAGGTAGCCGACGGTGCGCCGGTACTCGCGCATCTGCGTGTCGAGGCTGTCGGCCTCGGCGTCGTACTTCGGGCGGAAGTACGCGTCGACGAGGGCGTTCTCCAGGGCGCCGGCGTCGACGCCCGGGCCGCGGCGGACGGCGAAGGCGGGCTCGGGCTCGGTGCCGCTGTCCGGCTCGGGACTGAGGAGGGCGGCCGACGCGGGCATCCGGATCGGGTCCGGGACGGTCCGCCCGGGCGCCGCCAGCACGAGCTCGATCTCGATCGCGTCGACCTCGCCCCGGCCCGGCGGCCGCCCGGCGGCCTTCACCTCGGGCCCGGCGTCGTCGTTCACGTGGACGTTCACGGCGGAGACCCGGGGCAGGCGGTCGTACCAGTCGTAGCCGGCGAGGCCCGGCTCGGTCTGCCAGAACCGGCCGAGGGTGCCGGTCTCGCGGGCGGCCCAGGCGAGGGTCTGCGCCTGGGCGGTGTCGAGGACGGCGTCGTCGACGAGGACGGCGTGCTCGAGGTCCGGGCTTCGCGGGGGCGGCGCGACCTTGTCCTCGCGGGCGGTCGCGGGCGTCCAGGGGGTCAGCTGGCGCGGGTTCGCCGGGAGCGTGACGCCGGCGGCCGCCGCGGCCTTGCGGGTCGCGTGCGGGAGGCGCGGCGCGTGCCCCCCGGACGCGATCGTGCGGTAGATGGCCCGCTCCGCCTCGGTCACGAGCTCGCCGATGAACGGGGTCTGCACGATGGCCGTCCGGGCGGGAAGCGTCAGCTCGAGGCTCGGGCAGTCGGCGACGTCGACCGCGGTCCACCAGGCCGTCATGGCCTTGGCGTCGGCGGCGGGCAGCGCGTGGACCTGCGGCAGCTCGTCGCAGCGGACCTCGAGCCCGTGGAAGTTGATGGTCGGCGTCGCGTACGGGTTGCGCTCGGCCGAGAACACCCCGATCCGCAGCCCGCGCCAGGCGACGGTGCGCACGGCCTCGGCGAGGAAGTCGGCCTGCTCCGCCTTGCGTCCGTTGACCCAGGCGGGGATCGGGAAGTACGTCAGGGCGTCGGCGATCACGCCCGGGATCCAGTCCTTGTCGGTGGGCAGGATCGAGAACGTGACGTCGGTGCCGTGGTCGCGGTCGTATCCTGGGCCGGCGTGCCCGATCGCGGCGCTCTCCTGCCCGACGAAGTGCTCCTGGCGGAGCCGGACGGCCCACGCCGGGCGGCCGGAGACCCGGGACCGGATGCGCGGCGCCCGCCGCGCCAGCGAGAACACCCCCATCCCGGCGGGCGACTCGATCTCCTGCAGCTCGGGCTGCCAGCCGCTCTTGCCGAAGGCGAGCAGAGCCCGGGGGGCGGCGATCCCCCTGCCGTCGTCGCGGACGGTGATCCGGCCGTTCGCGTGGTCGCGCTCGATGTCGACGCGGGTCGCCCCCGAGCGGCGCGCGTTCTGCAGGACCTCGTGGAGGGCCTGGGCCAGCGTGCCGTCGAAGAACTGCATCACCTTGGCGATGGCTTCGTCGGCGATGCGGGCGCGGATGGTGCGGGGTCTGCTTCCGGTCATTCGTTCTCCTCGGTCTGGGTCGAGAGGGTGCGGCGGCGGATGTCGGCGAGGGTGCGGTGCACGGTGCCGACGCCGATGCCGAGGCCGCGGGCGATGACGGCCATGGAGGCGCCGGCGCGGCGCCAGTGGAGGATGGCGGCCGTGCGCCGCGCCCTGCGCAGGGCGGCGCTGGTCGGCGGGGGGGTGCAGCCGGGCGGGTCCGACGGAGGACGCCCGGCGGTCTCGGCCGGGGCGCGGGTGGAACGGGATCGCGTTCCAGCTGTGGTCACAGTGGTCTCCTGGCACCGGTGTCGACGGCCGGTCCGGGGCCGCTTCCGTCGGCGGGTCGCGGGGCCGGGGTGGTCGGCGGCGTAGGGCCGTAGTGGTCCCCATTGGCCCGGATACCATCCGAGTCGGCACTTCTCTCGAGGGCCTGGGCGAGGGTCCAGCCGCGAGCGCGCAGATGCGGCACCGCCGCCTTGTAGGCGTGTTCCGACCGCATCTCGAGGTCTTGGGGCGGGTCGGCCGACTGTGCGCGCCTTTCGCGATCGTGCGGGGCGTTGGGGGGCGGGTCCGGGGGGGCTGGCGTGCAGGGGCGGGATCCGGGTCAGTGGCCGGGTGCTTGCCGGGCCGGGCGAGGGAGCGGACCTAGTCGTCTCGACAGTCGGACTCGATGGCGGGTCCGTAGGCTCGCGACGATTTCTCGAGGTCGATGATGGCCATGGCACGGCACCGGCGGCAGAAAGCGGTCGCGGCGGTCGCCGGCGCATAGGGCCGGCGCTTCCACCGCGTGAGGCTGTGGCCTCGGCTGGAGGCGGCGGCGCGGCCGCCCTGGAGGGCGGCCTGCAGCTCGTTGTATTCGTCGCGCGGGGGACCGGCCCGCTGCGCGCGCTCGATGGTCCGGAGCCCCTCCGTTTCGACGGCCCGGGCTCCGCGCTTCACTTTCATTCCCGCGGGCACCTCTCCCTGCTCCGCTGGTGGGCGGAGAGGCGTTGTCGTTCGCGGCAGCGATTCGCCGTGGCAGTGACGGTCGCCGCCGATGGACAGGCCGGGTGGGTCAGGGCAGGAGGTCGCTGACGCCGACCCGCGCGTCGGGGCGAGCGAGCGCCGCGACGTGGCCGCCGGCGACATGTGTGGTGATGGTGCGGTAGCCGCCCTCGGCTGGATCAACAGTTGATCTCGAGACGGGCGTCCGGGAGGGCGAGGATCCAGTACTCGGGAATCGCGCAACGCGCGTACAGGCGCTGCTTGACGATCCGGTCGTGGCGCAGGGACTCGTGCGACACCTCGGCGATCGTCTCCGACATGTTGCGGTTCCGTATCCGCACCAACTGGACGAACAGCGCCAGCAGGACGTGCGAGTTCGGCCTGGACGACCTGGCCGACGCGGCGGCGCGGGACAGGCTCAGGTGGGCGTTCTCCGATCCCGGGCGGCTGCGGCCGGACGAGACTCGGCAAATCGCTCAACTGAGCGCGCCGCGGCGTCCTTCGCGACCGTCGCCCAGGCGCTGCGAGAGCGGGGCCACGACCCGCACCGGGTCGCGCACTTCGTCAACCGGCTCGTCTTCTGCATGTTCGCCGACGACGCGGCGGTGCGGCGGGCGCGCCGCAGGTCGGCCGAGGTGGAACGGGATCGCGTCCCATTGCGTGTAGTCATTGACATTCCACGTAGGGGCAAGGAATGCCGGGGTGCTGTTCGCAGGGTCGGGTGGTCGCCGGCGTGGTACGGGTGACGACGTACGGGCTGAGGGGTCCCCACGCCCGGAGGAACCAGCCCATCCGATCGATGTGGTCGAGGGGCTGCTCGATCGCCCAGCCGGCGCGGCGCAGGGCCTCGACGGCGGCGGTGCAGGCGGTTTCGTCCCAGTGCTCGAGGTCTTCCGGCGGCGGGTCGGCGGGGTACCCGGGCTCCCAGCCGGGCGGGGTCTGGCTGATGTCGGCGGTGGGCGGATGCTGGGGGTCTCCCCTGTTGTCGGACGGGCGTATGTCGTTCTCGTCGAGATCGTAGTCGGGGTCGCGGACGCGGTCGGCCCAGTGAGCGGGGAGCCACACGATGCCGTCTCGGCCGAGGCGGAAGAGGTACTCCTCGCCGGAGGGGGCGAGGAAGCGCCAGACGCCGGCGCGCTTGTCGACATCGAGGATGTCGTGGCGGAGGGCGACGTAGGTGATGAGGTGGCCGTCGACGCCGCGGAAGCGGCCGAAGTCGCGGTCGTTGGGGTCGTCGGCGGGTCCGACGAGGTGGTAGCCCTGGTCGTGGATTCTGGCGATCTCGTCGTCGGCCGCGGCGCGGCCCCAGGGGTCGTCGTCCTCGTCGTCCTCGAAGATGGTGGGATCGTCGTAGGCGATGTAGGCCTGCCAGCGCTCGGGGAGCTCGACGAGGAGGCGGAACGTGGGCGGGTCGGCGGGCTGGACGGTCGGTGTCGTCATTTGGGGCCCTCGGGGTGCACAGTTGCGCTGTGCGGCGGTTCGTCGGTGTGGCGGGGTAGGCGTCGGGCGGGAGGGCCGGTGCGCCACGGGCTCTGTGAGAGTCCCCGGCGGCGGGGGTGGTCAGTCTTCGTAGGGAAGCATGATGGTGGCCACGGGCTCGTGGTCGTGGCCGGGGCCGATGACGAGCTTGAGGGTGCGCAGGCGCGGGTGGTTCCGGCCTGGGCGGGGGACGACGTGGATCTGGTAGATGACCTGGTCGCGGGGCCGGTTGCGGCGCGCGAGGGCCCGCGCCTTGGTGGCGGCGAGGTACAGGACGTCCCAGAGGCGCCCGGGCTGGTCCTGGTCGGCGTTGCTGCGCTCGGCGTCGTCGTCGGTCCACTCGACGCACTCGTTGTGGACGGCGGCCGTGATCGCGGTCGGCACCGTGAAGCCGGCCTCCCTGGCGGTGCTGGTCACGTCGACGAGGACGCCGTCGTCAAGGGCCTCGGCGCGGGTGTAGGTGTGGATGACGCGCCACTGTTCGACGGGCGCGGCCGCGGTCTGGCTGTCGGGCACGGTGCTCTCCCCTGTTGTCGGGGTTCGGTGCTTCGGGCGGCGGCGCCGGCGGACGGCGGCGCCGCCGCGGCGGGCGGGATGGTGACGTGCACGGTGTGGAGGTCGTTGGCGTGCTCGGGGTCGATGTAGGCCCAGAGGGTGGGCCACTCGTCGAGCTCGTGGGTCTCGGGGCAGTGGTCGTGGAGGAAGCGGAGCATCTGGCGTTCGGCTTCGCGCTCGTGCGCGAGCCAGGCTTCGTACCGGGTCCAGCAGGGAGGGAGATCGGTCGACCACGTGGCGTGCGGGTAGTGCATGTAGCGGCGGTCGCCGTGGAGGACCTCGATGTTGGAGGAGTTCTTGGGCACGCAGTCCTCGAGCGGAACGAGGACGTCGTAGCCGACGGCGACCCGGCCGTCGTTGCGGGGGCTCATGGCCATGCGCCAGCGGTGGATCTCTATTCTCATGGTGGTCCGCTCAGTCGGTGGTACAGGCGCATGAGGGGCTCGATCGAGCGCCAGGGCTGCTCGAGGCCGTTCAGGATGCGCCACGCGTGGTAGTCGGGAGGTTCGAGGGGTCGTCGCGTCGGCCGAGGCCGTGCTCCTCGACGAGGTGCTCGGTGATGGTCTCGGCCGCAGCGCGGCGCATGGCGGTGCGTCGGCCGGCGCGCGCGGCGTGGACGGTGAGGGCTCGGAGGTAGCGCTTCCAGAGCGGTTCGCGGGGGGGAGCCGCGGGCCGCGGGTCGGTCTGCTGGAAGATGAAGACGCCGCGATGTCGCGTCTCGTGGATCGCGTCGGCGTCAAGGTGGTGGAGGCCGCCGGCGAGGTGCCGGTAGCGTCCCGGTCGTACCCAGTACTTGACGGAGTTCAAGGACGGGTTGCGGGCGCGGCCGCGCCGGGGTGACGTTGGCGGGGGACCTGTCGGCGGAGATTGCGGCGGTGAATACCCGGATCGACTACCCCGTGGTGCCCCGGCCTCACCCTCCGCTGTAGCGGGTGAGGGCGTGGGTGTTGATCGACCAGGTGATGCGGGTCCGGCAGGTGGTGCAGACGGCGCGCGTGCGCATCCTTGCGGTGAGGCGGTGGCGGGTGAAGGTGCGCCGGCAGGTCGGGCAGTGGCCGAGCCAGCGGCCCACGGTATGGCGGACGGTCGTGCAGCGCCGGGCGCTGCAGCCGATCTGGCGGGCCTTGGCCTTCCAGACGGCGTCGTGGTGGTGGCGGGGGCCGACGATGGCGTGGGCGATCTCGTGGAGGAGCGTGTCGTTCAGCTCGCGC
Source organism: Vicinamibacterales bacterium (assembly GCA_965208165.1). Classification (GTDB taxonomy): domain Bacteria; phylum Acidobacteriota; class Vicinamibacteria; order Vicinamibacterales; family UBA8438; genus JAJEEA01. The sequence goes on along the minus strand of OZ242323.1, from coordinate 5,682,290 downwards.
CAGGATGCGCGGATGGCGTAGCTGAGGGACATGCCGATGGTCTTCGTGCGGTAGAGGCAGACGCCGGCGCGGTTGGGCGTGGTCTGGAACGTGAAGCGCCAGGCGGGGGCGAGGCCGCTCGCGAGCTCGTGGGTGCGGATGAGGGCGTGGGCGCGGTGCTCGATCTCGGCGAGGGTGACGCCGCCCCGGGGTCCTGGGACGAGGAGTGTGAGGAAGGAGTAGGGGACGCGGTAGCGGCCGTTGTCGCCGGCGGCGACGATGGCGTAGTCCCGTCGGAGCTCGGTGACGGTCCCGGTGATGGCGTCGCCGGCGCGGTTGCGGAACGTGACGGTGCTCTCGACGGGGAAGCGTTCGCCGGCGAAGGAGGCGGCGGTGATTCGGCCGGCCGGCCGCCGCGGCCGGAGGGCTGTTGGCGGTCGTTTCATGGGCTGTGACGCGGGCTACCGGGGGGCTTCGGCCGAGGGGATGACGGCGCGTTCGATGGTCTCGAAGCGCTGGTCGACGCGGGTGAAGCCGGTCTCGACGGTTCTGACGCGGGCGTCGAGGGCGCGGATCTCGTCGCGCAGCTCTGTGCGGGTGGCGGGGATTTCGCCGCGGAGCTCGATGCGGGTGGCGCGCAGTTCGCTGTCGAGGTTGGTCATGCGCCCGCCGATTGACGCGGTGATCACGGCGGTCATCGCGACGGCGGTGCCGATGATGGTGCTGACGAGGACGGACAGCGTGTTGGTGCCGTTGCTCATCGTGGCTCTCGTATCTCCGGGGTGCGGTTGGGTGCGACTTGGCGGGTGTGGGTTATGCGGCGGGCGGTGGGGCGTCGTCGACGTTGGCGAACTGCTTCTTGAGCCACGTGCGCGCGGCCGCGACCGTGGGGAACCGCATGCCGTTGTAGGCACGCCAGCGGTTGAGGCCCGAGAGGACGTGCGCCCGGGCGGTGCGGGTGAGGCGGCCCTTGGCGGCTCGGCCGATGAGGACCTGGCGGTGCTGCTGGCCGTGCTGCAGCGGTTTGATGATGATTCGCACTCGTTGCCTCTTTTGGTCAGTCGGGGGCGTCCGTATCGCGTGGGGGGTCGGCCATCCGGCGCCGGCGGCGTCGGCGGCGCCGAAGAGGTTGAGCTGGCGCAGGGCTTGGTCGATCTCGCTGACGGTGGCGGGGCGGAAGCCGCGGCCGGTGTCGATCTCGACGTGGACGGCTCCGGGTTCGGACGCCGGGCGCACGCGCCATCTCGGGGTCATGAGAGGTCGGGTTCGGCGAGGAAGAACGGGGCTCCGCAGTGTGAGCAGTTGATCGTGAGGCGTCCGAGGTGGTCGGAGCGTTCGATGTCGCCGCCGCAGTCGGGGCAGGGCGGGTAGACGGGGCGTCCGTGCGCGTGGTGGTGGGTGTCGGTCGGTCGGGGCGCCCAGCGGGGTCCGACGACGAGGGCGACGTCGTTCTCGGGGTCGGGGTCGATCTCGGCAATCTCGAATTCGGATCCGCTGCAGCGCGGGCAGTCGGGGAGGTCGAGGCCGTCGCAGTCCCGGCAGGGCGCGCCGCGGAGGAATGTGGTGTGTGCGCCGGCGATGACGGGCTCCCGGGCGAGGCGCTGGACGGCGCCGGGGCGTTCGAGCAAGGCGAGGGCGGTGGTGATGGCGTTGGGGTCGGCGGGCGCGGCGTGGGCGTTGTCGGGCAGGGTGCAGTTGACCGTTTCGCAGCGGCGACGGGCGTCGGCGAACGCGAGCCTGGGATTGGGTGCGGCGCCGAGCAGCGTGTGCTCGGTGGTTCCGTCGGCTAGCGGACTCGCGAGGAGTATGAGCCATCCGGCGGTGTCGCCGTGCGGGCCGGGCGCGGCCGTTCCCGGAGGTTGTGCGTCCGGCCGGGCGGTGGTCTGGGAGATGCACTCGAGGGCGATTGCGGTCATGGCCTGGGCCTGGTCGATGAGGTCGGCGGCGCGGAGGAGGCATCGCGCGGCGCGGGCGAGGTCCTCGAGGTCGCCGGGGCGGCCGCACCGCCGGCTGTGAGCGTGCGCGGCCAGGTGTTTGAGGTTCGACGCCAGGGTCGTCATTCTGGTTGTATCGGGTGTTGGGGGCTCCGGGTCTCGGTGTCGTCTGCGCGAGCGTGGCGTTGCGGTCATCGTGGTGCGTGCGGGCGGGCGGGGGCTTGCCCCACCGACCCGGGTGTCAGCCTAGCTTGAGCGAGCCCGCAGGAATCCGGCTACCGGGTCGGCTTCGGCTGCAGGCCGTGGGGTCTTGATGAACTTGTGGAGCGTTGGCCGGGACACGCCATCTCCTTGGCGATGACGCGCTTCGGGATGCGCTGGGCGAGCAGGCGCGGTGCAACGCGCAGCTCCACCCACCCTCTCGAATTGAGCCGGAAGTCCGTACGGCTATAGACCCTCTTGAGGATCAGGATCCAGGCACCCGCAGGTGCAGCTCGCGCGGGTCTTCAAGTCTTCAGGTCTCTGCGGCCCCAGCGGGCCGCAGAGTCGCAGGAAGGTGACGACGATCGAAGCACACGGGAGACGTCGCCTTCTAGCCGCACCCGCCGGCGGATCACCACCTGCGGTCACGTTGCGCGAGTCAACTACCGAGCGCGGCAAGCGCGCCAAACCGTTGCCAGGGAGTCAACCGCGGTGCTACACTTCCGAGCGGAGGTTCCAGAGATGAGGAGACTGCTGTTCACCTTCGCCGTCGCACTGATCTCCGACGGGCGATTCGTCGGAAGATGCAGCCGTGTGGCGTGATCCTCGTTACAGCCGGGATATACGCCACTCACAGCCGATGGATGCGTGAAGAGCTCTCCTTGGCCAAAGAGGGTTTTAGCGCGTCGAAACCGGTAGTTGGCGTCAGGCCGAGGGGCAACGAACGCACCTCTAGGTGAGGTTCAGCAAGGCTGCAGCTGTCATTGTTGGGTGGTCCACCGAGAGCGTCGTGCAAGCAATCAGGGATCAATACGATGAGCGCGGGTGATAGGCACCAACTGTTGGAGTTGTACAAGCTTCATGCGGAACTCGCTGACCATGTGAGTGAGCGACGCGAGGGGGCTAATCGTCTGTACGTCTCAGTACTGGCAGGGATAGCAGCCGTTCTTGCTGTATCGATCGGATTCGGTGTTACGGGATTGCCTTCGGGTACGATGATGCTCTGGACCGGGATCTTTGGTGTGCTTCTGTCTCTGAAGTGGCTTGTCGCAATTCACTCGTATCGCCGGCTGAACTCCGGGAATTTTGCTGTGCTCCACGAGCTGGAAACTGAACTCGCTTTCCAGTTCTTTACGAAGGAATGGGAGAGCTTGAAAGAGAAGGGGTACCGAAGGCTGACGGTCGTCGAGACGGCCCTGCCGTATGTATTTGTCGTGCTATTCATGAGCCTCGTGGTGTTCTCGTTCACGACTGATGCCGGTTGCTGAATGCGGTGCCTCGCCTGCGGACGAGGCCGAATCGTATTGCACCGTGTGCACATGCTCCGCAACGTGCTCGGTCATTTGCCCGAACGGCTGCACGCCTCGGTCGGCAAGGCGTTGCGGGATGCCTGGGACCTCGATTCAGCGGACCGCGCGGCGCGGGTGCTGAAGCGGTTGGCGGGCTCACTGGAACGCGACCACCCCGGCGCGGCGGCGTCCATCCGGGAAGGCCTCGAGCACGATCCCACTCACCAAGCGACTGAAGACGAGTCCACCACCGACGCAGATAAAGCCCACCATCAAGAACAGAATGACGCCCATGTCACGCGGCCTCCACCGCCCCAACTTCGCTGCCGTTCCACCGCGGCACCCGCCCTCGGCGGATCCGGATCCCCATCCAGAATCCGGCAGGCAGTACCGCGAGACACACCAGCAGGCAACATCGCGGTGCCCAGCTGAACCACGAAGGTGACGCAGGTCAACGCGAAACCGAAGCCTGCGCGATCCTCAACGAACGCTCTTGCCGCAGCGCGACTGGCGAACACGCTCGCCGTTCGCCACCGGCCATCGTCCCAAGTCTGCTGCAACTCAATCCGGCCATCGCGGTCTCCCACGACCGGGACGACCCGCCATCTGAGCACCAACTCGCCATCCCCGCTCCCGCCCGATGGTCGATCAACACATGCACTCATGAGGCGATCCCGCGAAGACGGCGGCCAGCTCCGCATCGGCAACGGCCGCCGCCAACAACACGAAGCCGACCGACAGGAGGACCCGGCTCACCGAGCCGACGGCAAGACAGCCGAGACCCGCCAGAACGACCGCGAGACTGGACAGCGGCGGATCCATAGCCGCAGCTCCGAGGTAGACCAGGAGCGCCCCGGCAACGACCGCCGCGGCCTCCGCGGGCCACCCGCGCTCGGACGTCCACCAACCGCCGACGCCCGCGCCGAGAACCACCACGAGCACCGTCATGGAGACCACGCGGACCTCGTCGCGGGTGGCCGCCGCTCCGCAGTCGAGCACGTCCAGCACGCCGCCGGTCACGCGCACCCCCGGACCAACGAGCTGTACGGGCGGCGGCAACGGCGGATCGCGCGCGACATCAGTCGCTACCGCCCCGGCTCCACGACTGCAGCGCGGCCGGAACCCCGATGGCGATCCCGGCCGGGATCCGGCGCCCCGGCCCTCCACGCACGCTCGGCCTGAAGGTCTGCCCACGGGTTCGCGGCCCGCGAATGCTCGACGTCGCGAACACGATCCGCCCGCCGGGCGCGCGTCGGATCCAGGATGAAGTCGACGATGGCGGCCGCACGCTCCACGACCACATCGAGGACCTCCCAGGTCGCCTCCAGCCGTCCTCCGGGTCGATCCCGAGCGCGGTCGCCCGCTTGCGGCGCCCACCCGCCGCCGGCAGGTTGCGGAGATGGCCGAGGCTCGCCCGCACGAGGTAGTTCCCACCCAAGTAGCGCTGGATCGTCTTGCACTTCGCCGGCGATTCGACGACCACGAGCGTTCGCACTACGACCCCCCGTGCACGCGCGCCGCGTACGCGTCCGCCGCCTGGACGCGGTACAGGTAGATCGGCCAGGCCCGGCCGTCGGCGTCCTCGACGAGAGCACGCGCACCGAGCGCCAGCCCGGCACCGACCACGTATGCGACACGACCCGGGTGCCGTGGCGGAGAACGCCGTCGAGCCACGCCGCGAGCACGTCGAGCCCGTCCGGCGTGAGAAACATCGTGACGACCGTGGCCCGCGACACCACCGACGGCAACGTGAGCGCGTCGGCGTGCAGGAACGTCGCCCGCGACGCGACGCCGGCCATCGTGGCGTTGTCCCTCGCCTGGACGAGGACCGCGCCCGGGCCGGGGCCGATCGCGATCGTCGCCAGGGCCGCGCCGGCGAGGCCCGCCGTGCGGGCGAGCACGCCGGCGAGGCTCGAGGCCGACGTCGACGCGCTCGCGGCGGCGCTCACCATGAGAATGCAAATCACGCTCTCGGGCGTAGGCATGCTGCCCGCCGGCCGGTGCTGGTGGAAGTTTCGCGCGCGGCAGGAGGGATGCCGGTGCGCACGCTCAGGGAAACTGTAGCGCATCGCGCGTTCGTTCACAAAGGCGCTCCAGGTCGGCCGCCGCCCGCTCCCGCCGCTCGGCCGCGCGCCAGGCTCCGAGTCCGCCGTCGCCGCGCTTGGGCGCGGTAGGTCCGGGCCTCCTCGCGGAGGGCCGCCGCCGCGGCCGACGGCGACCCGCGGGCCCGCTTCAATGCGCCGTGGGCGACGCGTGCGTCGCGCCGCCGCTGGCGCGCCCGGGCGCGGGCCCGCCGCTCGAGCTCTTCCCGGCTTGGAGTGGCTATCCTCATGGGTTCCGTCTGCGTGCGTCGGCGACGAGGTCGCGCCACGGGTTCGGGCTGCGCGTCGGGCACAGCCGGTTGAGATGTATCCAGAGCCCCGCCCAGTACCCGAAGAGCAGGAACTTGTAGCGGCCGAGGGCGTTCCAGGCCATCGTCTCGGCCGTGTCGCGCTCGCGCTCGATCGGCGTCATGGGTCGAGGTGGCCGAAGGCGGCGGCGTAGCGGGGGAAGCGCCTCGCGATGGCCCGGGCCATCGCGCGGGTCTGGGCGGGGGTCTGGCCGAGGAGGGCGTCGTCGCCGAGGACGCCGTCGCGGTGGAGGATGGCGAGGGCGATGGGCAGCTCGCAGTCTTCTTCGGCCCAGTCCGGGCCGTTGATGAACGTCTCGCCGACGTCGGGCGGCATCGAGGCGTTGCCGGCGAGCAGCAGCCCGCCGTGGGAGGCGGTCGTCACCAGGGTCACGCCGGGGGCGAGGGTGCGCGTGGTCTGCGCCGCGCCCCAGGGCGTCCGGAGCGGTTCGGTCATGGGGAATCCTTCAGGAGGCGGCCGTGTCGGCCGGGTTGGCGAGAGCGTGGGCCTCCTCGAGGTGCTCGGGGCGGACCTGACGCTCGCAGGCGAGGGCCGCGATGGTGCGCGCGAGGGCGCGGGTGCGGCGCCCCCGCGCGCTGTCGTCGCCGGTCGAGGGCGCGCCCGGGGGGCGGCCGGTGGCGAGAATGCGCCGGGCCGCGGCCACGCGGGCCCGCCGCGCGAGTACGTCGTCGGGGTCGACGGGATCCCCGGCGGGCAACGGGGCCTCGATGTGGATGTCGCAGAGGTCGAGGACCGGCGCCGCGCGGTGGCGGCGCTCGCCGATCTCGTCGGGCCGGGTGGTGACGGCGAGGAGGAAGTCGGCGGGAATCCGCACGGTGTGCTCGACCGGCGACAGGTAGAGGGCGAGGGTCTCGCGCTCGACGGCGGTTCTGGCGACCGCGGCGAGTGTCCGGCGGTCGTACTCGGCCGGCTGATCGACGACGAACACGCCGTTGTGGGCCAGGCTCACCTCGCCGGAGCACCCCCGGGTGCCGGAGATCGCGCCCCAGGAGGCGGAGTGGTGGGGGATCCGCAGCGGAGGCTCGACCATGCGCTCCGCCAACGGGTGCCTGAGCCCGGCGATCGAGTGGATCCGGGTCGTGACGCGGGCGTCGTCGCCGTCGAGGTCGGGGAGGAGGGCCTGGGCCAGCCGCCCGTAGTTGGGGAGGGACCCGGAGGGCGGGCCGACGATGCTGATGGCGTGTCGTCCCGCGCACGCGATCTCCACTGCTCTGAGATGGCTCTCTCCCACTCCCCACATCCGGAGCGGCTCGCGCTTCGGGACGCGCGCGGGCGGGACGAAGGGAGGGTCGGATTCGCCGGCGGTCACCGAGAGCAGCTGCTCGAAGGTGTGGAACCCGGCCGTGGTCGTGCACTCCGACAGCGCGGCCGCGGCGTTCTCCCAGGGAACGACGAGCGGCAGCGCCCGGCGGCGGACGGTCTCCGCGATCGCCGTGATGCCGCGCGCGGGGATGCAGGGGGTCTCCTCGCGGGCGGGCCCGTAGGGATCGAGCCCGCCGACCGCGACCGTCTGCGCGAAGCGGTCCGGCGGGACGTGGCGGTGCGCGGCGAGCGCCGCGAGGGCCATCGGGATCTCGACCGAGCGGATGAAGCGGGCGGGGCCGAGCGGCGGGGCGTTGTCGTCGGCGGGCTCGGCGTGGAGGTCGGTCGCGGCCGCCCCGGGGTTGAGGCGCCGGAGCGTGGCGGTCACGATGTTGCCTGCGTGCTCGGCGACGATGTCGGGCAGGCCGGTGATGCGGAGCCTGCCGGTTGTGTTGGGGGTGGCGGACACCGTGAACAGGTGTCCGTCGATGCCGTGGGTGTACGCGCCGTAGATCTGCATCGGTGATGTCTCGGGGTTGCTCGGGGGCGGGTCGCCGCGTGGGCGACGGCCGTCGGGGAACGGATTGCGGGGAGGGCCGCGGCGGGGAGGCGGGTCAGTGCCCGTTCGGGGCGAGGATCTTTTTCGGCGGGGAGGTCAGGACGAGAAGATGTCGTCCAGGCGGAGTTCGAGGCCGCCGAATAGCGGCGAGCGCAGCGTTTCGTCGCGACCGAGGGTGTGCATGAGTGCCAGTGTGCCGGCGCGCTGCCGATGGATCGCGATGGTCTCGGCTGTCGGATCGATCAGCCAGTACTCCGCCACGCCGTGATTGCCATAGAGCGCACGCTTGTAGCCGCGGTCCCGGTCGGCGGTGGCCGGCGACAGTATCTCGACCACGAGGTCGGGCGCGCCGCGCACGTTCTCGCCACCGCTCAGCAGATGCTGTCGTTCCCGTGAGACGAACAGCAGGTCCGGCTGCACGACATCGGTGTCGGACAGCACCACGTCGCAGGGGGCGAAGAAGAACTCGCCCAGCTCGCGTTCGTCGATGAACTGGCTGAGCCTTTGGCCCAGGCGGCGCTGCACCCTCTGGTGTTTCAGATTCGGGGCAGGAACCATCAGCAGGTCTCCGTCCAGCAACTCGTGGCGCGTGTCCGGCGGCGCGGTGCGGTAGTCCTCGTAGGTGGACTTGACGAGAGGTTGCGTGGTGTCCACGTGGATGTTGCCCCCCCTGCTCCGATGGCCAGCAGGATCATCATAGCGTGTGCCGACGCGCTCGCGGGTCGGGTTCGACAGCTGGATGCCGTTCTCGGCCCACTGGGTTGTTGGATGGTCGTGGCGCGATTGAGCTGGGTGGTGCAAGCACGCGATGACCAGGCCCGGGACACCGAGCGCGCCCAGCATGTCGTGGAGGGTGAGGTGGCGTGGGGTTCGTTCCCGGCCGGCCCACCAGCCACGCCGAGCGTCTCGGGCGCCGGCGGGGTCTCAGTCGGGCCAGAAGTTGTCGGCCAGCTCGGTCAGGAGCTGCCGGGTGGGTTCGGCGTTCGGCCACTGATCAGCGTCGGCCACCGGGGCGTCGAAGTGTCCGTCCCGGGTCGAGAAGCAGGGGACGCGGCCGGCGCAGGCCCGGTTCGGGAAGGTCGCCGTCGGCTCGCCGGCGAAGCTCTTGAACGCGATGATCGTCGCGGGTGCGGTTTCGTCCTCGGCCGTCGGCCACCTCGCGGCCAGGGGTGTTCCGGCCGGGGCCTCCGGCCGGTCGTCGCTGGTCGGCGCCGCTGGCGCGCCCGCTTCCTCCACGGCGCGTCTCGCCGCCTCGCGGAGGTCGACGTAGTGCGGCGCCGGGTTGCGGCTGTAGCCGAACACGCGCATGTCCTCGTCGTGCTCGAACTCGACAATCGCCAGCATCCGGGCGAGGTTCGCCATCGCGCCTCGGGGTCCGTGCGCGGCGGTGTCCATCCGGCGGATGATCGCTTCCGGTCTCGTCAGTCCCATTCGGTGTCTCCTCGTCGAGGTTTCCGCCTCGGCCGGGTTTCATCGGCCGTCGATGCGCGGCGCGTTCACGAGCCTGAGGCTCGCTGCGGGTCGGGCCGGGGTGTGACTCTTGTGTCCGTGGTCAAGGCCCTTGCCTCATGGGGGTGTCGCTTCGGCTTCCGGCCGGCGTGCACCAGGTGCCCGGCGCCGGCGTCCTCGAGGCGCCGGGCGAGCTCGTCGTTCCAGGGATCGATCCCCTTCCAGCCGTTGTGGCGGGCGTGCCAGTCCGCGATGCGTTGCAGTTCCCGGACGAGCTCGCCGTCGTCGGCGCAGGTGGTCCGCTGGAGTTCGCCCTCGACGTAGGCGAAGATCACGCGATCGAACGGGTTGACCCACTGTCCGAACCATGCCGCGTCGGCTTCGGTGTCGAGTTGCGCCCATCTGGTGCTGCGGGGGCAGCCGCAGAGTTCCCAGTCGACCGCGTAGCGGTCGTGGACGTAGACGGCGCGTGTCGTTGTGGTGGTCATCGGCGGTTGCGCCGCCGGTGTTCGCGTTCGGCGGGCTCGCCTTCGCGCACCGGCGGCAGTCCGGCGTGGATCGCCTTGCGGAGGATCACGCCAGGTTCGTGTCGTTGATCTCGGCGATATCCCGCGCCTGCTCGTGCGTGGATCGCGGGATGGTGATCGTTCGCCGCGCGTTGCAGCGTCTCCGTCCGTCGGCACCGGGATCGGGATCCGGCAGCTTTCTCCTGTCGGCCATGTGGCCTCTCGTTGGGCAAGGCTCCCCAGCCTGCGGGCGGGTGGGCGAGGCGCGGGGAGACGGATTGGCGGTTGTGGCGCACGGGAACCGTGCACCCGGTTCTTGCGTCGGCGGCGGGGGGCGGGTGTTCGCGTGCAGGTCGGCGGGGTGGCGCGCGGTCGGCGAGCCCGGACATCGCGATCGTTCTGCTGATGCAGTCTTTGGAGCGCGCCGCGGTCTCGGGCGTCTATTGGTGGGAGCCGATACCTCTATGGAGTTTTCGCAACCTGTTATGGCGGTACGTGAACCGTTGTTGTCCTGCCTGGTGTCGCCTGCTTGATTTCCCTTCGGATTTCCTCAAGTCTTCGTCGTATCGCGCCCCACTTCGTGTTCGTCAAGACTACGACGGCAATTTTCCGATTGGCCATGTTCTGCTGATGTGGAATACCCTGGTCTGTTGTGATGAAGACTTCGTATCCCGCCTCTTCGGCATTGGTCAGCAGGTCTCCGTTCTTGGCTTCCCTCCATCCTTCGTTCTGCGCCGTCTGCACTTCGTGCTCAGGCAGCGCACGGACCAAGCCCTTCGGCGTGCAGTGATCCAGCAATACTCTCATTGCCGCCACACTGCCTTCAGTCTCTCGGCTTGAAACTCCAGCACGCTGATTGCGCGTTTCGTACCCACGTCCGGGTAATCTTCGACGTACTCGTCTACTGTTGTTCCCCCGGCCAGGTTCTCAAAGAGGCTTGCCACGGTGATCCGTGTTCCCTTGAAGCACCATGCGCCGCTCATGCGTTCCGGATCGCGGTCGATTCCGGGGCACTCTGCCCAGTCGATCTCTCCGAGATCCGCCTGATCATCTCGTCGTCTGTCTTGCTTCATCCTTTTGCCCTTTCCGATCGGCTGGCTCCAGCGGGTCGGCGCCCTTGCGGCACGGACCGGTGCCACGCTCGCCCTCAAGGCGAGAAGATGTCTTCCAGGTGGAGTTCGAGGCCGCCGAGCAGCGGCGAGCGCAGCGTTTGCTCCCGACCGGAGGTGTGGGTGACGGCCAGCACGCCTCCGTGTTGGCGATGGAGCGAGACGGCCTCCGCTATCGGGTCGAACAGCCAGTACTCCGTCACGCCGTGTCTGCCGTAGAGTTCACGCTTGTAGCCGCGGTCCCGGTCGGCGGTCGCCGGAGACAGTATCTCGACCATGAGATCGGGCGCACCCCGCACGTTCTCGCCGCCGCTCAGCAGATGCTCGCGTTCCCGGGAGACGAACAGCAGGTCCGGCTGCACGACGTCGGTGTCGGACAGCACCACGTCGCAGGGAGCGTAGAAGAGCTTCCCCAGCTGGCGGTCGAGAATGAATCGGCCGAGCGCCTGGCCCAGGCGGAACTGGACTTCTTGGTGCCTCAGATTCGGGGCAGGAACCATGATCAGCTCACCGCCGAGCAGCTCGTAGCGCTTGTCCGCTGGCGCGGTGCGGTAGTCGTCGTAGGTGAACTTGACGACGGGTTGCGTGGTGGCCACGGCGCTGCTTCTCCGGCGCCCGAAGGGTCGCGAAACCCATCATAGCGCGTCCGGATGTGTCGAGGGCGGCGGGCCGTGGGGGCGGGCGGCTGCCCGCGTGTCGGCGGGGACGGCGCGGCTCGGGCGCAGTTCTCCTGCGGCGACGCGGACCTGGCTGGGGGAGGGCGGAGGGCGAGGGGTGCGGCCGTCAGTCGCGGCCGATCGGAGAGCCGGCTGCGAGCGCCGCGTCGTGGAGGCTCTGCCAGGGCATGCAGTCCTCGGCGGCCTGGAACCAGGCCGACGCCTCGTGCTCGCCGGACGGGCCGACGTTGACCATCTGGAGCGCCCCGCACGAGCGGCAGCGGCGGAGCTCCGTGTAGTGCTGGTGCGCCCCGGGGATCGGGGGCCGCCTCAGCGGTCCGCGGAACGGCCGGCGCCCGAGGACGGTGCTCCGGCCATGATCGCAGTTGCGGAATTGCGGCTCGGTGTAGCTCGCCACCACCATGATGACGCGCTGCGCGTACTGGTTGGTCCACTGCGTCGCCGAGAGCGGCAGCGCAGGCTGGAAGCCGTGGAGCATCGCCATCTGGGCGAGCTCGTCGTGGCTGGGCTGGTGGCGCAGGGTGTCGAGGTACTGCGCGTAATTGTCGTAGATCTGCTGCAGCGACAGGTTGTCGGTGGCGACGGGGGTCCTCGGGATCACGCAGATCATGGTCGTTGGGGCGACCTTGGGTTCACGGGAGTGCGTCATTCGGTGCGTCTCGTGGTCGCGGCGCCCATCACGGCGTCGGCCGTGAGGGTGAAGTTCTGGTACCGCTGGCCGTCGCCGTCGCGGGTCTGCATCGTCAGCACGCCCATCAGGTGCACGCGGTTGCCCTTGGAGCACTTCGCGAGCCTCGCGGCCTCGTTGCGGAACGCGACCACGTCGAGGAAGAGGGTCTCCTCGGTGCCGCCGTCGTTCCTGGCGGGCGTGAGGTTGGCGGCGATGCGCGCCCGGGTGTAGGGGTGCCCCCGGGCGGACTCCTTGGCCTCGGGGTCCTTGGTCAACCTCCCGGTGACGGCCATCTGCGCGTTCGGCGTGAACTGGCGCGGCCTCTTGCCGTTCTCGTCGCCGGCGCCTGTCCTGGTGGTTTCCTCTTCGGGCATGTAGCCTCCTTTCCTTGCATTGGATTGTAAATCGCCGCGGCGGCCTCCGTGCGCCCGGTCCCGGGCGCGGTTCCTTCCGGGCGGGACGAGGCGCGCGCCGCCGCGCGCGAGGACGCTCGGGGCTCGGGCGCGCTGCCGTCAGGCCCCCGGGAGGATCACGTAGGGCGGGCCCGCGCGAAGCACGGCAAGGGCGATCGCGGCCAGCCGCATCGCGCGGTCGCCTGGCAGGTCGTTGAACGCGATCCGGCGTTCCGACCAGTTCCCGCGGTTCAGGACGGCGAGGGCCCCGCGGCGGACGAGGACGAGGTTCGACAGCTCGTCCCGGGTCCGGTCGCGCCCGTCGATCCGCATGACGACGCACCCGGGCGGTGCGGGGCCGTGCGCCGCTTCCCAGTTGACGAGGCGGCGCGGCTTGAAGTGCTGCGCGCGATGGGGGAAATGGGGGTTCGGCTCGGCGACGCAGACGAAGATCTCGCCCGTCTTGCCGTCGAGGTAGGAATCGCCCGGGCTCCGCCGGCGGCTGGGGACGGGCATGCACCCCGGCCGGAACTGGCCGCTGTTGGGCCGCACGGGCGGGCGGGGGTAGACGAGGCGGTGGCCGGGAACGAACTGCCCGAGCCGGTTGCGGCCCCTCATCGGTCGCCGGCGGGCAGGGCGCGCGGCCTGCGCCCGCTGGGCAGCGCCGCCGGCGCCGCGGTGTCGCCGCCGAGGACGTTGGGGACGTGGGCGAGATCGCGGCCCTGCTCGGCCGTGAACCTGTGGACGTCGAGGGCGAGGCGGCCGTTGGCGATGACCTGCGTCGACAGCCGGCACATGGCGTCGGTGCGCTGGATCTCGGCCTCGAGCGCCTCGCCCTCCAGGCTCGGGTCGTCGAGGCGCTCGATCTGCATGAACAGCGCGTCGGCGAGGTCCACCGGGGTGTTCTTCTTGGGCATCGGGTCTCCTTTCACGGTTCGGCGCTGCGGCGCCCGTCGAACGGGAGCCACAGGAGCCACTCGAGCACGTCGGTCACGGCGAGGTTCATGGGTATGTCGATCCCCGCGTCGGTGGGCATCTGGGGGTCGGCGCCGTCCTGGAAGGTCCGGAGCTCGGGCGAGTGGTCCGGTTTGCCGTCGGCGGCGAGACCGGCGTAGAGCTGGAACATGGGCGCGAGGTCGTCGGGGTCGGTCTTCAGGGCGAACCGGATCTCCTCGGTGACGGGCCCGCTCGCCGGTCGCTTCGGCCAGGGTCGCCAGCCGGTCCGCCACCACATGCCGGCGATCGTGCCCACCTCGGTGATGTGGCGGAGCCACTCGCAATCGCCGCGGCGCAGCCGGTCGCCGTCGAGGACCGCCCACCGGCCGCCGGCGTCGGTCCCGGTGGCGGTGAGGTGCTCCCCGGGCGCGGAGCAGCCGTCGGGGAAGGCCCCGTTCAGGAGCCAGCCCTCCGCCCGGCGGGTGTCCCAGAGCAGGCGCAGGAGCGCGTGGATGGCGGGCGGCGGGGCGGGGTCGGCGAAGAGCGGTCTGTAGGGCGTGCTCGTGTCGGTCATGGCGGGTTCCCTCGCGTGGCGGCGGTCACCGCTTGTCGTGGCGGACGACGACCGGGTGCGCGTCGAGCAGGCGGCCCAGGGTGGCCGCGTCGGGGACGTACACCCGGGTGCGGTACTGCACGATCTCCGAGCGGCAGCCCAGGGCCTTCAGGTCTCCGACGATCTCCGGGTTGCGGTGCTCGACCTCGACGCGCATGGTCCCCATGTGCCGCCGCCCGGCGAGGACGAGGTCGCCGTCGAGGAGGTACAGGCACCGCCGCGCCAGGAGCTCGCGCATCCGCTCTCCCGGGGTCGCGTGGACGGTGCCGCCGGTTCGCCCGAGGCCGAGCTTCATGCGGACGGCGTCGACCTGCCCGGGCGACAGCACGCGCCCGATGAGGTTCGTCCCGTCGTCGGTGGTCAGGCGGTAGACGCTCACGTCGGTCTCGGGGAGCTTCTTCCAGACGGGCAGGAGCACGCCGGTCACGAGCCAGAAGCGGGACTCGCGGAACTCGGGGAGCGCCGCGCACTGCTCCGTCCACAAGCGCTGCCACTCGCGGTCGTCGATGACCGACCAGCCTTCGAGGTCGGCGGCGGGCTCGGTGCGTTCGCTGGCGGGCTGGATCAGGAAGCAGCGCTTCTGGACGCTGCCGTCCTCGAGGGTCCGCGCCGGGGCCGCGAGGCACAGCGCGACGTTTCCCGACCGGCGGTTCCTCACCAGGGCGGGCCGGCGCTTCTGCTTGCGCTCGCGCGCCCGGATCTCGAGGGCGTCGCCGAGCTTCAGGGGGCGCAGGCGGTCGCGGCGGAGGATCTCGACGAGCTGCGTGGCCGCGCCGGCGGCGCTCTGCGCGGCCGATTCCCGGGAGACGACCTCGAGGCCGGCCGCCGTGATGCGCTCGACCCCGCGGTTGTACGTGCCGCTCTCGATGGCGTCCCGGATGTTGGTCTCGACCAGCTCCTCGAGGTGGGAGAACAGCTCGTTCTGCTCGGAGATCTCGAGCGCGAGCAGCCGGTTCAGGAAGGTGTGCATCGGCGGCAGGTCGGTGAGGAGCTGGCCGTCGCCGTCGGTGATCCTGAGGCCCGTCTCGCCCTCGAAGCGCTCGGCCGACCAGTGGCCGACCCGTCCCGCGTAGAGGTCGAGGTAGAACATCCGCAGCGCCGCCCGCGCGTACTCCGACTCGAAGTTGTCGCACTCGCGGAAGAGCGTGGCGTTGTCGTCGCCCATGCCGGTCTGGGAGTCCTTCTGGCCGCGGGTGATGGCCCCGAGGCTGTGGATGCGCCGCGCGATGGTGGCGGTGAACCGCCTCTCCCCCTTCACGTTCGTGGTCACGGGCCGGAACACGGGAGCGGTCCGCTGGTGCGTGCGGTGCGTGCGGCCCAGGCCCTGGATGGCCTGGTCGGCGCGCCAGCCGTACTCGATCAGGTAGTGGTGCCGGCGCCTGGTGTTCCCGCAGTCGAGGTCCGCGTGGTAGGAGCGGCCGGTGTTCCCCGCGCCGCTGAACACCAGGATCGGCTTCTCCCCGTCCATGAAGGCCTGGGTCTCGTGCAGGTTCGCGCTCGGGGCGCGGGTCCGCACCGCCAGGCGCTCCCGCCCGTCGTCGTCGGCGATGAGCAGGACGCGCCGCGACCGGCCGCTGATCTCGGCGACCTGCTCGTGCCCGAAGTGGTGGAGGATCTGGTCGAGCGCGCTCCCGATCGGTGCCAGGCTGCCGAGCCGCTCCATCAGGGCGTCGCGCATCGCGACGGCTTCCTGCGACAGCACGGGGTTGCCGTCGGCGTCGCGCATCGGCCGCGTGTGGATGTTGCCCTCCTCGTCCTCGTAGTGCTCGTGCATCTGGACCGGGAAGGCGTGGAACAGGTAGTCGAGGACGTACTCGCGGGGCGTGATGTCGATGCTGACGTCGTCCCACTCGCTCGCGGGCAGCTGGGCGATGCGCCGTTCGGTCAGGGCCTCGCCGGTCGACACCAGCTGGATGACCGGCGCCCGGTCGGCGGCGAGGTCGTCCTCGACGGCGCGGATGAGCGTGGGGCACTTCATGGACGTCAGCAGATGGCTGAAGAAGCGCTGCTTCGCGCCCTCGAAGGCGGAGTGCGCGGCCGCCTTCGCCCGGGCGTTCGTCACCTCGTCGGTGTCGATGCGGGTGGCCTCGAGCGCGTCCCCGAGGTGGCTGTGGATGATCTTGAAGGCCCTGGCGTACTCGTTGTAGATGGCGGTCTGCTCGTCGGTGAGCGCGTGCTCCAGGATGTCGACCTCGACGCCGGTGTAGGAGAGGGCCCGCGCCTGGTAGCGCCCGAGGGCCTTGAGGTCCCGCGCGACGATCTCGAGGGCGGCCACGCCGCCGGCCTCCATCGCCTGCACGAAATCGGTCCGTTTCCGGAAGGGCGTGTCGGGCGTGCCCCACAGGCCGAGCCGGCTGGCGTAGCACAGCCCGTCGATCGTGCTCGCGCCGGTGGCCGAGACGTAGACGATCCGGGCCTGCGGCAGCGCGTTCTGGAGGCGGACGCCGGCCCGGCCCTGCTGGCTCGGGGCGATCGGCCCGCGGCTGCCCCGCCCGCCGGCGGCGTTGCTCAGCGCGTGCGACTCGTCGAAGACGATCACGCCGTCCCAGGTGTGGCGGCGCTCCTCGTCGAGCCCCCCGGCGAGCCAGGCGATCATCTGCTCGAGGCGTGACGGCGCGCCGTTGCGGGCCGGCGAGCGAAGCGTGGAGTAGGTCCCGAAGAGCACCCCGGCGGGACGGTCGACCGGGTCCTTTTGACGCCAGCGGTTGACGGCGAACACGTCTTCCTGCCGCCCCCCCAGGGCCGTCCAGTCCCGCCGGGCGTCCTCGATCAGCTTGTCCGACGCCGAGAGCCAGAGCGCCCTGCGGGTTCCCTGCAGCCATCGGTCGAGGATGATCCCGGCGACCTGCCTTCCCTTCCCTGCTCCGGTGCCGTCGCCCAGCATCCAGCCGCGGCGGATCGGGGTGGGCTCGCTCCACGTGATCTCGCCCTCGGTGTCGACGTCGCGCTCCGCCCCGTCGTCCGGATCGCCGTCTCCGGCCTCGCCGGCGGGCTTCACGGTGTCGTGGTCGCCGTCGATGCGGTACAGCCCGGGCAGGTTCTCGCGGTGCGCCTCGACCGCGAGGACGACGCTCTCGAGCTGGGCGTCGGAGAGCGTTCCGTCGGCCACGATCCCGGAGGGCAGGCGGGGCCGGGCGGCCGGGCGGCGGTGGTCGACGGCGCTCATGGCGGCGGACTGCACGAGCGTCGTCGGGTGGCGCTTCGCGTGCTCGTTGATGACCACCGAGGGCGTCCAGGGCTGGTAGGGGCGGTCGTCGTCGATCGCGCCGGCGTCGCTCGTGTTCCGGCTGCTGTAGGCGAGGGGGGCGGCGGTCCGCCAGCTGTCGGGGTCGCCCGTCTCCGGCGGGACCGCCGCCCGCCGCGATCGACGGCGCGGGGATGCGGGCTCCGGGGCGGCCGCGGCGGCGCGCCGGTGGAGAGCGGCCGGGCGGATCGGCCGCCTGGGGGGCATCGCCCTGCGCGCTCGCGCGAGCAGGTCCGCCGGGGTGCCGGCCGGCCCGTCCCCGTCGGCGGTCTGCGTCCCCCGGGGGGATCCGGCCGGCTTCTCGAGGACGGTGATCCGGGTCTCGTAGGTGGTGCCGCGGCCCCGGTACAGCTTCCCCGCGATGGCGGCGGTGAAGAGGACGTCGGGCGGCGGGTCGCAGCGCGCGAAGGCGGCGCGCCACGCGGAGCCGCGGGGCTCGCACCCGCTCGAGGTGATGGCGACGAGGCGCCCGTCGGCCCTCAGCGATCGGTAGGCGGCGGCGACGTGCCGGAGGTCCATGTCGTCGGCGATTCGGTTCACGAGCGCCGCGCGCGAGAAGGGCGGGTTCATGACGACGAGGGTGGGCTGCAGGTCGGGCAGGAGGTCGTTGATCGACTCGGCGTCGTGGCGGGTGACCGGCGTGCGCGGAAAGGTCAGCTGCAGGAGGCCGGCTCTCGTGCTCGTCAGCTCGTTCAGGGCGAGCGCGCCGCCGGCGGCGGGCGCGAGCTTGAGCCCCGCGGCCGCGGCGAGGGCGCCGGTGCCGGCGGAGGGTTCGAGGACGATGTCGTTGGGCTGGACGTCGGCCGCGGCCGCCACGATCCAGGCCAGCTCCAGCGGGGTCGAGAACTGCTGGAAGCGCTGCTGCACGTCGTCCCGGCGGGTCTGCGGCGGTTCGAGGGCGGCGATCCGCTCGATCTGGCGCAGCATGCCGTCGGGGTCGGCGGCACGGGCGAGCATCGCCGGCCCGTAGCGCCGGAGGAGGAGCATGACGGCGGCCTCGGCCGCGTCGTACGCCTGTTTCCACACCCACGCCCCGGCGGCGTCGGTGTCGCCGAAGGCGTCGGTCATCGCCGCCTGCAGCGCCTTCGTGTCGAGGGGCCGTCCGGCTTCGAGGCCGGGAAGCACGGCGCGCGCGGCGGCGAAGATCCGCCGCGCGGCCGGCGACGGGGCCCTGTCGGGTGGTCGTACGGGTCCGTGCACGGGTGTCGTTCTCCTTCGGGGAGCGTCAGTCGCGGAGCCAGGCGGGGACGTCTTCCGAGGGGGCGCCGGCGTCTTCGACGTGGGCGGGTTCGGCGGCGGGAGGTTCGGGGGCGGCCGGCTCGTCGGCGCGGAACCCCGGGGGCGTCCAGGCGAGCGCGCGGGCGCGGGCGGCCGGCGTGACACCGGCGGCGGCCGGCGGGTCGTCGGGGCCGAAGGCGGCGGACATCGCGGCCGCGAGGGTGTCCTTCCGGTCGCAGGCGTGGGCTTCCTCCCACTGGTCGCCGAGCGTCTCGGCCGCGATCGACAGCATCTCGCGGCGGCCCATCCGCAACCAGAAGCGTTCGAGCGTGGGCCGGTACTGCTTCTCGAAGGGGATCTCGAGGGTCTCGACGAGGGCCTCGGTCTCCGGGCGGGCGTCGGGATCGAGCGCGAGCTGGGGGCGTAACGCCCGGGCGACCGCGCCGGCGAACAGGGCCCGCCGCGCGGCGTCCGGCAGGCGGCGGAACGCGCGGAACCGGGCCGCTGGATCGGGCTCGCGGAGCCATTCGAGCTCGAGCCGCGCGGCGGACTCGGCGAGCATGCGCGCGCCCGGGCTGTCGGCGGCGAGGGCCTCGCGGTCCCGGGCGCCCGCCTCGGGGTTGACGTCGGGCGTCGCCTCGATCGTGATCGATGCCGGGCCGTCGCCGGTGGCCCCGAAGACGGCGGCGGCCATCTGGCAGGCCGCGAGGTCGAAGGCGAGGGAGAAGTCGGCCTCGAGGTGGGCCTTCACCAGGGCGGTCCGGACGCGGCGGAGATCGTCGGCGAGGGCCGCGGGGAGGCCCGCGTCGCGGGCGGGGGCGGGGGGCTCGGCGTCCGGCTCGTACTGGGGAGGATCGTAGCTCTCGGTGGGCGGCGGGTCGCCGCCGTCGGGGGCGGGGGGCTCGTCGGCTGCCGCCGTCGGGGACGTGGACTCGGGCGGGGACCCGGCGTCGCGCTCCTCGTCGGCCGGGGGCGCCGGCGCGGCGGCCACCGGGGGGCCATCGGCCGGCTGATTGTCGCCGGCGTGGTCGGTGTCGGGATCCGGGCCGGCTGGCGCCGGCCGGGGGACCAGGTGCTCGTCCTCGCGGCGCACGAGGCCGCGGTGGACGAGGAGCTCGCCCTCCTCGTCGATGGTCACGATGCAGCCCGAGCAGGCCTTCTGCTCCGGGCTGTGGCTCTCCTGCGAGTAGATCTCGGCGTCGATGCGCTCGGCGTCCGCCTCGAGCTCCTCGATGCGGGCGGTCAGGCGGGTCCGCTCCTCGGCGTTCCCGTGGTCGTCGTCGAGCGCGTACGCCTCCGCCTTGAGCCGGTCGATCTCGGTGGTGACGGCGGCGAGCCTGGCGTGGTCGCTCTCGGAGGGCGGCAGCGGCGTGCCCTTCAGGCGTCCGAACTGCCGGGTGATGTCCCAGTCGGCCTCGAGCATGGTGTCGATCCAGCGCCATCCGCGCCCGAGCTTCCGTTTCGCGGCATCGAGCTTCTTCGACGCGAGCCGGTTCAGGAGGTCGACGTCGCACACGTGGACGCGGGTCTCGTCCTCGGCGGCGAACAGGTCCTCCTCGACCTTCCCACCGGCGGCGCGGTACGCCTTCAGGCCCACGAACCGGACGCGCGGCGCCGCGGCCGACAGCAGTCCGCGCTGCAGCTCGTTGCGGATCCAGCCGGCGCCGGGGGTGTACGCGCGCTGGTTCCGCATCTTGGTCCAGACCTCGACCTGGCGGGTGGGGTCCGGGGTCGACGCGAAGGCCTCGAGCTGGTCCAGGCTCAGGCGGTCCTCCTTGGCCTCGGCGAGGATCTCGGGGGCGACGTCGCCGAGCCGGAGCCGCCGCTGCACGGTCCGGGCCGTCAGGCCGAAGCGGTTGGCGATGGCGCGGGTGTCGAGGCCGCGGTCGAGGAGCTTGCGGAACGCCGCGAACTGGTCGACGGGGTGCATCGCGACCCGCACGGCGTTCTCCGCGAGACTCACCTCCTCGTCGACG
Organism: Vicinamibacterales bacterium; assembly: GCA_965208165.1. Lineage (GTDB taxonomy): Bacteria > Acidobacteriota > Vicinamibacteria > Vicinamibacterales > UBA8438 > JAJEEA01. The sequence continues at coordinate 5,661,825 of OZ242323.1, read as the reverse complement.
TCGTCGGGGCCGAGGACGCGGCACGGAATCGGCGTGGTCGGGCGGATGGTGCTCCTGCGCTTCTTCGCGAGGTTCTGCAGCGCCCGGTGCCGCCGTCCGCCGGCGGTCACGAGGTAGGGCTTCTTGCCGCCGGGGTTCGCTCGGACGACCAGATTCTCTATCAGGCCGTGGGCGTCGATTGACGCCTCGAGCTCGCGCATCGCGTCGGCCGACGCCGGCGTGGTGCGGATGTTGCTGTCGGACCGGGCCAGGTCCTTGAGGGGTATCCACTGGATGTCGGTCTGTGCTGTCATCTTGGTCGGGGATGTGGCCGCCGGCCCGCGGTGGTGCGCCGCGGCCGCCGGCCGGAGTTCGCGTCAGTGCACGTTGGGCGCCGCCTCGGGCGGGCGGCGCGAGTGGGCCTGCGCCTTGCGGATTCCAAGGCCGAGGCAGCGGTGCGCGTGGGCGGTCGCCGCCATCATCACGAGGTCGCCGGGGATGCTGGCGGCGGCGATGGCGCTTTCGAGCGCGCGCATGTCCGCGAGCAGGTGGCCGAGCTCGGCCGGGCCGGTCGTCCGTCCGGACGCCGGGTCGGGGAAGACTTCGAGGGCCGCTTCCAGGACCGCCGCGGCCTCGGCCGGCGTCCTGGTGGCGTTCCTGAGCCCGAGCGCGAGCTGCGCGCAGATGTGGCGGAGCGGTTCGGTTCTCTCGGCGGTGGCTTGCTCGAGCCACGCGGCGACATCGCGCCGGGCGGGGTGGAGCGTCATGGATTCTCCTTGTTGGGTTGCGGGTCATTCGGATCGCGGTAACGAAGCAGGGCAAGACGGCTTCGAGCTGGGCGGCGCCGCTCGTGAAGTCGGGGTCGGCGTCGCTGCCGGGGGTGTGAATCCACACGAATGCTGGCCGTTGGCCCGAATGCATGTGTCTGTTGATCGGGTCACAATTGATGTGTCTCCGCGACGTTGCGTCTGGTCCTGTGCCCGCGCCGTCTTGGACGGGACCAAGCCAGACCATCGAACGGCAGCCGGTTGACATGCGCGATCGGTGCCGTCGGTTGAGGGGCGGTGCGCCCTTGGCGCGGTCCGGCCGCGGGCCGGCGTACACCACCCGGCACCGCGCGGTGCCGTCTCGGGGCGCAGGACCGTGAGCCCTACCGTTCTCGAACAAGCCGAGTTCGGCTCAGCCCCGATGAGCGAGGAGCACACGCACGCTTCTGGTACGATCACGTCTTCATGGGACCGTCGAGTCATCGAAAGTCGCGAAGGTTGGGCAGGATCTGGTCGGCTGGATCCTGGACCACGCGCTTGGTGGCATCGGGAAGTTGTCGTCTGCTTCCGACTTGGGTGACGAGTACAGGCGAAAGCCCTATGGGAGCGACGCCGAACGTGTGGAGGCGCTGATCAGATCGGCTGTCGCCAAGAACGCGGCAACTGGCTTCGCGACTGGACTCGGAGGCGTGCTGACGTTGCCGGTGGCGATCACGGAATCATCGTTGTGGATCTACATACGCCGTTTCTTCGGGGGTGACTCTTCGGTGTCGCCAAGGGGTCCGTTTTGAGTGTCGCTTGACATGAACGGGATGCTATGATCGACGCACGCGCCCGTGAGTGTGCGCTCTGGGGATGCTGCACCCCTAAATGTGGCGACGGAGGGCTGGGTCGTGAACTGCACGTATCTCCGGCGTACGCGTCGCTTCCAGGATTTCTCAGTTTTGTTCATCATTGCTGTGTCCATAGAAACTGGCCTCCAGCTCCACGTTCCGCTTCACGCCGCGAGTATGTCAGAAAACGAATAGATAGCACGTTAATTCTGGTCACTGTCTTTACTCCGCGACGAACCCCGACGCTACGTTGCATCTAATGGCTGAAAACGAGTTGTAGAACATGTATCTGTTGGACTTCGACGACAACCACACGTGGGCGCCGCGATTAGCGGCCGCGCTGACAGATGTCGTTCCACAGGATTTAGTCAAGGAATTGGTGGCGGCCACGCCAGAATATATTGAAGACGCATGCGAGTTGCTTCTTGCGGGCGCGAATGCCAAACGGCTTATCGGGAAATCCATCACATGGGTTCAGTCAAATGAGGTCGCAGCGTATCACGGAAGGGTGCGGCTCTTTTTCATCGGCGATCGAGGGGTCCATGGGCTTCTGCGAGGAGCATGGCAAGACCTACTTGATCCGTCGAAGGCGGGGTGAGGGTGGTGGGGGCGGCTCGGCGACGGGCGGTACTATCCCGTCGGCGTAGCGCTGGGCGTGGTTCCGTTCGTACTCGCGCGCTTCGTGGAAGGTCCAGTACGCATCGAAGTCGCCGCTGGCGCGCAGCGCCCGGAGCTTCAACACCGCCTCGGCCCCGACCAGGCGCCACCGGGCGCCGGTCAATTCCATCCGGTCGCGGACGAGGTGCCGGCACGCCCCTTCGACAACGCCGGTGGCGATGGGATAGCCCGCCGCGAGGTAGCGGTCGTAGTGCAGATACGGTGCGTACTTCAGCAGGTAGTCCGCGCACGTATCGACCGGCTTGCGGGTGTCGGGCGACAAGCCGGCGACGGTCGCCGCACGCCGCATCGACGACGCCACCTGGCGGGCCTTGCCCTCGAGAATGTCCCGCACCCGCGTCCACGCCCAACACGCCAGCTCGGGGCTCCCCTCGCGATGGAATACGCGCGCCGCCTTCCAGACGTACTCGACCACGTGGATGATGTCCAGGACCACCGTGACCTCCACCCCGAATTCTGCGGCGCCCGCTTCCACCAGGTCGAGCTGCGTCTCGGCCCCGTCGACGAGCACCACCCAGCGCTTGACGCGCTTCGGGTCGTGGCGCTCCGCTTCCAGCATCGCCTCGACGATCACCTCCCCGGGCTCCCGTTCGAGGCTCGCCCAGACCCGTTTCGCCACCGGGCGGGGCCGCACCGCCGGGGGCGCGGCCTTCTTGCCCTTGCCCTTCTTGGTCTTGTCCCCCGGCTGTCGGGGCATCAAGCTCTGCAGGAACTCCTCCGCACTCCGCACGAACGGCGCGACCGTGTAGACGGCGGCCACCGTCGCCATCCGCTTCGAGTGCTTCTTCTCCCCCGGCTTGAGGCGATTGAACGGGGAGAGCTGCTCCCGTTGCCGCCGACGCCGCTCGGCCTCCTTGCGCGTCGCCTCGCGCAGGTCCTCGCGATGCAGCACCACCCCCTTGCCGTCGAAGGTGAGCACGACAACCGACTCCTCCGGGGCCGGCTCGCCCGTCGCCGCACGGCGGGCTTCGTAGAACGCGTCGAAGTCCACGGCCGCGCGAGCCGCCAACTGCTCCGCCTGACGCTTCGGCACCTCCGCGCCGGTACTCCGGGACAGATCGAACAACGCTTCGTCGAAAGACCGCGAGGCCGCCGCCTCCGCCACCCGCCGACGCACCTCCAGCGAGTAGCGCTCCACCGGCAGATTGAGCGACGCATCGAGCGGATGGAGACTATCGTGACCGGGGCGCGCATAGCCCACGCGACCGACATCCACCGTCCCGAAGACCGTCTCCACCGCGCGTTTGTGCACGCGCCGTTCCCGGCGCTCGACACCATCAGACCCCGCGACCGGACCCGCCGCCTCCCCAGGACTGCGTTGGTCGAGGTGACCTTGCAGCAGCTTCTGCATCAGCTCCTGGCCCCGCCGGTGCAGCTCCCGTTCGAGATCGCTCTCACTCATCTGCCGGGCCTCACGCGAAGAGAGGTAGGCTTTGGCCTCCGCAAAGGCCTCGTCCGCCGCCGCATACGGCGCCGGTGCGGATGCCGCGGCGGGGTGGGGAACAACTCGCACGGCTCAACCCTCCCGAAGCCGCCGCTTCGCATCCCGGACCAAAGGATAGACCAGAACCGTCTTGGGCGCCTCGCCGACACGGCGGCCGTACCGGTCCATCCGCCCTCGACCGGCCGTGGCGCCCAACGCCACCCAGTTGGCGGCGCGATACGAACCGCCGTGGTGCCGGCTCGGGTCCACCAGCGTCTCCACGAGCCAGGGCTCGAGGCCGTAGCGGCGCGGCCAGTCGACCATCAAGTGCCCGAGCCCGCGCGACAGGACTGCGCTGGCCAGGTTCCTCACCCCGACCCACGGCAGCAGCAGGAAGCGGCTGTTGTTGACCACGTGCTGGAGATTCCGCGCCCGAGTCGCGTCGTCCCAGCCGACCCAGCCATCCCGCGCCGCCATCCGCCACGCCGGGCTGGAGAACTGCAGGCAGCCGACCACCACCCGCTGAGGCCTCGCCGCGAACACCAGATAGCGCAGGTGGGCGCCGAAGGGGACCGTGTGCCCGAGGTAGTGGTAGCGGCCCACGAGCTCCCGGAACAGCAGGCGCTCGGCCGGCTCGCGTACCAGCTCGACATCCAGCGGCTCGACGTCGCGCACGCTGCCGACGAGCGGGCAACCCGGCTCTCCCGCCGCCGTCCGGGGCACGCGGGTGACCGAGCCGGGGGCGCGGCCCAGGCGCTTGTCCGGCAGCGCCACCGCACCCTCCGCGTCGAGCCGCTCCAGGAACTCGCGGCACTCGCGCGCCTTCAGCCTCCCGTTCGGGCGCCGCCACCGCAACAGCTCGCACACCGTGCGCGCCAGCTCCATCCGGCTCAAGCCCGGACAGTCCCGCACGACCTCGCGGATCAGCGTCATCTCTCGCCCGCTGAAGGTGCGTCCCGAGAATCTCGTCGTCGCAGCCGCCATCGCAGGGGCTTTCCTTCCCCACGACACCGTACCAAAACGCCGCGCGAATGTCCAGAGGGAGCGCCGGACGGGAAGACCGGAGCGCGCCGGCGTCGTGATCAGGCCGGGCGAAGGCCCGAAAGCGGCGGGTGGAGACGCTGGCCGGAAGCTGTCCCCGGCCAGAGCGCACTAGCGAGCGCGGGCCCCGTGGGCATAACTCCTTATGAATGAGTGAGATAACATTCTACGCAAAAGAGCCGCACCCATCACGGAACGCGCTTGACGAAGCCCGATCTTGATTCGATCCGTATCCGCGGTCTCGTACCCTTGGACGCCGCCTTTCGGCGTACACGTCTGGAACGGATACTCTCACTGCACCCAGATTGGAGCCAAGTAGCCGACCGGCTTGACGCCACCTTGAAGAAATATGAGGGTGGCGCAAGAGCGGGGCGCCGAGAAGGCCAAGTACATCTCACGCTTTCACGAGCGGGGCTTGTTGACGGGTTCAATCACTACTTAACACACGGGTCAGAATTCGACCAACGAGTAGCGCACGATCTTCTGGGGGCCAGCGGCGCAGAACTATTAAGACGGGATGGCGAAGCTACTGTGCTACGCGTCGCTATCGCCGGCGACAAGGCATTGAACGCCTGCAACCGATACTTTTCCGTAGACGAGTGCCTCGCAAGAGAGGAACCACCTAATCTTGTACGGGAATTCCTGACTGCCTGGAGCTATGGATTGGCAAACCCGGAATTCAAGTGTGCAACGCTGCAACGTGATTGCGGCCTAATGTTCTGCACAACAATAGCTCCCTGCCAGATCACGGACGTAGAGACGTTGCCACTCTGAGACGGATGAAACATGGCGGTGAGCGGCACCACGGCCGACAGCCCCTATCTATCGCTGTAACTGAGCCCGCATGGACAGGTCTACGGCTCGCCCGAAGCACGGCCACGACCGGCCGCCGGGAAAGCCGGAACTTCTACGAACGCCACGGAGTGCAATAATGCGGGCTGGTCGACCCCAGCGAGCAACCGTGGAGTTGCCGCGGATAGCGAGACGCCGTGACATGATGAAGATCATCTCAGCGAAGATGCGGGAAGGACTTGCGGACGCAAACGCGACCGAGGAAAACTGCTGACGCCGCCGGGGCGACACCATGGGCGGACGGAAACGCGACCGCAGGGCACGGAACGACATCACAACTCCCGATAGTGACGTGGGTAGTGAGATCAACTAGGAGACGCAAAGATGAGATATTGGGTGTTGACGGCAATTGTCTTGGTGCAAACGGTCCCAGCCGATGCTCAGGATTCGAGATGTAATGCACAGCCACGATGGCTAGCAGTGACTGTTGTTTCCGGTACAACGATCGGGATAGGGGATCGCCCTATACAAGCGTCCGCTGGCGTGCAACTAGTAGATCGTTGCGAGGACACCAGGTTAACCTTCGTGTCTGAACTGGACCCAATCGGTCACGGGGGCGACGGCGCTGAAGCCTTCGCTCAAGGCGCCAAAAGTCGGCTTCACTTCTACTACATCCGGTCGGATGACGATGTGGTATTTAGAGTGCTGTTCGTGAAGGAGACCGTGCAACAGCTCTGCGCGGCAATGGACGACTGCGGAGACGCAACGGCTCGTTAAGCTAGGAAGAGACGGGCAACGGCGAGAGAGCGCCTTTCGCGATGGTGCTGTCTTCGCGCTGCCGGACGGCCGGCCGCTCGCGATCATGGACTACCAGATGCCGCTGAAGGCTCGACAAGACGACAGATGCGTGGGCAAGGTCGACCTCTTCGCGTTCGCGGTTCTGGACGGGAACCTGCCTTGTGTCATCGAGCTGAAGAAGTCTCGCCGCGATAGGCCGCTGCGGGCGCTGTTGGAGGGCCTGACGTACTGCGCCATCGTCGAGGCGAACGCCGACGACATCGCGTCCGAGCTCGCCGGACAGCACGCCTCGTGGGCGTCTCGGAGGCCGACGCTGATCGTCATGGCGCCGGAGGACTATTGGGCCCGGTACCTGAACCATGGAAGTGCCGGGAGATGGCTTCCCGCTATCGGCGGCCTCATCTCGGGCCTTCGGGAGACCTTGAGACTCGAAATCTGCTTGGTGGCGCTGCTTGACGCCCGGTTCGAGATGGGCCTGCTCGGCCGACCGGCTCGCTTCGTCGGCGGTTGCCGCATGGCGTCTGTGGACGAGCGGCTGATCGGTGCTCGGCCTGAGGTCGTCGTCAGGTCCGAGCGCTCGACCCGTCGCGCGCCCAAGTTCGTTGCCAAAGCGGGCAAGTACAACTTGGCCATTGCGAGGTCGAGTGCGTCCGGCCGGTCGGGGGCTGTGAGGGCGATGTCGGCGCAGACGCGCGCGGCCTCGGTCCACGGCTTGCGGGACGGTTCGCCGTCCGCCCGGCGGGCTTCGGAAGATGGCGGCCACCGTCTCGACAAGGGAGGGCCCGTGCCCGGCGGTGGGTCCGGCCGGTCAGGAGTTCGTGTTGGCCGCGTCTGCGGCGGCGGCGCCGGTCGTGTCGACGCCGGTGTCCCACGGGCGGAAGCCCGGCATCGCCCAGCCCTCGATGCGCTCCCGGGCGTCGGCGTCGAGGGCCGCGCGGCCACCGGCGTCGGCTCCGAACACGGCGGCCATCGCGGCGGCCAGCTCGCCCTTCTTGAGCTTCCGCCGCGCCGCGGCCCAGTCCTTGCCGACGACGGTCTCGGCGACCTCGAGCAGCCGCGCCCGCGTCAGGCGCTTCCAGAAGTACTTCTCGGTGGGCCGGACGGCTGCGGCGAAGTCGATGCCGAGCAGCTCCACGAGGCGCTCGGTGGCGGGGATCAGCCGGTGTTGGTTCGCGGCTTGGTGGTGGAGCGAGGCGGCCACGGCGCGGGCGAACAGGTCTCGTTTCTGCTCGTCCGGCAGGGCCCGGAACGCGTCGAAGCGCTTCAGCTCGTCGGCGATCGCCATCCACTTCCCGGCCGGCGGCGCGTGGAGCCTCTCGGCCGGGTTCGCGTCGGCGAAGTCGCCGTCGTTCTGGCGGCCGGGGGGCCGCAGGCTCGTGCGCCCGAGGCGGATGTCGGCGGGCCGGTCGGTGTCTCCGTGCCCCCCGGCGTCGGTGATGAGCAGGTAGGCGGCGACGTCGAAGGCGAGGTCGAACCGCTTGGCGAGCGCGGCGCGCACGACGCCGGTGCGGATCGCGGCCAGATCGTCGGTGATGGCGGCGCTGAGGCCGGTCTCCTTGGCGTGCTTGGCCTCGGGGCTCGTGTAGTTCGTCGTCGTGCGGGTCGTCCAGGGACGCTCGAAGCGGTCCTCGAACGCCGACCCGGGCGCGGGCGCGGCCGCCTTGCCGCCGGCGGGCGGTGTCGAGCCTTCGGCCGCGGCGGGCGCCGCCTTCGCCTTGGCGTTCGTCCTGGGTTTGGGCGGCACGTCGGCGGGCAGGACCAGCCCCTTGGTGATGCGCTTCTGCGCGCCGTCGAGGGACACGATGCAGCCGGCCAGGCGCATGTCCTCGCGCCGGTACTTCTCGCGCGCGGCGATCCGCGCCTCGAGCTTCTCCCGCTCGATGTCCAGCTCCTGGAGCCGCGCGAAGACCGTCCCCTGCTCTTCCGGGTCGTCGGGCTGCCTGTCGGCGAGGTCCTGGGATTCGGTCCCGATCGCCTCGAGCCGCTTCTGCTCGGCTGCGGTCGGCCCGCCCGGGACGGCCCGCAGGCGGTGCAGGGTCTGGATCCGGTCCCAGTCCGGCTCGATGTGGACCTCGACCCACTTCCACCGCTTGCGGAGGCGCTCGGCCGTCTTCTCGAGCTCGGCCTCCGCGAGCTTCACCACCAGCGCCCGGTCGACGAGGTACACGCCGCCGCCGTCGTCGCTGAACAGGTCGCGGCGGATGCGCCCGCCGGCGGCTTCGTAGGCGTCCTGCCCCACGAACCGGGCGAGGCCGCTCCCGCCGCTCACCGCGCCCCGGGTGAGCCGCTGGCGGATGTGGTGGGGCCAGAGCCCTCCTCCGCCGTTGCCGGCCGACTTCCAGACGTCCTTCTGGGCGTCGTGGTCGTCGGTCACGGTGAACGCCATCAGGGTGTCCAGGTTCATCTTGCCCTTGCGGTAGGCGGCGAGCAGCTCGGGAGCCACCGCGGCCAGACGCATCAGCTTCGTCACGTGGCGTTCGCTCACGCCCGCCCGGTCGGCGATGTCGGCGGCCGTCATGCCGTCGGCCCGCAGCCGCGCGAACGCCTCGAACTGGTCCGCCGGGTGCATGGCCGCGCGGATCTCGTTCTCGTGGAGGGAGATCTCGGCGGGGTTGGTGTCGCCGTTGTCGGTGCGCACGCGGCACGGGACCGGGTGCGTGGGCGGGATCGCCTTCTTCCTGGCGAGGCGCTTGAGGGACGCGAGGCGCCGGCCGCCGGCGATGACCTGGTAGTCGTCCCCGCCGGCGGGCAGGACCAGCAGGCTCTCCAGGACGCCGAGGGAGAGGATGCTCGCGTCGAGCTCCTTGTCCTCGTCGGCGTGTGCCCTGGTGGTGCGGACGTTCGCCGGCGACAGGGACAGGCGGTCCAGGGGGATGTTGCGGTTGATCAGTTTGATCATGGTCTCCTCGGGGGGGTCGGGTTCGCCGCGGCGGCGCCGGACAGCCGGCGGGCGACGATCAGGGGGATCGGGTCGGTGGTCCATGCGGCGTCCGCGAGGGCGACGCCCGGCTCCGTGGCGGCCCACCTGGCGGCGGCCTCGAGGGGGTCGCCGTGGCAGGCGCGCGGCGCGCACCAGCAGGTCAGGGGGTGGCCGTGGAGCTCCGCGAGCTCGGCCCGCGCGAGGCTGCCGGTCCGCAGGCGGTGGACGAGCCGGTCGCGATACTGGGCGATCACGCGGACCCGGTCGTGCTCGCCGCGCATCTTGAAGGGGTTGCCCCACCTCGACGGCCGCCCGATGTAGATCTCACCGGGCTGCGGCCGGTGGGTTCGGCGGTTGAGGATCATCGCTTGGGGACCTTGCGGCGCACGGTCCCGGCGCGGTCGGTGCGGTAGGCGGTCCGGCGGGCGGCGCGGCGGCGGGCGGCGCGCGGGCTCCAGCCGGTCCGGTGGCGGGTGCGGCGCGGCGCCACGTGCTTGCGCACGAGCGCCCGCACCGCTCTCGAGAGGGTGTTCAGCATCGTCGGTTCTCCGTTCGGGGTCGGTTCGTCCCGGGGGGCGTTTGGTTCGGGGGAAGGCGGGCTATTCGGTTGGTTCGCAGCGTGGGCAGAAGATCGGGCACCCGCGTCGGGTGGCCGGCGGGGCGATCCGCTTCACGGCGTCGCATACGGGACACCGCAGGCGCCCCTCGTGGTCGTAGAACGGCATCAGGCGCTCGTGCCGGGCCGCGGCCGTGCCCGGCGGCTTCAGGACCATGAGCGAGAGGCAGTTCCGCGGGTCGACGTGGTCCGCGATCGCAGCCTGGTCGGTCCACGCGGCGCGGGGCAGGATGTCGAACGGGCCGTCGGTCTCGATGTGCAGCCACGCGCGGTCGATTCCGGGGGTCCGTGGTCCGGTCCATGCCCGGGCGGCGCGGCGGGTCTTGCCGAGGGCGTCGAACACGGCGCGGGCCGCGAGGCGCTCGATGGGCTGGCTCTCCGTTCGCGTCAGCTGCAGCGTGGCGTCGACGAGGACCTCGGCCGTGTCGGCGCCGTTCGGGAGCTCGATGCTCCGGCGCACGAGCGTCACGCGCCTGGTGACGAGGTCGTCTCCGCCGGTGCGCATCGCCTCGTAGCGGCGCATCGTCCCCGCGATGCCCCGGTACTCTTGGAGCTCCTTCGTGTCGTCGGTGCAGGCGACGGTGTCGAAGCCTTCGAGGCGGAGGCGCCGCAGCTCCTCGTCGCACCGGGATACGGGCCAGTCGGGGCTCTCGGGGTCGTCGCCGCAGGCGATGTACCCGGCCCACTCGTCCGGCAGCCAGACGCTGCGCGTCTCGGTGGGGGGCGCGGCGGCTATTTCGGTTCGCGGGCCGCCCACTCGGGGGCCTCGCCCGCCTTGCGGGTGATCCATTCGCGCATCCTTTCGAGTTCCGCTCCGCCGCGGCGCCAGACGTCCCAGGCGTCGGCGGGCGCTTCGCGGGGCAGCCAGAGCGGCAGGCCCGTCTTCTGCGCCGATTCGGTGCCGTGCTCGATGCCGCGCTTGTCGGGAAGGTCGCGGTCCGCGATGACCATCGCGGGGCGGGTTCCGAGCCGGCCGCTTACCGCGACGAGGCCTGTCCTGCTCAGGCAGGCGACGACGGCTACCGGGGGCTCCGGGACGGCGAGGCAGATCGCCAGGGCGCTGGTGACGCCCTCGGCGAGCACGAGGGGCCCGACGTCCCGCCAGCGCGGCGCGGCGACGAGCCCGGTGGGGTTCGAGTCCTTCTGGAAGCGGCGCGAGCCGTCCTCCAGGATGTACTGGAGGCCGGCCACGCCCGGGAGGAGGCGCCCGGCTGCGAGCACCTGGAGGGGCACGAGCCACGTCCCGCCGTCGCGCGAGCTCCACACGAGGTGGTCGACGTGCGGGAACTTCCGGCGGTAGTACGTGGGCCGGCCGCGGTGGCCCCGGCGCAGTATGCGCTGTGCGTTGCGCGCCTGGGGCAGTGTGCGGGGGTCCGGCGGCGGGCCGGCCGCCCGGCGCGGCCGCGCCGGGCGGGAGCAAGGCCGGGCGCCCTCGCCGGAGCGCTTCCCCTCGGGGTCGAGCGCGCGCAGGATCTCCAGGAAGGTGTGCCCGCACCGCGCATGGGCGATGACCGCCTGCCGGTCGCCTTCGCGCAGCGCGAAGCGGTCGTCGCCGGCCTGGCAGACCGGGCACGGTCCGCACCAGGCCCGCCCCTGCCTGCGCATCCGGAGGCCCGCGGCGCGGCACGCCGCGAGCCACTGATCGAGCGTGGCCGTCATCGGACGTGTTGAGTTGCGAGGGAGGGACCGCCGGCGTACCACGGCGGGATCAGAAGCGTTCGACGTTGGCGTCGGCCGGCCGGACGGCGATCCAGGGGCTGAGGCGCTCGGGTACGTGCATCACGAGGACGACGTCGTCGATCGATGTCTCCTCGCCGGCGGCCCGCAGGCGGAGGAACCCGTCGAGCGGCCGCCCCGCCTCGCTGGCCGGCCCGGCCAGGCTTACAACCAGCGCGGTGCGCAGCACGATCAGCGTCCTCGCGGTTCGCGCCGCGGGCAGGCGTCCGATGACGGCCTCCCGGGCGGCGTCGCGCGGGTCGTCGGGAGAGCCGGTGGCCGGGAGCCAGTCGTCGACGCGGTGGTACGGCGTTCCCTTGCGGATTCGCAATCTCGGGAACCCGTCGCCCGGCCGGGCGGTCACGCCGATGACGGGGCGGTCGATGGGGTCGCCGGCCCGGTACTCCATCGCGTCGCGCATCCACCGTTCCGCCTCGTCGGCCGAGCGGGCGAGGCCGGTTCGGGCCAGGCCGCGGCGGGTGATTACGGCCATGCGGATTCCGGGGGTCACAGCCATCGGCACACCACTTGGCGCTCGCGGCGCCGCCTTCCGTGGGCAGCTGCGGATCTCACCGCGCGCGGCCGACGGCGGGGGCTCGCTTCGCGGGCGCGGCCGCCTCGGCGGATCGTGGCCGCGATCCACGCGGTGACGCACTCGGCCAGTGCGGCGTCGGCGGCCGCGACGCCGTCGTCGAGGGCCGCGGTGTCGATCCGTCCCTCGTCGACGTGGACCAGGGCCGCGACCGTGCGCTCGTCGAGCTCCCGCGCGAAGTGCGCCATCGCGGGTTCATCGAGGTAGGCGGCGACGGAGCACGGATCCCCGCCTGCGAGGCCGCGGGGGGGACGGAGGCGGCCATCCGGCCACACGAGCCAGTGCCGGGGCGTTTCCTCCACGCTGCGGACCAGGGTTCCGACAGGCAGCGGCCTGGGCGTGGACGGATCGAGCAGCGTTCCCATCCACGGCTCCGGGCCGGCGATCACGTCGCTGACGAGCAGGGCCGCCGTGTCGATCCACGGCTCGGCGACCACGTGGCCGCCGCCGGGAAGATCGGCCGGGCCGTTCCCCCCGAGTTGGGCGAGCCGGCGCGGCGTGAGGCCCCGCGGGGTCGTGCGCACGTTGCGGAGCGAACGCCCGGCCCTGTCGACGGCGTAGTCCTCGGGCCGCGTCGGCGCTGCTGGATAGAGTCCGAACATGGTCTTGTCCTCCTTTGGCGAGGTTGTCGTGGCACGCGCCAGCGCGCGCGGGGGTTGAGCAGGTGGTGTTCGTGGACCGGCCCGGCGGGGAGCGGGGTGTCAGGCGACAGTGAAAACTGACCCCCTGGCGACAGTGAAAACTGACCCCCCTGGTCCAAGGGAGGAGTCAGCAGATGACGGGATGCAAGGATGTCGGCCCGTGGGCGAGGAGGCCACGGGCACAGATGGTGAAGCCAGACGAGGTGGAGGCGATGCTGCACCTGCGGGCGCTCGGCTGGGGGCTGAGGCGCATCGCCAGGGAGTTCGGGTGCAGCAAGAACACGGTGAAACGCTACGTGGCGGCCGACGGCTGGATGACGTACAGCCGACAGCCGGGCGGCGGCAAGCTCGAGGATCAGGAGGCGTGGCTGAAGGAGCGCTTCTTCCAGCACCGCGGCAATGCCGAGGTGGTGCGCCAGGACCTGGTCCGGGAGCAGGGGATCGACGTGAGCCTGCGCACGGTCGAGCGGGCGGTGGCACCGTTCCGGCGGCTGCTGACGGCCGAGGCGAAGGCGACGGTGCGGTTCGAGACGCCCCCGGGCCGTCAGCTGCAGATTGATTTCGGCCAGCTGCGGGTGCCGATTGCCGACGAGCGGGTGCGCGTCTTCCTGTTCGTGGCGACGCTGGGCTACTCGCGGCGCTGCTACGTGGCGACGTTCAGACACGAGCGGCAGTCGGCGTGGTTTCGCGGCCTGGAGGGCGCGTTCCATCACTTCGGCGGCGTGACCCGAGAGGTGCTGATCGACAATCCGCGGCCGCTGGTGGTCGTCCACGACGCGGAGACGCGGGAGGTCGAGTTCAACAAGCGGTTCCTGGCGTTCGCGTCCTACTGGAAGTTCCGGCCGCGGGCCTGTGCGCCGTATCGGGCCCGGACGAAGGGGAAGGACGAGCGCGGCGTCGGCTACGTGAAGGGAAACGCCATCGCCGGACATCGCTTCGAGAGCTGGGCGGGGATGGACGCACATCTCGGGTGGTGGCAGCGGGAGATTGCCGACCGGCGTCGCCACGGCACCACCGGCGAGGTCCCGCTCGAGCGCTTCGCCCGGGAAGCGGAGCGCCTTCGGCCGTGTGCAGGCCGGCCGCCGTTCGGGCAGTTGCGGGACCTGGTCCGGACGGTCCACGCCGACTGCGCGGTGGTGGTCGACACCAACGCCTACTCGGTGCCGTGGCGGCTGATCGGCGAGCGGGTGCGGGTGGTGGTCAGCGGCGGCCGGGTACGCGTTCACCACGGCCCGAGGGTTGTCGCCGAGCACGTCGAGCACGAGGGACGCCACGCGCGGGTCACCGACCGCGCCCACCTGGTCGGCGTCGTGGGCGGCCCGCGCCCGGCCGAGACCGAAGCGGTGCGGCCGAAGCCGGAGCTGCTGCGTCCGCTCGACGAGTACGCGGCCGTGGCCGGGGGGAGCTTCTGATGGCCGTGGACCATGAGACGCTTCTCGGCTGGTTGACGCGGCTGCGGCTGACCGCGATTCGCGACCAGCTCGACAACCTGCTCGACGAGGCGGCGGAGAAGAAGCTGACGTTGCGGGAGGCGCTGGCGATGTTCGTCGAGCGGGAGGTTTCCCGCAAGGACGAGCGGCGCATCGAGATGGCGCTGAAGATCGCGCGCTTCCCGATGGTGCGCGAGCTCGCCGACTTCGACTTCAAGGCCCAGCCGAGCGTCGACCGGCGCCAGGTGCGGGAGCTGGCGACGTCGCGGTGGGTGGCGCACGGCGACGCGCTCCTGGTGCTCGGCCCGCCGGGGGTCGGGAAGACGCATCTCGCGATCGCGCTCGGTCGCGAGGCGATCCGACAGAACTACTCGACCCTGTTCACGACGGCGCAGGCGCTGATGGCGGCGTTGGTCAAGGCGCAGAGCGCGGGCCGGCTGGAGGACCGCCTGACCTTCTACGCCAAGCCCAAGCTCTTGGTCTGCGACGAACTGGGGTACCTCCCTTTCGAGGCGCATGCCGCGCACCTGTTCTTCCAGCTCGTCTCGCGGCGCTACGAGCGCGGCAGCATGCTGATCACGTCGAACCGCTCGGTCGGGGAATGGGGCGAGGTGTTCGGCGACGCCGTGGTTGCGACCGCGATCCTCGACCGGCTGCTGCACCACAGCCACGTGCTGACGATCACCGGGGAGAGCTACAGGCTGCGGGAGAAGCGTCGGGCGGGTGCCCTGAAGACCCCGGCGCTGAGGCCTGTCGCGTCGGAGACCCGCCCGGGAGCATCGTCATGATCACGCGACCGACACCGTGGCGAGCACAGACAGGGACTCGCGCTCACGCGCCGGTCCCGCCCCACGCCGCCCTTCGGCCGGCGTGGCCGTTGTCAGGAGGGTCGGCCCGCTGCAACGCGGCACCGGTCGAGTCCGCCGACGCTCGACGTCGTGAACGTCCGGGGGCCGAGCCGCCTGTCACCGGTCCGTTACGTAACGGTGTGGAGTAGTCGTGGCGTTGACGAACGCGGAGCGGCAGGCGCGTTACCGGGAGCGGCGGCAGGCCGGCGCGGCTCGGATCCGGTACCGCCGGCCGGCGGATCGGAGGTCGCGGCCACAGCAGTGGGACGACGCGGTACGGACGCTCCTGGCGCTGCAGGACCAGTATCGGGAGTGGCGGGAAGCGTTGCCGGAATCCCTCGCCGGGTCCGCGACCGCGGGGTTGCTCGAGCAGGTCTGCGATCTGGACCTGTCGGTACTGGAGGCCGTCGAGCTGCCCAGGGGCTTCGGGCGTGACGGCTAGAGGCAGCTTGCCGGGAGGTCGAGAGCTCGTAGCTGCGGGCCGGCCGGCGTGTCAACGTGCTGCGCACGTCCTCCGCTCCGCTCCGGCCCTGCCGGGTGACACCCCGTCCGCCCCGCGGCTCGGATGGCAGTTATGGGCCTTGCGGCCCGGCCTGGACGGGGCGTCCCGGCCGTCCACGACGCTCGCGGGACGCGGTGAACCGCCGGAAGTCGATCTACATACGCCGTTTCTTCGGGGGTCAGTTTTCGATGTCGCCAAGGGGTCAGTTTTGAGTGTCGCTTGACAGCGGGGCGTTTGGCGGGAGGTCGGCCGGGGCCGGGCTAACGGGCGAGCGGGCGCTCGGCGGCGGCGACTGCGCGCTGCCTCGTGCCCTCGGTGGAGGGTTCCGGGTTCCGCGACTCGGTCTTCTCGAGGCCGGCCCGGGCCAGCGCGGTGACGATCGTTCGCGCCACGCGGGCGGCCCGCGTCAGCTCGTCTCGGTCGGCGCCGCGGGTGAGGACGCCCAGCGGATCGTGCTCGAGCCGCTCGGACGTGGTCCAGTGCGCGGCGCGCAGCAGCGTCCGGCGTTTGCCGCTGCCTGCGATGAAGAGGGCCCGCCGAATCGTGTCCGGCGCGGTAGCCCCGTGCCGCCGTGCGGCCGCGCGGACGATGCGGCCCGACGGCTCCGTGAGGCGCAGCTGGTCCGCGACGTAGGCATCCACCCGGTGGTACCGGCCTCGTGGGCGGGGGCGGCGGCGCGGCGCGGGGGTGTCGGGCTTCGGCTTGGGCCGTTCCCGCTCGGCCCGGACGGCCTCCGCGTGGTGCTCGACCCCGGTCGGCCGTCTCGCGATGCCCTCGCACGACCGGACCGGGACCTGTCCCGCCTCGGCGGCGTTGCGCACGGCTTGGCGGTACGGGTCCCAGTCCCCGCCGCACTCGAGGACGAGGTCGGGGCGGGCGGCGAGCGGCTGCGCCGCGCGGACCACGGGGGACTCGGGCCGGGTGGACTCCCCTGGCGGGGGTGCGATTGTTGGGTGTCCCCGCCGTGCGGCCCACGCGACGGCGACGTCGGCCGCGCGTCCTTCGCCGACGATCACGGCGACGCGGTCCTTGGCGGCGGCGATGCCGTCGAGGTCGTGCTCCAGGGTCGCCGTTTCGGCATCGGTGACGCTGCCGGTGACGAGGATGCGGTACGTTCGGGGGCCGGGTTGCGCAGCGCTCCGTGTCCTGCCGGCGGTGATTCTCGTCGCGACGTCGTCCGGCAGCCCTCGTGCCCGCGCCCGGGCGATGGTGCGCTCGATCTCGACGTCGGCGGCGCCGAGGTCGACGACGGGGATTCGGTGGCGTTCAGCGAGGCGGATGGCCATCCCGGTGCCGCCGCGGCCGCTGCCGGCGGGGGTCCAGCAGAGCACGAGGTCCGCCGGCGGCGAGTGCCCGGGCTCGGGGCCGAGGACCTGGTGGACGTTCCGGACCATCAGCTTCTGCGCGGCGTCCGACAGGGTGTGCCAGGCCGGGTGGCACTGCCGGGCGCGGTCCCGGTTGGCGCCGCTGTTGCGGCCGAGGCGGGTGCTTCCGTCGTCCTCGTGGCCGTTGAACCCGGGCCAGGGCAGCCATATCTCACGGGAACCGCCCCCCTGTATTGCGCCGGCCTCGAACGCGCTGTCGGCGCCCGCGGCCGCGCCGGAACGGAGGGTCCAGCCGTGACGGGCCATCGCCTCGGCGATCGTCTCCATCGTGTCGAGGACGGCCGCCGGCGTCGTCCGGGATCCGACGCCGGCGTAGATCCGCGCCGGCGCCCGGGCCACCGCGGGCTCCGGCGAGGCCGGCGGGTCGGCCTCGCGCCCGTTCAGGTGGCGGAGCCAGGCGGCGGGTTGCTCGAGCGCGGTGCGCAGGCGTCGGATGCCCATGCCGGCGGCGATGGCGGCGGCCTTGGCCTGGCAGGCCACCGCGCCGGGGCGGTGGAACTGGTCGCTGAAGGCGTCGTACTCCTGCAGGTGGGCGACGACGGCCTCGCCGCGGCTCGCCAGCGCGCTCCGGGTCCAGAGCCAGTCGTAGAAGGCGGATCCGGTGTGGATCTTCCAGCGAAGGCCCTCGTGCTCGAATCCGGCCAACGGGCCGCCGCGGCGGCGTTCGCGGTCACGCCGCTTGGCGGCGTAGCCGGAGGCGCAGTGCGCGGTGTCGGGGCCGCCGGCCCCGTAGCACTTGGCCGCCTGGTAGACGGCCTCGACCGTCCGCTCTCGGGGGTCGCCGGCGGCGCGCAGGTTCATCGCGCTCAGGTCGCGCCCCAGCTCCTGCGGGCTGCGGCTCGAGATCTCGAGCACGCGGCCGGGGGGGCGGGTGGCGACGGTGGTGTAGAACGGGGACTTTCCGAGCGGGCGAAACCAGGTCATGGCTCGTTCTCGCTTGGCGCTTCGGTGCCGGTGGACATCCGTAGCGGTGGTTCGTCGTGCGCATCCACACGAATCCTGGCCGCTTGGCCGGCGTTCGTGTGTTCTCGCGTCGGGCTGGCAATGCCGGCCGGCTACGCTGCCTTCGGAGTCAGGGAAGCAGATCCTCGACGACGATCCGTGCATCGGGACGGGCGAGCGGCGCGACCTCGTCCCCGGCGGCATGGTGGGTGACGCTCCGGTAGCCGTCTCCAGCCGGGTCGCGGTAGACCTCGAGACGGTTCTCGGGGAGGGCGAGGATCCAGTACTCGGGAATCCCGCACCGCGCGTACAGGCGTTGCTTGATCGTCCGGTCGTGTCGCAGTGATTCGTGCGACACCTCGACGACCAGCACCGCGGACGTCGGATGGGCATCCCGGTAGTCGCGCATCGGGCCGGTCACGACGGCCACGTCCGGCTCGGGCTCCGAGTAGTCATCAGCCGCCAGCGGGTGCTGTATCCGTACGTAGAACCCGGGGCCGAAGACCCCCCGCAGGCAGTCGGCCACGAGGTCCATGCCGAGCGCATGGCGGCTTCCCTCTGGTGTCATGGCGTGCAGGTTTCCGTCGATGAGTTCCAGCTTGGCGTCCGGCTCGAACGCGCCGGCTTCAACGGCACGGTCGTACTCGACCCGGCTCAGGCGGTAGTGGCAGATGGAGACGTCGGACGCTGTGGCTCCCATGACGGCGCCTCTATCGTAGCGCGGAACCGGCGTTGTGCGGCCCCGCTTGGATTCGGCCGCACTGCTTCCGTTTGCGGGTGCTCAGCGATCGTTCGGTGGCTGCCGTACGGCCAGGATTCTCGGTGTCCTCGAGGCCGGGATTCCCGTGGAAGCACACGTCGTCGAGCGGTTGCGCCATCCTGGTCAGTCCCAGGTGGCGGCGAGTATGCGGAGGATGGCCGTGGCGCTCACCATCAGGGCGGTGAGCTGGCGGGTGCGGTTCGACGTGAAGCCGAGGCAGAGGGCTGCGGCGAACAGGATGGCGGCCGGCGCGGTCGAGTCGGGGGCGAACGGCAGCGTGGCGAGGACGTAGATCGCGCATGCCGCCGCGGCGGCCCTCAGCAGGGCTTGCCAACCCACCGGGGGCGATGGCGGTTCATCGTGCATCGAGGCATGGTAGCTCACCATCCGGCCACGAGGTAGCGCAGGCCGGCCGCGGTCCCGGTCGCGATCAGCACCCACCCGGCGGCGGGCAGGCGGTGCCACCACAGCAGTCCGGCGCCGGCCGTGAACGGGCGAACACGAACGCCATGCTGGAGGGGTTCCCGGCCGGCAGGGCCTTCACGCAGACCGCGAGTCCGACGAGGGCGATTCCCCCCAGGCGCCGACCGCGGCGGCCGTGAGTACGGTCGACCAGTGCCACCGGGCGTGCAGCTGCCGTTTGCCGTCGCTGTCGAGGTCGAGATGCGCGTCGATGGCGGCATGCATCTTCGCGCTGTAGTCGTGCACCGGCAACCATGTGCCGATGGCGTTTCCGAGATGGTCGAGCAGGCGTCGCAGGCGCGTCATGGTGTTCGCTCCTTTCAGTCTCCACAGAAGCATGACACCCCGGGGTCTTCGTTGGCTTGCGCGTCGTCGAGGAGCTCGCCGAACGGCATCATCGGGGCGGCGCGCAGGTCCTCGTAGGTGTAGCGCATCAGGAAGCGCGTCAGCTCGGGCTTCCTGACCTTGCGGGCCACGGAGCGCCGGTACCGCTCCTGCTCGATCCACCAGTCGGCGCGGTCGGGGTACTGCGTGATCAACCGGATCAGCTTCCACTTGCCCTTGAGGAAGCACAAGTCGCAGTTTCCGAGGTCGCGGGGAATCCCGAGGTCGAACGGCTGCGAGCTCCAGAACCGCTCGACGTCGTTCTCCGTGACCTTCGCGTCGACGAGGGGGTACACGGTCCGGCATTCCTCCCAGAGGGCCTTCGTCCAGCGTCTCGGCTCGTCGTGGCGTATGCCGAGGATGGAGTGCGGCCGCGGCCGCCACCAGCGCAGCTTCGTGCGCGCGAAACGGGCGGCGGTCTCGACCTTGAGGTCCGCGGTGCACATGCGGCGGTGCGCGTTGGGGAGCATCTTGCGGGAGCGGATCAGCGCCGCGAACGGTTCGCCGTGCCGCGAGGCGGTGTCGTAGTCCACGATCCGGAACGTGTTCTTGGGATCGGCGATCCCGCCGCGCGCCTCGGCGCGGTAGACGTACTCGACCCAGGTGATCGGTACCCGCCAGCGCCGCTCCATGTTGCGGAGGAAGGCCAGCGTCTTGGCGTGCTCCTTGCCGGTGTTCGCGAAGACGGCGCGGACGTTCGCCGGCAGGCGGCCGCCGTAGGCGTCGAGGATGCGGTACAGAAGCATCCCGGACGTCCGGCCGCCGGATACGTGCAGGAGGTAGCGGAGGCCGTCCTGGGCGCAGCGGTAGGGGTTCCCGGGGGCGTTCATGGCCGGGCAGGTCCGCGATCGGTGCGGCCTGGGGGGCGCGACGCGGGGTCGCCGGGCGGGGTGGTTCGCTCTACAGGCGCCGAGGCGGGGTGTCAGCGGCGGACGAGGGGGCCGGTCGCCGGGCGGGGGGTGTTGCGGATGCGGTTCACGCCGTTCACCGGGGTTCCGTTCCGTCCCAGATGTCGGGTCCGTCACGGCCGGCGATGACGCGGTCGAGCGCGGTCAGCACGGCCTCGCGGGGCGCTCGGCAGAGGTCGTCGACCCAGGCGGAGCCGCCGCCGCAGAACAGGGCGTCGCGCGTGCAGGGGTCGAGTCCGAGCACGCGGCCGGCGACGTCGAGCGCGTCCACGCCGGCCGGAGGCAGGTTGTACTCCCGGGCGACGCGCGCGCGGGTTGCCATCGCGGCCTCCGGGTACTCGAGGATCGTCATGCCGGCGAGGCATCCGACGGTCCCGCACCCGTCTGTCCGCTGGCCGAACACGGTCCCCATGTTCAGCGCGTCGATCCGCGGCTCGCGGGCGCTGGGCCGCGGCTCGAGAAGGCGCTGGGACGAGATGGGCTCGATGTGGTCGCCCAGCTCGCCTTCGTACGCGGGCAGGCTCTCTGCGAGCTCGCGGAGGCGCTCGAGGCGCCGCTGGAAGGTCGGCGTTCGTTTCGGTGTGCTCACAGTCGTCCCATCTCCTTGAAGCTGCAGTAGCGCGTGTCGGCGAGGATGACGTGGTCGACCACTTCGATGCCGAAGATGAGGCCCGCCTCTTGAATCCGTGCCGTCAAGGCGACGTCGTCGCTGCTCGGCGTCGGGTCGCCGGAAGGATGGTTGTGGAACAGCACGATCGCGGCAGCGCGGTGCATCGCCGCGGTCCGGAAGATCTCTCTCGGGTGCACGAGGCTGGCGTCGAGGGTCCCCGACGAGACCAGGGTGGTCCGCAGGATGTGGTGCTTCGTGCTCAGGCTGATGATGCCGAAGCGCTCCACGGGATGGGAGCCGTAGGCGGGCAGCAGGTAGGTGGCGACCTCGCGGGGCGATCCCAAGCGCTGCCCGGGCGGCGCCGGGCGCGTCAGCGTGCGCCGGCCGAGCTCGACCGCAGCCACGATCCGGGCGGCGCGCCTCGGCGTCAGGCCCTCGATGCGGGCGAGGTCGTCGGCGGTCTCGCGGGGCAACTGCTGCACGCTCCCGCACTCCGCGAGGACCGCCTCGGCCGCTGCGCGCCCGCAGGGCTCGACGATGATGGACAGTAGCTCGTTGTCGGTCAGGGTGTCCGGTCCGTACTGCAGGCGCTCGCGGGCGACGACGCCCGGCTTGTCGGCTCGCGTGTGGGTCGCGCTCATGCGTGGCGGTCCTTCCTGGCCAGGGCGCGGCGCCACCGCCGGCGGGCGGCGCGGGTGCGCGGCTTCCTGGCGGGCCGGCGCTCGGCCATGTCCTGCTCCGCTAACCACCGGGCGACCGCTCCCGCGCCGTGCCGCTCCGGGTCCGCGGCCGCGAGGTTGCGCAGCGCGCTCTCGGGGCTCTTCGAGGCGGCCGACCGGAGCTGGAGCAGGGTGAGCTGGGCGTTCGCCGCGTCGTCGTCGATCCAGTCGTCGTAGATCGCGC
The DNA here is from genome assembly GCA_965208165.1 of Vicinamibacterales bacterium. Taxonomy (GTDB): domain Bacteria; phylum Acidobacteriota; class Vicinamibacteria; order Vicinamibacterales; family UBA8438; genus JAJEEA01. The sequence continues at coordinate 5,639,895 of OZ242323.1, read as the reverse complement.
CTCCGTCCGGCGCGACGCGGTAGACGCGCCAGCCGTGGGCCTCCGGCGTGTGGATGTCGGTTCTGACGATCAGCGGCGAGCCGATCGGGGCTGCGGCCGCCCGCTCGCGGGTGCCCTGGCGGGGGTTCCCGTACTCCGCGCCCGGGGGCAGCTCGACGGCTTCGGCGACGTCCAGCCGCCGCGTCAGCACGGCCCCGACCTTCACGCGTTCCGCGTCTTCGTCGTCGTCGCCGCCCGTCCACGCGAACATCGGGCGTCCCGGGGCCTCGTCGCCGAGCTCCGCGCCGAGCAACAGCTCGGCGCGGGCAGGCACCTGTTGCGGGTCGAGTATGACCACTCTCATCCTTCCGTCTCCTTTCGTGGGGGTTGCGTGGCCCTGCGGCCACCCGGGCCCTTCGTCGCCTTGCCGCGCAAAGCGCGGCAAAAAAAAACGCGCAAAGCGCGCGCGATTCTTCCCCGCCTTCACCGCCTGGACGGGAAAGAGAGGTACAGGGGGGCGACAGGGCGAGGGGTCGGGTCACATGGTGGATCGATGGTACCGCCAACCGAGCCCCCCCCTGTGCTCCCTAGCGGGTCGTATTCCGGAGGTCGTGAAGGGGCAGGCGCCCGGGGTCGCGATGGTTCCGACCCCGGGTGTTTGAGGGGGAGCGGTGTTCGCGGGTGCGCCCCGCGGAGGCGTTCGGGGGCCGCTACGGCTGTCGGGACCGGGGCGCCGGGGCGGGGCCGGGAGTTCCGGCGGGGATGCCGGGCGGCGCGACATGCTGAGGAGGCCGCCTGATCACGCCAAGAGGCGATCCACTACACTTGACAATTCCTCCGGCAAACACAGCCGAGGCACGTGGCCGATGGTCTCGGCAACGACGGCGCCACGTGGCAGGAACGCGCGCCGACGAACGTCGCGATGGCGCCCGCCCGCGTTGCTCGCCGATGCCGACGTCTACCACGACCTCGCGTCCGACGTCCGCGACGACCCGGCCGGTCTCGACAGCTGCCGGCGCGCCCTGCGCGAGGGCGATGTGCTCGTCGTCTGGAAGCTCGACCGCGTCGGCCGGAACCTCGCCCGTTTGGTCGACAACCGTGCTGGACCTGTCAGCGCGCGGTGTGGGCAGCGGGTGCTCGCTGGCGACCGGGCGTCGATCGACACCACGACCGCGGCCGGCCGCCTCGTGTAGGGCGGTTGCGGGAGCAGGGCCGGTAGGTTGCGCGGCCAGGGGCGGGGTTACGCGGACGCCGGGTTCGGACGGGATGCGGTGCACCGCGAGATACGTTCCTCGAGAAACAGCTTGGCGTCGCGTCGCTTGGCGAACGCGGCGGAGGGGCGCCACTCTTCGGGCTGGTCCGTTGCCTCGTGAACTTCCCAGCGGGCGGAGTTCGTTTGCGGTCCGGACTTCGTTCGGACGAGCCGCCAGCGGCCGTCGGGAGTGCGGTACTCTCGGCGGCCGTTCTTGCCCGGCTCGTGTCTCGGTGTCAGCTTCATGCGTTCGTGCTCTGTCGTTCCGTCGGGTGCTCTCACGCGACGCCCCGGTCGTGACGCGAGCGATTCTACCCGCTCCGCGGGAGGCCGTCGTTCCGACGCCGCCACGTGTGCGCCGACATTGGCAGCGGTCTTCGCTGTCGCCGTCCTTGACGCCGGAATCTGCGAGAGGCGCACCCGCTTGGCCGGCCCGTTCTTCAGGCCGGCCGGGTGCTCACCGAGGTCGTCTCCTGCAACCAGGGGTGCATCGTCGTCCGCGACTCTGGCCGGCCGTAGGAGTTCACGTCCCCGCCCGACACGCTCCCCGTCGCCGAGGAGAGAGCATCAAGCACGACCGCGACGAGGAGGCTGGCGGGGGGCGCCACCCCCATCGACCCCTGGACGGCCGTACGGCGTGACGCCGCGCCGGTTCGGCCGCGCCGTCGATGCGGCCATCGAGCAGGCTCGGGTGGGGCGGACGCGTTGACACCGCCCGCGGCGGCGTAGCGCTCCCGGCGGCCAGCGCGCTCACCATCCTGCGGCTGCTATCATTCCGCTCGCGGCGGGTGCCGCCGGACGGCCTCGTCCTGGTGGTCGCCACGGTGCCCCCTCCTGGCAACCGACGACCCCAATGACCGACGGCAACCCGACGAAGGCGGCGCTCATCCAGAGGTGGCCCACGCCGCCGCTTGACGAAGCAGCGCGCCGAGATCATCGTCGAACAGCTTGTTCGGCAGCATCGCGGAGGCGCTGCGCCAGGGCGAGAAGGTCGAACTCCGCGGCTTCGGCAGTTTCCGACTCCGGCACCGCGGGCCGCACAGCGCCCGCAACCCCAGGACCGGCGCCCGGGTGGACGTGCCGTCGAAGCGCGTCGCCTACTTCGGCAAGGAGCTGAAGGAGTTGCTCAACCGGGAGCTGGCGCAGGCCGGACCGCCGACGTAATCCTCTCCCGCGTCGATGTGCGATGCCGGTCCGTCGCTGTCATCACCACCCAACAGGCGCACGCCGGAGTGGGCCTGCGGTGGGGCCGCAGGCGTTGGTCCCTTCCCTGGGCGGGCGCTCGCCGGCAAGGCAGGCCCGGCCGTGCGCACGCCGCCTCGACGTTGTTGCCGACGACGTGGGCGAGCGCGGCCTCGATGACCTCGCGCGGATGGTCCGTCTCCTCGGCCGCCCAGTCGCGGAACGTCGAGCGGAAGCCATGGACCACGGCCGGGATGTTGCAGTCCTTGAGGCTCCGGGCCAGCGTCGTGCCGTCGAGCTGCCTTCCGGGCGGCCGGGGAACACCAGCGGGTTGCCGCCGTTGCCGAGCGTCCGCGCGGCGTCGAGGATCTCGATGGACCGCCGCACAGCGGCCCGCGCAGCGCGCAGCGCGTCTTCATGCGAGCGGCGGGGACGCTCCACGCGTAGACCCTCGTGTCCATCTCGGACCACTGCGTCCCACGCAACTCGCCGGAACGGGCGGCCGTTACACGCGAGTCGCGACGCCGCCACCGCTAGCATGATGCCGACGCGTCCCTCCCAGATTGCGAGCAGGGGCCGCTCGAACCGCGGACGAGCGCCGCCGCCGGGCGGCCCGAGGTCGTCGACGACCGGGACTCCCTGCGGACTCGGTGGGGGGCGCGAGCCCTGGCGGGCCGCGAGGACTCTCCTCGTGGCCCTCGGGCCGGGGGCTGACCGTGTAGGCCCAATCGGTACGCCTGCATGTAGACCGAGCCTGCTGAGTGGGGCCTCAATGCCGGCGCTGCGGCCCTCGCGATCCTCCGGTCGCTCCAGCCGGCCGCGACGCCGATCTGCCACTGCGCCCGGACCCGGCGCAGCTGCGACTCCGTCCACGGGTGCCGTCGCCGGCGCGGCGGCCGGTTGCAGCAGACCCAGGCGGGCAGGGCGGCCGGCGTGCGACCCATGCGCCTCCCGAGATGCTCCCCTCCAAGCGCCGGGACGTTGCGGCGCCAAGCGCACCATGAGCTCTTCGACCTGACGCCGGTCGTCCGCCGTCCAGGCGGTGCGGTGTCGATGGTCGCCTCCACGCCCAAAGCCCTCCTTGGAACATTGGCCGCATTCTCCTGTACCATTCCGGATGCCTTCGCGCGATGGCCTCGCGGAGTCGGGCGGGCCGCCGGGAGCTACCATGCATTCTCCTGTGCCTTGAGCACCTGAGTTGGACACGTGCCCCGGCGACCAGCCACGATGGATGCCCCGTGGGGGGGTGCGCCGCAGAGCGCCGGTACAGGGACCGGCAGGCATCGATGGCGCGCCCGATCGCTCCGTCAGACAGGAGGGTTCGAGTTGGAGCTGAGGTGGTTCGTTGGGGTTTGACTGGGGATCGCAGAGCCATCAGGCCTGTGCGCTCGACGCCACCGGGGCAGTATTCGGGGAGCATGAGTTCAAGCATGGCGGCGCTGGCTTGACGGAGATGGCGACGTGGTTGCTGTCGTTCACGGGCGGAAAGGCTGACGAGGTCGGTGTGGCGATCGAAACGCCCAGCGGCCCGGTCGTCGAAAGCCTGCTGGAGCACGGCTTCGCCGTCCACTCGATCGATCCGAAGCAGCTCGACCGCTTCCGGGATCGCCTCTCGCCAGCGGGCGCGAAGGACGACCGGCGTGACGCGCGTGTGCTGGCCTCGGCACTGCGGACCGACCCGCATTGTCTCCGACGGCTGGAGCCAACCGACCCGGCGAACGTCGAGCTCCGCGAGTGGTCGCGCCTGGGCGAGGAGCTGACGCGGGATCGCGCCCGCCTAGCGAATGGGATGCGGCAGCGGCATAACGTCGTCAATCGGCACCCGCACAGTAACGCGGGTGCCTGGAGCTAACCGGTGCCCACGTACGTGAGTTTGTTCTCTGGTTGCGGTGGCCTGGACCTCGGCTTTACCATGGCCGGCTACCGCTGTCTCGGCGCATACGACGCAGATACAGCGGCCGTCGACACTTACAATCACAATTTTCCGCCGAAACAGGCCTTGGTCGCTGACCTCAGCGGCGATTACCTCAACAATTTGCCTAGGCACGCCGATGCAGTCGTGGCTGGCCCACCTTGCCAGGGATTCTCCACAATCGGCCGTCGCGACCCAAACGATGCCCGCAACCGCCTGCTATTGAAGCCGGTCGACTTTGCAATAGCGTCCAAGGCGAAGGTCTTGGTCGTCGAAAACGTTCCAGGCGCGTTATCGGGTACCAACTCGACGTACTGGACCGAAGCCCTCACTCGCCTCCGAAAGAGCGGCTACGTTGCGGCCACCCTCCACCTAGCCGCAATGACAGCAGGTCTGGCCCAGATCCGACGACGGGTTGTACTCGTTGCTTCTCGGCGCAGTTTCAATCCGCCTGTCGCAGGCGGCCAGGATCCTGGGCGCCTTCGTTCGGTACTGGAAATACCTCCCGGCACGCCCAATCATGAACTGAAATTCCTCGACCCGACCTCTCGCGCGGGTCGAATCGCGAGTCGCATCCGTCCAGGGCAAAAGCTCTCCAACGTCCGAAAGGGCAGCACGTCCGTACACACGTGGGATATACCCGACGTCTTCGGGCGGGTCACCCCAGAAGAGCGCCAGTTCCTCGAAACGGTCTTGGTTCTTCGACGCAGACGCCGCATACGCCCAGTCGGTGACGCCGACCCCGTATCATACGCCGATTTGCGCTCCATATTCGGCACCGCGACCCCTCATCTGCTCGACACACTACTGCAAAAGAACTACGTCAGAAAAGCATTCGACCACCGCTACGACCTCACATACACCTTCAACGGCAAATTCCGGCGCCTGCACCCAGAGCAGCCTGCCCATTGCGTACTCACCAAGTTTTGCGACCCAAGTCACTTTCTACATCCATTCCAAATGCGCGGATTCACGATTCGGGAGGCCGCACGACTCCAGGGCTTTCCGGACACGTTTCGTTTTCTCGGTTCACCAAGACAACAAGCCGTCCAAGTTGGCAACGCCGTCCCGGTTCCAGTCGCGGCGGCGCTTGCCACATGGGTTCGCGCCGAACTCTTGTAGCCAGTCCAGCGGAGATGCTCATGTCGACCGACATCGACCAGTTAGTCCAGCGACTAGACTCTGCAGCCTACGATCCCCGGGTTCGCTATGAGAGTCAACTGCCGTCTTTGGGCGAAACACTAAAGGAGATACGTTTTCACGCCAAGACCCGCTATTGGCAGTTTACACCTACCTACGGGAGCGATTTCGAAACGCGTCTGGCCTCCTGGTTGAACAACCCAGGCTTGAACGCAGAAGACCAAGAGGCCATGTTGCGTTTGGTGCCTGAGCTGCAGTTCCTAGACCGCGACGATATGTTGACGCTCTATCGTACCGCGTTTACCAACCAGATCTCTCGGTGGCTCATGGACCAGCTCGGACTCGGCTTTTTGGGACCGGAGGCGGACCGTAGACGAGCAATGGGCGCGGCGTTGCGGCGTACCTGGTTCTGCCCGGTGACCGACAGCATGGATATCGGGCAATTCTGCCGCGTAAATCGTGTGTCCCCGATGGCGTATCGACCCCAGTGGTATGCCCTCCAGAAGTTCGCCTTGGTTGAGAAAATCGAAGAGTTCATCAACCAAAAGGGTATAGAACGCGTGGTCCTGTTGGAAGATTTTGTGGGGTCTGGTAACCAAGTTCGCAAGGTACTGCAATTCGCAACGGACCAAGCCACGCCGTTTCTTCCGGTCCTGTTTGTGCCGCTCGTGATTTCGGAAGTCGGCCTGCAACAGCTGCGACCGTTTTGCAGCGCGGCCAACCGATTGGAAGTGCGCCCGACTTGTATCATCCCCAAGAGCGTGCACGTTCGCAAAACGCCGGAAGCCGACGAACCGAATTTTGTGTCGTCCATTCGCCGGGTTATACTGACTACTAACACGAAATTCGGGATGAACGCATTCGGGTATCGTGGCGTGGGTACCCTAGTGGTGTCCCATGCAAACTGCCCAAACAACTCACCGCCACTACTATGGACCCATAACGACAGGTGGGCTGGACTGTTCCCCAGGGTGTCGCGCCCCGGGAGTTAGGAGGGGAGGTCATGTCGCTTGAGGAGTACCAAAATCCGTTCAATGAACTGTACCTGTCGGAAGCCATCGAGGACCCGGCGCTGTACTTGCGCTGGTTTAGTCCGGCCATCATAACGGGGGAGACGAGGGCGCTGTTCCGACGAGGCAATACCGTGTTGCGCGGTAGCAACGGCGTGGGCAAGACGATGTTGCTGCGGCTATTTGCGCCGGGCGTTCGGGCATCATACTGGCGGGACCCACCAGATGGAGGATGGCCGATTCCAATGCAAGATGCCATTGGAATCGGCATCAACTTTATACATGCAGGCTTCGGCTCCTTGGGGAAGCGCGCTTTGGCGAGGGAAGGGCAGGAGAGCCGGGAACAATGGACTTTGGTCGTCGGTGATTTGCTAAACTACTATCTTGTCGACCAGCTCCTCCAAACACTACTCTTCCTCCACGGAGAGGGCGCCATCGTCGCACAACGTACAAAGGTGAATGTTGACGTGGCAACGCTGGACCGTTTCGCGGCCACCCTGAGCACGAGTGCTTGCTGGTTTGGAGCACTGGATGGAGTGGCGACGTTTGGCGACCTCCACGCCGCGGTGAGTCGGCGCATCCGAACCTATCGGTCGTTTGTCAACTGGAATCGAAAATCACTGGGAACGGACATTGCGACCACCAAGACCACGGCGGGTTTGCCACTCTTGGAGGCGCGGAACGCGCTGGGCGTTGCGGGCGTATTGCCGCAACGAATCGCGTTGGTGGTCACGTTGGACCAGTACGAGACATTATACCATACAGATTATGGCGGGAAGGGTCGCGGGGGAGACCTCGGCCGTGCGTTTTGTCGGACGGTCAATTCGCTCCTTGCACAGCGCAGCTCGTCGGTGTCCTACAAGGTGGGGGTGCGACACTACGCGTGGGGACCGGAGTTGCGGTCGACGAATACAGATGCCAAGTTGGAGGTCGGACGGGACTACCACATCGTGGATTTGGACGCGATTCTTCGTCGGCGAGAGAATAGGAAGGCATGGATCTTTCCCCGTTTTGCGGAAGACGTGGCAGAGCGGCGTATGGTGGCCGCGTTAGGGAGCAAGAACGGCGGAGGGAAGCGCGCGAAATGGCTGAAGGTCAGCCTGGAGAAGCTGAGGCCGGAGGAGGAGGTCGACCGTTACTGTCGGTTTGACCAGGAGAGAATCCGACCAGGACGACGGGGCGAATTGACCGAGGAGTGGGCGCAGGCTTTGAAGGGCTTTTATGCGGAGAACAAATACAAGGCCAAACTGGCGGAGGCGTGGTTGCGGCAACGACAGGGCACGAAGGGCGCGAGGGATGCCGAGGCAGTGTCAGGAGGCGGGCGACCGTGGGACCGGCCGTGGTGGGAGAAGGAGCGCAGGGAAGCGTTGTTGACGCAGGTAGCGTCGATGTGCGCGCAAAGGCGCCTCTATTCTGGTTGGGGCACCTTGCTGACGCTGAGTGGTTCCAATATTCTGGTGTTCCTCAGTCTGTGTCGGGAGGTGTGGGACCATTGGGAACGAGCACGAAGCAGGGCGAAACGCCGCGACGAACGGATGTCCGCAGAGGTGCAGTCCCAGGCTGTACGCATTGTAGCCAGCGATTGGTTGGAGAAGCAGGAGGAGTTCCCGCGTGGAAGTACTCGGAAGGCCTTTATCGTGAGGCTGGGAATTGGGATGCGGAAGGCGTTGATTGCCGATGAGGGTTTGGCGTATCCAGGACACACGGGCTTTTCGTTGACGGAGGAGGACTTACGATCGGATGACGTTGTGCGAGAATTCCTTGAAGATGCTGTGGACTATGGAGCATTGGTCGGTTTTGAGCATACTACGAAGGAAAAGGACGGGAAGGCAAGACGCAAATGGTACCTGTCGCCGATACTATGTCCGAATTTTGAGGTACCGGCGATCCGGACCAAGGAACCGTATTATGCCAAAGTCACGGAGGTGAGAAGGTGGGTAGAGGGCGGTGAAGTGGTTTTTGGTAGGGGCAATTGGGTCGATGGACGCGGGCGGGATCGCGGTGCTAGACTGCCGTTCTGACGCAGGATTGAATTGGGGCGCCCATGAAACCGTGGGGACCGATGACGTGGCTGTTGGAGAAGTTAGCGGTGCGGCCGACCGTGGTAGTCGGTTGTATTGGTGCGGAAGAGAGATCGACATTTGTGCCCAGGGTGTTGGGACGGGAGGGGAGCAGTGTGGGACTGGTCAACGTTCGAGATGAGGCGAGTGAGTACACTCCGCGGATAGAGGAAAAGGTGACGGGCAACAGGCGGCGGCTGAGGCGCGTGCGCCTGACGAGCGAGATTGAGCTGGGACTATTTGCAGATGACCAGGAGATCGCCGATACCTTTGATACGCTGTTGGGGAATGCAGACTCGTGTGCGCATATGGTGCTGGACATCAGTTGCCTACCGAAACGTTTCTTTTTCTTGATGGTAAAATTGGCACTGAAAAGGCCGACTGTAGAAACGCTTGTTGTCGCTTACACGCAAGCGCGACAGGGGGGCTATACGTATGAGCATTTGGCGTGGGATCCAGAAGAGGTTAGAGCGGTGCCGGGGTTCGGTCCAATCCATAGCGAGGCCCGTATGTTGGTGGTCGGGCTTGGTTTCGAACCGTTGGGTTTGGCACAGTTGATCGGGGAATACAGAGACCGCCAGCGTGACGTCAGGGTGTTGTTGCCGTTTCCACCCGGGCAGCCGTATTCTCGGCGGGTGTGGAAATCGATGCAAGCCGTGGGGTTGTCTGGAGATGGCGTGAGTGTGACACGGGTTGGTGCGATGGATGCCTTCGGCTGTTGCGGGGCAATTGAAGACGTGGAAGGTGTGGACGCGAGGAGTAGACCGCCGGCGCTGGCGCCGTACGGGCCCAAACCAATGTCGCTGGGGATGTGCTTGTATGCCGTGAAGCGGGGAGCTGCGGTATTGTATACACAACCGCGATTCTATCACCCGGACTACACGGTTGGCGTGGGAGAATGCTGGGGTTACTGCATAAAGAAGGAATGCAGGAGGACTTTCTGAATGCGTTGGGGAGTATTGATGGTGCAGGTGGCTCGGAAGTGCACACTGTGGTTAGGCGGTGATTGGGTTGGCGGTCGGTGACGGGCAGTAGGAGTGTCGTTGCGCAGTGAGCGAAGCCCAAGGGAATGGCCGGGGCGGGCGGCTTCGCTGTCTGGGGGCGTCGTGGGTTGGACCAGCGGAGCAGCGCGTTTTGGGGTAAGGGTCGGTTGAGGTGTGCGCGGAGAGAAGGTTGGACGGGTTGGGGTTGGGGATGCCGACGGCGCGGCAGGTCGTTCGCAGGCGGCCTTGGCAAAACGTTTCTGTCTGGGAAGGAGCTCGCTCTGCGGTAGCGGCAAAGGCAAAGCGCTGCTTGCGATGGGCCTTGCAGACAGGGTGTTGATAGGAGGGGATCTTGGGGCACAAGAAGCGACGGGTGATGCAACATCAGATGGAGGAAGAGAGCCGGGCCCTAGTGCGGCGAATTCTTCCGGGGGAGTGGGTTGTTCGTGACTATAGGCCGGACTATGGGATCGATATTGCGGTTGAGATTTTTGAGCCGACGGAGGGTTCGGACGCGATAGCCGAGGCAGCCGGAGAGTGGTTTTTGGCGCAAGTTAAGTCTGTGAAGAAGGCGGCGAAGCGGCGACTGAAGGTGTACGCTAGAGGCAATGTCGAGAAGGCGCTCCATGTGGAGTCGACATGCAAGGAGGAATATGTGGAGGTGGATGTTGTGTCGTGCGAAGTCGACTGTAGTTTGCTGCTGACCATTCAAGCGCTGGGAGCGGGCACGCCCGTGCTTTTGTTTCTCGTGACTTTGGATACGCGCAGTGTGTATTTCATTTGCCTCAATGACGCTATTGACAAGTGTATTGTCCCGGAAGATGACAGATTCGGCGAGAGAACGGCGAAGACGATTCATATTCCGGCGAGAAACATTATTTCTGGTGACCCGAGAACATTGGTTCCTTTGAAGTTTCTTGCAAAAAGGCCGAAACTGTATTCGGCGTTCTGTAAATTTGCGTACCAAGAAAACGAGGTCCAGTATTTGGTTGAGGAACTGGTCGTTGGATTGTTGTCTGGAGAGAATTGCAGGTCCGGGGCAGTACGTACGGTACTGCACTTTTGTCGGGTAGTTGAACGGTACGATTTTTGGACGAGGACGGATGAGTGGCCGGTGATACGGCATCTGCATGGTGAGCTGCTGAAGGTCCAACGGATATTGACAAGCGTCGAAAAGTCGGGCCGGCTGTCAACTGGGGAAGTGGTTAGGGAGTTCCCGCGTTTGTTTGCTGGAAGCGCCTGCGCGGCGGAGCCGAGGGAGGTGGCAATGGCGGAGTTGGTAAGTCAAAGGGTTGGGTCGACTTGGGGACAGTTGAGAAATTTGAACAACGTGTACGAAGAGGTCTGTCGTGAGTGGTTTCTGCCTACATACTTGTCGTCGATGACGGCCGGCGAATAGGTCCCGGGGTGGTGGTGCAAGTTGGAGGGGTGCGACACCAGGGATTCGCGGTGAGCAGGTTGGAGGGGTGCGCGCGCGTTGGGGACACGACGGGCTTTCGGGGACCGGAGTCGGGCGAGCGGGCCAATCCAACCGTGATGTTCGGAGGGCGTACCGCAACATCCTGGGCAGTCACGGTACGGATTGGGCCGGAGGGCTGCGCCGCCTTTCTGGGTCGTGACCGCCACCGGGTTGGCAGGCGGGGGCGGACGGCTGTCGTCTTGGGCGGCAGGGCACAGTCTCGGCAGGACGACACGTCGTCGACGATCTTCGTCCGCGGTGCCGTCGGACGGCGCGCCACCGGCAGCCGGGTCCGGAGCAGTACTCGGATGAGTCTGTAGCATTTGGTGGCTCTTCGGGTGGTTGCGAGTAGGCGAGGATGGGTCCGGGCGAAGGGGTGGACGCACTGCGCGAACCACGCGGGCGCGGGCTTCGGCGTCGGTGTGCTCCCAGGGTGTCGTCTCGACGGGCCGGCCCGGCTCGCGATCGATCGCGTAGCGGTTCGCGATGGCGCTCGCGGGCGTCGTGGTCGTGGTCATGAGGGGTGGCGCTGGCGGTTGCGCTCGGCGAGCTCGGCGTCACGCACGAGGGGCAGCCCTCTGTTGAGTGCCTTGCGCATGATGATGCCGGGCTTCATGTCGTTGAGCGCCGCGATCTCCCGAATCTGCCCGAACATGTACTCGGACATCGCGACCGATCGCCGGATGCTGTAGCGGCGCCGCCGCACGGCGGCCGGGTCGGGGTCGTATGGTCCGTCGTCGTAGGACATGGATTCCCTCACTGGCTGGAGACGCTCGCCGTCAGGTGAAACGGGCCACCACATCGATGGTTGCCGGCCGCGACGGTGGCGTTGCCCGTCGCGAGGGCGGGCGGCATGCGTCCAACCGACGTGGACGGCGGCCCTCGGCGGCTTTGACTCGGTTTGCTGCATGGCGGCGGGAAGCGCCCCGGGCTGAGACCGTCAGTCTCACGGCGACCGCCAGAGCCTCACAGCTCGGCCGCCTTGTGCTGCTGGCCGAGCCGTGGGCCGGCCCGGCGGCCGCGGCTCTCGCGGACGAGCGGCCGCCGCAGCGCGGGCGCGGGTTGCGCCGCGGCGGCGTCCAGCGGGAACTGGGCTCTTGCCCTTCGCTCGGGTCGCCTGGGCGCGGTAGCGCTGCGACGCCACCTCGACGTTCGAGCGCGCCGCGCAGCCGGCGGCGTTGACGTATCTCGAGCTGCGCGTCTGGCACCAGCCCCTTCCGCCCTCGAGCGGCAGCCGCAGCGCCTCGTCCGCCAGTCGGTGCCTGGTCCGCCGCCCGGCGGTTCGCCGCCCGACGGCTTGTTCCGACCGGGGGCGCCACGAGGCCCTTCAGCTCCGGGTCGATCCGGATGTGGGCCACGTCACGCGGCCGCCTTCCGGCTCGACGGGGCTCGGCGGCACACGGTGCCGCAGACCGGCACGCGGCGAGGGGCCCCGGCGCTTGACCGCGCGGCTTGGCGTCCGGTGGTGCGGGCGGCCGGATCCGCACCACAGCGTGGAGGGCAGCGCCGCGCCGCGCGGCGTGGTCGCGAGCATCGTGAACGCCCCGTGCTTCGGGCCGGGAGCTGGCAACGCTCGATCCGGCGGTTCTGCTCCGGTGCGACAATCCCTTGCGGGGCGGGAACGGGTGTGCGTCGAACCGGGCACCACGGTCCCGCAACGCGACGGACGGGAACGACCCGACCTCGTGCACGGGGCGGTCGAGGCGTTGGCCGAACGAGCGTCGCCGCGTCTGCGGGTCATGGCCGAGGGATGGTCGCCTCGTCGGAGCTGGTCGCGAGACGCGCCGCGTCGGTCTGCACCCGCTGGCGGTCCGACCGGCACGATGCTCGCCAGCGCGGCGTGGTACGGACTTCGAGGGCACTCGCATCATTCCGCCTTGGCCGTCTCGAGCCCGGCACCGCCAGCGTTTCCTGCGGCCCTGTGCGGCTCGGGTTGCCGCAGCCGCCAGTCCCTGCCCTCCAGGGCAACGATGCGGCACCGGCCCGCGATCCGGCTTGCCAGCCTGTCGTCGCCCATGAACTCGCCGATCGCACGCGGCGTTCGGTTCGACGTCCAGACGGTCCGGCGGCCTGCGTCGTGCCGCGCCTCGTAGAGCATCAAGAGCGTCCGCCGCGTGTAGTCGGTTGCCGCCTCGCGTTCCGCGCCGAGGTCGTCGAGCACCACAAGCGCGGTCTCAATCAGCCGGTCCAACATCTCGAACGGATCCACGCTGTCGCGGGGCTGGAGCCGGTAGAGCAGCATCGGCACCCGCACGAACGCCGCCGACCGCTTGTCCGACCGCCACGCCTCGTTGAGCACAGTGCATGCCAGGCGCGTCTTGCCGCTGCCCACCGGACCGCACAGGTACAGGTCCGGTCCGTCGTCCCCGGCGGCCAGCAGTTCGCGGCCCGCGCGCATTGCGTGGCGGTTGTCGGCGGTCTCCTGCCACGTGGCCCAGTGCGCGTCACGGAACTCCCGCGGCACCGACGGCGCGAAGGCGTGGGCACGATCCCAGCACGCGCACCGCCGCAACCGCGGCACGCCCTCGACCTGCGTCTCCTCCCAGCCCGGCGTGTGCCGGCAGCGTTCGCATCCTGCCGTCATGGTTTCGCCCGCTCGATGGCTGCGTCGTACGCCGCGCGCGGATCCGCCGACCGGGCCTCGGTCCCGCCAGCGCCGGCCCGGAGCTGCTCGGCGAGGGCGGGGGCCATGGACAGCAGCATCGACACCGTCCGTGTTCGGCCCTCCAGGAACCGGTCTCCCTCGGTCGTTAGGAACCGCGCCGCCAGCCCCTCCAGCTCCTCTGGGCCGTAGGCGGCGCAGAGTCGGCGCGCCGACTCCGCGTCCGACGCCTCGACCGCCCGCGTCGGCGCATATGCGACACCCCGATGGCGCGGATACAGATCCGCCCGGTACCGCTCGATGAACGCCGCCGCGCGCGCCGCCACGGCGTCCTGACTTTCTCCCCCCGCACCCCCCACTTCCAGTTCAGCCGTTAGCCGTGAGCCGTTAGCCGTTTCGCAGCCGCGCGCGTGAGACGGGAAAATTCCCGAAGTCGTGCGGGAACTTTCCGGGAACATTCCAGGAGAATTCCGGGAATCCTCCGGCAATGCTCCCGGACGGGTGACGTCGTCACGGTCGTGCGGGGTCCCGAGGGGTGGTTTCCGGACGAACGGCAGGGCCGCACCGGTCGCCTTCGGAAGCGGCGGCACTTTCACGCCGCCCGGATGTACCGACCACAGATGCTGCGTCCGCCGGCTGACCTCGGCGGCCGCCGGCAGCGGATGGAGCGTGCGTAGCGGATACCGCACCCGCTGGAAGTCCTGCCAGTCGGTCTGATAGACGTAGCGTGCGCCCTGGTGGACGAACGCCTTCACGAGGCCCGTCTTCACGAGGCACTCGATGCACTTGTCGATCGTCTTGGCCGGGCGGCGGCTCAGGGCGTCATGCGCCGCTTGGAACGCGACGGCCGCCGCCCGCATCACGCCGAAGTCGTCCGCGCCGAGCAGGTAGGTCGTCCACACCCGGTACTCCAAGTCGGACAGGCTCGACACCTTTGCCGAGTGACCGAGCCGGGCGTGCAGGAGTCGATCAGCAGGCATCGGCCCACGGTCTCGTCGGTGGCGCCAACAGGCGCGTGACTGGGCGGCTGGCCGGGATGTCGCCAGGAACGGGTAGTCGCCGTCCTGGCCCCTCGAGCGGCGGGCTCATCGGCTCCTCGCCCTCCTCCCCGGCTTGTGGAGGCTGCCGCCGGTCGCGAGCCACTGCAACACGGCCGTCTTGCTCCAGCGCGGGCGGCGGTCGATCCCCGGAATCGGCGCCACCGGAAACACACGCGCCTCGATCCGGCGCCTGATCGTCTTGGGGTGGCAGCGCAGCAGCGTCGCCAGATCGCCGAGGAACAACACGTCGGGCAGCTCGTCCGGGGCGACGTCCGAGTCGGACGGATCGCTTTCGCCGCGGGCCTCGACGTGTCTGGCGGCCTGCGTTCCGATCGAGCACGGCTGTTGTTGGCGTACGCGCGCCAGAACCTCCTGCCGGGCTGCGTCGGCAGCGCGTTCCGCCTCCTCCACCACGTCGAGAACCTCGGTGGCCTGCTCTACGAATGTGGCCGGTGGCCGGGTGTAGCCGTTGAGCCAGGCGTTCAAGGTGGGCTGACTGACGCCGAGCATCGCGGCGAGCCTGCGTTGCGACAGCCCGAGCCTCACGATGCGGGCGGTGATCGCCTGCGTGGGAGTGACCATCGGTGCCTCCAGAATCCTAGAGGCAGCAAGGGTTACGTCAACAGTAATCATTGATTATCATTGGTACGTGAGCATCGTCGGACAGCGCCTGCGCTCGGCCCGTGCCCTTCGCGGCTTCAGCCAGCGGCAGCTCGCCGCCAGGATCGCCGTCAGCCGGGAGGCGATCTCGATGGTCGAGCACGGCAAGTCCCGGCTGTCGTTCGACAAGCTGGCCGCTGCCGCGAGGATGCTCGATGTGTCGGCGGACTACCTCGGGGGACTCACCGAGGACGCGACCCCTGCCGGCCAGCTCGCGCGCGCCCTCGCCGCCGCCACGGGCGGGCAACTTCCCGATGACGTTGACGGGCTCGGCGCGACTCGCACCGATGGCGACTACGTCGGTGTCTACGTGCTTGCCGCGTCTACGGGCGGTGGTCCCGTCGCGTGCGGCGAGCGCGTGACCGGCCGCCTCAAGTTCCGCAGGGCGTGGCTCGCCCGCCACGGACTCGTGGCCCGCGATTGCCGTGTCTTCGGGGTCGTCGGAGAGTCCATGGAGCCGACGTTGGCAGACGGCTGCTCGATCCTCGTCAACCACGCCAGCCGTCGCCGGCGCCTCGGCCGCATCTACGTCCTGAACAGCGAGGAAGGCCTTGTCGTCAAACGCGCGGGCAGGGACGCGGCGGGCGTCTGGCAACTCGTCAGCGACAACCCGGACAAGCTGACTTGGCCGAACCGCGCGTGGCCGCCTGACGCCGGGATCGTCGGGGAGGTCAAGTGGGCCGCCAGGACATTCGTGTGAGGGAAGTGACCCGATGAGATCGATGCACGACAGTAGCGGCGCCGCAGCGACAGGCGCGGATGGCGCATCGGAGAAGGGTGGTCGAGGCAGGTCGTCAACCGCTGGGCGGCGAATCCAAGCGGCGGGATCAGATGCGGCTTCACCACAGCCAACGACGAAGGCCAGGCCCGACTCGCAGTCCCGCCGCCGCGTCCGCGTTGCCCGGGGGATCTACAGGGATCGTTGGGGCTTGGCCGCCACGGTCAAGGTGAACGGCGTGCAAAGAGAGATCCGTTTCCCGCCCGGCACGCACCTCAAGACCATCCGGGCGCGCCGGGACGAGCTTCGCGCCGGCATGCGGACGCTCCCTGTGGGCGAGCGGCACACGCTGGCCGACGATGCGTCTCGGTACCTCCGGCAGATCGGCAACGAACTCGTGAGCATCGCGGACCGCCGGCACTACATCGGGGAGTGGGCCGCTCGCTTCGGCCACCTCAACACCGTCGCGCTGCCGCAGCACATGGCGGCGCTGAACGATCAGATGCGCAGATGGCGGGAGACGCTGTCCGTCTCGGCGTGCAACCATCGACGGGATGCGCTGACGAATCTGGTGAAGGTCCTCTACGGCCGGCGGGCCGCGGCCGAGCTGGTCGACCTCGTCCGGTTCACGCGTCCGGCTCCCCGGCCGCGGTGGCTCGAGCGCGCTCACATCGCGGACGTGCTGTCGCAGTTGACGCCGGGGTCCAAAACCGTAGTACGCTTAAGGTTGATGCACTGGACGGGGATGCGGCCATCGCAGATGGGGCGCTTGCGGCCCGAGGACTTCCGCCTCGACGAGCCGATACCGTTCGTCGCCGTGCCGCGGGGAAAGGGCGGGCGGTTGGCGGCGGTTCCGCTGGTCGGCGAAGGGCTGGATGCGGCCCGGGAGTTCATGGCGACCGGCGCTTACGGGGAGTGGTCCTGCCCCAGTGCGAACCGAGCGCTGGAACGCGCGGCTCGGAAGGCCGGTCGCCCGGCGTTCACCGTGTACCAGATCCGGCACGCCTTCGCGACGGGGCTTCGTCGGACGGGCTCGGATGTGGCGGACATCCAGGATCTGTACGGGCATACGGATCCGGAGACGACGATGATCTACGCGCCACCGCAGTTGAAGAAGCAGGCCGAAGCCATCCTGCGTTTGCAGGGTTCGGACCTGGCGTCAGCCCCGGTCCGGGACGGGATTCGGCTGGCAGTACCGGCTGGCAGTACAGATGAAATACCCGTAAGTCGTTGATTCTAAAGGACGCGCCCTTAGCTCAGCTGGATAGAGCGTCTGGCTACGAACCAGGAGGCCGCAGGTTCGAATCCTGCAGGGCGCGCCACTTCCTCCCTTCACCGTTCCGTCCCGATTCCGGGCGCGGCCGCCGCCACCCTGCCGAGCACTCTCGTCTGCGTCATCGCGTGCTTCCCCTCGGCGTGCCGACCGGCGCGTTCGGCCGTCGTCCGCCGCCACGAACTTCCATCGTATCCTACGCGGGACAGGATTCCCGGAAGACCGGGCGAGGCCGGGCGGTGCGAGGCCGCGGTCGGAAGTCCGGGGGCCGGGCGCGTCCGGGTCCGACGGAGGAACGGCGCGGTGGAGCAAGGCGGGCAGCCTCCCGGGGCGGGACCGACAGACGGCATCGAGGGGCGCTCCGTCGGGTCCGGGTCGGTCGCAGGCACGGCCCTGGCGGCAAGGGCGGGCAGCCTCACGGCGCGGGGCCGACGGACCCCATGGCGCGACGCTCCGTCGACATGAGCGCAACGCTGCCCTGCGATGTCCGGGGCGGAAGTGAGGAACGGCCGGGCGGCAAGGGCGGGCGAGCGTCGTGGGACGGGGCCGACGGACCGCATGGGACGACGCCGTGTCGTTGAACGCGGCGCCTCACGGCGATAGTATGCCCGCGGGGAGGCTTCGACCGGTGGGCGAGGCCTCGACCAGTGGAGGAGAACCGGTGTCATTCAGACTGATGCGTTGGACCCTCGCCCTGCTCGTGCTCGCGGCCGCCGCCCCGGCGCAGCCGGCCGCCGACCTCGAGTGGCCGACCTACGGCGGCGACCTCGCGAGCACCCGCTACTCGCCGGCCGACCTGATCACGGCCGACAACTTCGCCGATCTCGAGCTCGCCTGGACCCTGAGCACCGACAACCTCGGCCCCGAGCCCGAGTACAACCTGCAGTCGACGCCCCTCATGGTCGGCGGGGTGCTGTACACGACGGCGGGCACCCGGCGGGCGGTCGTCGCGGCCGATGCCGCCACGGGCGAGCTGCTGTGGACGCACCGCCTCGACGAGGGCGAGCGGGGCGCGGCGGCGCCGCGGCGGCTGTCGGGGCGCGGCCTGGCGTACCGCGACGACGGCGGGACGGGCGAGATCTTCTACGTCACGCCGGGCTACCAGCTCATCGGCCTCGACGCCGCGACGGGCCGGCGGCTGCCGGGCTTCGGGACGGAAGGCATCGTCGACCTGAAGCTGACCCTGGACCAGGACATCGACCCGGTGACCGGCGAGGTGGGGCTGCACGCCGCCCCCATCGTCGCCGGCGACACCATCGTGGTCGGGGCCGCCCACCTGCCGGGCGGCCGGCCGCGGTCGATGCAGAACGTCAAGGGCCACATCCGCGGCTTCGACGCCCGCACCGGCGAGCGCAAGTGGATCTTCCACACCGTGCCCGGCGCCGACGAGTTCGGCAACGACACCTGGCTCGGCGACTCGTGGCGCTACACGGGCAACACCGGCGTCTGGGGGCAGATGACCGTCGACGCCGAGCTCGGCATCGCCTACTTCGCCACCGAGATGCCCACCAACGACTACTACGGCGGGCACCGGCACGGCGACAACCTGTTCTCGGACAGCCTCGTGGCCGTCGACCTCGAGACCGGCGAGCGACTGTGGCACTTCCAGTTCATCCACCACGACGTCTGGGACTGGGACCTGCCGTGCGCCCCGATCCTGGTCGACATCACCGTGGACGGGCGGGAGATCAAGGCCGTCGCCCAGCCCAGCAAGCAGACGTGGCTCTACGTCTTCGACCGGGTCACCGGCGAGCCGGTGTGGCCCATCGAGGAGCGCTCCGTCGAGGCGTCGAACGTGCCCGGCGAGCTGCTGGCGCTGACCCAGCCGTTCCCCACGAAGCCTCCGGCCTACGACCGGCAGGGGGTGGGCATCGACGACCTCGTCGACTTCACGCCCGAGCTGCGGGCCGAGGCCGAGCGCATCGCGTCGAACTACCGCATGGGCCCGATCTTCACGCCGCCCACGGTCTCGGTGCCCGAGGGGCCGTGGGGCACCCTGATGCTGCCGTCGCAGGCGGGGGGCACGAACTGGCCGGGGGCCTCGTACGACCCCGAGACCGGCATCATGTACCTCTACAGCTACACCCAGGTGGTGTCGCTGGGCCTCGTCAACGACCCCGAGCAATCGGACATGAACTTCATCCGGGGGCGGGCGCCGGAGATCCCGGCCGCCGAGGCGTCGCTGACCATCGAGGGGATTCCCATCATCAAGCCGCCGTGGGGCCGCATCACCGCCATCGACCTCAACCAGGGCGAGATTCTCTGGCAGGTGCCGCACGGCGAGACGCCCGACAACATCCGCAACCACCCGCGGCTGGAGGGGGTCGACATCCCCCGCACCGGGCGCGTCGGGCGCATCGGGACGCTGAACACGAAGACCCTGGTCATCGCCGGCGAGGGGGGAATGTTCACGACCCCGTCGGGCGAGCCCGGGGCGATGCTGCGGGCCTACGACAAGATGACCGGCGAGGAGGTCGGCGAGGTCTACATGCCGGCCCCCCAGTCCGGCTCGCCGATGACCTACGTGCTCGACGGCGTGCAGTACATCGTCGTCGCCACCAGCGGCAGCGGCCAGCCCGGGCGGCTGCTGGCGTACCGGCTGCCGCCGGACTAGTGTCTTGGCAGTGAAGTCAACGAAAGCCAGGAATCGCGGCAATCTACTGCAAAGACTGAAGTAATTCCGCACAGGATCGTTTCACGAACCACGGTGGCGGCTAGCGGTCCGCGTCGCGGAGCGGTGCGATTGTCGGCGAGGTGGTTGGGCCGGCGGCGCCGACTGGCGGAGGCCGAGCCGCAGGTTGCGATTCAGGTCAGAGGCCGCGTTCCTCGGACCAGGGGCCGTCGAGGGCCGACCGGACTTCCGCATCGCACGGCAGGCGATCGGCGGGAGCGTCGATTCGCGCCGGTTGCCAGCCGTGCGGGAAACGGCGCAGGCTGAGAGAGGGGCGGCGGCGCCGCAACGCCGGCGGTGAAGCCGCGACCGAGGGAACCGGGCCAACACCATCACGAAGGAGCGGCGCCATGACTCGCAACCGGACATCCATCGGCCGCCGGCGGTTTCTGCGGACGGGCGCGCTCGGCCTCGGCGCCGGTGCCCTCGGCCCCGGCCTGGCCGCGGGCCAGGGCGTCGGCGTGGGGTCGGGAAGCGCGGCCGAGTCGGGCGCCGGCCGGGTCCGGATGAGCGGCGACGGCCTGGGATTGACCCCCGCCGACCACGGCCTGCTGCTGAGCCGCCTCGCCGAGGAAGGGCGCATCGCCCGCGACAGCTACTCGAACGGCGGCGTCGTCGGCGAGCTCGAAGAGCGGTTCGCGGCGCTGCTCGGCAAGGAGCGCGCGGTGTTCATGCCCACGGGCACCCTCGCCAACCACCTCGCGGTCCGTGCGCTGGCCGGCGGCCGGGGCCGGGCCATCCTGCAGGCCGAGAGCCACCTCTACAACGACTCGGGCGACTGCGTGCAGACGCTGAGCGGCATCACCCTGATGCCGCTGGCCCCGGGCCGCGCCACGTTCACCCTCGAGGAGGTCGAGGAGGTCGTCGACCGCACGGCGGGCGGCCGGGTGTCGAGGCCGGTGTCGGTCATCTCCGTCGAGACCCCGGTGCGCCGGCGCTTCGGCGAGCGGTTCGACCAGGCCGAGCTCGACCGCATCGCCGCGTTCGCGCACGAGCGCGGCATCCGGCTGCACATGGACGGCGCCCGGCTCTTCCTGCAGAGCGCGTGCACGGGCGTCGACGTGGCCGAGTACGCGCGCCCCTTCGACACCGTGTACGTCTCGCTCTACAAGTACTTCAACTCTGCGTCCGGCGCGATTCTGGCCGGCCCGCGGGCGCTGCTCGACGACATGTACCACACGCGCCGGATGTTCGGGGCGGGGCTGCCCGGGGCGTGGCCGTTCGCGGCGGTGGCCCTGCACCACGTGCCGGGCTTCGTGGGCCGCTTCCGACGGGCCGTCGAGGTGTCGGAGGCGTTCATCGAGCGGGTCACCCGGCACGAGGCGTTCGAGGTGGAGCGCATGTCGGCCCCCACGAACCTCTTCCGCCTGCGGGTGTCCGCCGCCGACCCCGCCGGCTTCCGCGCGCGGCTGCGCGACCGCGGCGTCGATCTCGGGCGCCCCGGCCCGGACGGCCGCGTCCTCGTCGGCGTCAACGAGACCTGGAACCGCGCGACGGCCGAGTCGCTGGCCGAGCGCTTCACGGCGTCCCTGTAGCGGCTGCGCCGGAACGCCGCGCCGGCCGACAGACGGCGGCCACGTTCGGGCCTGCGCGGGCCGTGCTGAGGTTGCCCCCCGCGGCGATCCCGGCGAGGAACCCTTCGCCGCGGGCGGCCGGGAGTCTGCACCGCGCGCGGGTGTTCGAAACGGAGCTCGCCACCGCTGATCGAATCGCTCGTTCAGTAATTCTTCAGGAACGCTTCAGCCACTCTTCAGGGGCGTTTCCCTCTGTTTCTGGCAGATTACGGAGTCTGGCGCGTCGACCCCTCGCCTGCATGGGGCATGCGAGCGGCGTCGGTGCGGGAGACGCCGTGTTTCTGAACCTGAGCGGGTGGTGGAGTGCGAGGGGTCGCCGCCGGCGTGCGTGCGCGATGGCGCCGGCGTTCGTCGTCGCGTTGCTGTCGGCGGCGACGCCCGGGCTCGCGCAGGCGCAGGGCGTCGTCACCGGCGTGGTGACCGACGACACCGGCGGGGTGCTGCCCGGCGCGGCGGTGGCGGTCGAGACCGCGGCCGGGGACCGGTTCGCGGTGACCGACGAGGCCGGCCGGTACAGCGTCCAGGACGTCCCGTCGGGCCCCGCGACGCTGGTGGTGCGGCTGGTGAACTTCTCGACCGGCCGCGTCGACTTCACGGCGACGGCGGGTGAGCCGGTCAGCGTCGACGTGCAGCTCGCCCTCGGCATCACCGCCGACGTCGTCGTCACCGGGAGCCGCACCTTCAGGAACATCGCCGACCTCGACAACCCGCGCGAGAACCTGGTGGGGGTGGCGAGCTCGGCCAGCGTGGGGGCCGTCACCGCCGCGCAGCTCGAGGCGCGCCCCATCATGCGGCCGGGCGAGGTCCTCGAGTCGGTGCCCGGCTTCATCGTCAGCCAGCACAGCGGCGAGGGCAAGGCCAACCAGTACTACCTGCGCGGCTTCAACCTCGACCACGGCTCCGACTTCGCCACCACCCTCGCGGGCGTGCCCCTCAACGAGTCGTCCGGCGCCCACGCGCACGGCTACACCGACGTCAACCAGCTCATTCCCGAGCTCGTGAGCGGCGTGCAGTACACCAAGGGCCCGTACTTCGCCGAGCACGGCGACTTCTCGGCCGCCGGCTCCGCGAACATCAGCTACGTCAACCGGCTCGACCGGCCGCTGTTCAGCCTGAGCACCGGCGGGCAGGGCTGGGGCCGGGCCCTCGGCGCGGTGTCGCCGCAGGTGGCCGGCGGCGACCTGCTGATGGCCCTCGAGCTCGGCAGGAACGACGGGCCGTGGGAGCTCAAGGACAACATGCGGAAGGCGAACGGGGTGATTCGCTACAGCCGGGGCGACCGCCAGAACGCCTTCTCGCTGACCGCCATGGGCTACGACGGCCACTGGAACTCGACCGACCAGATTCCGCGGCGCGCGGTCGACCAGGGGCTGATCTCGCGATTCGGCAACATCGATCCCACGGACGCGGGCAGCGCCTTCCGCTACTCGCTGACGTTCGACGGGCTGCGGTCCCGCGCGAACCAGTCGACGCGGGTGACCGCCTACGCGCTGCGCGGCGGGTTGAACCTGTACCAGAACTTCACCTACTTCCTGGAGAACCCGGTGGACGGCGACCAGGTCGAGCAGGAAGGGCAACGCTGGAGCTCGGGGGCCAGGGTGGTGCACCGGCGTCTGGGCCGGGTCCTGAACCGGCCCGCCGAGTCGTCGGTGGGGGCGTCGGTGCGCAACGACGCGGTCAGCACCGTCGGCCTCTACAACACCATCGCGAGGCGCCGCACCAACACCATCCGCGACGATGCGGTCGGGCAGACCACGGTCGGCTTGTTCGCCCAGAGCGAGATCGAGTGGAGCCGCGTGTTCCGGACCACCCTGGGGATGCGCGGCGACCTCTACCGTTACGAGGTCATCGCGCAGAACCCCCTGAACTCGGGAAGCGGCAACACCGCCCTCGTGAGCCCCAAGGTCACCGCGGTGCTCGGACCGTGGGCCGGGAGCGAGATCTACCTCAACTACGGCCGGGGGTTCCACAGCAACGACCCCCGGGCCGCGACCGTGCGCGTCGACCCCGTCAGCGGCGACCCCGTCGACCGCGAGGACCCCCTGGTGCCTGCCCGCGGCGGCGAGGTCGGCTTCCGCACCGTGGCCCTGCCGGGCCTCCAGTCGACGGTCGCCCTCTGGTACCTCTCGTTCGACTCCGAGCTCCTCTTCGTCGGGGACGCGGGCATCACCGAGGCCAGCCGGCCCAGCCACCGCTGGGGCGTCGAGTGGACCAACTACGCCCGGTTGGCGCCCTGGATGACCGGCGAGCTCGACCTGTCGTTCTCGCGGGCGCGGTTCTCGGACTTCGATCCCGCCGGCAGCTTCATCCCCGGCGCCCTCGACCGGGTCGTCGGCGCCGCCCTCACCGTCGAGCCCGGCCGCCGCGTGTTCGGCAGCGTCCGGCT
Source organism: Vicinamibacterales bacterium (assembly GCA_965208165.1). Taxonomy (GTDB): domain Bacteria; phylum Acidobacteriota; class Vicinamibacteria; order Vicinamibacterales; family UBA8438; genus JAJEEA01. The sequence continues at coordinate 5,615,994 of OZ242323.1, read as the reverse complement.
CCGCCACTTCGGCCCCCGCCCGCTGCTCGAGGACGCCTCGATCCGCTCGGCCTCGACCACCATCTGGAACGGCGAGGTCGGCTTCCGCGTGAACGAGCGCATGAACATCACCGTCGAGGGCTTCAACCTGCTGAACAGCGACGTGTCCGACATCGACTACTTCTACCTGTCGCGGCTGCCGGGCGAGCCGCTCGGGGGGATCGAGGACATCCACTTCCACCCGTCCCTGCCCCGCACCGCCCGGGTCATGCTGAACCTGACACTATGACGGCGCGGGGAGGATGGACCTCCTCCGTGACCGCCGTGTCCGCCCCGCACCGCCCGGGTCATGCTGAACCTGACACTATGACCGGCGCGCGGAGGATGGACCTCCTCCGTGACCGCCGTGTCCGCAGCCGCCGGGCGCGCGTCGCCGCGGCGGCGCACGCCGGATGAAACCTTTGCCGCGGCCCCGCCGTATACACCGGGCAGGACCGGGGGCGGCTGGCGGCATGGCCTGACCGCGAACCTCGGGAGAACACGCGGGCGCATGCGGTCCATGACCCCCGGTCGTGCGGCATGGCCCGGCAATCCGGGAGGGGAACAGTGATCGAGGCAACCACGGTTCGGCGCGCGGCGCTCGGGGCGATGACGGTGATCGTGGCGTCGGGTGCGGCCATCGGCCTCCACGCCGCGCAGTCGCAGCAGGACCCCCAACCCTGGGTCCACGTCGACATGTCGGGGCGGACCACCATGAGCCTCAACCTGCCGCTCGCCGCCATCGAGGCGGCCCTGGCGATGGCGCCGGAGGCCATCGTCGACCGCGACGGGCAGCTTCAGCTCGGTGGTCAGCGCGAGATTCCGGTGACGGCGATCCGGGCCGCGTGGAGCCAGCTCCGCGACGCCGGCGACGTCGAGATCGCCAACATCCAGGAGGAAGGGCAGAGCGTTCGCATCGCCCGGGAGGGCGACACCATCCTGGTCGACGTCACCGGGACGGACGACGGCGATGACGTCGGGGACGAGGGCGACGCCGATGAGGACGGAGCCGAGCACGCCGACGGCGAGCACGACGATGACGCCGACCACGGCGCCGCCGGGCGCCGCCGCGGCGGCTTCGTCGGCGAGGTGCAGGTCCGGGTGCCGGTGAGCGTGGTCGATGCGCTGCTGTCCGGCGCCGGGGAGAGTCTCGACGTCCGCGCCGCCATTCAGCAGCTCAGCGCGCTGCGGGGCGAGATGGTCCAGGTGATTCACCCCGAGGGCCGGGTCCGGGTGTGGATCGACGAGAGCCCGACCCAGTAGCGGCCGGGCTCCGCCGCCGAAGCCGGACAGCACCGGCCTCGGATCGGTCGACGAGAGCCCGACCCGGTCGCGGCCAGGTCGCGCCGGAGCCGAACTGCACCGCGTTCGGCGCATGGATCGACGAGAGCCCGACCCGGCGGCGGCCGCATAAGGCCGTTAACCGGGGTGGGACAGGACGGGGCGGCCCGCGCAGGCGGGCGCCCCGTTCGCATGTACGAGCGTTCGGGGCTGGGAATCTGCGCCCTGCCGGGGGTGCCGTCTCCCGCGGGAGGCGCCGGCTCACCTACGGGGTCGGTTGGCGGCGTCGCCGTAAAGCGGCCCCGCCGCCGTGGGTGACGCCTTGCGGACGGGGCTCGAGTATGGACACGGGCGAAACCGTTGATGCCGCGGAGGGACGCCAGCCAGCGGCGACCGAGGCGGGGCCGGCCGCGGACGAACGGTGGATGCGCGAGGCGCTCGCCGAGGCGCGGCTCGCGCGCGGCCGGGGCGAGGTGCCGGTGGGCGCCGTCGTCGTGCTCGCCGGCGCCGTCATCGGGCGCGGGAGCAACCAGCCGATTCACGCGACGGACCCCACCGCCCACGCCGAGGTCGTCGCCCTGCGCGCCGCCGCCCGCGCCGCCGGCAACTACCGGTTGCCGGGAGCGGCGCTCTACGTGACGGTCGAGCCGTGCCTCATGTGCGCCGGCGCGCTGGTGCACGCCCGCATCGGCCGGCTCGTCTTCGGCGCCGCCGAGCCGAAGGCCGGCGCGGTGCGCTCGACGATACGCGCGCTCGACCACCCCGCGCTGAACCACCGGGTCGAGGTCGCCGGCGGCGTGCTCGAGCCCGAGTGCAACGCGCTGATGCGGGCGTTCTTCGCCGAGCGCCGTGCCGAGGTGAGAGGGCGGAAGAAGCCCGGCGACTCGAGCTAGACCTGGAGCGGTCCGCCGGCCGCCGCGGCGGTTGGCCGGCGGTCCGCGCGGCGTTCCGAAGTGTCGAACCGGTTGGACGCGCCTGTGTCTCGACCGCGCGCCCGGGCGTCATCTTCGGGGACGACCAGACGCCAGGTTGACGTTCTCCGAGGACGAGTTGAGTTAACATGGGCGTAACTCGTCAAGAAGGGTTGGGTATCCGCATGCGATCTCTTCGTCCGCTCCGGTCGAAGCTCACTCGCGTCGGCCTGGGCTGCTGCTGCGCCGCGGCAGCCGCCATGCTCACGTCCACCGCGGCGGCCCAGACCGCGCCGGGCGGGACCGCGCTCCGCCAACGCCCTGCCGGCGCCCCCGCGCCGCCTCCCCCGCAGCAGCCGGGCACGTTCCGGACGGGCGTCACGCTGATTCGCACCGACGTCATCGTGCGCGACGCCGACGGCGTCTTCATTCCCGATCTCACCCCCGCCGACTTCCAGGTCCACGAAGACGGCGTGCCCCAGGAGGTGGCGTCGCTCGTGCTCGTGCACGGCGGCCGCGTCTTCAACCAGCTCTCGCCGGCGCCGGTGGCCCAGGAGGGCATCATCCTGCCGACCAGCCGCAACGTGAACAACACCGCGGGCCGCATCTTCATCTTCTTCGTCGACGCGATGCACCTCATGCCGGAGAGCACGCCCCGGGTCCGTCACTTCGTCAAGGAGGTGGCCGACATCCTGGTGCACGACGGCGACCTCGTCGGCCTGATCTCGAACGACTCGGCGGGCACGGCCATCAATCTCACCTATGACCGCGAGCTCGTGAAGGCCTCGGTCGACGGCATCATCGGCACCGGCCTGACGCCCCGCGAGCTCATCATGGACATGCAGGAGGGGCGGGAGGGGCCGGAGGAGCTGCGCTGGCGCGCCCATCGCGCCTTCATGACCGTCAACACCCTCCTCGCGAACCTGGAGTCGGTGCAGGACCGGCGCAAGGTCCTGATCTACGTCAGCACCGGCTACGACGTGAATCCGTTCGCGCTGCAGCGGCTGCACCGCGACAGCCGGGCCGACATGTACCTGCGCGACCGGGCCGTCGATCTGGCCGCGGGCAATCCCGGGATGCCGGCCGAGCTGATCGATCCGTTCGAGCGGGTCCAGCGCCAGGGAACGGTGTTCGCGGACACGGAGCTGGTCGGCGAGATGGCGGAGCTGGCCGACACCGCCAACCGCACCAACACGACGTTCTACACGATGGACCCGCGCGGGCTCGTCTCCAGCCCCGACATCGACTTCAACGTTCCTCTCGACGCGTGGCGCGAGTACATGCAGACGACCCGCTCCAGCCTGCGCACGCTGGCCGACCTGACCGGCGGCATCTCCATCGTCAACACCAACAACTTCGACGGGCTGCTGCGCCAGATCGACGCCGAGACCAGCGACTACTACGTGCTGGGGTACTACACGAGCAATCCCGACCCCGCCCACCGGCGGCGCGCCCTCTCGGTGACCGTCGCCCGGGAGGGGCTGTCGGTGCAGTCGCGCACGTCCTACACGTTCAGCCGGGGGGCGATGGCGGGCGTCGGGGGGGGACGGTGACCGGGCGAGCCGCGCTGGCCGTCCTGCTGGTGCTCTCCGGCCCGGCCGCGGCGATTCCGCGGCCGGTGGCCGCGCAAACGCCGGGGGCCGTCCTCGCGGAGGTCGGTGCGGCGTTGCGTGGCGAGCGCGGCATGAGAGGCGTCGACTACCGCATCGACGGGACCGAGGTGACCCTTTCCGGCGAGGTGCCGACGCTGTGGGCCAAGACCCGCGCGATCGACCGGGTCCTCGAGATCGACGGTGTGGACGCCGTCGCGAGCGAGCTCACTATTCCCGCGGGCGAAGACGACGATGCGATCGCGCAGGCCGTCGGCTCCGCGATTCGGCAGTACCGCTACAACACGATCTGGGACTACGTCGGCGGCCGGGTCGACGACGGGGTCGTCACCCTGAACGGGAGCGTCACGCCCGACCGGGACAAGCCGGCCGAGCTGTTCGAACGGGTCGCGAGGATTCCCGGCGTCCAGGACGTGGTGCTCGACATCTTCCGGCAGTCGTCGTCCCGCCGCGATCGGGACCTGCGGCAGATCATCGCCCAGCGCGTGCGGCGTCATCCCGTCTTCGCGCAGTACCAGCTGCTGCCCGACTCGCCGTTCCGCATCCTCGTTCACGAGGGGGAGGTGCTTCTCGTCGGAACGGTGCGCAGCGGCGTCGAGAGCCGGGTCCTCGAGCAGATCGCGCGTCAGGCCTTCGAGACCGAGCAGGTCTTCAACCGGCTGCAGGTCGGCGGCGGATAGAGAACAAGGCTGGCGGGCGCCCTTCGGCGGACCGGATCGCGGTTCGCGGAATTGGATTGCGGAGGCGCGCCCGGCATGGCGGATCGGTGGCTTCGCTTCAGATCGCAGCGGGAGCTGCGCGCATGGTTTCGGAACGACAGCGACAGGGAGGTGATGGGCAAGCGGATCGAGACTTGCATCTAATGATACCGCGGTGACACGCACAGGCGGCGCCGGCTCTCTGGCGAACGGACGTCGACGGGCTTCAGGCTCTTTCTTTACGTCGGTCTGTTTCTCACGGGAGGACAAAATGGCGAGAAGACTGCTTTGTCTGTGGACGGTGGCGGCCCTCATCACGATGGGGACGACGGCCCTGGGCCAACAGGGCCGGTCGGAGCTGCGCGGCCGGGTCACCGACGACACCGGCGGCGCCCTGCCCGGCGTGAACGTGGTCGTCACCAACCAGGACACGGGCACGTTCCGCGAGCTGGTCACCAGCGGTGACGGCAGCTTCTTCGCCGCCCAGCTCATTCCCGGCGTGTTCACCATCAGCGCCGAGCTGGCCGGCTTCCGCGGCTTCCAGCGCACCGACTTCGCCATCGGGGTCGGCAACACCCTCGACATCGACATCGTCCTGGAGATCGGCGCCCTCGAGGAGACCATCACCGTCTCCGGGGAGGCGCCGCTCGTCGACCTGACGTCGGCCGAGGTCGGCGGCACCGTCACGAGCCAGGAGCTGGTCGAGCTGCCCACCCTCAACCGCAGCGCGTTCGCGGCGGTCGCGCTGCTGCCGGGCATCCAGTTCCAGCCGTCGTCGAGCCTCGGCAACGACACCATGATCGCCAACGGGCAGACGCCCAACGGCAACACGATGGGGGTCGACGGGGCCACGAACAACGACGACATCAGCGGCTCGGGGGCCGGCGGGCAGGTCCGCGTGCCCCTCGAGTCGGTGCAGGAGTTCCAGGTCCTCAGCAACCAGTTCGACGCCGAGTTCGGCCGCGTGCGGGGGGCCATCGTGAACTCGATCACGAAGCAGGGGACCAACCAGTTCAGCGGCGCCCTCTTCGACTACTACACGAGCGAGCGCATGACGGCGGAGGACTACTTCGTCGGCCGTAGCGACTCGCTGACGAAGCCCAAGACCAACAAGACGGAGTTCGGCGGGGTCATCGGGGGGCCGATCGTGCGCGACAAGGCGCACTTCTTCGTCAGCGTCGAGCGTCAGCTCGTCAACCCCAGCCGCTCGCGGGTCTACCCCACCCGCCCCGATCTCGAGTTCTCGCTGGCGGAGAACTGGAAGGCGTGGAACACGCTGTTCCGGGTCGACCACCAGATGAACGCCAACAACTCGTGGGCGTTCCGGACGATTCGCGAGGTCGCCCCGCAGTTCAACCTCGTCGGCAACCGGTCCGCGACGTTGAACACGATTCAGGACGAGACCGACGACGATCAGATCTACGTCGGCACCTACACCAGCGTCCTCGGGAACAACAAAGTCAACACCGTGCGCATCGCGCGGACCTACGAGTCGGCCTACCGGGGCAACCCCTGCTGGCGCGCCAACGGCGGGTTCGACAACATCGGCAACCAGGTGACCTGCCCGCCCCAGTGGAGCCACAGGAGCTTCCAGGACAACCAGCTGGCCGGGTCCGGCGGCCGGGACGACTTCAACTGGCAGTACGCGAACACGTTCTCGTGGTTCGTGCCGGACATGGGCGGCGACCACGACTTCAAGTTCGGGGGCACGTTCCATCGTTCGGTGCTGCAGGAGTTCAACGAGGGCAACCTGAACGGCACGTTCTCGTTCAACACCGACCGCATCTTCAATCCGGCCGACCCCTACACCTATCCCGAGCGGCTCAGCGTCCGGGTCGGCAACCCCCTCGGGAGGCCGTACCGGTTCCCGGTGTACACGACCGAGCTGTTCTTCCAGGACAAGTGGCAGGTCAACGACCGGCTGACCATCGGCCTCGGCATGCGCTACGACCTGGAGGTCTTCCGGGCCTCCCTCCTCGACGGGCCGGGAGGACAGCCCGCCAACCCGATGGTGCCCAACGGGCAGGACCCGATCGACAGGAACAACTGGTCGCCGCGCACCTCCATCGCCTACGATCTGCAGGGCGACGGGCGGTCGGTGCTGCGGGCGGGGTACGGCATCTTCTACGACAAGACCCTGATCGGCACCCTCGACAACTACATGCAGAACCCGCGGTTCACGGACTCGTTCACGGTGAGCTTCCCGTTAACCAGCGACGACCCGGGACCGGCGAACGGCATGCTGCCGACCGACCCGTTCCTCCTGAACTTCGCTCCCGTCGGGAGCGGCGCGCTCGACTGCCCCGCCAATCCCACCGGACCGTGTCCCTTCGTGGATCGGGCCGCGCTCAACATGCTGTACCCGGCCGGCTCGCTGCTGCAGAACACCGGCACCGTCTACCTCGACTCCGCCACGCGCAAGCAGCCGTATCAGCACCAGATGACCTTCGGCTACGAGCGCGAGCTGGCCCCGACGCTCTCGGTGTCGGCCGACTACGTCCGCATGATGGGGCGCGACATGCTCGCCCGCATCAACTACAACATGCCGACCCGGCAGGGCATAGCGCGCAGCGACCCCCTGATCTTCTACGACGTCTTCGGCCTGCTGGGGGGTGACGGGCAGTTCGTGAACAACGTCGTCGCCGCCGACAGCGTGGGGGCGATGGACTACGACGCCCTGAACATCCAGATCGAGAAGCGGTACGCCGATCGGTGGGGCGCCCGCCTGTCTTACGCGTTCGCCTACTCGCGCGGCGATACCTGGCAACAGTACGAGAGCATCGCCACCCAGGTGGGCGCCGACCTCAACCTCGACGAGTTCTGGCAGCCCGCGGAGTCCGACCGCCGGCACATCCTGGCCCTCGCCGGGAACACGGAGATCCCGGGCGGGGTCACGGTCAGCGCGACGCTGCGGTACATGAGCGCGTTGCCCCTGACAGTCCACGACTCCAACTTCGACCCCAACATGAACGGCGTCTTCTTCGACCCCATCGCGGCCGGCTCGTACAGCGGAGACGGGACCCACGCCATCTCCGTCGAGAACGCCGGCGGATACGGCGGTGCGCGCGGGCCCGACTTCATGCAGCTCGACGTGCGGTTCGGTTATCGCTTCAGGCCGACGGCGGTGCAGACGGTCGACCTGTTCTTCGACATCTTCAATGCGACGAACCACGCCAACTTCAACAACCCCACGGGGGACCAGCGCAGCGGCAATTTCCTCAACCTGACCACCCTGCGGGGAGGGAGCGGTTTCCCGCGTCAGGCGCAGTTCGGCCTCAGGTACGGGTTCTGATCGGACAATCGGGAACGTTGGCGGATTCGACGGGCGTTGCGCGCTGGCCGCGCAGCGCCCGTCTCGTTCCTGGAGCCGTTTGCGGGCGGGGCCAGGAGTTGGCGTCGTAGAGTCGGTGCCTCCCGGCGGGAGGCACCGACTTCCTGGCCGCTGGGTCGGGCCGCAATCGGAGGCCGCAGCGCGACCCTGCGGTCGCGTTGGGGAGCTTCGCCGACGCGAGACTCCTGCGGCGGCGATTTCCGGGCTACCGGATCGACGAGAGAATCCCGGTCGCGGTCGCCGCGAAGCGGCCGTTCGGCTCGCGGTCGAGGTATATCTCGAACTCGGCCGCCGCCTCGGCCATCTGACCGGCGTTCAGGTTCGCCATGCCGAGCCAGTAGTGGGCCTCGCCGTGGCTGGGGTCGAGCTCGAGCGTCCGCTCGAACTGCTGCCGGGCCTCGTCGAGGCGTCCCGAGTTCCAGAAGATGAGGCCCTGGTCGAACACCGCGGTGGCGTCGTCGCCGCCCCCGCCGCCGGAGAGTCGCGCCGCCGCGGCGCTGGCCTCGGCCGCATCGTCGAACCGCCGTTGCGCGTTGTAGATCTCGGCGAGGCCGACGTAGGACTCGGCGTTGTCCGGCTCCAGGGCCAGCGCCGCCCGGAAGGCCGCCTCCGCGTCGTCGTAGGCCCCCAGCCGGCCCTGCACGATGCCCAGGTTGCGCTGGCACTCGGCGCACTCCGGCGTGGTTTCGAGCGCCGTCTGGAAGAACCCGACCGCGGTCGCCAGATCGCCCCCGCGGACGGCGGCCAGCCCCTGCTCGAAGGCATCGGTGGTCGCGGCCTGGGCGTCCAGCGCTGCGCGTTCCTCCTCCGACACGCTCTCCCGGTACACCTCCTCGAGGGACCGCAGCGTCAGGTCGTGCTCGAGCGACTGGCCCGCGCTGAGGTCGATGGCGGCGCGGTTGATGCCGACGCCTTCCTTGATCGCGGTGAGGGTGTAGGGGCCGCGTACGAGCCCCATCTGCAGGAACTCGCCCTCGGCGTTCGTCGCGACCTCGTAGCTTCGGGCGAGGCCGCCCTCGTACACCAGCGTGACGGTGACGTCCTCCACCGGCTGGCCGCCGGGGTCGGTGATGACCCCGAACACGCGGGCGTTGTTCTGCGCCGCGGCCGTAGCCGCCGCCGCGCCGGCGATCGCGATCGCGACGATCGGGACGAGCGACCGGAGCAATCTGCTTGTTGCGAACATGGCCTGTTCCCCCCTTGACTTCGATGTGGCTTCCACGCGGGCAACCGACGCCGACCCGCCCGAGCGTCACGCGGCGAATATCGATTATAGTGGGCGTCTGAACCTATCCTACCAGTGCGGAGCCCCGACCGCACCGGCCGCGAGACGCGGGTCTCCGGACGATGGCCGGCGCGCCCCACCGGCCGGACCGTCAGCCCGTCTCGACGGCACGGAGCCGCGCGAAGGAGACACCCATGCTGAAGGCGATAGCGGCGGTGGTTGCGTTGGCGGCTGCCGCCGCGCCGGCGGCGGCGCAGGCGGTCTGGGATGCCACGGACCTCGGCGGCGGCGGCGCCGAGTTCCGGCTCGGCAACGACGAGGGGGCGGCGATCATCCTTGTCTGCCAGCTCGGGGGCGTCAGCGCGGGGTTCGAGTTTCCCGCCGCCCTGGACGCGACGGAGAGCGCCTCGATTCGCGGGGTTCCCGGCGAGCGGCAGAACATCTCGGTCGCGCCCGTCAACGACCGCATGGTCCGGCTCACGAGCGGCCGCGGGCTCGAGTCGCTCCTGCGGCTGCTGCGGAGCACCGCCAACCTCTACGTGCGCGCGGGCGGCGCACGGGCGTCCTTCGAGGTGTTCGGGAGCGCCCCGCTCGTCACCCAGTGCCTGGAGCGGCAGGACGAGGCGATTCGCGATCCGACGCGTCGGTTCAGGAGCTTCCGGTGAGGTACGCTCGTGTCCGGTCGCCCGGCCTCCTCCCGTCGAGGGCTGTTCTGGTGACGCCGGGACCAGGTCCGGCGCGCGCCGGCTGGGAACCGGGCTTGCAGCCATCTCCAAGAATCCGGATCGCCGAATCCAGTGCATTGGGCACATCTGGCTCGGTCCGGTCGGACGCGTCACACGGCCACGGCAAGGACGTGCAGCACGACCGAATCAGGCTGCCGGCCGGAACGTCGATTGACGGCATGTGTCTTGCACTTTATCCGAACGGCAATCCCGCAAGAACGCTGAGCGAGTTCGCCCCAGTCCGCTTCACGGGGGGGCGCGGGCGCGTGGGACGACGGCCATTCTCGCTGCCGTCGCCCCGCCCAGCGTGAGCCATCCCGATCGAGAATCGGGCGTCCCAAAGAAAGGGGAGGTGGCGGCTACCTGGACAACCGGCACGTCGGCGCCGTCCGGATTCGAGCAACCACCGCGTCGCTCCGTCGGAGATTCGTCTTTCGAGGAGGTGGAACGTGCGTAAGCTCGCAGGACTCACGGCGGTCGTCATTCTCGTCGCCTTGACGGCGACCACTGCCGCTGCCCAGCAGGGCACGGCCGAACTTCGAGGCAGCGTGCAGGACGAGCAGGGCGGGGCCCTGCCCGGCGTTGCCATCCTGATCACCAATCAGGACAGCGGGACCTTCCGGGAAGCGCTCACCGGCGGGGACGGCAGCTTCTTCGCCAGCCAGATGCTGCCGGGCACCTTCATCATCACCGCCCAGCTGCCCGGGTTCCGCACCTTCGAGCGGACCGACTTCGCCATCGGCGTCGGCCGGACCCTCGACCTCGACATCGTGATGACGATCGGCCAGCTCGAGGAGACCATCACCGTCTCGGGCGAGGCGCCGCTCGTCGACCTCACGTCGGCGGAGGTGGGCGGCACCATCACCTCCGAGGACCTGACCGAGCTGCCGCTGGGCAACCGCAGCTACTTCTCGGCGGTGGCCCTGCTGCCGGGGATCCAGTTCAGGCCCTCGTCCAGCCTCGGCAACGACTCGATCATCGCCAACGGGCAGCACCCCAGCACCAACAACGTGCAGGTCGACGGCTCGGCCAACAACGACGACAACTCCGGCACCTCGGCGGGCGGGCAGACGCGCGTCGCTCTCGAGTCGGTGGAGGAGTTCCAGGTCATCACCAACCAGTTCGACGCCGAGTTCGGCCGGGCCAGCGGCGCGGTGGTCAACTCGATCACGAAGCGGGGGAGCAACGAGTTCAGCGGCGCGCTGTTCAACTACTACACGTCGTCGGAGATGACCACGACCGACGTCCTGGCGGCGCAGCAGGAAATCGACAAGCCCCCGTCCAACAAGCGGGAGTTCGGCGGCGTCATCGGCGGTCCGATCCTCCAGGACCGGATGCACTTCTTCTTCAGCCTGGAGCGGCAGCTCGTCGCGCCGGGTCGGATCCGCGTCTTCCCGGACGAGCGCAGCGACCTGAACTACTCGACGACCGAGAGCTGGGAAGCCTGGAACTCGCTCATCCGTGCCGACCACCAGGTCAACAGCAGCAACTCCTGGGCGTTCCGCTGGCTGAGGGAGCTGGCGCCGCAGTTCAGCCTGCTGGGCAACCGGACCGGGACGCCGGCGACGCTGGAAGACGAGACCGACAACGACCAGACCTACGTGGGGAGTTGGACCAGCGTCCTTGGCAGCTCGCAGGTGAACACGGTGCGGGTGTCGGCGACGCGGGAGCAGTACTGGCGTGGCAACCCGTGCTGGCGGGCGCTGGGCGACTTCGACACCCTCACCGCGCGGGGCAGCACGGCACAGGCGAGCTGCCTGCCGCAGTACCGGTACCAGGACTTCCAGGACAACGCGCTGGGCAGTGCCAGAGGAAACCGCGACCACCACTGGAGCTACTCGAACACCTTCTCCTGGTTCGTGCCCGACAAGGCGGGCGATCACGACATCAAGATGGGAGGGACCTTCCACCGCACCAACATGCTGTGGCGCCAGCAGAGCGACATGAACGGCCTGTTCGAGTTCGGTACCAACCGGGCGTTCCACCGGGACGACTTCTCCACCTACCCGGAGGTCCTCAGCGTCCGCGTCGGCGGGCAGCTCTACACCCCCACCAGGTACAACACGCTGGAGGCGTACGCCCAGGACAAGTGGCAGATAAGCGACCGCATGACCTTCAATCTGGGCGTCCGCTACGACCTGGAGGTCTTCCCGCTCGAGAACCCCAACAACCCCTGGGCGGGCCAGTTCAACGGCGGGCCGGAGGGCACCTACCCGATCGACTACAACAACGTCTCGCCGCGGACGTCGTTCGCCTACGACGTGGAGGGCGACGGGCGCTCCGTCGTCCGGGGCGGCTACGGCATCTTCTACGACAAGACCCTCGGCCTGCAGGTCACCCGTACGTCGCGGCTCTCGGCGTACTCCGATTCCTACGTGGTGCGCTTTCCGGCGACCGGCGTCGATCCGGGTCCGGGGATGGGCATGCGGCCGGGCGGCGACCTCGGGAGGCTGATCAACACCACGACCAGCGGCTGCCCGGCCGAAGTGGCCGGCGGCGGTTGCGCCACCATCAACCGCGCTTACCTGGACCAGTTGTTCCCGCCGGGGTCCCTGGCGGTGAACACCGGCCGGGTCTGGTTCGACCACCCGGACCGGAAGCAGGCCTACAGCCACCAGATCACCTTCGGGTACGAGCGTGAGCTGACCTCGGTCCTGTCGGCGTCGGTCGACTTCGTCAGCATGCATGGCCGCGACCGGCAGATGCTGCTGGAGGCGCGCCCGCAGGTCCGTGCAGGCACGCTCCGCGCGGACCCGGTCACCCGCATGGACGCGCTGATGCTCGTGCCCCGGCTGAACGACGTGCTGCTGCCGGGCGACAGCTACGAGGGAGGCCGTGTCAACTTCGTGCAGAGCCTCGGCACGAGCAAGTACAACGCGCTCAACTTCCAGGTGGAGAAGCGCTACAGCAGCAACTGGCAGATGCGCGCGGTCTACTCCCTGAGCAAGTCCGAGGGCAACTCGGCCTACTACCTCGACAACAACTGGGCGCAGGTCGGGAACGACCTGAACATCGACCAGCTCTGGGGGCCGAGCCGGTACGACCGCCGTCACAACGTGACGCTCAGCGGCCGGACGGAGATCCCGGTGGCGGGCGGCATCACGCTGAGCGGCGCCCTGCGGTACATGAGCGGCGCGCCGTTCACGATCCACGACACCAACTTCGACCCGAACATGAACGGGTGGGGTCCGGACCCGATCGCCGCCGGCACGTACAACGGCGTCGCGGGCGCCGGCCGCAACCCGATCACGGTCGAAAACGCCGGCGGGATCAGTGGCGCGTACGGGCCTGACTTCATGCAGTTCGACATCCGGCTCGGCCACCGGACCCGCTGGCGCGATACCCAGACGTTGGACATCTTCCTCGACATCTTCAACGTCACCAACCGCGGGAACTTCAACAACCCGACGGGGGATATGCGGTCGAGCAACTTCCTGAACCTCACTTCGCTGTGGGCGGGCAGCGGCTTCCCGCGGCAGGCGCAGTTCGGCATCCGCTGGGGGTACTAGCCGCAGTAGACGGAGACGACGTTGGATGACTGGTCCGCGATCGGGCCGGGCGGCGGAGGAGCCGTCCGGCCCGTCTCTCGTAACGATGGGAAGGTGACCCTCCGCGGAACGGCGCCACCGGGGCCTTGCCGCCGTCCCCGGGGCGCCCAGGGCGCCGCGGTCGCCCCGCCGGAGGGAATACGCCATGCCGAGAGCAATGGCCGCGGTACTGACGATCGTGGTCTTCGTCGCGCCGGCGGCGGCGCAGGCGGTCCGGGGATGCGCGGGAGCTCGCTGGCGGCGGGACCGAGTTTCGACTCGGCGACGGCCGGGGAGCCGCGATCCTCCTTGTGTGCCAGCGCGGGGGCGTCAGCGCGGGCTTCGAGTTTTCCGGAGTCGTGGAAGCCGCGGAGAGCGCCTCGATTCGCGGCGTGCCCGGCGAGCGCCGAAACATCGCGGTGGCGCCCGTCGACGACCGCATGATCCGCCTCACGAGCGCAGTGGGCCTCCAGGTCCTCCTGCGGCTGCTGCGGAGCACCGCCAACCTCTACGTGCGCGCGGGCGGCCAGCGGGCCTCCTTCGAGGTGTTCGGGAGCGCCCCGGTCGTCAGCGAATGCCTGGAACGCCAGGACGCGGCATTCTGACGCAGGGACGCCGGTTCCGCCGCTCTCGGAACGGTCGCCCAACCGGCGATTGGACGGTTGCGGACAGGCAATCGGCCGCCAAGTACGCGCACGTGGCAGTCGGGCGGTGCCGCTGGGTCCGGACGCCGCCCCCCAAGAAAACGAGGGCCGGGCGCCGATCGCCCGGCCCTCGATGCGGTCACGCCGCCGATTGCGTCAGGGCCCGGACCTAGAAGCCCCAGCGGATGCCGAACTGGGCCTGCCGCGGGAAGCCGCTGCCCGCCCGCAGCCCGGTCAGCACGAGGAAGTTCCCGCGCATGTCACCGCTCGGGTTGTTGAAGTTGGCCCGGTTGGTGATGTTGAAGATGTCGAAGAAGACGTCCAGCGTCTGACGGTCGGCCCAGCGGGTCCGGTGGCCGAACCGGATGTCGAGCTGCAGGAAGTCGGGGCCGTACGCGCCGTAGGGCCCGCCCGCGTAGTCGACGTTGATGGCGTCCTGTCCCGAGCCGCTGTAGTTGCCGGCGGGCAGGAAGTCGGGGCCGATGCCGTTCTGGTCCAGGTCGAAGTTGGTGTCCTGCAGGTGGAACGGCTGGCCGCTCATGTAGCGCAGCACGCTGCTGAAGGTGATGCCGCCGAACACCGGGATCTCCGTCCGGCCGCTGAGCGTGAAGTTGTGCCGGCGGTCGTACTGGCTCGGCCCCCAGAGGCAGTCGACGTTCAGCATGGCGCCGACCTGGCAGAAGTTGGTGTAGGTGAACCACAGCGAGTTGGTCTCCTTCTTCGCCAGGGCGTAGACGGCGCGGAAGCCCCAGTTGTCGGCGTAGCGCTTCTCCAACTGGAAGTTCAGCGCGTTGTAGGTGCCGCTGCCGTTGCTGGTGGTGAAGCGGACGTCGCCGGCGTACCAGTCGTCGCCGTCCAGCGTGCCCGCCAGCACCCCGAACGCGTCCGACCGGGTGACCGGGTCGGTGCGGCCGGTGCCGGCCCGCAGGCGCGGGTTGAGGTTCTGCCGCATGTGGGTGTCGCGGTCGAGCTGCCGGACGTAGTCGACCGACGCCGAGAGCACCGGGGTCAGCTCGCGCTCGTAGCCGATCGTGAGCTGGTGCGAATAGGGCTGCTCGCGGTAGGGGTTGTCGAACTCGATCGCGCCGGTGTTCAGGGTGCGGGACCCCGCCGGGAACAGCTCGTTCAGCACCTGCCGGTTCACCGTGGGGCACGCGCTGCCGTTCGGGTTCGCGGGGCAGCTTCCCGGCGTGACCTCGATCAGGCGGAAGAGGTCGCCGCCGGGCGCCATGCCGTTCGAGGGACCGGGGTCGGCGGTGTCCTGCGGGAAGGGGGCGAGGAACGAGCTGATATACGGCGTGGCCTGCCGGTAGTTGTTGACCGCGTATCCCAGGGTCTTGTCGTAGAAGATGCCGTAGCCGCCCCGCAGCACCGACCGGCCGTCGCCGGTGAGGTCGTAGGCGAACGACGTGCGCGGCGCCCAGTTGTTGTAGTCGATGGGATACGTCCGGCCGCCGAGGTCGACCGGCGAGCCCGAACCGAAGAGCGCGGTGGGAACGCCGACGGCGTTGGGGCCGAAGAACGGGTTGTAGTCGTTGGCGATCGGGAAGATCTCGAGGTCGTAGCGAAAGCCGGCGCTGATCGTCAGCCGGTCCGTCACCTGCCACTTGTCCTGCGCGAACGACTCGAGGGTGTGAAATTCCGAGGGCGACGTCAGCTGGCCGCCGACGCGGATGTTCAGTCGCTCCGGCCACGTGGAGAAGTTGTTCACGTCGAACGGCATGTCGGTGTCGAAGGAGAAGCTGCCGTTCTGGTTGCCCTGGTCGCGCCACAGCATGTTGGTGCGGTGGTAGGTCGCGCCGAACTTCAGGTCGTGGTCGCCCATCCGGTCGGGCACGAACCACGAGAACGTGTTCGAGTAGCTCCAGTGGTGGTCGCGGTTGCCGCGCGCGCTGTCGTGCGCGTTGTCCTGGAAGGTCCTGAAGTTGTACCGCGGCAGGCACTGCGACTGCAGGGTCGGGAAGTCGGCGTCGGAGGCGCCGAACCCGCCGAGGTCGCGCCAGCACGGGTTGGCCCGCCACCACTGCTCGCGCGTCGCCGAGAGCCGGAACGTGTTGACCTGCGAGTTTCCGAGGACGCTGGTCCAGCTCCCGACGTAGGTCTGGTCGTTGTCGGTCTCGTCCTCCAGCGAGTTGAGGGTCGCCTGGCGGCCGCCGAGGAGGTCGAACTGGGGCGCGAGCTCGCGCAGCCAGCGGAACGCCCACGAGTTGCTGGCGTTGACCTGGTGGTCGAAGCGGATCAGCGTGTTCCACGCCTCCCAGCTCTCGACCGTCGTGAAGTCCAGGTCGGGCCGGCTCGGGAACACCTTGGGCCGGCTCGGGGCGACGACCTGCCGCTCGAGGCTGAAGAAGAAGTGCGCCTGGTCGGGCACGATCGGCCCGCCGATCACCCCCCCCCACTCCATCTTGCTGCTAGGCGCCTTTTCGAAATTCTCGTTGGCCGCCTCGAAGTAGTTGGGGCTCGTCAGCTGCTCGCTGGTGTAGTAGTCGAACGCGGCCCCCGTGAACGTGTTCGTGCCCTGCTTGGTGATCGAGTTGATGACGGCGCCGCGGGCCCGCCCGAACTCGGCGTCGAACTGGTTGGTCAGGACCTGGAACTCCTGCACCGACTCGAGGGGGACGCGGGTCTGGCCGCCGGCCCAGGTTCCGCTGTTGTCGTCGTTGTTCGCGGCGCCGTCCACCGACACGTTGTTCGTCCCCGGCGTCTGGCCGTTGGCGATCATGGTGTCGTTGCCGAGGCTCGACGACGGGTTGAACTGGATGCCCGGCAGCAGCGCGATGGCCGCGAAGTAGCTGCGGTTGCCGGTCGGCAGCTCGGTGAGGTCGCCGGTGTTGATGGTGCCCCCGACCTCGGACGAGGTGAGGTCGACGAGGGGCGCCGCCCCGGACACGGTGATGGTCTCCTCGATGGCCCCGATCGTCATCACGACGTCGAGGTCGAGCGTCCGGCCCACGCCGATCGCGAAGTCGGGGCGCTCGAACGAGGCGAACCCCGGGAGCTGGGCGGTGACGCGGAACGTTCCGGGCAGCATCTGCCCCGCGAAGAAGCTGCCGTCCGCGCTCGAGACGACCTCGCGGAACGTCCCGGTATCCTGATTCGTGATCAGGATGCTCACGCCGGGCAGGGCGCCGCCCTGCTCGTCCGTCACGTTGCCGCGCAGCTCGGCGCGCCCCTGCTGCGCGAGGATGGTGGCGGCGCCTGCTCCGAACAGCAGGACGACCGCGGCGACGACGGCCGTGGTTCGCTTCATGTGGGACTCCCTTTTTTGAGCGTGCGAATTTGACGACTGCGAACGGCAGGCGCAACGGCGGAAGCCCGCGGGGGGGCGCCGTTTGCGGAGCTGTCGTTCGGAACGCGATCTCGTGCAAGGCGCATGCCGACCATCGTCATCCCCACGACGGGCGTGTTTCGACCGTGTTTCACAGCCACCGGCACCACCGCCCATCGAGAGCGTGCCCAGTCATTCAGTATTCTGGTCCGGGAACCCAATTTTATGGATTCAACTCCAGACCGGTTGCGAACGACTTTGCGGGCAGCGTACACTAGAAGAGCGCCGATACCAACCTGCGCGGGTGGTTTCCGGCCGGCTCGGCAACAGGCGCATGCCGACCGGTCGAGACGGGTGGACGAACCCGACCGCCGAGCCGCGCGGGTGGCACTCGGACGGGAACTCGGATACTGGCCGCGGCCCCCCCGAGTCGTCGTTCCGTCGGCGTGAAGGGCGCTTCGGCCGGGTTGCGGCCCGCCGAGGACGCCGAGTCCGACCCTTGCGGAGAGGTACCGAAGTGGTCGTAACGGGGGCGCCTCGAAAGCGTCTTGTCGGGTAACCGGCACGTGGGTTCGAATCCCACCCTCTCCGCCACCCATTCCTTGCAGAGACCCATGACCAGACTCGCCCTGGCGTTCACGGCCGCCGGCCTGCTGGCCGCCTGCGCCGCCGAGCCGCCGGCCGAAGCGCCGGCCGGGCCGGCGCCCGCGGCGGTGAGGACGCTGCCCGGCCCCGGCGGAGTCGCGACCATACCTTTCACCTCGGTCCGCGTCTGGTTCAACGACGAGACCGACGTGGGGCAGAGCTCGCTCGCGCTGGAGGGCCCCGACGGCAGCATCTCGCTGGTCGGGGTCCATTCGATGGGCGAGGGCGACCTGATGGCGGCCGTCAGCGGGGCGACGTACCCGGGCGAGTACACCCTCACCTGGACCGCGGTGAGCGCCGACGGCGAGACCGCCACCGGCGACGTCCCGTTCTCGGTGGCGTCGGCCGAGCCCGCCGCCGCGCCGGACGAGCCGGCCGGCGACGGGGCGCAGGCGCCGGGCGACCGGGACTGAGCCCGGCCGCGGGTCCTACAGCTCGAGCCGGCCGTCGAAGACCATGTCTTCGAGCTCGAGGGTCCGCTCGATGCTCGCCGCCGCGGGTCCTACAGCTCGAGCCGGCCGTCGAAGACCATGTCTTCGAGCTCGAGGGTCCGCTCGATGCTCGCCGCCGTGGGTCCTACAGCTCGAGCCGGCCGTTGAAGACCATGTCCTCGAGCTCGAAAGTCCGCTCGATGCTCGCCTCGGCGATCTCCGTGACGAACTCGACCTCCTCGTCGGCGAGGGTGATGGCGTCGTCGCGCGGAAACAGGTACAGGATGACGGCTCCGTTGCCTTCCGGCTCGGCCGCGGCCTGGATGGGCACGATGGGCCGTTTCCCGGGGCGCTCCAGGCGCGCCCCGGCCGCCAGCGCGGCGGGGTCGAGCCGCGCGAAGGGGCGGGGCAGGCCGGCGACGACGATGAAGTAGCCGGTCGGACGCTGGGCCAGGAGCTGCCGCCCCGCCGGGTCGAGGGCGCCTCCCTCGCCGATGCGCCCGCGGACGATGGCCTGCCGCATCGGCAGCCCGCTGCGCCACTGGACGATGAGCCGGCTCTGCCGGGTCTGGCCGAACCCGTCGGCGCCGCCGAAGCCGCGGCCGCCGCGGCCGCCCCCGCCCGCGCCCCCGCCAATCCCCCCCGCAACCGGCGTCCGGTCGTTGAGGGCCGTCCCCGGCGGCCGCGGGAACACCACGGTGATGCGCTTCGCCCACGGCGAGTCGGTCATCATGCGCTGGACGTCCCGGTCGGACCAGTCCGTGAACTCCTTCTCGTCCCAGAAGTCCGCCGCCGTCACTACGACGCAGGCGGCCAGCCAGGCGATCGCGATGGTGATGTGCCGTCGTCTCATGTTGCACCTTCCCTCTTGCACACGCAGCCTCTACGACGACGAGTCCGGGGACCCATGGCGAGGGGCCGCGCTGCCGTCGGCGAAATGCGGGCGCCGCCACCGGCTCCGCCCACTATCACACGGGTCCAGGCGGGGATCAACCGCGCCGGCAACGGTCTCCGCCCGCCCCGCGGTCATCCACGCAGCACCGGCCGGCTCCGGTTCGATCCGGCGCTGCCGCGGCCCGCTCGATGACCCCGCTCCCACGTCCCGCCAGCCTGCCCGACGGCCGCTTCGCTGACTTGAGGCCGGCGCGGGCTTCGGCGCAGGCGGCTGGCCCGCCAATCGTCTCCTTGCGCTCCGCTCGGCGCCCACCAGGCATCCAGGGGGCCGTGCCGTTCCACGGGCGCAGACTCCCGGCCACGAGCGGCCTCTCGCGGCCGCGCCGGCCGATGATGACAGCCGTACGTCGCCTGCGGTACGCTCATCGTCGGGGGACGGTGCGGAGATTCGGGCTCCCCTCCCCGCGGCTCCACGGCATGTCGGCGTCCACAAACCAGAGAGAGCGAACGCATGGGTTCCAACGGCACGCCAATCGTGATTCGCAGCGCCGCCGGCCG
This sequence comes from Vicinamibacterales bacterium, assembly GCA_965208165.1. Classification (GTDB taxonomy): domain Bacteria; phylum Acidobacteriota; class Vicinamibacteria; order Vicinamibacterales; family UBA8438; genus JAJEEA01. The sequence continues at coordinate 5,596,228 of OZ242323.1, read as the reverse complement.
CGGCGCGTCCAACGAACTTCCCGTCGAGGTGCCCGCCTACGAGCGCCGGCGGCTCGAGGACGTGGGCTTCATGACCGCGATGACCTTGACCCTGCTCGGCAACTACCAGCAGACGGGGCATTTCGGGGGACCGCTGGCCTATACGCCGTACAACGTTGCCCTGCATCTGGCGGGGCCCGAGAACGGGGGCCTGTGCTACGACTACCGCCGCCCGAAGCACCCGTTCGGCGACAAGCTGCTGCTCGCCGGCGGCCACAACATCCCGACGCTCTACGCCCTGTGGATCATCATGGGCGAGGCGATGGCCCGTCGCCACGCCGCCACCGGCGACGACCGCTTCCGCGTCGACCCCGACATCGCCATGCTGTCCATCGACTGCCTGGGCTTCCGCCGCGGGGCGGGGGCGCTCGCGACGCTGCTCGCCGACGCCGGCGTCGACGGCGATCCGCTGTTCGCGCAGGCCGGCCTTCGGGGCATCCGCTCGCTCGCCGGGCACGCCGAGACCACCGACCTCATCAACGACGTCAACGGCGGCCCGTCGGGCATCGGCATCGCCACCGCGGCCGGCAAGGCCGCCTTCTGGGACTTCATGGGGGCGGGCGCGTCCCCGAAGGTCGTGGCCCTCGAGGGCGAGTTCGCGATGACCTCGGGGCATTCGCAGGAGCTGAAGACCCAGGCCGTCGCCCAGCAGGTCGGCAAGCGGCTGCGCATCCTGCTGTCGTACAACAACGCGGGCATCGACGACTCGCTCGTCGGCGGCGTGGTCTCCGAGTCGATGGACGGCTACGAGGTCGCCGACCAGTGGTCCGCCTACGGGTGGAACGTGCTGTCGGTGGAGGACGGCAACGACTACGACCACGTGCTGGCGGCGCTGCGGACGATGGAGGGCTGGGACCCCGACGACCGGCGCCCGATGATCGTCGTCGGCCGCACCACGAAGGGATGGTGGCCGGCGGCGCGGGACGGCGCCATCCCCGGCTTCGGCGCCCAGGTGGTGGGCTATCCCAGCCATCCCTACTCGATGAAGATGAACTCGCCGTACTTCGTCGCCCTCGCCGAGACCTTCGAGCGGCGCTACGGGGTCGAGTTCCAGGGCATCCGCGACGGCGCCGCGGCCGGCGAGGCGGAGCGGCTGCGGCAGTTCAAGACCAACGTCGACGTGGTGATGTCGGTGCTCGAGCAGGACGGCCTCGGCGACTGGCTGACCGACCGCATGGTCGACATCGGCGACCGCGTGCGCGACGACGTCAGGCTGCGGTTCGACGTGACGCGGGACCCGTTCTGCGACGACCGCCTGCGGGTCGACCGCCTGCCCGTCGAGCCGCAGAAGGTGAGCGCGCGCCTGAACGGCGACGCGCGGGAGATCGGGATCGAGCTGTTCAAGCCGGCGGGCGCCGTCGCCGGCACGCGGCGGGCCATCTCCGAGATCATCAAGTGGATGAACCACGTCACCGGCAACCGCTTCCTGACCCTGTCGGCCGACCTCTCCAGCTCGATCAACGTCGAGAAGGGGTCGCTGACCGGCCACTACGACCCGCGGTCGAACCAGGCCGGGACGCGGCTCAAGGCGGCCATCCAGGAGGCGGGCAACGCCTCGACCGCGGTGGGCCTCGTCGGCCAGAGCGCGTCCCTCGACCCCGCCGTGCACAGCGGGGTCTGGGCCCTGAGCGGCAGCTACGGCGCGTTCACGCCGCTCATGTACCTGCCCGCGCGCATCTGGAGCCAGCAGAACCAGGACAGTCCGTTCCGGGTCGGGGTGCTCCACATCCTCGCCGGGCACTCGGGGCCGGAGACGGCGGCCGACGCGCGCACCCACTTCGGCATCTTCGCGCCGCAGGTGTGGAAGCTGTTCCCCCGCGGGCAGGTCATCACCTTGAGCTTCTGGGACTACAACGACGTGGCGCCGGGCTACTTCGCGGCGGCGGAGATCGCGGCGCGGGACCCCAAGGTGGGGGTGATAGTGCTCGAGGTGGCTCGTCCGGACCTCCCGGTGGCCGATCGCTCGACCTTCGCCGACACCGACCTGCGGGCCGCCGCCAGGGGGTTCTACGTGCTGCGCGACTTCGACCCGGGCCGGCCGAGGCACGGGTACGTGATCGCCCAGGGGGCCAGCTCGACCTTCAATCTCGTGAAGGCGCTGCCGGCCCTCGAGGAGCGGGGGGTCAACGTGAAGGTCGTCGCGGCCATCAGCGAGGAGCTGTTCGACCGCCAGCCGGCCGCCTACCGCGACGCGGTGCTGCCGCCCGAGGCGCGCTACGACCTGATGGTGGTGACGACGGGGACGCGGCGCGCATGGCCGATCCGCGACGCGGGGCCGCTGACGGGGGAGTACTCGCTGGTCTCCGACTGGCACGACCGCTGGCTGACCGGCGGCCTGGAGCCGGACGTGATTGCCGAGGCGCATCTCGACGAGGCCTCCGTAATCGCGGGGGTCGTGCGGTTCGCGGAAGAGCGCGGCGCGCGCCTCGCCCGGCAGCGGGACGCGCTGGCCGCCCTGTGACTATCGCGGGGGTCGTGCGGATTCGCGAGCGCGGCGCGCGCCTCGCCCGGCAGCGGGACGCGCTGGCCGCCCCGTGACCGCGGCAACGGCGCATCCCGGACCGAAAGCGCGCAGCCGATCGAGACACGCCGCCGCCTCGTGGCCCGGCCGCTACCCGGTACCGCCGAAGTCAGCACGAACGCGATCGAGACACGCCGCCGCCTCGTGGCCGGGACGCCGCCCCGCCGTCGGGCAAGGGGACCCGGGGCCGGCGCCACCTGAGCGGAGCACCGGCCTCCGGCGGCCAGGAGTCCGCGCCGTGGAAGGCGCGGCCACCTGGCGGGTTGGTTGGGCGTCCCAGCGGGGCCGAAGGCGCCGATGGGGGGCGAGGCTCACTCGCGCCGGTACACCAGCGTGGTTTCGATGTCGCCGCGCGGCGTCGAACGGACGGACTCGACCGTCATCGTTCCCCCGTCGGCGCTGAGCGTCCGCCACTCTGTGAACTCCAGCGAGAAATCGCCGCGCGGCGTGCTCACCGACTGGGTGCCTTCGGTGACGAGGGCGGCGCCGTCCCAGCGCGATCGGGCCGTCTGCTCACCTCTCGGCCCCGAGTTCGTGCTCTCCTCGCCGTCAAGGCGATAGGTCGCGGCCCGGCTGCCGCGGGCCGTCTGCTGCTCGACGATCATCATCGCGGGGGTCTGGACGATGACGAGCGTCCGGGTGCCGCCCGCGAATCCGCCTCCGCCGCCCTGACGCCCGCCGCCCCTGCCGCCGAACCCCCGGCCCCCGCCCCCGAAATCGGGGAGCTCGCTTGCGTCGGCGTCGAGGCGCCAAGTGCCCGAGAAATCGGTGCCCTGGGCCGCGGCCGGCGCCGCGAGGGCCGCCATCGCGAGCAGGGCGAGAGGAACGAACGCAATGCGCAGTCTCGTCATCGTGGTCTCCCTGAACAGGTGAATCGTCTCATCGGGCGCGCCGCCCTGCGGACTCGTCCCGGCCGGCGGTTCCGGACGGCGACGTCCGGGGTGACCCGGCCGGCGGCCGGGAACGGCGCACGTGGCGGCGGGCGCTTCCGCCGCCCGCGTCGTCCGATGCTGCCGAAGCGTGCAACGGCGTGGACCTCGGAGGCGGCCCCATTATTCCCGAACTCCGGCCGTTTCGCGTCGGCTCGGCCGGCCGAGGCCGCGCACCCGCACCACGTCGCACTCGGCCCGGTTTCCGCCGGTCGGATCGTCGGGCCCCCCGGAGGTCCCGCCCGACGTCGGCCCAGCGTGACGAGCCGGCGTCGCCCGCCGGGCTTTCGGTGTCGGTACTCCGCCCCGTCGCGCCGGACCCCTGCCCGCCCCGGGGCCCCATAATTCACCTTGACACCGCCGGGTGCTCCTTCCATAATCGTGCTGGGTACGCGGTCAAGCCCATCCCTCCAGGCATCGGCTTTTCCCAGGGCCGATATGAGCAGTTCGTAGGCGTTGTCCGTCGTTCGCGACGGAGCAGTGCTTCATGGGACAGTCCGAAGAGAGCGTCTTGCGGTGGTCGCCTGATACAGGCGGGGCACCAGGCCTGTCGGCGGATACCGTCGTCGCCGCGAGCGGCGGCCGCGGTGCCGCGGTACGGTTGCGCTGAGCTTCAGCGCGGCCCGATGGGCCGGCAGGTCGTCCGCGGAAGCGCGGCTCGGACTCGTCCGGTGAAGATTTTCGGGAGCAGGGTCAATGGGAACCGTCGAGGAGGGGAGCATGTCGAACCGGACCGGGATGCTGGCTGGTCTGACCGCGTCGCCGTGGGCGTGGCGCGGGGTCGTTCTGGCGGGGGCGCTCGCGGTGGCGCAGCCCGCGGTGACGTTCGGAGCCGGGGTCGATACGTACAAGTGGCTCGGCGAGCTGGTGGCGCTCGACGAGGGAGCGCGCAAGCTGACCGTCACCTCGCGGGTCATGGCCCCGGGCGGCCTGGACGTCGCCGGGCTGGAGCCGGGTGATCCCATCCTGATCAAGTGGTCGGGGTCGGACCACGGCGCCCAGGCCATCGCCGCCGTCGCGCCCGACGACGGCGCGGGCCTGACGCCGGGCGACCGCTTCCGGCTCCGGGCGCGGTTCGTGGCCGCCGACGCGGCGCGGCAGTCGCTGACGTTCTCGGTCAGCGGCCCGTCCAGCGAGCTGGCCCCGCTACGGGCGGCCATGCAGGGCACCTGGGCGACCGTCACCTCGCCGCATCGGCCCGCGCACGGGCCGGCCGCGGTGACCGCCGTCGATGCCTACGGGGCCGGGAACGGCCACGGGCCCGCCGCCGGCGACACCTACGACTGGAACGCCGAGCTGGTCTCCCTCGACAACGCCGGCCGGTCGCTGACGGTCAGGTCCCGCCTCGCGTCGCCGACCGCGGCCGCCGACGGGCTGGAGCCGGGCGACTCGATCCGCATCACGTGGTCGGGCTACCGCGACCGCGCGGCCGGCGTCCGGGCCGTGGGCCCCGCCGACGACTCGGGGCTGTGGGGCAGCGAGCGGTTCCTGCTCGACGCCGAGCTCGTCGCCGTGGACTCGCGCTACGTCACGTTCTCGGTCGAGCCGCCCGCCGACAGCATCGATGCGGTGCGGGCCCTGAGGCCGGGCGCGTGGGCCACCGGCACGTCGCCGCACCAGCCGAAAGCCAAGGCCAAGGCGGTCGCGGCGGTCGCCGCCTACGCGGCGTCGCCGGCCGACGTCCCGAAGACCGCGGACGCCGCCTACCGCTGGCACGGCGAGCTCGTGTCGCTCGACGACGCCGGCAAGACCCTGACCGTCAAGTCGCGCCTCGTGTCGAATGCGGCCGCGGCGTCGGCGGCGGCCCTCGACAAGGGCGACGCCATCGTCATTACCTGGTCGGGCTTCGGGGACCGTACCGACGGCATCCGCGCCGTCGAGCGCGACTCGGGCCTGTGGGGCAACGGCGGCTTCCTGCTGCAGGCGACGTTCGTCGAGACCGATCCGGCGCGGCGCTACCTCACCTTCTCGGTCGCGCCCCCCGCTGACCGCGTCTCCGAGCTCCGCGCCATGACCCGCGGGAGCTGGGCGACCCTCTCGTCGCACCACCGTCCCGCCGCCGGCGAGACCCCGGTGCTGACCGTCGACGCCTATGCGCCGTCCATGGCTCCCCGGCTCGCAGGAAGGACTCCGGCCGCCGGCGACAGCTACGAGTGGCGGGGCGCGCTGGTGTCCCGCGACGAGGATGCCGGCACCATCGACGTCCGTTCCCGCATCGTCTCGCCGTCCGGGAGCGTGGCGGCCGACCTGGCCGCCGGCGACCCCATCGTCATCACCTGGTCCGGGTTCGACGACCAGGCCGACGGCATCCGCGCCGTGAAGCGCGACGACGGGTCGGGGCTGTGGGGCAGCGATCGCTTCCTGCTGCGGGCGAAGTTCGCCGCGGCCGAGGGCCAGTACGTGACCTTCACGGTCCAGCCCCCGGCCGACGCCGCCCCGCTGATGCAGGGGCTCACCCCCGGCGCCTGGGCCATCGGCACCTCCCCCCACCGGCCCGACTTCGCGGCCGAGGCGGTGACCCTGGTCGACGCCTACGATCCCGCCCGCCGCGCCCGCCGCTACGCGTGGAACGGCGAGCTGGTGTCCCTCGACAAGGCCGGTGCCTCCATCACCGTGTCGGCGCCGGTCGAGGAGCACGTCTTCCGCTACGTCGATCGCTTCGGCGAGGGCGACAAGGTCGTGCTGATCTGGACCCCCACCGCGAGCGGCGACCGCGCCATCCGGTACCTGGAGCTGCGAGAGCAGTCGGTGCTCGAGCACGGCTACGTGCTGCCGGTGCAGTTCGAGGGGTCCGACGCGGACAGCGGCCGCATCACCTTCAGCACCCCGATCCCCGCGCGCGCGGCGCGGGCCCTCAAGGGTGCCGAGGCGGGCGACTGGATCACCGCGACCTCGCTGTTCGACCAGTCGTACGAGCACGCCGCCATCATCGGCATGGCGGTCGAGAGCGACTACGCGGAATAGAAGGACCTGACTTCGGCGGCGGTGGCGTCGGCGTCGGCGTCGGCGGGCAAGTGAAACCCCGCGCAGCGGAACGCTCGCTGCGCGGGGTTTCTTCGTCTGGTCGTCCTTCCGGTTGCGCGTCAACCTCACGACAGGATCCGTTCGGTCCTCCGGCGAACCCCGTCGCCCTCGGTCCGTCCTCACTGGGTCAGGCGGCCCGGACCCACCGGATCAGCGTCTTCAGGTCGGGTGGGATGCGTTCGGCCACCCCAGCGAATCTCGTCGCCCTTCGGTGGTCGGTCAGGCGGCCCGGACCCACCGGATCAGCGTCTTCAGGTCGGGTGGCTTGCCGTACATGAGCAGCCCGATGCGGAACACCTTCGCGGCGACCCACACCGCACCGATCACCGATGCGACGCCGATCGCGATCGACAGCCAGACCTCCCACCACGGGGGCGGCTGGCTCGACCCCAGGCGCAGGAGCATCCCGAACGTGTTGATGGGCGGCAGGTGGCTCACGACGACGGCGAAGGTCGAGTCGGGGTTCCGGGACACCGCCGGCCAGATGAACCACGGGACCATGAGGACCAGCATCAGCGGCATCTGCAGCGACTGCGCCTCGGTCATGTCGTTGACGGCGGCTCCCACCGCCAGCATCAGCGACCCGAACATGAAGAACCCGATGAGGAAGAAGATCGCGAGGTAGACGATCAGCCACGGATCGAGGAGGCCGAACAGCGAGAACGTCGACAGCAGGGCGAGGCCCATGGCGACGTAGAGGCCGATCATGACGAGGCTGACGGCGACGGCCCCGAGCAGCTTGCCCGCCATCAGCTCCATGGGGGACACCGCCGACAGGAGCACCTCGACGACCCGGCTCGACTTCTCCTCCACCGTCGACGTCAGCATGGTCTGGCCGCCGCCCATGATGCCCATGAACATCAGGATCATGAACGCCATGGGCAGCATCGTGTTGAATCCCCCGACCGTCTGGCGTTCGGCTTCCGGGCTGACCGTCGTCGACCGCGGCCGCCGCACCCGGAGCAGGGCGTCGATCTCGTCCCGGTCGAGGGACCGGGCCGAGACGCGCGCTTCTACGATGGCGTCGCGGATGCTGTCGTGGATGAAGTCGAGGTCGCGGTCGTCGAGGCCGGGCGGCACGAAGAGGTCGTAGGTGCCGAGCCCCTGAGCGGGGCCGGCCGCGACCGCGCGCTCGTGAATCACGATCAGGGCGGTGTGGCGCAGCCCGCCCGATTCCTCGTTGAGCCAGGCCTTGGCGGCGTCGAGGTCGGCGTCGGCCGGCAACGCGATCAGCCCGATGTCGGGCGCAGGTCCCAGGGCGTCGGCCATCGCCTGCCCGAGCGCCGCCTCGGCCATCCCGCGAACCGCTTCCGGGGCTTCGTCGAGGCCGCGGCGAAACTCGTCCATCCGCCGTCGGGCGACGGCCTCCGGATCGAGCGCGGCGTTCATTTCCGGAAAGACGACGCCGGTCGGGTCGACGACGGCGTACTGGCCCTCGATCTGAAAGCGGCTGTCGTCGAAGAGCCGCGGTCCCACGACGACCATGAGGCCGCCGATGGCCGGCGCGATGAGGAGCCCGATGATGAAGCCCTTGGTCAGCACCGTCGCGAGGAAGTCCCGGACGGCGACGTGCAGGATGCGGGTCATGCGGGCGCCTCCGCTTCCGGGTCGCGGACGGCGACGTGCAGGGTGCGGGTCATGCGGGCGCCTCCGCTTCCGGGTCCCGGAGGGCGATGTGCAGGATGCGGGTCATGCGGGCGCCTCCGCTCCCGGGTCCCGGACGGCGACGTGCAGGATGCGGGTCATGCGGGCGCCTCTTCGGCTTCCGATTCCCGGAGGGCGGCGCGCAACCGGTCCGCGTCGCCGTCGGGCCCGCCGCCCGCGACGATCCGGATGAAGATGTCCTCGAGGCGCGGCCGGGTGAGCTCGATGCGCGCGGCCGGCACCGTCTCCATGATGCGCCGCATCGCCCCCGCCGGGTCGGTCCCCTCCCGCAGCAGCACCTCCGCCCCGCGATCGGTGACCTCGACCCGCTCCACCTCGGGGATCGCGCCCAGCGCGGCCGTGTCGGCGGCGGGGTCCATCGGCTCGAGCTGAACCGACCGCGGGTCGTGCCGGCTGCGGATGGTCGCGAGCGCGTCGTCCAGCACCTTGCGCCCCTCGTGCACCATGATGATGTGCTGGCAGATCTCCTCGGCCTGCGGCATCACGTGCGTCGAGAAGAGGATGGTGGCGCCCCGGGCGTGCTCCTCGAGGATGAGGTCGCGCAGCATCCGCGTGCTGACCGGGTCGAGGCCGCTGAACGGCTCGTCGAGGATGAGCAGGTCCGGCCGGTGAATCGTCGCCGCCACGAGCTGGACCTTCTGCGACATGCCCTTCGAGAGCTCGTTGCACCGCTTGTTCTCGACCCCGGGCAGCCCCACGCGCTCGAGCGCGGCCGAGATGCGCGCGTCGAGATCGGGCCCGTCGGCGCCCTTGAGCCGCGCCATGAACCGCAGGAACGCGCGGACCTTCATGCGCTTGTAGAGGCCGCGCTCTTCCGGCAGGTAGCCGATGCGGTCCTTCGCCTCGAGGGCCGACGCCTGGCCGAGGATGGAGACGTCGCCGGCGTCCGGGAAGAGGATCGACATGATCATCCGGATGGCGGTCGTCTTCCCGGCGCCGTTGGGCCCGATGAACCCGTACAGCCCGCCCCGTGGCACCTCGAGGTCCAGCCCCTCGACCGCGGTCAACGGTCCGAACGTCTTGGTGACGCCGGTCATGCGAATGGCGGTATCCATGAGCGCGATCCTCTACGAAGCATGGACCAACCTATCACGCCGACACACTCCGACCTCCCGCTGCCCGGTGCACGACGAGGCGCCCGCGCGAGCTCCAGGACAGTGACGGGGACTGCCACTCCTGCCACCTGCCAAGCGCAGGAAGCCGTAGAAACGGGCTGCGCCTGGGGCACTTGGCAACTCCGGATCGATCGCCGGACCTTGCGGTCGCGTGGGGAGTTCTGCTGGCGCGAGGTTCCTACGGCGCAAATCTCCAGCCCGTCGGCGACGCGAGGGGGCCGCCGCCGGCGCCATCCGACGGTGGATGCCGTGGTGGCGGCGTGGGGCACGCGGGCCTCACTCCAGGGCCAGGGCCACGAGGCCGGCGTCGTTGGCGGTGCCGTAGGCGAGGACGATGAGCTGCCGGCCGTCCTGCAGGTAGGTCATCGGCGTGCCCGTCGGGGCCACCTCGAGCTCGACCGCGTGCAGCGTCTCGCCCGTCGCCTTGTCGAAGGCGAGGAGGAACGGCGTCTCCGACAGCGCGGGCGCGAGAGGCCCGTCGGCGGCGCGTCGGAAGGCGAGGTCGGGGCTGTCGCGCCGGCCGCGGAAGCCGAGGAACAGCAGCGTCTTCGTGAGGAGCGGCCCCGTGTAGGAGCCGCCGCCGAGCGGCCCGGGGTCGGGCACCCCCATGCCGATCAACTCCCGGCGCGGCCCGTCGCCGAGGGGCGTCATCCAGGCCCGCGTCCCCGTGTTCAGGTCGAACGCGCTGAGCCGGACGTACGGCGGCTTCCAGAGCGGGAGGCCGCGCGGGCCGCGCAGGCCGCCCGAGCCGGTCCGGCGGTAGCGGAAGTCGGACGTCGCCGGGTCGGGCGGCGCGAGCTGCACGACGCCGGGCTGCGTGCGCGACGGCACGTAGAGCCAGCCCGTCTCGGGGTCGGCGGCCGCGCCGTGCCAGTTGGCGCCGCCGATCTGGCCGGGCATGAGAATCGTGCCCCGCTTGCCGTCGCCCGCCGCGGTGATCGGCTCGTAGAGCGGCCCCCACGTGAACTCGTCGAGGATCTCGACCGCCTCGGCCCGCAGCTCGGGCGTGAAGTCGATCAGATCGTCGATGCTCACCCCCTGCCGGTCGAACGGCGGCGGCTTCGTCGGGTGCGGCTGGGTCGGCGCCAGGCGCTCGCCCGGCACCGTCGACGGCGGCGCCGGCCGCTCCTCGATCGGCCACACCGGCTCGCCGGTGACGCGGTCGAACACGTAGGTGTAGGCCTGCTTCGTCACCACCGCGACCGCCTGGATCGGACGCCCGTCGACCTCGATGTCGACGAGCACGGGGGCCGCCGTCGCGTCGTAGTCCCACACGCCGTGGTGGACGAACTGGAAGTGCCAGACCCGCTCGCCGGTGGCGGCGTCGAGGCAGACGATGCTCTCGGCGAAGAGGTTGTCGCCGAGGCGGTGGCCGCCGTAGTAGTCGTTGGTCGGGGTGCCCAGCGGCAGGTAGACGTAGCCGAGCTCGGGGTCGGCGGTCAGCATGCCCCAGGCGTTGGTCGCGCCCGAGTAGGCCCACGAGCCGTCTTCCCAGGTCTCGTTGCCGAGCTCGCCGGGCTGGGGGATGGTGTGGAACTCCCACAGCTCCTCCCCGGTGCGGACGTCGAAGCCGCGCACGTCGCCGGGCGCGTCGAGCTGGTAGCGGGGGCCGTCGAAGACCACCGAGCCGATGACGACGACGTCGCCGACGACGATGGGCGCCGACATCAACTGGTAGTCGCGCCGCCGGATCGGCCGGCGCAGCCCCTGGGTGGCGTCGACGGCCCCGTCCGCGCCGAAGTCGGCGACGGGCCGCCCCGTCCGCGCGTCGAGCGCCCACAGGTAGGCGTCGCCGGTGGGCAGGAAGACGCGCGCGTCCCGCCCGTCCGACCAGTAGGCCACCCCCCGCGCGTTGTAGCCGGTGTTGGCGGGCCGCTCGCCCTCCCAGCTTCCGGGGTCGAACACCCAGAGAGTCTCGCCCGTCGCGGCGTCGACGGCCGCCGCCTGCGACAGCGACGTCTTGACGTAGAGGACGCCGTCGGCGAGCACCGGCGTCGACTTGAAGGCGGCCGGCAGCCCCGGCAGCGTCGTGCGGTTCTCGGTGACGATGGGGTTGTCGGGCGACGCCCACCGCCAGACCTCGCGGAGCCCGTCCACGTTACCGCGGTCGATCTGCTCGAGCGGCGAGTACTTCGTGCTGCCGTGGTCGCCTCCGTAGGCCGGCCACGCTCCCGCCGGCGCGCCGTGCTGGGCGGCGGCGGACGAGCCGCCGAGCAGGGCGGCGGTCACGACGACGGCGGCGATGCGCTGCGGCATGGCGTCCCTCGTGCCCACTTGCGGCCGGAACGGCGGCGGCCTCCCCCCGCGGGGGTGGTCTCAGCCAGCCAGGGGCGGGTGCATTTGTGGCCGCGGTCCGATTCCCGCCAACTGGCGAAGGACATTATCATGCACTGGAGACCGGCCGGCAGGGCGTCTCACGCGCGAATTGCAAGCGCTGGCGGGACTTCGTGCTCGCCAGCGCTCGTCCAGGGTGGCGATGCGCGCCCCACTGGCGCCCGACGGTTAAGGAGGGTGGCGAGAATTTGCCTCACCACGTGCCGCGCACAGGGACCGCAGGGAACGGGACAGTCTTGGACGTGGTTGGCAAGGTCATATCGATCGCTGTCCCCAAGGACGGTGACGAGAATTGCCTTGCCATGTGTGTCAGGCGCGCAAGGCCGTAATATGCGGGGCGCGCCTGAGCCCAGCCGGCAACCGGATATCGATCACCGTCCCATGGCGCCTCACGGGCGGGGGCTGCGGGGTGTTGGCGGGACTCGGTGCTCGCCGGCGGTCTTTCGGCAGGGTGGTGATGCGCGCCGCGCCGGCGCCCGACGGTCACACGGGCAGGCGCAGGGGAGATGCGACAGTGGCGAATCGATCGATGAGCAGGTGGGAGGGCGCGGCCGGTCTGGCTCTCGTGACGGCGGCGTTTGCCCTGCCGTGGATGGTGCCCGATGCCGGCGCGCAGACGCCGGCGCCGGCGCAGCTTCGTCAGGCGGTCCGGGACGTCGAGCGCGAGCGGGTCGCGGCCGAGGCGATCCGGGCCGTGTCCCGCTACATGGAGACCTGGAACACGCGGGATTCCGCCGTCTGGGCGCGGTCGCTCCACTTTCCCCACGTGCGGCCGGGGGTGGGGCAGTTCCGCCTGACCCGCACGCCGGACGAGTACGCCCGCGGCGTGAGCTTCGAGCGGACCGTCGCCACCGGATGGCACCGCAGCCAGTGGGACTCGTTCGACGTGATCCAGGCAGGTCCCGACAAGGCCCACGTCGCCGGGCACTACTCGCGGTTCGACGCCGCCGGCGAGCAGATTCGCAGCACGCTTATCACCTACGTGGTGACCAGACAGGGCGATCGATGGGGCGTCCAGGCGCGGTTCGCGGCCGGCGCCGCCGACGTGTCGGCCGACCGACGGGCGGAGCTGGGCGCGGCCGCCGTCGCCGCCGTCGAGCGGTACGTCGCCGCGTTCAACGACCCCGTCGACCCCCCGGGGTGGGCGGCTACCCTCAACTACCCGCATGTGCGCGTGGCCGATGGCGCCGTGGACCTGTGGGACTCGGCCGACGCGTACCTGCAGGGGCCTCAGGTGGGGCGGCAGCGCACGTGGAGCCGGACCCGGCTCGACGGGGCCCGACCGGTCCAGATCGGCGCCGCCGGCGTCAACGTGGCCGTCCGTCTCAGCCGGCTGAACCGGCTGGGCGTGACCCTGTCCAGCCACGAGGCGGTCTACCTGGTCACGAACCGCGACGGAAACATCGGCATTCAGGCGCGTTCCAGCTTCGCGCCGTGAACGGCGGTGCGACTCCGGAGCCGGCCTGCTCGGCGCTGCTCAGAGTGCGGACGTGAGCAGGTAGAACAGCCCCGTCCCCCCGAGGAGGACAATGCCCACCCACGACCTCGCGCCGTGAACGGGTCCGGTGGCGTGGGCGGCGCCGCTCAGAGTGCGAAAGTAAGCAGGTAGAACAGCCCCGTCCCCCCGAGGAGGACGATGCCCACCCACGACAGGGCCAGCATCGCCCGACCCGGCCGGTGCTCGGCCGGCATCTCTCGCGAGCCGACCGCGCGCAGGTTCAGGTAGCCGAGGACCGGGCTGGTCAGGAACGTGAGGGTGGTGGCGAAGTCGATCATCGTCGTGAGGTTGCCGATGAACAGGGCCAGGACGACCAGGGTGAGGAGCATCACGCCGGCGAGGCTCCACCAGTAGACGGGGCCGCACGGCGCCGGCGGGGGGGCGGCAGGGCCGGCGCGCAGGACCGCGAGGGTGCGCTCGATCGAGCGCGGCCCCCCGTCGAGGACCGTCAGGGCCGTCGACAGCATCGTGGTCACCACCGCGGCCAGCACCACCGGCCGGGTCCAGGCGCCGAGGGTGGCGCTGTAGAGCTCGACGAGCTGGGTGGAGAACCGTGGTCCCTCCGGCGCGAACGTCTCGCCCGACCCGAACATCACCCCCGCGCCCAGGGTCAGGAAGGCGAACGCCAGCACCCCGGTGCCGACGTAGCCGAACAGGAAGTCGTTGCGCGCCGTCTCCACCGAGCTGCGCCGGCCGGTGGCGTCGTTCTTGGCCAGGGTCCACAGCGAGCTCCAGACGGCGCTGTCGACCCCCGACGGCATCCACCCCGCCAGAGCCAGCAGGAACACGAACGGCACCGCCGAGCCGACGAGGCCGCCCGGCCACGCCGCCAGCGTCGACAGGTCGGCGCGGGGCAGGCTGACCGCCGCCGCCAGCAGCGTCGACAGCGCCAGCAGCAGCACGATGACCTTGATGGAGAGGTCCAGGCCCCGGAACCGGCCCCACCACAGCAGCGCGGCGACCGGCGTCATGACCGCCGCCGCCAGCACCGGCAGCGCCCAGTCCAGGCCGAGGCTGAAGCCGAGGAGGTAGGCCGTGAACATCACCACCGCCGGCGGCACCGTGGCCGTTGTCGACACCGTGATGACCAGGTACAGCCACAGTGCCCAGCGGCCGACCCGCGAGTAGCCCTCGACTAGGCTCTCGCCGGTCGCGGCCGCATAGCGCGGCCCGTACTCGAAGAACGGGTACTTCAGGACCAGCGCGATCAGGATGATGCCGGCGAGACCGAAGCCGGCCGCCGCGCCGGCGCGGGTCGACTGCACCAGGTGGGAGACGCCTATGGCGGTGGCCGCCCACAGCAGCCCGGGGCCGAAGGAAGCCGGCAGCCGGAAGCGGGACGCGGTCGAGTCAGGCACAGCGCTGGTTCCGCATGGGGGTTCACAAGGGCGCGAGGACGCCGAGACCTGCTGCCTCGGCCCTCGCGACGGCGGTTTCCGCGATGGCGATGTCCTGGGCGGCGTTGCCGACCGACTCGAAGAGGGTGAAGTCGCGGCCGTCGCGGCCCGCGGGCGCCGCCCCGTTCACGATCTCGCCGATCTCGGCGTCGACAGTGTCCCTGTCGATCAGCCCCGCGTCGGCGGGGACGATGAGGTCTCCCGTCTCGGACCAGGCCGCCTCGCGCTGATCCACCACCACCCGGGCGCGCCGCACCAGGTCGGCGTCGACCTCCTGCATGTCGGGGCGGTAGGAGCCGACGGCGTTCACGTGCGCTCCGGGCGCCAGATCGCTCGTCGCGAACACCGGCGTCGTGCTGCTGGTCGCGGTCACCACGAGGCCAGCGCCGTCGAGCGCGGCCGCGGGATCCCGTACCGCGCGGACGAGGGGCGGCGGGCCGGGACGGTCCTCGGGCACGAGGGTGTCGGCCGCCTCCGACAGCCGCGCCGCCAGGCGTTCGGCGCTCGCGCCCGACCGCGACACGATGCGCACCTCGCGGAGCCGCCGGGTGCGTGCGAGCAACTCGACGTGCGACCGCCCCTGGGTGCCGGCGCCGAACACCGCGAGGACGTCCGCGTCGGCGCGCGCAAGCAAGTCGGTGGCGAGCGCGCTCGCGGCGGCGGTGCGCACCCCGGTCAGCGACGTGCCGTCGAGCAGCGCACGGGCGCGGCCCGTCTCGGCATCGAGCAGGAGCACCGCGCCCTGCACCGCCGGCGCGCCGCGCGACGGGTTGTCGGGAAAGACGGACACGACCTTGGCGCCGAGCGCGGGCTGCGCGCCGAGGACGGCGGGCATGACCAGCATGACCCCGCGCGCGCACTCGAGGTGGGCGCGCACCGGTACCGCGGCGGTTCCGCCCGACAGCTCGCCGAACGCGGCGCGCATGGCGCCCACCGCGTCGCGCGCGGTCAGCGCGCGGCGGACGTCGGATGCGGAGAGAATGCGAATCTCCAAGGCGACGGTCCCGGCGGCGTCGGTCGAGGCTGCCTGCCATCGACCCGGGTCATCGCCCGGCCGCTCCGGTGACGCCCACAAGTGTAGCGCGGGGTGGACGAGAACGACCATCTGGTCCATGATGGGCGCATTCCGGGGAGAGACGCGCAGGAGGAACCGAAGATGAATCATCGCAATCAGGCGGCGGCGTTTGCAGCAGCCGCGGTCGTGGCGCTGATGCCGGTGTCGGCGGCGGCCCAGCCGGCGGACGAGACCGGCGCCCGGACCCCGTGGGGGCATCCCGACATCCAGGGCATCTGGGACTACCGCACCCTCACGCCGCTCGAGCGGCCCGAGGAGCTGGGGGACAAGGCGTTCCTCACCGAGGAGGAGGCGGCGAGCCTGGAGCAGGAGACCCTGGCCCGGAACGACCTCTTGCTGAACCGCGCCCCCCAGACGACCTCGGCCAGCGACCAGGTGGACCGGCGCGAGGACGGCACGCCCGGCTTCTACAACAACTTCTGGCTCGACCGGGGAACCACCGCCATCACGACGCGGCGCACGTCGCTGGTCGTGGATCCCCCCAACGGACGGCTGCCGGCCCTGACCGAGCCGGCGCGGCAGCGCGCGGAGTCGGCCGAGGCCGAGCGCATCGCCGCCGTGCGCCGGGGACGGCTGCCCGCCGCCAGCTACACCGACCTCGACGCGGGAGACCGCTGCATCCAGCACGCCAAGGCCGGCCCGCCCATCAGCACCGGCGGCTACAACAACAACATCCAGATCTTCCAGACCCCCGACCACGTCGTCATCGTGGCCGAGCAGAACCACGACGCGCGCATCGTTCCCCTCGACGGTCGTCCCCACGTGTCGCCCCGCGTGGCCCAGTGGATGGGCGACTCGCGCGGCTACTGGGACGGCGAGACGCTGGTCGTCGAGACCGTGCACTTCAACGGCAAGCACGACCAGATTGCGCGTCCGCTCCTCAGCTCGGGCGAGAACCTGTCGCTCGTCGAGCGGTTCACGCTGATGGACTCGGAGAACCTGATGTACGAGTACACGGTCACCGACCCCACCATCTGGACGAGCGCCTGGACCGCCCAGCACCCGATGAAGCGGAACCCCGACCTGCTGTACGAGTTCGCCTGCCACGAGGGCAACTACGGCATGGAGGGCATCATGGCCGGCTCGCGCGTGCAGGAAGCGGCCGCCGCGGCGGGGCGATAGTTCAGGAATGCGGGGCGCTATCGGATCTGTCTGATGCGCCCCGCCGATTCCCACGCCGTGTCGGCCGTGAGCACGGGCGTGTCGAGGCGCTCGGCGAGAGCGAGACACAGGCGGTCGGCCAACGACAGGCCTTCGCGCCGCCTCCAGCGGCGGGCCGCCCATTCGGCGTCTTCGACGACGACCGGTTCGATGCGGATGCCGTAGCTCCCGAGCAGGGTTCGGGCGAGTCCCCAGTCACGCCCCGACGCCAGCACCTTCTGGGCGATTTCCGACCAGTTGGCGGCTCCGCAGACCGCGCCGTCGGCGAGTGCTTCCGTCACCACGTCGGCGCCGTCCTCGCCCTGCAGAAACGCCAGGACCGCCGAGGCGTCCAATACGGTCAAGGTTGCTCGCCGTCCTCCCGCGCCGCGGACTTCCGCCGGTCCGCCAGGAGCTCTCCGACGAGGTCCAGACCCGCGAGATTCTCCACGACCCGCGTACGCAGTTGCTCGCGGGTCATCAGGACCATGCCTTCCGCCGTCGCCAGAAGCACCAACGTCGTACCTTCACGCAGCCCCGCGCGCTTGCGTACGTCCGCAGGCACGACGATTCGGCCCCGCTCTCCCATTACTACGACATGCATCCCATTCACGGGTGCATGATCCCACAACCAGCCAGGCCGTGCCACTTCCGCGGGGGAACTCGGTGGACTGCAGGGCCAGCCCGCCGATGAGGCAGAAGCGCCGGCGCCGGCTCTCGCAGAAGCCCTGGACGTCGGCCGCGACGCGGATCAGCTCATTCACGGCGCGAGGCCATCTTCATGAACCAGCGCTGCTGCTCGACGAGGCCGGACATCGGGCGGGGCGCCCGCGGGGGGACCGTGTAATCCGCCTCGCCGCAGAGCAGGGCGATCGCACGCTGCGGGTCGAGCCGACGCAGCTCCTCCTTCCGCACCCGTTCCAGCCGCGGCCCGGCCTGCTGCCACGTCTTCACCCAGCGGCGCGCGAGGGCGATCTGATCGGGGCTCCGGTCTGCTCGTGTCTCTTCGGCCACCAGCCAAGTATAGGGTTACGGTTGGACCGACACTAACTCAACTTCGCTCAGCCGAGGGGGAACGCCTGCCGGAGCACCCAACTGTCGTCGTCGCCCTCCATCAGCCAGGCCTCGGTCGCTTTGACCTCGACCGGCAGCAACGGCGCGATGGCCGCGTCGATGCTGTTCATCGTCGGTTTCGTCACTCGGTCCGCGACGGTCAGGTGGGGGATCACACGCTCGAACTGCCCGCCGTACGGGCGAACGGACGGGAACGCCGCGCAGAGGGTCTCGGTGAGGTCGCGGAACGGCTCGCAGGGGTCCGGGGCGAGCCACAACGTCGCGGGGAACCGGTTCGTGCGGGCGAACCGGAACGGGAATGGCGTGGCGCGCCGGAAGAGCGCGGTCAACCGTTCGGTCAAATTGTCGTCCACCTGTTCGGGAGGGATGAACGGGTAACAGAGCGTGAGGTGGGCCGGGATGCCCTTCGCCCAGCCGGGCTCGTACTTCCGCCGCCACCTGTCGACCACCGGATCGATCTGAGGGACCGGGATCAGCACGGCGGTCTCGCGGGCGTTCATGGGGTCGCAGCCCGGCGCTTACGACGCGTAATCTCGGCGCCAGAACAGCGTTGTGAAGCGGCCCCGGCGGTGCGCGAGGACGAGGAAGAGGAAGCCGAGGACGATCCTCGTCACGGGGAGGCGGAGGACGCGGCCCGGCCAGCGTCCCCCGCCACTCGTGGTCGTGTTCGCCGGCCGTCACTCCGACGGCTCGATGCGCAGCAGCGCACCGTCGTCGACGTGGTCCGTCAGCACGTAGAGCAGCTCGTCGGGCCCCTGGCGCACCTCGCGGATGCGCTGGTGGAAGTCCTGCAGCAGCGATTCGCGGCGCAGCTCCTCCAGCTGGTCGTTGAGGACGATGCGCTGCAGGTTGCCAGTGCCGGGGATGCCGCCCTCCTGCAGGGCGCCGACGAAGACGTTGCCCTGCCACGCCGGGAACAGGTCGCCGGTGTAGACGGCGAGGCCGGCGGCGGCGATGGCGGGCAGCCACACCACGACCGGCGACTCGTAGCCGTCGCGGGTCGGGTGCGACGAGACTCGCGCGCCGGGATAGAGGCGCCCGAAGCTCATCAGCGGCCAGCCGTAGTTGCGTCCCGACTGGAGGATGTTGAGCTCGTCGCCGCCGTTGGGGCCGTTCTCGTGCTGCCAGATGTCGCCGGTGCCGGGGTGCAGGGCGAGGCCGAGGGTGTTGCGGTGCCCGATGGTGTAGATCTCCGGCCGGTGGCCCGGCTCGCCCACGAAGGGGTTGTCGTCGGGCACCGAGCCGTCGTCGTTGAGGCGCAGCATCTTGCCGCGCAGGCTCATGGGGTCCTGCGGGGCCATGAGGAGGTCGCCGTCCTGCGACCGGATGCGGCCGCCGGTCGACATGTAGACCTTGCCGTCGGTGCCGAAGGCGACGCGGCCGTTCAGCCCCGAGTTGGTGTAGAAGGGCTCGGTGACGACGAGGTCCTCGACGTCGTGCAGCGCGTGCCCCTCGAGCCGGCCTCGCGCGAGGGCCGGCGAGCCGCGGCCGTCGTCGTGCCCCTTGGTGTAGGTGAGGTAGACCAGCCCGTTCTCGGCGAACTCGGGGTGGAGGGCGATGTCCATCAGCCCGCCGTTGCCGTCGGTCCGCACCTCGGGCAGGCCCGAGATGGGCTCCGGGTCGAGCTCATCGTCCCGCACCACGCGCAGCCGGCCGTCCCGCTCGGTGACGAGCATGCCGCCGTCGGGCATGAACGCGATGGCCCAGGGATGCGACAACCCTCTCGCCACGACGCTGACGCGGATCTTGTGTTGCTCGGCGGTATCGATGACCCAGGGGCCGTCGCCGAGCGGCGGCACCGGCACGCCGATGGGCTCGTCCTGGGCGAAGCCGACCGTGACGAGGCAGAGCAGCAGAGGCGCCGCCAGGAGAACAGAACGTCTGACCTTCATGCCAACCTCCCGAATGAGCCGATGGCTCGTTGAGTGTTCTCGCGGATGCCGCGCTAGTCCACCGGCAGGAGCGGCTCCACGCCCTGCGGCAGATGCTGGTCGAAGGCGGCCAGCACCGCGGCGTCGGCCGCGTGGGCGCCCATCAGGCCGACGATGTCCACCAGGTCCTGCACGCCGAACGCCTGCTCCGTGCGCGCGTAGGTCTCCGCGCTGACGTTGTGAACCTCGCCGAAGAGCTCGCGGCCGAACGCGATGAGCGCGGCGTCCTTCTCGTCGAGCCCCGTCAGCGGGCGGCCGTGCCGGATGACGTCGATCAGCTCGGGCTCGACGCCGGCCTCGAGCGCCTTCGGCTCGTTCATGGTCCAGTCGACCTGCGAGTCGTGGGTGCGCGCCGTCACCAGGACGGCGATCTGCATCGTCCGGCGTCCCACGCGGTCCTCCAGCGTGCCCTGTCCCGCCCCGTAGGCGCGGAGGACGCCCGGCCCGATGCCCGACGGCGAGAGCATGCGCCCGTACAGCTCGGCCACCGAGGTCCGGCTCGCGGGGCTCAGCAGCGGCAGGCGGCTGCGCGAATCGGGGTGGATGTCGTCCGGGTGCGTGAAGGGCAGCGGCAGCGACTGCCGCCAGCCGGCGGGCATCCGCTGGTTGAACGCGGTCAGGGTCGCCGCGGTGCTCGCGTAGCGGCCCATCACGTCGACGATGTCGACGAGGTTGGTCTTGCCGTGCAGGGCGAGCGCCCGCGCGTAGGTGTCCGAGCTCAGCTTCCGCGTGCCGAACAGCTCGCGGCCCAGCTCGATGATGATCGCCTCGCGGTCGCTCAGCCCGATCAGCGGCCTCCGGTGCCGCACGACGTCGATGATGCCGTCGTCGAGTCCCACCGCGAGCGCCTCGAGCTCGTGCAGCGCCCACTCGTAGGGCTGGTCGTACTCGCGGGCCGTGGCCAGCACCGTCAGCTCGGTGAGCTGGCGGCCCATCGGCGCCTCGAACCGCAGGCTCGCGCCCGACCCGTGCAGTCGCAGGGCCGCCGCCCCGGTGGGGGCCCCGGCCGGGCTCGCGACCGCCGCGTCGTAGGCCGCGCGGCGCGCCGGATCGAGCTCCTCCCGATCGATGGACGGGAGGCGGCTGCGCGACTCCGGGTTCACGTCGTCGGGAAGCTGGCCGGCGTGCGCGTTCGACGCCCCGGCCGTGAGGAATCCGACGCATGCCAGCAGGACCGCAGTCCGTGTCCATCGCCTCATGTCCGCCTCCTGTCTCTACTAACGGTGTCGCGTCAGCCCGGACCGCTTCGCATCGGCGGTCTCCTGGAACACGGCCGACTCTACAGGGAGTCCGTCGTTCCGCGGCGCAGGCTCTCATTCTAGCCCGCGAATCGTCGGCTGCGGTTCCGCTTGGCGCCCGCCGACTCTCCAGGAGTCCGAGCCGTTCCATGCGTAGACTTCTGTCCCGGCCATCCTCGCAAGCGGCTCCGCTTGCCGGCACGGCCGAACCCCCAGAGGGCGGCGCGTGCCAGGTGCCGGTCCCGCGGGGCCGGAACCCCGTTTGGACCCGATCAGGGTGCGACGACGGCGATCCCCTCGATCTCCAGCAGCGCGCCGTTCGCGAAGAGCGACTGGATGCCGAGCAGCGTCGCGGCCGGCGCCGTCTCGTCGGCGAAGCCGTGCGCCTGGCGGGCCGCATTGACCGCCGCGAAGTCGCCCTGGGTGTACTCCGGCATGTAGATGACGACCTTCAGCAGGTCCGCCGGCCCCGCCCCGGCCGCTTCGAGGCGCCGCCTGAGGCTGGCGTACACCTGGTCGGCCTGATTCTCGAGGGAGTCGCCGGGCTGACCCACCTGGCCCGAGACCTGCACCACCTTGAGCCCGCCCCCGCCGCTCGCCGTCACCGCCTGGGTGAACCCGGTGGCCGGATCGATGAACTCGCGTTCGACGGGCCCGCCGTCGGCGCCGACGACGGCGATGCCGTCGATCTCGACCAGGAACTGCTCGGACGCCAGGGCGGGAATCCCCAGCAGCGTGCTCGCCGGCATGTCCTCGAGGGCCAGCGCCTGCTCGCGGCCCGTCCGGTAGGCGGCCAGGTCCGTCTCGGGATCGAAGTCGACGATGTAGGTGGTGGCCTTGACGAGGTCCGCCAGCGACGCCCCCGCCGCCTCGAGCTGCTGCTCGACGCGACCCCACACCGCCGCCGTCTGCGCCGCGACGCCGTCGCCGCCGCCCACCTGTCCCGCCACGTAGACCGTCTTCACGCCGTTCGCGGTCACCGCCACGACCCCGCTGAAGCCGTTCGACGGGTTGAAGCGCTCGATCTCGAGGTCGGCGCCCGGCTCGGCCACCACCGCGATCGCCTCTATCTCGACCCTCAGCGGCTCGGCGAACAGCTCCCGCACCCCGATCATCGTGCTCGCCGGCCACGCGTCCTCCGGGAAGGTCGCCAGCCGCACCTCGGCGACCACCGGGTACTGCTCGGGCTCGAAGTCCTTCACGAAGATGCGGATCTTCACCACGTCGGCGGGCGTGGCCCCTGCCTGCTCGAGCCGCCGCACCACCCCCGCGAACGCCGACTCGACGTGCTCGCGGAGCGTCTCGCCCTGCCCGACCTGACCGGACACGAAGACGGTCTTGACGCCGTCGTGCGTCGAGGTGACGACCTGCGTGAAGCCGCCCATGGGATCGATGTACTCGACCTGCGCCGCCGCGATGCCCGGCAGCAGGCACGCGATCAGGCAGGCAACGACTGGAAACCGGTTCCTGTAAGCCATCGGTGGACCTCCACCCGGCGGCTCATCCCCGCGCCGGGTCCGGCAGGATGATACCGGAAGAGGGGCGCAGAATCGCGGACGTCGTCACGACAGTGGTGTCGTCGCTACCGTGTCGCCCTGACGTCTCCGGGTCCGGCTCCCCGTCGAGCCACTCGATGAACTGCCGCGGCGACACCAGTCGAATGCCTGCGTACTCGCGGAGCACGAGCAGATCCCGATCGCCCGTCACGATTCGTTCGGCCCCGGCGGAGAGCGCCGTGGCCAGAACGAGATCGTCATCGCGGTCACGGCAGACAGGTGCGGGCAGCGGCGCCGGGTCGACCAGTCTGGCCTGGTTGCGGAAGGTCTGCAGGAATGCTCTGGCTGATGGAGTGACGACGAACTTGCGGCGCAGCGTCGACTCGAGCTCGTCCAGCAGGGTCGGCGACGATGCCAGCAGACGCCGTCTGACCGCGCGCCGGAAACACTCGTGGCACAGTCCGTTCGTCAGCAGGGCGGCGACGATGACGTTCGTGTCGAAGACGACGATCACGACACGATCTCGAAGACATCCTCATCGGTGTAGATTCCCTGCGTTCGAGCCTGCGGCATCAGATCGGCGCGCGCCGCCTCGAACGCCCCGAGCAGCTCCTCGGCGTCGAGCGCCCTGCGTACGTACTGACTGAGGGTGAGCTTCTCCGCGCGAGCCCGCGCCTCCAACCTGCGCCGCGAGCCCTTGGGCACGCGGATCGTGATGACTTCCTGCATTGGTATGACCCTGTCATACGAGAGGCCGGAGCGTCAAGTGAGAGCCGTGCTGTAGTCGAATGGCCAACGATAGCCTGGACGACCTCGAGGTCGCAGTCAGACAGGCGCCTCCTCACGGAAGGGATTCACGGGATTGTGGGGGCGAGTGACCGGAATGCCTGCTTTTTCGACCTTGTCGTGAACGATACTACAGGTAATGCGAGCATGGCCGGGCGGAATCCTGGGCCGACTGGTCGCCTGGGTGGGTCGCGGGTCGGGTGCCGGAATCCTGCCGAGGTGCCGTTGAGGGAGATGCTCGGGGCGGCGCTGTCCCTGGTGGGGCTGCTCGCGGTCGGGTGGCTCGCCCTCGTGGCGCTGCTCGCCTTGCAGGAGCGCCGCCTCATCTTCTTTCCCACCCGGACCCTGGCCTTCTCGCCGGCCGATCTCGGGCTCCGCGCCGAGGAGCTGTCGATCTCGGCGGCGGACGGCGTGACCCTTCACGGCTGGTGGATCGAGGGGCCGGGCGACCGGGTGCTCATCTGGTATCACGGCAACGCCGGGAACGTGGGCGACCGCCTGCACAACGCGCGGTGGTTCGTGGACCGGCTCGGGGTCGACGTCGTGCTGGTCGACTACCGCGGCTACGGGCGGAGCGGAGGGAGGCCGGACGAGGCCGGCGTCTATCTCGACGGCCTCGCCGTCTACGACGCGGTGGCGGCCCGATCGGTGCGGGCGGACGACGTCGTCCTGTTCGGCCGGTCGCTCGGCGGGGCGGTGGCCATCGAGACGGCGCTGCGGCGTCCCGCGGGCGCGGTCGTGCTCGAGTCGGTCTTCCGCTCGGTGCGGGCGCTGGCCCGCGAGCACTACTGGTTCGTGCCGAGTGCGGTGATCAGGACTCGGATGGACAACGAGTCGAAGATCGGGCGGGTCGACGTGCCGACCCTCGTGCTGCACGGCGACCGGGACGCCATCGTCCCGCTCGCGCACGGCCGGCGCCTCCACGAGCTGGCCGCCCGGCCCGCCGGCTTCCACGTCATCGAGGGCGCCGGGCACAACGACACCTGGCTCGTCGGGGGCGAGCCGTATGCCGACGCGTGGAAGGCGTTTCTGAGTGACTCCGCCGGCCCGTCCGGGTGACGGCGGGCCCCGACCTGCTTCGTCGCACCGTCCGCGGGCCTGACGGCTTGCCCGAACGCCCGCGGTGCTCTCGAGGCGGCCAGCCTGCGTCGCCGCACCGTCCGTGGGGCGTCCGCTTGCCCGTTCGCCCGCGGTGCTCTCGAGGCGGCCAGCCTGCGTCGCCGCACCGTCCGCGGGCCCGACGGCTTGCCCGAACGCCCGGCGCTCCGGAGGCGGTCAGCCAGGGTTGCCGCACCGTCCGCGGCCTGGCCGCTGGCCGAACGCCCGCGGTGCTCCCGAGCCAGCCAGGCAGCGGCCCGGGTCTGCCTGGCTGTTCGACGTGGCCGCCCGTCAATCGACGCGGCGGCTCAGCGCGGGGCGGGTCTGTCGCCCGAGGAGCCGGCCGGATACGTCGGCGGCGTCGCGATGGCGGTGCCGTCGCGGCCCGAGCCGTCGAGGGCGCCGGGCTGCAGGAAGCCCTCCTCGGCGTCCCGGTTGTTGTCGGTGCAGGCGTACTCCATCAGCTCCCAGCCCGGGGGGGCGAGGGGGATGACCCAGCCCGTCGTCCACGGCTCGGTGTAGAACTTGGGGTCGTCGATGGTCGCCTCGTACCAAAGCTCGTTGGCGCTGATTCGGCGCCAGCGCTCGATGACGTGCAGCTCGTCGCTGTGGCGGTTGCCGTGCGAGTCGAGCCACGTGTCGCCCGACAGGTTGACGGTGTCGATGACGAGGGTGTCTCCCTCCCACCGGCCGACGGAGTCGCCCATCAGGGTCGTGGGCCAGGTCGGCCGGTGCTCCCGGCCGTCGGTCCAGATGACCCGGAAGTTGTGCATGTACTCGTAGAGGAACAGCACGCGGTCGGGGAGCTGGACGATCTCCATCGGATAGGGTGAGCTGTTCATCCGCGGCATGCCCGGGAAGTGGCAGTAGCTCGTCGGGTCGATCAGGTCGGCCACGTCGTTGAACGCCTTCAGCCCCGCCTCGGTGAAGGGGAGCGGCTCTATCGGCGCCGAGGTGTTGGGGTGCGTCCCCTTGTTCCAGAAGCCGGAAAGATCGGCCCGGCCGTCCGGCGCTCGCGGAATCGGCGATCCGTCTCCGGGGGGCTGCTCCGTCAGCACCGGCGTGCTCTGCCCGGCGGCGCTCCCCGCGGAAAGGCCGAGCGCGGCCGCGACGAGCGCCGTGAAGAAGACGAACGAGCGGGATCTGATGCTCATGGGACGATCTCCCTCCGGCGACGCGCTAGCGCCCTTGCGGCGGCCCCGCGGCCGGTCCGCCGTCGGCGGCCGCCGCGTACACCGTCCGCCCGCCGAACACCCACGTCCGTCCGTTGCAGACGGTGCGGCCGTTGCGGGCCTGGAAGCCGTAGATCGTGATGGGCTTGCCGACCTCGACCGAGTCCTTCGTCCAGCCCCGGCGCGTGAGGTTGTTGGGGTTGTCGCCCTCGCACTCCCAGGCCGCCGTCTGCCCGTCGGGCCCGGCCACGTCCAGGTAGACCCAGATGTGGGGGTTCTGCCACTCCACCTTGGTGACGGTGCCCTCCAGGGTCACCGGCCGGTCGGCGTCGAACTGCGCGGCGAAGGAATGGTGCCCGGTCGCGGGCGGGGCCGCCGCGAGCATCTCGATGGTGACCGCGGTGACGGCGGCGAGAACCGATGGCGCTCGCATGGGGTAACCTCCTGCTACTGCTTCACGGCGGCGACGACGGCGGCCGAGAGCTGCGCCGTCGTGCCGCCGGGGGTCCAGATGTTCGACGGAATCCGCCGCCCGGTGCGCACCCACACGAGATCGAGGCTCGGGACGACGACCGCGATCTGGCCGCTGGCGCCCCAGGCGGCCACGGCGTCGGGCGGGGTTGCCGGCAGCAGCCGCTGGCGCACGTAGTCCGACTCGCGGTAGGTGAGGTACCAGTCGCCCGCGTTGAGGTGCCAGAACAGGCCGTAGGAGGGGTTCGCCTTCGGGGCCGGGGCGGTGCGCATCTGCGAGATGTACTCGGCCGGCACGTAGCGCTGCCCGTTCCACAGGCCGTCGTTCAGCAGCACCTGCCCGATCTTGGCGAGGTCGCGGGGACGCATGCGGATGCTCTGGTACCCGAGCAGTCGCTCGTCGGTGTGGATCTCTACCCAGTAGGCGCCCTCCATGCCGAGCGGCTCGAAGAGCTCGCGGCGGGTCAGGTCGGGCAGGCTCAGGCCGGTGGCGCGCTCGAGCGCCGTGAACAGCACCCGGTAGGCCGCGTTGTGGTAGATGAAGTAGTCGTCGGGCGCGTGGGTCATGCCCCGCGCGAGCACCGCCTCGAGCTGGCTGCGCCCCGCCTCGCGGTCCTCGCGGTCGAGGGCCGGCCACTGGGCGAGCCCCGACGTCATCGCCATCACGTTGCGGAACGTCATGAGGTCGCGGGTCTGTCCGGCCAGCTCCGGTACGAAGTCGACGAGGGGCTGGTCGAGCGACTCGATGTCTCCTCGGGCCAGCACCCGGCCCACGAGGAGGGAGAAGGCCGACTTGGTTCCCGAGTAGGTCTGCTGCACGTCGTCGGGGCCGCGGTCGTTCCAGTAGCGCTCGAAGACGAGGCGGCCGCGGTGGATGACGAGCAGGGAGTCGGCGTG
Source organism: Vicinamibacterales bacterium (assembly GCA_965208165.1). Taxonomy (GTDB): domain Bacteria; phylum Acidobacteriota; class Vicinamibacteria; order Vicinamibacterales; family UBA8438; genus JAJEEA01. The sequence continues at coordinate 5,569,328 of OZ242323.1, read as the reverse complement.
CGTCGTCTCCGCGAGCCGGGCGAGCCGCTCGAGGCCGGCGGGGTCGAAGCCTGCCTCCACGGCGTCGCCGGTCGGCCAGGGGGCGGTGTCGGGGCCCGGCCACGGCTCGGTGCCGATCTGCCGGCTCGAAGGTTGGGCGCTGGCGGTGAAGGCGGCTGCTGCCACCGCCGCGCTCACCAGGCCCAGGAGGAGGCGGGCAAAGTTCCGCCGCCCTCGTCCGGCCCTGCGTCGCGCGTGGACTGCGTCGCTCCTCGGGCTTGTCGTCTTCATGATTCGATGTAGAGTAGCACCAAACGGACGGCTGGGGACGCCCGCCGCACCCGGGCCTCGGTCCAGCCCGATGCAGCGGGATGTCGCCGTCGCCGTCGGCGGCGGGACGTGGGTGGCAGTTGACGAGGGAGCCTGTTCTTGCGCTCTGCGAGCCGCGCGCACCGCGGGACGACGCGGTCGGCAGGGTGCATCGCCGGTCGAATGCAACGGGCCTCGGGCGGCCGAGAGGGAGAAGGCAATGGCGGACGCACGGTTCACGATGACCCGGCGGGAGTGCCTGGGCGCGCTCGCCGCCACCGCGGCGTTCCCGGCCCTGCACGGCGCGGCGGCCGAGGGCAAGCCGATGCGCGGCGCCTTCATGATCCTGAGCACGCCGTACACCGCCGCCAACGAGGTCGACTACGAGGACCTCGCCGGCGAGGTCGACTTCTGCGACCGCTGCGGCATCGAGGCCCTGGTGTGGCCGCAGAACTCGAGCGAGCAGCGCTACCTGAGCAAGGCCGAGCGGCTGCGCGGGTTCGACGTGCTGGCCGAGGCCAACCACGGCCGGGCCCCCGCGCTCGTGCTCGGGGTGCAGGCCGACGACACCGCCGGCATGCTCGAGTACGCCCGCTACGCCGAGGCCCTCGAGCCCGACGCGATGATCGCGATCCCGCCGCGCACCGCGTCGTCCCTGGCCGACTTCCGCGACTACTACGCGGCCCTGTGCGACGTCACCGGCCGGCCCGTCTTCGTGCAGACGAGCGGCGGGGCCCCCGACATCGAGCCGACGGTCGACTTCCTGGTGTCGCTGGCGCGGGAGTTCCCGCAGTGCGGCTACGTCAAGGAGGAGCACCCGCCGGTGCAGGAGCGGATGCTCGCGCTGATGAAGCACCGCCCGGACCCCATCAGGAGCATCCTCGGCGCCAACTTCGGCCGGGCCTGGGCCTACGAGATGCGCCTCGGCACCGACGGGGTGATGACCGGCGGGGTGATGTACGCCGACATCTACGCGGGGCTGTGGGACCTGCACCAGGCGGGCCGGCGCGACGAGATGCGCGACCTCTACGGCAAGCTCCTGCTGATGCTGAACCTCGACCGGCTGATCCCCGGGGTGCGGCTCCACGTGCTCCAGAAGCGCGGCCTGTTCAAGACGACGAAGTCGCGGCGCGGCGAGTACAGCTTCACGCAGGCCCAACTCGACGAGATCGAGCACCGGTTCGCGGCCCTCGAGCCGCATCTCCGGGCGTGACGGCGGGGATGCGGCCGACCTCCTTCTACGAAGCTGACGGCCCCACCGGCTTTCGGGCCACGGCCTGGACCCGCGGTCCTTGGAGCCGGGATCACCAGCACGGCGGTCCCCCTGCGGCGCTGCTCGCGCGGGCGGTGGAGGCGGCGTTGTCCGACCGGGACTGCGCCATCGTCCGCTTCACGGTGGAGTTCCTGCGGCCGGTGCCGATCGCACGGCTGCGGGTGGAGACCGAGGTCCTCAAGCGGGGCCGATTGGTGGAGCGGCACGCCGCGCGGCTGTGGTCCGGCGACGATCTGGTGCTGACGGCGGTGGCGCTGTGTCTCCATCGGAGGCAAGTGACCCTGCCTCCGACCCGAGCAAAGTCCGTGCCGCCCCCGCCGCCAGAAGGGGCCGAGCCGTACACGTTCCCGTTCTTCCCCGACCCCGTCGGCTACCAGGCGGCGATGGACGTGCGCTACGTCCGGGGAGCCTGGGGGCAGTCCGACATCACCTGCTGGATGCGGCAGCGGTGTCCGCTCCTGCCCGGCGAGGCGCCGAGCTCGTGGCAGCGCGTTCTCGTCGCCGCGGATGCCGGCCACGGAGTCGCCGTGCCGGTACCTCTCGAGGAGTACACCTTCATCAACGCCGACCTGTCGGTCCATCTCGTGCGCCCCCTGCGCGGAGAGTGGGTCGGCCTCGAGTCCCGCAGCATGGCTGAGCCGTCGGGCATCGGGCTGTGCCGGACCCGTCTGTGGGACGCCGACGGCGTGGCCGGGCGTGGCGCCCAGAGCCTGGTCGTCGCCGCCCGCGCGTGATGCCGCGGGCAGCCTGTCGGGACAGTGATCGATACGGATTCGCCAACTGCGTTCGGGCCCGGTCCCTCCTCTTCGGTTCCGGGCGCGTCGCAGACGGCAAGGTGATTCCCGTCACCATCCTTGCGCCGGCGCGAGCCGGCTCGGTTCGGGGGGCGGCGGCGGAGCCCGGTCCTGCGGCGGTGGTTTCTGGAACCGCACCCGAGTCTGCGTCGGCGGTATCCCCCGTTGCGGAGCGGCCACGATATGATGGGCCGGTGCCGCCGGCCGCGTGCGGCGGCCTTCCAGGAGGAGTTCCCGCATGAGTCGCCATCTGCTCTCGCGCCGCCGCTTTCTCGGCGGGCTCTCGGCCGCAGCTTCGCTGATGATCGTGCCCCGCCGCGTGCTCGGCGGCCGCGGGTTCCAGGCGCCGAGCGACACCCTCAACATCGCCGGCATCGGCGTCGGGGGACGCGGCCGGGCCGACGTGCGGGGGTGCGACAGCGAGAACATCACGGCGCTGTGCGACGTCGACTTCGGGCACGCCGCGCGCACCTTCAATCTGTATCCGAAGGCGCGCACCTACGCCGACTACCGGCGCATGCTCGACGCCGAGCCCGACCTCGACGCGGTGATCATCGCCACCCCCGACCACACCCACGCGGTCATCGCGATGGAGGCGATGTGGCGGGGCAAGCACGTGTTCTGCGAGAAGCCCCTCACCCGCACCGTCGCCGAGGCGCGCGCCATGGCGACCACGGCCCGCGAGCAGGGTGTGGTCACCCAGATGGGGAACCAGGGCCACGCCAACGACGGCACCCGGCTCATCCGCGAGTGGATCGAGGCCGGCGTCATCGGCACCGTGCGCGAGGTCCAGTACTGGACCAACCGGCCCATCTGGCCGCAGGCGATCGAGCGGCCCACCGAGGCCCATCACGCCCCGCCGGGTCTCGACTGGGACCTGTTCCTCGGGCCGGCCCCCGAGCGCCCGTACCATCCCGCGTATCACCCGTTCCGATGGCGCGGCTGGTGGGACTATGGCACCGGCGCCCTCGGCGACATCGCCTGTCACTCGATGGACGCCGCGTTCTGGGCCCTTCAGCTCGACCAGCCGACCCGCATCGTGGCCGAGACGACGCCGCTGTTCGCCGAGACGGCGCCGGCGGTGTCGCGCATCACCTACGACTTCCCGGCCCGCGGCGCCCGGCCGCCGGTGCGCTTCGTGTGGCGCGACGGCGCCCTCGCCCCGCCCCGGCCCCCGCAGCTCGCCCGCGGCGAGGAGCTGCCCGGCGGCAGCAGCGGCCAGCTCCTCGTCGGCGAGAACGGCCTCATCGCGGCGAACATGTACGCCACCGAGCCCCGGCTCTTCCCGACGGCGCTGCACGAGGACGTGACGGCGAGCCCGCCCCCCCAGAAGTACCCGCGGTCCCCGGGCGTCTACCGCGAGTGGATCGACGCGTGCAAGGGCAACGGCGAGGCCGGGTCGGGCTTCGCCGAGCACTCCGGCCCCCTGACCGAGGTCTGCCTGCTGGGCAACCTCGCGGTCCGCACCGGCAAGGCCATCGACTGGGACGCCGGGAAGATGCAGGCGACGAACGTGCCCGAGGCCAACGCCTATCTCGACGAGCCCTACCGCGAGGGATGGAGCCTCTGATGCCGTCGATGCACCACGCGCGCGCGTTACGGCGCGACCGGGTCGATGCCCGGAACGCGACAGCCCGCCTCGTCGCCCGGGCAGGCCGGCTCTCGTGTCCGACTGCCGCCCCGGCGCTGCGGGGTCGGTTCGGAATTCGCGGCATCGACGACCGCCGGGCGGCGCGCCCCGCCGCGGTCCCGGTTGCGGCTTCGGTCCCGGCGGCGGGGACCCGGCTCGAAGCGCGCGGGCTCGGTCGGCGTCGAGTGGCGCGAATCGCGGGGTTTCTGGCTACCGCCGCGGCGGTCCTGGCGGTCGCCCTGCCCGCGGTGGCCCAGCCAGCCGACGAGGCGCTGCTGGCGGCCATCCGTGACGAAGGGCTCGAGCGATCGCAGGTGATGGAGCACGTCGTCTGGCTGAGCGACGTCTACGGGCCCCGCTTCACCGGCACTCCGGCCATCGAGGCGGCGGGGGCGTGGACGATGGACACGCTGCGCGGGTGGGGGCTCGCGAACGTGCACGCCGAGCGGTTCGCGTTCGGGGCGGGGTGGTCGCTCGAGCGGTTCCACGCCCATCTCGTCGAGCCGCAGGTCATGCCCGTCATCGGCTATCCCAAGTCGTGGTCGTCGGGCACCGGCGGCACCGTGACGGCCGAGGTGGTCCGCGTCGACCTGCGGACCGAGGCCGACCTCGATCGCTACCGCGGGCGGCTGCGCGGCAAGATCGTGCTGACGCAGCCGGCGCGCGAGGTGCCGATGCTGACCGGGGACGTGGTGCTGCGGATGGACGACGAGCTGCTCGCCGAGGCGGCGCGGCCCGTCGAGCCGACCCCCGCCGGCCGGGGAGGACGCGGGTTCGGCATCAGGGGGCTGGGATTCACGCGGCTTCAGCAGTTCTACGTCGACGAGGGGGTCGTGGCGGAGGTGGACCGCGGCAGCGACTTCGTCCACGTGGCCGGCGGCAGCGGGCTCTCCCACAGTACGCAGCGCACCGACGGGGGCACGATATTCGTGGGCCGCGGCGGCCGCTGGAACACGGAGCCTCCGGGGACCCGGGTGCCCTCGCTCACGTTCGCGGTCGAGCACTACAACCGGATGGTGCGGCTGCTCGACATGGGGCTGCCGGTGCGCATGGAGCTGCACGTCGAGACCCGCTTCCATCCCGAGGCGGAGGCCGACGAGGGGCTGAACGCTTTCAACATCCTCGCCGAGCTTCCCGGCGCCGACCTCGCCGACGAGGTCGTCATGATCGGCGCCCACTTCGACACCACCCACGCCTCGACCGGCGCCACCGACAATGCGGTCGGGGTGGCCGCGATGATGGAGGCGATGCGAATTCTGAAGACCGTCGGCGCCCGCCCGCGGCGGACCATCCGCCTCGCCCTGTGGGGCGCCGAGGAGCAGGGCCTGCTGGGGGCGCGGGCCTACGTCCGGCGGCACTTCGGCGAGGCGGCGACGATGACCCTCGAGCCGGCCCACGCGAAGCTCTCGGCCTACTACAACATCGACAACGGGACGGGCCGGCTGCGCGGCATCTGGACCCAGGAGAACGCCGCGGCGGCGGCGGTCTTCGAGCCGTGGGTGGCGCCGCTCGCCGACCTCGGGTTCACCACCGTGTCGCCGCGCGCGGTGAGCGGCACCGACCACGTGGCCTTCGAGCTGGTGGGGCTGCCGGGGTTCCAGTTCATCCAGGACCGGCTGGAGTACAACTCGCGAACGCACCACTCGAACATGGACGTCGTCGACCGCGTGCAGCCCGACGACGCCCGGCAGATGTCGGTGGTCGCGGCGGTCTTCGCCTACAACACCGCGATGCTCGACGAGCGCCTCCCCCGCAAGCCGCTGCCGCGCCCGCGGCGTTGACGGGGGGGAAGGCGACCCGCTCGGCATGACGTCCATCCTCCTGCGACCACGGTCGCTACCACGAGGGGAAGCGACCCGCTCGGCATGACGTCCATCCTCCTGCGACCAGGGTCGCGACCGCGAGAGGCAGGCGACCCGCTCGGCATGACGTCCATCCTCCTGCGACCAAGGTCGCTACCACGAAAGGCAGGCGACCCGCTCGGCATGACGTCCATTCTCCTGCGACTAGGGTCGCTACCACGAGCCGCCGTTGCGGGGTCGCGCGGACACCTGCGGCGCCGGACGGGCGGCGGCCCGAGCCGCGCGGCGGCGACTCCCGGGCCGGGCGCGCCGTGAGCTCCCGCTTCTTCTACGGTTGGGTCATCCTGCTCGTGGCCGGTCTGTGCTACGGGTTCGGGATGCCGCCGGTGTACTACAGCTGGGGCATCTTCGCGCCCCGCATCACCGCCGAGCTGGGCATCGACCGCGCCGCCGTGGGCGGGGTCTTCGGGCTGTTCAACACCCTGCATCAGTGCGTGGGCCTGCTCGTGGGCCTCGCCATCGCCCGCTTCGGGCTGCGGCGGGTGATGCCGGCCGGCTTCTGCGTCACCGCGGCGGGGCTCCTCGTGCTCGCCGGGGCGGACACCGCGCGGGCCTGCTACGTCGGCTTCTCGGTGCTGGGAGGCATCGGCGTCGGCTTCTCGACCACGGTGCCCGCCCAGACGCTGGGGCAGAACTGGTTCCTCCGGCGCCGGGCGCGGGTCATCGGGGCGATCTTCACGGTGGGCGGCCTCGTGGGCTGGCTCGTCTCGCGCTCGGACACGTGGGTCCTCGAGCGCTACGACTGGCGGACGGGCTGGGTCCTGATTGCCGGGCTGTCGGTGATCCTCGGGCTCGTGGCGGCGTCGCTCGTGCGGGAGGGCCCCGAGGCGGTGGGCCAGCGTCTCGACGGCGCGGCCCCGGGGACGGGGGACGGAGCGGACGACGGCGAAGAGGCGGCGGACCGCTGGACGGCGTGGCAGGCGGCGCGGACGCCGCAGTTCGCCCTGATGCTGGTCTGCGGCGTCGCCTACGCGGTGCCCTGGAACACCGCGGTGGCCCACCTCACCCTGCACCTCATCGATCGGGGCCACACGGAGACGCTGGCCATCGGGTTCGTGGGGACCATGGCCCTCGTCAGCATCGCGGGGCGGCTTGCGGGGGCGGTGGGTGACTGGATCGCCCCGCAGCGCGCGCTCGCCGCGGCCCTCGTGCTGGAGGGGCTCGGGGCGGGGGCGCTGATCTTCGCCGGCAGCACCGTCGTCACCTGGGCGGCCGTCTCCCTGCTCGGGGTCGGCTTCGGGATGGCCTTCGTGAGCATTCCCGTCGTCTTCTCCCACTTCTTCGGCCGCCGCGCGTTCGCGGTGACGAGCGGCATCCGCACCACGTGCACCGGCATCTTCGGGGGCCTGGGACCCTGGCTGGCGGGGGTCGCGTTCGACGCGACGGGCAGCTATGCGGTACCGTTCCTCGGCCTGCTCGTGCTCGGCCTCGCAGGCGGGGCGGCGGCCGCCGCGCTGCGGCGTCCCGAGGCCCCCGATCAGGTCCGCGCGTCCATGGACGGATGAGTATGCTTGTCCTTCATGGGTACGCGCCTCCAAGTCATCGTATCGGAAGAGGAGATGATCTCGTTGCGCCGAGCGGCGCTGCGCACCGGATTGACGTTGAGTGAGTGGGCGAGGCGGGCGCTGCGACGCGCGCGGGACGAACAGGCCGGTTCCAGCCTGGGGCAGACTCCCGGTGCGGAGAGCCGGTTGCGCGCGCTCGAACGCGCCCTCGCGTGCAACCACCCGACAGGCGGCATCGATGAGATGCTCGCCGACATCGAGCGCGGTCGTGATCTTCGTTGAGCCAAGTGGCTCGGGGCGGCGGGAGCGACAGATGACCGACAACACCCGATTCGGCGAACGAACGCCGCGTCTCGCGAGTGGCGGGGCCGGTCTGTCCCGGCGGGACTTTCTTCGCGCGTCGGGGGTTGCCGGCGCGCTCGCGGTGACCGAATCGGCGTGTGCCGAGGGGGTGGCGGTTCCCGCTTCGGCGCGCCAGGAGACCCCGGCGGCGACGGACGACTTCGCGCTGGCGGAGGCGACCATCGCGGAGCTGCAGGAAGGCCTGGCCGGCGGCGAATGGACGACGCGCGCCCTCGCCGAGGCCTATCTGAGCCGCATCGGCGAGATCGACGGGCGCGGGCCGGCCCTGCGGTCCGTGCTCGAGACCAATCCCGACGCCCTCGCCATCGCCGATCGGCTCGATCGCGAGCGGCGCGAGGGCAGGCTGCGGGGCCCCCTGCACGGGGTCCCGGTGCTGGTCAAGGACAACATCGACACCGCCGACCGCATGACCACGACGGCGGGATCGCTGGCCCTGGCCGGCTGGATCCCGGCGGAGGACTCCGCGGTGGCGGCCCGGCTGCGGGAGGCGGGGGCGCTGCTGCTGGGCAAGGCCAACCTCAGCGAATGGGCCAACTTCCGGTCTACCCGGTCGTCGAGCGGGTGGAGCGGTCGGGGCGGCCAGTGCCGCAACCCCTACGTCCTCGACCGCAACCCGTGCGGGTCGAGCTCGGGCTCGGGGGCGGCGGTCTCGGCCAACCTCGCGGCGGTGGCCATCGGCACCGAGACCGACGGCTCCATCGTCTGCCCGTCGTCTGCCAACGGCATCGTCGGCATCAAGCCCACGGTGGGGCTGGTCAGCCGGGCAGGGATCGTTCCCATCTCCCACACCCAGGACACCGCCGGCCCGATGGCGCGGACGGTGCGCGACGCCGCGGTGGTGCTGGGGGTGCTGGCGGGCGCCGATCCGCGGGACCCCGCCTCGGCCGACAGCGGGCTGCGCGGCCTCGACGACTACACGCCGTTCCTCGACCCGGCGGGGCTGCGCGACGCCCGTATCGGGGTCGCACGGCACTTCCTGGGCTTCCACGACGGCGTCGACCGGCTCATGGAGGAAGCCATCGAGGCGATGCGGGCGGCCGGCGCGGTCGTCGTCGACCCGGTGGAGCTGGGGACCGGCCCCGCCCGGGCGGGCCTCCAGATGGCCGAGGCCGAGGTGCTGTTCTATGAGTTCAAGGCGGGGCTGAACGCCTATCTCGCGGCCCGCGGCCCCGGGGCGGAGGTGCGCTCCCTGGCCGAGCTGATCGCCTTCAACGAGCGCAACGCCGAGACCGAGATGCCGTACTTCGGCCAGGAACGACTCGTCGCGGCCGAGGCGAGGGGGCCGCTGTCGGAGCCCGGCTACCTCGCGGCCCTCGCCGCGTCCCGCCGCCTCTCACGCGCGGAGGGCATCGACCGGACGATGGACGAGCACCGCCTCGACGCCATCGTCGGCCCCACCGGGGGCCCGGCCTGGGTGACGGATCTGGTGAACGGGGACCACTTCGGCGGCAGCAGCTCGGGCTATCCCGCGGTGGCCGGCTATCCCAACGTCACAGTGCCGGCCGGCGCCGTGCACGGGCTGCCGGTGGGGGTGTCGTTCTTCGGCCGGGCGTGGAGCGAGCCCACCCTCATCCGCATCGCCTACGCCTTCGAGCAGACGACGCAGGCCCGGCTGGTGCCGGCCTTCCGGCCGACGATCGGTTGACGCGGCCGCCCGGTCTGCGCGAGGACCGCATCTCACCGCCGGCCGTGGACGTGGCTGCCGCCACGGCCCTGCGACGACGCGGTCGTCCGGCTGACGGCGACCGCTGCTCACCGCCGGCCGTGGGACGTGGCTGCCGCCACGGCCCTGCGACGACGCGGTCGTCCGGCTGACGGGCTGCGTCGCACAGTGGCCGGGCTTGCGGCCGCTCCGACCAACGCTGCTCACCGCCGGCCGTGGACGTGGCTGCCGCCACGGCCCTGCGATGACGCGGTCGTCCGGCTGACGGGCCGCGTCGCACAGTGGCCGGGCTTGCGGCCGTTCCGACCAACGCTGCGCGAATCGACCCGTCCGGCGGGGTTTCTTCACGCCGGCGCGCCCGAACGCACGACGGGCGCCGCGTCCGTCACCGGACACCGGCGCCCGCCGTTCCGATCCCGTCTACTGGCCGCCTTCCGCCTGCGCGCGCTCGTCGGCCCGTGCGCCGCCGAGCATCGCGTCCATCGAGTAGTTGCCCTCGTGGCACGCGTACTCGAACATCGGCAGGTCGTTCCGCTGCATCGGCAGGTTCACCGTCCACGGCTCGACCCAGGTGTTGGGGTCGTCCACGGTGTACTCGTACTCGAGGGTGTTCGCATCGACGCGGGTGAACCGCTCCACGAGCCGCATCGTGGTGCTCGAGCCGCGCCAGTTGCGGTCGGTGTCGAAGTTGCTGGTCTCGACCACCAGGGTGTCGCCCTCCCAGCGCCCGATCGAGTTGCCCGACCACTGGGCGAGACGCTCGTCCGTGATGGCGGGCCGGCCGTCGATGGGAATGCTGCGCACGGTGTGCACCATCTCGGTCATCATCACGAGGTGGTCGGGAGTCTGGAAGATCTGCACGTTCTGGTTGTAGCCGCCCGGGGTGATCGGGGGGCCGGCGTTGAAGCCCGTGAGGCAACGGTCGGCGTTGCTCAGGTCGGTGTACGACGCGGGGAGCGTATCGCTGAACGAGCCGCGCCCGGCCGCGGCCCGCGCCCGTCCCTCGTCGGTCGCTTCCGGCATCCGCCCGTTCGACGGGTCGATGATGAGCGACGTGCGCCGGGTGCCGATGACGTTCGTGCCCCGGTCCATCCAGAAGTTGTTGTAGCCGCCCACGTTGCCGCCGGCTTCTGTGCGCCGGGCCTCGGCGTTCCACGCATCGATGTCGCGCTGGACGGCCGCCTGCTCGCGCTCTGCCGCTTCCTCGGGGGTGAGGAACGCCTTGTCGCCCAGGTCTTCCGGCCGCTGGAGCGGGGTGATGGTGCGGAAGTCCCACACCCCCTGCAGATCCGGGGCGCCCCACGCCGTCTTCGGCGCATCCTGCGCCAGCGCCGGCGCCGCCAGCCCCGCCACGACCAACGCCGCCGCTATCGAACGTCCAACTCTCATTGCAAGACCTCCAGGATCGAGAATCACGTTAGCCCGCTAAGATACCACGAGCTGCCGCGGTCGCGTAGCTCCCGGATACGCTTCGCCCCTTGCACGGGGGTTGCGTGATCACGCGGTTCTCGGCCGCGTCGCACCGCTACCTCGTCATCAGCCGGACCGACATCGACGACGAGCACCACGTCCGGCTGGCGTGACGGTCGCCGTCACGCCGACGGGCGGCGCCGCGCCGGGCCCCTCGGTGCCCTGCCGCATGGAATTACCCTTGCACTTCGACAAGAGAGCGCGTAGGCTCTCGTCTCATGTCGAAGTGCAAAGGAAGGTCTGCGCACGGGCCCTCGACCGCCCGGCGGCGAGGCCTTGGACGAGGGACGGTGGAGATGAAAAGGACGGTGCGATGGCGTTGAACCGCGGATGGCCCCTGGTCGGGTTCCTGACGTTCACGGGTTGCATCACGGTGGTCGAGAACGCCCCGCCCGGTGGCGGCGGTCCCCGTGCGGATCGGCTCGACCTGCCGCAGGGGACGCTCGAGCTACTGATCCTGCGCACGCTGGCGCTGGAGCCGCAACACGGGTGGGCCATCTCAGAGCGGATTCGGCAGGTGTCGAGCGACGTGTTGCATGTCCGGCAGGGCTTGCTCTACCCGGCGCTGCACCGGCTCGAACGCCGCGGCTGGATCAGCGCGTCGTGGGGGACTTCCGAGCACAACCGGCGGGCGAAGTACTACGCGTTGACGCCCGATGGAGCCCGGCAGCTCGAGTCCGACGTCGAGGCGTGGCGGGCGCTCACGGCGGCGGTCGGCCGCGTGCTCGACGCGGGATAGCCGGCAAGTTCGTCCTCCGCGGATCCGATTGCCGCCCAAGCAGCCCTGGGAGTCTGCCCGTTCCGCGGCGCAAGCTCCTGGAGGAGAACGCCGATGTTGAAGGACATCCGCTTCCGTTTGCGGGCGCTCGTCCGCCGGGGTCGTGCCGAGGAAGACCTGGACGACGAGCTGCGCTTCCATCTCGACCGCGCCGTCGAGCAGCACGTAGCGTGCGGCCTGTCGGTCGGGGAAGCGCGCCGGCGGGCGCGGCTCGCCTTCGGCCCGATCGACGCAGTCAAGGACGACTGCCGGCAGAGCTGGGGAGTCCGGCAGCTCGACGTCCTCGGCCGCGACCTGGCCAGCGCGCTACGGCTGATGCGGAAGCACCCGGCGCTGTCGGCGATCGCGGCGGTCTCGCTCGCCGTCGGGATCGGCCTCAACAGCGCGCTCTTCGCGCTCGTCGACGCCACCCTGTTCCGGCGGCTGCCGGTCGATCGGCCCGAGCAGCTCGTCGACGTCTACGCCAGCGAAACGGAAGGCTTCGCCTGGCACGGCAGCTCGTACCCCGACTACCTTGACCTGCGCGACGGCGCCCGCGCGCTCTCCGGCCTGGTGGGCTTCGCCCCGGCGATGGCCGCGGTCGGGACCGGTGGCGAGTCGCGGGCGATGTCCGTCGAGCTGGTGACGGGCGACTACTTCCAGGTGCTCGGCGTGCCGGCCGCGCTCGGCCGGCCGCTGTCGCCGGACGACGACCGCCCGGGCGTGGCGCCGGTCGTGGTGATCTCGGCGGCGTTCTGGTCCGCCGCGTTCGACGCCGATCCGGACGCCGTCGGCCGGACCCTCCGCATCGGCGGCCGGCCGTACACCATCGTGGGCGTGGCGCCCGCGCCCTTCGGCGGCATGAACGCGCCGGTCCTGACGCCGGCGTTGTGGATACCCGTGGCCTGGGTCGACGACGTCCAGCCGGTGGTGCTCGAGAGCAGCCGGCGGTCGCCCGGCGCCACGCGGCTCGAACGCCGCGGGGTGCGCTGGATGTTCGTGAAGGGACGGCTGCGGGAGGGCGAGCCCGTGGCCGGCGCCGCGGCCGACCTGAACCGCGTGATGCGGGCCCTCGAAGCGGCGTATCCCGGGTCGAACGAGGGGTTCCGTGTGACCGTCGTCCCGACCGGCGACGTCGCGACACACCCGTTGATCGAGGGCCGCCTGCGCGCGGGCGCGGTCAGCCTGGTCGTGCTGATGGGACTGGTGCTGCTGATCGTCTGCGCGAACGTCGCGGGGTTGCTGCTCGAGCGCGCGTCGGGGCGGCGCCGCGAGATCGGGTTGCGTCTCGCGCTCGGCGCGACTCGGGGGCGGCTGGTGGGGCAACTGCTCGTCGAGAGCACGGTGCTGTCGCTGCTCGGCGCCGCGGGCGGCGCCGCCCTCGCCTGGGGGCTTCTCGAGGGGCTCGGCGCGATTCGCGCACCGCTGCTGGTGCCCGTCGCGCTCGACCTGTCGTTGAACGGCCGGGTGCTGGGGCTGTCGATCGCGGTCGCGCTGGCGGCCGGCGTCGCCGCCGGCCTGATGCCGGCGTGGACCGGCACGCGGTCGAGCGTGCTGAGCGCGTTGACGGGGGGCGCGCCGGCCTGGTCGGTCGGCGGCCGGCGGTGGAGCCCAAGACACGGGCTCGTGACGATACAGATCGCCGTCAGCCTCGTGCTCCTGGTCATGGCCGGGCTGCTGGCGCGGAACCTGGCCGTCGCCAGCCGGGGCGATCCCGGCTTTTCGCCCGAGGCGGTCGCCGCGGTCACCGTCGGGCTCGGCCTCGTCGGGTATGACGGCGACGAGGCGGCGCGGTTCCTCGAGCGCGCGCAGGAGCGGGTGCGTGCGATGCCCGGCGTGCAGGCCGTCGCCCGCGCGAGTCGCGCGCCGCTGTCCGTCAACTTCACCCGCGTCGGCGTCGGGCCCGCGGAGTGGACGGACCCCGAGGCGACGTCCGTACGGCTCGTACCGGTCGAGGTGGCCGTCGTCGGCGCCCCGTACTTCGATGCGCTGGGCGTTCCCGTGCTCGCGGGACGGCCGTTCGACGACGCCATCGACTCGGCGGACGCGCCGCCCGTCGCGGTCGTGAACGAGGCGTTCGCGAGGCGGTTCTGGCCGGAGGGCAGCGCCGTCGGACGGCGGATTCGCACCGGGAGGGACAGGTCAGAGGTCGAGATCGTCGGCGTCGTTCGCGACTACCGAGTCCGATCCGTTCAGGAGCCGCCCACGCCGTACGTCCACTTCGCGGCGTCCCAGCGGCCCGGGTTCATGGTTTCGGCGACCGTGCTCCTGGCGCGCACCCGCGGCGACGCCGCCGCGTTGGCCGCGACCATGCAGCGGGAGCTGCGGCGGATCGATCCGGACGTGGTCTTCTGGCAGGGCCTGACGCTGCGCGACAACGTCGCCGCGCAGTTGCTGCCGGTGCGGCTGCTCTCGGCCATGCTCGGGACGGCGGGCATGGTGGCGGTGTGGCTGGCCGCGCTGGGCCTCTACGGCGTGATCGCGCATGCGGTCGTGCGGCGGACTCGCGAGATCGGCATCCGCATGGCGCTGGGCGCGACGCCCCGCGACGTGCTGGGGCTCATTCTCCGGCAGGGCGCGGTCCTGGTGGCCGTCGGCGCCGCCGCCGGCGCGGCGCTGGCGTTCGTGGCGGCCCGCGCCACCGCCGGCGTGCTGTTCGGTGTCGACGCGACCGATCCGCTGGCCTGGGGCGGGGCGGCCGTCACGCTGGCCGCGGTGGGTGTGCTGGCCCACGCCCTTCCGGCGCGCCGTGCGGTGCGGGTGGTCCCGGCGGCGGCGTTGCGGGTGGAGTGAGACCGCCGGGTTGTGCGGGGTACGGCAGGAGGCGCACGCGGCGGAATCGCTCTCAGCCCGAGCTGACGAGCATTCCTTCCGGCGCGCAGACCGCGCCCGACGATGATCGACGTTGGCTCAAGACAGTCCATAGGTCCGTTCCGAGTGACACGCAGCTTGCGCCGCCTCGGCGGCGCGCGACAGGCAGCCCGCCGTCGCGGGCGAGGAGTCGACATGCACGCCCAGTCGAGCGGTGGTTCTGCCGCGAGGTCCGGTTCGTTCTGGCGGCTGAACCTGGTGGCCGCACTCTGCGCCGCCACCGTCGCCGCCGCGGCCGTCAATCGGGAGGACGACGATGCCGACGTTCGCGCCATGGTGGTCGAGGCGGTCGAGCGCATGGACGAGGACCTGCAGACCGTTTCCGGAGACTATCGCGCGCTGGTGACGAGCGAGTTCCGCGAGTTCGACGGCAGCGGCGGGGTTGCGGAGGAGACTCGCGTGGAGTGGGAGTCGATCCAAATCGACGACGCCAGGTTCTCACGGCGAGTCTCCATCGACGGCCGGCCCCTGACCGAAGAGGAGCGCGCCCGCGAGGGCGAGCGCGAGGCGGCGTTTCGAACGCGGCTCCGCCGATTGCGAGCCGGCGAGTTGGAGCCGGAACGGAACGAGAATGCGATCGTCTTCGACGAAGAGCTCGTCTCCCGCTACGACCTGACCCTCGACGGCGAGGAACGGTTGCGCAACCGGCCGAGCGTTCGGATCGCCTTCGCGCCGCGCGACGGCGACCTGCCGGTGCGAAGAGGGATCGACCGCGCCCTCAACCGGTTGCGCGGCCGGATCTGGATCGACCGGGAGACGTGCGAGCTGGCCCGCGCGGAGTTCGAGCTGATCGACCGCGTGCGCCTGTGGTGGGGGTTGGTCGGCACCATCCATCACGTCCGTGGCTCCTTCGACCGCGGGCCCGTGCTGGACGGTTTCTGGGGAGTTCTCCAGAACGAGGCTTACACCGACATCCGTGTCCTGTTCAGCCGATCGCGGCAGGCTTCGATTCAGCGCTGGCGCGACTACGCGTGGACGGAGACGCACGCGACGGCACGGGCATCCGAAGGCGGGAACCCGGATGTCGACGACGGAGGCGCGCGATGAGCCGGTGGACCGCCTTCGGAACCGCGGAAGGATGGAAAACGAGGGCTCTCCTCAAACGGGTGTGGGCGGGTTGAGGCGCAGTCGGCGGGTCGGTGAGGGGTGCTGGCAGCGCGAGCACCTTGGAATTGACCGCTCAAAGGCGAAGCGTGCGGCGGTCAGGCTTACCGACGAACGTTCACGACTCCGGAACCGGCGTTCCACTTCCCCCGCGGAATGGATGTTCCACATCCCGAAATCTGTGTGCTCCACTTCCCGGAATCGATGTTCCACTGGCCCTGGTGATGTCCACTTGGCCCTCGTCTCGGCGCATCGTTCCGATGCGCACGACGAGCATTCTACCGTGTGCCCTCGTTCCCGCATCGAGCGACGTTCCCGATTGAGACTCTGCTGTACCCTGTGCGGGCTGCTGCTCGTGTGCCCGGCGGCGGCGTGGCAGCCGGTGACGACGGTGACCGGCGTGGTGCTCGACGGGGTGACGGAGACGCCGATCGCCGGGGCGCAGGTCGCCGCCGGCGGGCGCGTGGCGGAAGCAGGGCCGGACGGGCGGTTCGAGATCGTGCTCGACGACGAGGCGGCCAGCCTGCGATTCCAGGCGGACGGCTACCTCGAGACCGTCGTGGCGGTCGACCCTTCCACCGCCGAGGGGACCGCCCTCGAGGTGCGGCTGTTCCCCCAGATCTTCGCCGAGACGGTGGAGGTCGTGTCCGAGATGGCGGTCCAGGAGCGGCCGTCGGCCACCCCGGTCACCCCCGAGGCGGTGTTCCGGGCGCCGGGCAGCATCGACAACGTCTTCCGCACCCTCGACACTCTGGCCGGGGTGGCGTCTACCGACGACTTCGGCAGCCGGCTCGCGGTGCGCGGCGGCACGCCGGACCAGAACCTGACGGTCATGGACGGCATCGAGGTCCACAACCCCTACCGGCTGTTCGGCATCGCCAGCGCCTTCAACCCCGAGACGGTCGAGAGCTTCGAGCTGACCGCGGGCGGGTTCGGGGCCGCGTACGGCGACCGGCTGTCGTCGCTGCTCGTGGTCGACAACCGGGCGGGCCGGCCGGGATTCGAGGGCTCGACCGCAGCCAGCATCACCGACGCCAACGTCGTCCTCGAGGGGAGCACGCCGATCGGAGAGGACGGCACGTGGCTGCTCAGCGCCCGGCGCACCTATTACGACCTCGTGGCAGGGCGCGTCGCCGACCAGAACTTCCCGTCGTTCGCCGATCTCCAGATGCAGGCGGGGTGGGACCTCGGGCCCGGGCACCGGCTCACCCTGACCGGGCTCCGCAGCGTGGAGGATGCGGATCTGTCCCCCGACTTCAACGACGCCGACCTACGTGCGGCGCTGGGGTCGGACATCACGAACGGGCTGGCGTCCGCCCGGTTCGATGCAGTGCTGGGCCCGCGGGCGACGGCGACGACCGTCGTGTCCTGGTATCGCTACCGTGAATCGCTGCGCTTCGAGGGGCTCATCCGGTCCGGCGCCATCCGGTCCAATGCCGAGGACGACGACGTGGCGTTCGGCCGCGCCGCCATCTTCTTCGATCGCGCAATAAAGGTGGCGGACCGTTCCATCCGCCAGGACTTGAGCGTGCAGGTCACGCCGCGGCATCTGCTCAACACCGGCATCGAGCTGCACCGGCTGGACACCGGCGTCAGGTTCCTGATCGGCGGCGACCGGAACCAGACGCAGGCGAACGGATCGAGCGTGCAGGGAGGCGCGGAGCTCCCGTACGATCTCGACTCCAAGCTGTTCGGCACGCGCGGCGGCCTGTGGCTGCAAGATACCTGGACGCCGTCGGATCGCCTCTCGCTCGAGCCCGGGCTGCGCCTGGACTGGAGCACCGTCAACGGCGGCGCCACCGTCTCGCCGCGCATGGCCGGGAGCTACGCGATCAGGGGCGGGGCTCGCATCCGGGCCGCGGGCGGGCTGTACACGCAGAGTCCCGGCTACGAGAAGCTCACCCAGTCGGACTACTTCATCGACCTGTCGGGGGCGCGCGAGCTGGGCCTTCGCCACGAGCGGGCCACGCATCTTGTGGTGGGCCTGGAGCAGGACCTCGGCTCCGACCTCACCGCGCGGGTAGAGGGATACTACAAGCGCTTCGACGATCTCCTCGTCGGGCGGCTGGAAACCGAGGCGGAGCGGTTGGCCCGGGTCGGACGCTACGACTTTCCCGAGGCCCTGCGGAACAGCGTACCCGCCGCTCTCCTGGGCGCCCCCACCAACGACGCGGGTGGCGAGGCGTGGGGGCTCGACGTCTACCTCGCCTACGGCAACCCCGCCGCGCGGCTCACCGGGTGGCTCTCCTACGCGTGGGGCCGCGCCGAGCGCGACAGCTACGGGCGGCGCTACGCGTTCGAGTACGACCGGCCCCACGCCTTCAACGCGGTCGGCCGCTACCGGCTGACCAGCCGCTGGGACCTCGCGGCGACGCTGCGGCTCGCCAGCGGCTTTCCGCACACCCCGGCCCTCGGGCTGCGGGTGGTGTCGGTCGAGGACGACCGGGGCCGGCTGGTCCCCGCCACCGATTCCGCGGGCAACCTGCAGTACACCGTCGACTACGGCGGGGTCGAGAACCTCAATTCGGGCCGGCTGCCGCACTACGCCCGTGTCGACGTGCGCGCCACCTACCAGCGTGGCGGCGCCGGCAGCGGGTGGTCGTTCTACGTCGAGGTCATCAACCTGCTCGGCCGCGACAACGCGGTGGTGCTCGAGCCGCGGCTGCAGCACGACCCCGGCGCTGACCTACCGCGGCTGACCGAAGTGCCCGGGCAGGGATTCCCCCGCGTCCCGACCTTCGGGCTACGGGTCCGGTTCTAGTCGCGGGCCGCATCCCGCGGCCGTTCTCGGCGAACCTGACCGTGGGCGGCGTGTCGCCGCGGGTGTTCCCGCCCAGCGCGTCGAGCAGCCGGTCGCGGTACAGGTGGCCGGGGATGGTCTGGGTGTCGCGCGCAAGGCGAGGGTCCAGCGCACCTCGTCGTCGCCGAAGTCGCCGGACACCACCACGATATCCCCAGCAGCCGGCTCACCGCCGTCCCGTCCGTCACCTGCGCCAGATGCCCCCGGTGCGACACGCTCGCCGCCGGTCGGATGCACGCAATGAGCGGTCGATTCCGAGGTGGCCGCGCTGCCAAGCACCCCTCGCCGACCCGCCGACCGCGCCTCAATCCACCCACACCCGTTCGAGGAGAGCCAGTTTCCGTCACTGTCTTGAGGCAGCCGGCGGTCGCCCGGCGCCACGCGGGTCGCTCAGGGCGCGGGCCGCCCCTGGCGTGTGCTGTAGCTTCGCTCAGGGTGCGACCCAGATCGGCGACGACCAGGCTCGCTCCTGGATGGTGGCCGGCAGGTCGGGCCGCGGCTCGACGCCGGCGCGAATCGCGTCCCACGTGGACCAGCGGCACGACGGGTTCTCGAGCACGCGCACGTAGTAGATGGCGCGCTGCGCCGCGTCGAAGTCGGGGTCCGTCCACAGGGTGCGCAGCTCGGCCGCCCCCATGTCCTCGCTGAAGCTGCAGTCGTCGAGGTCGACGCTCGCGCCGTTGTCGGGGCAGCGGTGCGTGTCCGGGTCCACCGCGAGGCCGTCCGAGCACGCGACGTCGTAGACCTGCTCGCGGGCCTCGCCGCCGTCCACCCAGCCCTTGACGACCTGCAGCCGCTGGAGCGGCGTGCTCGAGGGGTCTCGGCTCGCCCACACCAGGAAGCGGGGCACGCGGTCTCCCGGCGCTGCGAGCTCGCCGCCCATGGCGACGCCGCCCTCGTACGCCCTGGCCACCAGGTCGTGGTCGTCCGCGAGGCCGTCCGCATAGTCGTAGCCGGCGAAGAACCGCACCCGCATGCGCGGTCCGGTCGTGGCGAAGGTCTCCTTGCGGCGGAATGCGTCGAAGATGGCGTCGCGAGTGTTCTCTTCCGCCCACACCCCGGTCAGCCCCGACGCGCCGCGCAGGGCCCCCAGCGGCGAGGCGCTGTAGAGCCGCCCGTCTGCCCGCGGCGGATCGAACGGTATCGACGAGCCCACCTGGGGGGCGCCGCCGGCGGTGAAGAAGTTGGACTCGCTGCCCGGGCTCGCGCCGGCGTGGTTGTCGGTGGCCCCGACGAGGCCGAAGCGGAACGGGTTGAAGCCGCTCTCGTCCTCGAGGCGCAGGCCGTTCAGGTAGGCCTGGCGCACGTAGCTGCCGTCGGGCTGGCTCGGGGTGGTGCCTCCGCCGATGCGGTACGACCAGATCTCGAAGTCGGCCCACTCGTCGTTGGGCGAGAGGGCGGGGTGGGTGTCGGAGGTGCCCTTGGTCTGGGTGATCTCGACCAGCGGCTCGTTGCGGTTGCGGGTCTCCGCGTAGACGGCGTCGAGGGGGTCGCCGGCGTAGGTCGCGAGCCGGAACATCAGGCCGTTCGAGCCGTTCGAGTTGTGGGGGATGGCGAGGGCCTCGATGCCCGCCTCGCGGTTGCGGTCCATCCACGCCCACAGCTCCTCGGGGTTGAACGAGTCGAGGCGGCTGAACGGCAGCTCGGGCACCGCGCTGCCCCGGAAGATCACGTTCCGGTGCAGGTTCTGGTTCTCGGGGCTGCCCGTGAACTCGTAGCCGACGAAGGTCGTGAAGCGGCCCGGATCGTTGTGGCGCTCGGCCGCCTCGACGGTCTCTCGCCATGCCGAGCGCACCACGTCCGCGTCGTGGGGCGGCTCGCTCTGGCCGAGGGTGTAGGCCCGGATGTCGCGCCGCGCCCGGGTGCGGGCGTCTCCCGTCACGACCCCGTTGACGAAGTCGGACACGAGCTCGGCCACCGGGTGCGACACGTCCTGCCCGGGGTCCATGACCGCCGGCAGCATGCCGAGGAAGCTGGCGTGGTCGGTGACCGCGTAGAAGTCGAGCGGCGCGTCGAGCTGGATCTCGAAGCCCGCGGCGTGGGTCAGGGCCCCGCCCTTGGCGTAGCGGTAGGCGTCGTCGGGCGTGGCGCGGGTACCGTTGAGGAACGCGTCGTACGAGAAGTTGGTGTGCGTGTGGAGGTCGCCGAAGTAGGCGTTGCGCAGGGGGTTCGGCTCGGCTGCCTCGGCAGCGGCGACGGTGTCCTGCGACGCCTGCACCGTCGCGCCGCCGTCGCCGGCGCAGCCCGCGGCGGTCAGGCCGAGCAGTGCGGCGGCGCCGATCGCGGCGGCGCGCGACAGGGGCGCGGGGGAATCTCCGGGGCGACGCGTATGACGTGGCATGACACCTCCCTGGCGGGCATGGTCGCCTAACGTCATCCACTGCCCGCGCGGCCGATCCTACAGCAGTCCGCGTCGTTCTACAGTGCCGGCAGCAGCGATAGCACTCTCTCCAGGAACCAGTAGGCGGAGACGGTGCCCATGAGGACTATCGGCGCCTGCACCACGACCGCGGGCAGGGGTACCTGCCGGGCGCGGAGCCCGTACAACACGGCCAGCAGCACGCCGACGACCATGAGCTGCCCGATCTCGACCCCGACGTTGAACAGCAGCAGGGCCATCGCCCGCGCCTGCTCGGGCAGGCCGATGTCGGCCAGCGCCCCCGCGAAGCCGAACCCGTGGAGCAGGCCGAACCCGAAGGCGATGACCCACGGGGACCGCGCGAGGGACGAAGCCCCGCTGGCCGGCCCCGCGGTCCCGACCGCGCCGTCGGCCCCGACCGCCCGGCCGGCGCCGCGGGCCAGCTCGACCGCCAGATACAGGATGCTCAGCGCGATCACCGCCTCGACCGGCCGCTGCGACAGGGTCAGCACCCCGAGGGTCGAGAGGGCGAGGGTGATGCTGTGCGCGGCCGTGAACGCCGTCACCACCTGCACGAGCTGCAGCGGCCGGCGCACGAGGAACATCAGGCCGACGACGAACAGGATGTGGTCGAACCCGAACAGCAGGTGCTCGACCCCGAGGCGGAGGTACGCGGGCACCGCCATCCCCCCGCCTCCCTCGGGCGCCACCACGACGCGCGGGGCCTCCGGTCGCAGGAGGTGGTCGACTGACGCGCCCTCGACGAAGCGCACCCGGAGGAGGACGTCGGTGAGGGTGCGGGGCAGGCCCGCGATCCCGATCGGCTCCGTCCCCAGCCCCGCGTCGCCGCAGTCGATGGTCCAGCGCTCGAGCAGCGCCGCCGCGGTCAGCTCGGGCAGGGCCCGGCCCGCCTCGCGGCACTGGGCCGGGAACGTCGGCCGGAGGGGCAGCCGGCGCACCAGGCCCGGCTCGGCGTCGGCCAGCACCGGCTGCTTCCAGAGCACGTCGAATCGTCCCGCCGACACCTCGGTCAGCTCGAGGTAGGCCGGCCGCACCTCGTGGGCGGCGGCCGGCGCCGACAGCGCGGCCGCGCTCAGCAGCGGCAGCATCCAGCCCGGGAAGCGGCTTCCCCGCCGCGGATGGGTCTTCATGGTCTATCGCGGCCTCGATAACCGGGCATGGCCGGGGCGGCGCGCCAAGGCTTCCTCCCGCCTTGCTCCTTGGCGGGGCGTCCGCTACCGACCACGGTTCTCCCGGGCCCTCGCCGATTCCGGTATCCGAATCTCGTAGCGTTCGCGCAACGTCTGCAGCGCGGCCTCGTTCCGCTCGCGCCGCCGGCTGTCCAGCAGGTCCTCCGCGACGCGGTCCCGGACCTCGTCGAGGGCGGGCAGCCGCGGCTCGGTGCGGCCGATCACGTGGACGAGGTGGACGCCGTGCGCCGACTCGATCGGCCCCTGCCACGCTTCCGCTGCGAGGGCGGGCAGGGTCGCCGCGAACCTCCCGCCGAACAGCTCCGCGATCTCCTGGTCGGTCCGGTCGGCGTACTCGCGGAGCAGCACGAAGGGATCTCCGAGCTGCCGCCATCCGTCGCCGTCGCCCCCGCGCACTCGGCGCAGCAGGGCGGCCGCGTCGCCCTGCGGGTCCGCTCTCCGATCCCGGCTCAGGAAGACGTGCCGAAACGTGGTCCGGCGTTGCTCGCGGTACCGCTCGGCGTGGTCCGCGTAGTACGTCTCGATGTCGCCGGCCGCGGCCGGCCCCGTCGCCGGCGCCTCCGCGCTGTCCTCCAGCAGGAACGTCATCTTCTGCGCGAGCCGCCGGCGGATGATGGCGTCGCCCCGGTCGAGGCCCCGCCGACGCGCCTCGCGGTAGAGAATCTCCTCGCGCACCGCCTCGTCGATCAGCCCTTCGAGCTCCCGTCCCGTCGGCGGCCGCCCCCACTGCGCCGCCCACCGCTCCCGGATCGCCCCGAGCTGCTCCTCGGTCACCGTCACGACACGGCCCGCCCCGGCGTCGTCGAGCCACCGGTCGACGGCGAACACGCCGGCACCGAGCAGGAGGAACACTACGAGCGGCGATCGGCCGAGGGGCGGGTTCATGTTCCGCGTTGCGCTCCAACTCCAACGAGAGTCCGATCCGGATCCTCACCCGCTGTGCGAGCGCCCGGATCGAGGACAGGTCCAGCCGCCGCTTGCCGCGCGGCGCCGTTCCTTCGGGCTACGGCCCGGCGCCGCGCTCGCCCCCTCATTACCAAAAGACATCGTCCAGTTGGAGTTCGAGGCCGGCGAGGAGCGGCGAGCACAGCGTCTGTCCCCGACCGAAAGTGTCGGTGGCGGTCAGCCTGTCCCCACGCTGGCGGTGGATGGAGATGGTCTCGCCTGTCGGGTCGACCAGCCAGTACTCCGTCACCCCGTGCCTGCCGTAGAGCTCGAGCTTGCCCCCCCGGTCCTTCTCCGCCGTCGACGGGGACAGAACCTCGATTACCAGGTCCGGCGCACCCCGCACGTTC
The DNA here is from genome assembly GCA_965208165.1 of Vicinamibacterales bacterium. Taxonomy (GTDB): domain Bacteria; phylum Acidobacteriota; class Vicinamibacteria; order Vicinamibacterales; family UBA8438; genus JAJEEA01. The sequence continues at coordinate 5,546,083 of OZ242323.1, read as the reverse complement.
TCGCCGCTGCTCAGCAGATGCTCGCGTTGCCGGGAGACGAACAGCAGGTCCGGCTGCACGACGTTCGTGTCCGAGAGCACCACATCGCATGGCGCCAGAAACAGCTGCCCTCTCTCATGCGCCGTGATGAACTGTTGCAGGTGGTAGTGCAGCCTTCCAAGTACGGCTTGGTGCTTGAGATTCGGAGCGGGGACCATGATCAGATCACCGTCGACGAGCTCGTAGCGCTCGTCGTCCGGCGTGGTTCGGTAGTCTTCGTACGTGAACTTGATGACGGGTTGCGTGGTGGCCACGTCGGTGCTTCTCCCGTTGCCCCAAGTAATCGCGAGCATCAATCATAGCCCGGCTCGATGCGGGCGCAGGGGCGTGGAGCGACCTCACTTCGGCCGCGCCGAGACGGTCAGCGCTTCCCTGCCACGGAGTCGGGAAACAAGGAGGGCTGCTCGGCGGGAGTGAGCCCTTCCCCGGAGCCGGGCTCCACGGCTGGCGGCGGTGTCGTCGCCGGGGCCGGCGCGGCGTCGTCCTGGGCGTCGTCCGCTGGCGCCTGATCGCTCCGGGCCTCGCGGAGCAGGGGGGGCGGACCGGGTGCGGGACCAGCTTCGGACGGCGCGTCGAGGAGCGAGCACAGAGCCGCCGCGTCGTCGGGGCTCGGCCAGGGTTTCGCGCCGTGCTCCAACAATCCGTCGAGACCCTTACCCGTCTCGCGGGTGGCGCGCACGTAGACCGAAACGAATCGATGCCGGTCGAGCTGCTCGACCGCTCCCGCCCAGGTGCCGCCTTCCTCGAACTCCGCGCTGACCACCAGCGCCGCGTCCGCCAGCGCATAGATGAGCTTGTTGCGCTGCATCGCGTGTCCGACGAGGAAGCCGGCGGCGGGATCGTAGGGACAGATGAGGACCAGGCGGTCGTCCATCAGCGCGTCGCGGTGGGCCCGATGCGTGGCGGCGCGCTCGAGCCGGTCGGCCAGCACGCACGCCACCGTCCCCCCGGCGTCCAGCGCGCCGCGCATGGCGGCCTGGTCGATGCCGCGGGCGCCGCCCGAGACCAGCGTGCGCCGCGCTTCGGCGGCCAGTCGACCGATGCCCTCGGTGTAGGCGATCAAGTCGTCGTCCACGTTCCTCGAGCCGACGACGGCCAGCCCTCCCGAGCCCAGGTTCTCGCGGTTTCCGCAACCGTACAGCACCGGCGGCGCCTGTCCGCCGAGGCGCTCCCTGAGCCGCCGCGGATAATCCGCATCCGCGCGACTGGTGACCCAGAGCGCGCGGGTACGCCAGCGCTCCATCGCCTGGCTGAGTCGAAAGCCCCGGTTGAGGAGGCGGTCGAGCCGTTCCGCATCCAGGTCGTGCCGGCACTCCTCGATCAACGCCCCCGCGCCGTCGTCCAGAAGATCGCCGGGCTGGCGCCGCAAGTCGCGGAGCCGGCTTGCGAGGCGGTTGTACTCGCCGGCCGCCAGAGGCCTGGTCGACGATCGCTGTTCCCGTCCGATGATCAACGGCGCGGTCAGGAGCAGAATCGCCCGCGTGTTCAGAGAGGGCGCGTCGTTCATGACCGGCCTCCCGCGTTCGCGAGCGCGAGCGGCCACACCGGGCCGCTTCCCCGCCGGCGCAGCTCCCAGGCGGCGACGGTGAGGGTCCAACGGGAGTCGACCACGTCGTCGACCAGCAGTACGGGCCCAGGAAGGATGGCGTCTTCGGCGACGGCCAGCGAACCGACGACGTTGCGGGCCTGGCGGTCGCTGTTCTCCATGGTCTTCTGTTCGGGCCGGTCGTCCTTCTTGCTCAGCACGTCGCTGAACGGCAGGCCCAGCGCATCGGCGAGACGGCGGGCGAAGTCGGGCACGAGATGCGGATGCCGCAGTGACGGAACGGCGGCCACCCAGGCGGGCGGCGGGTCCGGGCGCCACTCGCGCGACAAGGCCGCGCACGCGCTGACCAGCTCGTTCGAGAACCGCCCATCTTGCAGCTTACCGCGACTGACCAGCTGTCCCCAGCCCGCGTCGTCCCAGACGCAGAGCACCCTTCCCGGCTGCGCCCGGTGTGCAGGGTCGATGCGATTCCCCGGAGGCCACTGCCGCCGCGGTTCGACCGGCAGGCTCGAACCGCGCAGGAAGGCGACCGCCTCGGCCACGAGCTCCGGGCTGGACGAGGCGGGGAGCGGCGGTAGCGGCGGTGGCGAGCTACCCCGCGGGTCTCCATCGAGCGACCGGATCAGGAACGCCATGTGGCCGGAGGACAGTTGCACGTACTCCTGCATCTCCGCCTGCTCCTCCCGCCGCAGCGCCGTGAGCCGTTCCGCCCGATCCCAGAAGGCGTCGCTCAGCGGCGCCGCGGTCAACTGCCACGACGGGCCCTGCCTGACGATGGGCGCGGGCGATTCCAGCGACAGCAGTTGGAGGGTCTTCTGAATCCGGCCGGCGCTGACGTTGACGTTCGCCTCGATCTGGCGTTGCGTCAGCCCGTCGTCGGCGGCTTCGAGCGCCGCCAGGACCTGCTCGGCCTCGTCTCGCGTGGGAAACGCGCTCCGGATGAAGTAGCTCGTGATCTCGGTGTCCTCCCCGCCGCCGAGCAGCACGCCGCGGGCCGCTTCCAGCGCCCGCCCGGCGCGGCCCACCTGCTGGTAGTAGGCCACGACGGAGCCGGGCGTCTGGTAGTGGATGACGAACGCCAGATCCGGCTTGTCGAATCCCATGCCGAGGGCCGTGGTCGCCACCAGCGCCTTCACCTGGTTGTCGAGCAGCGCCTGCTCCAGGGCCTGCCGGTTCGGGCCGGTCTCGCCGGTGTAGGCCGCCACCTCGATGCCGCGGGACCGGAGCCAGGCCGCCACCAGCCCGGCGTCTCGCACCGTCAGCGTGTAGACGATACCGCTCCCCGGCAGCGACGGCAGTCGCTCGGCCAGCCAGGCGAGGCGCTCGGCCTGACCGGGCATTCGGATGGTCTGCAGCGACAGGGACGGCCGGTCGAGATCGCCCCGCAGTATCTGTAGGTCCGGTCCCAGGATCGCCTCGAGGTCGGCCATCACGCGGGCGTTGGCGGTGGCGGTGGTCGCCAGCAGGCGGAGGTTGGGCGGCAGGTCGCGCACGATGCGCTCGATCAGGCGGTAGTGGGGGCGGAAGTCGTGGCCCCAGTCGGAGATGCAGTGGGCCTCGTCGATGACGAGCAGGGCGATGCGCGCGGCGACGTCCGCCAGCACCCGCTCGCGGAATCGCTCGTTCGCCAGCCGCTCGGGGGAGATGAGCAGGATGTCGACCGCGCCCCCGCGCGCCGCCTGCTCCACGCGGTCCCACTCGTCCTGGTTGTCCGAGTTGATCGTCTCCGCGTGGACGCCCATCCGCTCGGCCGCGGCGATCTGGTTGCGCATGAGCGCCAGCAGGGGGCTGACGAGGAGGGTCGGCCCGAGACCCGCCTCGCGCAGCAGCCGGGTCGCGATGAAGTAGACGAAGCTCTTCCCCCAGCCCGTCTTCTGTACCACGAGCTGTCGGCCGCGGCCTTCGACGAGGTGACGGATGGCTTCTTCCTGCCCCTCGCGGAACCGGGTGTCCTGCCGCCCCGTGCCCCGCTTCAGGAGGTCCAGGGCTCTGAGCGAGTCGTACTGCATGTCGGTGGCGGGGTCGGGATCGGCGGCCGACGCCGGCCCGCGGCGCGTGCCGGGACACCGATGAACGGCATGCGGCCAGCGTACCACGGGGCGTCGTTCGGAGAGCGACGAGTGCGATGAGCGGTTCCGGGACTCCGGGCGACCGTGCTCGGCCGTGCTTGCGGGCAGGTTGGGCGCCGCGCCACAATGGGCCTGCCGGACGGTGCGGTTCACGGCGGCGTCGTGCGCACCGCCGGCTCCGCGAAGGTCCGGTGACGCCGCCTGCCTGGCGACCCCGCCCGCCGCAGGTGATCGGCCGGTGCTTGCGGCGAGCGGGCCATGGCATCACAATGAGTCGGCGGGACGGAAGATGCTGCAGGAAGATGAACGGCCCGAAGCGCCGGACGAGCTGGAGCCGGACCCGGTCATCGAGCTCTACAAGCGCGATGTCGACCGCACGCTGATCCGCGAGCAGTTGCGCCGCTCGGTGGACGAGCGGGTGCGCAACATGATTGCCGCGTTGCGGTTCACCGAGGCGCTCCGCGAGGCTGCCCGCCGGCAACAGGCCCCGTGACGGACTTCGAAGCCCTGATCCGCCGCCTCGGCGCCGCCGACATCCGGTTCGTGCTGGTCGGCGGGTTCGCCGGCACGATTCTGGGCTCGCCGCGCACCACCGTCGACCTCGATATCGTTTACGCCCGCGACCAGGAGAATCTGGCCCGTCTCGCGACCGCCCTCGAGTCTCTCCGGCCGAGGTTGCGGGGGGCTCCTCCGGGTCTGCCGTTCGTGCTTGATGCGGCGACTCTGACCCGCGGACTGAACTTCACTCTGACCACCAGCCTGGGCGACCTCGATCTGCTCGGGGACGTGACCGGGGGCGGCGGCTACGAGGATCTAGCACCGCACACGCATCTGATCCGGGTCTTCGACACGGAGATCGCGGTCGTGACGCTTCCGCAGTTGATCCGGTTGAAACGGGCCGCGGGAAGGCCGAAGGACCTCGCCGCCCTGGCCGAGCTCGAGGCGCTGCTCGAAGAGCAGGGCCGGGAGCCATAGCCGGCTCCACCCGTCGCGTGTGGTCCACGGCCACAAGCCAACGGGGGAGGACATCGAAGCCGTGCCGCGCCTCTCGGCGCCATTCCCCATCGGCCGTAACCTGTCGCGGCTACCGCGAATCCCGCTTTGGCGCTGCGCGACATCAGGGCGGCAAGTCAGCACGCACCGTTGAGCGCGAGGAGTTCGCGAAGGGCGTCGTCATCGAGGTCGCGGACTCCGGCTCGTCCATTGCGCCCGGTTGCTTCGCGCCGTCTCCCATCGAGGTGGGCGCGGGAGAGACCGTGCAGATCAAGTTCACGTTTTCAACGACGCGTTCCGGATTCGTAGGCGACGCTTTCCGGCGCCGCGGCGTCGGCAGGGCGGTGGATGCGGCGGCGTTGTGTTACGTTGAGTACATGGCCCCGCCGACCGTTGCCACCGACGTCGTTCGCCCGCCCGTCAGCGAGCCGGCGCCCGCCGGCGGTCCCGATGCCCCGGTGCGGATCGAGGTCGCCATGCCCCGCGGGATCTTCGACCGGCTGACCGACCACGACGGCGCGCCCCGCTGCCGGTACGACGAGCACACAGGCCTCGCCGAGTTCGTGGCCGAGCCGGGTTTCGCGCATGAAGGCCCGGCCTCCCGAATCGCCGAGTTGTTCGTGCGCATCACGGACGCGCTCGCCGACCGGGGCCGCGAGGTCTCGTGGACACCGGCAGGCGCCCTTCGCTTGATCAGCGACGACGGCGCCTTCGAGGCGGACGCCAGCCTCTATCTCGACCCCGAGGCGGAACGGGCCGTCCGGCAGGTCGACGGGTACCTCGACGTCGGGGCTGGTCTCCCCCCGCCTGATCTCGTCGTCGAGATCGACCGCAGCCGCCGGTCGGGCTACAAGCTTGCCCCCTACTTCCGGATGGGCGTCAAGGAGGCGTGGACGTCGCATCGGAAGGACGGTGTCAGCATCTGGACACCCGATGCGGGTGTCGCCGAGGGCTTCCGGTCGGTCCCGGCCAGCGTCGTCCTCCCGGGGCTGACCGCCGCCGAACTCACCCCGCTCTACGCCCGCGGCGACCCGCGGGAGCAGGCCCGGCATTCCCGGCGCCTCGCCCGCCGCGTCGCCGAGCGAATGCTCGATGCTTCCGGCCCCTGACGGCCGGCGCGAACCCACCGGCGAGCGCCGCCGCGCGACCTTGCGGTCGCGTGGAGTTCGCAGGCGCGAAACGCTCGAGTTGCGCATCGAACCCCGAGCGGGCCCGGGCCAAGGGCACGCAGGTGACCCACGACGCGGCGGGCCCGGCGGCGAGCCCGGGGACCCGGCGGGGGCGGATTCGCCAACATGTCCGATGCCGGCGCCAAGCGATGCGGGAGACCCCAGGGCACGCAGGTGCCGTGGATATCGGTGGCGTCATGTCTCACCCGCGAGGGGCTCTACCGGACTCTCAGGGCCCTTCCACCCAGGTCGTCTCCGATCGCGGCCCCAGATGCCGGTTCGCCCAGTTCAGCATCTCTGCCACCGCGTGCAGCACCGACTCGCGAGCGATGTAGCCGTGCGACTCGTTGGGCAGCGTCACGTAGCGCACGGTGCCGCCGTGGCCCTTGAGGGCTATGTACATCCGGGCCGACTGGAGGGGGAAGGTGCCCGAGTTGTTGTCGATCTCGCCGGGATGAGCAGGATCGGCTTGTCGAGCTTGTCGGCGTGGAAGAACGGCGACATCGCGGCGTAGATGTCCGTCGCCTCCCAGAAGGTGCGGCGCTCGTTCGGGAAGCCGAAGGGGGTCAGCGAGCGGTTGTAGGCGCCGCTGCGGGCGATGCCCATCTGGAAGATGTCGGAGTGGGCGAGCAGGTTGGCGGTCATGAACGCGCCGTAGCTGTGGCCGCCGATGCCGATGTTGTCGCGGTCGGTCACCCCGAGGGCGACCACGGTGTCCACCGCGGCCTGGGCGCTCGCCACGAGCTGCTCGACGTAGGTGTCGTTGGCGGTCTCGCCGGCGCCGATGATGGGCATGGTCGGGCCGTCGAAGACGGCGTACCCCTGGGTCAGGAACAGCAGGTGCGAGGCGCCGCGGATGGCCGTGAAGCGGTTGTCCGAGCCGGTGACCTGCCCGGCGCGGCGCGGGTCGACTCCAGGCTGTGCCCATCGAGCGGCGCGGCGTCGCTCAGGCGACTTCCACGAGGGTTTCCCCCCGCTGCAGCGCGGACACGATGGTTCCCAGCTCGTTGTCCATCCGCTGGAGGAGAGCCGAACGGCGCGTGTTCCCCAAGCGAAGCCACACTACCGCGGGACCTGACGACAGGATGTGATGGACAGCAAAGTCCTCGTCCTTCGTCACGATTACCGCGCCCGCCTGCTCGGCGTATCGACGGATGGTGTCGTCGGACGCCGACGCCATGCCGCGGTCGGCGACATGCTCCGCCTCGTGACCAAGGGCCTCGATTCGGCGCGCCAGAGCCGGAAGAAGCTGGGCATCGACGAGGAAGCGCAACCTACGCACTCCGCAGCACGGGATGATCGTTCTGACGCGCCGCGAAATCGAGAACCGCGACGATGTCGTCCGGCTGCAGGTAGGGCAGGTCGTGCAGGATTTCCTCTCGCGTCGCCCCTGCCGCCAGCAGGTTCAGCACGTCTGTGACACGGACGCGCAACCCGCGGATGCAAGGTCTACCGCCGCACACGGCCGGGTCTGTCGTGATCCGATCGAGCTTGCTCACGTCGCCTCCTTCACGCCAGCGGCGTTGCTTCATTATCCCTCGCCGGCTCCGGATGCCGCAGGTCCCAAGAAGGCGGTGATGCCTGGTATGGCCCGGGCCGGGCGTGTATCGACGCTGCTCGACGTTGCGAGGATGGCAGCGTTCCCGCTCAGCGGCCGTCGTTGAACGGCTCTTCGTACAGTGCCGCGTCCCCGCTGACATCGTCCACCCGAATCGACGATCCACTTCCCCGCCGGCCTTCGAGTGAGGTCCATGCCGTTCGCCCACGGATTCAGAACGTCTGCGTTCGTCCGGCCGTTCGGGTTCGCGGGCAGACGGAACCACGCGCGCGCCCGATCACCGGCACGTCGAAGGGACCGTCCTTCGTTTCACCCATGAACGCCCCGTCGGCGTTCTGCGGGAGTCGCCGGACACTCGTGAGGTCGACGCCCGCGCTGTCGCGCCGCGCTGTCAGGTCGGTGTAGATCTCATCGACGGGCGCACCGTCGAGCGCCGGCCGTCGCCGCGTCATTCGGCACGCGAGAAGCAGACCAGAGACACCCTAACCGCCGCCCCGTCGATCACCCACGGCTCGTCGCTCCACGCCTCCAAGAGCTGCGGCGGCTGATCGACGCGGTCGGTCGGTCCGCCCTCTCGAACCAGCAGCAGACCCGATCTGGTTCCGTCCGAACGCGGTCGACAGTTGCGGGTCGCGGCCTCCAGAGCCCGCCGGTGCGCGCCGCCGCGTATCGAGTTCGTCGCGACCAGTCCGGCGCGTAGCGCCTAGCCTGCGGCTATCTGCCGGCCTGCCTTCTCGAACCAGTAGCCGACCAGATCGGCTTCCGCGGGCACCCGGCCAGCATGAGTCTTGAACATCGGCGACACGTAGTCCTCGCCGAGGTGCGTGATCAGGAGCTTGCCGCCCAGAAACGGTGGGCTCCCGATCACGACGTCGACCTCCGGCCAATTCGGCTCGGTGTCGTCCGGCGTGAGGATCGCGTCACGGCATTCGATGGTGTCGAGCGGCTTCAGGATCGGGTCGCGCGCCTCCGAGAAGCCGTTGCGCCGCATCCACTGGATCTCGCCGGTCCAGACCCAGACGCGGGCCAGCTCGGCCGCGTAGGGGTTGAGCTCGATGCCCTTGACGTTGGCGGGGCCGATCTCCGGGAACGCCCTGTGGAAGCCGAGGGCTTCCGCCTCCAACTGCACCCGATGTTCCAGATCCTTGAGCGCCTGCAGGGCGACGTACAGGAAGTTGCCTGAGCCGCAGGCGGGGTCGAGCACCGTGAACCCGCGCAGGCGGTTGAGGAAGACCCGGTATCGCCGTTCGGCCTCCTTCCGCCGCTTCGCGCGGCCGGCAGGTGACTTGGTGGCCTCCGCACGTTCCAGCTCGACGGCGATGTCGGCCTTCTCCGCCGACCACTTGGCCAGCCAGCGACCGACGATCACCGGCTCGACGATCAGCATAATCTTGTCGCGGTCGGTGTAGTGCGCACCGAGCTGAGCGCGCTTGCCGGGATCGAGACCGCGCTCGAAACGCGTGCCGAGAATCGACGGATCGATTTCGGACCAGTCGAGGTTCGACGCGGCCAGCACGGCATCGATGTAGGACCTCTCCAGCGGCAGAGTCGCGTCGTCGTCGAACAGCCCGCCGTTGAACCAGTCGACCGTCTCGAAGCCGACCCGGCCCCCGCGGGCCATCACCCGGAAGAGATCGCCGGCGAGGTCCGCGAACTGCGCCGGCACGCGCCGCGCCTGCTCCAGCATCCGCGTGAACCTGTGAGCGGGCAGCAGGCCAGGGATCGGAGAGCGCCCACTTGAGCCTTTAGCTGGCTAAGCTAGCCCTCCTAGCCGGGGGTTACGTACGGACCTATCTACGTGGGTGTAGGTGCAACCCGAGGCGGTCACGATGACGGCACATCGTGATCGGAGCCGTGAAGAGGCATAGCGATCGCAGGAATCCGACCAAGTTCATCACGAATGCGGTCAAAATGCCGAAAATCCTCAATTGTGCCGTTCTCGCACAGCCAGTTGCAGAGATTGCTCTTTTCGTCTTCGTTTATCTGCCACCGCTCGGCGATGGTCTGGGGTCGTCCGCGCACGGTCGCCTCGTGTGCGGCTACAATGTCCACGAAGGCCGGTTTGTGTGCCATCGTCTTTCTTAGGGTCTTTCTGTCGAATAAGTTCTCAAGTCCTCGATGTACCGGATTGTCTTCGACTAAAGGAATCTTGCGCCGAAAGATGTTGCCGATTTCACGAGGCGATATGTCACTATCGCAGTCGTGAAGAAGTACAACTGTCTGATCCACAATTGTCGTCGTTGTAAGAGTCTTCCACGCTTTCTTTAGGTTTGCATCGCCCCCTCCGTCACGTACTTCAACGTCAGTCAAGCTGTCATGCCATCCCAATAGTGCCGCCGCACGCCTGAAGTACTTGATGTCCGTCGTACCGTCGACAAATACCAGCGGCTTTTCAGCCGCCCTTGCCCGAGCCTCCATTTCCGCAATGTGGGTGGAAGTTCTTGTGAATATTTGATACGCGCGACCGAACTCACCAAACTCCTCCGGGGCAATTTGCTGGCCGTGGGGCAGCCTGTATAATGCAAATCCGGTTTCCTTTAGCGCGTTGTGTAAACCCAGGACAAATAGCGGCGAATGTGTCGTGATTATGAACTGGACTCGTGGGAACATCTGAACCAGTTTCGGGAGAACGTCATGCTGATGAACGGCGTGTAGGTGTAAGTCAATCTCATCCACTACAACGATCCCACGCACGTCTTCGGCCTTCGTGAAGGTCGCCTCGCACAGATCGAAGTCTCGGAGAACAGACAAGAACATATTGAGCAGTGCGACTTCGCCGCTGGACAATTGGAAAATGTTGGGTACGCGCCGCTGTTCATCTTCCATGATCGAGACGACTCTGTGGTTTCGCGTGCCGATACCAAAGCGGACATTGGAGCCCGGGATAATCGCCTGAACTACGCGCAGGGCAATGTCATAAACGGCCCTTGCACGGCCAGAGTACCCGTCGAAAACAGAAAGGGGGAGGTTTACCCCCTTGGGCCTGCCCGGTACAGCTACGGGGACCGTAATGTGACGGGTCTTTAATTCGAACACACTGAAATCATAAGCAAGGTCAAATAGCCAGTTCTCGTTATCGTGAAGTGGTGAGTAGTTGATAACAGTGCGGTCCGAGTGCCCCTTTAGCCTGCATTATTCATGAGGGTCGAGAATCAGTCACCGACGGGGCTTGCTTGACCGCGAGCGGAGCCTCTCGGACGTGGCGGCGGGCGCGGCAGGAGGCGTAGAGTGGCCCTTCACGGCGCCGGGCGGTCGCGGAGGCCAGGTTGGGGGAAGGCTCTGCCGGTAACGGGCGGTGCCGGCCCGGGCCGAGACGTGCGCCGAGCCCCGCGCGGGCTCTGACTACTGACCCGCGCAGGCGCCGAGCGCGAGCGCGATGCGCCGCCACGCGTGGAGATGGGGCGTCGCCCGTGGTAGATGCAGGACGATGCGGCGCGCCGAGCCGACGACATGCACCCCCAGCTTCAGCAGCCGGTCGCGCAGCCACGTCACCTGGGTGCGGGCACAGCCGGTCCGCGCCGCCCGCAGCCGCAGCTCCTGCATGAGTGCGTAGGCGGCCGCGGTCAGCAACACGCGCAACTGGTTCGCCAGGAACTTGCAGCAGCTCGTGCGGTCGATCTGCAGGCCGTCCAGCAACTCCTTGATCCGGTTCTCGATGTCCCCGCGGGCGCAGTAGACCCACTCGTAGACGAAGCGCGAGCTCTCCAAGAGATTCGTCACGACGAAGCGCGGATTGTCCCGCGGCTCGCGACCCTTGAGCCGGACCACCTCCGCCTTGATCACGACCCGGCGTTCGTGGCCCCACGTGCCGGCTGCGTAGCGGGTGTCGGTATAGACGTGCTCGGTTCGGCCACTGGCCTCGCTCTGCGCGCGGGCCACCGCCATCGCGGATTCGGCATGCCGCTGCAACACCGCGTTCTTGCCCATCGCGACCACGTAGTCGAGCCCCGGTTCGGCATCCAGGAAATCGAGGATCTCCGGGGTCGCAAAGCCCCCGTCGAGCCGGACGAGAAACGGCGTCGCCGGAAACGCCGCCCGCAGCATCGGCAGCAGCCGACACAGCAGGCCCAGGGTCCCGTCGGCCGCCACCGCGTTCCCCGGCCGCAGCAGCGCCGCGCACAGATACTGCTCCTTCTCGTCGTTGAAAGTCAGGAACGCGAGCAGCGGCAGATAGCACCAACTGTCGTAGTGCCCGTTGAAGAACGTGAGCTGTTGCGCGCCGTGCGTCCGGTCGTCGGTCGGATCCAGATCGATGGTGATCCGCCACACCCGCCGGTGCAGGCGGCGCCGATGCCGCTCGATCACGCTCGCCGCCAACTCCCGCGCCATTCGGTAGAGCGCGCCGCGGCCCGCGCCGTTCTCGAACCGCGAGATCGTCGGCTGCGACGCCAGGGGCGCGCCGGCCACCGGGTCTCGCCCGAGCAGCAGCTTGTGGATGGGGTCCTCCGCCAAGTGGTCCGCGTCGTTGCCGTCGGGATGACCGCACGCGATGCCGAAGATCCGCTGTCCGACCAGCTCCGAGAGCGTGTGCCGAATCTTCTCCGGCGCGCGCTTGTCGGCGAGACACCCGGCAAACGCCTTGACGAGGCCGTACACGCGCTCGGCCGCCTTGAGCAGGACGCCGCCGCCGTCGGAACTCGCCTGCTCGCGGTTGAACGTCGCGACGAGGGGCTTGTCGAAGAGGTCCGGGAACAGGACAGTCTGTGATATCTTGTCAGGTGTCATGCAGGGGCCTCCGTTGTGGCTAAACGCTTGTGGACACAACGTTTGTACCACGCGGAGGCTCCTGTGTCTCCCCCAGAATCACCATCTTCACGAATAATCCAGGTTAGGTGTCTGAGTTGCATTCGCCGTGCTCTGGCTGTCAAGCTGTCTTCGTTAAGCCAAGCAGGATCTTCAAATCTATTGGGGGGCAGAAAGACGACACAATTCTGCTCAAAGAGCTCATCTACGTGGCGCTTGTCGGCGTGCGGTGAGAAAACACTATTCTCGGAAGGTTGCATTCCATTCCATAGTTGATGGGCAGGTGTCGCGGAAATGCCGGAAGGGGCGTCGTTGTAGTCCCGTCGGCGCTTGGAGAGCTGGAGTTCTTGGATGATGACGTCGCGTTCGAACTCGACTCGTGCGAAGGAGAAGTCGCATCCGGATCTTATGTAAGATGGACTCCGTAACTTATAGACCTTGTCGGCAGCGATTTCGGGGGTCTGGGGATAGGCTACGTGTTGCGCAATAAGGAGACCGTTTACGATGTGGGACAGAAGGATGCTCTTCCCGGAACCGTTCTCTCCAACGAAAACTAGGGGTTTCGGTTGGTCGGCGGCGAGAGGACAGACAATATCGAGTTGCGCAATGGGCCCGTAGTTGATTAGTTGTATTCGTTTGGCGTACATCGTTCGCGGCCCGTTCTCGATTTAATCAGCTGGCTTAGCTAAGCTAGGCGTCAGCATGGAGAACATGAGAGTTCCGTCAAGGGGTTTGGCGAGAGCAGAATCGGACGGCACCGTGGTGTGTTCGAGCTGGGAGGCGGCTGGGTGGGGGCGCCACGGGTACGGGCTACTGCGCGTTGACGCCAGTCGTGGCTGCCCTGCGGCGCAGGTGCCGGTTCGCCCAGTTCAGCATCTCGGCCACCGCGTGGAGCACCGACTCGCGCGCGATGTAGCCGTGCGACTCGTTGGGCAGGGTCACGTAGCGCACCGTGCCGCCGTGGCCCTTGAGGGCCATGTACATCCGGGCCGACTGGATGGGGAACGTGCCCGAGTTGTTGTCGATCTCGCCGTGGATCAGGAGGATGGGCTCGTCGACCTTGTCGGCGTGGAAGAACGGGGACATCGCGGCGTAGATGTCCGTCGCCTCCCAGAAGGTGCGGCGCTCGTTCTGGAAGCCGAAGGGGGTCAGCGAGCGGTTGTAGGCGCCGCTGCGGGCGATGCCCATCTGGAAGATGTCGGAGTGGGCGAGCAGGTTGGCGGTCATGAACGCGCCGTAGCTGTGGCCGCCGATGCCGATGTTGTCGCGGTCGGTCACCCCGAGGGCGACCACGGTGTCCACCGCGGCCTGGGCGCTCGCCACGAGCTGCTCGACGTAGGTGTCGTTGGCGGTCTCGCCGGCGCCGATGATGGGCATGGTCGGGCCGTCGAAGACGGCGTACCCCTGGGTGAGGAACAGCAGGTGCGAGGCGCCCCGGATGGCCGTGAAGCGGTTGTCCGAGCCGGTCACCTGGCCGGCGAGGCGCGGGTCGACGTACTCGCGGGGGTAGGCCCACACGAGCATGGGGACGCGGTCGCCGTCCTGGTACCCCGGCGGCAGGTAGAGGGTGCCGGAGAGCTGCACGCCGTCGGCTCGCTCGTAGGTGATGAGCTCCTTGGAGATGCCGGCCAGTTGCGGCGCGGGGTTCTCGAAGGCGGTGAGCGGCTCCATGGTGTCGGCGGCGAGGTCCCGGACGAGGTAGTTGGGCGGCTCGGTGCGGGTCTCGCGCCGGGTCAGCACGAGGTTGCCGTCGTCGGACAGCGGGGCGAGGGCCGCCTCGTAGGCGTCGCCGGCGCTGCGGAACAGGCGCTCGGTCTCGAGCGTGGCCAGGTCGAGGCGGTCGAGGAACGGGCGGTCGCCGTCGGGCGAGGCGCCGTTGCCGGTGAGGTGGATGGCGCCGCCGGCCTGCCGGATGACCGCGCCGCCGGGTCGCCGGGCGGTGACGGGGCGGCCGGGGTCGGCGTAGCGGTCCTCGGTGCTGCGGTCCCAGAGGGTGCGCCGCCCGCCGTCGGCGTCGAGCAGCGTGGTCCGCGTCCACCGGGTGCGGCGGTCGTTCTCGGTCAGGAGCGCCGTGCCGTCAGCCGTCCACGCGATGTTGCTGAAGCGGTGCTCTGTGCGGGCGATCTCGGCCGGCTCGCCGTCGAACGGCGCGGCGTGGGCGAGCACGCGGTCGCGGTGCGGCACCTCGGCGCGCGGGTCGCCGCCGTCCTCGGCCTCGGCCCACACGAGGGTGGCGGGCCGGGTGGGGTCCCACGTGAAGCGGCGCGGCCCGGTGGGGACGCCGCCGATGGGGACGGCGTCGGCGAGGGGCAGCCGGGCGATCGAGGCCACGATCTCGCCGCTGCGGTTCCGCACCGTCACGTCCTTGGGGAAGCTGGTGGCCCGGACCAGCCACGAGAACGGCCGCTCGACCTCGACCGTCAGCAGGTGCTCGCCGCTCGGCGAGGCGCTGACCTGTTGATACAGGCCGGGCCGGCCGATGGCGGTGCGCCGGCCGGTGGCGAGGTCGATGGCGCCGATCTGGCTGGTGAAGTAGTACTCGAACAGCGCCTCGTCGTGGGCGTTCTGCAGCAGGTCCTGGAAGGTCCGGATGGGCGCGGCGCCGCCCTGGTGCTCCTGGATGTTCGGGCCCGCCGGCGCCGCGGGCGGGGCGGGAGGCGCCCCGCGGGCGGAGGCCTTGAAGCGGCACAGGACGGTGCTGCCCTCGTCGATCCAGTCGCAGGGGTTGCCCCACGCGGCGTTGACGGACGCGTCGCTGATGGGGCGGGGCTGCCCCGTCGCGACGTCCATGACCCACGCCTCGATGCCGTTGTAGCGGGTGAGGGTGAACAGCAGGTGCGAGCCGTCGGGCGAGTACTCGAAGTCGCCGAGGCTGGTCTCGCGCGGGGCGTCGAACACGTGCTCGGCGCCGTCGTCGATCCGCTTCACGGTGATGCGGTTCACGCCGCCCGAGGTGTGGGGGCCGTTGGTCCGCGGGTTGAGCCGGTAGCCGGCGATCCGCAGCATGGGGCGCGACACCTCGGCGATCGACGGCATCGCCGGCCGCGCGAGCAGGGCCACCGTGTCGCGGCTCGGGCTCACGATGACCTGCGGGGTCGGCGGGGCGTCGAGGATGTCGACGATCGCCGCCGGCGGGGTCAGATAGCCGGTCGCCTCCTGCGCGAGTCCCGGCGCGGCGGAGCCGAGGGCCAGGGCCGCGAGCAGGGCGGTTGCCGCCGCCCGGCGGACGGTGCGGAACGGGAGTCGGGGCATGGGGATTAGATGCATGGCTGCCTTCCAGGTTGCCGGCGTGACGTTCGCCGGCCATCGTACGCCAGACCCGGACGAGAAACCAGCGGTCGGCTGCGCCCGCCGGATCACGACGGGAACCTCGCGCAGCGTTTGGTCACGCCCGCGCGCGTCGGCCGCGACCGCGGTGGCGAGCACGCAGGCGTCGTGTCGAGGTGGCGCCCGCGCGCGCGTGGGCCTCGACCGACCGCGCTCGCTGCCCAGACGACCAGCGCGAGTGACGCCCGTGCGCGCGTCGGCCTCGACTGCCGCGAGCTCCACGTTCGGCCGCGCCGCTTCGTCACGCCCGCGCGCGTCGGCCTCCACCTGGCACCACTGCGCCAGCAGACGACGAGAAACACGCGCACGCCCGCCGGACCCTACGAGAACAGCGCGGCGGCCCCGCGGGTGGCGGGCCGTGAGGAGTGACCAGCCTGCGGTCAGCCGCCCGGCGGCTCCGGCGCACCAGGGCGATTCGGGGTACCGTTGACGCATGTTCTCCGGCCGCGTGCCCGCCCTCCGGGCCAATCGCGTCGCGGGCGAGCTGGCCCGGCTTCGGTCCGAGGGCCGGCCCCTCGACGATCTGACCGCGTCGAACCCCACCCGGGTCGAGCTGCCGTATCCCCCCGACCTGCTCGCGCCTCTCGCCTCGCCCGATGCCCTGGTCCACGATCCGGCGCCGTTCGGGCTGCCCGCCGCGCGCGAGGCGGTAGCCGCCCATCTGGCCGGGCGGGGCGTCCCGGTCCATCCCGACCGGGTCGTCCTCACGGCCAGCACCAGCGAGGCGTACGGCCTGCTGTTCAAGCTGCTGTGCGACCCGGGAGACGCGGTGCTCGTCCCCCAGCCCAGCTATCCGCTCTTCGAGCACCTGACGCGCCTGGACGGGGTCGCGGCGCGGCCCTACCGGCTGGAGTATCACGGCCGGTGGCAGGTCGACGTCGACGGCCTGGCCGCGATGGTCGACGCCCGGACCCGGGCGGTGCTGCTCGTGAGCCCCAACAACCCGACCGGCTCGTTCGTGCGGGGGGACGAGCTGGCCGCGGTCCGCGCGGTCGCGGTCCGGCACGGCCTGGCCATCGTCTGCGACGAGGTGTTCGAGGGGTACCCGATGGAAGAGGTGGCGGGCCGGTCTGGCGCCCTCGTCGCGGATGGGGCGCCCCCCGGTCGGTCCGCCGCGGTTGTCGCTGACGGGACGCCGGCCGGTCGGTCCGCCGCGGTTGTCGCTGATGGGACGCCGGCCGGTCGGTCCGCCGCTCTTGTCGCTGATGGGACGCCGGCCGGCCGGTCGGGCTCTCTCGTCGCCGACACCGGGGCGCTGACCTTCACCCTGGGCGGGCTGTCCAAGTCGGCGGGGCTGCCGCAGCTCAAGCTGGGGTGGATCCTCGTGGGCGGCCCGGACCGGCTGGTCGACCCCGCCCGCGACCGCCTCGAGCTGGTCTGCGACACCTATCTCTCGGTGGCGACGCCGGTGCAGCTCGCGGCGGGCGTCCTGCTGGAGCGGTCGCGTCCGGTGGCCGACGCGATTCTGCGGCGGGTGCGGGCCAACTACGCGGCGCTGCGGCGGCTGGCCGACCGCTACCCCGCGTGCCGGGTCCTGCGCACGGAGGGGGGATGGTACGCTGTGGTGCAGGTGCCGGCGATCCGATCCGAGGAGGCCCTGGTCGTCGAGCTGCTCCGGCACGACGGGGTCCACGTGCATCCCGGCTACTTCTTCGATTTCCCGCGCGAGGCGTTCCTGGTGCTCAGCCTGCTGCCCCCGCCCGACGCATTCGCCGGCGCAGCGACCCGGGTCCTGGCCAGGGCGTCCCGGAGCCCGCGGTGACCGCGGACGTGCTGACGCTCGCCGCCGTCCCGACGTCCGCCGGGGCCGGAGCGCCTCGGGAGTCCGTCGTGATGGGGTGGTGTTCCTGGTGCCGGCCGGCTTGCCGCCGCCCGCCGCGCCGGAGCGTCCCGGAGTTCGCGGTGACCGCCGGGGGCGTCGGGCTGGCGTCGGCGACCGACCGGCGGCAGCGCCGCGCTCCCATCCGGCGCCCGATACCGGCTGAACGCGATCGGCCGAGAGCCCTGCGATGAACGACGCCGCCGTCCCCGTCGTCAAGGACCTCGTGCTCGTCGGGGGCGGGCACACCCACGTCGCGGTGCTCAAGCGGTTCGGCATGCGCCCGGTGCCCGGGGTACGCATCACCCTGATCGCCCGCGAGGTCCACACGCCGTACTCGGGGATGCTGCCCGGCTTCGTGGCGGGGCACTATACGTTCGACGAGGTGCACATCGACCTCGGGCGTCTCGCCCGCTTCGCTGGCGCCCGCCTGTTCCATCAGCCCGCGGTCGGCCTCGACCTCGATCGGCGCGAGGTGCGGTGCGAGGGGCGCCCGCCGGTGCCCTGGGACGTGCTGTCGATCAACGTCGGCTCCACCCCCTCGTTCCACGGGGTCCCGGGGGCGGCTGAGGCGGCCATACCGGTCAAGCCCATCGGCCGCTTCGTCGAGCGGTGGAAGCGGCTGCGCGCCCGCGTCCTGTCCGCCGAGTCGCCGGTGCGGATCGGGGTGGTGGGGGCGGGGGCCGGGGGGGTCGAGCTGCTGCTCGCCATGCAGTACGCCCTGCAGCAGGTGCTGGCGGGGGCGGACCGGCGCGCGCTGTTCCCCGAGATGCACCTGTTCGGGGCGGACGAGACGATTCTGCCCACCCGCGGCCGCGGCGTGCGGCGGCGGCTCGAGCGGGTGGTGCGGGCGCGCGGGGTGTGCCTGCACCTCGGGCAGCCGGTGGCCGCGGTGCGGGACGGGGCCGTGGTGTGCGGCGACGGCGCGGCGGTGGCGCTCGACGAGATCCTGTGGGTGACGCAGGCGGGGGCGCCGCCGTGGCCCCGCGCGGCCGGCCTCGCGGTCGACGGCGAGGGCTTCATCGAGGTCGACGACACCCTGCGCTCGACGTCCCACCCCGACGTGTTCGCGGCCGGCGACGTCGCCGCCGTGGTCGGGCATCCCCGCGAGAAGGCCGGCGTGTTCGCGGTGCGCCAGGGTCCCCCCCTCGCCCGCAACCTGCGGCGCGTCCTCCTCGGGCGCCGGCCCCGGCCGTTCCGTCCCCAGCGCCGCTTCCTCATTCTGGTGTCCACCGGAGACCGCTACGCGGTCGGGGGGCGCGGCGCCTGGTCGTGCGAGGGCGCCCTGGTGTGGCGCTGGAAGGACTGGATCGACCGCCGGTTCATGGCGAAGTACGCCGACCTGCCGGAGATGCGCGACGCGGCCGGCCCGGCCGTCGCGGCGGGGCTGGCCGGGCCGGAGGATCTGCGGGCGATCTCCACGGCGGCGATGCGCTGCGGCGGGTGCGGCTCGAAGGTGGGGGCGACGCCGCTCGACCGCGTGCTCGCCCAACTGACGCCGGTGAAGCGGGACGACGTGCTGGTCGGTCTCGACGCCCCCGACGACGCCGCGGTGGTGCGGGTCCCGCCGGGCAAGGTGCTGGTGCGCACCGTCGACGCCTTCCGGGCCATCGTCGACGACCCGTTCGTGTTCGGACAGATCACCGCCAACCACTGCCTCGGCGACATCTTCGCGATGGGGGCCGAGGCGCAGACGGCGCTGGCGGTGGCGACGGTGCCGTTCGGGCTCGACCGGAAGGTCGAGGACACGCTGGTCCAGCTTCTGGCCGGCGCGGTCAGCGTGCTCAACGACGCCGGGGCGGCGCTGGTCGGCGGCCACACGTCCGAGGGGGAAGAGCTCGCCCTGGGGCTGTCGCTGACGGGGCTGGTCGACGCCGACGAGGTGCTGCGCAAGGGCGGCCTGCGCCCCGGAGACCGGCTCGTGCTCACCAAGGGGCTCGGCACCGGCACCCTGTTCGCGGCCGACATGCGCCTGCGGGCCAAGGGGCGGTGGATCGACGGGGCGATCGAGGCGATGCGCCAGTCGAGCGGGCCCGCCGCGGTCGCGTTGCGGCGGCACGGGGCCACCGCTTGCACCGACGTGACGGGGTTCGGGCTGCTCGGGCACCTCGTCGAGATGACCCGCGCGTCGGGGGTCGACGCCCGGCTCGACCTCGCGGCGGTCCCGGCGCTCGACGGCGCGCTGGAGACGGCGCGGGCGGGGCTGCTGAGCTCGCTCCATCCCCACAACGTGCGCCTGCGGCGGGCGGTCGACGACCCCGAGGGGCACGCCGACGATCCCCGCTACCGCCTGCTGTACGACCCGCAGACGGCGGGCGGCCTGCTCGCCGGCGTCCCCGCGGACCGCGCCGAGGCCTGCGTGGCCGACCTCGTCGGCCGGGGGTACCCGCAGGCGGCGATCATCGGCGCCGTCGAGCCGCGCGGGGGCCAAGGCCCTCCCGTGCGCCTCGCGGGGGGCGGGTAAGTGGAGGGCCCGCCGCGGGCTGCCCGGGGCGAAGGTCCGGGAAAGGGTGTGAAGTTCCGAGAAAAGCTGTCGCGGAAGGGGGTCCGGTACTGGTATCGTGTGATGAAGCTGATCGCTGGCCACCCGTCTCCCGAATTCCCGAGGTGCCGGCGCGGAAGTCGTGGGGACTTACGTCGGTCACTTGGGGTGGTGCATGGCTGAGCGATCCTCATTCGTTCTCCTTCTCGCATTGGTGCTCGTCGGGTGCGGCGGATACGAAGAGACGCCGCTGCCCGAGGACACCGCCGGTCCTGACATCCATCTCGTGCCCGACGTCCGCGTCGTCGAGGACGCCGTGGCGCGGAACGCCACGTTCGCGACGATGCTGGCCGCGCACGGCATGGGCGACGCGGCCTACGCCTTCGTCGAGGCGGTGCGCCCGGTTTTCGATCCGCGCGACCTGCAGATCGACCATCCCTTCAAGCTCGTCTACGACCGCGACGGCTCGTTCCGCCGTTTCGAGTATCACGTCGACGAGGACCAGTACCTGCAGGTGGTCGACCGTCCCGATTCGGAGCCCCCTTTCGAAGCGACCCTCATCGACTACGAGAAGGAGCGCCACGAGGTCGCCATGCGGGGGACGATCGACCGCGACAACAACTCGCTGACGGCCGCGATGGACGCCGGGGGCGGGAGCATCCGGCTCGCGATGTCGATGGCCGAGGTGTTCGCGGCCGAGATCGACTTCAACACCGAGCTGCAGCCCGGCGATCACTTCGAGCTGGTCTACGAGCGGTTCGTGCGCGACGAGGTCCACGTGACCTACGGCGACGTCCTCGCCGCGACGTTCCACAACGACGGACGCGACCTCTCGGCCTACCGGTTCGAGGTGCCCGGCGAGGACCCCGGGTACTACGACGCGGAGGGCCGCTCGCTGAAGCGCCTGTTCCTGAAGTCGCCCCTGCCGTTCGAGCCGCGCATCACGTCGCGGTTCTCGTACCGGCGGCTGCACCCGATACTCGGGACGCGGCGGGCCCACCTCGGCGTGGACTACGGCGCGCCGACGGGGACGCGGGTGCAGGCGGTGGCGCGGGGGACGGTCGAGTACGCGGGGCGCAGCGGCGGCTCGGGCAACATGGTCCAGTTGCGGCACACCAACGGCTACCAGACCTACTACCTGCACCTGTCGCGCTTCGCGAGCGGCATTCGCCCCGGCGTGCGGGTCATGCAGGGGCAGACCATCGGGTTCGTCGGGTCGACGGGGCTCTCGACCGGTCCGCACCTCGACTACCGCATCCGAAAGAACGGGATGTTCGTCAACCCGCTCGTCGAGATTCGCAACACGCCGCCCGGCGATCCGGTGCCCGCGGACCACATGCCCACGTTCGAGACCCTGCGTGACCGCCTGCAGGCCGAGCTGCCCGGCTCGGCCCTGGCCCGGCGCGAGTCGCCCGAATCGTTCGGGGCGGGCGGGGGGCAGTAGGTTCGGCGGCGGGCCGCTCCTGAATCCTCACATCGCGTTACCATTCCGCCACGCATGCGTATACGTCCGTTCCGCGCCCTGCGCCCGACCCCCGCGGCGGCCGCCGCCGTCGCGTGCGTGCCCTACGACGTCGTCACCACCGACGCGGCCCGGGCCCTCGCCGCCGACGCGCCCCTCAGCTTCCTCCACGTGACGCGGGCCGAGGTCGATCTGGCGCCGGACGTCGACCCCCACGATGGGGTGGTGTACGCCACCGCCAGGGACAACCTGGCGCGCCTGCGGCGCGAGGCCCCGCTGGTGGTCGAGGACGAGCCGGCCCTCTACGTCTACCGCCTGCGCGACGGAGACCACGAGCAGACCGGGCTGGCCGGGTGCTTCCCCCTCGACGACTACGACGCGGGCGCCATCAAGCGGCACGAGCGGACGCGGCGCGACAAGGAGGACGACCGCACCCGCCACATGGCCGCGGTCGAGGCGCAGACCGGCATCGTCTTCCTCGCCTACCGCCGCCGGGCCGAGATGGACGACCTCGTCGCGTCGGTCCGCGCGGGGGCGACCCTGTTCGACTTCGAGGCCCCCGACGGGGTGCGGCACACGGTCTGGCGGGCCACCGCGGGGCAGACGGCGGATCTCGTCGACGGCTTCGGGGCGGTCCCCGCCCTCTACATCGCCGACGGGCACCATCGGGTGGCGAGCGCCGCCCGCGCCCGTCACGAGCTGGCCGGGAGGCGCACGGCCGGCGCGAGCCCGGCCGCCCGCGACCAGTTGCTCGGGGTGGCGTTCCCCGACCGGGAGACGCGCATCCTCCCCTACAACCGCACCGTGTCGGATCTCGCCGGCGCCGGCCCGGAGGAGTTTCTCGCGGCGGTGGCGGCGCGGCTGCCGGTCGCGCCGACGGACGCCGCCACGCCCGGCAAAGGGGGGGTGGCGATGTACGTCGACGGGCGCTGGCACCGCGTCGGCCTGACGCCGGCGGCCGGCTCCGGCGCTTCGGGCCCCGGCGCCGGGGACGGCGCCACGGACCTGGCCGCGGGGCTCGACGCCGCGCGGCTGCAGACGCTGCTCCTCGAGCCGGTGCTGCGGGTCGAGGACATCCGCACCGACCCGCGGGTGCGGTTCGTCGGCGGCGTGCACGGCACGGGCGAGCTCGAGCGGCTGGTCGATTCGGGCGAGGCGGCGGTGGCGTTCTCCCTCGCCGCGGTGACCATGGACGAGCTGCTCGCGGTCTCCGACGCGGGCGGCATCATGCCCCCGAAGTCGACCTGGTTCGAGCCGAAGCTGCGCGACGGCCTGCTGACGCACCTCATCTGAAGACGATGCTCGAGAGAGAATCGCCAGAGTTACCCACGTCGAGCCCGTTTCCTGCGGCTTCGAGCGTCCGGCATCCGCCAAAGACCATCTCGGTCGGTACCTGAACTCTCGCTTGCCTGCGTTCCTGCTTGCCTACGCATGTCACCTTCACCCACCCACCGCGTGCACAACTTCGGCGCCGGTCCCGCGGTGCTCCCCGAGCCGGTGCTCGAGGAGGCGCAGCGCGACCTGCCGGCCCTGCCCGGCCTCGGCATGTCGGTGCTCGAGATCAGCCACCGGTCCGCCGCGTTCGAGCGGATCCTCGGGCAGGCCGAGGCCGACCTGCGGGCCCTCACCGGGCTGCCCGACGACTATCACGTGCTCTTCCTGCAGGGCGGGGCGAGCCTCCAGTTCGCGATGGTGCCGATGAACCTGCTGCCCCCGGGCGGGGTGGCGGACTACGCGCTGACCGGCGCCTGGGCGAAGAAGGCGGCGGCCGAGGCGGAGAGGTTCGGGCGCGTCAACGTCTGCGCGACGACCGAGGACGAGGGGTTCGCCCGGGTCCCCGCCCCCGCCGAGCTGCGGCGGACGCCGGGCGCGGCCTACCTGCACCTGACCTCGAACAACACCATCGCCGGCACGCAGTGGCCGGCCCTGCCCGCGGCGGAGGGCGCCCCCCTGGTGGTCGACGCGTCGTCCGACCTCCTGAGCCGGCCGGTCCCCCTCGAGGGCCTCGGCCTGCTCTACGGCGGGGCCCAGAAGAACCTGGGACCGGCCGGGGTGACCGTCGTCCTCGTCCGGAAGGACCTCGCCGAGCGGGGGGCGGACACCCTGCCCTCGACGTTGCGGTACGCGGTCGCAGCCCGGCACGGCTCGCGCTACAACACGCCGCCGGTCTTCGCCATCTACCTCGCGGGGCTCGTTCTGCAATGGCTGCGGGCCGAGGGCGGGCTCGAGGCGGTCGACGCCCGCAACCGGCGCAAGGCGGGTCTGTTGTACGATGCCATCGACGGGAGCGGCTTCTACCGCGGGACTGCCGACCCCGCGAGCCGGTCGCTCATGAACGTGACGTTCCGCCTGCGGGACGAGGCGCTCGAGCCGCGGTTCCTCGAGCAGGCGGCCGCGGCCGGCCTCGCCGGGCTCAAGGGGCACCGCTCGGTCGGCGGCGTCCGGGCGTCCATCTACAACGCCTTCCCGGAGGCCGGGGTGACCGCCCTCGTCGAGTTCATGGCCGAGTTCGAGCGGGTCCACGGCTGACCCGCGGAAGAGAAGCGCCGGCGACAGGGCGGGAACGCGGGCGGGCCGGTCGGGTCCACCGGCGACCCGGGCCGGCTTCCCGGTGAGCGAGGGGCGGGGAACCCGCGGCGGATTCCGCCGGCCGGCGGACGACCACGCGACCAAAGCGCGGGCGAGGAGACAGTGAGACAGGTAGAGGGCTCGGTCGTCTGCCCCAATTGCGGCCGGCTGGTCGGCGTCAACGAGCAGCAGTGCCCGTTCTGCGGAGCATGGCGCCCCGGGCTCTTCGGTTGGGCTACCGTCCTGCGCCGCACGCTGGGGGGGCGGCTCGACCTGTTCTCGGCCATCGTCACCGCCTGCGTCACCCTCTACGCAGTGGCGTGCCTGCTTCAGCCCGAGGCGCTGTTCGAGTCGCGAGGGTTTCTGTCGATCCTGTCGCCGGGCAGCCGGGCCCTCCTCCAGCTCGGCATGACCGGCGACTTCGCGATGGTGCGCGGGTGGTGGTGGACGCTGCTGACCGCGATGTACCTCCACGGCGGCCTCCTCCACATCGTGTTCAACGTGATGTGGATCCGGAACCTCGGCCCCGCCGTGGCCGAGGTCTACGGCCCCGGACGCGCCTTCCTGCTGTTCAATGTCGCGGGGGCGGGCGGTTTCCTGGTGTCCAACCTCATGAGCGGGGCGCCGACCATCGGCGCCTCCGGCAGCATCTTCGGGCTGCTCGCCGCCCTGATCGTCTACGGGCGCCGCCGGGGCAGCTCGGTCGTCACCCAGCAGCTCTGGCAGTGGGCCATCATCCTCGGCGTGTTCGGGTTCATCATGCCCGGCATCAACAACTGGGCGCACGGCGGCGGCTTCGCGGCCGGCTGGATCGGCGCGAGCCTGATGGACCTCGACGACGACCGGCAGGACAGCAGCTGGGTGCTGCTGGCGTCGCTGGCCCTGATCCTGGTCACGGTCGCAGGCTTCGGCCTTTCCCTGGTGCAGGTGACAGCCGAGCTGCTCGGTTGATGTCCGCGGTTCCGGCAGCCGTCTCAGGCGCGTCTTGCGCGACGCGTGCGGGCGTGGCGATGCGGCCGGTCCTGGTTCGGTTCACAGGCCTCACGGGCGTCCCTCCGGCCGAACTTGCGGTCAACCGGGTCGGTGGCCTGCGTCCGCGGAGCGGCACGGGGCTGCCGGCAGGCTCGCCTGGATGGGCAATCGGACCGACGGCGGCGGCTTCCCAACCGGCTTCGGCCGTGACGCCCGAGCCGGAATGCGGCTCCGCCCCGCGCATGGAGATGGCGCGATGCTGAACGAGAGACAGGAACGCCTGTGCACGGAGAGCCGCTGGGACTTCTCGGACCTGTCGGCACTCTTCCTCAACTGCACCCTGAAGCGGAGCCCCGAGCTGTCGCACACCGAGGGGCTGATCAGCATCTCGCGCGCCATCCTCGAGAAGAACGGCGTTCGCGTGGAGCTCCTCAGGCCCGTCGACTTCGAGATCGCGTCGGGCGTCTACCCCGACATGCGCGAGCACGGCTGGGACCGCGACGACTGGCCGGAGATCCTGGAGAAGGTGCTCGCCGCCGACATCCTCGTCATCGGAACCAGCATCTGGCTCGGCGAGAAGACGTCGGTGGCGACGCGGGTCGTCGAGCGGCTCTACTCGGCCTCGCATCACCTGAACGCCGCCGGGCAGTACGCCTACTACGGCCGGGTCGGGGGCTGCCTCGTCACCGGCAACGAGGACGGGGCCAAGCACTGCGCCATGAACGTCCTCTACTCGCTGCAGCACCTCGGCTACGTCGTTCCGCCGCAGGCCGACGCGGCGTGGCTCGGCGAGGCGGGCCCGGGGCCGTCCTACCTCGACGAGGGCTCGGGGGGGCCGGAGAACGACTTCACCAACCGGAACACCACCTTCATGACCTGGAACCTGCTGCACCTGGCCCGCCTGATCAAGGACGCCGGCGGCATCCCCGCCCACGGCAACCAGCGCTCCGAGTGGGACGCCGGCTGCCGTTTCGACCACCCGAACCCGCTGTACCGGTGAGGCCGGGTCACGTTTCCGAATCCCGGAGTGCACGGATGCAGGCGGGTTCGCGCCCGACGCAACACGCGCTGTACCGGTGAGGCCGGGTCGCGCTTCCGAGTTTCGTAGTGCCGTGATGCAGGCGGTTTCGCGCCCGACGCAACACGCGCTGTACCGGTGAGGCCGGGTCGCGCTTCCGAGTCCCGCAGTGCACGGATGCAGGCGGGTTCCCGCCCGCCCCAGCCAGCCCCCCCCGCGGGACGCCGGCTGTCGTCGCTCCGACCGCCCAACCCGTCGTATTGCGACGGGCCGCAGTCTCGACCTCGTGCCGAGGTCCGCCGTGAACCGATGAGATCGATGCCGAACCGGGAATCGGGCCGGCGAGGGGGAGTGGGCCGCCGGTGACGGGGCGTCACCGGCGGTCCTGGCGCAGGTGGGCCCGACTACTGGTCGTTCGTGGTCCGCGCGCCCTTCTGGCCGATGGTGTTGCGCAGCACGCCGACGTGCTCGAGCTCGATCTCGACGACGTCGCCCGGCTGCATCGCCGACGTGGACCCCGGCGTGCCGGTGAAGATCATGTCGCCCGGCTCGAGGGTGACGTAGCGGCTGATGTAGCTGACGAGGAACTCGGGGCCGAAGATGAGGTCCGCGGTCCGCTGCGACTGCATCACCTCGCCGTTCACGCGGGTCTGCAGCAGCAGGTCGTTGTAGTCGACCCCGCGCGCCATCACCGGGCCGACGGGACCGAATGTGTCGGCTCCCTTCGCCCGGAACCACTGGAGGTCGTTGCCCTGCCACACCCGCTCGCTGATGTCGTTGCCCGGCGCCACCGCGAAGATGTGGTCGGCCGCCTCGGCCTCGGTCACGTTGCGGGCCCGCTTGCCGATGACGAGCACCATCTCGCCCTCGAAGTGCAGGTCGGTGGCGCCCTCGTAGTAGGTGACGGTCGCCTCGTGGGGCACGAGCGACGTCGCGTGCTTGTCGAACAGCCCCGGCTCGGGCGCCACGTTCTGGTCGCCGAGATGGCTCCGGTAGTTGAACCCGGCCGCCACCACCTTCCGGGGCTCCGCCGGCACGAGCAAGTCCACCGCGCCGACGGCCACCACCGCGCCGGTCTTCTCGGCCGACGTGTAGATGTCGCCGCGCAACTGGTGGATGAAGTCGCCGTCGAGGATGCCGTACGAGACCTGACCGTCGAAGTCGTACCGCACGTACTTCGTCACGTCCTGGGCGAACGCCGCCCCGCCGGTGGACAGGATGAGCGCCGCCGCCGTCGCCGCGAGGATCAACCGCTTCATCGAGCTTCCTCCTTCATCTCCGTGAGATGTGCGATGCCATGCAAGGTCTGCGAGATGCGTAGCCTACCACGCCCGCGCGGTGGCTCGTGGGCGTGGTCAGTCCGCCGTCTCGTCCGCCGCCGCCCGGCCCGTGAGGCGCGCCACGAACGCCTGGTGGGCGTCCTTCTCGAGGCCGCGCTGCTGCTCCCGCAGCACCGCGGCGAGATCTCCCCCGCGGCGTAGTCGGGGAAGGGCCGCACCTCGACGGTGAGGGCCCCCCGGCTCAGCCACTCGACGGCGGCGTCCCGCAGGTCGGCGGGTGCGGCGTCGATGATCGTCTGCTGGGTCCGCAGGTGGCCGCCGGGGCTGCCGAGGTAGACCTCGCTCTGGGCGAGCACGTCCGACTTGCCGCCGCGAGCTGCGGTCGCCGGCCAGGACGTCGCCGGCCTCTCGTGACGGGCTGCTAGACCAGGGCGGCGAGGAACCGGCCCGCCGCGGTGCGGAAGTCGTCGGTCCACTCGTGTCCGCCGTCGAACACCAGCGACTCGACGGTCGCGCCGGCGCCGCGAAGGGCGGCCAGGTCCGTCTCCAGCTTCTCCGGCGTGTACCATGCGTCGGTCCGACCCCGGCCGAGAAGGATGGGCGGCCAGGCGATGGCGGTGTCTCCCCGCAGCTCGGGCGGCGCGTCGGCCCCGAGGGCGACGATGCCGTGGCAGGCGTGGCCGCACCGCGCGGCGGCGCGGTAGGCCATCGCGACCCCCTGCGAGAAGCCGCAGCAGACGAGGGTGCCGGTGGCCGGATACTCGGCCCGGACCTCGTCCAGGACCGCCCGCACGTAGGCGACGTTGTCGGCGATGGCGAGCTCCCGGTCCTGCCGCGTCATCCAGCTTCCCACGACGTGGCGGGCGCCCTCGCTGTAGTGGCGGTGGAGCGCCTGCACCGCCACGCGGGTCCATCGCGTGCTCCCGGGAATGCGGTCGAGTTCGGCCAGGTGCCGTTCGGCGTGCTCGCCGTAGCCGTGGAAGCCGACGAGCAGCGGAGCGGGCCCCGGCCCGTCGGCCCGCGCGACGAGGTACCGCCCGTGCGTGGTGGCCGCGATGGTGTGGACCGTGGCGGCGGCGTCTCGCTCCGATGGTGACGAGGGCGGTGCGGAGGGGGTCTGTCTCGACATGGGTTCGCGGCGCTCCAGCCGATGAATGGTAGCAGCCCGCGGGCCCGGATGGTCCCCGGAGCGCCCGTAGCCCGGGGGCGCCGGCCGCCGCCGCGCGCTTCCCGGCGCCCGGCGCCTTGCGGTTACACTTGGGCGCCATGGACGAGTGGCGGGAGCAAGGAACGCTGATGGCCGATGCGCGATACTGGACCCACGACAACCTGGCCCTGCTCGAGACGATGCCCGACGCCATCGTCGCCGTCGATCGGAACGGCGTCATCGTCTATGCCAACCAGTTGATCGAGGAGATGTTCGGGTACGCGCCCCACGCGCTCGTCGGCCAGTCGGTCGAGGTGCTGCATCCCGACGATGGGCGGGACCGGCATCGCGGGCACCGGCGCGACTACGCGGCGGACCCGGCGGCCCGTACGATGGGGGGGAGGGAGGCCGACCTGCGTGGCCGGCACCGCAGCGGCCGCGAGTTCCCGGTCGACATCAGCCTCAGCCCCGTCGATACCGAGGACGGTCCGTTGGTGATCGCCTCGGTGCGCGACATGACCGAGCGGCGGCGCATGGAAGGCGAGCTGCGTTGCGCCAACGAGCGGCTCCGGCGCGACTTCGACGCCGCCGCCAGCATCCAGACCGCCCTGCTGCCGGGACGGCCGACGGTCGTGTCCGGCCTCTCCGTCGACTGGCTCTTCGAGCCGTGCGACCGGCTCGGCGGGGACAGCTTCAACGTGTTCAACATCAACGAGCGCCTCGTCGGCTTCTATCTGCTCGACGTGACCGGGCACGGGGTGGTGGCGGCCCTGCAGTCCGTCGCCCTCACGCGGGCGCTCTCGGCCGCGTGGCCGACGCCGTTGCTGAGCGGCATCCACACCGCGGAGATCGTCGCGCACCAGTTGAACGAGCGGTTCCCGCTCGAGCCGGGGGCCTGGGACTACTTCACGTTTCTCGGCGGCGTCATCGAGATGTCGACCCTCACCGCCCGCTTCGTGAGCGCCGGCCATCCCGGACCGGTCCATGTCCCCGCCGACGGCGATCCGGCGGTGCTGCAGGCCGCCGGGCTGCCGATCGGCATGTTTCCGGGCACGGAGTACACCGAGACGGTTGCGCGTCTTGCGCCGGGAGACCGGCTGTTCTGCTACTCGGACGGCGTGACCGACGCCATGAGCCCGGCCGACGAGGACTTCAACCAGAACGGCCTCGTGGCGGCGCTGGCCGCGGCGCGCGCTCGGCCGCTGGGCGAGACGCTGCACGAGGTGCGCGAGTCGGTCCGCGCGTGGCGCGGGGCCGACGTGCTCGACGACGACCTGACGTTGCTGGGCCTGGAGGTGCCGTCGCGCGGCAACGGCGCGGGATGAACCCATGACTGCGCTCTCCGTCAACGTCAACAAGATCGCGTGGCTGCGCAACTCGCGTGGCGGCGACCGGCCCGGCGTCCTCGCGGCGGCGCGGACGTCCATCGCCGCCGGCGCACACGGGGTCACCGTGCACCCTCGCCCCGACCAGCGGCACATCCGGCCCGACGACGTCCGGGCCCTCGCGAAGCTGCTCGCGGCCGAGCACCCGAACGTCGAGTTCAACATCGAGGGCAACCCCGCCGCGGGCCCGCGCGGCAACGGCTACCCCGGGTTCGACCGCCTCATCGAGACCGCGCGCCCCCACCAGGCGACGCTGGTGCCGGACGCCGACGCGCAGCTCACCTCGGACCACGGCTGGGACCTCTCCGACCCCGACCGCGCGCGGCGCGTGGCCGAGAGCGTCGCGCGCTACCAGGCGTGGGGCGCGCGCGTCAGCCTCTTCATGGATCCGGTCGAGGCCCAGATCGATGGCGCGAAGGCGTGCGGGGCGGACCGCATCGAGCTCTACACGGGGCCGTACGCGGTCCTCGTCGAGCGGCGCGGACTCGAACACCCGGAGACGCGCGCGTGCCTCGACAGCTACGCGCGGGCCGTGCGGCACGCCGCCGCGCTGGGCCTCGGCGTCAACGCCGGCCACGACCTGAACCTCGACAACCTCGCGGCGTTCGTCGCCGTCGGCGGCATCGCCGAGGTCTCCATCGGTCACGCCCTCATCGCCGACGCGCTCGACTTCGGCCTCTCCACGGCGGTGCGGAAATATCTCGACGCCATCGCCGGCGCGGCGCGATGCGCATCGTGAGCTGGAACGTCAACGGGTTGCGCGCCTGCGCGCGGAAGGGATTTCTCGACTTCCTGGAGACGTCGCGCGCCGACGTCGTCGGCCTCCAGGAGGTGCGCGCGTTCGAGCATCAGCTCGACGCCGGCGTGCGCGCGCCGGCGGGCTGGCACGCGGCGTTCGCGCCGGCGGAGCGGCCCGGCTACAGCGGCGTCGCCATCTACTCGCGGAAGCGGCCGGCGCGGGTGGAGACGGCGCTCGGCGAGCCGCGCTTCGACGTCGAGGGCCGCCTCGTCATCGCGTGGTTCGGCCGGCTCGCGGTGGCGTCGGTCTACTTTCCCAAGGGCAGCGGCCGCGACCGAGACAACCGTCGCGTGCCCTACAAGCTCGACTTCTACGCCGCGGTCTTCGAGCGCCTGGAGGCGCTTCGGCGCGAGGGGCCGGTCCTGGTGGTCGGCGACTACAACACCGCCCACGAGCCCATCGACCTCGCGCGGCCCGCGTCGAACACGCGGACCAGCGGCTTCCTGCCCGAGGAGCGGGCCGAGCTGACGCGCTGGCTCGACGCGGGCTGGGTCGACACGTTCCGGGCCCGCCATCCCGGCGCGCCGGGGCACTACACGTGGTGGCGGCAGTGGGGCGGGGCGCGCGAGCGGAACGTCGGCTGGCGCATCGACTACGTGCTCGCGTCGGCGGACGCGGCGGCCCGGGTCCGCGACGCGTTCATCTGGCCGGAGGTGACGGGGTCCGACCACTGTCCCGTCGGCGTGGACCTGTCCCCGAAGCCTGTCCGGTGAAGCGGCGACGAGGTGCGGCCCGGGTCCGCGAGGCATTCATCTGGCTGGAGGTGACGGGGTCCGACCACCTGTCCCGTCGGCGTGGACCTGTCCCCGGAGCCTGTCCCGGTGAAGCGGCGACGAGGTGCGGCCCGGGTCCGCGACGCGTTCATCTGGCCGGAGGTGACGGGGTCCGACCACTGTCCCGTCGGCGTGGACCTGTCCCCGGAGCCTGTCCGGTGAAGCGGCGACGACGTCAGGCGCCGCGCCCGCACCTCCCCGAATCGACGCTGGGAGCCACGAGCGCGGAGGGCGACGACGTACGGCGCTCGCCGTGGAACAGGTCGGCGAGGGGGGAACCGGGCGGTCCAATGGCAGCGCGGCGGCCTCGGGTTGCGCGGGCCGGAAGCCCCGGCTACTCGTTGGGACCGCCGCTCTCGGGCTCCTGAGGGCCGGCGCCCGGGCGACGGCGCCGGCGGCGTCTTCGGCGCCGGCGGCGGGGGCGCTCCTCGTCGGAGGCAGCGGCCGGGGCGTCGGCGTCGGAGCGCCAGCGCTGGACGATGTCCGGCGTCTGTCCGTGAATCGTCATCCACGTGAGCGCGGGCTCGAACGCGGACCGGTGCATCACCGCGCGTCGGGCCCGCGGCGACAGGCGCTCGTCGGTGAGGCGGCGTTGCAGGTCGAGCACCTGCCGCAGCCGCTCGAGGTCCCTGCGCGCGATGGGCAGCCGGCCGAGAGAGACCTCGGGGGGGCGGCGGCCGGCCGGATCGTCGGCGGCGCGCCGGCGCGGGCGTTCGAGGCGCGAGAAGGGGGACACGAGGCTCCCCAGCAGCAGGGCGTTGTCGAGCGTCGGCGGCGCGTCGTCGAACTGGCGCCGATAGCGGTCGAGAGCGGCGAGCGAGCGCGAGAGCGCGTCGGAGCGGGCCTTGTCGAGCTCGGGCGCAAAGTGCTTCAGCAGGCCGATCGAGCCGAGGTCGTGGACGATGCGCTCGGCCGAGCCGCTGCGCGCAATCTTGTAGAGCTCTTCAATCAGCCGGGCGGGCGAGCTGTGGGTCAGCTCGCCGTGATGCCGGCGGATGGCCGCGGTCACCTCCGGATCGATTGACAGGTCGAGCCGGGCGGCCAGGACCACCGCCCGGAGCATGCGCACGGGGTCTTCGACGAAGCGTTCGTTCGGGTCGCCGATGCTGCGGAGGGTGCGGCTGCGGATGTCGCGCATGCCGTCGACGTAGTCGAGGATCGTGCGGCTCGACGCGTCGTAGAACAGCCCGTTGACGGTGAAGTCCCGGCGGAAGGCGTCCTCCTCGGCGGTGCCGAAGGTGTTGTCCCCGCGGATGAGCCGCCGCGGGCGGACGCCCCTCGCCTCGGCCTCCCGGCGGGCGCGCTCCCGCGCCTCCTCCCGCGCCTTCCGCTCGGTGTCGGTTTCCGGCGGCACCTGCTTGCGGAAGGTCGCGACCTCGATGGTCTTGTCGCCGAACCTGACGTGGGCCAGCCGGAAGCGCCGGCCGATGATCCAGCAGTTCCGGAAGAGCGCCTTGATCTGCTGCGGATGCGCCGAGGTGCCGATGTCGAAGTCCTTGGGGCGCCGCTCGAGCAGCAGGTCGCGCACCCCCCCGCCGACGAGGTAGGTCTCGTAGTCGTGCTGCTGGAGGCGGGAGATGACCTTGAGGGCGTCGTCGTCGATCTGCCGCCGCGAGAGGATGTGTTCCGGTCGCGGGATGGTCGTCGGCGCCGCCATCGGGGTGCCATTATAGCCGCTGGGAGTCTGCGCCGTGGAACGGCGCGGGCTCCTGGAGGGGCGGTTGGACGGATGAACCGCTGCATTCGAGCGGCGATGCATCCCGCCTGACTGCGTTGCTCCTCGGTCAAATATGCCCAATTGTCCTCCCTCGTCGCGCCTTGTCAGGCGGGCGCCTCGGCCGTTCGCGGACGCCCTCCGGGCGCGGTGCAACACGGGGTCCCACCACGGACTGCTAGCCCTTGGCGGCCATCCAGTTCTCGCCGATGCCCACGTCGACGGTCAGGGGCACGCGCAGGTCGGCGGCGCCGGACATGGTGTCGCGCACCAGCGCCGCCGCGGCTTCCGCCTCCCCGTGCGGCGCCTCCAGCACCAGCTCGTCGTGGACGGTGAGGATCATGGCGACGGTGTCGGGCAGCTCCCCCGACAGGGTGATCATCGCGCGCTTGAGGATGTCGGCGGCCGTGCCCTGAATCGGCATGTTCACGGTGGCCCGCTCCGCCGCGGCCCGGACCTGGCCGTTGCGGCTGCGCAGCTCCGGCACCAGCCGCCGGCGCCCGTAGAGGGTGCGGACCTCGCCGCTCTCGCGCGCCTCCTCGATCACGCCGTCGAGGAACCCCTTGACGGCGGGGTAGCCGTCGAAGTACGCGTCGATGAAGGCCTGGGCGAGGGCGGGGGTGACCCCGATGTCGCGGGCGAGGGTGAACGCGGTCTTTCCGTAGAGCAGGGCGTAGTTGATGATCTTGGCGCGGCGCCGGAGCTCGTGGGCGTCGAGGCCGCTGTCGGCCCCGAACACCGCGTGGGCGGTCCGGTCGTGGATGTCGTCGCCGCGGACGAACGCCTCGGTCAGGGCCGCGTCCTCCGACAGGTGGGCGAGCACGCGAAGCTCGATCTGCGAGTAGTCGGCCGAGATCAGGGCGCAGCCTTCGCGGGCCACGAACGCCCGTCGGATCTCGCGGCCGAGCGGGGTGCGGATGGGGATGTTCTGCAGGTTGGGGTCGCTGCTGCTGAGCCGGCCGGTGGCGGCGACGGCCTGGTTGAACGAGGTGTGCACCCGCCCCGTGTCCGGCCGCGCCAGCTGCGGCAGGGCCTCGACGTAGGTGCCCTTCAGCTTCTGAATCGTCCGCCACTCCAGCACCAGCCGCGGCAGCTCGTGCTGCAGGGCCAGCTCTTCCAGCACCTCCACCGAGGTCGAGGCGGCCCGCGTCTTGCCGGTCTTCTTGCGGGTGGGCAGGGCCAGCTTCTCGAACAGGATGACCGAGAGCTGCTTCGGCGAGTTGACGTTGAACGCCTCGCCGGCGAGGGCGAAGATGCGCGACTGGAGATCGTCGAGCCGCGCCTGCATCGTCCGCGACTGCTCGGCGAGGGCGGCCGTGGCCACCCGCACCCCGGCCCGCTCGATGCCTTCGAGCACCGGGATCAGCGGGTGCTCCAGGTCGCGGTACAGCGCCAGGAGCCGTTCGCGCTCCAGCGCCTCGGTCAGCGGAGCGGCCGCCTGCAGGGGCAGGTCGGCCCGCTCGCAGGCATAGGCGAGGGCCGTCTCCGGGGGAATGCGGTCGAAGTCGGGCGCCTTCGCCCCCTTGCCCCGCACCGCCTCGGCCGTCACCATCTGGTAGCC
Source organism: Vicinamibacterales bacterium (assembly GCA_965208165.1). GTDB lineage: Bacteria > Acidobacteriota > Vicinamibacteria > Vicinamibacterales > UBA8438 > JAJEEA01. The sequence goes on along the minus strand of OZ242323.1, from coordinate 5,511,659 downwards.
CGTATGCTCCAGCGCCACCGTCTCGAGGGTGGGGGCGGACCGCGTCGAGTCCAGCAGGTAGCTCGCGAGCATCGTGTCGAAATCGAGGCCGCCGAGCCGCACGCCGCCCTCGGCGAGCCACCGCATCGCCCGCTTGAGGTCGTGTCCGACGACACGGACGCGCGGGTCTTCGAGCGCCGGCCCCAGGGTCGCGAGCACGGTATCGGCATCGAGGTTGCCCGACAGATCGAGCCCGCCGCCGGCGACGGGGACGTACCGGGCCGCCCGAGGACCCGTCGAGAACGCGAGCCCGACGAGCCCTTCGCGCGAGGGCGCCCCCGCCACCGTCAGGACGTGCAGGCCGCACCGGCCGGCCTCGCGGAGGGCCGCCGCGAGCTCCTCGAGCTCCACCCCGGTGGTCACCGTCCGGTAGTCGGTCTCGACCGTCCCCGCCGTCGGCGCGAACTCGTTGAGCAGCGACTTGAACCCCAGCGCGGAGAACAGGGCGAAGCACCGTTCGCGGTCCGCGCCCTGATAGCGGTAGCCGGCGGGGTCCGCGTCGAGCGGCACGTCGATGCGGATGCGGACGAGCTCGCGGCTGCGGCGCGCGTCCTCGGCGTGCTCGGTCAGGGCGGTCCGCAGCCTCTTCTTCGACAGCCCGGGCGCCTCCTCCAGCAGGCGGTCGAGGGTGCCGAACTCGGTGACGAGGGCCCGCGCGCTCTTCTCGCCGACGCCGGGGACGCCCTTGACGTTGTCGCTGGCGTCGCCCATGAGGGCGAGGACGTCGACGACCTGGTCGGGCCGCACGCCGAACTTCTCCTCGACCCCGGCCTCGTCGAACCACGCGCCGTCGTCCCGCGGGTTGAAGACGCGGACGCGCTCGTCGACGAGCTGGAAGAAGTCCTTGTCGCCGGTGACGATGGCGACGTCGAGCCCCGACTCCACCGCCCGCGCGGCGAGCGAGCCGATGACGTCGTCGGCCTCGAACCCCTGGCGGGTGACGATGGGGACGCCGAGCGACGCGCACGCATCGTGCACCCAGGGGACCTGCTCCACGAGGTCGTCGGGCATCGGCCGCCGGTTGGCCTTGTAGTCGGCCGCGAGCTCGTGGCGGAAGGTCGGCCCCTTGAGGTCGAAGGCGGCCGCGATGAGCTCGGGCGACTGCTCGGCCACGAGCTTGCGCAGCATGTTGATGAACCCGAACACCGCGTTGGTGGAGCGCCCGTCCGGTCCCGTCAACCCGCGGATCGCGTGGTAGGCGCGGTACATCTGCGAGTTGCCGTCGACGAGGAAGAGGCGGGGCCGGGAGGACATGAGGGTCAGGGCACCGCGAAGTTGCCGTCAACGAGGAAGAGGCGGGGCCGGGAGGACATGAGGGTCAGGGCACCGCGAAGCTGCCGTCGACGAGGAAGAGCCGGGGCCGCGAGGGCATGAGGTCAGGGCGCCGCGAGGTAGCCGCGCCGGGCCCTGACCCGGTAGTCGGGGTTGCGCACCTCGACCCGGATGCCGTGCCAGCGGCCGTCGCCGGCGTGCAGGGCGGGGTACGCGAGTTGGTACTGGCGGCTCAGCTCGCGGGCGATCCCGGCCGTCGCCGGGTCGAGGTCGTCGGTGTCGCGGACGACCTCGGTCCTTCCCCCGCTGTCGTCCGTCAGGTCGCGGAGCGCGCCGACGTTGACCCGTTCCTCCTGCAGTCTCTGGAACGGGGTGCCGGCCCGCGGCGGCCGGCGCCTGCCCCCCGGGATCGGAAGCGGCGTTCCCGGCAGCCCCGGCCGCAGCGGTCCCCCGAAGATCCCGATGCGCCGCCGTTCGCGGGCGTCGATGCCGATGGCGTACACCAACGCCTCGGTCTCCCGGATGAGCGCACGCAGGTCCCGGTCGTCGGTCTCGCTGTTGGTGTCGTTGCCGTCCGAGATGATGAGCAGCGCCTTCTTGCGGTGGCGGCCCTCGGCGACACGCGGCACCGACTCGGCCACCGCGTCGTAGAGCGCGGTGCCGCCGCGGGGCCGGATGTCGCGGATGGCGCGGCTGAGGCGGTCGGGGCTGGTGGTCCAGTCCTGCAGGAGCACCGGCGTGTAGTCGAACCGGTAGAGGAAGAACTCGTCGTCGGGGCCGAGCAGGTCGTAGAGGAACCGGTCGAGGGCGTTCCGGGCCGCCTCCATCTTGCGGCCGTCCATGCTGCCGCTCGTGTCGAGGGCGATGCCGAGGCTGACCGGCACCCGTTCGTTGTCGAACTGGGTGATCTCGACCGGCTCGCCGTCCTCGTAGACGAGGAAGTCGTCCCTCGTCAGCCCGTCGACGAAGCGGCCCCGGGCGTCGGTGACCGTCGCGCTCACGTTGATGAGCTCGATTCCGCCGCGGAAGACGCCGTCCGCATCGGCCGGCTCGGCCGCCTGGGAGGGGCGTTGCCCGCCTTGCGGGGCCGCCTCGGGGCTCCGCACGGCTCCGCCCCCGCTGGCGGACATCCACAACGCGAGGACCGGCGCCAGGAGCGCGGGGTGCAGGCTCACGTGTCTCCGACCGGCGACGCTTCCCGCCCGGGGCGCGTTGCTGCTGGGGCACATGTACCCAATATATGCGCCTTCGCCGCGCCCCGCCAGTCGGAGCCTCTTCCAATGAGGAGCGAGCCTGAAGGAATCGACTCGGGGCGTCGGGGCGTCGGTCGGGTGCTCGAGGCGTACGGCTTCCAACGAGGAGCGAGCCTGAAGGAATCGACTCGAGCGTGAGATGAGCCTGGAGGGGCCGGAACCCGGATCATCGCCCCGCGCCCCGCGGCCCGCGTGTCGGGTGTCCTCCCGCCCGCCGGCGCCCGTCCCTCGACCGGTCCCGGTGACCGGCCTCACCTCGGCCCCGGCGCCTCCGGCGGGCCACCCGTCATGGTCGGGCCCCTGCCGCCGGCGTCCCGGCATCCGGCGCCCGCCGGTCGACGTGCGACAGTGGCGACTGATCCTCCATGAAGCTGACGCGATAGCGGTTGATGCGTTCCGCGTTCGGGAGCGAGATGGTGAACGCGGTCTCGCCTCCCGGCGGCAGCGCCGCCGCCGGGAGCGGGGTCTGGCCGGTGCCGACGATCGCGCCGGTCCCGTCGAAGACGGTCGCGGTGATGCTCAGCTTCGACCGCTCCCTGCCCCGCGGCGGGTTGCGCAGGGAGCCGCTGACGGCCAGGTAGTCCCCCTCCCGGCGGTGGTCGAGCGACAGCAGCTCGACCGGCAGCGCCGTCCCGCCGCGGGGCAGCGGGATGCGTTCGGCGAGGGAGACGCCGGCGACGAGGACGGTGGCGACGGCGACGGCGGCCGCGCGGTGGCCCCAGTGCTCCGAGGGTGGGGGCATCGGCGCGAGCGCCGCGCCGCGAAGGTGCGACCAGGCGCGGGTCGCTATCCCGCGGGGGACTTCCCCGCCCCGGGCGCGGCGCGGCGGGTGCTCGCCCGTCCCGGGGCCGTCGCCGGGCCGCCGCTCCGGGTCCGGGGCCGCGAACGGCGGGCGCGGCGCCGGGAACGCGCGCGGCCGTCCCGGGGGCGGCGCGTCCGCCGTCGTCGTCGCGGGGTCCGAGAGGCCGCCGGCGAAACGCCGCGCCGCACCCCGGCGCTCGAACGTGGTGTCCTCGACCGGTACCCGGGGATCGACCCGGGGCAGCACCGGCGAGTAGGAGACGACCTCGCCGAGCCCGCCCTCGAGGACGCCTCGGCCCCCGGACATGCGCCACGGCCGGGGCGAGATCGCGGGCGCCGGCGCCGCGGGCGCCCGGTAGCCCTCCGGCGGCTCCATCGGTCCCATGCCGCGGGCGGGCTCCTCCGCGACCTCCGCCATCAGGGTCGCGAGCCTGGCGTCCGACCGTCGTCGCTCCGCCCGGACGCGCTGCCACGTGACGATGACCATCGCCCACGCCAACAGCAGCGAGATGATCGTGACCGTGGCCAGCGTGATGTCCATGTCTCCCGGGCCTTCTTGCCTCGTGTCGGAACTGACACCTGATCTCTTTCGTCGGTCGCGGCGGCACGGGGCTGTAGGGGTCGGGCCCCCGGGGCGAGCGAGAGCGGGAAGGGCGGGGACCGGACGGGGGGCGACGAGGCGTGAGGCGGGCGAGGTCGCCATCGGGGTGCCGCCCCGCGGGTCGGGCCGGACGCGCTGTCGGCGGCCGGCGCCGGCCGCTACGTGGGGGCGTCGCCGGGATCCGGCTTCACGCCTTCGGTGAACTGCAGTCCCTGCCGCTCGGCGAGGGTGCGCACCGGCTTGAAGCCCTCGGCTCGCAAGGCGGCCTCGGCTCCCCCCTGCGAGCGGTAGTGCGGGTCGAGGGCGCGCCCCGAGAAGAGCGCCCCCAGCCCGCCGCGCGGCGCGGCCTCGATGACCAGGCAGCGGCCGCCGACGCGGAGCACCTGGCGCGCCCCCTGCAGGGTGCCCACGCGCTCGTGGGGACGCATCGCGCCGATCAGCGCCGGGATGACCACCACGTCGAACCACCCCTGCGCGAACGGCGGCGTCCGCAGGGGGGCCACCTTCACGTCGACCAACACCCCCCGCGACTGGGCCGCGCGGCTGATCGGCGCGGCCCCGCCGTCGTCCGGGACGAGGGCCGACGCCTGTCCGCTGATGCCGACCTGGGCGGCGAGCATCGCGATGAGACGCGGGTCGCCGCTTCCGATCTGCAGCACCTTGTCGCCGAGCCGCAGCCCGGCCATCGAGACCCGGAGGTCGGTTTCGCCCTTCAGCTTCTTGAGAATCGGCATGTCATCCGAGATGAAGATATCCGGTGGAGTCGATTCGGCGGCGGCCGGCGCCGCGCGGCCCGACGGGCGGAAATCGCGCCCAGTGGGCCCCCCAACCGCCATGATATAGTGGCCGGTTGTGAAACGCCCAGTCGAAATCGCGTCCGCTCACGGCAAGCTCGGTGTTCTTCTCGTCGGAATGGGGGCCGTCAGCACCACGTTCATCGCCGGCGCCCTGCTCATCCGGAAAGGTCTGGCGCCCTCTATCGGCTCGCTCGCCGAGCGGGGGACGGTCCGGCTGGGCAAGCGCAACGAGGGCCGTTCGCCCCTCATCAAGGACTTCGTGCCGCTCGCGTCCCTCGACGACCTCGTCTTCGGGGCGTGGGACATCTTCGAGGACGACGGTTTCGAGGCGGCCACCACCGCCGGCGTCATCGAGTCGTCGCTGCTCGAGCAGGTGCGCCCCGAGCTCGAGGCGATACGGCCGTGGCCCGCGGTGTTCGATCAGCGCTACGTCAAGCGGCTGATGGGCACCAACGTCAAGACCGGCGCGACCAAGCGCGACCTCGCCGAGCAGGTGCGCGCCGACATCCGCGCGTTCAGGGAGGAGCACGGCCTCGCGCGCCTCGTGATGATCTGGTGCGGGAGCACCGAGATCTTCATGACGCCGACCCCCGAGCACGAGACGGTCGCGGCCTTCGAAGCGGCGATGGACGCGAACGCCGACAGCATCTCGTCGAGCATGGTCTACGCCTATGCCGCGTTGAAGGAGGGGATTCCCTACGCCAACGCGGCGCCGAACCTGAGCGCGGACATTCCCGCGCTCGACCGGCTCGCGCTCGACAACGGATCGCCGGTCGCCGGGAAGGACCTGAAGACCGGCCAGACCCTGATCAAGACCATCGTCGCTCCCGGTCTCAAGGCGCGGCTCATCGGCGTGTCCGGATGGTACTCGACCAACATCCTCGGCAACCGCGACGGCGAGGTCCTCGACGATCCCGAGTCGTTCAAGACGAAGGAAGAGAGCAAGAAGTCGGTCCTCGACTACATCCTGCAACCGGAGCTCTATCCCGACCTGTACGACGATCTCTGCCACGTCGTGCGCATCAACTACTACCCGCCCCGGGGTGACAACAAGGAAGGCTGGGACAACATCGATCTCGTGGGCTGGCTCGGCTATCCGATGCAGCTCAAGATCAACTTCCTGTGCCGCGACAGCATCCTCGCCGCCCCCATCGTGCTCGATCTCGTGCTCTTTCTCGACCTCGCGAAGCGTGCGGGAATGAGCGGCGTTCAGGAATGGCTGTCGTTCTACTTCAAGAGCCCCGTGCATGCGCCGGGGCTCTATCCCGAGCACGACCTCTTCATCCAGTTGATGAAGCTCAAGAACACCCTGCGCTATCTGCGGGGCGAGGACCTCATCACGCATCTCGGCCTGGAGTACTACGACTGAGATCGCCGGCTCCATCCCGGAAGCGCGCGTCGCGGCGCGGGAATCGCCACGCATGAATCAGAGTCAGCTTCAGCCGATCCTCTTCGGCGGCCTCTTCATCGGCGTGCTGTCCGGCCTGCCGATCATCGACATCGGCAACTGCTGCTGTTGCCTCTGGGTCGTCGGCGGCGGCACGCTGACGACCTGGCTGCAACAGCGGGACCGGCCCGAACCGCTCACCCTCGGCGAGGGGGCCATGGGCGGATTCCTGGCCGGCATCGCGGGCGCGGTCGTCTACCTGGCCGTGGCCATTCCGGTCGGCATCGTCACCGCGCCGATCGAGCGCGGCATGATGGAGTTCCTGGTCGACTCGGGGGCCGACTTCCCTCCCGAGGTCCTCGAAGTGCTCGAGAACTTCGGTTCCGAGGGTGTCATCGTCGGCGTCGCGATCGGGTTCGTCGTCATGCTGATCGCCGGCATGATCTTCTCCACCCTCGGCGGCCTGCTCGGGGTGCTGATCTTCCGGCCTTCATCGCCGGCGCCCCCGTCCCAGTTCTCGCAGGGTCCGCCGCTGCCCGCTCCGCCGGGGCCGCCGCCGCAGGTTCCGCCGGTGCCGCCCGCCCCGGCGCCGGAAGCCTGAGCCCGCCGCGCCGAGCGGCCCGGCGGCCCGGCGACTCCGTCGCCGCGCGCCCCTGCAGCCCGTGGCGAAAGTCCCCGCTGCATTCGAGCGGCGATGCAGCCCGCCTGCGCCCGGCAAGCGTCGCCTTCGGCTCCGATTGCCGCCCAGCCACGCCGGCTGCGTTGTTCGTCGGTTACAGATGCCCGATATGCGCCCTCCTCACGCCTTGTCAGGCGGGCGCCTCGGCGATCTGCCGGCGCCCTCCGGGGGCGGTGCAACGCGGGGTTCCACCACGGGCTGCGAGGGGCCGCCGGGCCGTCAGATTGCTTCCTCGCGGTACTCGCCGAAGACGGTGCGGAGGGTGTCGGCGATTTCGCCCACGGTAGCGCGGGCCTCCACCGCGGCGACGATGGGGGGCACGAGGTTGCCGCCGCCGCGGGCCGTCGCGGCCACCGCGTCGAGGGCGGCGCGCCACCCCACCGGGTCGCGGGACGCCCGCACCCGGGCCACCCGCTCGCGCTGCTCGGTCTCGACGGCGGGATCGATGCGCAGGATGTCGATGCCGACGCCGTCGTCGTCGTCGAAGCGGTTGACCCCGACCACCGTGCGGTCGCCGCGGTCGACCGCCTGCTGGTCCCGGTACGCCGACTCCTGAATCTGCCGCTGGATCTCGCCCCGCTCGATCGCGGCCAGCGTCCCTCCCGCGGCGTCGATGCGCTCGAGTATCGCCCGCGCCTCCCGCTCGATGGCGTCGGTCAGCGACTCGACGACGCGCGAGCCGGCGACCGGGTCGACGGTGTTGACGACGCCGGTCTCGGCCGCGATGACCTGCTGGGTCCGGAGGGCGATGTGGGCCGAGGTCCGGGTCGGCAGGGCGAGGGCCTCGTCGCGGCCGTTGCAGTGCAGCGACTGCGTGCCCCCGAGCACCGCGGCCATGGCCTGCAGGGCGACCCGCACGATGTTGTTGTCGGGCTGCTGCGCCGTCAGGGTGCTGCCGGCGGTCTGGGTGTGGAAGCGCATCTGCTGGGCCCGCGGCTCGACGGCCCCGAAGCGGTCGCGCATGATGCGGGCCCACAGGCGCCGGGCCGCCCTGAACTTGGCGATCTCCTCGAGGAAGTCGTTGTGGGCCGCGAAGAAGAACGACAGCCGGCGCCCGAACGTGTCGACGTCGAGGCCGGCGGCAATCGCCGCCTCCACGTAGGCCACGGCGTGGGCGCAGGTGAAGGCGACCTCCTGCACCGCGGTCGCGCCGGCCTCGCGGATGTGATAGCCGCTGATCGAGATGGGGTGCCAGTTGGGGAGCTCCGCCCCGCAGTACTCGACGACGTCGGTGACGATGCGCAGCGACGCCCGCGGCGGAAAGATGTAGGTGCCGCGGGCGACGTACTCCTTGAGGATGTCGTTCTGCACGGTGCCGGCCACCGCCCGCGGCGCCACCCCCTGCCGCCGGGCGGTGGCGACGTACAGCGCGAGCAGGATGATGGCGGTCGCGTTGATCGTCATCGAGGTGGAGACCCGGTCGAGGGGAATGCCGTCGAACAGGACGCTCATGTCCTCGATGGAGTCGATGGCCACCCCGACCCGCCCCACCTCGCCCCGCGCGAGGGCGTGGTCCGAGTCGTAGCCGATCTGGGTCGGCAGGTCGAACGCGACGCTCAGCCCGCTGCCCCCCTGCTCGAGCAGGTAGCGATAGCGCCGGTTCGATTCCGCCGCGGTCCCGAACCCGGCGTACTGGCGCATCGACCACAGCCGGCCCCGGTACATCGTGGGATGGATGCCGCGGGTGAACGGAAACGCGCCGGGCGTTCCCAGGGCGTCCTCGGCGGCCCGGTCGGGCGGCGTGGCGGGAGCGGCGCTCTCGGCAGGCATGGTGCGATTCTAGCAGCGTCCCCCGTCACGCGAGCGCACCCGCGCGGCTACTCGACCCAGCCGCGCAGGTCGCGTCCGGTCATCTCCGGCGGCGGCGCGATGCCCAGGACGCCGAGCATGGTGGGGGCGACGTCGCGCAGCGTGCCGTCGCGCAGAGGCAACCCCGCGTCGACGTCCGGACCCGCCAGCAACACGGGGACGGGATTGGTGGTGTGCGCGGTGTGCGGCCCGTTGCGCTCGGCGTCCCACATCTGCTCGGCGTTGCCGTGGTCGGCGGTGAGGATGACGGTGGCCCCGGCCGCCCGGGCCGCGTCGAAGATCCGCGCGAGGCAGCCGTCGAGCGTCTCGACTGCGGCCACCGTCGCGTCGAGCCGGCCGGTGTGGCCGACCATGTCGGCGTTGGCGAAGTTGCAGATGACGACGTCGTGCCGCCGGCCGGCGAGGTCCGCGACGAGGTGGTCGGTGATGGCGGCCGCGCTCATCGCCGGCTGGAGGTCGTAGGTGGGGACGGACGGGGACGGGACGAGGATGCGGTCCTCGCCGGGGGGCGGGTGCTCCTCGCCGCAGTTGAAGAAGTAGGTCACGTGGGCGTACTTCTCCGTCTCGGCGAGCCGCAGGCTGGTCCGCCCGTGCGCGGCGAGCACCTCGGCGAGGTTGCCCGAGAAGGTCTGGGGCGGAAAGACCACGGGCAGGCCGAACGTGGCGTCGTACTGCGTCAGGGTCAGCACGCGCAGGGACGGCGGCGACTGCCGCTCGAAGCCGTCGAAGTCGGCGAAGGCCAGGGCCCGGGTGAGCTGCCGGGCGCGGTCGGCCCGGAAGTTGAAGAAGACGACCGCGTCGTCGTCGCGCAGCCGCCCCACCGGCCGATCGTCGGCGTCGGTGATGACGCTCGGCTCGATGAACTCGTCGGTGACGCCGCGCGCATAGGCGCGTTCGACGAGGGCCACGGGGTCGGTGCCGCGGTGGCCGAGGCCGCGGGCCATCGCCTCCCAGGCGAGCCGCGTGCGGTCCCACCGGTGGTCGCGGTCCATGGCGTAGTAGCGGCCGCTCACCGTCGCGATCCGTCCGACGCCGGCGTCGGCGAAGCAGCGCCGGAGCGCGGCCAGGTACTCCACGCCGCCGTTCGGCGCCGTGTCCCGGCCGTCGGTGACGGCGTGCGCCAGCACCCGGGTCACGCCCCGCCGCGCCGCGAGCCGCACCAGGGCGTGGAGGTGCCGTTGGTGCGAGTGGACGCCGCCGTCCGAGAGCAGGCCGACGAGGTGCAGCGTGCGACCGCCCCCGGTGCAGGAATCGAGCAGAGTCGTCAGCGGGACGTTGCCGGCGAGCTCGTCGCGCGCGATGGCCTGGTCGATGCGGGTCAGGTCCTGGAACACGATTCGTCCCGCGCCGAGGTTCATGTGTCCGACCTCGGAGTTGCCCATCTGGCCGGGCGGCAGCCCCACCGCCTCGCCGCAGGTGGTCAACCGGCTGGACGGATACCGGTCGCGGAGCTCGCGGTAGACCGGCGTTCTCGCCTGGCGGATGGCGTTGCCGCCCGGCTCGGGGCTGTCGCCCCAGCCGTCGAGAACGACGAGCACCAGCGGGGGACGGCGCGATGGAGGCATCGGCAGGGTCCTCGGGGGACGGTCGAAACCGCGCATGCTATCACGGGCCGATCCGCCCGGCCTTGTGCGGCGCGCCCGCCTGTGGTTGACTATCCCTTCGGGCTCTCGTCCGGATCGGGCCGTGGTTTCGCCGCGCGGCGGCGGCGTACGGCGGTTTCCGGCGCGCGGCGGCGGCTCCGGGCCGGCCGCGCCCGGCGGGACGATGCGCGACGGGCGTTGATCGGGGGAACGCTGGGGTGAGCAGGTGACTATCCGCTGGGTGTCGGCGGCGTGTCTGATCGCTGCGGGACTCGCGGCAGGCTCCGGCCTGGCGGAGGGGGCTCAGCCCGTCGACGCCGAAGCGCAGGAGCGCGAGATCGTGTCGCTCGCCAACGTCGTGGGCGCGGCCCTGCGGGGAGAGATCGTCCCCGCGGAGGAGCCGTTCGGCTGGTCGAACGACTTCCTGAAGAGCAGCGAGCAGACCACGTTCGTGCCGTTCACGCTGTCCATCGACGAGTCGAAGCTGACCACTCCCGCCGTCGCGATGTACCTGTTCGTGGCGCCGCAGGGGGCCCGGGCCGGTTTGGCGGCGGCCGCGTTCGAGGACGGGTACCACGTCCTGCTCGGCACGCCGACCGAGGACGGTGCGCCTTCGTCCGAGGCGGCTTCCTCCTCTACCGGCCCCGCCGAGGCGGGACCGCGGTTCTACCGGATTCGCCGCGGCTTCTGGGTCCCCGCGGGCGACTACGACGTCTACGTGGCGTTGAGCGAGAGCGAGGTCGAGCCCGGGGCCACGCCGGCGACGATGATGCTCCGGAGGGCGCTCTCGGTTCCCGACCTGTGGACCGGCGGGTTCGCGACGAGCAGCGTCATCCTCGCCGAGAGCATCGAGTCGTTGAACACGCCGCCGCCTCCCGATCAGCTGCCGGCCAACCCCTACACCCTCGGCACGATGCGCATCGTGCCGAAATCGATCCCCGAGTACGTCACCAGCGACGAGCTGTCCATGCTGTTTCTGGTGTACAACGCCGGAGTGACGGCGGCCGGGATGCCGGACGTAGCCGTGGAGTATGCGTTCAACGTGATGGGCGAGTCCGGGGAGGAGTTCTTCAACCGGACCAGTCCCCAGATGTTCAACGAACGGACGCTGCCGCAGGGGTTCGATCTGAACGCCGGTCACCAGTTGGTGGCCGGTCAGGCGGTGCCGTTGAGCTCGTTTCCGCCGGCCGAGTACCGCCTCGAGATTACCGTCACCGACAACACCAGCGGTGAGTCGCTGACCCACAGCGTGGGCTTCTCCATCGCCGAGCCCGCCGAGTCCCTGAACGGGGCCGGATAGGGAGGGCGTCATGGACACGCTTGCCGTCACCGACAACACCAGCGGTGAGTCGCTGACCCACAGCGTGGGCTTCTCCGTCGCCGAGGCCGCCGAGTCCGATGGGACCGGGTAGGGAGAGCGTCATGAACACGTTCCGACGGGTAGTGGTGGTCACGGCGGGGCTGTTGGCGAGCGCGGCCGTCCCCGCGAGCGCGGCCGGACAGGGACACGAGCCGCCCCCGGCCGCCGCCGCGACGCCCGCGCCGGATCGGCTGGGGCGCATCGCCGGCATGGTCACCGACGTGCACGGGCACCCGCTCGACGGCGCGATGGTTTCCGCATTCGGCCCGTTGGGGGCCGAGCTCGTGGTGTCGGACGGCGACGGGCGCTTCGTGCTGCCGTCGCTGCCGCCCGGCCGATACCTGGTGCAGGCCCACGTGGCGGGATTCGCCACGTCGCGGCGCGAGTTCGTGCTCGTGACGGCGGGCCGGCACGTGGTCCACGCGATCGCGGTGAGGCAGGCCCCGCCGTCGTCCGCGCCGTTGGTGCCGGCCATGGCAGGGTTCGCCCTGTCCCGCCCGGAGGCCGAGGGGCAGCCCGATGCCGACCGCGAGGCCCCCGCCGCGAGCGAGGCGGACCCGACCCACGATCACACCGAGAAGGCATGGCGCCTGCGGCGGGCCCGGCGCAGCGTTCTGAAGCAGAAGGAACGGGCGCCGGGCGCCGGCGCCGCCCCGGGCTCGGCGCCGCCCGATGACGGCCGGGTGGCGGGGTTGTCCCGTGCCGTGGCGGCCCCGTCGCCCTTTGCGTCCGGGTTGGGGGTCCTTCCCCTCAGCGGCGAGGTCAATCTGCTGACGCGCGGGACGTTCGAGTCGGCCAGCCCCCTCATGGGGTCGACGCGTCCCGGCGGGCTCGCCAACCTGTCGGTGGGGGCGCCGGCGTGGCGGGGCGACTGGACCGCCCACGGGGCGATGAACACCGGCGACGTCTCGTCGTGGTTCGCGTCGGGGGCGTACCTGGCCGAGGCCGGCAGCGCCCATGCTTTCGGCGTCGAGGCGGCGTACGGGCGCCAGCGCTACGACGGCGCGAACCCCCTCGCCCTCAGCCTCGCGCCCGAGACCCGGGTCGCCGCGAGCATCGGCGCCTTCGACCGGTGGACCCTGTCGCCGCGCCTGGCGCTCGAGTACGGCGGCCGCTACTCGAAGTACGACTACATCGACGGCGGGCTCTTCAGCCCGCGCGCGGCCGTCACCGTGACGGCGGCGCCGGGCCTGCGCTTCCGGGTCGCGGGGGCGCAGGACATGGTCGCGCCGGGGGCGGAGACCTTCCTGCCCTTCACGGGGCCGGGTCTGTGGCTTCCGCCCGAGCGTGCGTTCGCCACCGTGTCCCGTCAGGGCCGGTTGCGGTCGGAGCGGACGCGGCACTTCGACGTGGGGGTGGAGCGCGATCTGGCCGGGGGCTTCGTCGTGGGGGTGCGGCGGTTCCACCAGGACGTCGACAACCAGATGGTGACGCTGTTCGGGGCGGGCGGCCTCGAGACCGTGCCCGCGGGCTTCTACTACGTCGCCCGGGCCGGGTCCGTGGAGAGTCGCGGCTGGACCGTCAGCGTGCGCCACGATCTCGGAAGCCGCGTCAAGGGGTCGGTGGACATCTCCGTCGTCGAAGCGCAATGGGGGCAGGCCGACATCGGACCGGTGGCGGCGCTGGAGGCCCCCGGCGTTCTCCGCCCCGCGGTCGAGCAGTTCCACGACGTCAGCGGCACCATCGAGACCGAGATTCCCGAGTCCGCCACCCGGGTGTTCTTCCGCTGCCGGCTCAGCGGAGCGTTCGAGGGCGCCCATCCGGCGAATCCGGGCGGGCTCGACGCCCGGTTCGATCTGCTGATTCAGCAGGCCCTGCCGTTCACGCCGGTGGGCAGCAGCCGCTGGGAGGCCCTGCTGGCGGTCCGCAGCCTGTTCTTCGATCCCCGGGACACCGCGTCGCTCTTCAGCGAGCTGCTGGTCATCCAACCTCCCCGCCAGGTCGTCGGCGGCGTCGTGGTGTATTTCTGATTCCGGTCCGCGCCGGGTCGAGGGTGGGGCGCTCCATGCGCCCGTGTCCGCCTTCTGCCGCCCCGCCCCCGACGGTTTAACCATAAAATCGGATAGAGATGACCAATATTTTGGATAGACGTGACCGCTTCGCGCGGGAGCGGCGTTGCGCCGCCGGCCAGGCCCGGCGTGCGCGTCGTGGCACTTGATGCGGTTGCTGGAATAGCGATTGCATACGATTCACAGGGATCTGTGCGCGCCCCTGTCCCTCCGGTCGATGTCATGAGCCGCCCACCGTCTCGACATGCCTCGCGCGCCCCCGGGCGCGGCGGGTGGGGTGCGTGGGCCCCTCCGGTCCTGGCCGTGGCCCTGGTCGCCGGCCTCCTCTGCCTCGCCGCCGCCAACGTCTTCGTCCGGGCCGACTGGAACGAGCTGGTGGACGGCGTGCTGTGGGGCGATCGGCCGGTCGGTATCACCGCCGCCGAGGTGGCGCCGGACGAGGCCGGAGACCGGGCCGGGATCGAGGCGGGGGACGTGCTGCTGGCCCTCGACGGCGTCCCCGTCGAGTCCACGCGCGACGTGGTGGCGCATCTCCATGCGCGACAGCTCGACGGCCGGGTCGCCTATACGCTGCTGCGACTCGATCAGTCGCGCCTGATCGACGTCACCCTGCAGCCGGTGCCGGTGGCCCGGACCGGGATCTACTTCGTGCTGGTGGGCATCGGCGTGTTCACGCTGCTGGTGGGCGCCTCGGTGCGGCTGCGGAGGCCCGGGACCCAGGCCACCCTCCACTTCTTCTGGCTCAGCGTGGCGTTCTTCGGCATGTTCGCCTTCTCGTTCACGGGCCGCCTGGACCGTCTGGACTGGGTGTTCTACTGGGCGGACGCCATCGCCACCCTCGCCCTCGCCCCGTTGTTCGTGCACTTCGCCCTCGTGTTCCCGGAGCGGGCGCCCGGCGCGATCCGGAACCGCGTGGGACGTCTCGTGCTGCCGATCGTCTACGCCCCGGCCGTCGTCCTCGGGCTGCTCCAGGCGGTGTCGCTGGCCGGCGACGCCGGCTCGGCGTTGTTCACGACGGGCATCGAGCGCGTCTGGAAGCTGGAGACCGCTTACCTCGCCGCCTGCGTCGTGGGCGGACTGGCCCTGATGATCCTGACCCTGCGGCGGGTGCCGTCCGTCACCTCGAAGCGCCAGCTCCGCTGGATCGTCTGGGGAGCGGTGCTCGGCGGGCTGCCCTTCGTCGTGGGCTACGCGGTTCCGTGGTCGCTCGGGTTCGACACCGTGCCCCTCGACGTCACCGCGATTCCGTTGAGCCTGATTCCGCTCGCGTTCGCGTCGGCCATCGTCCAGTACCGCCTGCGCGACGTGGAGGTCATCGTCAAGCGGGGGCTGGTCTACACCGCGGCCGCGACCGCGATGGTGGCCATCTATCTGGTCCTCGAGCAGTTGGCGCTGGCGATGTTCCTCGACGAGGCGGACGGGCACAGCTCGATAATCGCCCTGCTCGCGACCGCGGTGGTGGTGCTGCTGGCGCGTCCCGTGAAGGACGCCATCGAGTCGATGCTGGACCGGGCCCACTACCGCGACCGCTACGACTACCGGCGGGCGCTCCTCGGCTTCGCGCGCGAGCTGAACAGCGACCTCGACCTGGGCCGCCTCGCCGAGCGCCTGGTGACCCGGGTGACGGAGACCCTGGTCGTCGACCACACCGTCCTGATGGTGGCGTCGGCGGAATCCGAGGCGGGCGGGCCGTTCCGGCCCTTCCGGGCGACGGGGGCGCGGGCCGGCGGCGAGTGGCCGGGGCTGGATCCCGCGTCGGCCATCGGCGGGCACGTGGTCGGCCAGGGGACGGTCCTGCTCGACGATCCGGTGGCCACTCTGCGCTATCCCCACGCGGAGGTCACGTTCTGGCGGGACCGGGAGATTCACTACTTCGTGCCGTGCGTCTCCGAGGAGGGCACCATCGCGGTGCTCGCGCTCGGGGCCAAGACGAGCGGCGAGCCCCTGAGCAGCGAGGACGTCGCGCTGCTCACCGCGGTCGCGGCGCAGGTCGCGACCGCGATCGAGAACGGCCGGCTGTACACGCAGCTGCAGCTCAAGGCGGCCGAGGTCGACCGGATTCGGGAGTTCAACGAGAACATCATCGAGTCGCTGAACGACGGGCTGCTGGTGCTGGACCTCGAGGATCGCGTGGTCCGGTGGAACGCGGCCCTCGCGCGTGTGTACGGGGTGGCGCGCGACGCCGCGGTGGGGCGGCCGCTGGCGGATCTGTTCGACGCGCCGTTCACGGACCGGCTCGCGCGCGAGCGCCGCGAGCACGCGGGCGGATCCACCCTGTACCGGGCGCCGTTGACCTCGCGCCATGCCGGCGAGCCGCGGGAGCTGCTGGTCAACGCCGCGCAGGCGCCGCTGCTGACCCCCGGCGGCGACACCGCCGGCACGATGATTCTCCTGGAGGACATCACGGAGCGGGTCCGGCTCGAAGAGCAGTTGCAGCTCTCCGAGCGCATGGCCTCGGTCGGTCTGCTCGCGGCGGGCGTCGCCCACGAGGTCAACACCCCCCTGACCGGCATCTCGAGCTTCACGCAGATGCTGATCGAGGGCACCGCCCCCGACGACTCGCGACTGCAGCTCTTGAATAAAATCGAACGTCAGGTCTCGCGGGCCGCCCGCATCGTGAACGGGCTGCTCAACCTCTCGCGGCCCGGACGGCAGTCCGACGTGGCAGGCCCGGTGGACGTCAACGGGGTGATGAACGACGTGCTGGTCCTCGTCGAGCATCAGCTCCGGACGTCCAACATCCGGATCCGGCGCGATCTGTCGACGACCCCGACCGTGGTGCAGGGGGTGGAGGGCAAGCTGCAGCAGGTGTTCCTGAACCTCATCCTCAACGCGCGCGACGCCATGCCCACCGGCGGCTGGTTGTCCGTCAGCTCCCGCGGCGACGGTG
This sequence comes from Vicinamibacterales bacterium, assembly GCA_965208165.1. GTDB lineage: Bacteria > Acidobacteriota > Vicinamibacteria > Vicinamibacterales > UBA8438 > JAJEEA01. The sequence continues at coordinate 5,495,179 of OZ242323.1, read as the reverse complement.
ACCGGACGATGATCGAGGTCGCCGACACCGGCACCGGGATCGCGAACGAGGACCTGTCCCGCATCTACGACCCGTTCTTCACGACCAAGGCGGTCGGTCAGGGCACCGGGCTCGGCCTCTCGATTGTCTACAGCGTGGTGCAGGAGCATCGCGGGGCGATCGACTGCCGGACGGGAGCCGGCGGCACCCGCTTCACCGTCACCCTGCCCGTGCCGTCGCATCTGCGGTCGCAGTCGGCGGGGTAGGAGTCTGCGCCGTAGAACGGTGCAGCCACGCACACCGATGCTTCGCCACACATCCGTACTGGTCGTCGACGACGAAGAGGTCATGCGCGAGGTCCTGCAGACCCTGCTCGCGAAGGAGGGCTGCGAGGTCGCGACCGCGGTCAACGGCGCCGACGGGCTCGAGCTGGCCCGGAGCCGGCGGTTCGACGTCGCCATCGTCGACGTGATGATGCCCGGCATCGGCGGCATCGAGACCCTCGATCGGCTGCGCCGCCTCGACGACGACCTGCCCGTCATCCTCATCACCGCCTACGCGTCGCTCGAGAACGCGATCGCGGCCATGAAGCGCGGCGCGTTCGACTACATCACCAAGCCGTTCAAGAACGAGGAAGTGCTGGTCGTGGTCCGGAACGCGGCCGAGAAACGGCGGCTGGTCACCGAGAACCGCACCCTTCGCGCGAACCTGCGCACGCAGAACGACGGCCTGCGCAACATCATCGGGCGCAGCCCGCGCATGCGCCAGGTGTTCGAGCTGATCACGCAGGCGGCGATGAGCCGCACCACGATACTCGTCGAGGGAGAGAGCGGGACCGGCAAGGAGCTGGCCGCGCGCGCCCTGCACGCGGGCTCGCCCCGGGCCGACCAGCCCTTCGTCACCGTGAACTCCGGCAGCCTGCCGCCCGACCTGCTCGAATCGAACCTGTTCGGCCATCTCAAGGGGGCGTTCACCGGCGCCGTCGCCGCCAAGAAGGGGCTCTTCGAGCTGGCCGACAAGGGCACGATCTTCTTCGACGAGATCGGCAGCGTGCCCGTCGAGACCCAGGCCAAGCTGCTGCGCGTGATCCAGGAGCGGGAGTTCATGCGCCTGGGCGGCGTCGAGACCAAGAAGGTCGACACGCGCATCATCGCCGCCACCAACGTCGATCTCCAGCGCCTCGTGGCCGAGGGGAAGTTCCGCGAGGACCTCTACTATCGGCTCCACGTCATCAAGGTCGAGCTGCCGCCGCTCCGGGACCGGCGCGAGGACATTCCCCTGCTCGCCCACCACTTTCTCGAGAAGTACGGGGCGGAGAACGACAAGACGAGCCTCGATCTCACGGCCGAGGCCCTCGATGTCATGGAGGCCTACGACTGGCCGGGCAACGTGCGCGAGCTCGAGAACGTCATCGAGCGCGCGGTCGTGCTCGCGACCGGCTCGCAGATCGGTCCGGCGCTGATTCCCGACGCGGTACGCACGCCGCGTCCGTTCCAGATGCCGCAGTTCGTGATGCCGTCGGAAGGGCTTCCGTTCAAGGAGGTCGTGGCCGCGTTCGAGACGCAGCTGATCGAGCGAACCCTCGCGGCGACGGGCGGGGTGCAGAAGCGTGCGGCCGAGATGCTGCAGATCAAGCCGACGACGCTCAACGAGATGATCAAGCGCTACGACATCCTCCCGCGCCGCAAGCGGAGCGGTGCCCAGGGCGGCCGGGGAGCCCGCGCCGGCGTGAGGAACGCCTCTCCCGGGGAGCGGCGGCGGGGGACGACGGACTTCGGTGGAGCGTGACGCCCTTGCCGGGGAGCCGGCGCCGGGCGCCGACGGACGCCGACGGAGCGTGACGCCCTGCGCCTGCCCCGCGGGACGCGCGGGTCGATCGGCGCGGCTCGCCTCGCGGCCCTCGGAGCCGGCCGCGGCGGTTGGCGGGTTTCAGCTCGCCCTCTGGCCGCGACGGCGGCCGGCGCGTTGCGGCCGTCCCGAGGGCCGTGAGGACGGAAGGCCCGCGATCAACCGGTCGTACTTGCCGAGAACGACTTCCCACCGGTAGTTCGCGCGAACGTAGGCGCGGCCCTGGCGTCCCATGGCGGTGCGCAGGTCGTCGTCGCCGACCAGGAGCCGCAGGCACGCCTGGAACTCGTCCCGGTCGGCGTAGTAGAGGCCGGCGTTGCTCCGCTGGCAGTGGTCCACCAGCACGTCGCTGCGGGCGTTGGCGAGCAGCGGGGTTCCGACCGCGAACGACTCGAGGGCGAGCAGCGACAGGCTCTCGGCCGGGGAGGGCGCCACGACCACTGTGGCCGCCTCCAGGGCCTCGGAACGCTCGACTTCCGACAGCATGCCGGCGAACCGAAGGTTCAGGGCGTTCGGAATCGGCATCAGCTTGAGGCCCATCAGCACCAGCGACGTGTCGCCGTCGGACTCGGCGTGGCCGCCGAAGTAGTCGAGCAGCTCCTCGCATCCCTGGCCGGCCTCGATCCGTCCGTCGTGAAGGGCAATCGGACCGTACAGACGGTGACGCCGGCGAAAGACGGCGCCGCGGGCCGACAGCGGCGACGCGGACGGTTCCGACGGCGGCTTCTCGTGCAGGCGCGACGGGGGAAGGTCGACGCCGCATCCCACCGTCTCCTCCACCCTCGCGCCGATCGAGAACCTGCGCTTCAGGAATCCGCGCTCGACCGCGGTGGTGTAGGCGATCCCGGCCGGCCGCGAGAACACCTCGCGATAGAGGTCGAGGCGCATGGCCGGTCGATCCAGCGCGACGGGGACGAGGATGCTGCGCGCCGGGTCCACCCGCAACCCCAGGACCGTCGGGGCGTAGAGGCAGTCGAAGAAGACGAGCGCGTCGTAGTCGCGGTGATGCTGCTCCAGATACGCCTGCAGCCCCGGGCACCACGGCCCCTGCTGCTTCAGCCACTCCGCCTCGTCGTCGGCCGAGTGGTCGTGGTGGTGGATCCAGTCGGAGTACTCGTCGAACGAGGCGGGGTCCCGCGTACGCTCGTTCGCGAACCGCCGGACGGTGACGCCGCGGATGCGGTCGTCGCCCTCCGGGTACCGGTTCCTCCAGGTGCCGTCGTCGCGCGCGCAGGTGGTGAGGACGTCGATGTCGTGCCGTCCCGCGAGCTGCTCCGCGATCAGCCGGCAGAGGTACTCGGAACCGCCGGCGATCTCCGCGCCGTAGCGTTGGACGACGACGGCGAGCCTCATCGGTCCCCGGTGTCGTCGGGCGGCGGCGCGGGTCGGTTCTCTTCCGCGGCCGGCCGCGCGTCGGGGTGCGGCGCGGGAGCCGCGTCGGCCGAGGACGATGGCGACCCGGCGGGCCCCGCGGAGGCCGCCGCGGTCGCCGCGCGGTCGGTCGCCGCCGCCCCATCCGCCGCCTCGGTCGCCGGCCCGCCCGGAGCGCCGCCCGAGGCGGCGTCCCCCGTCGCGGTGTCGCCCGGCGACGCCGTCTCGCCGGTGGTCTCGTTCGCCGCACCCGGCGTGCCCGCGCCCGGGCGTCGCCGCGACCGCCGCCGGCGCCGACGGCTCCGGGTCGGCGCGGCCGCGGTCCCGTCGCTCTCCGCGCCTTCCGCCTCGCCCGCCGGCGGCGTCGATCGGGCCTGCGTGGTCGAATCGAGCGCCTGCGCCCGCCGCTCTTCGAAGTCGAGCCGCCCCGCGACCGACTCGACCAGCATCCTGTGGTTCTTCATGTCGACGGCGAGCCGCGTCATCTCCGTCACCAGGTTGCTGGTCACCTCGTAGTTCAGGGCATCGAGCTCCTCGCGCGCCACGAACTTCTTGCCGGTGCGCTCGAACTCGGCGTTCACCCGATCTAGCAGGTCGAGGAGCCGCGAGCTGATCTCCGCTTGTCTCACCATGGCGAGGATGATCGGGTCGGGGTTGAAGAACAGTCGCAGGATCGGGTTCAGGAGCTTCCGGATCAGGTAGATCAGTTTCCCCATCGTTCCCCCGGACGACGAGACGTACACCGTGTTCTCGTCGAACTCGAAGGGCTCGGGCGCCAGGCTCCTCCCCTGCCCGTCCCGGTCGAACCGTCCGGGAGGTGTGAGGCGCCGGTTGTGCTCGACCAGGTCCGAACGGGTCCGTCGGGGTTCCAGGCAGCGCTCCAGGGTGACCTCGGCCAACTCCCGGGCCTGCCGCTCGGAGTCGTCGCCGCCCCGCTGCTCGCGAATGCCCCGGCGGATCCGCTCCATGAGCCGGGTCACGTCGACGGAATCCGTCCGGGTGTCGAACTCGGCCATGAGTGGGTCGCGGGGGGTGTCAGCGCAGGCCTGACCCGCCAATCGCCGCCGAACGCGACCGCGAGGTCGCACTGCGGTCTCCGCTTGGCGTCCAACCGACCCTCCTGGGCCGGGACTCGACCGGGGTCCGGCGCCCGCCCGGGGCTGCGCCGTCGCCGGGCCGGAGGGTCGTTGGAAGGCGGCCGGCTCGATGAACGAAACGAGAACCTCGGATCGTCCGGGCCGCCGGCGGCAAGGAGATGGTCAATTCAGCCACACGACCGGCGGCCCCGCGTCGCCGACGCCGGGCGCGGCCGCGCACGATTGGAAAAGCCGCGACCGGGCGCCGGATGGGTGACTCGTGTTCGTCAGTCGCCGAAGCTCGTCACGGCCTCGGCTTCTGATTCGTACGTCTCGAACACCGTCAGCAGCTTCGTGATCGCGAGCAGGTCGGTGATGCGCTTGGTGAGGTTGACGAGCTTGAGCTTGCCGCCCTGACGGCTCACCGTCGTGTACGTCCGCACGATTTCTCCCAGCCCCGCGCTGTCGACGTAGGGGACGCCCTCGAGGTTGAGCAGCAGCTTGCGGTGGCCCTGCTGTATCAGGTTGCTGATCCGCTCCTTCAGGAGCTCGTCGCCCTCGCCGATGGTCAGTTTTCCCGTCAGGTCCAGCACCACGACGTCCTGAAGCGTTCGTTCCTGGATTTCCATGTATTTCTCCGCGCCCGCGGTTTACGCCGTCGCCGGAAGAGTGACGCGACATCCGGGCGATCACGCGCTGTCGCCGGGTCTCCCAGCCGCGCAAAGCTACTATGAACCCGGTGCACTGTCAATGCGCGGCGTCACGCGGAACTCCCCGGTCTACTCGGTCTCTCGGCGCTGCTTTTTCCGGGTCCGCTTGCGGGCCAGCGCCTGCTTGGCCCGGCGCTTGTCGCCCGGCTTGAGATAGAACGAGTGCTTCTTGATGTCCTTGATGATGTCTTCCTGCTGCACCTTGCGCTTGAAGCGTCGCAACGCGCTCTCGATCGACTCGCTCTCCTGAACCTTGACTTCAGCCAAACTGTCCGTCACCTCCCTTGCGTGGCGGTTGTCGCGACTCGAAACCGGCGGCCCGGGGGCGCGCCCCGCCGGGGCCGCGGTTGGGCGGCGCGCGTGCGGGGCCGGGCGGGCGGGCCGCGCGTGGTCCCGCATCGCCGGCCGCCTCCCGTTCGCGCTGCACGGGCGCGCCGGCCGCCGCGGAAACGTGTAGCATGGAGCCCCGCGACGGCGCGGCCCACGCGACCGGGGCCGGTACCCTCGTGCGGCACGGAGCAAACGGGCATTATAGGATGTGCCCTGCGGCGTGTCAAAGAACCGCGGATGTCGGCCGGTCGGGAGGATGCGGGACCGATGAAGGTGCTGGTCGTGGGGAGTGGCGCGCGCGAGCACGCGTTGACGTGGAAGCTGGGGCGGGAGTCGGCGGTCCGAGAGGTGATCTGCGCTCCCGGCAACGCGGGGACGGGGCCGGCCCCGCCCGCGGGTTCGCTCGACGTCGCGGATCCGGCGGCCCTGCTCGCGTACGCCGAGGCCGAAGCGGTCGACCTCACCGTCGTCGGGCCGGAGCTGCCGCTCGCCCGCGGGGTCGGGGACCTGTTCGAGGCGCGCGGCCGGCGCCTCTTCGGGCCCGGCCGGTACGCGGCGAGGCTCGAATCGAGCAAGGCGTTCGCCAAGGAGTTCATGGCCCGGCACGCGGTGCCCACGGCCCGCTTCCGGGTGTGCCGCAGCCCGGCCGAGGCCCTCGCCGCGGTGGGCGGGGCCGAGTTCGGGTTCCCGGTGGTCGTCAAGGCCGACGGCCTCGCGGCCGGGAAGGGCGTGACGGTGGCCCCGGACCGGGCCGCGGCCGAGCGGGCGGTGCGCGAAGCGATGGTCGACGAACGCTTCGGCGAGGCCGGCCGTTGCGTCGTCGTCGAGGAGCACCTCTCCGGCGTGGAGGCGTCGTTCTTCGCCATCTGCGACGGGAGCGAGGCGGTCGGCCTTCCGGTGGCGCAGGACCACAAGCGGGCCCGGGACGGCGACCGGGGGCCGAACACCGGCGGCATGGGGGCGTTTGCGCCCAGCCCGCTGATGACCCCCGCGCTGGACCGCCGCATCCGGCACGAGATCGTGGAGCCGGTGCTGGAGGGCATGCGCCGCGCCGGGCACCCCTTCCGGGGTTTCCTCTACGTCGGGTTGATGCTGACGGCGGAGGGTCCGAAGGTCGTCGAGTTCAACGTGCGGCTCGGCGACCCCGAGGCCCAGGTCGTGCTGCCGATGATCACCGGCGAGCTGGCCCCCGTGCTCGACGCGGCGGCCCGCGGGTCGGTGGGCGGGTCGGCCTGCGAGCACTCGGACGATCCGCACGTCGGGGTGGTGCTGGCCTCCGGGGGCTATCCCGGTCGCTACGAGACCGGCGCGGCGGTCGCGGGGCTCGAAGCGGCGTCCGCCCTCGACGACGTGCTCGTGTTCCATGCCGGCACGGCGGTGCGGGACGGGTCGGTGGTGACGGCGGGCGGCCGCGTGCTGACGGTGGTGGGCCGCGGGCGGGACTTCCCGGCGGCGATTGCGCGGGCTTACGAAGCGGCGGCGTGCATCACCTTCGCCGGCAAGCAGGTCCGCTCGGACATCGGGCGCAAGGCGCTGGCGGCCGCGCGTGGGGTCGGGACCCCCGCATAGGACGGTGATCGAGACAAGCTGCCAACTTCGCCTGCGCGCAGCCCGTTTTCTTCGGCTTCCTGCGCTTGGCGCGTGGCAGGTACTTTCCGTCAGTGTCCATAATGCCGCCGGGGTCGAATCGACAGGCCAGGAGCAGGGAGACACAGGGTCGGATGAGTGACATACAGGTGCAGGTCTTGATGGGGTCCGCGTCGGACGCGGGGGTGATGGCGAACACCGTGCGCACGCTGCGCGATCTGGGCGTTGCCTCGGACATGACCGTGGCCTCGGCCCACCGATCGCCGGACCGGGTTCGCCGGGTGATGGACGAGGCCGTGCAGCGGGGGGTCAAGGTCTTCGTCGTGGGGGCCGGGGCGGCCGCCCACCTCGCGGGGGTCGTCGCCGCGCATACCGCGCTGCCGGTCATCGGCGTGCCCGTCGACTCGTCGCCGCTCGGCGGGTTCGACGCGTTGCTGTCGACGGTGCAGATGCCTCCGGGGGTTCCCGTGGCCACGGTGGCGGTGGGGAAGGCGGGGGCGACGAACGCGGCGGTGCTCGCGGCGCAGATTCTCGCGCTCGGCGACCCGGACGTCCGCGCGCGCCTCGACGCCTATCGCCGGGGGCTGGCCGAGAAGGTGGAGCAGGCGGCGGCCGGCCTCGAGTCCGTGTGAGCGCGGCGGCACGGTGGGGGCTGCCGGCCGGCAGGGTCGCACCGTTGTCGTGCGGGCTCGTCCGCCGGTGCCGATCCCCGGTTCTGCCAGGGCGCGGCGCCCGGCATCAGCAGCGCCTTTGTCCGCCGGTCCGGGCGGGGCGGCGTTGTGCCTTCCTACGGCGCCGATGCCTGGTTCGGCCAGGGCGCGGCGCCGAGCATCAGCATCAGCAGCGCCTTCTGGGTGTGGAGCCGGTTCTCGGCCTGATCGAAGACCGCGGATCGCGGTCCGTCGATGACGTCGGGGTCCACCTCCTCGCCGCGGTGGGCCGGCAGGCAGTGCATGAAGAACGCATCGCGGTCGGCCTGCGCCATCAGGTCGCCGGTCACCCGGTAGGGTTCGAACGCCTCCCGCCGCCCCGTCGCCTCCGCCTCCTGCCCCATCGACGTCCATACGTCGGTGTAGACGGCGTCCGCCCCCCGCACCGCCTCGACGGGGTCGTCGCACTGGGCGATCTCGGCGCCGTGCTGCGCCACCCGGCGCGCCGCGGCGACGGTCGCGGCGGGCAGGGCGTAGCCCGCGGGTGACGCGAGCCGCAGACGGGCCCCGAGCATCGCGGCGGCGTGGGTGAGCGAGGTGGCCACGTTGTTGCCGTCGCCCACGTACGCCAGGGTGACGCCGCGCACGTCGCCGAACCGCTCGCGCAGGGTCAGGCAGTCGGCGAGCGCCTGACACGGGTGCTCCTCGTTGGTCAGCGCGTTCACGACCCGCAGCCGCGTCGTGGCCCGGGCGATCTCGCGCAGCCTCGACTGCTGGAACGTGCGGATGGCGGCCACCGAGATCCACCGCTCGAGGGTGCGGGCGACGTCCGCCAGGGCCTCGCGCGTGCCCAGGGCGTCGGCCGAAGGCGGGCAGGTGACGATGCCCCCCAGCTCCTGCATCGCGATCTCGAACCCGGTGCGCGTGCGCAGCGACGGCTTGTCGAACAGCAGGGCCAGGGAATGCCCGGCCAGCGCGCGGCTCGTGGGGGCGTCGGCGCCCATCCTTCGCTCGCGCTTCAGCCGCGCCGCGAGGGCCAGGCACGTCTCGAGCCCGTCCGGCGTCAGGTCCAGCACCGACAGGTAGGTCCGGGCCGAGGCGGACGGGGGAGACGGGGCGGCCACGCCGGCGTCCGGCAGGGTTTCGGTGGTGCTCATGGCTTCGTCGGGGCGTCTTGCGCCCTCCGTCGCGCCGGGGCCCGGCGGGGCGCGCGGGCTGCGCCCGCCTCAGGTCCGGTAGTCGGCGTTGATGTGGATGTACTCGGCGCTGAAATCGCAGGTCCAGACGGTGGCGGCGCCCGCGCCGCCGGTGCCGAGGTCGATCGTGATCGCCACCTCCGGCGTGCGCATGTGCTCGGCCGCCGCCGGTTCGCGGTCGGCGAAGATCTGCTCGTCGCGGAAGAGCTCGACCCCGCCGATGGCGACCCGGGCGCGGCCGAGGTCGAACCGCACCCCGGCCCGGCCCGCCACCGCGACGATGCGGCCCCAGTTGGGGTCTCCCCCGTGGACCGCGGTCTTGACGAGGGGGGAGTTGGCGATGGCCCGCGCCGCCTGCCTCGCCTCGGCCTCGGTGTGGGCGCCGGTCACGCCGACCGAGACGAGCCTGGACGCTCCCTCTCCGCCTTTCACCACGGCGAGGGCGAGCTCGTGGCAGACGGCGTGGAGGGCCTCGACGAACGCGGGGTACGACGCGTCGTCGATGACCGCCCCCGAGCACCCGTTGGCCAGGGCCAGGACCATGTCGTTCGTCGAGGGCTCGCCGTCGACGGTGATGGCGTTGAAGGTCGTCTCGGCCGCCTCCTGAAGGGCGCGCCGCAGGAGGGGCGGCTCGACGGCGGCGTCGGTGGTCAGGAACGCGAGCATCGTGGCCATTCTCGGCTCGATCATCCCGGCCCCCTTGGCGGTGCCGCCGACGTGGAACCGGCCCGACGGCCCCTCGGCCCGCACCGCCGCCTCCTTGGGCCACGGGTCGGTGGTCATGATGGCCTCGGCCGCCGCCGCGTGCCCGTCGGGGCCGAGCGACTCGGCGGCCTGCCCGATGCCCTGCCGCAGCTTGTCGCGCTCCAGATACGCCCCGATGACCCCGGTCGACGACACGAGCACCTGCTCGACCGGGCAGCCGACGAGGTCGGCGGTGGTGACCGCCATGTCGCGCGCGTCGGCCAGCCCCCGCTCGCCGGTGCACGCGTTCGCGCAGCCGCTGTTGACGATCACCGCGGCGGTGGTGCCGTCCGACCGCCGCAGGTGCTCGCGGGTCACCGTGACCGGGGCGGCGACCGCGAGGTTGGTGGTGAAGATGCCGGCCGAGCGGGCCGGCGGCGTCGACACCAGCAGCGCCAGGTCGAGTCCCGACGCCTTGATGCCGCAGGCGACCCCGGCGGCCCGGAAGCCCGCCGGCGCGGTGATGCCTCTGGGAATGCGTTCATGCATGAGTGTCGTCTGCCCTGGCCCGCGAAACGTCGCCTTCGGCTCCGGTCGGCGCCCAACCAACCCTCCAGGAATCCGCGCCGTCTCGCGGCGCCGGCTCCTGGTGTTCGGTAACCGGTCGCCCTCGCCGGTGGCGTGCGCCCGCCAGCTCGCCTAGGAGTCTGCGCCGCAGGAAATTTTCGCCCCAACATGAAGTGGTTCATGCCAGTTCAAACCACGACATGTAGTAGCCGATCGGGCCCAAAACCGTTCCACGGCGCAGACTCCTAGCCCGGAAATCGTCGCCTGCGGCTCCGATTGCCGCCCAACCAACCCTGCTAGTGTCCTGCCAGCGAAGTTCGCGAAATATCTCGCATGGTGAAACGCCCGTGACCCGGGAAGAAAAGTCGCGCTGAATTGTTTCGCGAACCACTGATACGGGACACTGGGAGTCTGCACCGTTCTACGGCGCAGACTCCTAGGGGCTTCCCCGCCGCGGCCCGCGGCCCCGCGAGCCCCCGAGCTCGATGACCACCGCGTACTGCGCACAGCGCCTGAACCACTCGCAGGCCTGGCAGTCGGTCATGATCTTCTCGGGCAGCCAGGTGTGCGGCACGATCGAGAACCCCTGGGCGACGAAGGCGCGGGGTATGTGGGTGAACGCGCACACCCTCGAGGCCCCCTGCCGGCGTCCCCCGGCGACGACGGCGGCGAGCAGCCGCGAGCCGATGCCGCCGCCGCGCTCGGCGGCGACGACCACCAGCGACCGCACCTCGGACATGGTCTTGCTGAGCGGGGCCAGCTCTCCGCACCCGATGACCTCGCCGCCGCGGGTCGCGACGAGGAACCGGGCCACATGGCGCAGGATGTCCGCGGTGGAGCGGGGCAGCAGCATCCCGGGGCCCACGTTGGCGGCGACGAGCCGGTCGATGGCGTCGACGTCCGCGCGGCCGGCCGGGCGGATCGATACCGCCGCGGCGGTCGGAGCCGCGCTCGGGACCTCCTCGCCGGGGTGAACGGAAACCGTGGACATCGTGGTCATCGGATCGTGCTCGATTGGCGCCGGGTCTTCACTGCGGGTCCTGCGGTTTCGGGGCCTCGGAGACGACCTGATCGAGCACCCGGTCGAGAATCTGCAGCCCCTCGTCGATCTCGGCGTCCGAGACGTTGAGCGGCGGCAGCAGCCGCACGACGCGTCCCGCGGTGCGGTTGACGAGCAGTTGCTGCGCGAGCGCGAGCTCGACGGCGCGGGTGGCGGCCGCCTCGGGCATCTCGAAGCCGCGCATCAGGCCGGCGCCGCGCACGTCGGTGACGATGGGGTAGCGCTTCGACAGGGCCTCGAGGCCGTCGGCGAGGCGCGCGCCCGCCGCCCGCACCCGCTCGAGCCCGCCCTGCTCGAGGGCGTCGAGGAACACCAGCGCGGCGCGGCAGGCGAGGAGATTGCCGCCGTAGGTGGTCCCGTGGTCGCCCGGCGCTATCGCGTCCGCCACGGCCTGGCTCATCAGGATCGCGCCCACCGGCATCCCCGCGCCCAGCGCCTTCCCCAGCGCCATCAGATCGGGGCGCAGTCCGAGCGTCGCCGAGTGGAAGGGCCGGCCGGTGCGGCCCAGCCCGCACTGGATCTCGTCGGCGATGAGCAGCGCCCCGGTCCGCTCGCACGCCGCGTTCACCGCCTCCGCGAACGCCGGGCTCAGGGGCCACACCCCGCCCTCGCCCTGAATCGGCTCCAGGATGATCGCGGCGACGTCCGGCCCCACCGCGCCCTCCAGGGCCCCGGGGTCGGTGGGGGACACGAAGTCGACCCCCGGCAGGAGCGGCTCGAACGGACGGCGGTACCCGGGTTCCCACGTCGCCGACAGCGAGCCGAGAGTGCGCCCGTGAAACGAGCGCTCGAGGGCCACGATCCGCGTCCGGCCGGTCTCGCCGCGCGTGTGCCAGTAGCGCCGCGCGAACTTCAGGCAGCCCTCCACCGCCTCCGTCCCGCTGTTGCAGAAGAACGCCCGGGGCAGGCCGGACAGCGCCGCGAGCCGCGCCCCCACCTGTCCCTGCAGGGGATGGAAGTAGAGGTTGGACGTGTGGACGAGGGTGCGGGCCTGGTCGGCGAGGGCCGCCGCCAGCCCCGGGTGGGCGTGCCCGAGCGACGCCACGCCGATGCCCGACAGGAAGTCGAGGTAGCGCCGGCCGTCGGCGTCGTGGACGTAGCTTCCCTCGCCGCGGGTGAGGACCACCGGCAACCGCTTGTAGACCTGCAGCAGGTGCTCGCTCTCGAGCGCCCGGACTTCCTGCGCCCCGGCCGCGTCCGTCGTTCCTGTCGACATCGATGACTGCTCTCTCTGTCGGCGCGGGTTCCTACGCGACGACCGACCCCGGACGACCGTCCAGGTCTCGCGTTCGACGGCCGTCGACGATCTCGACCCGCCCGACTCCGTTGCGCCGCGCGTGCCGGCAGGCGTTCAGCTTGGCCACCATGCCGGCGCTGGCGCGGCCGTCGGCGATGAGCTCCTCGAGCGTCGCGTCGTCGATCGAGGGCAGCGTTTCGCCGTGCGGGTCGAGGACGCCGGCGGTGCCGCCCGCGACCAGCAGCCGATCCGCCCGGAACCGGGCCGCGACGTCCCCGGCCAGAGTATCGGCATTGACGTTCAGCAACTGTCCATCCGCGTCGGCCCCGATGCTCGCGACGGCCGGCACGAACCCGGCCGCGCACAGGGTCTCGAGCAGGGCCGGCGGGGCGTCGCCCTCCGGCTGCCCCACGAACTCCAGATCGACCACCGACCCGTCGGCGGCCGCGTAGGGAGCGGCGCGCCCGACCGCGGCCACCCCGGCGTCGGCCGCCGTCAGGCCGACGGCGCGGACGCCGGCGGCCCGGGCGGCGGCGACCAGCCGGGTGTTGACCTGCCCCGCGAGCATCGCCACGACGACGTCGAGGGTCGGGGCGTCGGTGACCCGCAGGCCGTCGACGGCCCGCTTGGCGATTCCGCGCCGCGCCAGCTCCGCGTCGACCTCGCGTCCCCCGCCGTGCACCACCACGAGGGCGGTCCCGGCCGCGAGGCGGCCGATGGCCGCGGCGACGTCGCGGCGCTGCTCCGGCTCCGCGAGAAGCTCGCCGCCCAGCTTGAGGACGACCCTGGCCGTCGGGGTCATGACAGGCCGGTCGCTTCGCCGAGGCCGAAGGCGACGTTCAGGTTCTGGATGGCCTGGCCCGCCGCGCCCTTGACGAGGTTGTCGAGGCACGCCACGAGCACGAGGCGCCGCGAGGCGGCGTCGAGCTTCCAGCCGATGTCGCACAAATTGGTGTGCGTGACGTGCTTGATCTCGGGCAAGGCGTCGCCGGTGAGGCGGACGAACGGCGCGTCGGCGTAGGCCCGCTCCAGGGTGTCGGCCACCTGCGCGGCGCTCACGTCCCGGCGGGTGCGCACGTAGATGGTCTCGAGAATGCCGCGGTCGAGGGGCACGAGATGGGGCGTGAACGTGACCCGCCGCCCCAGCTCCTGCTCGATCTCGGCGCCGTGCCGGTGGGCGAGCACGCCGTAGGCGGCGACGCTGCCGTGGCACTCCGAGAAGTGCGTGCGCTCCGTCGGCCTCTTGCCGGCCCCCGAGATGCCGGACTTGGCATCGATGATGACGTCGCCGTCGTCGTCGAGGAGGCCGGCGTCGCGCAACGGGCGCAGGGCGAGCAGCGCCGCCGTCGGGTAGCACCCCGGGCAGGCCACGAGGCGTGCGTCCGGCAGCGCCTCCCGGTAGTGCTCGGTGAGGCCGTAGACCACCGGCTCGTCGATGTCCGGCGTCGCGGGATACCAGTGACGGCGCTCGGCCGCGTCCCGCAGCCGGAACGTGCCGGAGAGGTCGAAGACCCGGACCCCGCGGGCGACGAGGTCGGGGCCGACCTCGGCCGCGACCGCGTCGGGCAGGGTCAGGAACACCGCCCGGGTCTCGGCCGCCAGCCGGTCCAGGGAGAGCGGCGTCACGTCGCCGTCCCAGATGCGTGCGAGCGCGGGCAGGCGGCGTACGCCCTCGGCGGCTCCCGATCCCATGGCCGCGGTCACGGTGACGGACGGATGGCGCGCGGCCAGCCTGAGCAGCTCCTGGCCGGCGTACCCGGTGGCCCCGGCGACCCCGACGGCAAGCGTGGACGACATTGTGCATATTTATACATCGCAGCCGGCCTTGTCGTCAAACGCGGGGGGCGGGGCTCAGGCGCGGCCGGGATGGCGGCCGGGGTGACCGGGTAGTCTGGCGGCTGGGGGCGGGATGGCGGCTGTTGGTGGTATAGCGGCTGTGAGCGGGATAGCGGCTGTGGGGGGGCGGGCCTGGAGGCGGGGACCGCCCCGACTCCCGGCGCCACTTGACATCGAATCGCGGGGATGTATATAAATCCCAAACGTGTGAATAAGCATGAAGGGCCGCCGCCAGTCCGCGATACTCGAGCTCGTCTCCGGCCGGCCGGTCCGCAGCCAGGACGCCTTGCGCCGGTTGTTGGCGGCGATGGGCATCCAGGCGACCCAGGCCACCATCTCCCGGGACGTCAAGGAGCTCGGGCTGGTCAAGCGCTCCGCCGACGGCGCCTACCAGTCGGCCCGGGGACCGGCGGCGGCGCCGGCGATCCCTGACGAGCGGGTCCGCCGGGCGGTGGCCGAGTACCTGCGGCACGTCGAACGGGTGCAGCAGCTTCTCGTGCTGAAGACCGACCCCGGGCAGGCGCAGCCGCTGGCGTTCGCGCTCGACCACGCGGCGTGGCCGGAGATCGTGGGGACGGTTGCGGGCGACGACACGATTCTCGTCGTCCTCCGGACCGAGGGCAGCGCCCGGATGGTGGGCCGTCGGGTCGAAGGGTGGGTGGCCGGCCGGGAGCCTGCGCCCCGGGAGTCTGCGCCGTAGACCGGCGCGGACTTGGCGGGTTGGCTGGACGCCAAGCGAAGCCGCGGGCGACGGTTGGCGGGCTGGATGGGCGCGGCCTCCAGCGGGGGCGCAGACTCCCTGGCGGGCGGGCCGGGGCGCCAGGCGGAGGCCGTAGCGCGCCGCCGTCGTCGCGTCATGCGGGCCAACATCGAACGGTGGATCGCCGTGGTGTCCACGCGGAGGCCGCAGCGCGACGCCTCGGTTGCGTTGGAAGTTCCGCTGTCGGGGATTCCCGCGGCGGTGGTCGGCGGACCAGGGGCGACCGGGGCCGGCGGGCGTGCGAGGCGGTCGGCGGCGGCGGAGCCGCGAGACGGCGGCTTCCGGGGCAGAGGGATCCAGAGGCAGAGGAGAGTAGATGGAGCGTGTGATACTCGCGTATTCGGGCGGCCTCGACACGTCGGTCGCGATTCCCTGGCTGGCCGAGAAGTACGACGCGGAGGTCGTGGCCGTGACCCTGGATCTCGGGCAGGGGAAGGAGCTCGACGATGTCCGCGAGCGCGCGATGGCGGTGGGGGCGATCCGCTGCCACGTCCTCGACGTGCGTACCGAGTTCGCCGACGAGTACGTCCTCCCTGCCCTGCAGGCGGGGGCGCTCTACGAAGGGCAGTACCCGCTGGCGACGGCGCTCGGCCGCCCCCTGATCGCGAAGCGCCTCGTCGAGATCGCGGAGATGGAGTCGGCGTCGGCGATCGCCCACGGGTGCACCGGGAAGGGCAACGACCAGGTGCGGATAGACGTGTCGGCGCGGGCGTTGAACCGCGCCATCCGGGTCATCGGACCGGCCCGCGAATGGGGCATGTCGCGCCCCGCCGAGATCGAGTACGCCCGCGAGCGCGGGATTCCCGTGCCCGCCACCGTCGACAGCCCCTACAGCACCGACCTCAACCTGTGGGGCAAGTCCATCGAGTGCGGGGTGCTGGAGGACCCCTGGGCCGAGCCCCCGGAAGAGGTCTACACCCTGACGAAGTCGCCGGCCGGTGCGCCCGATGCGCCCGCCTACGTGAGCCTCGACTTCGAGCGGGGGGTGCCGACCGCGGTCAACGGGGTGGCGATGCCCCTCGTCGAGCTCATCGCGAGCCTCGAGACCATCGCCGGCGCCCATGGGGTCGGGCGCATCGACATGTGCGAGAACCGGCTCGTGGGCATCAAGTCGCGGGAGATCTACGAGGCCCCCGCCGCCGTCGTGCTCCACGCCGCGCACCGCGAGCTGGAGAGCCTGGTCGTTCCGCGCGATCTCGATCGCATCAAGACCGGCCTCGCCCCCGTGTACGCCGACCTCGTGTACAACGGCCTGTGGTTTACGCCGACCCGCCGCGCCATCGACGCCCTCGTCGCCGACGTGCAGCAGCGGGTCACCGGCACCGTCCGCCTGAAGCTGTTCAAGGGCGACTGCCGGGTGGTCGGGCGCAAGTCGCCGCACGCCCTCTACGACGAGGCGCTCGCGACCTACGACGAGGGCGACCAGTTCGACCACACCGCGGCCGAGGGCTTCATCCGGATCTGGGGGCTGCCGGTCGAGCTCGCGGCGGCCAGGGCCGAGCCGGCCGAGGCCGCGTCCGCCGAGGCCGCCCCGGCGAAGGCAGCACCGGTCTCGTAGCCAGCCCGGCGTCAGCCATGTCTCCACTTGGCGCCCGACCGACCCCGCAGGAGTCCGCGCCGTTGCGGCGCGGGCCCCTGGATGGCATCCGCACGACATGACGCACCTGTGGTCCGGCCGTTTCGACGCCGCCCCCGACGAGGAGGTCTTCGCGTTCCAGGCGTCGTTCGCGTTCGACCGGCGGCTTTTCGACGACGACGTCACCGGCAGCCTCGCGTGGGCGGAGGCCCTCGCCGGCGCCGGCGTGCTGTCGGCCGGGGACGCGGCCGCGATCCGCGACGCCCTCATCGAGATCCGCGACCGGGGCCGCGGCGACCCCGCGTTCGTCGACGGGCCGGACGAGGACGTCCACGCCTTCGTCGAGCGCAAGCTGATCGAGCGCGTGGGCGACGCGGGGAAGCGACTGCACACCGGCCGGTCGCGGAACGAGCAGGTGGCGCTCGACCTCCGCCTCTACCTGCGCCGGCGCATCACCGTCATCCAGCACGAGGTGGTGGCCCTCGTCGACGCCCTCGCGGACCGGGCGGAGTCGGCGGGCATGGCCCTCATGCCGTCCTACACGCACCTGCGGCGGGCCCAGCCCATCCTCGTGGCCCACTACTTCCTCGCCCACGCCGCCGCCCTGCGCCGCGCCTACCGGCGCTTCGAGATCGCGCGCGACGAGGCCGACGCGCTGACCCTCGGCTCCGGCGCCATCGCCGGGTCGAGCTACGACGTCGACACCGCCGCCCTCGCCCGGCGCCTCGGGTTCTCGCGGGTGGTCGCCAACAGCCTCGACGCCACCGCGGACCGGGACTTCGTGTCCGGGTTCCTGCACGCGTGCGCCGGGGTCATGGTCCACCTGAGCCGGCTCGCCGAGGACCTCGTCATCCTGACGAGCGAGGAGTTCGGGTTCCTGGGGTTGTCCGACGCGGTCACCACCGGCAGCAGCTTGATGCCGCAGAAGAAGAACCCCGATCCCCTCGAGCTGGTGCGGGGCAAGGCCGGCCGGGTCATCGGCCGGCTCGCCGGCTGGCTGGCCACGACGAAGGGGCTGGCCAGCGGCTACAACAAGGACCTCCAGGAGGACAAGGAGGCGGTGTTCGACGCCGAGGACACCGTGCTGGGCTCGCTTCGCGCCACCGGCGCCGTCGTCCGCACCCTCACGCTCGACCCGGCCCGCACCGGCGCGGCGGCCTCGGGGCTCGCGCTCGCGACCGACGTCGCCGACCTCCTGGTGGCCCGGGGCGTCCCCTTTCGCGAGGCGCACGAAGTGGTGGGGCGCATCGTCCGCGACCTCGTCGCGGGCGGGCGCGACTTCGCGTCGCTGACCCCGGAGGAATGGCGGGGGTACCACGAGCGCCTCGACGCGGACGGCGCGGCCCGGATCACCGCGCGCGGCTCCGTCGAGGCGCGCCGGACCCCCCAGTCGACGGGGCCGGAGGCGGTGGCGGCGGCGCTCGGCGAGACCCGCCGCTGGATCGACGCGACGGACGGCTGAGCCGCTCTGGGCGACGGGGCCGTTTGCGCGAGGAGACACGGGGCCGTTTACGCGAGGGGACGAGAGTAGTAGAATGGCGTTGCCGCTGCATCGCCAACCGCCGGAGCCGCCCTGTAGCGAGGGACTCGTGGTCCGGCCGTTCGCGTGTCCGTCCTTGCAGCGCAACGCGAATCTTTCCTGAAGCGACGGAACTGGTGGTTCACGTTTTCGCAACTCGGGACATCCGTCCGGCGTACGGGGCTGGGAGCCCGTGGTGAACCCCCGCATTGCACCGGTCGAGTGCAGCGGGGCCTTTCGCCGCGGGGGGTGTGGCCTCGGGGCCGGCGTTCCGCCTCGTCGATGAACGACGGAACCAGAAGACCGGAAGCCATGCAACCGGGGAACGACGCGGTCGGGCGCCGCGTTGCGCCGGCCGCGTTCAGCCGGCCGCGTTCAGCCGGGCTCCTGGCGAGGGCCGCGGGCGTGCGTGACACGGGCCGGGAGCAATCCCCATCGCTGTTCGTATCAGTCGTTGGCGCTTCGAGCGACCGTCGAACCCCACCAATTTGAACCAACCTGAGAGGGATTCATGGAACAGCGCCGGGTGCGCCTGGGTGACGTCCTGGACGACTACTGTCCACGCGAGCGCCGGGTGACCAATCATGCCGTCGTGGCCATCGTCGACAACGACATCAAGTTGACCCGATGCACGACGTGCGACACCGAGCACCCCTACAAGGCGGCGCGCGTGCCTCCGCGCCGGCAGACGCGATTGGTGGCGGCCCTCTCGAACCCGGGCGCCGACGGGGCGCTGATTGCCGCGCCGCCGGCGTCGCCGGCCCCGGCCGCCATGCCCCCGGCCGCGCCGCTCCCGGCCGCTGCGTCCTCGGCGGTCGCGCCCCGGGGTGCTGCGTCCCCGGGCGTCGCGCCCCCGAGCGCCAGGCCGCTCGCCGCCGGGCCCTCGGGTGTCGCGCCCCCGGCCGCCAGGCCGCTCGCCGCCGGGTCCCCGGGCGTCGCGCCCCCGGCCGCCAGGCCCCTCGCCGCCGGGTCCCCGGGCGTCGCGCCCCTGGCTGCCAGGCCCCTCGCGGCCGCGCCTCCGGGCGTCGCGGCCTCGGACGCCACGCTCCCGGACGTCCCCCTCCCGGTGGTGAGCCGCCCCCCCCAACCTGCGCACGTCGACTCGGTGCGCCGTCCGCTGATCCGGGCCACGCTCGGCCGGCCCGACCCCGCCGTGGCGTCCCGGACGGCGCCGGTGTTCACGATGCGCGAGAACGAGGGTCGCGCCGGCAACGTCGATCGGGGGAACGCGTCGCGCCGGCGCCGCAACGGGTCGCGGCCCGGCAGCGAGCCGAACGGGAACCGGGCGGAGGGGCATCCGGGCCAGTTCGCCCGGTCGGGCTACGGCAAGAGCGAGTCGAAGTCGGCCCGTCACAACGGGAACGGGCGCCCGGAGCGGTTCAACAAGGCCTCGTCCAGGAGCCGCGGCAAGAGCCGTTCCCGATGACCCCGGCCGTGGCGACCTGGTGAGCACGTGGCCGGGTTCATGAGGTGACCGAGAGGCCCGGGAGGTGACCGAGAGGCCCGGGGCGAGCGCCCCGCATGGCGCCGGGCCGCCGCGGCCCCGGTTGGTTCGGTTCCGCCGCCTCCGAGGGGGCGTGCTCCGGTTGGCGCGCAGCCGCTCGGCCGCTTTCGCGGCCGGCTCGGCCCTGCTCGCGCCTGCGATCGCGCTGATGGCCGCCGACTATCCCTGGGAGAGCTGGCTCACCGACGGGCTCGGCCTCGCCGGCCTCGCGACCGGCGCGGCGCTGATCCTGACCGCGCTGGGCGGGCGCCGTCCCGACTGGATCGACCCTGCCTAGGAGTCTGCGCCGCGGAAAAATAGGCCCTAATATGAAGTGGACACGGACGTTCATGACCACTACATCTAGTAGCCGATCGTGCCGAGAATCGTCCCACGGCGCAGACTCCTAGCACTCTGCCCGGTAGAACGGCAACCCCGTGCCCCATCGTTCCGTACCCCCCTCCGCCCCGGCCGCGGCCAGCCGCCATCTGACCGGCGAGCCGATCCGGTACTACCGGCCCCGCGGCGGCCCCGAGACGCGGCGGCTCGTCGACGAGGGGTTTCAGGCGTTCAACGCCGGCCGCCTGCACGAGGCCTGTCACGTCTTCGCCGACAAGATGCTCGATCCGGCGAACGACACCACCATCGGCCTCACCGTGGCCGGGGCGTTGACCCCGGCCGGGCTCGGCGGCTGCGTCATCGAGCTGATGGAGCGGGGCCTCGTCGACTTCGTCGTCAGCACCGGGGCCAACCTCTACCACGACCTGCACTACGCGCTGAACTTCACGCTGCACCGCGGCTCGCCGTTCCTCGACGACGTCGAGCTGCACGACGATGGCGTCATCCGCATCTACGACGTGCTGTTCCCGGCCCGGGTGCTGCTCGAGACCGACGCGTACCTGCGCGACTTCCTCGCCCGCCGGTCCGTCGACGGCCCGGTGTCGTCGGCCGCGCTTCACCACGAGATCGGGCGCGACCTGATGGCCCGCATGCCGGGGTGCGAGGCCCACTCGGTGGTGGCCGCCGCCGCGGCGGCGGGGGTGCCGGTCTACACCTCGTCGCCGGGCGACAGCTCGATCGGCATGAACGTCGCGGCGCACCAGCTTCTGCGCGGCGGCGGCTGCCTGCTCGACCCCGGGCGCGACGTCAACGAGGTCGCGGCGATCGTTCTCGGGGGGACCACCAACGGCTGCCTGATCCTGGGCGGCGGGTCGCCCAAGAACTTCTACCTGCAGGGCCAGCCGACGCTGGGGGAGATCTACGGCATCCCCAAGGGGGGGACCGACTACTTCATCCAGATCACCACCGACCAGGTCGTCTGGGGGGGGCTGTCGGGGGCGACGCCGTCCGAGGCGGTGAGCTGGGGCAAGGTCAAGCCCGGCCGCCTGCCCGACGCGGTGGTCGCCTACTGCGACTCCACCATCGCCTTCCCCATCCTGTGCGAGTACGTCGTTGGCTCGGAGCGTGGCCGGCGCCCGCAGCGGCGGCTCTTCGACCGGCGCGAGGCGCTGCTGGCCGAACTCGAGGCGCAGGCCCGGCCCGCGGCCGGCCCCGGAGAGGAGTGACGGGCATGTCCGAGCGCGCCTGGTCCGTCGCCGTCCGCATCGAGTTCTGCTACGGGCATCGCCTGCTCGACCACGCCGGGCCGTGCCGGCACCCCCACGGCCACAACGCGGTGGCCGAGGTCGAGGTGGGCTCGGCGACGCTCGACGGGCGCGACATGGTGTGCGACTTCGCCGACGTCCGGCGGGCCGTCGAGGCCTGGGTGGACCGGGAGCTGGACCACAAGATGATCCTGAAGCGCGGCGATCCGCTCGTCGACGCGCTGCGGTCGCTCGGCGAGCCGGTCCACGTGATCGACGCCAACCCGACGGCCGAACGGATCGCCAGGCTCGTGTACGACGTCGCCGCCGCCGCCGGCCTCCCCGTCGTGCGGGTGACGCTGTGGGAGACGCCCTCGTCGTTCGCCACATACGGCGAGGCCGGTGGCTAGCCGCTACCCGGAGACCCGGCCGAACGTGACCTCCCGCCACAGGCTGCCCGTTCGGCTGGTCAGGCCCGAACCCGGTCGGGTCCGTCAGGCCTTCGGCACGATCGTCTCCCGGTCAGGATTGTCCACGTTTGTTCGGCCTGGGAGTGTGAGCCGGCCACGCAAGGTCCTGAGGCCAGTGGTCCGAGAGGTAGCGCAAGGCTCTATCCATACGGCGGGTCGTGATAGTCCCCCCGCGCCGCAACCTGTCAACGGTATCGCCGCTGCCAGTGGCGAGGCGCGAAACCGTCTTGATGCTGCGTCTCTCGTGCTCCGCAACAAGTTCGAGCGTCGCGACGAAGCGACTGGCGGTGTAGTCCATCATGTACACGTACGCGAGCGGGCCGCGTTCACTCGAGTCGAGCAGCGTTCCCCGGCGCTGTCCTGGAAAGCCGCGCGGTCCGGGGCTGGATGAGCGGTCGGGCGCGCAGTAGTCGTCGATGGTGTCCCCGAGAGACCATGGCCGGTCTTGTTCAGGGATCCTCCGGTCGCTGACACGATACTCCCGAGCTCGTCCAGAGTGTGGGCGGCCTCTTCCATGTCGTGACTCTCGTTGTTCCGTTTCCGCGGGCGTCTTCTCCATCGGAACATCCCGAGTTTCCTTTCGTCTCCTCGGCGTCCGTCATCGACGCCCATTCCCACGTTTCCCCGACTGGGATGCGACGATCGTCGCAGTGTTCGGCCAAAGCCGAACGGGCCGGCGTACTCCTAGGCGCTCCAGGAAACCGCAAGTTAGCACTATCCGAGACCGCAGTAAACAAGAAGTTGGGTAGTGACAAGACAGGCAAGCATTTGGAGGCGGTAGTGCCCCGCGGGCGGTGTTTCCTGCTCTGGGCCAGTAGATTTGAGGGCGAATAGACCAAACAGCTCCCAATATGTGGACAGCGGTCTGACTGTGCAGTCAATACTGAGGGCTATGGGGCGCGGGCCACAACAGGCGGGCGCGGGCGGCGCAAGGGGGCGCGGCGTCCGCCCCGATACTCTTGCTCCCGTCGAAGGCAGACGGAGTCGACGACGCTTGGCTCAACCGCCGGATGCTCGAGGACGTGGAGCTCGGCGAGGTACTCGGCCAGGAGCGGGACCAGGGGCAGGGCCCCCGACGAGCGCGTCGACGGCGGTCCAGCTCCCCGAGTCCCTGGCCACCTCCAGGACCGCCGAGCTCCTCGAGGGTTCACTTCCTCGACGTGCCGGTTCCCGGAGGCACACCATCGTGCGTCTCGCCACGGTCGGGGTCGGAGCGGTCCGGGGGAGCGCTGGTTCAGGAGGAGAAGACGGCGTCCAGGTCGAGCTCCAGGCCGGCGAGCAGCGGCGAGCGCAGCGTTTCCTGCCGGCCGAAGGTGTGCGCGACCGCGAGCACGCCGGCGCGCTGGCGGTGAATCCAGACGGTCTCGGCCGCGGGATCGACCAGCCAGTACTCGGCCACGCCGTGTCGGCCGTAGAGCGCACGCTTGTAGCCTCGGTCGCGGTCGGCGGTGGCCGGAGACAGTATTTCGATCACCAGATCGGGCGCGCCCCGCACGTTGTCGCCGCCACTCAGCACATGGTCGCGCTCCCGGGAGACGAACAGCAGGTCCGGTTGCACGACGTCGGTGTCGGACAGCACCACGTCACAGGGGGCGAAGTAGAACTTCCCCAGCCCTCGTTCCTCGATGAACTGCCCCAGCCTTCGTCCCAGGCGGAACTGCACCTCCTGGTGCTTCAGATTCGGCGCAGGCGCCATGACCAGATCTCCGTCCAGCAACTCGTAGCGCTTGTCCGGCGGTGCGGTGCGGTAGTCCTCGTAGGTGAACTTGACGACGGGTTGCGCCGTGGCCACGTGGGTGCTTCCCCCTTGTCGCTGAATCGCGAAAACCATCATAACGCGTCGGGACACGCCCGCGGTTCCCTCCGGGCTCGCCCTTGGCGCCGGGGTGGGTTCGACGGCTGTGACCACCGGGCTGTTGCGCCGGCCGGGAGCGGCGACGGCGCGGCCACTCCAGCACCCGGCGCCGCTGTCGCGTTGACGTGCCGGTCCGGATGAGGGCTACGGCGCAGGCTCCCGTGCGACTTCGATCAGCACCTTCGCCGCTGCCTGGGTCCCGAGGATGACCCGGCGCTGCCCGCCGGCGCGGAGGCAGACGCGGTCCGCGACCGGATCGCGCGCCTCGACCTCTATCGACTGGCCCGGCTTCAATCCCTGCGTCTCGAGGAACTGCAGGAACGTGGTGTCCTGGTCGGCGATCCGGGTGACGGTCACCGGTGTCCCGATCGGACACTCGAGGAGCGAGTCGTACCGGTGCGACTCCAACTCCCCGTCGGGGGTGGGGATCGGATCGCCGTGCGGATCGACCGAGGGATGGCCGAGCATGGCGTCCATGCGGTCGATCAGGCGGTCGGACACCACGTGCTCGAGCTTCTCCGCGTCGTCGTGGACGTCGGTCCAGCTCATGCCCATGATCTCGACGAGGAACTGCTCGATCAGGCGATGGCGCCGCAGCACCATCGCGGCCAGCTTGGCCCCGGCGGGCGTGAGCCGGACTCCGGCGTACGGCTCGTACTCGACCAGCCCCGACTCGGCGAGCGCCTTGACCATGGTGGTGGCGGTGCCCGGGGCGACGCCGACGGCGGTGGCGAGCTGCCCCATCGGCACGAGGCGCCGGTCGTCGCCGGACGTCTCCGCCTGGTACAGTGCCTTCAGGTAGTTCTCGACGGTGGCGGAAGGGAGCATCGGATTCCCGGCTGATGCCGACCCCGCCGCGCCTCGGCCGCGGCGGGGGCTGATATTCTGCATCGTGCCCCCGTCGAAGGGAACCGTCAACCTGGCGGCCGGCTCCTGAAGCGGGACGCGCGGGCCGTGTCGGCGGCGGCTGGTAGGATCGGGTGCCGATGCCGTGGAAGTTGCCGCGTTGGTCGTCGGGCTACCTGTTGGCGCTGACGCGAGCCTGGCCGAGCTGGAGGGCGCCGATGGGGCTCCTTCGCCGGGGCCGGGGTTGCTTGGCCGCCTCCCGGATCCGCGATGGCCGGGCCGGCCGACTGGGGCCCTTCGCCGGGGCCGGGGTTGCCTGGCCGCCTCTCGGATCGGCGATGACGGCGCCGGCCGACGTGATCGCGGGGTTCGACCGACGCGGAGGATGGCCCCCGCGGCGGGAACGCTGAAGGTTCGCCGATTCGACGATGGATCTCGACACCACCGACTGGTCGGGGGAGGGTGCGTTCACCCAGACCCTGATCGACGCCGTCCGCGGGCTCGGGCAGGTGACCCTTCTCCGGGTCGAGGACGCCCGGTCGTCCCGGACCGACGTCGACTACAACTTCATCAGCAACGAGGTGTTCGTCCGCTTCCGGACCCGGGACACGGTGCGCCGCGGCAAGGTCCTAGGTCTGCTGCCGGTGACCCGGACCGTCGCCGAGCCGGTGATGACGGTGACGGAGCTGGAGCAGGCCCTGGGCCGGCTCGAGGAGGTCGGCCCGCCGGACTACGCGGACGAGGGCATGCTGCAGTACCTGCGGACCGAGCGCATCGTCCCGCCCTACCAGACTCGCGGCTACAAGCTCGTGGAGCTGGTCCGCGTCTACGAGGCCGGCACCCCGCGCCGGGACGACGATGGCTGAGATCGCCGACACGAGGCCGGCACCCCGCACCGGGACGACGATGGCTGAGATCGCGGAGGAGCGCCGACACGAGGCCGGCACCCCGCGCCGGGACGACGATGGCTGAGATCGCGGATGTGCGCCGATACGAGGCCGGCACCCCGCGCCGGGACGACGATGGCTGAGATCGCGGAGATGCGCCGATACGAGGCCGGCACCCCGCGTCGGGACGACGATGGCTGAGATCGCGGATGTGCGCCAGCGAGTGCGCCAGACGATAGAGCAGGCCCGGCTCGACGCGGCGGAGCGCCGCGCCCGGGCCGCCGTTGCAGGCCAGCAGGGCCGGCGCTTCGTCGAGGACGTCGCCACCCCGGTGGCCCGGCAGCTCGTGTCGGTGCTGCGGGCCGAGGGCTTCGTGTTCCGCCTGTCGACGCCGGCGGGATCGGTTCGGCTCGTGTCGGACCGGCGGCGGGAGGACTTCATCGACGTCGCGGTCGACGCGACGGACGACGCGGTGAACATCCTGACGACGGTGAGCCACGTCCGCGGCGGGCGCGTCCTGACCACGGAGCGGCCCCTTGCCGCCGACCTCGGCATCGACGCCCTGACCGAGCAGCACGTCCTCGACTTCTTCCTCGACGCGATCCGGGTCTTCGTGGAGCGCTGAAGCCCGGGCCGGTCTCGCCCGTCAGATCACCCCGGCCTGCTCCAGCGCGGCGATGCGTTCCGCGTCGTAGCCGAGCTCGCCGAGCACCCCGCGGGTGTGCTGCCCGAGCACGGGGGCCGGGGTGCGCACGCTGCCGGCGGCCCCGGCCAGCTTGACCGGCACCCCCAGCACCTGGATCGGCCCCGCCTTCGGATGGGTCAGCGGCAGCACCATCATGCGCTCCTGGAGCTGTGGGTCCGACAGCACCTCGGCAAGGTCGCGGACGGCCCCGCACGGCACGCCGGCCCGCTTCAGGCCGTCGAGCCAGTGGCTCCGCGTCGCCGTGCGCAGCCGTTCGGCGAGGAGGGGCCGCAGTGCGTCCTGGTTCTCGACCCGGCCCTTGTTGGCGGCGAACCGCGGGTCCCGGGCCAGCTCCGGCGCCCCGATGACGTCGCAGAACTTCGTGAAGAGCGAGTCGTTGCCGGCCGCCACCACGAGGTCGCCGTCCGACGCGGTGAGGGTCTCGTAGGGCACGATGGTCGGGTGCTGGTTGCCGAGCCGGGGCGGGGCCTGGCCGATGGCGAAGCAGATGCCGGCCTGGTAGGTCAGGAGGGCCGCGACCGAGTCGAGCATCCCCACGTCGACGTACTCGCCCCGGCCGGTGCGCTCGCGCGCGAGCAGCCCCATGGCCACGCCGAAGGCCGCGAACATGCCCGAGGCGATGTCGGCGATGGCCACCCCGAGCCGGTACGGGGTGCCGTCGGGGGCCCCGGTGATGCTCATGAGGCCGCCCTCTCCCTGCATCACCGCGTCGTAGCCGGGCTCCGAGCGCCGGGGCCCGGTCTGGCCGAACCCGGAGATGGAGCAGTAGACCAGCCGCGGATGGGCGGCCGACACCGCGTCGTAGCCGAGTCCCTGGCGCTCGAGGGCACCGGGGCGGAAGTTCTCGACGAGGACGTCGGCCCCGGCGATGAGCCGGTCGAGCACGGCCCGGCCCTCGGGGTGCTTGAAGTTGAGGGTGACGCTCTCCTTGTTGCGGTTGACGCTCATGAAGTAGGAGCTCTCGCCGTTCTGGAACGGCGGCCCCCAGCCGCGGGTGTCGTCGCCCTTGCCGGGCTGCTCCACCTTGATGACCCGGGCCCCCATGTCGGCGAGCATCATCGTGCAGTAGGGGCCCGAGAGCACCCGCGTGAGGTCGAGGACGGTGAACCCGGCCAGCGGGCCCCCGGTGGTCGGATCGGTGTTCGCAACGTTGTCGTTCATGGGTCGTCCAGTCTTCCGAAGGCGTCCGCGGCGGCGCGACGGGCCTCCCCGCCGCTCCCGCGGCCTGCGTGGTCCATCCGGTGGTCAGGAAGCCCGTGGTGAAAGCCGCGCTGCTCTCGGCGGGTGGTGCGACCCGCCTGACGGCGCGTCGCCGACCTCGGTGCAACGCGAAGGCCCTGCCACGGCTCCCTGGGGGTCAGCGGTTCGTCTCGAGCACCCGGCCCAGCGTCCCGAGCCCGTCCCGCAACGGTGCGGCTTCGCCCCCGATGCCGAGACGGAGATGGTGTTCCAGGCCGAAATGGGAGCCCGGCACGACGAGCACGCCGTGGTCCGCGCGCAGCCGCTCCGCCAGCTCGGCCGACGGCCGGGCGCCCGGATAGCGTATCAGGGTCACGCCTCCCGCCTCCGGCGGGATCTGCCGGACGCCCGGGTGGCGGGCGGCCCACTCGGCCACGACGGCCTGGTTCCCGCGGAGGATGCGCCGGGCGCGCGCGAGCAGCTCGCCGCGGCGCCGCGGCTCGAGGGCCAGCCGGGCGAGCAGGTCGTTGACCGCCCCGGGAGCGATCGACGTGTAGTCGCGGCGCCCCCACAGGTCTTCGATCAGCCCGGCGGGTCCCGTCAGCCACCCGATGCGCAGGCCCGGCAGGCCGTAGGCCTTCGAGAGCCCGCCGGTCACCAGGACGCGTTCGCCGCCGCCCCACGCCGACGGCGTGTCGCGGCCGTCGAGCTCGGCACCGCGGTAGACCTCGTCGGCGAGCAGCCAGCACCCGCGG
The DNA here is from genome assembly GCA_965208165.1 of Vicinamibacterales bacterium. GTDB lineage: Bacteria > Acidobacteriota > Vicinamibacteria > Vicinamibacterales > UBA8438 > JAJEEA01. The sequence continues at coordinate 5,467,429 of OZ242323.1, read as the reverse complement.
TGGGCCGCGACCTCGCCGAGCGCCGCCAGCGCCGTCTCGTCGAGGCGCGCCCCCGTCGGGTTGTTGGGGTTGCAGACGGCGATGAACCGGGTGCGGGGGCCGACCGCCGCGCGCACCGCGTCGAGGTCGAGGCGCCACCCCGCCGGCCCCGGCTCGAGCCACACCTCGCGCACCGTCGCCCCGAACGATCGGAGCAGGCCCGGTATCTGCATGTAGACGGGATGGACGACGACGGCCTCGTCGCCCGGGTCGATCAGGTGCCAGCAGGCGAGCAGGTTCGCCTCGGAGCTGCCGTTGGTGACGAGGACGTTGGCGGCCGACGCCCCGTCGTAGAGCGCCGCGATGCGTTCGCGCAGGGGGGCGGTGCCGTTGGTCTGCGTGTACTCCAGGGCCTGGTCGAGCAGCGCGTCCCGATCGGCGCCGGCCGCGACCTCGCCGACGCGCAACGGGTGGACCCCGCTCTCCGACAGGTTGATCGCGGCGTGGTGCTCGTGGATCGACTGCCAGCGTTCGAGCTCGAAGGGGTCTATGTGCATTTCATGCGGGTGTCGGTCGCCCCGGCGGCGGGGTCGCGCCAAGGTAATGGCGATTGGCATCAGTGTACCCGTTCGACGGGCGCCGCGGTTCGGGCGGGGTGCACGACATCACTGTTGGATGGCGGCCCCCGGCGCCGTCGGGCTCTCGATTCAGGGGGAACGGCTTGGGCCAAGACCCCCGCAACAGGCCAATCCATGGGCTGCCGCGCCCGCACGCGAGGTGGTGCCCGTTTTGCGTGGCGACGCACAACTTTCCTGTCGTGCACCCGTTCGGGCGCTTGCCCTTGCTGACCGGCCGGGGGGCGAATTAACATGTAACGGTTGCGGGCTTGCCTGATGCTGCGCGCTGGCCAACGGGCGCGGGGCGCACGACCCGGGCGCGCGGCTTGCCGAACCGGAGTCTCGCGTCGGCGAACCGCAGGACGCGCGGCCGCCGCACAGGAGTTTCGCGTCAGCAAACTCGCAAGGCGACCGCAGCTCGCCGGGCGCGCGGGGCCCGGCGCGGACTGAGCCACAGCCATGAACGATCACGCGCTCCGCGTCTACGATTCGATTCTCGGTCTCCAGTGCGACGCCGACAATCCGACGCCGCTCGTGCGTCTGAACCGGGTGGCCCCGTTCGAGCACGCGCAGGTCTACGCGAAGCTCGAGTGGTACAACCCGTTCGGCGCCGTCAAGGATCGGGTCGCCGCGAACCTCGTCTCGGACGGGGAGGAGCGGGGGACCGTGCACGCCGGCCAGAGGCTCGTCGAGCCGACGTCCGGCAACACCGGCATGGCCCTGGCGATGATCGCCAACGCCAGGGGCTACACGCTGACCACCCCGCTGTCGAGCGAGATTCCCCTGGAGAAGCGCACGATGCTGCGGTTCTTCGGGGCCGACGTCATGGAGTTGCAGGACACGCTGTGTCCCGCCCCCGGCGCCCCGGAAGGTGCGATCGCCAAGGCGACCGAGATCGGCGAGCGGCCGGACTTTCACATGCTGAACCAGTATGTGAACGAGGCCAACCCCGAGGCGCACTACAAGACCACGGGGCCCGAGATCTGGCGGCAGACCAACGGCGCCGTCACCCACTTCGTGGCCGGGCTGGGCACGTGCGGCACCATCACCGGCACCGGCCGGTTCCTGAAGGACCAGCGCGCCGGCGTGCAGGTGGTGGGCGTCTATCCGACCGAGGGGCACGACATCCCGGGGGTGCGCAGCCTGCGGCAGCTCCAGCAGACGCAGCTCTACCGCCCCGACGAGTACGACGCCCAGGTCGAGGTCTCGAACCAGCAGGCGTTCGATCTGTGCCTGCGGCTGAACCGCGAGGAGAGCATCACGGCCGGACCCAGCTCCGCCATGGCCCTCGCCGGCGCGTTCGCGGTGGTGCCGGACGAGCCGGGCAACGTCGTCGTCGTCATCTTCCCGGACAGCGCCTTCAAGTACGCCTCGTCGGTCGTCAAGCACCTGCCGCAGCTCGTGCCGGGGGCGCAGGCCGGCAACGGCGCCGGACCCAATCCGCTGCTCGAGCGCATGCGCGAGAACGTGCGCGGCAATCCTGAGCTGACCATCGACGTCGACGACGCCCACGAGCGGTGGCGGCGGGAGAAGCCGTTCGTCCTCGACGTGCGGCCGGCGGGCCAGTACGACGAGGCGCACATTCCGGGCGCCATCAACATCCCGCTGGCCGAGCTGGGCGAGAACGCCGACTACCTCGCGGTGCTGCCCCGGGACCTCGACGCGCCGGTGCTGAGCGTGTGCCAGCGCGGCAACGCCTCGCTGTCGGGCCTGCTGTTCCTGAAGTCGCTCGGCTATCGCAACGTGAGGAGCATCAACGGCGGCACCCTGGCGTGGCGCGAGAAGGGCTACGTCACCGATTCGGCGTAGGAGAGTCTGCGCCGTAGCACGGCGTGGACGCTCCTGAGGTGTTGGGCGTCAGCGGGGCCGTCAGGCGACGATGGGCGGGCTGGGAGCCGTGGTGATGAGACCCGGCGTTGCGCCGGTCGAAGACAGTGTGGCCTTTCGCCGCGGGCTCCCGGCAACGGACCCTGTCGCGGGCTTGGCCGGGGGGCGGCGCGACCAGTCATGCTGACCATTCGGGCCGCGGCCGACGCCGGCATTCGCGGACACGGCCGGGACGCGTATCCGCACGAGTGCTGCGGGGCCCTGATCGGGCGCGGCGGGTTGGTCATCGAGGCTTTCGCGTTGCCGAACGCCACCGCCGAGGGCCCGCGCCGGCGGTTCCTGGTGCGGCCCGTCGACTACCGGGCGGCCGAGCGCCGGGCGGCCGAGCGGGGGGGCGAGCTGCTCGGGTTCTACCATTCGCATCCCGACGGCGCGGCGCGGCCGTCGCAGTACGATCTCGATCACGCCTGGCCCGCGTTCGCCTACGTCATCGTGGCGGTCGCGAACCGCGAGCCCGGCCTCCTGACCTCGTGGCGGCTGCGCGACGATCGGTCGCGGTTCGACGAGGAAGCGGTCGTCGTCGAGTAACCGGGGCGGCGAAGGCCGGGAGTCGGCGGCGCAGGCGTCTGCGCCTGGGAACGGCGCGGACTCCCGGGGGTCGGTTGGGCGCCGAGCGGAGTCGCGGGGCGACGATTGGCGGGCGGAGGCGACGTGGGTCTACCGGCAGCGTCGGCCGGGGACGGCGACGGCGCGAGGCGGCGGATGCAGGCGACCACCCGCGGACCGGCAGCCCGGGGGTGGAAGCCTCGCCGCATTCGAGCGGTGGCGTATCCGCCCGACCGCGTTGTCCGTCGGTTGCAGATGCCCGGTATGCGCTCTCCTCGCGCCTTGTCGGGCGGGCGCCTCACCGCTCTCGATGCAACGCCGGGTTCCATCACGGGCTGCTAGAATCAACTGAACGAGCACGACGAGACACCATGGCCACCAGGATCCTGATTCCCACTCCCTTGCGCGGCTTCACCGACAAGCAGGACGTCGTCGAGGCCGACGGGCAGACCGTCGGCGAGCTGCTCGCCAACATGACCGCGCGGTACACCGGCCTGCGCCAGCACCTGTACGCCGCGGACGGGACGCTGCGGAGCTTCGTCAACATCTACGTGAACGACGACGACATCCGCTACCTCGACAAGGAGAAGACCCCGGTGACCGCGGACGACACCGTCAGCATCATTCCCTCGGTGGCCGGCGGGAGGGCGTCGTGACCGTGGCGGCGGCGTTGCCGGCGTTGACCAACGCCGAGGTGGCGCGGTACAGCCGGCACCTCATCATGCCGGAAGTCGGCATGGACGGGCAGCAGAAGCTGAAGGCGGCGCGGGCGCTGTGCATCGGCGCCGGGGGCCTCGGCTCGCCGGTGGCCCTCTACCTCGCGGCGGCCGGGGTCGGCACCATCGGCATCGTCGACTTCGACGCCGTCGACTTCAGCAACCTGCAGCGGCAGATCATCCACGGCACCCCCGACGTGGGCCGGTCCAAGCTGGCCTCGGCCAAGTCGCGGCTGAACGCTCTCAACCCCGAGGTCGAGGTGGTCACCCACGAGCTGGCCCTGTCGTCCGAGAACGCCCTCGCCCTCTTCGCCGACTACGACTTCGTGGTCGACGGCACCGACAACTTCCCCACGCGGTATCTCGTCAACGACGCCTGCGTGCTCTCCGGCAAGCCCAACGTGTACGGCAGCATCTTCCGGTTCGAGGGCCAGGCCTCGGTCTTCGCGACCGCCGACGGCCCGTGCTACCGGTGCATGTTCCCCGAGCCGCCGCCGCCGGGGCTCGTGCCGAGCTGCGCCGAGGGCGGGGTGCTGGGCATCCTGCCGGGGGTCGTCGGGACGCTGCAGGCGACCGAGGCGGTCAAGCTGATCCTTGGGGCGGGCGAGCCGCTGGTGGGGCGGTTTCTCCTGTTCGACGCGCTGAAGATGCGGTTCCGCGAGCTGACGGTGCGCAAGGACCCCGACTGCCCCGTCTGCGGGACGCACCCGACGGTGACCGAGCTGATCGACTACGAGCAGTTCTGCGGGGTGCCGGCGGTCGAGGCCGAGCCGGCGACGGCCGCGGCGGACCCGGTGGCGGCCGGCGCGGCGACGGTCGAGGAGCTGAAGGGGCGCATCGACCGGAACGACGGGTTCCTCCTGCTCGACGTCCGCGAGACGCGCGAGTTCGAGATCTGCCGCATTCCCGGCTCGGTGCTCATTCCCCTCGGTGAGCTGCCTTCGCGGCTGTCCGAGCTCGAAGGGCGCGACGACATCATCGTGCACTGCAAGTCGGGCGTGCGTAGCGGCAAGGCGGTGCGCCTGCTCCACGAGGCCGGCCACGCCGGGGCGCGCAACCTGGAGGGCGGCATCCTCGCCTGGATCGACCGGGTAGACCCGACCCTGCCGAAGTACTGATTCCAACCCGCCAGCCGAATGCTCCAGACGTCGGTCCGCGGGCAAACCACTGCCGAAGGCGGCCGTTCCCAGGTCGCCGCTTGCGATCTTGGTGGGTCCACGCCCCAAGGCGCCGGCCCGACCCTGGTGGGGTCACGGCGCGACCTGCCGGTCACGGGAGCCTCGTCGGGGCGAGACTCCTCCGGCACAAGTCCCCGGCCGTCCCCTCGCGGCGCCGGCCCGCAGCGGATCCGGCCGGCGCCGTGCGCGTCGAACCTGGTCGAGGCGGCGGCCGGGGAGGCCCGCCTCGGGCCCGTGCGTCAGCCCTTCACGCGGTTCGTCACCCTGATCGCGGCGATGGTGGCCACGGCGGCGTACAACGATGTCGACAGGCCGTCGAGGATGCCGTCCAGATAGGTGCCGATGGCCGGGATGTTGCTGAGCACGTCCGCGCCGGCGGCGGCGCCGACCGCGAGCACGACGACCAGGAACGACGTCGCGTCCTCGGCGTTCAACGCCACCACGGGATAGGCCAGGCCGAGAAGGACCAGCACGATCATCAGAGCGTTGCCTGTGTTCGCGTCGGGCGCCACGGCCAGCACGATTGCGACGAGGGCGGTCAAGCCGACGATGACTCTGGTTGCCATTTTCTTCTCCCTTATATGGAGCCGGTGAGACGAACCGTCGGTCAACGTGAGCCGGCGTCTTGTGCGGATTGGACTCCTTTCTCCCAAGCGGAATGTCCCGCGCCGGACAGGTTGGCCGCTGACTCTCGCCGACTGGCGGAGCGGCCGCGCGGAAGCCCGCGCCCGCGCTGAGCACGGGCCGGCGAATCGGAGCCTGGAAGGTAAAGGCGGACGGCCGAGCACCGGGCAGACCGGTGCCGCCTGCCGGCGGGGCCGGACAGTGACGAGACAAGGCGAGCGAGACGCAGCGGCGGCGGCATGGCGCGCTCACGCTCCCTACTCTCTGCGTGCCCCTTGGGGGGGCCGCAGCCCTGACTCTCTTGCGCTGTCGACGAAGGTCAACAGTCTTGTCCTCTTCGTGCCTTCCGGTCAAGGAAAATCGCACCCCGTCGCGCCGGGCGGGCCGCGCGGGCAGGCGTCCTATTGACAATCTATAGAATCAGACTAGACTTGCCGAAAATCCGATAGATCGTTTCCAAGGAGCACCTTCGCATGGCCCGCACCGACCTCATGCGCGGCACCCTCGATCTGCTGCTCCTCCGCGCGCTCATGACGGGATCGCACCACGGGCTCGGTATCGCCCGCCGGGTCGAGCAGATCACCGAGGGTGCTTTCCGCGTCAATCCCGGGTCGCTCTTCCCCGCCCTGCACCGGCTCGAGCAGAAGGGGTGGCTGACGGCCGAGTGGGGGCGTTCGGAGACCAACCGCAAGGCGAAGTTCTACGAGCTGACCGCCGCCGGGCGCCGGCACACCGAGGAGGAGGCCCGCAACTGGAAGCGCGTCTCGGTCGCCATCGAGCTGGCGTTGCGCGACGTGGGCGTGGCGTGATGGCCATCCGGCATTCCTCCGTCGCCGACGGTCTCCGCCGGCACCTGGCCCAGGGCTGCCGCAAGCTCCGCGTGTCGCCCGCGTTCACGGCCTCGGCGGTGGTCACGCTGGCACTCGGCATGGGCGGGACGACCGCGATCGTCACGCTCATGGACAGCGTCATGCTCCGGCCGCTGCCGGTTTCGGACCCGGGACGTCTGTACCGGATCGGGGACGGGGACGACACGACCGTCACGGGCCGGCACGGCCGCTGGGGCGTGTTCTCGTTTCCGCTGTACGAGCGGCTGCAGGCGGGGGCCCCGGAGTTCGAGGACATCACCGCGTTCGACTGGGGCGGCTCGCTGTTGAGCGCTCGCCGGCAGGGCGCGGAAGACGCCGCCGCCAGGCCCCTGCGCGCGGGCTACGTCACGGGAACCTACTTCTCCACGCTCGGCGTCGGTGCGTCGAGCGGCCGGGTGTTCGCGGCGGACGACGACCGGCCTTCGGCGCCGCCGGCCGTGGTGCTGAGCCATCGTACGTGGCAGGGCGTCTACGGGGCGGACCCGTCGGTGGTCGGCTCGACCCTCGTGGTGGAAGGCCGCCCGTTCACGGTCATCGGGGTGGCGGCGCCGGGGTTCTTCGGCGAGACCGTCCGCGCGTTTCCCCCCGACCTCTGGATCCCTCTGCAGCACGAGCCGACGATTGCCGGGGACGGCTCCCTGCTGCGGCAGTCGACCTCGCCGTGGCTCTTCGCGATCGGTCGTCTCCGGGACGATGCCTCCATCGCGGGAATGGCTCCCCGGCTGACCGGCATCCTGCGGCAGTGGATCCGGTTCGAGGCCGATTACCCGGCCAACCTGATGCCGGACATCGTCCGCGAACTCCCCAACCAGACGATCGGGGTCGTCCCCGCGGGCTCGGGCATCGGCCTCGCGGGCATCTCGCTGAAGGAACGATACGGACCCGGCCTTCGGATTCTGCTCGCCATCTGCGGTCTCGTGTTGGTCATCGCGTGCGCGAACGTCGCGAACCTCCTGCTGGCCCGCGCGGTTGCGCGCCGGCAGCAGACGGCCATGCGGCTCGCGGTCGGCGCAACCCGCCGGCAGGTCGTCATGGAAGCCCTTGCCGAGAGCGTCCTGCTCGCGGCAGCCGGCGGGGCGGTCGGGCTGCTCGTCGCCGTCGGGGCCACGCGCCTGCTGGTCGCGCTGGCTCTCCAGGACTCGTCGGTCGCGCCGATCGCGACGACGCCGTCGCTCGTCACGCTGTCGTTCGCGGCGGGGCTGTCGCTCGTGGCGGGCGTGCTTGCGGGGGTTGCGCCCGCGTGGCTCGCCGCGCGGACGGATCCCATCGATGCCCTGCGCGGCTCCGGACGCAGCGTCGGCGGTTCTTTCCCCGCGCGCACGGTCCTGCTGGTCGTTCAGGCGTCGCTCGCCGTCGCGGTCGTCGCCGGCTCCACGATGCTCGGGCGAAGTCTCGTGAACCTCCAGCGCCAGGACCTCGGCTACGACGTGCAGGGACGCGTGCTGATCGGCATGAAGCGCCTGCCGTCCACCTACACCGCGCAGCAACTGTCGACCCTCTATCGCGATATCGAGCAACGGCTCACAAGCCTTCCCGGCGTGCGCGGGGCGGGGCTGGCGCTGTACAACCCGCTCGCCGGCAACTGGGGCGAGTCGGTTGTCGTTGCCGGCCGCCCGCCGAACGCGAGCGGTGAGTCGGGGGCGTCGTGGAACCGCGTCAGCGCCGGTTATCTTCAGAACCTGGGCGTTGCGCTCGTGAGGGGACGCTGGTTCACGACGGCGGACAACCAGACGAACGAGCCGGCGGCCATCGTGACCGAGGCGTTCGTGAGGCGCTTCTTCGCGGAGGGTGAAGACCCGCTCGGTCGACAGTTCGGCGTCGAGGGGCCCGAGAACGCCGGCACCTACCGTATCGTCGGCGTCGCGGGCGACGCGAGGTTTGCAGGTTCGGCACGGTACGGACCGCCGGGTCCGATGTTCTTCGTTCCCCTCGCGCAGCGCGTCGATTACGCTACCGACTACCGGAGGATGGTCGAACGGCTCTCCCACCTCGTCCAGGGCATGCTCGTGGTTGCCGATTCCCCCCTTGGCAGCCTCGAGCCCATGATGAGGAGGACGCTGGCCGATGCCGACCCCAACCTGGCGATCACGAGCGTCAGGACCTTGCGGCAACAGGTCGACAGGTCGTTCTCCCGCGAGCGCGCCGTCGCGAGCCTTGCCGCGCTGTTCGGGATTGTCTCCCTGGTACTGGCCGCGGTCGGCGTGTACGGCGTCACGGCCTGCATGGTCGCGCAGCGGACGAAAGAGATCGGCATCCGGATGGCCCTCGGTGCGAATCGCGTCGAGGTGATCGGGCTGGTGTTGCGGCAGGCGTTTCAGCGCGTGGCGATGGGTTTCGTTCTCGGCCTGCCCCTTGCCGTCGTCGCCGCCCGCTTCATGGCGTCGCGACTCCACGGCGTGTCGTTCTGGGACCCCTTCTCCCTCGCCGTCGCCGCCGGCTCGGTCGCAGGGTGCGCGCTCGTCGCCGCCATGATTCCCGCGGGTCGTGCTGCCGCCCTTGCGCCGATGAGAGGTTTGCAGGGCTGAGCTCTCGGAACAGCGCGACCTCGCGCTTGCGGCACCTTGGCGCCGGGCCCGCGCAGATCGTCGCCCTCGAAGTCGCGTTCGGCGCCTGGCATCGGCAACTCGGGCGGTGATGGCGCCATGGACGCCCCGCGGGCGGCCTCCCGGGGACCCGTCCGATGGCACGACCCGCCCGCTACCAGAGCACGGGGGCCGGGTAGCGGGCGATCTTGGGGTCCGGCGTCACGAGGGTCATCCCGTGCAGGATCTCGTCCGGAAGCGGTTCGAAGAAGCTGTCGGGCGCCCGCATTCCACGGTCGATGCCCACCGGCCGCTCCTGCCGCGGCAGCGTTGCGATGGGCCGGATTTCCGCAACCGGCACGTTGCGGCGACAGAGCACGACCGTCTCGCCCCGCTCGACGCTCTCCACGTACATCGAGAGACGCGCCTTCGCGTCGGCGATGTTGACCTTGAGCATGACCTGATACTCGATCCTGAACCTGACCATGTGCAACGTCCGACGCCCCCCCGTCGGGTCCCGGCGTGCCCGCCCTACCCGCCCTCCGGGAGCGCGAACACGAACAGCGTGTTTCCGTCGCTCGGGCGCAGGTCCGGCGTCAGCCGCCGGAGGCCGCTGGTGTTCAGCGAGCGGCCGGTGCTCACCGCGACGTACTGCCGCCCGCCGGCCGCGTAGGTGACCGGGAAGCCGGTGACCGGCGAGCCGAGGTTGATCTCCCACAGCACCTCGCCGGTCTCGTGGTCGAGGGCCTTGAAGCGGCCGTTGGCGTCGCCGCCGAAGACGAGGCCCCCGCCGGTGGCCACCAGCGACATCGTGAACGCGGGCTGGTCGTGGGTCCAGACGGTCTCGCCGGTCTCGGCGGAGATGGCCTCGATGGTGCCGAGGTGCTGCTCGCCGGGGGTCAACTCGGTCCGCACCGTCAGGGCGTACCAGCCGACCCCGGCCGTCGCCAGCATCCGGCCGCAGGTATGGCGCAGGGGCATGTACATCAGGTTGGTCAGGGGGCTGTAGGCGCCCGCCTCCCAGTCCTTGCCGCCCTGCCAGGTCGGGCACGCCATCACTTCCTGTCCCTCGCTCCTGAACACCACCTCGGCGTTCTCGGTCACCGCGCCGGTGGCGCCGTCGATGGCGCTGATGACGTTCTGTGCGACGGTCGGCCGCGCCCACAGGAACTCGCCGGTCTCGCGGTCGAGGGTGTAGACCACGCCGGTCTTGCCGGGGATGCCGGTCACCACCCGGCGCCGCTCGCCCGGCTGCAGCCGGGGGTTGATCCAGGTCACGGCGGCCGGGTCGGGCGCCACCGCGGTGTCGACGAGGAGCCGCTCGAAGGGGTGGTCGAGGTCCCAGTGGTCGTTCAGGTGCTGGTAGTACCACACGATCTCGCCGGTGTCGGCGTCCAGCGCGAGGGTGGAGTTGTGGTAGAGGTGGGTGTTCTCGATCCCGCCGATCAGGAACTTGGGGGCGGGCGAGGTGACCGACGTGCCGATGTAGACCAGGTTCAGCTCGGGGTCGTAGCTCGGCACCATCCAGGCCCCGACGTGGCGCCGCTCCTCGAACGGCACCCCGCCCCACGTCTCGTCGCCCGGCTCGCCGGGGGCGGGAATCAGGCGGGTCCGCCACAGCTCTTCTCCCGTCGCGGCGTCGTGGGCGGTGACCACGCACGCGTTCGGCCCCGACTCGGGCATGCAGCCCCGGCCCGACACGACCCTGCCCCCGGCGACGATGGGCCCCGACGACTGGTGCGCCGGCAGGGTGCGGTAGTCGAGGATCTGCGTCTCCCAGGCCATCTCGCCGGTCGCCGCGTCGAGGGCGAAGACATAGTCGTCGGCGCTCGTGTCGATGATGAACCGGTCGTGAACGGCGATGTTCCGGTTGGTCCGCGACAGCCCCGAGACATGGTCGCCGAGGTCGTCCGGCAGGTCCCGCCGGTACTCCCAGCGCAGGTCGCCGGTCACGGCGTCGAGGGCCTGGATGACGTCGCTGGGGTTGGGCATGTACATGACCCCGCCGTAGACCAGCGGCGTGCCCTGGTTGCTGCCGGGGGCAAGGCCGCGCGACCAGACCATGCGCAGGTCGCCGACGTTGCCGCGGTCGATCTGGTCGAGCGGGCTGTAGCCCCAGCCGTCGAGGGTGCGCCGCCACATCGGCCAGTCCTCCGGCGCCGGGTCCTGGAGCATGGCGTCGGTGACCGGCACGAAGTCGCCGGCCGGCGGTTGCGCCCCGGCGGAGTCCGACAAGGCCGTCGTCGCCAGCAGCAGGAGGGCGAGTCGGATGGCGGCGGTGGGGTGCGCGTATCGGTTCATGGGTGTGTTCCTTTCCGGTCCAATGATATACTCGGTCGTCATTGAGAAGCACACAGAACATTGCGGCTGCTCGAGATGAAGGAAATCACCACCACGATTACGCAGCGGAGCCAGGTCACCGTTCCCGCCGAGGTGCGGCGCGCGCTCGGCGTGAAGCCCAGAGACAAGGTCACCTTCACCATCGCCGACGGCGAGGTGCGCCTGAGGCCCGTCTCGTACAGCCTCGAATCCGCATACGGATCGGTCGAGCCGGCCGGCGAGCCCCAAGATTTCGACGAGCTGTCTCGGGCCGCCAGGGACGCCAGGGCCGAGCGGACCCTGCAGAAGATGAGCGGAACGTGAGGTTCCTCGACGCGAACGTCATCCTGCGCTACCTGACCCGGGACGACGAGGTGAAGGCGAAGGCCTGCTACGAGCTCTTCCAGCGCCTGCAGCGGGGAGAAGAAGAGCTCGCGACCTGCGAGGCCATCGTCGCCGAGGTCATCTACGTGCTCTCGTCGCCGCGCCTGCCCTATCGGTTGAGCCACGAGCAGATTCGCGCCCGGCTCCTGCCCGTGCTGACGCTTCGCGGCCTCAGGCTTCCGCAGAAGCGCGTCTGCCTGGAGGCGCTCGACACCTACGGGTCGTCGCCGACCCTGGACTTCGAGGATGCGCTGGCCGCGGCCCACATGGCGCAACGGGGAATCACCGAGATCGTCAGCTACGACCGGGACTTCGACCGGGTGGCCGGTGTTCGCAGGGTAGAGCCCTGACCGGCAGGCGCTGGTGCGTGGCCCGCGGCTCTCGCGCGGGCGCCGGCCCGGAGGGACTCGCCACGTCGCTGACGCAGCGTGAGCCGGCCTGCTGACCGTCGCCGTCCCGCTCTCGCCGCTCACTGTAGCGCAACCACCGCTGCACGCAACTCCGTCAGGTGAACCGCCCGGATCGGGGTCCCCGACATCGGCGCCACGTCGGTGAACACTGGCCCCGCCCGCCCCGAGGCGCGGTCCGCTACGGAGATCGAGCCACGACAGTCCTGAAGCGCCCCCGAAGTCGGTTATGGTCGTAAGGGTCCGTCGCCGTTGTCGTGCCAGAACCCTCCCCCTTCTCCTTCTATCATCAGAGAATGCGCTCTTCCCCGCCCCAGGGAAGGGGGCTGGATCATAAATCAGCGGACGGTCACGGCGACGTCGTGCTCGGTGGTCAGCAGGTTGTCGTTGGCGGTGGCCCTGAGCACGTAGTCGCCGGGGGCGGTGAACGCCGCCGTCACCGCCGCCTGTCCTTCCTCGACGGCGACGGTCGCGGCCGGCTCGAACGACACCGCGGCCGGTCCCCGCCAGACTATCCAGGACACGCGCAGGCCGCGGACGCGCGGCTGCTGCACGCCGCTGCCGCGCCGGTTCGGCACGTCGGGAACGTTCTGCGGCGGCTCGATGTCGTCGGGGCCGCGCTGCAGCGTGGGGGGATCGTTCGAGCCCGTCCGGGGCCGGTTCGGGTCGATCTCGCGCACGACGGGCAGACCGTCGTCGGTCACGCGGGCTACCAGCGTGGCGCCGTCCTGGAGGGCGACGGCGGCCGGGGAGTCGACGTCGATCTCGGGCGCGGTGTTCCTCGCCGCCTCCGGGCCGAGCCGCCGGCCGCCGGCGGCGCGGGCCGCGGTCTGCCACGTCGGCTCGAGCCAGCCGATGGCCCGCAGCGTCTCGCCCTGCGTGGTCAGGTTCCAGACCAGCCGGCGGTCGCCGAAGTCGCTCGGCACGTCGATGCTGAACACGCGGCGATGCGCCCGCGGGTAGAAGAACGTCGGCTGGCCGGTGTCGGGCACGCCGGGCTCGAAGTGGTTGTCCGGCCCCACCGGGACGTGGACCTCTTCGACGAAGTTGCGGTTGAAGTACCCGAAGTGCATGGTGAAGCCGCCGTCGGCCTTCCGCGACCATCCCTCGAAGATCGGCTGCACCGTCTGGCCGGTGCGGTACTTCAGGTTGTAGGGGGTCGGCTGGGCCCCGGCGAGGGGCGGAGCCGCGAGCGCCAACCCGAGCAGACCTGCGCCCAGTCGCCAGCGGAAGCTCATCGTCATGGCAGCACCTTCCCGCGAATGAACCGTGGACCGTCCCCTCAAGAGATCGAGCTCTGCCGGGCGGCCCGGCAGAGCTCTGGGAATCCGGCGCGTTCCGTCGACGAAGGCCGTGGCGGCGAGGAGAACGCCGACTGCGGCTCCGCCGCCGTGCGGCGCCGTCCGAACCAGCCCTGCCAGTTGGTCGCCGCCTCCGGCGCGAGGCGGCACCCCTTCTGCTTCTACGGCGCAGACTCCTGGTCGTCCGTCACGTCCCGATCTTCGGACGCGGGCATGGGTATGGAGCCCGCAATCGTTGACGAATCACTGCCCGCGTACCCGAACATTCAGTCATGACGCAGCACTAGTCGTCGTTGTCGGTGGCGGCCTCACGTCTCGCCCTGCGCGCCGCCAGCTCCTGCTCGTACTCCTCCTGGGTCAGGTCGTACCAGCCGATCCAGGCGAAGCCCATCTCGTCGATGGTGCGGCCCCCGTTGCCGGTCCAGTTGGTCGGGTCCGGATTGGCCCGGTTGGCGTCGGTGTTGTCGTGCCAGCTGATGGTGTGGAGGATGGTCCCCGCCGGCACCAGCGGCGCTGCGTCGTCCGCGTAGTTGTAGACGAGGTGCCAGTTGTAGTCGAAGTTGGCGCAACTGACGACTTCGCTCGTGATCGGGGTGGTCGGATAGATCAGCTCCAGGCACTGGTACCTGCCGAGGATGTGCATGTGCGGCTGGAACGCGGTCAGCTTCGCGGGGTTCTTCAGCCGCTCGTAGCCGTCCTGCCGGACCACCGCGCCGGCCGGGATGTCGAGGTCGGTGTTGTGGCGGGCGAGCTGCTTCGACCAGCGGATGTACTTGGGCACCACGTCCTTCGGGTGGAACACGATGCCGAGCTCGATGCCCGCCTCGACGTCCTCCCCGATGGAGTGCAGGTGATAGCTGGCCCGCGCCTTCATGTCGGCGGGCAGCAGCTTGCCGGAGTCCTCGGGGTAGATCTCGGCGCCCTTGCCCGAGGCGTACTCCACGAGGAAGACGCCCTGGTCCTGGGTGCCGTCGTTGGTCAGGTCGTCGTAGTCCGGGTCCACCGCGTACGACAGCGCGTGGTGGACGACCTGCCGCGAGCGCTCGTCCACGGGCCGGGTCTGGATGGCCTTGATGTAGCGGTTCTCCTCGAGGCCGAACGGGGCGTAGAGCGAGCCGAACAGGTCGGGCCCCTCCGCCGGCACGAGGTGCTCGGGATAGCGCACGACGAGGTCCGGCTCGCCGATCTGCCACTCCGACCAGTCGGGGAACTCGGGCATCTCGGGCAGGTCGGCGGGATCGCCCAGCGGGGCCCCGGCGTCGACCCAGGCGGCGATGGTGGCGATCTGCTCGTCGGCGAGCGAGATGTCCTCCTTGAAGGCCTGGATGCCGATGTTCTTGTCGATGTGCCAGGGCGGCATCTCCCGCGCCACGACCCGGTTCCTGATGGAGCGGGCCCAGGGCCGCACCTCGGCGTAGGTCGTCAGCGACATGGGCGCCATCTCGCCGGCCCGGTGGCAGACCACGCACGACTCGTACAGGATGGGCGCGACGTCCCGGGTGAACGTGACGTCGCCCGATGCGCCGCTCTGCGCCGCCGCGGCCGGCGCCAGGGCCAGCACGGCGATGGCGGCCGCGAAGACCGCGACCGGGGAAGCCGACCGCCGCCGGGCTGCTCTTCCGTCTCTCATGGTCTCGCCCTCGTTCCGACTGTTCCGGTCTTGCGTCCACGGACTGGCGAATCACCGCGGCGCCGCTTCCGCGCAGGAGCCCGCAAGCGATAACATGGCACCCTACCATCTTGCCGCGGGGCGTTCAACGGGATCGGCCGCGGGGCGGCGGCGGCCTTGGAGACCACGAGGAGCAGGCGATGGGCACACTGACGAGATTCGCGACGATCCTGATGTTCGGCGCCGCCGTCTGCCTGACCGCGGCGCCCGTTCTGGCGAGCGCGGCGCCCGCTCGCGCCGCGTCCGGCGCACAAGCCGGGGCCGGGCTCCCCGCGGACGTCAATCCCGAGTCGCGCAACCGGCTCGCCATCCCCGCTCCCGACCCGGACGGCGGTCCCTCGGCGGCCGCGGCCGCGATACGGGGCGCGGGCACCGGGGTGAACGCGCGCTGGGACTCCCCGGTGGGCCGCCCGCTCCTGGAGCTCGCCATCCTCATCACGGCCCGCGAGCACGACGCCCCCTTCGAGTGGTCGCTGCACGAGATGGAGGCGGTGGCGGTCGGCCTCGCCCCGGACGTCATCGACGTCGTGCGGAGCCGTGGGCCGCTGTCCGGGCTCGGCGACCGCGAAGCGGTGATCATCCAGGCGGGCCGCGAGATCTTCGGCGCGCACCGCCTGAGCCCCGAGACCTACCGGCGCGCCGTGACCTTGTTCGGCGAGGCCAACTTCGTCGACGTCGTCGACCTGATGGCGCGCTACGCCGGCACCGCGGCGCGGCTCGCGGCGTTCAACCAGCAGATGCCGCCGGGCTGGCCGCAGTTCCTGCCCCTGCCGTTCACGCCGCCGGACGACGTCGACCCGCGCTCGCAGAGCCGCCTGCCGCTGCTGCCCGCCCCGGCCGAGACGACGCGGGCCACCCCCAGCCTCTACGGCCGCACGCTCTCTCCGCAGGGAACCGGGCCGGGGCAGATCCGCGGCCACGGCGCCGGGCGCGAGTCGCTCGAGGCGAACGTGCCGCGGCCGCTGCTGGACCTGGCAATCCTCGTCACCGCGCGCGCCTACGACGTGCAGTACGCCTGGACCCTTGCCGAGCCGGCGGCCGTCGAGAACGGCCTGGATCCCGCGATCGTCGGCATCGTCCGCGACGGCGGGCCGCTGGAGGGACTGGGCGACGAGGAAGCGGCGGTGATCGCGTTCGGCCGCGAGCTCCTCGGCCCGCACACCGTGCGGCCCGAGACGTACGCGAGCGCCGTCGAGGCGGTCGGGGGGACGACGAACCTCGTCGACCTCGTGGACCTGATGGCCCAGCACGTCTCCGACGCCACCCTGCTGATCGCGTTCGACCAGCACCTGCCGGCGGACCGGCCGTCGCTGCTGACGTTGCCGTGAAGGGCGGACCGGCCGCCGCTGCTGACGTTGCCGTGAAGGAGAGCCGCCGGCCTTCGAGGGAATCGTCGGGTGTCTGTCTACCGACCGCTGTTTCGCGTGCTCAACGCGTCGGGAACCCGCTACGTGGTGGTCGGCGGCGACGATCTCATTCATCTGAAGCGGCTGGCGGGTCGGCCGCAGGACCGCGAAGACGTCGCGAAGCTGGAGGAGATTCGTCGGCTGAGGGTCAGGATGGCGACGAACGCTGAAACGAATGAGGTGGCAGGGCAGGACGAGCGCTGGGTCGCCTCCTGGGATGCCGTGAGGCAGGCGCAGCTCGAGGCCGGGCTCGCCGCCACGGCAGAGCAGCGGTTGGATTGGCTGGAGGACGCCATGCGGCTCGCCGAGGCCTCGGGCGCCCTCGCACGGCGCCGTGACCGGTCGGCGCGCTCTTCTCCGTCTGCGATCGGATGAAGGACGGTCTCAATGCAACGCCAGCTTTCAACGGAAGCGCCATGTCGGCGTAGCCTGGAATCGGGCCGGCTCGAAGCGCACCGACATGAATGACCTCCTGCAAGAGCTCAAGCGTTCGCAACGGAAGGGGAGCAAGCCTCGGTGTCATTGGCTGACGCACGGCGCGTGTCAGGATGTCGCCAGCCGACTCACAAGATTGGTCGAGCCATACGGCACGGTATCAGAAAACGACCGATGGATGCCGGAGGGATGCTGTCGAATTGAAGAACCGCAGTTGCACAAGGTGCCTGACTTGCTTTCGGAAGATCTTCTTCTCGACTTGACGCGTTTCCGCAGCGCCGTGGCCGGGGCGCCCGACTCGTGGTAACGTGGTTCCCGCACCCCTCATGAAGACACTGCTCTCGCGCGGATTGGCCGGCATCGTCATCGTCGCGGCGCTCGCGTCGGCGGTTGCGGCATTCCTGATCGGCGTCTTCGACCTGCAGATCGAGCTGGCCGGCAACGGCCTCCGACCGCTGTTCTCTTTCGGCGATTCGGACGACCACTTCGCGGGGCTCGACGCGAATCGCGCGGGTCACCGCTCGGCCGCGCCGGCCGGCGGCGGGCCGGATCGCGCCAGGGACGGCGCGGCGGCGAGCGCACCGGCGGCGGCGCCGGACCGTCCCGCCGCGGACGACGCGGTGCCGGTTCCTCGCGCCGCTCCCCGGACCGTCGCCGGCGGCGCCGCGGCCGCGCCGGAACCGGGGGTCCTCCCGGGACCGCCCGGCGCGCCGGGCGATCATCGGGACGCCGCCGCGTGGACCGACTTCCGCGGGCCGCGCCGCGACGGCCGCTACACCGGACCGCCCATCCGCACGGACTGGCCCGCCGCCGGGCTCGACCCGCTGTGGAGCCAGCCGATCGGCGGCGGCTATGCGTCGTTCGTGGTCGCGGGCGGGCTGGCGTTCACGATCGAGCAGCGCCGGGACGACGAGGTCGTCGCCGCCTACGACGTCGAGACCGGCGTCGAGCGGTGGACCCACGGGTGGCCGGCGCATTTCCGGGAGGCGATGGGCGGCCCCGGGCCGCGCGCCACTCCGACGTGGCACGCCGGCTTGGTCTATGCCCTCGGCGCGGCGGGCCGGCTCGTGTGCCTCGACGCCGCCACCGGCGCCGAGGTCTGGGCGCGGAACATCCTGGACGACGCCGCCGCGTCCAACCTGACCTGGGCGATGTCCGGCGCGCCCCTCGTCGTCGACGACGTGGTGGTCGTCCAGCCGGGCGGCCGGGACGGCTGGTCGGTGGCGGCCTACGACCGTCTGACCGGCGAGGTCGTCTGGCGCGGACTGGACGACGTGCAGTCGTACACGTCACCGATGCTGGTCACCCTGGCCGGCGTGCGCCAGATTCTGGTCGTCACCGCCGCGCGTGCCGCGGGTCTCCGTCCGGACGACGGCGCGATGCTCTGGGAATACCCCTGGCAGGTGCAGACGGTGCCGAACATGGCCCAGCCCCTGGTCGTCGGCGATGCCCGCCTGTTCCTGTCGGCGAGCTACGGCAAGGGGGCGGCTCTCCTGGAGCTGACGCCCGACGGCGACCGGTTCACCGCCGCGACGGTGTGGGAAACGCACCGGATGCGGAACCGGTTCAGCAGCTCGGTGCTCGTCGACGGCTACATCTACGGGCTCGACAACTCGATCCTGGCCTGCCTCGACGCCGCGACCGGCGAGCTGATGTGGAAGGGCGGCCGCTACGGCTCCGGGCAACTGCTCGAGGCCGACGACCACCTCGTCGTGCTGAGCGAGCGCGGCGACCTCGTGCTGGTGCGCGCCACGCCCGAGCGCCACGAGGAAGTGGCCCGCTTCCACGCCATCGACGGCAAGACCTGGAACGTCCCGGCGCTGGCTGGCGGCCGCCTCCTGGTCCGGAACGCCCGCCAGATGGCGGCGTTCGATCTGTCGCGGTAGCATCGCGTCCGGTACAATGCGGGCAAGCGGTGCCGTGGCGCCGCGTTCTGCGACCTGACGCGGACGGGATGCGAGGGCCGGGACGCCCAGGGGGGACGGCCATGCTGCGACTCTCCAAGAAGGCCGAGTACGCGCTGATGGCGCTCAAGGACCTCGCCTCGCGCCCCGAGGCCGAGGCGGCGAGCGCGCGCGAGATCGCCGAGCGGTACGGCATCCCCATCGAGCTGATGGCGAAGGTGCTGCAGCGCCTGGTGCGGCAGGACCTGCTGGCCTCCCACCACGGGACGCGCGGCGGCTACCAGCTCTCCCGGTCGGCCCGCCTGATCTCGGTGGCCGACGTCATCGAGGCGATCGACGGTCCGGTGATGGTCACCGCCTGCACCAGCGCCGACGACGACTGCGAGCAGTACGCCACCTGCAACATCCGCGACCCCCTCTGGCGCATCAAGGACCAGATCGTCCACGCGCTCAACTCCTACAGCCTGCAGGCGCTGGCCGCCGACGAGCCGCCCCTCGTGCCGATATCGGTGGCGAGGCGAGCGCCGGCTCGCGAGATGGCCCTGGTCGAGGACCGCTAGGCCGTCCGCGCCGTAGAGCGGTGCGGACGCCTTGAGGGTTGGGGCGCCAAGCGGAGCCGAAGGCCACGATTGGCGGGCCCGGCGCTCGTGCCGCAGGGACTCGCGCCAGCGAAGCTCCCCACGCGACGGTCAGTTCGCGCCGAGATCGTCGGGTCGCGCGGGCGGACGCGGTGCGGGCGACGCCGGGCGTCGGGCCGCGTGGCCGCGTTCCGCGCCGACGGCAGAGACGATGAACCTGCCCATCTACATGGACGGCCACTCGACGACCCGGGTCGATCCCAGGGTCGTCGAGGCGATGCTGCCGTTCTTCGGGGAGCACTACGGCAACGCCGCCAGCCGGCATCACCGGTTCGGCTGGCAGGCGCGCGATGCGGTGGCCGAGGCGCGGGCGTCGGTGGCGAAGCTGATCGGGGCGTCGGCGCGCGAGCTTGTCTTCACGAGCGGCGCCACCGAGTCGAACAACCTGGCCCTGAAGGGCGTCGCCGAGGCGTCGAGGGACCGCGGGAACCACGTCGTCACGGTGGAGACCGAGCACCGGGCGGTCCTCGACCCCTGCGCGAGGCTCGAGCAGCAGGGGCTGCGCGTGTCGTACCTCCCGTTGCGGTCGGACGGCCTCGTGACCCCGGCCTCGCTCGAGGCGGCGCTCGGTCCCGAGACGGTGCTGGTGTCGGTGATGCTGGCCAACAACGAGATCGGGGTGGTGCAGCCGATCGCCGACCTGGCGCGGGTCGCCCGCTCGCGCGGGGTGCCGGTGCACACCGACGCGGCGCAGGCGGCCGGCTTCGTGCCCATCGACGTCGGGGCCGCGGGCGTCGACCTCCTGTCGCTGACCGCCCACAAGCTCTACGGCCCCAAGGGCGTCGGCGCCCTGTTCGTGCGCCGCGGGGTGGCGGTG
This sequence comes from Vicinamibacterales bacterium, assembly GCA_965208165.1. Lineage (GTDB taxonomy): Bacteria > Acidobacteriota > Vicinamibacteria > Vicinamibacterales > UBA8438 > JAJEEA01. The sequence continues at coordinate 5,447,211 of OZ242323.1, read as the reverse complement.
GCGGCGCTGATGGACGGCGGCGGGCACGAGGCCGGCCTCCGGTCCGGGACCCTGAACGTGCCCGCCATCGTGGGCTTCGGCCGCGCCGCCGACATCAGCCGGGAGGAGATGGCGGGCGAGGCGGTCCGTTTGCGCGGGCTGCGGGATCGGCTGTGGCAGAAGCTGCAGCGGTCGCTCGGCGGCGTGACCGTGAACGGGTCGATGGCGTCGCGGCTGCCCCACAACCTCAACGTCAGCGTCGAGGGCGTGAACGGCGAGCAGTTGCTGACGGGGCTGAGCGACGTCGCGGTCTCCTCGGGGGCCGCGTGCACGTCGCTTCGCGAGGAGTCGTCGCACGTGCTGCGGGCCCTGGGCGTCGACGATGTCCTCGCCCGGGCGTCGATCCGCTTCGGGCTCGGCCGCTTCAACACCGAGGCCGAGGTCGACCGCGTGGCCGACGCCCTCTGCACGCTCGTCGAACGCCTGCGCGCCCCGGCGCCGGTCTTCGAGGTCGACGACGAAGACCTGCCGGCGGAGTGGCGCTAGGAGTCTGCGCCGAAGAACGTCGCGGAATCCTGGAGGGTTGGTCGGGCGCCAAGCGGAGCCGCAAACGATGATTGGCGGGCCAAGGACAGTGACGGGAATAACCTTGCCACGCGGCACGCTCGGAAGACGGTAGAGAGCGGGTCGTGCCTGGGTGCAGTTGGCAGATCCATATCGATCACTGTCCTAAGCCCTCCGTTCGGGACGCCCCACGCCCTTCAACCTCACGGCTGGCAGCTTCTTCAGGCGCTGATTCTGCGGATCGACCTCGATGCCGGCGGACTCCAGCGCCGTCACGCCGAGCAGCGGCTCGGCATCGGCGTCGCCGAAGATGATGAGGCCGGCGGTCCACTCTCCCATGAACTCGAGCCGCGCACCGGCGATGTCCATCCCGACCTCGGTGCCGTCGGCCAACTCGTAGACACGCTGTCCCTCGGGTTCGATGCCGATCGCCTCCAGGCACGACCTCGGCACGAGAGAGTCGATGGCGCCGGTGTCCACGAGGAACCGGCCCTCCCAACTGCGGGTCAGGTCAGCGGGGTTGCGGACGGTGACGTTGATATGTGTGACACCCATCGTGATATTCATGACTATACCGCAAGAACGCATCGGCCAGTATCGCGGACGCGGTGAGCGCCCGACCGGGCCCATCGGTTCGGCCGACTCGCCGCTCCGCGTGCGGCCGGGGCACCCCCGGTTGCCGGGCCTGCAACCAGCCACCGCGTCGACACGGCCGACTTCCCGCTCCGCGTGCGGCCGAGTCGCGACTGCCCGCGGGCGCGCTCGCGGAGTGAGGTACACTGAATGGCGACATGATCGAGATCACCGAGGCGGCGGCGAAGCGGATCCACAGCGCGATGCGGCAGGAGGGGATGACCGACGGCGGTCTCCGCGTCGGCGTGAAGGCGGGCGGGTGCTCGGGGTTGAGCTACGTCTTCAAGTGGGAGCGGTCGCCGAGCCCCCGGGACGAGGTGTTCGAGAGCGTCGGCGGCGCCAAGATCTACGTCGATCCGAAGAGCTTCAAGTATCTCGACGGCACCGTGCTGGACTGCGACCCGAACATGCTCGGGCAGTCGCTGGTCCTGCGCAACCCCAACGCCAAGGCCGAGTGCGGCTGCGGTCTCTCGTTCGGCGTCTAGGAGCACCCACCCACAACCAGGCCTGATGGTGCAGCCCGACGACCGACGCGGCGGCGAGCCGGCTCTCACGCGCCCGTTGGTGGTGGTGTCCAACCGGGAGCCGTACATCCACTCGCGGTCCGAGGATGGGAGCGTCAGCTGGTCGCCGACCACCGGCGGGGTCTCGGTGGCCCTCGACGCCCTGATGCGCGAGCGCGGGGGGGTCTGGATCGCCCACGGGGCCGGCGACGCCGACCGGCTGGCCGTCGACGACGACGACCGGGTGCGGGTGCCCCCCGATGCGCCGACCTACGATCTCCGGCGCATCTGGCTGACCGAGGCCGAGGAGCACCACTATTACGAGGGGTTCGCCAACGAGGGGCTGTGGCCGCTCTGCCACGTCGCCCACGTCAAGCCGGTGTTCCGGACCGAGGACTGGCGGGTCTATCAGAGCGTCAATCGCCGCTTTGCCCACACCGTCCACGCCGAGCTGCCGGACGTCGCGGCCCCGATCTTCGTGCAGGACTACCACCTGACCCTGGTCCCGGGGTTCCTGCGGGAGCTCAGGCCGGAGGCGCGGGTCGCCCTGTTCTGGCACATCCCGTTTCCCCACCCCGACCAGTTGCGCATCTGCCCCTATCGTCGCGAGATCCTCGAGGGGCTGGCCGACTGCGACCTCCTCGCGTTCCAGCTCGAGCGCGACCGGCGCAATTTCCTGGCGGCGGCGCGGTCCGAGCTCGGGGCCCGGGGGACCGGCAGCCGGCTCGAGGTCGGGGGCCGCACCATGGCCGTCTGCGCGGTGCCTATCGGCGTGGACTACGACCGCATCCAGGCGGTGACCCGGGCGCCGGCCTTCGAGGCCGAGCAGACCCGGCTGCGGCGAGAGCTGCGCATCGACACCGCGCTCGTCGGGGTGGGCGTCGACCGCCTCGACTACACCAAGGGGATACCCGAGCGCCTCGCCGCCCTCGACGCGTTGTTCACCCGGTGGCCGGGGCTCAACCGCCAGTTGACGTTCGTCCAGATCGCGGTGCCGTCGCGGTCGACGCTCGACAGCTATGCTGCGGTGGAGGCCGACATCGACCAGCGCGTGGCCGCCATCAACGCCAAGCACGCCCGGGCGGACGGCGTCGGCCCGATCCGCTACCGCAAGTCGGCCCTGCGCATGCGGCGGCTGGCGGCGCTGTACCGGCTCGCCGACTTCTGCATCGTCAGCTCGCTGCACGACGGCATGAACCTGGTGGCGAAGGAGTTCGTGGCGGCCCGGGAGGACCTGTGCGGGGTGCTGGTGCTGAGCGAGCTCGCCGGGGCCGCCCAGGAGCTGACGGAAGCGGTCATCATCAATCCCTACGACGTCGAGGGGTTCGCCGACGGGCTCCAGCTCGCCCTCGACATGCAGCACGACGAGCGGCAGCGGCGTATGCGCGCCCTCCGGCGGGTGGTGGCCGGCCGCGACGTGTTCCGTTGGGCGACGGAGATCCTGGAAGAGCTCGAGAACTTCGATCCCCGCTCGCTTCCGCCCGCCCCCGGGCGGCTGCCCGGCCGGCGCTGACCGACGTCGGGAATCTGCGCCGTGGAACGGCACGGATTCCAGGAGGTCGGGCGCGCCAAGCGACGGCCGCCGCCGTGACCCTACGGTTGCGTTTGGGGAATCGCTGTGGCGAGACGCCTGCTACGACGATTGGCGGGCTATACGTCGTCGTCTTCGGCTTCCGCGTACACCTGGGGCGCCCGCTTCACCACCACGGTCAGGCCGAAGAGCACGACGAGGGTGGACGCGGCGAGTCCGAGGCGGGCGCCCCGCCCCATGGTGGGGGCGACGACCGGGGCCGCGCTTCCTCCTTCGACGATGGCGCGGGCCTGCGAGGTGACCCAGCCCTGCTGGCTGGCCGCCCGCTCCATGAGCCGCTCCGAGAGGAACAGGATGCCGAACGCGAGCAGCCCCACGAGGAGCAGGGGATGCCGCGAGTTCTTCTGCGTCACGATGCTCGCGACCGCGAGGCCGATCACCATCGCGGCGAGCCCCAGGACCCAGAGACCGGCGAGGTCCGGCACCCCGCCGAAACGCTGCTCGCCGACCTCGATCCACGGCATGAACGAGCTGCCGCCGAGCAGCAGGCCGGCCCCGATGGGGAAGTAGTAGGCGCGCATCGGGTGCCGCACGACATCGCCTGGGGTCATGCCGGCCAGTGTAGCACCCGGCGGCGCCACGGGACGGATGGACGCACCTCGGCTCGGCCCGACGTGAGTTCGCGCACCGGCCGCGTCGACCGGCCCTGGGAGTCTGCGCGGCAGAACGGCGCCGGCTCCGGAGGAGGCGCAGACTCCTGGCAGGGTGCGCAGGACAAATCCGCTCGGCGCACAAGGAGTTTCGCGTCAGCGAAGCTCCCAAGGCGCCCGCCGGTCGCCCGGTAGAACGGCGCCGGCTCCGGAGGAGGCGCAGACTCCTGGCAGGGTGCGCAGGACAATCCGCTCGGCGCACAAGGAGTTTCGCGTCAGCGAAGCTCCCAAGGCGCCCGCCGGTCGCCCGGTCGCCCGGTCGCCCGGTCGCCCGGTCAGCGATCCGCGGTCAGGGCGACGAGGCGGTCGAGGAGCCGCTCGACGGCGGCGGGGTCGGGCAGGCGGTGGGCCGCGACCGACGGGGCGCGGCCGACGATGACGGTCACGCCGCGGTCGCCGACGGCCTCGAACGCGTGCTCGTCGGTGCGGTCGTCACCCAGATAGACGGTGCGCATGGGCGCCCCGAGCCGGCGGGTTGCGTCCCCTTCTATCCAGTGGACGGCGTTGCCCTTGTTCCAGGCGATGTCCGGGAGCAGCTCGAACACGCAGTGTCCGCGCTGGACCCGCGCGCGTCCCGCCTCGAGGGCGGGGGAGGCGAGCGTCCAGAAGGTCTCCTCCGCCCGGGCCCGGTCCTCCGGGGCGGCGGCGCGGACGTGCAGGGCCACCGACAGGTCCTTGTCTTCCAGGAAGACCCCATCGAGGTGGCGGACGGCGGCGGCGAGCGATGCCTTCAGCTCCTGCAGCCGGCCGCGGTAGGCGGCGAGCTGGCCGACGGTGAACCCGCCATCGGGTCCGAGGATCTCCATGCCGTGGAGGCCGGCGTAGTAGACCGGCCCGTCGAGCGCGGTGCGGTCCAGGATGTCGGCGGCCCGCCGCCCGCTGACGATGCCGACGCATACCGCGGGCCGGCAGGCGAGCGTGGACAGGGCGGCGCGGCGCGACCGGGTCAACTGCACGGACTCCGGGTCGTTCCGGAACTCGCACAACGTCCCGTCGAAATCGCTCAGCAGGAGTATCCGGGACGGGCCGCCCGCGAGGGCGGCCTCCGCGATGTCCGCCACCGACGAGAATGCGGTCGGGCCGTCCGGAGACCGCCGATCAGCGTCGGGTGGTACGGGACGACCCGGGTCGGCCATTGGAACCGGCGGTTTGCGTGGCGGGCGGCGCCGGCTCGCACAAGTTGTCTTCGGCGTCCGGCGCCGGCGCGCCAGGAAGGACCCGGGTCACGTTCAGCAGGTACAGCCGGTAGCCCCCCGGGTCGCGCCCGGGGTTGCCGCACATCTTCACGCGGTCGCCGACGTTGATGTCGGCCGCCGTCCATCCCAGGCGGCGGAGCCGGCTCGCGGCGCGCCACTCGACGGCCCAGGTGTGGAGGTCGCCGTCGCGGTCCGCCACGCGGAGGTGCACCATCGAGTGCGGGTTGCCGAACAGGAAGGACGTCACGTCGCCTTCGAGGACGACGGTGCGTTCCTCGTCGTAGACGTCCGAGATGGGGTGATGCGGGTTGCCGAACCGGAAGGACGCCGCGTCGCCTTCGAGGACGATGGTGCGGCCTTCGTCGTAGACGTCCGAGATGGGGTGACTGGCGTGAGCCAGACCGGCGCCCGCGACGATCAGCACGGCCAGATAGCGCGTCATCGTTCCCTCCCCTCGAAGCCTCCGCGGGCCTGCGGTCCCGGCGACCGAACGCTATCATACTGCGGGACCCCTCGCGGTTCATTCCTGAAGTTTGTCTGAACGGACGCGGGGGGGCGGGCCTCGCGCCCGGGAATCGGCGCGGACTGCTGTAGGCTTGGCTGGACGGGGAGCCGCGCCGTGACGGCGCGATGTCCGGCCGCTTCCGGTACGCGGCTGGGAGACCGTTCACGTGCTCGACCCCGTCAGGCGTGTGCGACCGCCGGACGCAATCCGAGGCCGCGAGAAGAGATGCCGCAGACCACCACGAGCTCGCCGGAGAGCGGCACCGCCGAGGGGCCGCGGCCGGCGCCGGCCGGTCGCCTGCTCGTCGTCGAGGACGAGGAGAAGGTCGCCGCCGCCCTGCGCGAAGGCCTCGAGGGCGAGGGATACGACGTCGTGGTCGAGACCACCGGCGAGGGCGCCTTCTTCCGCCTCGCGCGGGACCGGTTCGAGGTCGTCCTGCTCGACCTGATGCTGCCGGGGCGCGACGGTCTCGAGATTCTCGCGGCCCTGCGCAAGCAGGGGCTCGACACGCCGGTCGTGGTGCTGACCGCGCGGGACACCCTGGAGGACCGGGTCGTCGGGCTCGACGCCGGGGCCGACGACTACCTGGTGAAGCCGTTCGCGTTCGCCGAGCTGCTCGCCCGCCTCCGCGCCGTCGCCCGCCGCGGACGGGTGAGCGAGGCGGACCGCCTGGCCGTCGACACCCTCGAGATCGACAGGGCGACCCGGCGGGTCACGCGCGACGGGCAGGCCATCGAGCTGACCGCCAAGGAGTTCGACCTGTTGCACTACCTGACCCGCAACGCCCGCCAGGTCGTCTCGCGCGACACCCTGGCCCGCGAGGTCTGGCGCGAGACGGCCCGCAGCACCACCCTCGACAACGTCATCGACGTCCACATCTCCCGGTTGCGCCGCAAGATCGACCTCGACCATACCGTCAGGCTGATTCACACCGTCCGGGGGGTCGGCTTCATGCTGCGGGCAGGTGAGCCGTGAGCTGGCGCTGGGGTCCGCACACGCTGATTCACACCGTCCGGGGGGTCGGCTTCATGCTGCGGGCAGGTGAGCCGTGAGCTGGCGCTGGGGTCCGCACACGCTGATTCACACCGTCCGGGGGGTCGGCTTCATGCTGCGGGCAGGTGAGCCGTGAGCTGGCGCTGGGGTCCGCACACGCTGCGGGCGCGGCTGACGTTCTGGTACATGGCGGTTATGGTGGCGGTGCTGGGGGTCTATGTCTCGGTGGTGCTGGCCCTGGTGGCCCGCAACCTGTCGGGCGCCCTCGACGCGCGCCTGCGCAGCGACTTCCGCTGGGCGGCGGAGATGGCCGAGCAGGGCCCCGACGGATCGCTGACCTGGTTCGAGGGGGAGCCGTGGACGGACGGCCCCTGGCTCCAGGTGTGGACTCCCGGCGGCGAGCTCATCTACCGGACGTCGGTCGCGGCGCGGCTGCCGGTGCCGGCCAGCGAATCGCTCGTGGACGCGGCGGACGGCCGCATCCGCTCGCTGCCAGACGATCCGGCGCCGTTCCGGATCCTGGGCGACCGGGCCACCGTGGGCGGGCGGCCGGTGGTGATTCAGGTCGGCCGTTCCGAGGCCTTCACGCGGCTCGAGGTGCGCGAGCTCGCGGTCCTGCTGCTGCTGGGGCTGCCCCTGACGGTGGCGGTGGCCGGCGCCGGCGGCTATGCCCTGGCCCGGGGGGCGCTGTCCCCACTGCAACGCATGGCCGAGCGGGCCCGCGCCATCACCGCCGCCAATCTCGACGAGCGGTTGCCCATCGACAGCCCGCGCGACGAGCTCGGCCGGCTCGCGGCGGTGTTCAACGACACCCTCGGCCGGCTCGAGTCCTCGTTCAACCAGATGCGCCGGTTCACGTCCGACGTCTCGCACGAGCTGCGGACGCCGCTGACGGCCATCCGCAGCGTCGGCGAGGTCGGCCTGCGCGAGCACCGCGACGCCGGCGCCTACGAGCAGGTCATCCAGAGCATGCTCGAGGAGACCGACCGGCTGACGCGCCTCGTCGACCGGTTGCTGCTCGTGTCGCGCGCCGACCGCGGCGAGCTCGCGCTGGCGCACCGTCTGGTCGAGCTCGGCGCCCTCGCCGACGACGTGGCCGCGCATCTCGGGGTGCTGGCGGAGGAGAAGCGGCAGTCGATGACGGTCGAGCACGCGGCCCGGGCGCGATGTCTCGGCGACCAGATCGCGTTGCGGCAGGCGGTCATCAACCTGGTCGACAACGCGATACGGTACACGCCGGCCGAGGGCGAGATCCGGCTTCGCGTGGCCGTGTCGTCGGGGAACGCCGTGCTGGAGGTGAGCGACACCGGCCCCGGCATTCCCCCCCGCGACCGGTCGCGGCTCTTCGACCGCTTCTACCGCGGCGCGCAGGGCGCGGCCTCCGGGGGCAGCGGCCTGGGGCTCTCCATCGCCAAGTGGGCGGTCGAGGCCAATCACGGCCGGCTCGCCTACGAGCGCATCGACGGCCGCGGCAGCCGGTTTCGAATCACCCTCCCGCTGGCGCCCGCCCCGGCGGTGGAGGAGCCGGCGCCGCTGGCGGTGGGCGGTGCGTGAAGCCCCTCCTCGCCGCGGACCTCCAGGGGCGCGGGCGGACGGCCAGGCCCACACCCCCCGGCGCGGAGGCGGGCTCGCGGGGGACGACGACGTTCCTTGCCTATGCCCCGTTCCGGGCGTCGGCGGGGGTGCACGTCAGGGTTTGTGATGACGGCCCCTGGCGCTGTCGGGCTCTCGAGTCACCGGAACGGCTTGGGCCAAGGACCCACAACACGCCGATCCATGGGCTTCGGCGCCCGCACGCGAGGCGGCAGCCCGTCTTGCGTGGCGGCACACCACTTTCCTGACGTGCACCCGCGTCGGCGCGCGCGGTTGCCTGGAGCGGGCGCTCCGGCGTACGATAATCGCGTGCAAGACGTCGCCGCCGCTCCGCCGTCGCCGTCGCGGCTCGCCCGCACGGGGCTCCTCGACATCGCCGAGAAGCTCGACGCCGGGGTGCGGCTGAGCCACGACGACGGCGTGAGGCTGTTCGCCTGCCCCGACCTGCTGGCGCTGGGCTGGCTCGCCAACCGCGATCGCGAGCGGCGGCACGCGGGGCGGACGTACTTCAACCACAACATCCGCATCGAGGCGACCAACGTCTGCGTCGCGAGCTGCCTGTTCTGCGCCTTCGCGCGGCTGCAGCCCGGCGACGACGGCGCCTACGCGCTGACCCTCGAGCAGGTGTGGGACAAGCTGCGGTCCCGGCAGGACCAGGCCCTGACCGAGGTGCACGTGGTCAACGGCCTGCACCCCGACCTGCCGTTCGACTACTACCTGGAGCTGCTGCGGGGGTTCAAGCGCATCCGCCCCGAGGTGCACCTCAAGTGCTTCACGGCGGTGGAGATCGCGTTCTTCGCGGACCTCTACGGGAGGACCGACGAGCAGGTGCTGCGCGAGCTGATGGCGGCGGGGCTCGACTCGCTGCCGGGGGGCGGGGCCGAGGTGTTCGCCGAGCGCGTCCGCCGCAAGATCTGCCACGACAAGTGCGGCACCGAGCGCTATCTGGACATCCACCGCACCGCGCACCGGCTGGGCATGCGCTCGAACGTGACCATGCTCTACGGGCACATCGAGACCGACGACGAGCGGGTCGACCACATGCTGCGGGCCCGCGCCCTGCAGGACGAGACGGGCGGGTTCCAGGCGTTCATCCCGCTGGCGTTCCACCCCGACAACAACCAGATGCGGAAGCTGCCGGCCCCGACCGCGGCCGACACGCTGCGGGTGCACGCGGTGGCGCGTCTCGTGCTCGACAACGTGCCCCACATCAAGGCGTTCTGGATCGCGACCGGGGTCGAGACCGCGCAGACGGCCCTGTGGTTCGGGGTCGACGACCTCGACGGGACGGTCCAGGAGGAGCAGATCTACCACATGGCCGGCGCGCGGACGCCGGAAGCGATGACCACCGACGACATCAGCCGGCTCATCCGGGTCGCGGGCCGCGACCCCGTCGAGCGCGACACGCTCTACAACGTCGTCTCGGCGTGAACCCGCGCCGCCGGGGGGGCCGGACCGGGCACAACAGCGATCGACACGGAGTTGCCAACTGCACTTCAGGCGCGGGCCGTTTCCGCGGCCCTGCGCTCCCGACACACACGGCGAGGTAGTTCCGCCGGCGTCCGTGCGGCACGCGCTTGCGTGGAACGCCGGCCACCCGGCCCCGCACGAGCGGCCGCGCGGCATCGGGCGGTGCGCGCTCGAACGGCTCGAATCCCGAAACGACCGCACCTCTCAACCCCAGGGACACACGAAGGAGAGAATTCCGCATGGCGCACGAGCTTCCCGGTTTGCCCTATGGTTTCGACGCTCTCGCCCCGCACATCGACCAGCAGACGATGCGCATTCACCATGGCAAGCACCACGCGACCTACGTCGCCAAGCTGAACGGCGCCCTCGAGGGCCATCCCGACCTCCAGGGCCGGAGCGTGGAGGAGCTCGTCGGCGATCTCGACGCGGTGCCCGAGGGCATCCGCACCGCGGTGCGCAACAACGGCGGCGGGCACGCCAACCACACCCTGTTCTGGCAGGTCATGGCCCCCAACGCGGGCGGCCCCCCCACCGGCGCCGCCGCCGACGCCATCGCCGGCGCCTTCGGCAGCTTCGACGCCTTCAAGGAGAAGTTCGCGGCGGCGGCGGTGGGCCGCTTCGGCAGCGGCTGGGCGTGGCTCGTCAAGGACGGCGGCAGCGTCGCCATCGAGAGCACGCCGAACCAGGACACCCCGCTGATGAGCGGCCGGGTGCCCGTGCTCGGGCTCGACGTGTGGGAGCACGCCTACTACCTGAACTACCAGAACCGGCGCCCCGACTACATCGCGGCGTGGTGGAACGTCGTGAGCTGGGCCGAGGTCAACCGCCGGCTGGGCTGACAGCCGCGCCGGGAGCGGCGCCGCCACCCGACACGCAGCGGCCGCCTCCCGCCGGAGGCGCTGCTTCCTGTAGGATTGCCTGGGCGGGCAGCGAGGCCGCAACGGCGATGCTGCCCCCAGCCTCCGCGCCGGTGGAGCGCGGCCGGCTTTCGGCTTCGGTTCTGCCGCCGTGCGCGGCGCCACACGATGACCCTGTCCTTCGTCCTGTTCCTGTTCCTCGCCCACCTCGGCGTCGGCATCGTCTTCACCTTGGTCCTGGTGGGCAGGGAGGCCGGCGTCAAGTTCTTCCGGTTCAACGCCGGCTTCGCCGCGGTGCTGCTGCTCGTGGCCCTCGCCATGCGGCCGGAAGCGGTGCGATTGGGCGCCGATGCCCAGGGCGTGGCCTTCGCGTTGCTCCTGATCGCGACGGGCGCCGTGCTCGTCTACTGGGCGACCATCGGCCGCGTGCTGGCGCGGTTGCGGCCGTTATGGGTGTGGACGGCGGTGCTCTCGGGCGGCGCCGCCCTCGTGGCGCAGGGGCTCGCCGCGGCCGGCGGCGGAGGCCTGCCGGCGGCCCTGACGGCCGCGAGCTTCGTGACCTCGGCCGCCCTCCTGGGAGGCACGTCGACGGCGATGATCCTGGGTCACTGGTATCTGGTGCTGCCGTCGATGGACGTGTCGCTGCTGCAGTCGGTGGTGCGGTTCCACATCGGCTCGACGGCGTTGCGCATCCTCGTCGTGGCCGCCGCGGTGTGGTGGGGGATCGCGGTGGCCGAGCTGCCGGGGGTTCCCTTCGATCGCTACATCCTCTCTATCGACGGGGTGTTCTTCTGGCAGCGGGTGCTCTTCGGCCTGCTGGGGCCGGTGGTGCTGGCGTACCTGACGTGGGAGACCGCCAAGATCCGGTCCACCCAGTCGGCCACCGGCATCCTCTACGTCGACTTCTTCACCGTCATCGTCGGCGAGGTGTTGGCCAAGTATCTGCTCGTCGCGACGTCGGTGCCGGTCTGAGCCATGACGGAAGTGACCGTTCGTTGCCACGTTTGGGTCGTCGACGACCGTCTGCTCATCGACCCCGTGTGAGTCATCATGGAAGTCACCGTTCGCTGCCACCAGTGCGACAGCGCGCTGCCGTTGCGCCCCGACGAGGCGTCGGCGCAGATCGACTGCGGCCGGTGCGGCCAGGCCTTCCTGCTGTCGTTCTCCGACGCGGTCCGCGCCGACCGCGAGGTCGACCGGTGTCCGGTCTGCCAGGAGGGCGATTTCTACCTGCGGAAGGACTTCGATCCCAAGCTCGGGGTGACCATCGTGGTCATCGGGGCGCTGATCAGCGCCGGCTTCTACTACTTCGGCCTCGACCTCGTCGCCTACGGCATCCTGGCCGCCGCCACCTTGATCGACCTCGCGATCTACAGCCGGCTGAGCGACCTCACCGTCTGCTACCGCTGCCACGCCGAGTTCCGCGGCGCCTACGACCGGACCGCGGGGGCCTTCGACCTCCACACCGCCGACCTCCTCGAGCCGGAGTACGAGCGGCAGGTCGGCAAGCGCTAAGGACGGTGATCGATATACAGTTGCCAACTGCGTCCAGCGGCAACCCGTTTTCTGCGGGGCGACGCGATCGGGACGTGGCAAAGTAATTCCCGTCAGCGTCCTAAGAGTCTGCGAAACAGAAGCGGCCCGGCTTCCTGGAGGGTTGGTTGGGCGCCCAAGCGGAGCAGGGCGACGATTGGTGGGCTCAGGAGCCTGCGACGCAGAAGCGGCTCGGCCTCCAGCAACGAGGCGCGCACTCGGTGGCACGGGTTGGTCGGGCGGCAATCGGCAGCCGCAACGCGACCTTGCTGTCCCGATGGGAGTCGCGCTGACGCGAAACCCCTGCGGCGATGGTTCCGGCCTGAGCCGCGCGAGTGCTGCTGCCGCCAGCGTGGCCCTGCGTTCGCGCCGGCGCCTATGGGTAGACCCGCGGCACGACGATAACGCGGCGGCAGTCGCCGACGACGCCGGAGGGCCTGTACGCGCACTCGAGGGCAACCGAGCCGCCCGGCGCGCGGATGGTCCCCCGCGGCGGACCGATGGTGATCGGAACGTCGGCGTCCACGCCCGGCGCCAGCTCGGAGTCCACCACCCGGGTGGACGAGCCTTGCACTTCGACATCGTTGCGCACGGCGCTGCCGAATCCGGGCAGCGAGAAGGTCACCGACCAGGTTCCGGCCTGCAGGCCCCGGATGCGGTAGCGGCCCTGCCGGTCGGTCACCGCGAACCGGGGCGGCTCCGTTGGGGTCGCCTCGGGATTGATCGCCACCGCGATGACTCCGGGCAGCGGGGCTCCGTCGGTGTCGACCACCTGCCCGGCGATCGTGCCGCGCTGCGACTGGGCGTGGGCGGGGGCCAGGATGGCGACGGCAAGCGCCGTGGCGGCCGCCGCGGCCCAGGCCGCGCGCCGCCGCCAAGTCCGGATGGTCCGATGTTCGGCCATCATCGATTCAGTATGCCACAGAGTCGGCTGCCCTGGAACGCCGGTCCGTCGGGCCGGTCATCCGCGGCGGCGGGCCTCGAGGTTGGGGTGCGGTGGCGGACAGGATTACCGCGGGCCCGGTCGGTGCGTGCCGGTGCGACGGGCGGATTCCGGCGCTCTGCCGGCATCGGACGACATCGCCCGCTTCGTGGCGGTGGACGAAACGGGAACGGACGGTGTACCGTGAGCCCGTCGCGCCTGCGCGACGAGAGACACTTGGCGGAACAAACCAGGAGGAGAACAGTGATTCGAACAGTTGTGCTCGCCGTCGTCATCGGTTTCGGTGTCAGTGGCCTGGCCGCCGCCCAGGGGCCGCCGGATGCGTGCGGTCCGAAGGGCGGCCTGTCGGCCGATCTGTCGAACAACGTGGCGGCCGACTCGCGCTGCTTCGAGGTCCGCATGTACACCGCCCAGCCGCAGGCCGAGGACGGCAGCGGTGGCATCGACGAGCTGCACCAGCGGTTCCGCGACGGCGAGGTCGCCATCTTCGAGAAGCACGGCGCCGAAGTGGTGGCGGTGTGGCAGAGGCTCGACAACCCGAACACGCTGGTCTGGATGCTCGCCTATCGTGACCGCGCGCACCGGGACGAGGTGTGGGCCGCGTTCCGCGAGGACCCGGACTGGGACGAGCTGATCGGGAAGTACCCGGCCCCGCTCGAGGGGATCGAGGTCTTCTGGATGAGCGCCAGCGATTTCTCGGCGCTGAAGTAGCCGGGGTCGAACCTGCCGGGGGGGCGGCCCATCAGGTGGGCTGCCCCCCATCCGTTGCGTCGACGGTGGCTCGGCGCAAGCCCGTGGCGGCTGTCGCCGAGTGCCGACTCGTCGCGTCTTCGCGCCCGCGCCCGGCCCGCGCTGACGCCCCGGCGCCCCGCCCGCGCTGACGCCCCGGCGCCCTGCCCGCGCTAACGCCCCGGCGCCCTGCCCGCGCTGACGCCCCGGCGCCCCGCCCGCGCTGACGCCCGGCGCCCCGCCCGCGCTGACGCCCGGCGCCCTGTCCGCGCTGACACACCGGGCGGTTTCGGTGCAAACACACGGTGTCCCAACGGTTCAGTCCAGTACCGTCAACGCCACGTCCACCCGGATGCTCTCGCCGGTGACGCGGTCCGCCGCCGCGGTGTACTGGCGCGACTGTCCGTCCCGCAGCACCAGCGTGTTGCTCGACTCGAACGAGCGAAATACCGGCACGCCGGGCGCCCTGATCGTCTCCATCGCCGTCGCGTCTGCCCCGTAGACCGACGACTCCTCGATGATCACTGTGACCCTGTAGCGGTCGTCGCCCACACCTGACGCAAAGCAGTCGATCTGCGTGCCCACCGGCCGATAGGTGAACGGTCCGCCGTGCACGCCCGGTACCGGCACGCCGTCTGGGCTCGCCGGCTGCAACATGGTCAGCACCGGAACCTCCGCGCCCATGCGCAGGCTGCTCGGGGACCGGCTCGGGCCAAAGGATCTGTCGTCCGTGGACGACGTTACCGCCAGCACGTACGGCAGACTGCTGACCAACTCGTCTTCCTGATACCGCGAGATCGTCACCTCGACGCTCAGGTCGACGCCCTCCACCGAGGACGGCGTTCCCGGCGGCGGGGGCGGCGGGGGCGGCGGGGGTGGTGTTCCGGGGGGCGGTGGCGGCGGTGGCGGCAGCGGGGGCGCTACGGGCTGCTGCTGCGCGGACTGTTGCTGCGGGGACGGCTGGGCAAGCACGGTCGTTCCCGAAGCCAGGATTGCGGCCAGGGCGGCGGCAAGCGTGATTCTTCTTGTCATTCGACTGCTCCCGTGTCGAGAAGAGCCAGGTTCAACGGCTCGATGGCGATAGGGGGAATCTCGAGGCCGGCCGGCATCTCGAGGGCGACTGGGGGAATGTCGAGCTCGGCCGAAGGCTCGCCGGCGGCGACGGGCAGGTGCGCTTCCGCCGTCACCGGCACGACCACCGGCCAGTTGCGCGCCTGGGCGAGGAGCTGTCGGAGCGCTCCCTGCTCGCTTTCGGAGAACACGACGCGCGTGAACCGCGGCGGACCAGGGGGTGCTGCCGTCGCCCGAGGCGGGTCGGCGGCGACGCGGCGCTCCGTCGGTGCGCCGGAGAACACCGGCCCCGGCGCCGCGGTGGCCTCGGTGATCGCCGAGGGCGAACGATCGGCGGCGGTGTCGTCCGCCCGTGGTGCCGCGGTTTCGGACGACGGCGGCGTGACGTTGCCGGTCCCGGCGACCACGCCGGCCGGCTCGGCGCCCGTATTCGCCGGGGGCTCCGGTCGAGACACCGCGATCACGAGCACCAGAGCCGCTGTCGCCGCCGCGGCCCCGAACCCCATCCACAGCCGACCGGCCCGCCACGCGCCGGGGGCCGGTTCGGCCGCCACCCGCGCCCGCACCCGCGCCCGAAACTCCGGCGACGGGTCGACGGTGAGGAGGCGGCGGATCTCCCGGTCGAGCGGTCCATCGCTCCCGTGCAGGGTCGGCGGAGTGCCATGTCGTTCGTCGGTCACGCCAGCATCTCCTTCAGACGGCGCCGTGCCTCGAAGAGGCGCGACTTGACGGTCCCGGCGGGGACGCCAAGCAGCGCGGCGACCTCGTTCATCCCGTGCCCCTCGATGTTGGCCAGCACCACGACCATCCGCAGCTTCGGGGGAAGGGCGTCGATGGCGCGCCACAGCTCCTGCGCCCGGAGTCGCTCGACCGGCCCCGGCGGAGCCGGCGCGGCGGCCGGGGTGTTCTCCACCCAGGCCGTGTCGCGGCTCGCACGGCGCCGCTCGCCGCGCTGCCGGTCGAGGGCCAGCCGCCACGTCATGCGCACGAGCCACGCCCGGAACCGGGTGCGGTCGCGGAGCTGCCGGAAGCGGCGGTAGGCCCTCGCGAACGCCTCTTGGGCGACGTCCTCGGCGTCCTCGCGCTGCCGGAGGACGCTGTACGCCACCCGGAACGCGAGGGTCGACGACTCGACGAGCCGGGTCTCGAACTCGCGCGCCAGCTCGTCTCGCTCCACCTCGGTGCCGTCCGTCAAGGTCGCGGCGGTCGTCTCCATTCCCGTCTCATCAGGCAAGACGCCGCCGGTCCCAATCCGGTTCGTCGGCCCGCGCGCCGCTTCCACTATGATTTCACCGGGTGAGAACGGACGACTCGGCTGCCGGCACTCTCGAGAGACGGCTGACTACAGTCGGGCTCGTCCCTGCGGTGAGAGCGCCTGAACAATCGTCCGGGGTGGCATGGGTAAGGAAAGGACGGGTGAGATCATGCGGACGCGGGCAACCCTGGTGCTCTCCGGCCTCGTCCTCGCGACGGTCGCGAGCGCGCAGCCCCCCCAGCACACGTTGCGCTTCATCTGGGACGAGGCGCCCTTTCCCCGCGCCCACGCCTCGACCATCGTCGAGGCGCCCGACGGATCGCTCGTCGCGGCCTGGTTCGGTGGCGCTGGCGAGGGTCGCCCCGACGTCGGCGTGTGGTCCTCGCGCAAGCCGAAGGGCGGCGAGTGGTCGCCCCCGCGGCAGCTCTACAAGGAGCCGGACCAGCCGGCGTGGAACCCCGTGCTCTTCCGCGGCGCGGGCGACGCCATCCACCTCTACTTCAAGGTCGGCCCTAGCCCCCGGTCGTGGAGCGGGGCATACATGACCTCGACCACGTCCGGCGAGGAGTGGTCCGACCCGGTGTGGCTGCCGGCCGGCATGTTGGGGCCGGTGCGGGCCAAGCCGATCCGGCTCGCCAACGGCGACATCCTGGCCGGCACGTCGCTCGAGAGCTACCGGACGTGGTCGTCGTGGATGGAGATCAGCCGCGACGACGGCGAGTCGTGGAGCAAGCACGGCCCGATCCTGTTCGGCGACCCCGAGCGCGACCGCCGCGGGACCATCCAGCCGACTCTGCTCGAGGTCGCGCCCGGGGTGGTCCGCGCGTTCTTCCGGACGAACCGCATGGGGAAGATCGCGACGTCGCTCTCCCGGGACGGCGGCCGGACCTGGGAGCCGCTGCGGCTCACCGACCTCGATCATCCCGGCGCCGGCATCGACGCGCTACGGCTCGACGACGGGCGGTCGGTGCTGATCTACAACCCGTCGACCACCCGGCGCACGCCCCTCTCGCTCGCCGTGTCGTTCGACGACGGGGCGACCTGGCGCGACTTCCTCGTCGTCGAAGAGCTCGCCGAGGCCGAGCGCGGCGAGCTCTCGTACCCGGCGATGATCGAGGACGCGGACGGGGACCTGCAGATCACCTACACGTGGAACCGCCGCCGCATCCGCCACGCGACGGTCCCGCACGAACTGATCCCGAAGGCGCCCTGACCGGAGCCCGCCGCGTCTCCTCCCACCTATGCGGGCCGCAGGCGGACGAGGTGCTCCCACGCGGTTCGCGGTGACCACACCGCCACGGGGCCACGACATCGGGGCGGATAGTGTCTGACGTTTCCGGTGACGAGGGTGCGTGCGGAGGTACGGACGGCGACCTCGAGGAACATGACGTCGTCCTCGTCGGGGGGCAAGCCGTGCGTCCAGGGTAGCGCGACGACGTGCTCCTGGAACTGGAGGATGGCCAGGAATGCGTCGCGCCGGACCCGCTCGATACCGAACTTCGGACGGGCCAGCACGTCGCGGTACTCCGCCTCGATCCGGTCGTCGGCCGCCAGCCTCAGCCCTCGCGCCAGCAGCATGTCGAGGAGCCGCCCCGGCGGCCCGAAGGGCGACAGAAAGCCGGAAACCAGGACGTTGGTGTCCACTACCCAGACGGGCGGATCATCCACGCCGGACTCTCTGCTTGCGCGCCTGCCTCGCCGCCTTGATCTCCCGCTCGATGTCGGCTTGCGTCAAGTCGGTGGCGCCGGTCTCGGCGGCGCGCATCCGAATCTCGCGGACCGCCTTGCGGGCGCGAGCGAACACGATCTCCTGCACGTCCTCGATGAACGTGGCGTCGCTGGTCGGCACCATGATGCTTCGCGGGACTCCGTCCTTGGTGACCACCAGGGCGCCCTCCCGTTCCAGCGCGGCCCACACCTGCCCGGGGCTCGCCGCCAACGTCCGTGAAGCGATGGTTTTCACGTACTACGTCTATTCGATAAATCGTCGTGCGTCAACCACTCAGATGCCGAGGGCGAAACCGACCGCAACGCGCATCATGCCGAGATGACGATCGGCGTCGTCCCTCATGAACACCCGCTCCGTCCCCTCGAGCGACGGGATGGCGACCCGCCGGTAGTCGGCCGCGACGCGGAGCGCGAGTCGATCGCTGAGGTGGAAGTCCACGCCCGCGCCGGCGGCCAGGGCCCATCCCGAGGAGAAGGCGTCGAGGCAGCCCGTGTACACGCCGTCGTGGAGCTCACTCGCGGTGCCGGCGAACGACGCGCGGCCGGCGAGGACCCGGACGAACCGCGTGCTGCGCCGGGCGCGGGGCAGCCGGTACTGCACCCCGCCCATGAAGGTGTGGAACCCCGCCTGGATCTCGGAACACGCCGCCGCCGGCCCGGCTCGGCCCGGCGTCTCGAGGCGGCCGTCCGCCCACCATCCCCTCCCCATCTCGGCGACGACAGCCACGGAACGACCGAGGTGCAGCCCCGCGGACAGGAACGTCGCCGCCTCCGGCTGGGCCGTCGGCTGCTGCCAGAACGACGCGGCGCCGAGGGCGAGATGGAGGCCCCCGCTGTCGAAGTACGTCGCCGGTCGTGGTTGATCGCTCTGCGAGCTTCGCGCCGGGCGGCCGCCCCGCGCTTCGACCGGGGCGCGACTGGGACGCGTCGATCGCACGCCCGTCGGCTCCTGTCCGCCGGCCGGTGACGACTGCGCGGACAACGCTTCGGGGGCCAGCATTCCCGGCACGCCCGCCGGCTCCTGTCCGTCGGCCGGTGACGACTGCTCGCCGGCCGCGGATCCGCCCCCGGCCCCCTCCCGTCCGTCGGCCGGTAACGACTGGTCGCCGGCCGCGGATCCGCCCAAGGCCCCTGTCACCGCCATCAGGGCGGCGCCGCGCCGAACGATGTGGCCAATCTGCATCCTGCTCCTCCTTTGCCGGTGGAAGCACGCCTGCCGGACGATCCGGGGCGCTCCCGGCCGATGAGAGGCTTGCAACGGGGATGCCAACGGTCCGGCGGTCCCAAACCGCCGCCGCCCACGGCTGTGTGGCCGGGGGTTGGCGGACGGCGGGGTCGGCGGCGAGGCGCGTGTCGCCCTCCACCACGAGCGCGACTGCTGCGAGGAGGTGTGCGTGGGGACGGCGGGGTCGCCGGCGAGGCCGCGTGTCGCCTTCCACCACGAGCGCGACTGCTGCGAGGAGGTGTACGTGCGGACGGCGGGGTCGCCGGCGAGGCCGCGTGTCGCCGGGTTCGCCACAGCGTCGACCGTGGTCACAGGGTCCACGGCAGAGGGAACCCGGGGCCGGGGTCGTGACCTGGTGTGGGGCCTGACAAATGCGTTTATCCCATGCGGCTTGCGCCCAACATCTGAACTGGCGCGACAGCGGCCGATCTCGACGCCGAGCGCGAATGTCGACACGTTGCGCGGTCCTTGGCCGCGCAGTAGGGGCCGGCGAGTTGATGGTCATCGAGGTGGTGACGGCGCCCGAGGTCGATGCCATCGAAGAGCCGCTCCATGTCCGCGAGCGACGCGACGCTGACCCCCGCACTTGCCCACCTCGCCCTGCGAACAGGCGTGGGTCGGGGTCGCGGAGGCCGCAGTAACGCCAACCCAATTGTCGGGCAGGACACCAGTGCGCGTCGGTCGGCGCGCCAGCGAACCGCACACCGCACATGTGGTGCACATGGGGGTGACATGAAATGCTCCGTTCCGCCAGCGAGTACGGCGTAGGCAACAGCGAGCCCCCTTGCGCCACGGTGGCGTCGTACCGGCTGCGCAGACCACCTCGCCATCAGACGAGGCTCCGAAGCCTCGTACTCGGCTTCGATCAGGACCGTCTTCCGCGTCGGCCCCGACACTGCAGGCGGGGCACCCGCAGGCACATCCGCCGGCTGGGCACCCGCAGGCACATCCGCCGGTTGGCATCGTCCATGCACCGTTCAGTCACTGGCAACGATCGGCGAGAGCCTGCTCGAGCCGGATGTCGCTGCCAACGATCCCCCAGGCGCTGCTCGACGCCGGACTCGGGCCGATGCCGTCGTTGTCAGGTCTCTGCCCGTGAGACGGCCGCGACGGCCGGCAGAAGGAAGGTGAGCATGTTGCTGTCGACCCGCTCTCGACCCGGTCGCATCCTGTTGCCGGTCCTGTTCTGCCTCGCCTGCGTCGTCGAGGGCGGCGCCCAGCCGGCCAGGACGCAGGGGTGGGTGGCTGGCGTTCATTCGGGAGCGGCGTTCGTCTCCTTCGGAAGCGACCCGGCCGACGGGGCGGCGCTCGTGGGCGCCCGGATCGGCCATGGCCTCAACCCCGTGGTCGCCCCGTACGTGGGCGTGGCCTACGCAACCATCGACAGCCGCGGGCTCGAGGCGTTCGACAAGGTGACGTTCGCCTACGTCGACCTCGGTGTGAGGCTGCACCTCGCCCAGGGCCGCCGCCGGTGGGTCCCCTACGGCGATCTCGCCCTGACGTTCTGGCCGGTGACCGACGTGATGGAGAAGGACGAACGGGCTGCCGACTTCACGAGCACGCCGACCCTCGGCGTCGGCGGCGGACTCCTCCTCTACCTGTCCGAGGCGCGGGCCCTCGATGTGAGCGTCAAGTGGGGTCGGGGTACGTTCGAGGACGTTCCCGTGGGCGACCTCCCGGCGCACGGGACGCGCGGCCGGCCGGCCGCCCTGCTCGACCTCGACGCGTCGTCGGTGCGTCTCGCCGTCGGCATCTCGTGGTGGTGGTAGCCGCTACGACTCCGACTCCGACTCCCCGCCGTCTCGCGTGGGAGGGCCGGCAGCGGTTTGGAGCAACAGTGGCATCGAAGTCGGACCATGAGGCGATTGGTGTATGACTGGACGCAAGCCGTGCCCCGTCGGACGCCTCACCCCTGCGACCCGCTTCCGATGTCGTCAGGCCGCGGCCGTCTCCGGCGGCTGCGGGGTCCGAACGCGGCCGCCGTCACGACGGGCGACGGCTATTCGGCGCGGAGGGTCTCCATCGGATCGACCCGCGCCGCCCGGCGGGCGGGCAGCCAGCAGGCGACGAGGGCGACGAAGGTCAGCACGAGCGGCGCCCCAGCGAAAGTCAGACGGTCGTGGGTCGTGACCCCGAAGAGGAAGCTCTCGAGAATGCGGCTCGCGGCGGCGCCGGCGAGGAGGCCGGTGACAGCGCCGGCGGTGATGAGGGCGGCGCCTTGTCGAACCACCATGGCGACGATGTTGCGGTGCTGCGCCCCCAGGGCCATCCGGACGCCGATTTCGCGCCGGCGCTGGGCGACCGTGTAGCTGAGCAGCCCGTAGAGGCCGGAGGCGGCGAGGAAGAGGGCGAGGGCCGCGAAGGAGCCGGCGACGACGGCGTAGAAGCGCGGTTGCGCGAAGGTCGCGAAGAGGCGCGCGTCCATGGTCATCACGTCCTCGAGCGACGCGCGTGGGTGGGCGGCGGCCGCCGCCTCGCGGAGCCAGGGGACCGCCTCGGACGGATCGCCGGTGGTCCGGGCGGAGATGAACGGCCTGAAGGAGAATCGCGGCTGGGGTACCGACAAGTACGCCTCTGCCGGTGACCCGGATTGTGCCAGGCCCGAGTACAGGATGTCCGCGACCACGCCGATCACCTCGAGCGGCTCCCCGCCGAACAGCACCTGCTGCCCGACGGCCGGGGCGCCGTCGAAGACCTCGCGGGCGAAGGTCTCGTTGACCACGACGACCTGCGGGGTGCGCGGCCGGTCGAGGTCGGTGAACAGGCGTCCGCTCCGGAGGCGCAGCCGCATCACGTCGAAGTAGCCCGGGCTGACGACCTGAAGGAACGTCGGGCCGCTCGGCGCCGGCCGGCCGGCGGCGCGCATCTCGGCGCCGAAGACGCCGTACGCGAGCGGCAGGCCCGACGACAGGCCGACCGCGGCCACGCCGGGGCGGCGGGCCATCCCCTTCATTTCCGCGAGCAGCGCCTCGGAGAAGGGTCGACCCGGCGTCCCGGGATCGGGATTGCGGGTGCGGGCGGTGATGACGTTGGCCGGGTCGTAGCCCCGGTCGATCGTGACGAGACCCACGAAGGTGCGCAGCAGCAGCCCCGCCCCGACCAGCAGCACGATCGCGAGGGCCGTCTGGCCCACCGCCAGCGCCGCCCGCGTGTGGCTCGAGCGCAGCAGCCGGAAGCCGCCGGTGGCCCGCGGGCTCCCCTCGTTCAGTGTGCCCACGAGAGCGGTCCCCGACCACTGGAACGCCGGCGCGGCGCCGAACGCCAGCCCCACGAGGACCGACAACCCGAAGGTGAACGCGAGGACCACGCCGTCGACCCCCACCTCGTGCAGCCGTGCGACGTAGCCGGGGACCAGGGCCGGCGCCGCGCGCAGCAGGCCGGTCGCCGCGGCCAGCCCGACCAGCCCTCCGCTCACGCCCAGCACCACGCTCTCGGTCAGGAGTTGGCGCACGACCCGGCCCCGCCCCGCGCCGAGGGCGGCGCGGAGGGCCAGCTCGCGCCGACGCGTCACCCCGCGGGCGAGCAAGAGCCCCGCGACGTTGCTTGAGGCGATGAGCAGCACCAGCGCCACCGCCGCGGTCAGGGCCAGGAGCGCGGGACGGTACCCGCCGACCATGTCTTCCTGCAAGGGAATGACGCGGGCGTCGACCTGCGGGGAATCCCCCGGGGCGTCGCCGTCGCTCCTGCGCAGGCGCCGCATGAAGTCGTTGTCGATGCGTTGCAGAATGGTGCGGACCTCGGTGGCCGCCTGCTCCGGCGAGACGCCGGGCCGAAGCCGCCCGAGCGCGTCGAAGAACTGCACGGCCGCCGGGCGCCCCCCCGGCCCCGTCGGCGCGGCGGACGGCATCACCCAGGGCGTCCAGACCTCCGCGTCCGGGGTCGGGAAGTAGAAGCCCTCGGCGAGCACGCCGACCACGGCGTGCGGCGTGTCGCCGAGGGTCAGGACCATCCCGACGATGTCGGGACTGGACCCGAAGCGGCGGGTCCAGGCGCCGTGGCTGAGTAGCGCGACCCGCTCGGCCCCGGCGAGGGCGTCCTCCTCGGTGAAGAGCCGGCCGAGCCGCGGCCTCGCCCGCAGCAAGGGGAACAGCGACGGCGAGACCCACGCGCCGCTCAGGGCGGTCCTGCCTTCGGGACCTTCCCAGTCGAAGGCACGCGTCCGATAGGCGGCGATCTGCTCGAACGACTCGGCCTCCGCCTGGAGCCGTGGGAGGGTGATGCTGGTCAGCTGTACGCCCAATTGTGGTTCGCCGACCCGCACGATGGCGCTGGCGTCGGGATACGGCAGGGGCCGGATGAGCATGCCGTGGACGATGCCGAACATCGCGCTGTTGGCGCCGATGCCGGCCGCGAGGACGCAAACCACCGTGGCGGTGAAGCCGGCGTTGCGGCGCAGCCCGCGCAGGGCGTGCCGCACGTCCCGCCCGAGGTCGTCGAGCCAGCGCCAGCCCCAGACGTCGCGCGTGCGCTCGCGAATCAGGGTCGCATTGCCCAGCCGCCGCTGTGCGGCCCGGGCCGCCTCGTCGTCGGGAACCCCTGTGTCGCGCAGCCGCTCCCGTTCCAGCTCGACATGGAGCCGCAGCTCCTCCCGGAGGTCCGCGTCGGCCTGACGGCGGCCGAGATAGGGCCAGACGCGGCGGAACCAGTCTCGCACCTGCATGGGGTCGGCCTCCCTTCCATGGCGCCGGGCCGATGCGCGAGATGCCCGGCTGCGAGCACTCTGGGTAGAACGGCTACTAGAGTAGCGCGGCTCAGGTAGAACGTCAAGGGAGCATCGGAGGCTGGGTGACCTTCGGTCGCCTTGGGAGTCCCGGTTCTCGTTGAGGCACCGCACGAAGGAGTTGATGCCGCCCTCGTCTCGCTGGCGCCAACTCTTGCGCAAGCCTGGGCGGCCCCGCGGGTTGCGGTGCCGTTGCGGGTCGCGCCGCTACCCTGCGGTCGCGCTGGGGGTTCGCTGGCACGTCCTGCCGGCCAAGCGCCTACGCGCGCTTCTCCTGCTGCCGGAGCCCCCATCCCGCAACGCGAAGCGCCTTCTCGTCCTGCTCGGTCGCGACGACCTTCCGCAGGAGCCTCGCGATGCGGCGCGCCGGGGGCTGGAGGAGGAGGGTGAGGACGGCCACGCGGCGGACCCGCACCGACGGGTCGTGCAGGGCGCTGTGGGCGAGATGGGGCACGGGGTCGATGGGGTCCCGGTCGTCCCTGCGCAGCATCCGGCCGAGGCCGAGCGAGAGGACTGCCATCTTGCGCACCTTCTTCTTGGGGTCGCGAGTCAAGAGCGCGAGTCGACGCAGCGACTCGGCGTCGTGGGTGTAGCCGAGCACGGCCGCGCAGCCCCGGCGGATGCGCCAGTCGGAATGGCTCATCGCCGCGTGGACGGCGGGGAGCGCGTCGACGCCGCTGCGCGCCAAGGCCAGGACGTGGGTATAGAAGTCCGTCCCGTCCAGCTTGGCGACGAGATCTTCGTAGCGGGTGCTCATGACGGGTGACCGTCGATCGGGGAGATTCCGTGGCACGAGCAACGGGGTCCTCGGCGCGGCCTCTTGGGCAAGAGCGTCCATGCCTGCCAGACGTCTTCCGGCGCTCGAAGAGCACTCCGGAGTCCCCCGTGACAGACACGGACGAGGCCATCCTATCGCAACGCGATGGGCCGGACAACGCGGCCGTACGCCGTCCGGAAGGGCAAGCATCCTCCACGCGCTCTCACGAGTCATCCCCGCGTTCGAGCGTCGCTGGCGGTGCCGGCATCTCGATCGCCTGGGCCGCGATGAGGCCCTCGAATTCGCCCGGGCAAACCGGATGGGTTACGTAGCCGGCCCGGTCCTCGGCGCCCCGCTGCCGTCGCTGCTCGCGGTCCAGCCACTCCCGCAATGCCAAGCGGAACAGCGCCGAGCGTGTCTGGTTGGTCGTCCTTGCCGCCCGGTGCAGATCGTCGAGCAAGGGCTCGTCCATGGTGATGGATATCGTCTTCATGTTGCCGCGGCCATTGTAGGCGGTCGCACGCCCGAGGGCGGTGCGACCGGCGCCGGTCAGTCGCTCACGAGGGCGAACTTCTGGTTCCGGCGCCCGCCGATGGTCTCGGCCGCGTAGAGGTTGCCGTCGGAGTCGGTCACGACGGTGTGGGGAAAGGTGAACTCGCCGGCCATGTGCCCCGACCCGCCGATGCTGCCGACGATGTCGCCGCTCTCGCGCTCGAGAATCCAGATGCGGTTGCTGCCGAGGTCGACGACGAACATGTGCCGCTGCTCGGGGTCGCGGGAGAGCTCGAGGTCGGTGGCCCGCAGGGTCGCCTCGCCGTACGCGGCGGGGTCGATGCGGATGATGCGCTGCAGGCTGCCCTCGCGGTCGAATACCTGGATGCGGTTCTGGCCGCGGTCGCAGGCGTAGACGAGCCCGTCGTTTCCGAGCACCACGCAATGGGGGTGCCCCCCGCCCCCTTCGACGAACTGCCCGTCGCCGCTGCCGGCCGAGCCCCACTGCCGCAGGTAGTTGCCGTCGCGGTCGAAGACCACGATGCGGTGGTTGCCGTAGCCGTCGGCGATGTACACCGAGCCGGGCTCGCCGGTCACCGGGTCCGGGTTCGGGTCGACGGCGATGTCGGCCGGCGCGTTCAGCAGGGTGCGGCTGCTGTTGTTGCCGGGCTCGCCGCAGGTGGGGTGCGGCGAGTTGGGGTTCAGGCTCGGGGGGCCGTCGCAGAGCCCCTTGGTGCCGATCTGCAGCAGCATCTCCGACCCGTCGTGGGTCCACTTCTGGACCACCCCGTCCGAGTTCCCCGCGATCCAGATGTTGTCCATCCCGTCGGTCGCGCAGCCGTGGATGCCGTGGGGCAGCACCGCCGCCGCCCCTGCCGGGGTGAGGGTGGGGTCGCCCCAGCTCGCGGCCACGTTGCCGTCGGTGTCGTACAGGATGACGGGCGGCGAGGGGACCGACTGCGAGCCCTCCTGCGGCAGCAGGCCGCCGGGCAGGAAGCCCCGGTTGACGGTGATGACGTGGTCGTGCGAGTCGATGCAGCTCGCCCCCACCATGCCCGTCACCCACTGGCGCGCGAGGCCGTCGGCGTCCGTCGTCGTCGGCAGCGGCCTGGGCCAGAAGGGGTCGACGCGGTACTCGGGGGCGGTTGCGCGGGTCTGCGTTTGCGCCTCCGGAATGGCCAACCAGGATGCGCCGGCCGCGAGGGCCGCGAGCAGCGCGATGGCCGGCGGGCGCCGGACGAGGGGAATGTCGCTGCGTCGTCTTCGAGTCATGGCTTGTCCTGATTCCATTTGGGCGCGGCCGCCGCGACGGGATCGCGTTCCAACAGTCACGCCTAACGTGGAAGTCCGTCCGAACCGGAGTCCACCCGTCGCAGACCGGGCCGCATCCGGCGCCAGTCGCTCCAGTATGGAAGGAGCCCAGGCGGCCAGGCGGTACTGTTCACCGCGCGGCCTCTCCATCGAGGCGAAACGTGACCCGCACGAATCGGTTGCGTTCATCCTGCACCAACTCCGGCTCCGTGCCGTTGAACGCGCGCATCGCCCGGCGCATGACCAGCCAGCCTCGGCCGCGCCTTTCCATGAAGCCCATTCCGGCCATGAAGTGCCCCATGGAGTCGTTCCTGGCGCGTGGGTTGGCGCCGGCCCGCACCTGGGCCACCGTCATGTGGTTGGGGAGCGCGCCGGGACTGGTCACGTCGACCCGGGCGGCGAACACCTCGAGAAAGGTCGTCGACCCCATGATCGCATAGTCGCGGTGTATCACGGCGTTCACCAGCGATTCCCGAATCGCCGGCCTGGGCAGCAGATGCCGGTCCTCCCGGACGAGATTCCGGTACGACTCGAACCGGCCGAGACCCAGAAACCACCCGAGCGCCCTGTCGACCTGCTCGTCGAGGCGCCCCGCTCCCTCGGCGACCTGCAGGACCTCGGAGGCGCGGTCGTCGCCCGCGTAGGCGACGCATTCGATGCGGAAATTCCGGGTCTGCGGGTAGCGCTGCGGGGTTTTTCCGAACGCGAGGACCCCGTACAGCGTGGCCCGGGCCTCGCCGCCGATATCGACGAGCACGCTGCGGTTGCGGAGATCGTGCTCGGGGTCCGGCTGCGGATCCTCGTCGGTGTCGAACCCGAGGCGTTCCAGGTAGGCGTGAAACGCCTCGACGTCGATGTGCTCCATCGCGGCGTTCTGAATCGCCCGCTCCTCGGTGAGGATGTAGCCGAAGGTGTTGTAGAGCTCCTGCAGCTCGGTGGGCGACGGCTCGACGCTGCTGCGTTCGCGGCGAATCCAGACGCGGCCGTCGTACCGCAGGGGCTCGAACCCGCGCTGACGCGGAACCTCCACCCAGTGCACGCGTCCGTGTGGATCCCGGTGGCGTCCGGTCCGCGCAGAGACCGGCGAGCTGCATCCGGTGTGCAGGAACGCAGTCAGACGCTCTTCGACCTTCTCCGCATCCTCTTTCACGCCTACGATCTCGCGTGCGTCGGCGACCCCCAGAACGATGACTCCGCCCTCTGTGTTCGCAAAGGCGCACATGGCCTTGCCGACGGCCGACAGATCGCCCAGACCGCGCTTGAACTCGGTATGTCGGTCCTCGCCCGTCTCGATGCGGCGCAGAACGTCCAGCCATTCCACGGTCGGAGCCCCTTCGTCGATTAGAATCCGTACTTCAGCCGCCGCAGGCGGAACGCGTCATCGCCGCCGTCCACGGTGCAGACGATCGCGTCTCGCACGGCGGGGTCCTCGATAGCCCCGGCTTCGGCGACCCGTCCGCTGTTGGCCGTGGCCGCGAGCTGAATGACCTGATCCGCGTCGGCGTTCACGACGATGTTCGCGTTGTGGGTGGCGACGATGATCTGCCGGCGACCCTTGAGTCGCTTCAGCGCCGGCAACACCGTGTCGAACAGGAACCGGTTGTCCAGCTCGTCCTCCGGCTGATCGATCACCAGAGGGCGGTCGTCGTTGGTCTTCAGCAACAGGGACAGAAGAACGCTGACCCGCTGGCCGCCGGACAGATCATCGAGTCGCCGCCGGGTGCCGTCGTCCACGGTGAGCTCGAGCACGTAGTGGTCGCCGCTACGGATGGCCGCCAACTGCCTGCGCTTCGACCGGCTCAGCGTATCGCGAAAGGTCTTCTGCACGGCATCGCTCATGCCGACATCCGCCAACCGGTCCTTCTCCAATGCGGCCAGCAGAACGTGGGGCGCAGGTCTCTTCCTCTCTGCCAGATCGTTCCACCAACGGGTGATGCCCCGCTGATTCAGGCCTCTGAGAAAACGTCCCAGCGGCTCCCGATCGCCATGATCGATCCTGCGAGCCGATATTCGTCCCCGAGAGTCAGCCTCGACCACGGCCATCACGCGATCGAATGCACGTCGTTGTTCCTCGATCAGCAGCCCGCGCTCGGCCAGCAGTTCTGCGAACATGCTCTCCGCGTGATCGCATCGGTCGCGTGTCGACGCGAGATTCGCTTCGTAGCTCGCCAGGAGGGCGGCTTGGCTGCTCAGCGACTGAAACTCCCTGATCCTCGCGCCCTCGACTCCACGGTCAGCCAGCTTGCGCTCGACGTCCACGCGGACGGCTCTCTCGTGGTTCTGCAAGGCGGTGAGGATGGAACGGATCGAGTCATTCATTTCCGACAAGTCGTCCTTCACGGACTGAAGGCCGAGGCGAATCCGGTTCCAGGGACTGCGAATCGGCTCGGCGCCGTCGGTAACGCCGGCGGCGCGCAACACGGGTTCCGGGAGGTCGTCCGCGTCGGGCGTCTCCAGGGAAGCCGCGGACTGGAGCACGCTGCCCAGTCGGGAGGCCAGCTCGGTCCCCGCACGTTCCGTGTCCTGCCAGTTCCGAGAGTCCCGCGACGCCCGGTGGAGGTCCGAGATGCCGGCATCCGAGAAGGCGGCTAGCTCGGTGGCGGCGCGTCGGCAGCGCTCGACTGCCTGATCCGCCTCGGCAAGGTCGTCATCCAGCTTGGTGAGACGTCCGACGATGGCTGCCAACTCCCGGTCCAGGTCGGCCAGTCGTTCCCGTCGTGCAAAGATCCCGTCCGTCTCCGTCGCCGCCAGGCGGGCAAGGATGTCGTGGACCGCGTCCGGATCCTGGGCGAGCCGCTGCAACTCGTTCTGCGCGTAGAACACCGCTGGCCAGCGCTCGTGGGGGGGCGCCGTTCGATCTCGCCCGGGACACTCGAGCGTGATTTCCGGGGAGCCGCCGAGAAACCTGTCACGCCCGCGCGCCGTGACCTGTGCCGTGATGCCCTCGTCCTGCGGCAAGGGTGCCTCGACGTGCACGCGGAGGCCGTCGAGCAGGGTGCTCTTGCCGGTCATGCTGCCGCCGATGATGCACGTAAGGTCGGGGCTGAGCTCGAAGCGGCTGCCCTTGCCACCGACATGCCCAAAGAACGAAGCCCTTCCCGTGACCGTCACCGACTTCAGCCACGGCCGCTTGCTGACGGTGACGTCTGGGGGATCCGGTATTTCGTGGAGTCGACCGTCCACGCGTCGTTCGTACGCGATGCGTATCCGGGAGTCGCTGGCGATGAAGGCTTGACGGAGGGACTCCACCCGAGGGCTGGCGAGCTTGAACCACGTGTGGCGCTTTCCGATGTCGTTCACCACGTACGCGTCGCTGCCGTGGAAGAACGCCTGTCGGTGCCGGTTCATGGCGTCCTTCAACCAGGGACGGTTCTTCTCGGTGTCTTCGGGCTGTTGATCGTCGCCGAGCTCGAGACCGGCGACCGCCCCATGTTCGAAGCGCTGCAGTACCTGCGCCTTCTGCGCTCCCAGCAGACCCTTGTCGTTGTTGATGTGTGGCGCGAGCGTGATGTAGTTCCACTTGGCGGAACCCTCGATCCCCGCGGCCTCGGCGTGAAACTCGCGGAGCTCGCGAAAGGCCTCCTCGGCACTCCTGGAAGAAAGCTGGAGCTGGTTGCCGGACCACGGTGAGGGTGTGGTTCCCATAATGAGATCGAAAGCCCTGACGAAATGCTCCGGCCCGATTTCGGGATCGAACAGGAACAAGAGGTGCAGACCGTTCTTGCCCTGCTTCAATGAGGGCTCGAATCCCGGGAAGACGGCGTAGATCTTCTCCCGGAATGGCACGCCGTCGTCGTCCGATCCGTCATTCCACTCTTCGACGATTCGCCATACTGCGCTCGTGTCGACGGTGCCCCCGGTACGGATCGCGTGCGGCGTGACCCCCAACACACGCACCTCGCCCGCGACCGCGCTCTGCAGGAATCGCCGTGCGTACGCTGCGATCGTCCTGGCTGAATCGGCCGCACCATCAAGGCCGGTGGGCATCTTCGCTCTGCCGCCACGATGGTCGTCAATCGTATGGATGTGCAGATCAGCCTTGAACCAGCGCGCGCCGGGCACGTTGCGATGCCAGCCCACGGCGTCGTTGCGTCTGAAGGTCATGTCGGTGTCGTTCGGTGCGCCGTCGTCGGTCGTCAGGCTCGGGCGATCAGCATCAGCGGCTCCGGCTCCGCGACGACAACCTCGGCTTCACCGTGCCGCCAGGGCCAGTCCGCGCGCTGGATCAACAGATCTATCGGCGCGAGATCGGCGATCGCCATGTCGACCGTAGCGTACCGCCCGCCGGTGGCGCGTGCCCCCCGCATCCAGCATGAGATGATCGCGGCCGGCACGAGTCCGCCGTCCCGCGGTACGCGGGTTCCGGCCCCTGGGACCGATCGCCTCGCGCGAATCGAGAGCACGGCGGCCGGCGTCGCGGCGCTGGTTTCGCGGTCCGTCTGCCGCAACCCAATCGAGTCTACAGTGACGCACCGCATCATTCTCGCCGCCCTGCTCGCCACCGTCACTTCGGCCGCCGCCGCCCAGGAGCCGGGTCGCGTCCGGGTCGAGGTGCGGGCCGGGACGGACGCGGTCGCGGGGGCGACGGTGGTCGTGGCGGGCACCACGCACGTGACCGACGTTGCCGGGATGGCGCTGGCTTCGGCGCCGGCCGGGACGGTGCAGGTGACCGTCGTGCGGGAGGGGTTCGTTCCCGTCACCGTGCTCGTGACCGTGGCCCCCGGCGAGGAGCGCGTGGTCCGGGTTGCGCTCGAGCCGGAGCTGACCCTCGAGGAGGAGGTCACGGTGGTCGCCACCACCCGCACCGGGCGCCGCATCGAGGACCAGCCGATGCGGGTCGAGGCCCTCGACCGGGAGGAGATCGAGGAGAAGATGCTCATGACGCCCGGCGACATCGTCATGATGCTGAACGAGATGGGCGGCATGCGGGTGCAAACGACGTCGCCGTCGCTCGGGGCCGCGAGCGTCCGCATCCAGGGCATGCGGGGCCGCTATACGCGCGTCCTCTCCGACGGGCTGCCCCTCTACGGCAGCCAGCCCGGCGGCCTGGGGCTGCTCCAGATCCCGCCTATGGACCTGGGGCAGGTGGAGGTCATCAAGGGGGTGGCCTCCGCCCTGCACGGGGCGGGGGCGATGGGCGGCGTCGTCAACCTGCTGTCGCGGCGGCCCGGCGACGAGGCCGAGCGCGAGATTCTGCTCAACCAGTCGACGCGCGGGGCCACCGACGGCGTGCTGTGGCTGTCGACGCCGCTGTCCGAGACGTGGGGGATGACCCTGGTCGGCGGCGGCCACCGGCAGAGCCGGGCGGACGTCGACGGCGACGGGTGGACCGACATGGCCGGCTACGACCGCGGCGTCGTGCGGCCGCGGTTCTTCCGGGACGACGGCGAGGGCCGGTCGCTGTTCCTCACCGCCGGGGCGACCCGAGAGAGCCGCAGCGGCGGCACCGGGCCGGGGCGCGTGCTACCCGCCGGGGGAGCGCCGTACCGGGAGGCCCTCGATACGCGCCGCCACGATCTCGGCCTGCTGTGGCAGACGCTGGCCGGGCGCTCGGTGGTGACCGCGCGCGCCGCCGTCGCGCGCCAGTGGCACGAGCACCGGTTCGGGGAGACCCTCGAGCGCGACCGCCACGACACCGGATTCGCCGAGATCGCGGTGCGGCGGACGGTGGGGCGACACACGTGGGTGGCGGGGGCCGCGGTCGAGCACGACGCCTACCGTCCCGACGACGTCCCGCGGTTCGGCCACGCCTTCACCACTCCCGGCCTGTTCGTGCAGGACGACGTCGACGTGCGGTCGTGGCTGGCCCTGTCGATGAGCGGCCGGCTCGACCGCCACAGCGCCTACGGCTGGTTCCTCAGCCCCCGCGTCTCGGCCCTCCTGCGGTCGGGCGACTGGTCGACCCGCCTGTCGGCGGGCACCGGGTTCTTCGGGCCGACGGCGCTCACGGAGGAGACGGAGGCGGCGGGCCTGACCCGCCTCAGGGTGGACGGCCCGCTCCGGGCGGAGCGGGGCCGTAGCGTCTCTGTCGACCTCACCCGCACCCACGGCCCGGCCGCGTGGACCGTCACCCTCTTCGGCTCGCGCATCGCCGACCCGGTGCACGTCGACCGCGCGACCTACGTGCTGAGCAACCTCGACCGCCCGGTCACGAACCTCGGCACCGAGCTGCTGGGCACCCTTCGCCGGCCGCCGTTCGCCTTCACCGCCAGCTATACCTACGTGCGGTCGCGCGAGCAGGTCGCTGGCGTCGCCGCCGACGTCGCCCAGACCCCGCGGCATGGCCTGGGCCTCGTGGCCATGGCCGAGAACGAGGACGGGCGCATCGGCTTCGAGCTGTACCTCACGGGACGGCAGCGGCTCGAGGCCAACCCGTACCGCGCCTTCGGCGAGCCCTACACCCTGATGGGGGTGCTGATCGAGCGCCGGCTCGGCCCCCTCCGGGTCTTCGCCAACCTCGAGAACCTCACCGACGTGCGGCAGCACCGGTGGGACCCCGTCCTCCGTCCCGACCGCGCCCCCGACGGCCGCTGGACCGTCGACGCCTGGGCGCCCCTGGACGGCCGCGTCATCAACGGCGGTGTGCGGGTGCAGTTCTAGCCCGCTCTTCAATCAGGTTGCAGGACTACGGGAACGGCAGCCGTGTCCACTTCGCGGAAGAGGCCGGGGGTGGTGTGGTCTGCGGGGTGTGACCGATGCGTGACGGTGCTGTATGCTGTGCTGTATGCCAGCCACACGGACGCAGGTGTACCTGCAACTCCACCAACGGCAGCGGCTCGACGAGATCGCGGGCTCGCGCGGCCTGAGCCTCGCCTCGGTCGTCCGCGAGGCAGTCGATCGGTATATCGCGGAGGCGCCTGTCGATCCCACGACCGCACTCGAGAGCACTTTCGGCGCCGCACCGGAGGCACAGGTTCCGGGACGCGACGACTGGGCGGTGCGATCCGACCGGCTGAAGGCCATCGAGTGATCATGGCCAACCTGCTCGTGGATACGGACATCTTCATCGATCACTTGCGCGGCGCCGCGGAGCTGAAGCCCGGCCGACACAGACTCCACTACTCGGTCATCACACGCTGCGAGCTGCTCTCGGGCGACGTTGGCTCGGCGCTCGTTCAACGGCTGCTCGATCCCTTTCGGGAGATCGAGGTGGACCGCGCGGTGGCCGCGCGCGCCGGCCGTCTTCGCAGGGAGACCGGGGTTGCCACTCCCGATGCCCTGATTGCCGCGACCGCGATCGAGCACGACTTGGTGCTCGTCACTCGGAACCGCAAGGACTTCGAGGCAGTGAAGCGGCTACGGATTCGTGATCCGGGCCGGGAGGCTGCCCCGGCAGCCGGTCCACGGCCATCCCGCCCGCGCACCCGGCCCCGCTGATCGTCGGTCCATGCCTCGACACCGAAGGAGAACACCACGATGCGCATGCCTGCCCTGCTCTACCGCGTCCTGTCCTGCCCGAGACTCTTCCGCATCGCGGGCCGCGCGGGTCCCGGCTCCGGCTCGGTCCTGCTCCTGCTGCTCGTGCTGTGGGCATCCGTGGGCGCAGCGGGGGTGACGGCCGCCGAACCCCTGGGGCCGAGCCCGGCGCGGGCGCAGTCGGCGGGAGCCGAGGACGACGCCGGCGACGAGCCCGAGGACACGGGCTTGCCCCTGGAGGTCGACCGGCTGGTCCCCCTCGACATGACGGAGGGGAGCTGGATCTCCCTCGACGTCAGCCCCGACGGGGAGACCATCGTCTTCGACCTCCTCGGCGACCTCTTCACCATCCCCAGCACGGGCGGCGATGCGACGCAGCTCACCTCGGGGATGGCGTTCGACGCCCAGCCCCGGTTCTCGCCCGACGGGTCGCGCATCGTCTACACGTCCGACGCCGACGGGGGGCAGAACGTCTGGGTCATGGCCAGCGACGGCTCCGACCCCGTGCAGATCTCGAAAGGCGCGTCGAACCGGGCCGAGTCGCCCGAGTGGATGCCGGACGGCGACTACGTGGTGGCGGCGATGGGCGCGTTCCGCCTCTCGGGGCTTCCCAAGCTGAAGCTGTTCCACGTGGACGGGGGCAGCGGTGTCCAGCTCATCGCCGAGCCGGACAACCTGAAGACCCTCGGCCCCGCCGTGTCGCCGGACGGGCGGTACATCTGGTACTCGAGGCGCACCGGCGACTGGCAGTACAACGCCCAGCTTCCCCAGTACCAGCTTGAGGCCTACGACGTGGAGACGGGCGAGCGCTACCCGCGCTCGTCGCGCTACGGGTCGGCCCTGCGGCCGACGCTGTCGCCGGACGGGCGGTGGCTGGTCTTCGGGACGCGGCACGACGAGCACACGGGGCTGGTGCTGCGCGATCTCGGGACGGGAGAGGAGCGCTGGCTGGCGTATCCGGTGCAGCACGACGACCAGGAATCGCGGGCGACCCTGGACGTGCTGCCGGGCATGTCGTTCACGCCCGACTCGCGCCACCTCGTGGCCTCGTGGGGCGGCGGCCTGTGGAAGGTGCCGGTGGCGGGCGGGGCGGCCGAGAAGATCCCGTTCCGGGTGCGCTTCGACCTGACGCTGGGGCCGAGAGTCGAGTTCGACTATCCCATCGAGGACACGCCCACGTTCACGGTGCGGCAGATCCGCGACGGGGCACCGTCGCCCGGCGGCGGGCGCATCGCGTTCACCGCCCTCGACCGCCTGTGGGTGGCCGACGCGGACGGCGGCAACCCCCGGCGGCTGACCGGGGCCGATCGGTCCGAGCACTTCCCCGCGTGGTCGCCGGACGGGGCCTGGATCGCTTATTCCACCTGGGACGGCGAGCAGGGGCACCTCTACAAGGCACGGGCCGACGGCGCCGGCGAGGCGGTGCGGCTGACCCGCGACGCCGCGGCGTACTACCGGCCGGCGTGGGGGCCGGGGGGCCGCATCGTGTCGGTGCGGGGTCCGGT
This sequence comes from Vicinamibacterales bacterium, assembly GCA_965208165.1. Lineage (GTDB taxonomy): Bacteria > Acidobacteriota > Vicinamibacteria > Vicinamibacterales > UBA8438 > JAJEEA01. Next base: position 5,411,992 of record OZ242323.1, on the reverse strand, counting down.
GCGGGCCTACCTGACGCAGGGCGAGGGCGGCACGCCGGGCACGGAGATCGTCTGGGTCCCCGCCGATCCGGCGGGCGACGACGGTTCGGCGGCGACGCTGATCGCCCCCTCCGACCGGCGCGCCTGGCCGCATTTCACGGCCGGGTCAGACCGCATTCACCTGTTCAAGGCTCCCGACGTGCTGGTGTCCATGCGCTGGGACGGCACCGACGAGAAGGAGCACGTGAAGGTCGAGGGCCCGACCCCGGCGGGTGCGACGGACGGGCTGAGGCCGACGCGCATCGTCATGGCGCCGCGCGGCGACCAGGCGCTGGTCGAGCTGCAGCGCAACGTCTACACGGTGACTGTTCCGCGGCTCGGCGCCGCTCCCACCATCAACGTGTCGAACCCCGAGAACGCGGCGTTCCCGGCCCGGCGGCTGACCGACCTGGGGGGCGAGTTCCCGGCGTGGAGCGCGGACGGGCGGACCGTCCACTGGTCGCTGGGCAACGCGTGGTTCTCGTACGACCTCGACGAGGCGCGGGCCTTCGAGGAGCGCCGGGAGGCGGAGGCGGAAGCGGAAGCGGACGACGAGGCGGCTGACGCCGGGGCCGCGGAGGCGGACGGTCCCGCGGACGCCGGACCGGGCGACGACGCGGACGGCGTGGGCGCCGGGCCGGATCAAGACCCGGCCGAAGACGGCGACGCGGACGATTCCGATGAGGCGGACGACGCTGAGGACGCCGACGAAGATGCCGAGTTCAGGGCCGCCGAGGTCCGCGTCGTCATCGACGCGGCGCGCGACCTGCCGGAAGGCGTGGCGGTGCTGCGCGGCGCGCGCGCCGTCACCATGAACGGCGAGGAGATCATCGACGACGCCGACATCGTGGTGCGCGGCCCGCGCATCGAGGCCGTGGGACCGCGCGGCGAGGTGGACGTGCCCGCCGACGCTACCGTCATCGACGTCTCGGGGCGCACCGTGGTGCCCGGCTTCGTCGACACCCACGCTCACCTGCGCGCGCGCGACGAGCTGCACCGCACCGACGTGTGGCCGTACCTGGCGAACCTCGCCTACGGCGTCACCACCACCCGCGACCCCCAGACCGGCAACACCGAGGTGCTGTCGTACGCCGACATGGTGCGCGCGGGGACGGTGCTCGGCCCCCGCATCTATTCCACGGGGCCCGGCGTCTTCTGGCAGGACGGCATCGACACCGAGGAGGAGGCGCGCGACGCCCTCAAGCGCTATGCCGACTACTTCGACACCAAGACCATCAAGATGTACGTGGCGGCGGCGCGCAAGGGCCGGCAGCACATCATCGCGGCCGCGCGCGAGCTCGGCCTGATGCCGACCACCGAGGGGGCGCTGAACATCCGGCAGAACCTGACCGAGACCCTCGACGGCTACCCCGGCCTGGAGCACTCCATCCCCATCTTCCCGGTGTACGGCGACTACGTGCGGCTTTTCGCCGAGACCGGGCGCGTCTACACCCCCACGCTGCTCGTGTCCTACGGGGGGCCGTGGGCCGAGAACTGGTTCTACAGCCGCGAGAACCCCCACGACGACGCCAAGCTGCGCCGCTTCGTGCCCCACGACGAGATCGACGCGCGCACCCTGCGCCGCGGCCAGTGGTTCCGCGACGGGCAGCACGTGTTCGAGCGGCACGCGCGGTTCGTGCGCGACCTCGTCGAGGCGGGCGGCCGCGCCGGGGTGGGCAGCCACGGCCAGCTCCAGGGGCTGGGCTACCACTGGGAGCTGTGGGCGATGGCGGCGGCGGGCATGGAGCCGCACGACGCGCTGCGCATGGCCACCATCATGGGTGCCGACGCCATCGGCCTCGCCGAGGACCTCGGCTCGATCGAGCCCGGCAAGCTCGCCGACCTCGTGGTCCTCGCCGGCAACCCGCTCGACGACCTGCGGAACTCCAACACCGTCGAGCAGTTGATGCTGAACGGCCGCCTATACGACGGCGACACCCTCGACGAGGTCTATCCGCGCGAGCGCCCGCTGCCCGCGCTGTGGTGGTGGGACGAGGAGCCGGACGGCGTCCCGGGCTTGGGCCGCTGAAGGGGGGCCGTGCGCTCAGGCGGCGTCACGCGGTCGGATCGCGCTCAGCCGGTCGCGCAGCGACAGCTTTGCGTTCTCCAGGTCGTACGTCGCCTGCAACCTCAGGAACAGTCCGTCCGACAGGCCGAAGTACCGCGTGAGCAACAGGTCCGTTTCCGCCGACACGGCTCGCTTGCCGAGCACGATCTCGTTGATGCGGCGCGGTGGAACGCCGATCGCGCGAGCCAGCTCGGACTGGTTGATCCCCATCGGCTGAAGGAAGTCTTCGAGCAGAACCTCACCGGGGTGGGGGTTCGGCAACCGGTCATGATCGGTGGGTGTCATGCCGTCCTCTCGTCAGTGATAGTCGACAATCTCGACGTCGGAAGCGTTCCCCGCACGCCACCGAAAACAGATCCGCCATTGCCGGTTGATGCGAACGCTGTGCTGTCCGTCGCGATCTCCCTTCAAGGCCTCCAGACGGTTGCCGGGCGGCACCTGCAGATCCTCCAAACGCCCTGCCGCATCCAGATAGCGTAGCTTGCGACGCGCCGTACGCTGGATGTTCTCCGGCAGCCGGTGCGAGCGCAGGCCGCGCCAGACCTGTTCGGTCGCCTTGCAGCTGAATCCGGTGATCAAGGCGTGGATTATACCGCATAGCGCTATGCGGTATAATCCATCGACGAAAACTGGCGGGCGGCGAGGACCGTTGGGCCGCTACCATGTCCCGAGCCGTCGGAAAGGAGAACCGTACGATGCGCTTGTCGACCGCACCGTGCTGTGCGTGCCCGTCGCGTCCTGTCCGGTCCGAGAGAGGGCGCGCGCAATGGCCCCACGCGGCGACCAGGCGCTGGTCGAGATGCAGAGCAATGTGTACGCCGTGACCGTCCCCGGTGCGGTGCGCTGAGCCCGGGCGTGCGGTGCGAGGAGCGGTACCGGTAGGGCGACCGGCCGACACCGGTAGAATGAAACGACCATGCTCGCGCCCACCCTCGCCGACGACTGGCGCCTCCCGCCGTTTCGGCTCTCGAATTACACGGACATGATCAGGGCGGGGTGGACCGACGGCGAGCTCGAACGCTTCATCCTGCGCGACCTCCCGCGGCAGTTCCACGCCCTGAACCGGGAAACCCAGAAACGGGCGCTGGAACGGGGGGTCGATGTGACCGGGACGCGCTGGGACGCGCTGATCGCGGCCGTTAGCGAGCAGCTCGCGCTGACTCACGGCCTCCCCGTACCGGCCTGGATCGACGAACCTGAACGGTTCCTCGACGAGACGTGGGTGCTCGCCCAGGGCGCGTTGAACCGGCGGCGGTGCCTGATGTACGCTCCCGGCCCGTTTCTGCGGCACGGCGCCGTCCCGCATCCGGACGAGTTCAACGAACGGGCGGGAGACACGGATGAGTGGGCCCCTGCTTGATCGAGCGACCATCGAGCGGCTCTTCGAGGAGCTCGCGGACGAGCTGAGGTTCGCGCGGGCGCGGGTCCAGCTCTACGTGATCGGCGGCGCCGCGATGAGCATGAGCTTCGACCGGGACCGGACCACGCAGGACGTGGACGCCAGGATCGAAGCGGGGCACGGCAAGCTGGTCCAGGCCGCCCGGAAGATCGCACGGAAACGAGGGCTCAGCGACAACTGGCTCAACGAGCAAGCGACCGTGTGGATGCCGCGCGAAGCAGACACGGCCGCCCGGGTTCTGTACAACTCCCCGTACCTGACGATCACGGGAGCATCACCGAAACACCTGCTCGCGATGAAGCTCGACGCCGGACGGCCGCAGGACATCGAGGACGCCAAGGTGCTGATGATGCGGCTCGGCATCTCGGACGCGGCCGAAGCAGCCGGCATCCACGCGAGGCTGTACCCCGGGGAACGGATGAAGGCGCACGCCATCGAGGGACTGGCGCGGATAAGCCGGGAGCTGACCCGGGAAGCCGGGGGTCCTGAGGGCACGTCGCGCGATCCTGGGCGCTGACGCCATCGGCCTCGGGGGGGGGACGCATCGGCTCGCGTTTCGGGATCGGCCTCCGTCTCACGGAGGTTGCGCAGGTAGTAGGTGAAGATGCTTCCGGCGATCGCAGCGGCCGTCACCAAGTTCAGCAGGAAACGGGCCGCCACCGCGTCGTTCCAGGAGGTTGTACACGACGGCCGCGCCGTTGCCGATGAGGACGGCGGACACGATGAAAAGGTGATGTAGGTCAACTGCTGCCGGACCCGCGACGCCCGCGCGCTCGGGTTCGACTGCACCATCCCGCGGACGACCCGGGCGACGTACAGGAACACCGGCGCCCGCACCACCAACAGCGACACCGCCCAGCGGATGCCGTCGCGCGTGCGCTCGGCGGGGATGTCCTCGGGATGCGGGAACGGCGGCTTCGCGGACGCGGAGTATCCGGTCTCGGTGCCCCGCCCACGGTCTCGGTCAAGCCGCGCGAGGCGTTCCTCTACGCGGTGCTGTTCGCGGTCTGTTCGTGAGCGCCGACAACCTGGGGACGCTCGTGTTCGGCTTCGTCGCCCCGTCCGGACCTGATTCGCATGGCTCGCCGGCCCGGACGAGGGCTTCCTCGATGTCGGGCCGTGCGATGCCGCGCCCGAGGTCCTTGACGAAGTCGACGAGATTCGGACCGTTCAAAGCACCGTGTCAGGCGTCACGCGCTCGATGTCGAGAAGGTCGTCGAAGTGGCGATCGTACCTGATGACGGTCCGAATCCCGTTGCGGCGCATGACGGCGGCGTGAATCGCGTCGCGCGGCTGCAGGCCGCGGTGTCGCCGCAGGATCGCTCGACACTCCCATAGGTCCGCGAGCACGACCGAATGGAAGATCCGGACGGTGGTGGCGAACGCCTGAAACACGACGAAGCCGTGCGATTGTCGACCGACTGCGCGGTAGCGATGGAGAATCTCCTGCAACACCTCGACGTCGCTCACCGCATCGACCTGCCGCCGGGCGACGGCGAGCATGAACTCGGCGGACGGTGCCTTGAACCGGCTATCGCGTCCTTCCGCGTACATCGGGATGTTGGCGTCGACAAACAGGCTCATCGCTCGATCGCGCCTCGGATGATCTCTGCTTCGAGTTGCGCGGGATCGTCTGGTACCTCTCCGTTGAGCCGCACGAGCTCCTCGACGGCCGCGACTCGCATCGATTCGCCGCCTGCGCCGTACCGAATCATCACCGCTTCCCTCACTAGCTCCCCGACCGATCGCCGCTGACGACGCGCCTCATCCTCCAGCTCTTCGTAGAGGGCCGGGGGGAAGAGAATCGTCGCCTTTTTGGTCATCTGTTGAGGCATGTCCATATCCGTATCTGTATCCAGATACCTCACGCTATCACCTGCTTTGGGTACATGTCAACCGGGGGCCTCCCGACTCGGACTTGACGGCGGAGACCCGTCTGAGTAAAACCGTGAGCGACGATGTTGACGGGCTGCTAGCGACCTCGCGAAACCCGGCGTGGGCAGCCTTTGGTTCAGTGGAACGCGCCTCGTGTGCACCATGGAGCGCGCTTCCACTCGGCGTGACGCCGAAGGTGAGCAGCGGGTCCGTGCGTTCTGTCAGATGCTCCAGCCCAGATCCGCTGGTGTTGCGTCGTCTCGCCGTACCCATGCTCCATGTTAGAATGCGACACGCACGGAGGCCGACCCCACACTGAGTTCAATCTAATGTCAACCAACAGTCTCATTCGCCCCAACGCCTTTGGCGATCTGCGTGCGGAGGCCGATCGGGCGATGCTTGACCACACGTTCCTCGAAACCGCGGACTATCGCACGTTGATCGAAACCTCTGATCGTCCGATCATCGTCGGACGACGAGGTACCGGGAAGAGCGCGCTAGCGATGCGGCTACAGCGCTATTGGGAGCACGACGACCACACCGCCGTCGTCGCAATCGCTCCAGAGGAGCACCAGGCAATCGGTCTGCGACCCCGGATCGAGCTGTTCGGCACGGAATTCCCGAAAGTCCGTGCTGCCTCACGTCTGTTGTGGCGGTTCGCGCTCATTATGGAGGCAACTCATGCTCTCATGCCTACGTACAAATTCAAAAAGGCCGCCGGCTTTAGCATCCTGCAGCCTCACGTTAATGTTTGGTTGGATTCCGGAGCCGATATATTTGACCGTTGCCTGAGTACTCTCAGGAGGGTGACCCTTGCCAATGCACATCCGGATGAACGGATCGCGGCCCTGTCGCAATCACTCTGCCTCACGGCGGTTGAGACAGCGATTCAGGAGGCTTGCGATCAAGCCACCACATCCGTTGTCTTCATTATTGATCGACTGGATGAGGGTTATGCACCTGACCAAACGGGCACAGGTTTGATTGCAGGCTTGGTCCATGCTGCGATCGACCTGAAGATAAGGGTTGCCGGTATCAAGCCTGATATTTTCTTGCGGGATAACCTCTTTCGTGCGGTGCAGCAACTGGATCCAGATTACTCTCGAAATATCGAAGGAAGTGTACTCCGGCTACATTGGGATTTTCAGTCCCTCTGGCAGTTTGCGGCAAGTCGTTTGCGCCGGGCGCTTCAAATAGAACAAGAATCAACCCTAAGAATCTGGAACGCGTGCGCGGCTGGGGACCTCAAGGGACGTGACGGGTTCCACCAGTGTCTCCAGCATACGCTGTATAGGCCACGGGATCTCTTGGCGCTGCTAAACGAGGCGTTTTATCAAGCGAGCAAGAATTCGCAGTCGCAAATCGTAGGGGGAAATGTGGATTCGGCGGCGCGCACGATATCGCGAACACGGTTGGATGATCTACGCAAGGAATACCGTGCGATTCTACCTGGACTTCAGAATTACGTTGCGGCGTTTGCGGGTCATGAACCTGATCTGACTGTGGAGACGGCGCTCCGACTCTTGGCGACCACGATAGAGGCGGGGGTCGGCGGATTCCCGGATCCAGCAGGACTTCTATATACTCAAAGATCCATGGGACGTATTGCGAGCCCTGTACAGTGTTGGGTTTGTGGGTGTCTATGACAATAGCGCTGGCGCCTTTGTATTTTGTCATGACGGGCGGGCGCCGGATAGAGAGCTGGCGAAGCCAGATCGCGTGCTCGTTCACCCATGCTATTGGATGGCACTGAATTGTGTTCGAAGTGAATTGGAGGCGGCTGAGGTCGAGGAAATATACGATGAGTATGACATAGAGGTGTCATCGGAGACGCCAGAAATCCGCAACGCAAGGATTCGGGAACTAATTGATAATCTAGCAACGATACCGTTGGGTAGCGCCGGGGCGACGCAATTCGAAGAATGGTGTCATGGGGCATTGAGAATCTGCTTTGCGAAGGGATTGAGGAATGTTGAATTGAAGCCGAACAAGGGAGCGACCTCCCGGCGAGATGTGGTGGCGACCAATCTGGGCGAGGGCGGGGCGTGGCGGAGGATTTACGAGGACTATGGCACGCGGCAAGTGACGTTTGAGGTCAAGAATGTAGAGGACTTGACTTCTAGTGACTACCAACAGGTACAGTCTTATTTGACGGGACCGTACGGCCGAGTCGCGTTTGTTGTCACCCGGTCGGGCACGGAAGATCTTTACAAGGGCCGGGATGTGGAATGGGTGCGCGATCTGTACGCCGCGCATCAAGTAATCGTGATAAAGCTGACTGGTCGCTTCCTTAGCGCACAACTGGATAAATTGCGCAATCCGCAAAAGCACGATGCGGTGGATGATTCGATTCACAGACTACTGGACGCGTATGCGCGCCTCTATATCGTTGGCGAAACATCGAAGAGGGTGGGGAGACAAAGGGAGAACAGGAGAAAAAGGCACAAGAGGTCGTCGGGCGGGCGGAAATAGAGTGGGGAGGCCGGGCGTTTGGTACGGAGGTGGAGGGAGGCAAGGTGGCTGCGAGCAACAAACAAAGAGAGGTAGCGGAGTGATATGGCGGGCAATCAGAACAGCTTCACCTCGACCGTCTCGCCTTCCTCGACGATGTCGGTGCGGGCGGGGATCTCGATGTAGCCGTCGGCCTGCGACATGCTCGTGATGTCGCCGGATGCCTTGAAGGCGGGCACCGCCCGGCCGTCGACGACGCGGACGGTGTAGAACTGGTGCCGCCCGGAGGTTGAGACGAAGCGCTGCGCGGCGGGCACCGAGGCGGTGCGGAACCGGTAGGGGGGCAGGCGGGCCACCTTGCGCAGGACCGGCACGAGCAGCATGTAGCCGTTCGACAGGCACGAGGTGGGGTAGCCGGGCATGCCGAGCACCAGGGTCTCGCCGATGACCCCGCAGGCCGTCGGCTTGCCGGGCTTGACGGCGATGCCGTGGAACAGCAGGTCGCCCTTCTGCCGGATGACGTCGAGGGTGAGGTCGCGCTCGCCGACCGAGCTGCCGCCGGAGAACACGAGGATGTCGTGGTCGAGGCACCCGTCCACGGTGCGGCCGAGCTCGTCGAGGTTGTCGGGGGCGGTGGGCAGCGGCGTCGGGACGCCGCCGTGCTCGCGGATGAGGGCGCCGAGGGTGAACCGGTTGATGTCGTAGATCTGGCCGGGCCCGAGCGGCCGGCCGGGGGCCGCGATCTCGCCGCCCGTGGACAGGAGGGCGACGCGCGGCCGGGCATACACCTCGACCGCGGCGATGCCGAGGGCCGCGATCGAGCCGAGCCGGCTGGGGGTCAGCACGTCGCCGGGCTGCAACAGCGCGGTGCCCCGGGTGATGTCGGCGCCGCGGCGCCCGACGTGCTGCCGGGGGTAGACGGGCATGAAGACGGCGACGTCGCGGGGGCCGCGGCGGTCGGTCTCCTCGACCATGACCACGGCGTCGGCGCCGTCGGGCATCGGCGCCCCGGTGGCGATCTGCGTGCACTGGCCCGGCTCGAGGGTGCGGGTGGGGACGTCGCCGGTGTGCACCGTCTCGACGCAGTCGAGCCGCCGCGGGTCCGTCCGGCTCGCCCCGAAGGTGCTCTCGGCCACCACCGCGTAGCCGTCCATGGCGGCGCGGTCGAACGGCGGCACGTCCTGGCCCGCCGCCACCGGGGCGGCGAGCACGCGCCCCACGCCGGCGTCCAGCTCGACCCGCTCGGTCCGGTCGAGGGGCCGGGCGGCCTCGTCGGCCAGCCGCAGGGCCTCCTCGACGGGGATGGTCTTGCGTATCGGCCGCATCTTGGTTCCGGTCATAAACCCCTACCGCGAGACCTCGCGCACCAGGTGCCCCAGCTCGGGCAGCACGAGCCGGGTCATGCCGAGCTGCACCGCGGCCCACGAGCCGGGGAGGGCGATGACGACCTTGCCGCGCGCCGCGCCCGCGACGGCCCGCGACATCATCGCGGCGGGGCCGATCTCCTCGAAGCTCAGCGCCCGGAAGAGCTCGCCGAAGCCGTCGAGGCGCTTCTCGAGCAGGCCGGCGATCACCTCGTAGCTGCCGTCGCGGCGGCTGATGCCGGTTCCGCCGGTGGTGATGACGGCCTGCGTCCCGTCCGCCTCGAGCTGGCGCTCGATGGCGGCCTGCAGGGCGGCGGGCTCGTCGCGCACGATCTCGTGGCCCAGCACCCGGTGTCCGCCCTCGGATAGCAGCGTCCGCAGCAGCCGCCCGCCGGTGTCGGTCTCCTCGGTCCGCGTATCGCTGACGGTGATGACGTGGCAGCCGATGGCGTCGGGGGAGGCGGCGCGGTGCTCCTCGTGGCTCATGGCGGTGATGATAACTGCTACCATCCCGATGTGCGCATCCCTGCCCGACGTTCCCCGGCGGCGGCCGGTTCCGCGGCGGCGACTTCGGCGCCGCTCTTGCGCCGACGACAGCCTGCCCGGCGTTCCCCGGCGGCGGCCGGTCCCGCGGCGGCGACTTCGGCGCCGCTCTTGCGCCGACGACGGCCTGCCCGACGTTCCCCGGCGGCGGCCGGTCCCGCGGCGGCGCTCCTTGCCGCGACCGCCGGCCTCCTGGCCGCGGCGCTCCTTGCCGCAACCCCCGCCGCGCAGCTCGAACCCGAGGCGGCCGGGTGGGTCGAGACGACCCTGGCCGGGATGACCCTCGACGAGAAGGTCGGCCAGCTCGTCATGCCGTCGTTCCGGTCCACGTACCTCAGCACCGACAGCGCCGAGTTCGACCGGCTCGCGGCCCTGGTGCGCGAGCAGCACCCGGGCGGGTTCCTGATGTTCGGCGGACGCGACCCCGCCCCCGACGTGCTCCTCAACCCGAGCTACTCGCGGTCGACCCTGGGCCAGCCGCTGGCCGGGGCGTCCATCAACAACCGGCTCCAGGCGCTCTCGGCGCTGCCCCTGCTGAACGCGGCCGACTTCGAGACCGGCATCGGGTTCCGGCTGCGCGGCGGCACCACGTTCCCGCGGGCGATGGCGTTCGGGGCGGCGGGCGACGAGGGGCTGGCCTACGAGGCGGGGCGCATCACCGCGGTCGAGGCGCGGGCCCTCGGGGTGCACGTCAACTTCGCGCCGGTCGCCGACGTCAACAACAACCCCCGCAACCCCGTCATCAACACCCGCTCGTTCGGCGAGGACCCGGCGGTGGTGGCGCGCCTCGCCTCGGCCTGGGTGCGCGGCCTCCAGGCGGGCGGCGTGGTCGCCACCCTCAAGCACTTTCCGGGGCACGGCGACACCGACGTCGACTCGCACCGCGGGCTGCCGCTCATCGCGCATCCGCGGGCGCGCCTCGACCGGGTCGAGCTGCCGCCGTTCCGGGCGGGCATCGCGGCGGGGGCGGGGGCGGTCATGACGTCCCACGTGGCCATGCCGCGTCTCGACCCCGGCCCGACCCGGCCCGCTACCGTGAGCCAACCGATCGTGACCGGCCTGCTGCGCGACGAGCTGGGGTTCGACGGGCTGGTCTACACGGATTCGATGCGCATGCGCGGCATCACGAACGAACTGTCGCCGGGGCGGGCGGCGGTGGCGGCGGTGGCGGCCGGGCACGACGTCGTCGTGCACTCTCCCGACGACGCGGCGGCGTTCGCCGGCCTCCGGCGGGCGGTCGAGCGGGGGACCCTCACGGAGGCCCGCATCGACGCCTCGGCGCGCCGGATCCTGGCCGCGAAGGCGGCGTTGGGCCTGCACCGGACACGGGCGGTCAGCCTCGACGACCTGCCGCGGGTGGTCGGCGCGCGGGCGCATCGGCGGGTGGCGGCCGAGGCGAGCCGGCGCGGCCTGACCCTGCTCCGCGACGAGCGCGGCGACGTGCCGCTGGCGCTGCCGCGGTCGGCGGCGATCCTCTACCTGTCGGTGCTGGACTATCCGTCGGGCTGGGGCAACGGCGCTCCGAGCCGCACGTTCATCCCCGAGCTGCGCGACCGGTGGCCGAACGTGACCGCGGTCGAGGTGTCGGACCATGCCTCGCAGGCCGAGCTCGACCTCGTCGAGGCGAGCGCCGGGCGCTACGACGCGGTCGTCGCCTCGGTCTTCGTGCGCGCCGCCTCGTTCAGCGGACGCCTGGACCTGGCCCCCGGCGTCATGCGGCTCCTGCGCGGCGTCGCCCGCGGCAGCGCGCGCCGCGACCAGCCGTTCGTCACGGTGTTCTTCGGCAACCCCTACGTCGCGACGGCCCTGCCCGAGCTACCGGCGATGTTGTTGACCTACGACCTCTACGATCTGGCCGAGGCCTCCGCGGTGCGGGCCGTCGCCGGCGAGGCGGCCATCGGCGGGCGCCTCCCCATCACCCTCGGCGACGGCTTCCCCGCCGGACACGGGTTGACCCGCGCCGCTCGCCGGCGCTGAGGGAGAGCACCGCCCTCGGTTTGGCGACGGCGTCCTCTCGCCACCGTCGTTCCGCTGGTTCTCATCCCGGTAGCGTTCGTAATCCGGCCCGCCGCGCAGCGTGCGGTTTCGGCGCGAGGCCGGGTTGGTGTGCCTAGCACTCAATCACAGTTGACACAGGGCGGGGTCCCGTGTAGAACAGGTCCGTGCGGATTGGGCTTCGCCTTCTCCAGCCGGAGTCGGTCGAGTGGCTGCGCCAAGAGTTGTGCCGGGGGGCGCTGTCACGAGCCGCTCTGGGACGCGGACTGTGCGAGCGGGAGGATTGGCGCAACGGGCGGGGAGAGTTGTGCACGTCGTCGGCTCGGAAGGCGTTGCCGCGCCTGGCGGAGCAATTGGGTCTGTCTCTGCCGCCGGCGCAGTCGGGTCCGCCACGGGGTTGCGCACCGTCGGGGGACGTGTCGGGACTGGCGCAGACGGCGTTTTCGGGCAGTTTGTCGGAGCTGGGTGAGGTCCGGCTGGTATTGGCGGACACGGCGTCGGTTCGGCAGCAGTGCGGACATCTGCTGGAGGCGGCCCATCCGCGGGGTCGGGGTCGGGCGCCGGGCTGCCGGTTGACGTATTTGTTGTCGGCGGCGGTGGGTCCTGTGGGGGTGCTGAGCTTTGTGGCGGCGCCGCTACGGTTGGGCCCCCGCGACGCGCATCTGGGTTGGGACGACCGCACGCGTGGTGCGCACATCGCGGAGGTGGTCTCGAACGACCGATTTCTGCTGTTGGACAAGGTGCGGGTTCCGCACTTGGCGTCGCACGTGCTGGGTCGTGCGGCGTCTCGTCTGGCGGCGGACTGGGAGGCCCGGCACGGGGTTCGTCCGGTGTTGTTGGAGACCTGCGTGGAGGCGTCGCGTCGGGCGACGAGCTACCGGGCGGCGGGCTGGCAGTGTGTGGGCCGGACGGCGGGTCGTCCGCCCGGGTCGTCGGTGGCGAGGGAGCCGAAGAACGTGTTGCTGCGGGGTCTGGCCGGGGGCTGGGCGGAGACGTTGCGGTGTGCGCCGGCGCGGTCGCCGGGGTCGTTTCCGGGGTTGGCGCTTGAGGACGATTCGAGTTGGGCGCGGCTCGAATTCGGGCGCTCGGACTGGCCGACGGGCGCTTGCGTCGGCGTCTGGAGCGGTTGGGGGCGGCGTGGGAGGAGCATCCGGGGGAGCCGCTGCCGGCGATTTTCCCGGGCAGCGCCGAGCAGCAGGCAGCGTACCGTTTCCTGCACAATGAGAAGGTGAGCGGCGAGGACATTCTGCAACCGCATCGTGAGGCGCTGGTGGAGCGCTGCCGGCCCGAGTCGACGGTGCTGCTGGTTCAAGACACGACGACGCTGAACTACACGGGGTTGAAGGACAGCACGTCGGGTCTGGGTCCGCTTCAGGACCGCGAGAGCAGCTCGCGGGGCCTGTTCGTGCATGCGGCGGTGGCGTTCACGGCGGGTCGGCGGCCGTTGGGGGTGAGCGGTCTGGAGACGTGGGCGCGGCCGGAAGCCGCGCCGGCGGCGGAGCGGGAGAAGGAGAGTCGGCGCTGGTTCCGGGGATTCGATCAGGGCCGGGCGTTGGGGCGGGCCTGCCCGGAGACGCGGGTGGTGGTGGTCGGGGACCGGGAGAGCGACATCTACGGCCTGCTGAAGTGGCAGGCCGAGCATGCGGACGAGGCTGGGCTGGTGGTGCGGGCGAACGCGAGCCGGCAGCGGCAGGTGGAGGTGTGGGACCCGCAGTTTCGGACGACGATGCGCCGGGCGCTGGCGTCGCAGCTGGATTTCGAGGAGCCGGTGAAGACAGGGCGGGAGGTGTTCATCGACTCGCAGGGCGGGAAGCGGGCGCGGGGGCGGCGGACGGCGGTGACGGAGTTGCGCATCGGGCAGGTGGCCTTGCAGCCGCCGAAGGAGCGACCCGGGGACGGTCCGGTGACGGCGTGGGTGGTGCGCGTGTTGGAGACCGACCCGCCGGCGGGCCGCGAGCCGCTGGAGTGGCTGCTGGTGTCGAGCGAAGGGGGGGCGACGGCCGACTGGGCGGAACGGATCGTCGGCTGGTATGAGGCCCGCTGGGGCATCGAGGAGTATTTCCGGGTGCTCAAGAGCGGTACGCGGATCGAGGACCGGCGGCTGCGGGAGGCCGACGCCCTGATCAACTGCCTGGCCTTCGACGCGGTCACTGCTTGGCGGGTGTGCAGTCTGGACCGCTATGCGCGGGACGCGCCCGACACGCCCGCCGCCGAGGTGCTGACCGAGGACGAGCGGCAGGTCATCGGTACCGTGGTGCGGGCCGAACGGCTGCTGCCGCCGGCCGAGCGTGACAAGCCGTTTCCGCCCGACATTCGCAGTTGGGTGGTGCTGCTGGCGCGCATGGCCGGCTGGCACCCCTCGAAACGTAGCCCGTTGCCAGGCAACCAGGTCATGTGGCGGGCATGCGTCCAGTTGCAGACGATGGTGCGCGTCATGCGAGCTGCCCGCGCACCCTAGACCCCGGGGGGCGCCCTACGGCCGCCCGGCGTGGCTGTGCCGCCCGCATGCCGGACGACCCTGTGTCAACTGTGACCCCTTGCTAGTTGGTGTGCGGCGACATCTGGGTTACCATGCACGACTGGATCTGAGCGTACGTTGGGCGCGTTCCGACCCGCGGCGGGGCGCGCAGGAAGGTTGACTGCGATGACGGCCAGAGGCTTGGTGGGGTGGCTCGGTGTCGTGCTCGTGGCCGGCGGCGCCGGTCAGGCGTGGGCGCAGGCGCCGGAGGCAACGCCCGCGCCATCGGCGGCCTTGGCGGCGGAAGCCGCTTCCACGCCGCGGGCGTTACTCGATCGGTACTGCGTGGCGTGCCACAACGACCGCACGCGGCAGGCCGGCCTGACCCTGCAGTCCATCGACTCCGAGCGGGTCGGCCACGTCGCCGGCGAGGTCGAGGCGTGGGAGAAGGTGGTCCGCAAGCTGCGGGGCCGCGCGATGCCCCCGCCGGGTCGCCCGCGGCCCGAGCCCGCCGACTACGACGCGGCCGCCCACGTCATCGAGACCGCCCTCGACGCCGCCTCGGCGGCCGACCCCAACCCGGGGCGTCCGCCCATCCACCGCCTGAACCGCGTCGAGTACCGCAACGCCGTCCGCGACCTGCTCGCCCTCGAGATCGACGAGCGCGAGCTGCTGCCGCCCGACGAGTCTGGCTACGGGTTCGACAACATCGCCGACGTGCTGGCGATCTCGCCGGTCCTCCTCGACCGCTACATGGTGGCGGCCGAGAAGATCAGCCGGCTCGCCCTCGGCGACGCCTCCATCCGGCCCGCCGTCGAGACCTACACCGTCCCCTACACGAAGTGGCAGGAAGGCCGCATGAGCGAGGAGCTGCCGTTCGGCTCGCGCGGCGGCCTCGCGGTGCGCCACCACTTCCCCCTCGACGGCGAGTACGTCATCAAGATCGAGCTGCAGCGCGCCTACGGCAACCACATCCGCGGGCTGCAGGAGCCCAACGACATCGAGCTGCGCCTCGACCGCGCCCGTATCGGCGAGTTCACGGTGGGCGGCGACGGCGTGCGGGCGCCGTGGAACGCGGTGTCCCGACCCTCGCTCTACGAGCAGACGGCCGACGAGGGAATGGCGGTGCGGCTGACGGTGAGAGCCGGCACGCGCCTCGTCAGCGCCGCTTTCCTCGACCGGGTGGCGGTCGCCGAGGGCGTCCTCGAGCCGCGGCCGGGGGTGTCGAGCCTCGCCTACTCGCGCGACCGCAACGCGGCGATGGCTCTCGACAGCATCGAGATCAGCGGCCCCCACGGCGGCGAGACGCCGGAGGACACCCCGAGCCGGCAGCGCGTCTTCTCGTGCTACCCCGAGGCGGCGGCCGACGAGGCCGGCTGCGCGGCCGAGATCCTGTCCGGCCTCGCCCGGCGGGCGTTCCGGCGTCCCGTGGACGAGGTCGACGTCGAGCCGCTCCTCGCCCTCTACGAGGAGGGCCGGCGCGAGGGGGGCTTCGAGCAGGGCATCCAGTTCGCGGTGCGGGGCATCCTCATCGACCCCGAGTTCCTGTTCCGCATCGAGTGGGACCCGGCCGGGGCGGCGCCCGGCAAGGCCTATCCCGTCAGCGACCTCGAGCTGGCCTCGCGTTTGTCGTTCTTCCTTTGGAGCAGCCTGCCCGACGACGCGCTGGTCGACGTCGCCGCGGCCGGCCGGCTGCGCGACCCGGGCGTGCTCGAGGCCCAGATCGCCCGCATGCTCGACGACCCGCGCTCGGACGCGTTCGTCGACAACTTCTTCGGTCAGTGGCTGCTGCTGCGCAACATGCGGACGGTGGCCCCCGACCCCGACGCGTTCCTCGACTTCGACGAGAACCTGCGCGAGGCGATGGAGCACGAGACGGCCCTCTTCGTCGAGAGCCAGGTGCGCGGCGACCGCAGCGTCCTCGACCTCCTGCGGGCCGAGTACACGTATCTGAACGAGCGCCTCGCCCGGCACTACGGCGTGCCCAACGTCTACGGCAACCACTTCCGGCAGGTGCCGGTCGCCGCCCACGGGCGGGGCGGGCTGCTGGGCCAGGGCAGCGTCCTGACCGCCACGTCGTACCCGAACCGCACCTCGCCGACCAAGCGCGGGCTGTGGGTGCTCGAGAGCCTCCTCGGCACGCCGCCCCCGCCGCCCCCGCCCGAGGTGCCGGGGCTGCCCGACGCCAACCACCCCGAGGAGGCCCGCCGGCTCTCGATGCGCGAGCGCATGGAGGTGCACCGCATCAGCCCGGTATGCGCGAGCTGCCACGTGCTGATGGACCCGCTGGGCTTCTCGCTCGAGAACTACGACGGCATCGGGGCGTGGCGGACGACCGAGGAGGGCGCCCCCATCGACGTGTCGAGCACCCTGCCCGACGGCTCCCGGTTTGCGGGGCCGGCCGGGCTGCGCGACATCCTGCTCGGCGCCGAGGAGCGTTTCGTCGAGACCGTGACCGAGAAGCTCCTGACCTATGCCCTGGGCCGGGGAGTCGAGTACTTCGACGGGCCCGCCGTCCGCGGCATCGCGCGCGGGGCGGCGGCCGACGACTACCGCTGGTCGTCGATGATTCTCGGCGTCGTCGAGAGCACTCCGTTTCAGATGAGGAGATCGCGAGAGCCATGATTGTCACCAGGAAGCACCTCCCGCGTCGTACGTTCCTCCGCGGCCTCGGCGTGACCCTGGCGTTGCCGATGCTCGACGGCATGGTGCCCGCGTTCGGCCTCCGCGCCGGCGCGGCCGAGGCCGTGCGCCGGCTGGGCGTCGTGTACGTGCCCAACGGCATGTACATGCAGAACTGGACGCCGTCCGGGGCCGGGGCCCTCGACATCACCGAAACCCTGCGGCCGCTCGCCGCCCACCGCGAGCGCATGGTCATGGTGAGCGGGCTGTGCAGCCACGAGGGCATCGCCCGCCCCGGCGAGGGGGCCGGCGACCACGCCCGCGCGGCCGGCGCGTTCCTCACCGGCGTGCACCCGAAGAAGACCGAGGGGCACGACATCCGGGCCGGCGTCTCGATGGACCAGATCGCGGCCCGCGTGCTCGGGCAGGAGACCCAGCTCGCCTCGCTCGAGTTGTCGCTCGAGTCGGCGGACCGGGCGGGGTCGTGCGACCCCGGCTACAGCTGCGCCTACGCCAACACCCTGTGCTGGAGCAGCCCCACGACGCCCCTGCCGATGGCCAGCGACCCCCGCGCCGTCTTCGAGCGGCTCTTCGGCACCGGCGGCACCACCGACCCCGCGGCGTGGCTCGCCGCCCGGCGGCACGACCGCAGCCTGCTCGACATGGTGACGGCGAAGGTGGCGCGGCTCCGCAAGGACCTGGGCGCGCGCGACCGGGTCAAGCTCGACGAATACCTGGGCGCGGTGCGCGACGTCGAGCGACGCATCCAGATGGCCGAGCAGCAGACCGCGCGCGAGCTGCCCGCGATGGACCAGCCGGCCGGCGTGCCCGACCGCTTCGTGGACCACGCAAAGCTCATGTTCGACCTGCAGGTGCTCGCCTGGCAGGCCGACCTCACCCGGGTCACCACGTTCATGCTGGGGCACGAGACGAGCAACCGCGCGTATCCCGAGATCGGGGTGCCCGACGCCCACCACGCGCTGTCGCACCACGGCGGCGACCGCGTGCTCATCGAGCGGCTGAAGAAGGTCGACCATCACCTCACCGAGATGTTCGCCTACTACATCGATCGGCTCGCGTCGGTGGAGGACGGCGACGGCACCCTGCTCGACTCGGCGATGGTGATGTACGGCAGCGGCCTCAGCGACGGCAACCGCCACAACCACCACGACCTGCCCACTCTGCTCGTGGGCGGCGCCGGCGGCCGCCTCGCCGGCGGGCGTCACGTGCAGGTGGCCGATGACACGCCGAACACCAACCTGTTCCTGGCCATGCTCGACAAGCTGGGCGTGCCCATCGAGACCATGGGCGACAGCACCGGCCGGACGAACGCGCTGTCGGTGTGACGGTCGGAGCTGCGCCGTAGCACGGCCTGGGAGTCTGCGCCGTAGAACGGTGCAGACTCCTAGCAGGGTTGGTTGGGCGCCAAGCGGAGCCGCAGGCGACGATTGGCGGGCTAGATCGGCGCCGGTTTCGGTCGGGTCGCCCGGGCTTCGCCGTCGCGAGACGGCGGTGAAGCCGCCCCGGGCGGCAGCGGCGCACGGCGGCGACGGCAGCCCGGGCGCCGGATTTCGGACTGGCGGCGCCAGCGCCCGGGCGGGTTCTCCGAGCGGGAATCTGCCCGACCGTTTACCTCGCGTCGGTTGCACTGGCGACCGGGTGCCTGTCGTTCAAGCCGAAACACCTGGAGAGAGCGTTCGTTTCAGATCAGAGGGAGTGACGCGAATGCAGGGACGAACGGTAGCCGAAGCCGCTCGCGGTCGGGTGCAGCAGTTCCGCCGCCGGGCGTTGGCCGCCGGGCTGGTCATGACGCTCGCGCTCTTGCCGGTCACCGCGGCGGCCGAGGACGCGCCGCTCGCCGACGCGGCCGAACGGCGCGACCGCGGCGCGGTGCGGGCGCTCCTGGCCGAGTCGGCCGCCGTCGACGCCCGACAGCCCGACGGGGCGACTGCCCTGCACTGGGCCGCGCACTGGAACGACGTCGAGACCGCCCGGCTGCTCGTGGCGGGCGGGGCCGACGTGAACGCGGTGAACGACCTCGGGGTGCCCCCCCTCGCGCTGGCCGCCCTCAACGCGAGCGCGGAGATGGCGGACGTCCTGCTGCGCACCGGCGCCGACCCCGGCGCTACGCGCCCCGGCGGCGAGACGGTGCTGATGACCGCCGCCCGCACCGGGAACCCCGACCTCGTCCGGTCGCTCGTCGCGGCCGGCGCCGCGGTGCGCGGCACCGCGCACTTCCGGGCCCAGACCCCGCTGATGTGGGCGGCGTCGGAAGGGCACGCGGCGGTCGCACAGGTTCTGATCGAGGCGGGCGCCGACGTGCACGCGCGATCCGTGCACGGCACCACCGCCCTGCTACTCGCCGCCCGCCACGGCGACGTCGAGACCGCCCGGGTGCTCCTCGACGGCGGCGCCGACGTCAACGCGGGCGAGCCGTACCTGGCCTTCAATGCGCGCGTCGACGTCGAGGAGTCGCAGACCTCGGGCCGCAGCCCGCTGCTCGTGGCGAGCGCGAGCCTGGTCGCGACCAGCGGCTGGGAGTACGAGCTGGACGTCGAGCCGAGCACCCACGAGGCCCTCGCCCTGTTCCTGCTCGAGCGCGGCGCCGACCCCAACGTGCCCGACAGCATCGGCAGGACGGCCCTGCACGCCGCCGTCGAGACCGGCAAGGCCGACCTCGTGAAGGCGCTGCTCGAGCACGGCGCCGACCCCAACGCCCGGTTCACCCGGGCCCCGTTCGTCTTCAAGGGCGACTTCATCTCGTACGGCCGCTACGTGGGGGCGACGCCCCTCTGGCTGGCCGCGGCGGCGCGGGTGCCCGACCCCGGGATCCTGCGGGCGATAGCGGCGGCCGGCGGCGACCCCGGCCTGCCCGCCGACGACGGCACCACCCCCCTGATGGCCGCGGTCGGCGTGGTGCTGAACGAGGCGCGGCAGCCCACCCTGGACCAGTCGCTCGAGCTGGTGACCCTGCTCGCGGGCATGGACATCGACCTCAACGCGGTCGACCGGCGCGGCCGCACCGCGATGCACGGCGCCGCCCGCCTCGCCAAGAACGCGATCGTCGAGGTGCTCGCCGAGAACGGCGCGCGGGTGGACATCGCCGACGGCCGCGGCCTCACCCCGCTGGACGTCGGCACCGTGTCGCGGCCGCTGCATCCCGACACCGAGCGGCTGCTCCGCCGCCTCGGCGCCACCAGCATCAACGACGGCTCCCGGTAGGCGTCCGCGCTGCGAAGAGTGCCGTTTCCCGCGGCAGGGGTCGGCGGCGAGCGGCGCCGCCAGTGACGCTTTCCCTTTCCCGCGGCAGGCGCCGGCGATGGGGTCAGCGGCGAGCGGCGCCGCCAGTGACGCTATCCCTGGTCAGGAATCCGTCCCACGTAGGGTGCCCGCCCCGCGGGAGGCGCCGACTCACGGCAGGGTCGGTCGAGCTGCCGGTGGAGCCGTCGGGCGATTGACGGGCCGGGACGGCGTTGGAGTGCAGGAATGGAAGCGACCCGGTTCCGGCTCCGGCACTTCGGGGCCGCACTGCTCGCCGCCCAGCTTGCCGCCTGCGCGGGTGCGCCGCCTGATGATCCGGCCGCCCCGCCGCCTGGACCCGCGGCGGTCGCGGGCTGGCGAATGGTCGACCTGAGCCACGCCTACGGCGGCGACACCCTCTACTGGCCCACCGACACCACCGGCTTCCAGCTCGACACGCTCGCCGAAGGGCCGGCCCCCGGCGGCTACTTCTACGCGGCGCGCGAGTTCGCGACGGCCGAGCACGGCGGCACCCACCTGGACGCACCCTCCCACTTCGCCGAGGGCGGAGGCGACGCGGCTTCGGTCCCGTTGGACCGACTGCTCCTCCCCGGCATCGTCATCGATGTCGCCGAGGCGGCGGCCGCCGACCCGGACTACCAGGTCACGCCCGAGGACGTCCTCGCGTGGGAGGCCGAGCACGGCCCGGTGCCGGCGGGTTCGGCGGTGTTGATCAGGACCGGCTGGGCCGCCCGCTGGCCCGACGCCCTCGCCTATCTCGGCGACGACACCCCGGGCGAGACCGCCTACCTGCACTTCCCCGGCATCGGCGCCGATGCGACGCGGCTGCTCGTGGAGGACCGCGGCGTCGGGCTGCTGGGCATCGACACCGCCAGCATCGACCACGGCCCCTCGGCCGACTTCATCGCCCACCGGATCGGCGCTGCGGCCGGCGTGCCCAACCTCGAGAACCTCGCGGACCTCTCCGGCCTGCCCCCCACCGGCTTCCTCCTCGCGGCATTGCCGATGAAGATCGAGAACGGAACCGGCGCCCCGGTCCGCGCCGTGGCCCTCGTACCGCCGCGCTGATCTCACCTGCGCGCCGTGCCTAGCCGCGGTCCCGGTATCGCTCCATATCGTCGATTTCCAGGAGCGCGGAGGCCTTGTCGATGTTGTGGCGCGAGAAGCGCCCCCCCGCCCCGAACGTGACGAGCTCGAACGGTTCGGCCGTGTCCTCGGCCGGCGGCGTCCGCATGAAGAGCTGACCGCCTGCTCGATTAGACGGCTGATCGACGTGCCCGACTCTGCGGCGCGCTGCTTCAATCGAGCCAGGAGGTCGTCGTCGAGCGTTATCGTGGTCCGCATGATGCACGAATATACGCGACTGGCATCATCACATTTCCACTGGGGAGCAACACCCCCCGGTCTGTCGACCCGCTCTCTCGGGAACCGGTATGAACGCCGAGCCGACGTCACCTGCGTTGCGACGCGGCGGGCCGCACCGTCTGGCGCATGGCGCGCTCCAGCCGTTCGCTGCGTAGCGCCACGAGATCGAGATGACTGTCCTCCGCGCCGCTCAGAGGAACGTCCGGCCCAGCGACTGGATGAAGGCGATGCCGGGCACATTCTTGCGGCCCAGCCGATCGTCGTTGGTGATGAACAGGTCCGTGCCGCCGGCCGCGGCACAGGCGAGTTGAATCGCGTCCGGCGCCCGGATCGTTCGGTCCCCACGGATCGCCGCGAACCGGGGTGCGGCTCGCGAATCGAACGGCAGCACCGTGACGGCGTCGTGCATCGCCTGCAGGTAGCGGTCCCGCAGGTCGTCGTCGCCCGTTTCGACCGGCTTGACGAGCAGCTCGCCGAGGGTGAGCGCCGACGTCAGCAGCTCGTCGCCCCGTTCGATCATCCGCCGCCGGAGGGCCGCCACCGACTCGGCCCGCGTGCCCGTCCCTTCGATCAGGTAGACGAACAGGTTGGTGTCCCAGAACACCCGGCTCACGACCAGCCCTCGCGGAGCCGCGCGACGTAGGCGTCGGCCTCTTCGTCCGCCCAGAGCGCGCGGCCGACGCCGCGCAGGGCCAGGATGGGGTCGGCCGGCGTCTCGCCGGCCTCGGCGACGTACTCGGTGCGATACCAGTCGACCAGCGGGCGGTACGCCGGCGGGAGCCGGTCCTTCCGCGGAACCTCCCGGCCCCGGCGCTCGGGGTGGCGCGGGTCGCCGGGCCTGAAGAGACGCCGCCGCCCGCGCGCGGTCGCGAACAGCAGGCAGTGCCGTCCCGGATTCGGCCTCGTATGGGCCACGGCGTGGTAGGAGACGTGGTGCCTGACGCCGGGGCGCAACGGCTCGGGACCCGCCACTTCCTCGGCCCGCCGGAAGATCTCCTGCATCGTGAAGTCCTCCCGGTCGGGATGCTCCCGATGCAGCAGCGCTGTGGCGATCCACGCCTCGTCGGCGACGCTCGGCCTGCCGGTCGTCATGGTGGTTCCCCTGCCGCTTGGTTGTCGAGCTACCGACTTCCGGGACAACTCCAAAATGATACATCAATTTACTATAAGATTATTTGATGTTTGTCGGCAGTGCTCCGGGCCGCGACGAAGTTCCATTTGACATGCCAATGGGGTTGTGGCACCGTTGTATTGGATGTCTAATGGAAAGCCGATGAACGCCGGACGGAAGTCACTGACCCTCAGGCGCGCTGCCGACCGACCCGGTCGCGGCGGGCCGCTGACCGGGAGATGGAGATGACCGTCCTCCGTGAATGCCTGTGCCGCGTTTGGGGAGCGCTCCGGCGCAACCCCGCCGACCACGATCTCGAGGGCGAGCTGCGGTTCCATCTCGAACAGGCGGAGGCGGAGTTGCGCGGCAAGGGTCACACGCCGGCCGAGGCGGCGCGGCTCGCGCGCGTCCGGCTGGGCGGGTTTCCCCAGGTGATGGAGGCCCTGCGCGACCAGCGCGGCCTGCCGTGGCTCGACGACCTGCGGACCGACGTGCGGATCGGCGTGCGCGGCCTCGCGCGGCGTCCCGGGTTCACGGCGGCGGCGGTGCTGACGCTGGCCATCGGCATCGGCGCCACCGCCGCGGTCGCGACCGTGACGAACGCCCTGCTCTTCCAGCCCCTGCCGGTGCCCGACCCCGACGAGCTCGTGGTCGTGGCGCAGCTCGACGAGCACACTGCGGAGTGGCCGCACGGCCTGTCCTGGCCCGAGTACATCGACTACCGCGAGCGCAACGACGTCTTCGACGGCCTCGCCGCGCGCAGCCTGGCTCAGCCGCTGCTGTCGGTGGACGGCCGCGCGGCGGAGCGGGTGAGGGTCGAGTACGTCAGCGACAACTACTTCGAGGTCCTGCAGATCGGCGCCGGGCAGGGCCGCACGTTCCTCCCGGGCGAAGGGCGCGGGCCCGGGGACGCCCCGTTCATCGTGCTGACGCATCGCGCGTGGCAGACGCGGTTCGGCGGGGACCCGGGCGTCCTGGGGCAGGTCGTGCGCCTCGGGGCCGCCGATATGACCGTCATCGGGATTACGCCGGAGGCCTTCACCGGGGCCAGCGGCGTGGTGCCCGTCGAGCTCTACGTCCCCGCCACCGAGGCCGCGCGCGTCGAGCCGGGGTGGACGGACCTGTCGACCAACCGGCTCCCCGAGCGGTTCCTGCTGACGGGGCGGCTGCGGGACGGCGTGACCGTTGCCGAGGCCGCCGCCCAGCTCGACGTCCTCGCGGACGCCCTGGCCGCCGAGCATCCGGACGCGAGCCGCGACAGCGAGCTCTACGTCGTCGCCGAGCGTCACGCGCGGCCCGCCCCCAACGCGTCGCGCCACGCCCGGCCCCTGATGGGCGTGGTCATGGGCCTGGCGACGCTCGTGCTGCTCGTCGCCGTCGCCAACGTCGGGACCCTGCTCGTCGGCCGCGGTGCCGCGCGGCGGCAGGAGATGGCCCTGCGCGCGGGTCTCGGCGCGACCCGGCGGCGGCTCGTGCGGCAGCTCGTCACCGAGAGCGTGCTCCTGGCGTCGATGGGCGGAACCGGCGGCGGCCTCGTCGCGATCTGGGGCGCCGATCTCGTCATGGCCGGCGCCGTGGCGGGCACGGGCGGGCTGGCCCAGCTGGCCCTCGACACGTCGGTGGACTGGCCCGTATTCGGATTCACATCGGCGACGGCCATCGCCGCCGGCGTGCTCGCGGGGCTCGCCCCGGCGTTGCGATCGACGCGGATCGACCTCGCGCGCGCCATCGGCTCGGGCGGCCGTGACTCCGGCAGGGGTGGGTCGGGGCGTCGCCTGACGAACGGGCTCGTCGTGGTCCAGGTGGCCGTGTCGATGGTGCTCCTGGTCTGCGCGGGCCTCTTCGTGCAGAGCGGCAGGAACGCCGCCTCGATCGACTTCGGCTTTCGGACCGACGGTCTCCTCGTACTCTCGGTCGATCCGCTCGCCCAGGGCTACGAGCCCGAGCAGGCCCGCGCACTCTACCGGGACGTTGCCGCCGACGTCGCCGCCTTGCCCGGCGTCCGGTCGGCGAGCTGGGCCCGCCGCGCCCCTCTGGCGCCGGGGGGCAGCTCGGGGAGCGTGTTCACCCTCGACGGCGGAACCGCCCCCGAGCCCGATGCCGCGAACGTCGCGGTGAACTCCGTCGACCCGCGCTTCTTCGACACCGTCGGCATTCCCGTGGTCCGGGGCCGCGGCTTTCGCGAGGAGGACGCGGCCGGCGACCGGCGGGTGGCTCTCGTCAGCGAGCGCGCGGCGCGGCAGCTCTGGCCGGGACAGGACGCCATCGGCCGGCGCCTCGTCAACGCCGACACGGGCGGGGAGCCGTTCGACGTGATCGGCGTGGTGCGCGATGCCCACATGGGTCAGACGCCGTTCGACCGGCCGCCCTTCGTTCTCTATCCGTTCGGTCCCCGGCTCGCGTGGTCGGCCACGCTGCACGTGCACGTCGACGGGCCCGTGAGCGCCGCGACCGCGATGGTCACGGAGGCCATTCACCGGCGCGACCCGACCCTGGCCGTGTTCGGAGTCCGCAGCATGGACGCGGCCCTGCGCTCCCAGCCGTTGCTGGTGATCGCGCGCGTCGGCGCTGGGGTGATCGCGTCGTTCGGCCTGCTCGGCCTGCTGCTCGCCACCGTCGGACTCTACGGGGTCGTGTCGCAGGCGACCGCCCAGCGGAGGCAGGAGTTCGGCATCCGCACCGCCCTCGGCGCGACCCCCGCCGCCATCACCCGGCTCGCGCTCGGTCGCGGCGTCGTGCTCACGACGCTCGGGCTGGCCATCGGGGCGGTCTCGGCCACCGCCGCGGGGCGGCTCACCGCCGGTTTTCTCGTCGACGTCAGGCCGGGCGACCCCGTCGTGTTCGCCGTCGTGGGCGTCCTCCTGGCGGGCACGGCGCTGGCCGCGTGTCTCCTGCCGTCGCGGCGCGCGGCGAAGGCCGACCCGCTCGGAACATTGCGAGCCGATTAGGGTCAGTCCGCGTGCTGCCCCAGGATCCAGCCCTCGACCCGTGTGATCTCGTCGTCGGGCACTCCAGATTCGTCTTCAGGTACTCCCGGCTCGCGATGGCCAAGGACGACGTTGAGCATGCCGAGCAGACCGACCACTGCATCGAAGCGGTCTTCACCGTCCTCCTTCGATCCAAAGCCGTGCACGATGTCGTTTCTCAGCGCATCTGTCAACTGGATGTGATTGGCCTGCGCCCAGTTCTGCATGGTGAACGCGTCGGCTTTCCGATCCGACTGGCGGCGCTTCGACCGTTTGCCATCCACGATTTCGAGGCCGAGATGGTGATAGACCTCGCCTGGATAGGTCTCGGTAACGACAACGCCGGGTCGTGACAGGAGATGGATCAGCGCACCGTCGAACGGCCAGATCGACAGTGTCGAGGCCTTCGAGTCCTTCCGATCGACCGCTTCAACCGCCGTGGCGAGTCGCTCGCCGCCCATAGCCGGTGCGATCAGCGACGCGCTGACGCAGCCGGCGAAAATAGGTGGTCACATCGCCGACCGGCTTCGGGGCCTCGAGCCGATAGTGGCCACCGGCGGCGAATGTCGCTACAGCGCACCACCGCTTGCGCGGGACCTTGCTCCAGTCGGCATGGGCAACAAGGGCAGGGGTACACGTCGCTTCTGGCATAGGTCAGCGGTGGATACCGCCTCGGAGGTCGAGCTCAGAATCCACTGCGCTGCGCGTGCAGCCATCACCGGCGGGCAGTGGTGGTCTGCCGCGTGACCTCGGCCGCGAATCTGCGTGCGACCTGGAGGCGTTCGCTCAACTCGTCCGCGGTCGGAGCGATCTCGTACGGGTGATGATGACAGTACCGGCTCAGGTCGGACCAGGCAACGAACGTCGCCTGGGCCAGATCGCGGTCACTCAAATACGTGTTCAGGCACAGGAACTGCGCGCGTCCGCTGCAGCGCTCCACGCCGGGCTGACGGAGGCGCCAGTACTGATGGAGCGCCTTCTCGATCGCGTGCCGGCCGAGTACCGCGGCCACCCTCGGCCAGCCGCCGGTTTGGCTGTTCCGCCCGTGCCCCACAAGGGCATCGGCGGTGTCGAGAAACTCAAGTGAGGTCATGGCGCTACCGCAGATGACGTACCCGTTGCGTGACCCGGGCGGTCGTCTCGACATAAGCCTCGGATTGCGCAGCCGGCGTGGCGTCTTCTTCGTGCGGTCCGCGGTTCGCCCATCCGACGGCATCGGCTTCGGCGCGCGATTGACGGTTGATCCGGATCAGGACCTCGCCGGCGCGGCTGGCGTCGTCGAAAAACGCGAGGGCCAGCTTCTGAAGCAGGGTCCTTGCGTCTATCAGGACGGCTTCCACCTCGGCGTGGGGTTCGCCACGGCCGATGCGCCGCCGACGCACAGGTTCGGTGCACGCGGCCTCGATGGCCAAGCGGCAGAACAGCGATATCGCGCGCGTGGCGGCGGGTGGCGGGAGGTCGCTGGTCCGCAGTAGCGCGCGCGCATCGTCGAGGTATTGGGTAACCGGATCGCCGACTTGCCGGCATTCCACGACGGAGCCTGCGCGCCTGCTGACCTCAATCAACTGCGCCGGAATCTGCAGTCGCCGAACCGACTCCGGAAGCCGCTCGTCATGCGTGAAGACGACGACTTGTCGTGTCGTCGCTACCATGGCAAGCACGCGAGCCAAGCCGTCTACCTTGCCGGGGTCCATCGCCTGGACGGGATCGTCAATCACGACGAACCCGAACGGAGACTCCGGCAACAGTACGCGGGGCAGGAAGAGGCTGAGCGCGAGCGCGTGGATCTCCCCCTGGCTCATCACTCCCAGTGCCTGCCCGTCGGCTCCGTCGACGGTGACGTCCAGAACAACATGACGTTGGGTGGTCGTGCCGGCGAGCTTCAGGCCTTCAAGTGCCACGCTGCTGTTCTGGCGGAGCAGCGCCCAGACCTCCGCTGCCCGTTCCGCAATGGGGTGGAACCGTTCGGCGCGGAACCTCTCGGTCTCGGTCTGAAGCCACTGTTCCGCGGAGCGCAGGTGGGTGACTGCCTTGCTTCCACGCAATGCGTGTCGGGCGTCCGGCAACCACTCGCGCAACTGACGGGCGAGCGGACGCCACGCATCTTCCCGGCTCTCGAGTTCGCGGGCGGCGTGTCCGCGGAGTGCATCGGCCGCGGCTGCGAGGTCGCGGTGTGTACCTTCCAGGTGGGCCATCAGAGCGTCCTCCGCCGCGTCGGCAGGGACGTCGGTCCAGCGCTTCCAGGCTGCTCGCAGCGGAGCTGCGTCGACCTGAACCCGGTCCGCGCGCTTCAGCGCTTCCGGTGGCTCGACCAGCAGACGGCGGGCGTCGAGCCGGGCCTTCTCCAGCGCTCGCTGGGCTCGTTCCGCGGCAGTCGCCTCCTTGCGCAAGCGGCCCAGTTCCTCTTCCGTCCGGACGCGCCAAGTGTCGTTCAGCTCGCCCTCTCCGCAGACCGGGCAGGGTCCGTCACCGTGACCCGCATGCACCGCAAGCGAGAGATCGAGCAGATCCGCGAACCGCTGTGCGCGGCCGGCGTCGGTGGCCGCGGTGGCTCGCTCTGCCTCGAGTGCGGTTCGTAGTTCGGTAATCGCGCCGGTCACGTCCTCTGGTCGCGGGGCTTGGAGTGTCTGGAGTTGGCGCAGCAGGGCGATCTCGCCTTCCGGCGGTTCGATAGCGCCTTCGAGCACCAGCTCCACGTCATCGAGTTCCCAAGTGCCCGCGCGCGGCTTCCTGATCGCGGCCGCGCACGAGCGCGCCCGTTCGTCGTCGAGCGCATCAATCTGGGGAAACCACCGCTTCCGCACTGACTCCGCGGAGTCGCACTGCCCTTTTCGCGCGAGTCTGCGGTTTCGTAGCCGCTCGCGAGCATCGACCAACGCGTCAAGGCCCAGTGCTGCCGACATCATGTCGTAGAGTTCCGAGGGCTTGCTGTCCGGGATCGACCCGAGCTCGTTGTACGGGAGGAACGGGCGATAGGTCGAAATCGCTTGCGACCATCCCGGCACCGCGAGGCCATTGCCTTGGCGCGCGCCGCGTACGCCAGTGACGCCCGCTTCCATGTCGGCTGCATCCTGTGCCCATGCGCGACGGGCGATCACTGGTTTCGACTCTCCCTCGATGACGAATGTGGCGTCGATCTCTGCGGGGCCAGTCCAGTGCAGATTGCGCCAGCCTTCCCGCCAGACGGCCGAACGCGTTGCCCAGCGGCTGTTCTTGCCGGTCAGCAGCAGTTCCACTGCTTCCGCGAAGCTCGACTTGCCGCTGCCGTTTCGGCCCACGATCAATGTCAGTCCGGGTCCGGGGGGCACCTGCAATTCGCTACGGGCGCCGATGCCGCGGAACCCCTGGACGGCTATGGAACCGATGTAGGCGTGCGCCGCCGGCACACGAACGGGAACCGTGTCTGCGGGCGGTGCGTCGGGGCGTTTCGCGATATCGTCCGTCAGTGCGAGATCGAGTGCTTCGTCTCCCTCGAGTGCCGCAAGCAGCAGTAGCCCGGCCCTGACTTCGAGTGCGGTGTCCGCATCCGCTCTCGCACGAACCTGTGAAATCAGTGCCGCGTCACCGCGGTCTGGTGGGTGTGGTGGACTAGTTTGCGCCATGCGACGTCACTCCGTCTGTCTGACCGATTCGTCGTTGTGCGTGAGGAGCCAGAGCTTGTCGAGCCCAGCATCACGTCGATTTGTGCCGCATCCCGAACCGGCTCTGCCGTCGGCGGCCGCAACGACGGATGGACTGGGTCGAGGCCAACGTCCTCGCCTCGCCGACTGTCGTCGCGGCGGGCAGACTGACGAGGATAGCAGTGATGGGGTTGTCGAGCTGGAAGCGCGGGGAGTCGGCGTCGCGGGGGAGGGCGCTCTCCGAGCGGTTGCGCGAACGGTCGACGTGCACGCGTTGGCGGCGCGGGAAGCTGGGCGGGCGGGCCAGCAGCACATGTGAGCACATGTGCTGACCGCCGGAAGGGACTCTTCACGCTACGTCCCGTTCCTGGGGTCTGATTGTGAGGCCGCGTCCGGCCGTAGCCTGCGGAAGGGGTTGCCGTCGGCGCGGTAGAGGGCGATGGCCTGGTCCACGAGCTCGCGCGACTCGGCGAACACCGCGCGTTCGTCGGTTCCGTGGCAGCCGCCGAGAAAGAGCCCGGGGCAGCTCCCCAGGTGGCAGCCATCTGTGACCATTCCACGATCTTGACGTTGCGGGCGCTCTGCTTCATGGCGGCCGATCCGCCTACTCGAAGATGTCGTCGACGGGCAGCTCGAACCCGGGGAGCACGTTGCCGCCGGTGAGGACGGCACCGGGCGCGAGCCTCGGACGCTCGCCGGCGTCGCGATGGACGTGTACCGTACTTGAGGCGGGTTCGATCACCGTCTCGTTCGACATGAACGTGCGGCGGCTCACGTCCATCGCCCGAGTAGAAGAAGTACCGGTAGGGGCCGTCGCGGAGATGGTCGGCATCGTGTCCAGACTCGCGGAATGGCCAACGCAATTCCGACGCCATGTCCACCTCCTTGAACGGTCTCGTCATGAAGGCTCGCGCATGAGCCGCCAGAGTTTCTCGGGCCGCAGCATCATGTCGATGTGCCGGACGCCGAACGGGCTGAGGGCGTCGACGGCGGCGGCGACGATGCAGGGGGTCGAGCCGATGGTTCCCGCTTCGCCGACGCCCTTCGCGCCCAGCGGGTTGACGGGGGTCGGGGTGACCGTGTGGTCGAGCTCGAAGGGCGGGAAGTCGGCCGCGCGGGGGAGGGCATAGTCCATGAACGACCCGGTCAGGGGCTGGCCGTCCCGGTCGTAGACGACCTCCTCGATGAGGGCCTGGCCGATGCCCTGGGCGAGGCCGCCGTGGATCTGCCCATCGACGATGAGGGGATTGATGAGATGGCCGGCGTCGTTGACCGCGACCATCTTCAGCAGCCGCGGCTCGCCGGTCTCTCGGTCCACCTCGAGCATCGAGATCTGGCAGCCGAACGGGTAGGTGTTGTTGAGGGGCTCGAAGAATGCCTCGTCGCTGAGGCCGGGGTCGAGGTCCCGGGGCCGCTTCACCGGCTTGTAGGCATAGGCGGCGACCTCGGCGAACGGCTTGGCCGACGACGGAGCGCCCTTGACGGCGATGGCCCCGTTCTCGAAGACGAGGTCCTCCTCGTGCGCCTCGAGCAGGAACGCGGCGAACCGGGCCATCTTCGCCTTCACCTTGAGGCCCGCGTTGTGCAAGGCCGTCCCCCCGACCGCCTGCGAGCGGCTGCCGAAGGTGCCGATGCCCTGCTTGACCACCGCGGTGTCGCCGTGGCGGATGGTCACGTGGTCGATGGGCACGCCGAACTGGTCGGCGAGCATCTGCGCGAAGGTGGTCTCGTTGCCCTGGCCGTGCGGCGACGCGCCGGTGGTGGCGCTGATGCGCCCGTCGCGCTCGACGGTGACCTGCGAGTGCTCCCAGCCGCCGGGCGACACCATGGCGGACGGCCCCAACCCGCAGCTCTCGACGTACATCGACAGCCCGAGCCCGACGACCCTGCCGGCGGCCCGCGCCGCGTCGCGCTCGCGCTTGAGCTGCGCCCACCCCGCCGCTTCCAGCGCGCGGTCGAGGGTCTTCTCGTAGTCGCCCGAGTCGTAGACCGCGCCGAGCGGCGTCCGGTACGGGAACCGGTCGGCGGGGATGAAGTTCTTCCGGCGCAGCTCGGCCGGGTCCATGGCGATCTCGCGGGCGAGCATGTCCATCGCCCGCTCGACGAAGTACGTCGCCTCGGGGCGGCCGGCGCCGCGATAGGCGTCGGTCGGGGTCTTGTTGGTGAAGACCTCGGTCAGGGTGACGCGGACCACCGGGAACGCATAGCTGGCGCTGGCCATCGTCATGCTGTTGGTGGGGATGCCCGCCGTCAGCAGCATGTTGTAGGCGCCGATGTCGGCGACGATGCGAAGCTTCAGGCCGAGGACCGTCCCGTCGCGGCGGGCCGCCAGGTCGACGTACCCGATGAGGTCGCGGCCGTGCACGGTGGCGAGGAACGCCTCGGACCGGTCCTCGATCCACTTGAGGGGCACGTCGAGCTGCTTCGACAGCGCCGCCGCGACGTACTCCTCGCCGTAGATGTTGATCTTCGCCCCGAACCCGCCGCCGACCTCGGGGGCGATGGCCCGCACCCGGTCCTGGCCGAGACCCACCATCTGCGCCACGAAGGTCCGGAGGATGTGGGGGTTCTGGGTCGACGACCAGATCGTCAGCTCGTCCTTGCCCCCCTCGTAGTGCGCCACCACTCCGCGCGGCTCGATCGAGTTAGGGGCCAGCCGCTGGTTGACGATCCGCTGCGAGACCACCAGGTCGGCGGCCGCGAACGCCTCGTCGACCGCGGTGTCGTCCACCGGCTGCCGGCGCCGGATGCCGGTCCCCCGCGACAGGGGGCCGAGGGCGACGTTGGTCGGATAGTCGGCGTGCAGCACCGCCGGCCGCCCGGTCATCGCCTCCTCGGGGTCGACCGCTGCCGGCAGCGGCTCGTAGTCAACCTCCACCGCGTCGGCCGCGTCGCGGGCCGCGTAGCGGTCGCGCGCCACCACCACCGCCACCGGCTCGCCGACGAACCGCACCGTGTCCACCGCCACCGCGTGGTGATCGGGCGAGGGAAACGGCGTCCCGATCGGCATCGGGCCGAGGAACCCGGCTATCTGGGCTCCCGTGAGCACCGCCTCGACCCCGTCCATCGCGGCGGCGGCCCGGGTGTCGACGGACCGGATGCGGCCGTGGGCGATGTCGCTCCGCTTGAACGCAAGGTGCCGCAGGCCGTGGATCTTCACGTCGTCGACGTAGGTGCCGCGCCCGCGGACGAGCCGCGGGTCCTCGCGCCGCTTCACGCGCTGGCCGATCAGCTTCGGCAGGACGGGGGCCGCGGCCGCGCTCTCGTCTTCGAGGCTCTTCTGTCTGTCGTCGGTCGTCATCGAGCGTTCCATCAAGTACCAGTCAAGTAGACGAATGTCTCTGCAAGTTGTTGATAAAAAACAAGTTGCGGTTCAGGCTGGCCGCTTGGCGCGACATTGTCGTCGGTATTCGATCGAATACCCGTCAAGTAGACCGTACCTCTATCGAGCATTGACGAAACTGGTTGCGGTTCAGGCGGCCGCCCGGGCCGGCACGTCGTCGGGTTTCGATCAAGTACCCGACAAGTAAGGTCAGTACTTGCAAATTACTGTAATAACTAAACTTGTTGTCCTGCCTGCCGTCTTGGGGCGGGGCAATGCCACCATCCGATCAAGTACCCCGTCAAGTACCGAACACGGAGCCCGGGGCCCGCCCGGATCCGGCGGGAAAGCGCATGAGCTTGGGGGTAGCGGTCGGGTCGTGCGAGCGCGAATCGCCATCCCAAGTCGTTCCGGCTGGTACGATCATCATCCAGCGTTCCATCAAGTACAGGGCGCGAAGAGGTGTCATCGTGTCGTCGCCGTCCGATCGCTCACCCCGGGGGCGTCGCAGCCAGCGCTACCCGGCGCGGTCGGCGATCAGGCTCGCGTGATCGCCGAGGATCAGGCGCGCCTGTCGGGCGGGGCCCAGGGCCGCCATGCGGCTGCGGATGCCAGCCGCCAGCCCGGCGCCCAGCCCCGCCCAGAGCAACACGATCAGCCACTCCTCCGGCCACACCAGGGCGGACGGGCTGCCCGGCAGGTACAGCAGGATGAAGAACACCGTGGCCGCCACCGCGAGCCAGCCGACGACCCCCGGGACCGGCACGCGATATGGGCGGGGCAGACCGGGATGGCGCCGCCGGATGACCAGGAACGAGACCGCCACCAGCAGATAGGCCACCACCGTCGCGAGGGAGCCGGCGTCGACCAGCCACACCAGGGCCGGTCGCCCGAAGAACGGGGCGATGGCGGTGATCGCGGTCAGCACCACGACGACCGCGGTCGGAGACCCGTACCGCGGGTGCAGCCGCGCGAACGCCGGCGGCAGCATCCCGCCCCGGGCCATCGCGAAGAGCAGGCGGGACGCGCCGAGGAAGAACGCGTTCCAGCTCGTCAGGATGCCCACGGCGCCGCCGAGCACGAGGACGCGTCCGCCCCAGGGACTGCCCCAGACCGCGCTCATCGCGTCGGCGGTGGGGAGGGTCCGATCGGCGAGGGTGGCGGGGTCGAGCGACAGGCCCACCGTCCACTGCACGAGGCCGTACCAGACGAAGGCCATCGCGATTGACAGCAGGATGATGCGGCCGATGGTCCGGAACGGCAGGGCTATCTCCTCCGCGAGCTGGGGGATGACGTCGAAGCCGACGTACAGGAACGGGGTCATCAGCATGACCCGCAGCACGCCCTCCCAGCCGGTGACGGCGGGCACGAGGTTCGCGAGGTCCCCGCGCGGCGTGCCGGGCAGGAAGAACGCGAGGCCGACGAGCAGCAGGCTGGCGACCGCGATCTGTTGCACGAACGCCGCGAACCGGATGCCGCGGTAGTTGACGACGCCGATGACGAGGGCGCCGGCCACCCCGGCCGCCACCCACGCCGGCTGGACGTCCCAGCCCGCCACCGTGTAGAGCGCGTCCCCGGCCCCGAAGCCCGGCACGAGGTAGCCGAGGACGGTGGGCAGGGCCACCGCCTCGAACGCGCAGACCGCCGCGTAGGCGAGCACCAGCGTCCAGCCGCAGACGAAGGCCCCGACGGGCCCCATCGCGAGGAACGTGAAGCTCAGCTCGCCCCCGGCGCGCGAGAGCGCCGCGGACAGCTCGGCGTAGGTCAGCCCCACCAGCCAGACCATCACCGCGCCGGCCCCGAACGCGAGGATCGAGCCCACCGCGCCGGCCCGCACGATCATCTCGCCGGCCAGCACCACCCAGCTCCAGCCGACCATCGCCCCGAACGCGACGGCGAGCACGTCGCCGCGGCCGAGGAACCGGCGCAGGTGGACCGGAGGCTCAGTCATGATGGATGCGGGAAGCCGTGGCCGGCCGCGTCGCCGAACGCGGCTGGAACGGGTCGGGGTGATCCTGGCGAGGCATGGGCGAGCTGTGCCGGCGGCGTCCGGCCCCGGCGGTCGAGCGATGGGCCGCCGGGGCGGCCTCGCCGTTCGCACTCAGCGTCGTGACGATCGAAGAAATCCGTTTCGGGCTCTCCTGGAAGCCGAATACCCCGGTTGGAGCCTGGTTCGAGAGGTTCTTCGCCGAGCGCTGCGAGGTGCTCGCGGTCACCGCGCCGATCGCACGACGGGCAGGGGCGTTGCGCGGCCAGTTTCGAGCCGACGGTCGTACCCGCACGCAGGCCGACATGCTGATTGCGGCGACTGCGCAAGTGCGTCAGATCCCGCTGGCGACCCGGAACGTCCGCGACTTCCAGGGCTGCGGCCTGGCGCTGGTCAATCCGTTCGACGCCCTGTAGCACTCCTGTCCGGCCCTTCAGCGCTCGAAGACCACGCGCCCGCCGAGCACCGTCAGGTCGACCTCGGTGTCCGTCGTCCGCTCGGGGTCGATGGTCAGCAGGTCCTCGGACAGCACCACCAGGTCGGCGAGCTTGCCGACTTCGAGGGTGCCCTTCTCGTCCTCCTCGAAGGTCAGGTGCGCCGCGATGCGCGTGTAGCCGACGATGGCCTCGGGCATCGTCAGCGCCTCGCCGTGTCCGACGACGTCGCCGGCCATGCCCCGGCGGGTCACCGCCGCCTGCAGCCCGACCATCGGCCCGATGGGCAGGATGTCGCTGCCCAGGGCCACCACCACCCCGTGCCGCATCGGCGAGCGCAGGGGGTTGTTGGTCTGGTAGCGCTCGCCCTCGAGGTGCTCGGCGTAGCGCCCGTCGAGCGTATAGGTGAAGTTGGGCTGCTGCGCGACGTGGATGTTCCAGTCGGCCATCTTCCGCATGGTCTCGGCCGGCGGCCGCACCGTGAAGTGGTTCAGGAAGTGGCGGTGGTCGGCGCGGGGCGACGCCTCGAGCAGGCGTGCCCACTCGTCGACGGTCATCTTGATCGCGGCGTCGCCGATGGTGTGAAACCCCATCTGCCAGCCCCGCTCGTGGGCGGCGCGGGAGATCTCCGCGAGGCCCGCCTCGTCGATCAGGGGGCCACTGCCGAAGTAGCCGGGCTGCCCCCGGTAGGGCTCGAGGGTCCACGCGGCGGCGCCGGTGTAGCCGCCGTCGACGAAGAACTTCATGGGCCCCACCCGCAGCCACTCGTCGCCGTCGCCGGTCCTGCGGCCGAACCGGTCGAGCATGTCGACGGCCCGCGCCGGGTCCGGCGGCACGCGGAGCTGCACCGCGGCCCGCGGCAACTCGCCGCGATGCGCCGCGTAGGCCGCCTCCCAGTCCGCGAACCCCTCGATACCGACCCCGGCCTGGATGATGCTCGTGACGCCGAGCCCGAGCAGGTTGCGCAGGTTCTCGACGAAGCTCGCCTGCAGCTCGTCCCGGGTCGGGTCGGGCACGAGGCGGCGCACCAGTCCCTGCGCCCCCTCGCGCAGGATGCCGTTCATCCGCCCCGCGTCGTCGACCTCGATGATGCCGCCGGGCGGGACCTCGCTGTCCGGGGTCAGCGCCGCCGCCTCGAGGGCGAGCGAGCTCGCCACCGAGCTGTGGCCGCCGGCGCGGGTCAGCACCACCGGGTTGGCCGGCGCGGCATCGTCCAGGTCCCACCGCAGCGGCCGGCGCTGCTCGGTCAGCTCGTCCTCCGACCAACCGTAACCCGTGATCCACTCGCCGGCCCCGAGCTGCTCGGCCTTCCGCGTGACCCGCCCCTTCAGCTCGGCCAAGTTCTCGAGCCCCGCCAGGTCGACCCAGCGCTCGGCGTCGCCGCTGATGTGGATGTGGGTGTCGATGAACCCGGGCAGCACGAGCCGCCCCCCGAGGTCGATGTTGCGCGCGGCGCGGTAGCGTTCGGCCAGCTCGTCCCAGCCCACGGCGACGATGCGGCCGTCGCGCACCGCGATGGCCGAGTAGGTGGAGAGCAGCTCGTCGGCCGCGAAGACCTTGCCGTCGTGCAGCAGCAGGTCCACCGGTTCCTGCGCCCGTGCGGGCGCCGCGTTCGTTACGCCCAGCAACCACGCCGCGATCAGTAGTCGTCTCATCGATAGCCCCGGTATCCGCCGCCCGCGCCTCTGCCTGCGCCCTCCGGCGCCGCCGCCCCGACCGACCCCGCCAAACGGTCTGCGGGTTCCCCATGAGGCGGCGCTGCTCTACGGCGCCGACCACGGTCCTGCACCGTCGCCCGCCGGATCGAGATCATATCGTGTCGGCGCCGGTGGGAGCGGCGCGCCGAGTCGGTACCGTCGAGGGGAACATGGTACGCTGTCGGCGGTCTCCGTACTGTTAGGCTTGACGGATGGATCGCGACGAACTCCTGGGCTTGTTGCGGGCACTCGAGGAGGCCGCGGTCGACTACGTGCTGATCGGGGCGGCGGCGATGGGGTTCCACGGCGTTGTGCGCGCCACCGAGGACGTGGACATGCTCGTGCGGGCCGCGCCCGAGAACATCGAGCGGCTTCGCGCAGCGCTGCGGGCGGCGTTCGCCGGAGATCCCGAGATCGAGGACATACGGACGGACGACCTGTTGGGGGCCTATCCGGCGGTGCGGTACTACCCGCCGACCGGGGATCTGTATCTGGACGTGATGACCAGGCTCGGCGAGGTCGCGAGCTTCGAATCGGTCGAGGCGGAGGCGAAGGAAATCGAAGGCGTCCGCGTACGCGTCGCCACGCCGGCGGCGCTCCACCGGTTGAAGAAGGGGACGGTACGGGCGATCGACCGGCAGGACGCGGCGGTGCTCCGGCAACGATTCGACCTGCCGGAAGACGGGGACGAGTAGCATGGCGGTCGAGCGGTTCCGATCGATCGAGGAGATGAACGCGGCCCCGGTGCGCGGCGGATCGCCCGACGGATTCGAACGCTTCATTCGTCACTGCGCGCGATACCGCTCCCTGGCCCCGCGCCCTCGTCCGCGCGGCGTTTTCAGGTTCCGGAGCCTGGAAGAGGCGCAGCGGGCTCGCCTGTCCGGCCCGTCCGGCGATCTCGCGAACGGCCCATCCTCCCGCTCGGACGTCGGCGTCTATTGATCGGGACCCGCCGGAAGCTCGTATCGGACCACGGAGGGAGCACCAGGATGACCCGCAGCCAGCGTTGCCTCGTGAACGTCGTCCTCGCCGCCGGCCTGGCCGCGGCCGCCGCGTGCGCCGCCCCGGCCGCGAATACCGCCGGTACCTGCGCCGCTCTCACGGCGCTGGAGCTCATCGACCTGCGCATCGGCTCGGCCGAGCACGTGGCCGACGGGGACGCTCCTGCCCACTGCCGGGTGAGGGGGGTCATCGAGACCGAGATCAACTTCGAGCTGCTGCTGCCCGACGACTGGAACGGCCGGTTCCTGATGGGCGGCGGGGGCGGCTTCGTGGGCAGCGTGCAGAACCAGGCGCGCCGGCTCTATGCCTGGGGCGGGAGCCCCCTCGCGCGCGGCTACGCCACGGCGGGGACCGACACCGGGCACACCGGCCCCGGCCGCTCGGCCGCCTGGGCCCTCGACCATCCCGAGCGGCAGGAGAACTTCGGCCACCGCGCCGTCCACCTGACGGCGGAGACCGCCAAGTCGGTCATCTCGCACTACTACGCGCGGCCGTCCGATTACGACTACTTCGTCGGCTGCTCGCGGGGCGGCGGGCAGGCG
Organism: Vicinamibacterales bacterium; assembly: GCA_965208165.1. GTDB lineage: Bacteria > Acidobacteriota > Vicinamibacteria > Vicinamibacterales > UBA8438 > JAJEEA01. Next base: position 5,373,892 of record OZ242323.1, on the reverse strand, counting down.
ATGATGGCGTCGCAGCGCTACCCCGACGACTTCGACGGCATCGTGGCGGCGGCGCCGGCCTACGACTGGACGGGCATCACCGCCGGGTTCGTGCAGAACCAGCAGGCCATCTACCCCGACGGCGACCTCGACGCTTCCGTGCTGACGCCGGCCGCGCTCGAGCTGCTCGGGTCGAGCATCCTCGCCGCGTGCGATGCCGACGACGGGGTCGAGGACGGCATGATGACCGATCCGCGGCACTGCGGCTTCGACCCCGCCGACCTGCCCCGCTGCGCCGGTGACAGCCCCGCCGACGGCTGCGTCACCGCGGCGCAGCTCGCCGCCATCCGGACCGTCTACGACGGACCCGAGTCGAACGGCGAGCAGCTCTACCCCGGGTTCAACTACGGCGGCGAGTCCGCCATCGGCGGCTGGCCCGGGTGGGTGGTGGGCCCGCCGGGGGCCCCGAGCGCGCAGTACGGCTTCGGCACCGAGCTCTTCAAGTACTTCGTCTTCGGCGAGCCCGACTGGGACTACACGCGGTACGACTTCTCGACCTGGGAGGAGGACGTCGCCCCGACCGCCGCCATCCTCAACGCGACCGACACCGACCTCGGCCGGTTCCGGGACGGCGGCGGCCGCATCATCTACTGGACCGGCTGGTCCGACCTCGCCCTCACGCCCCTCGGCACCATCGACTACTACGTGCGCCTGGCGGCGGAGGACGCCGCGGCCCGCGACTACGCGCGGCTCTACATGCTGCCCGGCGTGCTCCACTGCGCCGGCGGCCCCGGCCCCGACCGCGTCGACTGGGTCGAGGCCATCCGCGCCTGGGTCGAGGACGGCCGGGCCCCCGAGCGCCTGCTGGCGACGAAGCTGGGCGAGGACGACGAGGTCGCGATGACGCGCCCCGTCTGCCCGTACCCGCAGGTCGCGGTCTACGACGGGGATGGCGACCCGAACGACGAGGCCAGCTTCTCCTGTGCGATCCCGTCACTGTAGGAACCGTCGCGAAGCGCGGGTGCTGTCCACGCCGATCCGCCGGCAACGGCGGCGGCTGTGGGCGCGCTACCGCTCGGCCGCCCGAGGCAGCGTCGCTCGGTCGGACTTCAGCCTCGACGGGCCTAGTCCCGGATCCACGCCGTGAACTCCGGGTCCACGAGCGACCACGCTCCGGTGTGCGTGTCGGCGATTCCCAGCCGCTGCAGCCGGCGCAACGCCGCCTGCACGCGGCCGGCCGTCGGCGCCGGCTCCCGCAGGGGCGGCGACGGTGCGACGAAAGGGCTGGCCGACGGGCGCGTCTCCAGGGCGTGCAACAGCACCGCGAGCGGCGACAGCGGCGACTGCCAGAACGATGCGTAGATGACCCGGTGGCCGCGGCGTTTGCGCCCGAGGCGCCAGGTCCTTGAGCAGGAACTCCGTCCTGCCCGTGCGCAGCGGCCCGAACAGGCTGAGGGCGCCGGCCGGTCCCTCGGTCAGCAGACTCAGGACGTGGACCGTGAAGTCGCGCCGCCCGAAGTGCCAAGGATCCTTCGCGTCAGCCAATTTTAGCCATGACAAGACCAATCGTCATGTCATGGCCAATGATGGCTGACGCTTGGCCGCTGGTCGCGCTACGGCCGAGCCTGCTGCTCCAGCGTGCTGACCCACGCGTTGAAGAGCGGACACGCCTCGCGCACGGTGTCGAGACCGAGCTCCGCCATGGCCAGCACTCCATCGACGGGCTTCCGGTAGTCCCTGTACAGGTTAGGATCCGTTTCGACGGCGACTTGTCCGGAGAGTCGTTGATGTCCTCGGGAGTCTGGAACTCCCGGCGGACGGCCCGGAGCTTGGGCGCCAAGCTGGGCTTGCCGAGGCTCTGCGCGAATCGGTCGGGGTCGCTGAACAGAAGTCCCTCGAACTCGTGCATCACCACGTAGGGAACGAAACGCGCCGGGCGGTCGATTGCGGTTGAGATGTCCTCGAGGACGGCGCGCTCCACCGTGGCGGCGCGCTCGCTCAAGGTGGCGTGGCGGGAGGGCCGTTCCCGACCGGGCCATGTACGCGGCAGGCCGTAGTAGTCCACCATCGTCGTGGAGAGCGCGGCTTGGTCGCTTTGCAGGTGTTTCAGGATTCCCTTGCGCACCGCCTGCCAGGATCTTCCGCTACCGCGCAGGCTCCGCTGGCGGGCATTCCCGAGCAGACGGGCCCCGACGCTCGTGTACCCCACGCGGTAGAGATGTGGTGCCAGCACCGTGTTGACGAAGGCCTCCTCCGTCTGACCCTCGACATGAACCAGTAGCCGCGACATCCGCTACTCCGGCGCGGGGCGTCCGCCGATCTCGTTCTTCTCCCAGAGCTGACCGAGGCTGTAATCCTCCAGCCAGGACTTCAGCCCGGCCGGATCGAGTCGGGTGAACCGCGTGGCCCTGTCAACACGGTCCGCCACCAGCACTTCTTCCGGCTCGAAGTGGTCAAGGAGGAGCGACGATTGGGTGGCGACGATCACCTGGGTATCGGTAGAGGCCTTCTTCATCAGCGAGGCCAGCAGAGTGATCGCGTAGGGATGCAGGCCCAGCTCGGGCTCGTCGAGCATCATGACCGACGGTCTGTATTCCTTCGGCTGAAGAAACAGGGTCGCCAGCGCCATGAAGCGCAGCGTGCCGTCCGACAGCGACGACGCGTCGAAGTAGGCGTCCGTTCCCTTGTGGTCCCACCGCAGGAGGACCGCGTCCGGGTTCAAAGGCTCGGGCTTGAGCACGAGTCCTGGAAGAACGGCGCCGCCTGACGAACCGTGCCGACGATGGTGCGGTAGGACTGCTCGTGCTTCTCGCGCAAGAGATGGAGGAAGGGCGCCAAGTTGGATCCGTCGTGGCGGAGATGGTGGTTGTCGTGCACATTGCCCATCTTCTTCAGCGGTGACGTGGCGCTGGTGTCGTGGAAGTGATAGAGGCGCCAACTGGCCAAGCGCTGCTGAACACTGAGGGCGGTCTTTCGCAGATCCGGCATGCTGATGCCGGCTTCCCACATGGATGTTGCGTGGATTTCGTCCTCATAGGGGCGGTCATGACTACTCTCATCCTGGAAGCGCACGAACTCGGACGCCGGAACCAGCTTGTCGGCCGCACTTGGCTCGAGCGTGATTTCGTACTCGTTCCTTTCATGCTGATGAGGAGCCTCGTTCCTGAATGCGATATGGATGTGCAATGCCTCGGTGACTCGTGATCCGAAGTGCAACACCTTGTCGGCGCCGCCGGCCTTGGCCACATACGTCCTCAGGCGGCCGTGCCGGATGGCGTTCAGAAAAGAGAACGCGCCGAGGAAGTTCGTCTTGCCTGACCCGTTGGGGCCGATGAGCACGGTCAAGGGACCGGGTTTCAGCTCCTCGATCGAGGCGATGCTCTTGAAGCCCCGCACTGTGATGTAGTCCAGCTTGCTCATCACGTACCCTGATCACCCGGGAAGAGGTACCGGCGGCCGGCTCCCGCTCACATCATGTGTCGGTGAAGGGGCTCAGAAGCTGTAGCGCAACCCGAACTGCATCTCCCTGGCGTTCAACGCGCTGAAGATGCGGCCGAAGTTCGGGGTGCCGAAGATGCGGTTGGGCACGTCGAAGTTGGCCCGGTTCAGCACGTTGAAGATCTCCCAGCGGAACTCCAGGCGGTCCTCGTCGCCGCCGACGTACCAGTCCTTCTGCAACGAGACGTCGACGTTGAAGAGGCCCGGCGCGAAGACGCTGTTCCGCAGGGCGCTGCCGAAGGTGAAGGGGGACTGCAGGGCGAACGCCGCGGTGTTGAACCAGCGGTCGGGGGAGCGCTGGCCGGCGGGGAGGTTGGGGTCGCCGGTCTGGTCGGGGCGCTGGGCGGGGCCCGACCCGATGTTGGCTTGGTCGAGGCCGAGGTTCACCGTGAACGGGGCGCCCGACTGCGCGGTGACGATGCCGTTCAGCCGCCAGCCGGAGAAGAGGGCGGCGGCGCCCCCGGCCCCCTCGAAGAACGGGAGCTGCAGGGTGCCGCTGGCCACGAGCTGGTGGCGGTGGTCGAAGCTCGACAGGGCCACCTCGCCGGGGAAGATGTCGTCGACGTTCTGGGGGACGTTCGACTCGAACGCGGTGGCGCCGGGGCTCGAGGCGTCGTCCTTCGACTGCGACAGGGTGTAGGCGGCGTTGAACGAGTGCCGCCCGTCGAAGCGGCGCTCGGCCTTGAACGTCACGGCGTGGTAGATCGACTCGCCGTCGAAGCGGATGGCGCGGATGCCGCTCAGCTCGGGCACGGGGCGCCGCTCGTCGATGGGCCCGGGCCCGGGCAGGGGCACGTTGCGGATGGTCGAGTTGTCGGCCCCGATGGTGTACGAGCCCATGTACGACATCTCGACCATCGTCTGCCGCGTCGCCTCCATCTGGACGCCGCCGCTCCAGGTCTGCGTGTACTCGACCCGGTAGTCGTTGTCCATGATCGAGCCGCCGACGCTGCCGGTGGCGTCGCTGGTCAGGATGTCGCGGGTCTGGTGGGTGGGGGCGAGCTGGTCCGACGGGGTGTCGACCTGCTTGAGGAAGAAGAACGGCAGGTTCCGGCTGAAAGCGGTCTGCACGCTGTAGGCCCACTGGTTGAGGAAGACGCCGTAGCCGCCCCGCAGCACCGCCGAGCGCTGGTCGCCGAGCAGCAGCGCGAACCCGGCCCGGGGGGCGAGGCGGACCCGGCTCGGGCTCAGGAGGCTGCGGTCCCAGCCGATATCGGCCGACGTCACCCAGGGAATCGGCATCAGCGGCAGCATCGCCTCGGCCGCGGGCGAGATGTTGCCGGCGTCGTCGCTGGCGACGACGAAGCGCCCGCCCGGCACCGACAGGTCGATCGACGACAGGCGGTTGTCGACGTCCTTCATGTGGGCGTTGTACTCGTAGCGCAGCCCGTAGTTGATGGTCAGGTTGTCGCGCGCCCGCCAGTCGTCCTGGGCGTAGAGGTGCAGCCACGTGGTGCGCGAGTCCTGGTCGCCGCCGCCGATGCCCGCCGCCGCCGAGGTCGGGTAGCCGAGGAGGAAGTCGGCCATCGCGTTGCCGCTCCACTGCCCGGTGTAGGTGAAGGCGCCGCGCGCGGTGTCGGCGTTGACGGGGCGGAACCGCAGGTGGAACAGGTACCCGCCGAACTTGTAGCGGTGGTTGCCCCGGTCGATGAGGAAGTTGTCGTAGACCTCGAAGTGCTCGTTGTTCCGCGACACGAACGTCGTCGGGTCGCCCATGGTGCTGAACAGTCCCGCCGTCGAGATCTGGGGGTACCCGACGTCGCGGGGGTTCCGGCTCACCCCGAGCAGGCCGACCCGCTCCGCGAAGTCGACCCCCGCGTTCTGGCTGTGCTGCCCGCCGTTCACCGACATGTAGCCGAAGCGGAGCTCGTTCAGCTTGTTCCGGCCGATCGCCTTGGTGTAGCTGACCCCGACGTTGCGGGTCGTGGTGTCGAGGGTGCGGCCGAACCCGGGCACGAGGGACTCCTGCTGGACGCCGGTGCCGAACGGCTGGATCTCGTCGGCGTCGAAGGTGCTGAGCCGCAGGAAGAGGTGGTCGGCCTCGGCCGGCCGGTGGTCGACGCGCACGCTGAACTGGTGCACGTCCTTGTCCTGAGGCTCGACCGAGGTCAGGTTCTGGAACCGCTCGTCGCCCGTCGGCAGGGGCACGTTCGCGAGGAACTCGCCGGCGATGGGGTCGAGGCGGTCCGCCGGGATCCGGTTGCCCGCGAACGGCCGGCACGAGCCGGTCACCGGATCGATGGTGAGCGGATCGCAGATCGGGCCCCAGCCCGAGAAGTCGCCGCCCCGGACCGCCGCGTCGGGCACCGAGAAGGTCTTGGTGATCGAGCGCTGGGTGTCCTGCCGCTCGTAGCTCGCGAAGAAGAACGTGCGGTCGCGGACGATGGGGCCGCCGAGGGTCCCGCCGTACTGGTCCTGGTCGAGCGGGGGCACGGGCCGGCTGCGGTCGTCGAAGTAGTTGTGCGCGTCGAACCGTTCGTCGCGCATGAACTCGAACAGGCTCCCGTGGAAGTTGTTCGCGCCCGACCGGGTCGCCACGTTGATCAGGGCCGACGCCTTGCCGCCGAACTCGGGCGGGTACATCGACTTCTGGATCTTGAACTCCTGGATGGAGTCGACCGACGGGTTGATGACGAGGTTGTTGAAGAGCTCGTCGGTGACCTTGAACCCGTCGAGCATGTAGATGTTGTGCCCGGCCCGCTGCCCCCCGACGTTGGGCAGGGGACCGGCCTGCTGGAGGGCGCCGCCCCGGGTGCCGCCGGGGGGGATGACCACCGCGTCGCTGAGCTGGGCGAGCTGCAGGAACTGCCGGCCGTTGAGGGGGATCGTTTCGACCTCGCGGGTCTCGATGACGTCGCTGATCTCGGCCGTCGTAGTCTGCAGGAGGGGGGCGCTGACCTCGACCGTCACCTCCTCGCTGACCGCGCCGAGGGCCAGGGTGAACTCGAGCTGCAGGGTGCGGCCGACCTCGAGCCGGATGCCGGTCTGCGTCGAGCGCTGGAAGCCCGGGAGCTCCGCGGTGACGGTCCACTCGCCGGTGGCGAGGCCGGGGAGGAAGAACCGTCCCTCGCCGTCGGTGATCCGTTCGATGGCGGTCCCGCTGGCCGGATGCGTGGCCACGACGACGGTGCCCGGCAGGACGGCGCCGCTCTCGTCGACCACGACGCCCAGGAGCTCCGCGGTGTTGGTCTGGGCGGCGGCGCCCGCCGCCAGCATCGCCAGCAGGGCCATCGCCTGCGATACGGCTCGAACCCCGTCGAGCTTCCGGCTCTCCCGCACTCCGCTTGGCTGCATCCTTCCATTATAAATTGTGGGGCGGGACAGGTAGTGAGGACGAACGGCCGGGCGCCCGTTGGCGAGGCCGGCGTCGCACCGCGCCCGGAGGGCACCGGCGGAGGCCGATGGCGCCGGGCGCCGGTGCGACAGGGCGTGACGATGTTTGGCGCCTGGAGCGATCCGCCGGTGCCATCCGACGGCCACGACGGCGGAGCGACGGGGCGTGACGAAGCCGCCGTTGCCACGCTGGCGCAGGCCCCTGTGCCCCCTCGACATCAACCGAGCGACAGGGCGTGACGAAGCCGCCGTTGCCACCGCCTCCCGGGCGTCGTCGCGACGCCCGGAGGCGTCATCCGCTGCCCGCGACTTCGAGAACGTGCTCGGCGGCGCGGCGGCTGGCCCCCGGTCCCCCCAGCTTCTCGCGCACGCCACGCAGGGCCTCGCGCGTGCGGGCGGCGTGCGCCTCGTCGGTGAGGAAGCGCACCGCGTCGGCCGCCACCACCGCCGGCTCGAAGGCGTCCTGCGCGTACTCCGGGACGACGGTGCGCCCCGCCACCAGGTTGACCATGGCGAACGCCTTCACCTTGATGAACCGCCGGGCCACCCAGTACGTCAGGGGGGAGAGGCGGTAGACGACCACCATCGGGCGCTCGTGAATCGCGGACTGGATGGTGGCCGTGCCCGATGCGGTGATCACGACGTCGGCCGCGGCGAGCACCGCGTCGGTCTGCGACTCGACGACCCGCGTCGGCGCGTCCGCGCGGCCCAGGGCCTCGAGCGGGTCGAAGAGTGGGTCGGGCAGATTGGGGGCGCGGGCGACCACGAACTGCACCGCCGGAACTCGATCGCGCACCTGCCGGGCCGCCGCGACCATGTCGGGCAGGATCCGGCGCAGCTCGTTGGGGCGGCTGCCGGGGAGCACTGCCACCATCGGCGCCCGCGGATCGAGCTCGTGCCGGCGGCGGAACGCCTCCCGGTCTTCGCCGGCCGGAGCCAGGTCGAGCAGCGGGTGCCCGACGAACGAGACGGGGATCCCCGCGTCGCGGTACAGCCGCGTCTCGAACGGGAAGATGACGAGAGCCCGGGTCACGAAGCGCCGCATGGTCCCGAACCGGCCGCTCCGCCACGCCCACGCCTGCGGGCCGATGTAGTAGACGACGGGGACGCCGAGGGCCGCGACGGCGGCGCCGATCCGGAAGTTGACCTCGGGAAAGTCGATGGCCACGAAGACGTCGGGGCGTTCCGTCCGCGCCGCCCGCACGAGACGGCGGTAGGTCCGCCAAGTGTGCGGCAGCACCGACAACGCCTCGGTCAGTCCGGTGGCGGCGAGCCCGGCGTAGTCGGCGGTGAGGCGCCCTCCCGCCGCCGCGAGCTGTCTTCCTCCGAGCCCGAAGACCTCCGCGCCGGGGCTCAGCCGGCGGATCTCGCGCGTCAGGGCGCCCGCGTACAGGTCGCCCGACGGCTCGCCGCACGAGAGCATCACCCTGGGCGCCGGCATGTTGGGTGTTCGGGAGCGGGTGGCAGGCGGCCCGTCGCGCCTGATCAATCGCCACGGCCGCCGATGTGGCGCTGTACGACCAGCCAGGCCCGCGGGTGGCAGGCGCCTCGTCGCGCCTGGTCATCACCACTGACCGGCTGCTGCCGAGGCTCGCCCAGCCGGTCCGGGAACCCGGAGGAAAGAACCCTGCCGCCCGCGATTCCGCCGCAGACTTCTCAATCTGCCGAACCACTGACCGGCTGCTGCCGAGGCACGCCCAGCCGGTCCGGGCACGCGGAGGAAAGAACCCTGCCGCCCGCGATTTTCGCCGCAGGCTTCTCAAATCTGCCGAACCACTGACCGGCTGCTGCCGAGGCTCGCCCAGCCGGTCCGGGAACCCGAGGAAAGAACCCTGCCGCCCGCGATTTCGTCGCAGGCTTCTCGATCTGCCGATGCTGGGCGACGCGCGCGGTTGCGACTCCACTCCCCGCTGGTGCTGAAGGCCGCTTGGCGGCTTCGCTCTCCGCGCGGCCGCTCAACGCCGGAGGTCGGGGCTGGACAGATCCAGCTCGGCCACCGAGAGGACCTCGACGTCGCCGAACCCGGCCCGCCGCAGGTCGTTCACGAACGCCCGGGCCTCGCCCACGAGCACGATCGCGAGGCGGTCGGGACGCAGGTGGGTGCGCGCCACCCGCCGGATGTCCTCCACCGTGACCGCGTTGATCCGGTTCGGGTAGTTCGGCAGATCGTCGAGGTCGAGGCCGTACAGCAGCGCCTCGAGCACCTGGGAGGCGATGGCGTTGGGGGTCTCTATGGTCAGCGGGAAGTTCCCGGCCAGGTAGGCCTGGGCGTTCTCGAGCTCGCGCCGGCTCACGCGCTCGCGCCGCATGCGGCCCACCTCGCCGACCATCAGCCGAAGCGCCTCGACCGTGGCCTCGGTGCGGGTGTCGGTCTTGCCGACGAAGTCGCCGCCGTAGCGGCGGCTGCCAATCTCGGCCGAGGCCGAGTAGGTCAGCGACCGTTCCGTCCTCAGCACGCTGCCGAGCCGGTTGCCGCCTTCACCGCCGAGGATCTTGATGGCGACGTCGAACGGCAGGTGGTCGGGACTGGTCCGCGGCAGGGCCACGTGCCCGACGCGGATGGCGGTCTGCAGCGAGCCCGGCTTGTCGATGACGACGATGCGGCGGGTGGGCTCGGGCATGTCGCCGGCGGGCGGCTCGGCCGCCTCCGTCCGCGGCGTCCAGTCGCCGAACGCCCGTTCCGCCGCCGCGAACGCCGACTCGGCGTCGACGTCGCCGACGATCGCGAGCAGGGCGTTGTTGGGCGCGTAGTGCGCGGCGTGGAAGGCGACCAGATCGTCGCGGGTGATCCGGCGCACCGTCTCGGGCGTGCCGTTCGACGGCTGCCCGTAGGGGTGGGACCCGTAGACCAGCCGCGCGAGCGTGACTCCCGCGAGGTAGTCCGGGTCGTCGTAGCTGACCTGGAACCCCGACAGCACCTGCTGCTGCTCGCGCTCGATCTCGGGTGGCGCGAACGCCGGGTTCCGGGCGGTGTCGGCGACCATGTCCAGGCCGAACTCGAAGCTGTCGGTCATGACGAGGACGTTGACGAAGGTCAGGTCCGTGCCCGCCCCGGCGCTGAGAATCCCGCCGATCGAGTCGATGGCGTCCGCCACCTCGGTGGCGCCCCGGCTCGTCGTGCCCTGGTCGAGCAGCGCGCCGGTGAACGTCGCCACCCCCGGCTTGCCGGCCGGGTCGTAGACCGATCCGGCCCCGATGAGGAGCCGCAGGTTGACCGCGGGCTGCTCGTGGTGCATCACCACCACCACCCGCAGCCCGTTGTCCAGGGTTCGCACCTCGTAGGGCGGGAACGTCGCCTGGTGCCACGGCAGCGGGGGCGGCGGGCTCTCCCGCGGCCAGTCCGCCGGTTGCTGGCCGGCCGCGGCCGCCGCGATCATCGACAGGCAGAGGACCAGGAGGCCGCATCGGGGAACGGCGCGGGCTACGGGAGGGCCGGTTGGGCGCCCGGCCGAGGCCGCGGCGCGACCTTGCTGTCGCGATGGAGTTTCGCTGGCGCGAAACTCGTGGGGCGACGATGGGCGGGTCAGGCCGGCAGTTCCCACCAGAGGACCCTGTCTCATTGGTCGTCTCCGGGCCGGAAGAAGGAGCGTCCGGGCGGCGCGGCGGGCAGAATCGTCAGCACCAGCCGGTTCTCCTCGGTGAAGTAGGTCCGGGCCACCCGCTGCACGTCCTCGCGGGTGACGTTCATGAAGACGTCGAACTCGGCGTCGACGGTGGTGATGTCGTTGTGCGCGACCGCCGCGTGGACCAGGTGCGAGGCCTTCTGCTCGACGGTGAGCCGGCCGAACACGTAGTCGCGGGCGAACTGGTTCTTGGCCCGCTGCAGCTCCTGTTCGGTGATGAAGTCCGTCTTCAACCGGTCCAGCTCCTCGATGAGCGCCGCCTCCGACTCGGCCGGCGTGCGGCCAGGCTGGACGATGGACACGGCGTAGAACAGGTTCGGATCCTCGATGAGCAGGCCGTCGCCGGCCGCGGACACCGCGAGCTGCTCCTCGTAGACCAGCCGCCGGTAGATGCGCGCGCTCTCCCCGTCGGACAGCACCTTGGTCGCGATGTGCAGCGGATAGGCGTCGGGGTGCCCGTCGTAGGTGATGTGATGGGCCACGATGACCGCGGGCAGGGGCCAGTTCTCGGACTGGGTCAGGGTCACCCGGCGCTCCGCGGTGGACGGCGGCTCGCGGGGGATGTCGCGGGGCACCGGCCGCTTCGCCTTCGGCACTCGGCCGAAGTACAGCCTGATGTGGGCGAGGGCCTGGACCGGGTCGAAGTCGCCGACCAGCACCAGGGTCGCGTTCTCCGGCACGTAGTAGGTGTCGAAGAACTCCCGGACGTCGTCGACCGAGGCGGCCTCGAGGTCCTCCATGCTGCCGATGACCGAGTGCTTGTACGGGTGCACCGTGTAGGCGTGGTCGTACAGGATCTCCGTCAGCAGGCCGAACGGGGCGTCCTCGTAGCGCCAGCGGCGCTCCTCCTTGACCACCTCCCGCTCCGCCTCGAACGTCCGCTCGTCGATGCGCAGCGTCGCCATCCGGTCCGCCTCCAGCCACAGGACCAGCGGCAGGTACTGGGACGGCACCGTCTGCAGGAACGTGGTGGCGTCCTCGGTCGTGTAGGCGTTCCCGTCGCCCCCCACCCGCGAGATCATCGTCAGGTGCGAGTCGGGGAGCACGTTCTTCGAGCCCTTGAACATCATGTGCTCGAACAGGTGGGCGAACCCGGTGCGGCCGGGCGGCTCGTTCTTCGACCCGACGTGGTAGACCATTTGCAGGTGGACGATGGGCGTGGAGTGGTCCTCGGAGAGGATCACCCTCAGGCCGTTGTCCAGCGTGTGCATCTCGTAGTCGAGCGGGGTCGGCCGGACCGCGCCGTCCAGGGTGGACGAGACGGCGAGGAGGCCGGCGAGCACGACGAGGAGCATGCTGCCGGCGGCCGGGGGGCTCGCGCCGGAACCGCCGCGCCGCCGCCGGATCGCGGGAAAAATCGTCTGGAGCATGGGCCGAATTATGGCACAGCCGGACGCGGGCGCCGGCCCGGAATCGCCGGGCGCCGCCCGCGAAGCCACGAACGGGGACGGTAGCGTGGGCGCTGCGCGGTTGACGGCAGGGCGACCCCGCACCGGCGGTGTGCCGGGGACCGTCGGACAGATCCTCGTCCCGCCGTTCGCTACGGTTCTACCGGCGTCTCGGATGGCGGCTCAATGCTCGGCCCCGTCCGGTGCGGGCCGGTTCCGCGGCTTGAGTTCCGATCGCTGGCAGCAGGGTGCGTTCGAGCGACGGCCTTCCGCTACGTCAGCCTGAGATTCCTGCGGCCAGGCTCCGCGGTTTGCCCTGCTGCCTGGGGTCCCGGCCCGACCGGAAACAGGGCGTGTCGAACCTCGATCTCGTCGCCCGACTGCCGGCGATGGCGGCTGAAGAAGCGTCTCGACTCGCCGATGGGCGCGGCGTCCCGCGGTTCGGCTACGAGGCCAACCTCCTCGCTCAAATCGGCGATTCTCGCTCGGACTTTCGATTCCGCGTACTCCAGGTCGCCGTCGAGAACGTAGCCGAGCATGCACGCAACGGGAAGGCCCTCCGCGTACCGCTCCACGAAGAAGCGCGACAGGCCCTGTTTCACGTATCTGGTCGCCAGCCCTCTCCTGCCGTCCTTGCGTACGTCGTTCAGCCGCTTGCACTCGTACGCGAGGTAGATGTTGCGGTCCTGGTTCAGGAGGACCGCGATGTCCACGCTGCCCGTACTGTACGCCGTGCCTTCCGCGGTGTATCCGAAGGGCTCGTACTGGAATTCGATCCAGTAGAACCGTCGGCGAACGCCCGGATCTCCGTTCAGGAGATCCACCAGATTGGCGGTCACGGTGTCCTCATCCGGATGCATCGGCAACCTGTCGACACACCGGCGCCAGACGGCCGCGACACGCTCGATAAACCGCACGTCGAATGACCGGAATCGTTCGGCCCAGGCGGCGGGGTCGCCAGCGAGCATCAGTCCGGACCCGGACGATCGTCATGCCGGCGTCCGACGAAGCCCTGCAGGTCGAGGGCGATGGCGTGGGCGTCGGCCACGGCTGCGGACCGGAGCCAGAATCGCTTGGCGGCGGGCTTGACGAGGAAGAGATCGCGGTCCAGGAACACCCGGAAGTCCGGCGTCGACTGGAAGTTGCCAGGAAGCGGTTGCTCGATGCGGCGGGAGAGGCGGGACAATGCCTCCCCGACCGGCGTCTTGTCATCCTCGGCGTAGTCCAGCGCGTGGCGCCCGTCCCGCAACGACAGCCGGAGGACGGCCAGGTCGTCGTTGCGGGCCACGAGGTGGGTGCCGATGGCGCAGTCGTCGTCGAGCCAGTCCATGAGGTTGTCGACGAGCGTGCGGGCATATGCGCGGCGGTCGGACCAGGTCGAGGCGTTCCAGACCTCCGGCAGGCTGCCGCGGTTCGGTTGCGCGGCGGGAATCGTGTGCTCCACCGTATCTTCGACGAGGATTCTCTCGGTCTCGGACAGGCAGAAGAACTCGTACGCCAAGTTGTCGATCCTGTCGAGCACGGCGCATTGGTCGGGTGAAGGCGCCAGATCCTCGCGAGCCTGCCGAACCTGTTCTTCAAACACGGTGACCAGCGCATCCGCCGCTGTGTGTGCTCGCGGCGGATCGGGCAAGTCGTCCGGGGCGGGAAACGGGAGGCGCAGGAGCTCCGCCTGTTGCACCTCGGGACGATCCGCGCCGAACGACGACGTGCCGTGAAACGCGAACCACAGCCACACCCTGCTGTTGATCAGTCCTGTGAGCAACCTGCCGCGGCGTTCGTCGCCGGGTGGAACCACGATGGCCTGAATGATGTCCTGGAATGTCAGCGGGTCCTCGACGTAGGCGGCGCGCAGTCTCGGTCCGCGAGGGGCGGTCGAGATGCCTCGCGGAACCAGCACTCGCGGCCCCGAGAATCCTGCCTCGAAGCCTTTCCGATGTACGACGCCGTCTTTCCAGGAGCGCAATCCTCGGCTCGTTCCGGCCAGGAGGCGGAACTTCTCGATAGCCAGATAGGGGAGCGTGGCGACGAGCGTGCTGTGTTCGTGTCGGTAGATGCCGCGACCGCGTCGATCGACGCTCGCTGGTTTGAAGCCCTGCCCGATGACCCAGCGTTTCTGCACGGACTCCTTCTTGCGCGCGAGTGTTCCGAATTCGACCGCCAAGTCGCCGAGTCGGGGGAATCGTGACAGGTAGTTGAACAGCCGGGCTTCAGGCTCGGTCATCCAGAGACGCTTCTTGAAGACGAACGGGTCGGCGTCGACCTGCCGGGAATCGAGCCGGCGGCGGTCACCGCTGCCGATCGTGATCAGGCGGCGGGACTTCAGGTTCAGGTCGGCCTTGGGCGTCAGGTAGTCGAACCGGTAGGGAATGTCCGCCTTCGGCCGACCGAAGACGATGAGCGCGGTGGGGCGTAGAGCCCTGTCGAACAACTGGAACCGCATGTCCGCGAAGTTGATGACGCTGCAGACGCGCGCCTCGCGCATCAGACGCTTGCGCGCGTCGACGGCGGGCCGGGCATGGTTGTGCAGGAAGCCCATGGCCGGCAGGAGCAACGCGGCGACGCCGTCGCCCTGCAGATGCCGCAACGCCTTCCAGACGAACGGCCACGCCTGCTCGCGGCCCGGCGCCGGCAGCCCTTCCCGCTTGCACCACTCCAGGGCGGAATGGCGCTCGCCGTGGCGGCTCGACCACGGCGGGTTGCCGATGACGACGTCGGCCTGCGCATCGCCGGGCGCGACCGTAAAGAAGTCGCCGCGGTGCAGCGTCTTCCCGTGGAGCGGGGGGAGGACCCTGCCACGTTCCATGAGCCTGCGGATGTCCGGCGGCCTGACCTCTTCGAGCAACGCGACGTACAGCGAGAAGACGGCAACGCGGACGGCGCCGCCATCCACGTCCCAGCCCCGCATCCTCGAGAGGAGGTCGAGCAGTTCGCTCCAGGGAATCGTCGTCCGGCCGCGCCGGGTCTTGCGTCGATGTTCGCAGAGGCGCTGGAACACGCGCACCAGGAAGATGCCCGAGCCGCAGGCCGGGTCGAGAAAACACCCGCTGTCCGGAGTCCCCGCCGGCAGCGCGTCCCAGACCTGGGAGACGACGGTGTCGGCGAGGAACATGGGCGTGTAGTACGCGCCGCTGGCGTGACTCTCGGGGCCCCGCTCGGCGAGGAACCGGTCGTGGACGGCGCTGATCAGCTCGATGGGGATGTACTTGAAGTTGTACTTCCAGAGTCGGTACTGTCCGATGCGCCCGTGCATCTCCTCGCGGCCGGCCCGAAAACGGGCCAGGACCGTCAGGTGAGACGCGTCGAGGCGCGGACCGCGTTCGTCCGTCTCGAACGACCAGGGCGCGACGAACAGGTCGCCGTTGAAGTCCTGCCGCAGGGTTCGGAAGAGATGCTCCAGTGCCTCGCCGTCCCCGGCGTCCAGCAGCGCTTCGAACGTCTCGGCGTCTGAGCTTGTGGCGTCCCGAAGGTACTCCGCGTCGATGATCTCCCGATCCTCGAGATAGGCGATGAACGTCGTCTGCACGAGCAGCGCCTGCGCTGCCTCGGTCGGCAGATCGGCATCGCAGAGCAGGCGATGCGACTCGGTGAGGTTGTCGAGGAGAACGCGGTCGACGCGTTCCCGCGGGTCGAAGTACTCACGGTACTTCTCCTGCTCCCAGAAGCGGCCCGATTCGGCGGCGTAGGCGAGGTTCCGGAGCGTCAGAGCGTCCGTGACGGCGTTCAGTTCGTCGA
The DNA here is from genome assembly GCA_965208165.1 of Vicinamibacterales bacterium. Taxonomy (GTDB): domain Bacteria; phylum Acidobacteriota; class Vicinamibacteria; order Vicinamibacterales; family UBA8438; genus JAJEEA01. Next base: position 5,358,336 of record OZ242323.1, on the reverse strand, counting down.
CCAGGCACCGGTCGAAGTCGTCGTCCCCGGAGCGTGGAGATCGACTCAAGGAGAAGAGGCGGACCGTCTGTCCGGAGACGACCACGAGCAGGGTCGCGAGACCCTGGTTCCAGAGCGCGGCGTGCAGGGTCGCGGCGGCCCCCCGCTCGTACTCGCCGACCAGGATCGCGACGGTCGGCACGTGTTCGACGCAGAAGACCGCCGACAGGCCCAGGTCGTCGAACGCCGTACGCAACGCGCCGGCATGGGGCGCGTTCCCGACCTGTTCCGACTCTTCGTAGAGTTCAGGCGGCCGGCGGGTGGACAGGCCCAGGCTGGCCTTCCACGCCGAGTCCGGCGGGTTCAAGGCGACGGTCTCCGTCACTGTCGTCCAAGCCTCGCGTACGGCCGCCCTCGGACGCCGTCGTCGTCACAGGTCGGCGCGGCCATCGACGGAGCCGCAGTGGGGCAGGAACCGGTACGGAACCTCCCAGGACGCCATCGTAGCAGAACAAAAGGCGAAAGTCCACGGTGACGGTCGGTTCACTCCCCCGCCTTTCCCGGTCCCGACCCGCCCGGTTTGCCGGCGTCCTGAGGATGGGGCTGGTCCCGTCCCTCGAGTTCGGCGCAGCGTCGCTCAAGGGCCGCGATGCGCTTGCGAAGGGCCGGCAGTTGCACGAACGAGCTCGCCGCCTTCCGCCAGGCGCGGTTCTCGACCGCCGGCAGCCCGGAGACGAACGAGCCGGGCGGCACGTCGTTGGTGATGCCGGTCTGGCCGGTGGCGCGGGCGCCCTTGCCGATCGTGATGTGGCCGTTCACGCCGACCTGGCCGGCCAGCACGACGTCGTCTTCGATCACGGTGCTGCCGGCGATGCCTACCTGGGCGGCCAGCAGTGCGTTGCGACCGATCCTGACGCCGTGCCCGACCTGGACGAGGTTGTCGATCTTCGCGCCGGCGGCGATGCGGGTCTCGCCGAGGGCGGGCCGGTCTATCGCCACCAGCGCCCCGATCTCGACGTCGTCCTCGATGACGAGGCCGCCGTGCTGGGGGATCTTCTGGTGGGTCCCGTCGGGGCGGCGGGCGAAGCCGAAGCCGTCGCTGCCGATGACCGCTCCGTTCTGTACCACCACCCGGTCGCCGAGCACGACGCGTTCGCGTAGCGCCGCCTGCGCGTGGATCACGCAGTCGGCGCCGATGGTCACTCCGGCGCCGATGGTCACGTGGGGATGGATGACGGTGCGCGGTCCGACGGCGGCGCCGGTGCCGATCGACACGAACGGTCCGACCGAGACGCCCTCACCCATCTGCGCGTCGTCCGCGACGCTGCTTGCGGGATGGATGCCGGGGGCCGGGGGAGCGGCGTCCGTGAACAGCTCGACGGCCCTGGCGAACGCGACGTACGGCTCAGCGGTGCGCAGCATCGGGCACGGGGCGGCCGGCGCTTCGTCGGCGAGGATCACCGCCGCCGCCCGCGTCGATCGCAGAGCCGTTGTGTAGCGGGGGTTGGCGAAGAACGCGAGGTCGCCGGCGTCGGCCGTCTCGATGGCCGCCACACGACGGATTTCGATGTCGCCGTCGCCGTCGAGCCGACAGTCGAGACGCTCCGCCAAGTCACGAAGCTTCAAGACAGGCAAGCGTATCACGCAGGTGTCGCGGCGCCAGGCGGTCCGCGTGATCCTGCGGCTCCGTCGGCGTTGCCGTCTCCATCACACCCCGCATCACACCCGCCGTGGACCACCGGGGCTCGTCGCGGGCGGTCCGGGCCCGGACCAGTCGACGATCTCGAGGTCGTCCACTCTCGCGAAATGGCGGACGTTCGCGGTGGCGAGCCGCGCCGGAAGGCCCAGGGCAACCGACGCGATGGCGAGGTCCATGTCCTCGATCGGCGTTCCCCGTTGCTGCAGCATGGCCTTCCAGTGTCCGAACGCACGGGTCGCCGCCTCGTTCCAGTCGATCCAGCGCAATGCGGCGCGCAGGCGCTGGAACTCGCTCGCGAGAAGACGCCGGCGACGGGAATGGGTCGGAAGGCGCGACAGGCCGAAGTGGACTTCGGCCGCGACGGGGGCGCAGAGATAGACGGTCGACGGATCCTGCTCGCGCAACCGGCGAAGGGCGTCCGGGCGCCGTTGCATGAACGCCGAGACGGCGCTCGTGTCGAGGAGGAGCATCAGAATGGCGGCCGCGTGCGGCTCTGCCGGGCATGCTCGATGGTCTCCAGGAAGTCCTCTTCTCGGAGCTCCTGCAGTTCGGTGTCGCTCAGGTGATCGTTCGAGAACAGCTCCGGGGACCAGCATGAACGTTCTTCGACCACTCGCTGGCACGATTCAACGATCAGCCGGTTCCGACTGGTACCGCGCTCTGCCGCGATCCGATCCAGGCTGGCCAGGAGCGCTTGCGGCAGATGAACGCTCGTGTTGGGCATGGGCGGGCGGTCTCCTACCCGAACATGTTATACCAGGTTGGCCGGTTTGTCCTCGAGCCGGATCCTGCAACGGGTCGGCCGGATGGTTCGGGTCAAGCCTGTGTCCGTCGCTCGACGAACGTCGCCAGATGCTCGAGGTGCAGCTCGCGCGAGATCTCCCTCAGCCGGGGACGCCGCCGCCCGGCAGGCAAAGCCAGGGCCTCGCGCACCTCGTCGAGGGCGGGACTGACTCTCGCGGACCACTCGACGCCGGACACGCCGCGTCGGGCGCCCCGGAACGCCAGCCAGTGTCCGGCCATCTTCGCGGCGAAGTACCAGGAGATGAGGTTGGGCCCGGGGACGAAGAAGAACAGCGGTCCGAAGATCGCGGTGGCGATGGCGTCGATGACCATCCAGAACCGGTGGTGGTCGCTCTGCCGCTGCAATCGTCCCCGGGCGATCGCCAGCGCCTGGTCCGCGTCGAGGTCCCCGGAGTGGACGAGGACGCCCTCCCGGACGTGGCGCATGTGCCACAGCAGCCGGTGCTGGGAGATCCAGGCGGCGAGGCCTCGCGTGAGGGCGGTGCGCAGCCGCGCCCCCCAGCCGACCTCCTTCGCGTCGGCCGCCCGTGCGGTGCGGCGGTCGCGGCGCGCCTCCTGCTCTTCCGCGAGCACCTCGCGGGCGCGCCGCAGCAGCTTCCCGGTGACGGCGCCGGGGGGATGGTCGGCGTCGTTCGGCTCGCAGTAGAGCTCGTAGCGGGTCCGATCGACGGGTACGAGGAAGACGTTCATTCAGCTATGGAGACGATCGTTCCGTCAGGAGATGTTCATCCGGTCAGAGTATCGGTCGAGCGGGCTCGCCGCCGTACCGACGCGCTCGGGGGCGGTTGGTGAAGGAACTGCTGCTCTCGACTGACGACGCAGTACGACCCGATCGCCTGGCACCTGCTCGCATGAACTCGCGGTGCTCGCTCGTCACGCCCGGTCACGCCCGGCGGCCCGCTGGTCCGATGCGGCGCGCGGTTTCGGCCCACGCCTCCCAGGCCACCGGCCGAGCCCGCGGGGGCATGCAGCGGAGACGGTCACGCTCGCGGCACCCTGGACCCGCGCGGCCTTGGCGATCACGCGCGGTGGGGAGGAACGGCCCGTCGGGGGAAGGAACGGACGCCAGCCGACCAGCAGGCGCCGTGAACCGCGAGGGTTCACGGCGCCCCTGGCTTCGACCCCGCGCCGCCACGGCAGCAAAGACTGTCGCAACGGTCACGAGAATCTGCCCGCTACCGCGCGAGCGGGTCGGGACGGAGCTGGAAGTGCACGATCTTGCTCTTCGTCCCCTGGCCGCCCTCGGTGTGCCAGATGTAGTTCGAGCCGTAGTTGGCCCACAGGCCGCGTCCCTTCCAGCCGGCGTCGGCATCGTCGATCCGGCCGTCGAGGCCGCGCGAGTAGAACGCCATCGGATACGGCACGCGCAGGACCACCCACTCGCCGCTGTCCGGATCGAGGGCGAGGAGGGAGTCCGACGTGGAGCCGTTGGCGATGGGGATGTTCTCGCCCATGCCCAGCGTGTTGAACTGGTCGACCCAGCTGTAATAGTGGAAGTCGGCGCCGACGCGTCCCTCCACGCCCTGCATCTGCGGGCCCGGCACCGGGTACAGCGTCCACCCCTCGGGGCAGTGCTGGCCGGTGGCGTCCGGGCCGCTGGTCACCGCGCACTTGCTGCGGTCGAAGCTCGCCATGTGGCTGCTGCCCGAGAGGGCGGCCCAGATGACCCCGTTGCGGTCGACGTCGATGCCGCGGGGGGCGAACCCGGTCTCCATCGGGTCGATGTCGGAGTTCTCGATGGACGGCGGCTGGTACATCTCGGCGATGCACGTCTCGGGCGGGTTGTCCCCGCGGTCGAGACGGACGATCGAGCCCGGGAACGGCCCGGTCCGGGTGATCCAGACCGCGTGGTCGATCGGGCTCGCGATGATGCCGTAGCCGAAGCCGGCGACCCGGGTGTCGAGGGCCGGGTCGGGGTTGTCCTCCCGCGGCTCGTTCCACGGCTTGGTGATCACGCCGTCGCCGTTGGTGTCGAGCACGGTCGGGCACCAGCCCTGCGAGCCCTGCTCGTCGCCGGTCTCGTCGTACACCCGGGTGTTCAGCCAGCCGATGACGTTGCCGTCGCCGCTGAACCAAAGGGTGTCGTCCTCGTCCTCGCCGAACTGCAGGTGGTGGGTGCCGAAGCAGGTGTCCACGAGCACGAACTGCTCGTCGCCCTCGGCCGACGGATCGTAGAACGACGCGTGGCGGCCGGCGCGGCCGATCGAGTGGTACTGCGCGAACGTGTTGTCGGAGCCGTCACGGCACCAGTCGGGGTTCTGGAACTGGCGCACGGTCGAGGTCATCCACACCCGGCCCTTGTGGTCGAGCATCGGGTTGTGGGGGTCCGACCGCTCGTGGGCGCCGACGCCCCAGAGCTCCGCGTCGCCCCAGTAGTAGGACGGGACCTGGACGTCGGGGAAGCGGGTCGGCATGGACTCGGGATCGGGGCGGACGGGGATCGTCACCTCGGTCGCGCTGTTGGCCACCGGGTCGACGAAGGTGATGGTGCCGTGTCCGGCCGAGACGCCGTACACCGGGCCGTTGCCGTTGATCTGCGGGTTGCGCTTGTCGGTGGCGATCTCGTCGTGGATGAACGAGGTGTCAACGCCCCAGTCCCACAGCGTCACCACGACGTTCTGCTCCATGCCGTCCGGCCGCGGCGGCGCCTCGGGGATCGCGCCGTCGGCGATGCGGTCGGTCCACTCGGCGAACATCTGCAGCGCCGGCTCGCGGCCGAAGCGATTCATGGCGTTGCTCATCTGGTTGCCGCGCTGGCCCGTCGTCACCCGGTGGTCCCAGGCGGCGATGGTCGAGTCGAAGTCGTCGCGCTGCTGCACGACGCGGGTCGCGGTGTTGCCGAGCTGGTGGCAGAGCTGGCAGCCCTGCTTCATGTTGTCGACCCAGTGCGACTGGGTGCGCATGGCGGGATTGATGCCGTTGCCGCTGTTCCCGGTGCCCGGGAACTCGCTGGCGGCGGGCGGCTCGATCAGCGAGTACCAGTAGTTGCCGGGATAGAACTGGGCGGCGTCGCGCGGGGTCGCCGCGACGACGGCGGCGAGCTGCACGTCCTCCTGCCCGGTGGAGAGGCGGACCTTCTCGGAGTCGACGAGGCCGTAGCCGCGCACCCAGACGTCGTAGGTGGCGTCCGGCATCTGAGGCAGCACGAAGTTGCCGTCGTCGTCGGTCACGACGATCTTGGCGAACTTGGTCTCGAGCTCGTCGGTCTCGGCGATGACCCAGACGCCGGCCTCGGCGCCGTTGGCGCTCGCGACGCTGCCGGCGATGACGCCGTCGGCCATGCCGCCTTGGCGCGCCCCGGCGGTGGTGCTCCAGGTGGCGACTCCGGCCACCAGCAGCCCGCCGAGCGCAAGCGACACAACCCTGCGGATATCGATGCGCATTCTCTCTACCTCCCTGCCGTAGCCCGGAGAGCGTCGCCGCGCGACCTCGCGGTCGCGCCGGAAGCCCGCTGGCGCGAACCTCCGCGGCTCCGCCCGCCGCCCAACCAACCTTCAGGAGTCCGCGCGGTTCGGGGGCGCGATCTCCCCGCCTGCATCAAGCGCACGCGCGCCGGAAGGCACACGAGTGCAAAATGAGTCCATCACTCTACCTTGAGGTCCGCGGGGGGGTCAACGCCCCGGCGTTCGGAATCCTCCCTCGTGGGAGGGTGTCGCGACCCTCGCACCGGTCCGCGCCGATCGGACTCCGACGGCACGCGGCGAATCGAGGCGACGGACACCTGCATCGTCGCCGTTGCGCCCTCATCGGTCCGGCGGCTTCGGCATGCGGTACCCGACCCCGCGCACGCTGAATATCCAGGCCGGGCTCTGCGCGTCGTCGCCGAGCTTCGCGCGGAGCTTCTTGACGAAGTTGCGCACGAGGTTGACGTCGCCCTTCTCGCGACCGCTCCAGACCTGACGCACCAGGGCATCGTTGGCGACGACGCGTCCGGCGTTGAGCGAGAGCACGCGCAGAAGCTCGTACTCGGTCGCGGTCAGGTCCACCTCGCGCCCGGCCACCGTCACCCGGCGCTCCTCGTAGTGGATGGCCACCTCGCCGAGGGCGAACGGCTCGGGCCGGGAGACGCGGCGAAGCGCCGCGTCGACGCGGGCAGTCAGCTCGGTCGGCGAGAAGGGCTTCACGAGGTAGTCGGCGGCGCCCGCCTTCAGGGCCTGGGCGATCCTGGACGGTGACGGTTCTGCATCGAGGGCGCGGGCGAGACGCTGCCAGCCTTCCCCGGCGCCGGCGTCGCCGCCGGAGGCCCCGCGTACGGCGAGGGGATGAGCGCGCTGGCTCGGAGGCGCCTTGCGGGACGGCGGGTGCTTTCAGGTATCATACCGGGCTGTCCCGCACGCCGGTGCCCACTTGGTCCACAGATCACGCGCCGACTCCGGTGACAAGGCAGGCGAACTGAAGACGGACCCCGGTGGTCCGCGACAGGAGATGACTCTGTATTCGATCACGGTCCGCCCGGCGGGCCTCGTACTCGTGACCGCGCTCGCGATCTTCCTGGGGACGGGCGCCCTGACCGTCTTCCTGGCGCAGGAGCCGGAGCCCGCCGCGGGCGAGCTCTCCCCGGCGCCGGTCGGCGAGGGAGGGCCCGTGGGCGAGGCCGCGCCGCTGGACCCGGCCGCGCAACCCATCGCCTTCAGCCACGCGCACCACGTCACCGAGATCGGCATCGACTGCCAGTTCTGCCACGCCTACGCGCGGCGGGGCCCGGTGGCGGGGATTCCGTCGGTGCAGCGCTGCGCGGGTTGCCACCGGGTGGTGCTGAGCGAGGAGCCGGAGATTCTCAGGGTTCTCGAGTACTGGGAGAACGAGGAGCCCATCCCCTGGGTCCGGGTGCACGACCTGCCCGACCACGTGCGCTTCACGCACAAGGCGCACGTCCGGGCCGGGGTCGCCTGCGAGAACTGCCACGGCGACGTGGCGACGATGGAGGCGGCGGTGCAGGTGGAGAGCCTCAGCATGGGCTGGTGCGTGAGCTGTCACGAGGACCGGGGCGCCACCCGGGATTGCCTGGCATGTCACTACTGACAGGGCGGGCTGGCATGTCACTACTGACGGGGCGGGACGCCGGACGGGGTGCGGCGGCAGGCCGTCCGCGGTGGGATCCCGGGTTGCACCGACGGGCGGCAGGTGCGGGAAGCGCTGGCGGTCGGGTGCAGCGGGCCCCTCGCCACGGGGGTGCCTCGAAACACGGACTTCGTCCACCTGGATGCCCCATGTCATGGGGCACGTGGGCCGCCGGGGAGAGGGTGCAGTGACCGAGCCGTCGTCGCCGATCGTCGACCGGGTCGGGCGCAGGACGTTCCTCAAGGTGCTGGGCAGCGCCGGCCCCGCGGCGGCGGCCGCCGCCTGCTCGCCGGTGCCGCCCGAGCGGATCATCCCGTTCGTGGTGCCTCCCGACGACGTCGTCCCCGGCGTCGCCACGTGGTACGCCAGCGTCTGCGGGGAGTGCCCGGCCGGCTGTGGCATCCGCGTCCGCACGCGGGAGGGCCGGGCCGTCAAGGTCGAGGGCAACCCCGAGCACCCCGTCAACCGCGGCGGCCTCTGCGTCCGGGGTCAGGCCTCGCTGCAGGGGCTCTACAACCCCGACCGCATCACCGGACCCCACCGCCGCCGCGTCACCGACGCGGAGGCGGGACGGAGCGTGCTCGAGCCGGTCGCCTGGGAAGAGGCGCAGCAGGACCTCGTCGGCCGGCTGCAGGCCCTCTACGAGGCGGGCCGCGGCGACCGCGTCGCGCTGATCACCCCGCCGCTGACCGGCACGCTCGGCGAGCTGGTCTCGAGGTGGTCGGCCGCCCTCGGCGCGCGCTGGGTCCGCTACGAGCCGTTCGGCTACGAGGCGATCCGCGCCGCCAACGAGCGGGTCTTCGGGCGCCGGGAGGTGCCCCACTACGACTTCGCCCGGGCCGAGATGGTGGTCTCGTTCGGGGCGGACTTCCTGGAGACGTTCGGCTCGCCGGCCGGGTTCGCCCGCGACCACGCGGGGGCGCGCCGGGTCCGGGACGGCCGCACGACGAGGTTCGTGCAGATCGAGCCCCGCCTCTCGATGACCGGGGCGGGCGCCGACGCCTGGCATGCCGTCGCCCCCCAGACCGAGGGGCTGGTGGCGGCGGCGATGGTGCAGGTCATCGTGAGCGAGCAGCGGGCGCAGGGCGTGCCGGCGGAAGAGGCCGCCCGCATCGGCGAGCTCGTCGACGGGGTGTCGCCCGAAGCCGTGAGCGGCGCCGCCGGGCTCTCCGCGGACCGCATCCGCGAGCTCGCGCGCGCCTTCTCGGACCCCGCCCTCGGCCCCGGCCGGACCCTCGCGGTAGGCGGCGGGGTGGGGGTGTCGGGCGCCAACGCGACGGCGGCCCAGGTCGCCGTCTCGCTCCTGAACCACGTCGCCGGCAACATCGGATCGACGGTCGACTTCGACGCCGCGGCCACCCCCGACCCCGCGACCTGGGCCGAGATGCAGGCGCTGGCGGAGGCGATGCGGGCGGGCGAGATCGAGCTGGCCGTCGTCCACGACGTCAACCCCGTCTTCGCGATGCCGGCCGCGGCGGATTTCCGGGGGGCGCTGGCCGAGGTGCCGTTCGTGGCCGCCCTGTCGAGTCAGCCCGACGAGACCACCGCGGAAGCCGACCTGCTGCTGCCCGTGCACACGCCCCTCGAGTCGTGGGGCGACAGCAACCCCCGCCGCGGGGTCTGGGGCCTGATGCAGCCGACGATGCGGCCGGTGTTCGACACCCGCCACGTGGGCGACCTGCTCATCGAGGTGGCGCGGGCGCTGGGCGGCGACATGACCGCCTTTCTGCCCCGGCGCGGCGACTTCTACCGCTACCTGCGCGACGCGTGGGAGGCGATGCAGCCGATTCCCGAGCCTGTTACGCAGGCGTCGGCGGCCGATCCGGGTACGCCGGCAGCCGATCCGGGGGCGCCCGCCGCCGGTCAGGACGCACCGCCGGTCGCCGATGCGGGAACACCGGTCTCCGGCGACGCCGCGGCGCCGGTCGCCAATCAGGACGCTCCGGCGGCCGATGCGGGCGCGCCGGTCGTCGGCGTCGCCGCGGCGCCGGTCGTGAATCAGGACGCTCCCGCAGTCGATCAGGGGGCGCCGCTCGCCGCCGCCGCCGCGGCGCCCGCCGCCCCGGAGGCGCCCGCCGCCGGTCAGGACGCGGCGCCGGTCGCCGATGCGGGGACACCGGCCTCCGGCGCCGCCGCGGCGCCGCTCGCCGACCCGAATGCGCCCGCCGCCGATCCGAATGCGCCCGCCGCCGCCGAAGCGCCGCCTCCCGAACCGCCCGACTTCGAGACCTGGTGGGCGGACGCCCTGCGCCGCGGCGGCGTCACGCTCCCGGTCGACCCGGTCGAGGCGGCCCTGCGCCCCGGCGTCTTCGATGCCGATCTGGCGGCCGGGCTCGGCGCCCCCGCGCCCCGGCGGCGGCTCAGCCTCGTCGCCTATCCGTCGCTGCACTTCTTCGACGGCCGGGGCGCCAACCGCCCCTGGCTGCAGGAGATACCCGACCCCCTGCTGAAGACCACCTGGGGCACCGGACTCGAGATGACCCCCGATACCGCCGAGGCCCTCGGGGCGGAGGAAGGCCAGCTCGTCACCGTGGCGTCGGACCACGGGCAGGTCGACGCGAGCGTCATCTTCAACCCCCATCTCGCCAACGGCGTGGTCGCCATCGCCATCGGCCAGGGGCACACCGACTTCGGGCGCTACGCGACGGGCCGCGGGGTCAGCCCGATGGCGCTGCTCGACCCCGTCCCGGAGGCGCCGTCGGGCGGCGTCCGCTGGGTCGGGACCGGCGTCGACGTCACCCCGCGCGAGCTTTCTCGGCCCATCCCGCGGCTGCAGCGGACCTTCGACCAGGAGGGGCGGGATCTCGCACAGGCGGTGTCGCTGGCGGCGCTGGCGGCCGGCGACGTCCATCCCGAGGAGCACCACTTCAGCCTCTACCCCGAGCACGAGCACCCCGTGCACCGCTGGGGGATGGCCATCGACCTCGACGCCTGCAACGGGTGCAACGCGTGCGTGGCCGCGTGCTACGCCGAGAACAACGTCCCGGTGATGGGCGCCGACCGCATGCGCCGCGGCCGCACCATGTCGTGGCTGCGCATCGAGCGGTTCGACGAGCCGCGGGCCGGCGGGGGCGGCGACGACGTCCGCTTCCTCCCGATGCTCTGCCAGCACTGCGACCACGCGCCGTGCGAGACGGTCTGCCCGGTGTACGCCACGTACCACACCGAGGAGGGGCTGAACGCGCAGATATACAACCGCTGCGTGGGCACCCGCTACTGCTCGAACAACTGCCCCTACAAGGTGCGGCGGTTCAACTGGTTCATGCCGGAGTTCGAGGCCCCGCTCCAGCTTCAGCTCAACCCCGACGTCACCGCGCGCAGCGACGGGGTCATGGAGAAGTGCACGTTCTGCGTCCAGCGCATTCAGGACGGCAAGGAGCGGGCGCGCGACGAGGACCGTCCGGTGCGCGACGGCGACGTCTCGCCCGCCTGCGCCCAGAGCTGCCCGGCCCAGGCCATCGTCTTCGGCGACATGAACGATCCGGCGAGCCGGGTCACGCAGCTGTCCGCCGACGCCCGCGCGTACCACGCCCTGAGCGTGTTCAACACCCGCCCCGCCGTCACCTACCTGAAGAAGGTGAGCCGCGACGGGTGACGCCCCCGCCATGAGCTTCGCGAAGATCCACGACGACATCCTGCGCACGCTCCGGCCCCCCGGGGCGCTGTACTACGTGGGGCTGGCGCTGGCCCTCTCGGCCCTCGCCACGGGGACGGCGGCGTTCCTGCACCAGGCGCAGACCGGCCTCGGGGTCGCCGGCTACGAGCACCCGATCTTCTGGGGCATCTACATCACCGACTTCGTGTTCTGGGTCGGCATCGCCCACTCCGGCACCCTCATCTCGGCCGTGCTGTTCCTGTTCCGGGCGAAGTGGCGGACGGCGGTGGCGCGGGCGTCCGAGGCGATGACGGTGTTCGCGGTGATGACGGCGGGGCTGTTCCCCATCATCCACATCGGGCGCCCGTGGTTCTTCTACTGGCTGATCCCGTATCCCAACGAGCGCGACCTCTGGGTCAACTTCCGCTCGCCGCTGATCTGGGACGTGTTCGCCATCACCACCTATCTCACGGTCAGCGCGATGTTTCTGTACCTCGGGCTGATGCCGGACATCGCCGCCGCCCGCGACGGCGTCAAGGGCTGGCGGCGCCCGATCTACCGGTTCCTCTCGTTCGGCTGGCTCGGCACCGACCGGCAGTGGCGGCACTACACCGCCCTCTACGGCTTCTTCGCGGCCCTCGCCACGCCTCTCGTCATCTCGGTCCACAGCGTGGTGTCGTGGGACTTCGCGGTGTCCATCCTGCCCGGCTGGCACAGCACCATCTTCGCGCCCTACTTCGTGGCCGGGGCCATCTTCTCGGGCCTCGCGATGGTCATCACGCTGCTCGTCCCGATGCGCCGCATCTTCCGGCTCGAGCACTACATCACCGTGCACCACTTCGAGAACCTCGCGAAGCTGATGCTGGCGACGTCGCTCATCGTCGGCTACGCGTACATGACGGAGTTCTTCATCGCCTGGTACAGCGGCAGCCCGTTCGAGCAGGGCACGTTCTTCGACCGCATGTTCGGCCAGTACTGGACCTACAGCTGGATGATGTTCACGTGCAACGTCATCCTCCCGCTGGCGCTCTTCTGGAAGGCGGTGAGGACCAACCTCGCGGTGCTCTTCGTGATCTCGATCTTCGTCAACATCGGCATGTGGCTCGAGCGCTACGTCATCATCGTCACGTCGCTCTCGCACGACTTCGACCCCGCCAACTGGGCCGGCGTCTACCAGCCGACGTGGGTCGAGGCGGCGATCACGGTGGGGTCGTTCGGGCTCTTCTTCACCCTGTTCCTGCTGTTCGTGAAGAACTTCCCGGCGGTGTCGATAGCCGAGATGAAGGAGACCATGGACCGGTCGGCGGAGGCCGACCCGGCCAGTGCCTGGCCCGAGCCGGTGTAGAGCTCGGCGCCAGGAACAGCGCCGTGACCGGTCGGCGGAGGCCGGCCCGGCCAGTGCCTGGCCCGAGCCGGTGTAGGGCTCGGCGCCAAGAACAGCGCCGTGACCGGTCGGCGGAGGCCGACCCGGCCAGCGCCTGGCCCGAGCCGGTGTAGGGCTCGGCGCCAAGAACAGCGCCGTCTCCGGGCAAGGTCGTTGACGGCGGAGGTTGTCAGGGGGGTGGCGCCGCCGGACGGGCGGGGCCGCAGGTGACGATTCAGGGCGAGTTTCAACGCGGGCGACAGCGCGCCATGGAGATACTGGGCATCTTCGATCGGGGCAAGACGGCGGCGGCGGCGACGCGCGAGATCCTCGAGGGCGGGCTCGGCGAGGTCGTCTCCTACTCGCCGGTGCCCGACCACGCCCTCGACCAGGCCCTGCACGTCTCCGTGAGCCCGGTGCGGGTGTTCGTCCTCGTCGGGGGGCTGCTCGGCTGCTTCCTCGGCTTCGCGTTCCCCATCTACACCGTGCTCGACTGGCCGATGATCACCGGGGGCAAGCCGCTCATCTCGATCCCTCCGTTCGTGGTCATCGCCTTCGAGCTGACGATCCTGCTCGGCGCGATCGGCGGCATGATCGGCTTCCTGGTCCTGTCGGGCCTGCCGCGCGTCTTCGGCCGCCCGGCGCCGGACCTCCGCTTCACCAACGACATGACCGGCATCGCGGTGACGTGCGCCGGCGACCGCGCGGCGTCGGTCCGGGCCTGTCTCGAACGCCACGAGGCCGTGGAGATCCGAGGATGACCGTGCGCAGACCAGCGAGCCGATGCTCGCCCCGGCTGTGGCGCATGTCCGGGGGCCGAGGCGTCCTCGCCGCGATCCTCGTCGCCGGTGCCGGCGCGAATGCTCTGGCCCGACCGGCGTTCGAACGCCACGAGGCCGTGGAGACCCAACGCCACGAGGCCGTGGAGACTAGAGGATGACCGTGCGCAGACCAGCGAGCCGATTCTCGCCCCGGCCGTGGCGCATGTCCGGGGGCCGAGGCGTCCTCGCCGCGATCCTCGTCGCCGGTGCCGGCGCGAATGCTCTGGCCCGACCGGCGTTCGAACGCCACGAGGCCGTGGAGACCCGAGGATGACCATCCCCCATTCCGACCGCCGGTTCCGGACCGGGCCGCGGCGTGTTCCGGGCGCCCGAGGCGTCCTCGCCGCAGTTCTCGCCGCCGCGGCCGGCGCCGTCGCGCTGGCCCAGCCGGCCTTCATGCGGAACATGTACACCGGCCCGGTGGTGCTGCCCCAGGTCGACCCCCGGGTGCCGGTCGAGGACACCATCGCGGTGGACGGCGAGCGGCAGCGCGACCGCCTCGAGTCGCGCGATCTGCCCAACCCGGTGTCCGACACGCCCGCCGTCCTCGCGGAGGGCGAGTGGCTCTACGACGTGTACTGCGCGATGTGCCACGGTCCGGAGGGGCTCGGCGACGGGCAGATCGCGGGGCACTACCCGCGCATGCCGAGCCTCGCGGCGCGGCACGTGCAGAACAATTACACCGACGGCTGGATCTTCAGCATCATCGGCGACGGCGGGTTCCGCATGCCCCCGTTCGCCCATTCCATGAGCGCCGAAGAGCGCTGGGCCCTGGTGCGCTACGTCAAGACGTTCACGCAGCCGGACGGACCGTAGGGGTCGCGTTCGGGGGAAGTTCGCGCAACGCCGTCGGCCGCGAGCCCGGCCCGGGCACGCGGGAGGCACGAGACAAGAGCCGCGTCGATTATGCTGCGAACCGTGGATTCAGGACACCGGAGATGATCGCGGTCGGAACCCCCCTCGTCACGGACGGCGCCCGTCGGCTCTGCGCCATCGCCGCGGTGCTCGGCGCCCTCGCGTTCCTCCAGGCGCTGTTCCTGGGCGATCCGATCCGCGCGTGGCAGTCGCTGCTCGTCAGCTTCCTCGTCTTCGGGGGCCTCGCCCAGGCGGGGGTGGTGGTCTCGGCCATCATGCAGGTGACCTCGTCGCGCTGGGGCCGGGCCCTCAAGCGGATGGCCGAGGCCACCGCCGCGTTCCTGCCCATCGCGTTCGGGCTGCTCCTGGTCCTGCTGGTCGGGGTCGAGGGCTGGGCGCCATGGGTGCACGAGCCGGTCGAGGCCAAGGCGGCGTGGCTCAACGTCCCGTTCTTCGTGAGCCGCCAGCTCGGCGCGTTCCTGCTGCTGACCGGCCTCAGCCTCTACTACGTCTACCGGTCCCTGCGGGCCGACATCGGGCTGCTCCACCAGTCCGGCCAGCATCCCGCCACCGGCTTCACCCGCCGCCTCATCGCGGGATGGCGCGGCATCCACCACGAGCGCGACGCCGCCCAGCGGGCGCAGAGCCGGCTCGCCCCCGCGGTGCTCATCGCGTACGGCTGGGTGTTCACCCTGGTCGGGTTCGACTTCTTCATGTCGCTCGACCCCCACTGGTTCTCGACGCTGGCGGGCGGCTACTACTTCATCGGCAACCTGTTCCTGGGGCTGGCGTTCCTGTCCGTGGTCGCGGTGTGGGCGCAGAAGCGGCTGAACCTGGCCGAGTACATCGGCCCCCACCAGCTGCACGACATCGGCAAGCTCCTGTTCGGGTTCTGCATCCTGTGGGCGTACATGTTCTGGTCGCAGTACCTCGTCATCTGGTACGGCGACCTCGCCGAGGAGACCGAGTTCATCTACCACCGCATGCACGGCGCGTGGGCGCCGGTGGCGTGGACGGTGTTCGCGATGGCGTTCGTCATCCCGTTCGTGGTGCTCCTGAGCCGGGCCGTGAAGACGAGCCCGCGTGGGCTGACGGCGATCGCGGCGGTGGCGTTCGCGGGCATGTGCCTCGAGCGCTTCCTGCTCGTCTCGCCGTCGCTGTGGCACGGCGAGGGCGTGCCCCTGGGCTCGGTCGAGATCCTCGTCGGGGCCGGGGTGGCGGGGTTGTTCTTCCGGTCGTACACGGCGTTCCTCGAGACGTTCCCGGTGCTGCCGCTGGCCGACCCGCGCCTCGAGCCGGCTTCGGCCCATCCCCACGCCCACGACCTCCACGGAGAGTGAGGCGCGGGGCCGGATGTCGAGAGCGGTGACGGAAACGGCGTTGCCGTGTTCCGCGTGTACCGCAAGCGCCCCGAGAGGCGCGTACCGCCGAGCCGGATGACGGAAACAGTCATGCCGGATCCCGCGTGCACCGCGAGTGCCCCGGGAAGCGCCGGACGCGGGCCGGAGACGGAAGCAACCTCGCCGTGTCCGCGTGAACAGGACGCCGACGAGGGCTAGGAGTCTGCGCCGCGGGACGATTTTCGGCACGATCGGCTACTAGATGTAGTGGTCATGAACGTCCCTGTCCACTTCATATTGAGGCCTTTTTTTCTGCGGCGCAGACTCCTGGCATCGTGATGAGGTCGGGAAACCCATAGGTAGGTCACGGTCCAGGCGACCGGCCGCGACCGCGCGCGCATCCGCCGATGGCCAGGCAACCCCACCAGTACATCGCCGAACCGGATCGGGGCGCCGCGTTGCTGTCGGAGGAGTGGCGCGTGCGGCGTCGGTTCCGGCGGCGCCTGCGGCTGCTGGGCATTCCCGACGACCTCACCGGCTGGAGCGTCCTCGACATCGGCGCGTGGCACGGGTACTTCTCGTTCGAGTGCGAGCGGCGGGGGGCCGACCGGGTGCTCGCCGTCGACCGGTTCGCGTGGGACCGCCACGGCATGGACGAGTTCCTCGCCGCCCGCGAGCGCCTCGGGTCGCGGGTCGAGTACGAGCGCCTCGACGTCCACGACCTCGACGCCGACCGCCTCGGCCAGTTCGATCTGGTCCTGCTGCTCGGCGTGTTCTACCATTTGCGCAACCCGCTGGCGGCGCTGGAGCGGATTGCCGGCGTGACCCGGCAACTGCTGATCTGCGAGACGCACGTCCTGCTGCCGTTCATCCACGAGCGGTACCCGCTGGTGCCGTTCTTTCCGGGGGACGAGCGGGTCGACGAGCAGACCCGTGACCTGTGCGGCATCCCCACGATGACCGCCCTGACGGAGATGCTGCGGTCCGCCGGGTTCGGCTCGGCGGACGTGGTCTACCGGCCGTCGTTCCGCTACTGGAAGAAGCTGCTGGCCCTCGTCACGACCCGCCCGCAGTCGGGGCGCGGCATCGTGCACGCGAGGCCGGGGCCGACGGACTCATCGTCCATGGTCTGAGATGGGACGGCTCTAGGCGGACGGAGACGACCTTGGCGGAAGAAGGCGACGGCCCCTGCTGACGACCCGCCCGCGACCGGGTCGCGGCATCGTCCACGGAAGCGGGGGCCGATCACATCACCATCCACGGTTCGAAGGAGACAGTCAGCAATGAGCATCGCGGTCATCGGAATGGGGACCATGGGCGCCCCCATGGCGAGGAACCTGTTGAAGGCCGGGCACAGCGTGGTGGTGCACAACCGGACGCGCGAGCGCGAGGAGCCCCTCGCGGCCGAGGGCGCGAGCCGCGCCGCGAGCCCCGCCGAGGCCGCCCGTGCCGCCGACATCGTGCTGACCTGCGTCTCCGACACCCCAGACGTCGAGCGGGTGCTCCTCGACCCCGAGATCGGCGCCATCAACGGCCTGCGCTCGGGCGGGCTGGTCATCGACTGCTCGTCCATCGCCCCCGCCGGCACCCGTGACATCGCCGCCCGGTTCCGCGAGAAGGGCATCGGCTACGTCGACGCGCCGGTGTCGGGGGGCTCGGAGGGCGCCATCAAGGGCACCCTCGCCATCATGTGCGGCGGCACCGAGGCCGACTTCGAGCGCGCGAAGCCGGTGCTCGAGGTGCTCGGGGCCAGGATCACCCGCATCGGCGACGTCGGGGCCGGGCAGATCGCCAAGGTCGCCAACCAGGTGGTCATCGCCGGCACCTTCCTCGCCCTCGGCGAGGCCCTCACCCTCGCGCACCGCGCCGGCGCCGACCCCGAGAAGGTCGTCGAGGCCATCGGCGGCGGCGTGGCCGGGTCCTGGATCCTCCAGAACCGGTCGGGGAACATGCTGAACGACACCTATCCCCTCGGCTTCCGGACCCGCCTGCACCGCAAGGACCTCGGCATCGCCCTCGAGACCGCCCGCGCGTTCCAGGTCCCGGTGCACGTCGCCAGCCTCGTCGCCACCCTCGAGGACGGCTTGATCGCCCAGGGCTACGGCGACGAGGACATGTCGAACCTCGCGCGCTGCGTACGCAAGGGGGCCGGCGTCCCCGACGGTCCGATGAAGGGGTAGGAGCGGACTGGCATGAGCAAGAAGGTGTATCCCGGCTCCAGGGAGGCCCTCGACGGCCTCCTCCACGACGGCATCACCCTGATGGTCGGCGGGTTCGGGCTGTGCGGCGTGCCCCAGAGCCTCGTGTTCGCGCTGCGCGACTCCGGCGTGAAGCACCTGACGTGCATCAGCAACAACGCCGGCGTCGACGGGGCCGGGCTCGGCCTGCTCCTCGAGACCCGCCAGATCGACAAGATGATCGCCAGCTACGTCGGCGAGAACAAGCTCTTCGAGCGCCAGTTCCTCGACGGCATCCTCGAGGTCGAGCTGAACCCCCAGGGCACCATGGCCGAGCGCATGCGGGCCGGCGGGGCCGGCATCGCCGCCTTCTTCACCCCCACCGGCTACGGCACCCCGCTGACCGAGGGCAAGGAGACCCGCCAGTTCGACGGCCGCTGGTACGTCCTCGAGACCGCCCTCCACGCCGACGTCTCCCTCGTCAAGGCGTGGAAGGCCGACGAGGAGGGCAACCTCGTCTACCGCATGACCGCCCGCAACTTCAACCCCCCGATGGCCGAGGCGGGCCGCGTCACGGTGGCCGAGGTCGAGGAGATCGTCCCCGCCGGCGCCATCGACCCCCACATGGTCCACACCCCCGGCATCTACGTCGACCGCGTGGTGGTCGGCGAGCACCAGGAGAAGGTCGTCGAGCGGCGGAAGACGCGCCCGAGTGGGTGAGGTTACCCGGTCGGAAGAGGGGCTTGCGCGATGTGCTTCCACACGAATTCTGCCCCGAACCCAGGGATTCGGGCCGACCGCCCAATCGGACGTGGGCCGAAGCCGCCCACGAGGAGACGAGAAATGCCGGCCGCTTTCCGCAGATTCCACAGGAATCTGGTTTTTTGTGAGTGGGGAATGGCTTCTGAAGAACCTTGGGTCGGCATCGCGGCTGTGGCCGCGCATCGAGTACGTGGACTGTTTCGGTCCAGACTCTCCGAGGTAGACGAATGGGTGCAGCGCCGCAAGCCGCTTGTCACGCAGCCGGAGTCCACGGCGGAGGTGAAGTGGACGCGTCCGTGGAGGCGGGGTGCTGAAGCGGCAACCGGACTCATGAAGGGGGTTCCCTCATGCGCCGGCTACGGACCGCTGCCGGTGGGCGCGCGGATGGCTCAGGGCCACAGATCGGCGAGGCTGAAGGTGATCGCCTCGAAGGGGCGGACCTGCACCGGATCGTCGTCCTTCGCCGTCGCGATCAACACCCACTCCCCGTCGCGCAGCTCGAACGCCTCCAGGGTGCGGTCCACCGGGTCGACGAGCCACAGATGCGCCACCCCGTCCCGAGCGTAGATCGGGCGCTTGCCGTGCAGGTCGATCTTGCGGGTCGACGCCGAGAGCACTTCGCACACCCAGTCCGGCGCCAGCGTGAAGTACGCCACGTCGGGGTAGTCCGGCATCCGCTCCCGGCGCCAGCCCGCCAGGTCGGGCACGAGGATGTCCTCGCCCAGGTGAAGCTCGGGCTCGTCGATGATCCACCAACCGCCGGGGCCGCCGCGGCCGAACTGGAAAGGGGCGGAGAGATCGGACCCCAGAGACGAGGTCGCGAGTGCGTGGGGTGAAGCCGGACGCGGCTGCGTGTAGAGCACGCCGTCGATGATCTCCGCGACCCGGTGTGGCGGCGCGTCGAGGATGTCCTGGTAGGTCGCCCGCGGCCGCGGGCCGGAATCGCGCCGCCGTGCTGCCGTGCTCATTGCGTCTCGTTGCCCCCGCGGACCATTGTACCGGCGGGCATCGCGGCGGCGAACGGCGCGGAGCGACGGGTCGGCGGACGTGGACGGCCTCGACGGTCTCTCAGTGGTCAGGCGGCGCCACCACCCGGGGGAGGTGGAGCGCCTCGACCGTCTCCATGGTCACGCGGAGCCGGCGTCGCGCGGCATGACGCGGTAGACGAGGGGCGGGTCGTTCTGCGCTGCCTCCTCGAGGGCGGCGGCCACCAGGTGGTGGTGGGGAGAGAGCTCGCAGATGGGGTCGGTGGCGGTGACGTCGCCGGTCATCAGGAACGCCTGGCAGCGGCAGCCGCCGAAGTCGATCTCGCGGCGGTCGCAGCTGCGGCAGGGCTCGGGCATCCAGTCGGTGCCGCGGAAGCGCTGAAAGATGGGGGCCCGCTCCCAGATGTCCTCGAGCGAGTGGTCGCGCACGTTGGGGAACTCCAGCCCCGGGATCTCGCGGGCGGTCTGGCACGGGAGGACGAAGCCGTCGGGGGCGACGCTCATCGACACCATGCCCCAGCCCTGGAGGCAGGCCTTCGGGTAGCGCTCGAAGTAATAGTCGGGCAGCACGTGCTGGATGTCGACCCCGCCGGTCCCTTCCGCGCGCACCCGCTCGACCTCGGCGTGGGCGCGGTCGAGCTGCTCGCGGGTCGGCATGAGCGCGGCCCGGTTCTTGAACGCCCAGCCGGTGTACTGGGTGTGGGCGAGCTCGAGCCGGTCGACCCGCCATTCCTGGGCGAGGGCGATGACCTCGGCGATGCGGTCGAGGTTCTGCCGGTGGAGCACGACGTTGAGGGTCACCGGGAACCCGAGGCGTTTGGCCCCGAGCACCGCCTCGCGCTTGCGGTCGAACGACGTCGCGCCGGCGAGCCGATCGTTCGATTCGGGCAAGGTGTCGAGCAGGCTCACCTGGAAGTGGTCGAGCCCGGCCTCGCGCAGCTCTTCGAGCCGATTGCCGTCGACCACCGTGGCCCCGGTGCTCATGTTCGAGTAGAGCCCCGCCTGGGCGGCGGCGCGGACGAGGTCGAGGATGTCGCGGCGCACCAGCGGCTCGCCCCCCGACAGGTGGAGCTGGACGACCCCGAGGTCGGCGGCCTGGTTGAACACCCGGACCCAGGTCTCGGTGTCGAGCTCGCCGCGGTACTTGTTCAGCTCCAGCGGGTTGCTGCAGTACGGACACTGCAGCGGGCAGCGGTAGGTGACCTCCGCGAGGAGGGCGAGCGGGCGTGGCAGGGCAGTAGCGGTATCAGTCACGCGCGGCTCCCTCGCGTACCAGCCCCCGTTGCGTCAGGTGGCCGAGGAACTCGTGGACGTCGCCGGCGGGCTCGGCGCCGGGGAACTGCTGTTTGAGCGCGGCGATGATCTCGTCGGTGGTCCGCCCGTCGCAGAGCTGCACGATGGCCTTCCCCGGCTCGTTCAGCACCATCATCCCCTCGGGGAACACGAGTTGGTGCTGGTTGCGCACCTTGTCCCAGCGGTACCGGGTGCCGGGGGCGAGGACGGGGGTGGTGATCGGCTGCGTCATCGACTCGGTGTGGCGGCGAACGCCGCAGTGATGATACAACGAACGCCGCCACGGGTCGGGAGGCAGGCCGCGAAGAACCGGGAGGGCGGCCCGCTGGGCCTGTTCCCGGAGCGAGATGCGCGCGTGAACGCGGAGCGGGAGAGAGCCGCGCGGCGCGCGGCGGGACGGCGTGGAAGGGGGAGCGGGACGATCCAAGTGCGTTTCATCAGCACGCTGGACCAGGGGACGCCGGGTTCAGTCGTTCGTGTGGTAGATGCGGAGAGGGACGCTCCTGACGAGCATGAGCTGGGCGACTTGCGCTTGTGCGAGGCGGACGGGCGGTTCATCGAAGGGCAGGAGACACACTGCACGGACGTGAGGGAAGTTGCCCGGGTTGCGGTGAAGTTGGCCCGGGAACGGGATGCCGCAAGCCGATGATTCGCCGGACCGGGCGGTCGCCGGCCAGGGACGTCAGTTTCTCACCACAAACGGGACAATCGAATGCAGATACACGTGCTGGGATCGGCCGCCGGGGGAGGGTTCCCCCAGTGGAACTGCAACTGCCGCAACTGCCGGCGGCTCCGCGAGGGGACCCTGCGGGGGCACGCCCGCACGCAGTCGTCCATCACCGTGAGCGGCAACGGGGTCGACTGGGTGCTCTTCAACGCGTCGCCCGACATCCGGCAGCAGCTCGCCTCGTTCCCGCCCCTGCAGCCGGGGCGCGCGGTGCGCGACACCGGGATCTGCGCCATCCTCGTGGTCGACTCGCAGGTCGACCACACGACGGGGCTCGTGGTGCTGCGCGAGCACACCGAGGCGTGGGACATCTACTGCACGCGGGTGGTGTACGACGACCTCACGACCGGCTACCCGCTGCTGAACGTCCTGTCCCACTTCAAGGGCGTGAACTGGCACGAGGTGGGGCTGGACGAGACGCCCTTCGCAATTCCCAAGGCGGACGGGCTGCTCTTCACCGCGGTGCCGCTGAAGAGCGAGGCGCCGCCGTACTCGCCCCACCGGCACAACCCCATTCCCGGCAACAATATCGGGGTACGGGTGGCTGACACCGCGACCGGCCGGAACCTGTTCTACGCCCCCGGCCTCGGCGAGATCGAGCCGCACGTCCGGCGCTACATGGAGGAGGCCGACTGCCTGCTCGTCGACGGCACGGTGTGGACCGACAACGAGCTCTCGCGCGAGGGCATCAGCGACAAGCGGGCGCAGGACATGGGCCACCTGAACCAGTCGGGGGCCGGCGGCATGGTCGAGACCCTGGTGTCGCTGGACTGCCCGCGGAAGATCGTGATCCACATCAACAACACCAACCCGATTCTCGACGAGGAGTCGGAAGAGCACGCGGCCCTCGTCGAGGCGGGCATCGAGATCGCGTACGATGGCATGGACATCGCACTGTAGGGATCCGGGCCGGGAGGCTGCGCGGTCGAACGGCGCGAACTCCTGAAGGGTTGGTCGGGCGCCAGGCGGCGGCCGCGGCGGCCGCGCGCGACCTGCGATCGCATTCGGCGACGAATGGCTGGCCAGCTTCGGCGAGGGCCGGTCCGCCCGTGCCCTTGGCCATGCTTGGGGATGCGGCAACACGATCCGCTGGACGCGGGACGACACGGTCCTGCGTGTGGACCGGGCCAGCGCCCAGGGCGGCGGCAAGGCGATTGCGTCCGCGTTCTGTTGAACGACCGGGAGGTCACCGAATGACGGCAAGCAACCTCGTGCGCGGGATGGTGGCGACGCTCGTGGCGATCGCCCTCGGCGCGGCGGGCGCCGGCGGGGCCGAGGCGCAGGGCCGGACGACGCGCGGGGCGGCGCCGCCCGACATCACCGCGGGCGGTCAGACCAACTGGACGAGCCACAACCTCGACCTCGCCAACAGCCGCTACTCGGCGCTCGACGAGATCGACGCCGGCAACGTCGGTCGGCTGACCGAGCTGTGGTCGGTGGCGGTGCCGGCCGGGGTCAACGTCGGCCAGGTGACGCCGCTCGTCGTCGACGGCCTGATGTACTTCCACGCCGGCGCGAACGTGATGGCCGTCGACGCGACGACCGGCGAGTCGGTGTGGACCCTCGAGCTCGACGAGGCCCGGCAGAGCCGCTCGCGCGGGCCGACCTGGGCGGACGGGAAGATCTACGCCTACTCCGGGCCGAACCTGGTGGCGGTCGACGCCCGTAGCGGCGAGCTCGTCGAGTCGTACGGCGACGGCGGCGTGCTCCCGGTCGTCGCCCTGGCGTTGCAGGCCAAGTACCCGGACGCCTACCCGCCGGACCTCGATCCCCACAACATCGGCTACCGCATCACGAGCGCGCCCGCGTACCACGACGGGACGTTGTACCTCGGCACGTCGAACTCGGAGAACCACATCCCCGGCGGCCTCGTCATCGCCACCGACGCCGAGACCGGGGCCATCGACTGGGTGTTCAACACCATCCCCCAGCGCCCGCAGGACGACGGGTGGGAGATTGCCCGCGACACGTGGGGCGACGGCCAGATGGCCGGCGGCGGGGTGTGGACCCAGCCCGCCATCGACCTCGACCTCGGCCTCGTCTACTTCAACACCGGCAACCCGTCGCCCGACTACGACGGCTCGGCCCGCCCCGGCGCCAACCTGTTCACCAACGCCACCGTCGCCCTCGACCTCGAGACGGGCGCCCTGCGCTGGCACTACCAGGCCATCCACCACGACCTCTGGGACTGGGACCATGTGACGGGGCCGGTGCTCTTCGACGTGACCCGGAACGGCGAGACCATCAAGGGCGTCGGCGCCGCGGGCAAGAACTGCCTGCTGTATCTCTGGCACCGCGAGACCGGTGTGCCCATCAACCCGATGGTGGAGACGGCGGTCCCCACCGAGACCAACGTGCCGGGCGAGGTGGTCTACCCGACCCAGCCGATTCCCCACAACGCGCGCGGCATACCCATGACCCCGTTCTGCGCGACGTTCGTGCACCTCGACGACCCCGAGCTGCAGGCGCAGACCCGGCAGATCTACACGCCCTACTCGATCGACGAGCACCTCATCGTCGCCCACGGCGGCTCGAGCTTCGGCTCGCCGGCGTTCAGCCCGCGCACCGGCCTGCTCTACGTCACCGGCAAGAACGCCGCCGTCTCGATGATCGTCAAGCCCCTCGGCGACAGCCTCCGGCCGGGGCCGCACGGGCTCGGCCACAACGGCAACTTCGAGGAGATCAGCCGCGTTCCCGCCTTCACGCCGACCACCACGCTGACCGCCTACGAGCCGGCGAGCGGCGAGGAGGCGTGGCAGCAGGTGTTCCCCGCCCTCACCCACATCGGGGCCAGCGGCAACCTCGCGACGGCCGGCGACCTCGTGTTCCAGGGCGCCGACGACGGCGCGTTCTACGCGTTCCACGCCGGCACCGGCGAAGAGCTGTTCCGGTACGACGCGCCGCGGCCCATCCGGTCGAGCCCGATGACCTGGGCGGTGAACGGCCGGCAGTACGTGACGGTCATCGCGACCGACACCATCATCACCCTCGCGCTGTCGCCGGGGTCGGCGCCGTAGCGCGGCGTGGCAGCGGCCGCTCAGGCGGGAGACCGGCTCTGCACGGGAACCCTGCCCGTTGCGAGGCCTGACCGGTGGTCGCGGCGCCTCTCGGTTCCTGTCATGCCTGACGGTGGTCTTGCAGGAACTCGACGACGCGGCGGATCACGGCGCGCGACCTGTCGCTGTCTTCCAGCACGTCGAAGGCGTGGGGTTCCGTCGGGTGGGTGCTCGACGATCTCGCCGTGGAGGGGTCCGCGACGCCGCATACCGCGATGGTCGGACCCGCAAGACTCGCCTCCGAGACGCACGGGGGGGCCGCGGGCAGCGCCCTCGCGGCGCTGCAGAGAACCGACGTGCAGCGGCGCCCGCGAGGTCAGCAGCGGCGCCGGTGCCGACGAAGTCCGTACACGGCGCCCGCGAGGTCAGCAGCGGCGCCGGTGCCGACGAAGTCCGTACACGAGAAAGCGCGTGCACGGCAGAGCCATGCACGCGCCAACAGAACCGGGGAACACGTAATCCCTGGTTCGAGACCAGAGAACGCCGTATACCCCAAGACGCGAACGGGAGCGCCGCGAGGGCGCTCCGCCCGTGTCTAGCGAGCGGTGACGTAGAGAGTCACTTCCATGTTGAGGGCGATCTCTCTGATCTCGGGCTTGGTCCAGGTCATGTTCTCGCTCCTTCTGTCAAAATGGGTCAACCGGAAAATCAGACTATACACAGCCGGACAGGACCGTGCAAGAAAAAAATGCACCGGCCGGATCGACACTGCTCATGGGCCTCGATGGGCCTCGGCGAGCTCGGTCCCGGCGGATCCGCCAACGGCAGGCTGCCGCCGGCCAGTCGCCGCCGCGGCCGTGTCCCTTTCTCCTCACCCAGGGGCGGTTCGTCCGGGAGCTGGCGCCACCCGACGGTCGCGTGGGAGATTCCGCTGGCGCGGAGCTTCCCCGCGCAGGCGCCTGGCTCGCTCGACCTGGCTCGGGTCCCCTGGCGGCGCGGCCCGCAGACAGCTCCGTCCGGATCGTGCTAGCCTGACGCCACCAGCGGAACCGGGGGAGGCCGAGCAGGTGCAGGTGAACGAGGTCGAAACGAAACCGTGGTCGCGCGAGGAGTTCGAGCAGAGGCTGCGCGCGAAGGAGAAGTACTACCACGTGAACCACGAGTTCCACGTCCGGATGCACGCTGGCGAGCTCGACCGGGCGGCCATCCAGGGGTGGGTGGCGAACCGCTTCTACTACCAGGTCTCGATTCCCGTCAAGGACGCGGCGCTGATGTCGAACTGCCCGGACCGCGAGGTCCGGCGCGAGTGGGTCAAGCGCATCGTCGACCACGACGGCGAGGACGGGGCCGAGGGCGGCATCGAGGCGTGGCTGCAGCTCGGCGAGGCGGTGGGCCTCGCCCGCGACGACCTGTGGACCCACAAGCACCTGCTGCCGGGGGTGAAGTTCGCCATCGACGCCTACGTGAACTTCGCGCGGCAGCAGCCGTGGCAGGTCGCGGCGGGGTCATCGTTGACCGAGCTCTTCGCCCCCAGGATCCACCAGCGGCGGCTCGACAACTGGCCGCAGCACTACCCGTGGATCTCGGAGCAGGGCTACAACTACTTCCGCAAGCGGCTCTCCGAGGCCCGCCGCGACGTCGTGCACGGGCTGAACATCACTCTCGACTACTGCCGGACCCGCGAGCAGCAGGAGGCGATGCTCGACGTGCTGCAGTTCAAGCTCGACGTGCTCTGGACCATGCTCGACTGCATGTGGATGGCCTACGTCGAGCAACGGCCTCCGTACCACAACGTCCAGTGACGCGAGATCGATCGAAATCCGCGGTCAGGCGGCGCACCGCACCGCGCCCGGCGGGAGTCCCGCATGGCAAGGCGACACGAGGGCGCCCATGCGCGTAGGCAGGCTCCGTCCACGAGTCCGTATCGAAATCCGCGGTCAGGTTGCGCACGGCACCGCGCTCCGCGGCCGAGTCCGTCCGGACCGGATGCCTCGTCGGTTCCATGCGGGGCGCTTGTCGCCGACTCCTCGACTCCGGCGGGACGACTGCCGCCATGGGTGAGACAGCCGACGGCGTCCTGCCGCTCTCGCTGATCGTCCTCGCCAGGAACGAGGAGGCGGCCATCGGCCGCTGCCTCGACAGCGTCCCCTTTGCAGCCGAGAAGATCGTCGTCGACTCGGGCAGCACCGACGCCACCGCGGCGGTGGCGGCGGCCCACGGCGCCACCGTGATCGACCGCGAGTGGCTGGGCTTCGGGCCGATGCGGCAGCGGGCCGAGGAGGACGCCGCGCACGAGTGGATCCTGATGCTCGACGCCGACGAGTGGATGAGCGACGAGCTGCAGCGGCAGTGCCGCGACGAGCTGCCGGGACTGCTGGAGCGTGCCGACGCCGTGCAGCTCTCGCGCCGTACCCGCTACTGCGGCCGGACGATGAATCACTACCGTCCGTTCGCCCGCGACTACATCTGGCGCTGCTACCGGAAGGGCTGCGCGGCATGGACGCCCGACCAGGTGCACGAGCGCCTGCAACCGGCGCCCGGCTGCCGCACCCACCGCCTGACCGCCCCGCTCATCCACGACAGCTACGCCAGCGTCGCCCATCACCAGGAGAAGGCCTGCCGCTACATCGACCTGTGGGCCCGGCAGGCGTTCGAGCGGGGGAGGAGGCCGAGGCTGCTGGGGACGTTCCTGTCGTTGCCCGCGTACCTGGTCCGCGACCTCGTGCTCCGCCGCGGCGTGCTCGACGGCTGGCCGGGTGTCATCGCGGCCTGGATCACCGTCCACAGCACGGTGATGAAGCGCCTGCGGCTGTACGAGCTCTACCGGGACGCCGGGCGCCCGCACCGCGGGACCGATCGACCGGCCGGAGGGTCGGCGGGGCAGGCAGCGGCCGCTCCGGGCGGCGATTGGCAGGCCGGCCGGCGATGACCACGGTCTCCGTCTTCTTCGCCACGCGCGAAGATCGGCGAGAAGCGAACCCGTGGGGCAGCCGTTCATGACCACGGTCTCCGTTGCCGTCGCCACCCGCGGAGATCGGCGAGAAGCGAGCCCGCGGGGCGGTCGTTCATGACCACGGTCTCCGTTGCCGTCGCCACCCGCGGAGATCGGCGAGAAGCGAGCCCGCGGGGCGGTCGTTCATGACCACGGTCTCCGTTGCCGTCGCCACCCGCGGAGATCGGCGAGAAGCGAGCCCGCGGGGCGGTCGTTCATGACCACGGTCTCCGTCGTCGTCGCCACCTACAACTGGCCGGCCGCGCTCGATGCGTGCCTCCACGCCCTGCGGCGGCAGACCGAGGTCCCCCGCGAGATCATCGTGGCCGACGACGGCAGCGGACCCGACACCCGCTCGGTCGTCGAGCGTCACGAGGCGGCCAGCCCGTGCCCCCTGCACCACGTCTGGCATCCCGACGAGGGGTTCCGGCTGGGGGGTATCCGCAACAAGGCCATGGCCCGCGCCGCCGGCGACTACATCGTGAGCCTCGACGGCGACATGGTGTGCCACCCGCGCTGCATCGAGGACCACGGCCGGCTTCGCGATCCGCGCTGCTTCTGCCAGGGGTCGCGCATTCCCCTGGGGCCGCGGGCGAGCGCGGTCATGACCGCACGGCCGGGCTGGTGGCCCTCGGTGTTCAGCCCCGGCGTCCGGCGGCGGGCGAGGCTCGCGCGCCTGCCGATCGCGGCGGCGCGGCTGCTCAACCCCCCTCACCGCGCCCCGATGACCGTCCGCGGCTGTCACCAGGGCTTCTGGCGCCGGGACCTGCTGGCCGTCAACGGCTTCAACGAGGCGATGTGGGGCTGGGGGCGCGAGGACAACGAGCTGGCGGTGCGGCTGGGCAACCACGGCCGCCTGCGCCGCAACCTGCGGGGGGTGGCCCTGGCCTGCCATCTCCACCACGGCGAGGGCGACCGCGACCGCCTCGGCGAGAACGAGCACATCCTCCGGGAGACCATCGACGCGGGCCGCGTGCGGTGCGAGCGCGGCATCGACCAGTGGGTCGGCGATCCAGGGGCCTGGGACTACCGCGCGCAGCATGCGGGCCGGTGACGGTCGCCGGCCGGGACGTCGCCCGCTCAAGCGGCGAACCGCGCCCTCACACCCGGGAACACCGGCTTCAACCTGCGGGCCGGTGACGGTCGCCGGCCGGGACGTCGCCCGCTCAAGCGGCGAACCGCGCCCTCACACCCGGGAACGCCGGCTTCAACCTGCGGGCCGGTGACGGTCGCCGGCCGGGACGTCGCCCGCTCAAGCGGCGAACCGCGCCCTCACACCCGGGAACACCGGCTTCAACCTGCGGGCCGGTGACGGTCGCCGGCCGGGACGTCGCCCGCTCAAGCGGCGAACCGCGCCCCCACGCCCACGTGCGTCACCATCGCCCGACTCCTTCAGCCAGCGCTAGCGAAGCGTTCGGCGCCGCGTCGCCAGCCGTCCAGGGATCCCCGCCGAAACGGCTCGGCCTCGGAGACGCGCCGAGTGCCGCAAGGCCTGGCGAGGCCCGAGGCGCGGGCCGCCGGCGGCCGGGAGCCGGATGTTTCTGGCGACGAAGGGAGAGGTCATGGCGCGGAGCAGGGCGCTGTAGTCGAGTTGGAACCGGGTCTCGGCGCCGACCGCCAGCCGGTCGCGGACGGAGGCCGCGACGAGATGGTCGCTGCTCGCCCCGAGGAGCTCGATGCCCGGCGGTGGGTGGAGCCCGCCGGGATCGACGTCCTGATGTCCGAGCGCGAAGATCACCTGCGAGACGTCACCCCGGTCCGCGCCCGGCGGCAGCGCGCCGAACGCCGTCTCGGCGATCGTGCCCCAGGGCCGCGACGGCTTGACGCTCGACTCGATCACCTCGGCCACGAGTGTGATGGCGTCGCGGTGCAGCCCGTCTATGGGTCTGCGGCGCAGCGGCTCGCGACCGAGCAGAATCGATTCGCCCAGGCGCAGGTCGTTGATCCGTCCGGTGTCCACGGCGTCGAAGGCCCAGCCGAGGTTGGCGGAGTTGCCTCCGGACACGATGTCGACGCGCCGGCCGAGCATCGCATCGAGCGCGTCCGCGAGCGCGGACAGCTCCGACATGTTCCTGGTGTCGGGCGACACGCCGCTGCGGCAGGCGAGGTTGGCGCCGATGCCCCGGAGCACGATGTTCGGGAAGCGCAGCGTCTCGCGCGTGACCTGCTCGAGATCGCCGGGCATGATGCCTTCCCGGAGATCGCCGAGCTCGACCATGAGGACGACGCCGTGCCGCCGGCCCGCGGCCCGCGCGGCGGACGAGAGCGCTCGAATCGAGTCGATCCCGGTGTTGAAGCTCACATCGGCGTGGGCGACGACGCGGGCCGCCTGGCTGAGCATCGGCGCGCGCAGGAGGGTCATCGAGGCCGGGACCTGCGCCCGACGCATGGCCTCGATGTTCTCGATGCGGGAGTCGCCCAGCGCCCGGACGCCGGCGCTCAGCAGCGCGCCGGCGACGGCTGGCGAACCGAGAGTCGCCTTCGTGACGCCGGTGACGGAGATCCCCCGGCCGGCCAGCCGCGCCACCAGGGTGCGCGCGTTGTGGCGGATCTTGTCGAGGTCGATCTCGAGTCGCGGCGCGCTCATCGCACGCCGGCGATCAGCGTCTCCTCGAGGTGCGGGAATGCCGAGCAGACCATGTCCGCCAGGCGCTCGGGTGGCCGCGTCAGCGCGTCGGTGGCGGGGATGCCGAGCTCGCGCTCGTAGCTCGCAATGGCGGCGGAGACCTCGGCCCCGGTCATGTTCTCGTGATTGATCGTGAGGCCGATGACGCTCGTGTCCGAGAAGGTCTGGATGAGGTCGATCTCGCTGGAAGCGGTCGGCATCGCCATCTGTTCGTAGTCGCAGCGGTGGGGCCGTCCGGGTGCGTGTTGCAGCACCACGCCGTCCGGATGGCTGCCTCGGAGGATGAGGCTCGACGTCGAGAACGCAGGGTGACTGAGCGCGCCCTGGCCTTCGATGACGATAACGTCGGGCCGCTCGTGCTCGAAGGCGTCGACGATCGTCGCCTCCAGCTCGCCCGAGCAGAACTGCGAGGGAATCGCATCGAGCGCGACGCCGTAGCGTGCCCCCTGGATGAGGCCGGTCTGGCCGGTGCCGACCAGTACCGTTCGCACGCCCCGATCGTTCAGGGCGCGGGTCAGAATGGTGGCCGTGGTCCGTTTGCCGATGGCGCAATCGGTCCCCAGCACGGCGATGCGCGGGCAGGTGACCTCGGCGAGGCGACCGCTGAAGATTCGCAGGTCCCGCTTCGCACGCGGACGGCGGACGTCGACGATCTCCACGTCGTTCGCCACGCCCATCGCGCGGAACTCCGGGTCGTCGTTCAGGAACTCGTGCAAGCCGTTGACGACGTTCATCCCCAGCGCCATCGCTTCGAGGACCACCCGGCGCTGCCGCGGCGAGAGCAGGCCCGTGGCTGGCGCGATTCCGATGATGAAGTAGTCCGGGGTGCGGTCGGCGCAG
Organism: Vicinamibacterales bacterium; assembly: GCA_965208165.1. GTDB lineage: Bacteria > Acidobacteriota > Vicinamibacteria > Vicinamibacterales > UBA8438 > JAJEEA01. Next base: position 5,327,420 of record OZ242323.1, on the reverse strand, counting down.
GCCAGGGCCTCGGCGACGTCGCGCCGGATGGGAACGTCGTTCGGCCCGTCGCCGAGGACCACGCCGGCATCGAGGCCGGCCTTCTCGCTGTCGATCACGGCCAGGATCTCGTACCGCTCCGAATGACGGACCAGCCCGTTCGCGGTCTTGCCGTCCGCGCCCCCGAAGTTGGCCTCGCAATAGATGATGGCCGACTTGCGTCGTGCCGGCCGGGGCGAGCTCGGCGACCGCGCCGTCCGCGGGACCGGCTGATGCCCGGCGCCGTCGCGACGCGGGCCGGCGAGGGCGGTGGCCCCCGGCCCCTCGACCGCGCGGGTCACCGGGCGGGGCGGCGGGGAGGGCGGCAACGAGATGCGGTGCCGAGGACCGGAGCGCCCCGGCGACCCCGAACCATGCGGCCGGTCCTTCGCGGCGGTCACGCGGTTCATGACCATCGCGGGCCCGTCCGGCCGGTTTCCCTGTGCAGCACGGGTGACATCGTCCGCGCCGGCTGCAGGTGGCCGACGAGCACGATGACGGTCAGCCCCAGGGCCAGGGTCCCGGCGTTCAGCCAGGCCCAGCTTCCGACCGAGACCGGGGCGGGTGCGAACAGAATCCAGACTGCCGCCGTCAGCACCGACCACGCGGCGAGGGACGCACGGAACCGAGACCATGTCGACATGTCGTTTCTCCCGGCCGCGATCAGCGCGGCTTGAGGCTGGGCGCCGAGCCGCCCGCCCGGCGACGGACAGGATTCGACTCGGGCGGTTGCCGAAGTCGCCGACTCGGACACCGACGGAACGTGCACTGACACGTTCCGCCAACGGAGTTCAGCTTTGGTGAGGGCTGGGCTTTCGGCCTCGGCAGAACGCCGACGGCAGTTCTCAGAAAAGCAGTGTGGACCCAGTATACCCCGGACGCGTGTGTCGCGCGGCGGACGCGCCGCCCGTTGACGGCTTCGACGGTGGATCCTGGATCCGGGTGAACGGATGCGGCGTCCGGACCTGGCTCTCGCGCGGGAAGGAGTTCGACGCCGGCGCCGTTCGACGGCCACATCCGCGAGCCTCGAGCGCCTCGACGATGCGACGGGCGCACTACGCGGGGTCGTTCGGGGTAGAATTGTCTTGCATTCTCGAAGCTGCCTTCGGGATTGTCGGCGGCCGGGGTTGGGGCGCGCGGCCTCATGAGGAGGCAGCGCGCACTGTCGTCGTCAAATTCACCATGCCTCGACGACAACCCCTCGGCGCGACCATGGCCCATTTCGGGCCGACTACACTCAAGGGACTCACATGGAATCTACAACCGGCACGATCAAGCGCATCACGGCCAATGGCTACGGCTTCATCGCCGCGCCCGACGGCGTCGAGTACTTCTTCCACCAGTCCGCGTGCACGAGCACGCCGTTCGACTCGATGCGCGAAGGCGACAACGTGACGTTTACGCTTGGCCGCGGCCCGAAGGGCCCCCGCGCCGAGAACGTCACACCCGCCTAGCCGGCCCACACTCGAACCCGCGATGACCGCAAGGCCATCGGGGTTCGAGTGCCCGTTTGTCGCACCAGAACATCAGCGACAGGGGCCCGGTGAACCCGGCCGGGATCGAAGCGGTGGATGGGGATTCGGCCCCGGTGGCGGTGCTTCCAGCGCCCGGGCCGGAGCCGCTGCACTAGTACGCGCTGAACGCAGGGCGCCTGTGCGAGGGACGCCGTCGGTCGAGTCCGGGCGTCAGCTCCGTTTCCGCTGCTTCCAGCGCCCGGACCGGAACAGCCGCTGCATCAGGAAGAGCTGCACCAGGGGGCGGCGACCCACGCCGCCAACGGTCCTTCCGGCTCCCAGCCGAACACGACCAGGGGCGTCAGCTCCGTTTCCGCTGCTTCCAGCGCCCGGACCGGAACAGCCGCTGCATCAGGAAGAGTTGCACCAGGGGCGCCGCGACCCACGCCGCCAACGGTCCTTCCGGCTCCCAGCCGAACACGACCAGGGCGATGAACGTCAGCGACAGGAGCAGCCCCCACTGGGTGACCATCGTGTAGGTCAGGATGGGCTTGGTGTCCCCCGCGCCGGTCAGCGCGCCCTGCACGCAGATGCTCACCGAGCTGAAGAACTGGGCCACCGCGAACCACCGCAGCACCGTCGCGGCCAGCGGCACCACCTCGGCGTCGGCGATGAACAGGGCCGCTAGCGGCCGCGCGAAGGCGAACGTCAGGGCCACCACCCCGGCCATGATCAGCGACAGCAGCTGCACGCTGCGGCGCCCCAGCGCCTCGGCCCGGTCGAGTTGCCCGGCCCCGATGGCCTGGCCCACGAGGGTGGCGGTGGCGATTTGGAACGCCAGGGCCGGCAGCACGCTGACCAGCCGCACCTGCAGGCCGACGCCGGCCGCCGCGTGCATCGACGCCCCCAGCGCCCCCGCCCCCAACAGCCCCAGGTAGACCACCCGGGCCCCGTTGCGGGCGACGCCGGCGAGGGCCGGGGGCATCCCGACTCTCAGCATGCGCCGAATCAGCGGCCAGTCCAGTCCCAGCAGGGGCCGGAACCCGACCCGGCCGTGCCGGGTGCCGCGGGTCAGAAGCGTCAGGTAGAGTCCGGCCCCGATGGCCCGGGCCACCACCGTGCCCACCGCCGCCCCCGCGACTCCCATCGGCGCCCACGGCCCTGCCCCGAAGATGAACACGTAGTTCAGGGGGACGTTCAGCACCGCGACGACGGTGGCCAGTTTGAGGGGCGTCTTGGCGTCGCCCGTACCCCGGAAGATCGCGGCCGGGATGACCGTGCCCCACAGGAACACGGTCCCGAGGAAGTAGATGTGCAGGTAGGGGACGGCGTGGGCAAGGGCCGCGTCGTCGGCCTGCATCGCGACGAGGAGGGGGCGGCTCAGCAGGTAGCCGGCCAGGGTGATGGGCGGGCTCAGCACCAGCACGAGGCGCGTGCCCTGGTGCATCACCCCCTCGACCTGCCGGCGGTCGCCCGCCCCGACCCCCTGGCTGACGAGGGCGATGACTCCGGTGGCGACGGCGAGCGCCGACGCCTCGAGGAGAAACGCGATCTGGCGGGTCAGCCCGATGGCCGCCGTCGCCTCGTGGCCGAGCCCCCGCACCATCAGCAGGTCGGCCACGCCGAGGCTCAGCTCGAGGACGTTGTAGAGCAGCGTCGGCCAGGCGATGGCCCAGATACGGCGGAACATCGCCGACTCGGGGGTGTCGGGCGGGGCGCGGTCCGGGGGGGCAGGCGTCACGGTTCCGTTCCTTCTCGGGGCAGGCCGCGTCGCGGCGGCATCCGAGGCTCGAGCCGTACGGTCGGGCGCACGGCGGTCTGCCGCCCCGGCATCGCTCCACCCGACGCCTCGCGGGTCGTAGCGGCGGGCCGGGCCATCGACGGCAAACGGAGAATCCTACTCCACACGGCGCGCCTCCTTGCCCGTCGGGGCCCCGCGGTCGACCGGGGGCGGCCTCCGGCGTGCGGTTCGGCACATAATCTCGGTGTGTCCAGGGAGGCGGCCCGCTCGTCCCGGGGCTCCGGGCGGCAATGACGCGACCTCTGAAGAACCCAACGCCCGCGATGTGTCGCGGGCTTGCCGCCGCGCATGACGGAAGACCGCCGCCCATGACCGACGCTACGCCCGCGCCCCCGCACGCCGCGCCGTCCTCGCTTGCCCGCGCCGCCGCCGAGCGCGCGGCGACGGCGTACTTCGACGCCGTCGTCGACACCCTGGCCGATCTCGTCGCCTTCCGCACCGTCGTCGCGGAAGGGGTGCCCAACGCCCGCAACCCCGAGTTCCTGCGCCTCAAGGGCTATCTCGCCGACGCCGCGGCCCGGCTGGGGCTCGACTTCGAGGACCACGGGGCGGCCCTGGTGCTGGGGCTCGGCCGGTCGTCCGACCGCCTCGGCATCCTGACCCACGCCGACGTGCGCCCCGCCGACGCGGCGGCCTGGAAGACCGATCCGTTCACCCTCGACCGCGACTCCGAGCCGGGCCGCTTGCTCGGGCGCGGGGTGGAGGACGACAAGGGGGCCGTCGCCGCCGCGCTCTACAGCCTGAAGGCGCTCGGCGACGAGGGCCTGCCCGGGCGCCGCCGCGTCGAGCTCATCGTCTCGCTCGCCGAGGAGTCCGACTGGACCCCGTTCCGCGAGTTCCTCGCCGGCTGGACGCCTCCGCCGCTCAACGTCGCGTTCGACGCCCTGTACCCCGTCGTCAACGGCGAGTTCGGCGCCGGCGCGATCCGCATCGCCCTGCGCGACGACCCGGGGGGCGCCAGCGGGGCTCCCCGGCTGGCGACGTTCACCGGCGGCGGCTATCTCTCGCAGGTGCCGGGTTCCGCCGAGGCGGTCGTCGCCGGCGCCGACGACCGGTTGGCCGCCGCCCTCGAGCGGGACGCGGCCGGGGCCGAGGCCGGCTGGTTCGAGCTCGATCGGGACGGCGACACCATCCGCATCCGATCCCACGGCATTGCCGCCCACTCGTCCGCGCCCTGGACCGGACGCAACGCCATCGTCCAGCTCGCCGCCCTGCTCGGCCGTCACCCGTGGCCGCCGACGGCGGCGGGAACGACGGTGCGCCTCGTCAACGACCTCGTCGGGTCCGGGCACCACGCCGAGCGCTTCGGCAACCTCGCCTACGCCCACGACGTCATGGGCAGGCTGACGCTGACCCTCGCCACGTTGACCCCGGCCGGCGGCGGTCTCGTCGCCGGCCTCAACGTCCGCCGCCCCGTCGGCCGGACGGGGCCGGCGGTGGACAAGGCCATCCGGGCCGCCCTCGACGGCTGGCGGCGGCAGACCGGCCTGTCCCTCGACTACACCATCGACATCGGCGACCCCTACTACGTCGAGTCGGCCCCGCACGTCCCGGTCCTGCTCGACGTGTTCCGCCACTACACCGGCCGCCCCGCGCCGGGGCCCATCTCGGTGGGCGGCGGCACCCAGGCCCGGCTGCTGCCCAACGGCGTGAACTTCGGCCCCGCGATGCCCGACGAGCCCTACACCGGCCACAGCGACCACGAGTTCATGACCGTCGACCGCCTGCGTTTGAACCTGCGCATGTACACCGCCGCCCTCGTCGATCTGGCCGGGTAAGCTGGTACAGGCCGTGTCTCGTGTCGGCTCGCACCCCAAGGACGGACGTTGGCACTCCAAGAGGCGGATGAATGAACAAGCTACTCCCACGCATCCCACCCGAACCGCAATCAGGCTGCGAGCCGTTCAATGCGGGGGGCAAACCGCTGGGCCCCACCCTGCTGAACTACTGGCAGTGGTCCGGGTCCGATCTCGTGAGCAACGTTGAGCGTGGCGTTCTGGCCGAGTTCCTGGTGGCCAGGGCACTGGGGCTGAGCGAGGAGCCGCGCGAAGAATGGGGCGCGTTCGATGTGGAAGTGCTCAGTTGCGGGACCGTCGAAGCCAAGAGTGCGGCCTACATCCAGTCTTGGGAACAGAGGGATTACTCAAGGATCAGCTTCGACATCGCCAAGAGAACGTCCGCCTGGAACCCGAAGACGGGAGAGTACGAAGAACTGGACCCGCCGCGTCGCGTCGCCGACGTGTACGTCTTCTGCCTCCTGAAGCACAAGTGTCAGGAGACCATCGACCCGCTCGACGTAGAGCAGTGGGACTTCTACGTTGTGCCCACGTCGCGGCTCGACCGCAGCAAGTGGAAGGAGAGCAAAGGGATGGGGCTCGGCTCACTGGGCGAGTTGACCGAGGCCATTCCCTACGGCGAACTGAATGGCGAGGTGCGGATGGCGCTCGATTGCGCGAAGGAGGTCAATTGACGATCCCGAGCCGCGAATCCCGGCGCCCCCAAGTTGACGTCCCGGAAGCCCGGTTGCTACGCTGTCCCGTTTCGGAGAGTCGACGATGCCACTGAACCGCGAGCAGATGGCGGCCCGCGCCGCCCGCGAGATCAAGGACGGCTACTACGTGAACCTCGGCATCGGGATGCCGACGCTGTGCGCGAACTACATCCCTGCCGATGTCGACGTGAAGCTGCAGAGCGAGAACGGCCTGCTCGGCATCGGGCCGTACCCGACCGACGACGAGATCGACGCCGACCTGATCAACGCGGGCAAGGAGACGGTGACGGCGGTGCCGGGGGCCAGCTACTTCAGCAGTGCCCAGAGCTTCGCGATGATCCGCGGCGGGCACATCGACCTCGCGATCCTCGGCGCCATGCAGGTCTCGCGCACGGGCGACCTCGCCAACTGGATGATCCCGGGCGCGATGGTCAAGGGCCCCGGCGGGGCGATGGACCTGGTGAGCGGCGCGAAGCAGGTGCTCATCGTCATGGACCACGTGTCGAAGCGGGGCGACCGGAAGATCCTGAACGAGTGCAGCCTGCCCCTGACCGGCAAGGCGGTGGTCAACCGGCTGGTCACCTCGCTCGCGGTCATCGAGGTCACGACGGACGGGCTGCGGCTGATCGAGCGGGCGCCCGGCGTGTCGACCGACGAGATCCGCGCCGCGACCGAGCCCGAGCTGATCGTCGACGGCGACGTCCCCGAAGTGTCCGTGTAGGGCAGGGAGCGCCGCCGTGACCCGGCGACGGCCGGGCCGAGTCCGGCAAGCGCCGTGCCGGTGCAGACCGCGCTCCTGCGCACCCGGCCGCGATTTCACGCCGGTCGGTCCCGTCCCGTATGATCGCCAGACGCACAACCGATTCGGAGGAGGCTGGAAGAGCATGACGAAATCGACTTGGCGCGGCATCCGTGTCATGGCCGCGGCGCTGATTGCGGGGGCGCTGGCGGTGACCCCAATCGCCGCCCAGGAGCCGGAGCTGCCCGAGCCGTACCGGGAGGCGATTCCCTACCAGCCCGGCGCGCTCGGACCCTACTCCTTCGCCATCTCCTCGGACAACGCCGAGGCCCAGCAGTTCTTCGACCAGGGCATGCAGCTGATGTACGCCTTCGCCAAGGTCGACGCGGTTCGCTCGTTCCGCCAGTCGTGGGCCAACGACCCCGACTGCGCCATCTGCTACTGGGGCGAGGCCTGGGCCTGGGGCTCGTACCTCAACGGACCGATGCGGCCGCCGGAGGCGCCCCACGCGTATGCCGCGCTCCAGGAGGCGATGGCCCTCGCGGCGGCGGGCCACGGCACCGCCCGCGAGCGCGACTACATCGACGCGCTGTCGGTGCGCTACGTCGAGAGCTTCGACGTGGCGAAGCGGCGCGACCAGGACGAGGCCTATGCGGAGGCGATGAAGGCGCTGTCCGAGCGCTACCCCGACGACCTCGACGCCGCCGCCCTGTACGGCGACGCGCTGTTCCTGCTCGAGCCGCGCCGGGGCACCCGCGACCTGAACGACCCCAACGTCCAGCGGCTGCACGGCGTGCTGGAAGGCGTCCTCGCGCGCGACATCGAGCACCCCGGCGCCTGCCACCTCTACATCCATGCGACAGAGTCGACGGTCGACCCGGGCAAGGCGGCGGCGTGCGCCGAGTACCTCGGCACCGCCATCCCCGGCGCCAGCCACATCAACCACATGCCGTCGCACACCTGGAACGAGATCGGCCGGTGGGCGGACGGGGTGCGGGCCAACATCCGCGCGTGGCACTCGGACCTGAAGGCGGCCGACGGCAACGGCGAGGGCGTGGCCATCTACCCGACCCACAACCTGCACATGCTGCTGTTCGCGGCCTCGATGGACGGCCAGGGCGCCGTCGCCGTCCAGGCCGGCAAGGACTACCACCGGCTGACCGGCGACAGCGTGCACCATGTGCTGACGCTGCTGCGCTTCGGGCGGTTCGACGGGGTGCTGGCGGTGACCGACCGGCCCGAGAACGAGGTTTCCGCGGGGCTGTACGACTTCGCCCAGGGCTACGCCCACCTGCGCACGGGCGCCGCCGACTTCGCCGAGGTCTACCTGAAGCGCGTGCAGCACTTGGCCGAGACCTCGGAAGCCCAGATGCGGTTCCATCCGGCCGAGAGGTTGCTCGGCGTCGTGGCCGGCATCCTCGAGGGCGAGCTGCTGCGCGAGCGGGGCGATACCGACGGCGCGCTGGCCGCCTTCGAGCGCGCGGTCGAGCTGGACGATGCGCTCGTCTACGACGAGCCCGAGCCGCTGCCGTTCGCGGCCCGGCACTGGCTGGGCGCGCTCCTGATCGAGCTCGGGCGCCACGCCGAGGCCGAACAGGTGTACCGCGACGAGATAGTCGACCACCCGCACAACGGCTGGTCGCTGCTCGGCCTGAAGACCGCTGTCGAGGCGCAGGGCCGCACCGACGCGGCGGTCGACGCCGACTTCGAGGTGAGCTGGGCGCGGTCGGACACCTGGATCAAGGCGTCGCGCTTCTGAGCGGGGGCGGGGGTCGACGGTTCGCCGGTGAGGGGAGGGGCCGGCTCGGGACGGCCTCGCAGGACCCCGCTGGTTGGTGCGGCATTCGGCCAACCCGGCGCCGTGACGGGAACCCGGGACGGGGTTCGGGGAACGGTCTGCCGCAGGACCCCACTGGTTGGTGCGGCATCCGGCCAACCCGGCGCCGTGACGGGAACCCGGGGACGGGGTTCGGGGAACGGTCTGCCTCGATGCCGCGTCAAGGGCATGGCGCGAGACCGTGACGGGACCCGAGGATGGGTTCGGAGAACGGCCCGCCTCTCCGGCGCGTCCAAGGTGACAAGGAGGCTGCGAATGCTGCGAGCCGTCTTCGTCGCTCTCGTCGCCGTCGCCGGGCTCCAGATCGGTTGCCTGTTGACGGTGGTGGGCACGGCCGTCCGCGGCGAGAAGCCCGCTCCCGTCTCCGCCGCCCACCTGCCGCCGAGTGGGGCCACGGCCGAGGGCGACCTCGCGGCGTCACCGCGGCGCGGCGAGTTTGTCGACATCCTTGTCCCGGGAAGCGATGTGCCCGTCCGCACCTGGGTGGTGCGGCCCGAGCGGACGCCCGCGCCGGTCGTGGTCGTCGTTCACGACCTCTACCGGTTGGGGAACTGGGTGCGGAGCATCGCCGACGCCCTCGCGGCCGAGGGGTTCCTCGCGGTCGCCCCGGACCTCCCCTCGGGCCTGACCCCCGAGGGGAGCATCCTCGGCGGCGAGGACGGGCTCGTCCCCGCCGTCGCGTTGATCGGACCGGGGACACGCACGCGCCGGCTCGACGCCGTCCGGTCCTGGGCTCTCGACCTGCCGGCCGCCGAGGGACGGCTCGGTCTGGTCGGCTTCAGCTGGGGCGGGTCGGCCGGCTTCGCCTACGCGGTCGAGCAGCCCGCGCTGGACGCCCTGGTCGTCTTCTACGGCGACGGTCCCCGGGTGCCCTCAGACTACGCACGGATCGAGACGCCGGTCCTCGGCCTGTATGGCGGCGAGCTCCAGACGGCCGAGACGTTGCCTCGGGCGAGGGAGGCGATGGCCGCCGCCGGCAAGTCCTTCGAGGGCATCGTCTACGACGGCGCCACCGTCTTCCTGAAGGCCCAGGAAGGCCTGGACGCCAACCGGCGCGCGACCGAGGACGCGTGGCCGCGCACCTTGGCGTTCCTCCGGGAGCATCTGGGGAACCAGTAGTCGGCGCCGCGGGCCGGCGGGGACGGCTGGAGGTTAAGTCGGCGGCGAGGTGTCAATCAGGAGCACCGGCTACCGCCCGTTCCCAGCGCTGCGCCCGCAGCTCATCCACCGTCATCATGGCGGGGCACGTGCCGGCGTGCTCGGCGAGTTCTGCCATGCCCTGTCGGCGATTGAAGTCTGCAATGGCGGTCACGACCGCCTCCCGCTCGGTCTTCGCCCGGGTGTGGTCGACGAGTTCTGCCATGCCCTGTCGGCGATTGGAGTCCGCAATGGCGGTCACGACCGCCTCCCGCTCGGTCTTCGCCCGGGTGAAGCGCATCGCATCCGACAGCTCGTTTCCGGAGCACCAATCGTGGTGTTCACGAAGCGATTCCAGTGACTGTCGGATTCCTGGCCAAGGTTCGCGTCATCTCGGCTTCCGGAACACCGCCGCGTAGTGGGCGCCGAGGGGCCAGTCGACGGTCTCGACGTGAGTCAGCCCGGCCGCGGTGACCTCGGCCACGACCTGCGCGTCGTCGGTCCAGTGCGGCCATCCCCTGAGAGGGCGCAGGAGGCCGTTGAACTCGAGCTCGACGATAGCGAGGCGGCCGCCGGGCTTGAGCGCGGCGTGGAGGCCGGCGTTGGTGGCCGCCGTGTCGGTCAGGTGATGATAGACGCGACGCATGAAGATCGCGTCGCAGCATTCCGGGGCCAGGTTGGTCTCGCGCTCGCCGGCCTCGACCACGGTGACGTTGTCGAGGCCGGCGGCGGCGACGGCGGCTCGGATGTCGTCGCGGCGGTCCGCCGCCAGCTCGGTGGCGAACACGTGGCCGGACTCGCCGACGATGGTGGCCATCTCGATGCTCAGCCAGCCGTCGCCGGCGCCGACGTCGGCTACGCTGGCGCCGGGCTGGAGGTCGAGCACGCCGGCAAGGCGTACGACCTCGGACTCGTCGTTCCCGCCGGTGAAGACGAGAAGCAGGATCAGGACAGCGGCGCCGCCCAGCCAGAGGGTGAGCTTTCTTCGTTTCATCGCGCTACTTGTGACGCGAATCGGACTCCCGGAGTTCCAAACCCGTTTCTCGCACGGCTGGCGGCCGCTCCACGCAGGCCAGATCCTGATCTTGAGTTGCGAGCGCCGGTGCACTCCTGCTGGTGGATGGCGCGGCACGCCGCAACGGCACGAGCGACTGATAGAATGCTTGATGACTGAGAGCGCCGTACCCAACGGCGGGGCCAGGCGCACATACCCGAAGATGGACCAGGCACACGCGACCGGTGGAGACATGCTGCCGGCGGAGCAAGCGCAGCCCGCGGTTACGTCGCCCGAGTCGGCGACGGCCGCCGACCTGGGTGCCGCCCTGCGCGATCTCGATGGTGCAGCCGAGGAGGCAGGGGAGGAGGGCTTCCCGCAGCCGTCTGAATCGGCGCTGAAGAACGCAAGGCGCCTGCTACAGGATCTCTACAGGCTTCGCCCCTCCCGCCTCGAAGCGTACCCGACGCCGGACGGCGAGATCGCTCTCCTGGCACCAGGAGGGCGAGGGCGGTCGGTGCTCGTGCTTTGCGATTCGGATGGAGGTGCCCTGTGCTCGGTCAACCTGAATGGCCGGCACCGGCGCGCCCGATACTCCACGGCAGCAATGCTGCCCGACGGTTTCGTCCGGGAAGCCCTCAGTGATCTGGACGAACCGGACCAGGCTTGGTGAGCATTCCCCCCGAAGTCGGCCCTGAAGAAGAGCTGGGAAGGAGTGTCTTTTCGCACAGGCACGCCAACCGTGCTCTGCGGTCAAACGTTCCCCACCATGTCTTCCTGACCAAGGCGGGCGAGGCCCGCATTTCCGTCGACAGGCTCAGCGTGGCGCCGCAATCCGAGGCGGCTCTACTCGCGGAGGTCGCCGCTGCCGATCGCGGTCGGACGTTCTACGGTTGGGCTGCAGTGGAAGCCCGTGCGGCTCGCGCAACGGCCGAGACGTGGTGGCAAGCCGCGGATAGACGGACCTGCGAAGCTGGTGGGCGATCCGTTCGTGACCCGCCCGGGCGATCGACCGCAGATCCTTCCGGAACTGCTCGGTCTCGAAGATCCGGTAATCATGCAACGAAGTCGCCCTTGCGCTGCCGGGCCTGTCGGGAGCCGGTCCGCATTCTCCGGACCAGCGCATCGTCGTTCAGAAACTCGGCCATCTCCCCGTCGTCGACGAACTGCGCCTGGCGAACCCGTTCCAGGGCGGCGGTGGCAATGAAGTTCGACAGAGAGCGCCGTTCCGCTGTCGCCGCCTCGCGCAACTCCTCGTACGCGTCCTGATCCAACCGCAAGGTCACGGTCCTGGCCATGCTTCCTCTCCCCGCTCGCGAATTCCCGCGCCTCCGGGCAGCCGCGCTGCCGTCGAGCCCGCGTGCAATCATACCTTCCTCGCTACCAGCTCGGTCGGCCCGGGGTCATCCTTCCGATCACGTAACGAAGTCGCCCGCGGGTTCGTTCTCCGCGAGGTGCAGCGCGGCCTCGGGGCGGCCGCGCGGGCTCTGTGGTTATCGCAGCTCGGGGAGTGGTCCGATCAACGGACGCCCCTCGGCGACAGCGGCGCCCGCCAGCGCCCGGTCGAGCGTGGAGAGCGGCGCGTCGGCTCGCAGGGCCAGCTCGAGGTAGAGCGCGTCGTAGATCGTCAGCCGGTGTCTCCTCGCCAACGCGAGCGCTGTCTCGAGATTCGGCTCTGTGTCCGTCCGTATCGGCAGCTCGCCGACCCGGCGGAGGCCGTCCTCGAGCCCTGCGGGGCCCACGCGTCCGCGCCGTTCCGCGACGACCAGCACGTTGCGCACCTCCAGGTGCCAGAGCTCGGGCACCAGGGCGAAGTCGGTCGCGAGGCGCGACATCGCCGCGTTCGCGACAGGGTCGTCCTCGTCTTCGAGGAGCCATGCGCCAGCGATGGACGCGTCGAGTACGAAGCGGCTCACCGGCGGTGGCCCTCATGCCGCGCCGCGAGAATCTCGTCCCTGGTCATGCCGGTGCGAGGCCGCTGCCGCCGCCACGCGCGGAAGCGCTCCACGGCGTCTCTCTGTGAGGCACGCTCCTGGTCGACCGGCGGAACCAGATACGCGACCGTCTTCCCGTGGCGGGTGATCGCCAGCGGCTCGCCGTGCTCGACGACGCGCAGCAGCTCCGCGAAGCGCGACTTGGCCTCGGTCGTCGGTACTTCACGCATGTTCGACTCCAGGAAAACCCGGTCATTTTGCCTGGTCAGAATACCACGGCCCTCGATCTTCCCGCGCTGAATGCTATCATTTATGATACATATGCTTGGCGGACTATCTGGTAAGACATGACATGGCACGGCGCAGCCGAGACTGGAACGAAGGCCTTGCGCAAGACCTTCGCGACCCCGAGTTCGCGCGCGATTTTCTCCTCGCCGCCTTGGGCGAAGGGGTGTCGATCCAGACCGCCCTCGGGAAGGTGATTCGGGCGATGGGCGTCAAGGAGTTCGCCGAGCAGGCCGAGATGGCGAGCCCGAACGTCCTGCGGGCGATCAACCCGCGGCACAACCCGACCCAGGCCACGATGAACCGTCTCCTGAAGCCGCTCCGGCTGCGGCTGAGCCTCGCCCGTCTCGACGGTCCCGGAAGCCGTCACGTCGCTTGATTGCCGCGGGTCGGCCCGATCGAGGTTCACGTCGTAGTCAACCGGCTACGCTGATTTCTCGTGGCAGGGCCAGCGCTTCACTGCGCGATGTAGAACTCGCGTTCGAAGCTCTCCTTGCTACGGACGGTTATGCCGTAATCGCGAGCCTTCCTCACCTTGCCGGTCGGCCTCGCGTCGGCGTCCGCCACGAGCAGCGTCGTGACCTTCCTGGAGATCCCGCTGGCGACGGCGCCGCCCGCGTTCTGGATTCTCGCCGCCAGTACCTCGTCGCGGAACCCGGTGAAGACGAACACTTGACCGCTCAGGTCGGCGTCGTGCGCGACCTCAGCGGGCGTCGGATCGCCGTCGGGCGGGACCAACGGGGCGAGGCTGACGCTGCCGCCGAGGAGGCGGCGCACCGCCCGGTACACCCCGATCGTCGCGCGGCAGTCGTCGAGCGCCCGGTGGCTGCCCCGGTCCGGAACGTCGAGCCTCTCGGCAAGAAGCGCCAGCTTGTACGGCCCGCCTGTCGGTACCCGTTGCGCCATGCGCATCGTGCACACCCATTCGTTCCCGGTGAACGTCATGCCCATGAGCCGGGCGTTGTGCTCCAGGAACCGGCGGTCGAAGTGGGCGTTGTGGCAGACGATCGTCGCGTCGCCCACGAACGCGGCGACCCGCGGCAGCACCCGATCTATGGTGTCCGCGTCCGCCACCATCTCGTTCGTGATGCCGGTCAGCTCGCGAATCTGCCTGGGGATGTTCCCCGAGGGACGCACCGGTTCGTTCAGCACCCGTTCGCGCGTGGCGCCGTCCTCCGTGTCGCTACGGATGACCGCGATCTCGATGATCGAGTCGCGCTCCGGACTGAATCCGGTGGTCTCGATGTCGAGGACGCAGAACGAAGACTCGTCGCCGTCCGCATCGTCCGGCTCGACCGGCCGCTCGACGAGGGGACGCGGCCGCCCGCGGGCGGTGAAGTCGGTCGATCCGTCGGCGTCGACGTCCTGGATGCCGACGGCCCCAATGCCGGCCACGAAGCCGACCACGAACGCCCTTCGCGCCTTATCGGCGAGTCTCATCATCGGGATCGTGCCCACAGCTTCCGGCGGCCTGCCGCCGCAATCGGATCAGGAGATGTTCCAGCCCAACGTGCGAACTGGAAACCGGTCGCTCCGCGCCAATGTCGGTCGTCTGCCATTCAGGCGGGAGCCCGCCGACGAGGCGGCCGCCGTGCGCCGACGGTTACGGCGGCGAGGTGTCCGACGCCAGCTCCAGGAAGCGGCAGAAGGGGTTGGCCAGGCGCATCTGCTCCGGGGTGCGGCAGGGCGGCGTCAGGAGAGCGGGGCTGGCGACGATGGCGGCGACGCAGCGGGCGCGGGAGGTGGCGACGTTGAGGCGGTGGAGGCTGTAGAGGAACTCCATGCCGCGGGGCGCCTCGTCGGCGGTCGAGGTGGCCATGGAGAACAGCACGATGGGCGCCTCCTGCCCCTGGAACTTGTCGACGGTGCCGACCCGGGCGCCGTCGGGCAGCCTCGCCCGCAGGGTCGCGACGTGCGCGTTGTAGGGCGCCACGACGAGGACGTCCTCGAGCGTCAGCCGCTTCCGGACGCCCCGCCGGTCGACCCAGGCGGCGCCGGCGTCGAGCAGCTCCCGGATCAGCGCCTCGACGCGATCGGCCTCTTCTTCCGAGGCGTGCGTGTTGCCGGCGTGCTCCACCGGCAGGAAGCGCAGGCCGTGTCCGGCCAGCGGACCCGGCCCGACCACCGTCTGCCGGTCGAGGCTCTCCCGCGCGAGGAGCCGCCCCTCGTAGAACTGCTCCGACGTGAAGGCGCAGACGTCCGGGTGCATGCGCCACGTGTGGTCGAGGAAGATGCCGCGGGCCGGGTCGACGGTCGCCGATTCGCCGAGGAGGTGGCCGAGGGCCGAGACGGCGACGCCGGGCGGGTGGACCCCCTGGATGGGTTGATCGAGCTGCCGCGGGTCGCCGAGCAGGACGAGGCTCGCCGCCGCTTGGCAGACCGCGAGGGTGTTGGCGAGGCTCGTCTGTCCCGCCTCGTCGATGACGAGGACGTCCACCGCGCCGGCCATCTCCTCGCGCGCCCACAGCCACGCGGTGCCCGCGGCGAGGTTGGCCTCGCCGGTGGCGAGCGCTTCAGCCACCTCGTCGTTGGAGCCGGCCTGGACGATGCGCTCGTCGGGGCAGCCGTCTCCGTCGCGGGCCTTCTGGATCCCGTGGACCTCGACCGGCGCGCCTCGGGGCGGCGTCTCCGCATCGCGCCCGAGCCGTGCGCTCTCGTCGCCCGCCCGTCCCCCCGGCGCGCGCGCGGCCGGTTCGCGCGTGTCGGACCGGTCGTCGGCCGCGTCGCAAACCGCACCGAGCAGGTTCGAGATCACCTTGTGGCTGTTGGCGGTCACCCCGACCCGCTTCCCGTCGGCGAGGAGGTCGAGGATCATCCGGGCTCCGGTGTACGTCTTGCCGCTGCCGGGCGGTCCCTGCACGGGGAGCACCGAGCGGTCGAGCCGCAGGGCGATCCGCCGGACCGCGTCGAGCGGCGTCTCGCCGTCGGCGACGAGATCGGCCGCGTTCGTTCGATGCGGCTCGGTCTCGAGAGTCTGCCGCAAGCGGATCGGTGGCGGGTCGGTCTGCCGAGGCCGTACGGCGGTGCGCTGCGAGCCGGAATCTCCAAGCCGCAAGCGAATTGTTGGCGGGTCGGCCTGCCGACGGTGCGGCTCATCGGAGCGGGGATTGTGTTCCTCACCACCGCCCGGCCGAACTCCGGAAGCCAGGTGACGGTCCGGTGGCCCGAGGCGCGGCAGCACCCGGCGCAGCAGGTCGAAGGCCACCCGTCGTCGGCTGTCCGCGAGGCCGCTCGACACGACTCCATCCGCAAGCCGGACGAGACTCTCCTGGAGCACCTTGCTGTTGACGATGTCGAGCGGAACAAGCGCCGGGGGATGAGGAACCTGCGAGTCGCGCCCCCTCTTCAGATCGATGGTGCGGGCCGTCTCGTCGATGTCGACCACCGTCCCGCAGGACCCCCGCTTGAGCTCGTCGGACTCCGCGGTGTCGGGGTTCTTCGGCGAGTCGCCGATCGCAATCTCGTGCGTCTGCTCGGGGAAGTGGTAGCGATGGACGACGGACTTCTTCACCTCTTCCACGGCGCCGTTGTAGGCGAGCGCCCCGATCGTCGCCCGGCTCTCGACGTGCTCCTCCTCGGTGAAGCCGCAACGGTGGAAGAACTCCCACCACGTCGACTTGTCCTCGCGCCGGTGGAACTCCAGCAGGTGCGCCAGCAGTTGCCGCGCCCGCTGCTCGCCGTCCAACTCCGCCCCGTCGGTCGGCAGGCCCGCCGTCAGCGCCTCGAACAGCGCCCCGACCTCGACCGCCGGTTCCTGCTCCCGGTCGCGTTCCTCGTCCCGCAGCGCCGGGCGTGGCACCGGCTGTCCGGTCGAGGCTTCCAGCTCGCGCCGGCGCTCCTCCAGCCACTCGGCGAGGCGAAGCGTCGAGAGGCAGTCGTCCCGGTTGTAGCCCGCGATCTCGGTACGAAGCTCGTCCGGCGCCGCGGTGGCGTCGCCCGACTCGAGCCGCACCTCGAAACGGATGAGCGCCCGCGTCGCCGCGAGCAGGTCCACCCTGCGGACGAAGCCGTAGAACGGCTCGAGCCGCTTGATCGAGTAGCTCTCGACCGAGGCCCGCACCCCCTGCCGGACCACGCGGTGGAGGTCGACGAAGACCCGGCCGCGCAGCAGCCGGTCGACCTCGTCCTCGCGGGTCGCGTAGCGGCTCATCAGGCGCTTGACGGCGGTGGTCTCGTAGGCGCCGTAGTGGTAGATGTGGAAGCCGGGATGCTGCTCCCACCGCGCCATGACGCGGTCGATGAAGCGCTCGAACGCCGCTTTCTCGCCCGTCGCGTCGAGGGCCCAGTCGGCGTCGTACGTGCCGTTCCTGTACGCGGCGCCGAACAGGTACTCCAGGCCGCCGTCCGCCGCGAACGGGTCTCCTTCGAGGTCGAAGAAGACATCGCCCGCCGACGGCCCGGGCAGCGCCGCGAGTCCCTTGCCCGGCGCGACCGGCGTGACGAGCTCGTGAATGCGGCGGCCTTCGCGCCGCGCCTGGTCCTGCACCCGCGCCTGCTCGCGGATCCGCGCCAGCGCGCCGGCGCTGATGCCGTCCAGCCGGGGGACGACGGGCAGATCCAGCGCGCCGAGCGCCGTCATCGTCGTCACTCCCCGCTCGGCGAGCCGAGCCCGCTGGCCGCGGGTGATGCCGGCTACCAGCGACAGGTGATCGTCGGCGCGGCGCCGCTCCGCGCAGCTCTGCTTCCACTCGCAGAGGCCGCAGTGCTCGACCGGCTCGGGATAGGTCTCGGGCGGCGCCTCGGCGTGCGCCTCGAGCCCCCGGCGGACGGCGCGGTAGTAGGCCGAGTACTCCACCACCCGAAAGCTCGCGTGGTCCCGCTCGTCGCCGCCGCCGAGGGCCAGGTGCATCCGTTCCGGCGCGATTCCCTGCGCCAAGGCCAGCAGGTCCGAGTACAGGAGGAGCTGCAGCACCGCCGCGCCCTTCGCGCCGCGGGCCAGCTTGGCGTCTAGCACCTCG
The DNA here is from genome assembly GCA_965208165.1 of Vicinamibacterales bacterium. Lineage (GTDB taxonomy): Bacteria > Acidobacteriota > Vicinamibacteria > Vicinamibacterales > UBA8438 > JAJEEA01. The sequence continues at coordinate 5,309,772 of OZ242323.1, read as the reverse complement.
TACGACCAGGCGCCCAGTCCGCTCGGCTCGTCGACCCGGAGCAGGAAGTCGGGATAGCCGCTCCACCGGCCGTCCGCGTCCTCCAGGCGCCCCTGGTAGATGACGTCGGCCCCGCGCCTCATCGCGTCCCGCGTGCGGGTGGCGGCCGCGGCCGGATTCCGGTGCAGGAACGGCGTGTCGGCCGCCGTGACGATCTCCACCGCGCGGCCTTCCGCCGCGAACCGCTCCAGCAGGCGCGCCTCGTGCTCGATGCCGCGCTGTCTCAGCACGTCGCCTCGAGGATCGTCGTACGGCGGGGGCGCCTCGATTCCGCCCAGCGCGACGGCCCGGCGCAGGGTCGTCAGATGGCTGCAGGCGAGGTGGCGGCCGAGATCGGTGGCCGAGAACGCGAGGCGGCCGTCGGCGAGGCGCATGGGGCGGGACGATAGCACGGAGCGGTGTCAGGAGCTGTCTGCTATTATCGAAAACAAGATCTGCCGCTAATTGGCAACGGCCCCATTTGCGGACCCGCAAACAAGGACCATGAACGAGCCGGAACGGCGACCCCACGGGCGCCTGATGCGGCAGCCCGGCGGACATGCAGCCTTCATCCCGGCCCCGCTCCCGCCGCCGTTCGCGTGGGACAGCGAGCTCGTGGCCGCACTCTCCGCCGCGGATCTCGCGATCGGTCGCCTGGGGGGCGAAGGGCGGCGGCTGCCGAACTCGCACCTGCTTGTCCGGCCGTTCGTCCGCCGCGAGGCCGTGCTGTCGAGCCGGATCGAGGGCACGGTGTCGGGTCTCGACGATCTGCTGGCCGCCGAAGCCGGCGCGCCGGTCCGGCGGAACGCGGCCGATCTGCAGGAAGTCGCCAACTACGTCACCGCCCTCGAGTACGCGGTCGAGCGGCTCGGGACGCTCCCGTTGTCGCTACGGCTCGTCCGCGAAGCCCACCGGCTGCTCATGACCGACGTACGGGGCGACGCGGCGACGCCTGGAGAGTTCCGACGCACGCAGAACTGGATCGGAGCTCCCGGGTCCACGCCGTCCACCGCGACCTACGTGCCGCCGCCGCCGGACGCGCTGGCCGGCTGTCTGAACGCCTGGGAGCGGTTCCTGCACGACCAGACGCTGCCGGCGCTGGTCCACGCCGCACTCGCGCACGCGCAGTTCGAGGCCATCCATCCGTTCCTGGACGGCAACGGCCGGGTCGGACGGCTCGTCGTTACGCTGTTGCTCGTCGAGCGCGACGTCCTTCCGGCGCCCCTGCTGTACCTCAGCGCGTGGTTCGAGGCGACGCGATCCGAGTACTATGCGCGTCTGCTCGGCACGACCGCGGCCGGCGAGTGGAAGGAGTGGCTGATCTACTTCCTCCGAGGGGTCGCCGTCGAGGCGGAAGATGCGACGAGGCGCATCCGACGGATCGACGCCCTGGTGGCGAAGTGGCGAGGGCTGCTCGCGGGAGAGAAATCGAGGCTGCCGGAGGCGCTTCTGGAGCTCTTCACGGAGAATCCCTTCTGGTCGACGACACGGGTCGCCCGGCGGCTGGACGTTGCGTATACGACGGCGGGCCGCGCGATCGACCGACTCCAGGACACGGGTATCATCGCGCCGGTCGGCGGCGCGCGGCGGAACCGCCTGTACTGCGCCGAGGCCATGCTCAGGCTGCTTGAGAGCGACGAACCGGAAACCGCAACCCACTGATTCCCATGATCGAGCCCGTCGCGCGCCTCAGGATCGAGCTGCTGGAGATCGAACCGAAGGTGTGGCGACGCGTCGACGTGCCGCTGTCGTCGACGTTGCTGGCCCTGCACGACATCATCCAGGTCACGTTCGGCTGGATGAACTCGCACCTGTTCGAGTTCGAGGTCGGCGACCGCGTCTACGGTGATCCCATGCTCGACGAAGATCTCTTCGACCAGCGCGTGTACAAGGCCAGGAGCATCCGCCTGAAGTCGCTCGTGAAGCGTGGGGTCGAGCGGTTTCTCTACCTGTACGACTTCGGCGACAGCTGGAGGCACGACATCTCCGTCGAGTCGGTTCGCGACGGCGACGCCGATGTCGACTACCCCGCGTTCGTCGGCGGCGAGCGGCGCGGTCCACCCGAGGACGTCGGCGGCGTCGTCGGCTTCATGGAGTTCCTGGAAGCGGCGCTCAATCCGTTCCACGAGGAGCACCAGGCGATGGTGAGGTGGTACGGGAAGCCGTTCGACCCGCTCGACATCAACGAGCCGCATGTCCGACTGGTGCTCTCCTCGCTTGCCGCCCGTCGCCGGGGGCCCTTGAAGAGCCATCGCGGCAAGGCGCGTCGACGTATCATTTGACGCCGTATCCGTACCTCCATGCTGGACGCTACCGTCCCGGCAGTCCGGTGTACGGGTATTGCTCGGCAAGAGACTCCTGGAATCTTCGAAACGCGGGCAGACATCGTAGCGGATCGTAGTCGGAGATGTACTCGGCCACGCTCACGCGCCGATCCACAATCGAGCGCTTGAAGTTCCGGCCTCGGCGGCCGGTGGGCGAGCCCGCCGCTCGGAAGAGCAGATCGTCCAGGCGCTCCTTGGGATTGCTGATGCCTTCGATATCGCCGATCGCGGGCACCGGAACTCGCGAGGAGGGTGAGCCGGCCGCCTTGGCGACCGCGGCACCGTCGAAGAGGATCCAGGCTTCGGACATCTGGACGGGCACGACGGGCACGACGCTCGGCCGGGTGACCGCCTCGAATTCCCTCAAGCGCCGCTGCAGCGAGACGTTCTCCGAGTCTCGGTGCACGAAGACCAGCATGACGCGCGACTCGTAGGCGCCGAGGAAGTCGACCACACTTCCGTGTCGTTTGCGGAACTCCGGCTCCAGGATCTCCACAACGGGGTCGAGCCGGTGGATCGCCCACTGGATAATGGGCACGAGCAGGCGGTCCGTTCCTCCGTCGGCCACGACGGACCACGTCAACTGGCGACTCACTTGACCGATCCGAACTCGAGCTTCAACTGACCGAGCTCGTCGTTGACCGGCGAGCCGCCGATGAAGTCGGCTACCGCTCGGCGATCGATGGGCTGTGCGGTCGATTCCGGGCCGTTCGCCGCGGTGGCCCGCCACGTCCCGGTGATCGGCCGAAAACTACTGATGGGACCGTCCTGGCTGGTGAGCGCCCGCTCGACGAACACGAGATCGTCGCACGGGAGCTGGCGGGCCACTTCTGGAGAATGGGTGTTCAGCACGACCTGACGCAACGGATTGTCGGCACGGACCGAGTCGTGGATGTCGACCGCGTAGTCCCGCAGAAGCTCGGCCAGATTCGGCACGCGCGACGGGTGAATCCCGTTCTCGGGCTCCTCGATGCAGAGCACGGCGCGATCCTCGACGTCCACCAGCATCAGGACCAGAGCGATGTACCGCAACGTGCCGTCCGAGAGGGAGCGACCGTAGAGCCAGTTGTCCACCCCCGATACGCGAGCCCGCAGGGCGAGCTGGTCCCGCACGTCGTCAGAGTAGACGCTCAGTTCTGCGATATCCGAGTTGAGCTGCCGGAGTCTGAACAGGATTTCCGCTTCTGCGTTGGGGTTCCTCGTGGCGAGGCCCTGGAGCGTGGCAGCGAGGTGGCCGCCGGAAGCCGAGACGTGGGCCGGCGCAGATCGATTGTCGGGCGTGCGCATCGCGCTCGGCTCGAGATGGAGTATGCGCCAGGACGACATCTCCCGCTTCGCGGCCAGGACTGTCGGGTAGTCGGACGTGTTCGTGCCCCCGACCACCGTCAGCGGAGACCTGCCCACCGGTGATGGTCGGCCCCGGCTCCCGCCGTCGCCGTGGAGCTGAATGCGGTCCTCCTTCGTCGAAATCAGCGGTCCGCCCCGTCGCACGCCTAGCGCCACCGATTTTCTGAACTCCTGCCCGGAGTCGAAACCGACGAATTTCTCGTAGGCCTGCAGCTTGGCGTGGGTCAGGCTCTCGTGCTCCACGAGAAGACGGTCCGATGTCGACTCGTACCGCAGCCGGATGCGGTAGGTGAGCAGAGTCGTGCTTGGCTCTGCCGGCTGGCCGAAGTCGTCCTGGACCTGTGGCGGTACCACCATGTCGGCCGACAGCTCGATTCGGCGATCGGGGTGGCGACCGAACACCAGGTCGAGAGGCGAGTAGCCGCCGTCACTGGTGCGCCTCACTTCCGTGGCCGCGTCGGAGATGTCGCGTTCGGTCAACGCGCTCAGGAATTGGATCGCGTCGAACAGGTTGCTCTTGCCGACTCCGTTGTGGCCGATGAAGCAGGTGCATGGTCCGAAGCGGACGTGCGCTTCGCGGATGCTCTTGAAGTTCTTGATCGACAGGGCTACGAGCATCGTCGGACTATTCCTGTGACGCAGCCGGCCGGGGGCTGTGTGCGTCAGATTGCGTGACCCGCCCTCGGGATTCGGCGATTATCGCACCTCGATGGCGAGCTTGAACGCCGCGCCGGCTACCAGGAGATCCTCACCGGGTACTGTGCGATGAGGCGGTCTGGCGTGATCAGGGTCATGCCGTGCTCTATCGCTTGGCACACGAGTAGCCGGTCGAAAGGGTCCCTGTGAAGCGGCGGCAAGCGGTGCAGCTGGAGCACGCTCGCCTCGTCGATGGGAAGGCTCAGAAAGCCGTGGAGCTTCCGCTGCTCCGGCAGAAACCGCGCGGGCGGCTCTGGAAGGGGCAGTCTGCCCAAGTGGTGCTTGACGGCGATCTCCCAGATCGAGACCGTGCTCACGTGGACCTCGTGCGTCGGATCGGACACCGCGGACCGGACTCCCTTCGAGAGGCGGGGAGAGTCCTCGGTCCACCAGAGGAAGGTGCAGGTGTCGAGAAGCAGCTTCATTCCTCGGGCAGGACCGCCCCGCCCTCGAACGACTCGATGAAGTCGTCGGGCAGGGGCTCGAAGAAGGAGTCCGGAACCGTGAACTGGCCGCGGGCCAACCCGATCGGCCGCGGCGTCGTGCGTGCCCGGGGCAGGGCTCGGATTTCGGCAACCGGCTCGTTGCGGCGGCAGAGCAGAATCGTCTCGCCTTCCTGCAGTTGGGCGACGTAACGCGACAGGTGGGTCTTCGCCTCGTGCATGTTGAGTCGAATCATGAGTCGAATCCTAGTTGACTTGTGAATTCGGCGTCAAACTCGCCTCGATGCTCGACGAGCATCGGCGAGCAGATTCGCTGACGCTACAGCGTGAAGACGTCGGCGACCGGCATGGTCCTCCGTCGGACGTCCAGCAGGGCGGCGCGAATCGGAACGGCGCCCGTTCGCGACCCGGCTCGGGACCTCCGAGGGGGATGCAGGGCAATCACAAGTGGACGAACCGGCCCGACGCCCGTCAGTAGAACACGATCGCCAGCACGAAGACGACGATGGCGAGCATGACGAACCACTGCCAGATCTCCTGCTGGTCGTCCGAGGGGACGAGCTCGAAGGAGATGCTGCGGTGCGAGTCGATGACGTTGCGGAGGAAGGTGGCGGCGTCGACCTGGGGGCTGTCGATGACGACCGAGCGGCCGCCGGTGCGCTGCTCGACCATGTTGATGCCCTCGAAGCCGAGCTGGGTGCGCTGCCCGGCGAGGTCCTGCTCGAGGGTCTCGTCGTAGTCGATGCCGCGCACGTAGTCGATGAGCACCGAGTCGACGTTGGCCCCGGTGCGGCTGCCGATGCCGATGGTGTAGATGACGAGGCCGCGGCGGCGGAACTCGGCGAGGGCGGTGTCGAGCCGGCTCATCTGCTCGGCGTCGATGAGGAAGTCGCCGTCGGTGAACAACAGCAGCACGCGGTCGTTGCGCTCCTCGGGCAGCCAGTCGTCGTCGCCCGACTCGAAGCGGTCCTGGTTGTCGAGCGACAGGTAGATCGACTCGAACGCGGTGGCGATGTCGCTGTCCCACGGGAACGCGTCGCCGGTGAGGCTCACGGGCGGGGCGATGCGGCCCACCTCCTCGATGAACCGTTCGGCGTTCGACGCCATGTGGGCCCGGCGCAGGGTCGTGGTGCCCCAGACGTACACCGCGGTGCGGTCGCCGGGGGTGAGGATGTCCTGGGTGTAGAGGCCCAGCGCCTCGCGGACCGCGAGCTCCAGGCGCGAGGGTCCGAGGTCCTTGACCCACATCGACGCGGACGCGTCGATGGCGACGACGACGTCGACGTCGCCCCGACGGAACGTCTGGCCGCCGTAGACCCAGAACGGCCGGGCGGCGGCGACGGCCACGAGGGCGAGGGCGAGGATGGCGAGGAACCAGAACTTGACGTGGCCGAAGAAGGGGTACTTCGAGCCCTCGGTGCGGGCCGGGCGCAGCTGGAGCCGCAGGACGAAGACCAGCAGCCCGAAGGCGAGCAGCAGGCCGGCGAGCGGCACGATCGCCAGGTACTCCGGGTTGGCGAACTCGATGCTCTCCCGGAAGAGGCGGCTGATGACGTCCATTTCGTGCGTGCGCGGCGCCCGTCACGGGCGCAGGGCCGCTCAGCGGTCCCGCCCGGGCTCCGGGCGGGGCGCGTCGGCGGCGAGAACTTTCTTGACGAGGCGAGGCTTCGCGTCCGTCGCCAGCGAGCCCTTGCGTGTCTGCGACGCAAACTTGGCCGCTTCGCGATAGGACTGCTGGGCGAACGGTGAACCGGCCAGGTGAAACAGTGGGCGCAGTCCGTGAACTTTTTGCCGCGTCCAGTCGCTGCGCTTGTACATCTGTCAACCGTCCTCGACGCCAGAGCAGGTCCTGGTCCTAGCCGCGTCGGCGGCGCACCGGGGTGCCCTCGCCCTTCATCTGCTCGAGCTCGGGCGGCTCGATCTCGCGGGGCGCCTCGAGGGCGCGCCGCACCGCCTCGGCGTTGCTGGTCAGGTCGTAGTTCCACTTGTAGTCGAAGCGGTCGCCGGGGTCGCCGCGAAGCGCCCGCTCGTAGTCGGCGTTCACCGTCTCCATCACCTCGAGGATGATCGCCTCGCGCCGGGTCGCGGCGTCGGGGGCCTCGGGGTCGATGGCCCGATACCGCTGCCGCGCCAGCATGAACTTGGCGCTCGCGAGCAGGTGCGACGCCCGCGGGTCGTCGATCTCGTCGGCGAGGTCCTCCACCACCGTCCGGTAGTCGCCGGTCAGGTAGTTGTAGGAGGCCTGCTGGAGGAACGAGTCGCGGAACAGGTACGAGTCGGCGAACCACTGCATGCCCCACGCCCGGCTGCCCTGGTAGAAGGCGGACACCTCGGTGAGCTGCGTCTCGGCCGTCTCGAAGTCGCCGCGCTCGACGCTGGCGCTCAGCCCTTCCAGGTTCGCGTAGAACGCGGTCAGGCTGCGGGCCGGTATCGAGACCCCGGCGAAGAAGAGCAGGGCGAGCACGAAGCCGACGAGATACCGGAAGGAGTGCTCCTTGTCGAGCAGGTCTGTCAGTCGCATGTCACTTCTCTCTCGAGTCTCTCGAGCGCCGCGTGTCTTGTGGCGGGCCGCCCTTCGGGGGGCGCCCGCCCGTCTCCGTGCCGCGGGGCCCCGCTACGGGGTGGTCCCCCACAGCAGCTCCGACACGAACCCGACGGGAATGCCGACGAGCAGCAGCCCCATCGCCACCAGCAGGAACCGCGAGTAGATGGGCACCTTCAGGGCCCGGTGCTTCAGCTCCATGCGCACCGCTTCGCGCTCGTCGATGGCCTCGTAGGCGCGCAGCAGGCTGTCCTCGTCGGTCACGTCGAAGTAGTCGCCGCCGTACTCCTGAATCTGCCCGACGAGCTGGGGCACGGTGGGGTGCAGGAAGCTCGCCGTCCGCGCATCGCTCGTATTGATGTAGATGATGTACGGGACGATGTTCCGCTTGTTCAGCTCGGCGAACTCGGCGTCGGGAAACTCGTCGACGGCGGCGTCGGTGATGATGAGCACCGCCCGGTTCTGGTTCGAGCCGCGGCCCACCGCCGCCTCGTCCTGGTCGAAGTACTTCACGATGTCCTGCAGCGGGCGGATGATGTTGGTGTCGCCCTCGGCGGGGACGATGCGGACCTTGTCGCGTGGCACCACCATCGCCTTGTCGAGGCGCTGGGTCATGACGTACGGCGCGTCCCACACCTGGTAGTAGTACAGCTCGTCGTCCATGACGAAGTCGTCCACCTTGTAGGGATAGGTGGAGAACAGCCACAGCGACACGCGGTCGTTCTTCTCGCGCCGCATCTCGAGGAACTCGAGATGCGCGTCGCGGGCGACCTCGGCCTTCGACTTGTTGGTGTCGGGGAACTCCCACGCCATCGAGCCCGAGGTGTCGACCAGATCGACCCGGACGCGCGACTCGACGTAGCCGCTGACCTCCTCGGTGGCGGTGAGGAACGGGTCGGCGACCGAGAACACGAGCAGGGCGAGGGCGCCCGCCGCCAGCGCCTTGGGCGCGGTGTGGAGGACGCGGATCCAGAGCCGCTTGCGGTGCCCCGGCTCGATGTCGTGCCCGGAGTGCTCGCGCACGTGGCGCTTGCTGACCGCGGCCAGCCGCACCAGCGTCATGGCGAGCACGAGCCCGAGCACCAGCGCGATCCCCACCGCGATGCCGACATCGCCGTAGCGGATCTGCGCGAAGTCGGTCGCGAGCAGCTCGCGGACGCCGCCGTCGACGAACATGACGAACTCGGACCAGGGCATCAGCATGATAGGTCACCCCGCCTGTCTATAGCCCGCCCGGCGTCGCCTGACGGCTCCGCTGGGCGCCCAACCAACCTTACACGAGTCCGCGCCGCTCGGCGCCCCGGACTCCTACCCCTTCGCCGGACGCGGAGAGGCGGCGCCCACCAGCGCCTTCAGGTTGTTCATCATCCGCACGTACGGGCGCAGCCGGTACAGCGCGTCGCCGAGCATGCGCGCCTCGCCGGCCGGGTGCTCGACGGGCGCCGGGGTTCCCGCCTCGAGCCCCCGCTGATAGGCCACGAGCCGGCCCGCGAGCACCCCGAGCGCGGCCTTGCGGTAGCTGTCCTTCAGCCCGTCGACGTGCCGCTGGATGTCGAGGGCGGTGTCGCCGGGAACAAGGGCCGGCAGGTCCGCCTGCAGGTAGTCGCGCAGGGCCAGCACCAGCGCCCGCTGGCGGTCGCCGAGCTGGTCCGCGCCGGCGTCCCGGGGCAGCCGCCGCAACGCCGCGAGCTCGCGGCCCACCGCCCGGCGCGCCTCCCAGATCGAGGGGACGACCGGGATCTGCGCCTCGATGCGGGCCAGCTCGTCCTCTTCCTGCTGCTTCTCGATCGAGACCGCCTTCGGCTTGCGCGCGAACCGCACCAGCATGACGAGCCAGATCAGCAGCGGGAGGGGCGCGACGACCCACGCGAGGGCGCGGAAGAACGTCGCGAGGCCCGAGAACGTGCCGAGCTCGACGGTGTCGCGGATGTCGAGCAGGGGCTCGTCGGTGATCGACGTCACGTAGCGCACCAGCCCCTGCCCCCCGTCGACCTGCTGGACCTCGGCGTCCTCGATGTCCTCGCCGAGGTCCCGCACCAGGTAGTAGAAGCTGAAGCTCGGCAGGGCGTAGGTCATCTTGTTGGGGTCGACGAGGCGGAACTCGTACACGAAGTCCCAGATGTGCGTGTCGTCGATGCGATCCTTCTCGACCACCAGCGCCGTCGCCTCGAACGGGTGGACCGGGAGCGCCTCGGGGGTCATGCGGTCCTCGAGGATGATGATCTCCTGGCCGCTCGGGATCAGGTCCGGAAAGCGCAGCCGGTAACGCTGCGTGATGCGGTCGCCGGTCTTGACGACGGTGGGCTCGAGCTCCAGCGTCTCGACCCGCACGAGCCCCGCGCCGGGCAGCCCGACGTCGGGCGGCTGGGCGGCCGACGACGTCGGTGCGATCAACAGGAGGCCAGCGGCGGCGGCGAATAGGCGTGTCATGGTCACCCGATCTTCCCTGCCAGTCTGCGAAGGTCTCTCCCGTCCTGGCCCGCCAATCGTCGCCGAACGCGACCACAAGATCGCGCCGCGGCCTCCGCTTGGCGCCCAACCAACCCTGCAGTGAGCCTGCGCCTCCTCCGGAGGCGGCGCCGTTCCACGGCCCGGACTCCTACCTTGCGAATCGCGACATCAGGAACTTCGGCAGCTCCTCGATGTGGTTCTGCTCCGTCAGCACCGTCGAGTCGATGCCCGCCTGGTGTTTCAGCTTGTACTGCAGCGACGCCCGCGTCTCCTCGATGCGCCGCCGAATCGCGCCCGCCTTCCGCGCCGAGATCACGGTCTGCTTGCGCGTCTCCATGTCCGAGATCCGGATGTAGCCGAGCCGGCTCCTGACCCGGAACTCGTCGGGATCGTCGAGGACGAGCACGATCATATCGTGCTTCGCGGCCAGCGTGCTCAGTTGCTTGAAGTCGACCGCGTCGGGGTCGTTGACCAGATCCACGAGATCGGTCAGCAGGATGATCGAGTGGCGCGTCTTCAGCCGCGCGAGCATGAAGTCGACGGCGACCTTCAGGTGGGCCTTCCGGCGGGTCGGATGCTCCCGCTCCAGGTTCAGCTTCTCGAAGATCTTGTACGCCATGTGGAAGACCTGCGAGGTCCCGAGCTTCGGGCGCAGGTAGAGCTCGATGCGGTCCGAGTAGCCGAGCAGCCCCACCGGGTCGCGCAGGTTGGCGCGGGTCAGCCCGATGTTGCCGAGGAGGTCGAGCATCAGCAGCGCCTTGTTGGTCTCCTGCGACACCTGGAACAGCGTCGAGTACGACAGGTCGCAGACGATCAGGGTGCGGAGCTCCTTGGGCTCCATCCGCTCGATGCGGTACAGCTTCTCGGGGTAGGTGCGGAGGCTGAGGCTCCACGCCACGTCCTTCAGGGGCTGGCCGGGCCGCCACTGATCGACGCCGACGATGTCGTAGCCGGTCCCCTTGAACCCGCTCTTGTGCTCGCCGAAGTGGATGCTGTTGGAGGTCTTGCGGGCCCGGATGCCGTGCTTGATGTCGCGGAACCGGGCGTAGACCTCCTCTACTTCCACGGCGGAACCTCCATGTCCCGCAGGATCTGCTGGAGGAGGTCGTCCTTGTCGACCGAGAACTCCATGCCCTCGCGCAGGACGATGCGGTGGGCGAGCACGGGGCCCGCGACCGCCTTGATGTGGTCCGGCGTGATCATCATGTCGCCGTTGAAGAAGGCGAAGGTCCGGGCCACCGCCTCGAGGTGGAAGTGCACGCGGGGGGAGATGCCCACCCGGATGTACTCCTTGACGGTCCGGGCCGCCCGCCCCATGACCCGGTGGGGGCGGGTGTTCCGGATCAGCCGCACCTTGTACTGCTGCGCGTAGTCCGACATCCCGACGTTGTCGAAGATGTACTGGGCGATGTCGAGCACCTCGTAGAGGTCGGTCAGCTTCTCGACCTTGCGCCCGACCACGTTGCGGGCGCTGATCTTCAGCTCGTCCTCCTCGTCCTCGGGGTCGAGCATGTTGATGGACAGGGTCGTGCGGTCGAGCTGGGCCACGGGGTTGGCGAACGTGCCCTCCTCCTCACCGAAGATGTTCTCGGTGCAGATGACCATGAAGAAGCGGGGCCCCTCGATGTCGTTGAAGTCGCCCGACAGCGGGAACAGGGGCAGCATCTTGCCCTCGGCGAGGTTGCCGTAGTCCGACGCGAGGGTCGCCGAGCTCTCCTCCATGCCCTCGAGCACCGCCGCTTTCGTCTTGCCCGACAGCCGGTTGTCCTCGTCGATGAGGACGATGTGGGCCATCAGCTTGCCGGGCTTGAACACCAGCTTCCGCGAGCCGTCGGTCTCCTCGACGATCGTCTCGTAGCCGAGGATGTCCTCGGGCATGTACGTGGGCAGGCCCTGGATGCGCTCGAACTTGGCGTCGATGGCCATCGCGCACGCGCTGACGAGGTCGGTCTTGCCGGTGCCCGTCGGCCCCCGGAACATCACGTGGGGCTGGCGCAGCAGCTTGCTCTGACTCAGCTTGTCGGTGTACGGCAGCAGCGTGAAGAACGCCCACGACAGGATGCGGGCGGCATCGTCGAGGCCGTAGAGCCACTTGGTCGACTCCTTCTGGAACCGCTGGACCACGTCGTTGGCGCGGTCGAAGTCGATTTCGCGCGTCGGTTGCACGGCCATGGGTCTGTCCCGCTCTCCCTTCCGTGGTGGGGCGCAGGCGGGTCGCCCGGCCATCGAGCCCGACGAGCCTCGCGCGCCCGATCCGCCGGTTGCCGTCGCCGTCGTAGGCGCTGCTTCACACCGATGTCGTGAAGCAAGCCTCTAAGTGTGTCCGCACCGCCGCCCCGCGTCAAGGCGAACCGGGCCTGCGCCCGCGTCGAGCCCGGCCGCACGGCCGCCCGGCGTCAGCCGAAGACCGGCTGGTTGCCCTCGCGCCGCCAACGGTCGCCCCGGGCTCCGCCCGGCGCCCGGCCGGCCGGCACGAGCGCCGCTTCCGGGGCGCGGAAAACCTGGCCCGCCAATCGTCTTCGGCTCCGCTTGGCGCCCAACCCACCCTGCTGGGAGTCTACGCCGTTCTACGGCGCAGACGCCTAGCGCGGGCCCCCTCCGATGGTCAGCCCCACGTAGTACTCGCGGTCCGGGGAAGGCTCGAAGTAGCGGCCGCCGAACGCGTTGGTGATGGTCGACGAGTTGTAGATCTCGTTGAACAGGTTGTCGATGCCCAGGAACGGACGGACTTCGACGCCGCCCACCGTGGCGTCGAACCCGAAGCGCAGGTCGACGACCGTGTACGCCCAGTTGAACACCGTGTTGGCGTTGTTGAGCGTGTAGTCGTCGACCCACCGGACCGTCATCCCCGAGCGCAGTCCGAACGGGGCGGTGTGGTTGAAGCCGGCGAAGATGCGGTGCGGCGGCGACCCCGGCTCGATGTTGCCGGAGAAGTCGTTGCCGCCGGGCGCGAACTGCACGAACTCGAAGTTCTGATACGTGTACGCGAGGCGGGTGCTGAACGAGGGGTCCGGAATCCACTCGAGCAGCAGCTCGACGCCGTCCCGCGACGACTCGCCGGCGTTGCGGAAGAAGACCTCCTCGGTCGGGCTCTGGAACGAGACGAGCGCGTTGTCCACGGTGGACACGTACACCGCCGCCTCGTAGCGCAGGCGCGCCGCCTCGGCGAGCCCGCGGACGCCGACCTCGAAGCTGCGCAGGTCCTGGGGCCCGAGCTCCTGGTTGAACCCGCCCTCGCCGGTCGGGGTGTTCGACAGCTCGACCGTGGTGGGGGTCTCGTAGGCGGTGGCGAAGCTCGTGAAGAAGTTGACGTTGGGGGAGGCGGCGAGGGTCATGCCGATCGAGGGGCTGAACGCGTCCATCTTGCGGTCGCCCGACTGGTCGCCGTCGTCGAGCTTCCGGTCGCCGGCCCGGAAGTCGTAGTAGTCCCAGCGCACGCCGGCCGTGAACCGCACCCGGTCGGTCGGCGAGACGCCGATCTGGGCGAAGGGGCCGGCCGAGCGCACGTCCTCGGTCTGGTCGATCTGCAGGGCGCCGCTCGTCGCGCGCTCGCCGCTCACTTCGGGCGCCACCTGCGAGAACTCCCGCCGGTCGTCGTTCTGGGAGGCCACGTCCACCCCGGCCGCCCAGTCGATGCCCGCCGCGCCGGCGGACGCGCCGCCGACGTACTCCGACCGCAGGCCGCGTCCGTTCCGCCTCAGGTTCACGTTACGGAACGCCCCGACCGCGTCGAGGTCGCGCCACATGCCCCAGCCCGTCACCCGGAACAGCTGGGTCTCGGTGAAGCGGTGCTCGAGGGTGACGCCGCCCTGTCCCTGGTTGGCGCCCTCGCCCCAGTTGCGGGCGCGGGCGACGCCCCGCGCCATCCGCCGCGTGACCGGGTCGCGGGCGTCCTCCTCGTTGAGGAAGCTCGCGCTCTCGGCGAACGGGCTGTCGTAGAGGTTGAACACGCCGCGGATCTCGGTGGCGTCGCCCAGCTCGCGGCGCACCACGAAGTTGGCCTGGGTGATCTCGGCGTGGCTGTTCTCGCGGAACCCGTCGGTCTCGAAGCGGCTCACGCTCGTCATGAACTGGGTGGGCCCGTCGCCCCCGGCGTCGATGCGGACCTGCTGCCGGTTGTAGCCGTAGCTGCCGAACTGGACGTCGGGCCGGATGACGAGGGGCCGGGAGGTGTCGAACGTCGTGGTCAGGTTGATGACCCCGCCGGCGGAGTTTCCGTACAGCACCGAGCTCGGCCCCCGGATGACGTCGATGCGGCCGACCGAGCCGAGGTCGACGTTGCCCGGCTCGGTGGTGCCGTCGGCGGTGGTGATGGGGATGCCGTCCTGGATGAGGGCGAGCCCGCGCAGCCCGAAGCGCGGCTCGGGGGCCCGGATGCTCAGCCCGATGCCCCCCGACAGGCCGTAATTGCGGCGGTTCTGGACGAAGAGCCCGGGAATGCCCCGCAGCGCCTCGTCGAGCGACGAGCGCCGCTGGGCGAACTCGATCTGCTCGCGCGCGACCACCGCCACCGACTGCGGGACGGCGGCCAGGTCCTGATCGGCCCGCGTGACGGTGACCGTCTCCGTCAGCGGCGCGAGCCCGAGCAGCAGGTTCGCGGTGGCGACGGCCCCCGCCTCGACTGCCACGTACGCGATCTCGCTGCTGAAGCCCGGTAGCACGCCGCGCACCTGGTACCGCCCGGCGGGAAGGTTCGCGATCTCGTACTCGCCGAAGCCGTCGCTGACGGCGGCGCCGCCGGAGCCGCCTCCCTCGGGGACCGCGGTCACCGCCACCCCCGGCAGCACGCCGCCGCTCTCGTCGACGATCACGCCGGCGATGGCGCCCGAGTCCTGCCCCGCCCGGCTCGTCGACGCCCCTGCGATGAGGAGCATCAACGTGGCGGCGCAGACCCACCCGAAGCGCCGCCGGCCCCGCTGTTTCCGGTCGATCATGGCCCTGGTTTCCCTCTGTGGTGCCGCGTTGAAGGCGGCTGCCGCCGTCGGACTGACAAAGAGAGCCCTCGCGGGTGTCCTCCCGCGAAGGCTCTCGACGATGCTTCCGCCGGGCTCGAATCGGCCCGGCTGTCGGTCGCGCTGTGGCTCCGCCCCCCCTGCGGCGCGACCGCGCAAGGCCCCCAGGAGTCTGCGCCGTAGAACGGTGCAGACTCCTGGCAGGGTTGGTTGGGCGGCGAGCGGAGCCGGTGGCGACGCTCTCCGGGCTAGTGGTGCGTCACGTCCCAATCTTCGGACACGGACATGGGTTTGCCGCGCAATCGTTGACGAATCACGGCACCCATGCCCGAACCCATTCGGTCATGACGCAGCCCTAGCAGCCCGTGGCGAAAGTCCCCGCTGCATTCGAGCGGCGATGCATCCCGCCTGACTGCGTTGTTCGTCGGTTACATATGCCCAATATGCGCCCTCCTCACGCCTTGTCAGGCGGGCGCCTCGGCTGTTCGCTGGCGCCCTCCGGGCGCGGTGCAACGCGGGGTTCCACCACGGGCTGCTAGTCCGCCAGCGGGTCCGGGCGCACCTGGAACTTCAGCATGCCCGGCTTCACGCCCCGGCCGCCCTCGATGTGCCAGGTGGCGGCGGCGCCGTAGGTGGCCCACACGCCACGTCCCTTCCACCCCGCGTCGGGGTCGTCGATGCGGCCGTCGAGCCCGCGGGTGAAGAAGCCCTGGGGATACGGCACCCGCAGGACCGTCCACTCGCCCGTCTCCGGGTCGAGGGCGAGCAGCGAGTCCGAGTTCGACCCGGTGGCGATGGGCACGTCGCGGCCCAGCCCCAGCGTGTCCCACTGGTCGACCCAGTTGTAGTAGTGGTAGTCGGACCGCACCGGCGGATCGGTCCCGGCGATCACGGGGCCGGGGGTCGGGTACAGCGTCCAGCCGTCGACGCAGTGGCGGCCGTCGGCAGTCTCCGGGCCGTTGTGGACCGCGCACCTTGTCCGGTCGAAGCTCGCGAGGTGGCTCGACCCCGACAGGGCGGTCCAGATGACCCCGTCGCGGTCGATGTCGAGGCCGCGCGAGCCGAACCCGATCTTGTCCCGCGGCACGTTCGGGTCGAGCGCCGACGGCACCTCGTACATCTCGGTGACGCAGGTCTCCGGCGGGTTGTCGCCCACGTGCAGCCGGGCGAGCCGGCCGGGGAAGCGGTTGGAGCTGATCCAGACCACCTTGTCGTCGGTGGGGTCGCCGATGACCCCGTAGCTCCCGACCACGACGCGGGTGTCGAGGGCGGGGTCGACCTCGGCCGCCTGTCGGCCGCGCGGCGGCTCGTTCCACGGCTTGGTGACGACGCCGTCGCCGTTGGTGTCGAGCACGGTCGGGCACCAGCCCTGCGCCGCGATCTCGTCCCCCGTCTCGTCCCACATCTTCGTGTCGATCCAGCCGATGACCTGCCCACCGCCGCTGAAGTAGAGCGTGTCGTTCTCGTCCTCGGCGAACTGCAGGTGGTGGGTCCCGAAGCAGGTGTCGACCATCACGAACTCGCCGGTGTCGGGCTCGTAGTAGACGGCCGAGCGGAACCCGCTGTCGAGCGGGAAGTAGCTGGCGAACCGGTTGTCCGACCCCTCGCGGCAGTAGTCGGGGTTGGCCCGGTTGCGGATGGCCGAGGTCATCCACACCCGCCCCTTCTGGTCCATCATCGGGTTGTGGGGGTTTGCGGGGTCGTTCCAGATCAGCTCGTCCCCGAAGAACCGCGACGGGGCCGGCATCGACATCGCGATCATGCCCGGCACCGTGGCCGGGTCCACCCGCAAGGGCACGTCGAGGCTCGTCGCCACGTTGGTGACCGGATCGAGGATGGTCAGCGCGTCGTTCGAGATGTTGACCCCGTAGACGGGGCCGTTCCCGTTGATCTCGGGGTTGCGCTTGTCGGTGGCGATCTCGTCGTGGATGTAGTCGATGTCGGTGCCCCACTCCCACATCGAGACGACGACGTTCCGCTCGATGCCCTCGGGGCGCGGCGGCGCCGCGGGCACCGCGCCGGCCGCGATGCGGTCGCTCCAGTCGGAGAACATCTGCAGCCCCCGCGTCCGGCCGAAGCGGTTCATGACGTTGGTCATCTGGCCGCCGCGCTGGCCCATCTGCACCCGGTGGTTCCACGCCTCGAGGCTCGAGTCGAACTGCTCGAGGTTGTCGATCTCGCGGACGATGCGGTTCCCGAGCTGGTGGCAGAGCATGCACCCCTGCTTCTGCACGTCGAGCCACTGGTCCTGGTGCTGCAGGTTGGCGCTGATGCCGTTGCCGTCGGGCCCGGTCCCGGGGAACTCGTCCTGCGCGGGCGGCCGGATCAGCGAGTACCAGTAGTTGGCGGGGTAGACCGCCGCCGCCTCGCCCGGAGTCGCGGCGACCGTCGCCGCGAGGTCCACGGTGTCGCCCGGCGACGCCTGCACCGGGGCGGAGTCGACGAGGCCGTAGCCGCGCACCCAGACGTCGTAGGTGGCGTCCGGGAGGTCGGGGATGAGATAGCGGCCGCCGTCGCCGGTCACCACGCTCTTGACGAACTTCGTCGGCAAGCCGGTGGTCTCGGCGATCACCCAGACCCCTTCCTCGGGGCCGTTCGCGCTCGTCACGACGCCGCCGATGTCGTCCTCGGCGGCGCGAACCAACGCGGCGAACGAGACGAGCGCCGCCGACACGAGCAACGCGATGGCCAACGCACCTGCAAAGCGGTTTCTCATGGCTGCCTTCCGTTCTCCCGGGCGCCCGTGGCGAACTCTCCGCAGCACGCGACGGCGGTCCCGGCGCCGCCGCGGCTTCACCACGGACCCCATCGCAATCACCCGCGGCCCGCAAGCTCGGGACCCCGACGGTCGCTTGCCGGCCAACCGTCGCCGCAGGAGTCTCGTCTGCGCCTCCTCCGGGGGCGGCGCCGTTCTACTGCGCAGACTCCTACTTGCGGGACGCCTCCCAGTCGCCGGTCCCGTACCAACTGAAGCTGCCCGGGGCGCCCTGTATCCGGTCGCCCGTCAGCTCGCCCTCGAAGTCGATGGGCTGGTCGCCGTCGAGGTCGGGCACGACGATGACGAACGCCAGCGTCGTGCCGTCGACGGTGCCGTTCACGTCGAGGATCTCGTTGTCGCCGAGGTCGATCTCGCCGCCGAGCCGGTCGCCGTCCTGCTCGAACTGCGCCTGCCACGTCGTCACGCCGGTCTGCGTCGTCAGCCGGATCTCCCAGTCGCCGGTCACGTCGGCCTGGGCATGCGCGAGCGACAGGCCCGCCACGCCCGCGACGAGCGCCGCGAGGACCGTCGTCAGTGTCCGTCTCCACGTCATCGTTCCTGCCCCGTTTCCTCCAGAACCTTCGTGTACCACATGACCCCGAAGTTGACGAACGGCTCGCCGTCGACCGAGACCTCCTGGTTGACCCGGTACGCGTACGGCGAGACGAGATAGCTCCGGCCCCGGATCACCAGCTCTGCGTCGCCGCGCCGGATGGGGGCCGGGGTCTCCCAGAACTGGCTGTAGTAGCCGCCGAGGTCCCCGCCGAGGGGCCCCGGCTGCAGCAGCGCGAACCCCGCGTCGTACACCACGTACTTCGTGAGGTGGGCGCCGAAAGGCCCGGTCTCCAGGAACAGGATGCCCTGGCCGCGCAGGGACCGGTCCTGACCCTCGAGCTCGACCGTCACCTCGAGATAGCGGCCGTCCGCGATGTGCCGGACCCGCTCGACCCCGGTGTAGCTGCCGCCGGGCAGGAGGGGCGTGTCGAGGGGAGACCACTCGATCTCCCAGTCGCCGAGGAAGTACCGCAGGTCGAACGGCGGCATCATCTCGTCGCCGGTCGTCGGCCCGCCCTGCGTCGCCCCCGGCTGTTGCCGCTGGGCATGCAGGGGAGACACGGCCGACCCCGCGGCGACGGCGATCGCCAGCAGAACCGGAAGCAACTGCCTCATGCGGGGATTCTATCCCGTCTTGGCCCGTCTTGGGGTGGGGTCTTCCGGGCGCGGAGTGGCGAGAGCGGGGGGTGGCGTGCTGCCGGCGCCCCGTCGCCGCGTCGCCGTCGGTGCGGCCGGGGAGCACGGTGCGGCCGGTGCCGCTCGTGCGCGGCGGCGCCGCTCGTCGGGGCGCCGTCCGGTTGATCGCGCTCCGGGGCCATGGTACAAGTGGGCGGCCTAGCAGCCCGTGGCGAGAGTCCCCGCTGCACTCGAGCGGCGATGCATCCCGCCTGACTGCGTTGTTCGTCGGTTGCATATGCCCAATATGCGCCCTCCTCACGCCTTGTCAGGCGGGCGCCTCGGCCGTTCGCTGGCGCCCTCCGGGCGCGATGCAACGCGGGGTTTCACCACGGGCTGCCAGGGGCGTCGGGCGCGGTTCCCGGCGCCGTCGATGGCGATCATGATGCGATTCTGCTCCACTGCCGCGGTTCCGTTCATCCTCACCGGGATGGTCGCGGTGGTCTCGGCCCAGGCGGGTCAGGAGGCGGTGATCGAGCTCCGGACCGTCGTGGGGTGTCTGGCGAGCAGCGGCGGCGGGTGGATGCTGGATCGCGCGACCGAGGGCGAGCCCACCGAGCGGGCCTTCACCAGCGAGGACGAGCTCGACGACTCCCGGCGGCGGGCGCTCGGCTCGCTGAGCTACCGTCTGCTCGGCGTGGGGGAGTTCGCGGTCGGGAACCACGACGGACACAAGGTGCAGGTCAAGGGCCTTCGATTCTCCCGCGACGGGGAGCTCCGCCTCAACGTCACGTCGTTCCAGCCCCTCGGCCCGGACTGCCGGTAGTCCGTCGGGACTCCCGCCTCGCAGCGCGGTCCGCGAAGGTGCGGGGGGCACCGCCGGTAGGTAGAATGCGGCGGGGCCTTCGCCACGGGCTTCCGGTTGGTTTCCGGCGCCGTCCGGAACCGCGTCCTGCCGCTCGGGAGCCCCGCCGTCCATCCGACGCGCACTCTCCGCCCTTCGCCCGCCCGCCGCCCCGGAGACGGAGCAACCCACCGACATGAAGACCGAGTTCGAGCCGTTCCGCATCAAGATGGTCGAGCCCATCCGGCTCCGCACGGCCGAGGAGCGCGAGGCGATCCTCGAACGGGCGGGCCTGAACCTGTTCAGGGTGGCGGCGGCCGACGTGGCCATCGACCTGCTGACCGACAGCGGGACCGGCGCCATGAGCGCCGAGCAGTGGGCGGCGATGATGCGCGGCGACGAGAGCTACGCCGGCGCCGACAGCTTCGAGCGGCTTCGGGAGGCGGTCCGCGAGGTCACCGGCTTCGACGAGCCGTTGCCGACGCACCAGGGCCGGGCGAGCGAGCGGGTGCTCTTCGAGGTCATGGGTGGCGCCGGCCGAGTGGTCCCGAACAACGCCCACTTCGACACCACGCGGGCCAACATCGAGCGGACGGGGGCGCGCGCCGTCGACCTCTCGATTCCCGAGGCCGCGGACCCGACGAGCCGTCATCCCTTCAAGGGCAACATGGACCTGGCCGGGCTCGAGGCGCTGCTCGCGGCCGAGGGAGCGCGGGTGCCCCTGGTCCTCTGCACCATCACCAGCAACGCCTCGGGCGGGCAGCCCGTCAGCCTCGAGAACCTGCGGGCGGCGCGGGACGTCTGCCGGCGGCGCGGCGTGCCGTTCTTCCTCGACGCCTGCCGCTTCGCCGAGAACGCGTGGTTCATCAGGGAGCGGGAGCCGGGCCAGGACGGCCGTCCCGTCGCCGCCATCGCTCGCGACCAGTTCGACGCCGCCGACGGGGCGATCATCAGCGCCAAGAAGGACGGCCTCGTCAACATCGGCGGCCTCCTGCTGGTCCGCGACGACGACCTGCGGCGCCGTGCCGGCGAGGTGCTCATCACCACCGAGGGGTACCTGACCTACGGGGGGCTGGCCGGCCGCGACCTCGACGCGATGGCGGTGGGTCTGCGCGAGGTGCTCGACCCCGACTACCTCCGCTACCGCATCGGCACCGCCGCCTGGGTCGGAGAACGGCTGCTCGCCGCCGGCATCCAGATTGTCGAGCCGCCGGGGGGGCACGCCGTCTACATCGACGCGCAACGCTTCTGCCCCCACCTGCCGCCGGAGCGGTTCCCCGCCCAGGCGGTGGTCGTGGCCCTCTACCGGCTGGCGGGGGTCCGGGCGAGCGAGGTGGGCTCGGCGATGGTCGGGGCGGGCGGCCACGCCCCGCTCGAGCTGGTGCGCCTCGCGATTCCGCGGCGCGTCTACACGCGCGCCCACCTCGACTACGTCATCGAGGCCCTGGTCGAGCTCCACGGCCGCCGCGACAGCATCCGCGGCCTCCGCGTCGTCGAGGCGCCGCCGAGCCTGCCGCACTTCTCGGCCCGCTACGCCGAGGTCGACCCCGGGACAGGTCAAGGGGCGACGCAAGAACAGATCCCGTTTTTGGCTGTGAAACGCAACTTGGACACGGGCGCACGGTGAGCGTGACCGCGGTTCGACGGGTCCCTTCGCGTGCCGGCGGGCGGTCCAGGGTCGGATGGACGAACGGGGTCTTCCAGTAGACCCCGGTTCCTTCCATTGCGGCTGCGGTGACGCGATGCGCCTGCAGCCAGTCGGTCATCGCCCGCAGTCCGTCGGGCAGTGCGCTGAACTAATGGACGACGGCTTGCGCCGCGCCGGTGGCGGCTTCGTAGAGGCGTACGGCGGCGGTGATGCACGTTTTGTGGACATCGAGACCGGCCGCCCGAGGCTCGACCCTGTGGAGGTCGTCGACGGTCAGCGATTCGGTGTCAGCGGTGTCGACGGTCTTGAGCGTCATCGGGTACCCTCCTTGAAGGCGGAAGCAGGATCCTGCTTCCGCCTCTTGCGGGTGCCACGACCCCGAGGGTGGACCGCCAAGAGCCGGCGCCTCGGTGGGCGCACGCTGGCCGCGTTTCATGACGTGTAGTGCTCTTCGCGGTCGAGGTCGCTCGGTGGTCGAGCAGTCAGCGCCCTTCGATTTCGTTACGGGCGGCGCTCGTGAGAAACGCCGAGCGGGTCATTCCGCGCCGCTTCGCCTCATCATCGATCGCGTGCAGAAGGCCCGAATCCAGAGAGACATTGATGCGGCGCGGAGAACCCCTGTCGAGAATGAGCGGGACGAAGGCAATCGTCGCCGCATCCCGCCACCCAGCCAAGCTGTCATCCGCCTTGATGTCGTGAAGTGAGCGCGGCTGGGGAATGGACTCTCCATCGTGCATCATGCCGTCGACGTGAAACGCGAGCGCCTCGGCCCCGCGGCGGAGCGCGTCATCGACGGTGTCGCCATCGGAAATACAGCCGGGGAAATCAGGAAAGCTGACGCCGAATCCGGGCTCGTCGTCGTCGTGCACGAATGCCACGTAGCGCATCTCAAGCCCTCCCCGGACCCCACCCCGCCCGTCGCTAGATCGAGGCGAGCGTGCCGCGCTTGACGTTCCGATTCGGGTGCGGGACCGTGATGCGGCCTGCACGATCCGGATGCCTGAACTGCCAGTGGCTGCCCCGGACGGCCACGCGGACCCAGCCGTCCCGTTCCAGCAGTCGAATCAGTTTGCGGCTGTCGCGTTCCACTCCGATCCAGTGTGTAGCATACTACACAATAGGCCGGTACCCCACCGCGTTTTCCTAGCGCAGAGGGGTCTCGCTCGGCGGCGAGAATACCATGGGGACGAGGGCAAAACGGCGGTGGTTGCCATCGCGCCGGGGCGGCGGCCCTCGAGACGGTGCAGACGTCGAGGTCGACGCCGGCGGTCAAGCCCGCATTAGAGTTCCTGCTGTTGAGGGCAGCGCGGTCCGCCGAGGTCCGGCTGCCGACGTCGGACGAGATCCGGCTCAGGACCGCATGAGGCTGCGACCCGTGCCTGGCGGGCATCTGCCTCCCCGCTACCCCGCTTGTGCGCCTCTCGCGTTCGGACCGGAGTCAGCCATTGTGGCTCTCCGCCGGCGCGACCGGCCCCCGCGGCGCGCGCTCGACCACCTCGGCGGCCGGCGGCAGGTTCCGGCGGCGGCGTCCGAGCCATCCCGGCATCGGCTCCATCGTGCGCCTGCCCCCCGCCTGGTCCTCCTGCTGCAGCCGGTCCAGCAGGTCCAGGTACTTCCGGTCGATTTCCGGCCAGGTGTAGTGCCGCTCGAAGTACCGGCGGCCGTTGGCGCCGAGGCCGGCGCGCAGCCCGGGGTCGTTCTCCAGGAGCCGCAGGGTCTCGGCGAACTCCGCGTAGCTCGTGTAGTAGAGGCCGGCGTTGCTCCGGACCGCCTGACCCCGGAGCACGTCGCAGTCGCCGTTGACGAGCACCGGCCGCCCCATCGCCCAGGCTTCCAGCGTCACCATCGACAGGCTCTCGTACGGCGACGGCATGATCAGCAGATCGGCGGCGGCGAGGGCGTCGTACTTCTCCTCTTCGGAGACGAACCCGAGGTGACGGATGCGCGGGTCGTCCGGGACCGGCATGCGCGTCGACCCCGCTAGAACCAGATCGAGCCGTCCCCCCTCGGCCGCGTAGCCCCGGAAGTGGCTGAACAGGTCGGCGCACCCCTTGTTCGGGTCGATGCGCCCGACGTAGAGGGCGAAGGGGCCGGCGATGCCGGTCCGCGCCCGGAACCGCGCCGCGTCGGCCTCGGCGGGCACCTCCGATCCGACGCCCACCACCACTCCCGGCACCGCCTGGTTCCCCGAGACGTGCTGGATCAGCGCCCGCTCCTCGAACGAGTTGTAGAGGATGCCGCGCACGCCGCGGAACGTCGGACCGAAGACGGACAGGCCGATGGCGGGATCGCGCTCGGCCGTCGGCACCAGGAGGGCGCGGCTCGGGACGGCCCGGATGCCGTGGCAGGCGTGGTAGTAGCGGTAGCTGAAGAAGAGACAGTAGTCGTACTGCTCCTCGTGCCCAGTCAGGTACGAGAGCAGGGCGGGGCTGGTGGGGCCCTGGCTCGACAGCCATCCCAGCTCGTCGGCGAGCGAGTGCGGCTGCTCGAACACCCGCCGGGAGCGCAGGCCGAAGTCGTAGGGGTCGCGCTCGCGGGCGACGGGGAACCGGCGCACCCGCAGGCCTTCGATCGTCTCGACCCCCGCCGGATACTCGTTCCGCCAGGTGACGTAGTCGCGGGCGCAGGTGGTCAGGACCTCGACCTCGGCGTGCCGGGCCAGCCGCTCGGCGATATAGCGCGCGTGCAGCTCGGCCCCGCCGTTGATCTCGAGCCCGTAGCGTTGGACGATGACGGCCAGCCTCATCGATTCGGCGTGAGCGGCGCAGCCGCGGGCGGCGAGGCGGGGACGTCGTCCGGCTGCTCGTCGGCCTGCCTGTCACTCGGCGGCGTCGTTTCGTCGGCGGGTGGCGAAGGTCGGGCGTCGTCGTCCGCGGGCTCGTCCGGCTGCCTGTCGCCGAGCTTCGCCGCGAGCTCGCCGGCCCGGGCCCGCTCGAGGGCATCGAGCCGCTCGACCGCCGATGCCAGGAGCGTCCCGTGCCTCTTCAGGTCGGCGGCGAGCCGCTCCATCTCCGCCGTCAGATTCTCGACGGCCCGCCGGTTCAGCGCATCCTGCTGTTCCCGGGCCGCCAGCCGCCGGGCCACGTCGTCGTCGAACGCCGCCTGCTCTGCGTTGCGTCTCGCTTGCGTGGAGAGGGCGTCCACCATCGGATCGACGTTGAACACGAACTTCACGAGCGGCGCGAGCAGCCTCCGGCTGGCGTGCAGCAACTGCCCGACCCCGCCGCCGCGCGACGACCAGTAGATGCTGTTGCCGTGGAAGTCGAACGACTCCGAGGGTGGACGCGCCACGACGGCGCTGTCGCGTTCGGGCTCGGCCGCGGCCCGGTCGCGTTCCGGAGCAGCGGCCGGCGACGGCTCGCGCTCCGGCGCCGTTGCCTCCGCCGCCTCGCGGCGGCTTCGCTCCTCGACGCGGGCGCGGATCTGCTCCATGATCCGTTCCACGTCGATGTCGTCGGGCCGAGCTGGAAGCGCAGGCATCCGTCACCCCGAGGACGCCGCCTTCACCGAGCCAACGACCCGCGCCCGGCCGGCGGCCGCGCCATGGAGGTTGTCCCGCGCCATGCAGAGTCCGCCTACCGTAGCCACGCCGGCGGCGGTTTGTCAACTGTCGCCGGGGGAGTCAGGCGCCAGGGTGGGGCGGCGGCGAATCGCCGCTCTCGGGCGACCGTCGTGGTCCGGAGCATAAAGCGCGGGCGGGACTTGGCCGATAGCTGTCAGTGGAGAGGGCTGTCGGGCGGGGAGGCTCTCGATCAGGCCCCATGCACGAACGAGACGACGACCCGGCTCCGGAAGTCCCGTCCCCGGGTGACGCGGACCGCCCGGACGACAGCCCGCTTGCCGCGCTGACGAAGGCCATCCCGCCGAAGCCGGAGTTGCCGCTACCGCCGTCCGGCTTCGACGACCGGCTTCTCGGCGCCTTGAGCCGAGGCTGGCGTCTGCTCCCCGGAGAAGACGAGAAGGAAATCGATCTGGGCACGGGGTGGCGGCGCCGGCTCCGCGACATCGCGTGGCGGCTGCTTCGGCCCATCCTCGAACGCCAGCAGCAGTTCAACACGCTGCTGGTCCAACACTTCGACGGCAACATCCGGGCCGCATACGACAGGCGGGAGTCCGAGGCCGCGGTGTTGGCGACGCTCGACCGCCACCTGGGGGGCCTCGCGGCGTTTCAGCCTCATATTGTCGCGTATCTCCGGCATCTGGACGAGTCCGGCGAGGACCTGCGCCAGTCCATCGACCTCCTGCGGCAGGACACGACGGCCGGCTTGCGCGAGACGACGGCGTCGGTCGATGCCCTGGAGCGCGCCGCGGAGGACCTTCGTCAGTCCGTCGAGCTCGCCACCGCGTCGGCGCACGGGTTGAAGCGCGAGGTCGAGCGGTTGCGGCGTCGATCCCCGCCGCCGTCCGGCCCCGCCGCCGCCGACCGCCCCGGCCTGGCCTCCGCCGCCGACGCCAACGCCGGCCGTGCCGCCGACGCCGACGTCCCTCGCCCCGACGCCGCCGGCGCCGGCCGTGCCGCCGACGCCGACGTCCTTCGCGCCGACGCCGCCGGCGCCGCCGACGCCGATGTCCTTCGCGCCGACGCCGCCGGCGCCGCCGACGCTGGTCGCGGTGCCGCCGATGCCGGTGACGCTGGTCGTGGCGCCGCCGATGCCGGTGACGCTTCCCGCCCCCCGATCCCCGAGGAGACCGACCTGGACGCCTACCAGTACGTCTGCTTCGAGGACGTGTTCCGCGGCGAGCCCGAGGAGATCGCGGCGCGGCAGCGCGACTACCTGCCGTACTTCGAGGGCGCGTCGGACGTGCTGGACATCGGCTGCGGCCGGGGCGAGTTCCTGGCCCTGCTGCGCGAGGAGGGCATCGCCGCCCGCGGCGTCGACCTCAATGCCGAGGCGATCGAGCGCTGCCGGGAACGGGGGCTCGAGGCCGCCCGGTCCGATGCCCTCGCGTATCTGCGGGCCCTCGCCGACGAATCGATGGGCGGTCTGTTCTCGGCCCAGGTCGTCGAGCACCTCGAGGCCGACTACCTGATGCAGGTGCTCGGAAACGCCTGCCGCGTCCTGCGTCCGGGCTCCCGCATCGTGCTGGAGACCATCAACCCCGCGTCGTGGACGGCGTTCTTCAGCGCGTACGTGCGGGACATCACGCACCGGCACCCGCTGCACCCGGAGACGCTGGCCTACCTCCTGCGGGCGAGCGGGTTCGTCGACGTCGACATCGTCTACCGGGCCCCGGTGCCCGATGCGGCGAAGCTCCAGCGCGCCGCGGTCGACGAGAGCCTGGCCGACACGCCGGCGGGGAAGGCCGTCTGCGTGCTGGCGGATACGGTCAACCAGCACGCCGATCGCCTGAACGGCCTGATGTTCGCCGAGCAGGACTACGCGGCGGTTGCCCGGCGACCCTAAGAGTCTGCGCCGCAGGAATTTTTTCGCCCCAACATGAAATGGTTCATGGCCAGTTACAACCACAACATGTAGTAGATCGGGCCCAAGACCGTTCCACGGCGCAGACTCCTAGTGTCCCGTATCAGTGGTTCGCGAAGTAATTTCAGGGCGACTGTTCTTCCCGGGTCACGGGCGTGTTCACCATGCGAGATATTTCGCGAACTTCGCTGGCAGGACACTAGCAGCCCGTAGCGAAAGTCCCGCTGCATTCGAGCGGCGATGCATCCCGCCTGACTGCGTTGTTCGTCGGTTACATATGCCCAACATGCGCTCTCCTCACGCCTTGTCAGGCGGGCGCCTCGGCCGTTCGCTGGCGCCCTCCGGGCGCGGTGCAACGCGGGGTTTCACCACGGGCTGCCAGTGGTGGGTCACGTCCCAATCTTCGGACACGGACATGGGTTCAAGGCCGCAGATGCACGGGTTCGTCGTGGCCGCGAGCAGCACGTCCCAATCTTCGGACACGGACATGGGTTCAAGGCCCGCAATCGTTGACGAGTCACAGCCCACGCACCCGAACATTCAGTTGTGACGCAGCACGAGCCCAGTGCTGCTGAAGGAAGGGCACGGCATGGACTTCACGGGCAAGGTGGTGCTGGTGACCGGCGCGTCGCAAGGCATCGGACGCGCCGTCGCCCGGCAGTTTGCGGCGCGCGGCGCGCGGGTGGCGGTGCACTGCCACCGGAACCGGGCGGCGGCGGAGCGGACGCGGGCGGGGTTGCGGGGCGGGCCGCACCTGATCGTGGAGGCCGACGTCGGCGACGGGGCCGCGGTCGAGCGCATGGTCGACGCCGTCGCGGCCGAGCTGGGCCGGCTCGACGTGCTCGTCAACAACGCCGGCATTCACGAGCCCCATCCGATCGCCGAGGTGTCCTACGCCGAGTGGCAGGCCTGCTGGCGCCGGACCCTCGAGACGAACCTGCTGGGGGCCGCCAACGCCGCCTGGTGCGCGGCGCGGCACATGATGAGGCAGGGGGGCGGTCGCATCGTCAACGTCTCGTCGCGGGGCGCGTTCCGGGGCGAGCCGGCGGCCCCCGCCTACGGGGCGAGCAAGGCGGGGATGAACGCGATGAGCCAGTCGCTGGCGAAGGCGCTGGCCCCCCACCGCATCTTCGTGGGGGCGGTCGCGCCGGGGTTCGTCGCCACCGAGCGGACCGCGGCGTTCCTCGACGGCCCGGACGGAGACGCGGTCCGTGGGCAGAGCCCGCTGGGACGGGTGGCGACCCCCGACGAGGTGGCCTACGCGGTGTGCTTTCTCGCGTCGGAGGGTGCGGAGTTCACGACCGGGACCATCATCGACGTCAACGGCGCCTCGCACCTGCGGTCGTGAGGCCGGGGCGTTCTACCTGGTGGTGCGTCCCGGCCCGATCTTCGGACACCGACATGGGTTCAAGGCCCGCAATCGTTGACGAATCACAGCCCTTGCACCCGAACATCCGGTCATGACGCATCACCAGGGCGCAGGCTCCTGGCCGCGAGCCGGGGAGCTGGTGGCCCGTGCCGAAGGCCTCGCAGCATGCGGCCGGCGTTCCGGCCGGAGCCGCCGCCGCGGTTCCCGCCGTCAGGCCGAGCGGAGGGGCGCCGGGCCGGTGGGGAGGGCGGGCCTCTCCTCGGTGTGACGCAGCGACTTGACGACGGGCGACGTGTTCGGCGGGTACTCGCCGAAGCTGACCCCGAGCGCCCGCGCCGCCACCACCCCCGCGCTGTCCGCCGAGACCCGCGAGATCTGGTTCACTGCGTCCTGAATCGGCACCGCCTTCACCGCCGGCGGGTGGTAGGCCACCATCTCCCCGAACCGCCGCTCGAAGACGAGCCGGACGGCGTGGGCGCCGAACTGGGTGGCGAGGGCGCGGTCGAAGTTGGTGGGGGGGCCGCCGCGCTGGAGGTGCCCCAGGATGACCACCCGCGTCTCCCGCTTCAGCCGCTCCTCGAGCTCGCGCGCGACGATCTGGCCGATGCCGCCCAGGCGGACCTGCTGCCCCGGCGTCGGCTCCTCGCGGGTCACGAGGCCCCCGCCGGGGAGCTCCGCCCCCTCGGCCACCGCGACGAGCGAGAACCGCTTGCCCTGGGTGTCGCGCTCCAGGATCTTCTGGCACACGTTCTCCCAGGTCCACGGGATCTCGGGAATCAGGATGACCGAGGCGGCGCCGGCGATGCCCGCGTGCAGCGCGATCCAACCGGTGTGGCGCCCCATCACCTCGAGGACCATGATGCGGTCGTGGCTGGCCGCGGTCGTGTGCAGGCGGTCCATCGCGTCGGTGGCGCAGGCGACGGCGCTGTCGAAGCCGAACGTGAAGGCGGTGGCCGAGAGATCGTTGTCGATCGACTTGGGCACGCCGACGACGGGGATGCCGTGCTCGTGGAACTGCTGGGCGACGGAGAGCGAGCCGTCGCCGCCGATGCAGATCAGCCCCTCGAGGTCGAGCTGGCTCATGGTGCGCTCGACCTCGGCGAAGAGCTCGGGGTCGAGGTCCTGGCGGTCTTCGACGCCGACCCGGGCCGAGAAGCGGCCGGTGTTGGTGGACCCCAGGATGGTGCCGCCACGGTTGATGATGCCCGACGTGTTCTTCGTGTCGAGGGGCACGTAGGTCACGGGGTCGACGAGGCCCTCGAAGCCCCGCCGGAAGCCGACCACCTCGGACCCGAGCCGCGCGGCCGACTTGACGGCGCCGCGAATGACCGCGTTCAGCCCCGGGCAGTCGCCACCCGCGGTCAGGATTCCGATCCGGCGAGTTGCAGTCGGCATGGCTTCCTCTCCGGTCCTGCCGGGGTCCGCGGGCCGGCCCCGTTGCGCGAGGGGCGCCGGTCCGGACCGTTCACGAATGCCCGAGCACCTCGTGCGGGAGGTAGCGCTCCTCGAGGAATCGGCACTCCTCGTCGTCGAGCGTGATGTCGAGGGCGGCGACGAGCTGGTCCAGTTGCTCGGGCCGGGAGGTGCCGACGATGGGGGAGGTCACCCCCGGCTGGCGGACGAGCCAGGCGAGGGCCACCTGGGCGGGGGCGGCGCCTCGCCGCTCGGCCAGCGCCTTCACCCGCTCGACGATCTCGAAGTCGGCCGGCGCGAAGTAGAGCTTGCGCGCGAAGTCGTCGCTCCGCGCCCGGCTCGACGGCCCCGGGCTCTCCGGCGCCGTCGTGCGGTTGCCCGCGAGGAACCCTCGGGCGAGGGGGCTCCACGGAATGACCCCGACGCCCTCGGCCCGGCACAGGGGTATCATCTCCCGCTCTTCCTCGCGGTAGACGAGGTTGTAGTGGTTCTGCATGGTCGCGAACCGCGCCCAGCCGCGGCGGTCGGCGGTGTGCAGCGCCTGCGCGAACTGCCACGCGAACATGCTCGACGCCCCCAGGTAGCGCGCGCGGCCCGAGCGGACGATGTCGTTCAGCGCGTCGAGGGTCTCCTCGAGCGGCGTCTCGGGGTCGAAGCGGTGAATCTGGTAGAGGTCGACGTGGTCCATGCCGAGGCGCCGGAGCGAGGCGTCGACGGCGTCGAACAGGTGCTTCCTCGACAGGCCCCGGTCGTTGGGGCCGTCGCCCATCGGGAAGTACGCCTTGGTGGCCACGACCACTTGGTCGCGGCGGGTGAGGTCGCGGACGGCGCGGCCGAGAATCTCCTCGCTCGCGCCGCGGGAGTACATGTCGGCGGTGTCGAAGAAGTTGATGCCGTGGTCGAGGGCCTGACGCACGAACTGCCGGCCGGCCTCCTCGGGCAGGACCCAGTCCCGCCAGCTCGGCGAGCCGTAGGTCATCATGCCGAGGCAGAGGCGCGAGACTTTCAGGCCGGTGCGTCCGAGCGAGACGTACTGCATGGCGATCCTGTGCGGGCCGGGCGCGGACGGCGCTGCCTCCTGCAGGGCCCGGAGGCGCCCCCCCGGGCGAAAGCAGCGGCGGCGCGCCGGTGGAGCACCTCGTCACGCCTCGCGGCGCCCGCATTCCGCCGCCCGCGGGGGCCTTGCCGGTCCCGGTGCGGCCCGCAGCTCCGCCGCAGGCCGTCGCGCGACCCCGCGGCCGCGTCGGGAGTCGTCGGTGCGAACCGCCTAGTAGTGGTCCGTCACGCCATGATCCTCTGGTACGGACCTGACCCTAATGACCTCATCGTCAACGACTTGCCAGCACCGCACACCAGAACTATTGGCTGTGACGCGGCACTAGTGACAGTGTCCGTGGTCGACCGACCAGACCTGTCCGGGCGGACAGATGCCGCTGGCGGCCCGGTTGGCGGAGGAGAAGCTGAAGACGAGCACGGCCAGCGCGGCGGCGGCGACGCCCACGATGGCGAGCCAGGCGGTCGGACTGAGCCGGCGCTCCTTGCGCTCGCAACACTGCTTGTACTTCCTGCCGCTGCCACACGGGCAGAGCTGGTTCCGGCCGACCCTGGCAACACGCCCCATCGTCAGTCCCCTTCGTCGCGGTGCCGCAGTGACGGGCACGAGTATACTGCACGCCGCCGCCGGTCCGGGAGCCTGCTCCCTCGCCGGGGGTGGCTTGCCGGCCGGGTCGGTCGGGGCGGGGGCGCCGCCGCAGGCGACGATTGGCGGGCTACGGTACCAGCAGCAGCTTGCCGATGTGGGTGCTGGATTCCATTAGCCGGTGCGCCTCGGCGGCCTGCGAGAGCGGGAACCGGCGCCGCCGCAGGCGACGATTGGCGGGCTACGGCACCAGCAGCAGCTTGCCGACGTGGGTGCTGGATTCCATCAGCCGGTGCGCCTCGGCGGCGTGCGAGAGCGGGAAGTGGCGCCGCCGCAGGCGACGATTGGCGGGCTACGGCACCAGCAGCAGCTTGCCGATGTGGGTGCTGGATTCCATCAGCCGGTGCGCCTCGGCGGCGTGCGAGAGCGGGAAGTGGCGCCGCCGCAGGCGACGATTGGCGGGCTACGGCACCAGCAGCAGCTTGCCGACGTGGGTGCTGGATTCCATCAGCCGGTGCGCCTCGGCGGCGTGCGAGAGCGGGAACCGGCGGTGCACGACGGGACGCACCCGCTCCGATTCGACGAGCGGCCACACCCGCTCGCGGACGGCCGCGGCCACCGCGCCCTTCTGCGCGACGCTGCGAGCCCGCAGCGTCGACCCCGTGACCGTCAGCCGGCGCGTCATCAGGGTCGCGAGGTCGATCTCGGCCGCCGGCCCGCTCATGAACGCGATGATGACCAGCCGTCCCTCCGTCTTCAGGACCGCGAGATTGCGCGGCAGGTACTCCTGCCCGACCATGTCGAGAACGACGTCGACGCCCTGCCCGTCGGTCGCGGCGCGGATCGCCTCGACGAAGTCCGCCTCGCGGTAGTTGACCGCCGCCGCGGCCCCGAGGGCGGTGCACGCCGCGCACTTCTCCGGCGACCCCGCGGTCGCGAAGACCGGAGACCCCAACGCGGCCGCGAGCTGGATCGCCATGGTGCCGATGCCGCTCGAGCCGCCGTGCACGAGCAGCGTCTCGCCCGGGCGCAGGGCGGCGCGGTCGAAGACGTTCGTCCAGACCGTCATCGCCACCTCCGGCAGCGCCGCCGCGTCCACGAGCTCGACGCCGGCCGGCACCGGGAGGCACTGCGGCGCGGGGACCGCGCAGTACTCCGCGTAGCCCCCGCCCGCGAGCAGGGCGCACACCGGATCGCCGACGGTCCATCCCGAGACCGCGTCCCCGACGGCGGCCACGGTGCCCGACACCTCCAGTCCGAGCACGTCCGATGCGCCGGGCGGGGGCGGGTAGTTCCCCCGGCGCTGCATGGTGTCGGCGCGGTTCACCCCGGCCGCCGCGACCCGGATGAGCATCTCGCCGGCGCCGGGCGCCGGCACCGGCCGCTCGCCGAGGGCCAGCACGTGGGGCCCGCCCGGCTCGGCTATCTCGATCACGCGCATCAGGTTCGGCAAGTCGGTCATGTCTCTCGCTGTCGTCGCTGTCGTCTCGGTTGGCGCTCGAGCTGCAGGGCCCAAGACGGGCCGCCGGGGACCTCGAGCTGCCGTCGGCTCGGCGTCCCGTGATCCCCGGCAAGGCGGATCGGGGACCTCCGATGTGGCGGCTGCGCCTCCGGAATGCCCCGAGGATTATAATTGCGGCGGCCGAGGCGCGGACGGGCGGTCGGCGAATCGCTGCTCCCATGGATATCAAGGTCAAGAAGGTCAAGCTCTGGCGAACAGAGGTCTCCCGCCGCTCGGGCGCGCTGGCAGCGGCGCTCGAGCCGCTGGCCCAGCACGGGGCCGACCTGAAGGTGATACGGGTCCGCGCCGCGCCCGGCCGGACGCAGCGCAACGTCATCGAGGTCTACGCGGGCGAAGGTCAGCGGGCGGCGATGGTGGCCCGGGCCGCCGGGTTCAGCCAGACGCCGGCCACCGCGGTGCTGCTGCAGGGCGACAACCGGCCCGGGTTCGCCTACGAGGTCGCGAACGCGGTGGCGTGGGCGGGCATCGGGGTCCGCGACTACGAGGCCGGGGTGGTCGACCGCCGCTTCTCCTCGACCCTCACCTTCGACAGCGAGGCGGACGCGACCAAGGCGGTGACGATCATCCGCAAGGTCATCCGCGGCTCGGACGGGAACGGCGCGGGGCAGTAGATATCATGCGCCTCCTGCTGATCGGCTATGGCCGCATGGGCAAGGCCGTCGACCGGCTGAGCGGGTCGTACGGGTGCACGGTGGCGGGACGGCTCGACGTCGACGACAACGCCGCCGGCCGCGGCATCACCGCCGAAGCGGTGGCCGGCGTCGACGTCGCCGTCGACTTCTCGGTGCCCGACGCGGTGGCCGAGAACCTGCCGCGCCTCGCGGGCCACGGCGTCAACGTGGTGGTGGGCACCACCGGCTGGGCGGCGCACGAGCCGAAGATGCGGCGGGTCGCGGCCGACGCCGGGATCGGCGTCGTCGCCGCCGCCAACTTCTCGCTCGGGGTCAACCTGTTCCTGGCCCTGACGGAGCGGGCGGCGGAGCTGTTCGCGGACCGGCCGGAGTTCGGCGCCTACATCCACGAGCTGCACCACGCGGCCAAGCTGGACGCCCCCTCCGGCACCGCGCTGGCGATGCGGAACGCCATGACCGGGCGCGGATACGGCGGCCCGATCGACATGGCCTCGAGCCGGGCCGGCTCGGCGCCGGGCATGCACACGGTGGCGTTCGACGGTCCGGTGGAGTCGATTGCGCTGACGCACACCACGCGCGACCGCGACACGTTCGCCCGCGGGGCCCTCGAGGCCGCGCGTTGGGTGCAGGGGCGGCAGGGCTGGTTCTCGATGCGCGACGTGCTGGGACTCGAGGGATGAGACGCGACTGGTCGGGCTGCGGTACCGCGCTGGTGACGCCGTTCACGGCGGGCGGCGCCGTCGACGAGCCCCGGGTGCGGGCGCTGGCGCTGCGGCAGATCGAGAGCGGCGTCCACTTCCTGTGCCCTTGCGGCACCACCGGGGAGAGCCCGACGCTGTCGGCGGCCGAGCACCGGCGCGTGGTCGAGCTGGTGGTCGAGACGGCGGCGGGCCGGGTGCCGGTGCTGGCCGGGGCCGGCGGCTACGACACCCGCGAGGTCGTCGAGCAGGCGCGCGAGATGGAGCGCGCGGGGGCCGACGGCATCCTGTCGGTGACGCCCTACTACAACCGGCCGACCCCCGAGGGGCTCTACCGGCACTATGCGGCGATCGCCGACGGCGTGGAGCTGCCGATAGTCGTCTACAACGTGCCGGGCCGGACCGGGTGCAACGTCGACCCCGCCACCCTCTGCCGCCTCGCCGAGTTGCCCAACGTCGTCGGGGTGAAGGAGGCCTCGGCGAACATGGCGCAGATGTGCGAGGTCTGCCGCGCCCTGCCCGACGACTTCAGCGTGCTCTCGGGCGACGACCTGTTCACGGTGCCCCTGATGGCGGTGGGGGGCGCGGGGGTCGTCTCCGTCGCCTCGAACGAAGTCCCGGCCGAGATGGCCCGGCTCGCCTCCCTGGCCCGGGACGGCGACTTCGCGGCCGCCCGCCGGCTTCATGCGCGGCTGCTTCCGCTGATGCAGGTCAACTTCGTCGAGTCGAACCCCATCCCCGTCAAGGCGGCGATGGCTCACCTCGGGCTGCTCGAGCCGCACTACCGGCTGCCCATGGCGCCCCCGCGGCCGGCGTCGCTCGAGAAGATCGTGCGGGTGCTCGACGAGCTGGCTGCATCCTGACCCCGCCGGACACGGAGACCATCGACGGTGACGACGGATACCGAATCGCTACAGGCGACCATCGAGCGGCTGCACGCGGCCGGCGGCGACGCCGACCGGGACGAGGCGCGGGCCGCCTTCGCGACCCTGCGGGCCGAGCTCTCGGCCGGCCGGGTCCGGGCCGCCACCCCCGACCCCGACGCGCCGGCCGGCTGGCGCGTGCACGGCTGGGTCAAGCAGGGCATCCTCGTCGGCTTCCGCTGCGGCGGTATCGCCGCGTTCCCGGGGTCGGACCCCGACGTCCCGTTCCTCGACAAGGACACCCTGCCCCTCAAGCGGCTCGACACGGCGTCGCGGGTCAGGCTCGTGCCCGGCGGATCGTCCATCCGCGACGGGGCCTTCGTGGGGGCCGGGGTCATCTGCATGCCGCCGATGTTCATCAACATCGGGGCCCACGTCGGGGCCGGGACCCTCGTCGACTCGCACGCCCTCGTGGGGTCGTGCGCCCAGGTCGGCGAGGGGGTGCACGTGAGCGCCGCCGCCCAGATCGGCGGCGTGCTCGAGCCCATCGGGGCCATGCCCGTCATCATCGAGGACGACGTGCTCGTCGGCGGCAGCACCGGCATCTACGAGGGCACGGTGGTGAAGTCGCGCGCGGTCATCGGGGCGGGCACCGTCCTCACCGGGTCGACCCCCGTCTACGACCTCCCCCGCCGCCGCGTGATCCGCCCCGGCGAGGGCGCCCCGGTGGTCATCCCCGAGGGCGCGGTGGTCGTGCCGGGTACTCGCGCCGTCACCGCCGAGGCCGGCCGCGAGTGGGGGCTCGCGCTGGCCACGCCGGTCATCGTCAAGTACCGCGACGAGAAGACCGACGCCGGCGCCGAGCTGGAGGCCTGGCTGCGGTAGGGTCGACCTGCGCTCCGTCGAGAAGCATCCTGTAGATCAGCCGGGCGAAAATCCCCACATCGGGCAGGACCTTCATGCCCGCGGCGTCTGCGCCGCCAATCGGGCCGCCCTTCTGTCGCAGAAGTCAACGCCGGCCGCACGCAGCACGGTCTCGGCAGCTCGCCGGTCGATGCGGAAGTCCTCGACGAACTCATCGAGGGACACGCCGTCGGCAAGCCAGTCGAAGAGCTGCTGCGCCGGAAGCCGGCTGCCGCGGAAGCACGGCTTTCCGCTCATGCGATCCGGATCCACCCACACTGCCTGCTCGAGAGGGGGGGCCGCCGACGTACATCGGAAGGATTTCGTCTATACTAGAAATCTTCTGGCAGTTCGCGATTTCGTTCGCCTGTGTCCGAAATGGAGCTCCTGCGCCGGCACTATCTGGACCGTCTCCGGCAGTTCCTCGACGCCCCTGCAATCACCGCGGTCACCGGCCTCCGGCGGGCGGGCAAGAGCGTTCTCTTGCGACAGTTCGCGGCCTCGCTTAGCGGCGAACGGCAGGTGGTCTACGTGGACAAGGAGTCGTTCGCGTTCGAATCGCTACGGACCGCACGCGATCTGATCGACCACGTGGAGTCGACCACGCGGCGGGGCGAGCCGCGGGTGGTGATTGTCGACGAGGTGCAGCAGATCGCCGACTGGGAGCGCGCCGTCGCCTCGCTGAACGGCGAGGACGGCACCGAGGTCGTCATCTCCGGCTCCGACGCCACGCTGCTGTCGGCCGAGCTCGCGACGCTGATCGCCGGTCGCTACGTCACGCTGCAGGTCTTTCCGCTGACGCTGGCCGAGTTCGGCGACCTGTACCGGCAGCGTCCGGGCGCGGCGGCCGACGACGCCGAGCTGTTCCGTCTCTACCTGCGCATCGGCGGTCTGCCCGGAGTGCTCCACACCGACCTGAGCGACCTGGTGGTCGACCAGATGCTGGCGGACATCGTCAGCACCATCGCGATCCGCGACGTGATTCGGCGTCACCGCATCCGCGACGTGGCCCTGTTCGAGGCGATCATGCGGTTCGCGGTCGACAGCGTCGGCAGCCTGGTGTCGGCGAAGCGCATCGCCGACTTCCTGAAGAGCCAGCGCAGAAAGACCGCGGTGGATACGGTGCTCAACTACCTCGCGCACCTGGGCGACGCGTTCCTGCTGACGGCCGTTCCCCGCTTCGATCTGCAGGGCCGCAGGCTGCTGCAGGTGAACCGGAAGCACTACCTGGGCGACATCGGCCTGCGCAACGGGATCGTCGGCTACCGCGAGAGCGACATCGGCGGCGTCCTCGAGAACCTGGTCTTCCTGGAGCTGCGCCGCCGCGGCTACACGGTGACGGTCGGCGTGGCGGGCTCGCGCGAGATCGACTTCGTCGCGGAACGACGGTCCGGCCGCCGCTACGTGCAGGTCGCCTACCTGCTCGAGTCGCCCGCCACCATCGAGCGCGAGCTCGCGGCCTTCGCCGGGGTTCGTGACGCCTACCCCCGGGTGCTGCTCTCGCTCGACCCGCACCAGCCGGCTGACCTTCAGGGCGTGCGGCACCAGTCGTTGACGGACTTCCTGCGCGGTGCCCCGCTTGGCGGCTCGACGGACGACGGGCAATGATGACGTGTCGGCTGTCGGAGCCCGGAAGGACGTTCGTGTCGGCGGCGATTCGTCACGCTTCTCCCGCCCACCCCGTGGACGCGTATGACGTGATGCTACGATGCTGCTGTGCGGACCACGTTGACCATCGACGATGACGTGCTCGCCGTCGCGCGGGCCCTGGCTGCTCGGCGTGGCGTCAGCCTCGGGAGCGCGGTCTCGGACCTGGCGCGGCGCGGCTTCAAGGGGACCGGCACAGCCGACCAGGAAGACGACGGCGTTCCGGTCTTCCGGGTGCCGCCCGACGCACCGCCGATCACCAGCGAGGACGTGCAGAAGGCGCTCGACGAGTGCCCGTGACTCGATTGCTCGACGTCAACGTGCTCATGCGCTCACGTGGCCGAGCCACGTGCACCACCACGCCGCGAAGTCCTGGTTCGCCGGGGTCCGCGGGAACGGGTGGGCTACCTGCCCGATGATGGAAGCCGGATTCGTGCGCGTGTCATGCAACCCGTCGGCGGTCGGACAGTCCGTGACGGTCCTCGACGCGATCTCTCTGCTGGACCGCCTCCGGCGGCTGGAGTCGCATGCCTTCTGGGCGATGGAGCACTCCATCGCCGCGCTGCCGCGCGGAATCCTCTCGCGCATTCAGGGCTATCGCCAGATCACCGATGCCGTGCTGCTCGGACTCGCCGCGCAACACGGCGGCCAGCTCGCCACGTTCGACACGGGAATGGTGCACCTCCTCGCGGAGGCGGAGCGATACTGGGTCGAGACGATTCCTCTGTGAACCGCACCATGTCTGCGGGCCGCACGGAAACCGCACGACGGTTTTCGCTGTCCAGTCCGGCGTTGGGTCCCGGGCGGTCACCGTTGCGGGCCGGTGACCCGGATCCGCCCGCCACGCACGGTGACGAGCGCCTGCCGGTCCAGCTGCTTCGCGATGTTCCTGGAGCACCTCGGCCATCAGGGCGAGGCGGGCGCGGACGGGCACATCGGGCAACCGGACCAAGCCTGCGGGTACTGCCCCGCCGACGTACACCAGTCTGCCGAAGTCGCGGTCGAGCGTGACCAGAATCCTGCCCTCCGCGGCGGCGCGTTCGAGCAGCGTACGATCGCCCGGATCGGATTCTTCTCCCGCGTCGAAGACGTCGTGACCCTTGGCGCGCGGCCATTCGGCCAGCCGTCGGCCCGCGCAGTGGTCGACGAGGAACTCACCGTCTCGCCACCGAGACGGCGGCCAGGGTGTCGTCGGCTATCGCCGCATGAGCGAAGGCGATGCACGCCCGGATGTCGTCCGCCTCGAGCCTCGGGTAGTCGTCCAGGATCTCCTGCGGCGTGGCGCCCTGCGCCAACAGGCTCAGGATCAGCTCGACCGAGAGCCGCATGTCGCGGACGATCGGCTTGCCACCGAAGACGTCCGGTCGCACGGTGATGCGCTTGAGCAATTCGGAATGACTCATTGCTTTCACCCTCCCGTCCTCGGCGACGTCCAGCGGTATTCGTACCGCGCCCTGGGCGGACCTCCTGGTCAGCCCTCGTTTCCCCTACTCAAACAGCTTCCGCTGCCGGCGCGTCGGAAACAGCTCGGCCTGACCACGCGGCCCGGTCTCGGCGACCCGTTGCACGGGCAGGTCGGCGCCGGTTCGCCGGCAGGGCCCGTCCCCTGCGACGCCGATAATCGGCGTCGCTGAGCAAGTCGCGGGCGTGCAACCGGTCGAGGAGCCGGCCGAAGCTGTCGTCGCTCAGGTGATCGGCCCCGCGCAGTTCACCCACCAGCGACCACCAGGCGCTCTCGTACAGCAGGTCTCGCGCGCGGATCTCGACCGCTTCGCGCACCCGCTCGCCGAGCACCTCCGAGAGCTCTGCCTGCCCCTTGCGCGTGTCGCGGATGGCCTGCAGGCCGGCCCGGGCATAAGTGTCTTGCAATCAACCACTTGCCGCCAACCATGGCACGGTGGAACCACGGCGCGGGAACGCAGTGTACCGCATCGCCTCGCGCCCGGTCGCGGTCGCCGCGGGCGGGTGGATGGTCAGTCTGCCGGTCGCCGGGGCGGAATGACCTGGTCGATTTCCAGGGTCAGGTCGGGAAGCGCGGCGGGTGACAGAGACTCGCCGAGGCCGTGGCGCCGCGTGACGCGATACCCGTCGGGGGTCGGCTCGGAGCAGGCTTCGATCCGGTCGTGCGCGAGATCGACGAGCCATACCTCGCTGACGCCGGCCCGGGCGTAGGCGGGCGTCTTGGAACGGCGGTCGTAGTCGAGGGACGAATCGGCGACCTCCACCAGCAGCAGCACGTCCGCTGGTTCGGGGTGTTCGAAGGCATAGTCGTCGTTTCGCTGGACCAGCAGCATCAGGTCGGGCTGGAGCTCGGAGCGGTGGGAGACGGCCAGCGGATTCTGGACCCGCACGAGCGCTCGGCCGGCGATCGGGCCCGCCGAATAGAAAGCCCTGGTGAGTCGATCGACGCAGGCGGCATGGCGGGTCCCGATCGGCGACATGACGATCACCTCGCCTTCCAGAAGCTCGACACGGTCCTCGGGGGTGAGGATCCCCGCCTTCCCCATGGCGTGGTAGTCCCCGCGGGTGAAGCTTCTTCGCGGGAGGGGCGCCGCCGCCGGCATCGCGGCCATGCGCGCATCGTCGGTCTTCGACGGCATCGGCGCCATGCCCTCCATGGTACCCTCGCCCTCGCAGGACCGGCAACGGAACAGGACCTCCGGTCACGGACAACAGCACGGAGCAGATGGATGATGCCCAGCAACGGTGGCGCCACGGAACCCCCCTTCGACGTGGTCGTGCTGGCCCGGTCGCTCATCGACTTCGACTCGACGACCGGCCGGGAGGGCCCGGTGGCGCGGTGGCTGGCGGGGTGGCTGCGCGAGCGCGGGTACGACGTCGAGGAGCAGCCGGTCGAGGGCGACCGCATCAACCTCTGGGTCGCCCTCGGGCCGCCGGACGTGGTGCTGTCGACCCATCTCGACTGCGTGCCGCCGCACTTTCCGAGCCGCGAGGAGAACGGGCGGCTGCACGGGCGGGGGGCCTGCGACGCGAAGGGCATTGCGGCGGCGCAGATCGGGGCGCTGGAGCAACTGCGGGCGGCCGGGGAGACCCGGGTCGGGCTGCTGCTCGTGGTGGGGGAGGAGCGCGGCAGCCACGGCGCGCACGCCGCCAACCTTACCCCCCGCGGCTCGCGCTACCTCCTGAACGGCGAGCCCACCGACAGCCGCCTCGGCATCGCGACCCGCGGGGTCTGTCGGGTGCGGCTGTCCGCGACGGGGAAGACCGCGCACTCCTCGCATCCGGAGGAGGGGGTGTCGGCGATCGAGAAGCTGGTCGACGCCCTGGTGGCCCTGCGCACGCTGCCGCTGCCGGCCAGCCCGAAGCTCGGCGACACGAGCTACACGGTGACCCTGCTCGACGGGGGGATCGCGCCGAACGTGGTGCCGCCGGTGGCGAGCGCCGAGGTCAACTTCCGCACCGTGGGCCCGTCCGCGGAGGTGCGGGCGGCCCTCGAGCCGCTGAAGCGCTGGGTCGAGCTGGAGGACGTGGCCGAGGTGCCGCCGGTGGAGCTGGTCACGGTGCCGGGGTTCGACAGCGCGGCCTTTCGGTTCACCACCGACATCCCGTTCCTCTCGGCGTGGGGACGGCCGCTCCTCTTCGGTCCGGGCTCGGTGCTGCTGGCCCACACCGCCGACGAGTACGTGGAGATCGACGAGTTGCGGGCCGCCGTAGGCCACTACGCCCGCATCGCGACGGCCCTTCTCGAGCCGCAACCGGAAGCGCGCGCGTAGCGGACCCGGGCCGAGTCGGGCACAACCGGGCCGGCCGCGAATCTGCTCCGGGCACGTGACGGGGGCGGGTCAGGCGTCGCAAATGACCGGACGTTGCCGTTCCCGTTGCGCCGCAATCCAGCCGGTGCCGTGGGTCGAACGCCCCAGTCGCAGGGTCGCGCGTCGCCGGGGTCCCGGTGCCTGACGGACGCCGGCGGGCGGCACGCACATCGCCGAGTGGCCGCAGCCACCGTGCCGCCCTCGTCGCCGTGCCGCTCCGGCCCGTTCGGCCCTGGCCGGGGTCCGGACGGTGGATCAGGGCTGCCCGACCTGCTCGAGCCGCACGCGGGTCAGGTCGACGCGCTGGAGCGGGGTCTCCCCGTCGACCGGCGTCGCCTCGATGCGGTCCACCGCGTCGATGCCGTCGACGACCCGCCCGAACACGGTGTAGACCCCGTCGAGCTCGGCCGCGCGGCCGGTCACGATGAAGAACGACGTGTCGGCGCTCGCGGGGTCGTCGCCGCGCGCCATCGACACGATGCCCTTCACGTGCGGCGTGTCGCTGAACTCGGGCTCGAGGTTGGCGATGAGGCTCCGCTGCTCCTCGGTCAAGGGTGTGCCGCGGCTCGGCACGAAGCCGGTCTGGATGACGAACCCGGGGGCGACGCGGTGGAACGCCATGCCGTCGTAGACCCCCGCCTGCGACAGGCGCAGGAAGTTGCGGACGTGCCCCGGCGCGCGGTCCGGGAACAGCTCCAGCGTGATCGGCCCCGCGCTGGTCTCCAGCACCGCGCGGTATGCGGCCAGCTCGTCGACGGTCTCGGTCGTGAACGGCGGCGGCGGCGGGGGCTGCCAGTCGCGGACCGACACCGACACTATCTCGATCCGCTCGGTCGCCTTGCCCTGGGCGTCGACCGGCGTCTCGGAGATGCGCGTCACCACCGGCAGCCCTTCGGCCACCCGCCCCCAGATGGTGTGAGCGCCGTCGAGCCCGGGCTGGGCGACGACGCAGATCAGGAACTGCAGCCCCTCGCTGGCGGGGTTGCCCGGCACCCCCACCGACGACACCGTGCCCGGGGTGTGGCGCTCGTCGCTCGGCTCGGACGCCACGAGGCCGA
The DNA here is from genome assembly GCA_965208165.1 of Vicinamibacterales bacterium. Taxonomy (GTDB): domain Bacteria; phylum Acidobacteriota; class Vicinamibacteria; order Vicinamibacterales; family UBA8438; genus JAJEEA01. Next base: position 5,267,639 of record OZ242323.1, on the reverse strand, counting down.
GGCCGCCTCGGCCGTACTCGTCGCGGCGGGCGGGGTCGGCGGATATCGGGTCGCCGCCCTGCACGATGCCGCGCGCCACCATCGCGTGGAACGCGGTGCCGTTGTACGTGCCCTCCTCGACCGTCTGCAGGAACAGCCCCACGTGGTTGGGGGCGGCCTCGGGCAGGAGGTCGATGACGAACGTCCCCGCCGTCGTCTCCACCACCGCCTGCTTGTCCCGCATCTCGTCGAGGCCGAGCGGGGTCACGAACAGCTCTTGCGCCGGCTGCGCCCCGACGGCGCCGGCCGCCAGCGCGAGCAGCCCTATCGCCAGAATTGGTCTTCTCACGTTCCTCTCCCTCAGTTATCCGTTCCCGCGCGTGCTCGCGAATTCCCGCGCGTGCTCGCGAACGCCCTCGGATTGTAGAGCCTCTCGTGCACGGCGCTCAGGCGGATCGACGCCGGATCGAGACGGGCGGGCGTGGCGAGGACGATGTCGTCGAGTCCGCCGGGCACGGCGACGCTCGGCAGCACGAGCAGCGACGCGCTCCCCAGCGTCAACCATTCCGAGCCCATCCGCTGCGTGGACCGGGGGTACGGAAACCGATCCCAGTCGGCCGGCATGTCCTCGGTAGACCAGCGATCGATGGACGGGTGCCCGGCGACCTCGTAGACGCCCAACCGATACCCGGACGGCACGAGACGGGGCGAGGGCAGGTAGTTCGCCATCTCCAGCATCGCGACGCCGGCCGTCGCCGCGAAGTAGAGCGCGGGGATACCGGGCTCGTTCCAGCAGCCGCCGTGACGGTAGCTGACCCCGCGCCCGTGATGGTCCTCGAGATGGTCGGCACGGCAGATCCGGTACAGACGCATCACGGGAACTCGCCGTGCTCGATCCTCTGGATGGCGTCCTGCACGAGGCGACGCCCTTCGAACGTGTCGCACAGGTCGACGGGACGCTGGCCGCCCAGGGCCGGCAGCGCCGTATCCAGCCACTCGCTCGCCCGGCCGAGGTTCCCGAACGCCGAGGTGGCGCGAAAGAAGACGCGCAGCGTATCGAGAAGCACCTCGGACTGCGCCGGCCCGAGGGCCTTGCGACGGTACACGCGATGCAGATTGCCGGAGGTGGTCCCCACCAGACTGACGATGAGCTCCCGGTGCCCGAGGACGTCGATGGCCTGCTTCACGACCTCGCCCGACAATCCCGTGCGGGCGGCGTCGATGAAGGCGGAACGATCGACGAACGCGGCAGGGGAGACGTCGACGCCCTCGATCCCTGGCGCCTGTCGAGCGACACCCCCAACTGCGACGGTCTTGTCGGTCACTGCTCTTCTCATCCTGGTTGGCCAGATCCGGATACCTCATTGTAATGTAACACGCACATCAGAATGACGTTTCGGAGGTCCTGTCCCGCGCCGCCGGGGCGTGTGTCGGCAACCGCGGCCATCAACCCGCAAGTTCAGCCGACCTCCTGCCGGAGCCGCCGGACCGGGGAGTCTGCGTCCTGGAACGGCGCAGCTAGAACACGACGCGCAGGCCGAGCTGGGCTTGGCGCGGCGCGCCGACGAGGAGGCTGGCGAGGCCGAACTCCGGGTTCGGCGTGACGCCGTCGTTCTCGAAGACCTCCTGCTGGTCGGCGTGCCCGACCCGGAAGGCGCCGGTGTCGAGGACGTTGAAGACCTCGAAGAGCGCCTCGACCTGCGCTCCGTCGAGGCGGAAGCGCCGGGTCAGCCGCAGGTCGAGGTTGGTCCAGGGGGCGTTCCTCTCGCCGTTCATCGGCGTGAGCTGCCCGTCCACCACCGCCCGGCCCTGGGCGCCGTGGGGGCCGACGGCGAAGCCGGGGTGGTCGTGGAAGCCCACCGCGGGGTCGAGGGCGGTGTAGGGAGAGCCCGACTGGGCGGTGAAGATGCCGCTCGCGCTGACGTCGAAGGGCAGGGCGAAGACGCCGCTCGCCACGAAGCGGTGGGGCACGTCGCGGATCGAGAGCCCCCAGTCGTAGTCGGGGTCCGTGGGGTCGGTCAGGCTCAGGCTGCCCGAGCGCTCGTTGTCGTCGTTCGAGCGGTCGCGCGACCAGGTGTAGTGGGCCTGGAACTGCACCCCGCCGCGGAAGCGCCGGTGCAGGGCGGCGGTCAGCGCGAGATAGTCGGATCGGGCCGGCGAGGCGCGCACCAGGATGGGCCCGTAGGCGGGGTCGATCCGTTGTCCCGAATACACCGGGCGGCCGAAGGCGTCGCGAGCCGGGGCCGGGACGTTGGCGTCGAAGTTCGACATGAGCGAGTCGCTCCGCGCGTGCAGCAGGTCGATGGAGGCCGCGAGGTCGCGGCCGAGCTCGCGCTCGTAGCCCAGGTTGTAGCGGACGGTCCGGGGGTCCTCGTAGCCGGGGTCGAAGTGGCTGAGGGCGGGGATCAGGCCGGCCGGCGGGCTGTCGTTGTCGATGGGGGCGCCGAGCGGCACGAAGCCCGCCTCTCCCGGCGACACGATGGCGTTCCCGAGGCGCGGATGGACGCCGGTGTCGGTGTGGGCGGTGGAGAAGAGCAGCGTCGGGGTGCGGGCGTGGAAGACCCCGCCGGCGGCGCGGACGACGCTCCCCGGATCGGGCGACCAGACGAGCCCGGCGCGGGGCGAGAAGTTGTCGAGGTCGTCGGGGATGCGCCGCCCCTCGGGCAGCACGTGCTCGATCTCGCCCGGGTTGAGGGTGCCGTCCCAGCGGGCGCCGACCTGCAGGGTGAGGCGCCGGTTCGGGCTCCACGAGTCCTGGACCCAGGCGCCGAGAATCTGCTGCGAGACCACGAAGTTGGGGTCCTCCAGGCTCCCGAAGAGGATGACGGCGCGGGCGGGGCTGCCGGCCGCGAAGTCCTCGAGGGTGTCGAAGTCGTAGGCCCCGTCGGCGTTGCCCACGAAGAACTCGCTCAGGTGGTCGTGGCTCAGGGTGAACCCGGCTCGGAGCTCGTGGTTGCCCGAGAGGAACGAGAACCGCTCCTGGATCTCGAGCTTCCGCTCGTCGTTGGTGACGGGCAGCCACCAGGGCTTGCCGAACGAGCCGAACGACGGGTTGTAGATGCGGAAGTGGGCCTGCAGCGCGCTCCCGGGCAGGTGCGAGCGGCGGTCGAAGTCGTCGTAGGCGTACTGGACGCGCAGCTCGTTGACCCCGCTCTCGCCGACGACGGAGACGACCGAGCCCACCGTGGAGTGGCTCTCGACGAAGCGCCGCGACTCTTCCCCGACGAAGTCGGACACCCGCGAGTAGTCCGTGAGGTTGTAGCGCAGGGTCAGGGCATGCCGGTCGCTCGCGCGGTGGTTCAGCTTGCCGAACAGGATCAGGTTGTCGGTCTCGCGGAGGAACCGCCCGCTCGCGGTGCGGCCGCGCTCGGGGTCGGCGGCCGCGACGCCGTCGTCGTTCGGCCGGTATCCGGCCACGAGCTCCGGAAAGGCCGCGAGGACCGCGTCGTACTGCCCGCGCCCGCGAATGTCCCGAAGGAACGGCTGGCCCTGGGCGGTCTGGTCGTAGGAGACGAAGAAGTGGGTGCGGTCGCGCCGGATCGGCCCGCCGAGCGCCCCGCCCCAGTTGTAGCGGCGGAACTCGTCCACCTCGTACCGCGCGTCGTTCGCGGCTATGCCGCGCGCGGCGTCGAGCGGCGACCGCGGCAGTCGGGCCGACATCGCGTCGTCGCGCAGGAAGAAGACGCCGGAGCCGGCGAGGTCGTTGGTGCCGCTCTTGGTGACCACGTTCATGGCCCCGCCGCCGGAGCGGCCGGCCTCGGCCGAGTACCCGCTCGTGACCACCTGGAACTCCTGCACGGACTCCTGCGCGACCAGCGCGCCTCCGCCCTCCCGCGCCAGCCCGCCCCGCCCGAAGCCGAAGAACGCGCTCTTCGCGTCGGCCCCGTCGATGGTGAGCCCCGAGTTCACGGCGCGCTGGCCGCTCAGCGAGAGCCGGCCGCTCGCGTCCACCTGCACCGTCGGTTTCAGCAGGGCGAACCGCACGAAGTCGCGGCCCGAGATGGGCAGATTGGCGATCTCGTCCTCGCTCACGTATCCCGCCGCCCCCGTCCGCCCCGTTTCGAGCAGCGGCGCCTGCCCGGTGACGAGGACGGTCTCTTCGAGCGCGGCGAGGCCGAGCCGCAGGTCCACCTCGAGGCTCTGCCCGACCAGCAGCCGGACGTTCTCGCGCCGGGCGGTGCGGAAGCCGGCCAGCGACGCCACGAGGTCGTACTCGCCGCTGGGCACGGCGCGGAGGGCGAAGAAGCCGCCCTGGTTCGTCACCGCCGTGCGGCTCTGGCCGCGCTCGACGTCCACGAGCTCGACCGTCGCCCCCGGCAGGCTCGCCCCGGTGTCGTCGCTCACGAAGCCCTGCACCGTCGCGAGGGACTGGGCGGTGGCCGTCGCGGCGGCGGCGAGGGTGACGGCGAGGGTGAGCAGGGCCGCGGCCAGGGCGTGTCCATCGTACCGACGATCGAGGGTTCGTGCGCGGGTCACGGCCGCAATGTACCGGATTTCGGGCCACCTCGGATACGATGAATCGGATGTCACTGCTGCACGAACCTGAGACCGAGGCCCCCTCGCGCAAGGGGCGCTTCCTGCTGATTGGCCTCCTCGCCATCGCGGCCGGCGGCGGCTACTACCTGTGGACGTCGCCGCCCGACTGGCTGCCCGAGCTCCCGACGTTCTTCGAGGACAGCGCCCCCTCCACCGCGGCCGACCCGCCGCGGCGGCGGGCCCCCCGCGAGCCGGAACCCGAGCCCGAGCCGGTCCTCGCCGAGGCGGCGCCGGAGCCCGAGCCGGCGCCCGAGCCTGAACCGGCCCCGCCGCCGCCGGCGTCGCGGCTCGAGCCGCTGCTCGTGGTGTCGAGCGACGTGCCCGGCGCGTCGGTCTTCCTGAACCGGCGGTTCCTGGGGACGACGCCGTTCGAGGCGGTCGAGCTCGAGCCGGGGCGCCACCGGCTCAACGTGTCGGCGGAGGGCTACGAGGGCTTCGCCCGGGACATCGAGCTCGGCGACGAGCCGGTCTCGGTCGACGTGCGGTTCCGCCAGGTCCGGCTCGACGCCCGGGTCGAGGTCGTCCACCGGCACCGGTTCGGGTCGTGCAGCGGAACGCTGCGGGCCGACCTCGCCGGCCTCCACTACGAGACCGACGGCGACGACGCGTTCTCCATCCCGTTCGCCGAGCTCGAGGAGCACGCCGTCGACTATCTCGAGCACACGCTGACCGTGAAGCGGCGCGGCGGGCGCACGTACAACTTCACCGACGAGCAGGAGACGGCCGACGCTCTCTTCGTCTTCCACCGCGACGTCGAGCAGGCCCGCGACCGCCTCGCGAACGCCGAATGACCACCCGGTGCCCCTGGGCCGGCCCCGATCCGCTCTATCTGCGCTATCACGACGAGGAGTGGGGCGTCCCCGTCCACGACGACCGGCACTTCTTCGAGATGCTGGTCCTGGAAGGGGCCCAGGCCGGCCTCGCGTGGATCACGATCCTGCGCAAGCGCGAGGGTTATCGGGACGCGTTCGACGGCTTCGACCCCGCCGCGGTGGCTCGTTACGACGACCGGCGGGTCGACGCCCTGCTCGGGAACCCCGCCATCGTCCGCAACCGGCTCAAGGTCGGGTCGGCCGTCGGCAACGCCCGCGCCTTCCTCCGGGTGCAGGAAGAGCACGGCAGCTTCGACCGCTACGTCTGGCGCTTCGTGGACGGGCGCCCCCGGCAGAACCGGTGGCGCACGATGGCCGAGGTCCCGGCCGAGACGCCCGAGTCGTGCGCACTGAGCCACGACCTGAAGCGCCGCGGGTTCCGCTTCGTCGGCCCCACCATCTGCTACGCGTTCATGCAGGCGACGGGCCTGGTGAACGACCACCTGGTCGACTGCTTCCGCCGGACGGAGCTGGCGCGGTAGCGTCCGCTGCTACTTCGACACCACGAGCAGGACCCCGACGACCACGACGGCCGAGCAACCCAGCGACCAGGCGGAGAGGGCCTCGCCGGCGAGGAAGTACCCCAGCACCAGGGCGATGACCGGGTTCACGTAGGCGTAGGTGGCGGCCTTGGCGGGGACCGACGCCTTGAGCAGCCAGAGGTAGCAGCCGTAGGCCACCGAGCCGAAGGCCGCGACGTAGGCCCAGGCGCCGAACGCCCCGGGAGAGACGGCGCCCCAGTCGAACCCCCGCAGTTCGCCGGCCGCCGCCGACAGGGCCAGCAGCACCGCGCCGCCGCCGAGCATCTGCATGCCCGACGAGAGCGCCTGCGAGTGGGGCTGGGGGACGTGGCGCGAGCAGATCGAGCCCGTCGCCCACAGCAGGCTCGCGAGGACGATGGCGCCGGCGCCGACGGGGTCGAGGCCGCTCGCGCCCGCCGCCTCGGCCGGATTGACGAGCAGGGCGATCCCCGAGAACCCCAGCACCAGCCCCACGACCACGCGGCCGGAGGGGCGCTCGCCGCCGGGCCGCCACCAGTCGCCGAGAGCCACCCAGAACGGTACCATCGAGACGAGGAGGGCGCCGAGGCCCGAGGGCACGCGCTGCAGCGCCCAGCTGACCCCGCCGTTCCCGCCCGCTGCCATCAGCGCCCCGACGAGGCCGGTCATCGCCCAGTCGCGGGCGGTGGGCCGCGCCGCCCCCCGGCGCAGGCCCCAGGCCGCGAACACGAGGCCGGCCGCGACGAAGCGCACGGCGGCCATGAAGAACGGCGGGATCTCGGCCACCCCCCAGCGGATGGCGAGATACGTCGACCCCCAGATGACGTAGACGGCGGCGAACGCGGCGACGAGGGCGACGGTGGGGGGGCGGCTCATCGATCGATACGTGGCGATTGCGTCGTCGGATGCGCTGCGGACGTCGCGCCGGGTGCGGGCCCCGCGGCGAAGGCCGCGCCGGCGTCGGACTCCGCCTGAGAACCAACCTGCGGTCCCCGATTGTCTCCTGCTCGGACGGCCCGCGCCGGGGGGCGGCGAGACTGGCCCGCCAAGACTTCTAGCCGACGTTGACGACGGCGCGGGTGCTGCGGTGACGGTCGACGACCTCGCGGCCGAGGCGCTTGCTCAGGTACACCTTCGACGCGCCCGGGTCGTCCGGGTGGGCCTCGAGCTTGATGACGTCGAACGCGAGGTGGTCGAGGGTGCTGCGCATGGCGTAGAAGCGGTTCTTGGTCTTGACGACGACCTCGTCGAAGCCGTTGTCGAGGGCCCACGATTCCTGCTGCTCGGTCAGGGCCCGGAAGAACCCCTGGCCCCGCCAGTCGCGGCGGGTGCCCCCGATCCAGCTGTACAGAATCTTGCGGTCGTCGAAGCGGACGCAGTCGGCGAGCCGGTCCACGAGGTCGGCGAGCTTGGCGTCGGTCTCGCGGCGGCGCAGCTCGTGCGACACCTTGAACGCCACCGGCACCACCGTGCCGGGATCGTCGGGCAGCGCCGCCTCCGCCATGACGATCTGGTGGTCGCGGCTGCCCAGCCTCGCCACCACCTCGGACGAGGTCTTGCGGCGCGGGAACTCGCCGAAGAACTCCTCGATGTACTGAATCTCCAGCGCGCCCTGCTGCAGCCCGTACTGTCTGATGTGATACTCCATCGGCGGCGAATCCGTGATCATACATCCACGCCCCGTGGGCCCTTGGCGAAACTGCACGTTGCGACGAGCCCGACGCGCGCCGGCGAGGCGCCCGGGGGCGCGGAATGCGCCGCCGGTAGTAATGTAGCGGAGACTCTCGCCACCGGCTCCCGGCGGCGGCCGCCCGACCGATGCCCGAGCTGCCCGACCTCACGGTCGCGGCGCCCGAGGCGCGGGATGCACCGCCGTAGGCGGGATGCACCGCCGTAGAATGCAGCGGAGACTCTCGCCACCGGCTCCCGGCGGCGGTGGTCCGACCCATGCCCGAGCTGCCCACCTCACGGTCGAGGCGCCCGAGGCGCGGGATGCATCGCCGTAGAATGCAGCGGAGACTCTCGCCACCGGATCCCGGCGGCCGCCCGACCATGCCCGAGCTGCCCGACGTCACGGTGTACGTGGAGCATCTGCGGACCCGCATCGTCGGCGAGCTCCTGCGCCGCGTCCGGCTCGGCAGCCCGTTCGTGCTGCGATCGGTAGACCCCCCTCTCGAAGCGGCCGAGTCCCGCCCCGTTCGGTCGGTGGACCGGCTCGGCAAGCGCATCGTCATCGGCCTCGACGGCGGCCTGTCGCTGGTCATCCACCTGATGATCGCCGGCCGGCTGCGCTGGCGGCCGCCCGGCGCCCCCATTCCGAGGCGCCGGGGCCTCGCCGCGTTCGACTTCACGGGCGGCACGGTGCTGTTCACCGAGGAGGGCAGCACCAGGCGCGCGTCGCTGCACGTGGCCGGCGACGCCGCCGCGCTGCGCCGGCACGACCCCGGCGGGCTGGAGGTGCTCGAGGCGGACGCTGCCGCGTTCCGGGCGAGGCTGACCGGCGAGAACCACACCGTCAAGCGGGCCCTGACCGACCCGAGGCTGTTCTCGGGCATCGGCAACGCCTACTCCGACGAGATCCTGCACGCGGCCCGGCTCTCGCCCCTGAAGTGGACCCGGCGGCTCACCGACGCCGAGATCGAGCGGTTGTTCGAGGCGGCGCGCGAGACCCTCGCGGGATGGACGGAGCGTCTGCGGCGCGAGACGGGCAACCGCTTTCCCGAGAAGGTCACGGCGTTCCACGAGGACATGGCCGTGCACGGCCGCTACGGCCGGCCATGCCCCGCGTGCGGGGCGCCGGTCCAGCGCATCGTCTACGCCAGCAACGAGGCCAACTATTGCCCGCGCTGCCAGACCGGCGGCCGGCTGCTCGCCGACCGGTCTCTGTCGCGGCTCCTCGGCCGCGACTGGCCCCGCTCGCTCGACGAGCTGGACGAGCTGACCGCGTCCCGGCGCCCGTCTCGGCCGGGCGCCCCCTGACCCGGGCGTCGAGGAGCGACCCGCCCCCACGGTCGCCGGCAGATCGCGCCGGCCAGCGCGCCCCCGCAGGACGCGTACTCTGCCGCTGTCCATGCGTGCCGTGTATTCGGTTCCCCGCGCGGGACGGGGCTTGGGTTCTGGCGGGGCGAGGGCCCGCAACAGGCTCCCGGCCCGCCCGCACGGGACGGGTACTCCGCCGCTGTCGCCCCGTGCCATGTAGCCGGCTCGCCCGCGCGGCCGCGCAGGATGGGGACCCGCGTGGGGGAACCGACGCCCCGGCCATTCCGTCCACTTCAGCAGCACGCATGCAACCACCCGGCGGACCGTCAGGCAGAGACGGAGCGCCCACCACCGGCGCCGGGGGAGGTTGCCAGCCTGCCTGGAGATCACGTCATGCGCCTGCTGCTTTCCACCCTCGCGCTCGCGGTGAGCGGCCCCCTCGTGGCCGCCCCCGCCGCCCAGTCCGATGCGCCGTCGCGGCCATCGGACGCCCTCGACACGCCGTTTGCCGCGAACGGGACGATCTCGCTGGAGCTGTCGGCGGGCGGGTACCGGATCTCGGCGGGACGGGACGATCGGATCCGACTGCGGTGGAGCGTCCGGCGGCAGAGCCAGCTCTCCGAGGTCGAGGCGTACGCCGACGTGGACGGCGCGGAGGCGACGATCGTCATGGACGGTCCCGCCAACGAGTTTCACGCCGTCATCGAGGTGCCGGCGCGATCGGACCTCCACCTTCGGCTGTCGGCCGGCGAGCTGTCCATCGAGGACGTCGTCGGCGACAAGGACATCCGTCTCCACGCGGGAGAGGTCCGCGTCGACGTCGGGAATCCCGAAACCTACCGGCGGGTCCGGGCCTCGGTCTGGGCCGGCGAGCTGCGGGCCGAGCCCTTCCGGAGGAGGACGGGAGGGCTCTTTCGATCGCTCGACTGGCGCGGCGACGGGGAGCACGACCTGCGGGTGAGACTCAAGGCCGGCGAGCTTCGGCTCTACTCGAAGTCGGCGGCGGACCGCGCCCGGCCGCGCTGATGCCGCCCTGGGAATCGTGCGCCGGGCGGCTCCGCTTCCCGCCAGCCGGCCGGCTGCTTGCCGACCGGTCGCTGTCGCGGCTGCTCGGCCGCGACCGGCCCCGCTCGTTCGACGAGCTGGACGAGCTGACCGCGTCCCGGCGCCCGCCGGACTTGCGCGGCGCGTGATCCGGCCGCGCGGCCAATCGGGAGCCGGTTGGCGTCTTGTCCGAAGGGTGCATCGCCTGTGATATGTTTCTCACAGTGGGCGCAATCTGGTTGCAGGCGGTTGCCGCCGCCATTGCGGCGGCCGCGACCATTGCCGGCGTGTTCTTCGCAGCGCGTCAGGATGCACGTGCGGCGCGGACCGAGCTCCAGCGCTCGATCGAGAGCTTCATCAGCCCCAAGCTGGACGCCATGGATGCCCACATCAGGCATCTGGACGACAAGTTGGAGAGCGTCTCTCAAGAGGTCGGCAGGCTCGACGAGAAGGTCGGCAGGCTCGACGAGAAGGTCGAACAGCTCGGCAGAGACGTTGCGCTGCTCGGCACGGACGTCGCGTTCCTGCGTGGACGGCAGGAAGAACGGGACCGCGCGTCATCCTGAACCCGGGCCGGCCGGCGATTGCGTTGCGCTGCTCGGCACGGACGTCGCGTTCCTGCGTGGACGGCAGGAAGAACGGGACCGCGCGTCATCCTGAACCCGGGCCGGCCGGCGATTGTGCCGCAGGAGTTTCGCGCCGGCAAGGCTTCCGACGACCGCCGGGTCGCGCGGTTGTGCTGGTTCCGACCCGATTCCCCGCGCCTACCCCAGCAACGGCCGCAGCCAGCGCTCGGCCTCGGCGATGGTCATCCCCTTGCGGCGGGCGTAGTCCTCCACCTGGTCGGGGCCGATGCGGCCGACCGAGAAGTAGTGCGCGTCGGGGTGGGCGAGGTAGAGGCCGCTGACGCTGGCCGCCGGGGTCATCGCCGCGCTCTCGGTCAGGCCCATGCCGATGGCGCCGGGCTCGAGGAGGTCCCACAGCGCGAGCTTGCCGCTGTGGTCGGGGCACGCCGGGTACCCGAAGGCGGGGCGGATGCCGCGGTACCGTTCGCGGAGCAGGTCCTCGCGGGTCAGCCGCTCGCCCGCGCCGTAGCCCCACCGGCGGCGGGCCTCGGCGTGCAGGTACTCGGCCGCGGCTTCCGCGAGGCGGTCGGCAAGGGCCTGGACCATGATGGCGTGGTAGTCGTCGTGGTCGCGCTCGTACTCGGCCGCGAGGGCGTCGACCCCGAGGCCCGCGGTGACCGCGAACGCCCCGACGTGGTCGAGCCGCCCGCTGCCGCGCGGGGCCACGAAGTCGGCGAGCGAGCGGTGGGCCCGGCCCTCGGGCTGGGGCTCCTGCTGGCGGAGCATGGGCAGGCGCAGGCGCTCGGCCCCGGCGGCAGGCGCGTCGCCCGCCCGCTCGTCCACGCCGTCGCCCGGCGGCGGCAGGCGCAACGGCTCGGCGCCGTCGCCGTCGGTCGCGTCCGGTTCGAAGAGGACGATGTCGTCGCCGTCGCTCAGGGCGGGCCAGAAGCCGAACACGGCGCGGACGGTCAGGCGTTGCTCGTCGACGATACGCTGCAGCAGCGCGGTCCCGTCGGCGTGCAGCGCCCGCGCCTGCTCGCCGTAGGCGGGGTGGTCGAGCACGGCGGGGAAGCGCCCCTTGATCTCCCACGCCGCGAAGAAGAACGTCCAGTCGATGAACGGCGTCACCTCGGCGAGGGGAATCGGGTCGAGCCGCCGCGGCCCGAGGAACGCCGGCGTGGGCAGGTCGGCCGCCGCCCAGTCGTCGCGGAACCGGCCTGCGCACGCCTCGGGGTAGGGCCGCAGCGGCTTGTCCCGCCGTGCCGCGTACTGCTTCCGCAGGGTGGCCTGATCCGCCCGGTTGGCCCGGTCGAGCTCGTCCCGCCGCGCCGGGTTGAGCAGGCCGGACACCACGTCGATGACCCGCGAGGCGTCGGCCACGTGCACGGTGCTCCGGTCGTAGGCGGGGGCGATCTTCACCGCGGTGTGCTGGCGGCTGGTGGTCGCCCCGCCGATCAGGAGCGGCCGCTCCAGCCCGCGCTGCTGCATCTCCTTCGCCACGAACACCATCTCGTCGAGCGACGGCGTGATGAGCCCGCTCAGGCCCACGATGTCGGCGTTCTCCTCCGCCGCGGTCTGCAGGATGGTGTCGCAGTGCGCCATCACCCCGAGGTCGACCACGTCGTAGCCGTTGCACCGCAGCACCACCGCCACGATGTTCTTGCCGATGTCGTGCACGTCGCCCTTGACGGTGGCCAGCACGACCTTGCCCTTCGAGGCGGCCGCGGCGCCGGTCGCCAGGCGCTCCTTCTCCATGAACGGCTCGAGGTACGCGACCGCCTTCTTCATGACCCGGGCGCTCTTGACCACCTGGGGCAGGAACATCTTGCCGGCGCCGAAGAGGTCGCCGACCACCTTCATGCCGTCCATCAGCGGCCCCTCGATGACGTCGAGGGGCCGGGCCAGCGCCTGCCGCGCTTCTTCCGCGTCGGCCTCGACGTGGTCCGCGATGCCGTGCACGAGGGCGTGGGAGAGCCGCTCGCTCACCGTCCCTTCCCGCCAGGCGAGGTCTTCGGTGCGGGTCGTGCCGCTTCCCTTGACGGTCTCCGCGAACCGCACCATCCGCTCGGTGGCGTCGGGGCGGCGATTGAAGATGATGTCCTCGACGTGGGTCAGCAGCTCGGGCTCGATGTCCTCGTAGACGACGAGCTGGCCGGCGTTGACGATGCCCATGTCCATGCCGGCGGCGATGGCGTGGAACAGGAACGCCGAGTGCATCGCCTCGCGCACGGGGTTGTTGCCGCGGAACGAGAACGAGAGGTTGCTGACGCCGCCGCTGACGAGGGCGCCGGGGCAGGTCTCCTTGATCGTCCGCGTCGCCTCCATGAAGTTGACCGCGTAATCGTTGTGCTCCTCGAGTCCCGTCGCCACCGCGAGGATGTTCGGGTCGAAGACGATGTCGCCCGGGTCGAACCCGGCCTCCTCGGTGAGCAGCCGGTACGCCCGCCGGCAGATCTCCACCTTGCGCGCGGTCGTGTCCGCCTGACCGGTCTCGTCGAAGGCCATCACCACCGCCGCCGCGCCGTAGCGCCGGAGGGTGCGGGCCTTGTCGAGGAAGTCGTCCTCGCCCTCCTTGAGGCTGATCGAGTTCACGACCGGCTTGCCCTGCACGCACTTCAGCCCCGCCTCGATGACCGACCACTTCGAGCTGTCGATCATCACCGGCACCCGGGCGATCTCGGGCTCGGTGGCGACGAGGTTGAGGAACCGCGTCATCGTCTCCTCGGAGTCGAGCAGCGCCTCGTCCATGTTGACGTCGATGAGGTTCGCCCCGCCCCGCACCTGGTCGAGGGCGACGTCGGTGGCGGCGGCGAGGTCGCCGGACTTGACGAGGCGGGCGAAGCGGGCCGACCCGGTGACGTTGGTGCGCTCGCCCACCATCAGGAACGTGCCGTCGTCGCGCACGGTGAGGGTCTCGAGCCCGCTGAACCGACTCGTTCCCGCCTCGCCGGCGGGGACCGCGCGCGGCGGCAGTCCGTCGACGGCGCGGGAGATGGCCGCGATGTGCTCCGGGGTGGTGCCGCAGCAACCGCCGAGGATGTTCACCAACCCGCTCTCCGCGAACTCCCCGAGCAGCCCCGCCGTCTCGTCCGGCGTCTCGTCGTACTCGCCGAAGGCGTTGGGCAGCCCGGCGTTCGGGTAGCAGCTCACCCGGCACTCGGCGATGGCGGCCAGCTCCGCCAGGTACGGCCGCATGTCGCGGGCGCCGAGGGCGCAGTTGATGCCCACGCTCAGCGGCCGGGCGTGGCGTATCGAGACGTGGAAGGCGTCGATGGTCTGCCCCGAGAGGGTGCGCCCGCTGCGGTCGGTGACGGTCACCGAGATCATCAGGGGCACGGCCGCCCCCCGCGCGTCGAACGCGTCCTGGATGGCCACGAGGGCCGCCTTCGCGTTGAGGGTGTCGAATATCGTCTCGACCAGGAGGAGATCGCAGCCCCCGTCGAGGAGTCCGCGCGCCTGCTCGACGTAGGCGTCCCGCATGGCGTCGAACGTGCTCGCCCGCAGGCCCGGGTCGTTGACGTCGGGCGAGATCGACAGCGTGCGGTTCGTCGGTCCGATGGCCCCGGCCACGAACCTCGGCCGGTCCGGGGTCCGCCGGGTCCACTCGTCGGCCGCCGCCCTCGCCAGACGGGCCGCCTCGACGTTCAGCTCGTAGGCCAGCCCCGCGAGCCCGTAGTCGGACTGGGCGACGGCGGTGCTGCTGAACGTGTTGGTCTCGACGATGTCGCTGCCCGCTTCGAGATAGGCGTGGTGGATGCCGCCGATGACGTCGGGCCGGGTCAGCACCAGCAGGTCGTTGTTGCCCTGCAGGTCGTGCCCGTGCCCGGCGAACCGGTCGCCGCGGAAGGCCGCCTCGTCGAGGCCGTGGCGCTGGATCATGGTGCCCATCGCTCCGTCCATGACGAGGATGCGCTCGTCGAGCAGGGCCTCGAGCCGGGCGCGGACGCCGCCGCCCCCCGGCCCGGCCGGCGCCACGCCCGGCGCTGCCGCCGGCCTGTTTCTTGTCGTTCCGTCGTTCATTCGCCGCCTCCGGTCGCCGGGATTGTCCAACCGCCGCCCCTTCCGGTCAATTGCGCCCCCCGCTCCGAGCGCGGCGGCGAGAGCGGAACCGGCGGCACCCGCCGCCGCCCGACGCGGAGATATGGCAGTATTGCCACGGTATGGTCAAGGTCACCTACTCGCTCGATGACGCGACCGTGCGCCGCATTCGCCGCGCGGCCGAGCGTCTCGGGAAGCCGCAGAGCCTCGTCGTCCGCGAGGCGGTCGCCGAGTACGACGCGCGGACCGACCGGTTGAGCGAGGCCGAGCGCCTGCGCATGCTCGAGGTGCTCGACCGCCTGCGCGACGAGCCGGTGACGCGCTCGCGGGAGAGCGTCGCGGCCGAGATCCGGGAGATACGCCGGTCCCGCCGCGAGTCATCGCTGCGCCGTTCCGCCCATGACGATCCATCTTGACACGTCGGCCCTGGTGGGCGCGCTGGCCGGCCGCCGCGACGCGTTCGATCGACTGCGGGTCCTGATCGACGAGGGCCATCGGGTGCGCCTGTCGACGATCGTCCTGTACGAGTGGTTGCGGGGACCGCGGACGGTCACCGAGCTTCGTGCGCAGGAGGATCTGTTTCCGCGCGACCGGGCGGTGCCGTTCGACGCCGAGGCGGCGGCGCAGGCCGCCGCGCTGCATGCGCGGCTGCCCCGTCCCCGCGGCCGCGATCTCGATCTTGCGATCGCCGCCTGCGCCCTCGTCGGCGATGCATCGCTCTGGACGCTGAACCCCGACGACTTCGGCGACGTGCCCGGCCTGCGGCTGGCATAGTCTGCGCCGTGGATCGGCGCGGACTCCTGGAGGGAAGCAGAACCGAAGGCGACGATTGGCCGGGGGCGCGCATGCCCGCGGGTTCCGGATGGCGGGGCCGTGCCGGTCCCGCCTCGGTTTGTGCGATTCCGAGATAGGTTGTAAGCTCGCCCTCATGGTTGCACGAACCTCGTCGGCGCTGACTCTCGCGGCCCTCCTCGGTGCGGTGCCGGTTGCCGCGCAGGACGATGTTCCCATTTTCCGGGCGGGCACCGAGCTGGTCGACCTCTACGTCACCGCGACGGACCGGAACGGACGCCTCGTTCCCGATCTGCTCCAGGACGAGTTCGTGGTCTTCGACGAGGGAGACGTTCAGGAGATCGTCCTCTTCGAGAACGAGGTCCGGCCGATCACCGTCGTCGTCATGCTGGACACGAGCGCCAGCATGACCCCGAGCCTCGACCTGCTGATGGCCGGGGCCGAGCAGTTCATCATCCGGATGCTCCCCGACGACCGGGCCAAGGTCGGGGCGTTCAACGACAAGATCCAGATCCTGCCGGAGTCGGACTTCATCGGGGACCGCGACGCGCTGATCCGCGAGCTCGACCGGCTGCAGTTCGGCAACCCGACCCGCCTCTACGACGCGGTCGCGGCGAGCATCCGCGAGCTCAGCGGCATCGAGGGCCGCAAGGTCGTGCTGGTCTTCACCGACGGCGAGGACACCCAGAACGACATCGGCTGGCGCGAGGTGCTCGAGATGGCCCGGCTCGAAGAGGTGATGATCTACACCATCGGCCTCGAGAGCGACTACTTCAACGGCGTGCGGCGGGTGCGCAGCCGGCCCGACCGCCGTCTCCGCACGTTCGCGGAGGAGACCGGTGGCGGGTACTTCGAGCTGGAGGACACCGACGACCTCGGGCCGACGTTCACGCGGGTCGCCCAGGAGCTGCACAGCCAGTACGTCCTGGGGTTCGTGCCCCCGACCCGTGACGGCCAGGTGCACGAGCTCGACGTCCGGGTCAGGCGGCGGGGCACGACCGCCCGCGCCCGCCGGAGCTACATCGCGCCGGGCGACTGACCCGGGTTCGGGGTGACGGCGCGGCCTGACGGTCGCGTTGGAAGTCTCGCGGGCGCGGAATCCGCGCCCGCACCGCATGGACCGGCCTTCTCGGGAGCCTGCTCCCCGACGCGCGGCGCAGGCCGCGGGCTCGCCTCGTCGGCCGAGCCGCCGGCGTTCTGGACCGCCGCTGTCCGCATGCACTCGCCACGCATCGAGTCGGCCATCACCACGATGCTCGAGGCCCACGGCCTCGCTCGCCGCAAGGCGGGGCGCGGGTTCGAGGCGACCCACGTGCTCTCGGTCGCGCTGATCGCGGGAGAGTTCGGGTTCGACGAGGACACCGTCATCGCCGCCGTCCTGCACGACACGCTCGAGGACACCCCTCTCGATCCGGAGGTCATCCGCCGCCGTTTCGGCGATCACGTGCTGGCCGTCGTCGAGGACGTCACCGAGCCGCCCCGGACCCGGCCGTGGCGTGCGCGCAAGGAGGCGTACATCGAGCGCCTGCGGGCGAGCCCGCGGCTCGCCGCCCGCGCCGTGGCCTCGGCCGACAAGATCCACAACCTGTCGAGCCTCGTCGCCGGGATCGAGACCCGCGGCCCCGCCTTCATCGATGCCTTCACGACGGGCATCGACGAGATGGTCTGGTATCAGCAGAGCGTGTACGGGATGCTCGCCGCCACCTGGTCGCATCCGATCCTGGGCGAGCAGCGGCGGCGGCTCGACCGTTTTCTCGCCGCCGCCCGCGGCCTGCGGCGCCAGGAGTCTTCAACGTAGAACGGCGCGGGCTCCTGGAGGGTCGGCCGGCCGGCCATTCTCGCGGCGCAGAAGTTTCGCGCCAGTGAACTTCCAAGGCGACCGCAAGCTCGCCCGGCGACGATTGGCGGGCAGAGATGGCCGCGCGCTCGGTTCGGCGTCCCTCACGGAGCGCGTCCCGTTCATCCGCGTCGGGTCCAGGTGGCCCGCACCGCGGTGCGGGAAACCGCGCGACGGTTACAGCAGGAACCCGTTCCGGAGGGGGTCGGCGTCGTCTATCAGGAAGGTGTGCTCGCCGGTGATCCAGGCCGAGCCCTCGATCTCCGGGACGATCGCCTCGTGGTCGCCGACCGTCGTGCGGCGCAGCAGGCGCCCCCGGAACAGGGTGCCGGCCAGGCTCTCGTGCACGAACGGGCGTTGCGCGTCCAGGAGCCCCATCGCGTCGAGCACCGCCATGACCGCCGCCGTGCCGGTCCCGCAGGGGGAGCGATCGACCTGGTGGTCGGCGAAGATGGTGACGTTCCGCAGATCCGCCCCGCCCTCCGCCATCCCCGTGAAGATCGTCCCGTAGACCCCTGCGAGACCGCCGCTCAGGGGGTGGCTCACCTTCAGCACGCGCTCGACCGCCCGCGCGATGTCCATGCCGGTGCGGCGCAGCGCCGCGAGCGACTCGCGCCGCAGGGGAATCCCGACCGCCTCGCTGTCGACGATGGCGTAGAAGGCGCCGCCGAAGGCCACGTCCACCGGGACCGTCCGGTCGTTCGCCGCGACCGGCAGCCCGGCCCGGTACACGAACGACGGCACGTTCTCGAACGCGACCGCGGACACGCGGGACGGCGCCGGGTCCTCCCGGGTCGGAACGGCCCGTACGGCGCGGGCGCGCACGAGGCCCGCCGGCGACTCCAGCGCGATGACCGGCGGCTCTCCGGACACGCTGATCAGCCCGCGCTCGAGGGCGATGGTGCAGACGGCGACGACCCCGTGCCCGCACATCGTGCTGTAGCCCTCGTTGTGCATGAACAGCACGCCGGCGTGCGCCGCGTCACTGCACGGTTCGGTCAGGACCGCCCCGTACATGTCGGCGTGCCCGCGCGGCTCGTGCATCAGCGCGGTGCGGAGCCAGTCGCAGTGCTCGCGGACCCAGGCGCGCTTGTCGAGCATCGACGCGCCTGCCGGCGTGGGGAACCCACCCGTCACCAGCCGGAGGGGCTCGCCGGCGGCATGGGCGTCGATGGTCCGGATCCGGTGGATCGCCATGCCGCGCAACCGCGCTCAGGCAACCGGGTTCGACTCGAACTGGGAATTGATTGGTAGCGGTACGGGGATTCGAACCCCGGTCCCGTGGCTGAGAACCACGTATCCTAACCCCTAGACGATACCGCCACACACACTTGGGGCCGCCTCGAACGAGGCTCTCCAATATCCTACCAACGCGAATCGCGGCGGGTCAAACGCCTTGGTGTCGGGAACGCCGTCGGCCTCGGGACCCGGCGCGCCCGCGGGAAGGCGCCCCGGCACTTGTCCGCAGCACCAGCGCCCCGTCCGCGTCGAGCCGCTCCTGGAACGCCTGGAGGCCCCGAGCCGTTCGGCCGCACACTGGGGCCCGGCGCGCCCGCGGGGAGGCGTCGCCTGGCGGCCTCGAGCCGTTCGGCCGCACGCTTCTGCACGAGGCTGCACACTTCTGCCCTATAATGCTGTCGTGATTCGTCTGGCTGCCGCGCTCGTCCTCCTCGGCGCCGCCGCCCTCGGCGCCGGTCTGTACGTGGGGGCGGGCCGCGGTCCCGGGCCGGCCATCGAGATTCACGAGCCCGTCCGCTTCATCGGCCGGCAGGTCGAGTTCGCGGCGACGATCGACCCTGGCGACGCCGAGCTCACCGCGGTCACCGCGGCCATCGAGCAGGGCGGGGTCACGGTGCCGATCTTCTCCCTGTCGGCGCCCGACGACACCCGGATCACGCAGGAGACGGACACCCGCATCCGCATCAGCCGCAGCCTGTCGCGGGACGCGTACCGCGAGCTCGTGGAGGGTCCGGCGTCCATCTCCGTCGAGGCGACCCACGCGCGGCTGTTCGGGCTGCGGGAGCGAAGCGCCGCCGCCCGCCGCGATGTCGAGGCGCGCTTCACCCCGCCCCGGCTGTCCATCGCGTCCTCGTTCCACTTCGTGAACCACGGCGGGGCCGAGCTGGTGGTCTATCGCGTCAATCCGCCCGACGTGGAGTCCGGGGTCCGGGTCGGGGACCGCTCCTATCGCGGCTATCCCGCGTCGGCGGCGGGGGTGGACAGCCCCGACGAGACCCTGCGGGTCGCGTTCTTCGCGCTGCTTCACGAGCAGGAGCTCGATGCGCGGATCCGTCTGTACGCCCGGGACGGGGCCGGCAACGAGACCGAGGCGGACTTCGACCATCGGGTCTTCCCGCGCCGGTTCCGGCGGTCGCGCCTCCCCGTCGGCGACCGTTTCCTGGCCCGGGTGGTGCCGGACATCGTGGCCCGGAGCGAGGAGCTCGCCGCCATCCCCCTCCCACCCGACGCGGGGCTCCTCGAGCAGTACCTCGCCATCAACGGCCCGCTCCGGCGCCTCAACGCCGAGCGCATCCGGGAGCTCGCGGCGGACACCGCCGACGAGCGGCTCTGGTCGGAGCCGTTCCGGCAACTGGCCAATTCGCAGGTCGAGTCGGGTTTCGGCGACCACCGCACGTACCTGTACGAGGGGCGCGAGGTGGACCAGCAGGTGCATCTCGGGTTCGACCTGTCGGTGACTGCCAACGTGCCGATCGTCGCCGCCAACGCCGGCCGCGTGATCTGGGCCGACTATCTCGGCATCTACGGCAACTGCGTCATCGTCGACCATGGCCTGGGGCTGCAGTCGCTCTACGCGCACCTGTCGTCCGTCGGCATCGGCGTCGGCGACGCCGTGGCCCTTGGCGACGAGCTTGGGCGGAGCGGGATGACGGGGCTCGCCGGCGGCGACCACCTCCACTTCACGATGCTCCTGAACGGCGAGCCCGTCACCCCGGTCGAATGGTGGGACCCGCACTGGCTCGAGGACCGGGTGGACCGCAAGCTGCGAGACGCGTCCTGACCCCGGCGCCGGCGTTTCGATGCGTTCCGCCGCCCGCTGGATGCGCGCTGGATGGGCCGCCGCCGGTTTACGTCGCCCGGTTGCCTGTGATACAAAATAGGCGCTTCGGAGGCGCCCGGAGTGCGGGTGCCGGGCGCCTCGACGTGGAGCATTCTTCCCGTTGTTCCCGGATCGGGCGCCAGCAGGTGCGGCCCGCTTCAATCCGCAAATCACACGAGGAGTTCGCAGGAGTCAGAGCAATGCAGCAGCGAAAACTGTGGTCGATTCTGTCCATCCTCGCCGTCGCCGCCGCGGCGGCATGCGGCGGCGGTGGCGAGGACGCACCGGCGGCGGTCGCGGAGCCGGCGGCGCCGGCCTTCGATCCGTCGACCGCGGGCAACGTCTCCGGCATGGTGATGGTGGACGGCGAGCTTCCCGCGCCGGAAGAGCTCATGATGAACTCGGATCCGAACTGCGTGACGGCCGCGACCAACACGATGTCGGGCACCTACGTCGGCAGCGACGGCCATCTCGGCAACGTCTTCGTGTACGTGAGGGAGGGTCTCGGCGACATGACCTTCCCGACCTCGAGCGAGGTCGTGACCCTGAACCAGGAGGGGTGCCGCTACATCCCCCACGTCCTGGGCATCCAGGTCGGCCAGACGCTGAACATCGTCAACAGCGACGCGACCCTGCACAACATCCACGCGATCCCCGAGGCGAACGACGAGTTCAACATGGGGCAGCCGATCCAGGGCATGGAGTTCGAGCGGACGTTCGACAACGCCGAGGTGATGGTGCCCTTCCGGTGCGACGTGCACGGGTGGATGAACGCGTACATCGGCGTGCTCGATCATCCGTTCTTCGCGGTCACCGGCGAGGACGGCATGTTCGACATCAGCTCGCTGCCGCCGGGTGACTACGTCATCGAGGCGTGGCACGAGGCGCTCGGCACCCAGACCCAGAACGTGACCGTCACCACCGGCGGGACCGCCGAGGTGTCGTTCACCTTCTCCGTGTCCTAGGCCGGATCCCGAGCCGGCGCGGAGCCCGGGGTCCGGAGGTCCGGATTCCCCCTTCTCATCGGCCGGCCGGACGCCGTCCCCCGACGGGTGTCCGGCCGGCTTCCGCGGGCAAATCTCTCCCATCCGTCCCCAAGGGCCGCGCGGCGGTCACGACGAGAGCGACCGCATGATGCGCGGGAGGCAGGCGGCGAGCACGGGTGCCGCCCTGGCATCAGCCAATCGGTTCTCCGACTTCGTCGCCCTCACCAAGCCGCGGTTGAACTCGCTGGTCGTGGTGACGACCGGGGTCGGCTACCTCGCGGCCCGTACCGGCCTGGATCTGTCGGTGCTCGCCCACACCACGATCGGCGCCGCCCTCGTGGCGGGCGGGGCCGCCGCGCTCAACCAGATCGCCGAGCGCGATCTGGACGAGCGGATGCCGCGGACCCGGGACCGTCCGCTGGCGGCGGGGCGGTTGCAGCCCGCGGAGGCGGCGGGGTTCGCGCTGCTGCTGGCGCTGGCCGGCCTCGTGCAGATCGCGGCCGGGGCCAACGTCCTCGCCGCCGCCCTGGCGTTGGCCACCCTGGTCAGCTACGCCGCCATCTACACGCCGCTGAAGCGCAGGACCCACTGGGCCGTCCTCGTGGGAGCGGTCCCCGGCGCCCTGCCGGTGGTCATCGGCTGGGCCGCGGCGGCGCCGTTGACCGCCCGGGCGTGGTCCCTGTTCGCCCTCGTCTTCGTCTGGCAGCTTCCGCACTTCCTCGCGCTGGCCTGGCTGTACCGCGACGACTTCGGGAGGGCCGGACTGCCGCTGCTCGCGGTCATCGACGACACCGGCCGCCGTACCGCGCGGCATCTGTTCGCCTACAGCGTGCTGCTGGTGCCGGTCAGCCTCGCCCCCGCCTGGCTGGGCGCGGCGGGAACCGTCTACGCGGTCGGGGCGGGCCTGCTCGGGGGCGGCCTGCTCGCCCTCGCGTGCCGGTTCGCGGCCCGCCGCACGACCGATGAGGCGCGGCTGCTGTTCCGGGCCACGCTCGTCTATCTGCCGTTGGTCTGGATGCTTCTGCTGGCCGATCCGGCCTGAGCGGGTTGCCGTATCGGGTCGTTCCGAGCCCAAGCCGATGTTCGAGGTCACCCAGCTTCCCGCCGTCAACGCCACCCTGAACAGCATCGCGGCCGTCCTGCTCGCGGCCGGCTACGTGTGCATCCGGCGCGGCCGCATCGACCTCCACCGGCGCTGCATGGTGGCCGCATTCGCGACCTCGGCCCTGTTCCTGGTCTCGTACCTCGTCTATCACGCGCAGGTCGGCTCGCGTCCGTTCACCGGGCAGGGAGCGATCCGCGCGGCGTACTTCACCATCCTCGTCTCCCACATCGTCCTCGCCGCCGCCATCCTGCCCCTGGCCATCGTCACCTTGCGCCGGGGCCTGCGCCGGGACGACGCCCGCCACGCGGCCCTCGCCCGGTGGACCCTGCCGATCTGGCTCTACGTCTCGGTGACCGGCGTCGCGGTGTACTGGATGCTCTACCAGCTCTAGCGGCCCGTGTTGAAACCCCGCGTTGCACCGCGCCCGGAGGGCGCCGGCAGATCGCCGAGGCGCCCGCCTGACAAGGCGTGAGGAGGGCGCATGTTGGGCATAGGTAACCGACGAACGACGCAGCCGGCAGTCTGCGCCGGTCACGGTGCCCCTGCCGGCCCACGACGCAGCAGCCTTGCCGGCTCGATCGCCGCCGGCCGATTCGCCGCTGATCCCGATCGGATCCGGTCGCGCGGAGCTGTCTCCCTACAATCGGACGGCCTGATACAGGTAGAGCAGTCCCACCGCGACCCCGTACAGGGCGGCGCTGTAGGGGAGATTGCCGCGGGCCAGCCGCCAGTTGCTGACCCCGTACCGGCTGGAGAGAATCACGTTGACGCCCGACATCGGGTTCACGGCGCACCCGAGGCCCCAGCCCATCGCCAGCGCCACCGCGAGGAACGTGGGGTCGAGATCGATCCGCTCCACCAGCGGCGCCACGACGCCGACGATCACCACGGGATGGATGCAGGCCGCCGACGTCGCGATGCAGGCGAGCACCAGGAGGCTCGCGTGGAAGGCGTCCAGACGGTCGAAGAACATCCAGCCCCCGGCCGCCGAGGAGGCCGCCACGAGGCCGGCGGCCATGACCCCGGCGCCGAGAAACAGCGCCAGCTCGCCGCCCATCTCGGGTGCGCGGGTGCGCACATAGTCGTCCACGGCCGCCCGCAGCCCGCGCACGCCGCCGCGCCGGAGCAGCGCAATGGCCACGACGACCGGCGTGAACAACGTGATCAGCGACAGCACCGAGTAGCCCGAGGTCAGGGCGGCGGCGCCGAGCACCGTCGCGCCCAGGGCGACCGGCACTCGAAGGTCCTCGGGGTGGACGGGGTAGCCGCGGAAGTGCGCGATGTCTTCGCGGCGGCTGTACGCGTACCACGCCAGCAGCAGGAACGCGGCGAGGGCCAGTGGCACGCCGTACGCCATCAGCACCAGCGGGTTCGATCCGGGGGTGTAGGCCAGGGCGAGCGCGACCCCGCCGATGAACGGCGAGTGGAAGGCGACGGCGCTGAACGCCCGGCTCAACAGCTGCGCCTGACTCGGTGCCAGGGGCCGGACCCGCGCCAGCCGGTCGGCCATGATGACCACGGCCGAGACATTGATGACGGCGCCGAAGGCGTGCACCCCCAGCATGCTGCGGAAGTAGGCGCCCAAGCCGCGCGGCAGCTCCGGCTCGTCGGGGCGCGGCGGCGGGTTCAGCAGGCGCAGCGCGGTGACCGCCGCCAGCATCGACAGGATCGGCTGGTTCTGCGCCAGTACGTTCTCGACGTCCGGCGGCGTGCCGCGGCCCGCGGCCCAGAGCAGCGCCGCCGCGCCGGCCCCGATGAACGCCAGCGTCTGCACGTGCTGCTGCCGCCCGAGCCCGGGCCAGAGCAGGGCCAGGGCAATCCACGCCGGCACCGCCGCCGTCACGGACGGGAGAACCTCGGTCCAAACCGCGCCGGCGATGGCGAGCAGCAGCATGCCGGCGATGGCCGCACCCGCCCCGCGGCGCCGGCCCGCGCCGACGGCGGACGTCTTCCTGCGCTCCCGGTTCACTTCGTCCCGCCGGGAGCCGGCAGTCGGCGCCGTGGAACGGCGCGGACTTCTCGAGGGTCCGTTGGGCGGCAGGCGGAGCCGCAGGCCGCGCTCTCCGGGCCAGGCGTCCGTGCAGCTTGGGCGCCGGCCGTCATTCGTAGAGGAGGTAAGGGGCCGACAAGCGCCGCCACGCGGCGGCGCCGTCGTCCCAGGCGGCGGCGATCGCCCAGGTGGGGTCGCCGGCGCGGATGCGGGCCGTCATCGCCCGCGACCCGAAGAGCCGCGGCACCGCGTCGAGCTCGAAAGCGTCGCCGTGCAGCCGGTGCAGGGCCGCCGCCACCTCGAGCCCGAGGCGCACCGGCCGTAGCGCGTCGCGGTCGGTGACCAGGAAGAAGACGCCGTGGCAGAGCGCGCCGGCGAAGCGGCTGCTCTCGGGGGTGAACGAGAGCGGGTAGACGCGGAGGCCGGGCAGGCCGGCCCGGTCGAGCTCGCGGGCCAGGGCCGGGCCGTCGATCCACGGTGCGCCGATCTGCTCGAACGGGGTGTCGGTGCCGCGCCCGACCGAGAGGTTGGCGCCCTCGATGGCGCCGATGCCGGGATAGAGCAGCGCTTGATGGAGATTGCGCAGGTTCGGCGACGGGTCGACCCAGGTCAGCCCGGTCTCGTCGAACCACTGGGCGCGGGTCCAGCCGCGCATGGGCACCACCTCGAGGGCCGCCCCGATCTCCCGCTCCCCGTTGAACAGCCGGGCCAGCTCGCCGAGGGTCAGCCCGTGCCGCACCGGCGCGGGGAAGTAGCCGGTGAACCCAAGCGACTCCCGGTCGAGCCGCGGGCCATCGACGGCGGCGCCGCCGATGGGGTTGGGCCGGTCGAGCACGACCACCCGCAGCCGGTGCCGCGCCGCCGCCTCGAGCAGGTAGGCCATGGTGGTGGCGTAGGTGTAGAACCGGGCCCCCGCGTCCTGCAGATCGACCACCACGGTGTCGAGGCCGCGCAGCATCGCCTCCGTCGGCCGGCGGGTCTCGCCGTACAGGGAGTGGACGGGGAGCCCGGTGCGGACGTCCCGTCCCGACGGGACGGGCCCGTCCAGCTCGCCCCGGATGCCGTGCTCGGGGCTGAACAGCGCCGCCAGCTCGACGCCGGGCGCTTCCGCGAGGAGGTCGATCGTCGACGCGCCGTCCCTCGCGCGGCCGGTGCGGTTCGTGAGCAGGCCGACCCGCCGGCCGGACAACCGCCGGAAGCCCTCCTCCCGCAGCACGTCGACCCCGGTCCACACGGGGCCGCCGGGCCGCGCCGGCGGATCGCGCAGGGCCGAGGCGACCACCGTCGCGACCTGACCCCGCAGCGCCGTCACGTTGCCGCCGCCCGATGGGTGGACGCGGCTCGACAGGAAGACGACGAAGGTCTCCGACGCCGGGTCGATCCAGAGCGAGGTGCCGGTGAAGCCGGTGTGGCCGTAGGAGCCGACGGGGAACAGGTCGCCGCGGTTCGACGAGTACCGCGAGTCGATGTCCCAACCCAGGCCGCGCCGGTCCGCGAGGTGCGGCGGGGTGGAGACGCGGGTCATCCGGGCGACCGTCAGGGGGGCGAGCACGCGGACGCCGTCGCGGGCGCCGCCCCCGAGCAGCATCGCGCAGAACCGCGCGAGATCGCGGGCGGTGGCGAACAGCCCGGCGTGGCCCGCCACGCCGCCCATCCGCCGCGCCGTCGGGTCGTGCACGCGCCCCCGCAGCATGGTGGCGCCGGGACCGCCGCACGGCCACGCGAGAGGCGCGCACGCCTCGGTCGGCGCGATCCGGGGCACGAGCTCCGCCGGCGGGTCGAAGCCGGTGTCGGCCATGCCCAGGGGCGCGAAGATCCGCTGCCGGGCGAACCGGTCCAGGGGCAGGCCGCCGACCCGCCTGACGATCTCGCCGAGCAGCATGAAGTTCAGATCGCTGTAGATGAACCGTTCGCCGGGCGCCGCCGCCGGCGGCAGGGCGATGGTGCGGGCAATCGCGGTCCCGGTCCCCTCGAAGGCCTCGGCCAGCGGCAGGTCGGGGGCCAGTCCGGAGGTGTGCGTCAGGAGCTGGGCGATGGTGACCGCCTCCCGCCCCTGGGTGCCGAACCCCGGCACGTGGTCGGCGACGCGGTCGCGCAGCCGCAGTCGTCCTTCCTCGACGAGCATCATGATGCTGGTGGTGGTGGCGACGACCTTGGTCAGGGACGCGAGGTCGAACACCGTGTCGGCGGTCATCGGCTCGGACGTCTCCGCCGCCAGCGACCGTGCTCCGAAGGCCCGCTCGTACACGATCTCGCCCTCGTGCCCCACCAGGACCACCGCGCCGGGAAGCCGCCCGTCACGGATGGCCTGCTCGACCGCGGCGTCGATGAGCGACAGGCGCACCGGGTCGACGGCGGCCGAAATCGTCGACGCGTGGCAAGCCAGCAACAGGCACGCCGCTGCGAACCGGCGCAAGGGTCTGCGAACCACGGACAGGGGTCTGCGAATCACGGACGAGGGGAGGGAATTGCCGGACACGATTTGGATTATACTGAGTGGCCCGAAGCTCAATCTCATGCCGGGGAGTCTTTCATGACCGTTGATCGACGGCTGTATTCGATGCGCTCGGTGTTCGCCCTCCTCCTGCTGGGCGGCATGGCCTCGACCGCGGCGGCGCAGGGAGGCGTGCGCGGCGTGATTCGGGACAACGGCGGGGAGGGGATACCCGGCGCGCGGATCATCGCCGAGAGCCTGGAGACCTCCCAGACCCGGACGACGATGACCAACAACTCGGGCCGCTTCGCCTTCATCGGTCTCGCGGGCGGCGACTGGCTCTTCGTGGTCCAGGCCGACGGCTTCCGGGAGCAGCAGGGCTACTCGGCCGTGAGGCGTTCCGGCGAGCCGGCGCGGGTGGAGTTCTCCCTCGACCCCGATCCGTTCAACCCCGTCGCGCCCGGGGTCGGCGTTCTCGCCGGGGTGAAGTCCGTCGACATCCTCGCGCGCCTCCGAGGGGCGGAGCGCCTCTTCGACGGGGGCGACTACGACGGCGCCATCGACGCCTATCAGGATCTCCTGGAGATGGCGCCGGCCCTGACCAGCGTGAACCTGTCCATCGGCCACGCCTGGCGGGCGAAGCGGGAGCCGGAGCGGGCACTCGCCGCCTACCGCAGCGCGCTGGCCGCGGATCCCGCGAATCGGGAAGCGCTGGCCGCCATCAACGCGCTCGACGACGGGCAATAGGAGTCTGCGCCGTCGGGGAAACGCGCGACCCCGGCGGCTCGTGCCGTGGATCGTACCGGCCGTCGCGGGAGTTGCACGCCGGAGAGTCAGGAGTTTCAGATGCGCAAGATGATCTTCTCGTCGTTGGCCGTCATCGTGGGAATGGCCCTGTTCGTTCCCGTCGCGTTCGCCCAGGGCGGCATTCTGTTCGGCCGGGTCACCGACGCCGAGACCGGCGATGCCGTCGCCGGCGCCGTCGTCCGCCTCGACGGCCACAGCCCGCTGGGCAACGCCGAGCCGCAACCCCCGCGCGACGAGACGACCAGCGAGAGCGGCGAGTACACGCTGCTCGGCCTCCCCAGCGGGAGCTGGAACATCACCGTCGAGGCCGAGGGCTATCAGGCCGCGCCCGGCGTCGTGACCGTCCGGTTCGGCCGCAACGCGCCCGTCAACATCGAGCTGGAGGGCATTCCTCATCCGCTGATGGCCGAGATGGACCCGTCGGTGACCGACGGGATGAGCCGGGCCGAGCGGAACGCGTTCCTCGACGGCATCCAGGCCGAGCTGGACGCGCTCGACGAGGCGCGCGGCCGCGGGGACTGGGAGACCGCCCTCAGTGGCGCGCAGTCGTTGCAGCAGCGGTTCCCGACGATATCCGGACTGTACCTGGACGTCGGCACGGCGCAGGCCCAGCTCGGGCGGTTCGAGGAGGCCATCGCGTCCTACGAGGCGGCCGCAGCCGCGGCCCCGCAGATGCGTTCGCAGATCGACACCCAGATTGCCCGACTGCGGGCGCAGATGGGTGATCCCGACGCCGTCCAGGCCCTGATCAGCAGCGGGGACGCCGCACCCGAGGACTTTTACAACCAGGGTACGGCCGCGTTCGGCCGCGGCGACACGGACCAGGCGGCAGAGTGGTTCGAGCGGGCGGCGGCGGCCCGTCCGGACTGGGTGCTGCCGGTGTACCAGCTGGGGCTGGTCTCTCTGAACCAGGGCGACATCGAAGGCGCCAAGACCCACTTCGCGCGAGCGGTCGAACTGGACCCGGCCTCGGCGGAAGGTCAGCAGGCCCAGGCCATTCTCGGCTCGCTGCCGTAGCCGCCCGCGGCGAGACCCTGCGTTGCACCGAGCGCAGCGGGGCCGCTTGACACGAGCCGCCCAGAGGTCTGCGTCGAGGAAGGCGCGGATCTCTGGGCGCCGCCTCATCGTGTTGTCCACGGCCCTGCCCGGCGTCGCCGCCCGGCAGGGCTCTCTTCTGCTCGCCTTCTCCTGCCCGTGGCCACCCATGCGCGTCTAGCACGGCCGGAGCGGTCCGCGGTTCGCGGTGGTGTGCCGGGCGGGGTGGCGGCCGGATGGGGTCGGCGGCCGCCGCCGCCCCCGCGTTGCTGGACGGGATGAGACCGTGATGCAGACTATCCGCTCCGTCGCGGTGCTGGGGGCCGGCACCATGGGCGCCCAGATCGCGGCGCAGGTCGCCAACGCGGGCTGGCCGGTGCTGCTGCTCGATCTCGACGCGGACACCGCGGCCCGGGGTCTGAAGCACGCCGCCGCCCTCAAGCCGGACCCGTTCTTCACGAAGGACGTCCGGGCGCGCATCCGGCTCGGCGGGTTCGACACCGACCTGCCCGCCATCGGCGAGTGCGACTGGGTCGTCGAGGCGATCGTCGAGCGGCTCGACGCCAAGCGGGCGCTGCTCGAGCGGGTGGAGGCGTGCCTCGGGGGCGACGCCGTCGTCAGCTCGAACACCTCGGGCATACCCATCGGCACCATCGCCGAGGGACGCGGCCCCGAGTTCCGCCGGCGGTGGCTGGGCACCCACTTCTTCAACCCCCCCCGCTATCTGCGCCTCGTCGAGGTCATCCCCACCCCGGACACCGACCCCGCGACCGTCGCCGCCGTCTCGTCGTTCGTCAACGGGCAGCTCGGCCGGGGCGTGGTCGTCGCCCGCGACGCCCCGGGCTTCATCGGCAACCGCATCGGCCTCCACGGCGTCGCGTCGGCCCTCGCGCAGCTCGCGGAAGGGGGCTACACCATCGAGGAGATCGACGCCATCACCGGCCCCGCCATCGGCCGGCCGAAGAGCGCGACGTTCCGCACCATGGACATCGCGGGCATCGACATCCTCGCTCACGTCGCCGCCGATCTCACGGCCCGGCTCGAGCGGCCCGAGGAACGGCAGGCGTTCGAGCTGCCGCCGCTCGTGGGCGACCTCGTCGAGCGCGGGTGGATCGGCGAGAAGGCGGGGCAGGGGTTCTACCGCAAGGAGCGCGCGGCCGGGGGCAGCGCCATCCTCACCCTCGATCCCGAGACCATGGCCTACCGGCCGCGGCAGCCGGCGAAGCTGGGCGCCCTCGAAGCGGCCCGCGCCATCGAGGACGCGGGCGAGCGCATCCGCACCCTGTTCCTGGGGCGCGACCGCGTCGGCGGGCTCCTGCGGGCGACCCTCGGGCGCACGCTCCTGTACTCCGCGGAGGTCGCGGCCGAGGTCGCCCATTCGCCGGACGACGTCGACCGCGCCCTGCGGTGGGGCTTCGGCTGGGAGCTCGGCCCCTTCGAGCTGCTCGACGCCATCGGCGTCGACGTGGTGCTGGACGCCTGCGCGCCGGACGGGGCGACCGACCTCTCTCCCGCCGCCCGCGAGTGGGCGGGGCTCGCTGCCCGGTCGGACCGGCCGCGGCGGGTCCGCACCGGTCCCCTGCCGCCGGCCGCGCCCGACCTGCAGATCCTGACCGTCGCGAGGCGGCAGGGGGGCGTCGTCAAGGGCAACGCGGGGGCGAGCCTCGTCGACCTCGGCGACGGCGTGCTCGCGGTCGAGTTCCACTCGAAGATGAACACCATCGGCGGCGACACCGTGCAGATGCTGACGGGCGGCGTGACCGAGGCGGCCGAGCGGTTCGCGGGGCTGGCCGTCGGCAACGACGCCGTCCACTTCTGCGCCGGCGCCAACCTCATGCTCGTCCTGCTGGAGGCGCAGGAGGGCAACTGGGACGAGATCGACCTGATGGTCCGCAGCTTCCAGAACGCGGTCATCGGGCTGCGGTACTCGCCGGTTCCCGTGGTCGTCGCGCCGGCCGGCCTCACCCTCGGCGGCGGCTGCGAGATCGTGCTCCACGGCGACCGCGTGCAGGCGGCGGCCGAGACCTACATGGGGCAGGCGGAGGTCGGGGTCGGGCTGATACCGGCCGGCTGCGGCACGAAGGAGCTGACGGTCCGCGCCCTCGACGCCACCCTGCCGGGAACCGACCCGTTGCCGCGCCTGCGACAGGCCTTCGAGACCATCGGGTTCGGCAAGGTGTCGACGAGCGCCGCCCACGCCCGGCGGCTCGGGCTGCTGCGCGACGTCGACGGGGTTACGATGGACCGGGGCCGGCTGATGTCCGACGCGAAGGCGATGGTGCTCGAGCGGGTCCGCGAGGGCTATCGGGCCCCCGACCCGCGCACCGCCATACTGGTCGGCGGCGAGGAGGCCCGGGCCGCCCTGGAGCTGGGCATCCACCTCGCGTGGCGCGGCGGCGCCATCAGCGATCACGACGCCCGCATCGGCCGGGCGCTGGCCCGCATCATGACCGGAGGCGACCTGCCCCACGCCACGACCGTGACCGAGCAGTACCTGCTGGACCTCGAGCGCGAGGCGTTCCTGAGCCTGTGCGGCGAGGCGAAGACCCTGGACCGGATTCGCCACACGCTCAAGACCGGGAAGACGCTCAGAAACTAGACCGGACCCGTTACCGTCTCATCTTCATGAGGCGAGCGATGCGAAGGAGAGGCCCGTGACCGATGCAGTGATCGTGTCGGCGGTTCGCACGCCGGTAGGGAAGGCGCCCAGGGGCACCCTGCGCGCCACGCGGCCCGACGAGCTGGGAGCGACGGTCATCGCCGAGGCGCTGAAGCGGGCCCCCGGCATCGAGCCGGGCGAGGTCGAGGACGTCATCCTCGGCTGTGCCATGCCCGAGGCCGAGCAGGGCATGAACGTCGCCCGCATCGCCAGCCTTCGCGCCGGCGTCCCCATCGAGGCGTCGGCGATCACCGTCAACCGGTTCTGCTCGTCCGGCCTGCAGGCCATCGCCTACGGGGCCGAGCGCATCATGGTGGGCGGGGCCGACGCCGTCGTCGCCGGCGGCACCGAGTCGATGAGCCTCATCCCCATGGGCGGGCACAAGGTCGCCCCCAACCCGGGTCTCATGAAGGACTACCCCGACGTCTACCTCTCGACCGGGCTCGTCGCCGAGAACCATGCCCGCGAGGCGCAGGTCTCGCGCGACGAGCAGGACGCCTTCGCCCTCCGCAGCCACCAGCGGGCGGTGGCCGCGATCGACGCGGGACGGTTCGAGGAGGAGCTGGTCCCGATCGAGGTGCGGGTCGCCGAGCCGGCCAACGGCAACGGCGGCGGCCGCCCCACGGTGCGGACGGTCGCGTTCACCGCCGACGAGGGGCCGCGCCGCGACACCTCGCTCGAGGTCCTCGGCGGCCTGCGGCCGGCGTTCCACGTCGAGGGCTCGGTCACCGCCGGCAACTCGTCGCAGATGAGCGACGGCGCCGCCGCCGTCGTGCTCACCTCGCGCGAGCGGGCCGAAAGGGCGGGCCTCGAGCCGCTCGCCCGTTTCGTGGCCTACGCCACCGCCGGGGTCGAGCCGGAGCGCTTCGGGGTCGGACCGGTGCCCGCGATCCGGAAGGTGCTGAAGCGGGCCGGGCTCACCCTCGACGACATCGATCTCGTCGAGCTGAACGAGGCGTTCGCGGCCCAGGTGCTGGCCTGCCTGCGCGAGCTGCCCATCGACCCCGGGAAGCTCAACGTCAACGGGGGGGCGATCGCCCTCGGCCACCCGCTGGGCTGCACGGGCGCCAAGCTGACGACGTCGCTCCTCCACGAGTTGAAGCGCCGGCGGGGCCGCTACGGCCTCGTCACCATGTGCGTGGGCGGCGGCATGGGCGCGGCGGGCATCTTCGAGCGCGCGGCGTAGGGGTCTGCGCCGCGGGACGGCGCGGCCTCATGGAGGGTCGGTAGGGCGCCCAGCGGAGCCGAAGACGACCGTGGGTGGGCCAGGAGTCTGCTTCGCGGGACGGCGCGGGGTCATGGAGGGTCGGTCGGGCGCCAAGCGGAGCCGAAGGCGACCGTGGGTGGGCCGAGCCGTGCCGGGGATCGGCGAGCGCGGCCCCGCCGCCCTGCGGCGCCGCCCCGACCGACCCCGCCGGGGAGCCGGCACGATGGGAGGCAGCAACGTCGTACGGCGCAAGCTCCCGGCCCGTGCGCGGGGGCGAGCGGGACCGGCGCTGGCCTGACAGGAGGTCTTCCGATGACGACACTCGCGAGCACCGCTTCCCGCGTCACCGGCGGCGCGTGGCTGCTGGACGAGACCGCGCCCGGCTCGGCGTTCACCCCCGAGCGGCTGAGCGACGAGCACCGGCTGATCGACCAGACCGCGGCCGAGTTCATCGACAACGAGATCGCGCCGAACCACGACCAGCTCGAGACCAAGGACTGGGAGCTCGCCCGGCGCCTCGTCCGCCGCGCCGGCGACCTCGGGCTGCTGGGGACCGACGTGCCCGAGGCCTGGGGCGGCCTCGCCCTCGACAAGGCGTCGACCGTCGTCGTCGGCACCCGCATCGGCCACAGCGGGTCGTTCGGGTCCACGTTCGGGGCCCACACCGGCCTCGCCGTCCTGCCCCTGCACTGCTTCGGCACCCCCGCCCAGAAGGAGGCGTACCTGGGCCGGCTCGTCAGCGGCGAGTGGGTCGGCGCCTACTGCCTCAGCGAGTCGGGCTCGGGGTCGGACGCGCTCGGGGCCAAGGCGCGGGCGGTCCGGAACGCCGACGGCGGCTTCTCGCTGACCGGCGAGAAGATGTGGATCACCAACGGCGGCTTCGCGGACCTCTACGTCGTCTTCGCCAAGGTCGACGGCGAGCAGTTCACCGCGTTCCTGGTGGAGCGGTCCTGGCCCGGGGTGTCGACCGGCAAGGAAGAGCACAAGATGGGCCTGCACGGCTCGTCCACCACCCCCGTCATCCTGCAGGACGTCCGCGTGCCGGCGGAGAACGTGCTGGGCGAGGTCGGCCAGGGGCACAAGGTCGCGTTCAACACGTTGAACTACGGGCGATTCAAGCTCGCGGTGTCGGCCGCCGGCAGCGCCCATCTCGCCATCGGCGAGGCGGCCCGCTACGCGGCCGAGCGCCACCAGTTCGGGGTGCCGATCGCGAGCTTCGGCGCGATCCGGCACAAGCTGGGGGAGATGGCGGCGCGGGCCTACGCGGTCGACAGCATGATCTTCCGTACGACCGGGCTCCTCGACGCGGCCCTCGCCGACCACGATCCCGCCGACCCCGGCCCGTTGCGCGAGACGCTCGAGGAGCTGGCCGTCGAGTCGTCGATCCTCAAGGTCGCGGGCAGCGAGATGCTGCACTACGTCCTCGACGAGAACGTGCAGATCCACGGCGGCAACGGGTTCGTCAGGGACTACCCGGCCGAGCGCCACTACCGCGACTCGCGGGTGAACCGCATCTTCGAGGGCACCAACGAGATCAACCGCCTGCTGATTCCCGGCACCCTGATCCGCCGCGCCGTCAAGGGGAGCGGCATTCCCCTCGTCGCCGCCGCGAAGGGGCTGCAGGACGAGCTGATGAGCCCGCCGGCGCTCTCGGCGCCCTCCGACGCGCCCCTCGGCGATCAGCTCGCGGCGGTCGCCGCGTTCAAGAAGACCGCGGTGATGGTGCTCGGCCTCGCCATGCAGCGCTACGGGCAGAAGCTGACCGACGAGCAGGAGGTGCTGTCGTGCGCCGCCGACGTCGTCATCGACGCCTACGCGGCCGAGAGCGCAGTCGTGCGGGCGCTCCAGGCGGCCGGGGACGCGCCCCGCACCGCCGCCCTGCAGGCCGACGCCGCGCGCGTCCAGGTCGACGGCGCGGCGGAGCGCATCGGCGCCGCGGCCCGCACCGCGCTCGCCGCGATGGCCGAGGGCGACACCCTGCGCATGCAGCTCGCGGGCCTCCGGCGCCTGCTGCGGGTCACGCCCGTCAACACCGTCGCCATGCGGCGGCGGCTTGCGGATGCCCTCGTCGACAGGGCAGGATATGTATTCGCGTGACGGAAGGCGGGTTGGGTCCGGATCCAGTCGGCAGGCTCATGTCGATGGCTGCCCCAAGGCTTCGCGCGACGGCGCGTGTCGCCAGCGGCAGCTACCCGCAAGAGGTTTTCGCGTGACGGAGTCCGCATGATGGCAATACACGTTCTTCGCTCCGCTCTCGCGGTCGCCGCCCTCGCCGCCCTCGCCGCGTGCTCGGCGCCGCCGCCCGACGAGTCGCTCTGGCTCACGGAGCTCGTGGAGTCCCGCGAGCTGAAGGACAGCTTCTTCCGCGAGGCGCCCGACTCGCCCATCCGCATCGAGCGGCGCGGGCAGCTGCTGCCGCTCCACTACTACGAGCCGGAAGCCGCCTACCGCGTCCCCGCCGCCCTCGAGGTGGCGCCCGAGCAGCCCATCTACGAGATCCCGACCTCGACCGGGGTGATCCGTCCCATGCAGCGCGTCGGCGTGCTCGAGTTCGCGCTGAACGGCGAGCCGATGCGGCTGTCGGCCCTCGCCGAGGCCCCGGTGCGGTCCATCGACTCGCTGTTCATCATGTTCAAGGACCCGACCAACGAGTCCGACACCTACGCGGGAGGCCGCTACATGGACCTGCCGCGCACCGCCAGCGGCCTCTACGACCTCGATTTCAACCGCGCCTACAACCCGTACTGCTACTACAACGAGGAGTACGACTGCCCGTACCCGCCGCGCGAGAACTGGCTGACGGCGCCGGTGCCGGCCGGCGAGCGCCTCGCGCCCGGCTACACCGGGTTCGGCATCGGCGTGATCCCGCCTCCGCCCGAGGACGAGGTCTCCACCCCTTGACGGCCCGCGGCACCGGCGCGGCGACGCTGGCCGGCGTCATCTTCGACTTCGACGGGGTGCTCGCGGACAGCGAGCCGCTGCATCTGCGCGCCAACCAGGACGTGCTCGCGCAGCACGGCATGAGCCTCGCTGCGTCCGACTACTACGACCGCTACCTGGGCTTCGACGACGCCGGCGTCTTCCGCACCGTGTGGCGCGACCACGGGCGGGAGCTCGACGAGGACTCGCTGGCCGAGCTCATTCGGGTCAAGGGAGAGCGGTTCGAGGCGCTGGCCGGAGAGGGCGCGGGACTGTTCCCCGGCGCCGCCGACTGCATTCGCCGCGTCGCGGCCGAGGCGCCCATCGCCATCGCGTCCGGCGCTCTCGCCCCCGAGATCGAGACGGTGCTCGCCGCCGCCGATCTGCGCCGTCACTTCCGGGCCGTCGTCGCGTCGGGCGACACGCCGAGGTCGAAGCCCGCCCCCGACCCCTACCTGCGGGCGCTGGAGCTGCTGCGCCCGCACATCGCGGCGTCTGCGCTCGATCGCGGCGGCTGCGTCGTCGCCGTCGAGGACTCGATGTGGGGCATCGAGTCGGCACTCGCGGCGGGATTGCGGTGCGTGGGGGTCGCGCAGACCTACGCGGCGAGCCGGCTCGGGATTGCCCAGGTGGTGGTCCCGACCATCGCCGACGTCACCCCCGAGACCCTGCGCGCGGCCTGCGCCGCGGATGCCTGAGGGGGCGCCCGGATTCCGGCGGTTCTTGAACGGAACCACCGCACGGGCGAGAATGGCCGGGTAGTCCGTGGTGGAACCCCGCGTCGCATGCCGCGCGAATGCAGCGGGGCCTTCGTCACGGGCTGCCGGGTGACGTTGCCATGAGCGTATTGCCAGCCGACGTCGTGCAACGGTTCACCGACGCCGCCGCGAGCCCCGACCCGGATCTGGCCGCGCCGGCCCTGCTCATTGCCCGGCTCGGCTATCCGCGCCTCGACCCCATCCCCTATCTGGCGCGCCTCGAGGCGATGGGCGGCGCCGCCGCGGACCGGCTGGCGGCTTCCCCGGGAGAGGGCCCCCGGGGGACGATCGACGCCCTCAACCGGTTCCTCTTCGAGGACGAGGGCTTCTCGGGAAACACCGGCGACTACGACGACCCGCGAAACAGCTTCCTGAACCAGGTGCTCGACCGCAGGACCGGCATCCCCATCACCCTGGCCGTGGTCTACATCGAGGTGGCGCGCCGCGCCGGCATCCGCGTGGACGGCGTCAACTTCCCGGGCCATTTCCTGCTGCGGTATCCGTTGGCGCCCGAGGACGACCATCGGAGCGCGGTGTTCGTGGACCCCTTCCACGGGGGCTCCATCCTGTCGGAGACCGACTGCCGCTCGCTTCTGCGGCGGCACGCCGGCGACGGCGTCGAGTTCGATCCCCGGTTCCTCGCGCCGGCCACCAAGAAGCAGATTCTCGTGCGCATGCTCGGCAACCTGAAGCGGCTCTACGTGCGCATGCGGTCGTTCCCCCAGGGCCGGGCGATCACCGATCTCCTGCTCGCGATTGAACCCTCCGCCCTTCAGGAGCTGCGCGACCGCGGGCTGCTGTCCTACTACGTCAACGACTACGCCGGGGCCCTGCGCGATCTCGAGGCGTACCTGCGGTACTCGTCACCCGGCGCTGACGACGACGCCGAGCGCCAGGAGGAGCGCAAGGAGATCTGGGGACACGTGAAGGCGCTGCGCCGGCGAATGGCGAGCCTCAATTAGGAGCCCGTGCTGAAGCCCCGCGCTGCACCGCGCCCGGAGGGCACCAGCAGATCGCCGAGGCGCGGGATGCATCGCCGCTCGAATGCAGCGGGGACCTTCGCCACGGGCTCCTAGGAGCCTGCGCCGCAGGAAATTTAGACCCCAACATGAAGTAGTTAGGTCAAGTGCCAACTACAACATGTTGTGGTAGCCGATCGGGCCGAAAATCGTTCGACGGCGCAGACTCCTAGGGCCGCGCGGGCGGCTCGGGGACCTGTATGGGCAGGTCTTCCCGGTCGCCCCATTCCTTCCACGACCCGATGTAGTTCCGCACCCGCGGATAGCCGAGAAGGCGCAGGGCGAGGTAGCCGTGGGCGGCCCGGTAGCCGCCCTGGCAGTAGCTGATCACTTCCTTGTCCGGGGTCACGCCGGCCTCTTCGTACATCGCCCGCAGGTCGGCCGCGGGCTTGAACGTGCCGTCCTCGCCGAGGTTGCGGGTCCACTCGACGTGGACCGCCCCCGGAACCGCGCCCCCCCGCCTGGCGCGGACCGTCGCGCCGCAGTACTCGCCGTCGGTGCGGGTGTCGAGCACCGCGAGGTCGGCCGCCCCCAGCCGGTCGCGGAGAAGCCGCCACGTCGCCAGCCGGTCGTCCGACCGCCCGGCCATCCAGCCGCTGGGCTTCGGGGCCGCGGCGTCGCGGGTCACCGCGCGCCCCTCGCGCTCCCACGCCCCGAAACCGCCGTCGAGCTGCCGGGCGTCGGGGTGGCCGAAGTACTCGAGGAACCAGAACGCGCGGGCCGCCCGGATGCCCGACTTCTCGTCGTAGACGACGACCGCGCGCGCCGGGTCGACGCCCCGCGACGAGAGGAGGTGGCCGATCATCCAGAGGAACGCGGCCAGCGGCGCGGGGTCGGTGTCGGTCAGGCTGATGCCGAACAGGTCGAGGTGCACCGCCCCTGGGATGTGTCCCACCGCGAACGCCTCGGCCTGCCGCAGGTCGAGCAGCAGCGGGGCGTCGGTCGCCGCCGCCCGGCGGTCGTCCAGCTCGGCCGGGGTGATGAGAAGCTGCGGGTTGGCGTAGCCCTTGGGGTTGTCGCTCACCGGCCATCCTCCGTGGTCGTCCGACATTATGACCTCCGCCCGTCGTCGAGCCGATCCCGCGACCTCCCGTCGTGCCTCCCGCCGCCGGCCCGCGCCGCAACGCGACGGGACGGGGCCCGGATGCGGCGCCTCTGCGTCGGAGAGCGTGCCGCGTCAGGCCGGTTGGGCTGCTTCGCCGGTGCAGAAGTGTCCGCGGGGGCCGTCGGTACCGCCAGGGGCCGGAGCGTCAGGCCGGTTGGGCCGGTTCGCCGGTGTAGAAGGCCTTGATGCGGCCCGCCGCGGCCCGCGCGGCGCCGGGGTTTTCTCCGGCCGCGACCGCCGCCTCCCCCCACCCGTCGCTGCTGCCGGCGATGAACGCCCGGCCGTCCCTCGAGGCCGCGAAGGCCTCTTCGTCGAGCTTCGGCGCCGTCGGGTCCGCGAGATGGAGTGCGAGCCCCAGGAGGCCCATCTCCCAGCCGACGCCGACCGCCCCCGGCCCGTACTCGTCCCAGTGCGGCGAGAGGTGCGCGATGTGCGCGAGGGTGAGCCGGGCGCGGCCCGCCCCGTCGTCGGAGACGCGAACGTCCACCCAGCTCAGGTCGCCGCCGAACTCCCAGGTGAGCGCGAAATGCGAGCGTTGCTCGCAGGCCGTGATCGCGCCGCCGGCGTTGCCCTCCAGCTGATAGCGGCCGCCGAGCTCGAGATCGCCGCTGACCGGCAGGAACCAGCGCGGGATGCGCCCGCGGCCCGTCACCGCGTCCCACAGGTCGTCGACGGTCGTGTCGTAGCCGCGGGAGAGCGTCACCGCGCGGGCGGGCTGCCTGTCGCGCTCTAGCGACGACACCGTTCGCGTGGTCGCGCCGAGGTTGCCTTCGACGTCGAAGTCCATGTTCTTCCTCGTCTCCGTCAAGGTCCCGAGCTACGGGCTCGCGAGCCCGTGCGCATGAGCAGGGTTCTTTCGCGAGCCGGCCAATCCGACCCTCCAGGTCTCGATGCCGAGATTCCCGCCGTCTGCAACATCCTCCGTTCCTCGCGCTCCAGGTCGGTCAGTTGCTTCTGCCGGTTCCCCCGATCATCGACGCGGCCGCTGCCCGCAACGGAATCCAAGCTCGGACGATCAGGCGAGCTCCCACTCCGAGCCGTCGGCACGGGCGCGGCCCTCCTCCGCGAGCTTGATCAGGTGTGCGACCACGCTCTCGCGCGCCATGCCCCGGAGGGCCGGCGCGAGTCCGTCGTACAGGCGGTCGACGATGGCTTCCGGCCGCCGCGCCCCGGCCCGCAGCGCCCCCACGATCTGGTCCTCTCGGCGTTGCCGGTGATCGAGGTAGGCCCGGAGGATGGCCTGCGGGTCGTCGATGGCCTCGCCGTGGGCCGGCAGCATGCGGGCGGGGGCCAGCGCCTGGACGCGCCGGAGCGACGCCAGGTACTGCGACAGGCTGCCGCCGTGCGAGGCGGGGATGACGACGGTCGTGCCGGGTACGACGAGATCGGCCGAGAACAGCGTGCCGCCGGTCTCGTCGAAGAAGCAGAGATGGTCGGGGGCGTGACCCGGGGTGTGGACGGCGCGCAGGGCGCCGTCGCCGGCGGGAACCACCTCGTCGTCCGCGATCGGCTTCCAGGCCACCGCGTGCGCCCGGTCGCGTTCCGGCCACGGCATCTTCCGGAAGGCGGCGTCGGGCCAGCGCGCGGCGATCGGCTCGCTGCCGTCGGCGTGGTCCTGATGCGCGTGCGTGACCAGGACCTGGTCCAGACGGTCCGATCCCAGTGCCTGCTCCAGCGCCGACATGTGGGCGGCCTCGCCGGTGGCCGCGTCGACCAGCGTCGGCGTCCTCCCCCCCAGCAGGTAGGTGTTGTTGCCGGCGCCGGTCATCGGGCCGGGGTTGAAGCCGGGGATGCGGGTGATCTGCACGGTGAGGTCAGGGTTGGACGGCGACTGGCGTTCCTCGATTCTACCTGCTCACGGTCCCGGAAGCGCCAAGACCGGGGAACAGTGCCTTGCCCGCCGGCACCCGGCCGGCCGTCCGTGCTCGTTGCGTCGCAGCCGCGGGAGAGCGTCACCGCCGCGGGCGGGCTGCCCGTCGCGCGTCCGGAGGATGGCCTGCGGGTCGTCGATGGCCTCGCCGTGTAATCGACGCGTCGTCGTCCGATGACCCGCCTTTGCCGGGCGCCGGGAAACCGGCGACAATGACAGCCGTGTCCGATGCTGGCGGCGCGGCGGAGCGGTTCACGGCGGACGAGCGGCGCGCCCTCTCCCCCTACTTCACGAACCTCGATCACGACGTCTTCGCCCTGCGCAACCTCCGCGAGGTGGTGAAGGGGGCGTTGTTCGCCCGCTACTCGCGCTCGGCGAAGTCGCTGCGGCGGCTCTTCCTCGACGAGTTCCTCGACGCGGTGCCGGCGGGCCGGGTCGGGGAGGCGGTCGGCGTCGAGCGGGCGGACCGCCTCTACGAGCGCGTGCTCGGGGACTACGGCGACGACTCGGTGGCCCAGCTCGGGGCCGCCCACGTCGCCTGCGAGGGCGTCTCGAACCTGCTGACGAAGGTGCTCGAGCGGGGGCGGCTGGCCGCGTACCTGGAGCAGTCGACGCGCTACGTGCCGTACACCGACCGGCCCGGCGGCCGGTGGAAGTACCTCGTGCCCCGGGAGCTCGACGGACTGCCCCTGCGCGAGCGGTACGTCTCGACCCTGGACCTCGCGTTCGAGACCTACCGCCGCTGGCTCGAGCCCGCTCAGGACCACTTCCGCCGTCGGTACCCGAACTCCGCAGGCGACTCCGAGGGCGTGTACCGCGCGGTCATCCGAGCCCGGGCGCTCGATGCCCTGCGCGGGTTGCTGCCGGCCGCCACGCGGTCGAACGTCGGCATCTTCGCGTCGGGCCAGGCGTTCGAAGCGCTGCTGCTGCGGCTGCGGGCCCATCCCCTCGCGGAGGCGCGCGCCTGCGGCGAGCGGATGCTGACGGAGCTGCGCAGGGTGATGCCGGCCTTCCTCACCCGGGTCGATCGGCAGGACCGCGGGGTGCGGTGGAGCCGCTACCTCGCCGACACGCGGCGTGAGACCGGGGCGACGGTGGCGCGGCTGCTGCGCGGGACGGCTCCGGCGCGGCAGCCGGAAGTCGTCCTCAACGACTTCGACCCGGACGGCGAGGTCAAGGTCGTGGCGGCGGCGCTGTACGAAGCGTCCGATCTGCCCGAGAGCCAGCTTCTGGCCGCGGCGCGCGGAATGAGCGCCGATGACCGGGCGGCGGTCCTCCGGACCTACGCCGGCGAGCGCGCCAACCGGCGGCATCGGCCGGGGCGCGCCTTCGAGCGGACCGGCTACTGCTTCGACGTGCTGTCGGACTACGGCGCGTTCCGGGACCTGCAGCGCCACCGGCTCCTGACCGTCGAATGGCAGGAACTGTCGGCGGACCATGGGTACGTGGAGCCGTCCGTGCTCGAAGAAATCGGGGCGGCGGACGACTGGCGCCGGGTGATGGAGCACGCCGGCGCGCTGCACGAGGCGCTGTCCCGCGAGGTGGCGCCGGCGGTGGCCCAGTACGCGGTGCCGATGGCCTACCGCATCCGCTACCGCATGCAGATGAACGCGCGCGAGGCGATGCACGTCATCGAACTCAGGACGACGCCACAGGGCCACCCCGCGTACCGGCGGATCTGTCAGACGATGCACCGGCTGATCGCCGAGCAGGCCGGTCACCGGGCGATTGCCGAGGCGATGCGGTTCGCCGACCACTCGGCAGCGGATCTGGGGCGGCTGGGGGGGGAGCGGGCGAGCGAACGGCGGAGGTCCGCGCGCGGGGAGGCCGGCGGCCCCGGTTCGGCGCGGTGAGGGAACCTGTCGAGGATCCGGGGCGACGAGTTCGGCATCGACTCGTGACAGAACGGGTCGTGGCGCTACCGCGGGCAACACCTGGTCGTACGAGGCGCATGGCGACCGGCGTGCAGAGGTCGCGGACCCCGGCGGCCGCCGCGACGGGGCGCTGCGCCCGGCCATGACACGTCGACCGGCGTGGGGCGGCCGAGCACTGGCCGGGAACCGCGAGGGGTCAGTCGTCGTCGTTCGGGGCCCAGTAGCGGCCGTACTCCTCGAGGAAGGTGATGGTCTCGAACGAGGTCATCCGGTCGAAGAAGAGCACGCCGTCGAGGTGATCGGTCTCGTGCTGGAGGACCCGGGCGGGATACCCGTCCGCGGTCAGGGCGAGGGGCCGCCCGTGCCGGTCGAGGGCGCGCAGCCGGATCTTCGTGGCCCGGGGGACCCGGCCGCGGATGTCGGGGATGCTGAGGCAGCCCTCCCAGTCCTCTTCCACAGCCGGGCCGGCGGGGGTGATCTCGGGGTTGATGACGACCACCGGGGGCATGCCCCCGTCGGGGTCGTCGACGCCGGCGACGAAGAGGCGGACGCTCTCGTGCACCTGGGGGCCGGCGAGGCCGATGCCCCGGCTGTCGTG
Source organism: Vicinamibacterales bacterium (assembly GCA_965208165.1). Taxonomy (GTDB): domain Bacteria; phylum Acidobacteriota; class Vicinamibacteria; order Vicinamibacterales; family UBA8438; genus JAJEEA01. The sequence continues at coordinate 5,225,072 of OZ242323.1, read as the reverse complement.
CATGGTCTCGAACATGTCGTCGATGAGCCGCTGGATTCTCGGGGTGCCGATCTCGCGCGGGTCGAGCGGCTCCGCCCGTTTCCGGAGCACGGGGTGGCCCATGCGCGCGACCTTGAGGATGGCCATTCCCTGCGATTATACGTTGGCCCCGGCGCCGGCGGCCCCACGGCGAGGGTAGACTTGCAGGACCCTCGCCGCGACGGCGCCGCCTCCGCCCGGGAGGCGCCGACGGCCCGTCGGGGTCCGGCGGGACGGCTCTCGGAGCGGACGACCGTTCCCGGGCCGGTCGCGTCACCGCCCGAGTGCGGGTCGTTCGGCGGGTGGACACCCCTGGACCGAACGCCGGAAGCGCCATGCACCTCGACCCCATCGCCAGCGTCTACCGCTTCTGTCACGCCTGCGGAGATCGGCTCGCCCCCAAGCGGCTCAAGCCGGGAGACCCGGAGCGCCTCGTCTGCTCCGGGTGCGGCGGCGTCCTCTATCTGGACCCCAAGGTCGCCACCGGGACCGTCATCGCCCTGGAGGACCGCCGGATCGTGCTGGTGCGACGGGCGATCGAGCCGGGCTACGGGCGCTGGGTCTTTCCCGGCGGCTACGTCGACCGGGGCGAGGTGGTCGCCGCCGCCGCCATCCGCGAGGCCCGCGAGGAATCGGGGCTCGACATCCGCCTCGATGGCCTCGTCAGCATCTACTCGTACCCCGAGCGGCCGCCCGTCATCATCGTGTACGCCGCCACCGCGATCGGCGGCGCGCTCGCACACGACGAGGAGAGCCTGGAGATCGGCGCCTTCAGCGAGGCCGAGATTCCCTGGGACGAGCTGGCCTTCCGCAGCACCCGCGAGGCGCTGCGCGACTACTACGCGGGCGTGCTGCACCGTCACTGCCGCTGACGCGGGGTCGCGGCTTCAGGCGCGCTCGTCGGCGGCGGGCGGGAACCGCAGGTCCTGGCGCTCGGCGCCGGCGGCGGCTTCCTCCACCAGCGCCTCGACGGGCAGCGCCGCCTCCGCTTCGTCGAGCTGCCGCACGGTGCTGCGGGTGGCGGGGTGCTTCGGCGTGAACAGGGTGCAGCAGTCCTCGTCGGGGATTATCGACACCTCGTAGGTGCCGAGCCGACGTGCCTCGTCGACGATCTCCTCCTTGTCCATCCCCACCAGCGGCCGGAGCACCGGCAGGGCCGCCGCCGCGTCGATGACCGCCATGTTGTCGAGGGTCTGCGAGGCGACCTGGCCGACCGCCTCGCCGGTGACGAGGGCGGCCGAGCCGCTGGCCCGCGCGATGCGCTCGGCGATGCGGAGCATGAGGCGCCGGTAGACGACCACCCTGAGCGGCGGGGGCACCGCCAGCACCACCTGGCGCTGGATCTCGCCGAAAGCCACCATGTAGAGTCGCGACTCGAGCTGACGGCGGGTCAGCAGGGCCGCGATCTCCGCCACCTTTTCCTGGGACGTGCGCGACAGGATGGGATAGCTGTGGAAGTGGATGAAGCGGACGCGGCAGCCGCGCTTGATCATCCGCCAGGCGGCCACCGGGGAGTCGATGCCTCCCGACAGCAGGCACGCGACCCGGCCGCTCGCCCCGCTGGGCAGGCCGCCGGCCCCCGGCTCCTTCCGCAGGCAGCAGAACGCCCGGTCGGCCAGCACCTCCACCCGCACCGTCAGGGCCGGCCGGTCGAGGTCGACGCGCCACCCCTTGGCCGCCTTGATGCGTCCTCCCAGGTTCCGCTCGATCTGCGGCGACGTCAGGGGAAACCGCTTGTCGGCACGCCGGGCCGTCACCCGGAAGCTGTCCGCCTCGACCCCGTCGAGCTCGGCGAGCACGGTTTCGGCGATGGCGTCGAAGTCGCACGCGGCGGGTACCGCCGGCAGGAAGTTGGCGATGCCCGGCACGCGGGAGAGGCGCTCGCGCACGTCGGGCCAGTCGGCGTCGGAGGCGTGCTGCAGCTCGATGCGCCCCATCAGGGCGCGGACCTTGACGCCGTCCACGCCGCTCATCGCGGCGCGGATGTTGGTGACGAGCCGCTCGACGAACCAGGGGCGGTTGCGTCCCTTGAGGGCGATCTCCTGGTAGTGGACGATGACCGCTGGCATGCGCGAATCCGATGCGGAACGACTGGAGCTCAGGACAGGAGAGTGGTCACGGCGCCGCCGCGGCGAATCCCGAACCGCCGGAGGCGCGCAGGCATTGGGCCGGTTCGCAGATTCTACTAGAAGGAGAACCGGGGAGACGAGCATCGGTGGTTCGGCGCGGCGGCCGTCGAACCACGGCGCGGTCCTCCACGGACGCGGTGCTCCCGGCGGGGGCGGCGCGACCCGATGCCACGGGCATGCGGGTTCCTTCGTGTTACGTTGACGGTTGCGCGGCGGCCCGAGACGTGGGCCCCCGAGTTGGCGGAACGCACTGGCGCGGCTGTACGTCGAGTGGCGATCCGGTTGCCGGTGCCGTTGTCCGGGAGCTGGCCGCGACCGCCGAACCGGGGCTCGGCGGCAGACAGCCTGGGCGGCCCACGAGCGGGCCGACGGTGGACCGAGAGTAAAGTGGAGAGAGAGACGAACCCCGACCTCGCCTACCAGACGGAGGCCCTGCGAGGGGTGTCGCGCACGTTCGCCCTGACGATTCCCCAGCTCCCCGGGCCGCTGCGCGACGTCGTCGGCAACGCGTACCTGCTGTGCCGGATCACGGACAGCATCGAGGACGAGCCGGGCCTGACTCCCCCGCAGAAGCGCCGGTTCGCGAGCCGTTTCGTCGACGTCGTCGAGGGCCGGGCGGGCGCGGAGGACTTCGCGCGCGAGCTCGGCGCCTCGCTGTCCCCGTCCACTACCGTCAGCGAGCGGGATCTCGTCGCCAACACGCCGACGGTCATCCGCATCACCAAGGGGTTCGGCGAAGGTCAGCGGCGGGCTCTCGCCCGCTGCGTCCGCATCATGGCGGAGGGCATGTCGGCCTTCCAGCAGCTCGACACCTCCGGGGGCCTGAAGGACCTGCAGGCGCTGGACCGGTACTGCTACGTGGTCGCGGGCGTGGTCGGCGAGATGCTGACCGAGCTCTTCTGCGACTACTCGGAGGAGATCGGTGAACGCCGCGACGAGCTGATGCTGCTGGCGGTCTCGTTCGGCCAGGGCCTTCAGATGACGAACATCCTCAAGGACGTGTGGGAGGACCTGCGTCGCGGGGCGTGCTGGCTGCCGCGCGACGTCTTCCTGCGGGTGGGCTTCGACCTGCGCGGGCTGCCGGGGGGGCGGGAGGATCCCGCGTTCGGCCGGGGACTGGCCGAGCTGGTGGGGATTGCCCGCGGGCATCTGGCGGACGCGTCGCGCTTCGTCCAGCTCATTCCGGCACGGGAGACGGGCATCCGCCGCCATTGCGTCTGGGCCCTCGGCATGGCGGTGCTGACCCTGCGGCGCATTCACGCCACACCGGGCTACAGGAGCGGCCAGGAGGTGAAGATCTCGCGGCGCAGCGTTGGCGCCGTCACGACGTGGGGTAGTCTGGCGGCGAGATGGAACCCGGCCCTCGGCCTGCTCTTCGGCGTGCTGGCGCGTGGCCTGCCGGCTCCACCGGGCGAACGCCCCGCGGGCAGACTGGTTCCCGTTCGCGACAAGCCGCCGCGGTAGCATGTCGCCATGCGTGATCTCGTCGCCGGCGTCGTCGCCCTCGGCCTCTTCCTGTTCGCGCTCGGGCTGATCTCGACCCTGCGCTACCACCACCGAGCCCGCGAGCGGGAGCGGCGCGCGCTGCGCGCGGCCGGCCGCCGGGTGCTGGCGGAGATACCCACCCCCGACGGGCTGGACCTGTTCGTGGCCGACGACGCCAACTTCTACTGGAAGGACCGGCCCATCGCGAAGCCGACGGTGCGGCTGGTCAGGATCCTCATCAACGGCGTGCCCCTCGCCACCCACGCCGCGCGCGGACACGAGCCGGACGACGCCGGAGACGACGACCCCGCGGCCCTCGATCGCCCCGAGGGGATCGCCCACGACCGCTGGGACGTCGTCATCGGGACCGATGACGGCGAGGTGCTGGTGGAGTGCGGCAGCGTGCGGGAACGCGTCTCCCAGGAGCTGGGGCGCGCGGTCTTCGACGCCGTCAAGGCCGACATGGAGCGGCGGGAGGCGGCTCCGGAGGACGCCACGGGCGCTCACGCTCCCGCGCCCTGACCCCTGCCTCGCGCCTGTCGTCCGCGCCGGCATCCGCCCCGCGCGTCCCGCTTCGCTACCCGGCTTCGCTCGCGCCGACGGTTTCGGTGGGGCCGCCCGGGCAGCCGCGGTCCACCCGCCCGGGGGTTCCGGCCGTCAGCCGCCGCTTCTGTCGGGCCGCCCGGGCAGCCGCGGTCCACCCGCCCGGGGGTTCCGGCCGTCAGCCGCCGCTTCTGTCGGGCCGCCCGGGCAGCCGCGGTCCACCCGCCCGGGGGTTCCGGCCGTCAGCCGCCGCTTCTGTCGGGCCGCCCGGGCAGCCGCGGTCCACCCGCCCGGGGTTCCGGCCGTCAGCCGCCGCCGGTCGCCGCCGGCAGGGAGAGGAACGGCCGTTCGGCGACGACGGCGGGGAGGCGCCGGTCGCCGTCCGTCGCGACGAGCTTCGTTCCCGCCGCGGCCAGGTCGCGCTTGACGTACCCGAGGGCGATGGGCCGGCCGAGGTCCGGCGACCGCCGCGCGGTGGTCACGGCGCCGACCGCCTCGGCATCCGGCCGATCCGCCGCGAGCAGGGCCGCGCCGGCGTCCGGCGGCGCATCGTCGCGGTCGAGAAGCAGGCCGACGAGGCGCCGCGCGACCCGCCCCTGTCCGCGGTGGAGAATGCGGACGATGACCTCCTGGCCGACGTAGCATCCCTTGGTCTCGCTGATGGCGCGCGACTCGATGCCCGCCTCGAGGGGGATGGTGCTCTCGTCCATGTCGGCGGGAAACGCGGGCCGGCCCGCCTCGAGCCGGAGGAGGGCGAACGTCTCGGCGTCGAGCTCGGCCGCGCCGGCCCCGGCCAGCGCCCCGGCCAGGGGGCGTCCGGCCGCGGCGCCGGCGTGCAGCACGAAGCCGACCTCGCCGATCTCGTCGCTGCGCACCACCGCCACCGGGGCGTCGCCGAACCGGCCCGGGCGCCGATGGTACTCGGGCAGCCGGCCCAGGGCATCGGCCCCCAGCGGGGCCCCGTCCCCGGCCGGCCGGACGAGGTCGGCGACGATGCGCGCTGCTTCGGGGCCGTGCACGGCGACGGCGGCCCAGGCCGCGGTCCGGTCCTCCACCGTCACGTCCTCGGTGAACACGAACTCGCGGAGACGCTCGAGCAGCATCGCGGTCACGCCGGCGTCGACGTCGAGCAGCAGCTCGTCCCCCAGGTTGACCACCGCCATGTCCGCGATCATCCGGCCCTGCGGCGTCAGGTACGCGGAGTAGCAGCCTTCCCCCGGCGGCAGCGCCGCGATGTCGTTCGTCAGCAGCCCCTGCAGGTACGACGCGCGGTCGGCCCCGGTCAGCACGAGCCGGCCGCGCTCCGAGAGGTCGATGAAGGCCGCTCCGCGCCGGGCCGCGCGATAGGGTTCGAGGGTCGTCATCGGGATTCGGTCTTGGGTGGTATGCTCATGTGGATGGGCATCGGCCCCTATTCTAACTCTGCGGGTCCGGCGGCCCGCGGGGGCTCCCGCGTCGGCAGGCGGCGGGGCCTCTGGTTCGGGCTCGTCGCCGTCCTGGGCCTGACGCCGGCGCCGGCGCAGCCGCAGACCGGCATCCAGCTCGCCCCCGGGCCCGCGACCTTCAACGTGTTCCTGCAATCGGCCCCGGTCGGCTTCCAGCGCACCGACGTGCGCCGGATGGCCGCCGGCTGGGTCATCGAGTCGCTGGGCGACCTCTCGCAACCGCTCGACATCCGGAACCAGGCTTTCCAGGTGGAGTACGACGCCGCGCTGCGCCCGGTGTCTCTGCGGGTCGGCGGCGTCCGCCGCAACCTCCGGTTCTCCCTCGCGACCACGTTTGCGTCCGGCGCCGTTGCCGCCGAGCTGGACGAGAACGGGCAACTCTCGAGGTTCGAAATCGCGGCGCCCCCCGACGCCGTCGTCCTCGTCGACTTTTTCTTCGGCGGCTACGAGGCGCTGGCGCGGCGGCTGGCAGATGCACGTCCCGGCGACGAGATACCGGTCTACGTGGCGCCGCTCACCATCACCCGGGCTCGCGTGGACCAGGTCCGGCGGCAGCAGATCGAGACGCGGGCGGCCGCCGTCATCGACGCCCGGGTGCACGACATCTCGTTCGTGCACGACGACGGCACGGTGGCGGCGGAGGTGTGGACCGACGCCCGCCACCGCCTGCTTCGGGTCTCCATTCCCCAGGCCGCCGTCGATCTCGTGCGGGACGACATCGCTGGCGTGGGCAGCCGGATCCGCGCCGCCGCCCACCCCGGCGACGAGACGGCCAGCGTCCGGTCGGAGGGCTTCGGGCTGGCCGCGACGGTCACCGCCCCCGTGGATCGTCCGAGGCCCCCGGACGGGTGGCCGGCGGTGCTGCTGGTCTCGGGGCCGGGCGCTCCCGACCGCGACGGCACCTTCGCCGGCGTGCCGGTGCTCGGGCAGCTGGCCTCGACCCTCGCCGACGCCGGTTTCCTGGTGGCGCGCTACGACCGGCGTGGAGCCGGGCAGAGCGGCGGCCGCCCCGAATCGGCGGGGGTCGAGGAGTACGCCGAGGACGCCCGCAGGATGGTCCGCTATCTGGACGACCGGGACGACGTGGACCGGGATCGCATCACGGTGGTCGGACACGCCGAGGGCGGATGGCCGGCGATGCTCGCGGCCGCGCGGGAACGGCGGGCCGACAACCTGGTGCTGATCGGCGCGCCGGGCACGAGCGGGGCCGAGCTGGTGCTCGAGCAGCAGAGCGCCATGCTCGACCGCACGAACGCCCCGGAGCAGGAGCGCACCGAGATGATCGGCCTGCAGCGGCGCATCGTCGATGCGGTCCGGGACGAGGGGTCCTGGGACGGCGTCCCGGACGCCATGCGCAGGCAGGCGGACACGTACTGGTTCCGCAGCTTCCTCGACTTCGACGTCGCCGACGCGTTGCGCAGGACGCGGCAACCCCTGCTGATCCTGCACGGGTCCCGCGACACGCATGTCGGTCCGCACCACGCGCAACGGCTCGCCGCACTGGCGGGCCGGCGTCGCCGCGGCGCCCCGCCGCCGCAGCAGACCATCCTCGAAGGCCTGGACCACCGGCTCGTCCCGGCCGCGCCGGACGCCTCCACGGCGGAAGCCGCGTTGACGGCGCCGTCGATCAGTCCCACCGTCGTCGACACGCTGACCACATGGCTGAACCAGAGACGCAACGAACGGTGAAACCGTACGAGTTGAACCGCACCAGCTGGCTTCTGCTGGCCGAGAACGACGCCGAGGGCGGCTCCTACCGCTTTCGCGTCACCGCGGATCGGGCGCGGACCCTCGGCCGCTCCACGAACGCCGACTTCGTGATCGACGCCGTGCTCGTGTCGCGCTTCCACTGCTCGCTGTCCGTGGCCGACGGCGAGCTGGCGGTCGAGAACCTGAGCCGGTCGAACGGCACCTTCGTCAACGGGCGCCGGATCGAGCGGGAGGTGCTGAAGGAGGGCGACCGCCTGCGGGTGGGCCGCGTCGAGCTCGTCGTGTCGGCCGGCGAGGCACCCAGGGACGAGACGGACCAGGAGTCTGCGCCGTAGAACGGCGCGGACTCCTGGCGGGTTGGTTGGGCGCCCGGCGGAGCCGCAGGCGACGACGGGCGGGCGAGGAGTCGCCGTAGAACGGCGCGGACTCCTGGCGGGTTGGTTGGGCGCCCGGCGGAGCCGCAGGCGACGACGGGCGGGCGAGGAGTCGCCGTAGAACGGCGCGGACTCCTGGCGGGTTGGTTGGGCGCCCGGCGGAGCCGCAGGCGACGACGGGCGGGCGAGGAGTCGCCGTAGAACGGCGCGGACTCCTACAGGATTGGTCGGGCGCCCGGCGGAGCCGCAGGCGACGATTGGCGGGCGAGCCCCTGACGGCTCCGCCTCGCGCCCAACCGACCTGCGTGAGCGGGCGCTGCTCTACGGCTATCCGGGCTGCTTCCGAGGCGTCGACGGTCGCAGCTCGACCCGGCTGGGGAGGCTGCGGGCGGGGTGGCGCAACAGGTCGACGACGGCCCGGGCCACGTCCGAGGCCGCGAGCTTCCAGTCCATGTCCGGGGACGGCCGGCTGCCCGCGAACTCGGTGTTCACCGAGCCCGGCAGCACGCAGCTCACCCGGATGCCCTCGCGTCTGACGTCCTGCATCAACGATTCGGTCAACGCGTTCAGGCCCGCCTTGGACGCGCAGTACGCGACCCCGCCCGCGAACGGGTGCTTGCCGGCGAGGCTGCTGACGTTGACGATCCAGCCCCCGCCGCCGCGCTTCATCGCCGGAATCGCAGCGCGGCAGCAGTAGAACACGCCGGACAGGTTCGTCTCGATGGTCTCGACCCAGGCGTCGACGGAGAGCTCGCCGATCGGCGCGAAGCGGCCGACGCCGGCGTTGTTGACCAGGATGTCCAGCCTGCCCAGCTCCTCGACCGCCGCCGCCACCAGACGCTCCGCCTCGTCGTGGCGCCGGACGTCGGCGGCGACCGCCGCGACGCGTCCCGGCCCGGGCGCCGCCTCGATGCGCGAGCGCGCCCGGTCGAGCACCGGACGGGACCGCCCGCACACCAGCACGTCGGCGCCCGCCGCCCGCAGCGCCTCCGCCGTCGCCAGTCCGATTCCCCGCGAGCCGCCGGTCACGAGGGCGGCGCGGCCGGCCAGGAAGCCCGAGTTCGCGTCCGTCATGGCGTGCGATTCTAGCAGCCCGCGTCGAGGAGGGCCGGTCGTGCTCGACGGGCGCCCGCCACGGTCCGTCGCATGGCGTCGCGCCGTTTCGCCGGCGCCGGCCGAGCGGGGCCCCACGAGGCGCCGGGAGCCTTTCGCCCGGGCCCGGCGGGGCGGCGTCCCGGGAGGCCACTACAATACGGTGGCCATGGCGAGGGTCGCCGTTCTCGGGGCCGGCGAGCTCGGCGGCGCGCTGGCGCACAAGCTGGCCGCGCGGGACCGGGTCGGATCGGTGTGCCTCATCGACCCGGCACGAGGGGTGGCGGCCGGGAAGGCCCTGGACATTCGCCAGTCCGGGCCGATCGAGCGGTTCGGGACGAGGCTCTCGGCGGGGACCGTCGATGCGGTCGTCGGGGCCGGGGTCGTGGTCGTGGCCGATCCTGCCGGGCCGCGAGACGAGGGCGGGAGGAGCGCCTCGGGACCGGCGCTGGTCGAGCGCATTGCGGGCCTGACCGGGGACGCGCCCATCGTGTGCGCCGCCGCCGACGGCGGCGAGCTGATCGCCCGGGCGGTCCGCGAGCTGCGTATCGCCCGCCACCGGATCATGGGCTCCGCCCCCGAGGCCCTGGCCGCGGGCCTCAGGGCCCTGATTGCCCTCGAGGCTGACATCTCGCCCGCGCAAGTCGCCGTGCAGGTGCTCGGCATGCTGCCGGAACACCCCGTCGTGGCCTGGAGCGGCGCAACGGTCGGGGGCGGTCCGCTGGAGGATCGTCTGTCGCCGTCCGCCCTCGCCCGCGTGCGCCGCCGCGTCGAGCGTCTGTGGCCGCCCGGCCCCTATGCGCTGGCGTCGGCCGCGGCGAGGGTGGTCGAGGCGCTCGCGGGGGGAGGCTCGCGCCGCGTGTTCACGTGCTGCGTGGCCGACGGGTCCCGCCGGCTCGCGTCCGCGCCCGCCGTTCCCGTGACGCTCGGCGCGGGCGGGGTGGACGCGGTGGTGGCGCCGGCCCTGAGCCCTTCCGAGCGCGTGCAACTCGACAACGCGCTGGCAGCGGCGGGCTGACCGGTTCCACGTCTTCCTCCGGGGGCCGGTCGCGGAGGCCGGGGCTTCGATGGCTCGCGGTGCGCCCGGCTGGACTCCGCGGCCGTGTCTTCCTCGGGGGCCGGTCGCGGAGGCCGGGGCTTCGATGGCTCGCGGTGCGCCCGGCTGGACTCCGCCGGCCGTGTCTTTCTCGGGGGCCGGTCGCGGAGGCCGGGGCTTCGATGGCTCGCGGTGCGCCCGGCTGGACTCCGCCGGCCGTGCCTTTCTCGGGGCCGGTCGCGCCCAGCTGGACTCCGCCGGCCGTTCTCGTCCCCGCACCGCCGGCGGGCGGGGTTGCTCCCGGCGCCTCACCCGGCGAGGCGGCGGTCGAACCGCCGGGCGAACTCGGCCGCGAGCGTCGCCTCGACCTCGGCCCGCGGCGGCGCGGCCCCGAGGAGGCGCGCGAGCGACGTGACGCCGTAGCCCGCGAGCCCGCACGGCACGATGAGCCTGAAATGGTCGAGGTTGGTGGCGACGTTGAGGGCGAAGCCGTGGCTCGTCACCCAGCGGGAGAGGCGCACACCGATGGCGGCCAGCTTCTCGCGGCCGACCCAGACCCCCGTCAGCCCCTCGGTGCGGCCCGCCTCGACCCCGAAGCGGGCGGCGGTGCGGATGAGCACCTCCTCGAGATCGCGGACGTAGCGGTGCACGTCGCACCGGTCGGGTTTCAGGCTGAGGATGGGATAGCCCACGAGCTGGCCGGGGCCGTGGTAGGTGACGTCGCCCCCGCGGGGCACGTCAATCACCTCGATGCCGTGCTCGCGCAGCCCGGCCGCCGAGGCCAGCACGTGGCCGGGCCGGCCGCGTCCGCTGACCCCCACGGTGATGACCGGAGGGTGCTCGAGCAGCACGAGCTGGTCGGCGATCTCTCCGGCCTGGCGCGACCGTACGAGATCCCGCTGCCGGTCCAGCGCCCTCCGGTAGGCGACGGTCCCCCATCGGCGCACCTCGAGCACGGGCAGCCCGCGGGCGTCGCCGGTCCCGTTCGCCGCCTCGGGTCCCGTGGTCAGGACCGGTGCGCCGCCTCCAGCCACTGCGGATCCTCCAGCGCGGTCTTGACCTGCGCCAGGAACCGGTCGGCGACCGCCCCGTCGATCAGCCGGTGGTCGAAGCCCAGGGTCAGGAACGCGCGGAGCCGAGGCACGACGGCGCCGTCGACGACGGCGGGCCGCGGCTCCACCGCCCCCACCCCGAGAATCGCGACCTGGGGCTGGTTGATGATCGGCATCCCGAGCAACGACCCGAAGCTGCCGGGATTGGTGATGGTGAACGTGCCGCCCTCGACGTCCTCGGGCGCGAGCTGCTTCGCCCGCGCCCGCGCCGCGAGGTCCTTGACGGCCGCGTCGATGGCGCCGACGGCGAGCCGGTCCGCGTCCTTGACGACCGGCACGATGAGGCCCCGGTCGAGGGCGACGGCGATCCCCAGGTTGATGCGTTCGTGGTACACCACGTTCGCGCCGTCGACCGACGCGTTGACCACCGGCGTCGCGGCCAGCGCTTCCGACACCGCCCTGGCGACGTACGCGAGATAGCCCGGGGCGGTCCCCTCGGGGTGCCCGGCCCGGGCCGCGGCGACGGCCGAGAAGTCGACCTCGAACAGGGTATGGACGTGGGCCGACGTCCGCCGGCTCTCGACCATGTGCTCGGCGATGCGCCGGCGCATCACGCTCATGGGCTCGACGCGCCCGCCGGCCGCGCCGGGGGTCCCGGGGCGGGCGGCGTCGGTCCCGGCGCCGCCGCCCTGCCCGCGTGCCGCCACGTGGGCCAGCACGTCGCCCTTGGAGATGCGGCCCCCTTCTCCCGTGCCGGTGACCGCCGAGAGGTCCACGCCGTGCTCGGCCGCGAGCCGCCGCACCACCGGCGACAGCCGGACCCGGGGAGCGGCGGGGGCGGGAGCATCGGCAGCCGGTCCTGGTGTCTCCGCCCGGGACGCCTCCGTCGAGGCGGGAGGGGGCAGCGTGGCGGGACCTGCCGCCTCCTCCCCGGCCGCGGCAGCCTCCCCGGCCGTGCCGATGACCGCGACGACCGAGTTGACCGGCACCGTCTCGCCGGTCTTGGCGCGTATCTGCACCAGCACCCCGCCGGCCGGCGCCGGCACCTCGGCGTCGACCTTGTCCGTCGAGATCTCGAACAGCGGCTCGTCCCGGTCGACCGGTTCGCCGACATTCTTGATCCACCGGACGATCGTCCCCTCGGCGATCGACTCGCCCATCTGGGGCATCAGCACGTCGGTAGGCATTCGGTGCGTTCCAGAGCGGTCCGGCGACGACCGGACGGCTGACCGGGAGTCTGCGCCGTCGACGGCGCGGACTTCCAGCAGGATTGGTTGGGCGGCAAGCGGAGCCGCCGGGCGACGCTTTCCGGGCTAGGCGTCCAGCACCGCATCCTTGAGGCGGGCGGCGATGCGCGCCTTGACGACGGTCTTGGCGGGAATCTGAATCTGCTCGCCGGTGGCCGGGTTCCGGCCGACCCGGGGCGGCCGTTCCTGCCGCACCAGCTTGACCATGCCCGGCAGGGTGAACTCGCCCGAGCGCTTGAGCTCGATCTCCGATAGTTGCTGCAATTCCTCGAAGAGGTCGCGCACCTCCGTGCGCTTCATCCCGAACCGGTCACCGAAGTGCGCGAACAGCTCGGTCTTGCCCATCCTTCGAGTCTCTGGCATCGGCGTTCTCCCCTGGCAGCGCCGTACCGCGGCCGCCGCCGCGTACTGCGACCGGCGCAGCGTCCCGCCAGTACCGCGCCGGGCGTTTGGTTGTAGAGGGCGTCTGCCCGCGGGCAGGCGCCCCCGTCTCGGGTGGTCAGCCTGTCGGCTTCGACCCGGCGGGATCCCGGTTCAGCGCGGGATGTGGACCGCGGGCGGCCAGGGGGCGGACGATCCGCCGTTCGCCTTCCGGCGCGCCGTTGGCGGCATTCGATTATAGGGGAATTCGGACCGTCGTGCCCGCCCTTGCGCCGACGATCGCGAGCCGCGCTCGCCGGGCGCTCTCCGCGGCCGGGGAACGCCGCTTTCGGACCGGCGTGCGCTGGGTCGGGAGGGGCGGGCCCCCGCCGCGGGCTGGTAGAATCTCCCGATGATGGCGGAGCCCGTCGAGACCTTTCCGAACCCCGAGCCGTCCCGGGACTACGAGATCGTCATCAGTTGCCCCGAGTTCACGTCCGTGTGTCCGAAGACCGGGTTGCCCGACTTCGGCGAGATCCGCATCACCTACGTGCCCGACGCCCGGTGCATCGAGCTCAAGGCCTTGAAGTACTATCTCCTCGGGTTCCGCGACCGCGGGGTCTTCTACGAGCGCCTGACCAACCAGATACTCGACGACCTCGTGGCCGCGTGCGGGCCGCGGCGCATGGTCGTCGTGGGCGACTTCTCGGCGCGTGGCGGAATCACCACCACCGTCACCGCCCGGTACCAGCAGCCGGCGTCCGAGTCCGCGGCGGGGCGGGCGTCTCCGCCGGAGTCTGCGCCGTAGAACGGCGCGGACTCCTGGAAGGTTGCCGTGAAAACACGGGGTGACGAAGACAGCCAACCCCTACACGACGGAGGTCGCAAGAGGCGTCGGCGGTCCATGTGCTCGTAGCAACGTTCGGCCTCTGAGGCTGCCCCATGTGGCCTCGACAGCGAATGCCGCGGTGTTCGTGGGTGGTCGCGCGAAGCGTGGCCATGAGCGTTTGGGAGCGAAGCGGAGCCCAGGCGACGATTGGCGGGCTGGACCCGCGCGGGCCCGAGGGCCGGTCGAGCCGCGGAACGCGGACGGCGGCCCGCGGGCGGGCCGGGCACAGGCGGTTGGAGGAATCCGTGGAGACACCGCCCCATCGCGTGGACATCGGCGACGCCCTGGATCTGCACACGTTCGCCCCGCGCGACGTGCCGTCCGTCGTCGAGGAGTACGTCAACGAGGCGCATCGGCACGGGCTGACCGAGGTGCGCTTCATCCACGGCCGCGGCATCGGGGTGCAGCGCCGCGCCGTGCACACCGTGCTCGAGCGGCATCCCCTCGTCGTCGAGCTGTGGGATGCGCCGGAGTCCCGCCTCGGCGCCACCGTCGCCCGGCTCGCGGGCGGCGAGGGGCAGGCCGCGCCCGGGGCCGGCCCGCGCCCCGAAGCCGATGAGCCGCGCGACTGACCCGGTGCCGCCGGGCCGCGTGCCCCTGCCGGCCCGGCCGGCCGTCGACGACGGCGAGATGCTCGTGCGGGCCACCCGCCTTCGCGACGAGCTCGCCACCCGCCGCACCGTGCGGGACTTCTCGGACCGTCCGGTGCCGATGGAGGTCATCGACGCCTGCCTGCAGGCGGCGGCGTCCGCCCCCAGCGGGGCCAACCGCCAGCCCTGGCACTTCGTGGTGGTGACCGATCCCGCGACCAGGCGCCGGATCCGGACCGAGGCCGAGGCGGAGGAGCGCGCGTTCTACCGCGAGCGGGCCCCCGGCGACTGGCTCGAGGCCCTCGCCCCCCTCGGCACCGACGAGCACAAGCCGTTCCTCGAGGACGCCCCTTGCCTCATCGTCATCTTCGCGCAGCTCTACGACATGGACGCGGAGGGCGGCAGGCGGAAGCACTACTACGTGCACGAGTCGGTCGGCATCGCCACCGGCATGCTCATCAGCGCCCTCCACCAGGCCGGCCTCGCCTCGCTCACTCACACCCCGAGCCCGATGCGGTTCCTCAACGCCATCCTCGACCGGCCGGCGCACGAGCGGCCGTTCCTGATCCTCGTCGTGGGGCATCCCGCCCCCGGCGCCACCGTGCCCGCCATCACCCGGAAGCCGTTCGACACCGTCGTGAGCCGCCGATGAGGCGCGCCCGGTCTCATCGTCACCCGCAGGCGGTTCGAGCTGCTGGCGGGCCGTCGGTGAGCCGAAGGTGTCCCGTGCCGGCCCGGCGCGCTGTCGCTCGAGCACGCCACCGGAGCTCCCGCATGGCCCGGGTTCGGTGAGCCGAGCCGGTCCCGCCGGCGTCCCGCCGGTGCACAATAGGCATGGTGTATCCCGAACGGGTTCGGCCCGCCGTCGCCCTCGCCCTGACGATGCTCGTCACGGGCGCCGCCCGCCCGGCCGCGCAGCCGCGCCCCGCCGTCCCGCCGCGCGCGCCCGTGCTGGAGATCGACGCCCCCGCCTCGCTGCGGACCGTCGCCGAGCGGGTCGCGCGGTTCCCGTTGAGCGGGCTCGCCAACGCCATGCGCCTCGCGGGGCTGAGCGACCCCGGCCCCCCGATCGACGTCGTCCTCGTCGCCGAGGGCTCCGAGCTGGCCCGCCGCACCCCGTCCTGGATCTCGGGGTTCGCCGACGCCGCCCGCAGCCTCGTCGTCCTGTTCCCCGAGCGCACCCGTCTGTACCCGACCGACTCGCTCGAGGCGCTCCTGCAGCACGAGGTCGCCCACGTCCTCTTCTCGCGCGCCGCCCGGGGGCGCCCCCTGCCCCGGTGGTTCAACGAGGGGCTGGCCCTCGCGGCGGAGCGGCCGGTCGGGTTCGAGGACCGGTCCCGGGTGGCCTGGACCAGCATTCGCCACGGCGAGATCCCGCTGTCGGACCTCGAGCGCCTGTTCACGGGTGGCCCGGCGGCGACCCGCCGCGCCTACGCCATCTCGAGCGCCCTCGTCGGTGACGTGCTCGAGCGCCACGGCGACGCCGTCGCCGGCCGCATACTCGCCCGCCTCGGACAGGACCGGCCCTTCCCCCGCGCCTTCGAGGAGGCGACGGGAGAGCCGCTCGACGCCGCCGTCGACCGCTTCTGGCGGCGCCGGCCGATCTGGATCCGGTGGGTGGCGTTCGCGGGCCGCCCCCTGTACCAGTGGATGGTCATCACCGTGCTCGCCATCTGCGCCATCTACGCCCACCGTCGCCGACGCGCCGAGCAGCGCCGCCGCTGGGAGGAGGAGGAAGAGCGCGAGCTCGCCGAGGACCTGCTGCGCCGGCGCCTGCGCGAGGCGGACCCGCGCGCGCCGGGCAGCGCCTACGACGAGCATTGAGAAGGCACGGCGGACGCCCCGATCGGGGAGTATCGGCGTGATTCACCTCGTTCCGGCACCGTGATTTCCCGATCGGGACAATGTCATTGTCAGAGCCTGGTCGATCCGGATATATTCCCGATCGGGAAATCCAACATGACACCGGCACAGATCGGGCAGCTCGTGCGCACGACGCGCCGTGCTCAGCGGCTCCGGCAGGATCAGTTGGCGGGCGCCGCGGGCGTAGGGGTGCGGTTCCTCGTCGAGCTGGAAGCCGGGAAGGCGACGGCCCAGCTCGGCAAGGCGCTCGCGGTGCTCGCGGCGCTGGGCTGCACGCTGCGCATCGAGCCGCCGCCCGGCACCGCGGACGGCGACCGGTCGACGTGATGCGCGCGCTCACCGCCTGGTGGGAAGGCGCCGTCGTCGGTTCGCTGACCGTCGACCGGCACGGCGCGATGCGCTTCGCCTACGATGGCGGCTGGGTCGCGGACCCGTCCGCGGCGGCGCTCTCGGTTTCGCTGCCCAAACGCGTCGAGCCGTTTCCTCCCCGGGCCTGCCGTCCCTTCTTCGAAGGACTGCTGCCCGAGGGCGCGCAGCGCGACGCGGTGGCGGCGGCCCTCGGCGTGTCGCCCGCCAACGAGTTCGCGCTGCTCGAACGGCTGGGGGGCGAGGTGGCGGGTGCTCTGACGTTGTGGCCCGCCGGCGAGACGCCTCCCGGGTTCGAGGCGGCGGGGCCGCCGACGGTGCTCTCGGACGACGATCTCGTCGGCCTCCTCGCGAGACTCGAAGCCCGGCCCTTCCTGGCCGGCACGCGGGGACTTCGCCTGTCCCTCGCGGGGGCGCAGTCGAAGCTGCCCGTGGTCCTGGTCGACGGGCGGATCGCGCTCCCCGCGCCCGGCCAGCCGACGACGCATATCCTCAAGCCGCCCATCGCCCGTTTCGAGGCCACGACGGAGAACGAGGCGTTCGCGATGCGCCTCGCCGCCAGCCTGGGGCTCGAGGCGGCGCCGGTCGCGTCGTATCGCGTCGGCGAGGGCCCGCCGTGTCTGCTGATCGGCCGCTACGACCGCCGGCGAGGGCCGGACGGTCTGGTCCGGCGCCTGCACCAGGAGGACTTCTGTCAGGCCCTCGGCGTCGTCGCCGGGCGGAAGTACGCCGCCGAGGGTGGACCCGGGTTCCGGCAGTGCTTCGAGCTGGTCCGGCGGGCCTGCTCCAGACCCGCCGTCGAGCTGCTGAAGCTGCTCGATGCGGCCATCGTGCAGGTGCTGCTCGGGAACGCCGCCGCGCACGGCAAGAACTACAGCCTTCTGCATCGCGAGGACGGCATCGTGCTCGCGCCGCTGTACGACCTGCTCTCGACGGTGGCCTATCCCGAGCTGTCCCCGGGGTTCGCCATGAAGGTCGCGCGGCGCGCCACCCTCGAGGAGGTGCGACGCGGCGACTGGGACCGCTTCGCCCGCGGCATGGGGCTCGGCGCGCCCATCGTCCGCCGGCGGGTCGGGGAGCTGACCGGTCTCGCGCTCGAACGGGCCGAGGGCGTCGCGGGCGACCTGGCGGGCTCGGGCCTGGACGAGAACGCGCTCGCCCGATGCGCCGAACGCGGCAAGGACCGGGCGCGGCGGCTCGCGCTGACCGTCTGATCCGGTACGCGAGCCCGCGCGCCGCGGGTCGGTCGTTCCCGTGTCGGTCGCTGTCGGCGACGGTTGCGGGTCTCCGGCGCGGGCAGCGCCCGTGACGAGCATTGTCGGGAGCCGCCTCTGCCAGACTGGGGCCCGGCGCACGTCGGCGCTCAGAAGAAGAGCTGCACCAGCTCGCCGTCGATCTCGGTGATCGTTGAGCGGTTGGACGGCCACACGGGCCGGGCGAGCGAGGACTCCCAGCGGTCGAGCCGGTCCTGCAGGTCGCGCAGGCGCTCGGGAAACCGGTCGGCGAGGTTGGCGCGCTCGGCCTCGTCGTCCCCGAGGTCGTAGAGCAGCGAGACCTGCCCGTGGGGCGAGGCGTCGGGATAGTCCTGGAGCGGGAGGAGTCGCCCCTGGCCGTGGGCGGCGGCGGGGTCGGCGCGGTTGACCTCGAACAGCTTCCAGCGGCCCATGCGGATGGCCCGGTTGGGTCCGGCGCGCCAGTACAGGACGTCGTGGGGGCGGCCGTCGGCGCCGGCGGTCAGGTACGGGACGAGGTCGACGCCGTCGCGCACGACGCCGTCGTCGAGAGACGCGCCGGCGATGCCCGCGAAGGTCGCGAAGAGGTCGAGGCTGATGACCGGCTCGCGGTAGACCTGTCCCCCCTCCAGGCCGTTCGGCCAGTGCATGATGAACGGGATGCGGATGCCGCCCTCGAGATGGAAGCGCTTGGTCCCGCTGAACGGCCCGTTGCTGCACGCGATGGCCGCGTAGCCGACGCAGCCGTTGTCGCTCATGAACACGACGAGGGTGTCGTCGTCGATGCCATGGGCGGCGAGCCGGTCGACCACCGCCCCGACCCCGCGGTCGACGGACGACACCATGGCCGCGTAGATGCGGGTGCGCGGGTCCTCGACATGGGCGACGGTGTCCATGTACTCGCGGGTCGCCTGCAGGGGCGTGTGGGGGGCGTTGTACGAGAGGACAAGGAAGAACGGGGCCTCGCCGCCCGCGTGACGGTCGATGAAGTCGACCGCCTCCCGCGTGAAGACGTCGGTCAGGTACTCCTCGACCTCGACCACCTCGCGCCCGCGGTAGATCTCGCGCCCGGCGCGGGTGCCCGCCGGCCGGTCCGGGTCGAGCACCGCCTCGGGGTGGTCGCCCGCGAAGTACGTCGTCCCGCCCGTGAGCAGGCCGAAGTACTCGTCGAAGCCCCGCGACAGCGGCTGCTGCGCCGGCCGCCGGCCGAGGTGCCACTTGCCGACGTAGCCGGTCGCGTAGCCGGCCCCGCGCATGAGGTCGCCGAGGGTCCGCTCGTCCGCCGACAGCCCGATCTCGACGTCGCGGCCGGACGTGTTGAACTCGTAGCCGTGGCGCTGCGGATAGCGGCCGGTCATCAGCCCCGCCCGCGACGGGCTGCACACCGCGGCTGCGACGTAGGCGGTGGTGAACCGCACGCCCTCGCCGGCGAGCCGGTCGAGCCGCGGCGTCCGCATGATGGGGCTGCCGTAGCTGCCGAGGTCGCCCCAGCCGAGGTCGTCGGCGATGACGAGGACCACGTTGGGCCGTGCCGCCGGCTGGGCGGCGGCGATGCCGGCGGCGGTCAGGAGGAGGACGAGGGCGGTGATGACGCGTCTGAGGCTGGACACGCCGGCATCTTACCCGGATTCGGGAGGTCGGGTACTCTGGGCCCTTGGCGGGAGCCCGGCGGTCGACCGGTGTTTCACGCCAGGGCCGCTTCGAACTCCGTGACTGAGTCTGGGCCCTTGGCGGGAGCCCGGCGTTCGACCGGCGTTTCGCGCGCCCGGGGCCGCGTTCGCCACGGGTCGCGCTGGTGCAGGCGCTTGGCCGGTTGGCTTGCGTCGGCCCGGGCCTCACGGGCGCTCTCCGATGCTGATCTCACATCGCGTCAACCGCGAGGCGGTGGTCGTGCTGGGGTGGGGCCGCGCGATTCTCCTTCAGCTCGCGCATCCCCTCGTGGCGGCCGGCGTCGCGGCCCACAGCGGCTTCGACGAGGGGGCGCTCGCCTACGTCCGGCGCATGCGCCGGACCATCGGGGCGATGCTCTCCCTTACCTTCGGCACCGAAACGGAGGTCCGGGAGACGGCCGGCCGTATCAACGCCATCCACCGTCGCGTCCACGGTCGGCTGGATTGCGATGTGGGCGGCTACGCGGCCGGCACGTCGTACGACGCGACGGACCCCGCGTTGCTCACCTGGGTCCACGCCACCCTCATCGACAGCCAGCTTCGCACCTACGCGCTCTTCGTCGGACCGCTGGCGCCGGGCGAGGAGGACCGCTACTGCGCCGAGGCCGCGCAGGTCGGCCCGCTGCTCGGGGTCTCCGCGAGCGAGTTGCCCCACACGAGGGACCGGCTCGACGGCTACCTGGACCGGATGCAGCGGGAAGATCGGCTGGCGGTCGGTGCGGGCGCTCGGCGGCTCGCGGACGCCCTGCTCGCGCCGCCGGGGAGGCGGTGGGTCGCCCCCGCGTTGTGGCTGGGCCGGCTCACGACGGTGGGGCTGCTGCCGGCCTCGATCCGGGACGCCTACGGGTTCCCGTGGGGCTCCGGGGATGCCCGGAGGCTGCGGTCGGCCGCCGCGGTGCTGCGCGCCGCCCGGCGGGTCACGCCGCCGGCGCTGCGGGAGTGGCCTGCGGCCAGGAAGGCGCGCCTGCGCCGCTCCGCCCCTTCGGGCGCGCCGAGCGCCGGCCCTCCGGTGGAGTGACGGTCGCTGACGCCCCACGCCCAGGAACGGTTGATCCGACTCCACGGCAATCGTGCCGCCGGAGCGGTCGCGGAGCCTGAATGGCGTGCATTGCTTCTTCCTTGTCTGAAGGTCGAGGACGCACAATCCGGAGCCAGCACGTGGCCGTCTACACTGACGCTCACCTTGAGACTGTGGAAGTCCGCGGAGCCCTGACCCGCAAGCCGCTCATGCGCCGGGACCGGCGGTAGGGCGTTATCGTCACCGCCGGCGCCCTGCCGAGTACAGCTCCTTGAACGCCGATGATGAAGTTGCTCCGCGACCGCCGCGTCATCGTCACGGTCGCCGCCGGCGGCTCGCGTGCCTTCCGGGTCGTTTTCGCCCTGTGGAACCCGTGGAACCGGGGTTCGATCCGCCTACCGCCCCCCGGGTCCCGCCTCCTGCACGCGCGCCCCGCGCAGCAGGTTCTCCATGCCGTAGTTGCCCTCGTGGCAGGCGTACTCGTACATCGGGCCGGCGAAGCGGCGCATGGGGACGGACGCGGTCCACGGGCGCGTGTAGCTGTCGGGGTCGTTCACCGTGTAGTGGTGCTCGATGGTGTCGGCGTCGACCCGGGTGAAGCGCTCCACCAGGGTCAGGCCGCCGCTCGCCCCGGGGCAGCAGTTGAACGAATTGGTGTAGATCTCGTCGCGGAAGTTCGTGGTCTCGACGACGAGGGTGTCGCCCTCCCACCGGCCGCGCGAGTCGCCCATCCACAGCCGGATCCGTTCGTCGACGGGCGGGCGGTCGTCGAGGAGGATGATGCGCGGCTCGTGGATCATCTCCTGCAGCATCACCACGTACCCGGGCGTCTGCAGGACGAGGAAGTGGTTGTTGTACCCGCCGGGCCGCTTCGGGGCGCCGCGGGTGACGCAGCGCTCGGCCATGGTGCGGCCGGTCCAGCTGTCGGTGCCGCGGGTCCACCCCGCCCGCGTCTCGCCGCCGGCCGTGCGCGGCGGCAGGCGGCCGTCCGGGGGGTCGATGACGAGCGACGTCCGGGCGAGCGCGGTCCCGCGCTCCCACCAGAAATCGTTGTAGGTGCCGGGGTCGCCGGGCGGGGGCGGCCGGTCGTTGCGGCCGACGTTGGCGGCGTCGATGGCCGCGACCTCCTCGTCGGTGTAGACGGCGCGGTCCGTCACGTTCTCGGGGCGCTCGAGGGGGGTGGTGGTCGAGTTCGTCCACAGGCCCTGCAGGTCGGGCTGGCCGTGGGGCGTGCGCGGGGCCTGCCAGGCGTCCTGCGCGAGGACGGTGGCGGGAGCCGCGAGGACTGCCGCGAGCAACAACAGGGAGGAACGCCGTCGCATCATCTGGACCTCCGGCATGCCACTCACGGATCGAGGCCGAGGAGCCGCGCCGGGTTGTCGCGGATCATCACGTCGATCTCCGCGTCGCTGACGCCCTCGCCGCGCAGCCCGTCCATGAGGGCGTTCAACCCGTCGGGGTGCAGCGGGTTCCCCGCCTGCCCGAGGTCGGACGACAGCAGGAAGTGGCGGGCGCCGTACTCGCGGATGGCCTCGGCGTAGTCGGCGTACGAGAACTGGCCGTTCATGACCGCGAGCCAGACCAGCTCGATGACCACGTCGTGATCGGCCATCGCCCGGAGCTGGTCGGGGGTCGGCGACTGCCCGAGCCCGTGGGTGACGAGAATCTGCTCGACGCCGCGGGCGCGCGCCTCGGGAATCAGGGCCAGCACCTCTTCGGGCGACGAGTGCCCCATCGCGAGCACGAGATCATGCTCGGCGATGAGGTCGAAGATCTCGCCGAGGGCGGGGTCCATCTCGCCGTTCCGCATCACCGGCACGAACGGGCCTGGGTCGCCGGCGCGGGTCATCCAGAACTCGGCGTCGAACGTGGGCAGCCACACCACCTTGCCGCGCCCGCCCGAGAACGCCACCATCTGCCGCACCGCCTCGGCGTTGAGGCCGCCGACGGAGTGGTTGAGGGCGACGCCGCCGAAGATATCGATGCCGGGCACCTCCTCCATGGCCAGCCAAGCGCGGTCCGCGGTCATCGTGAAGTGGTTCTTGAAGACGAGCCCGCGCATGCCGGCCCGCTTCGCGATGCGCGCGATCTCGAGGTCGCCGACCGAGCGGGGCCGCGAGTCGGGCCCCGAGTGCACGTGGAAGTCGATGATCCCGGCCAGGGATGTGGTCTGTCCCGCGGCCGGTTGGACCAGAACGACGCCCATCAATGCTGCCGCGCACGCGGCGGTCCACCGTCTCATCGTGTGTTTCCTCTCTGCCTGTTCGGGGAGGTCCGCCCAGCGGCCCTACTGGCCCGCCGCCCCTCCCGCCGGCGGCACGTTGCCGTTGGGCTTGAGCGCGGCCACGCCCGGCCCCCCGGACGGCCCGCGCAGCGTGAACCAGAGCGTCCCCTCCGCGTCGCGGTCGAGCTTTGGCGTGTGCGCCCGCAGCTCGGGGAACGGGAAGTAGGTGAAGTCGCCCGTCTCCTGGTCGAAGCGCACCAGCGAGTTGTAGATGCCGTTCTCGACCCACAGGTTGTCGTCGGCGTCGGGCCAGACGTCGTAGGGGTTCCCGTCCTTGAGCGGCAGCTCGAACTCGGTGACGGTCCCCGTCACGGGGTCGATGCGCGAGATGGCGTTGCCGAAGTAGTGGGCGGCCCAGACCTTGCCGTCGGAATCGATGGCGGGGCGCCGCGCCGGATTGGCCATCGGGTACGACCGCCACGCCGCCGTCTCCTGGTTGTACATGTAGATGGCGGGGGTGTGCAGGCCCACCGCCCAGACGCGGTCCTGCCGGTCGACGACGATGCCGTAGCCGCTGAACCCGGCCAGCGGCTCCCACTCGGTGAAGTCGTTCGCGTCGAGGTCGAAGCGGCCGATGCGGCCGGCCGAGGCGAAGTAGGTGTACCAGAACTGCCCGCGTGAATCGACCCACACGCTGTGGGGTCCCGCGCCCTTCGTCGGCATCGGATAGCGGGTCATCTCGCCGGTGGCGGGGTCGAGCTCGCCGAAGTGGTCGCCGGTCAGCTCGACCCAGTACACGCGCCCGCGGTGCTCGACGATGCCGTGGGGGGTGACGTTGATGTTCTCGGGGTTCTCGATCCACAGCTCCTCGGTGCGCGTCTCGAAGTCGGCGTCCCGGCTGTCCATGCGGATGATCGAGTTCGAGCCGTTGCCCGACACCCAGATGACCCCCGGCTCGGCGAGGCTCGCGAAGACGCTGTGGATGCTGCCGCGCGGCGGCGCGCCGTTCGCGAGCAGGCGCTGCGGCCCGCGCTTCAGCTCGTACTCGATGTAGACCGCCTCGGACAGCGCCTCCTCGTCGCGGACGAGGGGGTCGAGCTCGAGGTCGCGGGGCTCCGACCCGGGTCCGAAGAGGGAGGTCAGGTACTGGATGATCAGCTCCTTCTCCTCCACCGACACGAGGTCGTGGGTCACCTGCGGCACGCCGGGGGCCATGTTGGCGACGCGGCCGTCGACGTCGAACATCCGGTCGACGGCCTGCCGCCAGCCGCGCTCGTTGCGCGGTCCCCGGCGGTGGAACCCGGCCGGGCCGTGGCAGCCGAAGCAGCCCCGCAGCATGATGTCGCGGGCGGGGTGGGGCGGGTACAGGGTGTCGAAGTCGACGATCTCGGCCGCCCGGCCGTCCGCGCCGCCGCCGCCGTAGTTGCGCTGCGCGCTCGCGCCCCGCGCCGCCGCGCCCTCCTCGGGCCCCGCCCCCAGCGCCGTCAGGGCGATGTCGACGGTGGTCGTCTCGCCGACCCGCACCTCGATCGTCGCGGTCGGCGACTCGAACGCCTCCTCGACCACCGAGACGACGTAGGTGCTCGGCGGCAGGTTGAAGATGCGGTAG
Source organism: Vicinamibacterales bacterium (assembly GCA_965208165.1). Lineage (GTDB taxonomy): Bacteria > Acidobacteriota > Vicinamibacteria > Vicinamibacterales > UBA8438 > JAJEEA01. Next base: position 5,201,120 of record OZ242323.1, on the reverse strand, counting down.
CCGCCGTCCACGGTGTAGACGGTGTAGGCGATGCGGTGGACCGTGTCGTGCGCCTTCACGCGGAGGGCGCGCACCTCGCCGCGGTCGGCGGTCACGCTCCCCGCGATGACGCCGCTGTTGGCGTGCTGCGCGAGTGCGGCCCCACCGGGGAAGCCGGGGCCGACGAGCAGAATCGCCGCCGCCGCGACCGCCGCGAGGGCCGGCCGCCGGACGCCGCGGGTTCTTGGTTGCTTCGCCATCGTCTCACCTCGGTCGGTCATCGCCGCGCGCCGCCTCCCGGGTCTCGCCGCCGCGGCTTTCGTCGCGAGCCCCCCGGGCGACGCCGACGGTGGTCTACTGATTCCGCCCCCAGTATAGGAGCATGGGACTTCCCGGCGAAATCGGCGCAGGCTCCGTCGGGCGGGTTGACAGTCGCGGGGGAGTCCCGGGTCCGCGCCGGCTTGCCGCGGGCCCGCCCGGGGCGGCGGGTGGTGGCAGGCGGTGCTCGCCGCCCGCCGGCGGCCTGCCGCGGGCTTGGGGGGAAACCACCGGGACCGGCGCGTTGCCGGCGCCTGCGCGCTATCGGCGGGCTCCATCGGGTGGGTTGGGAGATGCGGGGAGTCCCGGGTCCGGCGCCGGCTGCCGCGGGCTCGGGGCGGGGACGCGAAGCGGTGGCTGCGCGTCCGCTGTCGCCGCCGCCGACCGTCTGAACGCGGGTGTAAGATCGGCGAATGGTGCGAGCCGTCGCCGCCGCCCTGGTAGCGGTGCTGGCCGGGGCCGCCCCCGTCGGCGCCGGTGGGGCCGGACCGCGCCCGCACTTGGCCCGCGGGAACCCGGCGCAGAGCGTTGCGCCCGTGCCGTCGCCGCAACGGGCACTGCTCGACCGCTACTGCGTCACCTGCCACAACCAGCGGCTGCAGACGGGGGGGCTCGCCCTCGACGCCGCGGACGTGTCCCGCGTCGGCGAGGCCCCCGATGTCTGGGAGCGGGTGGTCCTGAAGCTGCGCGGCGGCATGATGCCCCCGGCCGGCCGGCCGCGTCCCGCCGGGCCGGCCCTCGACGAGTTGCGCGGGTGGCTCGAGGCCGAGCTCGACCGCACCGCCGCCGCGACCGTCGAGCCGGGCCGGGTGCCGACCCACCGCCTGAACCGGGCCGAGTACGCCAACGCCGTCCGCGATCTGCTGGCCCTCGAAATAGACGCCGAGGCGCTGCTGCCGGCCGACGACACCGGCCACGGGTTCGACAACCTCGCGGGCACCCTCGCCCTCTCGCCGGCGTTGATGGAGCGCTACCTGACCGCGGCCCGGCGCATCAGCCGCCTCGCCGTCGGCGACCCCGCGATCGGGCCGGGCCTGACCTCGCGCACCTACACGGTCCCGATCGCGATGACCCAGAACGACCGCATGAGCGAGGCGCTGCCGTTCGGGTCGCGCGGCGGGCTTGCGGTGCGGCACCGTTTTCCCCTCGACGGCGAGTATGTCCTGACCGTCCGGTTGAAGCGGAGCGTCTACGAGTACATCGTCAACCTCGACGAGGCGCACGACCTCGACGTGCGGGTCGACGGCCGGCGGGTGGCCCGGTTCACCGTCGGCGGGGCGGCGCCGGGGAAGCCGGCGCCGGTCAGCTTCTCGGGCACGTTCGTGGCGGCCGGCGCCTCGGAGTACCCGACCCAGGACTGGGACGACTACCGGACCGGGGCGGACGCGGGCCTCGCGGTGCGCGTCCCGGTGCGGGCCGGGGCCCGGGTGGTCGGGGTGGTGTTCGCCGACAAGTCGTGGGAGCACGAGGGAGTGCTGCAGCCCGAGCTCCGGGAATACGGCGCCACCGTCACCGAGACCACCGACACGTCGTCGCGGCCCGAGGGGCCGGGCGTCGAGAGCGTCACCATCGACGGGCCCTACGCGGCGACGGGACCGGGCGAGACCGCGAGCCGCGACCGTATCTTCATCTGCCGGCCCGACGGCGCGGAAGCAGGCGGGGGCGGCGCCGATGCCGGCGGGGAACGCTGCGCCCGGACGATTCTCGCCCGGCTCGCGCGGCGCGCGTACCGCCGGCCGGTGGGCGAGGGCGACCTCGATCCGCTGCTGGCCTTCTACAGGGAAGGACGAGACGCGGCGGGCCGGGCGGAAGTGGGGGCAGACGGGTCTCGGGAAGGACGGAGGGCGGAGGATCTCCGGGCGGGACGGGAGGCGCAGGGACGCGCGGCGCAAGACCTCCGTGCGGGACGGGATGCGCAAGATCTCCGTGCGGGACGGGATGCGCAAGACCTCCATGCGGGACGGGATGCGCAAGACCGCCGTGCGGGACGGGATGCGGAGGCGTTCGACGCCGGCATTCAGACCGCGATCGAGCGACTCCTGATCGACCCGGAGTTCCTGTTCCGCATCGAGCGCGACCCGGCCGGCGCGGGCCCCGGCGCTCCCTACCGGCTGACGGATCTGGAGCTCGCCTCGCGGCTGTCGTTCTTCCTGTGGAGCAGCATCCCGGACGAGGAGCTCCTCGGCCTCGCGGAGCGGAGCCGGCTCTCCGATCGCGGCGTGCTCGAGGCGCAGGTACGGCGCATGCTGGCCGATGCCCGCGCGTCGGCCCTCGTCGACAACTTCGCGGGCCAGTGGCTGTCGCTGCGCAGCGTCGAGGGCATCGCGCCCGACCCCAACCTCTTTCCCGGCTTCGACGAGAACCTGCGGGTGGCGCTCCGGCGCGAGACCGAGCTGTTCTTCGAGAGCCAGCTCCGCGAGGACCGGAGCGTCGTCGAGCTCCTCTCGGCGGACTACACGTTCCTGAACGAGCGGCTGGCTCGGCACTACGGCATACCGGGCGTCACCGGCAGCCGCTACCGGCGGGTGTCCCTCGCCGGCAAGGGACCGGCGGCGGCCCGTCGCCTCGGCCTCCTCGGCCACGGCAGCATCCTCGCCGTGACCTCCTACGGCAACCGCACGTCGCCGGTGCTCCGGGCGAAGTGGCTGCTCGAGAACGTGCTGGGGACGCCGCCGGCCCCGCCCCCGCCCGACATCCCGCCCCTGCCCGCCGGGGGCGAGGCGGGCGAGCCGCGCACGGTCCGCGAGCGGCTCGCGCGACACCGGGCGAACCCCGCCTGCGCCGCCTGCCACGCGCCGATGGACCCGCTGGGCTTCGCCCTCGAGAACTTCGACGCCATCGGCCGGTGGCGGACCAGCGACGCCGGGTTTCCCGTCGACGCCTCGGCCGTGCTCGCCGACGGGCTCACCACGTTCGACGGCCCCGGCGGGCTGCGGCGGGTGCTGCTCGACCGCTCGGGGCAGTTCGTGGAAACGGTGGCCGAGAAGCTCCTCGTCTATGCCCTCGGACGCGGCGTCGAGTTCCACGATCGACCGGTCATCCGCGGCATCGTGCGCGCGGCGGCGGCCGACGACCACCGGTGGTCGTCCGTCATCATGGGCATCGTCGAGAGCGCGCCGTTCCGCATGCGGAGGCCGGAATCGTGATCATCACCGGGGGGGATTCTCCGGCGGATGGTGCTGCGCGCGTCCCTGACCGCCTCAGCGAGCGTGTCGAGGGATTCCCCGGCGGACGGTGCTGCGCGGGGTCGGGGCGGCGGTGGCCGCGCGCCCCGCGGAGGTCGGAGTCATGATCATCACGAGGAAGGCGAGCCCCCGGCGGACGGTGCTGCGCGGGGTCGGCGCCGCAGTGGTTGCGCGCCCGCGGAGGCCGGAGTCATGATCATCACGAAACGGGCGATTCCCCGGCGGACGGTGCTGCGCGGGGTGGGGGCGGCGGTGGCCCTGCCCCTGCTCGACGGCATGGTGCCGGCGGCGACCGCCCTCGCGCAGACGGCGGCGCGCCCGGTCCCGCGGTTCGGCGTCGTCTACATCCCCAACGGGGTAGTCATCGACGAGTGGACCCCGGCCGGCGACGGCGCGGGGTTCGCGTTCTCGCCCATCCTCGCGCCCCTCGAGCCGTTCCGCGACCGGGTGCTGGTGCTGAGCGGCCTGACCCAGAACGTGAACGGCCTCACCGCGAGGAGCGGCGCCGTGCACGGCCGCTGCGCGACGAAGTTCCTCACCGGCGCCATCCCCCGGCCGTTCGGGCAGGAGGGGAACGACTTCCTCGCCGACGTTTCCCTCGACCAGCTCGTGGCGCGCGAGATCGGCGCGGACACGCCCATCGGCTCGCTCGAGCTGTCGCTGGAGTCGGGCGACAAGGGCGCGGGGACCTGCGACGGCGGCTACAGCTGCACCTACAGCCACACCATCTCGTGGCGGGGGCCGCGTACCCCGCTGCCGATGGAGCACAACCCGCGGGTGGTGTTCGAGCGCATGTTCGGCGACGGCGGCAGCACCGACCCCGCCGCGCGCCGGGCGCGGGCCGAGCGCCGCCGCAGCCTCCTCGACTCGGTCCGCGGCAAGGCGGCCGACCTGAGCCGCGGCCTCGGTCCGAGCGACGCGGCGCGGCTGGGCGAGTACCTCGACGCGGTGCGCGACATCGAGCGGCGCATCCAGGGGGCCGAGGCCCAGGCGGCGCGCGAGCTGCCGGCGTTCGACCAGCCGGCGGGGGTGCCGGCGGGCTTCGCGGACCACGCGCGGTTGATGTTCGACCTGCAGGTGCTCGCGTGGCAGAGCGACCTGACCCGGGTCACCACGTTCATGGTCGGCCGCGAGTTCAGCAGCCGCACCTATCCCGAGATCGGCGCCCCCGGCGGGCACCATCCCCTCTCGCACGAGGGCAGCGCGGCGAGCCGCGAGCAGCTCGTCCGCATCAACGAGCACCACGCCGAGCTGTTCGCCTACTACGTCGACCGGCTCGCCGCGACCCCCGACGGCGACGGGTCGCTGCTCGACCACGCCATCGTCTACTACGGCGCGGGCATGGCCGAGGGCGACCACCGGCCGTGGAACCTGCCCCTGGTGGTGGCCGGCGGGGGCGGGGGCCGGCTCGCGGGCGGCCGCCACATCCGCTATTCCGGCGCGACCGGCGGCGGCCGGTCGGTCGACGGGGGCACCCCCCTCGCCAACCTGCACGTGACGGTGCTCGAGAAGCTGGGGATGCGCGTGGACCGGCTCCACGACAGCACGGGGCGGCTGGACTTGTAGCGGCGTGTCACCAGAACGTGATTCGCGGTTCGATTTCCGCGGCGCTCGGGACGGCCGCCCTCGGTCGCGGGTTCCACGGTCTCTTCGGTCACAGGCGGAGAGCGCGGGGGCACGAAGAGGCACACCTGGCGGGAAACGACCCGCGCACCGGTTGGCGACGGGTGGCCGCGCGAGCACCGCAGCCGGCGGCTCGACTCGGTCGCGACGGACCGCCGGGCCGCCACTTGGCAAGCAGGAAACGACCCATGCACTGGTTGGCGACGGCGGGCACCGCGACGACTGAAGCCGACGGCTCGACTCGGTCGCGACGGAACCGCCGGGCCGCGACCGCTCCGGTCGCGGTGCTCGGGGCGGCGCTCGTCTTGGCATCGGGCGCCGCGCGTGCTCAGACGGGCGCGCCAGCCGGCGTGTCCCCACTGATCACGGCGGTGCGCACCGGCGACGTGGCGGCGGTGCGCGCGCTGCTGGCCGAGCCGGTCGACGTGAACGCGCGGCAGCCGGACGGCGCGGCGGCCCTTCACTGGGCGGTGCACCACGAGGACGTGGTCGCGGCGGATCTGCTGATCGGGGCCGGCGCCGACGCCGACGCGGCCAACGACCTCGGGGTCACACCGCTGCTCATGGCCTGCCGGCGCGGCCACGGCGGCCTCGTGGCCCGGCTGCTGGCAGCCGGGGCCGATGCCAACGCGGCGCTGCCGAGCGGGGAGACCGCGCTCATGGCGGCGGCCCGCGCGGGCAGCGTCGACGCGGTGAACGCGCTGCTGGCGCGCGGCGCGCGGGTGAACGCGGCCGAGGCGACGCGCGGCCAGACCGCCCTGATGTGGGCGGTCGCCAACCGGCATCCGGCCGTCACGCGGGCGCTACTCGACCACGGCGCCGACATCGGCGCCCGGACCGCCACCCGCCGCCGGGTCTACAACATGGGCGGCAGCCGGTCGGCGGGATCGGCGTCGCGGGGCATCGCCCTCGAGGAGGTGGTCGAGGGCGGGAGCACCGCGCTGCTCTTCGCGGCGCGGTCGGGCGACGTCGAGTCGGCCCGTCTGCTGCTCGCGGCCGGCGCCGACGTCGACGACACCGCCGCCGACGGGAACACGGCCCTGGTCGTCGCCGCCCACGGCGGCCACGGGTCGCTCGCGGCGCTGCTCCTCCGCGCCGGGGCGGACCCCGACGCGGCCCCCCTGGGCTACACCGCGCTGCACGCGGCGGTGCTGCGCGGCACCCTGCGCGACCGCGGCGTCCCCAACGACGACCCCGAGGCCGGCGTGCCGCTCGTGCGCGCGCTGCTCGCCCACGGCGCCGATCCCGACCCGCGCCTCGCCAGGGGCACGCCGGTGCGGCGCTGGAGCCACGACTTCGCGTTCATGGACCGCTGGGTCGGCGCGACCCCCTTCTGGCTCGCGGCGCACTTCCTCGAGACGGAGATGATGCAGGTCCTCGCCGACGCCGGCGCCGACCCCGGCGCGCCGACCCGCGCCGGCACGACGCCGCTCATGGCCGCGGCCGGGCTCGGCTACAACCGGGGCGGCGGCAGCGCGTTCATCCGCGACCGCCGCGACTTCTCGTCGTACAACCCCGTCGAGTCGGCCGCCCTCGGATCGACGATCCCCGCCGTCGAGGAACGACGGACCGTCGAGGCGGTCGAGACGGTCCTCGCGCTGGGCGGGCAGGTCAACGGCGGCAACGACGCCGGCGACACCGCCCTCCACGCCGCCGCCTCGCACGGCATGAACGCCGTCATCGAGCTGCTGACGGATCGCGGCGCCGCTCTCGACGCCGAGAACCGGCGCGGGCAGACCCCGGCCGACCTCGCCGTCTACGCCGACGGCATCGCCGGCGACCGCTTCGTGCGGGAGGACACCGTTGCGCTGCTGCGCACTCTGGCCGATGCGGCGCTCGTTTCCGCCGCCGCCCCCCGCGCCCGCCCCGACGCCCCCGACGCCCCTCCCGAGGCGCGGGCGCCGGCCAACCCGGTGGCGGCCACGCCGGCGTCGATGGCCGTGGGCGCCGCCGCCTATGCGACCCACTGCGCCGCCTGCCACGGCGCCACCGGCCGGGGCGACGGCGCCCTCGCCGCGGCCGCCGCCGCTTACGGCCCGCGCCCCTCGAACCTCGCCGACCCGACGTGGCGGCACGGCGGCAGCGACGGCGAGATCTTCACCGCCATCCGCGACGGCATCGGCCCCGACTTCGCCATGGACGCCTTCGGCGACCGGCTCTCCGAGACCGACATCTGGAACCTGGTGAACTTTCTCAGAAGCCTGCGGTAGTGCTGCCTGGCGAACGCCGCGTCAGCACCGAGGACTCGAGGATGACGGCGATGCAGGCGGTGATTGGCAACAATGGACGGGTGACTCTGCCCAAGCCGATTCGGGACGAGCTTCACCTCGGACCGGGCGACAAGATCGACTTCGTCCTGGAAGGCGACGGCCTCCGAGTCACGATCGTCCCCGCGTCGGTAACGCAACTGAAGGGCATGGTGCCGAAACCGTCGGACCCGGTCGGCCTTCAGGAAATGGACGCGGCCATCCTGAGGGCGGCCGCTGGCCGCTCGCTGATCCGATGATGGGTCAGCACCGACGTCCTGGCCTACGATATCGGGCGCCTCGTCAAGGGGCGATGCGGCGTGCAATCGCCCGCCACGTCAGCGTTCCCATCGGTTGGTGAAGCTGGTCGTGGGTCGGGAGGGGACGGCGATATACAATCCCGCTTCGATTCCTTTCGCGGGGAAGGACGGGTGATGCGGAGCAGAACACGGATCGGTGCGAGCGTCTTCGTCGCGGTCTGGGTCGTCGGCTGGCTGGTCCCGGCCGGTTCCGCCGCCCAGGAGGTGGGGCCGGCGCAGGGGGCGCTGGTGATCGTCGGCGGGGCGATGCAGGATCCCGCCATCGTCGAGCGCTTCGTACAGCTCGCGGGCGGGCCCGAGGCGCCGATTGTGGTCATACCGACGGCCGGCGGCGGGGAGACCTACGACCGGTACTATCCGGGCCTGCGCGCGTTCCGCGCGGCCGGGGCCACCGACCTGACGGTGCTGCACACCACCGACCCCGAGGAGGCCGACGACCCCGCGTTCAGCGCGCCGCTGCGGCGGGCGCGCGGGGTGTGGTTCCCCGGCGGGCGGCAGTGGCGCCTCGCCGACGCCTATCTGGGCACGCTCGTGCAGGAAGAGATTGCCGGCGTGCTCGAACGCGGCGGGGTGGTCGGCGGCTCGTCGGCCGGGGCGACCATCCTGGGCTCGTACCTCGTCCGCGGCGACACCGCCACCAACACCATCATGATGGGCGACCACGAGGAGGGCTTCGGCTTCCTCCGCGACACCGCCATCGACCAGCACCTGCTGCGGCGCAACCGGCAGTTCGACCTGATCGACGTCATCGAGACGCATCCCCAACTGCTGGGTATCGGCATCGACGAGGACACCGCCATCGTGGTCGAGGGCGACGAGTTCGAGGTGATGGGGCAGAGCTACGTCGTCATCTACGACCACGAGCGGCTGCTCGACTCGGGGGGGCGGTTCTACTTCCTGGGGGCCGGGGACCGGTACGACCTGAGACGCCGGCAGGCCTACCGCGTGCAGCGGGTGCCGCGCCCGTTCGACCGCGTGGTGGAACGCACCTGGCCGGCCCGGTGACGGCGGGGATCGCCGTCGGGCGGACTTCCCGCGGACGGATTCGGTGGGTCGCGACCGGAATCCGCGGCCATGGGGCCGGTGGCGCCCCACCCGAGGGCGCGGTTTCGCGTACCCTCGTCGCCTCTCGCGCCGGAGGCCGGATCCGGCGGCCAATCGGGACATGGGGTATACATATACCGTTCGGACATCGGTCACGGGGCCGGTCCCGTGGTGAACGGTCGTCATCACACCGATACCCCGGTGTGGCCGCGCCGGTCCCGTGCGTCGGGACCCGCGGCCGCCGAGGACTGACCTGGAGGTGGAAGATGAAGTGCCGGTTGATCGCATGCTCGCTGACCGCGTTGGCCCTCGTGACCCTGGCGCCGGCCGTCGCCGCCGCCCAGACCGAGGCTTCGGAAGCCCCCCGCACCGCGTGGGGCACCCCGGACCTCCAGGGGGTATGGGATTTCCGCAGCCTGACCCCGATGGAGCGCCCGGAGGAGCTGGCCGACGATGAGAGCTTCTCGCCGGAGCAGGCGGCGGAGTTCGCGGCCGAGACCATTCGCCAGCGGAGCCGCGACGCCGACACCTCGGACCGCGTGGTGCCCTACAACGACTTCTGGTTCGACGAAGGGACGGCGGTGACGACCGAGCGCACGTCGCTGATCGTCGATCCCCCCGACGGACGCATTCCGGCCCTGACCGAGGAGGCCCGTCAGCGGCAGGCGGCCCTGGCCGAGGCGCGCAGCGCCGTGTCCAGCCACGAGCCGACGCCCGGCGGCTTCGTCGAGGACCTCGGCCCCGGCGGGCTGCAGGTGCGCTGCATCCTCGGCTTCAACTCGGGCCCGCCGATGGCCCCGAGCGCCTACAACAACAACCTGCAGGTGTTCCAGACCGAGGACACCGTGGTGCTCTTCGCCGAGATGAACCACGAGGCCCGCGTCGTCCCGCTGGACGGCCGCGACCACCTCGCCGATTCCGTCCGCCAGTGGACCGGCGACTCGCGCGGCCGCTGGGACGGCGACACCCTGGTCGTCGAGACCAGGAACTTCCTGCGCGAGACGAACTTCCAGCGGGGGGCGACCACCCCCAACCTGACCCTGACCGAGCGGCTCACCCGCGTGGACGCCGACACGCTGCGCTACGACGTGACGGTGGACGATCCGACGGTGTGGACGCGGCCGTGGACGTACTCGGTGCCGATGCAGCGGAACCCGCAGCCGGTGTACGAGTACGCCTGCCACGAGGGCAACTACGGCCTCTACAACATCCTGGCCGGCGCCGCCGTCGCGGGGGCCGATGACGGGTCGCAGTAGGGAGCCGCGGGAGTCCGAGCGCGACGCCCCGCTTGGTGAAGAAGAAGGTGAACTGACCACATTCGCCGGCGACGCCGGCGAGAGGAGTGCGTGATGACGAGTGGAACGAGCCCCCGAGAGACCCGCAGGGAGACGACCCGCAGGGAGATGATGAGGCAGAGTCTGGCGTTGGCGGGTGCGGGGGTGCTCGGGGTGCGGGGGTGGAGCCTGCCGGCCCTGGCCCAGGACGAGACGGCGGTGCCGTTCACCGACGTGCCGGAAGGCTTCGGCCAGCCGAACCCGGCCGCCGCCATCCGGATCTACGACGTCCGCAACATCGACGGCCCCTACACCCCGGCCGACTCCTTCTACACCATCCAGCACTTCGACAAGCCGGTCATCGACGCGGAGGGGTTCAGCCTCGGCGTGTCCGGCCTCGTCGACCGGCCGGGGACGCTGACCCTCGACGACCTGCGGGGCATGGACAGCATCGAGATCGACGCCGGCTACGAGTGCTCGGGCAACTCGCGCCGGCTCATCCAGGGGCTGGCGAGCAACGGCCGGTGGACGGGGGTGCCGCTGCGCGCGGTGCTCGACCTCGTCGGGGTGCAGCCGGCCGCGCGCGAGGTCGTGTTCTTCGGCGCCGACAAGGGGCCCGAGACCGTCGACTTCCGGGGGACCCCCTACGAGATCGACCAGCCGTTCGCGCGCAGCCTGTCTCTCGCCGACGGGATGACCACCGGCCCGCTGCTCGCCTACGCGCTGAACGGGGCGCCCCTGACGGTCGAGCAGGGCGCGCCGCTGCGGCTCCTCGTGCCGGGCTGGTACGGCGTCACCAACGTGAAGTGGCTCTCCCACATCCGCGTGCAGTCCGAGCGGTTCCTCGGCAAGTGGCAGGCGCGGTGGTACCGCACCCTCTGGTCCGAGGAGATCGGCGGCGAGACGGTGTGGCACGAGACCGAGGTGTCGCGGTTGCGCGTCAAATCGGTCATCGCGCGGGTGACCCGGGTCGGCGACCGCCACGAGGTGCTCGGCTTCGTGCTCCACGACGGCACGCCGCTGCGCGGGGTGCAGGTCAAGGTGGACGACGGCGCGTGGCAGGCGGCGACGCTCGACCCGTCGACCGGCGGCCAGTACTCGTGGAAGCTGTTCCGTTTCGCGTGGGACGGCGCCGCGCCGGGCGAGCACACCCTGGTGTCGCAGGTCACCGACGTCGACGGCAACGTGCAGCCGACGAGCGAGGAGCTGTCGGCCATCAAGCAGACCGGCCTCGAGGACAACTCGCAGTTCCCGAGGACGGTGACGATCGCCTGAACGCCCGAGGATCGCCGCCAGGGCCCGCTCGGTCACACCGCGGGCCCCGGCCGACTCGCCCCGTGGCCGTCCGGCGCTATACTGGGGGCTCCGGGATCGAAGAGTGGAGAGGTTGGAGAGGTGACGGCCATGCTGAAGCGAGGCATCTGTGCGGCGCTGGCGGCGGGAGTGGCGCTGGCGGCGTGGCCTGCGGCGGCGGGCGGCCAGGGCGAGGCGGGGCCGCCGTCCCGGGAGCTCTTCGACCGCTATTGCGTCACCTGCCACAACCCGCGCCTGCTGACCGGCGGGCTCGACCTCGGCGAGGTGGACCCGACGCAGACGGCGGCCCATGCCCCCGTCCTGGAGAGGGTCGTCCACAAGCTGCGCACCGGGCAGATGCCGCCCGAGGGGCGGCCGCGCCCCGACCGGGCCGAGATCGACACGTTCGTGACCCGCCTCGAGCACGCCCTCGACGGCGTCGCGGCGACCGACCCGAACCCGGGCCGGGTGGCGTCCCGGCGGCTGAACCGCGTCGAGTACGTCAACGTCATCGAGGACCTGCTGGGCCTCGAGGTCAACGGCGAGGAGCTGCTGCCGTCGGACATGGCCGGCTTCGGCTTCGACAACAACGCCGAGGTGCTGTCGATCACGCCGGGGCTGATGTCCCGCTACATCGCGGCCGCGACCAAGATCAGCCGGGCCGCGGTGGGCAGCCCCGACATCCGCCCCGTCATGCAGCTCTACGAGGTGGGCTACGAGCAGCGTGACGTGCGGGCCGGCGAGGACCTGCCGTTCGCGACCCACGGCGGGCTCGCGGTGCGCCACCACTTCCCGCTCGACGGCGAGTATCTCTTCGCCATCCGCCTCAAGCGCAACGAGACCATCGAGACCATCGACGGCATCGCCGAGAACGAGCACCAGATCGAGATCCGCATCGACCACGGCCTCGTCGAGCAGTTCGCCATCGGGGGCCGGTATCCGGGCCCCGACCCCGGCTCGCTCATCGCGGTGCCGGAGGACGACGTGGAGGGTCAGCGGCTGCACGAGTACCGCATGACCGCCGACCGCGCCCTTGAGGTGCGGGCGCGGGTCGAGGCGGGCACGCGGCTCCTGTCGGTCGCGTTCACCGACTCGGCGCCGTCGCCGCATCCCCCGGGGCTGCTGCCGGGCATCCACCAGGTCTTCGTCTCCGGTCCGTTCGACGGCGCGGTGCCCGACGACACCCCCAGCCGCGGGCGGATCTTCACGTGCTACCCGGAGGGCGTCGCGGCCGAGGAGCCTTGCGCGCGCGCCATCATCGGCCGTCTCGCGCGCCGCGCCTACCGCCGGCCCGTCGGCCCCGACGACGTCGATCCGCTGCTGGGCCTCTACCGCGAGGGCCGGCGCGAGCGCGACTTCGACGCGGGGATCGAGCGGGCCCTCGAGGGCCTGCTGTCGATGCCGCAGTTCCTGATGCGGGTCGAGCGGCAGCCCGTCGACACCCCGGCCGGCGCGATCTACCGGCTGAGCGACCTCGAGCTGGCGACCCGGCTCTCGTTCTTCCTGTGGAAGAGCGTCCCCGACGACGAGCTGCTCGACCTCGCGGAGCGGGACGCGCTGAGCGACCCCGACACCCTGGCCGCCCAGGTGCGCCGGATGCTCGCCGACCGGCGGGCCGAGCGGTTCATGGACGACTTCGCGGGCCAGTGGCTGCAGATGCGCAACATCTTCTCGCAGGACCCCGACGGGGCCCTCTTCGCGGGGTTCAACGACTCGCTGCGCAAGGCGATGGTCCGCGAGACGCAGCTGTTCTTCCAGAGCCAGGTCCGGGCTGACCGCCCCCTGCAGGACCTGCTGAGGGCCGACTACACGTTCCTCAACGAGCAGCTCGCGCGCCACTACGGCGTCGACGACCTCTACGGCAGCCACTTCCGGCGGCACGAGTGGGACGACGACCGCCGGCACGGGCTGCTGGGGCACGGGAGCCTGCTGACCGTCACCTCCTACGCGAACCGGACGTCGGTGGTGCTGCGGGGCCTGTGGGTGCTCGAGACGCTGCTCGGCGCGCCCCCGCCGCCCCCGCCGCCCAACGTGCCGCCGCTGCCCGAGAGCGACCGCGCCCGGCCGACGTCGCTGCGCGAGCGGATGGAGCAGCACCGCAGCAGCCCCGTCTGCTCGAGCTGCCACGCCCGCATGGACCCGCTCGGCTTCGCGATGGAGCACTTCGACGCCGTCGGGCGCTGGCGCGACAGCGACGGCGGGGCCGCGATCAACGCGACCATCGAGTGGAACGGCGCCTCCATCGACAGCCCCCGCGCGTTCCGCGAGGCGCTGCTCGCGACGGGGCACGAGTTCGTGCACACGGTCGTGGAGAAGATGATGATCTACGCCCTGGGCCGCGGCCTCGACTACTACGACGCCCCGACCCTGCGGCGCATCGTGCGGGACCTGGAGCACGACGACTACCGCTGGTCGTCGCTGGTGCTCGGCGTCGTCGCGAGCGACCAGTTCCTGATGCGGCGCGCGCCCGAGGCGGAGATCCTGGCGGACGCCGTGCCGTAGAGCTTTCGGAACCTCTGGAGAATGGCCATGTTCATCACCCGCACGCATCTGCCTCGCCGCACCGTGCTGCGCGGCCTCGGCGCCACCGTGGCGCTCCCGCTGCTCGACGCCATGGTTCCGGCCGCGACCGCGCAGAGCCGGACCGCCGCCGCGCCGATCAAGCGCTTCGGCGTGTTCTACGTGCCCAACGGGATGTCGATGCCCTACTGGTACCCGCGGCACGAGCCGGGCAAGCTGGAGGCCCTGCCGCCGACCCTGCGCTCGCTCGAGCCCTTCCGCGACCGCGTGACGATCTGCGGCGGCCTCGACGACGAGCCGGCCAACCTCGTCAGGGGCGGCGGCGACCACGCCCGGTCCGCCGGTACCTTCCTGACCTGCGTGCCCTACAAGATGACGAACGGGGCGGACGTCTCGAACGCGGTCTCGGTGGACCAGATCGCGGCCCGCGAGCTGCAGAACGAGACCCAGATCGCGTCGCTCGAGCTCGGCATCGAGTCGAACGCGATGGTCGGCAACTGCGACGGCGGCGCGAGCTGCGCCTACACCAACACCATCGCGTGGCGCACGCCGACCACCCCGCTGCCCATCGAGAACGACCCGCGGGCGGTGTTCGAGCGGCTCTTCGGCACCAGCGGCAGCACCGACCCCGAGGCGCGGCTGGCCCGCATGCGGCGCGACCGCAGCATCCTCGACCTCGTCAACGACGAGCTGCGCGGTCTGGGGCAGGTCCTGGGGCCGGGAGACCAGGCCCGGCTCGACGAGTACGTCGAGGCGGTACGGGATATCGAGCGGCGGATCACGATGGCCGAGGAGCAGAGCGCCCGCGAGCTGCCGGTGGTCGACCAGCCCGTCGGGGTGCCGAGCGACTACGCCGAGCACGCCAAGCTGATGATGGACCTGCTGGCCCTCGCCTACCAGACGGACCTCACCCGCATCAGCACGTTCATGCTCGCGCGCGAGGTGAGCGGCCGCGCCTATCCCGAGATCGGGGTGCCCGACTCGCACCACCCGCTATCGCACCACCAGGACGAGCCGGCCAAGCTGAACCGGCTGCACCTCATCAACGAGTACCACTTCCAGCAGTTCGCATATCTGGTGGCCAAGCTCGACGCCATCCCCGAGGGCGACGGCTCGATGCTCGACTCGACGCTGTTCCTCTACGGCACCGGCATCAGCGACAGCAACACGCACTTCCACGACGATCTCCCCGTCGCCCTCGTCGGGGGGCAGAACGCCGGCATCACCGGCGGCCGCTACGTCCGCTATCCCCAGGACACGCCGCTCGCCAACCTGCACGTCTCGATCCTCGAGTGGCTGGGCACGCCGGTCGAGGCGTTCGGCGACAGCAACGGCCAGCTCGGCCGGTTGACGGCGTAGGACGCTGAGCCGCGGGACGGCGCGACGTCTCCTCGGGGTTGGTTGGCAGTCGGAGCCGTCAGGCGACGACCATCGGGCGAGGAGTCGACGCCGCGGGACGGGGGACGACCTCTCCAGGATTGGATGAGCGGGCAGCGGGGCGTCGGGGCGCCGCTGCCCCGCTTGTCCGGAATCACGACATGCCGTATCCACAGTCACCGGGAGCCCGCGCCGAGGCCTCCCGTCGCACCGGGAGTCGAATGCGACGGCGCGTCTGCCGGGGGGGGCTCTGGTTCGCGCTGACGGCCGCCCTGCTGCTGCCGGCGGCGTCTTCCGGGCAGCAGGAGCCCTACCCGATCTTCACCGAGGCGCATCTCGACGCCACCATGACCACGCTCGGCCCGAACGTGGCCGGCGTGCGCGCGGCGCTCGCGGCCAGCGACTACTCCACCGCCAAGGAGCGGGCCATCCGGTCCCGCGAGCAGCTCGCCACCACCATCACGTTCTGGCGCGACCGCGACCGGGACGACGCGGTGGGCTGGCTGCGCACCGCGCTGGATCGGCTCGACGCCCTCGACACCGCCCTGTCCGCCGAGTCGGTGGACGCGGCGGTGGCCGAGACGATCGGGGCCGAGATTGCCGAAGCCTGCAACGCCTGCCACGCGGTGTACCGCGAGGAGGATGGTGTCGGAGGCTACCGCGTGAAGACGAGCGCCCTTCCCTGAATGACGGCGCGCCCCGTCATTCCCGACCGATCTGCTCGCCCTTGGCTTGCGCGGTCATGCGATGCCGAGATTCCTCGCCGCGGTGGCCGTGATCCTCGCCGTCCTGACGGCGGCCGCAACGCAACATGCCGGTTGTCAGTAGGTTCCTCGGAATCGTCATCGCTCGATGGCTTCCGGGTGGAAGTGTGCTTCGACGACGGTCGGGAAGGCGTCGCCGATCTGACGGAGGCGATCGAGGGGCCGATGTTCGAGCCGTTGAAGGACCCGGACGTGTTCAGAACCCTGCGGGTCGATGAGGAGCTTCGGACGATCGTATGGCCCAACGGAGCGGATCTGGCTCCGGAATACATCTATTACCGAGCGTTCCAGGACGATCCCGGACTCCAGGCCACCTTCCGCAAGTGGGGCTACCGTTGAGTGGGATGAGTGGATCCCGTTCGCCGGCAGCTCGAGGTGCACGTTCTCGAAGCGGGCGCATACCGGTTGGCGCAGGCGGCGCGGGCCGGAGACACGGTACGCTCGGCCCTGCTGCCCGATCTCGGGTTCGACGTCGACGAGCTCTTCACGCCCCTGTAGGAGTCCCGCGCCGTTCCGTTCTCCCGGTGTCGAGCGGAATCTGTTCGGTACCCGCCCCGGCGGCGGGTCCGCCGGCGCGCGTTGCGGGTCCGCCGGCGCGCGTTGCGGGTCCGCCGGCGCGCGTTGCGGGTCCGCCGGCGCGCCTTGGTATGATGCAGGCCCCGGTGGCGCGAGCTTCCGGGCGCTGGGAGTCTGCCGCTGGAACGGTACAGACTCCCAGCGGGTTGGCCGGACGACGAGCGGAGCCATGGGCGACGCTCTCCCTGGAGGAGTTCCGGGATTCCCGCGGCGGTGTCGGCGGGCGGGCTTCGGATCGCTTGACGAGAGGAACGTGACGATGCTGATTCGGATTGCGGGGCTGGCCGCCGTGGCGGTGCTGACGCCCCTCGCGGTGATGGCGCAGGCGGGCGGGGCCGGTGACGATGCGGAGATCAGGCCGTTCGAGATCGCGGTGGCCGACGAGGTGCTCGACGACCTGCGGCGGCGCCTCGAGATGACCCGCCTGCCGGATCAGCTCGACGGCGCCGGGTGGGACTACGGGGCCGAGCTCGACTACGTGACCGAGCTCATCACCTACTGGCGCGACGAGTTCGACTGGCGCGAGCAGGAGCGGCGGCTCAACGCCTTCGACCAGTTCAAGACGGTCATCGGCGACCTCGACGTCCACTTCATCCACCAGCGCTCGCCGCATCCCGATGCGCTGCCCCTCGTCATCACCCACGGCTGGCCCGGCTCCATCGCCGAGTTCACCAAGGTCATCGGCCCCCTGACCGATCCGGTCGCCCACGGGGGGCGCGCCGAGGACGCCTTCCACGTGGTGGCCCCGTCCATGCCCGGCTACGGGTTCTCGGACAAGCCGCGGGACCCGGGGTTCGGCCCCGAGCAGATCGCCGAGGTCAACGCGCGGCTCATGGCGCGGCTCGGTTACGAGCGCTACGGCATCCAGGGCGGCGACTGGGGGTCGATCGTCAGCCGCTGGCACGCGTTCAACCATCCCGACCACGCGGTCGGCCTGCACCTCAACATGCTGGTCGGGGGGCCGCCGCCGGGCGCCGATCCCACCGACGGGGTGCCGCCCGAGGAGCTCCGGCGGTCGCAGGCGCGGCAGTCGTTCTACAACACCGCGGAGAGCGGCTACGCCCAGATTCAGGGCACCAAGCCGCAGACCCTCGGCTACGCGCTGAACGACTCGCCGGCGGGGCAGGCGGCGTGGATCGTCGAGAAGTTCCGCGCGTGGTGCGACTGCAACGGCGACCCCGAGTCGGTGTTCACGCGGGACGATCTGCTCACCAACATCACCATCTACTGGGTCACGCAGACCGCGACTTCGTCGGCCCGGCTCTACTACGAGAGCCGCAACGCCCCGACCTCGCGGCAGATGGGGCGCATCGAGACGCCGACCGGGGCCATCATCTTCCCCTACGAGCTGTTCATCACCCCGCGCCGCTGGGCCGAGGCGTCGTACAACATCACCCACTGGACCGAGGTCGAGCGCGGAGGCCACTTCGCGGCGATGGAGCAGCCGGAGGTGCTCGTGAACGACCTGCGCGAGTTCTTCCGGCCGTTGCGGTAGGGCCGACGATGTTGTACGCGAACGCCATCGTCCATGGCTGATTCGTCTTGGATCGTGAAGGATCGAGGATCTCATCATGCAAACTGATCTTGAGGGGCCGCTGACCACGGGTGAGCCGGGTCGCGTGTCCCGCCGCACATTCCTCGGCGCCCTCGGCGCGGCGGCCCTGGCCCCGCGGACGCTGGCGCAGGGCACGCCGCCCATTCCCGTCACCGCCCTCAACCACGTGACCATCAGCGTCTCCGACCCGGCGCGGTCGCTCGAGTGGTACCAGGGGCTGTTCGGCATGCCCATCGCGGCCCGGCAGGCCAATACCGTCATCCTTCGGGTGGGCGCCGGGCCGCAGTTCCTGGCCATCGGCGGCGGCGCGAGCGCCAACCCCGGCATCGGCCACTACTGCCTCTCCGTCGACGGCTTCGACGCCGACCGCCTCGTGGGCATCCTGGGCGAGCACGGCATCGCGTCGTCGGAGACCTCGGGGCCGGGGGAGGTCCGCATCCGCATGCGCGGGGCGGAGTTCGGCGGGGCCCCCGAGGGCACCCCCGAGCTGTATTTCGGCGACCCCGACGGCATCGTCGTGCAGCTGCAGGACAGCACCTACTGCGGCGGCGAGGGCGTGCTCGGGGACGTGTGCCTCGAGACCCCGGAGCCGGCGCCGACCGAGGGCCTGCTGCGGCTGCGCGACTACAACCACTTCACGGTCTTCGTGACCGATCAGGCGCGCTCGATCGCGCTCTACCAGCGGCTCTTCGGCCTGCCCGTCGACACCTATCAGGGCGCGCTGCCGGTGCTGCGGGTGGGGTCGGGCAACCAGTTCCTGGCCCTCGGCGGGGGCGGCGCGGGCCCGACCGGTCCGACCATCCACCACGCCTGCCTCACGGTGGACGACTTCGACGTCGACCGCATCGTCGGCGTGCTCGAGGGCTACGGCGTCACGCCCCGCGGCGAGGCGTCGGGGCCGGTCGGTCCGCTGCAGTCGTACGTGACGATGCGCATGCCCGACCGCGGGGGCGCCTCCGGCGGCACCCCGGAGCTCTACTTCACGGACCCGGACGGCATCCTGCTGCAGCTCCAGGACGCCCGGTACTGCGGCGGGAACGGTTATCTGGGCAACGAGTGCGGCACGCCGGAGAACCCGACGGGGCGGAATGCCTGACCTGAGAACGAACGCTCGGTCGAGGTGTCCGGCCTGACTGGCGGCGGGAACGGTTATCTCGGCAACAGGTGCGGCACGCCGGAGAACCCGACGGGGCGGAATGCCTGACCTGAGGCCAACGCTCGGTCGAGGTGTCCGGCCTGACTGATCCGGCGGCGCGGCCTGCCCGAAACCGTCGCCTGGGGATCGGACTGCAGCCCCCGCAACTTCCTGGGGACGTGGCAGCGGCGCCGCCCGCGGCCTGCGCTCCCTGGCTGCGGCCGGGTGGGAAGGTGCGGTGGGGTGCCCCCGTGCCGGTTTCCAAGGGGCATTGGGGCGATCCGCGGCGTTGCGGGCGGGAGCATTCCGAGTGGGGGTAAAAAAAATGTAATTTCCGCTTGCAACCGCCCGTCGATGTGATCGACAATTCGCCGGTGTAGGCCCATGTCGACGGAGGCATGGTTTCTCCGCATGGCGGCACAGCGAGGCCGACGCGGGATTGCGGCCTTCGAGGACTTCGATAGTGACGAGGGAGGTGATCGTCCCATGAGTCAGGAGATCATCGAGGTGACTGAGGAGACGACCCAGCAAGGCGTTTCCCGACGGAGTTTCATCAAGGGCGCCATCGCCGCAAGCGCGGCCGTGTCGTCGACCAACTACCTGTTCCGCAGCAATGGCGGGGCGGTGCTGGCCCAGGCGCCGGCCGCGGGGGCCGTCGACCGGCTCATCACCGTGACCGTCAACGGGCGGAGCCGGCGCGTCGAAGTGCCTCCCATGGAGACGCTGGCGACGACGCTGCGTTACAAGCTCGGCCTGACCGGGACGAAGATCGGCTGCGACCGGGCCGAGTGCGGCGCGTGCACCGTCCTCGTCGACGGGACGCCGCACTACGGCTGCTCGCTGCTGACCCACTCAGTGCGCGGGCGCGAGGTCACGACCATCGAGGGCCTCGAGGCCGAGGACGGCACGCTGCACCCGATGCAGCAGGCGGTGCTCGAGGAGCAGGGGTTCCAGTGCGCGTTCTGCATGTCCGGGTTCATCATGAACTCGGTCGCACTGCTGAACGAGAACCCGAGCCCGTCCCGGAAGCAGGCGGCCGAGTGGCTGTCGGGGAACCTGTGTCGGTGCGCCGACTACGACAAGATCCTGACGTCCGTCCAGCGGGCGGCGGAAATCACGCGGGGGGCCTGACGTGGCTGACTACAAACTGCTCGGAAAGAACTACCAGACGCCCGACCTCTACGCGAAGGTCACGGGGCGGTCGAGGTACGCCGAGGACCATCGCGCCGAGGGCATGGTCTTCGCGAAGCTGCTCTCCAGCCCCATGCCGCACGCCCGCGTGCGGTCCATCAACGCCGACGCGGCCCTGGCCCTTCCCGGCGTCGTGGGCATCCTGACCCCCGACGATCTGCCGGACGAGGTCGACGCCCCGAACGAGGCGGCGATCACGATGGAGCCGCGCTACGAGGGCGAGCCGATTCTCGCCGTCGCCGCGGTCAGCGAGCAGATCGCGTCGGACGCGATCGAGCTGATCGACATCGACCTCGAGCCGCTCGAGTTCGTGCTCGATCCCCTCGACAGCCTCAAGCCGGGCGGCCCGAACGCCCGTAGCGAGGGCAACACCACCATCGGCCGCGAGCTCGGCGAGATCAAGTGGAGCGCGGCCGATCTGGCGGGGCTCGCGCCGGGCGAGATTCCGATGGGGGCGGAGGCCGCCCAGGAGTGGTCGTTCGGCGACCTCGAGGCCGGGTTCGCCGAGGCCGACGTCATCGTCGAGGAGCACTCCTACAACCAGTCGACGTCGCACCAGCCGCTCGAGAGCCGGACGACGATGGCGTACTGGGAGGACGGCAAGCTCTACATCTATCCCTCCGTGCAGAGCACCGCGCGCGCCGTGGGCCCGATGGCGCGGTGGGCGGGCGTCGAGCCGTCCAACGTCATCCTCATCAACGAGTTCACCGGCGGCGGGTTCGGCGGCAAGATCAGCGGTTACGTGCACGCGCAGATTCCCATCCTGCTGTCGAAGAAGATCGGCAGGCCGGTCATGATGCGCATCACGCGGCGCGAGGAGAACATGATCGGCCGCGGGCGCCCCGGCGTCCAGGCCCGCATCCGGCTCGGGATGCGCGCCGACGGCCGCATCACCGCCCTCGACATCCACGGCGTCGGCGACCAGGGGCCGTACGGGCGCTCCGGCGACGCCATGAACGTGGCGGGCATCGGGTCGCTCTGCTACCAGCCGCTGGCGTGCCGCATGCGGGGCACCAACGTCTACACCAACACCCCGCCGCGCGGTCCGCAGCGGGCGCCGGGCGGCGTGCAGTCGATGACCATGCTCGAGCCCATCATCCAGAAGGCGGCGAAGCTGCTGGGGCTCGACCAGGTCGAGGTGCACAAGATCAACGCGCCGGAAGGCCAGGCGCGGTTCGGCCCGCCGGGGCTCAACGGCGAGCAGGGCAACGTGTCGAGCGCGTTCGCCAGGGAGGCGATCGACATCGGCGCCGAGCTCTTCAACTGGGAGGAGCGCAAGGAGCGCAGCGGCCAGCGCAACGGCTCGAAGGTGACCGGCGTCGGCATGACGCTGAGCGCCTACTCGGCCGGCGCCTCCGGGGTCGACGGCCTGTTCGTGCTCAGGCCCGACGGCCGCCTCTACATCCAGTCCGGCGTCGGCAACCTCGGCACGGGGTCGACCTTCGACACCATGCGGGCCGCGGCCGAGGGGCTGGACATGCCCTGGGAGAAGTGCGAGGTTGCCTGGGGCGACACCAGCCGGCACCTGCCCTGGAGCTGCTCGCAGGGCGGCAGCTCGACGACCCACGCCCACACGCGGGCGAACTGGGCCGCGGTGGCGGACGCCAAGCTCAAGATGCAGGAGATCGCCGCGCAGGATCTCGGGGGCGCTCCCGAGGACTACGAGATCGGCGGCGAGCGCGTCTACCGCCGGGGCAACCGGTCGCAGGGCCTGAGCTTCGCGAGAGTCGCGCAGCGGGCCATCGACCTCGGCGGCAGGTACGACGGGCACGAGCTCCCCGAGGACATCAACGGGATGACCACCGCGTCGGCGACCGCGCTGGCGGGGCAGGGGCTCATGGGCGTCGCCAAGGACAACTACGAGGAGGGCGGCCGGCGCATGTCGTTCGTGGCCGGATTCGCCGAGGTCGAGGTCGACATCGAGACCGGCAACATCAAGATCGTCGACTACGCGGCGGGGTCCGACGCGGGCACCATCCTGCATCCCAAGACCTACGAAGGGCAGATCTTCGGTGGGGCGATTCAAGGGTTCTCCGTCGCCCTGAGCTCGAAGTGGGTCTACGACCGGCAATGGGGCCTGATGGTCGCCAAGCGGTTCTACAGCAACCGGCCGCCGGGGATGCTCGACGTGCCGCACGAGGCGCCCATGAAGTGGGGCAACGCCGACCTGCCCGATCCCTTCAACCCGCTCGGGGCGAAGGGCATCGGCGAGGCGGCGCAGGGGGCCGGGTCTGGTGCGGTCGCCAACGCCATCGCCGACGCACTCGAGTCGTTGGGCGAGGGTAACGGCGACTTCCACCGCTCGCCGGTGACGCGCGACATGATTCTCACGAAGCTCGAGCAGGCCCCGACGGGTCACGATCGGCTGACGGCTCACGTCTGAGGAAGGGGAGGCGATCACCATGAAGGGCGTTATTCGCGACGTAATACCTCAACTCGAGCTGTTTCAGCCGGCCAGCGCCGACGACGCGCTGGCGCTGCTCGCCGAGCACGGGTCCGATGCCTGGGTGTACGCAGGCGGGCTCGACACGCTCGACTGGTTCAAGGACCGGGTGAAGCGGCCGCGCGTGGTCGTGGATCTCGGCGGCGTGGAGTCGATGCGGGAGATCCGGTCGACCGCCGACGGGATCGAGATCGGGGCGATGGCCCGGCTCATCGACGTGGTCAACCACCCCGACATCCAGGCCCGGTTCCCGGCCCTGGCGTTGTCGGCCAAGACGGCCGCGTCGCCGCAGATCCGGAACCAGGGCACCATCGGCGGCAACGTGGCGCAGGACACCCGTTGCTGGTACTACCGGGACGGCTGGACCTGCTATCGGGCCGGCGGCAACATCTGCTACGCCAGCCCGCCGACCGCGATGAACCGCGAGCACTGCGTCCTCGGTGCGAGCCGGTGCGTCGCCGTCAATCCGTCCGACACCGCGCCGGTGCTCGTGGCCCTCGACGCCGAGATGGTCATCCGGCGGGGCCGTGCGGAGCGGGTGGTTCCGGCCGCGGAGTTCTTCGTCGGGCCGGAGATCGACATCGAGCGGATGACGGCGCTCGAGGCCGGCGACCTGCTGATGTCGATTCGGGTTCCGTCGACGTGGTCCGGGACGCGGGTCTACTTCGAGAAGGTCCGTGACCGCGACACGTGGGACTTCGCCCTGGTCAACGTGGCGACCGCCCTGCGCGAGAGCGGCGGCGTCATCCAGGACGCCCGCGTCGTCGTCAACGGCGTGGCCCCGACCCCGGTTCGGCTGACCGCGGTCGAGAACGCCATCCGCGGGCAGGCCCGCAACGAGCAGACCGCGAACCGGGCCGGCGACGTCTCCATCCAGGGGACGGCGCCGCTGACCCACAACGGGTTCAAGGTCAACCTGATGCGGAACCTGGTGCGGCGGTCCATCCGCGACGAAGTGATGAACGAGGTGTAACGCAGCGCTTCGTTCGACCGGGTAACACCGAAGGGCCGGGCCTCGATGGGCTCGGCCCTTCGCTTTGTACGGCGGGGTATGCGCTACACTACCGGTTGCGTCATCCAGGGGGAGGCTGAACGATGGGGATTCCGTGTTCAGAAACGGTCCGAGGACAGTCGCGGCGACGGTTCATTCGCCAGGCGTTCGGCGGTGGGCTCGGGGTATCGATGGCCGGTCTGGCCGCCGGCGCCCGCCCGGCCGCGCAGGTGGGCGGTCCGATCCGGTCGTTCGACCATGTGGCGGTGCCGATGCGCAATACAGAGGCCATGGTGCAGTTCTACCGCGCCCTCGGCTTCGGGGTGATGGAGGGGGAGCGCATCTGCTCGGTACACTTCGGCGACAACAAGATCAACTTCCATCGGCCGGCGGCGTGGCAGGACGCGAGCTTCACCCTGCGCGCCCCGGCGGCCGTGCCGCCCTGCGGCGATTTCTGCTTCGTCTGGGACGGAACCGTGGCGGCCCTGCACGCAACGCTGGAGCGGGCGGGGGCCGTGGTGATCGAGGGGCCGGTTCCTCGCACCGGGGGCCGAGACGGCGGCACCGCCGGCGGCACGAGCCACTACATTCGGGACCCCGACGACAACCTGCTCGAGTTCATCCTCTATTGATCGGGAGGCCGCTGTGGCCAGGCCGATGCCGATAGCGTTGCGCGGCTTTGCGATCGCCCTGACGACCGCCTGGGTGGCGTGCGCCCCCGGACCATCCGGACCGCCGCCGGAGCGCGATCCCCTGTGGATCGCGGTAGTCCGGACGGACGGCGTCCTGATTCCCTTTGCCCGCCATGGCGACGGCTGGGACCTTCCCTGGCCCGCGCCGTTCGACCCCGGAGCCGGCGGTCTCGATGACGGGGGGGAGGTGGACCCTGCGTCCCGGCCGGACCGCGGAGTATCGTCGCTGCCGATGCCCCCCGTCGATCAGGACTCCCGGGGCGGCAGAATCGCCGCGCCGATGGAGTGGAGCTTCTACTCGCAGACCGAGCAGGGCTCGGCGCTCACGGTGGCGAGGTTGCTGCTGGCCGAAACCCAGTGCATGATGAGCTGGGCGTTGGGTTTCGGCGACCGCGAGCTGCCCCGCGTCGAGGGGACGCGGGATGTCGCCGGCGTGGCGTTCAATCACCCCCTCGAGGTCGTGTCGGCCGAGGCGGAGATTCCCGAGCTCGACCGGATACGCGCCGAACTGGGGCTGGTCGACGTTGCCGGCCTCGACGATCCGATGCAGTCGAGACGTTTCGTCTGGCTGGGCTTCTATCGGCTGGACGGCGGCGGCATCATAGGCGTCGTGAACGACCGCCGCAACGAGGGCGCGAGCTGGCTGTTGGTGGAGATCGACGGGGACGAGGGCCGCATCGCTCACCGCGTCTTCGGCGGCGGCTGCTGAGTCGCCGTCGCCCGCGAGGCGGGCGTCGTGTCGCCTCCACAGACCGAACGGCTGGTACGCAGGGGCCCGTTATCGCAACCGTCTCGTGCACGTCTGCCACGAAGTGACGGCGCCGGAGCTGTACGAGTTGCTGGTGCGGCGGCGGGGAGATATCGAGAACACGCTGGGCGCGATTGCTGATTGGATGGCGGCGCACCCCGACCGCGTCGCCGACCGCGAGTGAGTCCCTCACGGCTCCCTCCCTCCGCGGCGGCGTCAGAAGAACCAGGTGAGCGACACGTAGCCGACGGCGCTCAGCAGGCCGTAGGCGGAGGGCAGGAGCTGGCCCGCGGCCGGCGTGTCGGCGCCGACCCCGAAGAAGACCCCCCCGGCGATGGAGGTCTCGTCGCCGGCCGAGTACGAGAAGCTCGGCGCCACGATGGCGCTCCGGTCGTTGAGGTTCCAGAGCCAGAGGCCGGCGATGCTCAGCAGCGGGTGGATCTGGTAGGACGCCTGCACCGCGGCCTCGTCGCGGCCGTACACCTGGTACTCGGCGCGCAGGAACTCCGGCGACTGGAAGATGCGGGCGAAGTCGTCCGGTGCGGCGGCGCCGCGGCCGTCGTGCTGGTACTCGACGACGAGGCCCATGTCGCGGCCGTAGACCGACAGCCGCCGGTCGAGGCCGATCGTGCCGCGCCCCGTTACCTCACCCTGGAAGTCCCGCACGACCGCCTCGAACCGGATCGCCCACGCCCCCAGCCCCCCCGCCGCGCCGAACGCGCCGGCCGCGTCACCGTAGAGGCTGCCGCCCCACCCCGAGACCTCCCAGTTCCGCCACGTGGTGAGGCCCCGCGCCAGCGCCGTCGTCTCCTCGCCGACGAGCGTCCGGCTGGGCCGGAACACGACGTCGATCTCGCTCAGGGGACCCGGATAGATGCGGGCGCGCGCGGCGTCGATGCCGCCCCGGTAGACGCGGAAGGGGTCGGCGGGGCTGAAGGGAATGAAGGGGTCGGCGGGGGTGAGGAACAGCGTCGTGCCCCACGACACCGCCTGCCGCCCGACGCTCACCTCGACCGCGTCGTTCGGCTGCCACGCGACGTTGAGGCGGTCCAGCCGGTGCAGCCACCGGAAGTGGTCGCGATCGACGGCGGTCGACTGCAGATTGAACCACTCGCCGCCGGCGGGGACCGCGCCCAAGCCGCCCAGGAGGCTGAAGTCGGCGTCGTCCTGCCGGGCGGTGAGGGCGTGGTCCCAGGCGACCTCGACCGCGAAGGGCCCGAACACCGGTTCGGTCGTCAGCCGGAGCCGGTTGAAGACGCTGGCGCCGGCTTCGGTGAAGGGGGTCGCGCCCGCGAACAGGGGGACGGACTGGAGATAGCCGGTCAGCCAGCTCGACTGGGCGCGGGCGGGGCCCGGACCCAGCGCGCCCATGGCGAGCACCGCGCCGGCCACGAGCAGGCCGCGTGCGCGCGGGATCATGTCGATGCTCCCGTCGTCCATCCGACCCGGTGGGGGAGCAGGCCTCGCGCGCGGACGGCATGCTCGGCGGCTTTCCGGTCCCGCCGGTCGTCGAGGAGCGGGCCTCGCGCGCAGGGGATCATGCCGGGTTTCTCGTCGGTCTGGCCGAATCGACCGAGAGAGCGGGCCTTGCGCGCGCGGGGCATGTCCAGGTGCCGCCCGAGTCGATGTGGAGCGTCATGTCCGGGTCTCGTCCGAATCGATGCGGCCGTCGAGCATCCGGACGAGGCGCCGCGACCGGTCCATGACGCGGGCGTCGTGGGTGGCGAAGACGAACGTCACCCCCAGCTCACGGTTCAGATCGGCCATGACGTCGAGGAGCGCGGCGCTCGCGGCCGAGTCGAGGTTCGCGGTCGGCTCGTCGGCGAGCACCAGGGCGGGCCGGCTCGCCACCGCCCGCACCACCGCCACCCGCTGCTGCTGCCCTCCCGAGAGCTTCCCCGGCCGGCGGTCCTCGAGCCCGGTCATCCCGGTCCGCTCGAACAGATCGTGCACCCGCGCCCGGCGCTCGTCGGCGTCGACGCCCTGGAGCAGCATCGGGAACTCCGCGTTCTCCATAGCCGTCAGCACCGGCAGCAGGTTGTAGGCCTGGAAGACGAAGCCCACCTGGTCGAGCCGCAACTGGGCCAGCTCGCGGTTCGACATCGCGGTCACGTCGCGGCCGGCCACCTCGACGCGGCCCTCGCTGGGGCGCGTCAGGCCGCCGATCAGGTTGAGGAGCGTCGTCTTGCCCGACCCCGACGGCCCCGCCAGGGCCGTGAACTCGCCGCGCCCGACGGTCAGGCTGACGTCGCGGACCGCCTGCACCTCCTCGGCCTCCTGGTGGAAGATCTTCCAGACGCCCTCGGTCCTTACCGCCGCGGTATCGGTGTCGCTCATGGAGTCGCTCGCGATCGCCGGCCTCACCCGTCGAACCCAATCACTCGAACTTCGTCACACCGGGGCCGCGGCGGGCCGGGCCGGCGGCGGGGCGTAGCGAACCGACTCCGGCGCTACCAACACCGGCCTCACCGGTCGAACCTCATCACTCGAACTTCGTCACACCGGGACCGCGACGGGCCGGGCCGGCCGCGGGTAGCGGACCGACTCCGGGGCTGCCAACACCGGCCTCGCCGGTCGAACGTCGCCTTCGTCGCCTTCGTCGCCTCGGCCGGAGGGCGAACGGCCCGCCGCCGCGTCCCGTGAAGCGGTCACCGGTCGAACTTCATCGCCTCGGTCACGTCGAGCCGCGCCGCCCGCAGGGCCGGGTAGACCGACGCCGCCGCGCCGATGAACAGGATGAACAGCAGCACCTGCACGAGGCGCACGGTCCGCACCAGCGGGTACGCGATCGGCTCGATGAGGACGCCCGAGAAGGTCATCTCGTCCATCAGGGCCGAGAAGTCCAGGCCGTTCTCGGCGATGAGCAAGGTGACGGCGAGCCCGATGCCCACGCCGATGAAGCCGCTGGCCGCGGTCATCGTCAGGCCTTCGACGAGTACGATGGCCCCGGTCTGCCCCGGCGTCAGCCCGAGCGCCCGCAGCACCGCGAACTCGCGCCGGCGGTGCAGCACCGACATCAGCACGGTGTTGACGATGCCGAACGCGATGATCGTGAAGATGAACCCCTGTACCAGGTAGTTGCCGAAGTCGTCGATGGCCACCGCCGCGCCCAGCGCGGGGTTTGCCTCGCGCCAGCCCATCACGCGGGCGTCCCCGCGCGCGATCAGCTCGTCGAGCGCGCGCTCGAGGCGGCCGGCGACGGCGGCGGTCGCGGTGCTGTCGTCCAGCACCACGCCGACGTTGGTGACGTCGCCCGCCGAGCCGAGCCATTCGCCGGCGGTGGCGAGGGGAATGTGCACGAGCGACTGGTCCACCTCGGGCACGCCGCTCTCGAAGATGCCGACCACCCGCAGGAGCTGTCCCGCGATCTCCCGCTCGGCGTCCTGCGCCTGCACCACGAAGCGCGACCCGAGCCGCAGCTCGAGGCTGTCGACCAGCTCGACCCCGACGTAGGCGGCCAGCCGGTCGTCGGGAGCCAGGTACCGGCCCTCGATCACCCGCTCGTCGATGGGGCTGAAGTCGGCCTCGGCCTCCGGGTCGACGGCGACGATCTGGGCCGGCCGCGCGCCCGCGGCCGAGCTCGCGAGCCCGTTGACGGCGAGCTTCGCGGTCGTCGCCACGACGCGGGGAGCGACCTCGGGCGACTCGAACGCCTCCTCGGCGGCTCGCCGCACCTCGACCGGCAACCGGTCCTCGATGCGCCGACTCACGCGAAACTCGGGGCGCTCGATGGTGACGTGCCCCTCACCGAGCCGGACCCCGGAGTCGATCCACTGCTCGTGATAGCCGTCGCCGAGCGAGAAGGTGAATACGAGCAGGGCGCCCCCGACGACCATCGCCGACGACGTCAGCACCGTGCGCCGCACGTGACGGCGCAGGTTGCGCATGGCCAGCAGCACGAGGACGCGGGCGTGCATCGGGGGGCGTGCGGCGGAGGTCGTCGGCATCGTCACAGCCCCGACAGGGTGTCGGCCGGCGGAACCCGCGCCGCCTTGGCGGCGGGATAGAGGGCCGCGAGGAGGGCGGTCAGCACCAGGCCGACCGCCGACAACGTCCAGTTCGCCGGGTCGTAGCCGACCCGCAGGCTGGGCTCGAGCAGCGCGCCCTGCAGGGTGACGCTGCCGAATAGCCACGCCAGACTGGGGGGCGCGGTGGCCCACCACACCATCAGCGGGAACGTGACGGCCGATCCGATGGCGAGGCTGAGGAGGCCGACGGCCGCCGCCTCGGACAGCACCGTGCCCACGATGGCCCGCGGCGTCGCCCCGAGGGCGAGCATGACCGCGAACTCGCGCCGGCGCTCGAAGGTCGCCATGAGCATGGTGTTGGCGATGCCGAAGCTGGCGATGGCGAAGATGATGACGATGAAGATCCAGTACATCGAGTCGGCGAGCCCGACATAGTCGACCAGCACCGGGTTGAGCACCGTCCAGGGCGCCACCGTGATCTCCCGGCCGCCCGCGTCGAGCGCCGTGGCGAGCCGCGCCGCGGCCGCGTCGGCCTCGGCCGGATCCGCGGTGGCGACCGCGATCTCGTGGATGCGGGCGGGGTCGAGGTAGATCAGCGCCTGCAGGTCGCCGATGGCGAGCACCGCGGTGCGGGCGTCGAACTCGACCAGGCCTGTCCGGAAGACGCCGGCCACGGTGTAGAGGTCGTTGGCCATCGAGCCGTCGGCGGCCGACCCCACCAGCACCAGCTCGTCGCCGACCCCGACCGCGAGCTGCCGGGCCATCTCGTCACCGATCAGCAGCTCGTAGGCCCCGGGCTCGGGCAGCCTTCCGGCGACCAGCTCGTCGAGGAAGCGGGTCAGCGCCACCTCGCGCTCGGGGTCGATCCCCATGAACATCCCCGCCGAGGTGGCCTCGCCCGAGCTGACGAGCCCGCCCGCGTACACGCGCGGCGCCGCCGCCGTCACCCCCTCGTCGGCGTCGATGGCCTCGAGCATCGCCTCGACGTCGATGCCCTCGCGCCCGCCGAGGGTGTCGAACATGCTGCGGTCGGGGCGGTACTCGGCGTGGTGGATCTCGATCTGTCCGCTGACGAGCGAGGTGGCGTTCTCGACGAGCTCGGCCGTGATCCCCCGCGACCAGCCGATCATGAAGACCACCGCGAAGAAGCCCACGGCGAGGCCGAGGGCGGTCAGCACCGTCCGGCGGGGGTTCCGGCCGATGTTGCGCCAGCCGATGCGCGGCCAGGGCCGTTCGCGCATCGGCGGCTACCGTCCGCGCTGCAGGGTGCGCAGGGAGAAGAACGAGGTGTCGAGGTCGACGTCGAACTCCAGCTCCTCGTAGCGGAACGAGGTCCGTTCCTCCGGCTTGTCGGCCGGGACCATGTCCATGACGCCGGGCACGAGGCGGCCGCCCATCTCCGTGAACGCGCTGTACTCCATGGTGCGGGCGAGCTCGCCGTCCTCGTCGTAGTACCGCGCCCAGAGCGGCATCGAGTCCCGCTGGCGGACGAGGAAGGCCATGTGGCCCCAGACCACCGCCGCCTCCGGCTTCGGGTTCAGGCGCAGCTCCCACACGTCGACGCCGTCGCGCTCGCCTTCGAAGGCCATCTCGACGTCGTAGTCGTCGACGAGCCGGCTCTCCTTCACGAGGTCGTCGTTGGTGAAGTGCGACCCCATCCACGCGCCGCCCATCATCGAGGCGGGGATCTTGATGGTGCGGTCGACCTTGGGGAGGTAGTTCCAGATGTCGTCGCCGGCCATCAGGGTCGCGGTGCCCGCGTCGCGCCGCGGGGCTCGGAGGCGGACGAGCGAGTAGTCGGTGCCGAGCGACCAGACCTCCATGGTCATCTCGCGCTCCCAGTGCTCGGTCACCACCTCCATCGTCGCCACGCCGCGGCTCGAGTCGCCGCGCATGAGGCGGTCGACGCGGTCGATGATCTCCATCGGGTCGGTCTGCGCGGCCGCCGGCGCCGCCGCGAGAACGCCCGCCGCCCCGAGCATCAGACTCCGCGCGCACCATCGATACATGGACGTTCCTCCTGTCGCAAACCCAAGTCTGCTATACGGACGCGGGGGCTCCGCGGTTCCGGGGCGCCGCCCCCGCAAGGCCCGCGGCCACTGCGACGAGCAGAATCCCCGCCCACCATCGGAACATGAGCATCCTTTTCGGA
This sequence comes from Vicinamibacterales bacterium, assembly GCA_965208165.1. GTDB lineage: Bacteria > Acidobacteriota > Vicinamibacteria > Vicinamibacterales > UBA8438 > JAJEEA01. The sequence goes on along the minus strand of OZ242323.1, from coordinate 5,169,726 downwards.
CACACCGATGTTGACGCCAGTCTAGCGCATCTATTTTTGATTGTCCAAAAAATACTTCACGTCGCAGTCAAAATTACAGCCCCGCCTGCTCCTTGACGTAGCGCGCGACTTGCTCGTGGGTCGCGAACCACGCGCCGCCCTTCGCCTCGATGTGGTCGATGAGCTCCTCGAGGATGACCATGCGCGAGCGGTGGCCGATGATGTGCGGGTGCGTCGTCAGGAGGAACATCGTCCCTTCCTCCCACGCCTTGTCGAACTCGTCGATGTACACCTGCAGGAGCTCGCGCGGCGGCGTGTAGCTGTTGCCGCGGGGGTTCATCAGCGGCGCGTCGTCGAGGATCCACTCGACCGGCAGCTCGACGATGCCCGTCGGCTCGCCGTTCTGCATCAGCTCGTAGGGGCGGTCGTCGGCCATCAGCGAGCTGTCGTAGAGGAAGCCCTGCCCCCGGATGATGTCGAGGGTGTTGGGGCTGAAGTTCCACGACGGGGCGCGGTAGCCGACGGGGCGGGTGCCCGTGACCCCCTCCAGGTAGTCGGTGGCCCGGATGACGAGGTCGCGCTCGGTCTCGGCGTCGAGCTCGCTGTTCAGCTCGTGGATCCAGCCGTGCACCGCGAACTCGTGGCGTCCCGAGGCGGCGATGACGTCGACCATCTCGGGCCGCAGCACGAGGCTGACGGCGGGGATGAAGAACGACGCGGGGATCTCGTGCCGGTCCATCAGGTCGACGACCCGCTGCAGGCCGACGCGCGCGCCGTACTCGCCCTGCGACATGGCGCCGATCGACGGCTCGGCGTTGCGCGCGATCTGGATGGTGTCGTTGTCGACGTCGAACGAGATCATCACCGCGACGCGGGCGCCGTTCGGCCACGACGCGGGCTGCAGGCTGCGGCCCGCCCGCACGCGGTTGGCGATGGCCCGGATCTCGTCGAGGTCGAGGTAGAGGCCGGGCTGGTCGGTCTGCGCCTGCACGCCGTCCGCGGGCAGGGCGCCGACCGCGAGCCACCCGAGCGCGGCGGCAGCGAGGGCGCCGGCGACGCGGGTGGCGGTTGCTTTCGTTCGCGGTCCAGTCGGATCAGGGGCGTCCCTGTCCGGTCGTCGAGCCTGCGTCGACTTCATGGTCACTGTCCCTCGCTGTCCTCGGTCTCCGGCGGGTCCGCCTCGTGCGGCCGGCTTTCGCTGACCGGTGGGTGGTCCCACGTGCTCGCCGAAGACGTCATCGTCACCGGTCTTCGCCGTCGTCGTCCTCGGTGGTCTCCGCCTCGTGCGGCCGGCTCTCGCTGGCGGACGGGGTTGTCCACGTGCTCGCCGAGACGTCATCGTCACTGGTCTTCGCCGTCGTCGTCCTCGGTGGTCTCCGCCTCGTGCGGCCGGCTCTCGTTGACGGACGGGGTTGTCCACGTGCTCGCCGAAGACATCATCGTCACTGGTCTTCGCCGTCGTCGTCCTCGGTGGTCTCCGCCTCGTGGGGTGGCTCTCGCTGACGGGCGGGTCGTCCACGTGCCCGCCGAAGAACGTCCCTGCATGCCCGAAAGCGCCGTTGTCACTGCCCCTCGCCGTCCTCGGTCTCCGGCGGGTCCGCCTCGTGCGGCTGGCTCTCGCTGACGGGCGGGTTGTCCACGTGCTCGCCGAAGAACGCGGCCCAGCGCCGCAGGCGGTCCATCTGGTGGAGCGGCTCGGCGATGCCGTGCCCCTCGCGCGGGAACCGGACGAACGTCACGTCCTTGCCGAGGTCCCTCAGCGCCCGGTAGAACTCGACCGACTGTTCGGGCGGCACGCGGGTGTCGCTGCCGCCGTGCATCAGCAGCACCGGGCTCGTCACGTCGGCCGCATAGGTGATGGGGGAGTGCTCGCGGTAGTTCTCGGTGGCGGTCCACGGCGTCCCGCCGAAGAACGACGCCAGGTAGTCCTGGATGTCGTTCGTGCTGTACATGCTGAACAGGTTGGTCAGCCCGGCCCCCGGCGACACCGCCTTGAACCGGTCGGTCTGGGTGGCGATCCACGCCGACAGGTACCCGCCGTAGCTCCACCCGTAGCAGACGAGGCGGTCGGGGTCGGCCCAGCCCATGGCGACGGCGTGGTCCACCCCGGTCATGACGTCGTCGTAGTCGGTCACGCCCCAGGCGTCGATGTTGGCGTTCACGAACGCCTGCCCGTAGTTGGTGCTGCCGCGGAAGTTCGGCTGGAGGACCACGTAGCCGTTGCCCGCGAAGAACTGGGCGGTGGCGTTGAACGCCTCGAGCGACGCCCCGGTCGGGCCGCCGTGGGGGTTGACGATGAACGGATACGCCCGGCCCTCCTCGTAGCCGACGGGCTTCGTCAGCACGCCTTCGATGGTCTCGCCGTCGCCGTTCGTCCAGCTCACGGTCTCGACCGCGCCGAGCTGCACGCCCTCGTCGCGGAGCCACGCGTTCGCGTCGGTGAGCCGCACCGGCTCGCCGTCGGCGGGCGCCGTATAGATCTCGCCCGGCCAATCGGGGCTGGTGCGGACCCACACCCACCGGGTCCCGTCCTCGGAAAGCGACCAGGCGCCGTTGCGCCCGCCCGGGGCCGACGCGGTGATCACCGCGCCCGACTCGACGCTGACCCGGAACAGGCCGGTGGAGGTGCCCTCGCCGGTGGGCCAGTAAACGTACCGTCCGTTCGCCGACCAGATGGGGGCGGTAAACTGCCGGTCGACGTCCTCGAGGAGGACGCGCGTGGGCCCCCCGTCGACGTCGGCGAGGTACAGCTTGTTGTGCTGCGTGTTGCTCGACGCGGTCGGGTTCGAGGAGAACGCGATGGTCCGCCCGTCGCGCGACCAGCGCGGGGCCACGTCGCTGCCGCCGTTCTCGTGGAGGAGCCGCCGGTCGCCGGTGGCCACGTCCACCACCCAGACGTCGCTCTGCCAACTGTCGTTGGCGGTGGGGTTCGGTCGCGTCTCGAAGGCGATCTGCTTCGAGTCGGGCGACCAGTCGGGGCTGCGGACCGTGAAGTCGCCCTCGGTCAGCCGCCGCGTCTCGTCCTCCTCCAGGTCGTGCAGCCAGAGGTGGGTCATCCGGTGCAGGGTGTCGACGACCTCGGCGTCGCCCTCTTCCTCGCGGCGCTTCTCCTCTTCTTCCGGGAGCGGGTCGCGCGCCGTGAACAGGAGGGCCGAGCCGTCCGGCGCGAACTCGAACGAGCCGACCGGCTCGTCGTGCTCGGTGACCTGCCACGCCTCGCCGCCGTCGGCGTACAGGAAGTGCACCTGCGTCCTCGCGTCCTCACCCTCGCCGCGGGCGGCGAGGAACGCGACGATCTCGCCGTCGGGCGACCACGCCGGCGCGGTGGCGCTCTTCGGTCCGCGCGTGAGCTGGCGGTTGCCGGTGCCGTCGACGCGCACGCGCCAGACGTGGGTGACCGCCTCGAGGTCGGGGTCGCCCATGTCGCGCGACCGCACCGTGTAGGCGACCCACTCGCCGTCGGGCGACAGGGCGGGGCTGCCCACCTGGTCGATCCGGAGGGTGTCGCGCGCCGACAGCACCCGCGGAGAAGCAGGGTCCTGGGCCGGGCTGAGGCTCGGACCGGCAGCGAGGACGAGCGCCGCCGCGGCGCCGGTAACGAGTTCCCGTATTCGTGGACCTTGCATGTGGCCTCCCCGTTCCGCAGGGGGCACCGCCGGCCGGCCCGCGGGAGCGCGGCAAGGGCCCCGCTTCGTCGATTCGCGACGTATCCGCGTGGACCGAGCCGCGGGCCGGCTCGATGGCCGGCCCGCCCGACCTGCAGAAACTTCTCGCGCCTCCCGCCCCGGCCCGCCCATCGTCGCCTGACGGCTCCGCTGGGCGCCCAACCACGGACCGCCTGCCCGGCTCAGTCTCCCGCGATCTCCTCGTAGACCGCCGTCAGGAACCGGTTCGGGTCGCCCCACTTGTCGTTGAACTCCGCCGTCGGGTCGGCCGCCGCCACCTCGTCGTAGCTGCCGGCCCCGCCCGCCACCAGCTCCTCGACGCGGCCGGCGACGGTGATGACCATGTCGCGGAACTCGATGACGTCCCCGCGGCCCGAGATCACCCCGTGGCCGGGGAGGATCTTCGTGTCCGGCCCCGCCATGCCGGCGAGGACGCCCAGCGAGTCGATGGTGCCCGACAGCGTCCCCCCGTTGCCGCGATCGATGACCGGGAACGCCACCGTGCGGAACATGTCGCCGGTGTGGATGACGTCGGAGTCGACGAAGTGGATGATGCTGTCGCCGTCGGTGTGCCCCGGCGGCATCGGGATGACGTGCACCTCCTCGCCGTTGAGGTGGATGGTGACGTCCTCGCTGTAGGTCAGCACCGGCAGGGCCTCGGGCGGCCGGTTCACGGCCAGCCGGCTGCGCACCCGGTCCTGGGCGATGATGGGGACGCCCATCGCTGCGAAGTTCGCGTTGCCCCCGGTGTGGTCGCCGTGGACGTGGGTGTTGATGAGGAAGCGGATGTCGCCGTTCGAGATGCCCTGGACGGCGGCGTGGATGCGCTCGCTGAGGGGCGCGAACTGGTCGTCGATCATGACCACGCCCTCGTCGCCGATCGACAGGCCGATGTTGCCGCCGCGGCCTTCCAGGTAGTGCACGGTGCCGGCGACGTGGTGCGTCGATATCTCGACCTCGGAGAAGTCGGGCTGGGCGCCGAGCCCGGCCGCCACGGTGAGCGCCGCCACGGCGGAGAATGCAAGCGAAACCGCGAGCCGTGCGCGTGAGCTGGTCTTCATGGCGTTTTCCTCGTGGACGGTGACGGATGACGTTGTGATCGCGCCTATCATATCGAAACGCGGTCCAGACGCCCGCCCGGCCGCTGGAGTCGAGCTGCGGATAACGCGGTCCAGACGCCCGCCCGGCTGCTGGAGTCGAGTTGCGGATGCTGCTGAAATGTAGCGGGAGACGGCGGCCGGGGGGGGAGCGGGTGAAGGGTGCGCCTCGTCGTCCTCCCTGTTCAGCCCCCTGAAGCGCTCGGCGTTGGCGAGCAGCCTCGTCGCGAGGCGGACGACGTGCTCGGGCTTCAGCCGGAGGATCCTCGTGTCGTCTGGCGGGTCATCCCCGCGCACGACGACGACGGCGCCGGGGTCGCGGACCTCGTTCTTGGCCGCTCGGCCGGCCGGCTGCTGCCGCGAAGAGCCTGCCGGCGATTGCGACACTGCAGGATGAGGATGCCCAATCAGCGATCCGGCTCCTGACTCCCGTGCTAGACTGACCGCCGTACACGGCGGTGCCCGGATCGGTAGGCGGGGCGGGAATCGAGCGCTGGTCGGTCCTGGTGAGGTGCCGGGGTCGCATGCGACCGGCAGGCAACAAGGGTGTTCTGTTTTGGGACAGCATGTCGCACTTGTCTGGCTGATCGCGTCGATGATCCACGCACCAGCAGCCGTCGCTGATGCCCAACCGCCGACCGGAGGATCTTCCGGCGTTTCCAGCTCGTATCTGTACTTGTCGAGAGACGCGGCCCGGCTGGTTGATCAGTACCTCGTGAGCAAGGGGCTTCCTCGGGGCCCTGAGGGCTACGAGAAGCTGTCGGGAACGCAGCGGACCACCTTCGAGTCGATCGTTCACGCCCTCGAATTTCAAGGGCACCTCGGCATCGTGGACAGGGTGACCGAGATCTGGGGAGGGCGGATCGGGGCGCGTGGCGTGGACCAGTTCCGAGTCTCGGTGCTTCTGATTCCCGGAGCTGTCGCCTCGCTGCTCGCGCACCGAGACTACAAGAAGAACGTCTTCGGGCACGTGAAACTGCCCTCTGGGGACGTGATTGGGGCGCGCGGCGCTGATAGTGTCCGCCAGCGTGGACGACGACCGACCCTCCAGATTTCCTGGCTCGAGGACGACGTGACCGTCGGCGAGGTCGACATCGACTACCGCGAGAACGGCGAGGGCCATCTGCGGCCCCCGAACTCGGATATCCGCGGAAGAGTCGACGGCGGTGAAACGCATTACGACCGCCACGTTGAACGATTCTGGCATTTGCCCGCATGGTGGAGGATCCCATGAACCGACGTAGAGCGGCGCTCTGCATCATCCCTCCCCTCATTCTGTTGTGAGCCGGGGCGGTTGCTCCCCTTGCCGTTGTGAGCCGGAGCGGTTGCTCCCCCTGGATCGGCTCCCGAGTTTCCCGAGGAGGCGCAGAGCGCCATGTTCGGGGTCCTGGACGCGCGGCTCGTGAGAAGTGCGGCGCGATGGCGGGTAGCTGGCGGGCGATTCCCCTCCGGTGGGTGTGCGCGGGGCCGGCAGCAATCAGCCGGCCTGTCCTCCGTACGCCGCCGGATTCTTGAACTGCCCACGCGATCTCGGACGGCGAGGCGGGCGGGGTGAACTGGTGTAGGATCACCCTGCGCTTTTCCGGCCCGATCGTGGAGACTGAGGGGTGAGCGAATCGATGCAGGGGCTCCTGGTACGGACGGCCGCGGCGTTCACGGTCGGCTCCATGGCGTTCGGGACGGCGTCCGCGGCCGCCCAACCGGCGTCCGAAGGCGCCGCGTCGGCCGAGCGGGCCCTGGTCGACCGCTACTGCGTCGCCTGCCACAACGAGCGGCTGCGGGTCGCGGACCTGACCCTCGACACCGCCGACGTCGGCGACGTGGGCGCCCACCCTGAGATCTGGGAGAAGGTGGTGCGGAAGCTGCGGGCCGGGGCCATGCCCCCCGCTCCCCGCCCGCGCCCGGACGCAGAGACCTACGCGGCGTTCACCGTCTGGCTCGAGACCGAGCTCGACGCGGCGGCGGCGCGGAGCCCCGATCCGGGGCGCACCGACACCTTCCACCGCCTCAACCGCAGCGAGTACCACAACGTCGTCCGCGATCTGCTGGCGCTGGACGTCGATGTCGCGGCCCTGCTGCCGGCCGACGACGGCAGCTACGGGTTCGACAACATCGCCGGGGTGCTCGGCATCTCGCCGACCCTGCTCGAGCGCTACCTGTCGGCTGCGAAGAAGATCAGCCGGCTCGCCATCGGGCGGCCGGCCCCCTCGGCGACGGCCGAGACGTTCCGCCTCACCGCCGACCTGACCCAGGACGTCCGGGTCGACGGGCTGCCGTTCGGCACCCGCGGGGGCACCCGCTTCGACTTCACGTTCCCGGAAGACGCGGTGTACGGCATCCGCGTCCAGCTCTCCCGCGACGCCAGCGGCACCCTCAAGCCGTTCGACACCCCGCACCGGCTCGAGGTGAGCCTGGACGGCGAGCTCCTGGAGACGTTCACCGTCGGCGAGCCTCCCCCGCCGGGGGCGGCGCGCAGCAGCCCCGAGTATCGGGACTGGCTGGCCCGCCAGCGGGCGGCCGACGACGGCTGGGAGGTGCGCGCGCCGGTGCGGGCGGGTCCGCGCACCGTGCAGGTGACCTTCCACCAGAAGACGTCGGCCTACGCCGAGACCCTGCGGCAGCCGTTCCTGCGCCCCTACACCAGCATCACCGGGGGCGACACCCGCTACCAGCCCTACGTCGGCAGCGTCACCGTCGCCGGCCCGTTCGAGGCGAGCGGGGCGCGGCCGGCCGAGAGCACCCCCAGCCGCGACCGCGTCTTCGTCTGCCGCCCCGCCTCCCGCGACGCCGCGGACGAGGCGGCCTGCGCGCGGGAGGTCTTCTCGACCCTGGCCCGCCGCGCCTACCGCCGTCCCGTCACCGAGCGCGACCTCGCGGTGCTGCTCCAGTTCTACGAGCAGGGGCGGGCCGAGGGCGGCTTCGAGGCGGGCGTCGAGCTGGGGCTGCGGCGGCTTCTGGCGAGCCCCGACTTCCTGTTCCGGGTGGCGCGGGAGCCGGCCGGCGCGGCGCCGGGCACCCCGTACCGCGTCCCCGACCTCGAGCTCGCGTCGCGGCTCTCCTTCTTCCTGTGGAGCAGCATCCCCGACGACGAGCTGCTCGACCTCGCGGAGGCGGGGACGCTGCACCGCCCCGAGGTGATCGAGGCCCAGACCCGCCGGATGCTCGCCGACCCGCGGGCCGACGCCCTCGTCGAGAACTTCGCGGGCCAGTGGCTCTACCTGCGCAACGTGCGGGCCCTGACCCCCGACGAGGACCTCTTCCCCGACTTCGGCGAGGCCCTGCGGCGCTCGTTCCAGCGCGAGACGGAGCTGTTCTTCGCCAGCGTGCTGCGCGAGGACCGCAGCGTGCTCGACTTCCTGACGGCGGACTACACGTTCGTCAACGAGCGGTTGGCCCGCCACTACGGCATGCCGAACGTCTACGGCAGCCACTTCCGGCGCATCAACCTGCCCGACGCCTCGCGCCGGGGGCTCCTGGGCCACGGCAGCATCCTCGCCGCCACCGCCTACCCGACGCGGACGTCGCCGGTGCTGCGCGGCAAGTGGGTGCTCGAGAACCTGCTCGGCACGCCGCCGCCGCTGCCGCCCCCCGACGTGCCGTCGCTCGAGGAGACCACCAGCGACGGCGCCGCCCGGTCGATGCGCGAGGCGATGGAGCAGCACCGGGCCAACCCCGTGTGCGCGAGCTGCCACCGGCTGATGGACCCGCCGGGCTTCGCCCTCGAGCAGTTCGACGCCGTGGGGCGCTACCGGACCCGCAACGAGGCCAACGCCCCCATCGACGCCTCCGGCGTGCTGCCCGACGGCACCGTCTTCGAGGGGGCGGCGGGGCTGCGCGAGGCGCTGCTGGGCCGCCCCGACCTCTTCGTCACCACCCTGACCGAGAAGCTGCTCGTCTATGCGCTCGGCCGGGGGGTCGAGCACCACGACGCGCCGGCCATCCGCGCCATCACCCGCGAGGCCGCCGCCGACGGACACCGTTTCTCGTCGCTCATCCTGGGTGTCGTCAAGAGCCCGCCGTTCCAGATGAGGAGAACCCGGTCATGATGATCAGAAAGCTGTCGCTGCCCCGCCGGACGTTCCTGCGCGGCCTCGGCGCGACCGTCGCCCTGCCCCTGCTCGACGCCATGGTGCCGGCCCTCACGGCGGAGGCCCGGACCGCGGCGCGGCCGGTCCGCCGGCTCGGGTTCATCTATATCCCCAACGGGGCGGTGATGCAGCAGTGGACGCCGGCCGAGACCGGCCCCGGGTTCGAGCTGTCGCCCATCCTGCAGCCGCTGGCGCCGTACCGCGAGCAGCTCACGGTGGTGAGCGGCCTCGCCCACGGCCAGGCCGAGCCCCTCGGCGACGGGAACGGCGAGCACTCGCGGGCGAGCTCGACGTGGCTGAACGGCGTGCACCCGAAGCAGACCGAGGGCTCGGACGTGCGGGCCGGGACCACCGCCGACCAACTGGCGGCGCAGCACATCGGCCGCGACACGCCGCTGCCGTCGCTCGAGCTCGCCATCGACCTCGACGGGCTCGTCGGCAACTGCGAGAACGGCTACAGCTGCGTCTACCTGAACACCGTCGCGTGGCGGTCGGCGACGACGCCGCTGCCGATGGAGAACAACCCGCGCGTGGTCTTCGAGCGGCTCTTCGGCGACGGGGGCACGACCGAGCAGCGGGTGGCCGAGATGCGGCGAGACCGCAGCATCCTCGACTCGGTCACCGCCGACCTGGCGAACCTCGAGCGCTCCATCGGGAAGGGCGACCGGGCCCGTCTCGACCAGTACCTCGACTCGATCCGCGCCCTCGAGCGCCGCATCACCCTGTCGGAGGCGCAGAGCGCCGACGCCGAGCTGCCGGCCCTGGCCCGTCCCGTCGGCATTCCCGACGACTTCGAGGACCACGTCAGGCTGATGTACGACCTGGTCTCCCTCGCGTGGCAGGCCGACATCACCCGCGTCTTCACCTTCATGCTCGGCCGCGAGCTGGGCGGGCGCACCTATCCGCACCTCGGCGTGCCCGACCCCCATCACGGGCTGTCGCACCACCGGAACGACCCCGAGAAGCTCGACAAGCTCGCGCGCATCAACACCTACCACGTGGGCCTGTTCACCCACCTGCTCGACAGCCTCCGGACCGCGCCCGACGGGGCGGGCTCGCTGCTCGACCACTCGATGGTGATGTACGGCGGCGGGCTCGGCGACAGCAACGACCACGCGCACTTCGACCTGCCGGAGATCGTGGTGGGCGGCGGCGCCGGGCGCCTGAAGGGCGGGCGGCACCTGCTCTACCCCAAGGACACCCCGGTGAACAACCTGCTCGTCAGCATGCTCGACAAGGTCGGGGTGTCGGCCGGGAACTTCGGCGACGCGACGGGCCGCATCAAGGAGCTGGCGGACATCTGATGAACGAGCGCATGGGTCAATCGGTTGTCGCGGCGACGTGTCTGGTGGTGACGGCGTGTCTGGCGGCGACGCCTGCCGCGGCAGGAGTCGAGGCGCCGTTGATCGACGCGGTGCGCGCCGGCGACGTCGCCGAGGTCCGCGCGCTGCTCGCGGGGGCCGCCGATCCGGATCAGCCGTCCCTCGATGGCACCACCGCGCTGCACTGGGCGGCCAACCGCGACGACCTGGACTCGGCCCGGCTGCTGCTCAGGGCTGGTGCCCGTGCCGACGTGGTCAACCGTTACGGCGCGACCCCGCTTCTCGTCGCCGCCACGAACGGCGGCGCCGCGATGGTCGAGTTGCTGCTGGCGGCGGGAGCCGATGCGAACGTCGGCCTGCCCGAGGGCGAGACCCCGCTCATGCGGGCGGCCCGGGCCGGCGGGCCCGGCGCGGTGCGGGCCCTGCTCCGCCACGGGGCCGAGGTCGACGCGACCGAGCGGTGGCGCGGGCAGACCGCGCTGATGTGGGCGGCCATCGAGGGCAACCCCGGGGCCGTCCTGGAGCTGGTGGCGGGCGGCGCCGACGTCCACGCTCGCTCCGCCGGCGGCTTCACGCCGCTACTGTTCGCGGTCCGACACGACCGGCAGGACGTGCTCCGGATGCTCGCCGCGGCCGGCGCCGACGTCGACGACACCCTGCCCGACGGCATGAGCGCCCTCTGCCTCGCGACCCTCAACGCGCACTACGACACCGGGGTCTGGCTGCTCGAGCAGGGCGCCGACCCCAACGCGGCCGGGCAGGGGTGGACGGCTCTGCACCAGCTCGTCTGGGCCCGCCGCCCGAACCTCGGCTTCAACAACCCGGCTCCCATTCCCACCGGCCTCGTCTCCGACCTCGACTTCGTCCGGGCCCTCGCCGCCCACGGCGCCGACCTCGACGCGCGGCAGGCGAAGGAGCCGCGGGGCGGCGACGGCTCGGGCACCGCCGGCGGCTACCGCAACGTGCTCAACCGGGTGGGCGCGACCCCGTTCCTGCTCGCCGCGAAGGCCGTCGACGCCGAGCTGATGCGGCTCCTGGTGGCCCTGGGGGCCGACCCGCTGCTGCCCAACGAGGACGGCACCACGCCGCTGATGGTGGCGGCGGGGGTCGGTATCTGGGCGGTGGGCGAGAGCCCCGGCACCAACGCGGAGGCGCTGGCCGCGGTCGAGCTGATGCTCGAGCTCGGCGATGTCGTGACCACCATCGATACCAACGGCGACACCGCCCTGCACGGGGCGATCATCCGCGGGTCGGAGCCGCTGGTGCGGTTCCTCCTCGACCAGGGGGCCGACCTCGAAGCCGTCAACGAGAAGGGGTGGACCCCTCTGGTCATGGCCGAGGGCGTGTTCTATTCGAACACCGGCAAGCGGTGGCCCGAGATGGAGCGGCTGCTCCTCGAGCTCGGCGCCCGGCCTTCCCCGCGGGCGGCCGACCAGTAGAGGGCGCCTGCGGGGAGAGGACCTCGGAAGGGGACGCTGGAGCCCCTCACGCCGGTTCCACGTCGAATGCCGCGATGTTCCTCTCGTTCCGACTGAACTCCACGCCGATCAGGTGGATCGGCCGGCCCAGGCCCCGGTACTTGTCGGCGTAGCGCTTCGCCTTCAACTGCGCCAGCGCGGTCCCCTCCGGCGCCAGCTCGACGACCTTGAACTCGAACAGGTACACCTGCCGATTGAAGCGCACCGTTATGTCGAGGCGCCCGCGGCTCGTGGCGTCCTCGACCGTCACGTCGAGGCCGAGCGCCGCGAAGTGCGAGTAGAACACGCTCGCGTACCAGCCCTCGTAGCGGGCGATGTCGTTCTTCCGATGCCAGTCGTGGGGAATGCTCGCGAAGAACCCCTCGAACAGCGCCCTGAGCCCCGCGAAGTCGTTCGCCCGCAGGTGCTCGTGGAGCCGGATCTCGCGCGTCCCCTGCTGCGATGCGGCGGGGGTCATGGCGCGCAGCAGGCGCTCGTTCAGGCTCTGCCGTACCTCGCGGTTCGGATAGCCGAGTCGATATAGGGTCTTGCCGCCGAGGTTCTCGGTGCCGGTGATCGTGAGGTAGCCGGTCTGGAAGAGCAGGGCCTCGGTCGCGACGTCGCCGACGTCGAACGACGACAGCAGGTCGCGGCTGGCGACCATGTCCTCGAGGTCGGCGGCGCCGACGCCGCGCGCCGTCAACGTGTCGACCAGGAACGTCGGGGTGCCGGTCTCGAACCACCAGGCGTCGAACTCGCGGCGGTCGAAGAGGAGGAGGATGTCGAAGGGGTTGTAGACCTTCTCGGCGCCGCGCCAACTGTAGCCGTTGTACCACGCGCGTATCTCGTCGCGGTCGAGGCCGGGGAGCTCCGGCGCGAACACGGTGTCGAGGTCGGCGTCGGTGAACCCGCAGACGGCGGAGTACCGCGGGTCGAGCGTGATGTCCGCCAGGTTGTTGAGGCCGGAGAACAGGCTCACCTTGGCGAACTTGCTGACTCCGGTGAGGAAGGTGAAACGAACGTGCGCGTCGCAGTCCTTGACGACGCCGTAGAGTCCGCGCAGGAAATCACGGTTGGCCCGGGCCACCTCCGGCGCATCCAGCGCATCCAGAATCGGCTTGTCATACTCGTCGACCAGGACCACGACGCGCCGCCCGGCGCGCTCGTGCAGCGTCCGGATCAGCGAGCGGAAACGCGCCGCCGCGGCGGCCGGGGGGGAGGTGATCGCCGCGTCCTGCTCCAGCGGTGCCAACTGGGCGTTCACCTCGGTCGGAAGATCGTCCTCACGCCGGAACGTGCCGCTGCCGAAGCTGAGCCGCAGGACGGGATGGCTGACCGACCAGTCATGCTCGTCGTGGATGGCCAGCCCCGCGAAGAGCCGCTCGTTGCCCTCGAAGAGCTCCTTCAGCGTGTCCAGGAACAGGCTCTTGCCGAAGCGCCGCGGACGCGACAGGAAGTAGTGCTTGCCCCCGTCGAGCAGCCGCCCGACGTAGGCCGTCTTGTCCACGTAGTAGCAGTCCCGTTCCCGTATCTCCCGGAACGTCTGGATGCCGATGGGCAGTCTGCGCCTGGTCATGCCTCTCGCGGGGAGACGCGGCGGCGAACCGCCGCGCCCAAGGGCGTTTCGGCGGCGCAGGACGCTCGACCGGGGACGCAGAACGAGCACGGTGGCAACGGCTCGGTCTCGTGTCCGTGGTCGCCGTATCGTGTCAGTCGGCCGGTTCGATCTTCGTCGCCGCCAGCAACCGCTCGCCGCCCGCCTCGCTGGTCTCGCCGGTGGCGCGCACCTGCTTCGCCATCAGCGCCGCCAGCTCGTCGGGATGGCTCGCGGCCCAGTCGCCGGTGATCCTGTAGAGCCCGCTGTCGGTCAGTATCCCGATCGGATCGCCGTTCTGCGCGCAGCGCACCATGCACGCCACGTGCTCGGGGCTCGGGTCGGCCCCGGCCATCGCCGCGCACCCCGCCTCGACGAGCTGGCCGGTTATCGTCTCGTCGGCGGTCATCACGGAAGCGGTCAACGCGAGGGCGCACAGCCCCGCGCCTGCCAGCACGGCCCATTTCTTCATTGCGGCATTCCTCCTGCGATTCAACAGTCGACGCATAGCAGTACATTGCGCCGGTCGGGCTGTCAAGACGGCCGAGGGCCGCCGGCACGCGGTGGAGTCGGACAGCCGCCGCCATCCGCGCCGGTCTTCCAAGCGTACCGAGCTCCACCCCGATCAAGGCGCCGACGGGATGTCTTATCGCGCGAGAACACCTGAAAATGGATGTCAACGGCTTATTGGTTAGCGACACCATGCCGGTGGAGCGGGTCGAGACGGCGGCGCTGGCCCTCGCCCGGGCCGTCGGCGTGAACGCCGCGCAGGGCCAGCGGGAGCCGCCCGTGCCGGACGCCGGCACGTCCGGTCCTCGAGCCGCCGCGGGACATCGCGCCGGAAGGGGTCGGGCAAGCCCCTGACCACCCCGTCGACGGAGCGCGTGCGCGACCGGCTCGCCGACACCGGGAACGGTCGGGCGGAGTCCCGGGCCACCCCGGTCGACGGTGCTACAATGCGGGCGATTCGCAGGACCATTTTCCGAGGAGCCGCCATGCTGCCAGTCCGCCTTGCCCGGACGCTCGCGCCTGTCTTCTTCGCCGTGCTCGGCGTCGCCGCCGTCGCCGGCGCTCAGATCCTCGACGCGCCGGATCCGGCGCAGATGGAGGACGCGCCCGACCTCGGCTATCACCCGGTGCCGCACGGCCTCGAGATTCCCGCCGACCAGGAGATGGGGGCGCCGTCGAGCGTCGTCTGGACCACGAAGGACACCCTGCTCGTCTTCAACCGCGGCGCCAATCCGCTGATGGAGTTCAACCCCGACGGCAGCTTCGTGCGGTCGTGGGGGCAGGGCGAGTACATCCGGCCCCACGGCATGCGCCTCGACCCCGACGGCAACATCTGGACCACCGACGTCAACGGGAACACCGTGCGAAAGATGGACCCGGACGGCAAGGTGCTGATGACCATCGGCACCCACGGCGAGGCCGGCGAGCCCGAGGACGGGCTGCTGACCGAGCCGACGGACCTGACAATCAACGCGGCGGGCGAGATCTTCGTCCTGGTGGGGCACGGGCGCGGCATCCCGCGGCTGGTGAAGTTCGCGCCCGACGGCTCGTTCATCAAGGCATGGGGCGGCCAGGGCACCGCGCCGGGCGAGTTCGACACGCCGCACTCGATCGTGGTCGACGCGGCGGGGCTGCTCTACGTGGCGGACCGGCAGAACCGGCGCGTGCAGATCTTCGACGCCGACGGCGCGTATATCAAGGAGTGGGCCTACAAGGGCCTGCCATGCGGCCTGCACATCCACAGCGACGGGACGATGTACATGGTCAGCGGGTTCGCGGGCGAGATTCTCGAGCTCGACGAGAACGGCAAGGCGGTGGGCGCCAACGGGCAGCCGGGCAAGGGCCTCGGCGAGTTCGGCGAGGCGCACTACATGACGATGGCCCCGAACGGGGACATCTTCGTGGCCGACACCGTGAAGCCCGAGCTGCACAAGTACGTCATGAACTAGTGGTGTGTCCGAGGAATGACCTTACAGTTGTTCCCAGGTAGCCGACGGACCGTGGAACCGCACATTCCTGGAACCGAAGCCTCGGGCTGCTTGTAGGCCAACCGTAAATCTGTTCCTGTGACGCACCACTGGCGCGACCCTGCGGTCGCGTCGAGACGTTCGCTGGCGCGAGCTTCCCGCGGCGCAATCCGTTGGGAGTCCCGCCGGCGCCGTCGCCTGCCCGGGTGGGTTGGGGCGGCAAGCAGAGCGGGCGGCGGATTCCGGGTCGGCAGCCCGGAGCGGAGCCCCCGCGAATTGCACCGGGAGCCGGTCGAATGCAGCGGAGCTCTCGCCACGGGCGGGCACGATGACCTCGTCGCTCGTCGGCCGTCCCGCGGCCCCGTTCGAGTTGCGCGACGCCCTCGATCGGGTGCATGGGCTCGACGGGTACCGCGGCCGGTGGCTGCTGCTGGTGCTGCACCGGCATCTGTTCTGACTGCCGTGCCGGCGGCATCTGCTGCAGTTGCGGCAGGCAGAGGGCGAGCTGGAACGGCTCGGTGTGCAGGTGCTGGCCGTCACGTTCGAGGGCGCGGAGGCAGCCCGCGCGTACGTGGCCGAGACGGGCCTGCCCTGGCCGTTGCTCGTCGACACCGAACGCCGCCTCTATCGCGCCTACGGCATGGGGAAGGCGCGGCTCCGGCATCTGTTCGGGCCGGCGACCCTGCGCGCCTACTGGCGTGAGGCCCTTCTCGGGCGGTTTCCCCGCCTGCCGCGCGCGGATACGGTGCAGCAGGGGGGCAACGTGTTGATCGACCCGGCGGGACTGGTCCGGTTCCATCACGTCGGCCGCGGACCCGCCGACCGGCCGCCCATCCCCAGGCTGCTGGCGGCGCGAAGCGCCTTTTCGCCCCGACCATGACTCCGCCGCAGACGATTCCCGATCATGTCGGCCGCGGACCCGCCGACCGGCCGCCGGTCGCCGGGCTGCCGACGGCCCGAAGCGCCTTTCCGTCCTGACCATGATTCCGCCGAAGACCATTCTCGTTCCCACCGACTTCAGCGACGCGTCGGGGCTGGCCCTCACCTACGCCAGGGACTTGGCCCGGAGGTGCGACTCGGTTCTCCATCTGCTGCACGTGGTGACGGACGCCGACGTCAGCCCGGGGACCGAGGCGCTGTGGGGGTTCTCCGAGACCGAGGTCCAGCACCGCTGGGTCGACGAGGCGAAGGCGCGGCTCGCCGGCCTGTGCCCGGCCGAGGGGCAGGAGGCGCCGCCGGTGCGCACCGCGGTGGAGATCGGGCCGCCGGCGGACGGCATCCTGCGATACGCGGGCGAGCATCGGGCCGAGCTGATCGTGATGGGCACCCGCGGGCGGGGGGCGGTCGGGCAACTGCTGCTCGGGAGCGTCGCGGTCGAGGTGGTGCGGCGCGCGCCGTGCCCGGTCCTGACGGTGCGCGACCCGGACCGCGGGCCCGTGAACCCGTAGCGGCCCCGAGGCGGCGACGGCCGGGACCACCGGATCCTGCAGTCCCCTCACGCCGTCGAGCTCTCCCGCGGCGATAGCCGTGCCCGCGTCCCGTCACCAACGCGAAGTCCACCTCGTGCCCGGGCGGTGTCCCCGCCAGGGCGCTGGGCGGAACGGCGGTCAGCAGCTCTTGCCGAGTCGCCGCGCGCCCGCGAGCCGGACGATGCTCCTCGACCGCCGGAGCGCCTCGATGAGATCGACCCAGAACGGCCGTGGGGTGAGCACGAGCGCTGTCTTGCGAAATACGGTGATAGACGTAAACCACGCATGACGTTTGTCAGGGGGCTCGGCGGGTCCGGTTCCCCGTGCCCGCGCCGCCGTCGTGCCGAGCGAGTCACCTGCCGTGGCGACCCCACTGCCGGCCGGCCCTCCGCGAAGACCGTACCGCCTGTACCATGTTTGGAGTCAAGGAGGCGCGGTTGCCGATGCAAGGTGTTCTCGACGGGGTGCGGGTGCTCGACTTCGGCCGCTACATCGCGGGGCCCTTCTGCGCGGCCCTGCTCGCGGACCTCGGGGCCGACGTGGTGCGGGTCGAGAAGGTCCGGGGCGGGGAAGACCGCTTCCTCGTGCCCCTGACCCCGGCCGGCGACGGGGCGCTCTTCATGCAGGTCAACCGGAACAAGCGCGGCATGACGCTGAACCCCCTGAAGCCGGAGGGGCGGGCGGTGCTGAGCCGGCTCGTCGAGGGGGCGGACGTGGTGGTGGCCAACCTGCCCGACCCGGCCCTGCGGGCGCTGGGGCTCGACCACGCGTCGCTCGCGGCCGTCAACGACCGCGTCGTCCTGACCAGCGTGTCGGCGTTCGGGGCGGGGGGGCCGTACTCGGACAAGGTCGGCTTCGACGGCGTCGGCCAGGCGATGTCGGGGTCGATGTACCTGTCGGGGCAGCCGGGGCAGCCCACGAAGAGCTACGTGCCGTGGGTCGACTTCGCGACCGCGCTCTCGGCGACGGTGGGTACCCTGGCCGCGCTCATGGCGCGCGAGCGGACCGGCCGCGGCCAGGAGGTGCGCGGGTCCCTGCTCGGGGCGGCCCTCACCGTCGCCAACGCGGCGCTGATCGAGCAGGCGGTGCACGCGCCCGACCGGGTCGCCTCGCTGAACCGGAGCCAGGTGTCGGCCCCGTCCGACACCCACCGGACGCGCGACGGGTGGATTCTCGTGCAGACCATCGGCCAGCCGCTTTTCGAGAAGTGGGCGGCCCTGGTGGGCGTGCCGGAATGGGTGGACGACCCCCGGTTCCGCGACGACATGGCGCGCGGCGACCACGGCGAGGTCATCAGCGGCCGGATGGCCGAGTGGTGCGCCGGGCGCACGACGGCCGAGGCGCTGGCCGCGCTCGAGGAGGCCCGCATCCCCGCCGGCCCGGTGTTGTCGCCGCAGCAGACCCTCGACGATCCGCACGTGGCGGCGGTGGGGCTGCTCAGGGCGTTGGCGTTCCCGGGCGCCCCGGCCGCCGCCCCCGTCGCCGACACGCCGTTCTCGCTGTCCGCCGGCGCGCCCGGCATCCGGAAGCGGGCGCCGCGGCTTGGCGAGCACACCGATGAGATTCTCGGCGAGCTCGGCTACCCGGCATCGGAGGTCGCGGCGCTGCGCGCCGCCCGGGTGGTGTAGCCGCGGGCGGCGCGCCCGGTCTCCGCGAACCCGCCGCAGTCGCTGTGCACGCGCGCCGCCACGCCGTTCTCGCTGTCCGCCGGCGCGCCCGGCATCCGGAAGCGGGCGCCGCGGCTTGGCGAGCATGCCGGTGAGATTCTCGGCGAGCTCGGCCAAGGACGGTGACGGAGATTACCTTGCCACGTGCCGAGAGTGCCATCCCGCAGAAAACGGGCTGCCCCTGGTTGTAGTTGGCAACCGTGTATCGCGATCACTGTCCTGACCGGCATCGGGGGCCGCGGTGCTGCGCGGCCGCCCGGGTGGTGTAGCCGTCCCGCGTTCGGTCAGCCCGCGTGAGGGCACGGAGACGGTGGTGGCCGCCCGATGGACACGGCGCAACCCGATTCGGACTGTGCACGCGCGCCGTTTTCTGGCAGCATGGAGGCGGTTTCCGCCGGTGGCGTCCGAGTGACAAGGAGGAAAAGACCATGCGCCTCTTGCGAGTCGTTCCGGCCGCACTGATCCTGTGCGGCCCCGGGCCGGCGTTCGCCCAGGGCTGGGCCGAGTACGCCAGCCCGGCGGATTTCTTCAGCGTCAATCTCCCCGGCGAACCGACGGTGGAGGAGTTCGCCTACACCTCGGAGTACGAGGCCGAGTTGCCGGCCCGCGTGCATGCCTACGAGGACGGCGCGGCCCGCTACTCGGTGACCGTGGTCGACTACGCCGAGGCCGAGCGCATCCACACCGAGCGCGCGAAGAACTGCCCTCCGGACGCCCATACGGGTTGCTCGGGTGCTACATACACCGGCGTCGGGTCGTGGATCGTCGACGTCCGCGGCGCCATGGACTTCGCGACGTGGGGCTTCCTCGCGCGGGACGCGAAGCCGACCTTCTTCGGCTGGAACTTCGTGGACCTCGTCGAGGGACGTCACCTCCAGCTCACCAATGCCGACGGCACCCGGACGTTCGCGGCCATCTACATGCACGAGGACCGGCTCTACGTCCTCGAGGCGACGGCGCCCCCGGGCCGGTTCGGCCCCGAGCTGTTCCAGCAGTCCCTGCGGTTCCTCGACGCGGCCGGCAACCCTCTCCGCTACGAGCGCGTCTACGTCAACGGCTTCCCGCCGCCTCCGCGAGTCAGATGATGTCTTTCAGCACCTCGACCCGGATTTCGACCCCGGCGATGCGGTCGGCCCGCCGCACATGCGCGCGCTTCTGCCTGGCCCGGAGAGCGTCGCCTACGGCTCCGCTCGCCGCCCGACCAACCCTGCCGGGAGTCTGCACCGTTCTACGGCGCAGCCTCCTGGGGCTCCTCGGCGCGGCCGCCGTCGCCCTCCCGGGCGGCGCGCATCATTCCCACGGCAACTACGAGCTCACCGACTTCACCCACCTCGAGGGGACGGTCAGGGAAGTGCACCTGATCAACCCGCACTCCTGGATCTTCCTCGAGGTCCCCGGCGAAGGGGACGGCGCCGCCCCCACCCTGTGGGCCATGGAGGCCACCACCCCCGTGGGGCTCCGCCGCAACGGCATCGAGCCCGACGACGTGCTGCCGGGCGACCCCATCCGGGTGCGCTGCCACCGTCTCAGGGACGGCTCGGACGGCTGCCTGCTCGGGTTCGTGACGCCGCTGCACGGCGACCTCGAGCGGGGCCACGGCATCGAGAAGGAGTGGGATTAGCAGCCCGTTGTGAAACCCCGCGTTGCACCGCGCCCGGAGGGCGCCAGCGAACGGCCGAGGCGCCCGCCTGACAAGGCGTGAGGAGGGCGCAAATTGGGCATATGTAACCGACGAACAACGCAGTCAGGCGGGATGCGTATCGCCGCTCGAATGCAGTGGGGACTTTGCCCCGGGCTGCCAGGACGAGGGGTCTGCGCCAGAGCGGCGACGCAGGCCCCTGCGGGTTCGGTTGGCGCTAGGAGGGGAGCCCGGGCGAAGATGGACCCGGGAGTCTGCGCCGTAGCACGGCGCGGACTCCCGGAAGGTTGGTTGGGCGCCAAGCCGAGGCCGCAGCGCGACCTTGCGGTCGCGTTCGGCGACGATGGGCGGGCTAGCGCGGCGAGGCGCCGCGGCCGGAGTCTCCGCCCGACGACGTATAGCCGCCCGAGCTGACGCTGCCGCCCCCGCCTCCGCTCGAGCCGCCTCCCGACGAGCTTCCTCCACTCGACCCGCCGCCGCCGAACACCCCGCCGCCGCTCGAACCCCGCGGCTGCGCGCGGCGGCCCCCGGTGTCCGGCTGCGTGGCGACCCGGGTGTAGCCGTAGCCCTCGTAGATGCGTCCTTCGCCCACGTCGGGCGCGTCCGTGATGAGCGAGCCCGCCCGGCCGGAGAAGCTGTTCAGGTAGTAGTAGTCGCCCAAACCGTACAGGGAATTGACGTAGGGGGACCACCCGTAATAGTAGCCGAACGGCGCCGCGTAGTACGGATACCACGTGTCGTAGCCGTAGCCACCCCAACTGCCCAGGAACCCGCCGCCGCCCCCGCCCCCGCCGCTCGGCGCCGAGCGCTGCACCTGGAAGTCGTCGGGGAACGAGAGCGCCACCAGCATATCGATGATGTTCCCCGGCACGCCCCCGTCGTCGAGCCGGATCAGGGCGCGCCCGTCGAGATCGAACCACGTCTCGGTCTCCACCAGCAGCGCTTCGAGCACCGGGGCCTCGAGGGCGTCGGCGGCCTCGATGACCGCGTCGATGGACAGGTCGGCGTCGCCCGTCCGGAGCGCCGCCGTCCGCGCCCGCGCCAGGAGGTCGGCGGTCAAGGTCGGGCCGGCCGCGCTCAGGGTGGTGACGTCGCCCGTGCGGCGGTAGCGTCTGACGGTGACCGCGGCCCGCTCTCCCGCTTCCACCAGCTCGAGCGCAAGCCAGGTCCTGGTGTCCGCCATCAGTCCGACCGCGGACAGCCGGCGGGCGTCGTCCCGGGCGCTGCACGTCAGCTCCGCCCGCGTGTACAGACGCGCGCCGTCTTCCGACCACGCGATGCGGCGCCGGCCGCGGCACTCGCTCTGGTCCACGGGGTGCTCCAACCCGTCGGCCGAGAGGGTCTCCACCAGCACCGGCTCGCCGTCGGCCAGCGTCGTCACGAGGACGTCGGTGGCCGGGGCCGGCGGGGCGGCCGGCGTCACGCACACCAGCACGCTGTCCGCGAACGCGGCGAGGTCGCCCGCCGCTTCCGGCAGGGCGCCGGCCTCCTCGACGAGCTGCCAGCAGCCGATCCACGGCAGCCATCGCTGATCCACGGTGGCCGTCGGGGGCTCGCCGAGCGTTTGGGCGAGCGAGGCGCCCGGCACCGCCAGCGCCGCGATGGCCGCGACGATCGCCGCGGACCACCGGATCCGCCGGTGGAGAAGGACGACGCGAGGCCTCGAAGCGCGATCCGGGTCCTTGATTCGCATGGTCATGTCTCACCTCGACGAGTGGATTCGGGTTTCCTGCGCCAGCCCGTCAATCGTGCCGAACGCGACCGCAAGGTCACGCTACGGCCTCCGCATGGCGCCCCAACAACCCCGCAAGACTCGCGCCGTTCCACGGCGCCGACTCCTGGCCCGTCAATTGTCGCCCGCGGCTCCGCCTGGCGTCCAACCAACCTCCAGGAGTCCGCGCCGCTCCACGGCGCGACACCTAGAACACGAACTCGATGCCGCCGGTCATGTGCAGTCCGCCGAGGTCGATGTCGCCGAACGTGAAGGCGGAGTTCGCCACCGGCTGGGACCAGACCTGGCGCGCATCGACGACCGCGAAGACCCGTCGGCCGAGCTTCACGCTGATGCCCGCGGCGACGTGCCGGGTGAACGCCTTCCCCTGTGACCGCAGCCGGTCACTCTGGATCGACAGATCGACGTAGTCGACGAAGTCGCCGAACTGCTCGAGCCGGTACCACCGCAGGCCGAGGCCGGCGCCGACATGGAAGGCCACGGTGCTCGGCACCCACGCCAACTGCCCGATGGGGCGTCCCCGGGGCGCCAGCCAGAACCGCACGCCGGCGTTCAGCGGTATCTGCCACACCTGGGTCGACTGGGCGATCGGCCGGCCGCCTTCCGTGAACTCCTTGTACTCCGAGGGCACGACGGTGTCGGACGGAGCGACGTCGAACATGAGGTCGACCCGCGGGGTGATCGAGTAGCCCGCGGCGAAACGGAAGACGGCCGTGTCGTAGGCCCGCTTCGAGATCGGAATCAACTCGTCCTGGGCATCGACTCCGGTGATCAGGTAGCCGCGGAACCAGTCGAAGACGCCG
The DNA here is from genome assembly GCA_965208165.1 of Vicinamibacterales bacterium. GTDB lineage: Bacteria > Acidobacteriota > Vicinamibacteria > Vicinamibacterales > UBA8438 > JAJEEA01. The sequence goes on along the minus strand of OZ242323.1, from coordinate 5,147,238 downwards.
CCGCTCGAGGCCCGGAGCCAGCCGGCGGAGAACCCGGCGAAGCCGCGCGGCTGGCCGAACAGGAAATCGGGTCGGTTCCGGGGCCGCTCGGGCTGTGCGGCGGCGGCCGGCTCGGCCTCCGGCCCGTCCGCGGCGAACGCGATCCCGCCGCTCGGCATCGGCGCCGCGAGCGCGAGGCAGGCCGCAAGCATGAACGGGACGGTGGGTGTCGGCGCGATCATCTTGCTGAGCATCGGCTGGACCATCCTTGACGTCAACGATCGGCGAATGCTCCAACCTGCTTCTGCACCAATCGTACCACCCCGTAACCCAAGGTCAAGACCGCGAGAGGCATCGCGGTTCCGGGACGGCGGTGCTCCCGCCACAAAGGCTCTCACGCGCCGTTCCGGCAGCCGGTGGCGGCACCCTCGCGCACGAGGGCGGCGGCCTGCCTGCGCCAGGCGCCGCGCCGGCGCGGGGTCGGCCTGCTCGGCGTCGACTGGTCGCTGGAGAAAAGAGGCGGTGGCGAGCCTGCGATGCCTCTCGCGGGTCGCGTGCCGCGTCGTCTCCGCCAACCGGTCTCCGCCTGTCCCCCGGCGGTGACACGCCTGTCCGTTGCAGCGGTCAGGGCAACATTCCCTGGGTCAGAAGTCGACCTCCATCGACAGCCTCACCGTGCGGCCGCTCAGGTAGCCGGTGGGCCGGCCGAACAGCGGAGACGAGAGCACGCCGCCGTAGCCGCGAATCCGGCTGGTGTTGGCCGTCCGACTCGCCGGGGCCGGCACTATAATGGGAGCGTTCGTTCGTCCCCTTTGCGAGTCGGGGGATCCGCGTCCCGGAAGGGCGTCGCCTCCTGCGCGGGGGGCGCTGACTCGCGGAGGGGCGGCGGGGCGGAAACCGGAGCCGCGAGGCGGTGGTTTCCGCCCCGGCGGAACTCGACAGTCCTCTTACCCAGGAGCATCTGATGAAGCGATTGTTCATCGTCGCGGTGGCGTTGGCCCTGCTCGCGGGCGGATCGACGGCCCGGGCGCAGTTCGAAAGCGTCGGCTCGCTCGACTTCCCGACGTCCGGCTCTCCCGAGGCGCAGCAGCACTTCCTGCGCGGGGTCGCGATTCTCCACAGCTTCGGCTGGAAGCAGGCGATCGCCGAGTTCCAGGCCGCGCAAGAGCTCGATCCCGACTTCGCGATGGCCTACTGGGGCGAGACGCTCTGCTACAACCACCCGCTGTTCGGCTCGCCGGTCGACAACGACAACCCCCGGGCGGTGCTGAAGCGCCTCGGCGCGACGCGGGAGGAGCGGCTGGCCAAGGCCCCCACCGAGCGCGAGAAGGGGTTCCTGAACGCGGTCGAGATTCTGTGGAGCGAGGGCGACTACGACGACCGCCGCGTGGCGTACATGGAGGCGATGCAGCGGCTCGCCGAGCAGTATCCCGACGACGACGAGGTCGCCACCTTCGCCGCCGTGGCCACCCTCAGCGGGGCGCGCGCCCTCGACGACCGCACGTTCCGCTACGAGATACTCGCCGGCTCGCTGGCCCTGCCCGTCTTCGAGGGGAACCGGGACCATCCGGGCGCCCCCCACTACGTGATCCACGCGTTCGACGATCCCATCCACGCGCCCCTCGCCCTGCCCTCGGCGCTGCGCTACGCCGAGATCGCGCCGGCCGTCGCCCACGCCCGCCACATGCCCACCCACATCTTCATCCAGCACGGCATGTGGGACCTCGTGTCGGGCCACAACCAGAGCGCGTACGACGCGGCCCGCGACCTGTGGGTGCCGGGCGACAGCGTGGGCGACACCGTGCACCCCCTCGACTGGGGCCAGTACGGCGACCTGCAGCTCGGCGACTACGCCAAGGCGCGCACCTGGATCGAGCGGCTCGAGATGGTCATCGAGGAGAGCGACGGGCAGGCCCGCAGCGTCAACACCCTGCCGCTCCTGAACGCGCGCTACGTGGTGGAGACCGAGGAGTGGAACGTGCTGCCGGTGACCGACGACTCGCCGGCGGCCGAGCTGCTGGCGACCGGCATCAGCGCCGTCAAGACCGGCGACCTCGCCACCGCCGAGGCGGCGGCCGAGCGCCTGATGGGGCTGGCCGAGGGCGGCAACCCGGGCAGCCAGATCATGTACCGCGAGGTCGCGGCCCTCGTGCACGCCGCGAAGGGCGAGGCCGACGCGGCGACGGCCCTGATGGACGAGGCGATCGAGATCACCGGCCGCATGCGGCTGCCCAACGGCGCGGCCAGCCCCGTCAAGCCGCCCTACGAGCTCTACGGCGAGATCCTCCTCGAGCTCGACCGGCCGGCCGACGCGGTGGCGAAGTTCGAGACGTCGCTGGAGCGCATGCCGGGCCGCGTGCGTTCGGTGCTCGGTCTGGCCCGCGCCGCCGCCCAGACCGGCGACAGCGCCACCGCCGCCGAGCAGTACTCCCTGCTGCTGTCCACATGGCAGGGCCGTAGCGAGCTGCCGGGCTACGACGAGGCCAGCCGGTACCTGCAGCAGACGAACGACCAGTAGGCGGTTCGCCGCAACGGGTCGGGAGCCTGTAGACCGGGGACGGGCGTGCCGAGCGCGGCACGCCCGTTGCTTCTGTGGCGGGGCATGCCCTTGCGAATCCGTATTGCTACAATCAGGCGCCATGCCTCGAAGCTACGTCCTCGGTGACCATTTCGAGCATTTCATCGATAGCCAAGTCGAGTCCGGACGCTTCAGTAGCGCCAGCGAAGTCGTCCGCGCCGGACTGCGGCTGCTGGAAGACCGGGAGGGCGCTCCGCCGTCATCGCTTCACGATCTGCGAGACCGGATCAGGGAAGGGATGAACGGCGGGCCCGCCAGACCCGCCTCGGCGATCCTCGACCGTCTCGAACAAAAGTACCGCCGCCTTGTCGAGCATGGCGACGACGGATGACGGTCGTCTTCTCGCCGGTCGCGCGGTCGCTCATGTCGATGTGCGGGTGGTGAACAGGTGACGGGCGTGTCCGACGGGGCACGCCCGTCACTCCTTGCCGGCCGGTGCGGCTAGAATGGGACAGGTGAACCGGAAGAGATGGCCACGCTCGTCTTCGATACACACAAGGCGGTGAAGGCGTTGCGAGACGCCGGTTTCGACGACTCGCAGGCCGAAGCCGTCACCGAGCAAATCAGCGTCGCGATCAGCGAGAACCTGGCAACCAGGGACGATCTCGAGAAGCTCGAGTTGCGTCTCACCCTCAAGGTCTACGCCGCGGTCGTTGCAGGAGTCGCCTTGATCAAGGCGCTCGACTATCTGCTCGGCTGACCTGGCAGTTCCATCGAACCGGCGTCTCGACCGGGACCGGGAGCCCGGTGTCCTACCAGCGGTCGAAGCGGACCAGCTCGCGGTCGATCATGTCGATGCGCGGCCGGCCCGACGCGGCCATGTTCCTCGCCAGCTCGGTCTGCAGGATCTCCACCACCGTCTGCACCCCTTCCGCTCCGTAGGCGGCGAGGCCCCACATGGGGGGCCGGGCCACCATCACAGCGGCGGCGCCGAGGGCGAGGCCCTTGAGCACGTCGGTGCCGCGCCGGAAGCTGCCGTCGACGAGGACCGGAACGCGGCCGGCCACCGCTTCGGCCACCGCCGGGAGCACGTCGACGGGCAGGGCGCCGCCGACGCCGTGGTTGGAGACGACGAGGCCCCCGGCGCCCCGATCGAGGGCGGTTTCCGCGGTGGCCGCGTCCATGACGCCCTTCACGATCACCGGCACGTCCACCGCCCCGCCGACCCGCTCGACGGCGGCCCAGTCGGGCGGTGCGGGGGCGCCGCCCTCGGAGACGCCGACGGTCACGCAGACCGCCCGGCAGCCCGCCTCGACCGCCCGCGCGACATCGTCGGCCAGCGTGGCGGCATCGGAGTACTGCTGATACCAGACCGGCTCGTCGCTAGCCGCCGCGACCTCGTCGATGGCGTGGCCGCCGCGTCCGGTGGCGACCATGACCGCCTTGGCGGCCGAGGCCCCGCGCGCCGTCGCGAGCTCGCCGTCGGGGTGCAACTGGTCCTGGCCGCCCACCGGCCCGACGATGATCGGGGCGAACATGTCGTACCCGTACAGCGGCGTCGTCAGGTCGAGGTCCATCGCGTAGACCATCAGCCGCTGCCGCAGGGTCATCTTGTCGAACGATCGCCGGTGTCCCCCGCTGACGGCGTCGAAGCGCCGCGGCGGCAGGACGAGCCGGGCCATCGCCTCGAACTCCGGCACGTTGACCAGCTCGAGCACCGGGGCGAGCCGGTCGTTCGGCGGTGCGCCGCCACCGGGCTGGCCCTGGGCGCCCGCGAGGGGCGAGCCGCCGAGGAACCGGCCGAGCTGCCGCAGGGAATCCCGTCGGTCGACCTTCATCGTTTGTCGCCTCTGGCTGTGCGGGGAACGCCCGCCTCCCGTGAACCTGCGCGAGATTGCCGGACCGCGCCAAGGGGAATCGTGACGGTTCGCACGCCGCAGGATCGGAACCCGCGGAGAGACCGAAAGGTTTCACGCCGCATCGCGGTCGCGGCGGCCGGCCGGGAAGCCCTCAAGGGCCCCCTCGAGCCGGGCCATCCGCTCGCGAAGGTCGCCGAGCTCGCGGCTGACGTGGTCGAAGCGCTTGTTGATCTCGCCGTTGAGCTGGTCGATGCGCTTGTTGACGGCCGAGATGTCCGCGCGAAGCCAAGCGCCGAGCGCAACGATCAGAGCGGAAGTGAGCCACGGAGCGAGCGCTTCCACGCCCCCTAGCGTAGCACGCCGGACTGGATTGAGGGGTCTAGCAGCCCGTGGCGAAAGTCCCCGCTGCATTCGAGCGGCGATGCATCCCGCCTGACTGCGTTGTTCGTCGGTTACATATGCCCAATATGCGCCCTCCTCACGCCTTGTCAGGCGGGCGCCTCGGCCGTTCGCTGGCGCCCCCCGGGCGCGGTGCAACGCGGGATTCCACCACGGGCTGCTAGATGAGCCCTGTGGTCCACAGCAGGTAGACCACCACCATCGCGGTGACTCCGTTGACGAAGGTGACGCCGCCGTAGGACAGCAGGGCCGACTTCAGGGGCATGCGCGACAGCGACGCGCAGACCCAGAAGTAGCTCGAGTTCACGTACTTGATGATCATCGAGCCGGCTGCCCCCGCGAGCATCGTCGCCTCGGGGCTCAGCCCCAGGGTGTCCATCATCGGGGCGGCGACCGAGGCGGCGGTGATGACCCCGACCGTCGTCGACCCGGTGATCATGTTGCCGGCCACCCCGAGCACGAACGGCAGGAAGATCGCGGGCAGTCCGGTGGCGGCGACGGCCTGGGCGATGGCGTCGACGGCGGGCGTCTCCCGCAGGATCTGGCTCAGGGCGCCGCCGAGCCCGGTCACCATGATGATCATCGCCGATGCGCGGAGGGCGTCCTCGATCCACTGCCCGGTGCGCGCCTTCGCCTGGTCCGCCTTCGTGTTCCGGTAGGCGAGCAGCACCCCGATGCCGAGGGCCACGACCGGCCACCCGAGGTAGCGCATGGCGACGTTGACGAGATGGTCCTCGGGCAGCGCGAACGCGGTCACGCTCTGGCCGGCGATGAGGCCGAGGGGAATCAGGATGGGCGCGTAGGCGCGCCACGTCGACGGCAGCTCCGACGCGCGCCCCTGCTCGATGAACGACTGCCCCACGAACTCCCGCGACGGCGGCGACTCGATGTGCGGTCCCGCGACGCGGGCGAACGCCCAGCCCGCGAGCGAGGCGATCAGGGTGACGATGCCTCCGTAGAGGATGACCTGGCCGATGTCGGCGCCGACGAGGGCGACGGCGGCGAGCGGCCCCGGCGTCGGGGGGACCATGGCGTGGGTGAGCTGCATCGCCCCCACGAGGCCCGTCGCCATCACGCTCATGTTGAGGCCGCTGTTGAGGGCGGCGGAGTGCACGAGCGGGTTGAGGATGAGGTAGCCGACGTCCGAGAAGATGGCGAGGCCGATGACGAAGCCGCTCAGGGTGAGGGCCAGGGGCATTCGCTTCTCGCCCACCCACCGGATCATCGACTCGGTGATCCGTTCGATGCCCCCGGTATGCTTGAGGGCCTCGGCGAGGATGGACCCGAGCACGATCACCACCGCGATGCCCTGGATGGTCCGGCCGAAGCCCTGCTCGAAGGCGTCGATGAACGCCTGGACGTCCATGCCGGGAATCAGGGCGAACAGCGCGATGGGCACGAGCAGGGCGATGAAGACGTGCCAGTTGTAGCGGGTGATCAGCAGGAAGAGCAGCGCGACCACGGCGACGAGGCCGGCGATGGCGACGAGCGCGCTTTCGGTAATCATGATGAATGGCCTCTGGCCGTGAACCGTGGCCCGATCCTATATCAGCCGCCCCGGCTCGTCGTGACCTGGGCGTGACCGCAGCATGATCGTGATGAAGTTCGGCGGCAGCTCGCTCGCGACCAGCGACGCGCTGACCCGGGTCGCGGGGTTGATTGCCGACCGCGCGGGGCAGGGGCCGGTGGTCGTGGTGTCGGCGATGGGGAAGACGACGGACGGCCTCGTGGCCGCCGTGGATCTGGCGGCCCGGGGGGCGCTTGCGGACGCCCGCCGCGCCGTCGCGGCCATCCGCGGCGGCCTGCTGGCGGCGGCGGCGCCGGTCCTCGCCGACGTGGCGGGCCTCGTGGCCGTGGTCGACGCCCACTGCGACGAGCTCGACCGCACCCTGACCGAGCTCGCGGCGGGAGACGAGGGGGCCCGCCCGCGGCTGACCGACGCCGCGCTCTCCCACGGCGAGCGCCTCTCCAGCCTCGTGATGGCGCGGCTGCTCGGCCAGCGCGGCCTCGACGCCGTGCACGTGGACGCGCGCGACGTGCTGGTGACCGACGACCGGTTCGCCGAGGCGGCCCCCCGTTTCGGACCCACGAACGAGCGTCTCGCGCGCCTCGTCCGCCCGCACGCGGCGGCGGGGCGGGTGGCGGTGATGGGCGGCTTCATCGCCCGGGCGGCGGACGGGCGCCCGACGACGCTGGGCCGCGGCGGCTCCGACTTCAGCGCCTCCATCGTCGGCGCGGGCATCGGGGCCGACGAGATCCAGATCTGGACCGACGTCGACGGGGTCATGACCGCGGACCCGTCGGTGGTCCCCGACGCGAGGCCCCTGCCGCGGCTCTCGTTCGCCGAGGCGTCGGAGCTGGCCTACTTCGGCGGCCGGGTGCTGCATCCCCGCACGGTGCTGCCGGCCGTCGAGCGGGACATCCCGGTGCGGGTGCTGAACTCGCGGAAGCCCGAGGTCGAGGGCACCCTCATCGTCGCCGCGTGTCCGCCGTCGGACCTCGTCGTCAAGTCCATCGTCTACAAGGAGGGCATCACCGTCATCGACGTCCGGTCGACCCGGATGCTCATGGCCCACGGGTTCCTCGCCGCCATCTTCGAGGTCTTCGACCGCCTGGAGACCGCCGTCGACGTGGTGTCGACATCCGAGGTGGCGGTGTCGCTGACCATCGACCGCACCGACCGGCTGGCGGCGCTCGTGGGCGAGCTGCGGGGCATCGCGGAGGTCGAGCACACCGGCGGACAGGCCATCGTCTGTCTCGTGGGCGAGGCGATACGCGACACGCCGGGGGTCGCCGCGACCGCGTTCACCGCGCTGCGGGCGATCAACGTGCGCATGGTGTCGCAGGGCAGCGCCCGCACCAACTTCAGCCTCGTCATCGACGAGCGGGACGTCCCGGCCGCGGTGCGGGCCCTGCACGCCGCGTTCTTCGCGTCGCGGTTGGAGGGAGAGTGAACGGGCGGGTCATGCAGGGATCGGCCCTGTGCCAGGAGCTTGCGCCGTAGAACGGCGCAGACTCCCGGCAGGGTTGGTTGGGCGGCGAGCGGAGCCGCAGGCGACGCACTCCGGGCTGGTCCTGTCACGTTGCGCCGGGGCCGGCCGGCGCGTCCCACAGGATGGCGAGCTTCCTGCCGTTCGTTGCGCAGTCCCGCAGGTACAGATTGATGAGTGTCTGGTATGGGATGCCGGTGTCGGTCGACAGGTTCTTGAAGTAATCGATCGTGTCCTGATCGAGCCGGATCGTCACCTGCCGCTTCAGCCGCTTCACGTACGGATTCCGTCGCCCCGCCGAGAAGTCGTAGCGTTCTCGCATCCAACTGGATTGTAGCGGAGCAGAAGGCGGCCCGCGCCTGACTACCGCCAGTCGTCGATGACGAAGAGGCCGGCGCGGTGGTAGCCGGGCTCGTGCGGGCGGTGCATGCAGACGCCCTGGATGACGGTGCGGAAGCCGGCCGCCCTCAAAGCACGGTACGCCTCGACGCGGGCCAGGCTGACCCCGGCGTCGAGGTGGGCGAGGCGGCGCGACGCGGCCAGCGACAGGCAGGCGGCGACGAGCCGCTCGAAGCGCTCGGCCGCGCCCGGCCCGGGGCGCGCCGCCCCGAACTTCACGTAGCAGCGCCCGGCGCCGGCCTCGGTGCCGGCGCCGCAGTGGCAGACCGCGAAGCCGTCCGGGCGGTCGGGGTCGCCCAGCAGCACCGTGTCGCCCAGCGACTGCGCATCGGCCGCCGTCACCTCGCGCCCGGGATCCAGCCCGTCGTAGAGCATCGCGCACAGCTGGCGGCAGGCGTCGCGCACGGCCGGCCGGTCGGCGGGGGCGATCCGGGAATAGAGCCGGCCGTCGGCCGGTTCGGGCGCCTCCGACACGCGCTTCGTCATGACCGCGGTGAGGTAGCGGGGCCAGAACCCGAACTTCTGGTAGAGCCCCACGTGCTTCGGGCTGTGGGGAAACGTGAACAGCCCCGCGTGGGTGACGTCCCAGGCCGCGAACAGGTCGAGGGTCGGCTCGAGCAGACGCGAGGCCACGCCGCGGTCCCAGCGGTCCGGGGCGACGGTCAGCGGACCGAAGCAGCCGACGCTGCCCCAGCGCGTGGCGAAGTTGGATCCGACGACGTCGCCGTCGACGAGGGCGGCGAGCGCCGCCGACGGGTCGGCCCGCCACCGCGACCGCACGAAGTTGCGGTCGGCCATGAACCGGGCGGGGTCGGCGGCGCCGAGGAACGTGCCGAACGCCCGCTGCAGGATCCGGGTGGCGGCGGGCAGGTCCGGCTCTCGCAGGGCCCGCACCTCGATCTCGGCCCGCCCCGATGGTTGCCCGTCCGTCATGGCCGGCCTCCTCCCGCCGCATGTGCCCCGGCGCCACCGCGTGGACCGTGTTCCGGCGAGCCCGACGGTCCTCGTTCGTGTCGGCTGCCACACGCCGCGCTCCGGTCCCGCGTTAGAATTGACCCCTTGCGGTTCGAGGCAAGGACAGTGATCGTCATGGGGTTGCCAACTGTGCCCAAGGGCACGCTGTCTCGTGCGGGCGGCGCGCTCGGCGCATGGCGACGTAGTCCTCGTCGGCGTCCCAGGCCCGCCGGCGTCGAAAGCGTCGGGTTCGCCGGGCCGTGGGTTGCCGGCCCATGATGACACCGCGATGGGCGGTTCGGCGTCCCAGGCCCGCCGGCGTCGAAAGCGTCAGGTTCGCCGGGCCGTGGGTTGCCGGCCCATGATGACACCGCGATGGGCGGTTCCGCATTTCCGGGCGCCGCGCGATGGGGCGCGAGCGACCCGTCTCGCGAACGCCGCGAGCTTGCCGGCGCGCCGCCGGCCCCGATCATGACCGAGACCACTTTCCTCCGGCGCATGGCCGACTTCGACCTGACCGACACGCAGCGGCAGGTGCGGGCGGCGGTGCGCGAGTTCGCCGAGCGCGAGATCCTGCCCACCGTCGAGCAGAACGAGCGCGACCGGCGCTATCCGCGCGAGCTGATCGCCCGGCTCGCCCCGCTGGGCTACCTCGCGCCCCTCATTCCCGAGGAGTACGGCGGCTCGTTCAGCGACGTGGTGACGTACGGCATCGTCTGCGAAGAGCTGGCCCGCGTCGACTGGGTGGTCGCCTCGGCCGTCTCGGTGGCCAACTCGCTGGTCGGCAGCGTGATCCTGAAGTTCGGGACCCCGGCGCAGCGGCAGCGGTGGCTCCCGCCGCTCGCCGCCGGCGAGATCCTGGCGTCGGCGTGTCTCACGGAGCCCGGCGGCGGCACCGATCTGGCCTCCCTGCGCACCCGGGCCCGCGCCGTCGAGGGGGGCTGGACGCTCGACGGCAGCAAGGTCTTCATCTCCCACGCGGCCGAGGCGGGGGTGTTTCTCGTGCCCGCGACCGTCGATCCCGAGCAGGGGCACCGCGGGGTCACCATGTTCCTCGTCGAGCCGTCGGCGCCGGGCATCGCCATCGCCCCGCTGCCGATGCGCACCTTGCAGCGCGACAACATCGCCGAGGTCCACTTTTCGGAGGTCCGGGTCGGCGGCGACGCGCTGCTCGGCGAGGTGGGCCGGGGGTTCCCCGTGCTCGGCTCGGCCCTCGACACGGGGCGGTTCTCGGTGGCCGCCCGCTGCGTCGGGCAGGCGCAGCGGGCGATCGATCTCACCCTGCCCTACGCCCGCGAGCGCCGGGCGTTCGGGCAGGCGATAGGCGAGTTCCAGATGGTGCAGCAGAAGATAGCCGACATGATCTGCCGGACCGAGGCGGCGCGGGCGCTGGTCTACCGGCTCGGCCGGATGAAGGACGCGGGGGTGGAGCGGTGCTCGATGGAGGCGTCGATGGCCAAGCTCACCGCGAGCGAGGCGGCCACGCAGAACGCGCTCGACGCCATCCAGATCTTCGGGGGCTACGGGTTCTCGGCGGAGTACGAGGTCGGCCGGCTGCTTCTCGAGGCCAAGACCCTCGAGGTGGGCGAGGGGACGAGCGAGCTCCACCGCAAGCTGATCGCCGAGTTCAGCCTGGGGCTGCGCTGACCTCCGCGCGGCCCGGATCGGCCGCGACGGGCCGCCCTCGGTGAGCCGGCGGCCGTCGTTTCGCGAATACCGGTCCTTCGTCTGCGTATGAATCATGACGATGCGACACGAGGAGGCGGCGGCGCGGTCGTTGCCGAGAGCGCCCGCTCCGGCGTCCCGGGCGGTGCGCGTGTCCCTCTCCGTCACCGCCGCGGTGCTCGGGCTCGGGGCGGCGGTGGTGTGGCTGGGGCCGATCCTCGTCAGGCAGATCGTCCGGCTGCTGAACTTCTCGGTGCAGGGATTCGTCTGGATCGTTGGCGGGCTCGAGCAGGGCCTCGACGCCTGGAGCCTCGCCGCGGAGATTGCGCGGGCGATCGGGGCTGGTCTGACCACGCCGGGGGTCGGAGCGGGCATCGTCCTCATCGAGATCGTCGGGGTCGCGGCGCTCTACGCGCTGCACCGGCTGCTGTCGAACGACAAAGGGGCGGGGCGATGATCAGGGGTACCGTCGGACGGAGCGCAATGCCGTTCGCCTCGCGGACCGGTCGGCCGCGGCGGGGCGCTTGCCTCGGGCTCGTCGGCGTGCTCGCGGTGGGAGCGCCGCTGCTCGCGCAGCCTCCCGGGACCGAGGGGCTGCGGGACGAGGTGGAGGCCCAGTTCCGGGTGATCGCGACGAGCGGCGGCATCGGGTTGCTGCCGCGCGACGACGACGGGGGCGCGGCGTTGATCGAGCTCCGGGGCGAGGCCGTCTACATCGACGGCGACGGCCCGCTGAGCGTGCAGGGGCTGACCGACGTGCTCGGCGGCGCCGCCGCTCCGCTGCTCCGGTTGCGGCGTCTCGACGCGGGTCGGCAGCGATCCGTCCTGGGGTTGCCGCCGGTCGCCGGCGTCGCCGCCGACGATGCCCCCGAAGCTGCCGACGCCCTCGGCGCCGTGGCGGACACCCCCGCCGAGAACGCCGGTGCTCCCGACGCGGACACCGGCGCTTCCGACGCGGACACCGGCGCTCTTGACGCGGATACCGGCGCCGACGCGGATGCCGGCGCTCCCGACGCGGCCAGCGGCGCTCTCGACGCGGATACCGGCGCTCCCGACGCGGATACCGGCGCCGGCGCGGCCACCGCCCCTGTGGCGGTCGCCGAGGCCGCGGCCGCCGGCCGCGATGGCGCGGCCGAGGATGCCGATGACGACGCGCCGCCCCGGATCGCGCCGCCGGCCTCGGCCGCCGCGTCGGCGGACCCGGCGCCGCGCCGACGCACGGTGCGCGGCGACATCGTGCGCTTCGGCGGGTACGTTCACGTGCCCGCCGACGAGCGGTTGAACGGAGACGTGGTCCTGATCGGGGGCAGGCTGCGGGTGGACGGAGAGGTCACCCGGGACATCGTCGTGATCGGCGGGTCGGCCGAGTTCGGACCCGGGGCCGTGGTCCGGCGCGACGTCACCGTCGTCGGCGGTCGCGTGACCCGGCATCCCGACGCCCGTTTCGACCGGGCGCTGAACGAGGTCGGCTTCGGAGGCCTCGACCTGAACCTGGGCGGTTTCGGGAACGGGTTCTGGTGGCCGCGCCCGTCGACGTTCTACAGCTCGTCGAACGACCTGATGGAGACGTTCATCCGGTTCGCGTTTCTCGGCCTCCTCGGGTCGGTGGTGCTGCTGGTCGCGTCCGGCAGCGCGCACCGCGTGGCCGACCGGGTGACCCGCGAGCCGGTCAAGGCCGGCGTCGTGGGGTTCTGCGCCCAGCTTCTGTTCCTTCCCCTGTTGATCATCGGGAGCGTGTTGCTCGTCATCACCCTCATCGGCATTCCGCTGCTCGCGTTGATGCCGCTCGTCGTGGTCGCGGCCCTGGTGGTCCTCCTGCTCGGATTCACCGGCGTCGTCCAGCTCGTCAGCCGGCTGTTCGCCCGGGGGCAGCGGTCCGACCTCGTGCTGTTCTGGGTCGGCCTGGTGCTGTTGATGGCCCCCGCGCTCTTCGGCGACGCGCTGGACCTGGTCGGCGGGCCGTTCCGCTTCTTCGCGGTGATCCTCGGCGTGACCGGCTTCCTGGTCGAGTACCTGGCCTGGACCGCGGGCTCCGGGGCCGTCATCCTGAACTGGTTCGGCGGCGACCCGACGGCCGCCGCGGGGCCGCCGCCGCCCATCCCGCCCCCGGCTTCGCCGCCGTCGCCCCTGCCCCCGTCCGCGAGCCCCGCCTGACGACCGCGTCGCGCGGACGGTGCAGGGCCCGCCGGCGCGCCGGCGGGCGATCAGCGGCCGGGGCCGGCCGGTTCCACCCGGACCTCGCGCAGGAACGCCCCGAACGCCGCGTCCCATCGGGCGATGGTGCGGGCGGGGCCCGTGAGCTTGAAGAACCAGGGGCCGGCCGGGCTCTCCACCACCGCCGCCAGCAGCCGGAAGTCCGGCTTGTCGAGGCGCTCGGCCGCCCCCGGGCGAACCGCCGCCACGTAGGTGCCGGGCACGTCGAGGAGGGTGACGTCGAGCCCGTTGGCGTCGAACGCGGTCGTCGCCGCGACCTCGAAGGACGAGCGGCCGTCCGGCTGCTCCATCTGGCCGATCCAGCGCTGCAGGTTGGCGTCGACCGTCCCGCCGCTCCCGCCGAAGTAGAACACCACCAGCTCGCCGTCCTCGGGGTCGCCGGGGACTCTCGGCAGCCGGAACTGCGCGACCCGCATCGGCGACGCGGTGGGCTCCTCGGTCCATTCCGCCGGCGGGTCGTAGCGCAACGCCGGCTGGGCCGCGGCGGGCGCGGCGAGGGCCCCCGCGAGGAGGGCGAGCATGGTGAGGCGGAGCGGCGGGCTGCTGGACATGGCGCGATCGTACCATGGGACCCGGCCGCAGTATGATCCGCCCGATGGTCACGACGACCCGTCACCACGTGCAGACCGCCGGCCAGGGGGACGTGCACGACATCACCGCCCTCGTGGCCCGCGTGGTGACCGAGTCCGACCTGTCGAGCGGCCTCGCGACGGCCAGCGTCGTCGGATCGACGGCGGTGGTGACCACCATCGAGTTCGAGCCGGGGGCGGTCGCGGACCTGAACCGGCTCCTCGACCGGCTCGCGCCGCGCGACGGCGACTATGCCCACCATGCGCGATGGGGAGACGACAACGGTTCCAGCCACGTGCGGGCGGCGCTGATGGGGCCCTCCCTCACCGTCCCGTTCGAGCGGGGGGAGCTGCTCCTGGGCACGTGGCAGCAGATAGTGTTGCTCGAATGCGACACCCGACCCCGGCGGCGGCCGTTCGTCGTCCAGCTCATGGGCGAGTAGGATTCAGCCCCGTGGAAACGGTGCGGAATCCTGGAGGGCTGGTTGGGCGCCAAGCGGAGCCGATGGCGACGATTGGCGGGCCGGGAGGTCCGGCGCCCGCGCCCGCGCTCGAAGTCATCATGATGCTCGAATGGACCCGGGAGACGCTCGACAACGGCCTCGACGTCATCGTGCACGAGGACCACCGGTAGTCATCATGATGCTCGAATGGACCCGGGAGACGCTCGACAACGGCCTCGACGTCATCGTGCACGAGGACCACCGGTGTCCCATCGTGGCCGTGAACCTCTGGTACCACGTCGGCTCCGGGAACGAGTCTCCCGGCCGGACCGGGCTCGCCCACCTGTTCGAGCACCTGATGTTCGAGGGCTCCCTCCACCACGATGCCAACTACTTCACGCCGCTGCAGGAGGCCGGGGCCGCCGTCAACGGATCGACGAGCTGCGACCGCACGAACTACTGGGAGGTCGTCCCCGCGAACGCCCTCGACCTCGCCCTGTGGCTCGAGTCCGACCGCATGGGGTACCTGCTGCCGGCCCTGACCGCCGAGAAGTTCGACAACCAGCGCGAGGTGGTCCTGAACGAGCGCCGGCAGCAGTACGAGAACCGGCCCTACGGGCTGGCGTCGATGGCTCTCATGTCCGCCCTCTTCCCGCCCGACCACCCGTATCACTGGACGACCATCGGCGAGATCGCGGATCTCCGGGCCTTTACCCTCGAGGACGCCCGCACGTTCTTTCGCACGTGGTATCACCCCGACAATGCCTCGTTGACGGTGGCCGGCGACGTGGAGACGGGGGCGGCGATGGCGGCGGTGCGGCGCCACTTCGAGGAGATTCCCGCCGGGCCGTCCGGGTCCCGGGCGGAGCCGCCGCGCGACGCGTCGGTCTCGGCGGACGCGCCGGCGGGCGAACGACGCCTCCTGCTCGAGGACCGCGTGGAGCTGCCGCGGCTGTATCTGGCCTGGCGGACGCCGGCGCTTTTCGACGAGGGCGACGCCGGCATGGACCTGCTCGCCCACGTCCTCGCCGGCGGCAAGACCTCGCGGCTGTACCGGGCGCTGGTGCACGACCGCCGCATCGCCGCCGACGTCAGCGCCGCCCAGGGCTCGCGGGAGCTGAGCGGCTGGTTCTGCATCAGCGCGACGGCCGCCCCCGGCCGCGGCCTCGCCGACCTCGACGACGTGATCCGCGGCGAGCTCGCCGCCCTCGCCGGGAACGGTCCCGGCGCGGACGAGCTCGAGCGCGCCCTCGCCCAGGTGGAGGCGCAGTTCGTGTACGGTCTCCAGACGTTGGGCGGATTCCACGGCCGGTCCGACCAGCTCAATGCCTACAACGTCTACACCGGGGACCCGGGGTTCCTGGGCCGTGACCTCGCCCGCTATCGCGAGGCGGGCACGGCCCACGTCCGGGAGCTCGCCCGGCGGCTGACGCCGGCCGGCCGGGTGGCGCTCAGCATCGTGCCGGCCGGCGAATCGGCGCGGGGCCTGGCCGGATCGGCCCCGACGGAGGTCTCGTGACGGCGGTGGTGGACCGGACGCGGCTGCCCCGGCCGGGCCCCGCCCCGGCGGCGCGGTTCCCCGCCGTGGCCCGGCGGCGCCTGGCGTCGGGCATGGCCCTGCGCACGGGCCGGCATCCGGGCCCGCCGGTGGTCCACTGGCTGCTGCTGTGGCCCTCCGGCGCCGCCGCGGACCCCCCGGCGCAGCCGGGCCTCGCCGCTCTCGCCGCCGACCTCCTCGACGAAGGCACCGAGGCGCGGTCCGTCCTCGAGCTGCACGGCGCCCTCGACCGCCTCGGCGCGCGGCTCGGCGTGCAGGTCGGCGCCGACGCGACGATGGTGTCCCTCACCACCCTCGAGCACCATGCCGCCGAGGGGCTGGCCCTGCTCTTCGAGATCGTGACGCGCCCCCGTTTCGCGGCCGGCGACTTCGACCGGGTGCGCGACCTGCGGCGCAGCCGGGTGCGACAGATGCGCACGGTTCCCGCCGCCGTCGCGGAGCGCGTCTACCTGGAGACCCTGTACCACGAGCACCCGTACGGGCACCTCGGCATCGGCACCGACGCGGCGCTGTCGCAGATGACCGTCGACGACGTCCGGCGCTTCCACGGCGAGCGATACCGCCTCGGCGCCGCGACGCTGATCGCCACCGGGCCTCTCTCGGACGAGGCCTTCGCCGACGTGGCGGAGCGGGCGGTGGGGAACCTGCCGGCGGGCGCGGCGGACGTGCGGGAGCCCGCCGCCGGGGCCGCCGCCGGCGCGCCGGGGCCGCCGCCGGCCCGGCTCGTGCTCGTCGACCGTCCCGGGGCGGTGCAGTCGGAGCTGCGCATCGGCCACGTGGCGGCGCCCCGCCGGACGCCCGATTATCATGCGCTGAAGGTGCTCAACATGGTGCTGGGCGGCCAGTTCGTCAGCCGCCTCAACCGGAGCCTGCGCGAGGAGAAGGGGTACACCTACGGCGTGCGGACGGCGTTCCAGTTTCGGCGGGCGCCGGGTCCGTTCGTCATGCAGGGCAGCGTGCAGGCCGACGCCACCGTCGAGGCGATCCGCGAGGTGCTCGACGAGATGGACGGTCTCGGCGGCCGGCGGCCGCCGACGCCGCCGGAGCTCGATCTGGCGCGGTCGGCCCTGACCCGCGGGTTCGCCCGGGGGTTCGAGACGGCGGGGCAGGTGGCTCGGGGCGTCGCCCAGCTCGTGCAGTACGATCTGCCGGCCGACGAGCACGACCGGTTCGTCCCTGCGGTGGCCGCGGTGGACGGTCCGGCGGTTACCGCCGCCGCCGCGCGTCACCTGCGGGCCGACCGCGCGGTCGTCGTGGTGGTGGGGCCCGCGGCGCAGCTGGAGCGGGGGCTCGGCACGCTGTCGCTCGGCGATCCGCAACGGGTGGACGAGCGGGGCCGGGAGTCTGCGTCGTAGAACGGTGCGGACTCCTGGAGGGTTGGTCGGGCGGGGAGGGCACGGCGGCCGTCGGCGGGGAGAATGCCAGGGAGAATGCGAGGATGAAGGCTGTCCGCTTCCACGAACACGGCGGGCTCGACGTGCTCCGGTGCGAGGAGATTCCCGATCCGGAGCCGGCGCCGGGCGAGGTGCTGGTCAGGGTGCGCGCGTGCGCCCTCAACCATCTCGACCTGTGGCAGCGCCGCGGCATACCCGGGGTTCCGTTGCCCCACTGCCCCGGCACCGACATCGCCGGCGAGGTGGTGCGGGGCGAGGCCCCCGGGGTCGGCGAGGGGGTGCGCGTCCTCCTGCAGCCGGGCATCAGCTGCGGACGCTGCGTCGCCTGTCTCAACGGCCGGGACAACCTGTGCCGGAGCTTCGGCCTCGTCGGCCACCAGTCGGAGGGCGGCTATGCCGAGCTGGTCACGGTCCCCGTCGAGAACGTGGTGCCGATCCCGGACGGCATCGGCTTCCTGGAGGCGGCGGCGTTCCCCCTCACGTTCCTGACCGCGTGGCACATGCTGGTCACCCGGGCGCAGCTCCGGCCGGGCGAGACGGTCCTCGTTCTCGCCGGGGGCAG
Source organism: Vicinamibacterales bacterium (assembly GCA_965208165.1). Classification (GTDB taxonomy): domain Bacteria; phylum Acidobacteriota; class Vicinamibacteria; order Vicinamibacterales; family UBA8438; genus JAJEEA01. Next base: position 5,129,735 of record OZ242323.1, on the reverse strand, counting down.
CGGCGTGGGGCAGGCCGCGATCCAGGTGGCGCGGGCCCAGGGCGCCCGCATCATCGCCACCGCCGGCTCGCCCGGGAAGATCGAGCGGGCGAAGGAGCTGGGGGCCCACGAGGTCATCGACCACTACCAGGAGGACATCGCCCGGGAGGTGCGGCGCTTCACCGACCGCCGGGGCGTCGACGTGGTCTTCGAGCACGTCGGGCAGGCCACGTGGGAGCAGTCGACGAAGAGCCTGCGCCGGGGTGGGCGCCTCGTCACCTGCGGGGCCACCACCGGCCCCGTCGGGTCGCTCGACATCCGGCATCTGTTCACGCGCCAGATCTCGCTGATGGGGTGCTACGTCGGGTCGAAGGGGGAGCTGCTCGAGGCGGCGGAGCTGTTCTTCGAGGGCCGTTTCGCGCCCGTCGTCGACCGGACCTATCCGCTCGACGAGGCGGCCGAGGCCCAGCGTCGGCTGGAGGACCACGCCCAGTTCGGAAAGGTGGTCCTGGTGCCCTGAGCGCGGTCGGGGAAACCAATCCCCGCGATTTCGCGTCCTAAGGGATCGATGTCCGGGAGTACGTCCATGCGGAGCCTCGCCCGGATCAGCGTGAGCATCGTCGGCGTCGTCGGCGTGCTGGCGGTCACCGTGGCCGGGGCCACGATCTGGCTGCTGCTGACCGATCCCGTCACCGTGGCCGACGCGGTCAGCGAGGAGGACGTCACTCCCCTCGTCCGCGAGCTGGCCGCGGTCGTCTACGAGGCCATCCGGCGTCTCCTCGGTTATCTCTAGCCCGCCAATCCGGCGCCTCCGGCTCCGCCTGGCGCCCAGCCAAACGCACATGGCCACGCTCGCGCAGCCACCCCGACCGCACGAAAGTGCGGTAGCCCGTCCCCGCTCACGGCCCGCTACGCCGTCGAGGCCACATGGGCAGCCTCAAGAGCGAGCGTCGCCACGTAGCGCATGAACCGCCGCTCCTTTGCGCCCCTCCCGTCGTGTCAGGGGTCGTGTGTCTTCACTGCCCTGAACTTTCACGGCAACCCTCCTGGTTCGGGCGCTCCTGCCGGCGGCCGGCCGCCCGTCTACAGGTTGCGCCGCAGGAACTGGATCAGGACCCTGGTCCGGGCGCCCCTGCCGGCGGCCGGCCGCCCGTCTACAGGTTGCGCCGCAGGAACTGGATCAGGACCCTGGTCCGGGCGCCCCTGCCGGCGGCCGGCCGCCCGTCTACAGGTTGCGCCGCAGGAACTGGATCAGGACATAGCCGTCGAGCCACTTGAACGGGGCCTCGCCGGTCGTGTAGTGTCCGCACGGCAGGGCGAACACCCGGGGCGTCAGGCCGCGGCGGCGAAGCTCCGCGACGAACCGTCGGGACAGGTGGACCGGGAACGTCAGGTCGTAGCGCGCGTACACCAGGAGCACTCGGGTGCCCCGCAGCCGGTCGACGTAGGGGAGCGGGCTTATCGGGAGCCACAGTCGGCGGAGCCGGTCGAGCTCGATCGCCTCGTCGAGGCCCGCCCGCACGTGCTCGGTGGACAGGCCGTCCCAGACCACGTCGGCGAAGTAGGCCGACACGTGGTTGAGGGCGGCGGCGGTGATGCGCGGCTCGTGGGCGGCGGTGAGCGAGGCGAGGCACGACCCGAGGCTGCTGCCCAGGATGCCGATGCGCTCGTGGCCCCGGGCGTCGAGCCACGCCACCGCCCGGCGGGCGTCGAGGACCGCCTGCCGGTTCACCTGCAGGGTGCGGCCGACGTTGGCGCTGACGATGTAGTCGGCGCGCTCGAGCTCCGGCGGCATGCGGGCGTCGTGGTAGGGCAGGGTCAGGCGCAGGGCGCTGATGCCCACCCGGGCGAGGAAGCGGCAGAGGCCGACGTGGCCCTCCGCGTCCGCGTTCCACTGCGGCAGGACGAGCACCGCCCGGCGGCGGTCGCCCGATGCGGCGGGGAAGTAACGGGCATGCACCGTGTTGTTGGCCGCGTGCGGCGTCTCGATCTGGCTGGGGAAGGTCAGCCGGTCGCCCTCGAGCGCGTAGCCGGGGCACGGCGCCGATGCGAACCAGTCGGGGTCGGACAGGGCCGCCGCCGCGGCCCGTTCCAGGCGCCTCGCGGGGTCGGCGGACGGATCGCCGGGGTCGTCCAGCCAGTCGGCCCCCCATTCGAAGGGCCGCACGACGCGGTTCGTGGTGGCGGCGGCGAGCCGCCGCTCCCACGCGTGAAAGAACCTCTCGATCACTTGTCCGGTTCCGGTATGAACGCCAACCTCTTCACCAAGGAGTCGCGATGGGCATGACCACCGTCGGCGTGAGCGAGGCTCGACGCCTGCAGACCGAGGAAGGGTACACGTACGTCGACGTGCGGTCGGTGCCCGAGTTCGAGAACGGACATCCCGAGGGGGCCTGCAGCGTGCCCCTGCTGCACCTCGACGCGGCGACCCGCCAGATGCAGCCGAACCCCGACTTCCTCGCGGTGATGCAGGCGAATTTCCCCACCGGCGCGAAGCTGCTCGTCGGCTGCCAGATGGGCGGCCGCTCGGCCCGCGCCGCGCAACTGCTCGCGAGCGCCGGCTACGAGACGGCGGTGAACGTCGACGGCGGCTTCGGCGGGCGCCGGGACCCCGCCACCGGGCAGGTGATGGCCGAAGGCTGGGGCCCCGGGGGGCTGCCGGTGGAGGCCGGCGGCGGGGGCGACCGCGGCTACGAGGCGCTCCGCCGGCAGGCGGCCGAGGGGAGCGGGTCGAGCAAGTCGGGCTAGCCGGGCTAGTGCCGCGTCACAGCCAAAAGGTCGGGTGTGCGGTGCTGGCAAGTCGTTGACGATGAGGTCATTGGGTCAGGCCCGCACCCGAAGATTATGGCGTGACGGACCACTAGCCGGGGAGGCCATCGATGAAGCGGTTCGTTCTCGGCGTGGCGCTCGCAGCGACCGTTGCGGCAAGCCCGGTTCGGGCACAGGGACCGCCGACCGCCGAGATCGCCGGCGGTTACCAGTGGGTGCGCGACGGAGACAACGATCAGACATTTCCCCGCGGCTGGTTCGTGTCCGGTGCGGCGGTCGTATCGAGTCGCCCGACAGGTCGGGTCTCGATCGTCGGCGAACTCGGTGAGAGCCGCTTCGACGAACCGCTCCAGGGAGGCATCCTGTCGGCTGGCTTCAGCGGTTCCCAGCTCGCCTATCTGGGCGGTGTGCGCTTCGGCCGCGGCGCGGGCGCCATCCGGCCTTTCGTCCAGGCTCTCGCGGGCGGCGCGCGTCTGTCCGCGGTCTTCGAGATGGAGGATCTCGACTTCCGCCTGGTCCTGTCGGACACCGTATTCGTGGTGCAGCCGGGCGGCGGCGTGGACCTCGCCATCTCCGATCGCGTCGCAGTTCGTCTCATGGCGGACTACCGGTACCTGGGAGCGGGCTCGTTCGGGGTCGATGTCGAGTCTGGCATCGTGCCGATCGACGTAGGTTCCGTTGACTTCGACCCGCTCTCCGTTGCCTTCGACGCGGGCAACGGGGTACGCGCAGGCGCCGGTCTGGTCGTGACGTTCTGAGTCTCTGCGGCCTGCTCGTACGGGGTTCGTGGTGGCCGGCGCGATGCCTTACTCGGACAGCGCCGCCTCGCACGCCTCTGCGACGTCGAGCAGGTGGTCGGTGCGACCGCGCAGTCCGACGAGCTGCAGGCTGCACGGCAGGCCGCCGGGGGTCGGCCCGCAGGGTATCGAGACGGCGGGATGCCCGGTGGCGTTGAAGAGCTGGGTCAGCCGCAGCATGAGGGGCCGGAGCGGCTCCGGCCGGCCGTCGATCTCGACCGTCGCGGCGCCCAGCCGCGCGCCGGCATGGCGAGGGCCGGCAGCACGAGGGCGTCACGGCCGGCCAGGGCCGCGTCGACGGCCTTCGCGAGCACCGCCCGCCCCCGCCGGGCGCGTACGTAGTCCTCGGCCATCACGTACCGGCCGAGCTCCAGCCGCAGCCGCACATCGGTCGAATAGAGGTCGGCGTGGTGGTCGAGGCCGTGCGCATGCGCGGCGGCGGCCTCGGGCAGCAGCAGGTGCAGGCATACCGCGGGGGTGTCCTCGGCGTGGCGGATGGGCGCGTCCCGAACGTCCCATCCGGCGTTGCGCAGGCGTGCGACGGTCTGCTCGAAGGACTCCCGGACCGCCGCGTCGAGCTGGTCCAGGAAGAATGGGCGAGGGCAGCCGAGCCGCCGCGTCACCGGGTCGCGCGCGGTGGGGCGGTCCGGAGCGGCCGGCCTCAGGGCGTGGAAGGCGAGCCGGGCGTCGGCCACGCAGCGCGCGAGCGGGCCCACGTGGTCGAGGCTCGGCGCGAGGGGGACGACGCCGTCGCACGACACCTCGCCGAAGGTCGGCTTCAGCCCCACGACACCGCAGGCGGCGGCGGGGATGCGGATGGATCCCCCGGTGTCGGTGCCGAGGGAGGCCCAGGCCATGCCCGCGGCCACCGAGACCGCCGAGCCGCTGCTCGAGCCGCCGGGCGAGCGGCCGGGGTCGAGGGGGTGGCGGGCGGGGCCGAACGCCGAGTCCTCTCCGGTGGTGCCGAACGCGAACTCGTGCAGGTTGGTCTTGCCGACGAGGACCGCACCGGCCGCCCGCAACCGTTCCACCACCGCGGCGTCGGCGGCCGGCGTCGCGCCGCGCGGGACCCGGGAGGCGGCGGTGGTCGGCACCCCCGCGACGTCGACGAGGTCCTTGACGGAGACGGGCACGCCGTGCAGGGGACCGCGGTACCGGCCCCCCGCGATCTCGCGCGCCGCCGCGTCGGCCTCTGCCCGGGCCGACTCTTCGAGAACGGTCGTGAAGGCGTTGAGGGTCCCGTCGCGGTCCCGAATGCGCTCGAGGGCGGCGTCGAGGACGTCGCGCGTGGAGGCCTCCCCGGTCCGGATCGCGGCCGCGATCCGATGCAGCGGCCGATGGCACCAGGACGTCGTCACGGCTCTTCCGGGGTGGGCGGCGCGGGGCCCGGCGGCACCGCCTCGTCTTCCGGGGTGGGCGGCGCGGGGCCCGGCGGCACCGCCTCGTCTTCCGGGCCGGGTGGCGCGGGGCTCGGCGGCACCGCCTCGTCTTCCGGGCCGGGTGGCGCGGGGCTCGGCGTCACCGCCTCCCGGTTCCAGGATGCGCCGCGCAGCTGCCGGGTGGCCGCGGCCAGCGCCGCGAGGCGGGGCGTCAGCTCGGACAGCCGCCGCCGCTCGGCGTCCACGGTGGCGGCGCGCAACCAGTCTTCGATGGTCATCGGGAGCACCTGTCCAGCTCTGGTCGGCGCCCGGCCGGGCCACCCGGCGTCGGGCGGTGGTCGCGGCCCGAACGACACCGGGCCGGTCTCCGCCGGGGCGCTGCCACGGTCATGGCAGGCCCTTCCCGGCCGGCGGGGACATCGTCGGCCGGCGCGTCATCGGAGCTTGACCGACAGCGCGAGGCCGTCGCCCACCGGGAGGAAGCTGGTCACGAAACGACGATCGCCCGCGAGTCGCCGGTTGTAGGCGGCGCCCGCGTCCGCCTTGTCCGCCGGCCGGTCCGTCCTGTTCGCCGGCCGATCCGCCTTGTCCGCCGGCCGGTTTCCCTCGTCCGCCGGCCGGTCTCCCTCGTCCGCCGGCCGGTCTCCCTCGTCCGCCGGCCGGTCTCCCTCGTCCGCCGGCCGGTCTCCCTCGTCCGCCGGCCGGTCTCCCTCGTCCGCCGGCCGGTCTCCCTCGTCCGCCGGCCGGTCTCCCTCGTCCGCCGGCCGGCTTCCCTCGTCCGCCGGCCGGTCCGCCGGCTCCGCGAGCCCGGCCGCGGCTTCGGCGTCCTGGAGCACGTTGCCGGTGACGAGCACCCCGCCGGGCCGGAGCAGGGCGGCGAGCCGGTCGAGCAGCGGTCCGTACTGCCGCCGGTCGCCGGCGTTGAAGATCACGTCGAAGGGCCCGGCCACCTTGTGCACCATGCGGGCGGGGTCGCCGACGATGACGTGAGCCCGGTCGCCGAGCCCCGCCGCCTCGAGATGGGCCCGCGCCATCGCGGCCCGGCGGGGATCGATCTCGATCGAGAAGAGCCCGCCGTCGTCGGGCAGGGAACGGGCGAGCCACAGGGTGGCGTAGCCGTTGGCGGTGCCGATCTCGAGCACCCGACGGGCGCTCGCGGCCAGGACCACCGCCTCGAGGAACCGCCCCACGGTGCGGCCCACGACGGGCAGGCCCTTCGCCCGCGCCTCCGCCGCCGCGCGCTCCAGCAACGGACCCTCCGGTGTCAGCGACGCGAGATGGTCATCGATCTCCCGGGTGACGCTCATCGGATCAGACCATCGCCTCGTCGTGCACCGCCTCGCCGCGCTCGAACCGATCGGGCGCGAAGGCGCCGACGTCGACGGTCTCGGTCCGGCCGAGGCGGATCAGCTCGGACAGGACCTTGCCGACCGCGGGGGCGATCATCAGGCCGTGGCCGCTGTACCCGTTGGCGAGGACGAGGCCGGGGGCGGCCGGGTGCTCGCCGAGCAGGGGGTTGTGGTCGGGGGTCATGGCGTAGAGCCCCGCCCACCCCTCGACCATCTCGATCGGGGCGAGCCCCGGCATCCGCGCCTGGAGCGGCGGCCGGAAGTCCGATTCCCAGCGCGCGAGGTCGCAGGCGAAGTTCTCGCCGGGGGGCTCGTCGAGCCTGGTGCAGGCGACCACGAGGCGGTCCGGCCCCGGGCGGTCGCCGGTGTCGTCGTGCCGCCAGTGCACACCGGAGGGGTCGACGATCATCGGAAGCCGGTAGGGGAGCCGCGCCGGCAGGGCGCACCGGAACAGGTGCTGGCGGACGGGCTCGACCGGCAGGTCGAGGCCGGCCATGGCCGCGAGCCGCCGCGCGAACGGTCCCGCCGCGTTGACGACGACGTCGGCCGCCATCCACTCGCCGTCGTCGAGGACGACCCCGGCGACGCGGCCCGCCCGCCGCGTCAGGTCGACGACCTCGGCCGCGACGTAGCGGGCCCCGGCCGCCGCCGCCGCCGCGCGGAACCCCGCGAGCACCTCGCGCGGCTCGCCGTAGCCGTCGTCGGGGCCGAACACGCCGAAGCGGATGTCGTCGAGCCGCAGATCGGGGGCCATCGCCCGGATGTCGTCCACCTCGAGGCGCCGCACCCGTGCCCCGAGCCGGCGCTGCCGCTCGAGCCGGGCCGCGTAGCGGTCGGCCGCCGCCTCGTCGACGAGGAAGAGGTAGCCGCGCTGGCGGAAGTCGGCGCGGGGCGCGTGGCCGGGCACCCGCATCTCCCGATCGAACCCGGCGTAGAACCGCGTGCCGTACTGCGCGAGCCGGATGTTGACGGTCGAGCTGAACTGCTGCCGGATGCCGCCCATGGCGAGGAACGACGAGGCGCGCGCATAGGTGGCGTCGCGCTCGATCACCGTCACGGGGCCGGGATGGCCGTCGCGCAGGAGGTGGTATGCGATGCTGGAGCCGATGACGCCGCCGCCCACGACGACGACGGACCCCGCCGTCCCCGTCATCGCCGTCTCTCCGACCGGCCGGCGCGGCCCGCGGCCCGTTCGCCGGCCTGGCCCCGCGGCGGGCGCCCGCGCTCCAGGTAGTGCTTGAGGGCGACGAGCGAGGTCTCCCAGCCGCCGCTGATGACGCGGTAGTAGCGCTCCCAGCGCGGCCCCTCGTCGGAGCCGCTCTGCCGGACCTGCAGGCGGGTGGACGTGCCCTGCGTCCGGCAGCGCACCTCGAGGGCCATCGGTCCGAAGGCGAGGGAGTCGGGGGGCAGCCAGTAGGCGCCGGCGAGCGAGAACGACCGGCCCGGGCGGTAGTCCATCACCGTGCCGTAGAACACCCCGCCGAGGGTGCCGAGCAGCTCGTCGCGGAACGGGGTGGCGTCCCATTCGACGGCGTAGACCCCGAGGGCGCGGGGGGTGGTGACCGAGCGCACGGTGTCCCACCACAACGGCAGCACCGAGGGGTCGAAGAACGCCCCGAGGACCGCTTCGGGCCGCGCCGTGATCGGGATCGTGTGCTCGAACTCGAGCGGAGGAGGGGGAGCAGTCATGATCGTCAGGAAGCGGGCCGGACGGCCCTCGCATTACGCCTTGTCCGATGCGGTCCGCAGGCGGCGGGCGCAGTGCAGCCCGCCGGCGCCCTCGCCGCCGTCGGTCTCGCGCGGCGTTCCACCGCGGACGGCCAGGCCGGTCGGCGACAAGATGGATCGGTCTGCATGTCAGTACGACAGATAGCGCTCGCGCAGTCCGCGAAATCCGTCGAGTTCCGCCGTCCATTCCTCGGCGATCGCGGCGTGGGGCACGTCGTCGTCCAGGGATCGTCGCAGCGCGTCGGATCCGGACAGGATGTCGATGGGCGGAATGACCGTCTCGTACTCGTAGGGCGGCTCGCGCCACGCGAACCGCTCGGGGTCGAGGCGGCGGCAGGTCTGGAGGAAGGCCACCGCGGTGAGGACGGGCCGGAACGCGGCCCGGTCGGTCACGTGAATCTGGCAGCCGCCGCAGGTCTCGCCGGCGTGCTTCTGGAACGTGGGCTGGAACTCGGCGGGGCGGAACCACGCCCCGGGCAGCCCGAGGTCGTTCATCGTCCCGGCGAGGCGGTGCGCGTCGAGCCACGGCGCGCCCGCGATCTCGAACGGGCGGGTGGTGCCGCGGCCCTCCGACAGGTTCGTGCCCTCGAGAAGCACCATGCCGGGGTAGACGACGGCGCTGTCGAGCGTGGGCAGGTTCGGCGACGGCAGCACCCACGGCAGCCCCGTGTCGTCGTGATACAGGTCTCGGCCCCAGCCGGCGACGGGCAGCACCTCGACCGACGCCCCCAGCCCGAAGGTCTCGTTGCACAGGCGGGCGAGCTCGCCGATGGTCAGGCCGTGGCGCAGGGGTATCGGGAACAGCCCGACGAACGACTCGTAGCCCGGCCGCAGCATCGGGCCCTCGACGGCGGCCCCGCCGATGGGGTTCGGCCGGTCGCAGACGACCACCGGCACGCCCGCGGCGGCGCAGGCCTGCAGGCAGTTGGTCATCGTGTGGACGTAGGTGTAGACGCGGGTGCCGACGTCCTGCAGGTCGATGACGAGCAGATCGACGTCGGACAGCATCGCCGGGGTGGGGGTGCGGGTCTCGCCGTAGAGCGAGTACACCGGCACGCCGAGCCGCGGATGCCGCGCGTGGTCCGTCTCGATCATGTTGTCCTGCACGTCCGAGCGGAACCCGTGCTGGGGGCCGAAGAGGGCGGTGAGCCGGATCTCGGGCGCCGCCGCCGCGACGTCGACGACGTGGCGGCCCTCGACGTCGAGCGAGGCGGGGTTCGCGACGAGGCCGATGCGCCGCCCCGGCGCCCGCGCGCCGAGATGCGCGGCCAGCCGCGCCGAACCGGTGGTGACCGGCATGTACCGATTATACGGGCGACCCGGTGGACGGGGGCGCTCCGGCCGCCATGCTATGATTCGCGCACTCGGACGCGCGCGGCAAGGCAAAAGGGTCCGCGGGGTTCGTCTCGGAGTTCCGAGTGCCCGGTGGCCCCACCGGGGACGCCGATCTCACGACAAGGACACCGTCGGTCCGCTTTGCGGTCCCCGTGCGGGTCGAGGACCGGTTTCGTGTCCGTCCGCGCCCTCCCCGCGGATCGCGCGGGACGGGAATCGTCGCCCTGGCCGAAGGGGTCCCCGGACGGCATGTCCGCCGGTCGAAGAGGTGCGGGGGCGTGAGGCCCCTTGGCGAGAGGTTCCCGGGGTGTCTCCCTGACGTTGGAGGATCGATCCATCGTGGCGAACGCCGAGTTGCATGCCGATCTTCGAACCGCGGTGCGCGAGCTCTGCGCCCGGTTTCCCGACACCTACTGGCGCGAGCTCGACGCCCGCGAGGCGTACCCGGAGGAGTTCGTCCGCACCCTGACCGAGGCCGGCTACCTCGCCGCCCTCATACCGGAGGAGCTGGGTGGGTCGGGTCTCGGCATCGCCGAGGCGTCGATTATCCTCGAGGAGGTCAACCGGTCGGGCGGCAACTCCGCCGCCTGCCACGCCCAGATGTACATCATGGGCACCCTGCTCCGGCACGGGTCGGAGGAGCAGCGCCGCCACTATCTCCCGAAGATCGCGAGCGGCGAGCTCCGGCTGCAGGCGTTCGGGGTGACCGAGCCGACGACCGGAACCGACACCACCCAGATGAAGACGATGGCGGTGCGCAAGGGCGACCGCTACGTGGTGAACGGGCAGAAGGTGTGGATATCGCGGGTCGACTACTCCGACCTGATGCTGCTCGTGGCCCGCACCACCCCCCTCGAAGAGGTGAAGAAGCGCACCGACGGGCTCTCGGTGCTGCTCGTCGACCTGAAGACGGCCGTCGGCAACGGCATGACCGTGCACCCGATCCGCGCCATGATCAACCACGCGACGACCGAGGTCTTCTTCGACAACCTCGAGGTGCCGGTCGAGAACCGGGTGGGCGAGGAGGGCAAGGGGTTCCGCTACCTGCTCGACGGCCTCAACGCCGAGCGCATCCTCATCGCGGCCGAGTGCGTCGGCGACGGGCGCTGGTTCGTCGAGCGGGCGTGCCGCTACGCGCGCGATCGCGTGGTGTTCGGCCGCCCCATCGGCCAGAACCAGGGCATTCAGTTCCCCATCGCGCGCGCCCACGTCAACGTCGAGGCGGCCGACCTGATGCGGGTGCGGGCGGCCGAGCTCTTCGACGCCGGGAAGCCGTGCGGGGCCGAGGCCAACATGGCCAAGCTGCTCGCGGCCGACGCCTCGTGGGAGGCGGCCAACGTCACCATGCAGACCTACGGCGGCTTCGGGTTCGCCGAGGAGTACGACGTCGAGCGCAAGTTCCGCGAGACGCGGCTCTACCAGACGGCGCCCATCTCGACCAACCTCATCCTGTCCTACATCGGCCAGCACGTGCTGGACCTGCCGCGGTCATTCTGATGGGACGCCAGAATCTCTCCGGCGCGCCGCCCGGCCAGGCGCAGGTGGTGGATCTGCCGCAGTCGTTCATTCGGGCGGCACGTGCCGGATTTGCACCGGTCGTTCCGAGGCGCTCCCGGAACCGCACCGGCGCCCCGCCCCGCCCCGTGCACGTGCCGCATCCCCCCCGGTCATTCTGATGCGACCGCTTGAGGGGATCACGGTCCTGTCGCTTGAGCAGGCGGTGGCGGCGCCCTTCGCCACCCGCCAGCTCGCCGACCTCGGGGCCCGCGTCATCAAGATCGAGCGGCCCGGCGTCGGCGACTTCGCGCGCAGCTACGACGCGACGGCGGGAGGGCTCTCGTCGCACTTCGTGTGGCTGAACCGGTCGAAGGAGTCGCTGACCCTCGACGTGAAGCATCCCGAGGCGGGGGTGGTGCTCGGGCGGCTGCTCGAAGAGGCCGACGTCTTCGTCGAGAACCTCGCCCCCGGCGCCACCGGGCGCCTCGGGCTGTCGGCGGCCGAGCTGCGGGCCGCGCACCCGCGGCTCGTGGTGTGCGAGATCTCGGGGTACGGCTCGACCGGGCCCTACCGCGACCGCAAGGCCTACGATCTGCTCGTGCAGGCCGAGGCGGGGCTGCTGACGATCACCGGCACCCCGGACGAGCCCGTCAAGGTGGGCATCTCCGTTGCGGACATCGCGGCCGGCATGTACGCCTACTCGGGCGTCCTCACCGCGCTCCTGATGCGGGCGCGGACCGGCGAGGGCACGGTGGTCGAGGTGTCGATGCTCGAGGCGCTGGGCGAGTGGATGAGCTATCCCCTGTACTACGCGTACGGGGGCACCCCGCCCCGCCGCTCGGGGGCCCGCCACGCGGTCATCGCCCCCTACGGGCCGTTCGCGGGCGGGGACGGCGACGTGGTGTACCTCGGCATCCAGAACGAGCGCGAGTGGCGGGCGTTCTGCGACCAGGTGCTGCGCCGGCCCGAGCTCGCCGGCGACCCGCGGTTCTCGGCCAACGCGCTGCGGCTGGCGAACCGCCCCGAGCTCGACGCGGAGATCGAAGCGGTCTTTGGCAAGCTCGACACCCCCGAGATCGTGGAGCGCCTCGAGAAGGCGCGCATCGCGAACGCGCGCATGCGGACGGTGCAGCAGTTCGCCGAGCATCCGCAGCTCGCCGCGCGCGGCCGCTGGCGAGACGTGGAGACGTCGGTGGGGCCGCTGCCCGCGTCCCTGCCCCCCGCGACCATCGCCGACGTCGAGCCGGTGATGGGGCCGATCCCGGAGCTGGGGGCGCACACCGACGCGATTCTCGGCGGTCTGGGGTTCGACGGCGCCACCATCGCAGGATGGCGGGCGGCCGGGGTGGTGTAGCCCGGTGAGGGGGGCGGTGGATTGGCCGCGTCCACGCGTCGATGACCGGGCGGTGGGCAAACCGGGATGGCGCAGCCCGGCGCGCCGCATCGAGGGTGGCCGCTTCGTGTGTCCGGCGCCGGGTGGCGGGCCGCCCGGATGGTGTATCGGCCCTCATCCCCGAACCGCGATCGACTCGGGAGCTTCGCTGGCGCGAGCTGCCGCGGAGCAGGCTCCACGCCCCCGGTTGATGCGAGCGGGCGGCCCGGGACTATCATTGGAGCCTGAAGGGAGACACCAATGCCAGTGAAGGAAGGATGGACGGGCCGCGTCTTCGAGGACTTCGAGGTCGGCGACATCTACGAGCATCCCCTCGGCCGGACGGTGCTCGCGGCCGACAACACGTGGGCGACGCTCCTGTCCATGAACACCAACCCCATTCACTTCGACCACGCGTTCGCGGCCAACACCCCGTACGGGCGGACCCTGGTCGACTCGACGTTCACCCTCGCGGTGGTGACGGGGCAGTCGGTCATCGACCTGTCGCAGAACGTCATGGCCAACCTGGGGTGGGACGAGGTGCGTTTGCCGAACCCGGTCTTCGACGGCGACACCATCTACTCGCGCAGCGAGGTGCTCTCGAAGCGCGAGTCGAAGTCGCGGCCCTACGTCGGCATCGTCACCGTGAAGTCGACCGGCTTCAACCAGGACGGCAAGGTCGTCATCGAGTTCAAGCGGACGTTCATGGTCTACAAGCGGGGGCATGTGCCGAAGCGGTTCCGGCCGGCCGCGCCGGCCGCTTGAGGCCGATTCCGGAGGACCGTGGCGTGAGAACGCGCAGGATGCGGGTTGGCGGGGCCGCGCTGGTCGTCGCCGCCCTCGCGGCCTCGGCGGGATGCGGCGATCCCCTGCCGCAGGTGCAGGGAGACCTCGCGTTCGTCGGGGTGAACGTCGTCCCGATGACCGAGCCCGGGGTGCCCCTGGTCGTCGAGAACCGCACGGTGGTGGTGACCGACCGGCGCATCGCGTCGATGCACCCGGCCGACGAGGTGGACGTCGCCGACGGCACCGCGGTGGTCGAGGCCGAGGGCATGTACCTCGTGCCGGGGCTGGCCGAGATGCACGGGCATCTGCCGGGGCCGCGCATGGTGCAGTCCGACGCCCGGAACCTGCTCTTCCTCTATGTCGCCAACGGCGTCACCACGGTCCGGGGCATGCAGGGCGAGCGGTCGCAGCTCGGGCTGCGGGCCCGCATCGCCCGCGGCCAGTCCCTGGGTCCGCGGTTGTTCCTCGGCAGCCCGTCGATGAGCGGGGGACGTGTCACCACCCCCGAGCAGGGCGCGCAGTTGGTGCGCGAGTACAACCAGCGCGGCTACGACCTCGTGAAGATGCACGAGGGGCTGGCCCCCGACGTCTTCGACGCGGTGGCGGCGACCGCCAACGAGGTCGGCCTGCCGTTCGGCGGCCACGTGCCCGACGCCGTCGGGCTGCGCCGCGCCCTCGCGTCGGGCCAGGTATCCATCGACCACCTCGACAACACCATCGAGGCCCTCGTCCCGGAGGATCAGCTTCCCGCCGGGGGGGGCGGGCTCTTCGGGGTCGGCGACCTGCTCGATCGGGTCGACATGACCCTGCTTCCACAGCTCGTCGAGGACACCATGGGGGCGGGGGCCTGGATGGTGCCGACGATGGTGCTGTGGGAGACCGTCTTCTTCGGCGACCGTTCCGCCGCCGAGCTGCGCGCCGCGCGCCCCGAGGTGCGCTACATGCCGCCGGAGACGGTGGAGCAGTGGGAGCGGGTGGTGGACGAGCGGGCCGCGGCGGCCGACCCCGAGGCCAACCGGCGGGTCGCCGAGCTGCGCCGGCAGATCCTCCGGGCCCTGCACGAGGGCGGCGTCCCCATCGTCATGGGGACCGACTCGCCGCAGATCTTCAGCGTGCCCGGCTTCTCGGTGCATCACGAGATGGCCGTGTGGGTCGAGGTCGGCATGGCCCCCTACGAGGTGCTGGAGGCCGCGACCCGGCGCGTCGCCGAGTACTTCGACGCCCTCGACGAGTTCGGGACCATCGAGATCGGCCGGCGCGCCGACCTCCTGCTGCTGACCGGGAACCCCATCGACGACATCGCCAACGTCGCCCGGCGCGGCGGCGTCATGGTGAACGGCGACTGGTGGTCGGAGGACCGGATTCAGGAGCGGCTGGCCGGTATCGCCCAGTTCTATGGGAACTGAGGAATCGCGGCTGGGAGCCCGAGATCCGGCGGGGTTGCAGGCCGAAGGCGCGGGGACGGATGCCCAAGCAAGTCACAGCGCAGGCCCTCGGGGAACTTCGACCACGACAGGTCATCCGCTCGCGCCAGCGATGGCCCCGGTCGGGAAGTGAGAGCCGGTCGAGCGCCGGTTGTCTCCGTTCGGCAAGAGGAGCTGCGATCAGGAAGTGGGAGAGCTGGCGTTCCTGAACGCCGGGGTGCGCATCACCATCGGCGAGGACGGCAAGCACCGCGGCTTCAATCGAGCAGCGGTTGAATCCGTTGACGAAGTGGTGAGTCGAAAAAGCGTCGGCGCCGCCGACCAACCGGAGACGAGCATGACTGACGAGACCCTGCCCGCGTTGACCCGGTTCGGCGACTTCGTGGCCAACTGCGCGGTGCCGCCCGAGGCGCGGCGCGCCGCCCGCGACGCGGTTCTCGACACCGTCGGGGTCGCCCTCGCGGGGTCGGTCGAGCCCGCGGCCCGGATGGTGCGCAGCCTCGCCGACGAGGAGGGCGGCGCCCCCCGGTGCGGCGTCCTCGGCGCGCCCGCGCGCACCGGCGCGGGGTGGGCGGCGCTGTCCAACGGGACGGCCGCGCACGCGCTCGACTTCGACGACATGTGCTTCGTGTCGATGGCCCACCCCAGCGCGCCCCTGGTGGCGGCGGGCCTCGCCGCGGCCGAGCTCGCCGACGCGGGCGGTGCGGCCCTGCTCGACGCCTACTGCGTCGGCTTCGAGGTCGAGGCGGTGCTGGGGCGGGTGATGAACCCCACCCACTACGAGCAGGGGTGGCACGCCACCTCGACCATCGGCACCCTCGGGGCGGCCGCCGCCGCGGCCCGGCTGCTGGGGCAGGACCCCGCCACCACCGTCCGCTCGCTCGCCATTGCCGCCTCCGAGGCCTCCGGCCTCAAGGAGAGCTTCGGCACCATGGTCAAGCCGCTCCAGGCGGGGTTGGCGGGGCGGAACGGGGTGCTCGCGGCGATGCTCGCGCGCGCCGGGTTCACCGCCCCCGACCGCGCCGTCGACGGTGCGCAGGGCCTGCTCGTCGCCATGCAGTCCCACGCGCGCGACATCGGGGCCGAGGCGGACGGGCTGGGGCGCGACTGGGAGATCGTCGACGGCGGCATCACCGTGAAGCTCTATCCGTCGTGCGCGGCCACCCACCCCACCATCGACACCCTCCTCGACCTGCGGGCCGAGCACCGGTTCACGGCCGACGACGTCGAGGCGGTGGAGATCGGCGTCGATGCGGTCACCCCCACCGTGCTCATCCACGACCGGCCGCGGACCGGTCTCGAGGGCAAGTTCAGCATGCACTTCTGCGCCGCCTCGGCCGTCGCCCACGGCCGCGTCGATCTGGCGACGTTCGAGCCGGCGGGGGTGTCCGACGTCGTCACCCGCGAGCTGCTGCCCCGGGTGACGATGCGCGTCGACCCCTCGGTGGGCGTCGACCAGCCGCCGCTGACGGAGGCGGCGGTGACCGTGCATCTCGCCGACGGCCGGCGCTGCGCGCGGCGGGTGCGCGGCGCGCGCGGGTACCCGAGCCAGCCTCCCTCGGCGGCCGAGCTCGACGCGAAGTTCCTGGCGTGCGCGGCGCGCGCGGTGTCCCCGGCCGCCGCCTCCGCGGCGCTGGCGTGGCTGCGCGACATCGAGCGGCAGCCCGCCGTGTCGGCGCTGGCAGAGCTGGTCCGCGAGCCCGTGCCGGCCTGACCGCTCGCGCCGGAGTGGCGCGCGCGGGCTGCGGCGACATCGCTGCGCTGCCTGTGGTGTCGGGATGGGCGGATGGTCCGCGAGTCGGCGTCGGCCCGGCGCCGAACCGTGCCGGTTGCGAGCTGTTTCGTGCCGGTGGCGGCCTCCCGCCACCGTTGGTCGTGCGGCCCCGCCGCCGGTTCGGCGCCAGGCTGATGTTGGCCCGGCGGTGTGCGACGACGGGCTCAGGCGAGAGGGAACCCCGAACCCATGTCAACCACCGCAGAACCGTCCCCGCAACGGCGCGTGCGCCGCTCCGTCCTCTTCGTTCCCGCGGTGCGGCCGGATCGTTTCGCGAAGGCCGTGGCCACCGGGGCCGACGCCGTCTGCCTCGACCTCGAGGACGGGGTCTCGTTCGCGCAGAAGGACGAGGCGCGCGACAAGGCCCTGGCCCTGCTTGCGGACCGCCCCGCGGTGCGCGCCGAGGTCGTCCTGCGCATCAACGAGCCCGATTCCGATCTCGGCGAGCGCGACATCGCCGCCCTCCTCGCCTCGGGGGTGCGGCCCGACGCGCTGATGGTGCCCAAGGTCGGCGGCCCCGACACCTTGCAGGCCCTCGAGCGCCGGCTCGCCCCCGCGCTGCCCCGCCTGCCCCTGATCGTGCAGATCGAGACCGCGCGCGGCCTCTCCGCCGTCGACGCCATCGGCGTCGCGTCGCCCGACATCGCCGTCCTGTTCTTCGGCGCCGTCGATCTGTCGGCCGAGCTGGGCTGCGCCATCGAGTGGGACGCCCTGCTCTACGCCCGGTCCCGGGTAGTGGCGGCGGCCGCGGTGGCGGAGGTCGACGCGATGGACACCCCGTTCATGGACGTGGGGGCGCCCTCGCGGCTCGAGGAGGAGGCCCGCGCCACCCGGCGCCTGGGCTTCACCGGCAAGGCAGCCATCCATCCCACGCAGGTCCCGATCATCCAGGCCGCGT
Source organism: Vicinamibacterales bacterium (assembly GCA_965208165.1). Taxonomy (GTDB): domain Bacteria; phylum Acidobacteriota; class Vicinamibacteria; order Vicinamibacterales; family UBA8438; genus JAJEEA01. Next base: position 5,112,648 of record OZ242323.1, on the reverse strand, counting down.
TCTCGCCGCCGCCCGACGCCGTGGCGTGGGCCCGGCGCATCGTCGCCGCCTACGAGGCCAACGCGGGCGGCGTGCTCCTCGTCGACGGCAAGCTCATCGAGCGGCCCGTCATCGCCTCCGCCCAGCGCATTCTCGACGCCGCCGGCGCAGTCGACCGTGCGCGGGACGATGCCTGACCTGCTGGACTGCGATCCTGCGCTGCCGGCGGTGCCGTGGTCGGAACCGCCGCGGGTTGGCGAACCACGTTTCGCGCCAAGCGCGGCCGTGGCAGTCCGCGGCCTTGCTCACGGAAGCACCTGGGCGTATTGTGATGTCATCGACATCACCTGATTTCAAGGGACCAGCATGAGTCAGATAACGGCACGCCTGCCCGATGCGACCGTCGAGGCTCTGGATGCCGCCGCGAAGGCGCTGGACCGAAGCCGGGCCGAGATCGTCAGGCAGGCGGTGGAGCGCTATCTGGAGGACTTCGACGATCTGACGGTAGCCCTCGAACGGTTGCGTGATCCAACCGATCCCGTTCTGGATTGGGATGAGGTCAGGCATGCCCTACTCGATCCGGATCAAGCGGAGCGCGGCCAGGGAGCTGGATCGGGTTCCGAAGACTGACCGGCAACGCATCCTCCACACGATCGACCGACTCGCTGAGCAGCCGCTGGCGGGAAGTGCCCCGAAGGGGGATCTCCGGGGCTTGCGGCGGGTGCGCGTCGGCAACTACCGCGTCGTGTAAGAAGTGCTGAACGATGCACTCGTCGTACTCGTCGTGCGTGTCGGCCATCGACGGGACACTTAGGACAGTGACGGGAATAACCTTGCCACGCGGCACGCTCGGAGACGGTAGAGAGCGGGTCGTGCCTGGGTGCAGTTGGCAGATCTATATCGATCACTGTCCTTACCGTCGACGACGTTGACGACGAGCGCGCCAGCGGGGGAGCCGGTCCCGGAACACTGCTGAGCCGCAGCTAGTCGCCGCCCGCCTCCCGGAACAGTCCCGGCCAGTTCAGGAGCACGGAGATCGTGGGCACGGCCTCCGATCGGAGGGTGACGAAGCGCCCGTCCACGGACACGTCGTACGAGGGCGGCTGCTGGTAGATGCGGAATCCGTCTTCGAGCAGGCGGACGGGCGCGCCGAACTCGAAACCGGCCGACGTGTCGACGGTCACCGCCATCACGGCGCGGCCCTCCAGGTAGTACAGCGTGCGGCCGTCTCTCGCCCATACGGGCTCGATGCCGCCGTTGGGAGACAGGCGCGCGGGTGGGGCGGGCCCCGGGTAGGCGCGCACCCAGACTTCCTCCTGCCCGGTCGCATTCGACGTGTAGGCCAGCCAGTCGCCGTCGGGTGAGAGAGCCGCCGCGAACCCCTCGCCGCCGCGGCTGCCCGCGACCGGTCGCGGCTCGGCGACCTCTCGCGGGGCGAACTCGACGAGGCGGCTTGCGTTCACGTCGACGGCAATCAGATCGCCGGCGGGAGACCACGCGTGCGCATGAAAGTGGCCGCTCGGACCGAGGCGCTCCGGCGGGCCGCCGCCGTCGGCCGACACCCACGCGAGCCCCCCGTCCGCCTCGTAGACGATGCGGGCCCCGTCCGGGGTCCAGAGCGGACTCGCGTTGGTGAAATCGTCGAAGGTGAGCCTGATGGCGGGACGCCCCTCCAGGTCGAACACCCAGATGTCGCCGGCGACCGCGAGCGCGAGCCGGCGTCCGTCCGGGGAGAGGCGCGGGTTCCTCGGTGCGTACAGGTCGGGAATCGCGCCGGGCGTCCACTCGTCGCCGGTCGACTCGAGCCATTGCACGGAGCCCGCCGTCTCGTCGCCCCGCCATGCGACGGTCCCGGTGCGCGACACCGAGAACGACCCCCAGAAGCCGAAGTAGCCGACGTCGTTGGCCACCACCGTCGGACTTCCCGCGAGTTGCCGCCGTCGGTCGTCGAACGGTTGCGCGAGCAGACGGCGGTCCTCCATGAACAGCAGGTGGCCGGCCCCCGCCGAGGCCCGCGACGGCGCGTAGGCGACGGACCGCGGGGTCGCGAGCAGCCGCGTCGGATCCTGCGCGTCCGGATCGGCGTCCAGCGTCCCGACGTAGAGGCCATTGACGTCCGGGTCCTGCGACAGGCGCAGGTAGATGAAATGGCGGTCGTCGGGGAGGAAGCGCGGCGACGCGTGGGCGATCTCGCCGCGCGCCTCGTCCACCGTCGTGACCGGCGCCGGCGTGCCGCCCCCGGCGGAGACCCGCATGATCCCGGTCCGACTGCCGAACACGATGACGTCGTCCTCGTTCCAGCTTCCGCCCGTGAAGCCGAGGCCGTCGCCGATGGACTCCACCACGCCCTCGGCGACGTCGACGCGCTTCAGCGTGGTCCCGTCGCTGAATCCGACGAACCGGCCGTCCGGAGACCAGAACAGCGGAGAGCCGATGACCTCCGTGGGCGCCACCTCGCGAGTGTTGCCGGAGGCGAACGAGTGGACCCTGAGATGAGGCTCGCGGGACTCGTCGCCCTCCATGTACGCGAGATAGCGGCCGTCGGGCGACAGCTCCAGGATCGGGCCCGCATTCTCCGTCACGGGAAGCGTGAACCGCACGGGGTCGGGGACCGGCGGATCGGGCGCCGGCAGGCCCCGGACGCCGAGGCCGGCGACGATGGCAGCCAGCGCCGCGGCGCCGGCCAGCTCCGCCGCGCGGCGGAGCAACCCGGGTCCGGCCGTGGGCGGCGGCGCTGCCGCCGGGCGGTCGGGGTCGTCGAACGCGCCGAGCAGGCCGAGCCGGACGTCGCCGATGTCGCGCAGGCGCTCCCCGGGGTCCTTGGCGAGGCAGCGGCGCAGCACGCCCGACACCGCCCGCGGCACGTCGGCCGACAGCGACGCCCAGGCCGGCTCGGTCTTGATGACCTCGGCGAGGATGCCGGTCACGTCGTCGCCCTCGAACGCCTTGCGCCCGGTGAGCATCTCGTAGACGACGGCGCCGAACGCCCACACGTCGGCGCGGCGGTCGACGGGCCGGCCCCGCGCCTGCTCCGGCGACATGTACGCCGCCGTCCCCACGATGACCCCCAACTGCGTCGCCGCCGTCGCCATCGTCGGCGAATCGTGCGGAGGGCCCGACGCGGGCCCCGGCTCGAGCGCCTTGGCGAGGCCGAAGTCGAGCACCTTGACGGCGCCGTCGTCCCGCACCTTGACGTTGGCGGGCTTGAGGTCGCGGTGGACCACGCCGGCCCCGTGCGCCGCCTCCAGGGCGTCGGCGATGCGGGCCGCGATGTCCAGGGTCTCGTCGAGGGGAATCGGCCCCCGGGCAATACGCTCCTCGAGGGTGGGGCCCTCGACCAGCTCCAGCACCAGGGCCCGGGTGCCGCCGTCCTCCTCCAGGCCGTGAATCTGCGCGATGTTCGGGTGGTTGAGCGACGCCAGCAGCTCGGCCTCGCGCTGGAACCTCCCCAGGCGGTCCGGGTCGGCCGCGAAGGCGTCGGGGAGGATCTTCAGGGCGACGTCGCGGTTCAGGCGGGTGTCGCGGGCCCGGTAGACCTCGCCCATGCCGCCCGCGCCGATGGGGCCGGCGACGTCGAAGTGCCCGGCGAAGTGGTCGCCCGCGTTCAGCGGCATGCGAGTGGTCTCCACCGCCCGGTCGCGGAGCAGGGCGTCAGTCCCAGGGGTTCACGAGCGCTACGCCCGACGGCTCGAAATCGGCGACGTTCCGGGTCGCAACCTGCATTCGATGCACGAGCGCGATCGCTGCGATCTGGCCGTCCTGAACGTTGAGCCGTCTGCCTGATCGCTCTGCCCTGGCTGCGATGTCTCCGTACGCTTCGGCGGCGCGTCGATCGAACGACAGGATTCGGCCCCGGAACCGCTCGCATGTCGCCCGCCAGAAATCCAGCAGGCTCGACCGCCGCCGGCCCTGGGGCAGCCGTGAGATCCCGTACCGCACTTCCGCCAGCGCAATCGTCGGTACCGCCAGCGAGGGCTCGTTGACAGCGAGCCACGTGACGACCTGGACTGACGGCGTCGGCCTGGTCAGTTCCGACAGGACGTTGGTGTCGAGCAGAATCACGACAGGTCGATGGGTTCTTGCGGCTGTCTGTGCTCGCGGAGGAACGGCTCGATGTCGTCGCCGGGCTCGACGAGCGCGATCAGGTCATCCGGGAATCCGGTCGCGACGGAGGTGTCCTCGGCAGCCTGGTCGAGTATCGAGCGGGCCAGGGCCTCGAGGCTGCACCCTCGTTGTTCGGCGCGCCGCCTGAGCTTCGCCTTCGACTCGGGCGACAAGTTGCGGATCGTGATGCTCGCCATGCTGCCCCTCGCCGGTCACGCACCTTGCGATGATTGCATGCAATCAGCATAACGCGCAAGCTGATCCTGCCCGGTTCGGAGGCGACGCAAAAGGACGGAAAACGGGTCCTCTTTGCAGAACTAGGAGAGAGATGATAGCGTCCTCTAGATACGCCAGGAGACAGCATGGACACTACCAGGTCCGCCGCCCTGCTCCCCGGCACCCTCGACCTCCTGATCCTCAAGGCTGTCTCGCTGGACCGCCTGCACGGCTACGGGGTGCTGCTCCGCATCCGGCAAATCTCGGGAGAGGCCCTCGACGTGCCGCAGGGCTCGCTCTATCCGGCCCTCTACCGGCTCGAGCACCAGGAGCTCATCAAGGCGGAATGGGGCGAGAGCGAGAACCGGCGCCGCGCCAAGTACTACCGCCTCACCGACGCCGGGCGGCAGCGGCTCGAGGACGCGACGGCGGGCTGGGAACGGCTCGCCGCGGCCATGGCCGCCGCCCTCCAGGCCACCTCCGGGGAGGCGTGACGTGCTCGCGCGCCTGCGGTCGTTCCTGGCCGCGTGGACCCGGCGGGACCGCTTCGAAGACGTGCTCGACGAAGAGGTGCGGTTTCACCTGGAAGCCTGCACCGACGAGCTGGTGCGCGCCGGGGTGCCGAGGCGCGAAGCCGCGCGCCGCGCGCGGGTGCAGTTCGGCAGCATCGAGCGCGCCAAGGACGAGTGCCGGCGGGCGCGCGGCCTGCGCCTCGCCGACGAGCTGGAGCGGACGATGACCAACATCCGACTCGGGTTCCGCATGCTGTTCAAGACCCCGCTCGTCACCGGCGTGGCGATCGTGTCGCTGGCCCTCGGCATCGGGGCCAACGCGGCGACCTTCTCCCTCTACAGCCAGCTCCTCCTGCGCCCCCTGCCCGTCGTCGAGCCCGAGGGCCTCGTCAACCTCGAGAGCCCGGGACCGAAGCCGGGGTCCTGCCGCAGCGACAACGCCGGCGGATGCGACCACGTCTTCAGCTACCCGATGTTCCGCGACCTCGAGCGCGGACAGACGGTCTTCTCCGCGCTCGCGGCGCACAAGGGCCTCGTCGCCAACGTTGCCTATCGGGGCCGGGCCGTCACTGTCCGGGGCACGCAGGTCTCGGGCTCGTACTTCCCGGCGCTGGGACTGCGGCCGGCCACCGGCCGGTTGTTCGGCCCCGAGGTCGACGAGGCGATCGGCGGGCATCCGGTGGTTGTCCTGACCCACGACTTCTGGCAATCCGAGCTGGAGGGATCGCCGCACGTGATCGGGGACGTACTCGTCGTGAACGGCCGGTCGCTGACCATCGTCGGCGTGACGCCGGCGGGGTTCCGCGGCACGACGTTCGGCATGCCGATCGAGTTCTTCGTGCCGATTGCCATGCACGGCCTGATCTCTCATGAAGGGGACGGCCAGTTCCATGATCGGCGCGCGTATTGGACCTACCTCTTCGCGCGCCTGGCGCCCGGCGTGTCCATCGACCAGGCGGGCGCGGCCCTCGATCCCCTGTACCGGAGCATCCTGGCCGAGGTCGAAGCGCCACTGCAGACGGGCATGAGCGCGCCGGAGACGGCCCGGTTCCTCGACAAACCACTGCATGTCAGAGCGGGATGGCAGGGGCAGAGCGCGTGGCACGACAGCCGGAGCAGGGGCGGGCAGCGTACGGCCCTGTTCTTCCTCTTCGGGATTGCCGCCGCCGTGCTCCTGATCGCGTGCGCCAACGTCGTCAATCTGCTGCTGGCCCGGTCGGCGGCCCGAACCGGCGAGATGGCGGTGCGGCTCGCGCTGGGCGCGTCGCGCCGGCACCTGCTGGCGCAGCTCCTGACCGAGTCCTGCCTCCTCGCGGTGCTGGCGGGTGCGGCCGGGCTGGTCGCAGCCCACTGGACGCTGCGTCTCGTCTGGACGCTCGTGCCTCCCCTCGTCGCGGACCTCCTTCGGGCGACGCTCGACCCGTACGTCGTGCTGTTCACCGCCGCCGTCTCGCTGGCGACCGCGGTCGCCTTCGGCATTCTCCCCGCGCTCTACGCCACCCGTGGGGACCCCCTCGCCGCGATGAAGGACGTCGCCGACCGGTCGGGCGGCGCCCACTCCGCGACGCGCTTCCGCCACGGCCTGGTCGTGGCCCAGCTCGCCCTGGCGACGACGCTGCTCGCGGTGGGCGGGCTCTTCATCCTGAACCTGCACAACGTGGATCGCGTCGACCCGGGGTTCCGTACGGACGACGTGGCGACGTTCCTCGTGCAGCCCGAGTTGAACGGCCACGGCCCCGTGCGCAGTCGGGCCGCGTACGAACGCATCCGCGAACGTCTGTCGGCGCAGCCCGGCGTGATCGGCGTTACCGCGGCCTCGCGCCTCCTGCTCGACGGAGGCCCCGGCGCGCCCGCCGAAGTAAGGGTCGAGGGGGTCGAGTCGGGGCCGGACACGGATCGTACGACGCGGCTGGAGCGGATCGGGAACGACTACTTCCGTACCCTCGGCATCCCCCTGCTCTCCGGCCGCACGTTCTCGACAGCGGACACGCTGGAGTCGTCGAGGGTCGCGATCGTGAACGAGTCGTTCGCACGCAAGTTCGATCTCGGGCGCGATGCGGTGGGGCGACGCATCGGGCGCGGCGGTCCCGAAGCCGAGCTCGACATCGAGATCGTCGGGCTCGTCGGCAGCGTGCGGCGCCGGCTGCGGAACGCTGATACGCCGCCCGTCGTCTTCGTCCCGTATCGCCAGGAAGAGGAGATCGGCGGTCTCTGGTTCTACGTCCGAAGCTCGGCAGGGTCCGATGCGGTGGTGCGGTCCATTCCCGCCGTCGTCGCCGCAGTCGATCCGAACCTGCCGGCGGCGTTTCCCATGCCCTTGTCCCGGGCGGCCGAGATGAACACCACGGACGATCGCATGGCGGCGGGGTTGCTGGCGTCCTTCGCGGCTCTGGCGACGCTCCTCGCCGCGGTGGGGCTCTACGGCGTGCTCGCCTACGCGGTGGCGCAGCGCACGCGCGAGATCGGCCTGCGCATGGCCCTCGGCGCCGACGCGGCGCGGCTGCGCGCGATGGTGCTCGGCCAGGTCGGGCGCATGACCATGGTCGGCGGCGCGCTCGGGCTGGCGGCGGCGCTCGGGGTCGGCCGCGCGGTGCAATCCGTGCTCTACGAGATCGAGGGTCTGCCGTTCGCCATCGTCGCCGTCGTGGTGGCGGGACTGGCCGCCGTGGCCCTGGCGGCCGGGCTCGTCCCCGCGCATCGGGCGGCGCGCGTGGATCCGATGGAAGCGCTCCGGCACCGGTAGATTCCGTGTGGAGACGAGGATGTTCTCGCGCCTGCTTTCGCTGTTGAAGGCATGGACCCGGCGGGACCGCTTCGAAGGCGTGCTCGACGAAGAGGTGCGGTTTCACCTCGAGGCCTGCACGGAGGACCTCGTGCGCGCCGGGCTGCCCAGGCGCGAGGCCGCGCGCCGCGCGCGGGTGCGGTTCGGCAGCATCGAGGGTGCGAAGGACGACTGCCGGCGGGCGCGCGGCCTGCGGCTCGCCGATGAGCTGGACCAGACGATGACCAACGTCCGAGTCGGGTTCCGCATGCTGCTCAGGACGCCGGTCGTCACCTGCGTGGCAGTCTTGTCGCTGGCCCTCGGCATCGGGCCGAACGCGGCGATCTTCTCCGTCTTCAACCAGGTGCTGCTCCGTCCGCTGCCGGTCGTGGAGCCCGAGCGCCTGGTCAATCTCGAGGCCCCCCCGCCCAAGCCGGGATCCACCACCGTCGGTCCGGCGGGCGGGTTCGACGGGATCTTCAGCTACCCGATGTTCCGCGACCTGCAGCGCGGGCAGGACGTGTTCACCGACATCGCCGCGCACCGCAACTTCGGCGTCCACGTCGGCTACGGCGGTCGGACCATCGAGGGGCAGGGCCTGCTGGTCTCCGGATCGTACTTTCCCGTTCTGGGTCTTGCGCCGGCGGCGGGGCGGCTGCCGGGTCCGGAGGTCGACGCGCCGATCGGCGCGCATCCCATCGCGGTCCTCAGCCACGCGTTCTGGCAGGCCGAGCTCGGAGGCGAACCCGGCGTGATCGGTGACGCCCTGGTCGTCAACGGTCAGCCGCTGACCATCGTCGGCGTGGCCCCGGCGGGCTTCGAGGGCACGACGTTCGGCCTGCGGCCGCTGATCTTCGTGCCGATCGCCATGCGGGGCGTGTTGTCCCCGGGCGACGGCGGGTTCGAGAACCGCCGAAGCTACTGGGCGTACCTGTTCGCCCGCCTCGAGCCGGATGTCTCGATGGTCCAGGCGCGAGCGGCGCTGTCGCCGCTGTACCGGAGCATCCTGACGGAGGTGGAAGCCCCCCTGCACCGCGGCTTCAGCGACCGTCGACTGGCGGAGTTCGTCGCCAAGCCGATCCTGATCAGCGATGGGCGACGGGGGCAGAGCTCCCTTGACGAGCAGATCACCCCGTCGCTCCTGCTTCTCTTCGCAGTGACCGGCATCGTCGTGCTCATCGCCTGCGCCAACGTCGCGAACCTGCTGCTTGCGCGATTGTCTGCGCGGGCGTCCGAGATGGCGGTTCGCTTGTCGATCGGGGCGACGCGGCGGCACCTGATTGTCCAGCTTCTGACGGAATCGTGCCTGCTCGCCTTTCTGGGCGGCGCCGTCGGACTGGTTATCGGACATTGGACGCTGCGCGCCCTCGGACTGTTCCTGCCGGCCGTGGCGCTCGGCATGCCGTCGACGATGGAGCCCGCCGTGGTGCTCTTCGCCGGGGCGTTGTCGCTCGGGACGGGCATCCTCTTTGGAATCTACCCGGCCCTGCGCACCACGCGCGTCGAGCTGGTCGAGTCGCTGAAGGACGATGCCGGCCAGCCGGCGGGAGCCAGGGCGGCGGTCCGTTTCCGTGACGGGCTGGTGACGGCCCAGTTCGCCCTCGCGATGACGCTGCTGGTGGCGGCGGGACTGTTCATCCAGAGCCTGCGCAACGTCAACCGGGTCGACCTCGGCATCCGAACCGACAACGTCGTGGCGTTCCGGCTTTCGCCCGAGCTCGGCGGCTACACGCCCCGGCAGGCGCAGGCCCTGTTCGAGCGGGTCCAGGACAGGCTCGCCGCGCAGCCGGGCGTCACCGGCGTCAGCGCGGCGTTGGTCGGGTTGTTCACCGACAACAGTTGGGGCAGCAACGTGATGGTCGAGGGATTCGAGCCCGAGTCCGAAACAGCCCCCTTCACGTACTACAACGCGGTCGCCCCTGGTTTCTTCAGGACCCTCGGCATACCGCTGCTGGCCGGCCGGACGTTCACGGCCTCGGACGCCGACGGAGCGCCGAGGGTTGCGATCGTCAACGAGGCGTTCGTGCGCATGCTCGGCCTCGGGCGGGACGTGGTGGGGAGACGGATGGGGCAGGGTGGTCGCGGCACCGAGCTCGACATGGAGATCGTCGGGGTCGTTGCGGATGCCGGGTACGACAACGTCAAGAGCCAAGATCAGCCGATCCACTACTTGCCGTCGCGCCAGCGGGCGGGACTCGGCAGCCTGACCTTCTATGTCCGGACCGCGCGGCCGCCGGACGGATTCCTTCGGATGATTCCCGCGCTGATGGCCGAGCTCGATCCGAACCTGCCGGTGACCCGGCTCACGACGCTGCCGAGCCAGGTGCGCGACAACGTGTCCGGCGATCGCATGATCTCGCTTCTGTCGCTCGCCTTCGCGGGGCTCGCGACACTGCTGGCGGCGACAGGGATCTACGGCGTGCTCGCCTACGCGGTGGCGCAGCGCACGCGCGAGATCGGCCTGCGCATGGCCCTCGGCGCCGACGCGGCGCGGCTGCGCGCGATGGTGCTCGGCCGGGTCGGGCGCATGACCCTCGCGGGCGGCGCCGTCGGTCTCGCCGCCGCGCTCGGCCTTGCCCACGCGGCGCAATCGCTGCTCTACGAAGTCGACGGCCTGCCGCCCGCGGTCATCGCCGCCGCAGCGCTGGCCCTGGCCCTTGTGGCCCTGGCGGCCGGGCTCGTCCCTGCGCACCGGGCGGCGCGCATCGACCCGATGGAGGCTCTACGGCACCGGTAAGGGCATCCGGTCCCGACCGCATGCGGACGCGGCGAGAGCGTTTTCGAGGGCGCGCGGGAGACGACGGGCCTCCTGCGCGGGACCGTCCGCCCCCAAGTCAGGGGCCGGACGCGGGGGCGTCGAACACGGCCGTCACGTCGACGGTGAATCCGGCCAGCAGCCGCGAGGTCGCCGTTTCGCCGCGTGCGCACACGCCGTGCTCGACGTATCCGTTCCCTTCGAGCGCGAGCACGGTGATCGTCTCGTTGCGGGGGTCGACGATCCAGTACTCGGGAATGCCCGCCTCCGCATAGTCGGCGCGCTTGACGACCAAGTCCCGATCCGGGTCGTCCGGGCTGACGACTTCGGCTACCAGATCCGCACCCAGCCAGTAGCGGTCCCGGCAGCGGGCATCCGAGCGGTCGCGGAGCAGCAGCAGGTCGGGTTCGCGGAACTTGCCCTCGCGGATGCGCAGCCGCAACGCGGCGAACAGCACGACACCCCCTTGCGGCTCGAGATGCGCGTGGAACAGGCGATAGAGAAGGGCGAGGATCGCCTGGTGGGTGAACGTCGGCATCGGCAGCTCTTCGATGCGGCCGTCGGTGAACTCGACCAGGCGCTTGCACCTGTCCGTGAGCCACAGGTACTCCTCGTCGTTCCAGGCGCCCTGGGGCGGCAGGATCTCGCGCAGGAGGGCGTGCAGCGCCTCCGGCGACGTGGGCGGCGCGGTCGGCGCCGCATTCGCGACCGTCATGCCTCCCATCGTAGCGCCGGGCGCGTGCCGCGGCAAGACGCCGCCGGGACGAGTTCCCCGACCCCTCGGGAAGCCATTGGGTGAAGGGAAGCAGGACCGCCTGCACGGCTAGCGGATGGTGCTCCGCATCCAATGTGATTGCAGCCAATCCGTCTCTCAGGTTCATTGCGAGTCAACTCCGTTTCCGGGGAATCTCGACGCTGCCGCTCGGCGCGCCCTGTCAGGCCGCCGCGGTGATGGCGGTCAGCCGCCCCGAGATCTCGCGCAGGCGGAGCCACTGCTGGTAGTAGAAGGGGAGCAGGGTCACCGACTCGGCGAACTCGAAGACGTACATGACGACGGCGATCACCATGCCGTACTCGACGGTCTGCTCCGCCGCCTGCGCCACCGAGAAGACCAGCAGCCCCACCATCAGCACCCAGACGATGCCGAAGGTGGCGGCCTCGAGGTCGGAGAGCTTGATGTTCCAGCGCATCATCTCGCGCAGGTGGCGGCCGACGCGGGCGGGGTCGCCGCTCTCGACGGCGTCGACCTCGCGCTCGTGCTCGTCGTTGAGGCCTTCGTTGTAGCGGGTGGTCAGTCTCCCGGTCAGCGCGTAGAGGACGACGGTGGCGGCGGCGACGGCGAGACAGCCGAGGAACACCGGTCGATTCAGGGCCGACAGGATGAGGACGGTGCCGGCGAGGCGGATGACGCTGGTGACGAGGTTGGGGAGCGAGTTCTCGAAGAACTCGACGATCTCCCAGAGCATGCCCAGACGCGCCGTCCTCGTCGACGTGCTCTCGGCCTGGCGGTCGACCAGCTCCTCGCCCAGCCGCGCGTAGATCCGGGCGTAGGCCCGGCTGTCGACGAGCCGGCGGGCTATCGCGATGGCCATGGCCGCGATGCCGAGCCCGGCGAGCTCGTAGAGGCCCTGCCGCGAGTCGGCGAGCACGCCGTCGACGGCCCGGCCGATGACCAGCGGAAACAGGGTCCAGCCCGCGGCCTCCAGCACGACCAGGGACAGCGTGAGGGCGAAGCGTGCGGCGAAACGTCGGAACAGGGCAAGCATCGGCGCGGTCTCCGGCGATGTGTCGGCTCCTGCGGGATCCTACGAGTGAGACCGCCTGGATGATGCGCTGGTCGGACGTTCCGCTGGCGCGACGGGCGCGGTGGGGCGACAATCTCCGGCATGACCGCGCCCCTGTTCGACCTGCTGCCGCCCGGCGAGGCGTCGAGCGACGACCTGCTCGACCGCTTCCTCGACTACGTCGACCGCCTGGGCCTGACCCTCTATCCCGCCCAGGAGGAGGCGATTCTCGCCCTGCTCGAGGACCAGCACGTCATCCTGAACACGCCGACCGGCTCGGGCAAGTCGCTGGCCGCGTTCGCGCTGCACTTCGCATCGCTCGCCCGCGGGCGGCGGTCGGTCTACACCTGTCCCATCAAGGCCCTGGTCAACGAGAAGTGGATGGCCCTGTGCCGCGAGTTCGGGCCCGAGAACGTGGGGCTCGCCACCGGCGACGCCACCGTCAACCGCGACGCCCCGCTGCTGTGCTGCACGGCCGAGATCCTCGCCAACATGGCCCTCCGCGAGGGGGAGGGGGCGGCGGTCGACGACGTGGTGATGGACGAGTTCCACTGGTACGCCGACCGGGACCGCGGGGTGGCGTGGCAGGCGCCGCTGCTGACCCTGCCGCAGACCCGCTTCCTGCTGATGTCGGCGACGCTCGGCGACGTGACGTTCTTCGAGGAGGAGCTGACGCGGCGCACCGGCCGGCCGACGGCCGCCGTCACCTCGAGCGAGCGGCCGGTGCCGCTGGAGTACGCCTATTCCGAGGAGCCGCTCGCGCGGGCGGTGGAACGGCTGGTCGAGGCGGACCGGGTGCCCGTCTACGTGGTCCACTTCACGCAGAAGGACGCCGGCGCGAGCGCCCAGAGCTTCACGAGCCTGCCGATCGCGACGCGCCCCGAGAAGCAGGCCCTGGCCGCCGCCATCGAGGACGTGCGCTTCTCGACGCCCTACGGCCCCCGCGTCCGCACCTGGCTGAAGCACGGCATCGGCATCCACCACGCGGGCCTGCTGCCCCGGTACCGCGTGCTCGCCGAGCAGCTCGCCCAGCGCGGCCTGCTCAAGGTCATCTGCGGCACCGACACGCTGGGGGTCGGCGTCAACGTGCCCATCCGCACCGTGCTCTTCAGCCGCCTCTCGAAGTACGACGGCGAGAAGACGGCGGTGCTCTCGGCCCGCGACTTCCACCAGATCTCTGGCCGCGCCGGACGCAAGGGCTTCGATGAGCGCGGCTACGTGGTGGCCCAGGCCCCCGAGCACGTCATCGAGAACCGGCGGCTGGCCGAGAAGGCGAAGTCCGGCAAGAAGTTCGTCCGCCGCCAGCCGCCGCGCGGCAACTTCGCGCCGTGGGACGGGCAGACGTTCGAGCGACTTGTCCGCGCGCGCCCCGAGCGGCTGAGATCGCGCTTCGCGGTCTCGCACGGCATGCTGCTCAACGTGCTGTCGCGCCGCGGCGACGGCTGCGCGGCGATGCGGCAGCTCGTGCGCGACAGCCACGAGTCGGACGGCGCGAAGCGCGCGCACCGCCGCCGCGGCTGGCAGCTCTTCCGCGCCCTGGTCGCGCGCAAGGTCGTCGAGATCGTGCCCCGCACCCCCGAGGGATCGCGGGTGCGGGTGAACGTCGACCTCCAGGACGACTTCTCGATGGACCAGACGCTGTCGCTGTACCTCATCGAGACGATTCCGCTGCTCGACCCCGACGCCGAGGGCCACGCGCTCGATCTGCTCACGCTGGTGGAGAGCATCCTGGAGAACCCGGCCGCCATCCTGCGCCGGCAGCTCGCGAAGCTGAAGGACGCGGCGGTGGCCGAGATGAAGGCGGCGGGCGTGGACTACGAGGAGCGCATGGCGGAGCTCGAGAAGCTCGAGCACCCCAAGCCGATCGCCGACTTCGTTTACGCGACGTTCAACGACTTCGCCGACCGGCACCCGTGGGTCGGCGAGGAGAACGTGCGGCCCAAGTCCATCGCCCGGGAGATGTTCGAGACCTGGCTCTCGTTCGCCGACTACGTCCGGGAGTACGGCCTCGAACGCATGGAGGGCCTGCTGCTGCGGCACCTCGCCAGCGTCTACAAGGTGCTGCGGCAGACGGTGCCCGACGGCATGAAGACCGACGAGGTGGTCGAGATGGAGCTCTATCTCCGCGACCTCGTGCGCCGGGTCGACTCGAGCCTGATCGAGGAGTGGGAGCGGATGCGCGACGCCGGCTTCCAGCCCGCGCCCACCGACGCGCCCGAACCGGCGGTGCCCGGCCGCGGCGAGCCGCCCGACGTGACGCGCGACGCGCGCGCGTTCACGGCGGCCATCCGCGCGCGCGCGTTCGCGCTGCTGCGCGCCTGGTCGACCGGCGACGACGAGGCCGCGCTCGAGGCCCTCGACAGCGCGCTCGACAGGGCCGGAGAGACATGGACGGCCGAGCGGTTGGCGGCGGCGCGCGAGGCATTCGCGGCGGAGCACGGCGGCCTGCGGCTGGACCCCGAGGGCCGCAACCGGCGGCACACCGTCACGCGGCCGTCGGACGACGGCGCGACGTGGCGGGTGGAGCAGATGCTGGTGGACACGGAGGGGCACAACGACTGGGTGGCGGAGCTCGAGGTCGACCTGGCCGCCTCGCGCGACTCCGCCGAGCCGGTCATGCGTTTGCTGCGACTGGAGAGTCTTACGCTGTAGACGCGGGCCGCTGCCTTGCGGCGGCGGCGCACTCCACCGCGAGCGACAGACCCGGTGCGGTCGCCATTGCCTCCACGAGGGCCGCCATCCGAGCTTCGAGAACCGCTGGCACGCCAACCTCCCGGTCGTTCGCTGCCCGACCGGTGTGTGCGCCCGGTCGGGGAGTCGCGGCATGGAAGCGGGAAGCGGGGGCGGCGCGGGTGAACCCTTCTTTGGCGGCAGGAGCCGCGGGACGTCAGGCGTGCGCCGGCGCGTCCGCGGGCCCGCTGGCGACCGCGGACGGCGCGTCGGACGGCGCGGGCGGCTGCCTGCGCATCTCCTCGAGCCGGTCGTGGGCGAGCATGTTCTGGATCAGCGGCAGGTAGAAGACGCCGTCCTCGTGCACCCGCACCGCGTCGTCCGCGACCGTGACCCACCCGATCTCGTCGAGCGCCCGCCACACCACCGCGTGCTCGTCGACGACGTCGTGGCCGAGCAGCTCGCGGTAGGCGCCGCGGTCGACCGCGAGCCCCTGCATCTCCTGGAAGAGGAGGTGGAGCCGCAGGTCGGCCGGCGTGTAGTGGTAGCCCCGCATCACCGGATAGCGTTGTTCGCGGATGCAGCGGAAGTAGTCGTCCACCCGCACGTGGTTCATGAACGCCCACCCCGGCGACTGCGGGGTGCCGAAGAAGAACGAGATGCCGGCGTAGCCCCAGCCCCAGGCGTCGAACCCGATGGGGCCGTTCCCGGTCGACGCGAACGGCTTGCGGAACAGCTCTTCGTAGAGGTACGAGCTCGGCACGGCCGAGTCGCGCCGCTCGAAGTCGTAGGGGGTCACCTGGGCGTAGCCGCAGGCCTCGAGCACGGCCTTGCCGGCGCGGTACATCTCCAGGTTCTCCTCCTGGGAGGGCAGCTCGCCCCGGCGGTTGCGGGCGAAGTCGGTGCGCCCGGCGACGTTCAGCTCGTAGTGGGTGATGTGCGCGACCCGGGTGGCCGCCACCGCCTCGAGGTCGCGCACCATCTGCTCGATGGTCTGGTTGGGCCAGCCGAAGATGAGGTCGACGCTGATGGGCAGGTCGAGCTCCTGGCACGACTCCAGGGTGCGGAACACCTGGTCGGCCCGCTGGCGGCGGCCGCTCGCCTTGATCAGCTCCTCGTCGAGCTGCTGCACCCCCATGCTGATGCGGTTCATGCCGCACTGCTTCATGGCGAGCAGCTTGTCGTGGCTGAAGGTCTGGGGGATGCCCTCGAGGGTGATCTCGATGTCGGAGGGGATGTCGAAGACGCCGCCCACGATCTCCATCAGCCGCGCGTACTGGTGGGGCTTGTAGAGGTTCGACGTCCCCCCGCCGAAGTAGATGCTGGCTAGCTCGGCCCCCGCGAAGTGGTCGCGGAACAGGTCGCCCTCGCGCTCGAGATGCTCCAGGTACTCGTCGAGCTGCCGCTGGCCGGTGTAGATCTCGGTCGGAAACAGACAGAAGCCGCACCGGTCAGGGTCGGTGGGCAGGCAGTACGGCGTGCCGACGTAGAGGTTGACGCGCTTGGGTATCTCGCGGTTCGTGCGTTCCCGAGCCCGAAGCACGGCGTCCATGGGGACGTCCTGCTCGCCCCAGTGCACGGGGGACGGGTGGCCGTGCAGCACCTTGTTGCTCTGGCGCCGCCGCCGGTGCTTGTCGACGAAGGCCTTGGCCGCCTGCACGTCACGCACGATCAAGCGATCTTCGGCCGGCTACCGCCGGTTGTCAATACCCGGGCCCCGGATCGGGCCGGCGCGGCCGTCTTCTCGGGGCAGAAGCGGTACGTCCGCGTGGCGTTCGCGCGACCTCTCCGCGCCGTATGCGATGCAGGCGAGGACGTCGGCGTCTTCGATGCCCGGGTACTGCTCGAGAAGCTGCTGGACCGTCCACCCGTCAGCCAGCAGGTCGAGCACCAGGGACACCCAGATGCGGTGTCCGCGGATGCAGGGCCTGCCGAAGCAGATGGCGGGGTCTGTCGATATGCGGGAGAGGAGCTCGTGTCTGTTCATCGGCCCGACACGGGGGCGCTCGGGACGTTCAGCGCACCCGGGCGAGCACCGCGTGCCCGGCGTTGAACTCGATGTCGGCGGGGCGGGCCGGCAGCGGCAGCTCGACGGCGACCTCGGGGGCGTCCACGAGGACGTGGCGGACGATCGGCGGGCGGTCGTCGAACGTCAGCCGGATGGGCACCGGCATCCGGAATCCGTCCGGCACGTCCTCCTGGCGGATGCGGCCGTGGAGCACGAACGGCGCCGGCTGGTCGACCACCGGCGTGGCGTAGAGGTTCGCCCGGTAGGTGGGGACGTCGACGCCGTACACCCATTGATCGAAGAACCAGCCCATCGGCTCGCCGAACGCCTCGGTCACCGCGTCCTCGAACGAGCGCGTGGACATTTCGCGCCCCAGGTGGGCGGTGGCGTAGCCGCGCATCAGCTCGCGGAACCGGCTGTCATCGCCGGTTTCCGGGTCGAGCAGCATCGACCGCAGCATGTGGAGCACGTAGGCGCCCTTCTCGTAGATCAGGATGCGGTGGTCGATGCTCGCGCCGAAGCGCGGCTTGGTCGAAGTGAGCCGATAGCCGACGGCGAGGGGGCCCGCCTCGTGCCCCTCGGCCCACCGCAGCGCCTCGGGGCGGAAGCCGTAGTGCCGGAGCCCGATGCCCTGGCCGACCTGTCCCTCCCGCAGCACGTCGAGGCGCCACGCGTCGATCATGTCCGCGAACTGGTCGGGGTCGTCGAGGCCGTGCAGCGCGTAGAGGGCGGCCGCGTAGTTGGAGAAGCCCTCCGCCATCCACTGGTCGCGGTAGTCCCGCCACCAGTCGACGCCGGCGCCCCACCACTGGTGGGCCACCTCGTGGGCCCGAAACGCCTCCGCCTCTCCCGTGTGCATGTTCCCGAAAGCCTGATACGACAGGAACAGCAGGCCGGGAAACGCCTGCCCGCTCGTGGTCTCGGTCTCGGTGACGAGCAGCGCCGGGTAGGGGAACGGTCCGAAGTACTCGGCGAGGAGCTCGATGGCGCCGGTGACGTCGGCGATGGTCCTCTCCCGGCTGTCCGGCGCGAACCCGCGGTGGTTGGGGTCGGCGTAGATGGAGATGGCGGGGCCTTCCGGGCGCTCGACCTCGGCCACCTCGAACTCGCCGTAGTGGAAGGCCATGCTGCCGACCGGCCCGTCCGTCGCCCAGCGCTGGATGCGGGTGTCGTCCTCGACGCGTTCGTCGAGCAGGGTCCCGCCGGTGGCGACGCGGTACCGCTCGGGCATCCGGAAGGTCGCCTCGAGGCGGCTGGTGCGGTTGTCGGCGTGCTGCGGCCACCAGTTCAGGGTGTCGAGGAGCACGAAGTCGCGGGTCTGCCGGAGCCGGTCGACGAGCGGTCCCTCGTAGGCGAGCTCGAGGACGAACGGCTCGCCGGCGACGACGGTGCGGGGCAACGCCACCGTCACCCAGGGCTCGAAGTGGTCGTCCTCGAAGGTCCGTTCCTCTTGCTCCTGCGCGAAGGGGAGCCGCTCGCCGGTCAGGGCGGTCGGTTCCTCGGGATCCGCGTCGGGGTCGGGGGCCTCGGCCGAGAGCAGGCTCGCCTCGGCCGGTCGATCGGTCGGATCGGCGCGCCACCGGACGTCGGTGACCTCGAGCATCATGCTGATCTGCAGCCGGAGCCCCCGCGTCGGCGCCAGCGGCTCGATGAGGAGGGCCGCGGTCGCGCGGACGTCGCCGTCCCCGTCGAGGGCGATGTCGACCTCGGTGCGCGGAACCCGCGCCCGCGGCGTCCAGCCCTCCCGGTCGGGGGCGACGGGCCGCGGGGGCAGCCCCAGGGCCACGCCCGTCGCTTCGTCGTCGTCGAGGGTGTCCGGGTCGACCGGGAACGGCTCGAACGCGCGGTCCGCGTACCCGGGCCCGTAGTCGGTCAGGGCGTCGAGGCGCATCCAGGTGTCGGACACCCCGCGCCGGTCGTCGTGGCGGTACAGGACCACCTCTTCCGGGTCGTGGGGCTCGACCGCGAGGGTCAGCCAACCGTGGTCCTTGCTGTCGAGCTCGACGAGCCGGTAGGCGCGGCCGGTCGGCAGCGTGCCCGTCTCCCGCCGCCACAGGTCGTGGAGTATCCGGCTCTCGGGGTTGAAGTTCCGCTCTTCCAGCAGCCGGCGCCGCCGGTCCCTCAGCAGCCGGTTGGCGCGCTCGGTGTCGCGCCGGCGCTCGCGGGCGGGGGCGGCGAGCGCGCGAAGTCGCTCGGCGGCGTCGTCGCCGCTCCACAGGACGAGACGGTCGAAGGCCTCGTCGACCTGGTGCTCGTCCGAGAACCGCTCGAGCTGGTGGTGCTCGACCGCGTCCGGAGGATAGCCGAGCAGCCGGCCGTCGCCGACGAAGACCGCAGCCGTGACCAGGCCGCCGATCTCGGGGGCCAGATACAGCCGCCCTTCCTCCAGCTCCAGCTCGAAGCGGTCCACCCGGAAGCGGCCGCCGCGAATCTCCCCCGCGTAGGAAACCTCCGCCTCGCGCAGCTCCTGATACAGCGGCGGGCGACCCGGCCCCTCTTCGTCCGAGTCCTGCGGGGTACCTGCCCGGGCCGCCGCGGCCGTCGCCATCCCGAGGGCGACGAGGGCTGCGCCGGCCAGCATCGGTGCGGCGCTCCGGAACCTGATCCGCATGCGGTCAGCTTATCACCGGCGCCGGCCGGGCGCCCTCCCTTCGCCTCGCCGGCCGGTCGCCGCGGGTCCGCCGGCATCCCCGGGCGCGGTGCAACGCCAGGTTCCACCACGGCACGCCGGGGTCGCGCCGGCCTCGCCGCCCGTGAAACAATCGGAGGTGGAGAAGTCTGCGATGTGCGGCTCGGCGTGAGGGGGACGGGAGCGAATGGGCACGACGATTCGACGAGGCGCGGCCATGGTCGGTGCGCTGGCGCTGGCGCTGCTCGGGGTGAACGGCTGCACCTCGAACCCCTTCCTGCCCACCGATGTTCTCTTCCTGCAGGTGTACGAGCTCGAGATCGGCGCCGGGCGGGAGGCGGTGGTCGGCGACCGGGTCGTGATCGACTACGTGATGTGGGCCTACGATTCGGAGCAGGCCGACAGCAAGGGGCGTGAGATCGGGTCCCGCAACGGCTACACGTTCTTCCTCGGGGCCAACCAGGTCAACCCCGCGTTCGACGAGGGCCTCGTGGGCATGCGGATCGGGGGATTGCGCCGACTCGTCGTTCCCGCCGGTTACGTGAACGCGGGGGGCGCCGCGTTCACCTCGGCGCCCCCCAACACGCCGCTCGTCGCCGAGGTCCGGATGGTGGACGCCCAAACCGTGGGGTAGAAGCGTCGTCCGCCCTCGGCGTCGAGGACGATCTCGGTCCTTCCGCCGCTTCGCTGGTCAGCTCTCGGAGCGTGCGCCCGCCCATCCCTCTTCCCCGGATTCTCTCAAGGGGTTGCGGTGCGCCGGCGTCGATACCGATCGCGCACACCAGCGCCTCGGTCCGCCGGATGAGCGACGGTACGTCCCGGCAGTCTGTCCTGCCCCGCCCGGATTGACCACTTCGAGCACGGCCAGCTCGTGATTGCCGGGGCTGCCGCGCACCGGCCGTACCCGTACTGGCTCCGCGCCGAGGGCGGCCGGCACCCCCGCTTGCCGCGAATCCGTCTACCTGAACAGCCGGGTGACCTTGACGACGAACCCCCGGTTGCGGAGCTCGGCGTAGCGGTCGGGCCGCAGCGGGTCGATGTCCTGCTCCTCGGTGTAGACGACGAACAGCTCGCTTCCCGGCGAGTACTCCCACCGCAGCCGAAGGTTGGTGCCGAGGGTGTCGTTGGTGGAGTTGTACTGGAACAGGCCGCTCACGAACATCCGGGGCGAGAAGGTGTAGTTGAGGCGCCCGAGCAGCAGGTCGGTGCGGAACGATCCGCCCGGCAGGTCGAGCCAGTTGAACGAGACGCTGGGCTCGGCGGACAGGCGCGGCGACAGGTCGACGCGCCCGCGGCTGAGGTCGACGGAGGTGAGCTTCCCGTCGAAGTAGCCGCCCGTCGCCACCTCCACGCGTCCGTTCAGCAGCCGTTGCGGGCCGAGCGCGTAGGTGAGCCGCACGTCGGTGAAGTCGTAGCCGCCGACGGGAATCGCCACGCTTCCCCCGCTCGGCCTGAACGGCCTCCGCAGCAGCTCGTGGCTGTCGCTCACCCGCACCCCGAACTGGTCGCTGTTCTCGAGCTCGGTCTGCATCGCGACCTGCTGCTGGCGGGTCTCGAGCAGGCCGGTGTCGGCGGTGAGGAAGTAGTCGAGGCTGGCCTCGAGGACGAACTGGCGCACCGACTCGATGGACCGCGGCCGCGGGCTGAAGCGGCCCGAGACCGACGTGCGCCGGAAGTTGTCGCGCCGCACGAACCCCACCTCGGGGCGGAAGTCGTCCTCGACCACGAGGTGGTCGAGCTCGAGGCCGTAGCGGTCGGCGCCGTAGTCGAACCGCGCCTGGTAGCTGGCGTCGCGGGCCGTCACCCCGGTGGTGCGGGTGCGGGCGTAGTAGCCGAGGAAGTTGACGCTGTCGAAGAACGAGAAGCTGGCGTCGGCCCCGAAGGCCTGGTTCGTGCCGGTCCCGTCGCGCGAGACCGACCGGCTCGTCAGGAGGGCGCCCACGCTGCTGCGCCGCAACAGGTCGCGCCTCAACCGCAGCACCGTGAAGTTGGTGGAGGCGGCGTCGAGGAAGGTCTCGCCGCCGGCTTGGGTCGCCAGCTCGCCGGTCTGGATGTTCAGGGCCCCCACGTCGAACGCGCCGACCTTGCCGGTCAGGCGTCCGCCGCCGAGGATCGGCACCACCTCGCCGCCCTCCAGCCCGATGCGGCGGCTGTAGAACAGGGTCGGCGCGTCGCCGCCGCCGAGCACGCTGCCCCGCCGCAGGCTGCGGGCGGTCCGGAAGCTCCCCCGCGCGAAGTCGAAGATGCCGCGCCCCTCCAGGAAGAACTCGCGCTTCTCCGGGAAGAACAGGTTGAAGCGGGTCAGGTTCACCTGCTGCTCGTCCACCTCGACCTGGGCGAAGTCGGTGTTGACGGTGAAGTCGGCGGTCAGGTTCTGGGTGACGCCGTACTTCAGGTCGACGCCGAGCCCGCCGTGGCGGGCCCCCTGGCCGGGTGGCGCGTTCACGTCGGTGGTGGCGCCGCCGATGGCGTACGGCTTGATCTCGAGGTGGGTGCCGGCCGGCGGGGCCTCCAGCCCCACCAGGGTGCCCGCCGCCGACACGCGGAAGACCCCGCCCCGGCCCCCGAACCCCGCGGCCGAGATGGGGATCAGGGTCAGGTACGCCCACTCGTTCTTGCGGATCACGGTGCGGCGTATCTGGATGCCCCACACCTGGTCGCGCTCGGGCCGGTAGCGCAGCGACTTGAACGGCACCACCATCTCGATGGTCCAGCCGCCGTCGAAGCGCCCCGTCTGCACGTCCCACACCGGGTTCCAGTCGCGGTTCGGGTTGCCCTCGTTGGTGATCGCCTGGTCGACGAAGCCGCCGGCGGGGTTGGCGTAGAAGAGCAGGGCGTTGCGCCGGTCGTAGAACGTGTCGATGAGGAAGCCGAACAGGTCGTTGTTCAGCATGTTGAACGCGTCGCGGCGCATCTCCGTCGCCGTCCACTCGCTCGGGGGCGCGCTGTCCCAGCAGCGTCCGGCGACGTAGAAGTTCTCGTCGTCGAACATCACCCACGCCTCGGTGCGCTCGGTGGCGGGGGCGCCCTCGTCGGGCAGCTGCTGGATGAAGTCGGACACCGGGGGTACGGTCTCGTAGACCGGCTCGTCGAGCCGCCCGTCGATGCGGAGCGGCGCCAGCAGCGGGATGGCCTGCATGGTCGCCTGCCCGCCGTCGCGGGTGATCATCGCGGGCGGCGCCGGCGGGGGAGGGCCGTCGATGGCGACGCCGGGCTCGACCGCGACGAGCTCGGCCGGCTGGCCGGGGACGGGCTGGGCGAGGGCGGGGGCGGCGAGGCCGAGGGTTGCGGCCAGGAGGAGGGGCGGGACCCATCGGGTCCGGGTCATGGTCATAGGTCCGTCGGCGGCTCGGCGACCGTCGGCGACGAAGACCGCGGTCACGCGGCGCCGCAGGCGGGAGGCGTGCCCGGGCTCATGGTGGTCCAGTGACGTGGTCGCCGGCGCCGGCCTCCGATCAGGGCCGTCGACCGCCCACGCTGCGATGATACTTCAGCCGGCCGCCGGATG
The DNA here is from genome assembly GCA_965208165.1 of Vicinamibacterales bacterium. GTDB lineage: Bacteria > Acidobacteriota > Vicinamibacteria > Vicinamibacterales > UBA8438 > JAJEEA01. The sequence continues at coordinate 5,089,722 of OZ242323.1, read as the reverse complement.
GCTGCCGCCGCTCGAGCCCGCGGCCGCTCCTGCCCCGGAGGTGGTTCTGGCTGCGTGGTCGGATGGCAGATCCTGCGCGCCTTTCGCGGGGCGCGGGCGACGTTTGTCGCCACCCGAGAATCCACGGATCGAGCCCTCGCACCGGAACGAGCCGGATGCCAACGGCCGCGGGACGTTGGCACGACTCTCGCTTCAGTGTTTGCGCGAGCGTGCGGTGATACCATGGCGTCCATGCGGGCTACCGTGCCGCGGGTCGGCTTCACCGACCTCCTGAACATGCCGGAGGACGGACACCGCTACGAGGTCCACGGGGGGGAGCTCGTCGTGGTTCCGTCACCACTGCCGCGTCACCAGATCGTCGCCATCGAGCTGCTCGCGCTGCTGAGGGCGCATGCCCGCGAGTCGGGGGGGATGGCCCTGATCGCACCGCTCGACATCGTGTTCGACGAGTTTGACGTCGTCCAGCCGGACCTCGTGTTCTTTCGGGCGGAGCGGCGCCACCTGGTCAGCCCGGACGTCGTGACGCGGCATCGCCCGGACATCGCGGTCGAAGTGCTCTCACCGTCGACGGCGGCGATCGACCGGGGCACGAAGATGCGGATGTTCGCGCGGTACGGGGTGCCCGAGTACTGGATCGTCGATCCGGTGCGCGAACAGATCGTGGTGCACGCGCTCGACGACCGCGCCTACCGCCGCGCGCAGATCGCCGGGGTCGGCGGCGCCGTGCGCTCGGTGCTGCTTCCGAATCTGTCGGTCCACCTCGACGACGTGTTCGGCGCCCTCCGGTAGTCGGCGCAGAAGGCGCCTGCGCCGCAGAGCGGGCTCCTGGTATCGGCAGCGGGGCACGGCGGCCCCCCTGCTACGCGACCCGGTGAAACAGGTCCCCGCCGGCCTCGAGCCGCCGGCAGTTCTCCACCGCGACGGCGAGGCTCCGCTCCAGCGTCTCGCGCGTCAGCCACGCCACGTGAGGGCTGCAAACGACGTTGTCAAGGCCGAACAGGGGGTTGCCGGCCGTCGCCGGCTCGGCCTTGAACACATCCAGCCCCGCCGCGCCGAGGCGGCCCGACCGCAGTGCTTCAACGAGCGCCGCCTCATCGACCAGCGCCCCGCGCGCGGTGTTGACGAGGACCGCGTCCGGCTTCATGCGGGCGATCGCGCCGGCATCGATGAGTCGCTCGGTGTCCGGCGCAAGGGGAACGTGCAGCGACACGATGTCGCTGGCCCCGAGGAGGGCGTCGAGCGTCACGCGCTCGCCCACCGCGTCCGGCTTCGGGCTGCGGCTGGCGTACAGCACGCGGGCCCCCATGGCCTGCAGCAACGGGGCGAGCCGTCGCGCCACCGCGCCGTACCCCACCAGCCCGACGGTGCGCCCGCAGACCTCGCCCGCGTGGTCCTGGAACGCCGGGGGCAGGTTCCAGCCGGCGCGCGCTTCGGCATCGAGGCGGTTCGCCCGCCGCAGGGCGCCCAGCATCAGCAGTAGGGTCATCTCGGCCACGGCCCGGGTGTTCGTCCCCGGCATGTTGCAGACCGCGACCCCGCTCCGCCGCGCCGCCTCGAGGTCGATGGTGTTCACCCCGACCCCGATCTTCTGAATGAGTCGAAGCCGCGGCGCCGACGCGATGATCTCCGCCGTCAACGGTTCGAGCAGGTGCCAGATCGCCTCGGCGGCGGGAAGCAACTCCCGGAACCGGTTCCCGTCCGCCGGCTCGCAGACGGTGACCGAGAGGCCCCGGTCGTTCAGACCGGCCAGCCGGCGCTTCAGCTCCGGTCCAGCGGGGTAGTGCCAAATCACGTTCATCGTCGACTCCGGCATGTCCGGGCTTCTGGCGCCCGGGCGGACGGGGGCGGCGTCGTTCCGGAGGGGCTGCCGACGCCAATTGGCGTACTATGTCGCGGTCGTCCTGATGTCACAACCATGACGCGTCGCACCGCATCCGCGTCCGGGCTGGTGTCGGTTGCCGAGCAACTGCGCGAGCGCACCCGGAGACTGCGCTTCGGTTCGCCCGTGGCCTGCGTCTACGCGCCCCTCGACTACGCCTGGGCGCCGCACCGGCTCTACCTGGAGCGCTACGGCGCCGGGCCGCGCGAGGTGCTGTTCGTCGGGATGAACCCGGGCCCGTTCGGGATGGTCCAGACCGGCGTGCCGTTCGGCGACGTCGCGATGGTGCGGGACTGGCTGGGCATCGAGGCGCCGGTCGAGCGGCCGGCGCGCGAGCACCCGAAGCGTCCGGTGCGCGGCTTCGACGTCGGGCGGGGCGAGGTGAGCGGCGCGCGCTTCTGGGGCTGGGCGCAGGCGCGCTTCGGCACCCCCGACCGGTTCTTCCGGCGCGCCTTCGTGTGGAACTACTGTCCCCTCGCCTTCGTGGGGGCGACCGGGCGCAACATCACCCCCGACGCACTGCCGCCGTCGGAGCGCGATCGGTTGTTCGCCGTGTGCGACGAGTCGCTGGCCGCGGCGGTGGCGCATCTCCGCTGCACCCTCGTCGTCGGCATCGGCAAATTCGCGGCACGGCGCGCCGCCCCCATCGCCGAGGCCGCGGGGTCGCGCTGCGGGTCCGCGCCCCACCCCAGCCCCGCCAGCCCCGCCGCCAACCGCGGCTGGCCCGGCATCTTCGACGATGCCCTCCGCCATCTGGGGCTCCGCATCGAGTCCCTGCCCACCGCGCCGCGTCCGGGGTGAGTGGGGAGCGGCCATGCTCACGGTCTCTCCAAAACACCTCGCCGTCGCCGTAAGTGCTCCCTGTCTCCACCGTCAGGGAGGCGGCTATGATGGCGTGCCGGCACCGTCGGTCGGGCCGTCCCCGTCCCTGCCGTACTTGCCCTTCCACTCGTCGATATGCGTCCGGTCCGACAGCCGGACGTTCATCCGGTACGCCGCGCGCGCGATCGCGTGGGCGGCAACCGGGGCCGTTACGAGCAGGAAGACGACCGTCAGGACCGCGATGGCGGTCTCGGCCGTGTTCCTGAAGTACAGGGCCGCGGCGCCGAACACGAGGCCGACGCCCAGCGTGCCCGCCTTCGTGGAGGCGTGCATGCGAATGAGCACGTCCGGCAGGCGCAGGATGCCGAGTCCGGCGACGAACAGGAAGAAGCCGCCGGCCAGCAGGCACGCGGCAACGACGAGGTCCGACCACGGAATGTCACCTGCCATCGGTCTCTTCCGCCCGCTCGGCGGCCCCTCTGTCGCGATTGAGCAACTCGGTCGAGCGTTCGGCGTACCACGCGAAGGCGACCGTCGCCAGAAACGCCACCAGCGCCAGCGCCACCGCGATGTCGAGAAAGTCGGGCTCGGTGTGCGTGATGGCCAGGAGTCCCGCGATGGCGACGGCCAGCACCGTGATGAGGTCGATGGACACGACGCGGTCCGGCAGGCTCGGTCCCCTTATCAGGCGCACGAACGAGAAGACCAGCCCCAGCACGGTCAGGACCGTCGTGACGTCGACCGCCCACCGGACGATCTGCGACTGCTCCACGGGGTCCGTCACTGCATGGCCTCCCGGACCAGGCGCTCGAAGCCCGTCTTGATTCTCTTGCGCGTCTCGTCCGGATCGTCGGCGAACATCTCGTGCACGTACAGCGTCTTCCCGTCCGGGCTGACGTCGAGGCTCAGCGAACCGGGCGTCAAAGAGATGAGATTCGCCAGCACCGTGATCTGCAACGGCTCTTCGATGTCCAGCGGCACCGCGACGATGGCCGGGCGCGACCGGTGCGCGGGCGTGATCACGTCCCAGGCCACCTGGACGCTCGAGACGGTGAGCTCATACAGGAAGTACGCGCCCAGGCGGGCGGTCAGCAGGACCCTCCTGAAGTAGGCGGTCTGCCCGTACATGGGACTCGACAGGCACAAGGCCGCGAACGCCAGGAGGAAGCCCTGGACGAAGGTCCCCGGGTCGAAGGTGCCGAACAACGCGCACCAGCCGCCGGCCAACAGCAGGTTGATCTGGAAGAGTCTCATTCCGCGCTGTCTCCGGAACCGTGCCCGGTGACCGCAAGACGGCCCTCACCGAGCACGGCTTCGACATAGATCGAGGGGTCCATCAGCTCGCCGGCGGCCCGTTCCGCCAGCACGTAGAGAGGCCGGGCGTAGAGACCGATGGCCAGCGTGACGATCGCCAGCGTCGCAATGGGAGCCAGCAGCAGCCGTCGCCGCCGCGGCGCGAACGCGGGCGGCGGCCCGGCCTCGTCCGGACGGGCCTTCCAGAAGGCGTTCAGCCAGATCTTGGTCATCGAATACGCGGTCAGCAGACCCACGGTCAACGCGACGCCCGCCATGACGTACTCGGCGCTCTCGATCGAGGCCTGGATCAGCAGCAGCTTCGCCCAGAAGCCGGACAGCGGCGGGAAGCCCGCCAGCGAGAACGCCGGCACGAAGAACAGCGCCGCCAGCAGCGGCCTGTCGCGGTAGAGCCCGCCGAGCGTCTGAAGATCGGTGGAGCCGGCCAGCCGGTTCACGGCGCCGGAAACGAAGAAGAGGTTCGCCTTCACGATGATGTGGTGGATGACGTAGAAGATGCCGCCCAGCAACCCGAGCGTCGTGAAGAGCGCGAGGCCCAGGATCATGTACCCGATCTGGCTGATGATGTGGAACGACAGAATGCGCCTCAGCTCGTTCTGCGAGGCGGCCCCGAGCACGCCGGTGACCATCGTCAGGCCCGCCACCCAGAGCAGCAGCTCGTGCGTGTACCCCACGTCGTTGCGGAAGATCAGCGTGAAGAAACGCATCAGGGCGTAGACGCCCACCTTCGTCAGCAGGCCGGAGAAGACGGCCGAGACCGCGGTCTGCGGCGTGTGGTAGCTGGCCGGCAGCCAGAAGAAGAGCGGGAACACCGCCGACTTCAGGCCGAACGCGATGATGAACACCATGGCGACCAGGGTGACCAGCCCCTGGTCTTCGACCTCCTGCACGCGCACGTGCAGGTCGGCCATGTTGAGCGTGCCCGTCAATCCGTACAGCAATCCGATGCCGCTGAGCAGCAGCGTGGTCGCAATCAGGCTCAGGGCCGCGTAGCGCACGGCGCCGTCGAGCTGCGCCGGCTTTCCCCCCAGTATCAGCAGGGCCAGCGACGCGATGAGCATGATCTCGAACCAGACGTAGAGATTGAAGACGTCTCCCGCCAGGAACGCGCCGCACACGCCGGCCAGCAGCGCGTGCAGCAAGGGATGCAGGGCATGGGAGAGCCGGCCGGGCCGGACGTCTCCGAACGCGTAGATCACGGTAGCCAGCCCGATCAGGGCGCTGACCGCGACCATCGCCGCGCTCAGGTGGTCGGCGACCAGCGTGATGCCGTAGGGCGCCGGCCACCGGCCGATCTGGACGACGGCGATACCGTCGCGCCACACCGCCGACAGCAGGGCGGCGGCCGCCCCCGACAGGCCGACGGCGCCGGCGAGGCTCACGCCCCTCTGCGTCCTCTCGCTGCCGCGGCCCGCGAAGCCGATGACGGCCGCGGCCAGCGGAATCACGATCGGGCAGACCAGCAGCCAGTTCAACCGACCGTCCTCCGTCCCGCCTCCGCGCCCGCGGAGGTGGGCTCCGCGGCCCGCATGCGGTCGGTGTCCACGGTTTCCAGCTCCTGATAGGTCCGGAAGGCGAGCACCAGCGCGAACGTGAGCAGGCTGAAGGAGATCACGATCGCGGTCAGAATCAACGCCTGGGGCACCGCGTTCGAGATGCCGGGGAGGGGAGCGGACTCTCCCGGCGCAATCAGCGGCGGCCTGCCCCGCGTCATGCCTCCGCTGGCGAAGATCACGAGATTGGCGGCATGGGAGAGCAGCGCCAGCCCGAAGATGAAGCGGACGAAGTTGCGGCTGAGCATCAGGTAGACGGTTGCCGCCATCAGGATACCGACCAGCACCGCGACGATTGGTTCCATCAGTGATTCCCCTGCCGCCCCCGCACCCTGCTACCGCTCCTTGATGCCGAGCACGAAGGTCAGGACGACCCCGACGACGACGAGATAGACACCGACGTCGAAGATCAGCGGCGTGCCGATCGACAGCCCCGCGACGGTTCCCCACTGGCCGGTGAGGAACGGGGCGCCCTCCCGGAGAGAGGCGACGAAGCCCGATGCGATGGCCACGGCCAGACCGACGGCGCCGACGGCGCGGGGGTCCGCGCGCAGAAGCCCGCGGGCCGCCTGCGGGCCGCAGACGAAAGCGTACAGGCTGAACGCGATCGACGCGACCAGCCCGCCGACGAAGCCGCCGCCGGGATGGTCGTGGCCGCGCAGCAGCAGGAACACGGAGAACACGAGAATCAACGGGACCAGCCCGCGAGTGGTTTCCCGCAGGATCATGGTGTTCATGATGTTGTCGTGCCCCGTCGGGGCGCGGGCTGCCGCTCTCCCCGCGCCCGGAGGCGGAACGCCGTCCCGCCGCCCGGGGCCCGGCAGCAGCAGGGCGAAGACCGCCGCGCCGGCGATGGCGAGCACCGTAATCTCCCCCAGCGTGTCGAGAGCGCGGAAATCGACCAGGATCACGTTGACGATGTTCCTTCCGTGTCCGCCGGGCACGGCCGTGCGCTCGAAGTACTCCCTGAGGTCCGGCTGGGGAGGGGACCCGGTGACGGCGAGCAGGACCAGGGCGACGCTGACCCCGACGGTGACGGCGACGATGCCGTTGCGCAACCGCGTGGGCCCCGAAGGCCAGATCTCGTTTCTGAAGTCCGGCAGCTTGAGCAGGACGATGGCGACGATCACGGTGACCAGCGTCTCCACGATCAACTGCGTCATCGCGACGTCCTCGGCCCCGAAGGTGAGGAAGATCAGCGCCGTGGCGACCCCCACCACGCCGAGCGCGCAAATCCCGAGCAGACGCGACCTGGAGCGGATGATCACGACCGACGCCGCGGCCACCAGGGCGGCGAGCGACCAGTCGAGGAACGTGGTTTCCGCCAGCCGCACGGGCCAGGGGACCACGTTCTTGATCCAGAGCGTCGCGGCCAGGCTGAGCCCGAGGGTGGCGAACACGATCAGCAGATAGTGCCGCTGGACGCCGGACTGCAGCCGGCGGGTCTGCCAGGCGGCGACGGCGGCGATGCCGTTCATGGCCGCGTCGTACGCGCGGTCGCCGCTGAACGGAACCAGTCTCCTGCAACCGGCGAGCGCCCGCGTGACCGCCGCCCGCTGCCAGAATCCGAGGGCCGCCGCGGTCAGCGTCGCGAGGGTCAGCGCCAGGGCCTCGCCCGTGCTGTGCCAGGGCGCCGGGTCGACGGGCAGGGGCTGCCCGGTCGCCGCCGTCGCCGCGGGCACGAGCAGGCCCGTGAACGGGAGCTCCGGCGACAGCCCCCACCAGATGCCGACGGCGCCGAGCACGACCGGCCCGCACCACAGCGCCCAATGGCCTTCCCGCCCCGGCTTGCCGTAGTCCGGGCGCGGGCCGAAGAACGGCCTGATCGCCAGCACCATCGCCACCGTCGCGACCGGCGCGGCCGCGAAGAACGCCGCCCACGGCAGCCAGGCGGCGGCGCCGGGCGCGAAGCCGACGGTGTACAGCAGCTCCTTGCCGATGAACCCGACCGAGGGCGGCGCGCCGGCCATCGAGACGGCTGCGGCCACCGCGGCGGCGAACGTGACGGGCATGGCCGTCCTCAGACCCCCGAGCCGCGTCAGGTCGCGGGTGCCGGTCGCCTTCTCGATGGTCCCGGCCACCATGAACAGGGCCGCCTTGTAGAGGGCGTGCGCCACCAGGAATGCGAGCGCGGCCAGGACTCCCCGCGACGGCCCGTCCTGCCCCGCGACGGGCAATCCGAGGAACATGACGCACACGCCGAGCGCCATGACCGTGGTGTAGGCCAGCACCTGCTTCAGGTCCGACCTGCCCAGCGACACGAACGCCGAGTACACCGCCGTCAGCGCTCCCACCGCGGTCAGCGTCCCCATCCAGAGCCCGGTCCCGCCCAGGACCGGCGTCAGGCGGGCCAGCAGGAACACCCCGGCCTTGACCATCGTCGCCGAGTGCAGGTAAGCCGAGACCGGCGTCGGGGCCGCCATCGCGTTCGGCAGCCAGAAGTGGAACGGGAACTGCGCCGACTTGGTGAAGGCTCCGAGCAGAACCAGGACGACGACCGCCGTGTAGTGCGGGTGGTCTGCGAGACTCTCCCCGCCGGCCAGCATCTCCCGCAGGCTGAAGGTGCCGGCAGCCTGGCCCAGGACGACGAAGCCGGCCAGCATCGCCAGGGCGCCCGCGCCGGTCACGAGCAGCCCCTGGAGGGCGGAGCGCCTGGCCGCGGCGTTCTCGTGCGAGTAGCCGATGAGCAGGAACGAGGTGATGGTGGTGAGCTCCCAGAAGACGAACAGCGCGACGAGGTTGTCGGCCAGCACCAGGCCGAGCATCGCCAGCATGAAGCTGACGAGAAAAAGGGTGAACCGGCCGCGTTGCCGGTAGCCCTTCATGTACTCGCCGGCGAAGAGGAAGATGAGCGCGCCGATCCCCGTGATGAGCAGGGCGAACAGCAGGCTCAGGCCGTCGACCACGAAGTCGAGGTCGATGCCCTGTTGCGGCAGCCACGCCGTTTCCCAGACGAGGACCTCGCCGCCGGAGACGGCCGGGATCATCGTGCAGAACCACACGAAGAGCACGGCGGGCAGGGCGACCGCGAGACGCATGTATGGCGGGTTCGTCACACTCGATTCCCCGAGCGGCCGTCCGGTTCACCGTTCCGTGCGGCCGGGATCATGGCGCGACGTGACTCGAGCGCGGCACCGTCGCACCCCATCTCGGCCGGACGCATCCGGAACGGAGGGTAGCCGTGGCCGAGCAACCGGTCGTGGATGCGGGCGCGCGGGCGCGCCCCCCTTGCCTTCGCGAGCGCTGATGAAGATGTTGGAATCGTCCCCAGTGCTTCCGACAGCCCAGCGTATCACGTGCGGGCGGACCGCCGCTCCTTCACCGAGGCGCTGGCGGCGGCGGTCGTGCCCCGCAGCTCGGCGGCCACCTTCCTGGAAGCTTCGACGGTTCTTCAGTCGCGATACGGGGTGGAAGGCACCCAGCGGCTCGACCGTAAGCCATCAAGGCGACGCCCACGGCCGCATGAAGGGGGATCTACCGCGAGATCGACAGCCCGGCCGGCCTAGTCGAATCCGCACGCAGCACGGGGTTGAGCCATTCGAGCAGCTCGCGATCGCGGCGTTGAGCCGCCGGCAAGGCGTTCTCGGGCCGGAGTTGCGGCCCGTGGGCGGGACCGGAGGCCTGCGTCATCGTGGCCCACGACGCTGAGACCGGCGAGGAGCTGTGGCGGCGGCGGCTCGTGCGCCCCCGACGAGCCCTGCGACGAGACCTGGGCCGACGTGCCCTACGAGGATCGCGTTCACGCGGGGTCGTGGATGGCCCCCAGCGTCGACCTCGACCTGAATCTCGTCTTCGTCGGCACGTCCGTCACCTCGCCAGCCCCCGAAGTTCCTGCGGAGCGCATCGAAACCACGCACCTGTACCACAACTCGACGCTCGCCCTCGACGCCGACCCCGGCGAGATCCGCTGGATACTACCAGCACCTGCACGACGACTGGGACCTCGACCATCCCTTCAAGCGCCTGCTCATCGACACCGCGGTCGCCCCCGACCCCGACGCCGTCGCGTGGATCAACCCACGCCTGCAACCGGGCGAGGAGCGGCGGGTGATGACCGGCATCCCCGGCAAGACCGGGGTCGTCGACACCCTCCACCGCGAGACCGGCGAGTTCCTGTGGCCCAACCCGACCATCGCCCAGAACGTGATCACCCACATCGATGGCACCACCGGCGACGTGACCCCGAGGTGAATCCCGTGGTCATTGTGGATCTTGCGATCTGAACGGGTCCAAGAGGGCCAGAAGACGGCCGGCACAGACGGAAACGGCTGGTACTCCGGCTGGCAGTCTGAGGCCCTGCCCAGGGTGAATGCGGTACACTGCGAGTGCGCCCGCCTGCGGCCGAGAACCGGACGGAGATCGCGCGCAGATGGGGAAGAGATGCGGCGACCGGCAGGCGCGTTGCGTTGAGCGGCCGCTAGGTCCTTGGCGTCGTAGTTGGCGGGGCCGTCTACCTCGGGGCGTTGTCGGAGCGGGTGAACCAAGTTGCGGCTGCGGCTAGTGAAGACGCCATCGACCAGCGTGTTCGCGGGGCGATGCGCGAGGTTGCGCTAACGCCGCGGGATCCCGGAGAAGCAGCCCGGGCACTACGTCTCCGGACTGCGCCAGCGTGGAGCCCAGCCAGTCTGAATGGCGACGACACAGGGATGAACGCGGTCCGGACCTTCGGAGGCATCTCCATCGACGCGGGGAGCCTGCACCTCATCCCGGACGACGCTGACCACCGCACCGTGCAGTGTGGATCGGGGGCTCAGAGTGGCCTAGAGAGACTTGGAAACCGAAGGCAACATCCGAGCCGCCGGAGTGAAGCGGAACTGGTTCGAGCTGACGCGGGAAGGCTACTCCGCGGCTGATGGTCTTCAACGGGACGAGCAGGACGGGGTACGAGGTGCCCCAATGGACCACGGCAAGTCATCCTTCATCGGGATACTGATCGACCAACACACTATCATCGGTCGCGGCTTTGTTCCACGATATCGTCTCCGACGATGAAGGGGTTGTTGAGCTTCGCCCTGAGTACGGTTGGTCGCCCAGTGTTCATGTAGTCCTCTGTTTGTTTCAGTCTTCCCTTGATGCTGAATGCGACTTGAGCACCTGCCGCTCGTCGGACCGCGCGAGCTTGGCGTTGGCTAGCGCTTATGCTCCGGCGTCGGCGTTCGTAGTGGGCGCCGGTAAGCACGCGAGCGGTCTCGACGATCTCTTGGAGGACCGCATCCAAGGCCGAGACGATAGCCGGATCCCAACGGAGCCTTGTCGACACTCAGCTACAGATCTTGGCGACGTCGGCTACGGTCAGGGCAAGGACAGCGATGCGACCGACCACGGCGATGATCATGCCGTCCGTCCTTCCTGGTTGCGTTCGAGCACCGCCTCACGCGCCGCGCGCAGGGCGAGGCGTGCGTCACCCTGCAGCCGGTGCAGATGCCGTTCGAGGCCCGCGATCGGCGTGAGGTTCACCGGGGCACGCGCGTCCCGGTGCAGCGCCGACGCGAAGGCCGGCAACCAGCCGGCCGCCCGCTCCGCCGACTCAACCGCGGCGTCGCGGCCGATGCCTGACGGCATCTCCAGGCGGGCGATGCCCCGCCCACGGACCCGCCCACGGGCCCGGGTCGCCCACGCGCAGGTAGCAGCCGTAGAGAGCGTCCTCCATCGCGAAGAGGCCCGCCCGCTCCCCGGCTGTCAGCTCCGGCACCCTGACCCAGTGCTCGCGGGCGAGCATGCGGCGGTGGTGCGTCTTCACGTAGCCGATGACGGGCAGGCCGCGGCGGTGCCGGATGCCGTGCAGAGGGCCGTCGAGCACCGTCAGCCACCCCTCGCTCGAGAGGGCCTCGGCGATGTCCGCCTCGCCGTCACGCATCAGGCGCTGGAGCTGCTGACGCGCCGCGTCGACGACGTCGGACCCGTCGACCGCGTACGGCTCCCAGCGCCAGCCGTCGGGGTGGTCAGGCAGCCGGACGGGTCGGCCGCCCGTGAAGATGGCGGCGCGCCCCGTCGTCACTTGGACGAAGCGGGCCGGTTCGTTCCCATCGACGAGCACCGCCCCCGCCGCCCAGCTTCCCGCCAGGCCCATGCTCACGTCGCCGTCGGGGCCGGTGCTGGTCAGCCGCGCCTCGGTGCGCAGGGTGCCGTCGACGAAGGCGACGCGGCGGGGGCGGTCCGCGGCGGTAGGCCGGTGCGCCACGAACGCCCCGCCGTCCTCGACGAGCTCGCACTCGACGGCGTGCGGCGAGTCGTCCGACGCCTGGAAGCCGGCCCCGCAGGTGGCGTCGAAGGCTTCGACGCCGATGGTGCCGGTCCGGTCTGCTGGGTCCGTGGGGCTCTGCATCTGTCTCAGGTGCGATGGGTGTCCGCGGTCTCGACGCCTGCGGGCATACGACGACGCGGTAACATATCATGACACTGCGAAGCTGACCCGTGGTGCCGCCCTTTGGAGGGGCGGCGGCGGCTTGGCTCACGCCGCCGATGCTGAGCCGGTCCGTCAGGGTCTTCGAGGCCAGCGCCTTGACGCCGAGCGCGAGCGGATGGTCGCGCTGTGTCGACCGCCTCCCACCAGGCTGGTTCCCGGCCGTTGACGCGACGCACGCTAATGACCATGATCAAGGTCCCGGCCGTCGCGACTGGCGAGCGCGCCCGCACGGCGAACCGATGGCGGCACTACTCCTCGGGCTGCAGGCGGCGGAGCCCACAGCCCTCACGGTCCAAGTGCCGGCATCTCGCGAGCGCCGAACGCGCGGCAAGTGAGCGGAAGAAGGGAGGTGTCATCGGCGATGCCTATGGTTGCGATTAATGTTCGTGTCGGTACGCGCCTGGACAGCGATTCATGGATCGGTTGGTGCCCGAGCCTGCAAGTTGCGTCCGTCGGAGCCACCAAGGCTCTCGCCAAAACCGCGGTGCAGGAAGCTGTTGGGGCGTGGCTTGACAGTTGCGGAGGACGAGGAGTGCTGCGTGAAGCTCTCGAGGACGCGGGGTTTGTGCGGCGTTCTCTCAAGGGGGGCATCGCGCATCTGCTTGCCCAACCGGTAGAGCTCAACGGCAAGAGCTACGACTTCGTACAGGTGGATCGCGATCAGTACGTCAGGGAAATCGACTACATGCACGACGCTGATTCCTCAAGCGTTGAGAATGGGTTTTCCTATCAGGTGATGTCGGTGGCGGCATGAAATGGCGGGAACTCGCGAGACTGTGCGAAGCCGATGGGTGGACGTTCGACTGACAACATGGCAGCCATAGGGTGTACGTCAAAGACGGCGTGCCGAGGCCAATCGTGATCCCCAGACATCAGGGGGATCTTCCGCGATTCGTGGTTTCCAACATCAAGCGTCAACTTGCGGAATCTCGGAGAGAAAGACGGAAGCCCAAATAGAGCAACCGGCCAGATGTCCTCCGAAAGCCATCGCAGGGCCACGAGCACGAGCGCCCCTTCCGGCCAACGGCTCTGTCCGTCGGGAGTCCGATTGGTGCCCGCAGGTGGATTGCACGGGCGGGACGGCGCGAGTTGCCACGCCGCTGTGGCTCCGGCGGCAAGGGGGTAAGCCGTGCCGGCCGCGAATCAGAGGGTCCGCGAATCAAGGGGGTCGCGGCGGGCCGAGTGTCAGTCCGCGCGGATGTCGCAAGGTGCGGCGCGTCGTATCGAGAAATCCCGCGGGAAAAGGGGAATATGACCGACGAACGAATCGACCTGATTGGCAGTGTAGCACTGGAACCGCTTTGGTGTGAACCCTGCTATGTCCGGCTCGGGATTATGGACGGGACGGCCGCGTTGGCGCGGCTCGGGGAGTCCGCATCGTGACCTGGGCGATATCCTGTAAGCCACTACGGCCGGGCGCGCTGGTGACCGCTGGCGACGTGTGCCACCTGCACCCGGATCGCGCCGCGGCCGAACGGTGCGGCACGTTGATGGGCGGTGACCCGGATCTGGTGAGGCTCGAGAACCACACGGCGCGGGTTTACCGAGTGCTGTGGTCCCTTTCGGACGTGGCCGGGGGCGAGCTACGAAAACCGGCGCGCCCGCCAGCACCGCCACCAGCGCAGCGAACCGGCGCCGTTCGGACCTCGCCGAGGAACGTCCGCATAAGCGGCCCTGTGGCGGCACGCGCCGCCTGGGAGCGGCTGACGGGGGGAGATCCATAACGGCGACCTGAGCGGATGGAACGGCGACGTCAAAGGTCGCCGCCGACCTGGTCGTCCGGCCACCCCGGCGTCGAATCGGACGCAGAAGCGGTGACGGACTTGGGGGCGGACGGCGCGTCCGCCAACAGCGTGCGACCACGAGCGGTCGTTGAACCGCGGACGTGCGGGAACGCCCGTCTCGGCGGAGGCGACGCTCCCCGGGGGGCGAGAGATGGCCGATTGCCGACGAGCCCGCGGCTGTCGGGCGCCCGGCCGGTGGCGAGACGGCCGTTCCCACCCGCCGCTCCTGCAGTCGGCGAGAACGACGCGACGCGGTCGGGTGGGCGCCGGCATCGCCGCGGCCCGCAAAGGGCGTCGCCCCGCGCCGACGGCGAGGGCGTCGAGGGCGACGTCGCAGACCTCGTCGAGAAGCTCGGCCGACCTGGACTCGGCCTGGTTACTCGGCCTGCAGGGTCTGGAGTTCGGCCGGGCTTTCCGGGGGCCGGGCCTGGGAACGGAGGCTGAGCGGCCGATACACCCTCCGGTATGCGAACACCGACCTGGGCCAAGCTGGAGTCGCGGCTGGCGGCCGGTCTGAGACCGTTTGGCTGGCGGCGGGAGGGCATGGAGTGGTGCGGGCCATGCCCGGTGACCCTCGCCGGTCCAGATTCCGCCGCCTGGGTTCGGCAGGGAGAGCTGGGCCACGTCCGGCTCGGTTGCTGGCACTGCGCCGCCCGCGGGCTGCTCGACGAAGGTGAACTCCGTCTGCATCTCGCCGCGCTCACCGGTCAGGAGACCAAGCCGGTCAGGCACCGGACCTGGCGCAACTACGGCTCGACTCGATACCTGGTGGAGCAGTTTCGGCGACGGTCGAACCCGAACACGGCCCCTTGATGGCGGGAGCCGTAGCGGCCGTACCCCTGGGTCGATGTCGGCGAGAATCTCCTCGATCCAGGTGGCGGTCTGGACGCGCTGGTCGGTGGCCAGCTCGGCCCACGGATTGTCGCTGCAGGCGTCGTCGGAAGCCGGGGCGTCGAGGCGCGGGGCGACCGTCCGTGCCGGCACGGGACCGTGGTCGTCGGCGAGGAAGTCGTTGCGTACGGCTGTCATCGGCGAGTGTCTCCAGGGCGTTGGGTCAACGGCCGGGCGCGGGTCGGCCGTCGCGTCACGAAGTGCAAAGATTGAACGGTGCGATAGAACCGGGAGTGGATCGTTTCGCACCCTCGAACACGACGTCACGGGTAGAATCTTCGAACGCCCGCTGCCAAGCCGATGGGAGGAGACTGACCGAGGAATCGTTGCTACGCTCCGACGAGCGCTCACGTTCGCCGGATTCGGTGTTCACGATCACCGGCCGCGGCGTTCAACTTCACCGGAATGCGCAAACGGCTGCACGCGTCGGTCGGCAAGGTGTTGCGGGATGCCTGGGACCTCGATTCGGCGGACCGCGCGGCGCGGGTGCTGGAGCGGTTGGCGGGGTCACTGGAGCGGGACCACCCGGGCGCGGCGCCGATCCGGGAGGGCCTCGAGGAGACGCTAACGGTGCAGCGTCCCGGTCTGACCGGGACGCTCGCACGTACTGGCCGCCGGCATGATCTGCCGGTGGAGCTGAACGAGAGGGGAGACGGTGCCGTTGATTGAGGTCGGGGGTCTTGTTCTACGCGGTGTCGCTCGTGGTCGCGGTGGCCATAGGGTGGTTTGCGCGAGCGACACTCCAGAGGGCCTGTGAGGCCATCGCAGACCACGAACCTCGCTCGCCAAAGCGGTGAGGCAGGTCGGCCGTTAGGTCGAACGCGTATCTGGATCGACGAAGTTCAGCTATCGGAAACGCCATCACTACCTGACAGTGGTCGTCGACCATGATCGCCGACGGCCTCCGTTCGGAGGAGACGACAGATTTGACAGCACCAACATCGGAGTGGGACGGTATCATCAAGACACGCAAGCTGTTTTTCGAGGCCGAGCGGGCACTCGCTAAAGCAAGCAAGGAGTACGAGAAAGCGCGGATCGAGTACGAACGAGCGTGCTCCCAGGTTGGCGTAGCCCCGCACTACGCACCGTGAACACCGGGGAGGTGGCTGGGGGTTGGACGGTGCGTGCGTCCGCTCTGCGCCAACGCGTGCGGACTCAACACCTGCGGGCGAGGGCTTGGTCGGCCCGGGCAAAGCCTGGGTCGACCTTCCGTTCGAGGGCGTCGAACCGCGCATCCATCGCCGCGAACCGCTCCAGGACGGCCTTCTGGAAAACTGTTGCCGTCGGTCATTTCACACCCATCATCTCGCAGCGCTCGTCGAGGGTCCGCTGCATCCCGCGGCGGAACCGTTCGTGTCCGAAGGCGTCCTCCCGCCCCGGCGATCATCGAGTTGCGGGAGTGGTCCCGTCTCGACGAGGACTTGACGCGGGAACGCGTTCGCTTGGCGAATCGCAGCAGCTCTGGCGCTACTACCCGCAGTTCCTCGACGCGGTTGACGACGATGTCGCGGCGCCGTGGGTCCTCGACCTCTGGAGACGCCTGCCGACACCGCGCGCGGCTCGACGCGTTCGCGAGGTGACGCTCACCAGAGTGTTGAAGCAGCACCGCATCCGTCGGATCAGCGCCTCCACCCTACGTGATCGGCTGCGAGCGCCAGCCGTCAAGCTCGCCCCGGGCGCGGCCGAGGCCGCCGTTGCACACGTGCGGCTCGTCGCCGGACGCTTGGCCTTGGTTAACCGCCAGCTCGACCACGCGCACCGTGAGCTCGGCCGGTTGGTGGATCAGCTCACCGGCGCTGCTCCAGCGGACGACCCGAGCGCGTCGACGGAGGACGAGCCATCGTCGCCGGAGCCCCGGGATGCCGCCATCCTGCTGTCGCTGCCGGGCATCGGCACCGAGGTGCTGGCCGCGCTGCTTGCCGAGGGTGGCGATGCGGTAAGACGGCGGGACTTCGGTGCGCTTCGCTGCCTCTGCGGGGTGGCTCCCGTTGTCAAGAGCGGGGGATGGCTGCTGCGGTGGAGCCCCAGGCGCTTGTGGAGGTTGCCGATCCGCCCGACGAAGACCGCGCGGTTCTCGCTGAACACGTAGACGCCGGGCTCGTCGGGCACCCTGACGTACCGGAGCTGGTTGTGTCTGCTCGGGCGTCGGCAGCGCCGGGCGCGGTTCCGCTGCCGTTCTCGTCGGGCGGGTGGTTGTGTGCCCTCAGATCCAGGTCGGCCGCGGCCGTCAACAGAGCCGAACCGACCAGCCGGGCGCTGTCCGCCGAGAGCTCGACCGTGAAGTCCGTCGGGCCGTCCGGGTATCGCGTGCCCAGCTTGACCCGCGGGCCGTCCACCTTCAACTTCGCGAAGGTCGTCGGCGTAGGCCGCGCGCGTCCGACGCCTCGATGTTGATGACGTGTGCCATGTTCTCCTCTCCTCACTGCACTCCCGCCCTCGCCGATCGGCTCTTGCCAGCCGACTCGTGGCGAGGGCGGGTGGGTCGGGGACCCATCGAGCGGGAGGTCGGTGTCATTTCGGCTGCTCCAGCACGGTCGTGGCGACCGCCAGCGGCAGCAGCATCAGCAGAATCAGCGGGAACCCGAAGGCGGAGATCAGGGTCCCGAGGACCAGCAAGTGCCACACCCTCAGCGTTGCAGTGACTCTCGGCTTCGAGTCCTGGTCGGCGTTCGGGACCTGCACTTCACTCTCGTCGTTCATCGTGCGCCTCCTCAATGCAGAAGCCGTCACCTGACGGTGATGTCGTCGAGCACTAGCCCGCTGCCCGGGCCGCCGGGCGGGCGGAAGACCAGCACCAGCACGCTGCCGTCGTCGAAACGGTACGTGAAGCGGCGGTCCTCGCCCGTCCGGCTTAGCGATGGCTCGTAGCCGGCCATCGCGCGCATAACCGACTCCACGGAGTCGCCGATGTAGGACTGCACGAGGGTCGCCACGATGCCCGCAGACGAGGGAGTCGAGCGCGTCCGCCGCGCTCTCGAGGCCGAAGATGTCCTCGTACGGCCTGCCGTTGAGGGTCTCTGCGCGAATCTCCAACGCCTCGCGCCCCCGCATCCGGCTGACGATGCCGGTCGCCTCTCGCCTGGTCGTCAGTACGTACTGATCCGCGACGAACTGCTGGGACATGTTGTACCTGTAGGGCCCCCTGCCGTCCCACTTCCAGTGGGCGCGCGTCGGGCGGTTGCGGGAGCCGTCCGGGCCGGTCAGGTTCTCCACGACGCCAAGGACCACGATCCAGCTACCGCCCGTGCAGCTCACGCCGATGCGCAGCTGGCCGAACTCGCCGGCCGCAGCGACGACGCCGCTCTCGACGATCCACTCCGTGATCGGCGTATCAGGTAGAGCTGGTGGTAACGGCGGTGGTGGTGACGGCGGTGGCGCCGGGGGCGGGGCCGGCGCTGGGTGTCAAGCGACACTCAAAACTGACCCCTTGGCGACATCGAAAACTGACCCCCGAAGAAACGGCGTATGTAGATCGACTTCCGGCGGTTCACCGCGTCCCGCGAGCGTCGTGGACGGCCGGGACGCCCCGTCCAGGCCGGGCCGCAAGGCCCATAACTGCCATCCGAGCCGCGGGGCGGACGGGGTGTCACCCGGCAGGGCCGGAGCGGAGCGGAGGACGTGCGCAGCACGTTGACACGCCGGCCGGCCCGCAGCTACGAGCTCTCGACCTCCCGGCAAGCTGCCTCTAGCCGTCACGCCCGAAGCCCCTGGGCAGCTCGACGGCCTCCAGTACCGACAGGTCCAGATCGCAGACCTGCTCGAGCAACCCCGCGGTCGCGGACCCGGCGAGGGATTCCGGCAACGCTTCCCGCCACTCCCGATACTGGTCCTGCAGCGCCAGGAGCGTCCGTACCGCGTCGTCCCACTGCTGTGGCCGCGACCTCCGATCCGCCGGCCGGCGGTACCGGATCCGAGCCGCGCCGGCCTGCCGCCGCTCCCGGTAACGCGCCTGCCGCTCCGCGTTCGTCAACGCCACGACTACTCCACACCGTTACGTAACGGACCGGTGACAGGCGGCTCGGCCCCCGGACGTTCACGACGTCGAGCGTCGGCGGACTCGACCGGTGCCGCGTTGCAGCGGGCCGACCCTCCTGACAACGGCCACGCCGGCCGAAGGGCGGCGTGGGGCGGGACCGGCGCGTGAGCGCGAGTCCCTGTCTGTGCTCGCCACGGTGTCGGTCGCGTGATCATGACGATGCTCCCGGGCGGGTCTCCGACGCGACAGGCCTCAGCGCCGGGGTCTTCAGGGCACCCGCCCGACGCTTCTCCCGCAGCCTGTAGCTCTCCCCGGTGATCGTCAGCACGTGGCTGTGGTGCAGCAGCCGGTCGAGGATCGCGGTCGCAACCACGGCGTCGCCGAACACCTCGCCCCATTCCCCGACCGAGCGGTTCGACGTGATCAGCATGCTGCCGCGCTCGTAGCGCCGCGAGACGAGCTGGAAGAACAGGTGCGCGGCATGCGCCTCGAAAGGGAGGTACCCCAGTTCGTCGCAGACCAAGAGCTTGGGCTTGGCGTAGAAGGTCAGGCGGTCCTCCAGCCGGCCCGCGCTCTGCGCCTTGACCAACGCCGCCATCAGCGCCTGCGCCGTCGTGAACAGGGTCGAGTAGTTCTGTCGGATCGCCTCGCGACCGAGCGCGATCGCGAGATGCGTCTTCCCGACCCCCGGCGGGCCGAGCACCAGGAGCGCGTCGCCGTGCGCCACCCACCGCGACGTCGCCAGCTCCCGCACCTGGCGCCGGTCGACGCTCGGCTGGGCCTTGAAGTCGAAGTCGGCGAGCTCGCGCACCATCGGGAAGCGCGCGATCTTCAGCGCCATCTCGATGCGCCGCTCGTCCTTGCGGGAAACCTCCCGCTCGACGAACATCGCCAGCGCCTCCCGCAACGTCAGCTTCTTCTCCGCCGCCTCGTCGAGCAGGTTGTCGAGCTGGTCGCGAATCGCGGTCAGCCGCAGCCGCGTCAACCAGCCGAGAAGCGTCTCATGGTCCACGGCCATCAGAAGCTCCCCCCGGCCACGGCCGCGTACTCGTCGAGCGGACGCAGCAGCTCCGGCTTCGGCCGCACCGCTTCGGTCTCGGCCGGGCGCGGGCCGCCCACGACGCCGACCAGGTGGGCGCGGTCGGTGACCCGCGCGTGGCGTCCCTCGTGCTCGACGTGCTCGGCGACAACCCTCGGGCCGTGGTGAACGCGTACCCGGCCGCCGCTGACCACCACCCGCACCCGCTCGCCGATCAGCCGCCACGGCACCGAGTAGGCGTTGGTGTCGACCACCACCGCGCAGTCGGCGTGGACCGTCCGGACCAGGTCCCGCAACTGCCCGAACGGCGGCCGGCCTGCACACGGCCGAAGGCGCTCCGCTTCCCGGGCGAAGCGCTCGAGCGGGACCTCGCCGGTGGTGCCGTGGCGACGCCGGTCGGCAATCTCCCGCTGCCACCACCCGAGATGTGCGTCCATCCCCGCCCAGCTCTCGAAGCGATGTCCGGCGATGGCGTTTCCCTTCACGTAGCCGACGCCGCGCTCGTCCTTCCCCTTCGTCCGGGCCCGATACGGCGCACAGGCCCGCGGCCGGAACTTCCAGTAGGACGCGAACGCCAGGAACCGCTTGTTGAACTCGACCTCCCGCGTCTCCGCGTCGTGGACGACCACCAGCGGCCGCGGATTGTCGATCAGCACCTCTCGGGTCACGCCGCCGAAGTGATGGAACGCGCCCTCCAGGCCGCGAAACCACGCCGACTGCCGCTCGTGTCTGAACGTCGCCACGTAGCAGCGCCGCGAGTAGCCCAGCGTCGCCACGAACAGGAAGACGCGCACCCGCTCGTCGGCAATCGGCACCCGCAGCTGGCCGAAATCAATCTGCAGCTGACGGCCCGGGGGCGTCTCGAACCGCACCGTCGCCTTCGCCTCGGCCGTCAGCAGCCGCCGGAACGGTGCCACCGCCCGCTCGACCGTGCGCAGGCTCACGTCGATCCCCTGCTCCCGGACCAGGTCCTGGCGCACCACCTCGGCATTGCCGCGGTGCTGGAAGAAGCGCTCCTTCAGCCACGCCTCCTGATCCTCGAGCTTGCCGCCGCCCGGCTGTCGGCTGTACGTCATCCAGCCGTCGGCCGCCACGTAGCGTTTCACCGTGTTCTTGCTGCACCCGAACTCCCTGGCGATGCGCCTCAGCCCCCAGCCGAGCGCCCGCAGGTGCAGCATCGCCTCCACCTCGTCTGGCTTCACCATCTGTGCCCGTGGCCTCCTCGCCCACGGGCCGACATCCTTGCATCCCGTCATCTGCTGACTCCTCCCTTGGACCAGGGGGGTCAGTTTTCACTGTCGCCAGGGGGTCAGTTTTCACTGTCGCCTGACACTGGGGCCGGCGCTGAAACCGGGTACGACGTCAGCTCCGGTTCGGGCTCGGCCTCCTGCGCCACGATGGCGCTCATCAAGTACAGGGAGACGGCGCAGCCGAAGACGCCGCCACCGAGCAGGCCGAGGCGGCTCTTCCCGCCCACCAGCCTAGGGCTGATGAGGCCCGCGAGGCCCAACCAGCCGAACCACAGCAGGGACAGAAGGATGACGACGCCCGCGAGCAGGTCGAGCAGGATCCCGAGCATGATGACCTCGCGAAGTACCGCCGCCGACCCGCACAGCGGGTGAACGGCCTGGACGAGATGCCTCGCGACTGCGGCTACGACTGCGACGGCTACGGCAGCGTGGAAGCCGGCCCCCGGGCGCGTATCTCGCTTCGGTCGTGGGGTGACGGAGCCGTTCTGGTAGCCCGCGGAGGACGGGTGGTGCACGCGGCGACGTTCGGGCTTGCGGTCGGTGATGGCGGGGTGGTGCGGCGGTGCTGCGGGCGGCGTCGTTCGCCCGGCGCGGTTCTGGCGCTCCTCGAGAAACGCCCGCGAGAGCGCCAGTGCCGGCCACGCCCCACCAGCGTCCTTACCTCGCGGTGGTTGTGTGCCCGTGCCGGACTGGCGCTTCGTCTCCGTTGCCGCGCTCAGCGCGACAACGGCCAGAGCGCGCATAGCGCGCGCGATTCCTTCTAGCCGCCCCGTTGGGCAGAGGGGTGGGTACCGTATCAGCCCCCCGGGGCCGTTTCCCGAGGTCGTTCAGCGGGACGACGGCTTGCCGCGAGACAGGCCGCCCGGTCGTCCATCAGCCGCGCCGGCGCTCGAACAGGTCCGACCGGGCATACGCCGCCTCGACCTGTTCTGGACCATCAGCACGGTCCTGGACTCTGACGGGCACCTGCTGGTTACTCGGGCAACGCGAGCAGCCTAATCCCCGTAAGTGACTATAAAAACGTGATTTACTGACGTGCCGCCGGTTGTGGTTCCCCCGTCCATTACCACACTCCGCGCGGGAATCCAGACGACCATCCGAGCCGTCCGCGAACCACTCCGGACCGTAGCGCGTTCATTCCTCGCCGCCGTTCAGAGCCAACGACTGGTGCAGAATCTCGTCGTCCGAGATGTTCGCCGACCAACCGTACGCGGCGGCCACGGCCGCGTCAAGAGGGTCGTGCGCATTCGGCGAGTCACTGCGTGCGCATTCCGGTGAAGTTGAACGCCGGGTCCGGTGATCGTGAACAGCGAATCCGGCGAACGTGAGCGCTCGTCGGAGGGGAGCGATGACCGGTCTCGAGGACAGTCCCACGGCCGGGGCCGCCATCCAACGATGATGTCGTGCACCCCGTCGCGCCGGTGTCGTTGCGCCCGGAGTGCTGCATGCGCTAGACTCGGCTCTGCCAAACACTCCGTCGTCGCGCCTGACGTCGGGTCGCCCGCCGAATACGAGACCTACCCAACTTGGGCGGGGAATAGGCGGGACCCTTCAACGCGAATGACGGGGTGTTTGGCGACTGGCCCGGCGACCACTTGCTGGGCGGGGTCGTCCGATGTGCTTCGATTCCGAGCGGGGGACGCGTGCGGACGGACTTTCGCCGCACGGTATGGAAACGGACCCCCGGATTCCGGTGTGGGCCGGGTCACGGGCGACCACGGGGTAAGTCATTGACCTGACGAGGCTTGTGTCCGCAGGGGCCGGTTCGTGATAGTTTCGCTTTCGGCGCCCTGTCGGTACTCGGATTTGGGCCTGAATTTGAGCCTGCGGAGATGCCCCGAAAACCGAGCGGAATGCTCCCGAAGAAGCGCCGGGAGTCGGCGAAGCGCAAGGGCCGTCACCCGCACAAGGCCCTCACGGACGCCTTCTGCCGCAACGTCACCGAGGCGGGTCTGTACGCGGACGGGGACAGCCTCTACCTGCTCGTCTCGCCGTCAGGCGCCCGGCGCTGGATCCAAAGGCTGATGGTACGGGGCCGGGCGCGGAAGCTCGGCCTCGGAGGGTTCAGCACCGTCTCGCTGGCCGAGGCCCGGGAGCTGGCCCGCGCCAACCGCAAGCTCGCACGGGATGGCGGCGACCCGCGGGCGGGCGGCCGACACCACACCGCGGGCGTCCCGACCTTCGAGGAGGCCGCGCACAAGGTCCTCGCGATCCACAAGGGCGCCTGGCGGAAGGGCAGCAAGACCGCGAGCCAGTGGGAGGGCAGCCTCCGCGACCACGCCTTCCCGGAGCTCGCCGGCGTCACCGTCGACCGGGTGACGACGGCGGACATGATGGCGGTGCTGCTGCCGCTGTGGACGAGCAAGTACGTGACGGCGCGGAAGGTGCTGCACCGGGTTAGCGCGGTCATGAAGTGGGCGATGGCCCAAGGCTACCGGACCGACAACCCGGCGGGGGATGCGCTGCTCGCGGCGCTCCCGCGGCGGCCCACGCCGGTACGGCACCGACGGGCCCTGTCGCACGGCGACGTCGGCGAGGCTCTCGCGAAGGTGCGCGGCGCCAAGACCTGGGAGGGCATCCGGCTGGCGTTCGAGTTCCTGGTGCTGACCGCGACGCGCTCGGCCGAGGTCCGGCTGGCGACGTGGAGGGAGATCGACCTCGTCTCGATGGTGTGGACGATCCCTGAAGAGCGGATGAAGGCGAAGCGCGAGCACCGGATCCCGCTGAGCAAGCGGGCCGTCGAGGTACTGCGGGCCGCGGAGCAGCTGCGCCCGTCGCCGCAGCCCCACGAGCTGGTGTTCACGAGCGTCCGCGGGAGGCGGATCGACGCCTCGGTCGTCTCGAAGATGGTCGCCCGGCTCGGGATCGACGCGGTCCCGCACGGCTTCCGGTCGTCATTCCGGGACTGGGCGTCGGAGCGGACGGACCACCCGAGGGAGGTGGTCGAGGCCGCCCTGGCGCACACCGTGCGGGACCAGACCGAGGCCGCGTACGCGCGGTCGGACCTGTTCGAGCGGCGCCGGCACCTGATGGACGACTGGGCGGATTACCTGAAGGCGCCGCGGGGGCAGGTGGTGACGCTGGGGCGGTGACGGGCTAGCAGGCTAGCAGGACGAGGGGAGGCTGCTCATGGGTGAGATGAGCACGGCGGAGTCCCTGCCGGCCGTGAACGGTGCGGCGGCTGTCGGGATCGTGTTCGGCATCTGGCGGATCGTCGAGTCGACGCGAGGCGGCATCGAGAAGTCGATCCAGGAGAACGACGAGCTCGACCAGCGGGATCGGCGCCGCCTCCGTGCGATGCTGGAGTAGTTGGCCGGCGAGCCAGCGGGGTCAGCCGTTGCGCCGTGGTGGTCCGGGCCCGGTTTCTGAGGAGTTTCCTGGTGTCCGCATCCTCCGCGCCTGTAGTGGCGCCCCGCTGGCCCGCCGGCCTCAACGGAGAAGACCCTCCCCGCCGGGGCTTTGGCGGGGAGGGCCGAGGGAGAGAGCGAACCGTCCGCCTACGCCGCCGCCGAACCGCTACGTCCCGCCGCCTGAAGAACGCTGCCCGCGCCCCGTCGCCTTTCGAGCTCCGCCATTGATGCCCCGCACGGACAGCGGACCCGGGCGACTATCGGAACGCTTGTACGGAAAAAGCCCCTCCCTCGAAGGTCGAGAAAGGGGCTTCGCAGACTACGACCGCCGACGATACCGCCGGAACCCGCCAACGGCCAGGAGACCGCCCAGCAGGAACTGCGCGATGATCGGCAGCGCCGGGACCGCGGCGTCCCAGAGGTAGAGCTTGACTTCACCCTCGACCATCGAGTCCCCAGCCATGGCGAAGAGCACCAGCTCTTCCATGTCTTCCGTCATGTTGTCCTCGACGGCCATCACCATGGTCGAGCCCGACGTGCCCCCGGCCATGATCGTGATCGCCTCGGCCATGTAGTCGTCGTCGTCGGCGCTGCTGGCCGCCCGGTCACGCATGATCATGACCTCGGTGTCCATCGGGACCGGATCGCTCGCCATCACCGTGACCATAGCCGACATGCCCTCGGCGAGGTTCATGTTCTCGGGCCCGGACAGCGTGTAGGTGATGGCCGCCGGGTCGACAGCCATGACCATTGCCGTGGCCATCACGGTGGTCGCCATGCCTTCCGCCGCGTCCACCGCCGTCACGCTGATCTCGGCCATGCCCGCGGACATCGGGGTGAGGGCCACGTGATCTCCGTAGATCTCCGCCATGACGTCGTCCGAGTCGCTCGACTCGGCCAGATACGAGGCCATGATGGACTCGGGCACGTCGAACAGCTTGTCGAGAGCGACCATCGCCATCTCGCCGCCGGGCTCCCAGGCCATGCGCGAGTTGCCGGCCGCCGCCTCGGCGATGGCCGCGTCGAACGCCGCCTGCACGTCCGCGTCCGACATCGCGGTAATCGCGTACGCGTCGACCATGACCGGGAACTTGATCGTGGCCACGTTGGAGACGGTCTGCGAGACCTCGAAGGACGACGACTCGCTGACCACCGTCGCGGTGACGCTGACCGGGGTCTCTCCGGGCCCCATCGCCGTGAGCGTCAGCATGTCGTTGGAGGTGGTGGCGCTGAGGACGCTCGTGTCGTCGACCACGACGTTCCCGAGAACGACGCTCGTGGTCGTCTCCGGCCACATGAACATGTCCGACGCCTCGAGGGTCATCGTCTCGCCGGGGTTCCACATGCCGTTGGCGCCGGCGCCCTCCGCCCTCGCCTCGGCGAGCGCATCCTTGACGTCGTCGTACGACTTCGGCTCGATCTTCTTCATGGTGTCGTCGGTGAGGGTGATGGCGTCGAGCATCACGGTCATGGTTTCCTTGCCGAAGCCATCCTCGCCCGACACCGTGGCCATCAGCACCAACGTCTCGTCGCCGACTTCCTCGTCCTCCAGGACGTCCAGCACGAACGTGCCGGAAGTGTCATCGTCGTCCAGCTCCACCTTCGAGCTGTCGAGCCGGTAGTCCTGAGCGTTGGCGGTGCCGCCTTCTCCCAGCGACAACTCGACCTCGATGTCCTCGCTGTCGGGGACACCGTCGCCCGTCCGGTCGGCCACCAACGTCACCGTCCCCTTCTGGCCTTCCATCAGCATGGTCACCATGCTCTTCGTCGTCCCGACGGTGACCTCGATGTCCTCGGCACGGCTGATCGAAGGCAGCTTGTGCTGGTCCAGCACCGTGATGACAAGGGGCTCCGTCACTGAATTCTCCCCTGTCGCCGAATCCTCCACCGTAATGGTGACGGTGTCGTCCACCCGGTCGCGGTCGTTGTCTGACCGCGAGTCAAGCGTCAGCATCGTCTCTCCTGCCCCGGCTTGCTCGGTGGTGGGGTCGGTGGTGTCTCTGCGGCCCGGCAATGTCACCAGCTCGGTGTTGCTCTCAGTGCCGCCCAACCCATAGTCCGAGTCCTGTTCGGCCGAACTCAGTTCCACCCTGTAGTCGTGGTCCGTTGTTCTGGCCGGACGCGCTTCGAAGAGGAGAGCCAGGTTCTCCCCCTCCTTGATCGTGCGCTGGTCTCGGGGGTGGTTGTCGGGCAGAAGGACGTAGTTCTGCGTCTCGTCGTCGTCGATCCTGACCGCCACGTGCCGGCTGATGCTGTAAGCGTCGATGATGCCGGCCACCTCCGCGCTCGAGCCGTCGATGTAGAAGTGCTCATCTTCGGCGTCCTCATCTTCGTTGATGTCCAAGTACACCGTCCGCTCGTCGCTGAATGCGCCGGGATCTACGGAGAACGTGAGTTCCAGCGTATCTGTGTCGGCCGTACCACCACGCCATGCCATGTCATCACCATCGATGACGTTGCCGGAAGGCAACTCCGCCCGCCGCGAAGCGGAGATGGTGGACTGTCCGCTTCCGCCGGCGGTGGTCAGCGTCAGTGTCACGGTGACGGTCTGATCTGTGGTCCTGGCGGTGCTCGACCGGGGAACAGACAGCCTCACCGTCACGGGCAAGCGGTTGCCATTCTCCTCAACCACGGAGGACGCTGTCACGGTCAGGGTCGGATCGACAGCCTGCGCGGCCGCCTCCCCGATGCCCAGCGCGAACACCATCCCCATCAGCGCCACCCACTTCAGTGCTCGGCAACTGCCTCTCGCGAAAATCGCTCCTGTCCGCATGTCGCAATCTCCCTTGTGAATCCGTCCGTTTGTCGCCAGCAGCGGGGGAAAACCACTCCATCCGCCCCCTGCTTCCCCCCGATGTCGGCTACCGCTCCGCATCTGCTCCTGAGCCTCCCGACTGCCCGCGTCGAAATCCGATTTGGGCCTGTTTTTGGGCCCTACGCTTGGCTCGTGTCCCACAAGTTGTTCTACGCCGGAGGTTTACGCCGACCGGTCGCTTGCGCATATGGCTCGGGTGTTTGGGTGTGACGACAAACGAAGGGCGAGGAACCCCGACGGGGCGGGACGGCGTCAGAAGCCGAAGACGGCGCGTACCGCGGCGCCGCCGCCAAGGCAGGCTCGAAGGTGACGGCCGGCAAGGCGGGGACGTCGGAGAGGACGGTTGTGAGGAGCAGGCCTGAGGCGAGTGCGGCCGCCGGCTGCCCGCGCCGCCGAACCGGCAGCAGAGGCGGGCGAGACGGCCGACTTCGGCGAGGGCCGGCTGGCGGGGCCGGACGGCGAAACGGCGCCAATTGGCGCATCATGACAAGTGCGGCGTTATGACAAGTGACCGTCAGTCGACGCCGTGTTCTGCCGACGTGGCGGGCCTTGGCATCGCGGCGAGCTTCACATAATACGCGTGGTCTCTGAGGTCCCCAGACGGGGACCGAGGAGGAGGCCATGCTTGAAACCTCGGTTCACCCACGCATCTGCGAGCGGATCCGGTCAGGACCGCTGGGCCGCTGGGTCGACGACTTCGTCGACGTACTCGCGGGGCGCGAGTACGCGACGGACGATCCGGCCGGCATGTTCGAGCCGCCGCGATCTTCAGCGATTGGCTGGGTCAGCAGAACCTCGCGGCGACCGACATCGACGAGACGCTGGTCGGTCGGTTCGTCAGCGGGTTGCCCCGGCGACCGTCCTCGACGCACCCGAGCAGCCGGCAGGCGGAGGTGGCAGGCGGCGTCATGACAAGCGGCGCTGGGGAAGCTCGGCGGCGGCCGAGGTCGAGGGTGTCCTGCGCTTTCCATAATCAGAGGCTCGCCAGGAAGGTCAGCAGAGAGGAGTCGGCCTTGAACCGCCGGGTTCGTTGGCCGAGCGGATCGAGTTTCCGCAGGGCGCTTTCCTTGAGCTGCAGGTCCGCCTCGACGTAGTGATGGGTGGTCTCGAGCCCCTCGTGGCCGAGCCACAGGGCGATGGTCGCCACGTCGATGCCGGCTTGGAGCAGATGCATGGCGGTCGTGTGGCGGATGACGTGCGGCGACACGCGCTTGGCGGCGAGGCTCGGACATCGCTGGCGGGCTCGCTGACAGGCTTGGTCGAGCAGATGGGTGACGCCCTGCCGCGTCAAGCGGTCGCCGCGCGCGTTGCGGAACGCGTAGTCGGGCTCGGCCTCGCCCTCTTCGTCGAACCACTGGCGCAGGCAGCGGCCGGTCCGGGCCCACAGGGGTACGGCCCGCTCCTTGCGGCCCTTCCCGAGGAGTTGGACGACCGTGGCGGCGCCGAAGCGTACGTGGGAGCGCCGTAGGGCCACAAGTTCAGAGACGCGCGCCCCGGTGTTGTACAGGGTCAACAGCAGGATGTGGTCCCGGCGTCCGCCGTGGGTCGAGCGGTCGCACGCGGTCAGGATGGCGTCCATTTCCGGCCGCGTCAGGTAGTGGACTTGGCGTCGTGGCGCGCGCTTGCAGGGAATCGCCAGGACGCGGGACGTCAAGTCGACGGACTCGGGCGCGCGCAACGCGGCGAATCGAGCGAACGAGCGAACGGCGGCCAGCCGTGCGTTCCGGGACTGAACGCTGTTGGCGCGGTCCTGTTCGAGGTGGTCGAGGAACTCGAGGATCACCGGAGCATCGAGGTCGTCCAGGGTGAGCGCCTCGGGCTTCCGGTGACGGTGCTGATCGAGAAACGTGAGCAGCAGGCGGAAGGCGTCGCGGTAGGCGTGGATGGTCTGGGGGCTGGCGGCCTTCTGCTGCACGAGATGGTCGGCGAAGAACGCGCGGAGCAATGGGCCGAGGGGGGCACGGTCGTTCATGGCGCCCCCTTCCCGTCGACGAAAGCCTCGAAACGTGCGGCGGCTGGTTCGAGCACCGGCGGCGTGGCGGTCAGATACCAGTAGGTGTTCTGCGGGCTGACGTGGCCGAGGTAGACGGCGAGCGCGGGAAGCCGGTCGCGGACCACGACGCCCTGCTGCGCCCAAGCGGCGAGCCGGGCCACGGCGAAGCTGTGGCGCAGGTTGTGCAGGCTGACCCCGCGGCCGACCGGCCCGCGCAGCCCGAGCCGGCGGGCCAACTGCCCGAAGGTCCGGGCGAGGGCTTTGTAGTTGAGTCTGCCGCCGCGGGAGACGAAGAAGGCGCTGCACAGGCCGTCGTAGCCGAGGTCGCGGCGTTGCTGCGCGTAGGTCCGCAACGCGGCGGCGGTCGTGGGGTGCAGCGGCACGAGGCGCGACTTGCGGAACTTCGTGCGCTGAATCTCCAGGCACGGCGGGTCGCCGAGGAGATCGACGTGGTCGATGTCGAGGCGAATCGCCTCGCCGGCCCGGAGCCCACAGCTTGCCAGCAGCCCGATCACCGTCGCGACCGTGTGTGGGCGTAGGCCGGCACGCGGTCGGAGGGAGCGGGCGGATTCCATCAGGGCGAGGATCTCGTGGGGCGCCAGGATGCGCGGGGTGGGACGCTTGCTCGTGCGCACCAACCCGGTGCCGGGCACGTCGACGCCGGGCTCGGCCGCGCGGACCATCGTGAGGAATCCACGCACGATGCTCAACCGCCGCGCGTGCTGGCTCTCGGCGCTCGCCGAGGCCCACTCGACGGCGACCTGCGCAGCCGCGGCGTCGGGACCGCGCCGTTCGAGATGCTCGACGAAGTCCTGCAGGAGGCGCGCCTCCAGTCGCATGGCGAAGCCGATGGCGCGGCGCAACGCCAAGTAGGTCTCCAGGTGCCGGCGCCAAGCCTCGCCGGTCATCGTGCACCTCCCGGCCACGGCAGGGCGATCGTCGCCAGGGTCTCGCGGTCCAGCTTGGCGTAGATGGCGGTGGTCTCCAGGCGGGCGTGGCCGAGCAGATCGGAGACGGTCTTCATCGGCACGTCCCGGCGGACCATCTGCGAGGCGAAGGTGTGCCGGAAGACGTGTGCGCCAGACCGCGGGACGGTGACGCCGGCGCGGCGCAGCGCCCGCTTGGCGATACCTGTCACGCTCGTACTGCTGAGCTGCCGATACGGCGGTAGCGCGGTTACGAAGAACACATCCGGCGGGCTGGTCCGGGGCCGCGAGCGCAGCGCGGCGACCAAGGCGGCCCCGACGTCGGCAGGCAAAGGCAGCCGCCGCTCCCGTCCCCCTTTGCCGACCACACGGACAACCCCGTTGTGCCAGTCGACGTGCTTCACCGTGAGGGCTGCGGCTTCTCCTGCCCGGAGGCCGAGCCGGCTCAGGAGCAGCAGGATGGCGCGGTCGCGATGGCCGCTGGAGCACGTCTCGTCCACTGCGGCCAACACCCGTTGCAGGTCGTCATTGGCGAGGGCGCGGGGCAGTCTGGCGTGCTTCCATTCGCGGATGGTCGGGACGGCGCCCTCGATACCGGCGGGAACGACGCCGCAGGTGGCGAGGAAGCGAAGAAACGCCCGGGTCGCGGTGATGGGCGGCCGACAGGCCGACGGGTGGAGCCGGCTGGCCTGGGTCTGCACGAACGCCGCGATCGTCGGCACGGTGAGCCGGAACCAGTCGGGCGTAGGCGTCCCCGCGCACTCGGCAAGTAGAGCTGCGGCATAGCGCCGGTAAATCCGCCGGGTACCGACGGCCAGGCCGTGCACTTGTACGAGGTGATCGTCGAAGCGCTCCAACCACTGGTCGGTCTCGCATCGGGCGGGGACCGGCCGGCGGCGTGCTGCCACTTCCCGTGCCCACAGGTGTGCAGCCA
This sequence comes from Vicinamibacterales bacterium, assembly GCA_965208165.1. GTDB lineage: Bacteria > Acidobacteriota > Vicinamibacteria > Vicinamibacterales > UBA8438 > JAJEEA01. The sequence goes on along the minus strand of OZ242323.1, from coordinate 5,058,790 downwards.
GCAGACGGACGCCGCCTGCCACCCTCGACTGCCGGTCGCTCGGGCGCGTCGAGGACGGTCGCCGGGGCAACCCGCTGACGAACCGATCGACCAGCGTCTCGTCGATGTCGGTCGCCGCGACGTCCTGCTGATCCAGCCAATCGCTGAAGATCGCGGCGGCTCGAACATGCTGGCAGATCGTGCTCGTCGCGTACTCGCGCCCCGCGAGTACGTCGACGAAGTCGTCGACCCAGCGGCCCAGCGGTCCTGACCGGATCCGCTCGCAGATGCGTGGGTGAACCGAGGTTTCAAGCATGGTCTCCTCCTCGGTCCCCGTCTGGGGACCTCAGAGACCACGCGTATTATGTGAAGCTCGCCGCGATGCCAAGACCCGCCACGTCGGCAGAACACGGCGTCGACTGACGGTCACTTGTCATAACGCCGCACTTGTCATGATGCGCTTTATGACCAGCTGGTCATAAGGCGCAGTTTCCAGAAGGCTGCGGCCGAGTTGATGCAGGTATCGCGGCGTTCGACGCGCGGGCCGCGCCCCATCAAGAACGATCCGGAATTGGCGCCGGCCGTGGAACGCGGGCAGGTCACCGTCGCCGACGCCGATCAGGTCCGGGACGAACCCGCCGAGGTCTAACGCCGGGCCGTGGAGACTGTCGCGGCCGGCGAGGCGCCGACCCTGGCCGGGGTCGTCAAGCGGATCAAGCAGGAGGCGGCGCGGGAGCATGCCATCGCCGAAGCGACGAACACCGCCGCGGTACCGAATCTGCGTGCTGCGCCGATCGGCGAACTCGAACCCGGGGTCGGATCGAGTAGCGTCGACATCATCGCCACGATGCCGCCGACGGCGCAGCCGCAGGATGGTGAGCGGGCTGGCCACCGGGAGCACTGCGCCGCCGCGGTCGGTGCCAACGCATCCGCCCCACCCAAGCCCGCTCGACGGACCGCATCGACGGCGCGGCCGAACCGGCGCGGCGTCACGCCGTACGTCCGTCCAGGAGTCGAGGGGGCGGAGCCCTCCGGGAGCCGTGTCGAACAGGGGCGTGAACCCCTACGGCCGGCCGGAGTCGCGGACGACGATGCGCTGCTGGTTGCGGGAGACGACCTCGGTGATCGTGGCCGTCCAGGAGCCGCCCCGGCTGGTCGGTGACGCTGACCGGGGTTCCACGCGGGTCCTCCGCGAGGGCGGCGGCATCGGATCCGTCGAGCACGGCGCCCCAGCCGTCGTCGAGCTTGCAGGGTCTCCAGCCGGCGAGGGGTTGTCTCTTCGGCGCCTCGAGGTCGGCCGGGAATTCGCGGTCGAGTGCCGCCGCGATGACGTCGCGAGCCCAGGCGCTGATGTTGACGTGCCGTCATCGCGAAATCGCGCGAGGCCGTCGCGGAGTTCGGGTTCGATGCGGATCTGGAATACGTCTGTACGCCGCATGACATGACACAGTAGCACGAGCTGGCGTCGAGCGTTCCAGCTTTCACCTTCGGGATGCCGCCCACTCGCCATCAACGTGACCGAAGTTGTAGATGATGCCACGCGCCGTGACCCGAGCGGTGACATTCATCCACACTGTCCCTAATGTCACGGCAGCGCCGACCCTGGTGCCAAGCGCCACCGAACCTAAACCTATGACACACGGAGACTTTCGCCTGGCAGACGACACAAATTGGATCAGCATGACGATGACACTGAACACCTGAGCGACCCCGCTACGTACTACTCGTTTCCGACCCGGAACGTGGCACCAAGGTGTCACTTCCGGGTCAGCACCGCGGGGTCGCTCAGGCTGGACTTGTCCGCTCCGCGGAAGTGGGAAATGTGGTAATGCTCCAACGCCGGCCCCGGGCGCAGGCCCGAGGCGAGACCATGGACACCGCACCGCCTGGACGGCGAACGACCGGCGCCAGGTCGAGGAGATCCATGGTGCGCTGGCTCCCGGGTAGTATCCATGTGTCAAGCCTCCGAATCGAGGAAGCCGTAGACCCGATGGGCTGCCCCCCCCCGGCCGCGACCCCGACCCACGCCGTCGAAGAGCGACGGCGTGGCGACGTGAGCCGGACCCATAACGGGTCTCAGGGCCTTGGAGCGGGTTCCCCTCGCGCACCGTTGCCCGCGGCCGTCAACCTGCTGCGCGGGTCCTCCGCTCCGCTCGGGTCCTCCGGCCGACCGGCCGTGCTCCCGGTCCGCTCTGTTGCCCCGAGCCTGCCGTCGCTCGACGTCGTGAACGTCCGGGCACCGAGCCGCCTGTCATGGGTCCGTTACGTAACGGTGTGGAGTAGACCCCGGCGACAGCCTTCCCCTTGGCAGCCACGAAGGGGGAGCCGGGCGCCGGCATCCGGAGGCCGTGGGCGTCGCAACTCCTGTCGTCTCGGCCGCCGCATTCTGGACTCACCTCCGACCGCCCCGATGGTTGCGGCCGGGGCATCGTCAGACCGACAAGTGTCGGCGTGTGCTCGCCCCCGTCAAGGCGCGACGCTTCGCGACGCCCCCGCTTCGCGGGGCTGCGGCCTTGACGCCGGCTCCGCGCACGCTCCAGACCCGCTTTTAGCTGACGATGCCCAAGCATGACCCCCTACACGTTGGCTCGACGGCCTGACCGCGGAGGAACCGCTTACACCCCACGGAAACGGGTCACGCTTCGACGAACGGCAGGCTCGCGGAGGGCGCTGCCGTGCTGGCCCGACCAGGCCGGTCCTGCTGCCAGCAGCGATCCTGTCCGAGGAGCGCGTTGGCCAGCACCAGGAGCTTGCGCATCACCGCGACCATAGCGACCTTGCCCGGCTTCCCCTGAGCGACGAGCTGGCGGTACTTCGCGCGCAGCTCCGGGTTGTGACAGATCGCCGACAGGGCCGGCATGTAGAGCAGGCGCCGAGCCCGCGCCCGGCCACCCTGGATGAAGCTCCGGCCCGCCCAGGTGCCCGACTGCCGAGTGACCGGCGCAAGGCCCGCCAGACTCGCAACCGCTTTGGCGTCCAGGCTGCCAAGTTCCGGCATCTGGGTGAGCAGACCCGCCGCGGTGACCCGAGACACGCCCGGGATCGACGTCAGGATCTCCGTCCGGCGGGTCAGCACCGCGTCTTCCGAACAGTACTTCTCGATCTCGGTGTCGATGGCCGTCAGCTGGCGGTCGATCTGCGACAGCCGGTTCGTGTTCTGCCGCCGGAGCAGAGGGTGCTGAAGTTGCTTCTGACGGTTCAAGGCGGCGATGCGGTCCTTGACCAGAGCGTCGCGCGCCATCTGCAGTTCCTCGAGGGCGCGCCGCGCCGGCGACGATGCCTCGGTTCGCCGAAGGTCCAGTGCTGCCCCCATCTGCGCCAGCATCCGTGCGTCCACCGCGTCGGTCTTCGCCCGTTGGCCGATGGCCTGCGCGAAGCGCCGCGCCTGCAACGGATTCACCCGCGCCAGCGGCAACTCCGCCTCGAACAGCGCTTCCTCGAAGGCCCGGTGCCACCGGCCGGTCGGCTCGTACGTGACGGTGCGAACCGGGCGCTCCACCCACGCGATCAGCGCCTTGAGCCCCGCCGCGTCGTTGGAGAATCGCGCGGCCTTGCCCGCCGGGACCATGTAGGCGTCGAGATGCGCCTTCGAGATGTCGACGCCGACGCTGTTGGGAGTATCATCGGTCATCTTCCCTGTGCTCCTGTGCTTGTCATTCGAGCCTCAACGCTCACGTATCCATCCAGGACTCGGGAAGACGGTGGCGACCAAACTACCCTACGGCCCCTCGACGGCCTGTGCGGGACACGGTCCGACCACCGCCCGCCCAGCGGCGCCTGGCTAGAGGCGCCGCTGGGTTGGGCCATCCCAAGGCCCATTCGAGCCAATGGTAAACAGACAAGCTGCGGGACGGTCGGCGTGTCAACGCGCTTGCGCGCGTCCTCCGCGATGCTCCGGTCCTGCGGATGACACCCCGTCCGCCCCGCGGCTCGGATGGCAGTTATGGGCCTTGCGGCCCGGCCTGGACGGGGCGTCCCGGCCGTCCACCACACTCACGAGACGCCGGCCGACCGCCGGATTCCGGGATGGCGCGCCGGACCGGAACGGGTGGGGTCGGCAGTCCCCGGCCGTTCACGTCTCCGCCGCCCGCGGCGCACGGCTCCGGGTCGTGCGCCGGGATCCTCAAGGACTGCAACATCCCGGCCGTGGTCCATGGCTTCCGGTCGACGTTCCGGGACTGGACGGCCGAGGAGACGGACCATCCGCGCGAGGTCATCGCGGCGGCGCTCGCCCACGTCGTCGGCAACAAGGTCGAGGCGGCGTACGCGCGGCCGGACATGTTCGAGCGGCGGCGGCGCCTCATGGACGATTGGGAAGCCTGCCTTGCCGGCGAGCGCCCGAGGGTGCCGGCGCCCACCGGGTGGACCGAACGACTCCATGCCGCGCAGGAGTCGGCCACGGTGATCGTGACCCTCTCCACCGCGACCGCGTCGTCGTCCCCCGGCGCCCGTCCTCTCCCTGCTCACGCCGTGCCAGGTTGAGAGGTTGGCTTGCACGCACAGTCGTCCCATCCGCCCCCGCAGCGGGTGAAGACCAACCCGCTCCGAACGCCGGCTCCGCCGGCGGGGCGGACGCCGCCCACGGCCGGACCTGGAAGGGCGGTCCGGCCTCCATGCCGGGGCCGTGAAGGGCGACGGCCCCGGCATGGGCGGCGAACCCCTGCCCTTGCGACGGCGCACCCGGCCGGCCTGAAGAGCGGGCCGGCCAGACGGGTGCGCCTCTCGCAGATTCCCGCGTCAAGGACGGCGAAGACGAAGAGCGATCGCCGCCGCTGAACGCCCGGGCCGTCGAATCTCCGCTCGTTCACCTTGACGGCGCCGGCAAAGAACGCGGCTTCGCCGCAGGCCGGCACCTCCTCCCCACCACCACCGTCCTCCCCACCACCCCCGCCATGCCCGCGAGGGACCGCTCTCCCGGGCCGGCCGGCCTGAACGCCGGCGCCGAAAAGCATCGGCCGGTCGATTAGACACCCCGGGCAGCGGTTCCCTTCGGGAATCCCTGACCCCGGAATCGCGGGCAGGGGTCCTGCGGCGCGACGTGTGCGCACGAGCGCGGGTCGGCATGAGGCCGGACGCGACTCGCCGCAGGAGGAGTGAACGATGGCCAGCACTCGCGTCCGCAACTCGAGGAGGGACCGGTTCCGCGACGGCGGCGGGAATCCGTTCCGGGAGGGCCGGCCGCTCCGGGTCGGCTCCGAGATCGTCGTCCGCTCGATCGACGGCGCCGGCTCGACGATCCGCGCCTTGCGCGTGGCGACGAAGCTGCGCCTGCAGGGCTCCGCGCTGGCCGCGGCGCTGGCGAGTCCGGCCGTGAGCTCGGCTCTCGCCGACGTGTCGTATCGCACCGGCGCCGGCCACACGACGGGGCTGTCGGTCGTCTACCACCGCGTCGAGCCGCTGACGACGGTCGTCCGCGAGTCGGCCGTGAGCCCCGAGCAGGAGTTCGAGGTCGCGTGGCGCGGCGGCGACGGCCTCCTCGACCAGATGCCGGACCCCGAGCCCGTCGACGGCGGTCCGACGCGCGCGGCCGTCGACTGGCACGAGCTGGCGAAGCACGCGCCCGACGTCGACGACGACGAGCGCTCGATGCCGGCCCTCGCCGACCGGAAGGTCCTGCGCCGGCGCGGCCGCGTGACGGTCAGGCGCGGGTTCCTGCGCCCGCCGATGTCGGCCGAGGCCGTCGCGCGCATGGTCGAGCTTCGCGCCCAGGGCCTCGGCTTCGGGCGCATCGCGCGGGCGATCGGCTGCGCGCGGATCACCGTGTCCCGTTACCTGCGCAGCTTCGAGGAGGAGGGCCGCTGACCGCTGCCGGCCTGCGGCGCCGCGCGTCCTGCGGCAGGCCCGGCCGAGCCGCGAGTCGTCGCTGACGCCGTACCGTGACACGCCCCGGCCATGGCGCCGGGGCGTGTTCTCCCGGGTCGGCTCGTCCGAACGCTCGTGGAGGGCGGGACGACGGGCTGACCCTGCGGCGTGGCGCCATGACGCCCGAACAGTTGATGTCTACCCGCTCGTCGAATCCGCGCCAACGCGCCGGCGCCGACGTCGCGTTGGAGGAAGCGCCGGCTCTCGTCCTCCCTGCCATCGAGGAGCGAGACGCCAGGCGAGCGCTTCGGGCGGCCGAGCTTCCGGCCCGAGGCCCTGGCCCGGGCGAGACCCTCCCGGGTGCGCTCGGAGATCAGGTCGCGCTCCACCTCGGCGGACAGCGCGAAGAGCGTGGTGGCCATGACCTTCGTCGGGATGTCGTGCTTGCCCCCGACCCGGATGTCCTCCTTGAGCACCACGAGGGCGACGCCGGCCTTGGCGAGGGCGTCAAGGCTGCCGCCCGCCGAGCTCCACGACCAGGGCCGGGCGCCGACCCGGGCTCGGCGGCTGTGATGACGTTCGGCGACATGAACGCCGTGCCCTCGAACGGCCGTGCGCCGGTCTGAGTGGCGACGACCAGAGCGAGCGAGCACCGCCACGAAACACCCCCTCTTTCCGTCGTACCTGCACGCCGCGGCCCCACGCTACCCCCGAGTTCAAGGTACCAAGAACGCCCTTGATTTCTCTTCTGGGTGACCCAAACCGTGGAATCCATCGACTTGACCCAATTTTCACGCCTGGTGTGGACCTGATTTCATGCTCCCTACAACTCAAACTACTGAAAAATAGACACTTACGCTGCGACAACAGCACAGTTTGGGTCACCGCCGCAGTGAAAAACAAGACCTGAGCGACCCCGCTACGTACTACTCGTTTCTGACCCAGAGCGTGAAACCAAGGTGTCACTCCTGGGTCAGCACCGCGGGGTCGCTCAGGCTGGATTTGTCCGCTCCGCAGAAGTAGGAAAATGCGGCCAAATGCCACAAGGACGGCCCTGCGCCGTCAGCGGCATCGTAGCGATGATGTCGACGCCGCCCCGGTCCGAGCCCGGCCTTGAGTTCGCCGCCTCCTCCCGGATCCGGTACGCGTCGGCAACGGTGACGTGTTCCACGGCCGGCGCCAGGTCCGGATCGTTCTTGATGGCCGCCGCCCGCTGCGTCGAACGCCGCGATACCTTCATCAATTCGGCAGCAGTCTTCTGGAAACGGCGCCAATTGGCGCCGTTTCAGTCTCGCCAGCCGGCCCTGGCCGTCGGCGTCAACGGGCGGCGCATACTCGACGGGCTCGTCGCCGGGCATCCACCGGACCGCATCCTCGCCGGCCTGACCAATCACGTGCAGGCCAAGCTCGAGCCGTTGGCCCAAGCCCTGGCCGCCGCCCTCGACCCGCTCGCGCTGATCAACCCCGTCGAGGCGGGCCGGGTACCCCCGCGTGACGTCGACCGGGACTCGGCCTCAGCCGTTAGGAGTCAGGGGCGCATCACCGGCCCTTGCCGGCGAGGTACTCCGCCCAGTCGTCCATCAGCAGCCGCCGCCGCTCGAACAGATCCGACCGGGCGTAGGCCGCCTCCACCTTGTTCTGCACCACGTGGGCGAGCGCCGCCTCGATGACCTCCCGCGGGTGGTCCGTCTTCTCCGCTGCCCAGTCCCTGAACGACGAGCGGAAGCCGTGGGCCACCGCCGCGATCCGGTGGTGCTGGAGCATCTTGGGCAGCGTCGACGCCGAGATCGCCTTCCCGCTCCGCATCGGGAACACGAGCGGCGCGCCGTCGCCGAGCGTTCGCGCCGCGTCGAGGACCTCGACCGCTCGCCGGCAGAGTGGAACCCGGTGCTCGCGCTTCGCCTTCATCCGCAGGGCCGGCACGGTCCACACGCGGCCGGCCACGTCGATCTCGTCCCACGTCGCGAGCCTGACCTCCGCCGAGCGGGCGGCTGTCAGCACCAGAAACTCGAGCGCCAGCTTGACGGCCGGCTGCGGCGACGACGACGCCCGCACCGTCTCGATGGCCGCGGCCACCTCCTGGTGGGGCAGCGCCTGCCGGTGCGTCACGATGTCGTTCTGCGGACCGAGCACCGGCACCACCCGGTCGCACGGATTGTCGTTCCGCATGTCGAGGGCGATGGCCCACTCCAGCACCGCGCGGATGCGCTGCCGGACCTCCCTGGCCGTCGCCGCCTTGACGTGCCAGATCGGCGAGAGGATCTCCAGCACGTCGGCCGTGTTGACCTCGGAGACGGGCCGGCTGCCGACGCGGGGGAAGACGTACCGCTCCATGCTCCGCCACCAGTTCTTCGCGTGCCACCGGCCGCGCCAGCCGCCGCGCTTCTGTTCGAGCACGCGTTGGGCGGCTTCGGCGAACGTCGGAACGCCCTGGACGCGGCGTTTCTCGGAGAGGGGGTCGCCGCCCGAGCGGGCCAGCATCCGGTTGGCGAGGGCCTGCTCGCGGGCCTTGGCGAGCGGGACGAGCGTGGCGGCGCCGAGCCCGAGTTCGCGGCGCCGGCCGCGGATGACGAGCCGCTGGACCCAGCTTCGGGTTCCGGTCGGCTGGACGAACAGGTACAGCCCGTTGCCGTCCGCGTGGCGTCCGGGCGGTGCGGAACGGACGAAGGCGGCCGAGAGGGCCTTGTCGGGATGGCGGCCCCGGCGCTTGGTTCTGCGGGGCGAGGGGTCGGATTTGGCTACAACATCCATTCCCCCATTATATACGGGATTGAGGCGGATTCCACCATACGTCCCGCTCCGGTCAGTCCGTGCCTCCAGAACCATAACCTATTATGAGTCAGTATTTTACAGACTGTCCTGGACGGCCCCGGACGCTGGCGGACTGTTGTTGGTTGTCAATGGCAACGCGAACACGAACAGGTTGTTGTTGGCGCTCGGGCGCAGCTCGGGCGTCAACTCCAGGAAACGCCCGGAGCCGGTGCTGACCGCCACGTACTGGCGGCCGTCGACCGCGTAGGTGACGGGGAAGCCCGAGACGGGCGAGCCGAGGTTGATCTCCCAGAGGATCTCCCCGGTCTCGTCGTCGAAGGCCCGGAAGCGGCCGTTGACGTCGCCGCCGAAGACGAGCCCGCCGCCGGTGGCGGCCAGCGACATGGTGGCGGCGCGCTGCTGGTAGTTCCAGACCACCTCGCCGGTCTCGGCCGAGATCGCCTGCACGCTGCCGACGTCGTCGTAGCCCGGCGCGATCTCGGGGCGCCAGGCGATGGCGTAGAGCCGGCGCGCCTCGTCCTGCTCGTCGGGTGCGGCCATCGCCATCATCCGCGAGCAGACGTTGCGCAACGGCATGTACATGGTGTTGGTGCGGGGCGAGTAGGCGCCCGCTTCCCAGTCCTTGCCGCCGCTCGCGTGGGGGCAGGCGAGCACCTGCTGCCCGGCGGCGGTGAAGACGAGCTCGGCGTTCTCGGTCACCGCGCCGGTGGCCCCGTCGATGCCGCTGACCACGTTCTGGACGATGGTCGGCGTGGCCCACAGGAACTCGCCGGTCTCGCGGTCGAGGGTGTAGACGATGCCGGTCTTGCCGGGGATGCCGGTGACGACGCGCCGCTCCTCGCCGGGCTGGATGCGCGGATTGATCCACGCCACCGCGGACTCGTCGGGCCGCACCGCCGTGTCGACGAGCAGGCGCTCGAAGGGGTGGTCGAGGTCCCAGTGGTCGTTCATGTGCTGGTAGTACCAGACGATCTCGCCGGTGTCGCCGTCCAGCGCCAGCGTCGAGTTGTGGTACAGGTGGGTCAGGTCGGTGCCGCCGAGCAGGAACTTCGGGGCCGGCGAGGTGACCGACGTGCCCACGTAGACGAGGTTCAGCTCGGGGTCGACGCTCGGCACCATCCACGAGCCGACGTGCCGGCGCTCCTCGTAGGGCACGTCGCCCCACGTCTCGTCGCCGGGCTCGCCGGGAGCGGGGATGAGCCGCCGCCGCCACAGCTCGTCGCCGGTGGCGGCGTCGTGGGCGGTGATGACGCAGCCGTCGGGTCCGCCCCGGGGGTCGCAGCTCCGGCCGGAGTACACCTTGCCGCCGGCGACGATCGGCCCCGACGTCTGGTTGGCGGGGTTCACCCGGTAGTCGAGGATCTCGGTGTCCCACACCACGTCGCCTGTCTCCGCATGGAGGGCGACGATGTGGTCGTCCATCGTCGTGTCGAAGATGAGCTCGCCGTGGATGGCGACGTTGCGGTTGGTCTCGATGAGGGTGCCTATCATGTACTCGGCGAGGTCGTCGGGCCGGTCGCGGCGGTACTCCCAGACGAGGTCGCCGGTCACCGCGTCGATGGCCTGGATGACGTCCTGCGGGTTCGGCATGAACAGCACGCCGTCGCGGACCAGCGGCGTCCCCTGCTGGCGGCCCGGCCCGAGGGCGCGCGACCACACCATGCGGAGGTCGCCGACGTTGCCGCGGTCGATCTGGTCGAGGGGGCTGTAGCCCCAGCCGTCGAGGGTCCGGCGCCACATGAGCCACTCGTCGGGGCTCGGGTTCTCGAGCTCGGCGTCGGTGACGGGGCGGATGCGGTCGTCCTGCGCCACGACGGGGGCCGCGGTCGCGACCACGCTGGCGACGACGACGGCGCCGACGACGAATCGAAACGAAGACCAACCGGATGCGAGCATGGTGACTCCTCCAACTCGGGCCGCTCAGCGGCCATCCGCCTCGCCGACCGTAATCAGCTCGGCTCCACTCCTGACCCGCCGGTCGATGGCTTCGCAGGCATCCTTCAGGGCGTTTCCGAACTGCCGCGTGGCTCCGGCGTGCAGCATGTCGCCCCAGCCGTCGAACACCGCGACGGGGTTGCCGCCACCGAAGATCGGGAGGTCTGCTTCGCCCACGCTCCGCTGAACCCAGATGGTGAAGTGCGCTCTCCAAGATCGGTTGGTGACGGTCAGCCCCTGGCACTCGCCGCGATTCGCGAATTCCCCCAGGCTCCATTCGGCCGGCCGCAGCTCGTCGGTTGCCGCCATCGGGTCCGGCGTGAGATCGTCAGTGATGAACACGCGCACGGCGGGAGCTTGAGCGCTCGAGGTCGTGACGACAGTCAGGCACAGAAGCAGCACGGAGGCCGCTGTTCTCATCGGTGTCTCCTCGGGTCGACGCCGAGCCATCGTGCCCCAGGCCCGTGACCAGCGTCAAGATGGACACCTCCGCGCGGAGGGAGGCGGTGAAGGACGGACTCAGGCCGTGCCCGGCACCGCGTCGGCGTCCTTCAGGGCCTCGGCCCGGTAGTGCGTGGTGAGGGTCTCGCTCATCTCCCCGAGGGCGCCGTCGAGCATCTCCGTCAGCCGGTGGGTGGTGAAGCCGATGCGGTGGTCGGTCACCCGGTTCTGGGGGAAGTTGTAGGTGCGTATCTTCTCCGACCGCTCGCCGGTGCCGACCTGGCTCTTGCGGTCCTCGGCGATCTCGTCGTGCTGGCGCTGCAGCTCCATCTCGTAGAGCCGCGAGCGCAGGACCTTCATCGCCTTGGCCTTGTTCTTGATCTGCGACTTCTCGTCCTGCTGCGAGACGACGAGGCCGGTGGGCAGGTGGGTGATGCGCACCGCCGAGTACGTGGTGTTGACGCTCTGGCCGCCGGGACCGCTCGAGCAGAACGTGTCGATGCGCAGGTCCTTGGCTTCGATGGCGATGTCCACCTCCTCGGCCTCGGGGAGCACCGCGACGGTCGCGGTCGAGGTGTGGATGCGGCCGCTCGCCTCCGTCGCGGGGACGCGCTGCACGCGGTGGACGCCGCTCTCGTACTTGAGCCGGCTGTACACCCGCGTGCCCTCGATCAGGGCGACGACCTCCTTGATGGCTCCCACGCCGCTCTCGTTGATCGACAGGACGTCGACCTTCCAGCGCTGCCCCTCCGCGAAGCGGCTGTACATCCGGAACAGGTCGCCCGCGAACAGGCCGGCCTCGTCGCCGCCGGTGCCGGCCCGTATCTCCAGCACGACGTTCTTCTCGTCGTTCGGGTCCTTCGGCACCATCAGGACCCGGATCTCGGCCAGCAGGTCCTCGCGGCGGCCCTCCAGCTCGGCCAGCTCCTGCTCGGCGAGCTCGCGCAGCTCGGCGTCCTCGGCGTCCTCGGCGTCCGAGCCGCCGGCGAGCTCGCGGGTCTCGGCGATCTCCGACTCGACGGTCTTGTAGTCGCGGAACTTCTCGACGATGGGCTGAATCTCGGAGAGCGCCTTCGAGTGCGTCCGGTACCGGTTGGGGTCGGACTGCACCGCGCCGTCGCTGAGCAGGCCCATCAGCTCGTCGTAGCGGGTCTCGATGGTTTGCAGCTTGTCGAACATGACGGACGGATGCTCCTCGAAAGTCCCGACCCGATCGCTCGCGCCAGCGGTTGCGGCGACGCACGAACTCCCGACGCGGCCCCGAGCTGCGCGCCGGCGAGTGTCGACGACGCGACCGGCAACCCGCGCACCGCGAGGTCGCGTTTGCGCCAGCGAGACTCCTGGCCCGACCGTCAGGTCGCACCGCCGGCGCCGCAGGAGTCTCGTGTCGGCGAAACTCCGGACGCGGCCGTCAGGTCGCACGGCCGCGCTTGCGCCGGCCGGTCCGGAGGCCCGATCAGCCCCCCGAGACCGGGGGTAGGAACGCCACCTCGTCGCCCTCGCCGAGGGGGGCGTCCATCCGCGAGTAGTCCGCGTTGACGGCGGCGGAGATCGAGTCGCGATAGGCGTCCAGCTCCGGGAACTCGCCGATCAACCCGTCCCAGACGGTGCGGACGGTGGCCCCGTCGGGAACCTGCCTCGACAGCTCTCCCGCCCCCACGATGTCGCGTAGCCGCGCGAAGAGCCGGACGCTGATGTGCATGGCGCTGTGTCGGCCGCCGCCCCGGAGCGGGCCGGGCGTTCGGGGGGCGCCGCGCCGGCCCTCGTCGCCGGCGTCCCCTGGAGTCGGCGGCGTTCTCTCAGCCAGACTACCCCGCCGGGGCGAGGCTCTCGCCCGTCGCCAGCCGGAAGGCGGCCTCGCGCGCCAGCTCGTCGTCCGCGTCGGCGGTCGCCCCCTCGATCCAGACGTCGCCGCCCTCGAAGAACTCGTGCTTCCAGATCGGCACGATCTGCTTGATGCGCTCGATGACGTAGCGGCAGGCGGCGAAGGCGTCGGCGCGGTGCGGCGACGCCACCGCGATGATCACGCTGGCCTCGCCGATCTCGAGCGTGCCCAGCCGGTGATGCACGGCCAGCCGCACCTTCCAGCGGTCGGCCACCTCCCGGCCGATGCGCTCGAAGGCGCGCACGGCCAGCGGCTCGTAGCCCTCGTACTCCAGCCGCAGCACCCGGCGCCCCGCGTTCGCGTTGCGGACGACCCCCACGAAGGTGATGACGGCGCCGGGGCCGACCGGGTCGGCGGCGGCCTCGTCGCCGACCGTGCGCACCAGCGCGTCGAGGTCGAGCGGCGCGGTCGTCACCGCGTACGGCGGGGTCGGCATGAACGCACCATTGTCGCTCATTTCGCCAGTGCGCCGACCGTGCGCACCAGCGCATCGAGGTCGAGCGGCGCGGTCGTCACCGCGTACGGCGGGGTCGGCATGAACGCACTATTGTCGCTCATTTCGCCAGAAATGATGGAGTGGCCCCGGCCCCCGGCCCGTTCCCGCGGCGTTGCGGATGGCCCCCTCGACGTAGCGCTTGGCGCGGGCGGCGGCCTCGGCCAGGGGCAGGCCGGCGGCCAGGCCCGCCGCGACGGCGGCCGAGAACGTGCATCCGGTGCCGCGGGTCTGCCGGCCCTCGAGCCGGGGGCCGCGCAGCTCGACGACGACGCCGCCGTCGTCGAGCACGTCGACCGATTCGTCGGTGTCGAAGTGGCCGCCGGTGACGATGGCGGCCGCGGCGCCCCGGGCCCGGATGCGGGCGGCGGCCCGCCGCGCGTCGTCGAGCGAGGCGACCGGCTGCCCGGCCAGCACCTCGGCCTCGAAGCGGTTGGGCGTGACCACCCGCGCGCGCCTCAGCAGCCGGTCGCCCATGACCGTGACCCCGTCCTCGTCGAGGAGCCGCCGGCCGCTGGTGGCGGCGATGACCGGATCGACCACGAGGGGCGGCCCGGGCTGCGCTTCGAGCGCCTCGCAGACCGCCTCGACGATGGCGGCGGTGGCGAGCATGCCGGTCTTGACGGCCGCGATCTCGAAGTCGTCGAACACGGCGCAAATCTGGGCGGCGACCATCCGGGGCGAGACGGGGTCGACGGCGGTGACCGATCGCGTGTTCTGGGCGGTGACGGCGGTGACGGCGGTGGCGCCGTGGACACCGTGGGCGGCGAGCGTCCTGATGTCGGCCTGCAGGCCCGCGCCGGCGGCCGAGTCGCTGCCCGCGATGGTGAGGACGGCGGGCACCACTAGCTAGCGTTCCGGCTCGCCGGCTAGGTCGGCCAGTCGAGGCCCGAGCCCGAAGACGAGCAGGAACTGGTAGGGGAGGAAGGTCTCGTGGGACAGCAGCTCGAGGCCCGCGGCGCGCGCATCGCGGACGACGGCGACGGCGTCGACGCGCTGGTCCATCGGCGGGCCGGGGCCGTGGCCCTCCAGGGTGAAGTCGACGATGCCCACCCGGCCCTGGGGCTCGAGGGCCCGCGCGACGTCGCTCAGCAGCGAGACGGGGTTGGCGACCTCGGCGTAGACGTCGACGATGAGGACGGCGTCGAGCCCGTCCGGCAGCTTCGGGTCCTCGGGGGTGCCGAGCACCGTGCGGACGTTGGTGAGGCCCTCGCGGTCGACCCGGTAGTTGATGGCCTCGAGCATCGGCCGCTGGATGTCCTCGGCGTAGACGCGGCCGTTGGGGCCCACCCGCCGGGCGAGCCGCACCGTGAACCAGCCGGCCCCCGCCCCGACGTCGGCCACGGTGGCCCCGTCGGCGATGTTCAGGGCGTCCATGATCTCGTCCGGCCGCTGCCAGATGGCGCGGTCGGGGGCCTCGAGGAGGCCGAGGTCCTCGGGGGGGAAGAGCCGGGCGTGGGGCAGGTTCTGGGCCGCGACGGCCGCCGGACTCAGCGCCGCGAGCACCCACGCGATCGCCGCAAGGTGCATTCCAGCCGTCCTGCTCGCGGGATTTCCCCGGTGCCCCGTGCCGCTTGCCGCAGGGCGACTACCACCGAACCCTGCTCCGCCAACCGCCTGCGAGTAGGGGCCGATGGCGGTCGGGGCGCCGTCGGTCTCGATGGCAACTCCGTGCTCGGGTCCGGCGATGAGGGTGGCGTGAGTTCGGTTGCTCATGAGCCCCGCTCCCGGGCGGCCCCGCCGCCGGGCGCCGCCTCCTCCCGATCTTCTCCCGGGGCCGGCGCCGCCGGGTCCGGTTCCAGTGCCTCGCAGGGCAGCCGCTGGGGGCCGCGGAGGTCAGGCAGCGGCGGGCGGCCGAACCCGCGCCCCGCCGCCAGTGCATCGACCACCGCCGACGCGAGGTCCTCGACCGCCAGCAGCTCGAACGGTGTCGCGCCCGGCGGCTCCAGCCACTTCAGGTAGCCGCCGCACCCAGTGCACGCGGCCGCCCGGTCCGCCGCGCCCGGCGACGCCGTCAGCCATGTCGGGGCGGGGTCGGCGGCCCGGCAGTACGTGCACCGGTCGGGGCGCGCCGGCCAGTCGAGCCCGCAGAACGAGCAGCGAAGCCGGCCGGTCCCGCCGTCCGCCTCGGCGAACGCCGGCCACGATCCGCAGGCCGGGCAGTGGCCGTGCGGCCACCGGTCGCGCGCGGCGAGGGCGTCCCCGGTCTCCAGGAGCGCCCCGACCGCGACGTGGGCGGCGGGCCCGGTCGCGAGCTCGGCCGCGAGCCAGAGCACGTCCGGGGCGATGCCCTCGTGCAGCGCCTTCACGCGGATGGCGTGCTGGTTGCGGTCGAACGAGGCGGCCAGCAGCGACGCCATGTCGATGCGTCCCGAGTCGAGGCAGCCGCGCGCGCGGCGCGCGACGTCGCCCGCCCCTCCCGCCGCGAGGTCGTCGCAGGCCGCGAGCACGAGCGGCGCCAGCAGCGCCACCGGCAGCGCCGCCGCCTCGCCGCGCATCAACGGCTCGCCGGCCCCGAGCTTCTCGGCGACCCGCCGCGGGGGCAGGTCGAGGACGGGTGGCTCGCGCCGCAGCCGCTCCACGGCGCGGATGGTGCGGACGACCATGGGCCGCTGCACCGCGATGGCGGGCGCGAGGTCGGGCTGCGCGGCGGCGATGGCCGCCCACCGGGTCTCGGCGCGTCGGACCAGCGCGTCGGGGTCGGGGGGTGTCGAGCTCACGGGTGGTCGTCAGGGGTCGGAGGAACGTGGCCGCCAATCCGTCGCCTGAGGCTCCGCTCGGCGCCCCAACCGACCCGCCGGGAATCGGCGACGCTCCACGGCGCAGACTCCTGGCCCTCTGCTTCATTGTACGGCATGCTCCCGGTAGAGGCGGCGGGCCGGGAGAGAGCCGGCCGCGTATCGACTCGCCGACGACGGCGGCGGGGGCCACCCCGTAGGTCACCGCGCCGGTCCCGGTGGGGTCGAGGTTGCGGCCGCGTCGCGGTTGAAGTGCCGCCCGCGTCGCGTTTATACTCGAACGCGGGCTCCATTGCACGGAGCCGTGGGGAGAACCTTGGGATGGCAGAGCTGATCACGGTTACCGAGACCGCCGCATCGAAGATTGCGGCGCTGATGGCGGAAGAGAACAAGGCGAGCGCGGGGCTACGGGTCTTCGTGCAGGGCGGCGGATGCTCCGGCTTTCAGTACGGCCTGATGATCGAAGAGGGCAGCGGGGACGTCTCGGCCGACAAGATCTTCGAGTCGAACGGCATCAACCTGTACGTGGACCCCATCAGCATCCGGTACCTGTCGGGCGCGCAGGTCGATTTCGTCGACAACCTGACCGGCGGAGGATTCACCATCAGGAACCCGAACGCGAAGTCGACCTGCGGGTGCGGGTCGTCGTTCAACGTCTAGGATTTCCGTACGCCGCGCACGGCGGTGCGGCAGGGCGAAAAGCGGCCACCTTTCTCCGTACCGGTCGTCCCGGACGAACCTCCATTTGCTCGACCGCGGGTGACCGGCGCCCGGCGCGTGCCGCCGCACGGGCGGCGTCTCGTGCCCGGGTGCCATGGACTCGCAATCAGAGTACATCGAACGGCTGCGGCCGGCCGGCGGCAAGCGCTCCGGCAAGCGCGACCTCGTGGTCAGCGTCTTCCTCCGCCAGGAAGGCCACCTGAGCGCCGACGACCTCGTCGACCTGATGCGCGAGGAGGACAAGCGCATCAGCCGGGCCACCGTCTACCGCACGCTGCAGTGGATGGTCGACGCGGGCATCGCCCGCAAGGTCGACTTCGGCGAGGGCCGCTTCCGGTTCGAGCATTCGTACCGCCATCCCCGGCACTTCCATCTCATCTGCAAGTCCTGCAACCGGTCGTCCGAGTTCCTCAGCTCCGACGTCGAGGTGCTGCTGGCCGAGATCGCCGAGGCCCGCGGCTTCTCGGCTCGCCAGAGCGTGGTGCAGATCTACGGGACCTGCGAGGCGTGCCAGAAGGGAGAGCGCGCGTCGCCGCGTCCGGCCGGAGCCACCGAAACGGTGTTCGCCCGCGACGCGCTGCGCATCGCCATCGCCACCGAGCGCAGCGGGCTCGAGTTCTACAGCCGGGGGGCCGGGCTGGTCCGCAACCCCCGCGCCCGCAAGGTCTTCGAGAGCCTCGCGGACGAAGAGAAGGAGCACCTGTCGACCCTCGAGGCCCGCTACGAGCAGTTGCGGACCGAGAATCCGGACCTCGAGTCGTATCCCACCTTCCTGTACTTCAAGGGGGCGTCGGACGGGCTCTTCGCCGAAGGGGCCGAGCGGCTGCGGCAGGTCGTCGACGACCGCGAGGCGCTGATGATCGGCATCCGCTGCGAGCGCGCGTCCCACCGGTTCTTCAAGCGGTACGGCGAGCGCTTCGAGGACTCCGAGGGCAAGCGCATCTTCCTGGAGTTTGCGGACGAGGAGCGCGAGCACCTGCAGTTGCTGATCAGGGAGTATCGAGCGCTGGTCGGCCAGGACCGGCCCCGCCACGGCCGGGCGCGCCCCGTCGTCGGCTGACGGTCCCCATCGTCACGGCTTCCCCGCCACCACCTGCGCCACCGCGGTCGGCTCGCGGCGCTCCTCGTCGTGCCGGATCCGCCAGTCGGCGAAGACCCCCCGCAGCTCGCCGGGGCGCAGCAGGTGCTCGGGCGACCGCGGTCCGGTGCCGTGGGCGAGCTGGGCGACCGTGAAGGTCTCGTAGATCACGAAGCCGCCGCGCCTGACGGCGCCGCGAAGACCGGGCCAGAGGGAACGCTGCAGGTAGTTGGTGCAGATGATCAGGTCGAATCGGTCGCGGGGCAGGGGGGACACCTCGAGGTCGGCAACCCAGAGCCGCGCCGTCGACCCGCCGGCGCGGGCCTGGCGCAGCCGGCCGAGGTCGCGGTCGACGCCGTAGACCCGGAACCCCGCCGCGGCGGCGGCCCGGGCATGCCGGCCCGCGCCCGTCGCCACGTCGAGGACGTCGGGCCGGGGGCCCAGGCTGGCGCGCAGCCGGGGCAGCCAGCCGGCGACGAAGGGCGAGGGGGCGGTCACCGGCCGGGTCCCCCGCCGCCGGACGTTGATATCATGATCGGCCGATGTCCGCCGCATTGATTACCGCCTCGGTGCTCTCGCTCGCCGGCCTGCTCGCCAGCTTCGCCCTGGGCTACGTCGCCACCGCCCCGGAAGAGGTCCTTCGGCACGCGACGTTCGCGATCTTCGTGACGCTGATGACCCTGCTGGCGCACTCCATGACCATGTTCTACTTCATCGGCAAGGGCCGCGCCATTCGCGACGCGGTCGCCGAGGGAGGGCTGACGACCGACGCCGCCGCCCGCGTGGCCGCGCTGCGGGGGCCGGTGTTCAAGTTCGCGACGCTGGCCATCGCCGCGACCATGCTCACCGCCATCGTGGGGGGCGGGGTCGACACCCGCGTCGTTCCCGCCGGGGTGCACGCTTTCCTGGCGTTGCTGGCGATCGGGACCGGGGCGGTGGCGTTGCGGGCGATCGTGCATGCCCTGAACGAGTCCTCCCGCATCGTCGACGAGGTCAACCGCGACCTCGGGGCCTGAGTGGCGCCGGTGTTCTCCAGGATTCTCCTCTTCGACATCGACGGGACGCTGCTGCTGTCGGGGCGGGCCGGATACCGCGCGCTGACCCGGACGTTCGAGGAGCTCTTCGGCGTGCCGCGCGGCTTCGACGACATTCCGGTGGCGGGCCGGACCGACGAGCTGATTCTCACGGCGGCGGCGCGTCGGGCGGGGGTGGCCATCGACGCGGCGGCGCGGGCCCGTTTCCACCGGCGCTACTGCGAGCTCTTCGCCGAGGAGATCCACTTTCCGGGGCCGCGGAAGGGGCTGATGCCCGGCGTGTCCCGGCTGCTGGAGGTCCTCGCCGGGAACGGCGCGGTGCGGTGCGGGCTCGTCACCGGCAACTTCGCGCGGCCGGCGCGCATCAAGCTGGAGCACTTCGACCTCTGGCGGTACTTCGGCTTCGGGGCCTACGGGGACGATGCGCCGGTGCGGGACGCCCTGGTGCCGATTGCCGTCGAGCGGGCCCGCCGGGTCCGGGTCGCGGTGCGGCGGCCGGGCGACGTCGTCGTGATCGGCGACACGCCTCTCGACGTGCAGTGCGCGGCGGCCGCCGGCGCCCGTTGCGTGGCGGTGGCCACCGGCTCCTACGACGAGCCTGCCCTGCGCGAAGCGGGGGCCCACGACGTGCTGCCGGACTTCAGCGATACGGAGAAGGCCGTCGCAACCCTCCTGGCCGGCCAGGAGCCTGCGCCGTAGAACGGGGCGGACTCCCGGAGGCCGGGGTGGGGCGCCAGGCGGAGCCGTCGGGCGGCGGTTGGCCGGCCGGGTGGCCAGACCGAGCCGTCGGGCGACGATTGGCGGGCCAGACGGCCAGGCGGGGCCGTCGGGCGACGGGCGCCCAGGGCGCGCTCGTCCAGGTAGTCCAGAGCGTTGAGGGCCAGCACCGACGTGAAGAGGTCGTTGCCGTCGATTTGGCGGGCCAGACGGCCAGGCGGAGTCGTCGGGCGGCGGTTGGCCGGCCGGGCGGCGGTTGGCCGGAAGCTGCGGGATGGACGCGAGGTTGGCGGAAGCGCCTGGGAGTCGAACCCAGCCCCCCCGCGTTGGCGGGGGGCGACCGATTTTGAAGACCGGGAGGGCCACCGGGCCCCGTTCGCTTCCTCAACCCGCCTCCCGCCTCCGCGCCGGGGGGTCGACACGGAAGCGGGCGCTGGCAGCGCGGATCCGGACCCGAGGCGCCCGCCACGATCCGCATCCGCGTGACGGGATGACGGCGCAAGTTCGGGGAAGGCGTCAGCGGTACAAACCAACACACGAACCGCACGCCAACGCGGCACACGGTCGTTGAACCGCAGGCTACGTTGCAAAACGTGCGGCCGCGTCTCGAAACCGACCGGGTCGTGCAAGGAGCCGTCCCGTCGGACGGGACGGCGCAGGCGAAGTGCTAGCCCTCGATGAGGCGCACTTCTCCGGCCCGTGGGCCCTTGGTCGACTCCTCCGTCGTGAACTCGACCCGCTGGCCTTCCCGGAGCAACTCGAAGACTGCTCCGCGCACGGCGCTGCGGTGGAAGAAGTGCTCGATTCCTCCCTCGTCGCGAATGAACCCGAACCCCTTGTCGATCAAGAGACGTGCGATAGTACCGCTGGGCATGCGAACTCCTTCGATGCCGAATCCCAACCGCCGCGACGGTACCCAGACGCCTCGTCGACCAGTCGGGACCTGACGAAAAACCCCTCCATCGCAGGCCGGGGCAGCCGCCAGAACCACCCGCTACCCCCGATGAGGGCGGGTTGCGAGGTCCTCGTCTTCACGGAACCACGCCTCTTCGGTGTGCCCGAATCGAGACTCGGGCCGCCACCGAAAGGGGGCCAGTCTAGTGACGTTTGCCGGTAGAAGTCAAGCGCGGGCCGCTTGGGCGCGTCCCCGCATGCGGGAAAGGTGAGGCAAGAGGTCCGGCGCCGGGGCGGGGTTCGAGGCCCCGCAGGTCCGCCGCATCCGCCTCCGCGATACTATTCGGCAGCCGCGGGCGCCTTGGCGGCGGGCTTCGCAGGCTTGGCCGGCTTCGCCGGGGGATAGGTGGTCCAGAAGTGCCGATTGCAGGCGGGGCATTCCCAGAACTGCTGCGGCTGCCACGGATCCTCGGGGCCGGGATCCCGCAACTCCATCGGCGCGCCGCATCGCTGGCAACGAACGGAGACGTCGGGGTGGTCCATGGGCGGAATTGTAGTGTTCCCGCCGGGGGAGTTGCAAATGCTCGGCGGGTGAGCCGGCCCCCCCGGCATTCGGAGTGCCGGCGAAGCCCGTGCGTCGACTCGATCGCGCCGACGGGCGGGGCCGAGGCGTGCGTGCCGGCGTTCGGAGTTCCGGGGAAGCCCGTGCGTCGGCCCGGAACCGGCGCCCCGGTCGGGCGCGGGCGGGCGCGGGTCGCCGGGCGGCGTCTCTCCACCCGTCGAGAGCGCCCGTCACGGCAAGGGGCTTCATGAGAAGCGAGGAGCTGCGAGCGTGATTCCCGGTGTGGTGCTGGCCGGCGGGGCGTCGTCCCGCATGCAGGGCCGTCCGAAGGCGCTCCTTCCGGCGGGGCCGGGCCCCGAGACCTTCCTGGAACGGATCGTGTCGACGCTGCGGGCGGGCGGCGTCGACGACGTGGTGATCGTGACCGGCCATCACCACGATGCCGTCGGCGGTCGGGCGTCCCTCCTGCGGCCGATGGTCCGCGTGGTCCGCAACCCGCGGCCGGAGCAGGGCCAGCTCTCCTCGCTCCTCGCTGCTCTCGGGGTCGTCGACCATCCCGGCGTGAGAGCGATGCTCGTCACCCTGGTCGATCTGCCCCTGGTCTCGGCCGCGACGGTACGGGCGGTGCTGGACGCCCACCGGCGGACCGGCGCTCCCCTCGTGCGCCCGGGACGGGGCGGCAGGCACGGCCATCCGGTGGTGTTCGATCGCCGGCTCTTCCCCGAGCTGCGGCGGGCGGATCCGGCGCGCGGCGCCAAGCCGGTGGTGCGCGCGCACGAGGCGGAGGGGTGCGTGGTCGCCGTCGACGACCCCGGCGCCTTCACCGACGTCGACACGCCCGAGGACTACCGGCGGTGCTTCGGCGTCGCGCCGCCCCTTGCCGGCCCGCCCGGGCCGCCGGCGGGCGTCGGTTGATTGCCGGACGGCATCCGGATAGAATGAACTCGGCTGGGCCAGTGGCGCAGTTGGGAGCGCGCGTGAATGGCATTCACGAGGTCACGGGTTCGACCCCCGTCTGGTCCACCACTTCTTTCCCATAACCCCTTCAAACCACAAGAGTTATCCGTCTGAGGGGGCGTCAACCCTGCATTCCGCCCCCTATTGACTCGCGCGGTGTCGCCGGTTGTCCAGGGCCGTCCGCGGACGAAACCGGACTCTCGACCGTGACGTGATCGGGCGCCAGACCACGGCCAGCGGCAGCCGGTGGCGGTCGGTTCTCCTTCGGTTGCAGCTTGGACGCCCGGGCGATCGGTCCGACACCCGCAGCTGAACAGCACCCGGCGCGTCCCGAACGCTCGGCGAGAACCGCACTGAGCGGCTCGACCTGCGGGGTCGTGGCCGGCATGAACCGGTTCGCTGGCGGCAGAGCTGGACGGCGCCGCCGCCGCGGGAGTGCGGGCCGGACGTAGCTCGACCCACCCGACCACCGCTGGAAGGACATCGGTGCGGCCGGCCACCGCGCGACACCGGTGGGCGAGACGGTGGCCGCCCAGGCTTCCGCGCGGCTGGCTGCCCGTTTCTGACACTCTCGGCCGGGGCCGTATCCGCAGTGACAGCCGCGGCCGTCCGTCCGGATCCGCTGGACCCAAGCTATCCTGGATGTGTTCAGCCGGCTCCGGCGGCAGATACCGGTAGCGCCGTGGGCTCCAGCCCGTTAGCGGAGGCTGGCGGTTGCGGGAATCGCGCTAGCGCACGCAACACCTGTCTTGATATCTGTCTATAATATCACTAGTATTTCAGACAAGGAACGTCAGGACATGTCCGCCGCACGAGCTATTCGAGCCGGCATATGCAAGGTGCCGAAGGGGAAGCCCTTCACGAGCGAGCGCTTTCTGGAGCACGGCTCGCGCAGCGCCGTCGACCGGACGCTGTCGCGCCTCGCCGGCCGGGGCGAAATCCAGCGTCTTGCCCGCGGCGTCTTCGTCCGCCCCCGGACAAGCCGCTTCGTGGGCGCTGTCGTTCCCGATGTCCTCGAGGTGGTCGAGGCCATTGCGCGGAACAATGGCGAGACGGTCCAGGTCCACGGCGCGGAAGCCGCGCGCCGGTTCAAGCTCAGCACCCAGGTGCCGACGGCGCCCGTGTTCCATACCAGCGCATCGAGCCGCACCATCCGGATCGCCAACATCACCGTCAGAATGGTCCACACCTCGAACCGCCGGCGGCTGCAGTTCGCCGGCGAAGCGGCGGGCGTGGCGCTCTCCGCCCTCTGGTATCTCGGCAAGAACAACGTGAGCCCGAAGACGGTCGCCACGATCGAGGCCGCCCTCGGCCCGGCGGAATTCCAGCGGCTGCGGTCGGCAGACATGCCGGCGTGGATGACCAGGGCGCTCGCCGCCCCCCCCGACAGCCTCCATGGCTGAGGCATTCCTGTCCCTCGGCGTCCGGGATCGCGGCGATATACTCCGAACTGTCGCCGCCCGGTCCGGACGGGCGGCCATCATCCTGGAGAAGGACATCTGGGTCTGCTGGGTCCTCCAGGCCCTCTTCTCGATGCCCGATCCCCATCCCATGGCCTTCAAGGGCGGCACCTCACTCTCCAAGGTCTACGGCATCATCGACCGGTTTTCCGAAGACGTGGACGTCACTCTCGACTACAGGGCCTTCAACGACGGTTTCGATCCCTTTGCAGACGGCGCCAGCCGGAACCAGATCAGGCTCTTCAGCGAACGCCTCAAGGAGTGCGTCGCGAACTACATCCGAGACGTCGTGGCGCCCGCCGTCGGCGCTGCCGCCGACCGCCTTGGGGCTGACGGCCGGCACGACATCCGCATCGGCGACGCCGGCGAGACGATCCGTTTCGCCTATCCGTCCGCGGTCGAAGACCCGCGCGGTTATGTCCGGAGTGAAGTCCTGCTGGAATTCGGCGGACGCAACGTCATCGATCCGAACGAGCCGCACGTGATCGTTCCCGACATGGCTGCCCTGACCCGCGACCTCGAGTATCCCGCGGCGGCCGTCACGGTCCTCTCGCCGGTACGCACTTTCTGGGAGAAGGCCACGCTGGTCCATGTGGAGTGCCAGAGACGACGGCTCGCGGACCATCCGGAACGGCTCTCCCGGCACTGGTTCGACCTGACGCGACTCGCGGCGCACGATATCGGCCGGGCCGCGCTCGCGGACCGCGCACTGCTGGAGGATGTCGTCCGGCACAAGAAGGTGTTCTTCCACGCGGGTTACGCCAACTACGATCGATGCCTCGACGGCCGGCTGCGGCTCGTCCCCGACGACGACCAGCTTGCCGGCCTGGAAGCCGACTACGACGCCATGCGGGCCGCCGCGATCGTCGCCGACGACGCACCCGGTTTCGACGCGCTGGTCGAAGGAATCCGTATCCTCGAAGCGGACGCGAACCGCCTCGGCTGAACACGGACAGCCACGGGCTCGCTCCGCAGCCGGGATGATGGGAAGCAGGCTGCTCAAGGAGCAGGGCGTGCAGGCCGCGGGGCTCAGTTCCCGGCCGACCGGCCGTTCCGGCCGTACCCCAGCGCCGACGAGCGGTGAGCGATGGCCAGCCAGTCGGCCAGCCGCTCGACCGCCTGCTCGGGGGTCTCGCCGTAGAAGGGCATCAGGGCCGTCGGTCCGCCGGGTACGCCGACCAGGTAGGCGCGCCACCGGTCGGGGTCGACCAGGGCCGCCTCGATGACGTATCGGCGGTCGTTGATGGCGCGTTCGAAACGGTGAGCGGGCACGGCTCTCAGGGAGTTGAACGATGAGTTTTCGAGTGCGACAGTGAGAGAGGGATTGTAGCCGGCTGGAGGGGGCGATCAAGCGAAGGAAGGCACGAAGACCGATCCACACCCTCCCGGTTGCCGGGGACGATGCCCTTGGCCCCGGCGGAAAAAAAACTCTCCTTCACTGGTGATTCACACTCTGTGCACATGAATTGCACAGCTTTTCCACAGCCCGTGCGGATAGTCCCGATACGGACCCCCGGACGCACCGTCCTGCCGTGACTGCCTCGCCGCGGATCCGCCTGTTCAGCACGCCGGACCTGCCGTCGTTTCGCTTGGCGATCGCCGATTGCCTCGACTGGAACCGGTCCTGGGACCTGCGTGCGTCGATGGTCCTGGTGGCGTCCCGCGCGGCCGCCGGGCAGTTGCGGTGGACCCTCGAGCAGCGGCTGCTGGCGCAGCGGGCAGCGTTCGTGCTCCCCCCCCTGGTGACCCGCGACGGGCTCTACGCCGAGCTGCATCGCCGGTTGGTCGAGGCGCCGCCGCGGCTGGGCGCGGTCGAGCGGCTCGTGTGCGGACGGGCGGCGGCCGACGAGGCGAGGGCTTCCGGCGTGGAGCCGCCGTTCAACCTGCGGCCGGGACTGGTCGACGAGTTTCTCGGGCTCTACGACGATCTGCGCCGCAACCGGCGGGACGTCGATGCTTTCGAGCGGGTCCTCGTCGAGACGCTGGAACCGAGCCGGGACCTCGATCGCGGCGCTCGCCGAATGCTGCGTCAGACACGGTTTCTCGCCGGGATGTTCCGGGCCTACGAGCGTCGGGTCGCGGCCTCGGGCCGGCTCGACGAGCACGGGGTGCGGGCATCGGCCCTGGCGCGCGGGCTGCGCCGCCCGGTGCCGCAGGTGGTGTTGACCATCGCCGACCGGGCCTCGGGTCACGACGGCCTGTGGCCCGGGGACTTCGACCTGCTGGCTCGCCTTCCCGGCCTCGTCCGGCTCGACGTGGTGTCGACGTCGTCGCTGCTGGCAGCCGGCTATCGGGAGCGGCTCGCGGACCTGCTGCCCGGCATCGAGGAGACGGCGGTCCCCCGGGCGTCCGGCGCGCGCGCGCGTCTCGTCGCACCGGACGCGGCGCCGGGACGGCGGTACTTCACGTGGCGGGACCGCGAGGAGGAGCTGCTGGCCGTCGCCCGGCAGGTGAAGAGCCGGCCCGCGGCCGAGCGCACCGCGGTCGTGTTCCAGCGGCCGCTGCCGTATCTCTACGCGGCCCGCCACCTGTTCGCCTCGGCCGGGATCCCCTACGAGGCGACCGGCACGCTGCCGCTGGCCTCCGAGCCCTTCGCGGCGGCGATCGACCTGGTGCTGTCGTTCGTGTCGTCCGGGCATGCGCGCCGCCCCACCGTCGAGCTGCTCCGGTCGCCGCACTTCCACTTCTCCGACGCGGACGGGCCCCTCGACCCGTCGGCGATACCGGCCCTCGACGGGGCCCTCCGCGAGGCGCGGTACGTGGGCGGAAACGGCGACGAGGACGAGGACGGCGCCGGCAGCCTGCTCCGCCGCCTCGCGGTGCGCTGGGCCGGTCGCGCCGGCGGCGCCCGCCGGGTTCCGGCCGCCCGGGCCGCACGAGCGGCGGCGGCGGCCGGCGACGAGCTCGCGGCGCTGGCCCGGCCGGGTCCGGCGAGCGTTCTGATCGACTGTCTGCTGCGGTTCGTCGACGCGCATCGCCCGCCGCCCCCGGACGACGCCGAGACCGCGTCGCGCGAGTCGAGGGCGCGCGCCGCCGTGCTCGGCATCCTGCGCGACTGGCGGGACGCCCATGTCCGGCACGACGATCCGGTCGTGGACCCGGCCGCGATCACGTCCACGCTGCGGCGTCTGCTCGAGGCGGCGACTTTCGCCGCGCCCGCGGGTGGCGTCGCCGATGTCGCCGCCGCGGGTGGTGCCGGCGCCGCGGCTGGCGTCGATGTCGCCGTCGCCGATGTCGCCGCCGCGGGTGGCGCCGCCGCCGATGTCGCCGCCGCCGCGGGTGGCGCCGATGTCGCCCCCGCCGATGCCGGCGCCGCGGCTGGCGCCGATGTCGCCCCCGCCGGTGGCGGCGGTGTCGCCGCCTCCCCCGTCCCCGCCCCCGCCGGCGTCGTGCTCGTCGATGCGCCGGCGGCGCGGTACGGCGCCTTCGACCGTCTCTGCCTGGTGGGTCTCGTGGACCGCGAGTGGCCCGATCTCGCGCGCACCGGCTCGCTGTACCCGGCGGCGCTCCTGTACCGGCTCGGATGGCCGCGCGAGGTCGACCGGCAGCGGGCGGCCCGCGCCGCCTTCCGCGACCTGCTGGGGT
This sequence comes from Vicinamibacterales bacterium, assembly GCA_965208165.1. Taxonomy (GTDB): domain Bacteria; phylum Acidobacteriota; class Vicinamibacteria; order Vicinamibacterales; family UBA8438; genus JAJEEA01. The sequence continues at coordinate 5,031,738 of OZ242323.1, read as the reverse complement.
CGGCGGCCCGTCGGGTCACGGTGTCCACCGTCGCTCTCGAGGACGACGCGGTGGTGGCGGGGTCGCCGCTGCTCGAGGACCTCGCCGACATGGACGTCGAGGTCGGCGTCGAGACTCCGTCCGCCGGCCGGGTGACGGCGGACGCGGGGCTCGCCGAAGGCGCGGCCGCGGTCCCGCTCGCGGACGAGCCGGCGGCGTGGCTGGCCGTGCGGGAACGGCGCCGGGCCGAGGCGGACGCCCGGGTCGGTGGACTGACCGGCCCGCTGGCGCCGGCCGTCTACGCGGTCAGTGCCGTCGAGCGCTACCTGAGCTGTCCCTTCCAGTACTTCGCGTCGGCGGTGCTGCGGCTCGGCGACGAGCCCGACGACGAGGTCATCCTGGGTCCGCGCTCGCGCGGCCGCTTCGTGCACGACGTCCTGCGCGCGTTCTTCGAGCGCTGGCAGGACGAGGGCGGCGGCGCCGTCGACGTCGAGTCGTTCCCGCGCGCCCGCGCGCTCGCTGCCGCCGTCGTCGAGGAGCGGCTGAAGGAGCTGCCGCCCCGGGACCGGGCGGTGGAGCGGGTCCGGCTGCTGGGCTCGCCGGCCGGCGCCGGCGTCCTCGACCGGCTGCTGATGCTCGAGGCGGATCGCCCGGGCCGCGTGCTGGAGCGGCTGCTGGAGGTCCGGCTCGACGGCGTGCATCGGCTCGACGGAGAGACCGGGCCCCGCCCGGTGCGGTTGCGCGGCACCGCCGACCGCATCGATCTGATCGAGGGAGGGCGGTTGCGGGTGGTCGACTACAAGACCGGACACGCGCCCGACCGCGCCCGCTCGCTACAGCTTCCCGTCTACGGCCGGTGCGCCGAGGAGGCGCTCGCGGACCGGCGCGGGGGCGAGTGGCGGCTCGCCGAGGCGGGCTACGTCGCGTTCGGCGAGGCACGGCCCTGGGTTCCGCTGGACCGCCGGCAGGACATCGCGGCGGCGTCGGCCGAGGGCCAGCGGCGCTTTCTCGAGACGGTCGACGGAATCGAGGCGGGGCGGTTTCCCGTGCGCCCCGCCGAGCCCTACCGCTGCGCCTTCTGCGACTATCCCACGGTGTGCAGGAAGGACTACGTCGGTGACGAGTGAGCGCCAGTTGCCGCTGTTCGGGGAGGGGCCCGAGGATGCCGGCGGCCGGCGGACCCGACCGGGCCGCCCCGGCGTCCTGCGCGACGCGGCGGCGCGGGCGTTCGCCGTCGATCCGGCCAACAACGTCGTCCTGGAGGCCTCGGCGGGCACCGGCAAGACCACCGTCCTCGTGTCGCGCTACGTCAATCTGCTGCGGGCCGGGGTGGACCCGTCCAACATTCTCGCCATCACGTTCACGCGGCAGGCGGCGGCGGAGATGCGCGACCGCATCATCCGGCAGCTCCGGCGCTCGGCCGAGGGTCCGCCCGCCGACCGGGACCGCTGGCGGGGGCTGCGCGACCGGTTGGGGGACATCGCCATCAGCACCATCGACGCGTTCTGCCTGTCGCTGCTGCGCGAGTTTCCCCTCGAGGCGGATCTCGACCCGGGGTTCGGGATGACGGACGAGACCGAGGCGCCCCGGCTCGTCCAGCAGGCGCTGGACCGCACCCTCGCGGTCTGCGGCGCGCTGGCCGCCGACGACGTCGCGGTGGCGATGGTGCTGGCCCGCCTGGGGCCGGGACGCGTGCGGACCGCGCTCGCCCATCTGCTCGAGCGGCGGCTGGTGGCGCCGGCGGCGCTGCAGCGGTTCCTGATGGCGGGGCCCCGCGGGCTGACGGCCGACGGCGCATGCCGCGCGGCGGCGGCGAGGGTCGCGCGCGTCCTCGCCGGCGTGGACGGCGGCCTCGAGCGGTTCCTCGCGGACGGCCCCCTCGGGCATCCCCGGTTCCGGGCCCTCGCGCGAGCGCTTCCCGGGCTCGCGGAGCCGGGCCGGTCCGGGCCCGAGGGGCCGCGTCTCGTGCTCGACCGCGTCCGCGAGTACTTCCTGACCGCGGCGGGAGAGGCGCGCCGGCGGTTCGCGCCGTTCCGCGCCGATCACTGCCGGTCTCCCGCGGCATGGCGGCGGCACCGCGAGGCCGCGCGGGCCGTCGCCCCCGCGGTGGCCGAGGCGCTGGCCGCGTTCGACAGAGATCTCAACGTGGTGCTCGCGCGGGGCGTGCAGCGCATGTTCGCGATCGCGGTCACCGAGTACGAGCGCGAGCTCGCCGCCCGCTCCGTGCTCGACTTCTCGGGGGTGCTGGCCCGCGCCCTCGACCTGCTGCGCCGCATGGAAGAGTTCGCCCAGAGTCGGTACCGGCTCGAGTCGCGCTATCACCACGTGCTCGTCGACGAGTTCCAGGACACGAGCCGGGCGCAGTGGGAGCTGGTGTCGCTGCTCGTGAAGTCGTGGGGGGAGGGGCTCGGCCTCGTGCACGACGCGCCGGTGCCTCCGTCGGTGTTCGTGGTCGGCGACCGCAAGCAGTCGATCTACGGGTTCCGCGACGCCGAGGCCGCGGTCATCGAGGACGCCGCCGACTCGATCAGGGCCCTGCGCCCGGAGGGCGGGGTGCGCCGGTCGATCTCGCACAGCTTCCGCGCGGTGCCGGCCCTGCTCGCGTTCGTCAACGACCTGTTCAGCGCCGTCGACAAGGCCGACCGGCCCCGCGATGGGTTCAGGTACGACGCGAAGGACCGGTTTCCCGTCGAGCCCGGGCCGCCGCCGCGGGCCGCCGCCGACGGCGAGCCCGCCGCGGACCCGCCGCTCGGTCTGGTGCTCGCCGACAGCCTGGAGGCGTGCGCGGAGCGGGTCGCCGGCGAGGTGGCCCGGCTGCTGGACGGGGCAACGGTGCGGGACCGCGACGAGGGGACGGTCCGCCGCGCCGCCCCGCGCGACGTCGCGATACTGTTCCGGTCGCGCGAGACGCACCGCGAGTTCCAGGCCGCCCTCGAGGCGCGGGGGATTCCCGCCTGCGTCTACAAGGGCCTCGGGTTCTTCGACGCCGACGAGATCAAGGACTGCCGCGCCCTGCTCCGGTTCCTCGCGGACCCCGCTTCGGAGCTCCGGGCGGCGGCCCTGCTGCGCTCGCGGCTCGTCGGCGTCACCGATCGCACGCTGGCCGAGCTGGCCGGTAAGCTCGCCGAGATCCTGCACCCGGGTGGTCCCGGGCCCCTTCTCGAACGGCTGGATCCGCTGGACCGGGACATCCTGCTGCGCCTGCGGGCGAGCGTCCCCGGCTGGCTGGCCGCGGTCGACCGGGTCCCGCCCGCCGAGACGGTCGACCGCATTCTCGCCGACTGCGCCTACGCGTTCGAGCTGCGGGGGCCGCGTCTCGTCCAGGCGCGGGAGAACCTGAAGAAGCTGCGCGGGCTGGTCCGCCGCGTGCAGAACCGCGGATTCGCCACCATGGCCCGCATCGCCGAGCACGTCGACCGCCTCTCCGGCGACGTGTCGAACGCCGTGGTCGACGCCTTCGACGCCGTCAACCTGATGACCGTCCACGCCGCCAAGGGGCTGGAGTTTCCGGTGCTGTTCCTGGTCGAGCTGGCGCGCGGGGCGGGCGGTCCCCCCCCGCCGATTCGGGTGGTGGCCGACCGGGGCGACGGCGGGCCGTCGGTCTCGGTGGCTCCGTTCCGGTCTGCCGCCGACCGTGACCAGCGCGACCGGGAGCGGGAGGAGAGCAAGCGGCTGCTCTACGTCGCGGCGACCCGCGCGCGCGACCGCCTGTACCTGTCGGCGACCCTCGCCGCCGGGGCCATCGAGCCGGGGGTCGGGAGCCTGGCCGCGGTGATGCCCCCGGCGCTCCTCGCGCGGCTCGCGGCGGGCGCGGCGAAAGGGGGGCGGGTGAGCTGGGCGGGTCCGTCGGGCCGTGTCCACGGCTTCGCCGTCGTCGGGGCCGAGGCGGCGGCGGGGGCCTTCCGGCCGCCCGAGGCGCCGCTCCCCGCCGGGCCTGACCGGTTCGAGCCTTGGCGCCCGGCCGGCGGGCCGCCCCGGGTCGCGGCGACGGCCCTCGCGGCGGGCTCGGCCGCGGGCGGCGGGGCGGGCTCGGCGACGGGCGGCGGGGCGGGCTCGGCGACGGGCGGGGCGGCGGGCTCGGCGACGGGCGGGGCGGGCTCGGCGACGGGCGGGGCGGGCTCGGCGACGGGCGGGGCGGGCTCGGCGAAGGCCTTCGCGGCGGGCGCGCGGGCGGGCGGTGCGGCGCGGGCGCGCGGCGTCGACCGCGTGGTGGGGGGGCTCGTCCACCGGCTCCTGCGCGAGGACGGCGAGCGGGGCGGTCTCGGCCCGAGCGGCGCCGATCCGGGCGACCGCGCCCTGGCGGCGATGGAGCGGGAGGAACGGGCGCGGGCTGACTGTCGGGCGCTCGCCGCGGAGGCCGCGGCCGTCTACCGCCGGGCCGTCGGCCGGGCGGACGTGGCCGTGCTCCTCGAGGGCGACTGCCTCTTCGAGGTGCCGTTCACGCTCCGCCGCACGGACGGCCGCGCGGGGCCCGTCTTCGTCCGCGGAGCCATCGACTGCCTTCGCCGTTGGCCCGACGGGCGGGTCACCGTGGTCGAGTTCAAGACCGGCGCGGCCCGGCCGGAGCACGAGTCGCAGCTCGCGCTCTATGTAGAAGCGGCGAGCGCGCTGTTTCCGGAACGGCCGGTCGACGGCCGCCTGCTGTACCTGTCGTGAACCGGATCGGAACGCGACACTGTCGCGAACCGGATCGGAACGCGGCCTGTCGTGAACCGGATCGGAACGCGGCCTGTCGTGAACCGGATCGGAACGCGGCCTGTCGTGAACCGGATCGGAACGCGACACTGTCGTGAACCGGATCGGAACGCGGCCTGTCGTGAACCGGATCGGAACGCGGCCTGTCGTGAACCGGGTCGGAACACGGCCTGTCGTGAACCGGATCGGAACGCGGCCTGTCGTGAACCGGATCGGAACGCGACCTGTCGTGAACCGGATCGGAACGCGACCTGTCGTGAACCGGATCGGAACGCGACCTGTCGTGAACCGGGTCGGAACGCGACCTGTCGTGAACCGGGTCGGAACGCGACCTGTCGTGAACCGGATCGGAACGCGGAGGGACGCGGAATCAGCCGCGGATGAGGACCGGATCGGCGACGAGCCGGTCCGCCCAGGTCCGGGCCTCGGCCGCGGCCTCGGCCTCGGTGCGGCCCACGAGGATGACCGAATCGAGCGGCTCGTCGCTGCCGTCCCGGGTGACCCAGGCAACCCAGTGCGCGCCGCGAGACAGCGTCCTGATGTCCAATTGGATGGTGTCAGTCGTCATGGCCGCCTGAAATCGTATCGTACCGCGCCCGCGGCTCCGCAAGCGGCTTGGCCCGCGGCTCCGCAAGCGGCGTGAGCGCGGGGCTCGCGGCCGCCCGGCTTCGCCCGCCCCCCTCGCCGCTGGCTCGTCACGACCTTCGGTATCCGCAGATCAGGCACTGCCAGCGGCCGGCCTCGCCTTCCGGGCGCTCGGCGCGGCCGGAAGGCAGCGAGTCCATCAGCGCCTGCCAGGGCGGGGCGGTGGGCTCGAGGATGCCGCCGCAGTCCGGGCAGGTCGGCAACGTGGGACGGTCGGGGCCCGGCGTCGGCGTCGCTGGGTCGGGCATGGGGCGCACAACGGTAGCACCTGGCTCCCCGGTTGACAAGCCATTGACAAGGCCGGAGGGCCACTCCTAATGTAATTGGCCGATGTCCGACTACCGCCGGAGACTCGGTCTGCCGCACTCGCCCACCCTGCACGAGGTCAGGCGCGCCTATCGCGACCTCGCGCGGCGGTCCCGGGCGCAGCGCGGCGAGCCTGGCCGCGGCGAGCGGCTCGATACGTGGCACGTGGCCTATGCCGTGGACGCGCCGGACGGGGACGGCGCCGCGGCCGGCCGGGGCCCGTCCGGGGCCGCGCCGGGGCGCGCGGACGCGAGCGACGAGGCCTTTCGCGACGAGGTGGACGTCGACTTCCCGTCGATGGCGAAGCTCGTCGACCGCATGCGGCGGGCGTTCCTCGCCGAGGCCGCCCCGCGTCTCCTGTCGGCCGACGTGCGCCTGACCCCGTCGCAGGCCCACCGCGGCGTCAGCGTGCCGTTCGACGTGTCCCTGCGCCATACCTGCCCCGCCTGCGGAGGGCGCGGCGAGGTGTGGCCGGACCCGTGCGGCGCCTGTCACGGCAGCGGGGCGGGACTGCTGCCGCACCAGCTCCAGCTCGTGGTGCCGCCGGGGGTGCGGGACGGCACCTGCCTGCGTTTCGACGTGACTCCCCCCTACGCCCCCGCCGCCCGCGTGCGGATGCGCATCTCGGTTCCGTGACGAGCCGCGGCGCGACTTGCTCCGCCCGGCCGGGGAGGCGCGGCTTGCTCCGCCCGGCCGGGGGAGGGGCCGTGTCGAGCCGCGCCCGGCCGGGCGCGGCGAGGGCTCGGCAGGCTTCGGACCGCCGGCGATGCAGGGCCGCCGGCCGAACCCGGGCGCAACTCGTCGCGTCGGCGTCGGGGCGACTGCGCGGCCGGGCAGTGCCGTCAGCGCCCTCAGAACTTGTCGGTGTACTCGCTGACGCCCGGCACCAGCAACCGGCCGCCCTGCAGCGCCTTCGCGATGCAGGCGACATGGAGCACCAGCACCCCCAGCTGGGCCAGGGGCGCGAGCAGGAACGCGAGCCACCCCGCAATGCCGCTCAGTATCGCGAGGGCCATGAACCCGACGAACTCGGCCCCGAACAGGACCAGTCCGTGCTTGGCGTGCCACCGCACCTCGTGGTCCTGCTCCTCCACGAGGAGCGGAACGAGCGCCAGCAGCCAGAGGTAGGCCAGCACGATCATCAACCCCCGGTTCGGCGACGCGGTTCCCGGCGGCGGGGTTCCCGGCGGGGACGCTCCCGGTGACGCGGTTCCCGGCGGGGGACCTCCCGGCGGCTCGGTTCCCTGCGGTGCGGAACCGGGAGGCGGCGGTGCGGACTCGGGGGGCGGAGCCGATGCGGAAGGTGTTGCGGACTGGGCAGCCGGCGCCGCGGACTGGGCAGGCGGCGGTGCGGTTGCCGGGGGCGCCGGCGCGGACTCGGGGGCTGGCGGCGCGGTCGCGGGAGCCGGCGGCGCGGTCGCTGGGGTCGGCGGCGCGGACTGGGCAGCCGGCGGCGTGGTCTCGGCGGCCGGCGGCGCGGACTGGGCGGCCGGCGGCGCGGACTGGGCAGCCGGTGTTGCGGACTGGGCAGCCGACAGCGCGGCCTCGGGAGCCGGTGACACGGGTGAGGACGGCGGAGGCGGCGGGGTCGGCGCCGAATTGGGCGTCTGTTCGTCGGTCATCATCATCTCCGGGCGCGGACCGGCGGTCCGCACCGGCTCCGGGCACGTGCATCCGGCCGTCCGGCCGGACCACTTGCTAGAGTTTCTACGATCTGACTAAGCTGAGAGTTCCGTTGTGGTCGTGCCGTGACGGGAAGCGTCATGCGCGACCGGGAAGTGTCGAGGACCCATGCAGTCAGTCGAACCGTCAGTAGTGATGGAAGCGCTTCGCGTCGTTCGCGACCCGGATCTGGGCCGCGACATCGTCAGCCTCGGATTCGTGAAGGACCTCCGTGTCGACGCCGGACAGGTGTCGTTCGCGATCGAGCTGACCACCCCGGCGTGCCCGGTGAAGGAGCAGATGCACGACCAGGCGGTGGCCGCGGTCTCCGCCCTCGACGGGGTGACCGGCGTCTCCGTCGAGATGACCGCCAACGTGCGCGCGGTGGCCTCGCCCGACGCCGGCCGCGCCCCCATTCCCGGCGTGAAGAACGTCATCGCGGTCGGCGCCGGCAAGGGCGGCGTCGGCAAGAGCACGGTGGCGGTGAACCTCGCCCTGGCGCTGTCCCGGTACGGGGGGCGCGTCGGCCTCATCGACGCGGACGTCTACGGCCCCAACATCCCGATCATGCTGGGCGTGCGCGCCCAGCTCGAGACCGACGGCAAGAAGATCGTGCCGGCGCGGCAGCACGGGATTCCGGTGGTGTCGATGGGCTTCCTGACCCAGGACGAGACCCCCATCATCTGGCGCGGCCCGATGCTGCACGGCGTCGTCCAGCAGTTCTTCCGCGAGGTGCGGTGGGACGAGCTCGACTACCTCGTGGTCGACATGCCCCCGGGCACGGGAGACGTCGCGCTGAGCCTGAGCCAGACCGTCCCGGTGTCGGGGGCGGTGGTGGTGACGACCCCCCAGACCGTCTCCGTCGCCGACTCGCGCCGCGCGGTCGCGATGTACCGGAAGCTGAACGTGCCGGTCCTCGGCCTCGTCGAGAACATGAGCCACTTCGTGTGCCCGGCCTGCGACCACGAGAGCGACATCTTCGGGAAGGGCGGCGGCGAGGCGACGGCCGAGGCGATGGGCGTCTCGTTCCTCGGGCGGATTCCGATCTACCAGCCGATCCGCGAGGGGGGCGACTCGGGGAACCCGCTCGTCGTCGCCGACCCGGAGTCGCCGGCGGCCCAGGCGTTCCGCGACGTGGCGGAGCGCACCGCGGCCGAGGTGTCGATCGCCGCTCTCGGCGCCGCGGCTCCGGGCGGGGCGGCCGCCGTCGGCGGCGCCGCCGCTCCTGCCGGCGTGTCGTGAGGCAGTGCCCGGCATCGCCGCGTCGCGCCGGGACCCGACAGGACGGGGTGGGGAGGCCCTCGCCAGCGGGTCGGCGACGTTCCGCCTCGCCGGTCGGCGACGTTCCGCCTCGGCGGTCGGCGACGTTCCGCCCCGGCGTTCCGCGGCGTTCCGCGGCGGCTTTGCCTCGGTGGTGGTGGTCGGCGGCGTTCCGCGGCGGTCGGCGGCGTTCCGCGGCGTTCCGCGGCGTTCTGCCTAAGCGGTCGGCGGCGCTCCGCCCCGGCGGTCGGCGGCGCTCTGCGGCGGTCAGCGGCGTTCCGCCTCACCGGTCATCGGCACGAAGAGCACCGGGAGCACCGCGTCCTCGGTGACGCTGTCGTCGGTGCGGGTCAGTACCGTCAGCGTCTGCCGGTAGTCTCCCACCGGGATGATCATCCGCCCGCCGACGGCGAGCTGGTCGACGAGGGGCTGAGGGACGTGGTCGGGGGCCGCCGTCACCATGATGGCGTCGAACGGCGCCGCCTCCGGCCACCCCGCGTAGCCGTCGCCCTCGCGTAGCCGTACGTTGTCGTAGCCCAGCTCGGCCAGGGTGGCGGCGGCGCGGGCGGCGAGGGGAGGCACGATCTCGATGGAGTACACGGTGTCGGCCAGCTCCGCGAGCACCGCGGTCTGGTAGCCCGAGCCGGTGCCTATCTCGAGCACCCGCGCGCCGGGCGCCAGCTGCAGGGCCTGCGTCATGTAGGCCACGACGTAGGGTTGCGAGATGGTCTGCCGGTAGCCGATGGGCAGCGGCCGATCGTCGTAGGCGGCCGCGCGGATGTCCTCGGGGACGAAGCGATGGCGCAACACGCGCTGCATGACCTCGATCACGCGGGGATCGGTGATGTCACGGGCGATGAGCTGTCGCTCGACCATCGACATGCGGTCGCTCTCCCGGTCGGAAGGGGCCTGGGCCGGCGTGCCCGCGGCGGCTGACGCGGCGTCGACCACGGTGTCGGCGGGCGCCGTGCAGGCGAGGAGGGCCAGTCCCAGGGCCGTCGCGGCGCCGGCCCCGCCGTACCGCGCGCGCCGCCCATGACCAGGGGCAGGAGTCTGCGTCCGATGTTCCTGTTGTTCGTCGCGGCCGGGGCCGGCGTGCTGCTGCTGTCCCATATCGCTCCCTTTCCCTTCGTCCTGGACGCGCTGACCCCGGCGCCCTCCCGCTGGAGCATGCCGGCCGCCGACACTCCCACAATCTACCTCACCTACGACGACGGCCCGAACCCCACCGCGACTCCCGACCTGCTCGACGTCCTCGCCCGCGAGGGGGCGGTCGCCACCTTCTTCGTGCTCGACCGCCACCTCACGGCCGAGACCGCCCCCCTCGTCGAGCGGATGTTCCGCGACGGGCACGCGGTGGCCCTGCACTCGCACACCCGCCGGCTGATGCTGCTGTCGCCGGACGAGCTCGGCCGCACCCTGACCGCGGCCGCCGACCGCATCGAGCGGCTCGCCGGCCACCGCCCGTGCCCGGCCTTCCGGCCCCACGGCGGATGGCGCAGCGGGCGGATGTACGAGGGCCTGAGGCGGATCGACCACACCCTGATCGGCTGGGGCTGGTTCCTCTGGGACTGGGACTGGTTCCGGGCCCGGGACCCCGATCGGCTGGTGCGGCGCTTCGCGGGCCGGGTGTCCGACGGCGACATCATCGTCATGCACGACGGCCACCACGAGGACCCGCGCCCCGACCGCCGCTACGCGGTCGACGCCACCGCCGGTCTCGTGCCGGCGCTGCGCGAGGCGGGGTTCGCGTTCGGCACCGTGTGCTGAGGCGTCTTCGGCCGGCAGTTCACTCCGCGAGGACGGCGTCGCTCATCCGAGCTACGGTGCTTGCGGGCTACCTGCGCCCGGCGGGCGCCCTCGTCGCAATCGCCGCACTGGCGGCTCGCCGGTCTCGGGGCAACGCCTGTCGCCCATCGGCTGCCCGCCAATCCTCGCCCGTGACTCCATATATGGCGCACCGACCAACCCTCCAGCAATCCGCGCCGCCGCCCTACGGCGCAGGCTCCTGGCCGCCCGACAGCCACGCCTTGCGGTTGCGTGTTTGCGCGTCGGTCGGTTCCTCGACCGGCCGCAGCTCCCACCGCCGGCCCGGCGCCGGCGCCGTTTCCACCGCGATGCGGCGCAGGGCGCCCCGCCGCGCCACGAGCACGTCGAGGCGGGCGCCCGCCCCTGCCTGGGCGATCCGCGCGTTCCACTCGGGCGGCAGCACGCGGTGGCCGCCGATGGCGAGAATCTCGTCGTCGACGTTGAAGCCGGCCGCGTGGGCCGGCGTGTCCCTGGGCACCTGGGCCACGAGGAGGCGGCCGCCGGCGTTGCGCGTGACGACGCCGATCCAGCCGTCTTCGTTCCCGTCCTCGTCCTGCTCCGGATCCTCGCCGAAGGTCAGCCCCAGCCAGTCGAGGGCCTCCGCGTAGTCGAGCTCGGCCGTCGAGTCGAGGGCGTGCGCGAACCAGCCCGACAGGGGCTCGCCGGCCACCGCCTCGGCCGTGGCCCGGAACTCGTTGGGCATGAACCCCCTGGCTCCGGAGTATCTGGCGTAGGCGGCCCGCAGGACGTCGTCGAGGCTCTTCGCGCCACCGGTCGCGGCGCGTACGCGCATGTCGAGGAGGAAGCCGACCACCGCGCCCTTCGTGTAGTAGCTGACCGAGGTGTTCCGCGAGTTCTCGTCGGCGCGGTAGAACTTGATCCACGCGTCCCAGGACGCCAGCGAGACCGGCTGCACCTCGCGTCCCGGCGTGGTCTGCAGCCCGCGGATCTGGCGGGACAGCGAGGCCAGGTACTCGGCCTCGGTCGAGAGCCCCGCCCGGTGCACCGCGAGGTCCGCGTAGTAGCTGGTCAGCCCCTCGACCACCCACAGGCTCTCGGTGTGGACCTCGGCCTCGTAGTCGAACGGCCCGAGCTCGACGGGCCGCAGCCGCTTCCCGTTCCAGGCGTGGAACAGCTCGTGGCTGACGAGGCCGAGCCAGCGGAGGTAGCGGGGGCGCGACGACGTCGTCCAGCGGCTGGTCATGAGCAGCGTCGAGTTGCCGTGCTCCAGGCCGCCGCCAGCCTCGGTGATCATGTTCAGGAACGCATAGCGGTCGTAGGGCATCAGGCCCCACATGCGGTGCAGCTCGCGGGTGATGCGCTCCGTGTCCTCGGCGGACCGCGGGCCGTCCCAGACACCGGACTCGCCGACGTTGACGAGCTCGTGGGGCACCCCGGCCACGGTGAACGGGTGGACGGTGGGGTTGCCGGCCACGATCGGCGAGTCGACGAGGGTGTCGAAGTCGGGGGCGCGCCAGGCGTGGGGGGCGCCGCCGGGGTGCGGGGCGAGCCCCGTCGCGGTTCCGCCCCAGCCTGCCGGGAGCTCGAGCACGACGTCGTGCGGCCGGGCGACGTCGTCGGCCAGGGTGAGGAACGTCGGCGCGCCGTTCAGCATCGCGAAGTCTGCCTCGATCCAGTTCGTGCGCACCGACATCTCGCGGCCGTACACCTGGTAGGAGACCACGATGGCGTCCGCGCCCCCGGTGTCCGCCCGCCAGCGGTTCTTGCGCGACTTCTCCACCGGCAGCCGGTCGCCGCCCGGGGTGCGGGCGGTGACGGCCTCGACGTGGCGGGCGTACTCGCGGACCAGGTACGACCCCGGCGTCCACACCGCCATCATCAGCTCGACCGCGGGCCGGCCGCCGGTGGGGACCCGGGCGTCGACGGTGACGTAGTGGGTGTGCGGGGCGGGGAACCGCAGCGTGTAGGCGATGGGCTCGGGCGGCTGGGCGGCCGCCGGCGGCGCCAGAGCGAGCATCAGGGCTGCGACGAAGAGGAGTCTGCGCACGTAGGTACCGTCCTTCCCGGTTGTCGGCATGGTCGTCTGCTCCGGGCGTCTCGTGACGGAAGCCCGGCTGGACACTCGACCGGCGATGCACCCCGCCGGACTGTCCGTTCCGCGGAGCTGACGCAGTTTCGTGGTCACGATATGCCCAAAGTGCTCTCCGCGTCACGCCCGGTCAGGCAGGCCGTACCACGCGGCGTTCCGCCTCGTGCCCGTCCCCTCTGCTACGCGCTGCCATTCAGCTCCGGTCAGGCAGGCGGTACCACGCGGTGTTCCGCCGCGGGCTGCGAGAGCTCGCGGGCGGCGACGGCGGCCCCGAGCAGGGCGGGGTGCCGCTCCAGGATCACCCGCACCGGCACCCGTTCGAGAAGGCCGCGCATCGGGTGCTTGTCGAGGAAGGCGTCGACGAAGCCGCCGGTCCGCACGGCGGGCAGCAGGTTGGGCACGATGCCGCCGCCGATGTAGACGCCGGCGGTGGCCACGGTCCGGAGGGCGAGGTTCCCGGCCGCCGCCCCGAGCGCGGCGACGAACAGGCGCAGGGCCTCGGTGCAGGCCGTGCAGGCCCCGGCGAGGGCGCCCGCGGTGACCGCGGCGGGCCGGTCTCCCGGCCGGGCGGGCAACGGGTCGCCGGTGCAGGCGGCCCCGCGATGGGTGAACGCGTGCAGGTTGACCAGTCCCGGCCCCGAGACCACGTCCTCGAGCGAGACGCGCCCCCGCTCGGCCGCGAACGCCGCCGCGAACTCGAGCTCGCGCGGCGTGCGGGCCGCGAAGTCGGCGTGTCCTCCCTCCGAGGGCATGGGCACCAGGCGGGCCCCGACCCGGTGCAGGGCGGTCTCGCCGAGCCCCGTGCCGGGGGCGATGAGGGCCGCGTTGCCGCCCGCGGCTGGGACCCCGGCGTGCACGACGGCCAGCTCGTGGGGGGCGAGCCGCGGCACCGCCCAGCCCATCGCCTCGAGGTCGTTGAGGAGGTGGACCGACGCCAGCCCGAAGCGCTCGCGAATCTCGCGGGCATCGGCCGTCCAGGGGACGTTGGTGAGCTGCGAGACCCCGTCCCGCACCGGTCCCGCCACCCCGAAGCAGGCCGCCTCCGGCGCCTCGCGCGCCCCCGCGTCGTCGAGGAAGCGGGCCACGACGCCCGCCAGCCCGTCGAACTCGAGGGTCGCGTAGCGGGCCGTCTCGATCGGCTCGGGGCGCGGTGCCCCCGCGTCGAACAGCCCCAGCCAGGTCTTGGTGCCCCCGACGTCACCCGCGAGAATGGTCCGAGGCGTCATCAGTGGCGCATGTCCCGGTCGTGGTTCCGGCGGCGGTCGCACGCCGGCCGCGGCGGCGCGGCGGCGCGCCTTCCCGGCGGCTTGACTTCGGGGCTATTCTCATTCATCTTGCCAGCGGTGGCATAGTGCCCTACCCAGCCGATTCTCCGTTTCGCGATCAGGTCGTGGTCTTCGCGGGGAGACTCGCCGCCGTGCATCACCGGGCCGCGCGGCAGCTCGTGGAACGGCTGGGCGGGGTCGCCGACGACGAGGTGACGGCCCGGACGACGATGCTGGTGGTGGGCGGAGGCTCGACCGCGCGGCGGGGCCCCGCTACCCGATCCGAAGCCCGCAGCCCGAAGCTGCGGAAGGCCGAGGAGGTCAACGCGGCCACTCCCGGCAGCGTGCAAATCGTCGCCGAGGACGAGTTCTGCCGGCTCGGCGGCCTGCCGACGGCGGAGGCCCTCGACCGCCGCTACTACAGCCTGCGGCGCATCCGCCGCCGCTATCCGCGCATCCGCCAGAGTCACATCCGCTGCCTCGAGAACCGGTCGCTGGTCCGCACCGCCGCCCGCACCGACGTCGATCGCTACTACGGATTCCAGGGCCTGCGGACGGTCCGCGGGGTCAGCGACGGCCTCGAGCGGGGCACGCCGTTCCGGGCGGTGCTGCGGGAGCTCGAGGCGGCCCGCAACGGTCAACTGACCCTCGATTTCGGCGGGGGCGGCCAGGCCCCGAGGCCGGCGACGATCGTGGCCCTGCCCGCCCGCCGCCAGCTCGCGATGGGCGGCGAGGCGCCGGGGGATGCCGGGGGCGGGCCGCCGTCGTCGGTCGAGGCCTCGCTGGCGCTCTCCTGCTTCCAGGAGGGGGCCGCCCTCGACGAGGGCAACGAGCGCGACCAGATCATGGCCGGCATCGCCTATCGCAAGGCCCTGATGCTGGACCCGAACCTCGTGCCCGCCCTCATCAACCTCGCCAACGTCCACTACGCCCGCGACGAGCTGGTGGAGGCCCAGGCCCTGTACGAGCGGGCCATGCACCTCGACCCCGAGTGCTTCGAGGCCCGGTTCAACCTCGGGAACATCCATCACGATCTCGGCCGCCACGGCGACTCGGTCCGGCACTACCGCCGGGCCCTCGAGATCGACCCCACCTATCCCGACGCCCACTTCTATCTCGCCGTGACCCTCGAGAAGACCGGCCGCCCGGCCGAGGCCAAGCCGCACTGGCGGGCCTACCGGGAGCTGGCCCCGCACGGCGAGTGGACCGAGCTGGCCCGGGAGTTCACGGAGTAGGCACATGCATCCTGGCCCGGAAATCGTCGCCTTCGGCTCCAATTGCCGCCCAACCAGCCCTGCCGGGAGTCTGCGCCGTTCTACGGCACAAACTCCCGGCTCGCTCTTCGCGGAACCCGGGGCCGAGGCCGCGCGCCGCGCGGCTCGGCGGCGGCGGGGAGGTCTCCGCCTGCCGCTCCTCTTCCTGTTGCTGATCGCGTCGGCCGGACCGGCCGACGCCCAGACCGTCCGCATCGAGCGGCTCCTGGACGGTCCCATCATCCGGCCCGACATGGACGCGTCGATGGGCAGCAACATCGCCGGCCCGTCCCTCATCCGGGTGCCGGACTGGGCGGAGGGCGCCCTGGGGCGCTACTACCTCTACTTCGCCGATCACCGCGGCACCTACATCCGGCTCGCCTGGGCGGATGCCCTGGAGGGCCCGTGGACGACCCACGAGCCGGGCGTCCTGGACCTCGCCGACTCGCACTTCCCGACCACCTGCCCGCCGTGCGCGCCCCCGGGCGCCTACGTGCACATCGCCTCGCCGGACGTGCACGTCGTCGACGAGCGGCAGGAGATCGTGATGTACATCCATGGACGGGACGCGGGCCGGCAAGTGACCCGGGCCGCGGTGTCCCGCGACGGCCTGCACTTCGAGGCGCGGCCCGAGATCCTGGGGCGGCCGTACTTCCGCGCCTTCCGGCACGACGGCTTCTGGTACGCGCTGGCCATGCCCGGCGTCGTGTACCGGTCCCGTGACGGCCTCTCCGGCTTCGAGGAGGGGCCGACGCTGTTCAACCCGAGCATGCGGCACTCGGCCCTGCTGAAGCGGGACGACTCGCTGCTCGTGTTCTATACGCAGCGGGGCGACGCTCCCGAGCACATCCTGCTGTCGCGCATCGACCTCGCCGCCGACTGGCTGACGTGGACCGAGACCCCGCCGGTGGAGGTGCTGCGTCCACAGCGCGACTGGGAGGGGGCGGGGCTGCCGATAGAGCCGTCGCGGGGCGGGGCCATCGACGTGCCCGTGAACCAGCTGCGCGACCCCGCGATCTACGAGGAGGGCGGCCGTACCTGGCTCCTCTACGCCGTCGCCGGCGAGCGCGGCATAGCCCTCGCGGAGGTGCACGTCGAGCCGTAGCCCGCCAATCGTCGCCCTTGGCTCCGCTTGGCGTCCAACCAACCCTGCCAGGAGTCTGTGCCGTTCCACGGCGCAAGCTCCTGGCCCGCCAATCGTCGCTTTCGGCTCCGCTTGACGCCCAACCCACGCGCCGGCAGTCCGCGCCGTTCGGCGATGCGAGCTCTCGAAGAGTTGCGCGGCCGGTCAGGGCCCCGCTAGTACAGGTAGTCGTCGTCGAGCTGCCGCCGTTTCGGGGCCTTCCGCCGCACCTTGTAGAGGGCGCAGTCGAGGCACCACGAATCGGCGTTGAACCCGCCCTTGCCCGCGTAGGGCAGCACCTCGGGGTTCGAGCAGTACGCCGGCCCGCCCTCGCTGACCGACCAGCGGCAGCTCTGAAAGCGGGCCTCGGCCGGCGTCGGCTCGGGCTCGGTGGCGGGAAGGGCGGGGGAGGGAGCTTCCATGGTCAGGTCCGGTGCGGCGCCCCGGGCGGGCCGACCGCATCGTCAATCGGCATGCGCCGGTTCCCGCAACTGCAGGTCGATCGAGCTCTGCAGCGCTCTCACCGCCTGCAGCTCGGCCGGCGCGGCCAGGGTCAGCGCGCTGCCGGTGGCGTCGAGCCGGGCCGTCCGCCCCACGCGGTGCACGTAGGTGTCGCGGTTGGGCGGCACCTCGAAGTTCACGACGGTCTTGATGCCGTCGATGTCGAGCCCCCGCGCCGCGACGTCGGTCGCGACGAGCACGCGGAAGCGGCCGCTGCGGAACCCGCCCACCGCCGCCAGCCGCAGGGGCTGCGAGCGGTCCGCGTGGAGGGCGGTGGCCTTGATGCCGGCGCTCGACAGCGCCCGCGCCAGCCGCTCCGTGCCGCGCTTGGTGTTGACGAAGACGAGGACGGATCCCGAGGACCTGCCGAGGAACGACGTGAGCCAGGCGGTCTTCTTGGCCGCCGGCATCCGTTCGACGGCGTGCGAGATGCCGTCGGCCGGCTTCCCCCGCTGGCCGATCTGGACGTAGGCGGGGTCGTGGGCCAGCTCCGACAGGGGGTGCAGGACCCAGTCGGGGATCGTCGCCGAGAACAGCAGGGTCTGGCGTCCCGACCGTCCCGATCGCGGCCCGGCCGGCAGGTTGGCCACGATGCGGCGGACGTCGGGCCAGAACCCCATGTCGAGCATGCGGTCGGCCTCGTCGAGAATCAGGGTGTCGATGCGGTCGAAGCCGGGGATCCCGCCGCGGAGGTGATCGATGAGGCGTCCCGGGGTCGCGACGACGACGTCGACGCCGGCGGCCAGGGCCTGGGACTGCGGAGACATCGGGGTGCCCCCGAAGACCGCCGCGCTCGTGAGGCCGGTGTGATAGACGAACCCCTGCAGGTCGTCCTCTATCTGCACCACCAGCTCGCGGGTCGGTCCCAGGACGAGCACGCGGGTCCCCGCGGTCCCCGCCGCGGCGTCGTCCCGCGGCTCCTTGAGCAGGCGGTCGAGCACCGGCAGCAGGTAGGCCGCGGTCTTGCCGCTTCCCGTCTCCGCGCTCGCGATCATGTCGCGCCCGCTCGCCACGATCGGGAAGACGGCGGACTGGACCGGGGTGGTGTTGGCGAAGCCGCGGTCCCGTACGCCCTCCGCGAGGGCCGGGGTCAGACCCAGCGCGTCGAAGGATGTCGGTTCCGCGTCGACTACCGCCGCCGGCAGGGTCAACTCGGCCGACGGGGCCGCGAAGTCCTTCGCCGAGGGGGCGGAGCGTCGTGTCGGACGCCCCGTGGGGCGGCGCCCGCGCCGAGGTCGTCTGCGATTTGTAGTTGAATCCAAGATGTTCAGCGGGCCCGGAAGGTGATGATGCCTCGGACCGGATCGTAGGGAGAGACGCCGACCGTCACCCGATCGCCCGGTACGACCTTGATGCGGAACCGCCGCATGCGGCCGCTCAACTGGGCCAGAACCTCATGGCCGGCGTCGCACTGCACCCGGTAGAGCCCGCCGCTGTGCACCGCCATTACCGTGCCTTGTACGTCGATGAGGTCGTCCTTTGCCACGCGCCTCCTTGCCGGACCGGCTCTGCCTGTAAACTTCAAGTCTCGCACATCGGCCCGGCCCATGCAAAGCCCGCGGCCTCAGAGGGGTGCACGAGATCATCGTTGGATGGCGGCCCCCGGCGCCGTCGGGCTCTCGATTCACGGGGAGCGGCTTGGGCCAAGACCCCCGCAACAGGCCAATCCATGGGCTGCCCGCGCCGGCACACGAGGCGGCAGCCCGTCTTGCGTGGCGGCGCACGACTCTCCCGACGTGCACCCGGCTCAGAGCGCCTTCACCGCCGCCTCCAGATCGGCGGCCATCGCGACGTAGTCCGAGCCGGCCAGGCGCCGCGGCGGGCCGAAGCGCACGTCGACCCGGCCCGGGCGCGCCATGCGCAGCCCCCGTCCCAGCACGCGGTCGACCCCCCGCAGCCGCACCGGCACCACCGGCACGTCCAGCCGGGCCGCGAGCATCGTCGCGCCGGGCTGGAAGCGGGCGACGGCGTCGCCGCTCACCCGCAGCCCCTCGGGGAAGATGATCAGCGAGTTGCCGGCGCTGACGAGCTCGCCGGCATAGCGCAGGGCGTCGCGCGCGCCGGCCTCGCGCTGGGGGAGCGGGAACGCGTTGTAGAAGCCGGTGGCGAGATAGTAGCTGAGGCTGCTGGTGAACCGTTCGAGCGGAGTGTGGTGGCCGGGGTCGAAGTGGCCGGCGAAGAACTCCTTGGACATCGCCGTCACCACGCGGTAGCGCGTCTTCCCCGGCAGCGCGGCGAGGATCACCGAGGGGTCGATGAAGCTCTGGTGGTTGGCGGCGAAGACCGCCGGCCCGTCGAGGGCCCGCACGTGCTCGATCCCCTCGACCCGGATCCAGGCGAAGAGGCGGGTCATGGGCAGCAGCCACACCGCGAGGGCGGCCCGGCGCAGGTGCCGGACCGGCCACGCCTGGTTCCAGCGCGGGGCGGGGAACGGCGGCGGGGCGGGGCGGGCCGAGTCGCCGCCGGACGAGGAGACGAGCTTCTCGAGATCCGCGACCGTCGCCGCGCCGGCCACGCCCCGCTCGTCGACCGCGACGTCGAGCTCGCTCTCCAGGGTCATCAGCAGCTCGACCCGCTCGAGCGAGCTGAGGCCCAGCTCGTCGAGGCGGGTGCCGCCGTCCACTGCGCCGCCCGAGAAGCGCGCGAGAATCGACGACACCGACCGCTCCCCCCCGGCCGCGGCGGCGCGGGCCGGCGCGCCGCCCTCCTCCGCCCAGGTCTTCACGGAGCGCCGCATGAGCTTCCGCGTGCCCTCGGTGCGGGGGAGCCGGCCGCCGGGCCACGCCAGCACGTCGCGCACCTTCTGGTGGTCGGCGAGCCGGCGGTTGGCGGCGCGGGCGACCTCGCCGGGCGACGTCCCGGCGTCGAGCACGGCGACGGCGTACACCCGCTCGCTGCCGTCGCGGGTCAGGCCGACGACGGCCGACTCCTCGACCCCGGGGACCGCGTCGACGACCCGCTCGACGTCCTCGGGGAAGACGTTGAGCCCCTCGGCGGTGACGATCATCTCCTTCTTCCGGCCGTGGACCTGCAGCCGCCCCGCGTCGTCGAGGACGCCGAGGTCGCCGGTGTGGAACCAGCCGTCCTCGAAGGCCGCGTCGTCCCCGGCCGCCGCCCCGAAGTAGCCGGTGGTGACGTTGTCGCCCTTCACGAGGATCTCGCCGTCGTCGGCAATCCGGACCTGCATCCCCGCGATGGGTTTCCCGACCGAGCCGCGGCGGGTCCGGAACGGGTGGTTCAGGGTGACGATGGGCGCGGTCTCGGTCAGGCCGTAGCCCTGCACGACGAGGAACCCGAGCCGCTGCCAGAACGCCTCGAGGTCGGGGTCGAGGGGCGCGGCGCCGACGATGAAGCACCAGAACTTGAGCCCGAACAGGCGGTGCACCCGGCGGTAGCGCCACCAGCGGTGGGCCACCCCCAGCCCCGCGGCCGGGGGCTCGGCCGTCTCCGGGGCGACCTGCCTCACGTGGTCCCTCAGCACGTCGAGGAGCTTCGGGACGCAGACGACGACCGAGATGCGCCGGGTGCGAACCTGCTGCACGATGGCCTGCGGGCTGTACCCCTTCATGAACACGCACGTGCCCGGCAGCATCGGGGGGATGAACGTGGCCAGGGCCTGCCCGAACATGTGGCTGAGGGGCAGGAGGTCGAGGAAGCGCAGGGGCCGGAACGGGCGTGCGTAGCGGCGGTACCTGATCACCTCGCGCTCGACCGGGACGATGTTGGCGAGCACGTTCCGGTGGGTGATGACCACCCCCTTGGGCTCGGACGTGGCGCCGGACGTGAACACGATCTCGGCGGTGTCGCCGGGGGCGGGGGCGTGGGGGGCGGGGGGTGTCGCGCCGGCGTCCGCCCCCGGCGCGCGCAGTTCGGCGAACCGCCAGGTCTCCACCGCGTCGAGCCCGGCCGGGGCCACGTCGTCGCCGACGAGCAGGAGCCGGGCGTCGACCCGCCGGGCGATGCTCTCGAGGAACGCCGACGAGGCCCGGTAGTCGATGGGCACCACCACCGCGCCCCGCAGCAGGCAGCCCCAGAAGGCGACGATCCACTCCGGGCGGTTCTCGCTCCAGAACAGCACCGCGTCCCCGGCCCCGATGCCCGCGCCGGCAAGGCGGGCCGCGAACGCCGTCGCCGCCCGCCGCACGTCGTCGTAGCTGTGCCGCCGCACCCTGTAGCCGTCGTCGTGGACGAGGAACTCGGTGTCCCCGCGCACGCGTTCGTCGAAGTAGTCGAGCAGGGTGTCCCGTCTCATGCGCGCATTATGGTCGAATCCGGCGGGCGGCCCGGGCCGGCGCGGTCAGCGGACGGAGACGCCGATGTTCGCCGCCATCAGGGTCTGGCGCGGCGATCCGGGCTGCTCCCCGAGCTGTTCCAGGGGACTGATGGCGAAGAACCGCAGGTCGAGCGACAGGGCCACGTTCGGGGTGAGGAACCACCGGGCCCCCCCGCCGTAGTTGAGGGTGCGGGCCCCGCGTTGCACCGGGGTCGTCAACTGCTGGGGGTAAACGTTCAGCCGCGAGGTGCCGAGGCCGCCGCCCACGTAGCTCCAGCCGTTGCGGTGGCCGAAGTTGAAGGAGATCTGGGGCGAGATCGCGGTGAACCGCGAGGTGACGGGGATGCCCTCGATGAGGGGCTCCATCTCTTCGCCGTCCTGCGTGGGGTCCTGCGGCGTGAACGGCGGGAAGCGTCCGGGCGTGGGGTCTTCCGGCATCGTCTCCATCACCGGCTGGTGCGCCGCGGTGGACAGGAAGGAGGCGCCGATGCCGAACGTGACCGGGCCCAGGCGCAGAAAGTAGAAGTGGCCGCCGAGATCGACCGCGATGCCGCGGGAGGGGAGCTGGTCCGCCCGCAGCCTCCGCACCAGGGCCAGCTCCTCGTTCCGGCCCAGGCTGACCGAGGAGCCCCGGAGGTCGATGATGTAGCGGCCGATGGGCTCGTCGTCCTGCGCAGTCGCGCCGGAGGCGGTAGCCGCGAGCAGGAACGCGACCCGCAACGCGGTCCGCACGTGGGCGCTCGACATCCTCCGCCCAGTATACCGGGGGCCGAGGAGGCGCCTGCCGGTATACTCCGACGCATGCCCAGCGACGTTCCCGTGAGCGCCGTCGAGGAGGCGGCGCGGCGCATCGAGGGCGCGGTTCGCCGGACCCCGTTGCTGCGGCTGCCGCTCGAGGAGGGGCCGCCGGTCTACGCCAAGTGCGAGAACCTGCAGGCGGCCGGCGCCTTCAAGATACGCGGCGCCACCAACTTCATTGCGCAGCTCGACCGCGACGCGCGCCGGCACGGGGTCATCACCTACTCGTCGGGCAACCACGCCCAGGCGGTGGCGATGGCCGCCCGCCGGGTCGGCGTGCCCGCGGTGGTGGTCATGCCCACGACCGCCCCCGCCGTCAAGGTCGAGGGGGCGCGGGCCCTCGGGGCCGAGATCCTCTTCGAGGGGACGACGTCGATCGAGCGCAAGATCAGGGCCGAAGCGGTCGCGCGGGACCGGGACCTCCAGATGGTCCCTCCGTTCGACCATCCCTGGATCATCGCCGGTCAGGGCACGGTGGGCCTGGAGGTCCTCGCGGACTGTCCGGACGTCGCGCGCATCCTCGTGCCGGTGGGCGGCGGCGGCCTCGTGGCCGGCGTCGCCGCCGCCGTCAAGCAGCAGCGTCCCGAGGTGCGGCTGGTCGGGGTCGAGCCGAGCGGCGCGGCCAAGATGACGGCCTCGCTCGCGGCCGGGCGGCCGGTCTCGCTCGATCGGGTGGCGAGCCTTGCCGACGGGCTCCTGCCGGTGCGGCCCGGGGACCTGACCTTCCACCACGTCCGGCGCTTCGTGGACGAGGTCGTCACCGTCGACGACGAGCCGATCGCCGACGCCGTGCTCTGGCTGTTCCGCCGGGCCAAGCTCGTGGTCGAGACCAGCGGCGCCGCGACCCTGGCCGCAATCCTGAGCGGGCGCGCCCCGGACCGGTCGGATCCACCGCCGGCCGGTGGCGCCACCGTCGTCGTGCTGAGCGGCGGCAACCTCGGCCTAGACACCCTGGCGCAACTGGCCTCCCGCCGCTCACCGGACGGCCGACAGGGGGGCTAGGAGTCTGCGCCGTAGAACGGCGCAGACTCCTAGCAGGGTTGGTTGGGCGCCAAGCGGAGCCGAAGGCGACGATTGGCGGGCTAGCCGCGCGGGTTGGAAGTCCCCTTCCGCCTGCGACCGCCACGCCTTCCCGCCTCGTCGCGTGCCGGGATCTTCAGCCGTCCTGGAGTCGGTGCAGCGCGGGTTCCGCCGGGCTGCCGGGCGAGTCGTCGCGAGCGAGCGTTCCCACCATGGACCCCTGCCTGCACGCAGACGGCGGCCGCCCGCGGCTCTCAGAACTGCACGCGGACGCCCGCGAACGCGCTGCGCGGCTGGCCCGGTCCGATGAACCGAGGATCGCCGGCGTCGGGCACCTCGTGCAGGAAGACCTCGAGCTCGGCGAGCACGCCGGACGTCGCGTACCGCGCGTCGAGGAGGTTCTCGACCCGCACGAACAGCTCGACGCCCCGATCGAGCCGGTACGTCGAGCGCAGGTTCACCACCCCGTAGCCGTCGAGCCGGACCTGGTCGTTGCCCTCGTCGCCGACGAAGACCCGGTCCGACGCCACCACCGTCTCGACGGCGGCGTCCCAGGCGTCGGTGATCGCCTGGCGGATGCCCGCCTTGAGACTGTGGCGGGGGATGCCGGGCAGCCGGTCGCCCGGCTCGACCGCGACGCCCTCGTCGGTGGCGGCGTCGTTCACCTCCTCGTCGCCCGGCAGCAGCAGCGGCGACTGGAAGGTGGCGTCGAGCAGCCCGTAGCCGACGTACCAGCCCGTCCGGGCAACGCGGCCGCTCAGCTCGAGGTCGAGGCCGATGCGGCGGGTGTCGCCGGCGTTCTGGAAGTAGCCGGTCCCGATGAGCTCGGGCGAGGCGATGAACAGGATGTCGTCGTCGATGCCGGTCCGATACGCCGTCACGGACCAGTCGCCCCCGGCCCACCGGCCCCGCAGCCCGCCCTCGACGGACCGCGCCACCGCCTGCTCGAGGGGCGGGTCGGAGACGAACGCGTTCGGCACCCGACACGGCTCGGCGGGGTCGGCGCAGCTCAGCTCGGCCGCCGTCGGGGCGCGGTTCGATTCGGCGTACCGCGCGAAGATCGACGCGCCGCCGCCGACCTGGAAGACGGCGCCCACCGAGGGGTTGAAGCGCGCGAACGCGTGGGCGCCGTCGAGCGACGTCCCCAGCCGGTCGGCGATGTCGATGTTGGCCCGGTTGTAGCGTCCCGACACGGTGACGTGGACGCGGTCGGTCGCCGACAGGGTGTTGCTGAGGTACAGCCCCACCGCCCGGTTGCCGGTGTCGATGGCGGTGTTGAACAGGTCGTCGCCGCCGAGGCCGTGGAGGCTGGCCAGGAGCCCCGAGCCGGCGACGCCGCGCTCCGGGGTCAGGCTGCCCACCTCGCTGCTCGTCGTGAAGTCGACGTCCGCCAAGTCGGCCGACGCGCCCATCACGAACACGTTGTCGCGGCCGCCGACACGGGCGTTCGCGGTCGCTTGCAGGGTGGCGCCGTAGCCCGCGGCGAGCGTCCTCGTGCGGTTGTAGGCGCCGTCGCCGGCCGCGTCCAGCAGGGTGATGAAGCGTCCCGACACCACGTCGACGAGGGGCGTCGCTTCCTCCTCGTCATCGTCGTCGCTGTCGTCGTCATCGTTCCCGTTGTCGTCGTCGTCCCCGTCGTCGTGGTCGTCGTCCCCGTTGTCGTCGTCGTTCCCGTCGTCGTGGTCGTCGTCCCCATCGTCGTCATCGTTCCCGTTGTCGTCGTCGTGCCCGTTGTCGTCGTCATCGTCGTCGGCGCCGAAGCAGAGCGTCTGCGCCGGCGCTCCCTCCGGCAGCGCGTCGTCCTCGCACATCCCGAACTCCGCCTCGTCGCCGTTCAGGGTGCGGCGGTCGATGTCGCGGTAGTAGCCGGTCACCTGCACCGACCACGTGTCGGACGCCGCGACGTCGGCGCGGCCCTGCACGAACGCGAGCCGGTTCTCGGTCGTGTCCGGGAACGTGAACACCGCCGAGCGGTCCGCGTCGAGCAGCTCGATCGGGGCGGGGGCGTTCCCGTTCAGGCTGGTGTCGGCCCAGGTGAAGCTGAGGCCGGCGTCCACCGCCTCGTCGCGGTACGCGACGTCGGCGAAGGCCTGCGTCACCTCGGACGGGGAGGCGACGCGCCACCCCGTCTCCGAGAAGTGGGTCGCCCCCGTGTAGAAGGCCCAGGCCCCACGGTTGGCGCCGTACTCGGCGGTGGCGGCGTAGCGCCCGAACGAGCCCCCGGAGATCTCGCCGCGGAACCCCGGGTTGTCGAACCCGTTCTTGAGCTCGAGGGCGAGGGCCCCGCCGAGGGCGTTCAGCCCGTAGGTGGGGTCGGCGCCGGCGCTGAGCTGCGCCCGGTCGACCGCAAACTGCGGGAACAGGTCGAACTGCACGGTGTCGCCGAACGGCTCGTTGATGCGAACCCCGTTCTGGTAGACGGCGATGCCCTGGGGCAGCCCCAGGAGCGGCGAGGCGGTGAAGCCGCGGAAGCGCAGGGTCGGCTGGAAGAGGTTGGTGGTCGTGCCCTCCAGCGTAACCGAGCCGAGGCGCTCGTTGAGGGCGTCGGCCATCGAGGCCGCCCCCCGCGCCGCGAGGTCGGCGCCGTCGATGACCGAGACGGCCGCGGGCAGGCGCTCGCGGGGAATTCGGGAGCCGGGGAGGGGCGTCACGCCCACCACGTCGACCTGCTCCACGACCGCGGCGAGGGTCAGCGTCACGTCGAGCACCAGCGGGCTCCCCGCCGCCAGCCGTACCTCCTCCTGCCGCGGGTCGAACCCGCCGAGCGTGAAGGTCACCGCGTGGGTGCCCGGCGGCAGCGTCAGCGAGTACCGCCCGACGTCATCGGTGGCGGCGCCGACCGGCGCGGCCAGCCCGGCCGAGACCGCGGTGACGGTCACCCCGGGGAGGACCGCGCCCTGCGCGTCGGTGACCCGCCCGGTGAGCTCCGCCGTCTGGGCCGAGACGGCTGGGGGACTCGCGAGGCCCAGGAGCAGGACCCCGGCGAGGAATCGGACGAGAGCCGCGTATCGGCCATGCGATGGAGCGGCGGCGAGGTCGGGCTGGAGAACGGCGGCTTGCTGCATACAGGTACATTCCCCGTGGTCGCGATCCGTTCAGGGGAAACGCGCACCGTCGGGCGTGCGGCTCGGAACGCACTCGGGCGGCGGTGCGAAGACCGGGGAATCGCGCACACGCGGGTGGCGCGCCGCATGCCGACCCGGCGGGCGTGCGGCTCGGGATGCTCTCGTGCCGCGGCGCGAAGACCGGGAATCGTGCACGCGCGGGCGGTGCGCCGCATGCCGACCGCATCGACCGATCCCTCCACCCGCGAAACCGGACGCGCGAGGCGGGCGGAATGAAGCTGCCCGACTCGCGCCTGGGTCCCCGGAGCCTGGCGCCGCGGGTATAGCGCGGGTATAGACTGTCCCGAGACGGCAATGGCGCCTTCCATCCACGATCCGGCCCTCGAGGTGGCGATCGGGCTCGACGAGGCCACCGCCCCGGTTGCCGCGACCGAGGCGACCGAGGCGGTGCTGCTGCTCTTCGACGTGCACCGCGACGGCGTGCACCGCTACGTGCGGGCCCTCGGCATCCCCGACCGGGACGCGGAGGACGTGGTACAGGACGTGTTCCTCGCCCTGTTCCACCACGTGGCCCGCGGCCGGCCCCGCACCAATCTCCGGGGCTGGATCTTCCGCGTGGGTCACAACCTGGCCCTCCGACACCTGAAGCGGGAGGCGCGGCGGCGCCGGGTCGGCGCCGATCTCCTGTCCGGCTGGACCGTGGCGGCGCCCAGCCCCGAGGATCGCTACGCGAGCCGCCAGCGGCGGGCGCGGCTGGCCGCGGCGGTGAACGCGCTGCCGGCCCGCGAGCGGCGTTGTCTCCAGCTTCGCGCGGAAGGACTGCGGTACCGCGAGATTGCCCGCGTGCTCGGGCTGTCGCTCGGCACGGTGGCGAACACCATGGCCCGGGCGCTCGCGCGGCTGCGACGGGTCGACGAGAGGTAGCACCATGTGGCGCACGAAGAGACACGTCTCCGACGGCGAGCTGCTGTTGCTGGACGAGGACGGGGCGCTGTCCGCCCGTCGTCGATCGGCGGTGGGCCGCCACCTCGCGGCCTGCCCGCGGTGTGCGGCGCGCCGGGCCGAGCTCGGCGCGGCGCTGGCCGACGCCGCCGCCTGCCGCGAGGCGCCGGCGGGGGCGTCGCCGCTGCACGTCGCCCGCGCCCGGCTGCGCGAGGCGATCGAGGCGCGGCCGCCGTCGCGCTGGTCCCTCGCGGCCCGCCCTCGGGCCGGCTGGCCGCTCGCCGACTGGTCGCTCACGGGTTGGCCGCCCGCCGGCTGGTCGCTCACCGGCTGGTCGCCCGTCGGCCGGTGGTCTCGGTTGGCCGCCACGGCCGTCGCCGTTGCGGCGGTCCTCGTGGTCCTGTCTTGGCCGAACGCCCGGGGGCCGGGCGCTCCCGACGGGCCGGGCGTTCCCGGCCAGCCGCCCGCCGGGACGCCGGGGCCCGCCGCCGACGCCGCGCCCGCGTCGTCCGGTCTCGATCGTCCGAGGCAGGACCTCACGCCCGGCAGCGTCCTCCCCGTGGGCGTCGACGAGATCTGCGCCGGCGGCGTCACCGGCGTGCCCGCCGTCGCGGCCCCGGTGCCCCGCCAGGTGTTCGAGGCGTACGGCGTCGACTACGGGCGGGCGGCCGAGTACGAGCTCGACTTCCTCATCACCCCCGAGCTCGGGGGTGCCGCCGACCCCCGCAACCTGTGGCCGCAGCCGTATCGGGCAGGAGTCTGGAACGCCTACGTCAAGGACGAGCTCGAACGCGAGCTCCAGGACCTCGTCTGCCGGGGTACGCTGGACCTCGCCACCGCCCAACGGGAGCTCGCCAACGACTGGATCGCCGCCTACAAGCGCCGCTTCGACACCGACCGCCCCCTGCGCGACTACGGCCGGTTCCCGCTGACGCCGGCCGACGTCGAGGCGTGGCGATCCGAGCTCGCCGAGCGGCGCCTTCTCCCGGCGGGCAAGCCCATCGCGGTCTCGGGGCTGCGCAACGCGGCGCCGTCGCGGCTACCTGCAAGAGCGAGCTGACGCCGACCCCGCCTGCGCCGTGACGGTGCGGCGCCCGGGCCCCGAGCCGTTACGCGGAGCACCACCGCATCCCCGACCGATCGCCCTCTGCGGCTCGTCGACGCCTGTCGACTGTGTTACGCTGAAACTGTGAGACTGTGACGATGAAGAACATCACGGTATCCGTCGACGACGACACCTATCGGCATTCCCGTATCCGGGCGGCGGAGCTGGAGACGTCGGTGTCGGCGCTGGTGCGCGGCTTTCTCGAGCGTCTCGTTCAACGCGGAGCCGAGGCGACGGGCGCGGATGCGCCGCGGGCGGAAACGGAGGGCGAACGCCGCCGCCGGCTGTTGGACGAGGTCTTCGAGGACATCTGCGCGACGCGCGGCGGATTCAGGGCGGCCGACAACGTCGGTCGCGAGGCTCTGCACGACCGCGATGCGACCCAAGCTGTGAAGCTGTGACCATGAGGAACATCACGGTGGCCGTTGACGACGAGACCCACCGGCGGGCGCGCATCCGCGCGGCAGAGCTCGACACGTCGGTCTCGGCGCTGGTGCGAACCTATCTTCAGAGCCTGGTCGGCGACTCGAGCGGCGAACCGGCAGCCAAGGCACGCAAGACCGAGTCGTCGCTCGTGCTGCGACGGCGCGCTTTGGACGAAGTACTCGCAGACTTCGATGCACGCGGGGTGGGGCTGCGGTCGTGCGACAACCTGACGCGCGACGAGCTCTACGACGAAGCGACCGGCGGGCCCGATGCGCTTCGTTGACACCAACGTGCTGCTCTACGCCGTCAGCTCTCTTCCAGAGGACGCCAGCAAGCGCCGTCGTGCCCGCGAATTGCTGAGAGAGCGGGACTTGGCGGTATCCGTGCAGGTATTCCAGGAGTTCTACCATCAGGCGACGCGCCCCACGCGCCCGGGGCGGTTGTCCGACGGTGACGCGGTCGCCTTTCTCGGAACCCTCCTCGAGTTTCCGGTCCAGGACGTCACCCTCGCTATCTTCCGCGACGCCGTCACCACGAGCCGACGCTTCAGGCTGTCCTATTGGGACGGAGCTATCCTTGCCTCGGCACGCGCCTGCGGCTGCGACGTGGTGTACTCGGAGGACTTGAGCGACCAGCAGGACTACGGGGGCCTGCGCGTGATCAATCCGTTCCTGGAGCCGGCGAGGCGG
Source organism: Vicinamibacterales bacterium (assembly GCA_965208165.1). Lineage (GTDB taxonomy): Bacteria > Acidobacteriota > Vicinamibacteria > Vicinamibacterales > UBA8438 > JAJEEA01. The sequence continues at coordinate 5,002,872 of OZ242323.1, read as the reverse complement.
ACATAGGCGGGTGGAGCTGGCGCCGACGGTCTGCCGCGGACCGCCAGCGTGGCTACCGGGCGGCGCTGGCGAGTGGAGCCCTGCCGGGCTGGACCGCGTCGAAGATCTTGCCGAGCCGTGGGCTGGACCTCTCCGAGTGCGCTCCAAGGAGATCCGTTGCCATCGGCGTTGTCGCCACCCGCAGGGCGAATCGATCCTGAGCCGCTTTCCCGTGTACGATCGGCAGCACAACCGGGTCTCGAGGCTTTGCGCCACGACTGACGGCCCGAAGCGCGATGACGACGAGCAACGCCGACCTGAACTGTATCGCGAACCACATCTGGGGCATCGCCGACGACGTCCTGCGCGATCTGTACGTCCGCGGCAAGTACCGCGACGTCATCCTCCCGATGACCGTCCTGCGCCGGTTCGACGCGGTGCTCGAGGGCACCAAGCAGGCGGTGCTCGACATGAAGGCGGTGCTCGACGAGGCCGGGGTGGTCGAGCAGCAGACCGCCCTGCGGGCGGCGGCGGGGCAGGCGTTCTACAACACCTCGAAGTTCACGCTGCGCGACCTGCGCGCCCGGGCCAGCCGGCAGCGGCTCGAGGCCGACTTCCGGGCCTGGCTCGACGGGTTCTCGCCCAACGTGCAGGACATCCTCGAGAGCTTCGAGTTCCGCAACCAGATTCCGCGGCTCTCGAAGGCTGACGCCCTCGGCACCCTCATCGAGAAGCTCACATCGCCCGACATCAACCTCAGCCCCGCCCCGCTGAAGAACCACGACGGCTCGGTCCGGCATCCCGGCTGCGGGATTCCGGGCAGATCGCCGATGTCGTCACGGGCAAGCTCGGATGTTCGTGAGGCCTCTGCGGGACTCCCGAAACTGGATCCGCTTGCTGCTGAAGAGGGTCAAGATGGCGACTCGAATCGGTACCGTGGCTCAGAGGCGAGCGGGGAAGCGGAGGAAGGCGCTCCGCTGCCGGATGTCGTCGAAGCGGCGCGGTCTGAGCCGGCGGCAGATGAGTTGATGGCGGAAGGGAGATGAACGGATGGACTGGGAGACCTGCCCGGCCGTGGAGCGCAACCCCGGCAAGATGAGCGGGGCCTGGGTTTTCACCGGAACCAGAGTGCCGCTATACGCTCTCTTCGAGAACCTCGCTAGCGGCGCAACGGTCGACGAGTTCGTCGAGTGGTTCCCGGGCGTCGACGAGAAACAGGTTCGGGCGGCGCTGGAACATGAAGCAAAGGCGTCAAGGAAGTCGTTGGCCCGCTGAAGCTGCTGTTCGATCAGGGCGCGCCTCTTTCCTCGATAACATCTGCCAGCCGTGAGGCGATAGGATGGAGGTAGCCGCGTCAGGGGAGGAGACCATGAGCAACCAGCCGGAACTGCTCGATCGCATCACCGTGCGGGCGGACGTCTTCGGGGGAAAGCCGATCATCCGGGACATGCGGATTGCGGTGGAGCATGTTCTCGGGATGCTGGCGGCGGGAGACACGGCGGAGACGATTTTGCGGGAGTACGCGGAACTGGAACCCGAGGACATCCGGGCCTGCCTGCTGTTCGCGCATCGTTCGGTGTCGGGCGAGCATGTGTATGACCGTCTTCCGGTTCGAGAGGCTTCGTGAAGTTCCTTCTCGATGCATGCGCGGCTTCGCGGACATTGCGGGAGGCCTTGAGCGCGCTCGGGCATGATGTGCGGTCGGCGGCCGGCGAGTTGGCGCGGGCCTCGGATGAGGTGCTGCTTGCGTTGGCATACGAGGAAGGCCGCGTGCTGGTGACGGAGGACAAGGACTTCGGCGAAGTGATTTCCTGCGGCGTCTTCCGCATCCGTGCGTCGTCCGGCTCGTTGAGCTACGGGTCGCGGAGCACGTGGATGCTATGCGGGGCTTGATCGAGCGTCACGGCCGCGCGCTACGGGCGGGGGCCATTGTCGTGGCGGCGAGAAGGCGGGTGCGGATACGGACGACGGGATTCGGCGAACGGGACGATGGCTGAGGCCAGCGATACCGTACCGAACGGGCCTCGAACGCCTGATCTGCACGGCGCTGGCCGGCCATCCGTGTGGTCGAGCCCGTGCCGGGCCAGCGGCGGCGGTCACCGGCCCGAGCCCGAGCTGGACCACCTCTCGAACATCCTCAGGGCGTTCAACGACCTCTTCGGCGACATCGCCTGGCAAGACCGCGACCGCGTGGGGGAGCTCATCACCAAGACCATCCCCGCCCAGGTGGCCGCGGACGTCGCGTTCTGGAACGTCCGGCAGAACTCCGACGACGCCAACGCGCGGATCGAGCACGACAGGGTGCTGGCCCGCATCGTGACCGGCCTGGTCAAGGACGACGCCGAGCTGTTCAAGCAGTTCATGGACAACGAGGGCTTCAAGCGCTGGATGACGGACCGGGTGTTCGAGCCTGGCTTGTGAGCAAGCACGGCCAAGGTGAACGGAGAACCGTTCGAGGCTGCATTTGAGTATCGGCACGACTCACTAACCATGCGGGAAAAGAGGACTCCGGAGAGCGATAACGATAATCTCTCTCGTCCGGGAGTTGACTTCCGCCGGACGGTAGAGTATGTTCTCGCATGGGTGCGTTCTGGGTGGCCTACTCCGTCCAGAAGTAGACGTTGTCGTGCGGGCCCAAGTGGCTTGCGATCTGTCTCATATTGGACAATTTACGACACTTGCCAGACTAGAGGATTCTGCGACCGATGGCTAATGACAAGACCCTTTTTCCGATGATACCACAAAAGGCCTGGTGGGATTTGCGCAAGAAATTCATTCAGAGCATTCCTGGCGTAGTGACCACAGGTTATCTGGCAGCTTCCTTGGACATGAAGGAAACTTCAGCTCGTGCCAATGTGCTTCCGTACTTGGAGCAGTTGGGCATCATAGACGACGAGGGTAGGACACTCGACCGCGCTCGACAATGGCGAGATGATGCGCAGTACCCTGACGTTTGCAGGCAGATGCGGGAAGAAGTCTACCCGCAGGAATTGCTGGATGCCGTGCCAAATCCGTCGGAAGATCGGGATGCCGCGTCGCGTTGGTTTGCAAACCACACGGGAAAGGGGCAAGCGGCAGTGCACAAAATGGTTGGCGTGTACTCTTTGCTGATGGATAGTGACGTGAGTGGGAAACACGTTTCGCGCTCCAAGACCGAGAGTCTCAAGAAGGAAAATGGCTCTGCGAGAAAACAACCAAGAGCATCAAGAAACACAATCACGAAAAGCTCTAGCAAGAAGGAAGAACCCAAGGAAAGCGGACATGGCAGCACGGAGGTTCCCAACGTATACATCAACCTGCAAGTTCATGTCTCTTCGGATGCCACACCCGACCAAATCGACCAGATCTTCGCGAGCATGTCCAGGCACATTTATCGAAAGGGGTGATAGATGGACCGGACCGAGGCACGTGAAGCACTGCTTCTTGCCAAGAGTCTCCAGGCCGAAGCGCCGACTGTTTTTGTACCGCCCTCGGCGGGCACGCGACCCAGTAGTCAAGGGGTGTTGCCGCATGCTGTCGTGTCGGGTACTCGTGGCTACATCGAACGGGTCGTATTTCAAATTAACGGCTGTTACGAGAAGGGTTGGTTTGATGGATGTGCGGTCATGATGCGCCGCCTTTTGGAAACGCTGATCATAGAGTGCTTTGAGACGGCGGGAGCCGCTGGCAAGATCAAGAATACTCAAGGCGACTTCTTGATGCTCTCGGATTTGATTGGCCAGATGCTCTCGGAGACTAACTGGAACCTTGGACGGACTACTCGACGAGCGCTGCCGAAGCTCAAGGATATTGGCGATCGGTCGGCACATAGCCGTCGATATAATGCTCACCGCGAGGATATTGAGCGGATTGCCACAGATTTCAGGGTGGTGTGCCAAGAACTGGTATACTTAGCGAACCTCAAGTAGGGACGTGGCGCGCATTGGTCGATACCGTAGTGAAACACCTGGGTCTGATCGCTGGTGCGTGACTTTCTGGAGGGGCTGGTCAGATGTCGCGCGGACGAGGTTTGTACGGAAACGAAGTAGGAGCGGAGGCGGCGGTTGCTCGAAGAGGTGCTCGCAGCTCTTGGCGCACGAGGCGTGGGGATGAGCGTGGCGGAGAATCTGTCGCGTGACGAACTCTACGATCGCGATCGGGCTCGGGCCGAAGCCGCGGAGGCGGCAAGGAAGAGCCGGGGCGGCACCTCGCTGTGATAGCGGGCGCTTCGTGGACACGAACGAAGCCTGTATCCGAAGGTATCACCGGCGCTCCCGAAGAAGCTGCGCCGCCGCCTCTGTCGCCTGCTCCAGCGACGCGACCTCCCCGTCGAGCTGGCGCTCGTAGACGGCCTTCAGAATCCGCCCGATTTCCGGCCCCGGCGCGAGCCCTAGTTGCAGCACGTGGCGGCCGAGCAGAAGCGGGGCGGGCGCCTCGTGCTCCACGCCGAGGGCCCGGGCGCGGCCGAGGAACCAGTCCATCGTCGCGGCGCAGTCGAAGTCGCCGGTGCGGCCGAGGCAGTCGGCCGCGGACAGGCGGGCGAGCAGCTCCAGGTCGACCTTGCGGGCGAGGCGGCGGAAGGCGCCGTCGCCGACGGGGTCGTTGCCCCGGTGCCACATGCCGGGCTTCAGGTGGTGGGCGACGAGGCCGAGCACCTGGTGGCGGACGTCGTAGCCGGCGAGGGTGTGGACGTCGAGGCGGTCGAGGAGGGCGCGGGTGGGCGGCACCCCGGCCTCCTCGTGGCCGCGCGAGCGGATGCGCCCGTCGACGAACTCGGTGGTGGCGGGCTTGCCGAGGTCGTGGCAGACGGCGGCGAGCATGAGGGTGAGCTGCTGGGGGCGGTCGAGGTCGTCGATGCGGGCGCGGGCCTCGTCGACGACCATCAGGGTGTGCACCCAGACGTCGCCCTCGGGGTGCCACTCGGGCTCCTGCTCGCAGCCGTCCAGTGCCTCGAGCTCGGGGAAGAGGCGGTCGATGACGCCGAGGTCGAGGGCCAGCTCGAAGCCGAGGGACGGCCGTCGGGCCTGCAGCAGCAGCTTCTCCATCTCGCCGCGGATGCGCTCGGCGGGGAGGTCGTCGAGGGCGATGCCGCGGCAGATGCGCGCGGTGGCGTCGTCGGGCGTCAACTCGAACCGGGCCGCGAGCTGCAAGGCTCGCAGCACCCGCAGGCTGTCGTCGCCGAAGGTGGCGGGGTCGACCACCCGCAGGCACCCGCGGTCGAGGTCGTCGCGGCCGCCGAAGGGGTCGATGTACTCGTCGCGCCGCGGGTCCCAGGCGATGGCGTTGACGGTGAAGTCGCGCCGGCGCGCGGCCTCCTTCTCGGACATCCAGGGGTCGCCGGTGACCACGAAGCCGCGGTGGCCGCGGCCCTGCTTCGACTCGGTGCGGGGCAGCGAGACGTCGACCCCGCCCACCTTGTAGACGGTGAAGCTCTGGCCGACGGTGTTGACGGGGCCGATCTCCGCGAGCAGCGCGTGGAGCCGGTCGGCCTCGATGCCGTAGACCTCGATGTCGATGTCCTTCGACTCGAGGCCGAGCAGGCGGTCGCGCACCCAGCCGCCGACGTACAGGGCACGGCCTCCTTCGTCGCGCACGCGGTCTGCGATCGCCTCCGCGAGCTGGCGGTCGCTCATGGATCGAGGTTCTCGATCTCGACCGGCTTGACCGCGCCGGCCGGGCTGAAGCCGAAGATGCGGCCGTAGAAGTACAGCTCGGCCTCGGCCGCGCGCCGGATGTTGGCGGCCCGGCGGAACCCGTGCTGCTCGCCCTCGAACATCAGGCAGGCGACGGGGAGCCCCTTGCGGCGCAGGGCATCGGCCATGCGCTCGGTCTGGTCGGGGGGCACGACGGCGTCCTCGAGGCCCTGCAGGAAGATGACGGGGCAGGAGAGGCGGTCGACGGCGTGGATGGGCGAGCGCTGCTCGTAGAGGTCGGCGCGCTCCGGCCAGGTGCCGATCAGGGCGTCGAGGTAGCGCGACTCGAACTTGTGGGTGTCGCGGGCGAGGGCCGCCGCGTCGGAGACGCCGTAGTACGACGCGCCCGCCGTGAACACGTTGCCGAACGCGAGCGCGCACAGCGTGGTGTAGCCGCCGGCCGAGCCGCCGCGGATCGCGAGCCGGGCGGGGTCGACGTCGCCGCGCGCGACCAGGTATCGCGCCGCCGCCTCGCAGTCCTCGCGGTCGACGATGCCCCAGCCGCCGCGCAGGAGGCGGCGGTAGGCGGTGCCGTAGCCCGTGGACCCGCCGTAGTCGACGTCGACGACCGCGAAGCCGCGCGTCGTCCAGTACTGGATGGCGAGCCGGAACCCCGGGTCGGTGCTGCCGGTGGGCCCGCCGTGGATGAACGTGACCAGCGGCGGCCGCTCGCCCTCGGGGGCGCGGAACGCGGGGTTGCGCGGTGCGTAGTGGTAGGCGTGCACGGTGCGTCCGCCCGCGCTCGGGCAGGCGATCGGCTCGGCGCGCGACACGTACGACGGGTCGAGCTTCGGCTCCGCGCCCCGGCGCAGCGTCTCCACCTCTCCGGTGTCGGCGTCGATGGCGACGAGGGCCGAGCCGGCCTCCGCGCTGGCGGCCACGCATACCAGCCGGCCCCGTGACGCGGCGGCGAAGGAGCCGAACGTCGTGAACGGCGTGGCGATCTCGCGCAGCCGCCCCGTCGCCACGTCGATCACCCCCAGCCGGGTCCCGTCCGCGTTCCGGTAGTGCGCGACGATGTGGCCCGCGTCGAGCACCGCGTACCGGCGCATGCCGAACAGCCACGGCGGCAGGCCGAACTCGGCCTCCGTCGGCAGCACCGGCGCCAGCCGCTCTCCGTCCCACCGGTGGAGGTTCCACCACCCCGAGACGTCGGACCCGCAGTACAGGGTGCCGTCCGGACCCCACGCGGGCTGGAGCAGGGAAACCTCGCCGCCGTTGCTGTCCGCGATGCGGCGCGGCGACGTCAGGGAGCCATCAGCGGCCACCTCCGCGACCCAGAGCTCGGTGGCGTCCCACGGCATGTTCGGGTGGTTCCAGCAGACCCACGCGAGCCGGTTCCGGTCGGGGCTGAGGCGCGGCGAGGCGTAGAAGTCGAAGCCGCGGTGAACCGGCGACGGCTCGCCCCCGCCGGTGGGCACCGACACGAGCAGATTCTCCGCCTCGGCGCCCGCGCGGCGATGGTCCTCGGCCACGCAGATCAACCGGCCCCGGGCGTCGTCCACCGTCGCGTCGGCGTAGCGGACCGCGATGTCCGGCGTGATCGCGGCCGGCGCCTCGGAGCCGTCCACCGGCCGGCGGTACAGCCGCTGGTCGGAGAAGTTCGAGAAGTACGCCACGCCGTTCGACACCGCCAGCGCCCCGCCGCCGTACTCGTGGACCCGGGTCCGGGCGTTGTGGGCGGGCGTCGTCAACTCCGTCGTCGCGCCGTCCGCGGTCAGCCGCATCGCCGCGCACCGGCCCGCCTCGTCCGGACGCGACTCGACCCAGTACACGTCGGCGCCGTCGACGGCGATGCCTTCGAACCGCAGCGCTCCCGCGGTCAGCATCTCGGTGGTGACCGGCGACTCCCACGCCCCGTACGGCGCGATGGTTGGTTCGGTACTCACGGGTGTCTCCCCGGACATCGATGGTCCCGGATCGCCGCATCTTCAGGGGCGCACGGCACACCCACCCGCCCGGCGAACGCCCGTCACCGGGACCGCGCGAGCCGGAACCCGTAGTCGGTGTAGCGCAGCGACGGGTCGAGGCTGCTGCGGGCGGCGGTCCGGTTCAGCGTCAGCGCGTGCCGCCACGCGCCGCCCCGCGACGCGCGCCGCCGGCCTTCCTCCGGCCCCACCGGGTTGACGGCCGGTGCGCGCTCGTAGAAGTCGCGCGCGTGCCAGTTCGAGCACCACTCGTGGATGTTGGCGGCGATGCCGTAGAGCCCGTAGCCGTTGGGCGTGCCGCGGGTGACCGGCCACGGGCCGTCGAGGGGGCCCCGGCCGCGGTTCGGCACCCAGCCGGGAATCTCGTCGCCCCACGGGTACCGCTGGCCGTCGGGCCCGCCGCGTGCCGCCCGCTCCCACTCCGCCTCGGTCGGCAGCCGGACCGCGGCCCCGGGACGTGAGCGCCAGGCGCAGTACGCGACGGCATCGTGCCAGCTCACCCCGACCACCGGCAGGTCGTCCCGGCGGAACGCGGGGTTGTCCCACTCGCGCGGCGGCTCGTGGCTGGCGGCGTCGAGGAACCGGGCGTACTCGGCCCGGGTCACGGGATGGACGGCCATCCGGAACCCGTCCACCCACACCCGGTGGACGGGGCGCTCCGACGGCTGGCCCTCATCGCTCCCCATCAGGAACCAGCCCGGGGGGATGGCGGCGAACTCGGACATGGGGCAGGGCGGCGGCTGTTCGGGCGAGGGCGCCCCTACATCAGCGGGACGACGATGTCGTGCGTTTCGCCGTCGCGCGAGACGGTCACCTCGACCTCGCCGCCCGGCTGGTAGCGGTCGAGGACGAGGCGCAGCTCGCGAAACGAGCGCACCGGCTCGCCGTCGATGCGGACGATGATGTCGCCGAGCTGGTTGGCGTTCCACTCGGTGCCGCGCAGGCCGGCCCCGGCCGCCCCCGATCGCGGGTCGACCTCGGCGACGACGACCCCGTTCACCCCGTACCGCGCCGCGGCGATCCGGTTCAACTGCTGGTTCGTGGTGATGCCGAGGCGGGCCGGCGTGTACTCGCCGTTCGCGATCAACTGCGGCACGACCCGCGCGACGGTGTTGACGGGGATGGCGAAGCCGATGCCGGCCGAGGTGCCCGACGGGCTCGCGATCTGGCTGTTGATGCCGATCAGACGGCCGCGGCTGTCGAGCAGGGGGCCGCCCGAGTTCCCGGTGTTGATGGCCGCGTCGACCTGGATGACGTCCTCGATGATGTCGCCGGTCAGGCCCTCGATCTGGCGGCTGAGGGCCGAGATGATCCCGGTGGTCAGGGTGGCGCTGTATCCGAAGGGGTTCCCGATCGCGTACGCGTTCTGTCCGACGCGCACCCGGTCGCTGTCGCCCAGCCGGACCGGACGCAGCGAGTCGGCCGGGGCGTCGATGCGCAGCACCGCCAGGTCGTGCCGGGCCGAGCCCCCGACGGGCCGGGCCATGTAGCTGGTCTGGTCGTGCATGACCACCCGGATCGCCGACGACCTGCCCTGCACGACGTGGTAGTTGGTGACGATGTGACCGTCCCGGTCCCACACGAAGCCGGTCCCGGTGCCCAGCGGCACCTCGCCGCCGGTGACGCGGCCGAAGAAGTCCCGGCGGCGTGTGACGGTGGTGATGTACACGACCGACGGGCTGGCGTTCTCGAAGAGGTCGACGATCGCCTGCTCGTCCGGTCGGAGGTCGGTGTAGGGCTCGGGGGCCGGCCCGCGCTGCGCCGCGAGCACCGGCCGGGCCTCGCCGGGCTCGCCGGCGGCGTTGGCGGGGACCAACTCGAACGTGCAGCCGCCCGCCGCGACCGCGAGCAGGGCGGTCGCCGCGAGCCCTTGCGCTGCCGGGTGGTGACGGCGCCGATTGAACCTGTGTGCCATGACGACGTCCTGCGAATCCGAGCCCCGTCGTCGGCTCCGGCCCTCGCTCGCGTCGTACACGGAGATGGGCCGGGCCGAGTCCTGGCCCGGAGATTGTCGCCCGCGGCTCCGATCCGCCCGGCCGCCGACCCTGCAGGGCGTCGGTGCCTCCGGACGGCGGCCGCGCCTTCCCTAAGCGGACTCCTGCGCGACCCTCGGCTCAACGTGCCGGTCGAGGAGCTCGGCCAGCTGGTCCTTGCCGGCCACGCCGACCGTCGCCTCCACGACCTCGCCGCCCTTGAACAGCAGCAGGGTGGGAATCGAGCGGACGCTGTACTTCTCGGGCGTGGCGGGGTTGTCGTCGATGTTCAGCTTGCCCACGACGACGCGGCCGTTGTACTCGTCGGCGAGCGCGTCGAGGGCCGGGGCGATCATGCGGCACGGGCCGCACCACTCCGCCCAGAAGTCCACCAGCACCGGTTTGTCCGACTGCAGCACCGCCTGCTGGAAATCGCCGTCGGTGAGGGTCTGCGTGTGTTCCGAGGCCATCGTTGGTGTCTTCCTCCGTCTTCCGGCTGGTGGACGGTGCGCCATCGCCGGTCCGGATTCGGGCCGGGTCCAGCGTCCGGCTACAACCGCTCAGTATACTTCGTTGGACGTTGCCCCGCCCGTTTCGGTTCGCCCGAAACCCCGGGCGACGGACGGCTCGGGTGCGAGCGCCGCGCTGCACGTCGGGATGCCGTCCACTCGGCTGCACCGTCGGGCCGACGGCTCCCTGCCCTTGGACGTTGCCCCGCCCGTTTCGGTTTGCCCGAAACCCCGGGCGACGGACGGCTCGGGTGCGAGCGCCGCTCTGCACGTCGGGATGCCGTCCACTCGGCTGCACCGTCGGTGCCGACGGCTCCCTGCCCGAGGCATCCGCCGCGGGCGGCTCGCCCGGGACGGGTCCCGCGGCCTGACTCGCCAATCGTCACCAGGGCTGCGCCCGGCGCCCGACCAACCCTCCAGGAATCCGCGCGGTTCTGCGCCGCAGACTCCCTAGCCGTTGGGCCCCGACTCTTCCGCGGATTCCTCGGCTTCCTCGAAGGTGGCCAGCCCCTCCACCTGCCATTCGGCCAGGGGCTGGGGCCCCGCGGTGATTCCCTCGAGATCGGGGTCGCCGCCGGCGCGCGGTTGCGACACCACCTGCGCGCGTCGTTCCTTCGCTTCTGCCCGCCGCGCGTCCTTCAGCTTGCGCTGCTCCTGCCGGGCGCGTTCACGCTGCCGCTTCTGCTGTGTCGGTCGTCCACGGGTTGCCAATCGTCACCTCCTTGGAAGGGGGGCGGATCGGCCTGAGCGGACGGACAGGTCTGTCGAGAGTGACGCGCTGAGGATAGAGCGGTTGGAGACCTGCCGGCTCGACGGGAGGGGGTTGCCCACCACGGGCCGATCTGTATGTACGAGTTCGTCCCTAGAGCTTATCAGCGCCGGGGCCGAAAGGCAAAGCCGGCGCCAGTCGGCCCCGGTCTCCCGGGGCGGGCTATAATCCCGCTTCCGGCGTCTCGACCGAGTGTCCCGGCCGACACGGGACATCACCCCGCCAGTCATGGACGGACTCCGCGACAGCCTCCTGGCCCTGGGCATCCCGGGGCTCTTTCTGATCGCCTTTCTCGATTCGGCCGGCGTTCCCCTGCCCGGCGGCGTCGACGTGGTGGTGCTGTTGCTGGCCTGGCAACAGCCGTCGCTCTTCGTCTGGATCGCGCTGGCCGCGTCGACGGGCTCGACGCTGGGATGCCTGGTCCTCTATCGGATCGGGCGCACCGGCGGAGAGCGCGCGGTCCGCCGCCTCGACCCCGCGAAACGCGAGTGGGTCACCCGGAAGGTCCGCGAGAACGACGTCGTCGCCATGCTGGTCGCGGTCCTCGCGCCCCCGCCGTTCCCGGCCAAGGTGTTCATGCTCGTCGCCGGCCTCGTCGGCATGTCCTGGACCCGGTTCGCCGGCGCGATCTTCGTCGGACGCATGATCAGGTTCACGGGCGAGGCGTACCTGGCCGTCCGTCTCGGCGACCGGGCGGTCGAGACCCTGCAGGAGCACTATCCCACCATCGGCGCGACGCTGGCGCTGACGGTGATTCTGTATCTTGCGGTGAAGTGGATCCGGAAGCGCCGGCGGCTCCCCGCCGCGGGTTGAACGGACCGGGACGGACCACGGACACGAGCGTCGGACCCGGCGGCTCCCCGCCGCGCGTTGAACGGACCCTTGCGCTGACGGGTCGGCGCGTCTATGGTTGGCGGTAAGGCGGGTTCGCGTGCAACCCCGGTTTTCTGGGAGGGGCCCATGAACAGGCGGAGCTTCGCGGCGGCGGTGACGGCGTTGATGCTGGCCGTCCCGGCGGCGGTGCTGGGACAGGGGCCGGCGCCGGAGGGATGGACGCCGCCGCGCACGGCGGACGGGCATCCGGATCTGCAGGGCATCTGGGCCAGCGACTCGGCGACGCCGCTCGAGCGGCCGGTCGAGCTCGCCGACAAGGCGTTCCTGACCGACGAGGAGGTGGCGACCCTGCGGTCGCGTGCGGCCGAGCTGTTCAACGGCGAGACCGACGCGGCTTTCGGCGAGAGCGTGTTCCGGGCCGCCCTGGCCGACCGCGAGGACTTCCAGTCGGGCGACGGGGTGACCGAGGAGAACCCCGAGGGGACCGGCAACTACAACCAGTTCTGGCTGATCGACCGCTGGTTCGACAACCGGACGTCGCTCATCGTCGATCCCCCGGACGGCCGCCTGCCCGCCCTGACGGCGGAGGCGGCGCAGCGGCGCGCGGCGGCGCGCGGCCGCGAGCGCCCGCCCTTCCCGCGGGGCCCGGAGGATCTCGGGGCGGGGCTGCGGTGCAGCGGCGGGCGCATCCCGATGACCGGACGCGGCTACAACAGCAACTACCAGATCCTGCAGACGGCCAGCCACGTGGTGATCCAGATGGAGATGATGCACGACACGCGCATCATCCCCCTCGACGCTTCGACCCCCGCGACCGCGCTCCGCGGCGACCTCGGCGTCTCGCGCGGGCACTGGGAGGGGGATTCGCTGGTGGTGGAGACGACGAACCTGAAGCGGGGAGGCGGCGGATCGTCGCCGGACCTGCGTCTGCTCGAGCGCTTCACCCGGGTCGGTCCAGAGACCCTCGCGTACGAGTACACCATGGACGACCCGGGCACCTGGACGCGGCCGTGGACGGCGCGCATCTACATGCGGCCCGCCCCGGGGACCGGCGTCATCTACGAGTTCGCGTGCCACGAGGGGAACTACGCCCTCGAGCACACGCTGCGGGGCGCCCGTCTCCAGGAGGCGGGCAGGATCGCACCATGAGACCTTCCGGCAACGCGAGGGCGGGCGGCGGGCTCTTCGCGCTCGTGCTCGCCGCCGCGGCCTGCGGCGGCGGGGCGCCGGCCGTCGAGGTGCTGCGCGCCCCCGACGGGGCCAGCCTGCCCCAGGCGGCGATCGACCCCGACGGACGGCTGCACCTCATCTACTACACCGGGTCGATGAGCAGCGGCGACCTGTGGCACGTCACCCGGGCGCCGGGGGCGGCGGACTGGTCGGCGCGGCAGCGGGTGAACAGCCAGCCGCACTCGGTCACGGGCCTCGGGCCCGTCGACGGCGGGCAGCTCGCGGTCGGGCCCGACGGCCGCCTCCACGTGACGTGGTTCCACCGCGACCCCACGTGGTTCCACTACAGCCGCACCGACGACAGGGAAGCGTTCGAGCCCCAGCTGACGCTCTCGGCCAGGCAGGAGGGTGGGGTCGAGACCGGGTCGACGGTCGCGGTGGACGGCGGCGACGTCTACGTCTTCTGGCACGCCGACCCGGTCCAGGACGCCGACCGCCGCGTCTACCTCGCGGCGTCGCGCGACAACGGCAAGCACTTCGAGCCGCCGCGGCCCGTCAGCCCCGCCGCCGAGGGGGCGTGCGGCTGCTGCGGGCTGCGGGCGGCGGCCGACGGAGAGGGCGCCGTTCACGTGTCCTATCGCGGCGCCGGCGACAACGTGCACCGCGGCATGCGGCTGCTCACGAGCACCGACGGCGGCCGCACCTTCGACGACCGGTTGATCCAGCCCTGGAACATCGGCGCGTGCCCGGTCGCCACCACCACCCTCGCCAGTGGCCCGGACGGCACGCTGGTGGCGTGGGAGACCGAGGGGCAGGTCTTCGTCGCGAATACCGAGCGGCTCGACGAGCCGTGGTCGCCGCCGGGAGACGCGCAGTTCCGGCGCAAGAACGCGACGGTGGCCGTCAACCACCGCGGCGACGTCGTGGTCGCCTGGGGCGACGGCCCCGGCTGGCAGTCGGGGGGGAATCTGCACTGGCAGGCGTTCGACGCGGGCGGCCGTCCCCTCGGTGACACGGGCCGGGCGCAGGCGCCGATTCCGGCGCGCAGCGTGCCCACCGTGGTCGCGCGGGACGACGGCTCGTTCGTGATCGTCTATTGAGGAGCAGCACGTGAATGACAGGTTGAATCGGTGGCGGTCGTTCCTGTTCGGGGTCGCGGCGCTGGCGGCCCTCGTCGTCGGCTACCAGTCGCTTCACGCCGTACCGGCGGCCGCCGCGAGGGCCGAGGCGGCGCGCGACCTCGCCGTCGCCGACCCGGCGTCGGTCGGGGTCTCGGCCAAGCGCCTCGAGCGGCTCGACGCGGGCATGCAGGCGATGGTCGACGACGGGAAGCTCGCGGGCGTCGTCACCATGCTGGCGCGGCACGGCAAGGTCGTCTTCACCGACACGGTGGGCCGGCTCGACGCCGGCAAGGACGACCCGGTCGAGCTCGACTCCATCTTCCGCATCTTCTCGATGACCAAGCCCGTCGTCGGCACCGCCCTCATGATGCTGCACGAGGAGGGCCGGTGGCAGCTCGACGACCCCGTGTCGCGGTTCATTCCCGAGTTCGGCGATCTAGAGGTCTACACCGGCGTCGACGACGACGGCGTCATGCAGGTCGAGCCGATCGAGCGGGGCCGGCGCATCACCATGCGCGACCTCATGCGCCACACCGCAGGGCTGGGCTACGTCCTCAACCCGCGCCATCCCGTGAACCGGGCCATCATCGACGGCCGCGTCCTCGACACCGGGGCCCCGCTCGGGACGATGGTCGACAAGCTCGTGGAGATTCCCCTGCTCTCGCAGCCGGGCACCGAGTGGGCCTACAGCATCTCGGTCGACGTGCAGGGGCACCTCGTCGAGGTGATCTCCGGCCAGCCGCTGGACGAGTTCCTTCAGGAGCGCATCTTCAGGCCGCTGGGCATGGTCGACACCGCGTTCCACGTGCCCCCGGACAAGATGCACCGGCTGGCCGCGCGGCACACGCCGGGCCCCGACGGCAAGCTGATGGCCCCGCCGGGAGGCGCGCAGGCGCCGAACGCGCCCCTCGCGGGCCCGTCCGGCGGCGGCGGGCTGTACGGCACGGCGCCCGACTACATCCGGTTCGCCCAGATGCTGCTGAACGGCGGCGAGCTCGGGGGGGTGCGGCTGCTCGCCCCCCGTTCGGTCGAGCTGATGGCCGCCAACCACCTCACCGACGCCCAGCAGGCGACCTACCGGCGGCCCGGCCAGGGGTGGGGGCTGAACTTCTCGGTGGTGACCGACGGCCCCATGTCGGGCGAGTCGTGGTCCACCGGCTCCTACTACTGGATCGGCATCGCGGGCACGTGGTTCTGGGTCGATCCGGCCGAGGACCTGACGTTCGTCGGGATGATCCAGAACAACGGCGGCGCCATCAACGAGGTGCAGCGGCTGTCGCGCAGCCTCGTGTACCAGGCGGTCGTCGGCGACTGATTCCGCGCCGGTTCTCCCGGCCCCGGCGGCGGCCTCGTCGCCCCCCCGCGTGCGGGCCGGGCCCACGACAGGTTGTGAGGAGAGCCGCCGGCCCTGTCGGGGCCGGCGATCCTGACGTGCACCCCGCGGCCCTTCCCGCTGGACCGGCGGGGCCGGCCGTGGTAAAACCGTTCGCAAAGCGTCACATCAACCCCGCGTGGAGCCCGCGCGAGGGAAGGAGCAAGCCATGCATGCGAAGTCGTACCGGCGTTGGCTCGGTATCGGGGCGCTCGCCGCGCTCGTCGCCGCGCCCGGTCTCGCCGCGGCCAACGAGGCCGACTACCAGCCGACGTTCGCGAAGGACGTCGCGCCGATACTCCAGCAGAAGTGCCAGGAGTGCCATCAGCCCAACTCCATCGCGCCGATGTCGCTGCTGACCTACGGCGAGGTGCGGCCCTGGGCGCGGGCGATCAAGGACCGCGTGGTCTCGCTCGAGATGCCGCCGTGGCACATCGACCGCACCGTCGGCATCCAGTCGTTCAAGAACGACCGGTCGCTGAACCAGGACCAGATAGACACCATCGTGAGCTGGGTGGACGGCGGCGCCCCCCTGGGCGACCGCGCCGACCTCCCGCCCCCCGTCGAGTGGCCCGACCCCGCGGCGTGGCGCCTGTCGGACCGCTTCGGCGAGCCCGACCTCGTCGTGCCCTCGGCCCCCTTTGACGTGCCCGCCGACGGCCAGGACAAGTGGTGGCGGCCGCTCGCCGAGACCGGCCTGACCGACGAGCGCTGGGTGCAGGCGATCGAGATCAAGCCGTCGTTCCCCGGCGGCCGCAAGGTCGTGCACCACGCCATCGCGCGGCTCCTCCAGGAAGAGGAAGGGGTGACGGGCCTCGCCAACAGCGTGGACTTCGACGACGACATCGGTCCCGGCACGTTCATGGAGTGGGCGGTCGGCAAGGAGGGCGAGATCTTCCCCGACGACGCCGGCAAGCTGATGCTGCCGGGGGCCCAGATCCAGTGGGACATCCACTATCACGCCATCGGCGAAGAGGTCCCCGACGACGTCGTCGAGCTGGGGGTCTACTTCCACGAGCAGGGGTATACGCCGAAGTACCGGACCATCCTGCACGGCTTCCGCGGGCACCAGGGCGGCATCGACATTCCTCCCGGCGAGATCGGCATGAGCCAGGGCTTCACCATGCTCAAGGGCCCCGCGCGGCTCGAGAACTACCAGCCGCACATGCACATGCGCGGCAAGGCGATGTCGATGGAGGCGGTGCTGCCCGACGGTTCGCGCCGGATGCTCAACAACGTGAGCAACTTCCGGTGGAACTGGCACATCAACTACGTCTACGACGAGGACGTGGCGCCGCTGCTGCCCGGGGGCACGATGATCGTGGTCACCGCGTGGCACGACAACTCGACCGGCAACCGCGAGAACCCCGACCCGCGCCAGTGGGTGGGCAACGGGTCGCGCACCGTCGACGAGATGGCCCACGCCTGGGTCGACGTGACCTACCTCGAGCAGGACGAGTACGAGCAGATGCTCGCCGAGCGCGAGGAGATGGCGGACAACGATTAGCAGCCGCCGGCCGGCGTGAAGACGAGTGGCCGGGCTCTCCTACGAGGGCCCGGCCTTTTTCGTCCTGTGGGCGCCGTTCGGCTCTCGCCAGGCTCTCGGCGTCATCCGCCGCGTTCGGCGGCGACCCCTTTCGTCGGGGCGCGACGCCGTTCGGCTCTCGCCAGGCTTCCGGCGTCATCCGCCGCGTTCGGCGGCGACCCCTTTGTCGGGGCGCGGCGCCGTTCGGCTCTCGCCGGGCTTCCGGCGTCATCCGCCGCGTTCGGCGGCGACCTTGCAGCAACTGCATTTCCTCGCCCGGCCCGGGCCTGCAACGACTGCGAGCCGGATCCTGCAGAGGGGACGGTCCCGGCGGTATCGCGGACGCATGGCGCTGGCATGCGCGATGCAAGGTGGCGTGGCCGGAGGACGACCATGACCACACGCCATCGAAGCCGCGCATCCCTTCGCCGCTACGTCCGGCTCGTGCGCGCCACCCTGCAGATCGACGACGACGTGCTGGAGGCGGCGCGGTGCATCGCCGACGACGAGCGCGTCAGCGTCGGCGAGATTGTCTCGCGGCTCGCCCGGCGCGGGCTCGATCCCCGCCCGGACGAACCGGCCTGGAATCACCTTCCCCCGTCGATGACCCGGCGTCCGCCCGCGGTGAGGCGCGGCGGTGCGGTGCGCCGGCTCGGCCTGGTCTGGGAGCCGTGGTGAGGCCGCCGTCCCGGCGGCGCGGCGCGCGGGGACCGTCCCTCGCATCGAAGGGAGCCGTGGTGAGGCCGCCGCCCCGGCGGCGCGGCGCGTCGGGACCGTCACGCGCATGGAGGGAGCCGTGGTGAGGTCGGCCGTCCCCGCCGCGCGGCGCGCCGGGCGGTCACGCGTCTGGAGTATGCTCCGGCGATGGTCATGCGCCTCATCGCGTGGGTCGTCTTCGTCGTCCTCCAGGTCGTCTTCCTGCCGCTGGCGGTGCTGGGGACGCTGATCGTCACCTACCGGCAGCTCGTCGTCAGCCGGCGGCTGGGCACCTCGCAGACCGCCATCGAGGTCATCAACGGGCGCTGGACCATGGACTGGTTCGGGATTCGGCCCGACACGGCGACGGTGCGGCTCCTCGGCGTCCTGCCCAACTCGTCCATCCTGGGGCTGCAACTGGTCCTGTTCCCGCTGTGGGTCAAGCACAAGCTGAGCGGCCGCTACTTCGGCTATCCGCGCCTGCCGCCGCCCGACGGGGCCGAGACCATCGCGGACCTCGTCGTCGCCCGGACGCTCTACTTCGACCGGATCCTCGGACGGGCCCTGGCCGGGGTCGAGCAGTTCGTGCTGCTGGGGGCCGGACACGACACCCGGGCCTACGGCCCGCTCGTGCCCGACGGCGTGGCCTGCTTCGAGGTGGACCATCCGCGGGTTCAGGCGCTGAAGCGGTCGAAGCTGGCCGAGGCGGGGATCGAGACGTCGGGCGTCACCTTCGTCCCCGTGGACTTCGGCCGGGACGACGCGTTCGAGAGGCTGACCGCGAGCGGCTGGGACCCGGGGCGGAAGACCGCGTTCCTCTGGGAGGGGGTGACCCTCTACCTGGGCGAGGACGACGTGCGGAAGACGCTGCGGGGCGCTCGGGAGCGTTCGGCGCCGGGCAGCGTGCTGGTGGCCGACGTCTACGCGGAGCGGTTCATGCGGCTGGCCCGCGGGAAGGCGGTGAGGAAAACCCTCGAGTACACGGACGAGGGGATGGCCTTCGGGCTGGATTTCGGGACGCACTGGGAGGGGACGCTGCGGGACTTTCTCGAGAGCGAGGGCCTGACCCTGGGCGAGGCGTATTTCATGGGCCGGGCGAACCCCAAGGGCCCGTTGACGGTGGTGGCCGAGTTCATCGTGCCGGCGAACCCGCGTGGCGAGTGAGGAAAGCGGGCCGGACGTGGCGTCGACGCCGGGGATGGTGTCCGGAGGGGGAGGGGAGTGATCGCCAAAAGGGGGCGCCGGCCAAGTCGGGAAACCGCCGCCGCAAGAGTTCGCATCAGCGAGGCTCCAAACGTGATCGCACGGTCGCGCGGCGGCCTCCGACGGCCCTGGACCGAGCCTGCCAAGGGCCGCGCCGCCGCTCGCGGCGCAGACCCCCGGCTGGTTCTTCACTCCACGGTGACGGTGACCGTCGAGCAGAGCCCCTCGATGGTGCGGTGCTCGTCGTCGCCGAGCTGGACGGCGAAGGTATGCTCGCCCGCCGGCATCAGGCTCTCGAAGACGGAAGAGCCGTCGCCGAAGTGGACCCACGGCGACGACTGGGGGATGATCTCGCCGGCCGGGAGGCACTCGGTGCTGATGCCGATGTGGTAGTGACCGACCCCCCATCGGGGCGTCTCGACCTCCTCGGGGACCGGCAACAGCGAGAAGCCCTCGCTGCCGAACTCGAACTGCACCGGGCTCGACACCGTGGCGCCGTCGGCCGGCGACACGAAGAACACGCGCGGGCCCTCCTGGGCCTGGCCGGTCATCGACCACGCCGCCAGCACCGCCGCGCCCGCCAGCACCGCCGCCCCGAGCACTCTCGACTTCCGTTCCTTCATGTTCAACACGTACTGCTCCTTGAATTACTGGGGAAATGACGATCCGCCGCCGGGCGTGCCCGCGCCGCCGTCTCGCCGACGAGGAGCGGGGCCGACCGGCGGATTACCGGGTGCATCCTAGTGTCCCCGGGCGGGTTTCGCAACCCAATTCATGACGCGGGCGACGCCCCTCCGGCCGCGAGCCGCGGCAGCGCCGCGCGGTTCGCCGCCGGCCCCGCGCGCGAGCCGGCCGGGTCCCGATCTCCGCCGCGGCCCGAGAGCTCCGCGCCCAACTCGTCTCTTCATCCACCGCCAAGGCCGGAAAGCCCGAGAGACAGGCCCGCGCCGAGTGTGCGACACTCAGAAGAGGCCGCCGGCCGGGAGCGTGCGCGTAGAAGGGCGCGGACGCCTGGATGGTCGGTTGTGGGCGAGGCGGGCGCCGCCTCGCGACGTTGCGGTCGCGTTCGGCGGCCGATTGGCGGGCCGGGCGCTCGTCGCCGTCGATCCGGCGGCCGCCGGCCGTCTCCATCGACGGCCCCACCCGGAAAGGAGTTCGTCGCAATGCCGCCGTCCCTCACGCGATTCTCTTCCACCGTCAAGCCCGAGGGGGCGTTCACGGTCCTCGCCGCCGCCCGGCGCGTCGCCGCCGCGGGCAAGGACGTCATCGAGCTCGAGATCGGCGACAGCCCGTTCGCGTCGCCGGAGGCCGCCGTCGACGCCGGCGTCGAGGCGATCCGGGCCGGCCGCACCACCTACGGCCCGTCGGGCGGGCTGCCCGAGCTTCGCGCCGCCGCCGCCGCCTACGTGAACGAGGAGCACGGGCTGTCGGTGACCGCCGACCACGTCATCGCGGGACCCGGCGCCAAGACGTTCGAGCAGCTGTTCTGCGATGCGTTCGTCGAGCCCGACGACGGCGTGCTCGTGTTCAGCCCGTACTTTCCGACCTACGCCGCCAACATCGGCCGGCGCGGGGCGCGCATGGTGCTGTCGAACCTGCGGGCGTCGCGGGCGTTCCGGCCCAACCTCGACGACGTGCGCCGCTTCCTCGAGGACGACCCGCGGCCCAAGGCCGTCTTCCTCAACAGCCCCCACAACCCCACCGGCGGCGTCGCGACCGAGGACGACCTCCGCGGGCTCGCCGATCTCATCCGGGGCCGCAACGTGGCGGTGTTCGCCGACGAGCCCTACGACTGCATGGTGTGGGAGGGCCGGCACCGGTCGCTGCTCGCCCAGCCCGGCATGCTCGAGCAGACCGTCGCCGCCTACACGTTCAGCAAGTCGTTCAGCATGAGCGGCTGGCGCCTCGGCTACGCGGTGTCGAGCCCGGAGACCATCAAGGCCTTCGACCTCCTCACGAACGTGGCGCTCTCGTGCGTGCCCCCGTTCACGCAGCTCGCCGGGGCCGCCGCCCTCGCGCGCGGCCGGCAGTACCGCGACGAGCGGATGCGCGACTTCCACCGCAAGGTCGAGCTGCTGGTGGCCGGCGTGAACACCATCGAGGGCGTGAGCTGCCTCATGCCCGGCGGCACCTTCTACGTCTTCCCGTCGGTGGCCGAGGTCTGCAACCGCGCCGGCATCACGTCGCACGGCCTCGCGATGTACCTGCTCGAAGGGGCCGACGACGCGGTCGGCGTCGCCTGCCTCGGCGGCGAGTGCTTCGGCGAGGCCGGCGGCGGGTTCCTGCGCCTGAGCTGCGCCCAGCCCGACGAGCGGCTCGTCGAGGCGGTGTCGTTCATCGCCGAGGCGCTGACCCGCCGCGACCGCATCGCCGCGTACCTCGACGCCCACCCCGACCACCGGCTTGCCGCGCCCTACGCGATCGATGCGCCGGTGACGGGGTGAGCGGTCGAAGGGGAGATGACATGACTGCACGGTCGACGAGGCGCCGCGGCTTCGGTGTTCACGCCGTCGACGCACCGCCCGGAACTCGGGGTTGGCGCCCCCGCCGTCCGCGGTGTCGCGGCTTCGGCGCTCGCGCCGTCGACGCACCGGCGCCACTGGCGGCAGGCGCTGGCACGAATCTCGCTAGGGTATCCACATGAGGGCGCCCATGCGGGTCGTTCAGCGTCAGGTCGGCTACACCGACCTCGTGAACATGCCGGACGACGGGCGCCGCTACGAGATCCACGGAGGGGAGCTCGTCGTGGTCCCGTCACCGTTGCCGATTCACCAGATCGCGGTCCTGCGGATCGCCACGCGGTTGGACGACTACGGCCGCCGGTCGGGAGGGCTGGCGCTCGTCGCACCGCTCGACATCGTGTTCGACGAACACGACGTCGTGCAGCCCGACGTCGTTTTCTTCCGGACCGAACGGCGCCATCTCGTCCAGCCGCGCGCCGTGACGCGGGCGGCCCCGGACATCGCCGTCGAGGTGCTCTCGCCATCCACCGCGGCAGTCGACCGGAGCCGGAAGATGGACCTGTTCGCGCGCTACGGCGTGCCCGAGTACTGGATCGCGGACCCGGTCCGCCCGCAGCTCGAGGTCTACGTCCTCGCGGACGGGGCCTATGAGCAGGCCCAGGTGGCGTCGCCCGGAGACACCGTGCGCTCGGTTCTGCTGCCCGACCTGACCATCCTCGTCGCCGACATCTTCACGTTGTCGTAGTCTCATCACGCAACCGTCACATCAGGTGTATCCGCCGGCCATGACGTGATCGAGGTACGAGTGCACGTAGCGGGCGTGGCCTTCGCGGACGAGTCGAGCGGCCGTCTTGCCGCCGAACCCCGGCAACGCTTCCGACCCGAACCAGGCACGGGCGACGAGCGCGGCGAGCCGATGTAGTCCTCCACCCGACGGAGGCGCCGTCAGGTCGATGTCGGTGCTCTCGCGGCGTCCCCAGCGCAAGGCGAGGATGGTGCCGCTGCCGTGGTGGGCATTCCTGTCGCTCAGCCTATTGCCGGGCCTGTGTTTCGTCAACGCGATCTCATGGCGAAGAGCATCGAGATTCGACGGAGGGAGGGGACGTGGCCGTCCCGGGGAATCCGTCGGGCGCGGCCCGGAATGTTCTCGGGCTGGTCCTGGGTGTCGGCGACGCCCTCGTGTTCCTGACCGTGCTGTTGCCGCCGTGCGTCGCGTGTCCCGCGGCGGCGGGCGACGCCGGACTTTCCGCGTCCGCGCTCTCTACGGCGTCGACGCCCGGATCGGCTCCAGTTGCGCGGCTCGCATCCATCCGACCGCGCCGTCCTCGAGCACGATCTCCACCCACTCGTCAGCCCGGCGGTCCACCGTGACCTTGGTGCCGGCGTGCACCGCGAAGATCTGCAGGGCCGGATCGTCGGAGGGCGCGCTCTGCACCTGCGCCTCCTCGGCCATCACGATGGCCTCCTCTACGGCGCCGAGGCCGAGCTCGCGGACGACGAGGTTGACGCCGAGGACGAGGGTCACGGCCCCCGCCGCGAGGCCGGCGCGCCGCGCCCAGGCCGCGAGGCCGGGCCCCGGCCGGAGCACGACGGCGGCGGCGCCCGCGATGGCCGTCAACCAGGCGAGGGCGACGAGCCAGATCAGCACGGCGCGCGGCAGCAGCCCGACCCACCAGCCGGCGGCGCGGAAGAGCCAGAACCGGGGCCTCGGGGTGATGTCGTCGGCGGTCATCGACCGGGCGAGGGCGAGGTTGGCGAGGAGGTCGTCGTCGCCGGGCATCAGGCGCCGGGCGCGCTCGTAGTTGAGGATGGCGGGGGCGAGCTCGCCGAGGCGGAAGTGGGCGTTGCCGATGTTGTAGTAGAGCTCGCCGCTCTCGAGCTCCTCGTCGAGGATGCGCCGGTAGCGGTCGAGGGCGCCCTCGAAGTCGCCGGCCTGATAGAGCCGGTTGCCCTCGTCGAAGAACGCGCTCTGGGCCCCGGCCGGCGCCGCCGCGAGCAGGAGCAGCCACAGGGCGCCGAGGGCCGCCGCTACGAAGGTTGTGGGGTTCTCGGTCATGAGGCGGTCAGGGCCGCGTCGAGCTCGGTCATCACCCGGCCCGCCTCCGCGAGCATCGCCTGCATGGCGGCGGCGTCGGGCTCGGCGGGGGCGAAGCGCTCGCGGTCGCAGCGCTCGAGGCCGTCGAGACAGGCGTCGACGAGGGCCGTCGCCACCCCGCGGGCGCCGAGGGCGGCGCGTATCTCGCCGTGGATCAGGCCGGCCTCGGCCACGTTCAGCTTGTCGCCGAGGAACCCCTGCATGGCGCGGCCCACCTCGGCGTGGAACTCGCGGTGCCGGTCGGGCGAGCACAGCGATTCGGCGCGGGCGAGCCGGCGCCGGGCCACCTTCGAGGCGCGCCGGCTGCGCGCCCAGGCGACATCGCCGGCGAGCCGGTCGCGGTGGCGGCGCACCGCGACGGCGCCGGCGAGGGCGACGAGGGGCAGCACCGCGATCGTCCAGAACCCGGCCGAGCGGAAGAGCGAGCCTCCCCGTGCCCGGAACGTCGGGGCCGCGATGCGGATGAAGCGGATGTCCGCGCGCTGGAGGTCCGCCCCGGTGCGGGCGTGCCCGCCGGGCAGGACGGTGGCGGGGCCCGGATCGCCGGTGACGGTCAGGGCCAGCGGGTCGGACGACGCCACTGCGTAGGCGCCGCGCTCGGGGTCGAAGTACGCGAGCTCCACGGGGGGAATGGTGACCTCGCCCGGCTCGCGCGGCACGATGACGTACTCGTAGACCCGGCTGCCGCGCACGCCGTCGGCGGCCGGCTCCACCTCCTCGCTCATCTCCGGGGGGTAGACCTCGAAGGCGGGGGGGAGGTCGAGGGTCGGCTCGGGCAGGATCCGGATGTTGCCGCTGCCGCTGACGTCGAGGCGCAGGGTCAGGGCGTCGTTGGTCTCGGCCTCGGCGCGGTCGACGCCGGCCGAGACCGCGAGGGAGCCGACGAAGCCGGAGTACGACGCGGGGGCGCCCGGCGGCGCCGGCAGCACCTCGAGGTCGAGGGCGTTCGACGCGACCGAGACCGGCACGCGGCGACCGAACAGGCTGTCGCCGAAGCCGCCAAAGGGGTCGCCGAACGGGTCGCGCCGGAAGGGGGACCGGCGTTGCACGCGCACCTGCGCCTCGAGTACGAGCGGATCGATGCGCTTGGGGCCGGCGCTGGTCGGGAACAGGGCGACGCGGCGGATGACCTGGCTGGCGTACTGCACGCCGTTGCGGACCACCTGCTCCTGCCGCGGCGGGGCGGCCAGCTCCTCGACCCAGAAGCCCGCGGTGCCCGGCTGCCGGGCGACGCTGACGCCCTCGACGTCGACCCGGGTGAAGATGCGGTACTCCACCACGACGGGCTGGTTGACGTAGACCTGCTCCTCGCTGAGGGTGGCGCTGAGGAACAGGTCATCGGAAGAGATGGCGTCGCCGGCGCCCGCCTGCGCGCCCCCCCCGCCGCGCCCGCCCCCACCGGCCGCCGGGGCGGGGGAGATCTCGATGGTCAGGGGATCGGTGCGCAGGTCCTGCCCGTCCACCCGCACCGTCACCGGACCGATCTCGAACGTGCCCTCCTGCGTCGCCTGGAACCGGTACTGGATGGTGTGCGACGTCGACATGCGGCCGTTGACGAACTGCATCGACGTCGACGTGCCCGAGCCGAGGTAGACGGCGAACGCCGACAGGTCCGGCAGGGCGGGGTCCCCGTCCGTGCTCTGGCTGCCCGACACCTCGAGGTTCAGGACGAACTGGCCGTTGACGGGCACCGGGTTCTGGCTGAGGAACGCCCGCACGGACTGGGCGAGGGCGCCGGCTGGAAGCGCCAGGATGGCCACGGCCGCCGCCAGCGCCAGCGTTCCGGGCCGCCGCCGCAGGCCGGCCGGGCCGCCGTCGCTGCCGCCCGCCGGCACGGCCGGGCTCGACGCTGCCGGCACGGCCGGGCTCGACGCTGCCGGCACGGCCGGGCTCGACGCTGCCGGCACGGCCGGGCTCGACGCTGTCGGCACGGCCGGGCTCGACGCTGCCGGTACGGCCGGGCTCGGCGCCGCCGGCACGGCCGGGCTCGACGCTGTCGGCACGGCCGGGCTCGACGCTGCCGGCACGGCCGGGCTCGGCGCCGCCGGCACGGCCGGGCTCGACGCTGTCGGCACGGCCGGGCTCGACGCTGCCGGCACGGCCGGGCTCGGCGCCGCCACCGCGGGTCCGCGGGCCGCCGCCACCAGTCGGCCTGCGACGTCGCAGCGATCCGGTCCTCGAAGCGCCGCCGCCGCGAGCCCGAGAGCCACCATCACCAGGGCCTCCTCGGCGGCCGGGCCGGGGCGGTGGTCCGCCGGCGCCGCTGAATCCGGTCGGGATCTTCGTCGATCGCTTCGAGCAGGCGCTCCGCGTCCTCGCGGCTCAGCTCGCCGGGCTGCGGCTGCGGCTCCTCGCCGGATTGCGGCTGGTCCTCCTGCCCCTGTTCCTGCTGGTCCTGTTGCTGCCCCTGTACCTGCTGCTGATTCTGCTCCTGCTCATCCTGCTCCGGCTGATTCTGCTGTTCCTGCTCCTGCGGATCCTGCTGCTCGTCGGGCGGCTGTTCCTGCGGCTGATTCTCCTGATCCTGCTGATTCTCCTGATTCTCGTCGTCGTTCTCGTCCTGCTGGTCCGAGGACTGTTGTTGCTGCTGTTGCTGCTCCTCCTGCATCTGCTCCAGGGTCCGCTCAAGGTTGTGCTTGGCGTCGACGTCGGCGGGGTTGCGCCGCAGGGCCTGCTTGTAGGCCTCGAGGGCGGGCTGGAGCTGCTGCTGGCGGTAAAGGGCGTTGCCGAGGTTGTACCAGGCCTGCGCCTCGACCGCAGGGTCGCCGCTCTCGGCCGCCTCCTGGTAGGCCTCCATCGCGCGCTGGAACTCGTCGGTGCGGTACAGCGCGTTGCCGTTGTTGAACGGGACGACGGGCGAGTCGGGGGCCGCCCGCAACGCTTCCAGGTACTGCTCGTGGGCCTCCTCGAACCGGCCCTCCGCGTAGAGCCGGTTGCCCGCCTCGACCGCGCTCCGGCCCGCCTGCGCGGCGGCGAGGGCCGGCGACAGAACGATGGCCAGACAGGCGAGCCCGGTCGCGACCCGACCGCATCTCACTCGATCCTCCCCGACCGTTCGGCCCGCACCTTGGGCACGACGCGCACCGCCGGCGTGCTCGAGTCTCACTTGAACCTCCCCGACCATTCGGCCCGTACCCGCCGGCGGTCCGGCATGAGGACCTCGCCGGCGAGCAGCGCCAGCGCGAGGCCGAGAAAGAGCTGGTACTGCTCGTCGAACAGCGTCACCTGCTCGGCCTCGAACTCCTGCCCCTCGCCCCCCGTCACCTCGCCGGCCAGCGCCGCGAGCTCGTCGGCGGCCGGCGACGCGCGGTAGTAGAGGCCGCCGGTGCGCTCGGCCATCGTCTGCAGGACGGCCTCGTCGAGCCGCGTCGTCACCACCGTTCCGTCCTCGTCCCGCCGGAAGCCCCCCGGGCGGCCGGCCGCGTCGCGCTCGGGAATCGGCACCCCCTCGGTCGAGCCGATGCCGACGGTGTAGATGCGCACGCCCGCCTCGACCGCGCGGTCGACGGCCTCGTCCACCTCGCCCTCGTGGTCCTCGCCGTCGGTGATGAGGACCAGCACCCGGTGGCGGCTCTCGGTCTCGGCGAACGCGTCGAGGGCCACCCCGACGGCCTGGCCGAGGTTGGTGCCCTGCACCGAGATCATGTCCGGATCCATCGCGTTCAGGAAGAGGGTGGCCGCCCCGTAGTCGCTCGTCAGGGGGCTCTGCACGAACGCCTCGCCCGCGAACGCGACGAGCCCGACGCGGTCGCCCTCCAGCCGGCCGATGAGGTCGGCGACGGCGAACCTGGCCCGGTCGAGGCGGTTCGGCGCGATGTCCTCGGCCGTCATCGAGGCCGACAGGTCGAGGGCCACCACGATGTCCTGCCCCTCGCGCCGCACCGTCTCGACCCGGCTCCCGAACTGCGGCCGGGCCAGCGCGGTGACGAGCAGGGCCACCGCGACGAGCAGCGCCGCCTGCTTGGCGGCCCGGCCCCGCCGGTCGACGGTGGCGGTCAGCCGGTCGAGGAGGTGGCGCTCGCCGACCAGGGCCAGCGCCCGGCGCGTGCGGGCGCGGGCCCACCACGCGAGCCCCGCGAGGGCCGGCACCAGCAGGTACGCGAGCAGCACGTCGGCGGCGGCGAACCTGAACATCAGGGCATCTTCCTCGGCACGGTGCGGTCGGCGGCGAACCTGAACATCAGGGCATCTTCCTCGGCACGGTGCGGTCGGCGGCGAACCTGAACATCAGGGCATCTTCCTCGGCACGGTGCGGTCGGCGGCGAACCTGAACATCAGGGTGTCTTCCTCGGCACGGTGCGGTCGGCGGCGAACCTGAACATCAGGGCATCTTCCTCGGCACGGTGCGGTCGGCGGCGAACCTGAACATCAGGGTATCTTCCTCAGTACGGTCCGCGCGAGGGTCATCTCCAGCACCAGGAGCACGAGGCCCGCGGCCAGCGGCAGGTGGAACAGCTCGCCGTAGCGGGTGAACTGCTCCACCTCGATCTCGGTCGTCTCGAGCGCGTCGATCTCGGCCCAGATCGCCTCCAGGCTCTCGCGGTCGGTCGCCCGGAAGTAGCGGCCGTCGGTGAGGTCGGCGGTCTCCTGCAGGGTCGGCTCGTCGATGTCGACCCGCATCTGCGCGTAGCGGCGGCCGAACAGGGGATCGTCGACGGGCACCCGCGCCACCCCCCGGGTGCCGGCCCCGACGGCGTAGATGCGGATGTCGAGCGCCGCCGCCAGTAGGGCGGCGGTGACCGGGTCGATCTCGCCCCGGTTGTTCTGCCCGTCGGTCAGCAGCACGACGACCTTCGACTCGGCCGACGAGTCCTGCAGCCGCTTGACGGCGGTGGCCAACCCCATGCCGATGGCGGTGCCGTCCTCGAGAATGCCGGTCTCGAGCTCGCCGAGCACCGTGGTCACGATGCCGTAGTCGAGAGTCAGCGGCACCTGCGTGAACGCGTCGCCGGCGAACACCACGAGCCCGATGCGGTCGTTGCGGCGGCCCTCGACGAAGTCGGCGGCCACCGCCTTCGCCGCCTCGATGCGGTTCGGCTCGAGGTCCTCGGCGAGCATCGAGGTCGACAGGTCGAGAGCGAGCACGATGTCGATGCCCTCGGTGGTGACGTTCTCGGCCGTGACCCCGGTCTGGGGCCGGGCGAAAGCGACGACGAGGGCGGCGAGCCCGAGGCTGCGCAACACGAAGAGGGCATGGCGCCAGCGTCCGGTGCGCCGCTGGTCGGCGCGGGCGACGGCGGCAAGCGACGAGTAGCGCAGCGACCCCGTCCGGCCGCGGCCGCGGGCGATGTACCACCAGGCGAGCAGCGGCACCCCGAGCAGCAGCACGAGATACGCGGGGTCCGCGAACCGGAGGATCATGCCGCCCGCTCCATCGCGCCGATGGCGGTGCAGGACCCTGGGGCGTATGCGGGGTCCGCGAAGCGGAGGATCATGTCGCCCGCTCCATCGTCCCGGTGCGGGAACCCTCGGGCGTACGCGGGTGCGCGAGCCTGAGGGTCATGCCGTCTGCTCCATCGTTCCGGCGCGGGATCCTCGGGGTACGCGGGGTGCGCGAGCCTGAGGGTCATGCCGTCTGCTCCGCGGGGATGGCGGCCGGCCCGGCCGGGGCCGGCTCGCCGGGCGCGGTGACGTCCACCACGCGGCGGGCGAGGGGTAGCAGCTCGCGGCATTCGGGAATCGCGGGCCGCAGCTTCGCGAACTTCACGAGGTCGCATCGGTCGAGCACGCGCTGCACGTCGGCGACGGCCCCGCGGTCGGCGTCGGTCCGGTGCAGGCCGTCGAGGACCTCGCCGGTGGTCATCTCCATCGCGTCGACGCCGAACCGGCCCTCGACGTAGACGCGCACGATGTCCGAGAGCCTGATGTGGTACGTCTTGATCTCGCCGCGCTCCAGCAGCCCCGCCGCCTCCAGGGCGTCGAGGGCCTCGCGGGCGACCTCGTGGGCAGGTCTCGGGGGGAGCGTCGGTACCAGGGCCTGCGGCCGCGACCGCCGCCGGTAGCGCCGGTAGATCCAGGCCGCGGCGGCCGCGACCGCGAGCAGGGCCGCGATCCACGGCAGCAGGGTGACGACCGCGAAGGGAATCGCCAGCGGCCCCTTGATGTCGCGGATGTCGCCGCCCTCGTCCCGCCCCACGCTCTCGACGGCGACGGGCATCGCCTCGGTCGCCAGGGTCGTTGCCGCTCCCCCGGTGTCCACCACCTCCACGTCCAGGGAAGGAAAGGACAGCTCGCCGAGCTCGAACGCCGCGACCCGCAGCTCGAGGCGCGACTCGACGCCCCCGTCCACCGCCGCCGACTGCGCGACAGGCGGGTCGAGGAGCTCGAACGGGGCGGCGTCGACGGGGTCGGGCCACCGCACGTCGGTGCCCGGGGCGTGGCGCACCGTCACCACGACGGTGACGGGGTCGCCCACCGCCGCCGTCGCCGTCGAGACCGTGGTCTCGACGGCGGGTGCGACCGTCGGAGCGGGTGGCGCGGTGTCCTGGGCGGCCGTCGGGGCCGCCAAGGAAGCCGTGAGCGCCGCCGCCAATCCCCAGGTCGCCATCGGAATCCTCTTGCGCGCAGCCGGGAGACCGTGGCCGGGCCCCGTCGCGAGGCCGGGGTCCGTCGCGGGCATCGCCGAGAACGCCGCTGGCACTCGGGTCGACGTCCAGACCGCTTCGTGCTCCGCGTCGAGCGCACCGGCGGGCGCCAGGAACCCCGCTGCCGGCACCCGGTCGTTCATCGGAACCGTTTCGCGCGCGGCCGGTAGACCGGCGGCCGAAGCCGTCGGGCTCGCCCCGAACCCCGCTGCCGTCACCCGGTTGTTCATCGGAACCGTTTCGCGCGCGGCGGGTAGACCGGCGGCCGAAGCCGTCGGGCCCGTCCCGAACCCCGCCGCGGTCCCCCGGTCGCTCATCGGAACCGTTTCGCGCGCTCCCGGAAGAACCGCATGAGGCGGTCGACGTAGGGCCGGTCGGTGGCAATCTCCACCACGTCGACTCCTGTCTGCCGGAACTCCCGGTCCCGCGCCTCCCGCGCCTCCGCCACCTCGCGCTCGAACGCCCGGCGGAACGCGGGGTCCGACACGTTCACCGTGAGCCGCTCGCCGGTCTCGGCGTCCTCGAGGTCGAGGTAGCCCACCGGCGGCAGCGTCTGCTCGCGGGGGTCGCTGATGCGTATGACGACGGTATCGTGCCGGCGGCCGGCCACGGCCAGGGCCCGCCGGTAGCCGCTGGCGATGAAGTCGGAGACCACGAAGGTGACGGCCCGCCGCCGCACCACGCGGGCCAGGTACTCCAGCGCCCCCGCGACGTCGGTGCCGCGGCCCGCCGGCTCGAAGTAGAGCAGCTCGCGCAGCACCCGCAGCACGTGGCGGCGTCCCTTGCGGGGCGGCACGAACTTCTCGATGCGGTCACTGAAGATGATCAGCCCGACCTTGTCGTTGTTCTTGATGGCCGAGAAGGCCAGCACCGCGCATATCTCCACCGCCACTTCGCCCTTCATGCGGCCCGACGAGCCGAAGTCGCCCGAGGCGCTCACGTCGACCACGAGCATCACCGTCAGCTCGCGCTCCTCGTCGAACACCTTCACGAACGGTGCGCCGGTGCGCGCGGTGACGTTCCAGTCGATGTTGCGGATGTCGTCGCCGTAGTGGTACTCGCGCACCTCGGCGAAGTTCATGCCGCGGCCCTTGAACACCGAGTGGTACTCGCCCGAGAAGACCTCGTTCACGAGACCCCGGGTGGCGATCTCGACCCGGCGCACCTGCTTCAGTATCTCGCGCGGGATCACCGGACGCTCCCTCGACGGCGGGTTCCATGCCGGGTACGCATTGGGCAGTACTCTCAGCAGATCAGGCCCGGCGACTACGGCACCTCGATGCTGTTCAGGACCCGTTCGACCACCGTCTCCGCCGTCACCTCCTCCGCCTCGGCCTCGAAGGTCAGCAGCACCCGGTGCCGCAGCACGTCGGGGCCGATGGAGCGGACGTCCTCGGGGGTGACGTAGCCGCGCCGCCGGAGGAACGCGTGCGCCCGCGCCGCCCTCGCGAGGTTGATGGTGGCGCGGGGCGAGGCGCCGAACGCGATGAGGTCGGCCAGGTCGCCGAGGTCGTAGTCCTTGGGGGCCCGCGTCGCGAACACGAGGTCGACGATGTAGCGCTCGACCTGCGGGTCCATGTAGATGAGGTCGACGGCCTTGCGGGCCCGCAGGATCTCGTCGGGCTCGACCACCGCCTCGACCTCGGGCGCCGGACCGCCCGCCATCCGCCGCAGGATCTCCAGCTCCTCGTCCTTGTCGGGGTAGGTGACGGCCAGCTTCAGCATGAACCGGTCGACCTGGGCCTCGGGCAGGGGATAGGTGCCCTCCTGCTCGATGGGGTTCTGGGTGGCGAGGACCAGGAACGGCGAGTCGAGGGGGTAGCTGGCGTCGCCGATGGTGACGGTCCGCTCCTGCATCGCCTCGAGCAGGGCCGACTGCACCTTGGCCGGCGACCGGTTGATCTCGTCGGCGAGGATGATGTTCGCGAAGATGGGACCCTTGCGGGTCTTGAACTCCGACTGCCGCGGGTCGTACACGAGGGTGCCGATGAGGTCGGCGGGCAGCAGGTCGGGGGTGAACTGGATGCGCCGGAAGGTGGTGGCGACGGCGTCGGCGAGGGTGCGGACGGTCATCGTCTTGGCGAGGCCGGGCACCCCCTCCATCAGCACGTGGCCGTCGGCGAGGAGCCCGACCAGCAGCCGTTCGATCATGGTCCGCTGGCCGACGATGACCCGGCCCACCGCGTCGAGCAGCCGGTCGACGAAGGCGCTCTCGGCGTGGATGCGTTGCTGAATCGCTTCGATGTCGTGATGCATGGTGTCTGCGCGTGCTTCTCCGATCGACCTTCCTATTGTAGGAAACCGGCCGCCGGTCCCCCAATCCGCACGCGGTGCCGGCCCCACGGGCGGCGGGCGGCCGCGTCCGGCGCGGGCAGCGGACGGACGCCGCCGCGGTCGCGTCGCGGCGCCGGCAGGGCGCCCGCGTCTCCGCCTTGCGGGCTTCCCGGAGGCGGGAACCCCGTCCTCGAGGCGGCCCCGCTTGTCTGACGGACGCCGCCGCGGTCGCGTCGCGGCGCCGGCAGGACGCGTCTCCGCCTTGCGGGCTTCCCGGAGGCGGGAACCCCGTCCTCGAGGCGGCCCCGCCTGTCTGTCAGACGATCCCGGTACGAGGATGGCCGGCGGCGCGACGGCGGCGCGTTCCGACGCCGCGGCCGCCGTCGACGGCCAGCCCGGCCGCCGCCGGATCAGCGGACCGGGAAGAAGATGTCGGTCCGCCACTTCGCGGGGTCCGGCTCCCGGCCGGGGTCGGTGACGTAGACCTCCCACGGGGCCCCGGCGGGCTCGAGGCCCTCCGACTTCATCCACGCCGTCAGCGCCTCCCACGTGTGCCGGAGCTGCTCGTAGTGGCCGGTGTGGGTGACCGTCGCCGCCTTGCCCGAGGGCAGCTCGCCGGCCCGGATGCGGTCGGTGCCGGCCAGCGGGGCTGCGACCGGCATGCCGCACTCGAGATCGACGGTGCCGCCGTGCATCTCGTGGTAGATCGCGAAGGGCATCCCGGCCGCCGCCTGCCCGCTCTGCTGTACGTACCCGTGCAGCTCGCCGAAGAGCATCCCCATGGTCTCCGCGATCTTGTCCATGGTGGTCTTCGTCCGGATGCCCACCATGGGCTGCGCCTCCAGCTGCGTCGTTCCGAACACCAATTCCATCCGCGTTCCTCCTCATGCCGTCCCGCCGCCCGGGCAGGTCCCCACGCGGCCGCGAGGCTGCCAACCGTGACCTGTGAAGTTATCGGAATCCGATTGCCCGGTTCAACCCGGCGGCGTCGACATCAGGGAATGGAGCGCAACGGGGTCCCTCACGACAGTGCTGCAGGCGCTCACGACAGTGCTGCAGGCGCTCACGCTCCTCGTCCCGCTCGTCGGCGCGATCGGCGTCCTCATCGTCAGCGGCAAGGTCGACCGGCTCACCGGCCAGGTCCGGTCCCAGGAGTCGCTCGTCACGCACGTGACGTCGCCCGGCATGCACGCCGACTGACGAGCATGGGGGCTGCCCGTGCGCCTCGCGCCCACCGATCGTCCGCATTCCGCACGTGGAGGTGCGGACTTCGCGGCTCGTCAATCATGGCCCGCGGCTCCGCTTGCTCCCCTGGCCCGTCGGACCGTGCTGATAACATGTCGCGAGTCGCTCGTCACGCACGTGACGTCGCCCGGCATGCACGCCGACTGACGAGCATGGGGGTTGCCCGTGCACTTCCGTGCCGACCGATCGTCCGCATTCCGCGCGTGGAGGTGCGGACCTCGCGGCCTGTCAATCATGGCCTGCGGCTCCGCTTGCTCCCCTGGCCCGTCGGGCCGTGCTGATAACATGTCAGTACTAGCACTGTGCTGCGCGTGGACGCGGTACGCGAGGGCGCGGAGCGTGCCTCGGTTCGACACCCGGGAGGAGAGTCGATGAGAACAGCGCTGATCGCGGCGTGTCTGCTGGCGGCCCCGTGGGCCGCCCTGGCGCAGGACGGCGGTATCGCGGGCACCGTCACCGACGACACCGGCGGCGTTCTGCCGGGCGTGACCGTCGAGGCTTCGGGCCCCGCGGTGGCCGCCCCGCTGGTGGCGGTGAGCGACGGCGACGGCGGCTACGCGCTCGCCGGGCTCCCCCCCGGCCGCTACGTCGTCACCTTCACCCTGGCCGGCTTCGAGCGCCTGGAGCGCGAGGTCGAGCTGGCCGCCGGCGTCACCGCCATGGTCAACGCCGACCTTCAGCTGGGCGGCCTCTTCGAGGAGGTGACGGTGGCGGTGACGGGGACCGCCATCGACGCGCCGGCCATCAACATGCCCCACGCCGTCACCGTGGTCACCCGCGAGACGCTCGAGCAGCAGGGGGCCACCCAGCTCGTCGACCTCTTCCGCAACCTGAACGTCAGCCACGGCGTCGTCGGCGAGCGCAACAGCTGGTACAACTCGAACCAGCCGTCGACCCTCACCGAGAACGTCGCCAACGTGAACCTGCGCGGCCTCGGCGCGTCGCGGACCCTGGTGCTCATCAACGGCCGCCGCCACGTGCCGGTGCCGGCACGGCTCATCGGCGGGCGCTTCGTCGATGTCAACACCATCCCCGCCATCGCCGTCGGCCGGCTCGAGGTGCTGAAGGAGGGTGCGTCGGCCACCTACGGCTCGGACGCGGTCGGCGGCGTCGCCAACTTCGTCACCCGCAACGACTTCCGCGGCTTCGAGATGAACGTCTCCCACGACTACTTCGACGGCGGGGGCGACACCACCGTGGCGGGCATCTGGGGCGGCCGCATCGGCGAGTCGAGCGCGGTCCTCTCGATGGAGCGGGTCGGTCGCCAGGAGCTGCACATGTCGGAGCGCCCGTGGGCCCTCGACCGCCTGAGCACGTACCCCTCCGGTACCCGCGGCGGCTGGTCGAGCCTCGGCAACCCCGGCACGTTCTCGGTCGGGGCGCCCGTGCCCTGGACGGCCGACGTCTTCGATCCCCGCTGCACCGACTTCGGCGGCCTGGACGAGGGCTGGACGTGCCGGTTCCGCTACGCGCCCTTCGACAACCTGATCGACGAGCAGCGGCATACCCGTGCGTTCCTGGAGCTCAACGGCCCGTTGAACGAACGGACCAACTACCACGTCGAGGCGCTCTGGTCGGACGCCGTCATTCCGCGCTGGTACACGACGCCGTCCTATCCGCCGTTCCCGCTGACGAGCACCACCGTCCAGGAAGTGGCGGCGAACCACCCCGGCCGCCAGCAGTTCTGCGGCAGCTACGCCGGCGACCCGAAGGCCGATCCGATGGGCGCCTGCGCGGGCGGCGACCCCTGGTACTTCAACGGCCGCCCGTTCGGCAACTCGGGCCCCGGGCGCCGGCTGTCCCGCGAGTCGCGCACGCAGCGCGTCGCCGCCTCC
Source organism: Vicinamibacterales bacterium (assembly GCA_965208165.1). Taxonomy (GTDB): domain Bacteria; phylum Acidobacteriota; class Vicinamibacteria; order Vicinamibacterales; family UBA8438; genus JAJEEA01. The sequence continues at coordinate 4,967,626 of OZ242323.1, read as the reverse complement.
GTCGACGGCGACTTCCTGCTCGGCGGGCGCGACGCCAACTGGGACGTCGGCGTCAGCTACTCGCGGGCGCGGGGCAACCTGAACCTGCCCGCCGTCTACACCGACCGCATGTTCCGCGCGTTCCGCGGCTACGGCGGCGCCGACTGCGGCGTCGGCGTCGTCGCCGACCCGACCTCGCCCGCGGGCATGCGGCTCGGGCCCCTCGGCGGAGCGGTGGCGGGCCAGGGGCCGTGCATGTACTACAACCCGTTCAGCAACGGCATCGAGTACTCCGCCCAGCCACACTCCCCGTTCGAGAACAGCGCGAACCCGGACTACGTCGCGTCCCTCGCGAACCAGGAGGACCTGCGGCTGTGGCTCAACGAGGAGGTGGACCTCTTCAGCACCACCGACATGGTCGTGGCCGACGCGACCCTGAGCGGCAACCTCGTCCCGGGCGTGGCCGACTTCGCGGTCGGCTACCAGTTCCGCGGGGTGAACGCCGACGGCAATCCCAACGACCCCGGCGACGTCACCGTGAACCCGTGCCCGGTGGCCGGCGACATGAGCTGCTCGCCCGGGAAGCGGTTCGGGCCCTACCTGTTCACCAACGTCCACCGGCCCTACGCGGCCGACCAGCAGGTGCAGCGGTTCTTCGGCGAGCTGGCCCTCGCCATGGGGCCGCGCGTCGACACCCAGCTCGCCGCCAACTACGAGTACTACAACGTGGCCGGCCGCCGCGTGAACAGCTTCGACCCGAAGATCGGCTGGCGGCTCCAGGCGGCCGAGAACGAGCACTACTCGCTGTCGTTCCGCGGCTCGCTGCAGACGACGTTCCGGACGCCGTCGCTCGACGACCTGAACACCAGCCCCCTGACGACGCTGGAGTGGATCAACGAGACCGGCGCCTACCAGGCCGTCGACCGCTTCGGGCGTGAGGACCTCCTGCCGGAGCGCGCCTTCACCTACAACGGGGGTGTCGTGCTGTTCCTCGAAGGGGGGGTCGAGGCGACCGTCGACTACTGGCACTACGACTTCGAGAACGTCATCGGGTCGATGCCCTACGACGCCATCACCAGCCTCTACGCCAGCGACGACCCGGCGGCCCGGGCCGCGGTGTCGCCGTTCATCATCTGTCCCGGCGGCCGGGCCTCGGACTTCGCGCCCGCCGACCGCTGCGTGGCCCAGAACCTGCAACGCATCCAGATCGACCTCGTGAACTGGCCGGGGCTCACCACCCAGGGCATCGACACCCACCTCGCGGCGCGGGCCGACGCGGGGCCGGGCCAGCTTTCGCTGAGCTGGGACTCCACCTACACCGTCGGCTACGACACCAAGGAGCTGCTGCTGGAGGGCACCGACCTGACCCTCTACGCCGAGCGCGAGGCGGCCGGCTACCTGAACTTCGCCCACCCCATCGCGGTGCCCCTGCCCCGCTGGAAGAGCCGCTGGTCGGCGTCCTACGACTGGAACCGGTACAGCTGGGCCAACTACGTGAGCTACATCGGCGCCTACGAGGACCGGGGCAACGATGTCGTGCCCCGCATCGACCCGTTCCTCGCCTGGGACATGAGCTTCCTGATGCGCTTCCCGGGCACCGGGATGAACCTCACGATCTACGGCATGAACCTGACCGGGCAGATCCCGCCGTGGGCCAACGTCGAGCAGGCCTACGACGGCTTCACCCACGACCCCAAGGGGCGGCGCATCAAGGCGGCCATCAGCTGGCGCTTCGGGGGGTAGAGCGGTCAACGGCAGGTTGGCGGCGCCGAGACTCTCGGTTAGCCCGCCCGTACCAGGATGGCGCGCGTGTAGAGCAGCTCGAAGCCCTGCCGCTGTACGTTCTGCTGAGACTTCGAGCCCGGCTGCGTGGTGACGACGGCGACGTCGCAGCCCTGCCGCCCCCCGTCGGCCAGCCGGGCCGCGAGCAGCGCGCCCTGCACGCCGCGGCGGCGATGGGCGGGCGCGGTGGCGGCCCCGCAGAGTTGCGCGACGCCCTCGCAGACGCGCAGGCTCGCGCCGCCGGCCAGGACGCCGCTCCGGTGCGCGAGGTAGCGGGCGAACGCCGAGGCCGTGGCCATGTCCCCGACGGTCCGGTCCAGCACCTCGCGCGAGAACTCTCGGCGAAGAGCATGTTTCCGTCCGGTCCCGTCCTCAGGGCTTTGACCGGCCGGAGAGACTGCACGGCTCGTATCTCGCGCGCGGCTGCCTCACTGTGCGACCGGGTCTTCTTCCGCTTCCTTTTTCGTGGTCAGCTCCCGGCGATCTTCGGCGTCCCTTGGGCGGTTAGTCGTCTTGGAGTCAATCATGTCGTCCAGGCCTGCGTACGGGATCTCCACGCCGTCCACCAGTCTTCGTTGGCGGTTGAGTACGGCCTTCTGGTAGTTCGTTTTGCCCGCTCCCTTCAGTACGTCGACTCTGGGGTCGTCTCCGACGATGGTCATTATCTTTCGAGTCTCTGTCGCCGGGTCGAGCTCTCTGGCGATGCCGTAGGGCAGCTCGCTCAGTGCGTCGAGCACCCTGGTCATGTTCTTCTCGTCCCGCGGAACGAGGATGTCCAGGTCTCGTGTGGCATAGTCGAACCCGTGCAGTCCCATTCCCACGCGGCCGATTACGAGGTATTCCGCGCCGTGGGCGTTCAGCAACCTGCACACCTCGACCCACCTTTCAGCGATATCTGCCCTTTCGTTGCTCACGCTTCCACCTCTCGTACTCGTCGAAGCTGTCGAACGATGCCGTGAATATGCTGTCGGGCGCGGGACTCAACCGTCGGTATGCGTTGCTCAAGGCCGCGGTTCTTCGGAACCCGTCTTCGGGCGTCCGTTGCAGAGCCAGGTTGATTCTGTGCTCCCGTTCCCAGGCGTTGGCTTCTTCGAGGCTGTCGAACGACTTCGTGAATCCGAACTCCTTCTCCTTGACGGTCTGGTTCCGCGGCTTCAGGCGTGCCGGCTGCGGCGGGGCTGCCGTTCGGTCCTTCATTGGTCGCACCTGTGTGACTCGTCCGTAGTCGGTACTCTGTGTGCGGGCGCGTGTTCGTCGGCCGTACTCGGCGGCCTCCATCGAGCCGCGCAGGGCGTCGGCCATCGCCCAGAGCTCCGCCTCGTAGCCGGTGGTGGCCCCGCCGTTCGGGGTCGGCCCGGCGGCGGCGCTTCGCCGCTTCTCAGACGTGGTTCGCGCCATCACCGTGGTCCCCGTCGCCAGACTCCAGGGCTGGCGGACCGACACGCGGCCGGGCACGGGATAGCGTACAACACAGCACTCGTCGTGGTCGGGCGGGGGCTCGAGCCGCGTGGGCCGGTCCTCAGGACGTCCTGAAGCTGTCGTAGCCGCCTGCGCGTCCCGCTTCCGGCCCCGCTCTGAGGATGATGTCCAGGTCGACGGCGGCGTAGATCCAGCACGCTCGAGGAGAAGGCGCGCGTCAGCTCGACGGCGCCCCGGTGCCCTCCCCCCGCACGTCCGGTTCGTCGGGCGGCAACGCAACCGCACCGCACGTTCCCATTGCCGCGGAGACAGGGGGCGCACCATCGGCGAAATGCGTGCGACACTGAGACCAACCCCGGGGCGGACATGCAGGCGAGGAAACCGAGGCAAGCTGGCACGAGCAGACGCGAGAGAATCGCCGCAGCCAGGCTGAGCGAGCTGGCCGCCGAGGCGCGGGCGGGCTGGGACGCTACCACCCTCGAGCGGCTCATCGTCAAGGGCCTCACCCGCTACTACCACGGCATCGACAACGAGGCGCGCAGAGCGCTGGCCGCGGCCGAGCCGCCGCTGACCGGCACCGTCTGGGACGCCGTGATCGCCGCGACCGTCGAGCACGCGTGCACGACGCACGGGGCCGCGGTGCCGGCGTGGACCCAGGCCCCCGAGCGCTTCCTGAAACGGCCCTGGGTGTACCGGCGCGGACCGATCGAGCGCGGCACGGCGCTCGCCAACGCGCCGGCGGCCTTCATCCGGCACAACACGTTCATCGAACCGCGAAACCTAGACGAGCGAGGAGGAGAGCGCCATGTCTGGGCCGATCACGAGAGCGCGGCTCCTCGAGTTGTTCGACCGGCTGAACGAGAAGCTGAAGGAGGCTGACCAGCAGGGCCGGCTCGAGGCGCGCATGGCCGAGAGCGGGTTACGCGCCCACATCTACCTGACCGAACGCAGCGTCGTCGAGTTCGCGACGCGTCTGGAGCGGACCGACAGGCCGCTGGAACGCAACGTCGGGCCGGAGCCGGTCAGGCGCGTGCTGGCGGAGCTACTTCCCGAGACGGAACCGCAGAGCTGGCTCACGCGCCTGCACGCCGTCGTGGCGGGCCGGAGTCGAGTGCCGGCGCCGACGCTGTGGAACAGCCCGGCCCTCGTGGTGACCGGGGCCATGGCCAGCCGGGCTCTGTGCGCGGCGCTTGAGCACGAGCCGGCCTATCCGGCCGAGACCATCGACTGCCTGATGCAGGAGGCGGACATGGGCGAGGACGAGGCCGTGTCGATGTTCGAGGACGTGACTGGCAAGCCGCTGAAGCCGAGGACCGCGCGATGAGCCTCGAGCGCCTGGATCAGCTCGCTGACGGTTCATTGGCCCTCCTTGCGGGACGGGACGTTTCAGCGTCTTCAGGTTTCGGCGATGGCGGCGTCGAGCCGCGCCCCCTCGGCCTGCTGCGCCTGCAGAAGCCCGGCAGGTCCTTGTAGGCGTCGGCCCGGTCCGCGTCAAGCGTGGTAGGCGCCAGCGATGCTGGCGACGTCGTCGCAACGTGGTCCGCCGGTTGGGGGAGCGGCGGCGCGTCCGCCACGGCGATCCAGCGACCGCGCGTCGCGGCCCCCCCAGGGCGCGCCGAGCTGCACGGCAGCGGCGGAGCGTGTCCTCAAGCGGCTCAACGTGATCGGTCTTCGGCAGAGCGGGTGTCTGCCGCTTTGTCGTCCTGAGCTTGGTCGCGGGCCTGTTTGCCGGCGTCCTCGGTGGGGCTAGCCGGACCCCGCCACTCTAAAGTGTCTATTCGAGACGAGTTACAGGAAGGTGGTGGCGGAGAGAGTGGGATTCGAACCCACGGTAGAGTTTCCCCTACACACGCTTTCCAAGCGTGCTCCTTCAACCGCTCGGACATCTCTCCGGAATCGAGGCTCGCGCGGTCTCGGTGACCAGTCTATCACGGGTGTCTCGGCGTCCTGGGGCCGACCGCGGAGGGGCGGGACGCTCGATCTGCACCACGCCGCGGCCGGCGGGCGGGTGCGGGCCGGACGCTCGATCGAGCGGGGGCGACGGCCGCGTGCGGGGCGGGACCGGCTGCTTGATCGGCCCCGGGGCTGACGGTACACTGAACCTGCCGCCGGCCGATCGGGTGGGCGGCGACCGTCCTGGACGGCGGCGGGTCGCAGCGCGGCTCGGACCCTGTGCAATCTCAGCCTACGAACCGCGTCAGGGCCGGAAGGCAGCAGCGCTAAGTAGTCACTGACATGTGCCGCAGGCTCTTCCGAGTCGCGGCTGGGGCCCGCCGCCCCCGCACCGCATGGCCTATCAGGTTCTCGCCCGCAAGTGGCGGCCGCAGCGTTTCGACGACGTCGTCGGCCAGCGCGGGGTCACCCAGACCCTGCGCAACGCCATCGCCCGCGAGCGGGTCGCCCAGGCGTTCGTGTTCGCGGGGCCGCGGGGGGTCGGCAAGACGACGACGGCGCGCATTCTCGCCCGGGCCTTGAACTGCGTCGAGGGGGCCACGGCGGACCCGTGCGGCGAGTGCGACGCGTGCCGCGAGGTGGCCGAGGGGCGCGACATCGACGTGCTCGAGATCGACGCGGCCACCCATACCCAGGTCGACAACGTCCGCGAGGTGATCATCTCGGGGCTGTCCATCGCCCCGGTCCGCGACCGCCACAAGATCTTCATCATCGACGAGGTCCACCAGCTCTCGTCGAGCTCGTTCAACGCCCTGCTCAAGTCGGTCGAGGAGCCGCCGCCGCATGTCGTCTTCATCATGGCGACGACGCTGCTCGACAAGATTCCCGACACGATTCTCTCGCGCTCGCAGGTCTTCGAGTTCCGCACCATCGGCACCGCCGCCATCGCCGAGCAGCTCCGGAAGATCGTGGAGACGGAGCGGGTCGCCGTCGACGATGCGGGCCTCACCCTGATCGCCCGCACCGCCGCCGGCAGCATGCGCGACGCCCTGAGCGCGCTCGACCAGGTCATCGCCTTCGCGGGCGAGTCGATAGGCGCCGGCGACGTGTCGGCGGTGCTGGGGCTGGTGGCCCGCGACGCGGTGCTCGACGTGGCCGAGACGGTGGCGGCGGAGGCGGCCGACGGGGTCTTCGATCTGGCCGGCCGCTTCGTCGAGGCGGGGTACGACCTGCGCTCGGTGTGCCGCGAGCTCGCCCGGCTGGTGCGCGACCTGATGGTGCTGAAGGTGGACGCACGCCGCATCGCCGACCCCGAGATCGCCGCCGACGCCGAGCGCGAGCGCCTGCAGGCGCTCGCGGACCGGTTCTCGCGGGAGGACCTGCTGCGCGGGTTCGACGTGCTGTCGCGGGCCGAGCTCGACATCCGCAACGCGACGCAGCCGCGCTACCACTTCGAGATGGCGATGCTGCGCTGGATCCACCTGCGGCGGCTCGTGCCGTTGACCGAGCTGCTCGGCGGGGCCGGCCGGCTCGAGCCGGCGCCGCCGGCCGGCGGCCCGGCGGGCCGTCCGGGGCAGGGCGGCCCGCCGGGCCGGCAGGCTGGCGCGCCCGCCGCCCGGCGTCCGTCGGCGTCAGCGGGATCGTCGCCGCCGCGCGGCCGCCCGGCGGGCGAGGCGCGCCGGACCGCGGTTCCCGCCTCGGCGCCCTCCGGACCCTCTGCGGGATCCGCGGCGGGCTCGCGGGTATCGCAGAGGGTCCGCGCCGCGGCTGTGCCGCCCGAAACCGCGCCGGCCGCGCCCGCCGCTTCCTCGGCCGCGCCCTCGGCCTCCTCGCCCGCGCCCTCCTCGCCCGCGCCCGCCGCCGGTTCGGCGGGCGGCCTGAAGGAACGGTTCCTCGCCGAGCTGCAGCGCAAGAAGAAGTTCTTTCACGGGACGGTGGCCGCCCAGGCCCGGGACATCGAGGTGGAGGACGGGCGGATGACGTTCGTCTTCGCCACCGCCCAGCGCACCCTGGCGCAACAGGTGGAGAAAGCCCGCGGATGGCTCGAGCCGCTGGCCGCCGAGGTGGCCGGCCGGAAGACGGCGGTGGCCGTCCGGCAGGTTGCGGGGCCGGACGCCTCCGGCGCGGGAGCCGCGTCGGGCGGCACGGCGACCGGACCGGACCTGCGCCAGCCGGCCCTGACGGCGTCGCCGCCGGAGCCCCCGCCGCCGAGCGACTTCGAGCCGCCGGGCATATCGGAGCCGCCTGTCGATCTCGGGCCGCCTGTCGATGTCGAGCCGTCGGCGCTGGGGTCTCCCGTGGGGTCCGAACCCTCGGCGCATCCCGTCGCCTCGCCGGTGCAGCCCGGGGCGCCGGCCGATCCGCCCGCCGTGTCGCTGGGGTCACCGGTGCAGTCGGCCTTTCTGCCGCCGGCGGCAGAGCCGTCGGCGGACTCGGCCTTTGCGCCGCTGGGGTCACCGGTGCAGTCCGACTCCCCGCCGTCAGCGGAGCCGGCGGCGGCGTCAGCGCCGCTGGGGTCGCCGGTGCAGCCCGAGTCCCGTCCGTCGGCCGAGCCGTCGGCGGACTCGGCCTTTGCGCCGCTGGGGTCTCCGGTGCACTCCGAGGCCCCGTCGCCGTCCTCGCCGCGAGGAGGGCGCGAACGCGGGCCTTCCGTGTCGTCGGCGAAGCCCGGGCCTCCGGCCCCGGGCCCGGACCAGGCCGACGATCTGCTCGCGCAGGCGCTGGCAGATCCCGCCGTGCAGACCATGCTCGACGTGTTCCCGGCCGAGATCAAGGAAGTCGAAGAGATGTGACCGCCATGAACATTCAGAAGATGATGCAGCAGGCGCAGCAGATGCAGGAGAACCTGCAGAAGCAGCTCAGGGAGACCACCGTCGAGGCGACCGCCGGGGGCGGCATGGTGACGGTGGTCATGAACGGGGTCAAGGAGATCCAGGGCCTGCGCATCGATCCCGAGGTGGTGTCGCCCGACGACGTGGAGATGCTGCAGGATCTCATCGTCGCCGCGGTGAGCGACGCCCAGCGCCGCGCCGACGAGCTCGCGTCGCAGCGCATGGGCGGCATGATGGGCGGGCTCAAGATACCCGGGCTGTCGTGATCCGGCCGGTGGCGCCATGAACCGCATCAAGCCCCTCGTGCGGCTGACCGGCGAGCTCCAGAAGCTGCCGGGCATCGGGGCCAAGAGCGCCCAGCGGCTGGCCTTCCACCTCCTGAAGCGGTCGCGCGAGGAGGCCGACCAGCTCTGCGACGCCATCCGCGACGTCAAGGAGCGGATCGTCCACTGCTCGGTGTGCTCGAACATCACCGACTGCGACCCCTGCTTCTACTGCACCGACGCGGGGCGCGACCGGCGCGTGCTGTGCGTGGTGGAGGACCCTCACAACGTCGACGCCATCGAGAAGACGGGCGACTTCAGGGGCGCCTACCACGTGCTGATGGGGGCGCTGTCGCCCCTGAAGGGCGTCGGGCCCGACGACCTGCGCATCGCCGGCCTCCTCGAGCGGGTCGGCAGGGGAGAGGTCGCCGAGGTGATTCTCGCCACCAATCCCAACGTCGAGGGCGAGGCGACGGCCATCTACCTGGCGAGGCTGCTCAAGCCGCTCGGGGTCCGCGTCAGCCGCATCGCGATGGGGGTGCCGGTGGGCAGCGACCTCGAGTACGCCGACGAGATCACCATGCTCAAGGCGATGGAGGGCCGCCGGGAGATGTGAGCCCGGGCCGGCCGTCGGGAGATGTGAGCCCGGGGGCCGGAGTGGGCCGCCGGGAGATGTGAGCCCGGGCCGGCCGTCGGGAGAGTGAGCCCGGGGGCCGGAGTGGGCCGCCGGGAGATGTGAGCCCGGGGCCGGCCGCCAGGAGATGTGAGCCCGAGGGCCGGAGTGGGCCGCCGGGAGATGTGAGCCCGGGGGCCCGGGGTGGGCCGCCGGGAGATGTGACCCCGGGGGCCGGGTGGAACCGCGCTGCAACGCGCTGTCACCACGGGCCCCCGGCCGCCAGCTCGTCGAGCACGGTCGCGGTGGCGGGCGCGCGGCCCGCTCCGCCGCCGGCCAGCGTGGTTCGCAGCGCGGCGAGGTCCGTCGCGTCGTCGACGTCGCGCCACACCTCCAGCAGCTCGACCCGGAGCCCGCACCTCTCGGCCGCGGCCACGGTGTCGGCGCGGGTCCGCGCGCTGCTCCAACGGATGCCGGTGAACAGGTCCGGCATCGGGTCGCCGGCCCGGGGACGGGCGAGGCCGATGAGGTAGTAGCCGCCGTCGGCGCTGGGGCCCAGCACCACCGTGTCTCGTTCCGCGGCGAGCCGGGCCAGCGCCTCGCGAATGCGCGCCGGCGGCATCCCCGGCAGGTCGGAGCCGATCACGATCACGGGAGAGAACCCGTCCCGGAACAGGTCCTCGAAGATGCCGCGCTCGCGCTCGCCGAGGCCGGCGCCGTGTTGGGGCATCAGCTCGCTGGCGGCGACCCCGGCCGGGGCGAACCCGTGGGGCCCGCCGTCCGGGGTGTACGCGACGCGGAGGGTGGTTCCCTCCACGGTGCGGCACGCCGAGACGACATCGGCGAGGAAGGCGGCGTACAGCCGCCGCCGGTCCCGTTCGTCGGGGACAACGCCGGCGAGCCGCGTCTTCGGCGCCCGCCCACGGCTCGGCGAGCGCGCCATCACCACCACCGCCGCGCCGCGGGGCTCGGGTGCCTCCGGGCCGCCCGCCGGCTCGCCCACCGCCTCCGGGCCGCCCACCGGCTCCGGGTCGTGCGGCTTCTTGGCCTCGCCCACCGGCTCCGGGACGCCCGCCGCCTTCGGGCCGCCCACCGGCTCCAACCGATCGCCCGCGTCCTCCTCCGGGCCGCCCGCCGCTGACTTCACCGCGCTGTCCGCCGCCGGTTCTTGCGCCAGGCCGCCGCCCGCCGTCGCCGCCGCCGCCGCGCCGTAGCCGTCTCTGCAGGCCGGAAGGCTCCGGCGCGCCAGCAGCAGGACCCCCGCGGTCATCCAGACCAGCATCCGCGCCTTGCGCACGATGGCGAGGGTGACCCCGGCGGCGCCGCCGAACCCCAGCAGCCCGGCCACCGCCGCGGTGCCCGCCTCGTCCACCCCGATGCGCAGGGGGACGACCTTGAACGCGGCGGCGAGGAGGCGGTTCGCCGACTCGAGGACGAACGCGTCGAGCAGGGTCGGCGGCACGTCGCTGACGAAGGCGAGGACGAGGTAGATCTCCAGGACGGCGAGGGCGTGAAAGCCCAGCTCCCACCCGGCCACGGCGGCGATGCGGCGCGGCGCGCGGGGGTACAGGTCGTGGACGCGGTCCTCGGCCCGGCGCACGCCGGCGGCCCAGCCCGCGAGCCTTCCCGCCGCCGGGGCTCGTCGCGCGACCGCGTCCAGCAGGGCGCCGGCGGGATGCAGGCGCCGCCAGATGACCCCCTGCACGGCGCCGACGAGCAGCACCAGCGCGCCCACGAGCACCGCGCCCGCGGTCCACCAGGTGTCGGCCGGGCCGAGCCGGAACGCCAGCGCGATAGCCCCGCCCGCGACGACGAGCGCAGCCGACAGCGTGAAGAAGAGGTTCTCGACGGCGAGAGCGGGCAGGGTGCGCGCCGCCGGCTCGAGGTCGCCCGCGAACAGCGTCTTCGCGGGCTCGCCGACGAGGGGGCCCAGCGGGGTCAGGTTCCCCAGCGTATCTCCGGCGACCATGGCCCGGAACGCGTGCCGCCGGGTCAGCCGGTGCGGGCGGTCGAGGCAGCTCCGCCAGGCGAGGGCCCGCGCCGCCAGCCGCAGGCCGCCGAGGGCCGCGACGGCGGGGAAGACCCATCCGAGGCGGCCGGCCCCCGCCGCGATGTCCGCAACCCCGGTGCGCCGCACGAAGTAGACGAACAGGACGACGCCCGCCGCCGCCGCGATCAGGCCGGGTACGGAGAGCCCCCGCCGGCCAGCCGGGACCGACGGCCCGCGCATCGCGTGTTGCGGCGCCTCGTCACGCCCCGTCATAATGCCTCAATGGCCTTCCTGTCGCCGCAGGTCGTGGCGGCGGTCATTCTACTCGCTGGCGGACTGGCGGCTTGCTTTCTCGGCTACCGGTTGTTTCGTTGGCTGCTCGTGCTGTACGGGTTCGCCGGCGGCGCCTACGCCACGTCGCTCTTCGTCGGCACCCTGTCGCCGTGGGCCGCGGCCGGGGTGGTCGTCCTGGGGGGGCTGGCCGGCGCCGCGGTATCGCTGGTGCTCTATCTGGCCGCGGTGGCGGTGGCGGGCGCCGCGGTCGGGGTGCTCGCCCTCAATCTCTCGTGGTCCCCGGCCTCCGGCGATCCGCAGGCCTGGATGGTGATTCTCGCCTGCCTCGTCGGCGCGAGCCTCGCGGTGGTGCTGCAACGCTACGTCATCATCGTGGGGACCGCCTTCGGGGGCGCGTGGACCGCCCTCGTCGGCGCCCTCGCCCTCGTGGGGCACCCCGGCGCGCGGGCGGTGACCGACGGCGACCTGTGGCAGATGTACCCCCTCGCCCCGGCCCGGGGCCAGGTGCCGTTCGCAATCGGGTGGCTGAGCCTGGGGCTGCTCGCGGCGCTGTGGCAGCTGCTGGGGGCGCGTTCGGCGAAGCCGCCGCCGCCCCCGTCGCCGTCGCCCCCGTCGCTGCCGCCGCCGGAGGCCGACATTTGACGCTGCCTGCCGCCGTGCTCTAAGATCGGGGTTTCGTCCGGCGCCTGCCCCCTGTACCACGGCGCCGGGCCGCACGCGCTGCCACGTGTTCCTCAGTAGCTCAATTGGCAGAGCATCCGGCTGTTAACCGGAGGGTTGTTGGTTCGAGTCCAACCTGAGGAGCCACCCCCGCCTTTCGTCCGTTCTCAAGAAGCCGTCAAGGTCCGCCAGCGCATCCGCGGCTCCCCGATGTCCTATTGACATCTAGAGGAGCTGTGACCTATCGTTCCTCTAGATGGCTAGAAGACCGGACGACCTTCGGGGCTCGCTCGATCTGGTGATCCTGAAGACGCTCTCGCTGGCGCCGACGCACGGTTGGGGCATCGGCCAGCGGATCCGTCAGATGTCCTCGGGGGTGCTCGAGGTGAACCAGGGCTCGCTGTATCCGGCTCTCCAGCGCCTCGAGAAGGAGGGGCTGATTGGCAGCGACTGGGGAACGACAGACAACCACCGGCGGGCGCGCTACTACCGGCTGACGCCGTCGGGCCGGCGGGCGCTCGGCGACGAGATCGACCGTTGGGAGCGCTTCGCCGAGGGTCTCGGCGCGGTGTTGCGGAGCACGTGATGCGGTGGGTATACGCGGCCCGGGCCCGTCTCCGCCTTCTGCTGTTCCGTGAAGAGGTCGAGCAGCGGATGGACGAGGAGTTCCGCTTCCATCTCGACATGGAGACGGAGCGACTGGTGCGCGAGGCGGGCGTCGACCCGCGGGAAGCGCGTCGACGGGCGCGCGCCACCTTCGGCGGCGTCGAAGCGCACAAGGAGGCGGTGCGTGACGGCCGCGGCGGTTGGGCCTGGCTCGGCCGCGACCTTCGCGACGGCATCCGGTCGCTGGCCAGGCGCCCGGCGTTCACGGCGGTCGCCGTTCTCTCGCTGGCGCTCGGCATCGGGGCCAACACCGCCATCTTCAGCCTCGTCAACGCCGTTATCCTTCGCGATTCGCCGATCGAGCGGCCGGAAGAGGTGGTCAACCTCTACCTGCACCAGGCGTCGTTCGAGTTCGGCACGTTGTCCTACCCCGATTTCGAGGATGTCCGCGACGGCGCCGCCGAGGTGTTCGGCGACATCGCGGCCTCGCACTTCGTACCGTTGACGATCGACCGCGGCGAGGGTGGAGGCGTCGGCCTGGCGCCGGCGGAGGCGGTCACCGGCAGCTACTTCCCGATGCTGGGCATCGAGGCGGCGGTCGGGCGCACCCTGCTGCCGAGCGACGACGTCTCGCGCGGCGGGCATCCGGTCGTGATGCTAGACCATCGATACTGGCAGAGCGCATTCGCCGGCGACCCCGACGTCGTCGGACGCGAGATGCGCGTCGGCGGTCGCGCTTACACGGTGGTCGGGGTGGGGCCGCCCGAGTTCGCCGGCACCGTCCGCGGCCTCGTGCCGACGTTCTACGTCCCGTTCATGATGGCCGAGGAGCTGAACGGGTTCCCCCTGTTCGACGATCGGAGCCACACCTCGCTCTTCGTCAAGGCGCGCCTCCGGCCGGGCGTCACCCTGCCCCAGGCCCACACGGCCGTCGGGGCGGTAGCCGCGCGGCTCACCCGCGACCGCATGCAGAGCTGGGACCCGGCCGGGCAGTTCGCGCTCCTCCCGCTCACCGACGTGCTGCTCTTCCCGCCGATGGACGTCTTCATCCGGGCGGCGGCATGGCTGCTGATGGTGGCCGTCGGGCTGGTGCTGCTGCTGGCGTGCACCAACCTCGCCAGCTTCCTGCTCGCGCGCGCCCTCGACCGGCGAAAGGAGGTGGCGGTGCGCCTGGCGTTGGGCGCGTCGCGCGGGTCGCTCGTGCGGCGTCTCCTGATCGAGACTACGCTGCTGAGCCTGCTCGCCGGGGGCGCCGGCGTCGGGCTGGCGGTCTGGCTGCTCGGCGTGCTGGCCACTGCCGACCTTCCCCTGCCGACGCCGGTCACGCTCGATATCGGTCTCGACGGGAACGTCCTCGGGTTCACGTTCGCCGTCTCGGTCGCGGCCGGCGCCCTGCTCGGCCTGGTGCCGGCGCTGCAGAGCACCCGGCCCGACGTGGCCGGCGCCCTCCGAAGCGAGAACGCGGGGGGCGGCCGACCCGGTCAGCTCCGGTGGCGCAACGCGCTGGTCGTCGCGCAGCTCGCCATCTCGCTGGTGCTGCTCGTCGGCGCCGGCCTGTTCCTCCGCAGCTTTCAGCGGGCGCAGTCGGTCGACCCGGGCTTCGGCCGCGAGCCGACCGCCCTGATGACGTTCCTGGCGCCGGCGACCCGGTTCGCGCCCGACGAGGCGCGCGTCTACACGCGGCGCCTTCTCGATCGCTTTCGGGCGCTCCCCGGCGTCGAGGCGGTCGGCGCCATCAGCAACCTGCACCTGAACCCGCTCAGCCAGAGAACCATCGACTTCAACGTCGCCGGGTTCGAGCCGCCGACCGACCACGGCGCCTTCATCGCGGACCGGGTCGAGGTCGAGCCGGGGTTCTTCGCGGCGGCGGGCATCGATATCGTCCGCGGGCGCAACTTCAACGACGCCGACCGGCCGGACACCCGGCCCGTGGTCATCGTCAGCGAGGCGATGGCCCGGCGCTTCTGGACCGACGGCGACGCGGTCGGCCGGCTCGTCCGGGGGCGCGACCCCGATTCCCCTTGGCTCGTCGTCGGCGTGGCGAGCGACGCGAAGGTGCGGCGGCTTGGCGAGCCTCCCCGCGACATGGTCTATCTCCCGTACTCGCAACGGTTCACGCCGTCGCTGACGGTCGTGGCGAGGACGTCCGTCGACCCGGAGCGGACCGCGCTCGCCCTCCTGACCGCCGGCCGCGAGCTCGATCCCGACCTGCGGGTCGTCGAGACGAAGTCGATGGACCGCCACCTGGCACTGATGCGGCTGCCCCAGCAGCTCTCCGCCTTTGTCCTGTCGGCGTTCGGGGTGCTGGCGCTGGCCCTCGCCGCGGTCGGCCTCTACGGGGTGGTCAGCTACGGCGTGGCCCGGCGGACGCGCGAGATCGGCATCAGGAAGGCGCTCGGCGCCGACGGCCCCCGCGTCGTGCGGCTGCTCGTCGCGGGCGGCCTGAAGCTGGTGGCCATGGGCGGCGCGCTCGGGCTGGCCCTTGCCGTCGTCGCGACCCGCCTGCTCGGCGGGCTGCTGTTCGAGGTCGACGCGCTCGACCCGCTGACGTTCGCCGGGGTGCCGCTGGTCCTCGGCGCCGCGGCCCTCCTCGCGGCCTGGCTGCCGGCCCGCCGCGCGAGCCGGGTCAGCCCCGTCGTGGCGCTCCGGACCGACTGAGCGCCGGCCGGACATGCGACAAGTGATCCCGGGTTCCGCACACGAGACGCCCATGCAACTCAGTCCCAGGCCGTTCTCCCGATTTCTCGCGATCCCGCTGCTCGCAGGCATCGCGGTCCTCGGCGTCGCCGGCAGCCAGCCCGCCCCGCCGGATGCCGTGGACCCCAAGCTGCGCGAGATCATCGATCGGGCCATCGAGCGCGCGGCCCGGGCCCAGGAGGAGGGCTTCGAGACGCGCTACCGGCGCGCGATGACCCAGCGGGTCCGGCAGTTCGACGGGGACGGCGAGGTCACCGACGACGAGACGCTGCTCTACCAGGTGGAACCGTACCAGGGCGCCCTGTTCAGCCGGCTGACGGCCAGGGACGGCGAACCGATCGACGCGCGCGGCCGGCGCGAGCAGGAACGGCGCTGGCAGGAGTTCCAGGCCGAGATCGACGACCCGGGGAAGCGGGCGGAGCGCGAGCGGGACGCGGAGGAGAACGAGATCAGATTCGACGAAGAGCTCGTCGGCCGCTTTACGGCCAGGCTGGACGGGGTGCGGGAGCTGCGGGGCCGCCCGAGCTACGTCATCTCGTTCGAGCCCCGGCCGGGGAGGCTCCCGGTGCGCAGGCGGATCGACCACGCCCTGAACAAGTCGCGGGGCGAGGCCTGGATCGACAAGGAGACCTACGAGATCGCGCGGGTCAGCTTTCAGCTGATGGACCGCGTGCGCCTCTGGTGGGGCATCATCGGCTCCATCTCCGACGCCACCGGGCGCCTCGAACGCCGGCCCGTCGCCGGCGACGTCTGGCTGGACACCGAGTTCGAGGTCTACTTCCACGTGCGGGTGCTGTTCCGGACCACCCGTCGGAACACCACGACGCAGTGGAGCGAGTTCGAGCTCGCGGACTGACGCGGGCTCAAAGGTTGCGAACCTTGGCGGCGCTGGCGCGCTCGAGGTTCGACGAGCCGCTGGCCCTGCCCGGCGGGTCGAAGATCCACGCCTCGGCCTGGTACGACAACTCGGCCACCAACCGCTCCAACCCGGACCCGACGGCCGAGGTGCGGTGGGGCGAGCAGACCGACGAGGAGATGATGTTCACCGCGCTGTCGTACCTGATCGACGACGAGGCGGCGGAGACGACGCAGCAGCAGTAGGACCGCTCGCAGCACTTCCGCGTGTGACCAGGGGGCCGTGCGATCGACCGATCGCACGGCCCTCGTGCTTCTTGCCAGCCGTGAGGGGGGCATGGGTTCGACGCCGAAGCGCGTCGACGGCGGTGGCCGCGGCGCGCTCCCGGGGCCGTCTCGCCGCTGCGCCGAGCCCGGCGCGACGTCGGGAACATCCTCCGGCACGAGACCCTGTCTGAAGAGCGCTTCACGGAATCTTCAGGAAAATTTCAGGCTCGTCGCGACAGACTTCATCGTAATGTTCACTGGGCGCAAGCTCGCCGGCGTCTTCACTCCCAGGAGTTGGCACCGACGAGGAGGAACGGGAGACAACGGTGGCATCGGCAGCGCAGCGTGAGGTTCGCGCTCTGGCCCTTCGGGGCGGTGGACCAGGCGCAGACGGGTAGCTTGCGCCCAGCCTGTCGAGACATGCAGTCAGACACGGGGAGGCGTCGCAGATGGGGAGACCGAGGACTGGGACAGGCAGACGTCGGGAAGACCACACGACGCTCGCACGCCATTACAGCGCTCACGCGGCCGACCACGAGGCCGATGCGATACTTCACGAGCAGTTGGCCGACGCAGATGCGGCTTCTCCCTTGGCCGACGCATTGCGTCACTACGCCGCGCATTCGAGCGAAGTCGCCGACGCATTGCGCAACCTGGCGGAGCGTCACGAAGCGATGGCCATGGACTGAGAAGCACCTGCCCTCCGCTCAAGGGCCGGCGAGGGGCCGCGAGCGTTACCTGGCCCCCGCGCGCTCTCCCGTTTGAGCGCCGGCACCTGGCGCCGGGCGGAGACCGCCCCGCCACGTTGGCGGCGGCCGCCCTCACGCTGTTGACCACGACGGCGGCGGCCGGCGCCTGTCCGGCGTGGCGCGCCACGCGCACCAACCTCATGCGCTCGCGCCAGGCGGGATGAGAACGCACACTCCGTCGGGTGACCGTGGCAAGCGGTCGGCTGACCGATTCAGAAGGACGTGTGGAGACTGACCTGGAGCTGTCCCTTCGAGCCGCCTGGGACCGTCTGGATCATGTAGCCGGCCTGGACCTGGGACCGGTCGGCGACTCCGAAGCCAAGTGCGGTGTAGAACCGGTTTCGGTCGAAGCGCTCTACCGTCCTGCCTGGCCCGATTCCGAGCTCCCCGTTGATGAAGACTTCGTTGTACAGCGCCAGGTAAACGGAGCCGTTTCCGGTCCCTCGTCCATTCAGCGCGACATCGCCGAACAGGGCGTAGCGAAACCGCGTCCGGAAGTCCTGGCCGTCGACCCAACGCTGTTCGTACCGGTAGCGGTGGCGCAGAGAAACGACCCGTCCCAAAGACTGGCGAATCAACGCCTCCTGATAAACGCGCCGCTCTCCGCTGGTCTCGTCGCTGTCGCCGAAGGCGCCGCTCGTGATGTGCGCCACGCCACCGGTTACCAGCACCGGGGACCCGGGCAGGGCGTAGGTCAGACCACCCCGGATCAGCAGCTGCTCCAGGTCGGTTCCCGCATCCCAGTTGCGGTGCTGCACGTCGCCCTGCAATCCCACCGCCGTGTCGTCGAAGCGAGTCGACCAGAACAGCATGTACCAGGCGCCGAGCTGGTCCCAATCGACCGGCGTCTGCGCCCGGGCCGCACCGGGCAACAGCATCGCGGCGGCGAGAACGAGGGCGCCGATGAACACGCGCAGCATGGGGTCAGATGAAGCGCACGACGCCGGTGGAGACGTCATACATCGCGCCCACGATTCGGATCTCTCGCTCCTCCTCCATCGTGGCCAGTACGGAGCTCTCTCGGCGAATCTCCGCCATCACCATGCGCACGTTCTCTTCGGCAACCCCGTCGACGTAGTCGGCGTTGTCGACATCGCGCTCGCCTTCGATCGCCTCCACGGCCGGGTCGATCTTCTGCACGAGCTGCGTGAGATTGCCGAGCCGGGCGCTGCTGATGGCCCCCTTCACGGCGCCGCACGAGGTGTGTCCGAGGACGACCACGAGCTTCGACCCGGCGAGTCGACAGGCGAATTCCATGCTGCCGAGCAGTTCGGTGTTCACGATGTTGCCGGCGACCCTGGCCGAAAAGATGTCGCCGATCCCCTGATCGAAGACCGTCTCGATGGGGACCCGGGAATCTATGCACCCGAGCACGACGGCGAACGGGTACTGCGCGGCGGCGGTCGCTCGAATCTGGTCGTTGTAGTCGCGGCGGGCAGGAGTGCCGGCGACGAATCTCGCGTTGCCGCCGGCAAGGAGCGTGAGAGCGGCGTCGGGAGTGAGGGCAGCCTGTGAGGCGGCATCCTGGGCCGGCACGAACTCCTGGTCGACTGCCCCTTCGGCCGGCGCCGAGTCGGTCGAGGGCTCGGGCCCGGACGCGGAGCATCCCGCCATGGCCAGTCCGGCGGCCGATAGGCCAAGACGTCGCCCAAAGACTCGGCGCGACGTCGTCGGCAGCGTGCTCGAGGTGCCGGCGGCGAACACGGGTGTGGTCCTGTTGAACATCTCGTTCTCTCCTCGTTCGGCCGTATGGGCAACGTGCTAGCCACAACGGGAAGTCAGTGCCTGACGCCTCATATTAACATCAGCCCCCGTCGTCCGACCCAAGCCGAGCGTCGTGGGCACCACCACCCGGCGAGAGCGGAGGCCAGGCTCGACCGCCGGCACGCTCCGACAGGCGCGCGTTCGGAGCTCGACAGGCGGTCGTTGCAGGCACGACGGGCGTCGCCTGCACCCGAAAGCGGGCCAGGAGTCTGTTCCGCAGGAAATTTTAGCCCCAACATGAAGTGGTTCATGCCAATTAAAACCACAACATGTAGTAGCCGATCGGGCCCCAAACCGTTCCACGGCGCAGACTCCTAGCGCCGTCATGCGTGGTCCGTGTGATGGGTCCGCGGGAGGCGGCGGTCGCGGTCCGCGGCTGTGGTCAGGCGCGGCCGTACGGGGGCATCCGTCGAGGTCGACTCACGCGACGAGAGGCGGTGAATCTGTTTCGCGACCGTGGTGCGTTGACGGTCGCAACCCTTGCGGGTCAAGGGGATGGGGTGGGTATCGGCGGGACCCTCCGTCGTGGCGCAAGTTGTTGCTGACACTGCACTTGTACCAGGCAGGGGTCCTTTCTGCACCTGAATCGAACCCGTCGCGAGTTCTCCACGCCGGGGCGCTGGCCAGCGCTGTTATACTTCGAGGCGTCACGAAAGTGTGGAGGTGCGCCATGTTGCGAGTGCTCGTGTTCCTTGTGTCGGTGTCGGTGTTGGGTCTTGTCGGCGGGCACCCTCTTGGTGCCCAGACCGCGCAGACCTGCGACCCCGCCGGAGATGTGGAGTTCGTCTGCGGGACGACCAATCCGGAAGATCTCTACCAGGTTCCGGACGCCCCGTGGGTAATCGCATCGGGACGATACTCCGCTTCGGAGGGTCCCGTCTACGCGGTGAGCCTTCGTGATCACGGCGTCCAGGAGATCTTTCCCGCGGGAGCGTTGCCGCCAGAGCACGACCGCGATACCTATGCCGCCTGCCCCGGTCCGAACAACGTGTTCCAGCCGCACGGACTGACCCTGCGGGAGGGCGGCGGCGATGTACATACGCTCTATGTCGTCGGTCATGGCGCGCGCGAGGCCATCGAGGTCTTTGCGCTGGACGTCGGCGGCACCGTGCCCACGATGAAGTGGATCGGATGCATCCCGGCCCCGGAGGGCACCGCCCGCATCAACTCCATTACGGCGCTGCCGGACGGCTATCTCGGCGCGACGAACTTCGACCGCGAAGGTGGGGAGCTCTGGGAATGGCATCCCACTACCGGCTGGATCGAAGTGCCCGGCAGCCGGATGCCCGGTCCCAACGGTCTCGTGTCCTCGGACGACGGGCAGTGGTTCTACATCGGGGGCTGGAGCGATCGGGCGCTGGTGCGGCTGTCGCGCGGCCAGAGTCCGGTGCGCGTCGACCGGATTCCGGTTGGCTTCAACGTCGACAACGTGCGCTGGGGACCCGCTGGCAAGGTCATCGTCGCCGGTCACGTGACCCAGTGTGAAGACCTTGATCCTTGTGAGCTGTCGGCCGCTCGCGTGGCGGAGGTCGATCCGACGACGTTCGAAGTCGGGCAGCTGGTGGACTACAAGGGAAACGAGTTCTTCCAGCTCGGCACCGTGGCCATCGAGGCGAATGACGAGATCTGGATTGGCGGGATCAGGGGCAGTTTCGGGATCGCCCGATTCCCACGCTAGCCCAGCCGGGCCAACGGGCGGGGTGCAACTGCGCGACCACCCCGGAGACCGGTGAAGGCGTCAGGCACCCCCGCCGCGCTCGGTGGCGGCGAGGGTGCCTGATCGCCGGTGGAAGGCAGCTGACGTCCGCGTCGATCGCTGGTACCTGCTGACGTTCCGGGCGGTGTCCCACCTGCACGAGATGCCCCGGCAGGGCGCGTTCATCGACGGGTCCTCGAACGCGTCGGCGCCCTGCCCGGCGTCGAGTCGGTCGCCATGAGGCGTTCCCGTGATTACGGGACGCTGCGTGCTGTCTCCTCGACAACGCGCAGCTCGAGCCGCTTGCCGACGGCAGCGAGCGCCTGCTCCAATTGATCCAGGCGCGAGGCATGGCGCACGTCGAGCACCCGGTCGACCTGCGGCAGGTGCCAATGGAGCCGCCGGCCGAGCTCGGCCTTGTTGACCTGCTGCACCAGCATCGTGTTGTAGAGCTCGACCTTCGCGACCAGAAGCGGCGGCAGCGACACGGTTGGCGCTATCGCCCCGTGTTTGGGCGCGGAAGGTGACGGAATCGGCTGCCGATGCCGCATGTACGCCCCGACCATGCTCGTCAGCGCATCGACCGCGCGTGCGAGGGCCTCGTCTTCGTCGTCGCCGTACGTGTGCGCCGGCAGATCGAGGAAGTCGACGAGAACCTGGCCTCCCTCCGTGGTCAGGGATACGGGGTAGCGCCACATCGGAACCGCCCTCCTACGTCCGCCCCTTCAGGCCGAGGTCCTTCTTGATCGCTTCCATCGTGCTCACCGGCATGTCCCGCTTTCCATGCATGGGCAGCGTGGACTTTCTGTCGCCGCGAAGAACGACCAGGTGGTCGCCGTCACCCGGTTCGAAAGTGCATCCGTGCCGGCTCAACCACCGCTTGAACTGGCGAGGCGTCATGGGCACGGGACCCACAGCTTAACACAACACATGTGGTTATATGCAACAAATGTGATGCGAGCGACGCTCGGCCGCCGCCACCCTCCGACAGGCGCGCGTTCGGAGCTCGACGCGAATGGATCGGACAGATGCAGCGTAATGGCCAACAGGAGCCCGCCATGGAGGGTGCATATGCAAGTCTGGTCCGATGCTCGTGTCGCCGCTCGAACGCTGCTACGGTCCCCCGGGTTCTCGCTCACCGCCCTCCTGACCCTCGTGGTCGGCATGAGCGCGACCACCCTCGCGTTGACGGCCGTCAGCGCTGTGCTGCTCAAACCGCTCCCCGTCCGAGCACCCGATCGGGTCGTCGGCGTCACGACGGTTGGAGAGCTGGCGGTCCTTGCCAAGGAACCGGTGGGGTTCGGTGACTACGCCGATCTCGCCCGCGATGTCGCCGCCTTCGAATCCGTGGCCGCACACCGCCGCATGGGATCGGTGGTCGGCACCGGACTCGACCGCAGGATCGCCATCGGCGAACAGGTCTCCCCGAACTACTTCACCACGCTCGGCGTGTCGTTCCCACTCGGACGGCCATTCGATGCTGCCGACCAGCCGGGCGCGGTGGTCGTTCTCGGCCACGCCGCGTGGCGTCGGCACTTCGGGGCCGATCCCCGGGTCATCGGCCGGGCGCTGGCGATCGGCGACCGGCGACGGACGGTCGTCGGGATTGCCCCGGCGGGGTTCACCGGGTTGTTTCGAGGGGTCGCGCCGGAATTCTGGCAGCCGCTCGACGACGCCGGCGGGGAGTCGGGCGACGACCGCGGACAGCTGGAGTGGTGGGTGCACGCCAGGTTGCGGGGCGACGCGACGCTCGAGAAGGCTCGCACGCAGGTTGCCGTCCTGGCGGATGCGCTCTCCCGGCGGTATCCGCACTCCAATGCCGGTCGCTCCTTTGCACTCACGCCGCTGTCGGAGGCGTCCATTCACCCCGTCGTGTCGAAGGCCCTTGCCCGATTCGGGGCCGCCGGCGTCCTCGCGGTCGCGCTGCTCCTGCTGCTGGTCTGCTCGGTCAACGTCGCGCACCTCGTGCTCGCGCGCGCGGTCGACGGCCAGCGCGAGGTCGCCATCCGACTGGCGGTAGGAGCCAGTCGATGGTGCATCGTTCGTCCGTTGCTCGTCGAGGGCATCCTGCTCGCGGGCGCCGCGGCCGCCATCGCGTTGCTCTCGACCGCGTGGGTCGGGCCGATGCTCGGCGAGATCCGTCTGCCGGGGCTGCCGACCGCCGTCGATCTTCACCTGGTGCCCGACTGGCGCGTCTTCGGCCTCACGGTGATCGTCGTCCTCGGGTCGACCGTGGTCTCGTCGCTCGGACCGGCGTTGCGGATCTCGTCGGGCCTCTCCATCGTCGAGACGCTCAAGACCGACTCCCGCGCATCGGCGGCCGGCGGCGCGGCGACGTGGCGGAAGCTGCTGATTGCCGGCCAGGCCGCGACGGCGGTGTTGCTGCTGGTGGTCGGCGGCCTCGCGTTGCGCAGCCTTCTCGCCGTGACTCAGGTCGACCCCGGCTTCGAGACGCGAGGCGTCGCGGTCGCGAGCGTCGCCCCGGCGCTGGTCGGCCACGACCGGGACGAGGCCTATCGCTATCTGTCGCGCACGGCCGCCGCCGTCCGGGAGCTTCCAGATGTCGAGGCCGCAGGATGGATTCAGCCGGTCCCGCTGTCGTTGAGTGTTCGGCTCACTCGACTCCGCCTGTCCGGTCACGACGGCGCAGCGTCGCA
This sequence comes from Vicinamibacterales bacterium, assembly GCA_965208165.1. GTDB lineage: Bacteria > Acidobacteriota > Vicinamibacteria > Vicinamibacterales > UBA8438 > JAJEEA01. The sequence goes on along the minus strand of OZ242323.1, from coordinate 4,944,611 downwards.
CGAGCTTCCGCTCGTCGACGCCGGGATAGCCGGCCCCGGCGCCTTCAGAGCGCTTCGAGTGCCGGTGATAGAAGGACGCGAATTCGACGCGTCGGACCGCTCGGGCGCGGTCGAGGTCTCACTGGTGAACGAGGCGTTCGTCCGCCGCTTCTGGCCCGACCGGCGACAGGCCGTCGGTCGGCACATCGGGGTGGGCTTTCCGGAGACCCGGACAGTGGAGGTCGTGGGCGTCGTGGGCGATTTCAAGAACCGCACGCTCGGGGACGTCACGCGACCCATGGTGTTTACGTCAATCCTGCAGGATCCGCTGGGTTGGCAGGCCGCGGCGCTGGTCATGCGACCCTCACCCGTCGGCCCGCCGCAGATGGAGCATCTCGTCGACGCGATGCGCGCGACCGATCCGGCGGTGCCCGTGTTCGACGTGCAACCGTTGACCGCGCGCATCGGCGGCGTCCTCTTGTTGCCCCGGTATGCCGCGACGGTCCTTGGTGGGACAGGCGTTCTCGCGCTGGGCCTGGTCGTGCTCGGATTGTATGGAACGGTATCGCTGTCCGTCAGACTTCGGCTGCGCGAGCTGAGCGTGCGATTGGCGCTCGGCAGCTCGCGGACGGCCATCGTGCGGCTGGTCATGCGACAGGCCCTGACGCCGGTTTTGGCCGGCGTCGTGCTCGGCCTGGTCGTCGCGCTGGGGGCGGCCCGCGTCCTGACCGCGTTGCTCTACGGCGTGTCACCCCACGACCCCGCCACGCTGGCGGCGGCCGCGCTCGCGCTGTTGACCACGACGGCGGCGGCCGGCGCCTGTCCGGCGTGGCGCGCCACGCGCACGAACCTCATGCGCTCGCTCCAGGCAGGATGAGCACGATCGCCGAGCCCGCCCGAAGCACGACAGCCGCACCGCCGGGCTTCACTAGGGATCAACCGGTCTCGAGCACCTGGGCCACCGCGGTCACGATGCGGTCCCATTCCCGCCTCTGTGCCGCGAGCTGCCGGCGGCCGGCCGCGGTGAGCACGTAGGACTTCACCCGCCGCTTCTCCGCGTTGGTCGTCCACTCGCCGGCGATCCACGCCTCGTGCTCCAGCCGGTGCAGGGCCGGGAAGAGCGACCCCGGCTGGACGACGAACGTCCCCCGCGTCACCTGGCGGATCCGCTCGGCGATGGCCACGCCGTGCAGCGGGCGCAGCTCGAGGGTCCGGAGGATGAGGAGGTCGAGAGTCCCCCGCAGGAGGTCGGTCTTGTCGGATCGCGGTCTCATGTGGTCGCTCCGGTGTCGAATTGGTATAGACAACCGATATTGAAATCGTATATCTTCTCGCGGTAGACGGCAAGGGGGGAATGCATGCGCTGGCTCGACGCGATCGTCCTGCGGCTCCGCACCGCTCTTCGGCGCGACCGCGCCAACCGGGACCTCGACGCGGAGATCGCCTTCTACCTCGAGCAGGAGGTCGAGAAGAACCTCGCCCTCGGCCTGAGCCCGAGGGAGGCGCGGAGACAGGCGCGGCTGGCGTTCGGCTCTGTGGACGCGGCCAAGGACGACTGCCGCAACGCCTGGGGGTTCCAGGCCGTCGAGAACCTGTCCCGCGACGTGCGCCACGGCCTGCGCGGGCTGTCGAGGGCCCCCGGCTTCACGACGATGGTGCTGACGACCCTCGGCGTCGGCATCGGCGCGACCACCCTCGTGTTCGCGGTGGCGTGGGCGCTGTGGCTGCGCCCCCTCCCGTACCCGGAGGCCGAGCGGCTCGTCGCCGTCGAGGCGGTGCGCGAGCAGGGTCCGCCGGCGGACGTCGTCCGGCATCCCTCCTTCGTCGCGTGGCGCGACGGGGTGACGACGCTCGACGCCCTTGCCGCGTTCGCGTTCTCGTCGCGCGACCAGAACCTCACCCTGCGCGGCGAGCCGGAGCGCGTCGTCACCCTCATGGTGACCGCGGGGTTCTTCCCGCTGCTGACCAACGACCCGTTCCCGGCCGGCCGCGGCTTCGTGGCCGCGGAGGAGCAGCCCGGCGAGGAGGGCGTCGTCGTGCTCGGCCACGAGTTCTGGATGCGCCGTTTCGGCGGCGACCCGTCGGTGGTGGGCGAGACGGTGAGCATGGACGGCCGTCCGAATGTGGTCGTGGGCGTGGCCCCCGCCGGCTTCAGCTTTCCCGGCAGCGAGCGGGTGGACGTGTACCACCCGCACAGCTTCCCGCCGATGGTCTCCGAGGACGGCCGGATCTTCATGCTGAGTGTTCGCGTCATCGGGCGGCTGGCCCCGGGGCAGACCGTGGAGAGCGCCAGAGCGGAGCTCGACGTGGTTCGCCGGCGGGGCGCCGCCACGTTCTACCCGGCCCCCGGGATGTCCAGCGCCGCGAACCTGATGACGCGCGACGCGCTCCGGGTGCGGCCCCTGCACGACCAGCTTGTCGGCGACGTCCGCGGCCGGGTGTGGCTGCTGTCGGGCGCGATTGCCCTGCTGCTGCTGATCGCGTGCGCGAACGTGGCGAACCTGCAGGTCATCCGGACCCTCGGGCGCCAGCGCGAGTTGGCCGTGCGCCTCACCATGGGCGCCACCAGGCGGCGCGTGGCCGCGCAGCTCCTGACCGAGACGCTGGTGCTGGGGGGGCTGGCCGCCGTCGTCGCCCTTGTCGCCCTCGGCCTGGGCATGGGCGGTCTGCGCGCGCTGATCGCGGACACCGCGCTGTTCGCGGACACCATCCGGCTCGACGGCGCGACCCTCGGCTTCGCCATCGCCGTGGTCGTGCTGATGTGCCTGGTCAGCGTCGGCGCGTCCCTCGCGTGGCTGCCGCGCTTCCTGCACCGCGCGGCCGCCGGCCTGCAGAGCGGGGCCCCGGTCCCGCGCCGGCGGCTGCAGGGCGTGCTGCTCAGCGGCCAGGTGGCGCTGACCCTGGTCCTGCTCGTGAGCGCCGGGCTGCTCCTGACGAGCCTGACCCGCCTGACCGCGACCGACACGGGGTTCGATCGGCGGTACCTGCTGACGTTCCGGGCGGTGTTGCACCTGCACGAGATGCCGCAGCAGGCCGCGTTCATCGACGGGGTTCTCGAACGCGTCGGCGCCCTGCCCGGTGTCGAGTCGGTTGCCATGACCGATCGCCTGCCGTTCGAATTGACGCCGACGATGGGGGTCGGCACCCGCCTCCGCTTCATCGGGCGCGACGATTCCGACGAGGAGCCGCCGAGGGTTCTCGGCGATACCGTCAGCCCCGGCTACGTGGCCACGCTGGGCATGCGCCTCGAAGCGGGGCGCGACCTCACCGCGCGCGATGGCGTGGACGCGCCGCCGGTCGTCATCGTCAACCGGGCCTTCGCGCGGCGTTTCTTCCCCGGCGAGCCCGACGCGCGAATCCTCGGTCGCCCGCAGCTGGAGATGTCTGGTCGGAGCTTCAACCGCGAAGGGGTGTCCATCGCCGGCATCGTGGCGGACGCCCGGACCGTCGGCCTCGCGGACGAGCCGGCGCCGCACGTCTTCAAGCCCTATGCGCAGTTCTACGCGGGCGTGCCGGGGTTCCTGGTCCGGACGAGCGCCGATCCCCTCGCCCTCGCACCGGCGATCCGCGCCGAGCTCGGGAACCTGCACGCCGACGTCCCCCTGTTCGACATGGCCACGGTCGAGGACCGGGTGGCGCAGTCGGTCGGCTCGGAACGGCTGAACACCCTCGTGGCCGGCGCGTTCGCGGCCCTCGCCCTGCTGCTCGCGGCGGTCGGCGTCTACAGCATCGCCGCACACGTCGCCGCGCAGCGGCGCTACGAGCTGGGCGTGCGCCTGGCCCTCGGCGCCACCGCCCGGCAGCTGGTGACGCTGGTGGTGCGCCAGGCCCTGAGGCCGGTCCTCATCGGGGCGCTGCTGGGCGTCGGCGCCGCGTTCGCATCGGGGCGCCTGCTCGACAGCCTCCTGTTCGAGATCGGCCCCACCGATCCCGGGTCGTTCGGCACCGCGACGGTGCTGCTTCTGGGCATCGCCCTCCTCGCCAGCTACGTCCCCGCCCGGCGCGCCTCGCGGGCGGACCCGTTCGTGACCCTGAAGAGCGAATGAGGCTGCGCCGTGCCTCACGCGGGAGACAAGAGATGATGATTCGTGCTTTGGTGAGCCTGGTCGCGGCGATTCTGTTCGCGTTGGCGTCCGTGACCGTCGATGCGCAGGAAGACACCGTGGTGCGCGTGGACTACGTTGCCGTCCTCGTGCAGGCCGACGATACCGAGTCTCCATACGCCGAGGGGGTGCACTACATCGCGTCGGACGGGCGCTACCGGCGCGACGAGACACCCGCCGGCGGTACCCCGACGTCGGAGTACCGGCTCCCCCGCGCCGGCGTCCACGTCTCCGTGAATCACTCGCTTCTCGAGGCCGTGCGCAGTGGACGCATCCCCCCTGTCAACGTCGCGTCGCCCGTCGGCCGCAGCCTTGCCACGCCGCCGGCGGGCGCCGAGACGACGGAGATCGGCGAGAGGACGCTGGGTCCGATTGGACTGCGGGGTCGCGCGGAGGTCCGAGAGGGGTCCGGGCGTACGGAGTACTGGGTGCACGACCCGCCCATGATGGAGACGGCCGCGGATCCGCTCGCGTATCCGCCGATCGTCGTCGAGATGACCATCTTCATGGACACCGGCGAGCGCTTCGAGGTTCGAGCGACCTCGGCTCGACGCATTCCGTCCGCGCCGGACATCTTCACGGTTCCCGGTCCTGTCCGCTGAGCAGCACCGTTTTCGCCGGCCCTTGAATAGCACCCCTGGCGGGCAATCTCGAGGTGCTTCACGCGATCGGCCAAGTCGTCCTCGAGACGCTCGACCTGAACGCCGAAAGCGCGATCACGGGAACGCGCCGACCGCACACCGATGCGCCGTCGGCGCGGACACCGCGACCACAGGAGTCGAGCACCGAGGCCGGAGTTGGAGTAGAATCGCCGACCGTGACGTGGGGCATCTCGACGACGGAATGCCGGCTTGGTGAACTCCTGACCCGCGGCGACGTGTGTCATCTGCACGCGGAGCGTGGTGACGCCGAACGGTGCGGCGTGCTCCTCGGCGGGACACCCGAGCTCGTCGGGCTGGACGAAGTCCGGCCAGCCGTCTACCGCGTAGCCTGGTCGCTGTCGACGGCGGCGAGCGGACGGCTCCGGCCGGCAAGACCGCTCTCCTGACCGTCGTCCCCGGGACGCCTGCAGCCCCGCCAGCCGGAGGCGTCTGTCCGCGCCCGCCGTGGTCGACCAGGTGTTGTCGTCGCCGCCATCCACGAGAGCCCACGGGAGGCACATTCGCCGGCACCCGGTCCGCGGGCGGACGTAGAATCAACGGAGACACGCGGGAGATACGCGCCGACAGCACACCGCAGCAACGAGGATGAACGACGGATCCAGGCTCGAGGAATGGCGCCGTCTGCGAGCTCGCGTGAAGGTCGAGGACCGCGACGACGAACCCGGGGTCCTCGCTCCCCCCGAAGCCTTCACGGACATACGCGGCACCGCCGACGACCGGGCACGATTCGGAATGCCGACCCCGGCAGAGCAGACCGGACCGGCGAGCGCCGCCGTCGGGCGGCGAATCACGAAGAGCTGCGCCGGCTGGCGGTGGCCGCCGATGACGCGGGAGTTCTTCGAGGCGGTGCGCGCAACCGACCCCACCGACCGCCAAGCCACGATCATCGGCATGTGGCTGCGCGAAGCACCGATCGACGAGATCCTGCTGGCTTGCGCCGAGGAGGCCTACACCCTGCGCGAACTGATCGCGGCCATCCACCGGACGGGGAACGCCCACCGACACCCGGCCAGGAACCGGGAACTGAACCGGCTGGCGCGAGCGCGATGACACGGCTGACCTTCCCGGAACCCGCCGCGGACCTGCTCGCGAGAAGCCACGATATTCTCGACCGCCACGTGACACCCCACACGCCGGGCGAGGCGGGCTGGGCGATCGGGGGCGGCAGCGCCCTCGCAGCACGTTGGCAGCACCGCTGGAGCAAGGATTTCGTCATCATCGTCGGAAGCGAGACGGAGTTCGCCCGGCTCACGGAAGCCGAGAACCCCGACCTCTGGCGTGAGATGCGGGTGGCCGGGGCCACGACGATCGAATCCGAAGGCACCCTGCGGTTCAAGTTCGGCGAGCGGCAGGTCGAGGTTCTGGGTGACGAGCTCACGCCGGCGACCGGCCAGGAGCTGACCGAGCTCACCTGCGGCGACGCCGTCGTGCGGGCGACCATGCTCAGCACGGCGCAGATCCTCTACTCGAAACTTCACCACCGCGGCTTCGGTGCCCCGGTGCGCGACCTGTACGACATGGCCGTCGCCTACCGCTGCGCGCGGGGCGCGCTCGCAATCGCCGTCAACGCGCGGCCGGACCGGCTCGTCAGAACCGCCGCCTGGACGTGGAGCGCGCAGAACGACGACTACCGGAAGGATGCTGAAGCGGAGTTGAGAGACGTGCCCGCGGAGTACAGGCACATCCAGGAGAACCCCGGGTTCCACGCGGAGACCGCCGTCACGGAAACCCGGTACGAGTTCATGACGATTGACGTGACTCCGGGAACCATCGCCGTACGGTACGGCAGCGACACTTTCGAACGGCAGGCCGTGTACAGGACCTCCGCGGAGGCGCGCGAACGCTTCGAAGCCGATGGACTGAACAGCGCCCTGAAGGCCCGGGGATGGAACCCGAGACGGATCCTGGACGAATCGACGACCGCGCTCGAAGGCGGTCAAGTGCTGACCATCACACCGATAGCCGGCAGCATCCGGGGAAGGCACCCCGACAGATCGTGCGCACCCGCACGAAACAGCACCGACGACCTCGCTGGCTGATCGCTTTGGGTGCGCCGGTACGTGAGCGACCGGCTCAGGGGGAGATGCCGAGAAAACAACAGCTTCCAGGCCATCTCCTGGCGGCCAGCCTGGTGGTCATGACCCTGTGGCTCTGGAAGATGCTCCACGACACGTCGTTCCTGGTGAACGCGGCGATGGCCTTCGGCGCCATGGCGCGCAGCGTCGAGGCGCCATGCTGCTCACCGATCGGCTGACGGACCGACTCGACGAGAGGTAGCGATGTCAGACGACCCGGAGACCACCACGCACGGCGACGACCGGGAACCCGAAGTCACGGACGACGGCCGGGCAGGACCCGACCGCCGCCGGCCAGACGGCGACCCACCCATACGTAGCGCGGGAGCCGGACCGACACCCGCGTCAGACCACTTGGAGACCACCACGAACGGCGACGACCGGGGACCCGAAGTCACGGACGACGGCCGGGCAGGACCCGACCGCCGCCGGCCAGACGGCGACCCACCCATACGTAGCGCGGGAGCCGGACCGACACCCGCGTCAGACACCACCCCGAGCGCCAGGGCCGGATGGCAAGTCCGCCAGCTCATTGATGCTGGGCGCAGGGATCGCAATCATCGGACTGGTCGCCGGGGCCAGCTACTACGAGGGCCTCAAGCCGGACCGGGCGATCGAGCATCCCGCGCCGGCTCTCCTGCCGGTCCGGTCCTGTGACTGGGTCCGCGAGATGGACCTCCAGCAGCGCGCCGCCAGGTGGTGGGCCGCCGTGGAGGCCAGCCTGCGCAACGCGCCACTCACCGATACGCAGACGACGATGAGCGACAGCGTCGACGAGGCATTCGCCCCGGCGGCGTCAGTCTCGGCCAGCAGGTATTTGTGCGGGGGCGCCGTGGCGCTTCATTGATGTGTTCCTGCCCGTGAACCGGTCCGCGGGCGCCGGGTCTTCGCTGTCGAATATCACGCCGTTGCGGCCTTGTCCACGGCACATCGCGATGCGCTGCATCACGATCCGGCTCGACAGTCCGCTCGCGTCAAGCGTTTCCTCGATTCCGTTTCGGGCGTGGAGCGCCCTCGTTCTTTCGATGTGGGTCTCGTCGGTGAAGACCGTGCCGCCTCGACTTCTCCGCTCCGTGAGCACCCTGTCGCCGTGGAGCTCGATGACGACCCGGGCCATCCGGTGCGCCCTGAGGACGTCGGCGCCGGTCGAGCCCAGCTTGCGGAGGTCCGTGCACGGTGTCTCGGTCAGCTTCAGGTACTTCTCGGCCTCGTCCCGGTAGTGCTCGTCGCAGTGGGCCCAGGTCCACTCGATCTCCTGCTTGCGTTCGTTGTCGAGCAGGCCGTATGCCGAGAGCAGCTCTCCTGCCTTGTCGCGCTCCTGGGACAATCTGATCACGTCGTAGACGTCCCGGACGGGTCCGGGGCGGGCGGCCCGTTCGAATTTTCCCCGCAGGATTTGCGCGGTCGAGAGCACGTGTTGCGGTCGCCGGGCGATGACGACGCGTTCGGCTCCGTTCTTCGGCCTCACCGGCGCCAGGTTCAGGTCGATGATGCCGTTCGGCATCTGGACCTTGACTTGCGTCGTCGTCTCCTGGATTGGCGTTCCCTCGAGCCGGGCCGCGAGGTTCATGTCGTCGTTGCGGATCAGGTGCGCGAGCGACGTGGTGTCGCGGACCACGACGTCGATGTCCGTGGACTCGCGGTGTCCGATTCGGGCCGCGATTATCGTGCCGCCGCCGAGGTACGGGATCCAGGGTGCCTGGGCGGGTCCGAGCTTGTTGAGGACGTCTCGCGTCGCGAGCCAGAGTTGGGCCGCCGGTTCGGGCAGCGTGAGCTTCTTCACTGTAGGCCGAGGTCGCGTGTTCTCGATTGCTGCTGCATCCAGCCCGTGCTCATCGCGTTGAGCCAGCGGATCAACTCCCACGCCGGGAGCTTGAGCTCGTGGATCCACCATGCGAGGTCTTGCAGGCTGTAGCCGCCCTCCTGCTCCGCCTTCATGATCAGCAGTCGGCTCGATTCGGTGGCGACCGTTCGGGCGATTGCATCGGCCCTCGGCCCCCGGGTTCTTGCCTTCATGACCCGTTCCACCTCGCCCGCCGTGGGCTTCTCCCGCCACCCGTTGCACGACCCGTGCACGAGGGCGTCGAGCGCCGGGCACGGCTCGCCGGCCGCGCGGGTCCGGGCGTTCTCGTCGCCGTTCCGGAACCATCCCGATTGCGCCGGGAAGTGTTCGGCCGGTGACAGCGTTATCTCTTCGTTCGCGGTTTCCTCGCGAAGCCGCCGTCTCGCCTCTTGTCGCACCCAGCGCTGCCAGTTGACTCGCTGGTCGTCGGAGATCGGCGTTCGGTGTTGCTCGGCCATCGTCGATCTTCTTTGTTCTGTTGATCTTAGCACGTTTCGTGGCCGTCTTCTTCCCTGCTTGGGCGCTCTGGTGCGGCCCCCGCTACGGGGCCTCCGGCGGCCTCGTCCGCCTTGTCGGCCGGCCGCCCGTCCAGCATCTCGGGCGACCGATGGCGCATGGTGCCGCCCGCCACCGTTGCGTCGGCGAGGGTATCATTTGCCCCGATGGATCTCGTCCGCATCGCTTCGCGCCGCGCGGCGGCCGCGTTCGTGCTCCTGCTGGCCGCGCCGGCCGGGGCGGCGGCCCAGACCGAGCTGCAGTACCAGTACGGCAACTTCGTCAACCCGTTCACGGGAGAGCGGCACTACGCGTCGGTCCTCACCTTCCAGAACGCGTCGCGCTGGTCGCTCGGCGACAGCTTCTTCTTCCTCGACTGGACCGACGACGGCGGCGCGGACGGGTTCAACGAGAAGGGCATGTACGGCGAGTGGTACCCGACGCTGAGCCTGGGCCGGGTGTCGGGCCGGACCATCGGCGCCGGGCCCCTCCGGGACGTGGCCCTCATCGGCGGACTCAACTTCGGCAACGAGGCCGACATCTTCAAGGTCGTGCCCGGGGGGCGGCTCTCGTGGGACGTGCCGGGCTTCTTCTTTCTCAACACCGACTTCGGGGCCGCCTTCGACAAGAGCAGCGGGGTGGCGCGAGGCGGGGCCCCCCGGACCGGCGTCGCCTTCATCATGGACGTCAACTGGGGCGCCGGGTTCGACGTCGGTTCACAGTCGTTCCTCTTCGCCGGCCACACGAAGTACGAGGGCGCCTCGACCAACGAGCTGGGCCACGCCGTCAGGGCTTCTCTCCTGGCCCAGCCACAGCTCGGCTGGGATGTCGGCAAGGCGATGACCGGCCACGCCGGCGAGCTCTTCCTCGGCGTGGAGTACCAGTACTGGCGGAACAAGCTCGGGGTGGACGCGGGCGACAACGTCGCGCAATTGTGGCTGATGTGGCAGCTGTGAGGGTTGCGGCGAGCTGGCCGCTCGCTCGGGGACGCCCCGCGTCGTGTCGGGAGCCGGCGTGAGATGCGCGGTCGCGTGGTTGCCGGCCGGGCCGGAGCAGAGGACCGATTGATGGCGGGCGCACGCATGCCGCCGCTGGTGCGGATGCTGCTGTCGTCGAGCCTCGTCCTGGCGATCGTGGCTCCTGTGCCGGCGCAGGGCCGGCAGGCCGCAGCGCAGTCGCCGGCCGGCCGTGCCGGGCAGGACGACCCGGCCCGGACCCGGCCGGTGCCCCAGGTCCGGCAGGCCGCAGCGCCGCCGCCGGCCGGCCGTGCCGGGCAGGACGATCCGGCCCGGACCCGGCCGGTGCCCCAAGGCCGGCAGGCCGCAGCGCCGCCGGCCGGCCGTGCCGGGCAGGACGACCCGGTCCGGACCCGGCCGGTGCCCCAGGTCCGGCAGGCCGCAGCGCCGCCGCCGGCCGGCCGTGCCGGGCAGGACGACCCGGCCCGGACCCGGCCGGCGCCCCCGGGCGAGCATCCCGGGGAGGACGATCGGGCAGCGCCGGCGGCGCCGCAGTTCGTCGAGGACGTCGTCGTAGTGGGCAGCCGCGCCCAGCCGCGGTCGGTCACCGAGTCGACGGTGCCGATCGACGTCGTCCCCGCCGCCGACGTCGTGCGCCAGGGCGGCACGAATCTCGCCGACCAGCTGCGCGTGCTCCTGCCGTCGTTCCACGTCAACCCGCAGGAGGACGGCGACATGGCCGCCGTCGTCCGTCCCGCGAGCCTGCGGGGGATGGCCCCCGACCACACGCTGGTGCTCGTGAACGGGAGGCGGCGCCACCGCGGGGCGGTCATCTCCTGGCTGGGCAACGGCGTCGCCGACGGCGCGCAGGGGGCTGACATCTCGACCATCCCCGGCATCGCCCTGCGCCAGATCGAGGTGCTGCGCGACGGGGCGGCGGCGCAGTACGGGTCGGACGCCATCGCCGGGGTGCTCAACTTCCTGCTCAAGGACGACCGCTCGGGCGGCAGCGTCGAGGTGCGCAGCGGGACGCGCGGCGCCGGCGACGGCCGGCAGTACGCGGTCGCCGCCAACGCGGGCCTGCCGCTGGGCCGGACCGGCTTCGCCAACCTGAGCCTCGAGTACGGCAACACGGCGTCGACCGACCGCAGCGTGCAGCGGGCCGACGCGGCGCGCCTCGTCGCGGCCGGCAACCGCGACGTCGGCGACCCCGCCCAGCAGTGGGGGTCGCCGGAGGTCGACGACGACCTCAAGCTCTTCGCCAACCTCGGCCACCTGTTCGCCAACGGCGTGCAGGCCTACGGCCACGCGGGCTATGCGCGCCGCGATGTGCTGACGTTCTTCTACTTCCGGAACCCGAACACCCGCGGCGGCGTGTTCAGCGGCGACGGCGGCCGCACCCTGCTCGTCGGCGACGTGCTGGCCGCGCGCGGCGAGGGCTCGGCGGGCTGCCCCACGGTGGCGGTCACCGGCGACGTTCCCGATCCGGCCGCCCTCCGCGCGGTCCTCGACGACCCGCACTGCTTCTCGTTCCACGAGCGGTTCCCGGGCGGGTTCACGCCCCGCTTCGGCGGCGTCGCGCAGGACGCCTCGGTGGTCGGCGGCCTGCGCGGGCAGCTCGCCGGCGGTGTCCTCTGGGACGCGAGCGTCACCGCCGGGGCCAACACCGCCGACTTCTCCATGCGCAACACCGTCAACGCCTCGCTCGGCCCCGAGACGCCCACGACGTTCGACACGGGCCTCTACGGACAGCGCGAGGTGGGCGTCAACCTCGACCTGAGCCGCGCCCTGAGCAACCGCGTCCACGTCGCCGGGGGCGTCGAATGGCGGAACGAGCAGTTCCGCATCGGGGTCGGGCAGCCGGAGTCCTGGCGGCAGGGCCCCTACGCCGCGCAGGGCTTCAGCGTCGGTTCCAACGGGTCGCCGGGGTTCGGCCCCATCGCCGCCGGCATCTGGAACCGCGTAAACGCCGCCGTGTACGGCGACGTCGAGCTCCGCGGCGCCTCGCGCGACTGGATGGTGGGGACCGCCGCCCGCTACGAGCACTTCGCCGACTTCGGCGCGACCCTGAACGGAAAGCTCTCGGCCCGGGTCCCGGTGTCGGAGCGCGTCGCCCTGCGCGGCAGCCTCGGTACCGGGTTCCGGGCCCCGACCCCCGGCCAGCAGAACGCGTTCAACGTCTCGACCCAGTACGTGCTGGCGCTCGACGACCTGGTCAACAACGGCACCATCCCCTCGACCTCCGCCGTCGCCGGGCTGCGCGGCGGCCGCCCCCTCACGCCCGAGCGCTCCGTCAACCTCAGCGTCGGCGCCGTGGCCGAGGGCGGCCCGTTCACGCTGACCGCCGACTACTTCCGCATCGATCTGGCCGACCGGCTCACGCTCAGCCGGTTCTTCGCGCTCGAGGCGGCCGAGGTCGACGGGCTGGTCGCGGAGGGCGTCGCCAGCGCCGGCGACCTGTCGAACTTCCGCTTCTTCACCAACGACCTCCGGACCCGGACCCAGGGGGTCGACGTCGTCGCCGCCTGGACCCCGCCCGCCCTCGGCGGCGCCACCGCGTTGAGCTTCGTCTTCAACCACACCGACACGGCCGCAACCGACTTCAATCCGGCCCTGCTCAATCCCGACCAGATCGTCGATCGCATCCGCCTGCTCGAGGAGGCGCTGCCCGACACCCGCTGGAGCGCCGCCGTCGACCAGTCCGTCGGCCGCGGCACGCTGCTCGCCCGCCTGAGCTACTACGGCGGCTGGTACGACCGGCGCGACACGCACCGCTACCGCGGCAAGCCCGTCGTGGACCTCGAGCTCGCCTGGCCCCTCGGCGACGCCGTCGCGTTCGCGGTCGGCGCCCGGAACCTCCTGAGCACCTACCCGGACATGAACCCCAACGCGGGCCGGCTCGGCAACCGCTATCCGCCCTCCACGCCGTTCGGCTTCGACGGCGGGTTCTACTACACGCGCCTCGACTACCGGTGGGGGACGGCCGACTGAAGGCGGGGGACCGCCGACCGAAGGCGCGGCCGGGCGGTCGGCCTCTCGTCGAGCGAGCCACAACGCCTGGACCACTCCCTCCGTTCGTCGAGCGAGCCACAACGCCTGGACCACTCGGTTCGTCGAGCGAGCTACGGCGCCAGCACCACCTCCTCCGTTCGTCGAGCGAGCCCACAACGCCTGGACCACTCCATTTGTCGAGCGAGCCACGGCGTCTGGACCACTTCCTCCGTTCGTCGCGCGAGCCACAACGCGCGGACCACCCCGTTCGTCAAGCGAGTTACGGCGCCAGCACCACTTTCTTCCTTGTCCTTGTCGGGGCGCCGTGCGACGGCCGCCCGATGACCCCGTTTCGAACCGCCTGACGCATGTCCAGTCAGATGCGGCGGAACACCAGGGCGTCGTCGGCGCGGGAGCATGCGGCTCGAGCGACTTCGACGTCCACAGCAGGGAGCCCGCGGTGAAACGGCGGCGATGGCCGCTGGCTCCCGGGAGGGAAGCGGAATCATGCGGACCATCACTCTCGTTCTGGCGGCGATGGCGGTGACGGCATCGCTCGCCGAGGCTCAGCGCGTCTCGTTCGACCGCTTGGCGCTCCAGCTCGATGAGGGAGACCCCGTCACGGTCACCGACGGCGACGGCCGGGAGCTGCGGGGGCGGATTGTCGATCTGTCCTCGTCGACGCTCGCCCTGGAGGCCGACGGACTTCGCCGCGACCTGAGCCGAGGCGACGTCTCCGTCATCCAGCGCCGGGAGCGCGACTCGCTCACCAACGGGGCGCTGGTCGGGTTCGCGTCCGGCGTGGCCCTTGCCGTGATTCTCGTCGCTGGTGAATGCCGCAGCTGTGCCACCGATCCCTCTGTCATGCCGTGGTACACGTTGTTCGGCGCCGCTGGCGCCGGCATCGGGGCCGGTCTGGACTCCCTGCACCAGGGTTCGCGGGTCATCTACCGCGCGTCGTCTTCCGACCGGCGCCTCGCGGTTTCTCCCGTCGTGTCGCCCGAACGCCAGGGCGTCTCGGTGTCGCTGGGTTTCTGAGGGAGGTCGACGAGCCCCGAGCACCGCGCTGGACGTTTCGACACCCGCAACCAGGAGGGGACGGAATGACTCGAATCGCTCTCGTTCTCGCAGCGGCAACGGTGACGGCGTCGCTCGCCGAGGCCCAGAGCCTCTCGTTCGACCGGTTGGCGCTCCAGCTCAATCAGGGAGACCGCATCACCGTCACCGACCGCGACGGTCAGGAACTGCGCGGGCAGCTCGTCGATCTGTCCTCGGCCGCGCTCTCCCTGCAGACCGGTGGGCTCCGCCGCTACATCGACGAGGCCGACATCTCGGTCATCCGACGTCCCGAGCGCGACTCGTTGAAGAACGGCGGCGCGATCGGGCTCGCTTCCGGCGTGGCGTTTGCCGTGTGGCTCTTCGGGAAGGGGGGGAAGCTCCACCAGGCCGGCCTCGTGCTGCCCGCCTCGCTCCTGTACGGGGGCGCCGGCATGGCTGCGGGCATGGGACTCGACTCCCTGCACCGGGGTTCGCAGGTCGTCTACCGCAAGGCGCCCTCGAGCCGGCGTCTTGCCGTTTCCCCGGTGTTGTCGCCCGAACGCCGGAGTCTCGCGGTGTCGTTCGGTTTCTGAGCGGCGTGAGGCCCCGCAGCGTCCACGAATGGCGGCATCACGTCGTGGCGCCGGCGCCGCGGCCCGCCTGCCAGAGGGTCCAGTTGGCGTTGACGGTCGACGCGCGGCCGCCGCCGTCGAACACGAGGAGCCGGGTGGCCACCTTGTCGATGAAGAAGCGGTCGTGGCTGACCACGATGACCGCCCCGGGGAAGTGGACGAGGGCCCGTTCCATCACCTGCGTGGCGGTGACGTCGAGGTGGTTGGTCGGTTCGTCGAGAATCACCACCGGGGCCCCCGACAGCAGCGACAGGGCCAGGGCGACGCGGGACCGCTGGCCGCCCGAGAGGGTCCCGATCTCCTGCTGCAGGTCCATCTCGGAGAACTGCAGGAGCTCGAGGAACCGGTGGACCTGCTTGCGCGGGGCCCGGTGCGCGAGCCCCTCGAAGTTGACCTTCCGGGTCACCGTGGCCTTCGGGTCGAGGCCGTCGAGGACGACGTTGTAGTCGACCCAGGGGTCGCCGAGCTTCCAGTGCACGCGGCCCGCGTCGGGCGCCACCTCGTTCCGCAGCACCCGCAGCAGCGTCGTCTTGCCGCAGCCGTTGGGTCCGACGACCACCAGCCGGTCTCCCCGGTGCAGGGTGAAGTCGAGACCGTCGAACAGCGTCTGCTCTCCGTAGCGCTTCGAGAGCTGAGTCACCTCGCAGAGCTCGTCGGCGGTGCGCATGCCCCGGTAGATGCCCGTCACGATGGTGTCGACCTCGCGCGGCGCCTGCTGCTTGCGGATGTTCGCGAGCCGTCGGGCGAGGGCCCGGCTCGGGTTCCGGGCCGCCTCGCGCCGGTCCTGAATGGCCTCGGCCTCGAAGGCGAGCAGCTCCTCCTCGTGCCGGAACTCCCGCTCGAGGTGACGGGTCTTCCCCCGCTTGCGGCGTACGAACTCGACGAACCCGCAGTCGTGCTCGTGAAACCGGTGGTTCTGGATCTCGACGACCCGGTTCACGGCCCGGTCGAGGAAGTGCCGGTCGTGCGAGACCACGAGGGCGGCGCCCCTGAACTGCGTGAGCCAGCTCTCGAGCCACGCGAGCCCGTCGAAGTCGAGGAAGTTCGTCGGCTCGTCGAGCAGCAGGACATCCGGCGCCTCGAGCAGAATCTTGGCCAGCGCCGCCCGGTTCCGCCATCCTCCGGACAGGTGATCGATCGGCATCGTCCGGTGCCGACGGCTGAACCCCAGCCGGCTGAGCGCATTGTCGATGCGGTGCTCGTACGTCCACCCGTCGCGGTGCTCCATCTCGGCCGTCAGGGCTTCGTACCGCTTCAGCAGCCCGTCCTGACGGTCTCCGGCGGCGCCCTCCTCGAGCGCGCGGGCGACGTCCGCCAGGTCCGCCTCGATCCGCCGGATCGGCTCGAAAACCTCCCGCAGCACCGACTCTATCGATGATTCGCCGCTCAGCTCCGAGAACTGCGAGAAGTACCCGATGCGGAGGTCGGCCCCCACCTCGATCTCGCCCCCGGACGGTTCCTCCCGCCCCAGAATCAGTCTCAGCACCGTCGTCTTGCCGGAGCCGTTGCGCCCGAGCAGTCCGGTCCGGTCGCCGGGGGCGAGGCGGTAGAAGACGTCGCGGAGCACCTGCTTCCGCCCGTACCGTTTGGAGACCTGCCGCAGGCGGATGAGGCTCATGGGGACCGTCGTGGGGGGCGCGTCGTTGGGGCGTCCGGGCGTTCCGGCCGTTCGTCGATCAGCGCCTGCTCGCGGTGTTCGTCCGCGCGAGCGGTGCCACACCGTGGGAACAGGGACGTCCCGGGGCCGGCCGGCGGGCGATAGTCGGCGTGGAGATGTGCCTGTCAGAACTTCACAAGTGAGACCGTCGTGCCACGGAGATTGGCGGGTCGGCTCTGTTCAGTCAGTGGAGACCAGGGGTCTGTGCCGTAGAACCGCGCGGACTCCTGGAGGGTCGGTTGGGCGCCAGGCGACGATTGGCGGGCCAAGCCGCCCGCGGCGGCGGTGCCGCGCTCGGCTGGCGGCGCCACAGGTCCGCGAGCGGCCGTGCCTACAGCGGCCAGTCGCGGAGGATGCGCTCGGTCTCCTCCAGGTGGGTGCTCTCGTCGCGGATGAAGTCTTCGAGCTGCACCGCGAGGCCCTTGTCGCCGTAGGCCTCGGCCTCCTGCGCGCGCGTGGTGTAGCCCCGCATGGCGTGCGCCTCGGCCTCGACGACGGCTTCGAGCATCGCGCGGTTGCCGTCGGGCAGCGCGACCTCGCGGGGCACGGTCGTCGGCTTCCCGCCCAGCGACACGATCTTGTTGGCGAGGAACTGGGCGTGCATCTGCTCGTCGGCGACCTCGGCCAGGAAGAACTGCGAGAGCTGGGGCCGGTAGGGTCCGGTGGCGCGGGCGGCGTAGAGGATGTACTGGATCATCGCGCCGAGCTCGTCGGCGAGGTCCTGGTTGAGCTTCCCGATCAGTTCGTCCTTCGTCAACGGTGTCTCCTTCGCGGCGGCGGCTCGGGCGCGACCCCGAGGCGCCGGTGCCCGCTGGCGCCTCGAGGTGACCCGAGGCGCCAGCGCGCGGTTCCCGGGGCCGCCGACGTCGTCAGTCGACGATCGCCTGGTAGACCAGCGACCGCACCTTCTGCTGGTCGTCGAGGCCGATGGCGGGGATGATCTGCGTCAGGTATACCACCACCATCTCCTCCTCGGGGTCGGCCCAGTAGGTCGAGTGATAGGCGCCGCCCCACCCGAACTCGCCGGCCGAGCCGGGCAGGCCGGCGGCGGCGGGATCGTGGGTAATCGAGAAGCCGAGGCCGAAGCCCTGGCCGGGGCGGAACGGGATGCCGCCGAGGTGGTCGCTCAGCATCGACTCGACGGTCTTGCGCGACAGGATGCGCGTCCCGTCGAGCTCGCCGCCGTTCAGCATCATCTGCAGGAACGTGGCGTAGTCGGTGGCCGTCGACAGCAGCCCGGCGCCGGCCGAGAAGGCCTTGCGGGGACCCTCGACGTAGTGTCCCTGGCCCACCATGTGGCCGGGGTCGGGGGCCCGCTCGAAGCTGCCGCCGTCGCCGACCGACGAGTAGACGGTGGCGAGCCGGCCCAGCTTGCCGTCGGGCAGGAAGAAGTGGGTGTCGTTCATCCCCAGCGGCTCGAACACGCGCTCGGTGAGGAACGCGCCGAGGGTCTGGCCGCTGATCTTCTCGATCATCGCGCCCAGGATGTCGGTGTTGTAGCCGTAGATCCACCGCTCGCCGGGGTGCGCGTCCATCGGCAGCTCGGCGAGCCGCGCCATCGTGTCGCCCACCGGCTCGTCGCGGTCGGCGAAGTACCAGCCGGTGATGCCCGCCTCAGCCCACGCGTCGGCGACCGGCCCGCGGGCGCCCAGCAGGCCCATGCCGTAGCTGATGCCGGCGGTGTGGGTCAGGAGGTCGCGGATGGTGACGGGCCGGCGCGCCGGCACCACGTCGTAGCCGCCCTCGTCGTTGGGCTCGGCCACCGTCGTCTCCGCGAACGCGGGGAGGTACTTGCCGACCGGGTCGGTGATCAGCAGCTTGCCCTCCTCCTGCAGCAGCATGACGCCGACGCTGGCCAGCGCCTTGGTCTGCGAGGCGATGCGGAAGATGCCGTCGGACGGCATCGGCGACTCGGCCTCGACGTCGCGGTAGCCGATGCCCTCGCGGTAGGCGATCTTGCCGCGCCGGACGATTATCGTGACGGCGCCGGCGAGCCGGCCCTCGTCGACCATGCTATCGAGGGCGAGGCTCAGGCGGTCGAGCCGCTCCGACGACATGCCCACCTCTTCCGGCTCGACCCGGACCAGCCCTTGGGCGGCTCCGGTCTGGGGAACGAGCAGCAGCGCGAACAGGACGGCGAGCGCCGTCAGGCGAATGCGTGATCTCATGGCGTTACCTCTGTCTTCGTCTACCTTCGTCAATCGCCGGCGTGCAACCGATCGAGCCCGTCGGCGGGCGGATCGGCCGGTCGCGAGCGTCGCTGGCCGCTCCAACCTCCGTCCAACCGACCCTCGAGAACGTCCGCGCGCTCCTGCGCAGACTGCTGGTTCCATGATAGCCGTGACGGCGGCCCCGTAGAAGGGCGGGAGGCCGCCGGCGAGCATCTACCCCCGTGGGCTGCGGCCCTGCTGGTTCGTCCCGCCCGTCCGTCGCGTACGACCGAGGGTTCGAGGGCATCGGTGCCCCACACCGTGACGGCGGCCCCGTAGAAGGGCGGGAGGCCGCCGGCGAGCATGACGACCCCCGTGGGCTGCGGCTTGGTCGTCGTGCTCGCCCGTCCGTCGCGTACGACCGAGGGTTCGAGGGCATCGGTGCTCCCCGGCCTCATTGCTGCAGTTCGTCTCCGGCGGCGCGCCGCGGGCGGCGGCGCATGCGGTCGCCCCTCCGCCGTCAGCGCGAGCCGAGCTCGTCGCACCACTCGCGGAGCGCCCGCCGGTCCTCGGCGAAGTCCTCGCTGTAGTGGTACCGGTCGAACGGCGCCGGCATCTGCAGGTCGATCAACGGCATGGCGAAGCGGTCGTCGCACTGCGGCCGGTGGCAGGTGGTGCACCGGTTGCCGGGCAGCTCGGCCGTGACGGGCTGCGAGAACTCCTCGCCGACGACGAAGTAGGGCGGGCGGGGATTGGCCGGGCCGGCCAGGACCGGCACCAGGGTCTCGGCGGGATTGTCGGGATGCCTCAGTTGGTCCGCCCAGGGCGAGTGGATGAACGGATCGGCCTGGTGACACCCCTGGCACTGGTCCGCGGCCACGATGTCGGGCGTCTGCCAGTAGGCCTCGTAGCCGGGGTCGTTCGAGCCGGGGTGCAGCGCGGTGTTGGCCACGTTGTGGCTCATGACCACGTTCCCTGACGCGAGAACGTCTCGCATCGCTCGAACGCCCGCGCCAGACTCGGAGAGGCGGCGCGCGCCCGCTGCGGCGACCATCGGCGCCGGACGTAGCGGATCACTTCGTCGGTGTACGCCGGCCCGACGCGGCGGCCTCCCGCTTCGGATGGCGGCAGCCCGTCGCGGATGATGCGCCTGGTCGACTCGCGAGCCAGCTCCACGACCGCCTGCTTGGGATCGGCGATCCGTTCCGGCTCGCGAGGGATGCGCTTCACGCGGACGCCGAGAAAGCTCGCGAAGTCCTGCCGGTCTGCCATCAGCCAAGCCTCGACGGCTCGAACCGCGACTCGCAGCTCCATGCGTTCGGCCTGCATGGTTCCGAACAGGCGGCTGCGCAACCCCGGTGCGCAGTCGTGACGGTCGAGATCGCAGAGCACGAACCACGGCGAGTAGTGCGCACCCGCGTTGAACCCGTCCAGGCGCTGGCGCAGGTTGCCGATCCCGTCGCAGACGTAGGGCGTGCCGGAAGCGACGCCCGACGCCTCGAAGAGCTTCAAGACGACAGCCTGATCGACGATGCCTTCCACCGCGAACGACACGGGCTCATGCCCCCGATGCGCCATTGAGGTTCAGAAGTCGAAGCTGAACTGGTCGGCGTGCGCCGGCGCTGCCTTGGGCAGAAGGGCGGCGCCGATCGACAGCCCTTCCTTTTCCACCATGGCTCGCACGTCCCGATAGCTCTTGCCGACCTTGATCTCCGTCCCCTGCGAGTCGGGAGCGAGCACGTGGACCTCGTCGAGGCCGATTCCCACGTCGGCCAACAGCGCTGCCGAGTGTGTGGTGATCAGCACCTGCCGGCCCGACTTCGTGTGCATTCGCGCCATGAAGCGGGGCAGGTGCCGCACGAGGGCGTCGTGCAGCGCGAGCTCGGGTTCTTCCAGCAGCAGCGGGCCGCCCCCTTCCGCCAGGGACCAGAGCAATCCGATCAGGCGGAGCGTGCCGTCCGAGAACGAGCGCTCGTATTGGCGCGCCGCGCTCTGCCGCCAGTGGCTGAAGCGCGCCTCCAGATGCCAGCGGCCGCCTGCATCCTGCTGCAGCGTCAGGCTGTCGAACTGTGGAATGGCGATCTTCAGGGCCTTGTTGATGTTGCGCAGCCGCGCATCGCGGGTCTTGGCGGGGGTCGAGGCGACCCTCTCCAGGAAGTCCCCGCCGAACGGATCGTCGTGCCGGCCGATGGACCGTTCGGGATCGCGCACCAGATGGGGCACGATGTGAAGATAGCGGATGGACTTGAGGAACTCGGCGAGCTCGCGAAACTCCTGGTTGACGACGATCTGCTCCAGATACGTCTGCGCCAACCGCTCGGAGTCCTTCTTGTCCGCCGCATCGGGCCGCTTGAGAATCAGGTTGCCCTGTTTGTGGACCTTTTCCTCCATGACTTCGGGCAGGTGTTTCCTCGGATGGTTGCGGAACCGGAGGCTGTAGGTCCACAGATGGGGTGCGTCGTCCGTGCCGACGTCGACAGCCACCTTGATGCCGGCGGGCGTCCTCGCCTGCAGCGTGCGGATCTCGCCCATGCCGCCGCGCAGCCGGACCGCCTGCTTCAGGCCGTGCCCCGCGGTATCCCGCAGGAACCTGAGGGCGTCGAGGACGTTGGACTTCCCGGACGCATTCGGTCCGATGAGGAACGCGCGCCGACGCAGGCGCAGATCCACCGGTCCCCGGAAATTGCGCCAATGGTGGAGGCGCAGGGACGTGATGAACATCTGCGGGGCGCGCGACGCTTTCACGGGATGACCTCGGACCCATGCGCCGCCGCGAGGCGGCGCTGCTGCAGCTAGATGGTACCGTCGATGATGGTATCACCGCGCGCCGGGCGGTCTCTTTCGACCGGCCGTCGAGCTGGCGGCCGCGTGATCGGCCCGAGCCCGGTCGCAAGTCACGCGGGTTCGACTCCTGCGTGCAGGACCGGCAGCCTCACCGGGGAGGGTCTGGCGGCCGCGTGACCGGCCCGAGCCCGGTCGCAAGACACGCGGGTTCGACTCCTGCGTGCAGGACCGGCAGCCTCACCGGGGAGGGTTCGGCGAGGCTCCTTCTCACGGGAGGCGCTTGGCCCCGCCCGAGGCCCGTCCTGCCACCGCCCGAGTGAGGGCGCCGCGCCTCCCCGCGGCGGTCGGCGCGGGCATCCCGCGGCCCAGGGGGCGCCTCCGCTTCCGGTTTCCCACCGCTTTCGCGTCAGTAGCGGAACAGCACCCGCAGCTTGGTGAAGAGGGCGCGGTTCGTGCGCCGGAAGGCCGTCGGCTCGAAGTACCTCGGATCGTGGACGTCGAGCGCGTCCTCCTGCCGGAAGTGGTCGTCGTAGCCGAAGTAGAACACCGTCAGGGCGTTGATGCGGTAGGTCAGGAGGAGGTTCGTGCCCCGGGTGCCGCGGAACGAGTCGAACTCGGTGATGTTCCGCAGCAGCAGGCGGTCGGTGAACGTGAACGTCGAGAGCGCCCGCAGCACGCGCACGTCGAACACCTGCCGGTCGCCGCCGCCGCGGACGTCGAAGAACCGGCTGGTGACGAGGTTGAGCTGCGAGGTGAACCGCGGGGCGGGCCGGATGGTCGCCGACAGCGTCGCGCTGTGGCCGCGCCCGAGATACGGGTTCTCGCGGTCGACGTAGTAGATCTCGTCGCCCCACCGCAGGCTGCCGCCCAGCGAGAACAGGCGGCTCGTGCTGACGAACGTGGACAGGCTGTAGTTACGGCGGTCGAAGTCGACGCCCCCGAACCGCTCGTGGGCCTGGATGGCGTTCGCGGTGACGTTGACGTTCCGGGTGAAGCTCATGTTCAGCCCGACGTCGACCTCCTCGTCCTCGCGGACGCCGGCGTGGGTGTAGCTGACCCGGTAGCGGAGGCTCGGGCCCCAGTTGATGATCCAGCTCTCCGGCCACCAGCGGTATCCCACGTTGGTGCTCCCAATCTGCTGGTCCACGCGCTGGAGGAACCCCACGTCGGTGCGGAAGTCGGGATCGATGCGCGCCGCGAACAGGGAACCCGTCAGGTGGCGCCCCTCGTGCTGGAAGAAGGCGCCCATCATGGGCCCCTCCCGCTCGACCCCCTGCGCGTCCCGATGCTGCGACCGGAACGCGACCAAGTTCAGCCGGCTCGCCCGGCCGAGCCGGAACTGCGCGTCGGCGCCGGCCACGCGGCTGTGCACGTCGAGGAACTCGCGGTCGGTGACGAGGGTCCCGACGTGCGATTCCGAGTAGAGGTCGTAGCGCGCCCGGCCTATCAGCACCCGGGCGTTCTCGCCGAACCCGCGCTCGTCGGGGTCGCCCCGCCTGCCCGGCGCCTCGTCGTCGGTCGCCATCACCCCGAGGGTCGTGTTCCCGACCTTGCCCGTCAGCTTCGCCCCCACGTTCGGGTCGACGAGGGTGCGCGTGTGCACGAGGTCGACGGGCGAGGGGAACTCGAAGATCTCGGCGCCCTCCAGGAAGAAGGGCCGCAGCTCGGGGAAGAAGAGGGGGAACCGCTGGTTGACCTCGATCTGCGGCAGGTCCGACTCGATCTGCGAGAAGTCGGGGTTGCCGGTGAAGTCGGCGGTCAGGTTCGACGTGATGCCGTACTTGACGTTCAGGCCCATCTCGGGGTCCGTGCCCCGGTCGGCGAGGGCGCCCGTGCCCCGCTCGAACTGCTCGTAGCCGATGGCGGTGAACGACGGCAGGATCTCGAGGTTGCGGCTGGTGGAGAGGTCGGTCATGCCCTCGAGCACGCCCATCTGCCCCATGAAGCTCCGGACGTCGCGCGACATCGGGGCCCATACCACGTTCTCCTGGTCCTTCCCCTTGATCTCCCGCACGATCTGGAACCCCCAGCGGTGCTCGGCGCCGGGCGGCTGCTCGGGGTAGCGGAAGCTCTTGAACGGGATGGCCATCTCCGCCGTGTAGCCGTCCTCCACGATCTGCGCCCCGCTGTAGAACAGGGCGTCCCAAGACCGGTCGGCGATGGGAATCGGGCCGCCCTGGGTCTGGCCGGCGTTGATCACCCCGTCGCCCTGCACGTTGTAGCCGTTGAGGTCGAAGTCGTAGCTGCGCTGCTGGTCGAGGAACGGGTCGAGGTAGACGGTGATCAGGTCGTCCTGCCACGTCGTGTCGCGGTCGGCGCGGCTGGCCCGCATGATGCCGGGGTCGGCGTAGTGCAGGTAGAACGCGAAGTAGACGTGGTCGCGGTCGTAGGCGATGTAGGCCTCGGTGTCCTCGGTCGCGGGCGCGCCGTCGAGGGGCGACTGCTGCACGAACTCGGAGAGCATGGCGGCGGTGCGCCACACCTCGTCGTCGAGGCGGCCGTCGATGGCCGGCGGCGCGTCGGTGCGGGTGGCCCGGACCCGCGGCCGGCCGGTGAGGGCCGCGTAGCCGGCGCCGGAGGCGGCGACCGTGGAGTCCGTGCGCGGCCGGTCCGGCCCGTGGGGGCCCATCGGGAAGCCGGCGCCGGACTGGGCATGGAGGTTGGCGCCGGCGCCGGCCCCGAGGCACAGCGCGAGCGCGGGAATCGTGAGGACTCTCGGCATGGGTCGACGTCGATGGTTCGGAGCCGGGGTCTCGCGCAGCGCGCCTGGGGTTTCGGCAGGGCGCCCGGCAATGGGATGGTTGCGGATCGGGCTCGAAGTCTCTCCTGATCCTACCCGACCTCCGGCCCGCGGGCGCCCCCGGGGCGGCGCGGGCGGCGTCGAGGGCGGCCGGCGCTCGGCGCTGCGAGAGCTGTCATTCTCGCGGCATGCCGATTCCTGCTCCGGCCCGCGGGCGCCCGCCGGGCGGCGCGCGACGGCGTCGAGGGCGCGGCCGGCGCTCGGCGCTGCGAGAGCCGTCATTCTCGCGGCATGGCCGGTTCCTGCTCCGGCCCGCGGGCGCCCGCCGGGCGGCGCGCGACGGCGTCGAGGGTGCGGCCGGCGTTAGGCGCTGCGAGCGCCGTCATTCTCGCGGCATGGCCGGTTCTGCTCCGGGCCGCGGGTTCCCATCGGGCGGCGCGGGGCGGCGTCGAGGGCGCGGCCGGCGTTCGGCGTCGCGAGAGCTATCATTCTCGCGGCATGGCCGATCCCTGTGACGTCTGCGGCGCGGCCGGCGACATGCGTCCGCTCGTCGAAGCGGGGTTGCACGGGGTCGGGGCGGTGTGGATCCGGCAGTGCGTCGGTTGCGGCTTCCGGCAGGTCCGCCCGCGGCTCCCGCCCGCCGCGCTCGACGCGCTCTACGGCGCGGACTATTTCGACTCGACTTCCGCGCACGGCTTTGCCGGGTACGCACGCCAGCGGCAGCGCTACGAGCGAGACGCGTACTTCCTCGCCCGCGAGCTCCGGCGAATCGCGCCTGCGGGTCGGTTCCTGGAGGTCGGCAGCGCCCTCGGATTCCTGCTTGCCGCCCTGAAGCCGATCACCGCCTGGCAGGTCGAGGGCGTCGAGGTGTCGCCGTTCGGGGCCCGGTACGCCCGTGACCGGTTCGGGGCCGCGGTGCACCGGGGAACCCTGGAGGAGGCCGGCCTGCCTTCGGACGCCTTCGACTACGTGCTGCAGAAGGACCTGCTGGAGCACGTCACTCACCCGCGGCGGCACCTGGAGGAGACGCGGCGCATCATGCGCCGGGGGGCGCGGCTGCGCGTCGTCACTCCCAACGGAGGAGCCGACCTGCGGCCTCTGCATCGCGCGTCGGCAGCGCGCGAGGACGACGAGTTGCCAGTGCTGGGCCAGGCGCACCTGTCGTTCTTCTCCCGGGTGCAGTTGCTCCGCCTGTTCGAAGGCGTCGGGTTCCGGGTGCTGCGTCTGCGATCCATCGGGATACGCCGGGGCCTGCGGGCCCTCGGGGTGGTGCCCGGCTGGCGCGGTCGCGCGCGCCGGGCGCAACGCGAGGCGCTGGCGCCGCCGGACCGGCCCGCCGCAGCCGAGGGGGGAGGGCCGACTCCGGCGACGTGGGCGGAGCAAGCCGCCCGCATCGACGCGGAGATCGCCGCGCATCACCGTTCGGTTCGGTCCTGGCCGCCGTACTTCCACTACCGCCGCCTCGTGAAGCGGCTCGACGTCCTGCCAGGCTCGCTGGCGGTGGGCCAGGACTTCGACCTCCTCGTCGAGAAGTGCTGAGCCCGCGGCCTCCCGGGGCGGCTACCGCAGCCCTCCAAGGCCGACGCTTCGCGCCTGGGCGGTCCGCAGCGCCGGGTCGAGGCCGCTCGGCTCGTCGGCGAGCACCTCGTTCAGCTTCGACGTGATGTCTGCTTCGCGGCGCCTGGCCAGGTACTCGGCGAGGGCGACCGCGAACAGCTCGCTCCTCGACATTCCCTGTCGCTTTGCGGAGGTCGTTGACCGATCGGCGAGGGCGACCGCGAACAGCTCGCTCCTCGACATCCCCTGTCGCTTTGCGAGGTCGTTGACCGACAGGAAGAGGTCGTCGGGGAGTGAAACGGCGGTCTTCTTCATGACCCGGCATCGTGCCCGAGCCAAGCCCGTTCGACCTTCTCCGCGTCGAGATCGGCGAAATGTTGACATGCTATAGATGTATTCATATAGTAGCTATATAGTTGTTGGTATAGCAGATGAGCCTCGACCACATCCTCCTCGGCCTGCTCCGCGAGCCGGCCACCGGATACGACCTCGGGAACGCCTTCAGCGAGAACGTGCGGCACTTCTGGTCGGCCGAGCTGAGCCAGATCTACCCGACCCTCAAGCGCCTGGAACAGCGGGGGATGCTCAGCAGCCGGGTCGAGCCGTCGCCGAAGGGGCCGAACCGCCGGGTCTACGCGCTGACGGAGGAGGGCCGGGACGAGCTGCTGCGCTGGCTGCGCGGCGGTCCCGCGGTGGGGACGGAACGGTTCGCGTACCTCGCCCAGCTCTACTTCATGGACGCCCTCGGCGACCTGCGCGAGACCCGCGCGTTCATGACCGCGCTCCGGGGACACCTGGCCGACTGGCTGGCGCAGCTCCGGGCGGTCGAACGGGAGGTCACCGCCGCCCACGGCAGCGACCCCGCCCGGTACGGCGACGCGGGCTTCCACCACTTCGCGGCGCTCCGGATGGGCATCCACTCCATCGGGTCGAAGGTGGCCTGGTGCGACGAGACGCTCGCCGCGCTCGACCGGCGTCTGGCGCCCTCGCGCGACGCGGGTGGCGCGGCGCACGATGAACCCTGGAAAGAGATGGAGCATCTGCTATGACGAGCATCGTGAGTCTGGCGATGGAAGCCCTGGTCCTGGCCCACGTCGCCACCGGGTTCGTCGGCCTCGCGGCGTTCTGGGTCCCCCTGTTCGCCAGGAAGGGCGGCCGGGTGCACGTGCAGGCCGGCCGCGTCTTCACGTACTGCGCGTACGTCGTGACGCTGTCCGCGGTCACCGCGTCGGCGGGACGCATCGTCGCCTACCAGTGGCAGGGCATCGGCCCCGCCGACCGGCCCGAGTCCTACGGCTTCGCCCTCTTCCTCGGCTATCTCGGTGTGGTGACCTTCGCCACGGTGCGTCACGCGGTGCGCGTGGTGGCGACCAGGCGGTCGCCGGAGACGCTGCGGACGCCCTTCCACGAGGCCCTCGCCTGGGCCTCGATCGCCGGCAGCGTCGTCGTCATCGCGTTCGCGCTGGGGGTGTGGTCCGACGCCTCGCCGATCCTGCTGGGACTGAGCCCCATCGGCCTCTTCACGGGACCGGGCATGCTGCGGCTGATGCGCCGCCCCGGCGCCCGGCGCATGGGCTGGTTCTACAGCCACCTGGGGTCGATGCTGGGGGGCGGCATCGCGTTCCACACCGCGTTCGCGGTCTTCGGGGCGCAGCGCCTCTGGGCCTACGAGCTCGCGGGACCGCTCGCCGTCGTGCCGTGGCTCCTGCCGACGGCCATCGGCATTCCCGCCATCATCGTCTGGACCCGCTACTACCGGCGGAAGTTCGAGCCCGCGGCGTCGGCCGCGGCGTGACGGGCGCGGGCCGCGCGCGGTGACAACCTACTCCACCCGGAGGGCGCCCATTGGGTCGATGCGGGCCGCCCGGCGGCCCGGCAGCCAGCAGGCGAGGAGCGCGACGCCGGCCAGCACGAGGGAGGCCGCGACGAGCGTCAACCGGTCGTCCGTGGCGATGCCGAACACGAAGCTGTCGAGGAGGCGGACCGACGCGGCGGACGCGAGCAGGCCGAGGAGTGTCCCGGCCGCGACGAGCCCGGCTCCCTGGCGGACGACGAGGGTCACGACGGCGCGGGGCTGCGCGCCGAGGGCCATGCGGATCCCGATCTCGCGGCGGCGTTGCGACACGGTGTAGCTGAGCAGGGCGTAGATGCCGAAGGCGGCGAGGAACAGTGCGAGGCCGGCGAAGAACCCGACGCAGGCGGCATAGAAGCGGGGTTGCGCGACGGCCGCCGACAGTCTCGCCTCCATCGTCATGAGGTCGTCGATGCTCGCGACCGGATTCGCCGCGGCCACCGCCTCGCGAAGAAACGGAACGACGGCCGCCGGATCGCCGGTCGTCCGCACGGTGACCACCGAGGTGAAGGACGACATGCCGACCAGTAGCCCCGCGTGTTCGAGCTGGTGCAACGGCACGTATGCCTCGGCCTGCGACTCGTCGATGGCCAGCCCGGTGTAGCGGACGTCGGCCACGACGCCGATCACCTCCCACGGTGCGGGGCCGGCGCCGACCGGCAGCAGGCGCCGTCCGACGGCCGGCTCGCCGCCGAAGAGCTCTCGAGCGAGCGTCTCGTTCACCACCAGCACCAGCGGGCTCTCGGCCCCGTCCAGCCCGGTGAACGCGCGCCCGCTCCGAAGACGCAATCGCATCACGTCGAAGTAGCCCGGGCTGACCACGTTGACCCGGGCCTGTTGGAGGTCCCGCGGGTCGGTCGGCGGCGCGGTGCCCGCCACCCGGAAGACGGCTGCGTTCCCGCCGTCGGACGCGAGGGGCAGGCGTGACGAAACCCCCACCGCTTCGATATCGGGGAGCACGGCCAGCCGGTCCATCCCTTCCACCAGCGATGTCTGGAAGCGGCGGCCGGCCGCCAGCATCGACTCCGGGGGCATGTCCGGCCGGAACGTGATGTCCGGGTTCCGGATGCCGGCGGCGATCACGTTGGCCGGGTCGTAGCCGCGATCGACGGTGACGAGCTCCACGAAGCTGCGCAAGAGCAGTCCCGCGCCCGTCAGGAGCACGAGGGCCAGGGCTACCTGGGCCACGGCGAGCACGGCGCGCGCCCGGTTCGAACGGAGCAGCCGGAAGCCGCCCGTCGACTGCTCGTTCCCTTCATCGAGGGTACGCGCCAGATCGAGCCGCGACCACCGGAGGGCCGGCGTGGCGCCGAACAGCAGCCCGGTCGCGATCGACAGCCCGAAGGTGAACGCGAGCGTCACGGGGTCGACGCCCACCTCGTCGAGCCGCGCGACGTCGCCGGGAACGAGCGCTGGCGCCGCACGCAGCACCATCGACGCCGCGGCGAGCCCGAGCACGCCGCCGCCCGCCCCCAGCATCACGCTCTCGGTCAGCAGTTGGCGGACGAGGCGCCAGCGGCTCGCGCCGAGCGCGGCGCACACCGCCAGCGCCCGCTGGCGCGCAACCCCCCGCGCCAGCAGCAGCCCCGCCACGTTGATGCAGGCCATCAGCAGCACGAGGGCGGTCGCCAGAGTCAGGGCCAGGAGCGCCGGCCGATACGCGCCGACCATCTCTTCCAGCAACGGCGCCACCCGCACTGCGTTCTCGGACGGCCCTTCCCCCTCCCGTCCGCCGCCGATGGCCATTACGGGAAACTCGCTGGCGCTCTGCAGGCGAGTGCTGGCCTCGGCCGCCGCCTGTTCCGGCGACACCCCCGGCGCGAGGCGCCCAAGGGCGTCGAAGGCCATCATGACCGTCATGCGCGGTTGCCCCGCGTCCGCTGCCGCCGGCGGCGTGAACGGCGGAACGACGAAGGGTGTCCAGAGCTCGCTGTCGGGGTGTGGGAAATGGAAACCCTCGGGCAGCACGCCGACCACGGTGTGCGGATCGCCGTCGAGAGCCAGGACGGCCCCCACGATGCCCGGATCCGATCCGAAGTGGCTGGTCCAGGCGCGGTGACTCAGCAGCACGACCCCGTCCGCTCCCTCTCGCGCCTCGCCCTCGGTGAAGAGCCGCCCGAGGTGGGGTGTCGCCCGCAGCAGGGGGAACAGCGCCGGCGAGACGGTGGCGCCGCGCAGGGTGACCGAGCCGTCCGGCCCCGCCCACTGCCGCGAGATCTC
Source organism: Vicinamibacterales bacterium (assembly GCA_965208165.1). Classification (GTDB taxonomy): domain Bacteria; phylum Acidobacteriota; class Vicinamibacteria; order Vicinamibacterales; family UBA8438; genus JAJEEA01. The sequence continues at coordinate 4,914,877 of OZ242323.1, read as the reverse complement.
GCGGTAGGCCGCGAGGTGCTCGAACGCCTCGGCGTCCTGGAGGAGGGGCATCGACCGATTCGTGAGCATTCCTCTGCGATCGCTCATCGACTCTCCCACCCGCACGATGCGCTCGGGGTCCGGATAGGGCAGGGGCCGCAGGAGCAGAGCGTGGACGACGCTGAACATCGCAGTGTTGGCGCCGATGCCGAGGGTGAGGGCGAGGAGTACGGCGAGGGTGAATCCGCGCTGGGCGGCGAGCCGCCGCGCCGCGGAGCGGACATCCCGAAGCAGCGTATCCATGCTTGATGCCACGCCGGCGTTTCGTCGCGAGCCGGTCCCGCGACGGAGCTGGGATCAGCTCTCGCTCTGCACTGGCGGCCACCGGCGGCCGCGCGTCGAGGGTAGAGGGCGGGACGGCCCGCCGCCGCGTCACTCGGGCAGATCGTTGTCGCTGGAACCGCCGCTCGAGACGGGCTGAAGCTCTTCTGGCGAGATGCGCCCGTCGCCGTCGGTGTCGAGCGTGCGCAACGACTGCGCCGCCGATTCGATCTCCGTCTCCGAGACCGTGCCGTCCTGATTCGCGTCGAGCGTGGCCATGAGGGGTACCCGTCCCTGCGGGGCCTCGCCACCGGTTCCGGATTCCTGCGACGGCGCTTCCGGCCCTTCTGCGCTTCCGGGCTCCCCATCTCCCGACTCGCCCTGCGCGGCCATCATCGCGGCGAGGAGCTCCATCCCTGAAGCCGTGCCGTCCCCGTCGCCGTCGGCGGGAGCCAGGAGGCTCCGCGGAGCTGCGGCGGCAGATCCGCGATATCCAGCTCCTCGTCGGCGCCCAACGTCATGACCTGACTCCCCTCGGGGAGGTTCGCCGGACTGCCGAAGAAGACGCGCGGGCCGCCGGGTTGGGGCCGCAGCTCGTCGGCCGAGAGCCGTCCGTCGCCGTCGGCGTCGAAAGAGGCGAGCGATTCGGGGGCCGCGTCGATCTCGCCGGCCGAGATGTCGCCGTCGCCGTCGGTGTCGAGGGCGCGGAAGGCCGGCAGACTGCGCAGCCGGCGGTCGTCGTCCTCGCGTTCCTCGGGCTGGACGTCTTCGGGTGGTTGGCCGGTCGCCTCTTCGGGTGGCTGGCCGGTCGCCCCTTCCGGTGGCTGGCTCGTCGCCTCGCAACCGGTCATCCCCAGCGTCAGCGCCAACGCGGCCGCCGTCCTGAACGCGAATGCTCGTGACCCCGTGGCCGAGTCCCGCGGGAGGACGCGTTGCGTCAGTCGGCGTGCGAGCCACGAGTCACGTCGCGGGGCTGGACGAAACGACGGTGTCATGGTTTCTCCTTCACGCGATTCCCGATACCTTGCGGCCGTCATCGCTCCGCGCGCGGCATCTTCCGCGTCGGATCCGCCAGCGTCGCCTTCCGCACGCGCTCGCGGCTCACGCCGACGCGCTCCTCGCTCGTCGCGGTGCCGGAGGGGAAAATGCTGACCCCGAGCCAGTGGCCTGGCAGCCGCTCGTTCAGCTCGGCGAGTCGTTGCCGCATCTCGGTGACCTGTGGCACCAGTTCGCCCGCCGTTTCGTCGTTCCGCAACCGGTCGGACATGGCCGCAACCGTCTGTTGCAGCTCTTGCAGGACTGCCGCCGTCCGCCGCCTCGCTTGGCCCGCGCCGGTCGATCGAGGTTGGCGACGACCGGAGGCGGAGGTCGCCGGCCGCCCGTCGCCCGTCGCCCGCGGCGCCGGCCCCCGCGCGCCGCCAATCAGCGCAATCGTCACCCCGGTTGGCGGCTGACCGACGCCCGGCGCCTGTGGCGCCGACCCCCGCGCGGCGGCGACCATCGCAATCGTCACCCCGGTCGCCGGCTGACCGGCGCCCGTCGCCTGCGGCGCCGGCCCCCGCGCGGCCGCGTCCCGTGGAGTCCGCGTCGCGGCGGCGCTCAGCGGAACCGTCGCCGCGGATATCCAGACCGTCGCACCCAGTGCCGCTCCCAGCCCAATCGCGAGCGCCGCCGACACTCGTCTGGACATCGTTCGATCCTTCTCGAACAAGGCATCGGCCCTGGCGCGCAGCTCCGTCGGCCGCAGCATCGGCGCCGCGAGGGACAACGCACGCGGGTGCCCCGCCAGCGCGATCAGACACCGCACGTAGGCGCGCCGATCGCCCGTGCGGCGCACGACCGCGGCATCGACGACCTGCTCCCGGTGCAGGCGGATGCGCCCGCGGATCAGCCACGCCCAGGGGTGGAACCACAGCAGCGCCGCCGCCACCTCCTCGGCCACCGCCGCGGCGAAGTCGCGCCGTTCGAGGTGCAGCAGCTCGTGGCAGACGATGCCGCGCTGGAACGCCGGCTCGAGCCGGTCGAAGGCGGCCGGCAGCACCACCGTCGGGCGGAACAGCCCGAAGCTGCAGGGCATCCGGACATCCGGCGGATGAACGAAGGTGACCGACGTCGGGAACCGCGCCAGGAGCTCCCGCGCCGGCGCCGGCGGCGAGACCCGGTCGGTCGAGCGGGCGAGACGGCCGAGCCGCACGAGGCCCAGCCCGAGCCGTGCCAGCCGGAAGACGGCTACTACGGCCAGGATCCCCAGAACCCACGTCCACGGCTCGACGCTCCACCGTTCGGCGGGCAGGGCGACGACGCTCTCGGCAAACGAGACACCGGCGACGCCCGCGGGCTCCCGTTCCGGTCCGACCAGGGGCGGTCCGTGGGCGGGTGTCGCCGCGGACTCCCGCTCCGGTCCGACCAGGGGCGGTCCGTGGGCGGGTGTCGCCGCGGCCGGCTGCCAGGGCTGGAGCCACGGCACGAGCAGCAGGACGAGGAGCACCGCCTGCCAGTACTTCAGCAGGAAGCCGGGCTCGCGAAGCCGCAGGACGGAAACCCCGAGCCAAGCGACCCCGGCCACGCCAGCGGCCTGCATCCAGTGCGCGACCACGTTCTGCGCCAGCAGCTCAGCCGTCATCGTCCTTGTCCGGCCCGTTCAGCCGGCTCGCGATGTCGCGCAGGTCGTCTGCGCTGAGTCGCTTGTCGCGGACGAGGTGCTGCACGAGCGGCTCGGCCGCGCCGCCGAACACCCGGTCGACGAAGTGGCGCACCATGGCCCGGAGCACGCCCTCGCGGGTCGACCGCGCCCGATAGACGTGCGCCCGCGCCGCCCGGCTGACTTCCAGGTGCCCCTTCTGCTCGAGAATCCGCATCGTCGTCAGCACCGTCGTGTAGGCGACGGGCCGGCGCTCTCGGAACGCCTCGTAGACCTCGCGAACGGTGACCTCGCCGCGGTCCCAGACGACCAGCATGATCTCGAGCTCCTGGTCGGCGAGGGGAGGACGCTGTCGCGGCATGACTACTATCTAATTAGTACGTTGCGGTGGGTAGTTTGTCAACCCGGCCGCCCGACGCATCCGGCCGCCTGCCACCGGTCCGTTCCGCTCGGCGCCGTTTTGCGGTACGCTTCCGATCGTCGAGGGCGGGCCACGACCCCGTGGTTGTTCCGGGCGCGATCAGGGGAAGGTGCCGGACACGCTTCAGTGGCTTGTCGGGCTGTCCCGGTGAGTCCGTCCGAGGGTCGACTCTCCGCAACTCCCGCACCTGGAGGGGTCGAGATCGCCCCCCGGGAAGCGGCCGGCGGCCTCGCCAGCGACCTGCCGGCCCGGCGGGCCGCGCGCCTCGACACCCCGCCGCGCTGCGCAGCGAGTGAGCCCCGCCGGGGCTCGGCTCGGGCGCCAGCCGGACGCCGCCGCGAGTGTGCGGAATCGGCGCCCTCCTAGTGTCTCGCCACCGTGGTTCGTGGAACGATTCTGTGCGGTATTACTTTAGTTTTTGCAGGCAGTTACCGCGATTCAGAGCTTTCGCGAACTTCACGGCCAGGACACTAGCCCCGGTGCGTGGTCGAGTCGCGTCGGTAACGGCTCGCCAGGTACTCGTCGACCCAGCGGCGCGAGCTTCGCCACTGGCCGTCGGGTCCTCTGGTGGCCCGGAGTCGGCCCCGTTCCGCCGCCGCGCGCAGGGCCGCCGCCTTGACGTCGGGCGTCTCCAGCGCGGCCAGGGGCACGAGCCTCGCCGGCCCGGCCACGGCAGGGATGACGAACCGGTGGAGGCTGTTCAGGATGGCGCGGGCGAGCATCTCGCCCAGGGGGCTCGACTCGCCGGCGTCCGCGCGGCGCAGCGCCTGCAGGTACCTGGCGCGATCGCGCTTGTAGATGATCACCGGGGGGTAACCGAGCCGGATGAGGACGAGATTGAGAATCAGCCGTCCGGCCCGGCCGTTGCCGTCGAGGAAGGGGTGGATCTGCTCGAATCGGCAGTGAGCCGCCGCGAGCGCCTCGGGGAACATCGCGTCCGTCGCGTCGAGGGCGTTCACCTGTTCGATCCAGGTCGTCGTTTCCGCGGGGACGAGCGGCCATGTGATCGGCGTCATGCCGCCGGGAAAGGCGTGGATCTCATGTTCCCGGAAGCGGCCGGGGGCTTCGCGCGGAGTCGCGCTCGGATGCGGCGCCACCTGCCAGACGGGAGTCAGCGCGACGTGGTGGACGTGCCGCACTTCCTCCAGGCTCAGGATCCGTTCGGGATGTGCGAGTCCATTCGGGCTGGTTGCCTGACGGTAGACCCAATCCGCGGCATCGGCGTAGCCGCGCACCTCCATGTACTCGCGGAGCTCCTTGTTGCCGACGGCCCTGCCTTCGGCGAGGAGCCGCTCCACTTGCTTCAGGACCAGGGTGTTGCCCTCGATGGCGGTGGAGTGGTGGGCCTCCTCGTACCAGATGTCGCGCCAGATGTCGGCGGCCTCGACCGGAGTCGGCAGGCCGCCCATGCGCTCCCTGAGCTCCTCGATCTGAACGTCGAGGCGACGGTAGACGTCGGCGCGTCGAGGCCGGCCGCGACCCGGCACAATGTGTTCGTTCATGACGAAATAAAGTTACCGAACACATTTGGGTTTGTCGAGTCGGTCCAGAATTAAAGTTACCGAACATTTGGGAACTGGCGGGGCTTCGGCCCGAATCGGTCATGCCCCGTGAGGCTGGCGGCCAGCCCGGCCGGGCCGGCCGCAGTCTGTCGGTTTCGCCTCGAACCTCGGAATGCGGCGGCCGCGCGCCCGATGCCGGCGTCGTGCGTCCCCGTACGCCCCGCTGCCAACCTGCCGGGCCGTCCATCACGCGGGGACCCGGACCCTACCGGCCCCGGGCCGTGGTGTTCAGATGAGGTGGCCGGTCCAGCGGCCGGCGAGCACGATGCCGGCCCAGATCAGCAGCGACGCGCCCCCGGCGAAGCGTGCGGCCGGGGGCAGCTCCTCGGCCGTGTCCCACGCGCCGACGCCGCGGAACGTCCGGAAATGGAAGACGGCCATGTTGATGAACGCGAGCGGCAGCAGCAGCAGCTTGATCTGAAAGGCGGCGTTGTCCAGGTACCCGGGCGCGCGGGTCATGAACATGCCGAAGCCGGTGATGGCGGCCACCACGAAGGCCGCCCAGGTCCAGGGGAGCAGCTTGCCGGTGATCTGGCTGACCGGGTACCGCGTCGCCGCGACGCCGAGCAGCCGCAGGTCGACGGTCAGGATGGTGCCGACGACGAGGCCGATGCCGACCACGTGGATCGACTCCAGCGCCGGGAACCACCAGGTGAAGCCGATGTGCTGCGAGAGGGGGTGGTCCTGCAGCCACTGCCAGATGGACGGGTACGCCTGCAGGCTCTCCCAGGGGAAGGGCACCGGGAAGGGGTCGGTGATGTACTCCGAGTACGCGATCCAGCGCCCCGCGAGCATGATGCCGATCCAGGCCAGGAGCGACACGCCGGCGATGAGCCGGGCCACGAGCAGGCGGTCCTCCGACTCCTCCCAGTAGCCGTGCTCCTTGCGGTTCTTCCAGTAGATGAAAAAGGCGAGCCCGACGGCCACGAGCAGCAACGAGAACTTGGAGACGGCGATGGGGTTGTAGACGTAGCGGGCGGGCCGCGCGAGGACGAAGAGCATGCCGGTGACGAAGTTGACGCCGAGGGCGCACCACGTCCACGGCAACAGCCGCCGGATCATCTCGCTGACGTCGTGGCCGCGCAGCGCGAGGCCCAGGAAGCGCAGATCGACCATCACGATCGAGGCGACCACCGTCGCGATGCCCATGATGTGGAACGACTGGGCGATCGGGGGCAGGCCGGGGACGTTGCCGAGCAGGTACACCATCCACTCGCGGGTCGGGCTCTCCGCGAGGGTCTGGGCCAGGAAGTCGCGCATGGGTCGCGTCTCTCTCGTTGGGCGCCGGAATCAGGCGGCCGCGGAACGCCGGTCTCCGCGCCGCCATTCTAGCAGCCCGCGCGATGAGCACCCCGCGTTGCGCCGCGAGCCGCGAACGTCCGGCGGCCGGAGCGCGGCGCTGGAGCATATCGAGCAATAATTCCCCGGACTCGACTTCCTCGCGTCCAATGAACCCAGGATATCCAGATGCGCAGACCTCTCGCGGTTGCCCCGGTGCTTGCGGTGGCATGGAGCTTCATGGCTGGCGCCGCACCGGCCGCCGGCCAGCCGGCCGATGCGACGCCGGACGGCGCCTGCTCGGCCTCTTCGCCGGCGGAGTGGCCGGGGCTGGACGGCGGCCCCCGGTGGAACGGCTGGGGGGCGGGGGTGACGAACGCCCGCTTCCAGCCGGCGAACCAGGCCGGGCTGGCGGCGGAGGACGTGCCGCGCCTGCGGCTCAAGTGGACGTTCGGCTACCCGCGCTCGGCCACCGCGCAGTCGCAGCCGACGGTGGTGGGCGGGCGCCTGTTCGTGGCCAGCGAGCGCGGCGTCGTCTACGCCCTCGACGCCGCGACGGGCTGCACCCACTGGACGTTCGAGGCCGCGAGCGGCGTCCGCAGCGCCATGACCGTCACCCGCCTCGCCGACGGCCGGCACGCCCTCTTCTTCGGCGACTTCGCGGCCAACGTCTACGCGCTCGATGCGGCGACGGGAGCCGAGATCTGGCGCCGGGACGTCGAGACCCACCCGGGGGCCCGCATCACCGGGGCGCCGGTGGAGCACGGCGGCCGGCTCTACGCGCCGGTGTCGTCCCTGGAGGAGCTGCTCGCCGCCAACCCGCGGTATCCCTGCTGCACGTTCCGCGGCAGCATCGCCGCCCTCGACGCGGCGACCGGCGAGCTGGTCTGGCAGAGCTACACCATCGAGGAGGCGCCGGCGCCGCGCGGGCGCAACCCCGCCGGCGCCGACCTCATGGGGCCGTCCGGCGCGGCGGTGTGGTCGGCGCCGACCGTCGACGCCGAGCGCGGGGTCGTCTACGCCGCGACCGGCAACGCCTATACCGAGCCCGCCGCCGCCACGAGCGACGCCATCATCGCGTTCGACCTCGACACCGGCGCGGTCCGCTGGACGAACCAGCTCACGCCGGACGACGCGTTCATCCTCAACTGCGGCGGCGACAACCCGAACTGCCCGGAGGAGGACGGCCCCGACTTCGACTTCGGCGCGTCGCCGGTGCTGGTGACCACGGCCGACGGCCGCGACCTCCTCGTCATCGGCCAGAAGGCCGGGACGGGCTACGCCCTCGACCCGGACCGCGGCGGCGCCGTCGTCTGGCGCTACCAGGTCGGGGCGGGCAGCGCCCTCGGCGGCATCGAGTGGGGCTTCGCGGTCGACCCCGAGAAGGCGTACTTCGCCAACTCGGACTACCTGACGCCCGAGCCGGGGGGCCTCGCCGCGGTGCGCCTGACGACCGGCGAGCTGGTCTGGTTCGCCGAGCCCCACGAACCGGTCTGCGAGGGGTGCAGCCCGGCCCTGCTGGCGGCGATCACCGCGATTCCCGGCGCCGTCTTCTCGGGCGCCTACGACGGCCTGTTCCGCGCCTACGACGCCGGCGACGGCTCGGTCCTCTGGGAGTTCGACACCAACGGCGAGCACGAGACGGTCAACGGCGTCGAGGCCCGGGGCGGGTCGATCAACGGCCCCGGGCCGGTGGTCGTGGGCGGCATGGTCTACGTCAACTCGGGCTACGCCGCGTTCGGCGGCCGGCCCGGCAACGTGCTGCTCGCCTTCGGCGTCGATTGACCGCCGCTGGCGCGGTTCGCGGCTTGGCCGACGACTGCGCGCCCGGTGTGCCGGTGGAGGGCTCGAGCCAGGAGTAGAAGGGCGCGGACTCCTGGAGGGTTGGTTGGGCGCCCAGCGGAGCCGAAGGCAACGATGGGCGGGCTGGCGCCGGTGTGAATCCACCCGACACGACTCGGGATCGGCGAGTCCGCGCGGCCGTCGTCAACGGGCAGATCGATGCGTCTCTACAGCGAACTCGCAGAGTGGTGGCCGCTCGTCGACGACCAGGCGGACTACGCCGAGGAGGCCGTCGTCTACGCCGACCGGTTGCAGGAGGCGTGCGACGGCCCGATCGAGTCCCTGCTTGAGCTGGGCTGCGGCGGCGGGAACACCGCCTTGCACCTGAAGCGGCGCTTCCCCCGCCTGCTGCTCACCGACCTGTCGCCCGAGATGCTCGCGGTCAGCCGCGCCCTCAACCCCGAGTGCGAGCACCGGGTCGGCGACATGCGCACGCTCCGCCTGGGCCGGAGCTTCGACGCCGTCTTCGTCCACGACGCCGTCTGCTACATGACGACCGAGGCCGACCTGCGGCGCGCCATGGAGACGGCGTGGGCGCACTGCCGTCCCGGCGGCGCCGTGCTGTTCCAGCCGGACTACGTGCGCGAGAACTTCCGGGCCGGGGCGTCCGCTGGCGGTTGCGACGAGCGGCCGCCTTCCGGAGCCGGCGGGGGGTGCGCGCGCGGGCTGCGCTACCTGGAGTGGGTCTGGGATCCCGATCCGGGCGATACGGAGTACCTCGCCGACTTCGCGTTCCTGCTGCGCGAGCGCGACGGGTCGGTCCGCTGCGTGCACGAGCGGCACGTCGAGGGCCTGTTCGCGCGCGACCGCTGGCTGGACCTCCTGACCGAAGTCGGGTTCGAGCCCCGATGCGAGCCGCTCGTGGTCTCCGGCGTGGAGCCGGGCCGGCACGAGATGTTCGTGGGGCGCCGGCCGCGCTGACCGTCACGGGTGGCTATTCCGCCTGCAGGGCCTGGCGGGGATCGGCCCGCGCGGCCCGGCGCGCCGGGATGAACGACGCGACGAGGGCCGCCGTCACCAGCACGAGGGCGGCGGCGGTGAGGGCCAGCGGGTCGCGGGGGCTCCGGCCCTCGAAGAGCAGCGGCGCGACGAAGCGGCCGGCCCAGAGCGCGGCCAGCCCCCCGGCGACGACGCCGACCACGGCCAGCGAGAGGCCGCGCGCGAGGACGAGGCGAAGGAGGTCCTGCGCCTGGGCGCCGAGGGCGCGCCGGATGCCGAACTCGAGCTCGCGCTGGCGCACGCCGAAGGCGACGACCGCGTAGAGGCCGAGGGCGGCGAGCAGCAGGGCGAGCAGGGCGGCAGAGCCGAGCAGCCCGGTCCCGATCGTCCACGGGCGGATGCGGTCTGTGTAGACGGCGGTGAGGTTTCGCACGCGGTCGGCCGGCAGATCCGGGAACAGCTCGGCCAGGGCGGCGAGCACCGGGGGCACCGTGGGTGCGGGACTCCCGCGGGTGCGGACGATCAGGCTGCGCCCCGCGTTCAGGCGCTCTCCCGTCGCGGGTTGGGCCGCGGCCTGTGCGAGCGGCAGGTAGAAGTGCGGCACGCGGGCGGTGTCCTCCAGACCCATTTCTAGCGGAGACTCCGCAACGCCGACCACGGTCGTGCAGTCGGTGGCCTCGCGCCCGACGAACAGGCAGCGGCCGACGGCGTTCCGGTCGGGCCAGACGTTCCGGGCGAACGTGGTGTTGACGACCACGACCCTCTCCGTGCCCGCGCGGTCGCTCTCTGTGAAGCCCCGGCCGTCACGGATGCGCTGGCCCGCCACCCGGAAGAAGTTCGGGGTCACGAGGTTCACGAAGGGGCCGCTCATGAGGGGGAGGCGGTCGAGCCCTTCAGCGCGCACCCCGCCCATCGCCCCGATGGTTCCCAACGGCGAGTTGGTTCCCTGCGCCACCTCCAGGACGCCCGGCAGGGACCGCACGCGGGCCTCCATCGCGTCGACGGTGTTCTCGTTGAGCGGCGTCGTCGCCGGCGAGCCGCCCAGCCGCACCGTCAGCAGGTTCTGCCTCGCGTAGCCGATGTCGAGCTGGCGCGCGGCCTCGAACGAGCGGTAGAAGAGGACTGCGCCGTCGAGCAGCACCAGCGACAGCGCGGCCTGGACGACGATGAGGCCGGTCCGGACCGGCGCGCCGAGCGAGCGGGCGCCCCGCAGGCCGTCGAGCCTCTCGATTCCCCGGCCCCGCGCCGCGTACAGGGCCGGGAACAGCGCGGCCACGAGGCCGACCGCCAGCACCGCCCCGCCGGTGAAGGCGATGGCGGTGACGTCCACCGTGTCGCCCGCCCACTGGTAACGCGGGAGCAGCGTGACGCGCAGCACCCGGCCGGCCACTGCGGCCACGCCGAGCGCCGCCAGGCCGGAGAGCGCGGCGAGCAGGACGCTCTCGGTCACCAGCAGGCGTCCCACGCCCCATCGCCCCGCGCCGAGCGCGTGGCGGACGGCGAGCTCGCGCCGGCGCGCGGCGACGCGCAGCATCAGCAGGTTCGACACGTTGGCGGTCGCGATGAGAAGCACCGCGAGGGCGACGCCCCCCACCACCAGGGGCAACCGGAGGTCACGCCAGAGGGTTCCCGGTCCGCGGGTTCTCAGGAGGGGACCCAGCAATGCGGTCGCCTTCTTGTCCTCGATGTCGGCCGGAAACGGCGAGTCGGCCCGCGCCGCGCGTACCGCGGCGGTGGCGGCGGCGCCCGCGGCCTCGACCGTCACCCCCGGCGCGAGGCGCACGAGGGCCGTGATGAAGGAGTTGGACTCTCTCAGCGGCAACCAGACGTCGGCCGCGTTCGGGTCGGGACCCGAGAAGGCGGGCGGCATCACGCCGACTATTTCGTAGGCGACATCGTCGAAGGTGACGGTGGCGCCGAGCGCGTCGCGGGCGCCGCCGAAGCTGCGTTCCCAGTAGCCGTTGCCGACCACCGCGACCGGCGCCGCCGTGAGGTGGTCGTCCTCCGGCAGGATGGGCCGCCCGAGGGCGGGCCGCGCGCCGAGCAGTGCGAAGAGGTCCCCCGAGACCCGGGAGACGAGGAGGCTCTCGGCCGCCTGACCTCGCCCGTTCTGCATGGCCCGCGGAGCCGTATAGCCGCCCATGGCCCCGAACCGGTCCCGGCCGTCGCGAAGCGCGCTGAACTCGGCCCGGTTCATCGAGTCGTTCGCAACGACGGTGCCGGCGAAAGCCCCCCAGTCGAACCGTTGGCGCACCCACACGCGGTGAATGTCGTCCGGATTCTCGACGTGCGGCGGCGGCTGGAGGAACAGCCGGGAGAGCATTCCGTACATCGCCGCGTTGAGGCCGATGCCGAGGGCGAGGGTGACGACGACGGCGCAGGTGTAGCCGGGGTTGCGCCGCATTCCCCGGATCGCGGCCCGGACGTCCTGGAGCAGGCGCTCGGCGGCTCCCCAGCCCCAGGTCTCGCGCGTCAGCTCGCGGATGAGAGGCACGTTGCCGAAGTCGCGCCGCGCCGCCGCGCGCGCCTCATCGGGGGACACCCCCGTCGCGATGCGCTCGTCCATCTCTTCCGCGAGATGGAAGCGGATCTCCTCGTCGAGCTCCGACTCCCGACGCTGCCAGCCATAGAGCGAGCGCAGCCGAACGTAGACCTGTCGCCACATCGCCGCCTCCTCCCCGGGGAGTCGCCGGCCGGGCTCGGACTCCCGTCCGACTACCGACCCGCCGGCCGTCTGCGCCGGGCTACGGTCCCGATTCCTGCAACCCCAACGCCAGAGCGGCACTAGGACGCTGCCGCCTCCGCCCGTCGGTCCCGCCCCGCCCCTACGGCCCCGACTCCTGCTCGGCCGGCCGCAGCACCCGCGCCATGGCCACCGACAGCGCCTCCCAGCGCGACTGCTGCGCCGTGAGATGCTCGCGGCCAAGCGGCGTGACGTGGTAGTAGCGAGCGCGCTTGCCCTTGTCCGACTTCTTCCACTCGGCCGCGATCCAGCCGCGCCTCTCCAGCTTGTGCAGGGCAGGGTAGAGCGAGCCCGTCTCGATCTGCAGGGCGTTCTCCGAGACCCGCTGGATGTGCTTGGCGACGGCGTGGCCGTGCGAGGGCCCGTACAGGAGCGTCCGCAGGATGAGCAGGTCGAGGGTGCCGTAGAGCAGCTCGATCCGGTTGCTCGCGGGAGCTGTCGTCATGTAGATAGGCTACGCTATATAAAGTAGCGTGTCTACAAAAAACGTGTCGTACGAGGCGAAGACCGGGGTTGGTCAGGGGGGCGAGCCAGGCCGGGTCGCCGTCGCCAACGCCATCTGACGCCGCTGGTGTCCTCTCCGACTCCGAGCGAAGGGGCGGCAGGCCGGAACTGAGGTCGACCGGCCTCGGCTTCCTCCAATCGGTCTGCACCCGGCCGCCGGGAACCCCGCCGCGAGCGTGGGGCCGCCGCAGTCCCCGCTTACGGCGATCGCACCCCGCTCGATCACCCGACGCTGCTCCATGGCGATTGCATCGGCGACGAGAACCTCCATATGCACACCCGCCTGCCCGTGCTGCCGGCCGACGGCGCCGGCGGCCGGCTCGCGGGCGGACGCCACCTGCGGTACAGGACCGACGACAGGACCCGGCAGAGCACAGAGGCTCAACACCAATGCCTAGCGAACACTGTCAAGTGCGGGGAGAATGCCGCTCTGGCGAACGGCGACCACTTCGTGTTCCAACCTCTGGAACGCCGACAATCCCCGCAGCGGACGGAAGTCCTCGATCTGCTCGGCCAGGCGATGCACGTGGCGCCTCACATCACGGTTGAAGCGCGCCAACCGTCTGCCGTGAAGGTCGCTCGCTTGGCGCAGAAGTTCATGGAGGGTCTGTTTGGGGTCCGGCAGGTCTTCGAGTCTCTTCGGGTCAGGTACGGGCAGTGGCCGACGACCCAGAGGATTCCCCGCGGCCCTCCTCAATGTGGATTCGTCGATGAGCAACCACGCTTCCTGCATCCGCACCGGAATCACGCAAACAACCGGCAGCGTCGCGTCGATTGCGCACCTTTCCAGGGACTCGCGAATTTGCTCCTCACGCTTGTCCATCGTTTCACGTTCGGCGTCGCGGTGCACGAAGAGCAGGTCGCAAGGATACAGCTCGACACCCTTGGCGATGCGTTCAAAGAGCTGCCCGGGTGGATTCCGAAGACGACGCAGGTCTGAGAACGCCGGCTGAATGGGAATGTTCCCGAAGTGCTCCCGCAACAGCCATACGAGGACCGGAAGAAGCGCCCGATCCGACGAGCCGTCAGCCACAAGCGTAAAGCGAATCACTGCATTCAGTCGACGAAGCTACAAGGGCGAGGGAAAAGGCAAGAGGGGCATCAGGTCTTCACGGTCGACGACACGACGCTCCTTTGCCGTGGCCTCCCTCGGTACGTCCCGCAGCACGGGGTTCAGGTACGCGAGCAGATCGCCGCGGGGCACGACGCTCAGTTCCCCATTGCCCCTGGCCCTCCAGGTGTCCGACAGGCAGTAGAATTGGGCCTTCCGGAACAAGTGCTCTTGCGCGTCCATGGCTTCCTGTGTCTTCACGAAAACCACGCTATCGTCGGGCACCTCCAGAAAGACAGCTGGTGAATGTGTGTTGACGATAACCTGGCGCAACGGATTCTCGGGTCCCGGGGGCTCAGACGCATCGACGGCAATGTCACGCAAGAGTTGCAGGATAGCGGGAATCCGCGCCGGATGGATGCCGTTCTCGGGTTCCTCGAGGCAGAGGACGCCCTGAGTCTCCGGGTCCATCTCGAGGACGGCCAGGGCCAGGAAGCGCAGGGTGCCATCTGACAGTGCGCGGGCGGGATGACGGGTACCCTCTCCATCTTGCGCATACAGGGTCAGCAGTTCCCGCTTTTCGTCTCTGTCGATGCTGATGTCGCGCACGTCGTCGATGAGCTCGCTCAGGCGAATGGCTATCTGGCTGCAGGTGCGAGACGTGTTCTCCTCCATCGAAGTGTTGTAGCCATGAGCTCCGGCATGCCGAGCCAAACGGTACAACGTCGCAGCCAGATGGCTGCCATCGGTTCCCAAGCGCGTGGGCGCAGAGAATTCGTCCGGCCTTCGGAGGGACGACGGCTCGAGCTGCAGCATTCGCCAGGCTTCCATTTCTCGCCGCGCAACTACTACCGTGGGGCTCTCGGCGGCGTTCGCAACCGACAGCACAGTGCGCGGGAGGTTGGTCGCAGATCGGCGCAACGGGCGTCCGCTGCTGCCGCCGTCCTGATGCAGCTTGATGACGCGATGGCCGCCGTTTTCTTCGGTGGAAATGAAGAAGGGCACGCGACGCTCACCGTGCACGACGGACCGGCGCCAGTCCTTGGCGCGATGAGGAAACAGCAGGTGTTTACCGGCGACGCCTTGGGGGATGTGGACCAGCTCTTCCTTGGTGATTTCCAGAGATCCGGGCGTTGGACCGTCACCGGTGTCTCGGTACGCCAGTTCCAGCGAATATCGGAGGAAAGTGATGCTGGCTTTGGCTTCCTGACCCAGGTCGTCGACGGCCCTTGCCGGCACGATCATCTCGGCGGCGAAGGACATCCTGTCGGCATGGTGTCCCGCGGCGTGATGAAAGAGACTACGCACATCGGCGTTGCGACTGTCCTGGTCGCGGACGGAGGCGACTGCCTCCATCAGTGTGTGGCCGGCTAGTGCGTGCAAGAACCGGATCGCGTCGAATAGATTCGATTTGCCGGCGCCATTGGGGCCCACCACGCAGGTGAACGGGCCGAAGCGTACATCGATGTCGACGAGGTTCTTGAAGCCGGAGACCTGCAGTCGGGTCAGCATGGTGCCATTCCGGGTTGGGAGCGAACCGTTCTTGCAGGGCTCGGGCGGACGGCGCACGCATCCGCGGCGGTCTGGTAAGGGCCGCAACGAAGGGAGCTGGGTTTGGTCGTGTTGTGCACGGCATCACCGGCAGGCGGGGCAATTGTACTACGAGCGAGTGTCGGGAGCGGCGGACGCGGCGGGTCGGAGAAACGCGTGGGCCCAACGGTGGGGTGGAGTGCGCGAGGGAGTCAACCCGTGCGGGAGGGTCTGGCTGGGGCGCTGGGAAGCGTAGCGTAGCGGCGGGGTCCGTGATCCACTTGCTCGATCAGATGATGGGAGACCGGCGAGCGGGCAAGAGCTATATCCGGTCCTCGGCGGGCGTGCCGGCGATGGCGAAGGCGATCGTGGTCATGCCCCGCCGGCCGGTCTCCCGCTCCGCGCGATCGGTCAGGGCGTCCTGCACGTGGCCCGCCTCGATGGTCTGGCGGGCCGCTTCTATCTCTTCCCGCGCCGCTCGCTTGAAGCAGAGTGGACACGGGGGGAGGTCGTCGCCGTGCATCCGCACCGGGGGGCCGTAGGTGCGGCAGGCGACCGGGCGCCACGCGTAGACGGTGCAGGCGCCCGAGTCGGGGTCGAGGGCGGGGCAGGGGTCCGACGCGAAGGTCTCGTAGAACCGTTCCTCTTCCGCTTCGGTGGCGAAGACGCCCTCCTGGCAGGGGCCGAACGCGGGCGCCTGCCGCGCCACCGCCGCCGCGGCGCGTTCGTGGACCCCGGCCGCCCGTCCGGGCTCGGTCACGGCCAGGGCGCGCAGCCCCTCGCGGAGACGCCAGGCGTCGAGCTGGGTGATGGCGAACGGGCCGAAGCAGCAGGGCGTGCAGCCGGACTGACAGACGAGGTGGGTCCCGGCCGACGCCCGCGCCCGCTCCAGCGCGGCATCGACGAGGGCCAGCAGCCGCCGATCTTCCGCCTTCAGCGATGCGGTACGCGGGTCGAAGGTCTGACCGCGTCCGGCCGCATGAGCCGATGCACCGTCTCGGCCCGGCGCGGTTGCCGCCTCGGGACGTGAGCCGCGAGTCTCGATCATCGGAATCTCGGTCGCCGGCGTCCGGCCTGCCCTCGACGATGCAGCGTCCTGGCGCCCGTCGTTTTGACTCGGAACCTCTGTCGCCGCGCAGGGCCTGCCCTCGACGCTGCAGCGGGCCAGGAGTCCGTGCCGTGGAACGGCGCCGACTCCTGGCGAGTCGGCAGGGGGCCAAGCGGAACCGCTGGCGACGATTGCGGCTAGCGGCTGGCCGCCGCCACCCGCTCGACCTCGCGCAGCACCCGCAGCAGGTTGCCGCCCCAGAGCTGCGCGATCTCGGCCTCGGTGTAGCCGCGCCGCACCAGCTCGAGGGTGACGTTGAAGGTCTCGCCGGCGTGGTTCCACCCCACGACGCCGCCGCCGCCGTCGAAGTCGGAGCTGATGCCGACGTGGTCGAGGCCGATCAGCTCGACCGCGTAGTCGATGTGGTCGACGAACGTGGCGACGTCGGCGGCCGGCCATCGCCCGTCGATCTCGGCCATGCGGCGGTCGTACTCGCCGCGGGCCGCCTCGTCGAGGCCGGCCGGGTCCGCCGGGCCGAACCGCGGCAGCCCGATGTCCGCCCGTAGCGTCCGGATGGCGTCGCCGCGGGCCGCCGCCGCGCTGCTGACGAAGGCGCCGAGGGCGACGGTGTGCATGACCCCGCCGTTGTCGCGCAGGGCCAGGAGCTGCTCGTCGTCGAGGTTGCGCGGATTGTCGGCGAGGGTCCGGACGCTGGAGTGCGAGGCGATGACCGGCGCCCGCGACAGCCGCACGGTGTCGAGCATCGCCGCCCTCGAGGCGTGCGAGACGTCGAGCATCATGCCCAGCCGGTTCGCCTCGGCGACGACCTCGGCCCCGAAGGCGCTGAGGCCGCCGTGTTCGGCCGGGGCGTCGCCTAGGTTCGGCCGCGGGTTGGCCGAGTCGGCGATGTCGTTGTGCCCGTTGTGGACGAGGCCGAAGTAGCGGGCGCCGAGGTCGTAGTAGGTCTGCATGAGCGAGAGGTCGCGCCCGATGACGTAGCCGTTCTCGATGCCGATGGCCGCGATGGACCTGCCGCTGCCGGCGATGCGCTCGAAGTCGTCGGCGGTGTAGGCGATGGCGATGCGGTCCGGGTACATCTGCTCGGCCATGCGGCGGATGGCCTCGAACTTGGTCATCGCGTCGGCCTTGGCCTGCGCCTCGTTCTCGGGCGTTCGCTCGGTCTGCCCGACGTAGACGACGAAGAAGCCGGCGTCGAGGCCGCCCTCCTCCATCTTGGGCAGGTCGACCTGACGCTCCCCGCGCACCCCGGGGTCGGTGGTCGCGGTCGCGAAGTCGAGGGGAATGTCGTCGTGGGTGTCGATGGTCAGCACCCGGTCGTGGATGGCGCGCGCCCGTGCGACGAGGGCCGACTCGGTCTCCTGGCTCCCCGCCGGGGGCGGGGCGGCCGCAGGCGAGGCCCCCGTCGGCGGGGCCGCCGGGGCCGGGGCCGCCGTGCCCGCGCCGAGCAGCATCAGCCCCGCCAACACCGCGCAGAAGTACCGCGAGCCGCGTCCCCGGTGAATGAGCCTTCCCGCGGGCATGTTCATCGACGCCTCCTCTCTCGACCGGCCCGCCCTTGTGGGGGTCAAGCGGCCTGTCTATACTCGGATCAGGGCTCTGACGACGGTACCTTGTCGTGTCCCCGGCGTTTCCGCAAGGGAATCACGGCCTGCGCCTCGGCGACATCGGCGAGGCGACGTCGCCAGCTGCCTCGACGCCGACGACCGCCGAGGCCTCTGCGCCGTGGAACGGTGCGGACGGCTGGAGGCCGGGGCGGCGGCCGAGCCGACCGGCGACGCTTTCCGGGCCACGCCATGATCTCCTGCCAGCGCTCCGCGTTCACGTTGCCCGCCGGCGTCCACTACCTGAACTGCGCGTTCATGGCGCCGCTCGCCGCCGCCGTCCGGGCCGCCGGCATCCGCGGCATCGACCGGCGGACGGCCCCGCACCTGATTCGCCCCGAGGACTTCTTCGACGAGAGCGACCACGTGCGCTGCCTGTTCTCGCGGGTCGTCAACGCCCCCGACCCGAAACGCGTGGCCATCGTCCCGTCGGTGTCCTACGGGCTGGCTGCCGTCGCCCGCAACGTCCCCGCCGCGCGCGGCGACAACGTCGTCGTCCTCGAAGAGCAGTTCCCCAGCAACGTCTACGCCTGGCGCCGCCTGTGCGCCGAGCGCGGCCTCGAGCTTCGCACCGTCGCGGCGCCGCCGCCCGACGCCCGCGGCCGGGCCCTCGAGTGGAACATCCGGTTGCTCTCGAGCATCGACCGGCGCACCGCCCTCGTCTCGGTGCCCCACGTCCACTGGGCCGACGGCACCCTCTTCGACCTCGAGCGGGTCGGCGAGCGCGCCCGCGACTGCGACGCCCTCCTCGCCGTCGACGGGACCCAGTCGGTGGGGGCCATGCCGTTCGACGTCCAGCGCGTCCGCCCCGACGCCCTCGTCTGCGCCGGCTACAAGTGGCTGCTCGGCCCCTACTCGATGGGGCTGGCCTGGTACGGGCCCGCCTTCGACCATGGTACGCCGATCGAGGAGAACTGGATCACCCGGCGCGGCAGCGAGGCGTTCGCCGGGCTCGTCCGCTATCGCGACGAGTACCAGCCGGCGGCGCTGCGCTACGACGTCGGCGAGCGCTCGAACTTCGTGCTCCTGCCCATGCTCGCCGCGGCCCTCGATCTCGTGCTGGCGTGGACGGTCCCCGCCATCCAGGACTACTGCCGCGCCCTGGCCGATCCCCTGAGCCGCACCCTGCGCGAGCGCGGGCACCGGGTCGAGGAGCCGCGTTGGCGCGGCGGCCACCTCTTCGGGGTGCGGGTGCGGGACTCGGTCGATCGGGCGCGCCTCGCCGAGCGCCTTCACGAGCGGCAGGTCGCGGTGTCGTTCCGCGGCGACGCCGTCCGCGTCGCGCCCCACCTGTACAACGACGCCGACGACACCGCCGCCCTCCTCGACGCCATCGAGTGACGGCCGCCGGTCCCCGCGTGTTCGAGCCCCGCCTCCTCGACGCCGTGCGAACGACGCCGGGCCGCCCCGCAAGCACTTATTTTACTCAGATTAAAGAGTATAATTACTCAGTTTCATGAGCAATGTGGAGTTCGCCCGGGGGCGGGTGGCCGACCTGCTGGGCCGGCTGCAGGAGCCGCGCCGGTTCATCCAGGTGCTGTCAGGGGCGCGGCAGGTCGGCAAGACGACCGTCGCCAGACAGGTGATGGAGCGGTGGGGGCGGCCGGCGCGGTACGCCAGCGCGGACGAGCCGACGTTGCGCGACGCGCGGTGGATCCAGGCGCACTGGGAGGCGGCGCGGCTGATCGCGGGCGAGGCCGGCGGCGGCGACGTCCTGCTCGTCCTCGACGAGGTGCAGAAGGTGACCGGCTGGTCCGACGTCGTCAAGGGCCTCTGGGACGCCGACACCCACGCGGGCCGGCCGATCAAGGTGGCGCTGCTGGGGTCGGCGCCCCTGCTGGTGCAGCGGGGACTCGGCGACAGCCTGGCGGGGCGCTTCGAGGTGCTGCATCTGCCGCACTGGAGCCTGGCCGAGATGCGGGCCGCGTTCGGCTGGTCGCTGGACCGGTATCTCTTCCACGGCGCCTATCCCGGCGCGGCCGCGCTCGCCGGCGAGCCCGACCGTTGGGCGCGGTACGTCCGCGACGCCCTCGTCGAGCCGACGATCTCCCGCGACGTGCTGCTGTTGTCGCGGGTCGACAAGCCGGCCCTCCTGCGGCGGCTGTTCGAGCTGGGCTGCGCGTACTCCGGGCAGATTCTGTCGTACACCAAGATGCTGGGGCAGCTGCAGGACGCCGGCAACACAACCACCCTCGCCCACTACCTCGATCTGCTGGCGGGTGCCGGGATGATCATCGGGGTGCCCAAGTACGCCGGCGGCGCGGCGCGGCGGCGCGGGTCGAGCCCGAAGCTGCAGGTCTTCAACACGGCGCTGATGACCGCCCTGTCGGGCCTCACCCCGCCCGAGGCCCGGGCGGACCGCGAGTTCCGGGGACGGCTGACCGAATCGGCGGTGGGCGCGCACCTCGTCAACGCGGCGGCCGGCGGCGCGATGGAGGTCTTCTACTGGCGTGACCGCGGCCGAGAGGTCGACTTCGTGGTGCGCGCGGGCCGCAAGCTGGTCGCGTTGGAGGTGAAGAGCGGGCGGTCCCCGGCCGCCCTGCCGGGAATGGCCGCCTTCGACGCGGCGTTCCGGCCGTCGCGCACGCTGCTCGTCGGCGGCGACGGCATCGCGCTGGAGGAGTTCCTGGAGAAGCCGGTCGAGCACTGGGTGCAGTGACCGGGGCCGCTCCGGCGAGCCAGCCACGTGCGCGGCGGAGTCATTCACCCCGGCGAGCCCAGGTCACCGCCGCCGCCACATCGGCTCCCGACAGGTCCAGCTCGGCGATCTTCCTGCGCACGGCGTCGGCCCGACGGATGCGCACGGGCGTGAGCACGATCCGGCCGTCTTCTTGCGTGACGTCGAAGTAACGGGTGTCCGGAAAGTCGAAGATCACCGTCTTGGGAAGTGTCAACTGGTTCTTGGAGGTCGGCTTCGCCGGCATCCGGGGTTCCAGGAAGTGAGGATACGAGACTTCACCATACCCGTCCCCGCATCGAGGCGGCCAAGCTACGGGACCACGTCGGCGTCTCTGTCTCCCACGTCGATCGGCGGGCGGAACTCGATGGGGATGCGTCCCGCGAAGTCGCGGAAGTGCCGGTCGGCGTCGGCGTCGCGCCCGAGCCGGCTGGCGACGGCTCCCTGGTAGTAGCTCAGGCCGGCCGTCACGAAGTCCCGTTGCGCGGCGCTCAGCAGGGCCAGGTGCGGGTCGCGGGCCGGCGGCGCCGCCGCCGCCAGGCGCCGGAGGAAGGTTGCGAGCTCGGTGGAGTCGAACCATCCCGTCGTCCCCGCGCGCTCCTCGCGCTGGGTCACCGGGGCCAGGTACTCGACGAGCGGCCGGTCGTCGGTGTTGACGGACCCGGGCGGAATCAGCCCCTCGGCCGCCGACAGGTTCCCCGCGTAGAACGGAAGGGTGACCGCGAGCGCGGTGGCGTCGGGCAGCGGCGCGCCGCCGCTCAGGTGCCGCCCGTTGCGCTCGATCACCACGGGGTCGAGCCGGGTCGGCTCCGCCGCGCCGACGAACGCCACGAACGGGGTCGCCGGGCTGAAGGTGCCTCGCCACAGCGTCACCTGCTCGAAGACGGCCAGCATCGTGCGCGCCACCAGGTCGAACTCGCGGCGGGACACCTGGAAGAGCGGCAGCCACTGGACGAAGAGCCCCCCGGCCGTGAGCCGGTCGCGCGCCGCTTCGAAGTGCTCGCGGCTGTAGAGGCTGCCGACGCCGGCCCGCCAGGGGACGAACAGGTCGGCGAGGATCACGTCGTAGCGCTCCGCCGTCCCCAGCAGGTGATTGCGGGCGTCGCAGGCGCGCACCGACGCCCGGGGGTCGGTGAAGAGCCCGCCGCTCGCCGCGTCGAAGTACGTCGCGGCGGCTGCGATGACGTCGGGCGCGATCTCGCAGACCAGGAGCCGCTCGACCGGGTGCCTGAGCGCGGTCCCCGCGGTGATGCCGGTGCCGAGGCCGAGGAGAAAGACCCGGCGCGGGTCGGGGTGCGTCATCAGGGGGAGCAGGGCCTGGTTCTGCTCCTGCTCGAGGGAGCCCGTCCCGCCCAGCGTGTAGAAGTTGTTCATCTCGATGCGCCGGTTCCCGGCGCGCTCGATGACGGCGACGACGCCGTCGGGGCCCTCCCAGGTGGCGAGCAGCGCTTCGCCGCGCTCCGCGTCGACGTCGACGACGCTCAGGCGCGAGGCGTCGAGCACGGTGCCGAGGAGGGCGAGGGCGCCGAGAGTGGCCGCGGCCGGCACGAGCCGCCGGCGGGGCGTCGGCCAGCCGCGCCAGGCGGACGCCAGGGCGAGGACGAGGTAGCCGGCGGCGATGAGCCGCACGCCGTTCCAGAGCCCGATCGTCCCGAGCAGCACGAACCCGGCCGCGAGGGCGCCGACGACGCCGCCCGCCGTGTTGAGGGCGCCGAGGCGTCCGATGACGGTGCCCGGCGCGGCCGGCGACCCTTCCGCGGCGCGCAGCAGGTAGGGGAAGACGGCGCCGAGCAGCGCCGTCGGCACGAACAGCAGCAGCGCCGTGTTCGCGAAGATCGAGACGACATAGGGGATCCAGCCGTCGCCCGTGGCGAGGGTGCTGAGCCCGGCCGTCAGGTGGTGGAAGGCGAACGGCGTGGCCGCGACGCCGAGCCCCGACAGGGTGAGGAGCATCCACAGCACTCGCGCCGGCGCCGCCCGTGCGCGGCAGAGGCGGTTGGCGATGGCCGAGCCGGCCGCCAGCGCGGCCAGGAACACCACGAGGACGGTCGAGAAGGTGTAGACCGAGTTCTGCAGGACCTGGGCGAACATCCGCGTCCAGAGCACCTCGAGCCCGAGCGCGAACATGCCGGAGAGGCCGGCGACGGCGGCGAGGAGCCAGGCGGAGACGGCCGCGCCAGCCGGAGCCGCGCCCGCCGGCCGCCGGCGCGAGACTCCGGGGCGCCGGTCCGGTTGCCGGCGCCGGCCGGCGGGGACGTCCGGATCCCGTGCGGCGTCACGCCCTTCGACCTGCGACCGCCGTTGACGATCCGGATCATGTTCTCGACCTCGAGGATCCTGTACGGGTTCGAACCTCTCGACCTGCGACAGCCGCCACGCGAGGCCGGCGACGGCCACGTTGACGGCCATGGCCAGCAGATACGCCCGGTCGAAGCCGAGCGCGAGCGGCAGCACGAACCCCGCGAGGAACGCACCGGTGGCCGCGCCGATGGTGTTGACCGCGTACAACAGTGCGCCGTAACGGCCGAGCTCGTCCGGCCGTCGCACCAGGTGCTGCCCCAGGAGCGGCAGCGTGCCGCCCATCAGGGCGGCCGGCGGCAGCAGCACGAGCGTCGCCAGGGCGACCCTGAACGCGTTGAAGGCGGCGGGCCGGTCGACCAGCGCGCCGTAGATCGGACCGTAGAGCTGGAGGTAGATCTCGAGCAGCACGAAGTACAGGGCCGCCGACACCGCGATGCCCAGCTCGATCCAGGCATAGGCCCGCAGGGGCGAGCGCAGTCGCGGCGACCAGCGCCCGAACGCCGCGCTGCCGACGGCCAGGCCGAGGAAGAAGACGGCGAGGGTCGTGGAGGCCGCGTACGCGGTGCTCCCGAACAGCAGGCTCAGCTCCTTGAGCCAGAGCACCTCGTAGACGAGGCTGGCCGCGCCGGACAGGAAGACGAGGCCGGCCAGCCGGACGCGGTGCCGGGAGCCGTTCGACCGCGGCGGACGGCGCAACTTCCGCGTCACACGTCCGTCAGATACCCCAGCGTGCCGGTGCTGTCGCCGAAGGTCTCCACCGGCAGCCCCAGCTTGTCGAGGACCGCGACGTGCAGGTTGGCGACGGGGGTGTCGGAGGGATAGCGCAGATGGCGCCCGCCCCGGACCCGTCCCGCCGCGCCGCCCGCGAGCAGGGTCGGCAGGTCGAGGTGGAAGTGGAGGTTGCCGTCGCTGATGCCCGAGCCGTAGATGAACAGCGAGTGGTCGAGCAGCGAGCCCTCGCCGTCGGGGGTCGCCTGCATCTTCTCCAGGAAGTACCCGAACTGCCGGATGTGGTGGGTGTTGATGCGGGCGAGCATCGCGAGGTTCTCGGGGTCGTTCTGGTGGTGCGAGTACCCGTGGTGGCCGCCGGGGACCCCGATCTCGGGGAACGACCGGCCGCTGACCTCCTTGCCGAACATGAACGTGCTCACGCGCGTCAGGTCGGTCTGGTAGGCGAGCAGCAGCAGGTCGAACATCAGCCGGCAGTGCTCCTCGAAGGTGTCGGGGATGCCCACCGGCTGCTCGACGACGGGGATCTCGCGGTCGCTCTGCTCCTCCGCCATCTGGATGCGCCGCTCGACGTCGCGCACCGCGTCGAGGTACTGGGCCAGCTTCTGCCGGTCGCCGGCCCCGAGGGCGCGGCGGAGGGCGTCGGCCTCGCCGGTGACGAAGTCGAGGATGCTGCGGTCCTGCCGCAGGCGGGCGAGCCGCGCCGCGACGTCGGTGCTGTCGGTGGCCCCGAACAGGCGCTCGAACACCGCGCGCGGGTTGTTCTCCATCGGCAGCGGGGTGGTCGGGTTGCGCCACGCGATGGTGTTGACGTAGGCGCAGCTGTAGCCCTGGTCGCAGGCCCCGAGCACCTCGACCGAGTCGATGGCGAGCTCGAGCGACGTGAGCTGGGTCTCCTGCCCGAACGCGCGCGCCGCAATCTGGTCCATCGAGGTGCCGGCCCGGATGTCGGCGCCCTCGGTCTTCTTGACGTGCACGCCGGTCAGCCACGTCGAGGCGGCGCGGGCGTGGTCGCCGACGCCCTCGCCCTCGCGCGGGATGGCGACCTTGTCGGCGAGGCCGCTCAGCACGTTCACCTGCTCCCTCACCGGGGCGAGCGGCCCGAGGACCGGGGACAGCTCCAGCGGGCCGCCCTCGCCCGGCGGGGTCCACGCGCGCATCTCGACCCCGTTGGGGACGTAGACGGCGCCGAAGCGGCGCACCGGGTTGGCCGCCGTGTTGCGGGTTGCCTCGAGGGCCGGCACCATGCCGTCGAGGAGCGGCAGCGAGAGCGAGGCGCCGAGACCGCGGAGCACGGTGCGGCGGGACAGCGTCTTCTTCGTGATAATCATGGGTCCAGGCTCCCGGGTTCTACCGCTCTACTGCGCGCGGGCGTTGCCGGCTTCCGGCGCGCGCCGCATCTGAAACGGGGCGCTCTCGACGATGCCCTGAACGAGCGACGACCAGCGGTGGCCGCCGGGTCCGGCGTGGCGCAGGATGCGGCGCACGGCCGGGGCGTCGTAGTGCTCGAGCCCCCGGCCGAGGGCATAGGTCATCAGCTTCTCGGTGACCGTGGTCGCGAACTCGGTGGCCCAGGGCTCGCGCAGCAGCGCCTCGCGGAACGCGGCGGGGCCGTCGAAGGGGGCGCCGTCCGGGAGCGCGCCGGAGGCGTCGATCGGCGTGCCCGCGCCGTCCTCGCGCGTGCGCCACCGCCCCACCGCGTCGAAGTTCTCGAGCGCGAACCCCAGCGGGTCGATCTTGGCGTGGCACGTCGCGCAGGCGGGGCTCGCCCGGTGCTGCGCCATGCGCTCGCGCATCGTCGCCGGCGCCGCCCGGCCGCCGGGCTCGTCGAGCTCGGGGATGTCCGGGGGCGGCGGGGGCGGCGGGGCCCCCAGCAGGTTCTCGAGCAGCCACTTCCCGCGCAGCACCGGGGACGTGCGGTGAGGATAGGAGGTCACCGTGAGCAGGCTGCCGTGCCCCAGGAGGCCGGCGCGGCGGTCGTCGCGGTACGCCACGCGCCGGAAGTGGCTGCCGTAGACGCCGGGGATGCCGTAGTGCCGGGCCAGCCGCTCGTTGATGAAGGTGTAGTCGGCGCGCAGGAGGTCGAGCACGCCGCGGTCCTCGCGGATCTGGCTCGCCATGAACAGCTCGGTCTCCTGGCGGAGCGCGTGGCGCAGGTTGTCGTCGAAGTCGGGGAACCGGACCGTGTCGGGGGCGACGCTGGGCAGGTTGCGCAGATAGAGCCACTGCCCCGCGAAGTTCTCGACCAGCGCCCCCGCGCGCGGATCGTCGAGCATGCGGCGGACCTGCTCCTCGAGGACGCCCGGCTCGCGCAGCCGGCCGTCCGCCGCGAGGTCGACGAGCTCGTCGTCGGGAATGCTGCTCCAGAGGAAGAACGAGAGCCGCGAGGCGAGGTCGAGGTCGCCGACGCGGTAGGGGGCGCCGGGCACGGTCGCCGGCGGGGTCTCCTCGACCCGGAACAGGAATTTCGGCGAGACGAGCAGCGCCTCGATCGCCCACCGGACGCCGTCCTCGAAGCCGCCGCCCTCCTGCCGCCCCGCCTCGTAGGCGGCGAGCAGGGGGGCGGTGTCGGCATCGGTCACAGGGCGACGGTACGCGCGTCGCGCGAGCCGCTCGACGATGCGCCCCGCGCACGCGGTCTCGTCCGCCGGCGCCTCCGGACGGCAGGTGAAGATGGCGCGCCGGCTCGGGGTGTCGGCCGGGGTCCTTCCCGCGTACGGCCCGACGATCTCGACGCGCTCCACCGACGGATGGTTCGGGTAGAGAGTGAACGCGAAGCTCGTGATGGGGGGCGGCGGCGGGCGCCCGTCGAGGGGCAGCGACCGCTCCAGCGCCTCGACGAACGAGACCCCGAGCAGCCGCGTGCCGGCCGCGACGGGGACGCGCACCTCGAGCGGCGCCCGCTCGCCGAGGTCGAAGCGCCCGACCCGCTCGCGGTCGAGCCGGACCTCCAGCGCGTGCCCGGCCCGCGCCCGGCCCCGCAGGGCGACCCGGATGACGTACTCGGCGTCGAGGGGGAAGTGGTGGCGCACCGCGAGCCCGCCCCGCGACCCGAACGGCAGGTCCTCGCTCGAACGCCCGTCCTGGGCGAGCAGCGGCGATGTCCGGTAGAGAGCGGTGGTGGGGCGCAGCGTCGGGTCCCCGACAGCCTGCCGGCTGATCTTCGCGGCGGCCAGCAGGTAGCGCTCGAGCAACCCCGGCGAGACGGTGAGGACGTCGCCGATGTTGTCGAAGCCGTACCCCGACTCGTCGGCCGGCAGCAGGGTCTGGGCGTCGACCTCGAGGGCCAGCAGGTCGCGGACGGCGTTGGCGTACTCGGCCCGGTTCAGCCGCTGCACCGCGGGGCGGCCGGGGTCGGGAGCCGCCCCGGCCGAGCGGTCGAGGGCGGTCTCCAGGTAGTCGACGAGCGAGGCGTAGGTCGCGGCGTCGGGGCGCGGCCGTGGGGACGGCGGCATCGTCGCGGTGCGCAGCTTCCGCAGCACCTTCTCCCAGACCGCGGCATCCTCCGCGACGTGCGCGGGGTCGACGTCGTCGAGGGCGAGGCCGGCGGTGAGGGTGCGGGCGTTGTGGCAGGCGACGCAGTAGCGATCCAGGACCGCGCGGGCGGAGACGGCCTCGGCGGTGCCGCCGGCCGGCCGTGGGGCCGCCTCGGAGAGGGCGCCCGCGGGGGGCTGTGCCCCGGCCGCGGCGACGGCCGCCGCCAGGGCGAGGCCGGCGATGCCGATGATCCGTACCGCGCTGCCTGTCATCGTTACCCTCTCCGGCGTCACGACCGTGGTGGTTCGGTCGCCGTGCCGGCCGCGGCGACGTCGGCGGTGCCGATTGTCCGTCCTGCGCCGTCCGCCATCCGTCCTCCCGGTCACCGCTGCGGCTTGACCTACGCCACGGCGGCCGCGGCGACGCCGGCGGTGCCGATTGTCCGTCTTGCGCCGTCCGCCATTCGTCCTCCCGGTCACCGCTGCGGCCTGACCTACGCCACGGCGGGAGCGGCGATGCCGGCGATCCGTTCCGCGCCGTCCGCCATCCGCCCTCCCGTCACGGCCGCGGTTCCTCCGCCGCCTCGTCGCCGTAGTTCGTCAGCCCGAACGTCAGTCGGATGCCCGCGTCCGGATCGGCGCCCAGCGCGCGCAGCCGCGCCGCCGCCTCGGCGTGGCGCACGAAGGTGGTGCAGCAGATGAGGTGTCCCTCGGCGATGCGCAACGGCGTCTGCCCGGCCGCGTTCAGCGCGTCGATGTCGGCGCCGCGGCCCACGAGGAACTCGATGACCGGGTTCGCGTTGTGGTACGCGGCGGCGTGGAGGGCGGTCTCGCCGTGCGCGTTGGCGGCGTCGACGTCGAGGCCGAGGTCCAGGCCCGCCGCGAGGGCCTCGACCGCCTTCTCCTCCGTCCAGTCGTAGTAGGTGATGTCGGTGGCGGCGCGCTTGCCCAGCCCCGCCGCGAGCATCAGGGCGGTGGTGCCGTCGTCGGTCGTCGCCCGCGGGTCGGCGCCGGCCTCGGCCAGCCGGCGCATCATGCCGGCGTCGGCGGACTTGGCGGCGACGAGGAACGGGGTCGACCCGATCTGGGTCAGCCGGCCGGAGCCGGGCGACGTGAAGACGCCGATCTCGAACGCGTTGGTCAGGCGCTGCGGGCGCTCGAGGCGGGCGTTCGGGTCTGCCCCCCGCGTCAGCAGCGCCTCCGCCGCCGCCGGCTGGCCGGTGGCGGCGGCCAGGTGCAGCGCCGTGTACCCCGCCGCGGCGGGATGCGGGTCCGCCCCCGCCTCCAGCAGTTGGAGCGCGATGCCGGTGTGGCGCTTGGTCAGGGCCAGCATCAGCGCGGTCACCCCGTCTGGTGCCGCGTCGTCGACGTCGGCCCCCGCCGCCAGCAGGACGCCCACCGACTCGGCGTCGCCGGCGAGGACCGCGTAGAGCAGGGGCGTGAACCCGCCCTCGGGCCGGGGCGGGTCCCGGTCCCCGTCGCGGGGCAGCGACGCCGGGTTGACGGCCTCGAACCGGCTCAGCACCCTGGCTTCGCGCACGATGGTCCGCCCCGGGCGGGTCAGGGCCGCGGTGCGCGCGTCGACGTCCGCGCCGACCTCCGCGAGCACCGTCACCACGCCCGGGTGGCCTCCTGCCGCCGCCCACATCAGCGCCGTCTGCCCGCCGCCGGCCGCGTCGTCGACGTCGGCCCCGGCCGCGATGAGCCGGCGGACCACCGCGGTGCTGCCGGAGTGGGCGGCCATCATGAGGGCGGTGCCGCCGGCGGGGCGGGCGAGGTTCGGGTCGGCCCCCGCTTGCAGAAGCCGCTCGACCATCGGCGCGCTGCCGTTCTCGGCCGCGAGCATCAGCGGGGTCACGCCGAGGTCGTTCGCGGCGTTCGGCCCGGCCCCCGCCCGGAGCAGCAGGTCGGCCATCTCCGCGTCGTCGCGGTGTGCCGCCCACGCGAGGGCGGTGGCGCCGTCGGCTTGCGGGGCGTCGACCTCATGTCCCTCGGCGAGGAGGGCGCGGATCGCGCCCACGTCCCGGTCCTGGGCGGCGTCGGCGAGCCGCGGGTCGTCCGGGGCCGTGCGGGCCGCGGCCTGGGCGGCGGAGACAGCCGCGATCGGGGGCGAAGCCGCCACGGCGACGATCACGCCGAACGCCAGCGCGTGGGATCGCACGAACATGGATTCCCGTGAATGCTACTGCACCGCTGGCGCAAGTTCCAGCCGGGCGGGGGGTGCACGACAGGAAAGTCGTGCGCCGCCACGCAAGACGGGCATCACCTCGTGTGCGGGCGCGGCAGCCCTTGGATTGACCTGCCGCGAGGGTCCATGGCCCAGCCGTCCCCGTGAATCGAGAGCCCGACGGCGCCGGGGGGCCGCCATCCAACAATGATGTCGTGCACCCCCGGGCGGGTCCCTTGCAGCGAGAGGTTGAGCCTTGCCGAGGATCCCGGGGCTTGCCGGGCGCGGGCGGCGCCGTTCTACGGCGCAGGCTCCGCCTCGCTACGGCGCAGGCTCCGCCTCGCTACGGCGCAGGCTCCGCCTCGCTACGGCGCAGGCTCCGTCTCGGCCGGCACGAACTTCTGGACGCGGCGCCCGTCAAGCGTTTCGCCCACGAACAGGTTGCCCCGCGAGTCGACGGCGAGGCTGTGCGGCGACTCGAACTGGCCGGCCCACCGCCCGCGGCGTCCGAACGTCGCCGCCACCTCCAGGGTGTCGCGGCGCAGCACGTGGACGGCGTGGGCCCCGCCGTCGGCGACGTACACGAGCCGCTGGTCGGCGTCGCGCGAGAAGGCGAGGTCCCAGGGCGTCCCGCCGACGGCGCCGTCCCGAAGGGGGGCGGCGATCAGCGCCTCGGTCGCGAACGTGCCGTCAGGCTCGAACACCTGCAGGCGCTGGTTGCCGCGGTCGCAGACATAGACGTTGCCGTCGGCCGACCGCCCGACGCAGTGCGGCGTGTTGAACTGCCGCGGCAGCGGCCCGTCCCGCGTGAACGCCGGCTGGGGCGCGTCGTCGGGCGGGTCGCCGTAGCCGCCCCAGTGACGCCGGTACTCGCCGGTGTCGGCGTCGAAGACGATGACCCGCCGGTTGGTGTAGCCGTCGCTGACGTAGACCTCGTCGGTCTCGGGGTCGACGAAGATGTCCGTCGGCTGACCGAGGAACTCCGTGCTGCCGCTGCCCGCGGTGCCGTTGCCGAACTCGCCGATCTGCAGGAGGAAGTCGCCGTCCGGGGTGAACTTGAGCACGTGGGCGTTGTCGGTGGTGGCCCGGCTCGACAGGTCGTAGGGGAGCCCGCCGCCGAAGCCGACCCACACGTTGTCCCCGTGGTCGACGTGGATGCCGTGGGTCTGCGTGCCCCATGCATAGCCGTCGCCGGGCCCGCCCCAGCCGTGGACCACGTTGCCCTCGGGGTCGAAGGCGATGACCGGCGGGGTCGCCTCGGCCCCGCGCTGACTGTTCGGCCGGTGGATGATCCACACGTTGTCCCGCGAGTCGGTGGCCACGCCCACGACGTTGCCGAGCAGCCAGTCGTCGGGGAGCGGCCGCGGCCAGTAGGGGTCGACCTCGAACGCGAGGGCGGCGGCGGGCTCCCCGGGGGTCGCGGCGGCGTCGGCGGCCGCCTCGGGGGCCTCGGGCCGCTCGCACGCGAGGAGGGGCAGGGCGAGCATCGGCAGGCTCGCAAGCAGTCGTTGTGGCATGATGCGTTCGCAGTGTACGACACCCGGTTCGTGGGCGCATCGGGGTGTCGAGCCGGGCGTCGCGGTCCGCCCGCCGCCGAAGTCCGCGCTGCTGAACGATGCCGACTCCGCCGTGGCGTTGGCTCCCGGAGTCGCCGGCTCCCGCGGAGGCGGCGGGTGACGGCGGGGTTTGCCGACGGGTTGGCTGGGCGGTCATCCGATTCCGCCGTGGCGTTGGCTCCCCGGAGTCGCCGGCTCCCGCGGAGGCGGCGGGTGACGGCGGGGTTTGCCGACGGGTTGGCTGGGCGGCCATCCGATTCCGCCGTGGCGTTGGCTCCCCGGAGTCGCCGGCTCCCGCGGAGGCGGCGGGTGATGGCGGGGATCGCCGACGGGTTGGCTGGGCGGCCATCCGAGCCGCGTTCGGCGATTCCCGGGAGTGACCTCCCATGCTGACGTCGGACGCCGTCAAGGCGAAGGCCCGTGACCTCGGCTTCGATCTGTGCGGGGTCGCCCCGGCCGCCGCGTTTCCCGAGCTGGCCGCGCTGCGCGGCTGGCTCGACCGGGGCTACGCCGGCGACATGGCGTACATGGCGCGCACCGCCGACCGCCGCGCCGATGTCCGTGCGGTGATGCCGACGGCGCGCACGGTCGTGGCCCTGGGAACCCTCTACAACACCGACCGGCCCTGCTCGACCGAGATCGGCGACCCCGGCACGGCGCTGATCTCGCGCTACGCGTGGGGCGACGACTATCACGACGTCGTCGGCGAGCGCACCCGGGCTCTCGGCGCGTGGATGCGCGAGGCGCACGGCGGGCCCTGCGAGACGCGCGTCTACGTCGACACCGGGCCCGTGCAGGAGCGCGTGTACGCGCAGTACGCCGGCCTCGGGTGGATCGGCAAGAACACCTGCCTCATCAACCCGGACGTCGGGTCGTGGCTGTTCCTGTCCGAGGTGCTTTGCAGCGTCGCCCTCGAGCCCGACCCGCCGGCCTTCGACCAGTGCGGCGCCTGCACGCTGTGTCTCGAAGCGTGCCCCACCGGCGCCTTCCCCGAGCCGGGGGTGCTCGACTCCACCCGCTGCCTGTCCTACCTGACGATCGAGACGAAGGGGGCCATTCCTTCGGGGCAGCGCGCCGACCTGGGGGCGCACGTCTACGGGTGCGACATCTGCCAGGAGGTCTGCCCCTACAACGCGGCGGCGCCGGTCAGCGACGACCCGGCGTGGCAGCCCCGGCCCGCCCTGGACCGGCCCTCCCTGGTCGAGCTGTGGCGCCGGTCGGACGCCCGGTTGCGGGACGCCATCCGCAAGGGACCGATGACCCGGGCCCGGGTGAAGCGGCTGCGCCGGAACGTGGCGGTGGCGATGGGCAACAGCGGCGCCGCCGGCGCCCGCGCCGCGCTGGCCCCGGAACGGTACGAGACCCGGACCGACGCCGACTCGGTTCGCGACCCGCTGGTGGAGGAGCACGTCGAGTGGGCGCGGGGCGAGCTCGCGCGGCGGCGCGGCCAGGAGTCTGCGTCGTAGAACGCCGCGAGCCCCTGGAGCGTGGGTTGGGCCCCCGGCAGAGCCGTCAGGCGACGGTGGGCGAGCAGGAAGTCGGCGCCGAGGGCGCGGACTCGTGGAGGGTCGGTTGCGCGGCCGTCCTCGGGGCGCTGGGATTCCGCGTCAGCGAGACTCCCGAGGCGACCGCAAGGTCGCCCGGCGACGATTGGCGGGACAGGAGAGTCGGCGGCAACGGGGGGCCGGGCGCCAGCGTCGCCGGACGGGGCGGTAGCGGAGACATGCACTATGATCAGCGAGTGACGAAGGGGATGAAAAAGTCGCTGGCGCCGAGGCTGCTGCTCTCGATGCCCCAGCTCCACGATCCGAACTTCCGGCGGACCGTGGTGCTGCTCTGCGAGCACGGCGAGGAGGGCGCCTTCGGGCTCGTGCTGAACCGGAAGACGGACACGCCGGTCTCCTCGGTGGTGCGGCTGACCCCGCCGGTCGATGTGGACAACGGCCTGCAGCTCTGGATCGGCGGCCCCGTCGAGCCCGAGCGGGGCTGGATTCTGATGGGGCACGAGCCGGCCGATGCCGAGTCGGTCGAGGTCTGCGAGGGCCTCTACCTGTCCACGTCCCCCAACCTGTTGCGGCGGCTCCTCGAAGACCGTCCCCCCGACCGCACACGGCTCCTGACCGGCTACGCGGGCTGGGCGGCCGGTCAGCTCGACGCCGAGCTGTCGGCGTCGGCGTGGCTGATCGCCGACGTGCAGCTCGACCTCATCTTCGACGTCAAGGCCGCTCAGATGTGGGAGACGGCCATCCGGCGCCTCGGCGCCGATCCCACCCTGCTGCAGATGAGCAGCGGGGTCCACTAGCCCGCCAACCGCCGCCTTCGGCTCCCCTCGGCGCCCACCGACCCTCCAGGAATCCGCGCCGTTCCGCGGCGCAGACTCCCGCCGCGCCAACCGTCGCCTTCGGCTCCGCTGGCCGCCCAACCGACCTTCCACGAATCCGCGCCGTTCGCGGAGCCGCGCCGCTACCGCGCCGTCCGGGCCGGATACCAGTCGCCGTCGCGCACCTCGATCGGCTCTCCCCCGAGGGCGTCCCGCAGGGCCTGGATCGTGGCCGCGATCTCCATCGCGTTGTCGGGGCGGGGCTGCTCGGGATCGCCGAACCAGCGCGCGGTCGCGTTGTCGTAGTGGATGAGGTAGACGACCGGCGGCCCGAAGGTCTTCACGCACTCCGCCACCGGGATCGGGCGCATGCGGTCGACGGGCAGGTTCATCGGCATGAACGCCACGTCGATGTCTTCGAGCGCCTGTATCTCGGGGACGCACTCGCCCACGCCCGAGAAGAAGAGCCGCTTTCCTCCCAGGGTGACGACGTAGCCGTTCGCCTCGCCCTTCGGGTGCCACGGCTGGCCGGGCGTCATGTCGTAGGCGGGGACCGCCTCCACCGGCACGCCGGCGAACACCCCCTGCTCGCCGTTCGCGAGCACCACGCCGTCGCCGAAACGGGCGTGGGCGGTCGCGGTCAGCACGACCGGGGCCCCGGGCTTGCGGAGCTGCTCGATGGCGGCCGGGTCGAGGTGGTGGGCCGGGTCGTCGGTCACGAGAATCAGGTCGGCGGGCTTGGCGTCCGTCAGGTCGCCGGCCGTCCAGGGGTCGATGTGCACCACCGTGCCGGCGTGCTCGATCTGCACGCTCGAGTGGAGGATGGGGGTGACGACGACGTCGCCGCCCTCGGCCGGGAAGCGGTCCGACGATTGCGCGGCGGCGGGGGCGGCGGCGGTCAGCAGCGCCGCGGTGAACGTCGTGAGCACGGTGAGACGCATGGTGAACCTGCTTTCAGTGAGTCCTCGCGACCCGTCCGTCCGGGCCACGGCGATGCCGGTCAGTGGCCAGGAAACCGCCGGAGGCGCCGGCATCGCCGGCGAGGTTCGGCGCCAACGGCGTTCGCAACCCTGCGACCGCCATGCTACGGGCGTTGCACGAGCACCGTCAACGTCCGGAGGGTGACGCACGCCGGCGGCCGGTCCGCCGGCCCGAGCCGCCCGCCCTCGCGTTGACGATTCCGCGCTCCACCAGCCACACTTGGAGTCTGCGGCGCGGAGCGGTCCCGGCCCGGCGGGCCGGGCCTCGGGAATCGGGTTCGGCGACGAGGGAGGAACGGGGATGGGATTCGCAGAGGTCAACTATCTCGCCGTCGGACTGGCCGCGGTGCTGTCGTTCGTCCTCGGCATGCTGTGGTACTCGCCCCTGCTGTTCGCGAAGGCCTGGATGGCGGCCCAGGGCTACACCGAGGCGGACCTGGAGCGCATGCAGCGCGGCATGGGGCCGACCTACGCCCTCTCGTTCGTCTGCTGGTTCGTGATGGCGACGATCCTGGCCGTGATCGCCAGCCACTTCGGCGAGGGCGTCGGTCCGACGTTCCATGTCGGCCTGCACCTCTGGCTCGGGTTCTCGGCCACCGTCGGCCTCACCAACAACCGCTTCTCGGACAAGCCCCTCAGCCTGTGGGTCATCGACGGCGGCTATCAGGTCGCGT
Organism: Vicinamibacterales bacterium; assembly: GCA_965208165.1. Classification (GTDB taxonomy): domain Bacteria; phylum Acidobacteriota; class Vicinamibacteria; order Vicinamibacterales; family UBA8438; genus JAJEEA01. The sequence continues at coordinate 4,880,516 of OZ242323.1, read as the reverse complement.
CGATCGGGGTGATGGCGGTCGTGCTCGGCCTCTGGCGCTAGCCCGCCAGTCGTCGCCTGCGGGGTTGCCCTTTCCAACGTGACATGGCCTCTGCCCAGCGTCCTCGCTCTTTCGGCGCGGCCGCCGGGAGCGGCCGGAACTCAGCGCGCTGAGTTCCGGTAGACGACGCCGCCCTTCATGACGAACCGCACGTCGCGCACGGCGGCGACGTCGTCGAGGGGGTTGCCGGCGACGGCCACGAGGTCGGCCTCGTATCCCGACTGGACGCGGCCGATGGTGTCCGCGAGCCCCAGCGACTCGGCCGCGAGGGACGTCGCCGAGACGATGGCGTCCATCGGGTCCTGGCCGCCGTCGCGGACGCGGTAGACGAGCTCCTCGGCGTTGCGCCCGTGGGAGCCGGCCACCGCGTCGGTGCCGTAGACGACCTTCACGCCGCCGTGGGCGAGGGTGCGGCGGAACGTCTCGTAGCCGGTGGTCCGCGCCTCCTCCATCAACGCGAAGCCCTCCTCGGTGTAGTTGCCGCGGCCGATGAAGCGGTCGCGGTGCTCGAAGTAGTTGGCCCAGAGCAAGTGGACGTGGGGGTCGAGCCAGGTGCCGCGCTCGGCCATCAGCTCGATGACCGCGTCGTCGTAGCGGTTGCCGTGCTCGATGCCCCCGCAACCCGCCTCGATGGTCGCGGTCAGCCCGTCGGTGCCGTAGGCGTGGACCACCGTGCGCAGCCCGACCGCCTGCGCCTCCGTGCACACCGCCTCGAGCTGCTCGGGGGTCATGACCAGCCCGCCCCCCTCGCGGATGCTGGCCGAGGCGAACACCTTCACGACGTCCGCCCCGTCGTCCTTCAGGCGGCGCACGAACGCGCGGATCTCGTCCGGAGACCCCGTGCCGGCCCCGACCGCGCGCAGCGAGGTGAGCACCCGGGGGCCGGGCAGGACCCCGCGGGCGATGGCGTCGCGCAGGTCGCGGTCGGCGGGGCTGCCGAGGCTCTGCACGGTGGTGAAGCCGGCCATCAGCGTGGCCCAGGCGTTCTCGGCCGCGTAGAGGATGGTCTGGGCCGGCGTCTCGGCCGGGTCGGGGTCGGCGCGCCCGTCGGCGTTGAAGTGCGCGGTCAGATGCACGTGGGTGTCGATGAGCCCCGGCATGAGGGTGAGCCCGGACAGGTCGTAGCCGACCGGGGCGGCCCCTTCGCCGGCGGGCGCCGGCTCGACGGCGCTGATGCGCGATCCGGTGACGTGCACGATGACGTTCTCGCGCACGTTGCCGAGCCCGTCGAGGAGCCGGCCGGCCCGGATGGTGACGGTGTCCTCCTGCGCCTGGGCGGCGGCCGCCGCCAGCGTCAGGCCGATAGCCGCGAGTGCGGTTCTCATGCTGCTTCCTCCTGCTCCTCTACCCGTCGTCGGTCAGCCGGTTCGAGCGGAACCCCCGCACCGCCCGGTGCGCGGTCCTGCCCCGTTTCTGCTCCTCGAGCCGCGCCAGCTCGTCGCGGCGTTGCCGCGCCGCCTCCCGTTCCCGGCGCAGCCGGCGGTAGCTGTCGAGGCGGGCGGCGCCGAGGCGTCCCGTCTCGACCGCCTGCCGCACCGCGCACCGTGGCTCGCCCTCGTGTTCGCAGTCGCGGAAGCGGCAGCCGGCGGCCAGCGCCTGGACGTCGTCGAACGCGTCGTCGAGCGCGTCCGAGTCTTCCCAGAGCTGCAGCTCGCGCATGCCCGGCGTGTCGATGATCAGGCCGCCGCCCGGCAGGAGAATCAACTCGCGCTGCGTCGTCGTGTGCCGACCCCGGCCGTCGCGGCGCCGCACCGCCGCGGTCCGCTGCCGTTCGCGGCCGAGCAGGCGGTTGATGATGGTCGACTTCCCGACGCCCGACGAGCCGATCAGCGCCCCGGTCCGCCCCGGAGGCAGATGCCGCCGCAGGGGCTCGGCCCCGCCGGGGCGCAGCGCCTCGATGACGTGCAGGGGGGCCTCGGGGGCGAGGGCGGCGGCGGCGGCGCGGCGGGTCTCGGGGTCGGGGCACACGTCCGGCTTGTTGAGGACGAGCACCGGGGCGGCGCCGCTGTTCCGGATGGCCACGAGGTACCGCTCGATCCGCCGCAGGTTGAAGTCGTCGTCGAGGCCGCTCACGACAAGCACGGTGTCGATGTTGGCGGCGACGAGCTGCCGGCGGGTCGGCTCGCCGGCCGCCTTGCGCGAGAAGCAGTGGCGGCGCGGCAGCACCGCCTCGATGGTCGCGCTCCCGTTCGCGCCGGGGCGGATGCCGACCCAGTCGCCGACCACCGGGCGGGCGTCGCTGCCGGCCGAACGGTGGCGCAGCCGCCCCGCGACCTCGGCCATCACCTCGCCGTCGGCGGTGCTGAGCTGGTAAAACGCGTTGTGGGCGACGGCGACGCGGGCCGGCCGCAGGCCGCCGTCGCCGCAGGTCCGAAGCTCGGCCTCGAACCGGTCGTCCCACCCCAGGGTCTCGAGCGTCAGCACATCGATATGTTCCCGGCGGCCGGAAACGGTTCCGGCCGTCTCGATTCCAGGGGCCCTCGTCGGACCCCGCGTCGCGGTTCGGCGGCGTCTTCCCGGCGTCCCGCCCGGGCACGGCCGGGGCCCGACCGCGGGTCCGGAGGCCATGGGAGCACGGGCTACGCGCCTCCGGTGTCTCGTGTGACCTGGGTCACGCTGCCGAGGAGGTACTCCAGGACGATGCGGTCTCCCGGCTCCAGGGTCTGATCGACCGCCTCGGGCCCCACCCGCGCCATCAGCACCTGGCCGTCCGGATCGTCGGCGTCGTTGAAGAAGACGTCCCACGACACCTGGCCGTGCACGCTGATCGGCTGAATCTTCCGGAGGATGCCGGGACGTGTTCCCTTCAACATGGCCACGATCTTACCTTGGCTCGGGCTCCGAGTGCTTGCCATCGGGGCCCGTTTTTCGGGGGGAAACGCCGAGCCCGGCCCGCCAATCGTCGCCCCGCGGCTCCGCCCGGCCCTCGACCGGCGGGCCAGGAGTCTGCGCCGTCCCCGGGCGCTGACGCCTGGCCGGCGGTAACGCCTCGGAGAGCGGCAGGGTCGGATGCCCGGGGCCGGGCGGGGCGTCTTCCTCCGCCGACAGGTTGTGCATGGTCACCCCGAGCAGGCGGACGGGCCGCGTGCAGGCCTCGGTCCGGTCCAGCAGCCGTCGTGCCCGCAGGACGATCTGCCCGGCGTCGCGGGTGGCGGGATCCGCGCTGTGGCTGCGGGTGACGGTGGTGAAGTCGGCGTAGCGCACCTTGATGGTGACGGTGCGGGCCGCGAGTCCCTTGCGTTCGAGCCACGCCGCCCCGCGCCGCGCCAGCCCGTCGAGCTCGCGCCGGATCTCGTCCGGGTCGGTGAGGTCGGTCGGGTAGGTGTGCTCCGAGCCCGACGACTTGACGACGCGGTCGGGGCTGACGGGACGGTCGTCCTTGCCCTCGGCGAGCCGGCGCAGCCAGTCGATGCGGCTGCCGACGGCGCGCCGGAGCACGCGGGGGTCCGCGGTGCGCACGTCGACGAGCTTCACCACCCCCGCGGCCCGGAGCCGCTTCGCGGTGACGGGGCCGACCCCCCAGAGCGCGTCGACGGGGAGCCGCCGCAGGAAGGCGTCGACCCGCTCGACGGGGATGACGGTCAGGCCGTCGGGCTTGTCCCAGTCGGAGGCGATCTTCGCGAGGAACTTGTTGGGCGCGGCCCCGGCCGAGACGGTCAGCGCCGTCTCGGCGCGGATCCACTGTTTCAGCCGCCGGGCCACGGTCGTGGCGAGCGGCTCGTTCCAACTGTTGCTCGTCACGTCGAGGTACGCCTCGTCGAGCGAGAGGGGCTCGACGAGGGGGGTGACCGAGCGGTACATGTCGAAGATGCGGTCCGAGACGGACCGGTAGCGGGCGAAGTCGGGCGGTACCACGACCAGCTCCGGGCACCGGCGCACCGCCCGCGCCATCGACATCGCCGAGCGCACCCCGAACTTCCGGGCCTCGTAGCTGGCGGCGGCGACCACCCCGCGCCGGTCGGGCCGGCCGCCGACGGCCACCGGCCGGCCGCGCAGCGACGGATCGTCGCGCTGCTCCACCGACGCGTAGAACGCATCCATGTCGAGGTGGAGGATGCGGCGCACGGGAGAAGCCACGGCGAAAGTCTATACTTGATCTCTTCATCATGGCCGAAGACAAACCGCAGAAGACGACAAAGAGACCGCTCGCCTCGCCCGGCGCCTGGCAGGAGGCGCGGGCGCTGGTGTACGCCCACCGCTACCGGCTCGCGCTCGGGCTGGGGCTGATGACCATCAGCCGGCTCGCCGGCCTGGTGCTGCCGTGGATGTCCGGCTACGTCGTCGACGACGTCATCGCCGAGGGCCGGGGCGACCTCCTCGTGCCTCTGGCCCTGGCCGCGGCCGGGGCGACCGTGGTGCAGTCGGGCACCGGGTTCGCGCTGTCGCAGGTGCTGGGGGTGGCGGCGCAGCGCGCCATCACCGAGATGCGCAAGCGCGTGCAGCGGCACGTGACGCGGCTGCCCGTCGGCTACTTCGACGCGACGCAGACCGGCGTCCTCATCTCGCGGGTGATGACCGACGCCGAGGGTATCCGCAACCTCGTCGGGACGGGGCTGACCCAGCTCGCGGGCGGGTTCATGACCGCGGTCCTCGGCCTCGGGGTGCTGTTCTACCTGAACTGGCGGCTGACCGCGGTCACCGTGTGCATCCTCGCCGTCTTCGGGATGGCGATGGCGATGGCGTTCTCGCGGCTGCGGCCGCTGTTCCGCGAGCGCGGGAAGATCAACGCCGAGGTGACGGGGCGGCTCGCGGAGACCCTCGGGGGGGTGCGCATCGTCAAGGCCTACAACGTGGAGAAGCGCGAGCAGCGGGTGTTCGCGGGGGGCGTCCACCGGCTGCTGCGGAACGTGGCGAAGACGGTGACCGGGGTGTCCGCCACCACGTCGGCCGCCTCGCTCTCCATCGGCGGCATCGGGGCCCTGATGATCGTCATGGGGGGGCGCGCGATCATCGCCGGCGACTGGACCGTCGGCGACCTGCTGCGGTACCTGCTGTTCACGGGGGTGGTGGTGGCGCCGGTCATGCAGATCGCGTCCATCGGCACCCAGATCACCGAGGCGTTCGCGGGGCTCGACCGCATTCGCGAGATTCTCGGCACCCCGACCGAGATCGACGAGGACGCCGAGCGGCGGCCGGTGGGGCGGGTGGCCGGCGACATCGCCCTCGACCGGGTGACGTTCTCCTACACCGAGGGGGTGCCGGTGCTCAGGGACGTCTCGCTCGAGGCGCCGGCCGGCAGCACCACCGCCCTCGTGGGGTCGAGCGGGTCGGGGAAGAGCACCCTGGTCAGCCTGATCATCGCGTTCAACCGGCCCCAGGCGGGGCGCGTGCTCGTCGACGGGCACGATCTCGCCGACCTGAGGCTGGCCGACTACCGCCGGCAGCTCGGGGTCGTGCTGCAGGAGAACTTCCTCTTCGACGGGACGGTGGCCTCGAACATCAGCTTCGTGCGCCGCCACGCCACCCGGGCGGAGATCGAGGCGGTGAGCCGCATCGCCCACTGCGACGAGTTCATCCGCGGCTTCCCCGACGGCTACGACACCATCGTCGGCGAGCGCGGCATCAAGCTGTCGGGGGGGCAGCGCCAGCGGGTGGCCATCGCCCGCGCGATTCTCGCCGACCCCCGCATCCTCATCCTCGACGAGGCGACGTCGAGCCTCGACAGCGAGAGCGAGGCGCTGATCCAGGACGGGCTGCGGGCCCTGCGAAAGGGCCGCACCACGTTCGTCATCGCCCACCGGCTGTCGACCATCCGCAGCGCCGACCAGATTCTCGTGCTCGAGCAGGGCGCGGTGGTCGAGCGGGGGACCCACGCCGAGCTGTACGCGGCGGGCGGCCGCTACCGCGAGCTGCACGACACGCAGTACCGGCTCGAGGAGGACCGCTTCATCAACCCCGGCGAGGACTTCACGCCGGAGCCCGAGCTGGTGGGCGCCTCCGGCGGGCACGGGAGCGGCGGGGCGGCGGGCGGCCGCGCCTGAGTGAGGCGGATCGCGAGTGGGTTACAGTAGAGCCATGACGAGACGCACGCTTGCGTGGAGCGTCGTCTGCCTCGTCGCCCTGGGGCTGGCCGCGGCGGTCCAGACCCCCGGCCGGGCGCAGGCGACGGGAACGATCCGCGGGGTGGTGACGATGGCGGACCCGCCGCCGGCCGCGACCCTCGAGGTGAACACGGATCAGGCCGTCTGCGGCGACAGCGTGCCCGACGAGGCGATCGTCGCCGACGCGGCCGGCCACGTGGCCAACGCCGTGGTGCGCCTGACCGGCGTGCCGTGGCCGGCCGAGCGGCCCTCGCCCCGCATCGACAACGCCGGCTGCCTCTTCGTGCCGCGGGTGCAGATCGCCCCCACCCGCAGCCAGGTGCTGGTGACGAGCCAGGACGACACCCTGCACTCGACCCACACCTACGACGACCGCAACCGCACCGGCTTCAACATCGCCATGCCGTTCCCGGGGCTCGAGGTCAACCGCCCCCTGCGACGGCCCGGCGTGGTGCGGGTCGAGTGCGACTCCCACGGCTGGATGCGGGCCTGGATCGTGGTCAGCAACGACCGCGGCGCCGTCAGCGGCCTCGACGGCGCCTTCGTGCTCGAGGACGTGCCGGCCGGCGACCACGAGCTGACGATCTGGCACGAGCAGCTGGGCGCGGCGCCACAGACGGTGACCGTCCGCGCCGGCGAGACCACCGAGATCGCCATCGTCCTCGAGCGGCAATAGGCGGCTCTAGGCGTCCGCCCGGCCGCGGACCATCCTCCACGGAACCGAAGCAATGGCCCACCAATACGTCTACACGATGCACCGGCTCGGCAAGGCCTACGGCCCCGGGCAGGAGGTGCTGAAGGAAGTCTCGCTCGCGTTCCTGCCCGGCGCCAAGATCGGCGTGCTGGGGCTGAACGGGGCGGGCAAGAGCACCCTGCTGCGGATCATGGCCGGCGAGGTGGACGAGTTCACCGGCACCGCGTGCGTCTCCGAGGGCGTCAGCGTCGGCTACCTGCCGCAGGAGCCGCGGCTCAATCCCGACAAGACCGTCAAGGGCAACGTGGAAGAGGGGGTGGCCGAGCACAAGGGCCTGCTGAAGCGCTACGACGCGGTGACCGCGAGCTTCAACGAGGGCCTGACGGGAGACGAGCTGCAGGACGCGATGGACGAGCAGGGGCGCCTGCAGGACGAGATCGAGGCGGCCGGGGCCTGGGACCTCGACTCGCGGGTCGAGCAGGCGATGGACGCGCTGCGGCTGCCGCCGCCGCGGAGCGCCGTCGCCCACCTGTCGGGGGGCGAGCGCCGCCGCGTCGCGCTCTGCCGGCTGATGCTGCAGGCCCCCGACCTGCTGCTCCTCGACGAGCCCACGAATCACCTGGACGCCGAGACGGTGGCGTGGCTCGAGCGGCACCTGCAGCAGTACAAGGGCACGGTGGTCGCGATAACCCACGACCGCTACTTCCTCGACAACGCCGCGGGCTGGATTCTCGAGCTCGACCGCGGGGCCGGCATCCCGTGGGAGGGCAACTACTCGTCGTGGCTCGACCAGAAGCAGCGGCGCCTCGACGTCGAGCAGAAGCAGGAGACGCGGCGCCGGCGCACGCTGGCCCGCGAGCTCGAGTGGATCCGCATGTCGCCCCGCGCCCGGCAGGCCAAGGGCAAGGCGCGGCTGAACGCCTACGAGGAGCTGCTGAACCAGGACGCGGCGGAGCGCATCGAGTCGGCGCAGATCTACATCCCCCCCGGCCCCCGGCTCGGCGACGCGGTGGTCGAGGCGCGGAACCTGCGCAAGAGCTACGGCGACACGTGCCTCATCCAGGACCTGAGCTTCACCCTGCCCCCGGCCGGCATCGTCGGCGTGATCGGGGCCAACGGGGCCGGCAAGACCACCCTGTTCCGCATGATCACCGGCGAGGAGGCTCCCGACGCCGGCACCCTGACCCTGGGCGAGACCGTCGAGCTCGGCTACGTCGACCAGAGCCGCGAGCTCGACCCCGACAAGACCGTCTGGGAGACCGTCTCGGACGGCGACGACGAGATCCGGCTCGGGTCGCGTCGGGTGGCGTCGCGCGCGTACTGCTCGTGGTTCAACTTCAAGGGCCGCGACCAGCAGCGCACCGTGGGCACCCTCTCGGGGGGCGAGCGCAACCGCGTGCACCTCGCCGGCCTGCTGCGCGGCGGCGCCAACCTGCTGCTGCTCGACGAGCCCACCAACGACCTCGACGTCGACACCCTCCGCGCCCTCGAGGACGCGCTCGTCGCGTTCGCGGGCTGCGCGGTCGTCATCAGCCACGACCGGTGGTTCCTCGACCGCATCGCCACCCACATCCTCGCCTTCGAGGGCGACAGCCAGGTCGTCTGGTTCCAGGGCAACTACCAGGACTACGAGGCCGACCGCCGCCGCCGCCTCGGCTCGGCCGCCGACCGGCCCCACCGCATCAAGTACCGCCGCCTCGTGCGGGCGTGACGGCCGGCCCCGGGGGCGCCCCCTTCTGAAGTCTGTCCCGTTTTCTCGACGGTGGGTGGAGAGTGCGCGAGTCGCCCCGACCAGAATGCGGGCCATCGCGGAATGGTCGTCACCAGAATACGACGGCATCGACAATGGTCAGGCACGGAGACGGCCGCGCGCCCACTTCAACGCCGTGCCTGTCGAGCAGGTGGGGGTGCCCGCGGTTCACCGCAGCGCGCTGAAGACGGCGCCCGCGTCCAACACGTGCAGGTCGGCCGCCGCTGACGTCGCGCCGGTCATTCGCGGCGCGAACGTCGCGCGGACGACCTCCAGGTCGCCGATGCCGGGCGCCGGCGGCGTGTCCGCGGGAGGCCGAAGGGCCATCGCCGACGCCGGCCTCGACCGCCACTTGGCCTCGCCGACGAGCAGCCGGCGGCCGTCCACCGAGCGCGCCACCACGTCGTACTCCGGCTCGTTGCCGCGCCAGTAGCGCTGCGCAGGCTCCCATGGGCCAAGCGCGGCGAGGGTGCAGTCGGTGCGGTGCAGGAAAGGAACGGCCATTCTGCACAGCTCCTCCCAGGCGAGGGCTTCGAGCTGCGGCCGGTGGCGGCGCCAGTACTCGAGCCGCGTCTCGGGGGGCGCTTGGGCCAGTGCGGTCCGGTGCGGCGCCACGACGCGGAACCAGAGCCGCAGGAACGGGTCGTCGATGCTGTAGAGGCTGCGGCGGCCGGAGCGGGGATCGCTTCCGAAGGGCGTCTCCCGGCGCACGAGGCCCATCTCGCCGAGGGCGGCCAGGGGCCGGGGGAGGCTGGGGGCGGGGCGGCCGAGGCGGCCGGCGATCTCGCTGACGCGGTGGGCGCCGGCGCCGATGACGTCCAGCAGCGGGCGAAGGGCGGTGGCCGGCGGCACTTCCTCCATCAGCAGCCGGTCCGGTTCGAGGTGCAACGGGCCGGCGGGGTCGAGGACCAACGTGTCCACGGCGCGGTCGGCGTCTCGGCCGAACCGTTCGGCGAGCTCCCAGTAGCGCGGCATACCGCCCCACAGCGCGTAGAGGGCGACGAGGTCGCGCGGGTCGGCGCCGGGGACGAGCTCGGCGAGGTACGCGGGCTTCAGGGGGCGCACCGCGAAAGCCTCGCGCGCGCGTCCGTAGAGCGGCGCGGCAGCGTCGAGGACCGCGCCATGCATCATGCGCTGGCTTGAGCCGCTCACCACGACGGTGGGCCGCCCGGGCGCGCCGTCGATCCAGGTCTGAAGGACGCTGGTCAGGGTGGCGTCGGCGGCGATCAGGTACGGCAGCTCGTCGAGCACGAACGGACCGGGCCAGGCGCTCCGGCCCGACTCGGCGGCGAGGCGCAGCAGGAACGAGCGCCAGTCGGGATACTCGACGGCGTCGAACCCGGGGAAGCGCCGGGCCACGGCGGCGGCGAGGTAGCGCCGTTGCACGGCCGGCGCCGACCGGTCGGCCGCCGCGTACAGCCCGTCGTGGCGTTGCGACCACTCGATGAGCAGTCGGGTCTTGCCCACGCGCCGTCGCCCCCAGAGGACGGCGAAGGCGCCGGGCTCCTCCAGCACGCCGTCGAGACGCCGCAGCTCGTCGCTACGGTCCAGCAAACGCATCCTGGAATATTATGCACGCAGACATTATGCGGTCATGAATAAAACACTGCCGGGCAGACGGCAGCTTCCCCTCGGCCGCCTGCGCGCGACCGTGACAACGGGCGGGTCGCGCGTCCGACGCAGCGGCTTCACGCCACCGGATCGATCACGCGCAGGAACGGGAATCTCCTGAAGTCGCGGTCGTGGGTGTAGATGGTGCCGACCCCGTGTGCTCTGGCCAGCGCCGCCACGTGCGCGTCCGGCACGAGGTTGCCGCGGGCCGGGACGTCGGCGGTTACGAGGCGGTAGGTCGCGAGGAAGTCCTCGGGTTCCGTCACCACGCGGCAGCGGGGCATCCGCATCAGCGCGGCGACGTTGTCGGCGGCCGCGCGAGGCGTCATCGGTTCGGCGAACACCCGTGGATGCGTGGCCAGGCGAACGTAGGCCATGACGACCGGCCACGTCAGACACAGGATGTCGGGGTCGCGCGGGCGTTGGCGCAGGAATTCTTGCGCCGCCGCGTGGAAGGGCGACCTCCGGTCCGAGGCGTAGAGCAGGATGTTGGCGTCGACGGTGTAGCTCACTGTCGGTCGTCGTCGAGGATGGCGAACACGGCAGCCTTGTCGGCAAGATCGACGCGCGCGCCCATCGGCTGGCTGGTCCAGTCGAGCTCGTGCTCGACGGGAGCGGCGCGCCGCATACTGAGTCCCTCGGCCAGCAGCCCGCTGACCAGCTCGCCCAAGGTGCCGCCATCCCTTTTCTGGATGAGCTTCAACTCTTCGAGAACCGGCCCCGCAATGTTGATGGTCGTGCGCATGATGTTTGATGCTAGTCAGCCGGGCATCACGTGTCAAGCGATGGCCGGCCGCGAATCGAGCTCCCGAGACGCGGCTGGAGTCCGCGCGGCTCGCGCAATCGGCGCCATTGCGCTGACGGTCGCGGGCCACGAATGGGGTGCGGGGGGGCTCGCGCTGCGGCGCCGTCCGCGGCCCTTCCGTCATCACGGAAGGGCGCATCAGACGCGGGTGCGGACGATGTGCATGCCGATGGCGGCGACGAAGCAGGCGGCGCCGACGAGGTCGGTGGCGGTGGTGGCGTAGAACAGCAGCAGGCCGCCGGCGACGGCGAGGGTGCGCTCGGGCGTCGTCGCCGCCTGCCGCAGCCAGCCGCCGAGGCCCATGGCGAGGGCGAGGATGCCGACCGCGGCGGTGAGGACGGTGCGGGCGATGTCGGCCAGCGGCGCCTGCAGCAGCACGCCCAGCCCCTCGGGGCTGAGGGTGAACGCGAACGGGACCAGGAAGGCGGGCAGGGTGTACTTCCAGGTCAGCATCATCGTCTTGAACGGGTTGCCGCCGGTGATGGCGGCCGCCGCGAACGGCGACAGCGCCGTCGGCGGGCTGACCTCGGAGAGCACCGCGTAGTAGAAGATGAACATGTGGGCGGCGACGTCGGGCACCCCGACCAGGGTGAGGGCCGGCGCAATCATCACCGCCGCGATGATGTAGGACGCGGTGACCGGGACGGCGAGGCCCAGCATCCACACCGCCACCGCCGCGTAGACGACGGTGAAGAACAGGTTGCCCCCGGCCAGATCCACGATGATGCTCGAGATCTTCAGGCCGAGCCCGGTCAGGGTCACCACCCCGACGATGATGCCGGCCGTGGCGGTGGTGGCGGCGACCGCGAGCACCGCCCGCCCGCCGGTCTCGAGCGCGGTGACCAGCCGCGCAGGCCGCAGCGCCGTCTCGCGGCGCACGAAGCTCAGCGCGATGGCGAGCATCGTGGCCAGGAACACCGCCCGGAACGGGGTCATGCCCGACACCAGGAACACGACGATGGCGATGAGGGGCACGAACTGGTAGCCCGACTGCCGGGTGAGGGTCCACACCGACGGCACGTCCACGTCGACCGCCTTCGTCCCCAGCCGCCGCGCGTCGGCCTCGATCATGAGGACGATCGACAGGTAGTAGAGCACCGCCGGCACGATGGCCATCGCGATGACCTGCAGGTAGGTGATCTGCAGGAACTCGGCGATGAGGAACGCCGCCGCCCCCATCGTCGGGGGGGCGAGGATGGCTCCGATGCCGCTCGCCGACAGGATGCCGCCGCCGATCTCGGGCGAGAACCCGGCCCGCCGCAGCATCGGCCACGCCACCGCCCCCAGGGTGACGGTGGTCGCCACGCCGCTGCCCGAGACGGTGCCGAGCAGGAAGCCCGACATGGTGACGGTGCGCCCCGGCCCCGCCCCGCTCGACGAGCGGCCGAACGCGGACATCGTCCAGGTGATGAAGAACTGGCCGGCCCCCGAGTGCTGCAGCATCGCCCCGAAGATGGTGAACAGCACGATGTAGCTCGAGGCGACGTTCAGGGGGACCCCGAAGATGCCCTCCAGGGTCATGTAGAGGGTGCCGACCAGCCGTTCGATCGAGTACCCGCGATGGGCGAAGATCTCGAGGCCGATGAGCTCGAGCACGGGGCCGTAGTAGCCATAGAGCAGGAAGGCGACGGCGGTGACGGGCAGAATCGAGCCCACCGTGCGCCGGGTCGCCTCGAGCACGAGCAGGGTGGTGATGGTGCCGAACAGGATGTCGAGCCCGCTGGGGGTCGCGGCCCGGTAGACGAACTGGTCGAAGTCGAAGATCGGCCAGGCGAGCACGAGGACGGCCGCCGCGGCCAGACCCCAGTCGACGGCCGCCACCCGGCCGCGCCACGCGGGAATGGCGGGGTAGAGGATGAACGTGAGGACCAGGGTGATCAGCAGGAAGCTGACCCGGTAGATCTGCGGCTGGACGATGCCGACGACCCAGTACAGCGCGTAGAGCGACAGCCCCGCCGCCAGCACCGTCACCAAGAGGGCGGGGATGCCGCTCAACTGGCGGGTCGGGACCTCGGCGTCGGGATCGTCGCGGAGGGCGGCCGGCGGTACGGCTGGATCGGCCAGGGGGATCTCCCGGTTGGTGTCATGGTGGCGCCGCCCCCGCGGCGGATGGTTCTGCGTCCGTGAACCGGGAGCGCGCGCGACGGGCAAGCGTACTCGCTAATGCGGCCGGTGAAAAGGGGTGATGCGAGCCGGTGGCGGCGGGAGCGGCGCCGCCGGCTCGTGGTCGGGACCCGCGTCGCCCCGGGATCGGTGACGACGCAAGCGGCCTGACAGGCGCCAGCGGGCTGAGAGGCCCCTGCGCGAGGCGGCGGGACTCGGAAGCATGCCGGCGGCGGGCCCCGGAGCAACGCAGCTCCGCGGAACCACCGGGTCAGGCCGCATGCATCGCCGGGCGAATGGGGCGGGGCCTCCCGTGACGGCCGCTACGATCTACCTACGATCCGGGCCAGGCCCCCTGCTCCTCGTAGTACCGGACGGCGCCCGGGTGGAACGGCACCGTCGACCCCGTCACCGCGCTCTCCATTGACAGCTTCTCCGCCTCGGGATGAATGGCGGCCAGCTCGTCCTGGTGCTCGAACAGCGCCTGCGTGATGCGGTAGGCCAGATCGTCAGACATCTCCTCGTGCACCACCAGCACGTTGGCCACCCCGACCGCCTCGACGTCCCCGCTCATCCCGGGGTACGTCGTGCTGGGAATGTTGACCGCGTGGTACACGGCGTCGCCGTAGTTCTCATGGAGGAACGGCAAGGTGTCGGTATTGGGCACCAGCTTGACGGTTCGCCCGGGGGTGGAGGCGAGGTCGAGGACGGAGCCGGTGGGAACGCCGCCGCTCCAGAAGAACGCGTCGATCTTGTCGTCCTTGATGGCGTCGACCGACTGCGCGGCCCCGAGGCTCTGCTTGCGGATGTCGGCGTCCGGGTCGAGGCCCATCGCCTCGAGCACGCGCAGCGCGGTGATCTCGGTGCCGCTGCCCGGCGCCCCCGTCGACACGACGCGGTCGCGAAGGTCGGCGACGCTCTCGATGCCCTTGCCCTCGAGGGTCACGAGCTGGTTCAGGTTGTCGTAGAGCACCGCGAGGGCCCGCGCCGGCACCGTGCCGAAGTCGGCGAACGCGCCGCGCCCCTGCGCCGCGTCGTCGAGCGAGTCGGCGAGGACGAACGCCAGGTCGGCGCCCCGGTTCGAGATGAACTTCAGGTTGTCGACGGTCCCCGCGGTGACCTCCGCGGTCGCCTCCACCCCCTCGAGGTGGTCGCTGATGACCTTGGCGACGCCGCCGCCGTAGGGGTAGTAGACGCCCCCGGTGCCGCCGGTGGCGACCGACAGGCGTTCGGTGAGGCCGCCGGCGCCCTGCGGGCTGCAGGCGACCATGGCGGCGCCGGCGACCACGGCCAGCGCGGCGAGTGTGCGCAATACGGATCGGGACACGGTCGTCGAGCGGTTCATCATCACAGTGGCACTCCTAGCCCGCCCATCGTCGCCTTCGGCTCCGCTGGGCGCCCAACCAACCCTGCCAGGAGTCTGCACCGTTCTACGGCGCAGACTCCTGGCCCGGAAATCGTCGCCTGCGGCTCCGATTGCCGCCCAACCAACCCGCCAGGAGTCTGCGCCGTCCACGGCGCGCACTTCCGGCTGCCGGTACGGAGTCCCCTATTCTAGCAGCCGGGGCGGTGCGTTGTGGCATGGCTGACGGCGGGTGCCGTCCCGGTTGAAGCCTTCTCCCGAGCAGGGTATCCTCGACTCATGGAGATCTTCGACGTCGTGTCGGGAATCGCCGCCGTGATCGGGGCGTGCGCCGGCCTGGTGGCCGCCATTGGCGTTCTGGTGGTCAGCGGGAAGGTGGACAGGCTCACCGGTCGCGTGGACGAGCTGAGCCGTGCCTTCAACAGTCACGTGAACGCCAGCCACTGACCCTTCCCTTCACTTCCCGCCAATGGTCCACCGGAGCTTGCCCTTGCGGTGGCGCCCTGCTGGCCGTCGGCGGCGCAAGCCGCCGTGTTGGCGGGTCCGCGCATCGGGCTTGCAGCATTGCCAATGCGATCCGTGATGCGTCCACAGACTCTGGTCTGCGTGCTCGCTGCGGCGGTACTTGCCGCCGCGTCCGCCGGGCCTGTCTCAGCCGGCCAGGCCGGCCCCGGCCTGCGCTTCGAGGTCACCCTCGACCCGTCGCTGCCCGCCCAGCCGCCGGGACGGCTGCTCGTGGTGATGGTCCCCGGCGACCGGCCGGCGATGGAGCCGCGCTTCCTCATCGGCCGCACCGGAGCCCGCGCCGTGCCCACCCTCGGGGTGGATGCCCTGTCCCTCGCCCCGGGAGCCCGCGTGACGGTCGGGGCCGCGGCGGCCGCGTTTCCCCTCGAGGCCCTGCGCGATCTGCCGGCCGGCGAGTACCGCGTGCAGGCGGTGCTGGCGACCAACCGGGACATCCGCCGCTCCAACGCGGCCGGCAACCTGTACAGCGACGTCCGGCGCGTGGAGCTCGACCCCGCGCGGCCGGCCGCGATCGACCTCCGCCTGACGCGGCGCATCCCCGACGAGCGGCTGCCCGACGACACCGATCTCCTGCGCTTCGTCCGCATCCGTTCCGAGCGTCTGTCCGCGTTCCACGGCCGCCCGATCCACCTCCGGGCCGGCGTCATCCTGCCGCCGGGCCACGACGAGGATGCGGCGCGGCGCTATCCGTTGCGGGTGCGCATCGGCGGCTACGGCGCGCGGTACACCGGGGTGCGGAGGATGATGCGGCCGGGGTCCCCGTTCCGCACCGCGTGGCTCGACCCCGACGCGCCCCGCTTCGTGCTCCTGCACCTCGACGGGGCGGGGCCGTACGGAGACCCCTACCAGGTCGACTCGGCCAACAGCGGCCCCTACGGCGCCGCCGTCACCGAAGAGCTGATCCCCTGGGTCGAGGAGCGGTTCCGGGCCGGCGGCTCGGCGGGCGCCCGGGTGCTCGACGGCGCGTCGACGGGGGGCTGGGTGGCGCTGGCCCTGCAGATCTTCCATCCCGACTTCTTCGGTGGGGCCTGGGCTTCGTGCCCCGACAGCGTCGACTTCCGCGCCTTCCAGCTCGTGGATGTCTACCGGGGCGGCAACGCCTACGTGGATGGCGAGGGACGAGAGCTGCCCAGCGCCCGGAACCTCGACGGGAGCACCCGGTTCACCATGCGGCACGAGCTGCGGATGGAGAACGTGCTCGGCCACGGCGACAGCTGGACCCGGTCGGGCGGCCAGTGGGGGGCGTGGAACGCGGTCTACGGCCCCCGCGGCGCGGACGGCCTCCCCGTCCCGCTCTGGGACCCCGCGTCCGGCGAGATCGACACCGAGGTGACCACGCACTGGGAGCGCTACGACCTGCGCCTCGTGCTCGAACGGGGGTGGGACACGCTGGCGCCGAAGCTGCGGGGCCGGCTGAACATCTGGGTCGGCGACATGGACGACTACTTCCTCGACGGCGCGGTGCGCCGGCTCGACGCGTTCCTGCAGGGCCGGCCGTCGATCGAGGCCCGCATCGTCTACGGTCCGGGCCGCGGCCACTGCTGGACCGGCATCTCCCCGGCGGAGATGCTGCGCGAGATGGCCGCGCAGGTCGAGCGCGCAGGGAGATAGCCCGGTGCCGGTACCTCCGATGCGTTCAGGGTTCCAGTTGCCGCTCTTTCCGCCGCCGCGTCCGGCGTCCCCGCCGCGTCCGGCGTCCCCGCCGCGTCCGGCGTCCCTGCCGCGTCAGCCCGGCGCCATCACCGCCGACTTCCCCGGCGCCGCCTGTCCCGTCGGCAGCCGCGTGCGGTTCCGGTGGCGCGGCCAGGCGATCGAGGGCGCCGTCGCCGAGCTGCAGCGCGCCCGCGCCGTGGTGGCGGCCGGCGACGACGCCCTGTGGAAGGTGCCCTACACTCTCCTCACCGTGGTCGAACGGGCGCCCGAGCGGGAGTGCACGCTGGCCGAGGTCGAGACGCTGGCCGGCGACCTCCTCGCCCGTCACCGGGCCGCGAGCGGGCTGGACGCGGACTGGGGCTTCGGCTTCGACCTGTCAACGGCCCGCGCCGGCGTCTGCCGCTACGCCGACAAGCGCATCGATCTGTCGGTGAGCTACTGTCTGCGGGCGACCCGGGCCGACATCGAGGACACCCTGCTGCACGAGATCGCCCACGCGATCGTCGGCCACCGGCACCATCACGACGACGTCTGGAAGGCGGTGGCCCGGGCCATCGGCTGCACCGCCGAGCGCTGCCACGACGTCGACCACACCCCGGCCCGCTGGCTGGGCGAGTGCGGCTGCGGGAAGCAGTGGCGGCGCCAGCGCCTGAGCCGCCGGCTGCGGCACGGTGCGCGGTGCCGGAAGTGCGGCGGGGAGATCGCCTGGCGACTGAACACCGGCGGGGCGGCTCCGCCGTCGGCCGTCACGCGTCCTCCCTCCGCGTCGTGAGGTGTTCGGTGGGGCCATGAACTCCAGTCCACCGCGATCCGAGCCCGAGAGGAGGGCGACGCTGCAGGTTCTACAGGAGTGGGAGGGTTACGTCGTGGAGATGAGTGGCGATGAGCTCGTGGCGCGGCTGGTCGACCTGACCGCCGGCTCGTCGCATGAAGATGAAGAGGCGGTCATCCCCTTGGCGGCGATCTCCGAGAGTGACGTCGCCGCCGTCGATGTCGGCAGCATCTTCCGTTGGGTCATCGGCTACGAACGGTCTCCCGCCGGCACGAAGAAGCGAGTGTCCCGGATCGTGTTTCGCGACCGGCCGCGGATGGAGGAGCGCGACTTCCAGGAGGGCCGTCGTTGGGCGCGAGAGACGATACGGGCGTTCAAGCGGTAACGGGGTTCGAGCCGCACACCGGAGGACCATGAGTTCGAATAGCGCGGGGAGGGCGCGCGTCGCCTGGGCGGTGGCGACGCTCATAATCGGGCCTCGGCGGCCGCGGGAGACGTCGCATGACCGCACCGTTCAGCATCGAGCCCATCACGCCCGACGACGTCGAGGGGCTGCGGGCCGCGGTCGGGGCGGTGGCGCGCGAGCGGCGCTACCTGGCCGCGGTGGACGGCTTCGGGGCCGACGGGACCCGGGCGTTCGTCGACGGCCTGGCGCGCGGCGGCGGCGTGCAGCTCGTGGTGCGGTCCGAGGGGCGGGTGGTCGGCTGGTGCGACGTGCAGCGCCACGCCTTCGAGGGGTTCCGGCACGGCGGCGTCCTCGGCATCGGACTTCTGCCCGAGTGGCGGGCGCGGGGGGTGGGCGCGGGGCTTCTCGCCCGCGCGCTGGAGGCGGCAGGGGCGGTCGGCATGACGCGGGTCGAGCTGGAGGTGTTCGCGTCGAACACGCGGGCGATCCGCCTGTTCGAGGGGGCGGGCTTCGTGCGCGAGGGGGTCAAGCGGCGGGCGCGCCTCCTCGACGGACGGGCCGACGACGTCGTGTGCATGGCCCGGCTCACCTAGCCCGCCCATCGTCGCCTTCGGCTCCGCTGGGCGCCCAACCGACCCTGTTAGGAGTCTGCACCGTTCTACGGCGCAGATTCCTGGCCCGCCAAGCGTCGCCTTCGGCTCCGCTGGGCGCCCTGTACCACGCACGGCCCACACGCCTGACGCCGGGCCGCTCGCGAGCGTCACCCGGAGCGCACTCCGGGAAACACGGTCACTCCCGCGCCGGCACCTTGTGCTGCGTAGCGCACCGGGGTGTCGGAGGTAACCGGTCTCCCGCGTCCAGCAGATCCGCACCGCCGAGATTGGTGCTGCCGAGATTGGTGCTATTGTATGGTGCGCTTCTGTTCGGAGCTGGCGGGCGTATCGCTTCACGCCGCCCGAGGAGGTATCGACAATGCAGCCGTCCGAGTCGCGGTGTATCTTCGTTCTTCTTTGCCTGACCAGTCTCGTGTCAGCGCTGCTCGCACCCGCCCCGGCCCTCGCCCAGGGTGAGGCCGGCATCGCCGGCACCGTCGTCGACGACGTCGGGGGCGTCCTGCCCGGCGTGACCGTCGAGGCCACCAGCCCGGCCCTGATCGAGCAGGTGCGAACGGTCTTCTCGGACGGCGCCGGGAACTACCGCATCACCAACCTGCCGTCGGGCACCTACTCGGTGAGGTTCTCGCTGCCGGGCTTCACCAGCGTGGTGCGCGAGGGCATCGTGCTGCAGGGCGCGTTCGTGGCCGACGTCGACGCCTCGATGGCGGTCGGCGGCCTGGAAGAGACGGTGATGGTGGAGGGCATCGTCCCGCTGGTCGACGTCAGGACCACGCGGCAGCAGACGGTCATGCCGGCCGAGCGCGTCAACGTGCTGCCGGGGGCCGCGGGCATCACCAGCGCCGCCGCCTACGTGCCGGGGACGACCCTCGGCGAGACCCTCGTCCCCGGAGACAACAACTACAACAACCTGCCGAGCCTGCACGGCTCCGACCCCCTCGACGGCCAGCCCGCCATCGACGGCGTCAAGACCGGGGGGCAGCTCCAGGGGCGGAACGAGTGGTCGGCCGGCGTCGGCACCGTCACCAACGAGGCGATGGTCACCGAGGTCGTCTTCGACACCTCGTCGCAGTCGGCCGAGTACGCCCAGAGCGGGGTGCGGACGAACGTCGTGCCCAAGGCCGGCGGCAACGAGTTCTCGTACAACTTCTTCATGAGCGGCACGTCGGGAGGGTTCCAGTCCGACAACCTCAGCCAGGACCTCAAGGACCGGGGCTTCCGGTTCGCGCCGATCGCCCACCGCTACAGCTTCAACCCCGCGGCGGGCGGGCCGATCGTCGAGGACAAGCTGTGGTTCTTCGCCTCGATGATCGAGAACCGCAACCGCCAGTACGTCCTCGACCGGTTCTGGGACCTGAACGAGCCGTCGACGCCTGACGACGTCACCGAGGACGACCTGCGGGGGTACACCTGGGGCAAGACCGGCAACTACAACATTCGCCTCACCCACCAGGCCACCCAGCGCAACAAGTTCACGTGGAGCTATTTCCAGGAGCCCAAGTCGTCGCTCTCCACCGGGGGCGGGGCCTTCGGCCGCCAGACCCCCGAGGCCTGGTACCTGTTCAACGGGAACCCGACGCGCATGTTGACCGGCCGCTGGACGGCGCCGCTGACGAACCGGCTGCTCCTCGAGGCGCACGGCTCGTTCATGCAGGCGGACGTCAACACCAGCCCGGTGGACCACGGCGAATTCCGGATGCCCAAGGAAGACCGTGTGCTGGGCACCTTCTACCACAGCTCGTTTCAGAACCACCACAACCACGACTTCCACCGCCGCCTGAACGCGTCGCTCTCCTACGTGACCGGCTCGCACAACTTCAAGGCCGGCGTCAACTTCGCGAACAACCGGACCGCCCTGGCGTACCAGGGGCCGGGGGACATCTTCCGTGGCTGGTTCAACAACGGGGTCCCGTCCGCGCTCCTGGTGACGGGGAACGGCAACCAGCGTCAGGGGATAGTCCAGGACTGCGACTGCGGCATCTACGTGCAGGACGCCTGGACGATGGACCGCCTGACCCTCAACGCCGGCGTCCGGTACGACTGGTTCCAGAACTCGGTGCCGGGGGGCACTCGGGAAGCCGGCTGGTTCGCGCCGGAGCTGACCCTGCCCGACCCCCTCCTCGAGAACGTTCCGAACTGGCAGGACTTCAACGGGCGGTTCGGCGCGGCGTTCGACCTGTTCGGCGACGGCTCGACGGCGGTGAAGTTCTCGGCGGGGCGGTACGTGGCGAACGAGGGGACCGGCGTCACCCAGAGATACAACCCCATCTATCCCTACAACCTGATCGACTGGCGGATCTGGACCGACCTCAACGGGGACCTGACCGCGCTCAACCCGGACGGGACGCCCCAGCTCGACGAGATCGGATCTTCGTTCAACCCCAACTACGGCTTGTCGAACATCACGACCCAGCTCGACCCGGACCTGCCGCGCGCCAGCAACTGGGAGTACTCGGGCGGCGTCGAGCGCCAGCTCGGCAACGGCTGGGCGCTCAGCGCGATGTGGCACCGGCGCGTCTACTCGAACTTCGACTGGTTCGACAACCTGAACACCTCGGCGGACGATTGGCACATGGCGGGCACGTGGACCGGGCCGGACGACCCCGAGCTGCCGGCGGTCGCCCGCGGCGTGCAGGTGCCGATCTACGTCACCGACCCCGACTTCGACATCCAGACCGGTAACGACCGCCAGACCCTGGCTTCGGAGGACTCCCGGACCTGGAACGGGTTCGAGGTGATTCTCGACGGCGAGCTCCCCCGCGGCGGCTTCATGACCGCGAGCGTCACGGCCGGCACGAACAAGAACCACTTCTGTCACCGGGCCAGACTGGATCGCCCGAATGACCTGCGTTTCTGCGAGACGCGGATGCCGTACCGGCCCATGGGCAAGCTGTCGGGGGCGTTGCCGTTGCCGTTCGACACCATGATCTCGGGGCTCGTCCAGGTGTTTCCGGGAGCGCCCATCCAGGCCACCTATGAGGTCACCGCGGTCGATTTTCCCGGTCTCGTGAACCTCGGGGCGGCCGACAACGCCAACCGGAGCCTCACCGTCGACCTGATCGAGCCGGGCACGGTGTTCGAGGACTACACCACGGAGATGCAGCTTCGGTTCTCGAAGGTGGTGACGATCAACGACATCCGCACGCGGTTCTACATGGACGCGACCAACATCACCAACCGGGCCCGCGTCACCGCCCGGAACCGGTACTACGGTGGCGACGGCGTCAAGAACCCGGACTTCCTTCGGATCAACTCCATCGAGCCGGGCCGGAGGCTGTCGTTCGGCATGCAGATGTACTTCTAGCGAGGCTGCGCCTCAGACCGACAAGACATGTAGGCCAAGCCCTGTCGATGGCGAAAAAACACGATCGAAACTTGACTCAGGTGTAAAGACGCCGGCCGGTCAAGTAGTCCAGAGGTCGGGTGGAGTCCACGGGGAGAGCCGGGCGCCTGCTGGTTCCCCGGCGTTTTCCGCGTTTCGACCACGCGTCGCTCGCACCGTTCGCAACTGGCACCGGGGCGGGTTCTCCGTGACCGGCACGGACGGTGACGGAGAGACCGCCTTGCCGTGGTCGGAGCGTTCCGCCGAAGGGCTGCGGGCCGCGATTCGCTCGAAATCGGCCGGCGCTCGGTATATCGAACACGTGTTCCCTGTCGAACACTTGTTTTCTGAAGTCGGTAGAGTCCGTAGCCATCAGCGCTCCCAGCGTGTTCTGCCGAGGTTGCCATGCATTGCTCCCGCCGGTTCCTCCACGGCGTGCTCGCCGCCGCGCTCCTCCTGCTCGGACCGCCTGAAGGGCTTGCGCAGGAAGAAGGGCGCATCCAGGGCCGGGTGTTCATCGAGGGCACCCGCGATCCTGTCGTCGGGGCCTTCGTCCGGGTCGACCCCCCCTTATTCAGCCCCAACGGCGACCGGCTGACGCTGGCCGAGCCGCTGGAGACCGCCACCGACGACGACGGCCGCTTCGCGCTGACGTGGATGCGGAGCGGCATCTGGAACGCGATGGTCATGGCCGAGGGTTACGAGGACGCCATGCTCCGCATCGAGGTGACGCAGGCCCAGTCGAACGCGTGCACGCCGACCAAGATGCAGAACTGCGTGCAGCCCATCGAGTTCTACATGGTCCCGCTGAAGGTGGACGCGGCAGTCCAGGTGGAGTCGATACTGGCCGAGCTGGACGTCGAGGAGACGGAGCTGGATCGGACCGTCGCCGACCTCACCGCGGCCGACGCCGCCTACAACCGCCAGGACTACCGCACCGCCATCGACGGCTACTCGGGGCTGCTCGCGCGGTGGCCGCAGATGACCACCCTGCACCAGGACATCGGCGATGCACACCGCGCCCTGGCCGAGTTCGACGCGGCGGTCGCGGCCTACGAGCGCTATCGGGCGGCCGCGCCGGACGACGCGGCCATCGAGCGGAAGATCGCCCGGGCGCAGCTCCTGATGGGCGACCTCGCCGCCGCCCGGGACCTCGCCGCCGCGGGGGGCGACGCGTCGCCCGAGGACCTCTACAACCTCGGCGAGGTGGCGTTCAGCGAGGGCGACGTCGCCGGCGCCGCCGGTTGGTACGAGAAGTCGGCCGACGCCGATCCCGAGTGGGCGCCCCCCGTCTTCAAGCTCGGCATGGTGGCCTTGAACCGGGGCGACATCGAAGGCGCCAAGACGCTGTTCCAGCGGGCCGTCGACCTCGAGCCGGACTCGGAGGAGGCGGCGCAGGCCCAGGGGATACTGGCGGCGCTGCCCTGAAGCCGGCTCGGGCGTGCCGCGGACCCGAGTTGGACGACCTGAGCTGGCGACGCTGCGAGGCCGGCTCGGGCGTGCCGCGGACCCGAGTTGGACGACCTGAGCTGGCGACGCTGCGAGGCCGGCTCGGGCGTGCCGCGGGCTCGAGTTCGACGACCTGAGCTGGCGGCGCTGTCCCGAGTCGGTCGGGGCATCGCCACGGTTCCGGAGTGCTGCGACCTGAGCCGGCGGCGCTGTCCTGAAGTCGGTTCGAGCATTTGACACAGGCCGGAGTTCTGCAACCGGAGGTTCTCGACATGACGGCCGAAGCCACGCCACGTCGCTCCGTCGTCGGCGTTCTCGTCGCCCTCGCCCTCATCGCGTCCGGCGCGCCCTGGACCGGCCAGGCCGCGTGGGCGCAGACCCAGTCGTTCTTCGTCAGCTTCACCGACGGCGCCGGCGCCCCGGTCACCGACATGAACCGCGCGGAGGTGTTCGTCGAGACCGACGGCGAACGCAGTGAAGCCCTCAGCCTCGAGCCGATCCGCTGGCCGCTGCGGGTGACGGTGTTCGTCGACAACGGGCTGGCGAGCCCGCCGGTGCTCGACCACATGCGCGAGGGCCTGCGGCGCTTCGTGGACGCGCTGCCCGCGGACATCGAGGTGGCGATTGCGACCATCGGGGGGCGGCCGCAGTTCTGGGTCCGGCACACCACCGACCGGATGGAGCTCGAGGACGCGGTCGGGGTGATCGCGCCGGAGATGGACGGCGCGGCCAGCTTCCTCGATGCGCTGTACGAGGAGGCGGAGCGGCTGCACGAGGACGAGGCGGGCGAGTACTTCCCCGTCATCGTGATGGTCGCCACCAACGGCCCCGAGGGGAGCACGCGCGTGCGCGAGCGGCCCTTCCGCGAGATGATGGAACGGCTGATCGCCAACCGGGCCGCGCTGCACACCCGTATGTACACCTTCACGTCGGTCACCGGGGTCAAGCAGGGCGGCGACCAGATGCGGTGGGCCATGGACATCGGCCGGGTGACGGCCGGCAGCTACGACGGGCTGAGCTCGGCCATCGGGTTCCGCACCCAGCTGCCGGACCTGGCCGAGGACCTCGGGCGGAAGCACCGGCTGATGAGCAACCAGTACCTCCTGACCTACACGCCGCCCGAGAACGCGACCGCGCAGTCGGTCATCAGGCTGCTGACCACGCGGGCCGGCGTCCGGATGACGCCGACCCGCGACGGGAAGATCCCGTAGCAGGGGGCGACGCCGGTGATGATGTCGGTCGACGTGCTGCGCCGGGTACGCCGTGGCGTTCTGCGAATGACCCGTGCTAGCCATTGACGCAGGCTCGTGGTCGACGACTCGATGGTTGATTCTTCGGCCGCGCCTCGGGCGTTGGCGCCTTCGCTGCGCCTGAACGCCCCTCACCGACAACGTCCTTTCGCCGTGTGATAATCGCCGGGTGCGCGTGATGTCTCGGCGTCTCGGCGGCGGCACGGCCGCCGGGCTGCTCCTTGCGAATCTGCTCTTGGCCGGGGCCGGCGTCCCGTCCGGCGGCCTCCGTGCGGCTCCGCAGTCTCCGGAACCGCCCGCGGGCGCGGTGTGGTTCACCGACCGGGCCGAAGCGGCGGGTATCGACTTCGTCCACCTCAACGGCGCGTCGGGCGAGCTCTACATCAGCGAGACTCTCGCCCCGGGCGCCGCGATGTTCGACTTCGACGGCGACGGCGACCTCGACCTCTACCTCGTGCAGGGTCGGATGCTCGGCTCGGACGGGGCCACCGACCCGGCAGCCGCTCTACCGGAGGACCATCCGTCTGGGGACCGTCTGTACCGGAACGACCTCGTGCTGCACGCCGACGGGACCCGCACCCTGCGCTTCACCGACGTTACCGAGGGAAGCGGCCTGGACGGCGGCGCATACGGCATGGGCGTCGCGGCGGGCGACGTCGACAACGACGGCCGGGTCGACCTGTACCGCACCGCCCTGGGAGCGAACCAGCTCTTCCGAAACAACGGCGACGGCACCTTCACCGACGTCACTTACGAGTCAGGCGCCGGAGACCCCCGGTGGAGCGTGTCGGCGTCGTTCGTCGACCTCGACCGCGACGGCTGGCTCGACCTGTACGTCGGCAACTACCTTGACCACCGCCCGGGCACGCCGCAGCCCGAGTGCTTCACGCGCACCGGGGAACGGGACTACTGCGGGCCGAGCGCCTGGGCGCCGATCCCCGACCGGCTGTACCGCAATCGCGGCGACGGGACGTTCGTCGACGTCACCGCTGAGGCAGGAGTGGCGCGCGAGTACGGCGCCGCCCTCGGGGTCGCAGCCTTCGACGCCGACGGGGACGGGTGGACGGACGTCTACGTCGCCAACGACGGCGAGCCCAACCAGTTGTGGATGAACCGGCGCGACGGGACCTTCACGAACGGCGCCCTGCTCGCGGGGGCGGCCCTCAACGACAGCGGCCGGACCGAGGGCAGCATGGGGGTCGACGCCGGCGACTTCGACGGCGACGGCGACGACGACCTGTTCATGACCCACCTCACGCGCGAGACCAACACCCTCTACGTCAACGACGGCCTCGGGCTCTTCGAGGACCGGACCGCGACCATCGGCCTCGGGGCCCCGAGCCTCGCCTACACCGGCTTCGGGACGGCGTGGCTCGACTTCGACAACGACGGCTGGCTGGACCTGCTGGCCGTCAACGGGGCGGTCCAGGCCAGTCACCAGCGGTTCGCCATGCGCGGCCGGGGCTCGTCCGCGCGGGCGGGGGAGCCCCTGCCGCTCGATCAGCCCAACCAACTCTTCCGCAACCTGGGGAACGGGCGGTTCGACGACGTCACCGGGCGGGCCGGCGCGGTGTTCGAGCTGTCGGAGGTGAGCCGGGGCGCGGCGTTCGGCGACGTCGACAACGACGGCGACGTGGACGTGCTCGTCGCCAACAACGACGGCCGGGCGCGGCTGCTGATCAACGAGGTCGGCCACCGCAACCGGTGGATCGGATTGAGGCTGGTCGGCGGGCCCGGCCGCCGCGACATGCCCGGCGCGAGAGTCGGCGTGTTCCGCGACGACGGCCCCCCGCTGTGGCGCCGCGCGAGGGCCGACGGCAGCTATGCGTCGGCCAACGACCCGAGAGTGCTGGTGGGCCTGGGTCAGGCCGCCGCGGTACGGCGCGTCCGCGTCGTCTGGCCGAGCGGCCGCGAGGAAGACTGGACGGACCTGGCGGTGGACCGATGGCTCACGCTCGAACAAGGTAGCGGCGAGAGCCGGGAGTCCGGGCCGTAGGAGCGGCGTGGCCTCCCTTCGGAAGGGCAGCGGGGGGTCTTGGAGTGAGGCTGACTCCTGAAGGGGCGGCCGGGGCGGCGTCGCCGTCAGCGCGGCGGCCGGGCCGCAGCGGGGCGATCTTCGGGCTTGGAGTGACGGTGGGACGGAAGCTGTCGAGCGGCGTCGCGGCGGCGTGCCTGCTGCTGGCAGCGAGCGGCCACGCAGCCGGCAGCCCGATCGGGGCGGCGGCCGTCTCGTCGCGCGGGGGCGGGGTCGAGCCGACTCCGGGCGGCAGCTGCGGCGTGGCCCCGGCTGCACGCGTGACGGCCTCGTCCGTGGGGCCATCCTGCGGGCGGAGCCAGCCGCACCCGGCTCCACGGTTGGCCGCTTCGTCGCAGGCGGGCTCGACCGCCCCCGCGCTTCTGCCGTTCGTGCTGCCCGACCTCAGCCGCGCGCACCCGTCGGTCCGGGCGCAGCTTCGCGAGGCGTACGCGGCGGTGACCGCGGCGGGGCCCGGGCGGCGCGGCGAGGCCTGGGGCGAGCTGGGCAGGCTGCTGATGGCCGGCGAGTACCTCGACGAGGCGGAGGGCTGCTTCCGGAACGCGCAGGCGCTCGCCCCCGACGACTTCCGCTGGCCCTATTACCTGGGGCACGTGTTCAGGAGCACGGGGCGGCTGACGGCGGCCGTCGACCACTTCGAGCGGGCCCTGCGGCTGCGCCCCGACGATCTCGCGGCGCTCACGTGGCTGGGCCAGGTCCACATCGACGCGGGTCGGCCGGAAGCGGCCCAGCCCCTGCTGACGCGGGCCCGCTCCCTCCATCCCGATACGCCGGCGGTGCTGTTCCAGCTGGGCCGGGCCGCCGCCGCCAGGCGTGACTACGCGGGCGCCGTGGCGCTACTGGAAGGCGCGCTGCGACTGGACTCCGCCGCCACCGCGATCCGCTATCCCCTCGCCATGGCCTACCGCGGCCTCGGCGATCTCGAGAAGGCGCAGTCCTACCTGGACGGCAGCGGGGGCCGCGACGGCGCCGGCGTCAGCCTGCCCGATCCCCTGATGGCGGAGGTCAACACGGCGCTGCAGAGCCCGCAGGTCCATTGGGACCTCGGGCTGTACGCCGGCGCGAGGGACGACTGGCCCGAGGCGGTGCGCCAGTTCCGGGAGGCGGTCCGACTGGCGCCCGATCTCCCCGTCGTGCGGCTGAACCTCGGCCTGGCCCTGAACCGCACGGGTGACGCCCGCGCCGCGCTCGACCAGCTCGAGGAGGCGGTCCGCCTCGAGCCCCGGCTTGCCGCCGCGCACTTCGCGATGGGCACCCTCTACGAGCGGAGCGGCCGCGACGAGGAGGCGATCGAGCGGTACACCCTGGCCGTCACGCACGAGCCTGACCACGCCGAGGCGCACCTCAGGCTCGCCGACACGCTCCGCCGGACCGACCGGCTCGAAGCATCATTGGCGCCCTACCGGCGGGCGCTCGAGCTCGAGCCGGGCTGGCGGGAGGCGCGGTTCGGCGAGGCGATGGCCCTCGTGCGGCTGGCCCGCTACGCGGAGTCGCTGCAGCGACTCCGCGCGGCGATGGATCTCCATCCCGGGGAGCCGGCGTTCCCGCTGGCGGTCGCGCGCCTCCTGGCCGCCGCCCCCGACCCGCGGGTGCGGGACGGGTCGGAGGCGCTGGCGCTGGCGCAGGCGGTGGAGGAGACGCTCAAGACCACGGCCGTCGCCGAGACGATGGCCATGGCCCTCGCCGAGCTGGGCCGGTTCGCCGAGGCGGTGGAGTGGCAACGGGTGGCGATGGCGGGCGCCGCGGCGGGAGGGCAGGCTGGAACCTCGCAGCGGATGGCCGCCAACCTGGCCCTCTACCGCCTCGGCCGGCCCTGCCGCACGCCCTGGCGGGACGACGACCCCGAGCACCGGCCCGGCCCGGTCGTGGAGCCGGGACTCCTGGATCCGACGCTCCCGTTCTGAGAGGCCCGGCGGGCGTCGTCGCCGATCAGGCTGAGCAGCCGGGACTCCTGGGTCCGCCGCCCCGTCCGCCGCCCCCGTTCTGAGAGAGGCCCGCTGTCCAGTGGCCCGCGTCAGCCGGATTCACGCCGGCTGGCGGACGCGGTTGGTGGTTGGCGTCGGCGAGCGTCAACCCGCACAGGTCAGGCTGCCGGTGGCGGGGGCTGCAGGGCGATGACGGTCGTCCTGCAGCCGCTCGCGTCCGGCCCGGCAACCGACCTCAGGGGATGTTCCCGTTGTCCGTCGGCATGGCGGCGATACCCGTGCGCGCGGACCCGACCTGAATGCGCGGCTGGTCGGACGCGTCCTCCGGCGGCCGGTACGTCACCCGGTACTGGTGGCTGGTCAGCTGGTGCCTCCGGGCGATGTCGGCCGCGACCTGCGGCACCAGCGTGCGGAACCGGGTGGACACGACCATCTCTTCGTAGCGGGCTCGCGTAGCCGCGGCGATGTCGGTGCCCCACTGCGACTGGGCCCGGCCCAGGTTGCGGCCGACGCCGTAGGGGGACGTGAACAACAGCGTGTAGACGGTCGCCGCGTTGTCGTACAGGCGGTCCATCGTTCTCTGCACCGCGTCGCCCCGGGCCCGGCGGCTCCCTTCCGATCCGGCCGTCGCGACCATCACGACGGCAGAGACGTACTGGCGTTCCCGGTCGTCCTCGAGTCTCTCGGCTTCCTCGTAGAGCGCGTCGAAGAAGGTCGCGGCGCCGCCCTCGCTGGCGAGCACGCCGATGGCGTCGGCGAGATCCTGCCGGTCCGTGGTATGCGGCACCCGGAACTGCGGGCGTCCCGAAAGCGTCGCGATCGACACCTCGATGTCCGGCGGAAGCGCGTTCAGAAAGAGCCTGAGCCCCTCGCGAATGTCCGGCAGGGCCGCCTGGCTCTCCGTCGCGTTGTCGACGTACACGGTCACGCGCGCCGGCCAGTTGACGGGCTCGAGCTCGACGATCTCGCAAGCCACCCCGTCCCACTCGATGACGACGTCGTCGGGCGTCATGTCCGTGACCGGGGCGCCCTCGAAGTCGGCGAAGGCGATGTACAGCGACTGCTCCTGCGCCGACGCCATCGGGACCCCGCCCCAGGGTGTTCCGAACGCGACGAGGCCGGCCGTGACTACCGGTCCGACGAGCCGACGACGGAGTTCGTGTGCTGCCATCTCTACCAGGCCCTCGTGGTTTCGCCGTAGCTTGCCGCTCCGGCTTCGGTGCTCTGCGGGAGTCGTACCGTGAGACGGCCGAGTCGTGCGTCCGGTTCCTTCGCGCGGGATTCGCGTTCGCTGACGCCAGCGGTGCAGGCCGCCTCTGCCGCTACGCGTGGAAACCATCATCGTGCTCGATTGATCCGGTCTCGCGTCAGTCGTCGACCAGCCAGCCGTCGCGGAGCTGGATGACGCGGCTGCCGTAGGCGGCGTTGACGTCCGAGTGGGTGACCTGCACGATGGTCGTCCCCTCGGCGTTGAGCTTCGTGAACAGCTCCATGATCTCGCGGCCCTGGCTCGAGTGCAGGTTGCCGGTCGGCTCGTCGGCCAGAATCAGCTTCGGCTTGGCGATGAGGGCGCGGGCCACGCCCACGAGCTGCTGCTGGCCTCCCGAGAGCTGGCTGGGGTAGAGGTCCTTCTTGCCCACGATCTGGAAGCGGTCGAGGGTGTCGGCCACCAGGCCCTGGCGCTCGGAGCGGGGCACGTTGCGGTACGACAGGGGGACGTCGAGGTTCTCGGCCACGGTGAGGTCGTCGAGCAGGTGGTAGCTCTGGAAGACGAACCCGATGTGGCTGCGCCCGAGGGCCTGCCGGTGCTTCGCCCGCAGGCTGTGGACGGGCTGGCCGAGGAAGTCGTACTCGCCCGTCCACGCCGCGTCGTGCATCCCGAGGATGTGCAGCAGGGTCGACTTGCCGGCGCCGGACGGCCCCATGATGGAGACGAACTCGCCGGGGCCGATGTCCAGGGTGATGCGGCGCAGGACGAACGTCCGGCTGACGCCGTGGCTGAAGCTCTTCTCGATGTTGCGCAGCGCGATCAGGGGCTCGGGCATCATGCGAGCTTACCGCAACCGCGGGCGTCGTCGTCGTGCCCGCCTCTCGCAATGGGTCATGAGACACTGGGAGAGACCCGGGAGGGCGCATGCCGATCGTGCAGGTGAACGTGCGTATCGACCGCGCCATCGAGGACGCGCTCGACACGTACTGTCGGACGCATGGGGTCGTCAGGAATCACTTCATCCAGGAAGCGATCGCCGACCGGCTGGAAGAGCTGGAAGACGTCGAGGACCTGAAGCGCATCCGTCATGCGCCGACCCGGCCCCTCGAGGAGGTGCTCGCCGAGCTGCCGCGCGACGGACAGGTTTGAGATTCGCGTTTCCCGCATACAATCCCCCGCCATGAGAGCCATGCTGTGCAAGGCGTACGGGCCGCCGGAGAGCCTCGTGTGGGAGGAGATCGAACCGCCGGCCCTCGACGACGACGACGGGGTGCGCATCCGCGTCCGGGCGGCCGGCGTCAACTTCCCCGACCTGCTGATCATCGAGGGCAAGTACCAATTCAAGCCGGACATGCCGTTCGCGCCGGGGGCCGAGGTCGCGGGCGAGGTCGTCGAGGTCGGGGCCGCGGTGACCCGGTTCGCGCCCGGCGACCGGATCATCGGGATGACGCGCTGGAACGGCTACGCCGAGGAGGCGGTGGTGCCCGAGGCACGCTGCCTCGGCCTGCCGCCGGGCATGTCCTTCGAGATCGGCGCCGGCTTCCCGATGACCTACGGGACGAGCTGTCACGCGCTCGTGCAGCGTGCCCGGCTACAGGCGGGGGAGACGCTGCTGGTCCATGGCGCGTCAGGTGGCGTCGGTACCGCCGCGGTCGAGATCGGCGGCTGCCTCGGCGCCCGCGTCATCGCTTCCGGCGGCAGCGACGACAAGCTGCGAGCCGTGCAGGAGAGGTACGGCGTCGCCGACGTCGTCAACTACCGGACCGACCCGGCGTGGAAGGACCGCGTCAAGGCCCTGACCGGCGGCGCCGGCGTCGACGTCATCTACGACCCCGTCGGCGGCGAGGTCTTCGAGCAGTCGCTACGCTGCATCAACTGGGACGGCCGCCTGCTCGTGGTCGGCTTCGCGGGCGGCGCCATCCCGAGCGTGCGCGCGAACCTCGTGCTCCTCAAGGGGTGTCAGATCGTCGGTGTCTTCTGGGGCGCCTTCGTCCGGCGCGAGCCCGAGTTGAACCGCGCCAACTTCGACCGGCTCTTCGCGTGGTTCGAGGCGGGCCGCCTGCGGCCGCTCGTGTCGCGCACCCTTCCTCTCGAGCGGGCCCCCGAGGCCCTCGGCATGCTCGCTCGCCGCGAGGTGGTCGGCAAGATCGTCCTGACGACCTGACGCCGCCGGGGCCGTTCGGGGGCAACGGGGGGAACGACCGGAACTCCGGCCTGCAGGCCATCGTCCAGCCTTCCTCTCGAGCGGGCCCCCGAGGCCCTCGGCATGCTCGCTCGCCGCGACGTGGTCGGCAAGATCGCTCTCCGTTTTCTGAAATCGAGCAATCGATCACCTGAGAGCCTCGAGCTCCGCCGTGACCTCGTGCGGCAGCCGAAGCTCGTTGGTGATCGAGAACGCGTCGAAGTGTCCCGCGAGCGCCCGGGCGAGTTGCCGGTCGCTCTCGCTGTCGACGCTGCCGGTGAGCGTCACGTGTCCGCGCTCGACGACGATGTGGATCGACGGATTCGCGCTGAGGGCGTAGCGCCAGAAGGTGGGATGCCGGTAGATCGCGCGGGCGATGGCGTGCCGCAGCTCGTTGTCGAACCGCGACGCGGGAAGGACCGCGATCGCGTTCGTCACCGTCGTCACGCCGTCGAGCGCGGCGACCCGCTTCTCGATGGCGACGGCCTTGTGGTTGCCTGTCACGCGGCCCGTGAGCGCGACGTGGCCGTTGTCGCCGATCTCGATGTCGACGTCGTCGAACACCGTGAAGAACGAGTAGCGGAGCACCTGCTCCTGAACCCGCTGGAACAGGTCGTGCTTCGTCAGGTCGGCGGCCGACGCCGGCGACACCGACAGCGCCGTCACCGCAAGCGCCACCAGCGACAGGGCGACTCGGCGTCCATCGAGCAGAGTGTGCATCGCGAGGTCTCCTTTCCTTGACCCGCGCGTGTCAGCGACGCATCTCGCTGCACGCGCCGCCTCTTGTGTAAGCAAGACGCGTGCCAATACTCGACGGGCGAAAGCGGCGGTATTTCCGACAGGGATGGAGTGGATTGTCCAACGGAGAGATCAGTCCGTCCTCACGGTCGGGCAGTGAGGCTGCGCAAACTTCGACCGGCTCTAGCAGGCGCGGGGGGGCAGGGAGTCTGCGCCGTGGAACGGCGCGGACTCCTGGAGGGTCGCTTGGGCGCCAAGCGGAGCCGCCGGCGACGATTGGCGGGCCAGCGCTATCGTGCCGCCGGCTCCGGCAGGGCGAAGACGTAGAGCGTGTTCGTGGCGCCCGGCACCCTTCCCCCGCCGACGGGAACCGCCAGGTACTGCCGGCCGTCGACCGCGTAGGTGATGGGGAAGCCCTGCGGCGGCGACGGGAAGCGGGTCTGGAACAGGACGTCGCCGGTGTCGACGTCCATGATGTAGAGGTACCGGTCGCCGTCGGCG
Source organism: Vicinamibacterales bacterium (assembly GCA_965208165.1). Classification (GTDB taxonomy): domain Bacteria; phylum Acidobacteriota; class Vicinamibacteria; order Vicinamibacterales; family UBA8438; genus JAJEEA01. The sequence goes on along the minus strand of OZ242323.1, from coordinate 4,847,528 downwards.
GTCACCACGAGCCCGCCGGCGGTGGTGAGGGCGGCGGCGAGCGACCGCAGCCGGGTCGAGTGGCGCCAGCGGACCTCGCCGGTGTCGATGTCCATCGCCACGAGGTGGCCGCCGTGGTCTGGGCTCTTCGGGTGGGGGAGCCGTCCCGCCGACTGCCAGCCCGTCCACCGCGGGTTGCCGTAGTAGTAGAAGTCGCCGGTCGGATGCGGCTCGCGCGCCACCTCGCTGAAGGTGCCGCGGACGCAGGTCGGGTGGATGGGGATGTAGAGCATCCCGGTCCCGGGGTGGTAGGCCGACGCGCGCCAGTTGCGGATGCCCTGGAAGTCGGGGCAGAACTCGAGCTCCTGGCCCGGCTCGGGGATGGTGCCCGGCCGGTAGGTGGCCCGCCCCGTCGCGGGGTCGACGTCGACCAGGGTCTGGTAGCCGAGGTCGTGGGCGGCCACGAACGCGCCGGTGGCCCGGTCGAGCTCCCACAGGATGCCCAGCTTGCCCATCTTGAACAGAGACTGCCGCCCGCGGTGATCGATGAGGACGCTCTCGAACACGTCGTCGAGGTCGTGGGTCTCGCCCGGCACGAACTGGTAGTACCACTCGAGGCGTCCGGTCTCGGGGTCGAGGGCGAGCGAGCTGTTCGTGTAGAGGGCGTCGCCCTCGGTGCCGCGCGAGAGCCGCGCCCACGGCTTGGCCTGCGAGGTCGACCAGTAGGTGAGGCCGGTGGCGGGGTCGTAGCTGCCGGGAATCCACGCGTCGCCGCCGGATCGGAACGTCGCCGGCAGGTCGCCCCACGTGTCGCCGCCGGGGTCGCCGGGCTGCGCGATGGTCGACGTGCGCCACAGCTCGGCCCCCGTCTGCGCGTCGTGGGCCGAGATGAAGCAGGTGCCGTCCTTGTAGCGCTCGCAGCCGGTCATGCCCGCGATGATGCGGCCGTCGACGACGATGGGCCCGCTCGTGTAGCGGTAGCCGAGCCGGGTGTCGGCGACGGTGTGGTCCCAGACCACCTCGCCCGTCCGGGCGTCGAGGGCGACGATGTGGGCGTCGTTCGTGTTCACGTAGATCTTGTCGTCGTAGATCGCGATCGACCGGGTGCGGGCGCGGAACGAGTCGTCGGGCGACCCCTCGAACGTCTTGCGGTACTCCCAGATGGGGTCGCCGGTGACCGCGTCCAGCGCCTGCACCACGTTGAGGGGGCTGGGGAGGTACATGACCCCGTCGTGGACGAGGGGCGTCGCCTGGGCGATGCCGGGCGCCATCGTCCACGACCAGACCATCCCGAGCTGGTGCACGTTGTCGCGGTCGATCTGGTCGAGGGGGCTGTAGCCCCAGCCGTCGAGCGTCCGTCGCCAGTGCAGCCAGTCGGCGGGGTCGGGGTCGGCGAGCATGGCGTCCGTGACCGGCTCGAAGTCGGGGTCCTGGGCCGCCGCGGGTGCACCGACCGAGAGGGCGGTGACTGCGACGCCCAGGGCGCCGGCCCACCGCCGTGCGGTTCCGCGCCATGTCCTGGTGCTCATGTTCCCCTCCCAGTCCCTCTCGTTGACGTGCGGTTGCGCCATCCCGCCGAGCTACTGGCCGTCACGCCTCTTCGCCGCCGCCCGATGGTCCGTCCCCCCGCGCCAGGTGCTCCCCCAGCGACGGTCCGTGTCCGTGCCTCAACCACCTCTCGTAGTCGACCTTCCGCCTCGCGATATGAATGTCCCCGGCGCCGTCGATGCACTCCGGCGTCAGGTGGCACTCGTTGCGATCGAGGTTGTGGCTCTCCGCGACGCCGTAGAGCCAGTCCGCGACGTCACGGCACGGGAAGTAGGCATCGACACTGCCATCCGGTTCCAGCGTGTGCGGCAGCGGAGCGGCCCCGGAATCCTGTCCGAACATCTCGACGGCCTGTTCCGACGCGCCCAGGAGATCGGCGGGCGGGTCGGCGTGGCGGGCGAGCTCGTCGCTCGTCCTGAGCCCTATGCCGGTCAACGTCATCGGGTTCGGCCCCGGGTTGGTGACGGTCACGCGCAGGAACTCCAGACCGGACTGACGGTGGGTGCGCCAGCTCCAGCGCACCGCCGGGGGCGCGGCGGGCGCGTCCGCCTTCGACGGAGCCGAGGGCGCATCGTCGTGGGACGAATCCGGCGCCGGAGGGATGCCGTCGAGAAGCGAATCCGACCCCGGGGGCGCATCGTCGGGGGGCGAATCCGGCGCCGGAGGGGTGCCGTCGAGAAGCGAGTCCGGCCCCGGGGGCGCGCCGTCGACGGAAGAATCCGGCGCGGGCGGCGTGTCGTCTGCGTCCGGCGCCGGAGGGGTGCCGTCGAGGGGCGAATCCGACGTCGGCGGCGTGGGGGCGAGGGTAGATTCCGGAGCGGGAGGCGTGCTGTCGACGGGAGATTCCGGCGCTGGCGGCGTGTCGTCGACGGGCGAACGAGGCGCCTCTCGGCCCTCGTCCTCGAAGCACTGCTTCCAGAACCACCCGACGGCAGTGACCAGCACGGTCGCGGTGAGTCCAGCGACGAGGTACGCCAGCACCACTTCTCTCCGTCCCTCCGTCGGTCGTGGACTCGCGGGGCACGACAGCCGAGCTCGGGACTCCGAGCCGGGCCGTGCTGCGGTGACGAAGAGCGAGCCCGGCCTCCCGGCTCTCGGCCGCGAGCCGCGGTCAGCCCGCCGGTCGTCGCCGTGGAGTTCGCGTCGGCGAAACTCCAACGCGACCGCAAGGTCGCGCCGCCGCCTCCGCCTGGCGACCCATCGACCCTCCGGGGAGCCGGAGCCTCCCTGGAGGACGCGGCGCCGTTCTGCTCCGCAGACGCCTACGACCAGGTCAGCGTGCCGGTGCTCTGGCCGAACGCGTCCGTCTCGACCCCCATCTTCTGCAGCAGGGTCACGTAGAGGTTGCACAGCGGCGCGTTGTGCTCGCCCTCGTGCGCGACGTGCTGCCCGTGCGCGAAGTCGCCCCCGGCGACGAGAACCGGCAGGTCGACCGGGGTGTGGGCGTTGGCGTTGCCGAGGTTGCTGCCGAACAGGACCGACGTGTGGTCGAGCAGCGAGCCGTCCGCGGCGCCGCGCCCCGCGAGGTCGTCGAGGAGGCCGCGGAACGCCTGGACGATCCGGGTCTCCACCCTCCGGAGCTGATCGATCTTGGCCTCGTCCTGCCCGTGGTGCGACAGGCTGTGCTGGTCGCCGCTCACGCCCTGGACCTGGGGCACGACCCCGTGGTCGTGGATCATCAGGCTGACGACGCGCGACGAGTCCGTCTCGAGAATCAGCGGGATCATGCGCAGCATGAGGCCGATGCGCCCGATGAGGTCGGCGGGGTTCGGGATGTCGGTGGGCGGCTCGGCGTCGACCACCGGCTTGGGCCGGTCGAGCCACGCCTGCACCTCGGTCAGCTCCTGCTCGGCCGCCCGCACCGCGTCGAAGTAGGCGTCGAGCTTGCGGCCGTCGGCGGCGCTGACGCGCCCGCGCAGGGCCGCCGCCTGCGACTTCAGGCGGTCGAGGATGCTGCCGCCGTCGTTCAGGCGTTGCGCTTCGCGCGCGACCTCGTCGGGCGTGCCCTGCAGGAAGAGCTTGCCGAACAGCCCGGCGGGGCTCGTCTCGGCCGGCACCATCGCCCCGCTCGACGTGAACGACTGGCTCTGGGCGGACAGGGTGCCCAGAACCACCGAGGGGAACCGCGTCACGTAGCCGAGGTGGTTCGCGGCGACCTGGTCGAGCGAGATGGTGTTCCGGAACCCGTCAAGCCCGGGGCGCCTCGCCGCCGTCAGCCACGTGATCTCCGAGTTGTGGGGCTGGCGGCCGCTCTGCTCCTCGTGCGAGAAGCCCGAGAACACCGTGTAGCGCGACCGGTGGTCGTCGAGCAGCGACAGGTACTCGGACGCCTCGTAGCCGGCGCCGGCCGTCTTCGGGAACCACGACGCCGAGTAGAGCCCGAGGGTGCTGCAGACGGTCACGAGCCGCTTCGGGCTCGCGGCCGCGGCGGCGCGGGCCAGCGGCGGCGCCATCGATTCGAGCAGGGGCAGGGCCACGGCCACGCCGGAGGCACGCAGGAACGTGCGGCGGTCGAGGGGGCGGGTCAACGTCATGGCTATCGGCTCCTGAAGAGATCGCTCTGCACGACCTCGTGAATCATGCTTCTGACGGGGTAGCCGCGGTCGCCGAGCCGGGCCACCACGGTCTCCACCGCGTCGCGGTCGGCGAACTCGATCTCGGCCCCGGTCGAGTAGACGAGGAGCTGCGAGGCGAGGTGGCGCGCCACCTGCTCGAGGTCGTCCTGCAGCATCAGGGCCTTGTACTCCTCGATGCCCGCGAAGGCATCGCCGCCCGGGGTGACGCCGCTCGGGTCGACCGGCGGGCCCTCGCTGAACGGCAGCGGCACGGTGAAGTCGCCGTAGGTCGCCTGGCCCCCCGATGCCCGGTAGTTCGTGCGGAAGGCGCCGATGGGGTCGAACGACTCGAGGGCGAAGCCCGGCGGATCGATGACGCGGTGGCAGCTGGCGCAGACGGGGTTCCCGCGGTGCGCGGTCAGCTGCTCGCGAATCGTCGTGGTCCCGCGGGTGTCGGGCTCGAGCCCCTCGATGCCGGGCGGAGGCGGGGCCGGGGGCTTGCCGAGAAGGCTCGCGAGCACGAAGTTGCCGCGTGGCACCGGCGAGGTCGTGGTGCCGTTCGCGGTCACCTTGAGGACGCTGGCGTGGGTCATCAGCCCGCCGCGGGGGCTGTCGTCGGGCAGGCCCACCTTGCGCATCTGCTGACCCGCGACCCCGGACAGGCCGTAGTGCTCGGCGAGCCGGCGGTTCACGAACGTGAAGTCGGCCGCGATCAGGTGGTCGACCCCGTGGTTCTCGCCGACCAGCTCGCGCAGGAAGAGCTCGGTCTCGCGCGCCATCGCCTGCCCGAGGCGGTCGTCGTACTCGGGGTAGAGCCCCGCGTCGGGGGTCGTCGCCCGCAGCTCGTAGAGGCGGAACGCCTGTCCCGCGAAGTCCTCGACGAAGCGCTCGGCCTTCGCGTCGTCAAGCATCCGGTCGACGTGCCCGGCGAGGACCGCGGGGTCCGAGAGCCGGCCCGCCCGCGCCGCGTCGAACAGCCGCTCGTCGGGCATGCTGCGCCACAGGAAGTAGGACAGCCGCGACGCCAGCGCGAAGTCGTCGAGCGCGCCCGCGTCGCCCATCTGGTAGAGGAAAGCCGGCGCGCTGAGAATCGCCCGCAGGGGCACGCGGACCGCCTCGAGGAACGGCCTCCCCTCGGCCAGCAGGGGCTCGGCGAGGCTGGCGTAGGCCTCGAGCTCGCCCTCCTCGAGGGGCCGGCGGAAGGCGCGTGGCGCGAACCGGGCCACGACGTCGACGACGTGCTCGTAGGGCGCCTTCGTGAGCCGGACGTCGCCGAACTCGTCGAGCTCGATGCCGGGCAGCAGCTCGTGCGCGCTCGCCGGCGGCCACACCTCGGGATCGAGCAGCGGCCCCTCGATGGTCAGGCTCCGGAACGCGATGCCCTCGCCCGGGTAGTCCTTCATGCCGCCGAAGCCCTTGGAGGGATCGTCGAGCTGCAGGAAGGGCGCGGCTTCCGGCGGCACGTCGAGGTCGGCCACCGAGAGCCCGATGAGGTCGCCGGGGCGGAGGTACGGCGTGAACTCGACCGACCGCGGTCCGGTCAGGTCGAAGGTGCCCATCAGCTCGTCGAGCGACGCCGCCACCCCCGCCATCTTCCCGCGGTACACCATGACCGTCACCGGCGTGTCGGCCTGGTAGGGATAGGCGTCGACGGTGACGCGGTAGCGGCCCGGCGCCGACGCCACGAAGCCCTCGGTCGCGCTGTGGAACGTGTAGGTCGAGCCGAAGTCGAAGAACGCCGCGAAGGCGTCGTCGAGCTTCTTGACGATGCCGAGGCCCAGGGCCTTTGCGTGCTCGATGATCGGCAGGTACTGCGACTTCACGTACTCGATGCGGTGCTCGAACGGACCGGGGCGGGGGCCGGCCGGGAGGGCCGCGTCCAGGGCCCGGTCGGCCGCCTCGAGGTAGGAGCGCACGTGCAGCGGCGACATGCTCTGGTTGGCCGCCACCGTGTCGAACCCGCCCGAGTCGGCCTCGGCCGGCAGGGTCTGGGACAGGTCGAGGCCGACCGCCTCGTCGACGTGCAGCAGATCCTGGATGGTGTAGGCGTACTCGAGCCGCGTGAGCCGGCGGAGCGGGGTGCGCGGGCCGTTCCGCGCCGCGAGGTTCGCCTCGACCAAGGCCTGCTTCAGTGGCCCGAGGGCGTTCTCGACCACCGCCGGGTCCGGCCGGCGGACGCCGCGGGGCGGCATCTCGCCGTTCTCCACCCGCTCGTAGATGCGCTCCCACGCGCGGAAGGTGGCGCGATCGCTCAGGTCGTGGCCCAGGCCGGAGATGTCGAGGGGGGTCGCGGTCCGCGCGCCGTGGCACGTCAGGCACGACGTCTCGACGAGCGGCGCCACGTCCGCCTCGAACGACTGCGCGGCGGCGCCGCCGGCGACGGCCGTCGCGAGCAGCACCGCGAGGCACACCGAGTGCGTTCGCTTCATTCCTTCACCTGTCTCGATAGCGACTCCGGACTTCGGCCCCGTCGCGGGGTTCCGACGCCAAACCGCAATTGTACCGGAAAACCCGTGGCCGGGGCGCCGGGAAACCCGTGGTTGGCATGGTCGCATGGTCGGTTCCGGCGGGACCACGTTCAAGGAACTCGTTGCGGACGAAAACAGTTGACGCCGGGCGGTCGTAGCGCGAGGATCGGACCCGAAGGACTGACGCCCGATTTCAGGGGGGGTGGGAAATGAGGCGACGACTGCTCGAGTTGCTCGGGGTGGCGGCGGCAATCGCGACCGTCGCGGTGCTGCTGCAGGTGACACCTGTTTCCGTGCAGGGCCAGGAGCCGAGCACGACGCCGTGGGGGCATCCGGATCTGGAGGGCATCTGGCTCGACGTGTACTCGACGCCCCTCGAGCGGGCGCCCGGGATCGGCGAGCGCGAGTTCGCCACCGAGGAGGAGCGGGCCGCGCGCGACCAGGCCGCGCTCGCTCGCCCGCCGATACTTCCCAGCGGGGCCTACAACACCGTCTACACGTCGGCGAGGCCGGCCGGCCCGCGCACGTCGCTCGTGGTCGACCCGCCCAATGGGCGGATTCCGGCCCTGACGCCGGAGCAGGTCGGGCGGAACGAGATCGAGCAGGAGTGGCGCACCATGCTCCTGCGCAACACCGAGACCTGCCGGAACCAGGCGCCGCAGTGCGCGGGGGGCGAGTACGGGCCCCCGTCGCCGCGCCGGCACGAGACCACGCCCTACTACAACACGCAGGGCCGCATGAACCGCCACGACGGCCCCGAGGACCAGAGCCTCGGCGACCGCTGCATGTCGGGCCGCACCCCCGACCTGAACGGGTTCCGCCGCATCGTGCAGGGCGAGAACGCCGTTTCCATCGCCTACGACACCGGGCAGGGCCAGGGGTTCCAGCGGCTCGTCAATCTGAGCGGGAGCCATCCGCCGGCCCACATCCGCCTGCGTCACGGCGACTCGCGGGGCCGCTGGGAGGGCCAGACGCTGGTCGTCGAGACCGCGAACTTCTCGCACAAGTTCCCCTACCAGGGCTCGGCCGAGAACCGCCGGCTCGTCGAACGGTATACGCGGGTCGACGAGGACACGCTCGCCTACGAATTGACCATCGAGGACCCGACGGTGTGGGTGGCGCCGTGGACGATCCGGCAGGAGCTGAAGCGGCAGAGCGACGAGGAGAACCGTATCTACTACGAGCCGCGGTGCCACGAAGGGAACTACGGCCTGCCGGCGTTGCTCCGTGGCTATCGTCTGGACGATCAGGCGTTTGCGGAGGGGCGCGGTCCGGACCCGGCCTCCTTCTCCATCTACGACGTCGACCGCCTCGAGCGGTAAGCCCCGCCGGCCGGGGCGCCTTTCGGTTGACGGGATACCGCCGCGTCCCGGTGTGACCGGGTCGCGGCGGCTTGTCTGAAGGGTGAAGGGACTACCCGGATTGGGACTCGCCGCGGGTCGCACGCGAGTGCCCCGGCGTCCGCTGACCGCGAGGCCGGACCCGTTTGGCGAGGAGCGAGCCAACGCCCCCCCGCTCGTGCGCACGGCCCCGCGACCACGAGGCCGTGCGCTAGCGCTCAACGCTGCAGCATTCGGGACGACCGAAAGGCGCGCCTACCGGGGGGGCGCCACGGTGTCGACGCCGGGCCGCGCCAGCTCGTAGGGGGCGCCGGTGCCCGACGACCCGAGGAACAGCCTCGTCCCGTCGGGGAACGTGATGTCGCGGCCGTTGGCCCGGTTCGTGCCGTCCTTCGCCTGGTAGCCGTCGACGCGGACGTCGGTCCCGGGAAGGAGCGACCGTCGCGTGAAGCCCCGCCTGAACAGCACGTTCGGGGTGCCGCCCTCGAACGCCCACACCTCGGTCGTGCCGTCGTCGAGCTCGACGTCGATGTGGATCCAGACGTGGGGGTTGACCCACTCGACCCGCGTCACCTTGCCGCTGAACTCGACCGGCCGCTCGGCGTCGAACTCCGCCGCGAAGGCGTGATGCGCCGCCACGGGCTCGGCGGTCCCCGCCAGCCCCAGACCGATACCGACGACCGCGCTCAAGACCCCGATCAACAGCTTCGTCCTCATGGCCTTCGGCCTCCTTGCCCCTCGGTGTTTCACCAACGGTTTCTCATTCCACGGGTTCCCGGACCTCCGTCGCGGTCCGCGAACCGGTTCTTCTCGCCCGCCGGCCGTCGACCGCCGACCCGCGCCTGCGCCGCAGCACGGCGCGGTCTCTTCGCCCGCCAATCGTCTTCTGCCTCTGCCTGGCGTCCTCCGCTCTGCCTGGCGCCCGACCAACCCTCCAGGAGTCCGCGTCGTTCCATGGCGCAGACTTCTACCGCCGATACCACTCGTGCAGCTCGTCGCCGGGCGGAATCTTGCGCGTGATCTCGACGATGATCGTCTCGCCCTCCCAGCGCCTGACCAGCTGCTCGCGGCGCAGGTTCCCGTACATGAACTCCTCGGCGAACTCGATGCACGGATAGTCCAGCACCGTCGCGTTCGGCTCGAGGCGCCGGTAGAGCGGCATGGCGATCGTCCACGGCTCGGTGAAGGTCTGCGGATCTTCGAGCGTCGCCTCGTACCAGATGGCGTCCGCCGACATCGGCGTGTAGCGCTCGGTGAGCCGCAGGGCCTCGCTGTGGAAGTTGCCGGCCCGATCGAGCCAGTTCTTGCCGTTGAACTCGGTCACCTCGACCACCAGCGTGTCGCCTTCCCACCGGCCGAGCGAGTGCCCCATGTAGGTGTAGTCGGGCGGGAGGTCGACCTCGTCGAGGTGGATGGCGCGCGCCGCGTTCGAGAACGCGAAGTTCATGTGGATCTTGTCGCTGCTCTGGACGATCTGGAACGGGTAGGGCATGTACATCGCCCGCGGCGTGCCCGGCAGGTAGCACTTGAGCTCGGGGTCGCGGTCGATCCAGTTCGCGCCGTTCTCCTGCTTCACCTCGAGCGCCTCCGGCGTGTAGGGGATGCGGCCGTCGCCCTGCACGACCCCCATCGATCCCGGCACGCCGGCCGCCGCGCCCAGCGCCACCACCGGGGCCGCCGGCACGCGGGCGTACTCGTAGGGATAGACCCCCTCCTGCATCACCATGCCCGGCAGCGCCTCGTGCGCCTCGAGGTCCCAGTGCGCCTCGTTGAGGGCCTGCCAGACCCCGTTGAAGTTCGGGCGCCCGTCGGGCGTTTGCGCGGGCCGCGCCGACGGGTCCGGGGCCTGGCTGGCCGAGCCGGTCACCCCGACGGCGACGACGGCGCCGATGCTGAAGGCGGCGAGGACGGTGACAACGGTCGAGACTCTGAAACGGTTACCCATCATCGATGCTCCATGGCGGCGAGGCGCGGCCCCGCCCGGCGGGCGCCGGACGGAAGCGGGCTTCGTCGCCGCACGGCCGGCGGCGGGCCCGGGGCCCCCGCCGGCGCCTGACCGACTTCGCTCAGTCCTGCAGCCCCGTCACGCACGTGGCCGTGTCGAGCGAGAACGGGTCCGGTCCGCGCCCATCCGCGAACGCCCGCTCGTCGACGCGGGCGCCGATGAGCAGCGCCGGCAGCCCGTAGTTCCCCTCGTGACAGCGCGGCTCGTAGTAGATGCGGTTCTGCTCGTCGCTCTGACGCTTCAGCTCCTGCCGGGCCGTCCACGGCGCCGTCCACACCGTCGGGTCCTCGACGGTCACCTCGTACTCGAGGGTGTCGTCGTCGATGCGGGTGTAGCGCTCGACGAGGCGCCGGTTCCCGCCCGACTCGCGGTAGGTGAACTTGGGCGAGAAGTTGGTGGTCTCGACGACCAGGGTCCGGCCCTCCCAGCGGCCGCGCGAGTCGCCGTGCCGCAGGCGGACGGTGCTCGGCGGATGGTTGCCGCCCAGGTTGACGATGCGGTGGTACCCCTGGCCCTGCCCGGTGTCGTAGCCGATGGCGACCGAGTCCTCGCCCTGCACGATGCGGCGGAACCCGTTGAAGTCGGGGGTGCGCCCCGACATGCACCGGTCGCCGAGGCTCTGGTCCTCGGGGCCGAAGTGGCGGTTCATGCGGCCGGTGTTGTAGAACGGGACGACGTCGAACCGCCGCGGCGACGCGGGCCCGTACTCGCCGCCGGTGCAGCCGCTGCCCCCCAGGCGGCAGGTCTCGGTGCTGCGCAGCAGCATGAGGCGCCAATCGCGCTGGACCTCGTTTCGCCGCTGCGCCTCGGGCGTCAGGGCGGGGATGCGCCCGTCCGGCGGGTCGACGACGAGGGACGTGCGCGGCCCGGCCGGCCTCGCCGACGTGTAGACGGCGTTGTAGGCGCCGGCCACGTCCGTCCGGCCGTCCGTCCCCCGCCGGTCGCGCCCCGGGTTGACCATGCGGGCACGGTCGCGCGCCTCGCGCTCGGCGGCGGTGAAGAGCTCGCGGTCGCCAACGCCGGCGGGCCGCTCGAAGGGCGTCGCGTAGACGTCGAGCCAGATGCCCTCGAGGTCCGGATGCCCCCACGGCGTCTCGCCCGGACCCTGCCCCTGCACCGGACCGGCGGTGTGCTGCAACAGCACCATGACGGTGGCGATGGCCGCCGCCACCCCGAACGACTCGAACAGTCGTCGCATCATCTCCGGACCTCCATGGCGGTACGGCCCGCTGCCGGGAGCCGCGGCCCGAGCATGCGGCCTCTCCACCCGCCCGCTGCCGACGCTCCTCGAATCGGGTCGAATATACGCCCCCCGTCGCCGCCCGTCAAAAGCGTACGCGCGAGCGGCCCCACGCATCCGCGGACCGCCTCGGCCACTCGAGTGGGTCGACCCGTCGACACCCGCTGGCTCGGGCCCTGCCCGAGCGACGACGGAGCCCTCGGGAACGCGCCGTGCAGCCGCCTTCAACGCCCCTGCGGAAGCGGCGACGCTGCGGGCCGCCGCCCGCGCGCGCGGGGTCGCTGCGGGGCGGTGCCGTTGCCGATCGGCCCCCGCCCGCCGCCTGCGCGCCCGCCTCCCTACTGCTGGCCCGAACCGGCCGCCTGCAGCTCGGCCTGGCGGGCGCCGGCCAGGATGTTCTCCAGCCCGTAGTTCCCCTCGTGGCAGGCGTACTCGAAGAGCCCGCCCTCGATCGGCACCATCGGAATGCTGGCCGTCCACGGGCCCGCGTAGGTCGCGGGGTCGTTGACGGTGAAGCTGTAGTCGATGCGGTCGGCGGCCACCCGCGTGAACCGCTCGACCACGCTCGCCTCTTCGCTGCCCGCCTGCACCAGGTAGCGCACCCGCTCGTCGCCCTTCGCGGTGAGGTTGGTGGTCTCGACCACCAGCGTGTCGCCCTCCCAGCGGGCGCGCGAGTCGCCCATCCACTGGCCGATCCGCGCCGGCAGGTGGTCGCGTCCGTCGAGCGGGATGATGCGCGCGTCGTGGATCATCTCGACGAAGATCACGACGTGGTCGGGCGTCTGCAGGATCTGGTAGTTGTGGTTGTAGAAGCCGGGAATCATGGCCCCCGGCATGCCCCGCGTGATGCAGCGGTCGTAGAGGTTCAGGTCCTCCCACGTGTCGAACCGCGTGCCGTCGCGCATCGCCGCGAACGCCGCGTCGCTCTCCCTCACCCGCTCCGTCTTCGCCGGGTACCGCCCGTCGGGCGGGTCGACGATGAGCGACGTCTGGTTGGTCCGCACGCCGCGGTCGAGCCAGAAGTCGTTGTAGGCGCCGGTCCGGCCGGGCGGCGGCGGCTGGTCGCGGGCGGCGTCGGCCTCGGCGTCGAGGGCCGCGCGCTCCTCGTCGGAGAGCACCGTCCGCTCTCCGAGCTCGGCCGGCCGCTCGAGCGGCGTCGTCGTCCGGTTCGTCCAGACGCCCTGCAGGTCGGGGTCGCCCCACGGCGTGCGCCCCGGGGTCTGGGCGTCCGCCAGCCCCGGAAGCAGGACGATGGCCGCGAGCATCGCGATGACGTACCTCATGCTGCACCTCCTCACGCGGCCATCATACCCGGATTGCGGTCCGGCGGCTCCCGGATTGCCGGCCGGGCTTCTTCGGCGGGCTTCTTTGCGTCGCGGCCCGGCGCTTCCCGGATCGCGGCCCGGCGCTTCTTCGGCCGGACTCGTCCGACGACGGGGCGTCCTCAGGACCGCCGGGCGTCGGGCGTTCCGCATTCGCCGACACGCCGCTTCTGCTCGGCCACCCGGACGTCGGTGACGAACATGAAGCCCGGCGCGTGCGAGATCATGAGCCGGGGCCGGGCGGTGCGCGCCACCACCTGCGAGGTCACGCCGCAGGCCCAGAAGACCGGCGCCTCTCCCGGCAGGAGCCCCCCGTCCTCCCCCCAGTCGGGCCGGGCGAGGTCGCCGATGCCGATCGCGGCGGGGTCGCCGGCGTGCACCGGGGCGCCGTGGGCCAGCGGCTGCTCGCCGCTGATGCGGATGGCCTCGTCCACCCGCGACTCGGGAATCGGCCTCATGCTGACCACGAGGCGCCCCCGGAACGGGCCGGCCGGCTCGCAGTCGCGATCGGTGACGTACATGGGGACGACGCGGTCCTCGTCCTGATGCCGGAGCCGGATGCCGGCCTCCGCCAGGCCCGCCTCGAAGCCGAAGCTGCAGCCGAGCAGGAAGGCGGTGAGGTCGGGCTCCCACACCTCACGCACTTCCCGGCACTCGCGGTCCGGCGTTCCGGGGCGGGCGATCCGGTACCGGGGCAGATCGGTCCGCAGGTCGGCGCCGGGCGCGAGCGGGCCGAGCACGGGGCGCTCGCTGGCCGCGAGCAGCGGACAGGGACGCGGGTTGCGCTCGCAGAACGAGCGGAAGTCGCCGGCGAGGGAACGCGGCAGGACGATCAGGTTCGCCTGCGCGAAACCGGGGCAGACCCCGGAGGTCGTGCCGGTGAAGCGCCCCTCGCGGCACGCGGCGCGAAACTCCGCCGGATCGAGCCAGGGGCCGCCGGCGCCGTCCGCCTCGCGTTCGTCGCTAACCACCGGGACGCGTGGCTGCCGGTCCATGGCGAGGAGTATAGCGTTCCGTCATCGGGGTGTCAGGGTGACCGGGGACGCCATGACCGGCCGCGCATCCCCGCGACGCGATGCGGGCCGTTCCGCGGCCCGGGCCCGAGCCGGGGCCGCCGCTCCCCGGCGCCGACATCGGCACCGTCGCTCACGCTTCATGCCGTTGGCGGAACCAGTCGGACAATATGCGATATGCGGGTGACTTGGCCTCCTTCTATAGTGATGATTGTGCGATTCGCAAGTGATGTGCGACATTTGAAGGTGCGTAACCGGACGCCTCCTCTTGCGGGGCGTCTCGCACGGCCACGACAGGCAAGGAGGCTCGGTGCACGACAGGCAAGGAGGCTCGGCGAGGGAGAGTCCCGCCGAATTGCGGCGACGGATCGAGACGCTCGAGGACCGCATCTCGCAGCTGAGCGCGGCGGTTCTGCGCATCAGCGCCAGCCTCGATCTCGAGACCGTCCTGCGGGAGATCGTCGACAGCGCCTGCGAGCTGACGGGCGCCCGCTACGGCCTGATAACGACCGTCGACGACAGCGGGCAGCCGCAGGACTTCGTCACCGCCGGCCTGACCCCCGACCAGCACACGGACATGGCCGCGCGGATCGACGGACGGCGGCTGTTCGAGCACTTCCGGGACCTTCAGGAGCCCCTGAGAGTGGCCGACCTGCCGGCCTACGTCCGGGGGCTCGGCTTCTCGTCGGAGTCGATGCCGTCGAAGGCGATGCAGTGCACACCGATGCGCCACCGGGACGTGCACGTCGGCAACTTCTTTCTCGGGGAGAAGGAGGGCGGATCCGAGTTCACGAGCGCCGACGAGGAGGTGCTGGTCCTTTTCGCGTCGCAGGCGGCGACGGCCATCGCCAACGCCCGCACGCACCGGGACGAGCAGCGGGCGCGGGCCGACCTCGAGGCGCCGGTCGAGACGTCGCCGGTCGGCGTGGTCGTCTTCGACGGTCGGAGCGGCAAACCGGTGTCGTTCAACCGGGAGGCGCGGTGCATCGTCGAGGGCCTGAGCATGCCGGGAGGTTCGCCCGAGGCGCTGCTGGACACGATTACTTTCCGCCGCGCGGACGGGCGGGAGCTCACCTTGGCGGAGTTCCCGATGGCGCAGCAGATGGCCAGCGCCGAGACGGTGCGCGCCGAGGAGATCACGGTCTCGGTGCCGGACGGCCGGAGCGTCGCGCTGCTGGTCAACGCCACGCCGATCCGGTCGGCGGACGGGGAGGTCGAGTCGATGGTGGTCACCCTGCAGGACCTGGCCCCGCTCGAGGAGCTGGAGCGGCTGCGGGCCGAGTTCCTGTCCATGGTGAGCCACGAGCTGCGGGCGCCGCTGACCTCCATCATCGGCGCGACCACCACCCTGCTGCGGGCCTCCCCGGGGCTCGACCCGGCCGAGATGCACGAGTTCTTCCGGATCATCGACGAGCAGGCCGGCCACATGCGCGGCCTGCTCGCCGACCTGCTCGACCAGGGGCGCATCGAGACGGGCGCGGTGTCGGTGGCGTGCGAGCCGGCGGAGGTGGCCGGCCTGGTGGAACAGGCCAGGAGCACCTTCCAGGGCAGCGGCGGTACGCGCGCCCTGAACATCGACCTGCCGGACGACCTGCCGCGGGTGATGGCCGACCCGGGGCGCATCGTCCAGGTCCTCAACAACCTCTTCTCGAACGCGTCGCGGCACTCTCCCGAGTCGTCGCCCATCCGGGTCGCGGCAAGGCGCGACGGCGTGCATGTGGCGATCTCGGTGTCCGACGAGGGAGGCGGTGTGCCGCCCGAGCGGCTGCCGCACCTGTTCAGCAAGCACTTCGGCGCGGTCGCCGACGGAGCACCCCGGGCCTGGCGCTACGGACTGGGCCTGGCCATCTGCAAGGGGCTGGTGGAGGCCCACGGAGGCCGCATCTGGGCCGAGACCGGCCTGGCGGGGCGCGGCACGCGGTTCACCTTCACGGTGCCGGTGGCCGGCGATGCCGGCGACGGCGGCTCGGACCCCGCTCCGAGCGGCCGTCGTCCGCCTCGGAAGAGGGCGGAGCCGACGCGCATCCTCGTGGTCGACGACGACCCGCAGACGTTGCGGCACGTTCGGAGCGCGCTCACCGAGGCAGGCTATGTCCCGGTCGTGACGGGCGACCCCGGGGAGCTGCCCGAGCTCGTGAGGACGCACAAGCCCCGGCTGGTCCTGCTGGACCTGGTGCTGCCGGGGACCGACGGTATCCGTCTGATGGAGGGCGTGCACGAACTGGAGGACCTGCCGGTCATCTTCATCTCGGCCTACGGCCGGAACGAGACGATCGTCAAGGCGCTGGACGCGGGAGCCGCAGACTACATCGTCAAGCCCTTCTCGCCCTCGGAGCTGACGGCGCGAGTGCGGGCGGCCCTGCGTCGGCGGGCCGGGCCGGTACCCTTCCTGCTGGGGGAGCTGGCGATCAACTACGAGGAACGCCGTGTCACCGTGGCGGGCCGTCCCGTCGCGTTGACGGTCACCGAGTTCGAGGTGCTCGTCGTGCTCTCGCGCAACGCCGGACGGGCCGTGACCTTCGATTCGCTGCTGCGCCAGGCGTGGGGCGGGCGGAGCCGCGGCTCGGGAAACACGAAGAAGGTGCGCGCCATCGTGAAGAGCCTTCGCCGCAAGCTGGGCGACGACGCGTCCGACCCGGTCTACGTGCGCAACGAGCGCGGCGTGGGCTACCGCATGCCCCGCCCGGGCGAGGGACAGGAGTCTGCGCCGTAGAGCGGCGCGGAACTCCTGGAGGGTTGGTCGGGCGCCCGGCGGAGCCGAAGGCGACGATGGGCGGGCAGGACCGCTTCAGCCTCTGGGCGGATCCTGTCCGGTCAGGACGGCTTCGTCCGTGCGGTTCGGCCACGGCAGGTCCTCCGGCCAGTTGTCCGACAGGTAGCGGAGGGCCCTGTCTATCCTGCGGGCGGTTATGGTGCTGCCGCGGCGCAGCCGGACGATCGTATCGCCGCTCCCGGTCGCCAGGCGGGAAACGGTTCCGGCGCTCCGGCCGGTGTGCTCGGCGAAGAGCTCGACGAGGGCGACAAGGTAGGCGGCGGTCCTGTCCAACGGGGCCGTCCCGGTCGCCGCCGATGCCCGCGAGGCGCCCCGGGGGGCGGCCCGAGGCGCCCCGCCAGCCGCCGCCGACTCCGTGTCGCTCCGTCTCGTGTCGAGGGCGGCTCCGAGGAGGGTCGGGAGCTCGGCCAATCGGCGGTCGAGCTGGTCAAGGCGCCGCTCCAGAGCGATGCGGTCGGCCGTGAGCTGTCGTTCGATGCGATGCAGGCGGGCGACCAGGTCCTCGTCCATGATTGCCTCAGGAACCCGGGCCCGCCGGTCCGGTCGGCGGCGCCAGCCGGTCGCCCGGGGACGAGGCTGGCGTTGCGCCAAGCGGCCTCCGCAAGGTCGGACGCCTCGAGTTCTCCTCGAACGCGGCGGGGCGCAACCCGCCCGCGGCGAATGTGGCGCGATCGCGCGCGCCTCGACATGGCAACGGTCGCGCATCATCAAATGCCATTATGGATGATGATGGCACAAAAAATGCGATATTTGGGCGACTTTACGGATCCAAATAGCGTCAATTGTGCGAATCCGCAAGAAAATCGCGACCTGACCGCGCGTATAGGGCGCGCCTCTCGTCGCGATCGCCTCGACCCGCGACGACGGGCAGGGAGTGTCGGGTGATGCCGTCCAGGGTCGGCTTCCGGTGCGGCGGGACCAAGGCGGTTCTCTGTCCTCTGCCTGCTATCATCGGGTCCGCGCGCGGCACGGCGGCCCTTCATATCGCGCCGGCGCGTGCTCCGGCAGGTCGAATCTACGTGCCTCCGGACCGTCCGGGGGTGAACCGTTGAAGAGCCGCGACGAGCTGCAACGAGAGAACGAGGCGCTGCGCGGGCGCATCTCCCGGCTGAGCGCGGCGGTGTTGCGCATCACCGCGAGCCTCGACGTCAACACCGTCCTCAACGAGGTCGTCGAGAGCGCCTGCGCGCTGACCGGCGCCGGCGCCGGCGCCATCATGACCATCGACGAGGCGGGGCAGGTCGAGGAGCACTTCATCCTCGGCATCACTCCTGAGGAGAACCGGGCGTTGGAGGCCTGGCCCTACGCGTGGAAGCTCTTCGAGCACCTCCGGCAGCTGCCGGGGCCGGTCAGACTCGCAGACCTGCCCAGCTACCTGAAGTCGCTTGGCTACTCCTCCCCGCACGTGGTCCCGTCGACGACCATGCTCGGCACGCAGATGCGCCATCGGGACGTGCACATCGGCGGCTTCTTCCTCGGGGCGAAGGAAGGCGGGCGGGCGTTCACGAGCGAGGACGAGGAGGTCCTGGTGCTCTTCGCGACGCAGGCCGCGGCGGCCGTCGCCAACGCCCGCCAGCACCGGGACGAGCAGCGCGCCCGGGCCGACCTCGAGGCCCTGATCGACACCTCGCCGGTGGGCGTGGTGGTCTTCGACGGCAGGACCGGCCATCCCGCATCGCTCAACCGGGAGGCGCGGCGGATGGTCGCGAACCTGCAGGTCGCCGACGGCTCGCCGGAGGAGCTGCTGGAGGTCATTACCTGCCGGCGCGCCGACGGGAGGGAGGTGTCCCTCGCGGAGTTCCCGATAGCGCGCCAGCTGACCGATTCCGAGACGGTGCGCGCCGAGGAGATGGTGCTGTCGACCCCGGACGGGCGCAGCCTCAGGACGCTCGTCAACGCGACCCCGATCCGCTCGGAGGACGGCGACGTCGAGTCCCTGATCGTCACCCTGCAGGACCTGGCCCCGCTGGACGAGCTGGAGCGGTCGCGGGCCGAGTTCCTCAGCATGGTGAGCCACGAGCTGCGCGCCCCGCTGACCTCCATCAAGGGCTCGACGGCTACCGCGCTGGGCGCGACGCCGCCCCCCGACCCGGCCGAGGTGCACCAGATCCTTCGGATCATCGACGAGCAGGCCGACCACATGCGCGGCCTCATCAACGACCTGCTGGACGCGGGGCGCATCGAGGCGGGCACGCTGTCGATCACGCCCGAACCGGCCGACGTCGCCGGCCTGGTCGACCAGGCCCGGAGCACGTTCCTGAGCGGTGGCGGCCGCCACGCCCTGCACATCGACCTGCCGCCGGACCTGCCTCGGGTGATGGCCCACCGGCAGCGCATCGTCCAGGTTCTCAGCAACCTGCTGTCCAACGCGTCGAGGCACGCGCCCGCGTCGGCGCCCATCGGGGTCGCGGCCGAGCGCGACGGCGTTCACGTGGCGGTCTCGGTAACCGACGAAGGCCCCGGCGTAGCGCCGCATCTGCTGCCACATCTGTTCGAGAAGGGCCGCCTTGCGGGGCGCGATGCGGAACGCCGTGCGGCAGGAGAAGACGGGGGAGAGGGAGTCGGCCTGGGGCTGGTCATCTGCAGGGGCCTGGTGGAGGCCCACGGCGGCCGCATCTGGGCCGAGAGCGGCGGCGCGGGCCGCGGCACGCGGTTCACCTTCACGGTTCCGGTGGCGGACGAGGCCGGCGTCGGCGCGGCGGCGGCCGGCAGCCGCGCCAGCTCCGGCCGGACGGCGCGGCCGCGCATCCTCGTGGTGGACGACGACCCGCAGACGCTCCGTTACGTTCGGGACGCGCTGACCGCGGCCGGCTACGTCGCGGTCTTGACCGGCGACCCGCGGGAGCTGCCCCGCCTCGTCAGGACGAAGAGGCCCAGGTTGGTCCTGCTGGACCTGATGCTGCCGGGGACCGACGGCATCGAGCTGATGGAGCGGGCGCCCGAGCTGGCGGGCCTGCCGGTCATCTTCATCTCCGGCTACCGGAGGGACGAGACGATCGTCAAGGCCCTCAGACTCGGAGCCGCCGACTATCTCGTCAAGCCCTTCTCGCCGACGGAGCTGACGGCGAGAGTCCAGGCGGTGCTGCGCCGGCAGGGCTGGTCGGAACGCTTCCGGCTGGGCGATCTGGCCATCGACTACGAGCAACGCCGAGTGACGATGGCCGGGCGCGCGGTGGAGCTGACGGCCACCGAGTACGAGCTGCTCCGCGTGCTGTCGGTCAACGCCACGCGGGTGTTGACCTACGACTCGCTGCTGCGGAAGGTGTGGCGCGGGGAGTCGGGCGACGCGAAGCTGGTGCGCGCCATGGTCAAGAAGCTCCGCCGCAAGCTGGGCGACGATGCGGCGCAGCCCGGCTACATCCTCACGGAGCGCGGCGTCGGCTACAGATTGGCCCAACCGACGACTTGAAACGCGCTCGATGCGCCGTGACGGCGTGCGACTGCATCCTCGCCGTCCAAACACAAGACCGGTTCATTCGTCTCCCGGGACGGAATGTCGGCAAGAGGCACAGGGGCCGCGTGCGGCCAGCGCACGGGGTCGCGTTTCGGCGTCGTGCCGGCTGTCGGCGATGGTGCACCGCTGTTCCTTCAGCTCGTTCACGGTCATGACGCCATGATGGGCGAGAACCTCCGTCCGGGCGTGCGTATCGTCGTGGACGCGGATGGTCAGGGTCGACATGGTGCAGGCCACCGCCTGTTCGACCTGCCGGAGCACGCGTCGGCCCGCCATGAAAGGCCGCCCACGACGCGCGCGGACCCGATGACAGCAGGCAAGAGGCCGAAAAAAACGCGTTGGTCGCACGATGGTCGCCATGTTACGCCTGCCGGTCATGGAACGGTCGCACGAGTCGTGTACAAGAATAGCACTGTCGGGGGGTTCGCCCCGCGCGGGGCGCCGGCCGCCGATCGGCCCGGGACCATGTGCGCGACAGGTTCGGGACGCGCTCGTGGCGGAGGCGCCAGGCAGGGTTCGCACCGGGATCAGTGTCAGCCTGCGCACCGTGACAATCCTCGGGATCGCTGAGCAGCCCCGCCGCCGCGCAGGAACGGGGCTGTGAAGCCATGGCAGCTTGCCGTGCCGGTACCGGTTGTTCTTCTCGACCGCGGGCCGCACCTCGACCGCAGCCTCCTGCCCGGGGGTAACTCTGGGGCAGGCTGAGGGCGGCATTCGAGCGGGCAGGGATGTTCCCAGCCGCTGCCCCCGCGCGAGTGCGCTCTCTCTGGCGTCTCCACAGTCCGTCAGTGGTGCTTGCAAACAGGCAAGAGAGCTGTCCAGCGATGCTCACATGATTTCCGACGCGGGAGCAACGATCTGCGGTTCTCGAAGGCGGACGTCGCGCGGTTCCGGGGGATGCTGTCGCGCCGAGAGTTCGCCGCCGTCGAGGAGCGTAGCGCCGGTCGGCCCGTCGCGCCGATGGCGTACCGCAACTTGCGGAGCCGAGGCCGCACGCCACGCACAGCCCACGGGCCAGCCGAATCGTCGCGCTGATGGGGTACCGCAACTTGCGGGGCCGAGCGACCGCGGGCGAGCACGGGGGACGCCGACAGGAGGGCCGCATCGTGTGGCTGATGCACTGTGTCTGACGTACTGATCATGGGAAACGGCATCGTGGGCAACCTGGCGGCCGCCTGGTTCAGGCGGCACATGCCCGCTCTGCAGGTCACCGTCGTGGGGCCGGCGGCCAGGACCCTGCCGGTCGTGGGCGAATCGCTGGTCGAGTTCTCCACGCAATTCCTGCAGGAGATCGGTCTTGGACGGCATCTCGTCGAGGAACAGCTTCCGAAGTACGGCCTCACGTTCTACTACAAGCTGGAGCCCACGGTTTCCGGAGACCCGCGCTATATCGTGGACGGCCTTCCCACCAATCCGCCCCAGCCGTCGTTTCTCGTCAACCGGTCCAGCTTCGACGACGCGTTGGGGCGATTCAATCGCCGCAACGGCGTCGAGCACGTCGACGGCAAGGTGGCGCGGGTCGAGCTGGAGCAGGCGGCGCACAGGATTACCGCGCGTGGCAGCGACGGCACGGAGCGGACATGCACGGCCCGCTGGCTGATAGACGCGACCGGACGACGCCGACTGCTGGCCCGCCAACTGCGTCTCGAGGACAGCGTGCCGTATCAGCGCAGCTCGTTCTGGTTCCGCCTGGCGGATTTCGACCCGTCCATCCTCGATCGCGTCGACGCCGTCGGGAACGGCCGCCGCCGCCCCGATGGGTACTATGCCACGCATCACTTCTTCGGACGGGGCAACTGGGTCTGGCTGATTCCGATGCGGGCCGGACGTGCGGGGCAGATGATGAGCGTGGGTCTGACCTGCAGGCCGGACCTGTTTCCCGACCCCATGACGTCCGTACCGGAGTTTCTCGACCGGATGACCCGCGAGCATCCGGTACTGGGAGACCTCGTTCGCAGCGGACGGGTGGTCGACACCAACCTGTACCGGAACTACATGTACCGCGCCCGGCAACGGTACTCCTCCCAGGGGTGGTTCCTGGTCGGGGATGCCGCGGATACGGTGGATCCGCTCTACAGCACCGGGCTCGCGCTGGCGGCCATGGCGATCCAGCAGGTGGGCGCGATAATCCGGCGCGAGCTGGACGGCAGCCTGACGGAGGGATTCGTCTCCGATCTCGACCTGGCCTACGCCCGCTTCCGGAGTCTGGGGGAGGAACAGGTCGCGAGGTTGTACGACGTGATGCAGGCCGGCTATCAGTGCCGCCTGCGCATGCATCTCCACGTGGTCAGCTTCTTTCACATGGCGCTGCCGCTGCTTCTCCACGGGTATCACGCCGATGCCGTCGGGGCGGCGATGATGGCCCGTCTGGGAGGGCCGGCGCATGGGCTGGGCCGGCAGTTGACCGACTTCGAGCCGCTCATCGCGCAGGCAGCCGCGCAACAGGCGGCGGGAGCGGCCTGCACCGGGGCGAGGGTGCATTCGGCCTTCACGCTGAACCACTCCTGGTTCGAGCAGTGTCGCGACGACCAGATACCGCGCTCGTTGCATCGAATGTTCCGGCACATGGCCGCCTTGCGCCTGCGGCTCATGTGGAAGGCCGGAGTGCGGTCGTGGCTCGATCCGGTTCAATTGGGCGGGCTGCTCAAGTCCCTCGTCTGGGCAGTGGCTGTCGGAGCGTTCGGAAACCGCAGTCTCAAACGGAGCGGACTGGCTCGGCGGCTGTTCGCGCCCGGTCGTGACGACGGTCGCCCGCGATTCCTCTCCGCGCACCCGTCGCGGACGGAGCGTACCCGATGACGACGGAGTCCGGCCGGTCGCGGCCGCGAATCGTGTCGCTCACGACCGCGGTGCCGCCCCACCGGGTCCCACAGGACGAGGCGATCAGCTTCTTCCAGCGGCGCTTCGACATTCCGCCGGCGCAGCGCGAGCGTCTGAAGGCGGTCTTCCACAACGCCGCTATCGAGACGAGGTACGCCGCCGCGCCCATCGATTGGTACGAGCGGGCGCGAACCTTCGAGCAGAAGAACAATCTGTACATCGACCGGGCGGTGGAACTGCTCAAGCAGGTGACCGTGGACAGTCTGGCCGCGGCGGGCCTCGAGTGCAGGGATGTCGACATGCTCGTCACGGTGTCGTCGACCGGCATCGCGTTGCCCGCGCTGGATGCGCGGCTGATGGAGGAGCTGCCGTTTCGGCGCAACGTGCAGCGCCTGCCGCTGTTCGGCCTAGGCTGTGCGGGCGGGGTCCTGGGGCTGGCGCGCGCCGCCGCCTGCGCGAGCGCCGAGCCCGGCAGCCGCATCCTGTACCTGGTCGTCGAGCTCTGCACGCTCACGTTCTGCGGCGGCGATCGGTCCAGCGCGAACCTCGTCGCCACGGCTCTGTTCGGCGACGGGGCGGCGGGCGCGGTGCTGACCACGGAGGGAACGGGGCTCGCGGTCAAGGCGTGGGGCGAGCATACCTGGCCCGGCAGCCTGGACGTCATGGGCTGGCAAGTAACACAGGACGGGCTGGAGGTGCGGCTGTCGCGCGGCGTTCCCGACATCGCCCGACACCAGGTGCGGCCTGTCACCGACGAGTTTCTCGGTTCCGTCGGTCTGGAGCTCGCCGACGTCGACGATTTCATCTGTCACCCCGGCGGGGCCAAGGTGCTGGAAGCGCTCGAAGACGCCTTCGGTCTCCCGGCCGGGGGCCTCGCGGCGTCCCGGGGAATCCTGCGCGACTACGGCAACATGTCGGCGGTCACCGTGCTCTTCATCCTGAGGCGCATTCTCGAGACCCCGGCCGCCGGCAACGGGCGGGGCGGGGAGCCAAGGCGGTATCTGATGACCGGGCTGGGCCCCGGGTTCTCGATCGGGTTCCTGGTGCTGGAGTCGGCCTGATGCCCGCGCTGTACGTCATCGTGGGGTTCCTGGTCGTCCAGCGGCTGGCGGAGTTGGGCTGGGCCCGCCGCAACCAGCGGGCGCTCGCGAGTCGGGGCGCCATCGAAGTCGGCCGCGGGCACTACCCTGCGATGGTCGCCCTGCACGCCGGCTGGTTGCTGGCGCTGGTGGTGACGATCGACGCCCGGACGCCGGTGTCGTTGTCGTTGCTTGCCGTCTTCGTGGTGCTGGAGTGCGGGCGAGTGTGGGTGATCGCCACGCTGGGCTCGCGCTGGACGACGCGGGTCATAGTGGTGCCGGGCGCGGCGCGGATCCGGAGCGGCCCGTATCGCTACGTCAGGCATCCCAACTACGTCATCGTGTGCGGCGAAATGGCGGTGGTGCCGCTGATGTTCGGCGCCTGGATGCTGGCCGCAGTGGTCTCGGTGCTGAACCTGCTGGTGCTGCGCGCACGGCTGCGGGTGGAGAACGCGGCACTCGAGGAGCCTCTCGGCGGCCAGGGCCGCACACCACCCGATGCGGCGCATCGGGTGTCTGACCGGGAGCGCCGATAATGCTGCTTGCCGCCGAAGAGCTCCTGCTGTTTCTCCTGGACGAGCAAAACGGCACGCTCCTTCCGATGACGGTCCGTACAGAGCATCTGGTTCTCGCGGGCGCGGTGTTGATGGACCTGCAGCTCGCGAACCGCGTCGACACCGATCTGGACAACCTCACGGTCAGCAATCCAACGCCGCTCGGTGACGACGTGCTCGATCCCGCACTGGCCGACATCGTCGGCGCGGAGGAGACGCACGATGCGCTGTACTGGGTGGAGCGCGCGGCCCGGCGGGGTCACGAGATCCGCGAGCGGACGATTGCCAGGCTGGTCGCCCGGGGCATCCTCCTCGAGCCCGGCGACGATGGATTCCTGTCGCTGACGCCGGAGGTGGCGCACGCGCGGCGCTATCCATCGACGAGCGGAGCGGTGCGGGAGGACGTCAAGCTGCGCATCATGCGGGTGCTGTTCAGCGAGGACATTCCGGCCCCGCCCGACATCGTGGTCATCAGCCTGGTCAATGCCTGCGACGTCTGGCGGAAGCTCCTGACGGCAGAGGAGCTGGCGAAGGCGCGCAAGCGCATCGAGATCGTCAGCCGCCTGGACCTGGTCGGGCGGGCCGTCGCGACGCTCGTGCGGATCGTACGTCCGACGGTGCCCGCCGCGCGGGGCGGCGCCGCCGGTCTGCCGCTGGCCCGCGGCTTGCCGCTGGTGGGCAGCACTCTCTCCGTGGCGCGCGACCCGAGGACGTTCTTCTTGCGGGAATACTCGCGAGTCGGGCCGGTCTTCAGGGTCAAGACGTTGGGGCGCAACTTCGTCGCCATGGCCGGACAGGAAGCCAACCTGTTCCTGTCTCGCTCGGAGCGCATGCATCTGCATACGTCCGACATGTGGGATCCGCTCTGCGCGGAGTTCGGCGCCAACCGTTTCGTGCTGAACATGGACGGCAAGGACCACGTTCGGATGCGTCGCGAAACCAAGGACGGGCTCTCCCGCCAACTCATCGAATCGCGGATCCCGGACGCCGTGGACGTCATCCGGCGGTACGTAGCCGCGGCGCCGTTGAACACGCCGTTGCCTGGTCTCTCCGCCATGCTGCATCTGGCCGGTGAGACGACAAGCGAAATCGTGGCCCAGTCGTCGACCCGGGAGTACATCGACGACGTGCGCCTGGTCCTGAAAGACGCGGTAACCCGCGGCTTCCTGCACGCACCCCGACTGCCGAAGACCCCCCGCCTGCGGAACGCGCTCCGCCGCGCGGGGGAGCTGTCGGACAAATGGTTGACGAGGCACCAGTTGCGCCGGCGAGGCCGCAAGGCCAACGCGATCGACGACATACTGGAGCTGCACCGCGCCGACCCGATGTTTCTCCCGGAGTGCGACTTGCCGCTCACCGCGCTGTTGCCGCTGTTCGCCGGCGTCGAAACCGTAGGAAGCATCGGCGCCTGCATGCTCTACTTCGTGCTGAAGAACCCCGCGCTGCGGGAGCGGGCGCAGGCCGAGGCGGATGCCCTGTTCGCCGACGGTGCGCCGGACGCCGCGAAGGTGCGGAAGCTCGACGTCACATACCGGATCATGTTGGAAGCGCTGCGCATGTACACGCCGGTCCCGGGGGTACAGCGCAAGGTGACCACTTCGTTCGACTTCGCCGGACACCGGATTCCCGCGGGTGAGAATCTTGTCCTGGCCTTCTTCGTCACGCACGACCTGCCGGAGCACTTCCCGCGCCCCGAGCGGTTCGACATAGACCGCTACCTTCCCGGGCGCGAGGAGCACAAGCAGCCGGGAGTGTTTGCGCCTTTCGGCGTCGGGGCGCACCACTGCGCCGGCCGCGGGTTCGCGGAGACCCAACTGCCGTTGATGGTGGCGACGTTGCTTCACGAGGCCGAGATGGAGCTGGTTCCGCCGACCTATGAATTGAAGACCGACCGCTGGGTGCTCTTTCCGTCCGTTGTTCCGGACAAGCGGCTCAGGTTCAGAATCGGGAGGCGGCGGCAATAGTCCCGCTCGAGAACTGCCGCGCTGCGGGCGCGAGTTCGAGCCCGAGTCGTCCAACCTGCTGCCGGACGCCGATCATCCGAACGAGTTGCGCATGGTCCTCTTCCATGGAGCGGCCGTTGTCCGCCGCCCGCACGCGCAGCCGGGTCTTGACGTCGTCGTCGAGGTTGCGGCTCGTGATGCTCGCCATCTGTCACGCCCTCGGTTCGCCCGGTAGCTCAATCCAGACGGCGATTGCGTTGCAATCACGATGCCGCGCGTGCCTGCGACCCACCGAGCGGCGGCGGCGCCAACGCGGCGGCCCGCCGGTGCCGGGCCGAGTTGGTCGACAAGCCCTGCGTCCCGCGGTTGGGCGGCGTCTGGCAGGCGGCGACTCTCGAGGACCGACATCGAGAGCCCGTCCCGCGACCTATAATCGCGGGCCATACGGGAGCGAGGTTGTCCGAAGGGAGACGCGCCGATGCCGAGACAGACACGCGCGGGAGATGGCGGCGGATGCAGCGACGGTCGGGCGTCGCGGAGGACACGACCACCCGGCGTCGCGGGCCTGGCCCGCCGTTCGTCGCCTGCGGCTCCGCTCGGCGCCCAATCCAGTCCTTCAGGAGTCCGCTCCGTTCTGCGGCGCGGACTCCCGGCCTCCCTCGGGCTGGCCCTCGGCATCGGCGCACCGGCCGGGGCCCAGCCCGTGGCGGGCGGCGCGTTCCTCGACGCTCAGGCCGCGAGCGGACGGACGGCCTACGACGGCTCCTGCGCCTCCTGCCACGGCACGACGCTGCGGGGCGGGGTGCACGGGCCGGATCTGGCCGGTCCGAGCTTTCTGAGCAACTGGGGATCGGAGACCGCGGCGGCGCTGTACGAGTACGTGCGGGCCGAGATGCCGCCGGGGCTCGGCGGATCGCTCCCGAGCGGAACCTACCTGAGTATCGTCGCCTACGTGCTGCAGGTGAACGGCCATGCGGCGGGACCGCAGGCGCTCACCGCGGACGCCGCGGCCATCGTCGGCGAGCCCGGCGCCGCTCCGGCAAGGGGTGCCCCCGCCACCGCGGATGCGTCCGACGCGGCGTTGGCGGATGAGCCCCGCGACGTGGACGCCGTGCCGGCCCTCCGCGGGTTCGTCAACCGCGAGGTCTCCGGCTTCACCCCGGTCACCGACGAGCTGCTCCGGAATCCGCCGGCGGAGGACTGGCTGACCTGGCGGCGCACCCGGGACAACCAGGGCTACACGCCGCTGGCCCGGATCGGGCCCGACAACGTGGCCGGCCTGCGCCTGGCCTGGGCGCTGGCGATGCCCGAGGGCACCAACCAGACCGCGCCGCTCGTCCACGACGGCGTGATGTTCCTGGCGAGCCCCGGCAACGTCGTCCAGGCCCTCGACGCGGCCACCGGCGAGCTGATCTGGGAGCACCGGCACCAGTATCCCGATGACGCGGAGAGCAGGCGCGCGACCCGCAGCATCGCTCTCTACCGGGACAAGGTCTACCTGGCCACCTACGACGCGGCAATCGTCGCCATCGACGCGCGGACCGGCGAGCCGGTCTGGCAGACCACGCGGGCCGACTACCGGAAGGGCTTCGCCCAGACGGGCGGGCCGACCATCGCGAACGGCGTCGTCGTCAGCGGCATCAACGGCTGCGAGCGCTTCGAGGACGAAGGCTGCTTCATCACCGGCCACGACCCGGACACCGGCGAGGAGCTCTGGCGCACCTCGACCATCGCCCAGCCGGGCGACGTCAACAGCGGGACCTGGGGCGACATCCCGCCGCACCTGCGCGGCGGCGGCGACACCTGGATTCCGGGCGCCTACGATCCGGACCTCGACCTCTTCTTCATCGGCACCGCGCAGGCGAAGCCGTGGGTGGCGGCGAGCCGCGGGATGTCGACCTACAACGACGCCCTCTACACCAACTCGACGCTCGCCCTGAACCCGCGCACGGGGCGGGTCGCCTGGTACTTCCAGCACGTCCCGGGCGAGACGCTCGACCTGGACATCGTCTTCGAGCGGGTGCTGGTCGACGTCGACGATCACAAGTGGCTGTTCACGGCCGGCAAGGACGCCATCCTCTGGAAGCTCGACCGGCGCACGGGGGCCTTCGTCGACCTGGCCGAGATGCTGCACCAGGACATCTTCGAGTCGATCGACCTCGAGACGGGGCGCGTGAGCTACCGGCAGGACATTCGCGACGCCGGCGTCGACGACGCGGTGGATGCCTGCCCCAGCCTGTACGGCGGCCACAACTGGCAGGCGTCGGGCTACAGCCCCGAGGCGCAGGTGATCATCTATCCGCTGCACCAGGTGTGCATGACGCTGACCGGCCGCCACGTCGAGCTGGTGGAGGGGGGCGGAGGTCTCGGGGTCTCCGCCATCGAGCTCCACGAGATGCCGGGCACGAACGGCATGTTGGGACGCCTCGCCGCGTACGACGTGCGAACGATGGAGGAGGTCTGGAGCCGCGAGCAGCGCGCCATCTTCCTGACGTCGGTCCTGACGACGGCCACCGGGCTGGCCTTCGTCGGAGACGTCGACCGCTACTTCCGGGCGCTCGACGTCGGCACCGGCGAGGTCCTCTGGGAGACGCGCCTCGGCCAGTCCGGTCACGGGTTCCCGATCTCGTACGCCGCGGGCGGCAGGCAGTACGTCGCGGTCCCGACCGGCGTCGGCATCTTCCGCGGCCTGAGCGGGGTGCTCAGCCCGGACATCTACCAGCCCCCGTCGGGGAACGGGCTCTACGTCTTCGCCCTCCCGGACCAGGTGTCGGCGCCGTAGAGCGGCGCGCACTCCGGCAGGCCCGATCGGGTGCCACGCGGAGGCGCGTGACGATCATGCCGGCGCCCAGGGATCGACGACCTCGATGCCGGCGTCGTCGAAGTCCCGAACATT
The DNA here is from genome assembly GCA_965208165.1 of Vicinamibacterales bacterium. Lineage (GTDB taxonomy): Bacteria > Acidobacteriota > Vicinamibacteria > Vicinamibacterales > UBA8438 > JAJEEA01. Next base: position 4,818,539 of record OZ242323.1, on the reverse strand, counting down.
GCGCGTCGCGACCGCCATGCGGCGGGAGCGGGCGATTGCCGCAATCTGGCAGTCGGCGGGTGCGACGGGGCGGCCGGCGGAACGGCGCCTGGCGGCGATGTCCGCGTATGCGCGCGCCGCGCCGCTGTCGAACGGCAGCACCCGATTCTCGAAAGCCTCGCCCAGCATCCTCTCGATGTCCGAGACCAGCGTCTCCCGGCGCTGGCCTGCCGGCAGGATGGCGGCCCCGTAGCGCAACTCCGCTTCGCCGACCGCGGAGAAGAACAGGTTCTCCAGGCGCTGGCCGGCTGCCCACACCGCAACGGTCGGGTCGGGCGCCTTGCGCATCAGTTCGGACACGACGTTCGTGTCCAGCAGCACATTCATGGTCGCGGGCTCAGTCGAAGGACGGCGGCTCGCGCCCGGGCTCGCGCGGCGGCAACTCCAGGTCCACGCCGTTGGCCGGGCCGAAGTGCGAGCGGATGATGGTCGTCAGGTTCCGGGAACTCGGCTTGCGTCCGACGACATCGCGCAGGATCAGGCGCACTTCCTCCTCCATGGAGCGGCCGTTGTCAGCCGCCCGCACACGCAGCCGAGTCTTGATGTCGTCGTCTAGGTTGCGAATCGTGATGCTCGCCATCCGCCATGCCCTCCGCTGGTCCCGGGGAGCTTAACGTACATGGCGATTGCGTTGAAATCACTGCGCCGTGTGTGCATGCGCCCGCCGAGTGGTCGCAACGAAGGTCGGCACACGCGCACCGACAGCGACCGATGCGGGCTGCTGGCTCTTGGTGTTCCGAAGGGGGTGATTTTTCGGACCGCTTCGGACCTGACGGGGAGCGGCGATCGCAGGAGCACAACGAGCCGGAAACCCGACAAAGGCCCTCTTGGTTGGGAAGGGCCGGAGAGGTTGGCGCGCCCGACAGGATTCGAACCTGTGGCCTTCGGCTCCGGAGGCCGACGCTCTATCCAGCTGAGCTACGGGCGCGCGCTTTGGAATCAACAACTTGCAGGAAGGTACCCCGCTTCGCCGGACGACTCTGCCAGCCGAATCCGGGCTCGACCGCAGTCCGACGCTTGAGCGTAAGCGTACTACGGATTGGGAGCCCGGCGTCAAACCGCGCCGACGCACAGACCTGGATGAACCCTCAGACGCGCTACGGGCTCGCACGGGCCGAGCCGGCCGAGACACGATTCCTGCGGACCATCCGCGCGCTCGAAACAGCTGTGCGTGACGCGGCCCCCCCGTTGTCGGTGCGGCCGGACGCCAACGGTCGGCATCGACGGCCGGCAGCGCCAGCGCGATCAGCTCCGGCACGCGCCTTACGCGGCCCCCCCGGTTGTCGGTGCGGCCGGACGTCAACGGTCGGCATCGGCGGCCGGCAGCGCCAGCGCGATGAGCTCGGGCACGCGCCCGCCGCCGACGGTCAGGGCGATGTACTGCCGGCCGCCCGACAGGTAGGTCATCGGCGTGCCGATGGCGCCCCCCGGCAGATCGACGGACGCGATCTCCTCGCCGGTCGTCTTGTCGAAGGCGACCAGGCGCGGGCGGTCGTCGGTGCCTCCGGTGGTCAGCGCGTAGATCAGCAGCGTCTTCGTCAGCACCGGGCCGGCGCGTCCGCTGTCGCCGCCCAGCGGCGGCAGGTCGAGGTGGCGCAGCATGGGGAGGTTGCGGATGCGGTCGCCGTCGCCCGTCGGCCGCATCCACAGGTGCTCGCCCGTGTTCATGTCGATGGCCGTCATCCGCGAGTAGGGCGGCTTGAACAGGGGCAGGCCCTGCGGGAGCTGGGGGCGGTGGGACAGCGCGCCGCGCGCCTCGAGCACCGCCAGGGTGGTGTCCTCGCCCGGCTCGGGGGTGCGGAAGTGCTTGACGGTGTAGCGGTTGCCCGACGGTACGTACAGGATGCCGGTCTCGGGATCGACGGCGGCGCCGCCCCAGCTGCCGGCGCTGAACCCGGGCCGCACGATGGTGCCCCGCCGGCTGTGCGGCGTATACAGGGGGCCGATGCGGTACGGCGCGACCGCCTCGATCGCCATCTGGCGTATCTCGGGCGTGAAGTCGACGAGGTCGTCGATGGCCACGCCCTGGTAGTCGAACGGCGCCGGCCGGGTCGGAAACGGCTGCGTGGGCCACGGCACCTCGCCCTCGATGTCGGTGTCGGTCGGCACCGGGCGCTCCTCGATCGGCCAGACCGGCTCGCCGGTCGCCCGGTCGAAGACGAACGTGAAGCCCTGCTTGGTGATCTGCGCCACCGCCCTGATCGGCCGGCCGTCCACCGTGACGTCGATCAGGTTCGGGGCGGCCGGCAGGTCGTAGTCCCAGAGCCCGTGGTGGACGACCTGGAAGTGCCAGGCCCGCTCGCCGGTCTCGAGGTCGAGGGCGACGAGGCTCTCGGCGAACAGGTTGGCGCCGGGGCGGTGTCCGCCGAAGTAGTCGGGGGCGGCGGTGTTCAGGGGCAGGTAGATGTAGCCGAGCTCGGGGTCGATGCTCATCATCGTCCAGACGCCGACCTTGCCGGTCTCGCGCCAGGAATCGCCGCCCCACGTGTCGTTGCCGAACTCGTCGCCCTGCGGAATGGTGTGGAACGTCCAGCGGGTGCGGCCGCTGCGCGCGTCGAAGCCGCGCATCCAGCCCGGCGGCATCTCCCTGCGGTTGTTGTAGCTGGAGATGGACATCGGCGTCACGACGGTGTCGCCGAACACGATGGGCGGCGACTGCACGGAGTAGAGCAGCGCGTTCAGCCAGTCGCGGTCGCCCCGCGTGGCGCGCGGGATGTCTTCCATGAGGTCGAGCCGGCCGCCGTCTCCGAAGTCGGGGCACGGCCGGCCGGCCGCGGCGTCGACGCAGACGAGATAGCCGTTGCCGGTGCCGAAGAATATGCGCTCGTCGGTCCGGTCCGGCCCGTTCGACCAGTACGCCACGCCGCGCTGGTTCCAGCGGGCGCTCATCGTGGTCGTGCCTTCCTCGTAGCTCTTGGGGTTGAAGACCCACAGCGTCTCGCCCGTCCGCGCGTCGACCGCGGCCGCCGCCGACGTCGGCATGTTGATGAAGAGCCGGTCGCCGACCATCAGCGGCGTGGCCTTGAGGTTGGTGATGGTGGGGGGCTGGCCGTCGCGCCACCGCTCGGGATCGCGGCGGTTCAGCTCGTCGAAGATCAACCGCGAGTCGGCGCGCCACTCCGAGCCGTCGGGCATGGTCAGGCTCAGCACGGCGTCTGCAGACTGCCAGCGCCACTCGATGCGAAGGTCGCCGAAGTTGTCGCGGTCGATCTGATCGAGGGGCGAGTACTTGGTGCTGCCGAGGTCGCCCCCGTAGGTCGGCCACTCGCCGTTGGCGGGCGCGCCGTACTGCGCCGCCGCGGGGTCGACCCCGGCCAGCGCGACCACCAGGCCGAGGGCCAGCCGGCAGCCGCGGCGAGCAGTCTCACAGGTTCGTCGCATGGGATCCTCCGGTCCGGCGCGCTTCGTGGTGTGTGCAGCGCCCGTCACGCCAGGCTGCCGGGTAGCATAGCAGCGACGGGCGCTGCCGCTGGCGGGGCAGCCGGTGCGGTGTTGATCGCTGGAGGACGACGTTGAGGTCGACGGGCGTCACTTCCGTTGCTCGATCTTGCGAAGCGTCTCGTCGTCTTCGAGCCGCGCGGCGACCGCCAGGGCGTCATCGAGATTGACACGCGGCCCGAGATCGGCGACCTCCTCCCGGTAGGATCGGCGCGGGCGAACGGGGTCGGCTCGACGGTCGAGTCCGGCACGCAGTGCGTCGTTTGCGGCCCGCGTCAACGACATGCCTTTCTCGCGAGCCAGCGCCTACAACTCCCGGAGGATGTCGTCGGCGATGGCGAGCGTGGTTCGCATGGATGGAGCGTAGCACCAACCCCGTGCGTCATGGCTGTTTCTGCCCTGCCTCTACCTCTCCGCGATCTTGTATAGATGCCGGTTGCCGCGCAGGTACAGCTCGTCGTCGACGAGGGCCGGCGAGGCGTCGAACCCGTCGTCGAGGGTGTTCGCGGCGAGCACCTCGTAGCGGGGGCCGTGGCGGATGACGAGGGTGGTGCCGTCGCGGCCGGCGATGTAGACGCGCCCCGCCGCGCCGACGGGCGAGGCAAAGATGTTGGGTACGCCCGCGAGGCGCTGGAGCGCGTAGTGCGGCTCGCCGGTCAGGGGGTCGAAGGCCGAGAGGATGCCGTCGTTGCTCTTGAGCAGGTAGAGGGCGTCGTCGTAGAGGAGCGGCGACGGCACGTAGGGGGTGTCGCGGTCGAGCTGCCACAAGACGGCGCCGGTGCCGGCGACGTCGCCCCGCGCGTCGGCGAGGCGGATGGCCTGGAGGTTGTTGCCGCGGTAGCCGCTGGTGACGTAGACGATGCCCGCGGCGTGCACCGGCGAGGGGATGGCGTTCATGGTGGTGCCGCGGCTGCGCCAGATCGTCTCGCCGGTCTCGAGGTCGTAGCCGTAGACCTGGTCCATGGCCGGGGTGACGACCTGGGCGCGCCCTTCGTGCTCGACGATGAGGGGGGTGGCCCAGGTGTCGATCTCGTCGCGGTTCGACCGCCACCGCTCGCGGCCGGTGCGGGCGTCGAGGGCGGCGACGAACGACTGGCCGCCGATGTGGTCCCAGGTGACGACGAGGGTGTCGCCGTGCAGGGCCGGGGTCGTCCCCTCGCCGAAGGCGTTGCGCATGAAACGGGTGCCGAGGTCCGTCTCCCACAGCAGCTCGCCGTCGAGGTCGTAGGCATACAGCCCCCACGAGCCGAAGAACGCATAGAGCCGTTCGCCGTCGGTGACCGCCGACCCCGACGCGTAGGTGCCGTTGGGCTGCTGGTACCCCTCGTGCGGCACCGCCTCGCGGGCGACCCGGCGCCACGCGATGTCGCCGGTCTCGCGGTCGAACGCCATGACGACGAACTGGTGCCGCCGGATCTCCTGCGCGCCGCGGCCGCCGCCCCGGCCGCGGCGACCCTGGCGGCCGCCCCGGGCACCGCCGCCGGGCCGGCCGGCGCGGGCGCCTCGGCCGTCGCGACCGCCCCCGCCGCCCCGCGCCTCGGGCCCTCCCCGCGGTTCCGGCCGCCGCCCCGCCTCGGGCGCGGCCACCGGGACGGGGTCGCCGACGGGCACCGCGGTGAGCAGGAACACGCGGTCGCCCCACACGATGGGCGAGGCCGCCCCGCGTCCGGGCACCTCGACCTTCCAGGCGACGTTCTCGGTCTCGCTCCACGTCAGCGGCGGGTCGGCGTGCCGGGTCACCCCGGTCGCCTCGGGCCCGCGCCACTGGCCCCAGTAGCGCTCGGCCCCGGCGGGTTGCGCGTCGGATGACGCGGTCCATCCCAGGAGCAGCAGTGCCGCCGTCGTGGTGGAGTAGCGTTGCATTGGCTTGGTCTCCCGAACCTCGACCGCCTCGGTTCCCGCGGTCGTCCTCGTGTTGTCATCGCCGGCCACGGGCCACCGCCGAGTCTGCCGGCGGGCATTTGCCGGCCCCCGCACGATCAGCCACGAGGTTGCGGTGCTCAGCGTGGATCACGGCCGAGTGTGCCGGCGGGACCCTGACGATCAAGACGCCGCCGCGCCGGATTCGTTGCTCCGAACGTCGAGCTCGCCCGGGGCCATGCCGATCCGGCGATTCAGGCGCCGCCGCACGGTTTCGCCTGCCGTCGTTCGAAATGCGCGGTCGCGCGGCCGCCGTCCGCGGGGGTGGCCTCCGCCGGCGAGCGCGAGCGCGGCTCGGGCGGACGCCCGGCAACCGACGGCCTCCTCCCGGGAGTCGACAGCATAGTACGATATCGGGATCATGACCGCATCGACGCCCGATCTCAGCTATCCTATCGGCGAGTTCACGCCCCCGGACCCGGTATCCCCGGACCGGGTCCACGCCTGGATCGACGACATCGCGGCGCTGCCCGCCGACCTGCGGCGCACCGTCTCGCCGTTGACGGACGGCCAGCTCGACACGCCGTACCGCCCCGGCGGGTGGACGGTCCGGCAGGTCGTGCACCATCTGCCCGACAGCCACATGAACAGCCTGGTCCGGTTCAAGTGGGCGCTCACCGAGGACCGGCCGGTCATCAAGGCCTACGACGAGAAGGGCTGGGCGGGGCTGCCCGACGCCCGGAGCCCGATCGGCTCTTCCCTCGACCTCGTCGACGCCCTTCACCGCCGCTGGACGGAGCTGCTGAGAAGCCTGACCTGGGCGCAGCTCGAGCGCGAGTTCGTGCACCCCGAGTCGAGCCCGGTCGCGCTGGCGGTCAGCGTCGGCGCCTACGCCTGGCACGGCCGGCACCATCTGGCGCACGTCGAGCGGCTGATCGAACGCGAGGGCTGGACCTGAACCGAGCGGCGATGCATCCCGCCTGAGCTCGCCGTCCGCCGCCGCGGGGCGCCGCTGCCGGTCAGTACGCCACCGCCCATCCCTCGCGGCGGCGGTCGGCGCCGGCGTGCCGGCGGCCCGCGATCTGGTCCACCAGCACCGCCTGTGCCCCCCCGAATTCGGCCGTCCAGCCGCTGCGCGCGTGCACGGTGTAGCCGCGGGCGGCGAGGGCGTCGCGGACCTCCTGGGGCACCCGGTCCTCGATGGCGAGCGAGCCGTCGCCCCGCCGCCGCAGCCGCGGCGCGTCGATGGCCTCCTGCGGGTTCATGCCGAAGAGCTGCATGTTGTTGATGACCTGCACCAAGGTGTGGGTCTGGCCGTCGCCGCCGGGGGTGCCGACCGCGAGCCACGGCAGGTCGTTGTCGAGGATGATGACCGGGCACAGGGTGTGGAGCGGTCGCCGCCGCGGCGCGAACGCGTTGGGGTGGTTCTCGTCGAAGCGGAACAGCGACCCCCGGTTGTGCAGCACGATGCCGGTGCCGGGCACCACCAGCCCGGACCCGAAGGTGGCGAAGAGGCTCTGAATGAGCGACACGACGTTGCCGTACTGGTCCACCGCGATCACGTAGACGGTGTTCGGGTGGTCGTCGACGGGCTCGACGTGGACGGCCGGCGCGGGGCCGGCGGGGTCGATGGCGGCGGCCATCCGCCGGATGCGGACGGGGTCGAGCAGCTCGTCGACGGAGACCCGCATGGCGGCGGGGTCGGCGAGCTCGCGGTCCCGGTCGTCGAACGCGAGCCGGGTAGCCTCGGAGACCGTGTGCAGGTAGTCGGCCGAGTTGTGGCCGAGGGCGGCGAGGTCGGCGTCGACCTCCTGCAGCAGCGCCAGTTCCTGGAGCAGCGTCACCCCCTGGGTGTTCGGGGGGAACGCGTGCACCTCGAGGTTCTGGTAGCGGGTGGTGATGGGCAGGGTCCACTCGGGCAGGTAGTCGGCGAGGTCGTTGGGCATGAGCAGTCCGCCCTGCTCCTGCACGTGGCGCACGATCTGCCGGCCGAGAGCCCCGCTGTAGAACTCCTCCCAGCCCAGCTCGCGGAGCGTCGTGAGGGTGGCCGCGAGGTCGGGGCGCGGCAGGAGGTCGCCGGCCCGCGGGGGGGCGCCGCCGGGCAGGAAGATGCGCGCCGCCTCGGGGTCCTGCCGCAGCTTGTCGGTGGCGCCGGCGATGTCCGCGACGAGCGTCTCCGAGACCGGCAGCCCGGCCGTGGCGAGATCGATGGCCGGCCGCAGGGCCTGGGAGAGGGGAATCGTCCCGAAGCGGCGCAGGCCCTCGGCCCAGGCCCCGACGGTGCCGGGGACCGAGACGCTGAGGGGGCCGGTGCGCGGCATCCGCTCGTGCCCCTCCGCCTTCAGGTCCTCCAGAGTCTTTGCGCTGCCCGCGCGGCCCGAGCCGTTCAGGGCGTAGGTGATCCGGGTGGCCGAATCCCAGTAGAGCAGGAACGTGTCGCCGCCGACGCCGTTCATGTGGGGGCGCGCGACGGCGAGCATCGCCGCCGCGGTGATTGCGGCGTCCATGGCGAGCCCGCCGTTCCGCAGCACCTGCAGGCCGGCCTCGGCCGCGAGGGGGTGGCCGGCGGTGACCGCGGCCTCGGTGCCGAGGGCGTCGCGCCCCGGCTCGACGTCGCGCGACAGCGGGGAGGAGCAGGTCGCCGCGGTCACGATGACGCCGGCGACGATAGCGCCGAGCATCGCCGCGGCGGGCCGCGGCGGGCGATGACGAGTGCGCTGTGCGGGCATGGCGTCCTCCCGAATGGGTCCCTGCTTCGATTCTATCGCCTGCGCGATGCGTCGTGCCGATGTTCTGCTGCGGCGCGGTGCGGATGTTCCGGTCCCGGCGTTGGCAGAGGCCGGCCGCCGGGGGCAGCACCGGGTAATACCGGAGGACGAGAGACGGCGCCGGCGCAGGAGCGCCCGGCGTTGCTCGGCCTCCGGCGCGGGAGCGCCCGGCGTTGTTGGCCTCCGTCGCAGGAGCGCCCGGCGTTGCTCGGGCCTCCGTCGCAGGAGCGCCCGGCGTTGTTGGCCTCCGTCGCAGGAGCGCCCGGCGTTGCTCGGCCTCCGGCGCCAACGGGGGACGCCGGCCGCGCGGGCCGCGCCCGCTACCCACCCGGGGAGGGGAAACGTGCCGGGAGCTCTCTCGCCGCGCCGGAACGGGCGCGGCGCCGGCCGCGCCCGGCGGCGCGTCTGGTAGGATGGCCCGCTATGGCCGACAAACCCGACGCGTTCGACAAGCTGCCCCTGCCCGAGACCAGCCCCCGCGGGCTGATGCGGCACTTCGGGCCCGGCCTCATCCTGATGATGACGGGCATCGGCACGAGCCACCTCGTGACCGCGCCGGCGGCGGGCGGCCGGTTCGAGTACGCGCTGCTGTGGTGCATCCCCGTCGCCTACGTCTTCAAGTACTACGGCTTCGAGATGGCGTTCCGGTTCACCAACGCCACCGGGCGCAGCATGCTCGACGCCTACACCACCGCGCCGGGGAAGTGGCCGGTGTGGTATGTGCTGATCACGACCATCATCCAGAGCGCGCTGGGACAGGCGGGCCGGCTCGCGGCGGCGGCCGCGGTGCTGTTCTTCATCTTCTCGGAGTATCTCGGCCTCGGGCTCCAGAGCTGGGTGTACGGGCTGGGGCTGGGGCTGCTCTCGGTGGGCATCATCCTCTACGGGCGCTACGCCGCAGTCGAGCTCGCCACCAAGATCCTGGCCGGCATCCTGTTCGTGTCGACGGTGGGAGTCTACGTTTTCAACCCGGCACCGTTGTCCGAGATGGGGCACTTCTTCACGGTCGAGATCCCCGGCGGGTCGTGGCTCATCATCGCGGCGTTCCTCGGGCTCCTGCCGACCGGCATCGACGTCTCGCTGCAGGCCTCGGAGTGGGGCAAGGCGAAGCGGGTGGGCATGGGGCGCATCCGCGAGCAGCTCGAGCGCGAGGGCTACGCCCGCCCGTTCGACGCGTTCTCGTCGACCGCGGACGACCTGCGGGTCGAGATCTCGAAGCTGCCGGCCCACGCCCAGGAGTACTGCCGGCGCTGGTTCCGCATCGGCATCCTCGACTTCACGATGGGCCACGTCGTGTCGTTCATTCTCGCGACCATCTTCCTGCTGCTGGCCGCGGTCACGCTCTATCCGGACGACGTGGCGGGCAACGCGGTCATCGGCGCGATCGCGCGCATCTTCACCGAGACCGCGGGGCCGGCGATGATGTTCGTGTTTCTCGCCGGCGCGTTCGCGGCGACGTTCTCGACCGCCTTCAACTACTTCGACGGCTGGCCGCGGGTGGTCGCCGCGTGCTGCCGGAACCTGTTCCGGGAGACGGCCGAGCTGTCCGGCGTCGCGGCCGAGGGGGTGACGGCGGCCCACCGGGCGTCGTGGTGGTCCGAGTACAACATCTACCGCGTCACGATGTTCTACTCGCTCATCACCGCGGTGCTCATCATCGCGGGGCTGCCGCGGCCGGTGTTCCTGGTGCTGGTGTCGTCGGCCCTGGCGTTCTTCATCGCGCCGGTCATCTTCTTCCTCAACATCTACTACTGCGTGACCGTCATTCCGAAGACCGAGAAGGGGTTCTATCCGTCGCAGCCGGTCATCTGGTTCAGCTGGTTCAGCCTCGCGGTGTTCACCGCGCTGACCATCGTCATCATCCTGGCGCGGGTGTTCGGGGTGACGCTGTTCGGCGGGTAGGGAGCGAGACCATGCAATCAGCGTCGTCGGCGATTCGGAGGGTGGCGGCGGGGGCCGCCTGCGGGTGGCTCGCGCTCGCAGCGGCGGCGGCGGGGCAGCCGTTCGACGTCGAGGTCAGTCATCGCGCCCGGGGGGTGCAACCCGGCGAGGTGGTTCTGGTCTCCGTCTCGTCGCCGGAGGGGTTGGCCTCGGTCGAGGGCACCATCTTCGACCGCACCGTCCACTTCCACCACACGGAGGACGGCTCGTGGCGGGGACTGGTCGGCATCGACCTGATGGTCGAGCCCGGCGACCACGACCTCGTGCTGCGCATCACCGCGGCCGACGGGTCGGCCCTGACCCGCGTCCACCGGCTGGCCGTGACGGACAAGCAGTACCCCACCCGCCGTCTCAGGGTGGAGCCGCGCTACGTCGAGCCGCCCCCCGAGGTCGCCGCCCGCATCGAGCGCGAGTTCCTGCAGCAGACCGCCATCTTCGCCGCCGACACGCCGGAGCGGCTCTGGCGCGGGCCGTGGATCCGCCCCGTGCCGGGGCGCGCGAACAGCCGGTTCGGCAGCCGCAGCGTCTTCAACGGCCAGCCCCGGAGCCCGCACAGCGGCGCCGACTTCCTGGCCGGGGTGGGCACCCCCGTCGCCGCCCCCGCCCGCGGCCGGGTGGTCCTGGCTGGCGACACCTACTTCTCGGGCGGGTCGGTCATCCTCGACCATGGATGGGGCCTCTACTCCTACCTCGCCCATCTCTCCCGAATCCTCGTCGAGGAGGGAGACCTGGTGGAGCAGGGCGACGTGGTCGCCCGCTCGGGCGCCACCGGGCGCGTGACCGGCCCCCACCTGCACTGGACCGTGCGCATGAGCGGCGCGCGGGTCGATCCGCTGTCGGTGATCGAGCTCCTGCAGGACTGACCCGCCCGCCGGGGGGCCGCGCCGCCGTCGGTTCCGTCGCTGTCCGATCTCACGAGTCTGACGTGCATCCCCGTCGTTCGTTTCCGTCGCCCTGGGCGCAGGGTGCGCTATACTGGTTGGACGGTCAGGAATCCAGCCGATGCGCATTCTCTTCTTCATGCTGCGCCTGCGCGGTTGACCTCCACTCTCCCTCGACAGCACCGCCGTTCGCTCGGACCTCGGGACCGGGGCGACAGATACCGGTGTCGGGATGCTCGGCCTCCGCTTGATCGCGGCGGTGGCCGGTCGTCTCGCCCGGCGGCGTAGCTGATTCGCTTCCCGTTCCTTCGGCTCGTGGTGCCGCCGCCGGTCGGCGCGGCGTTCTCGTGATCTCTCGTGTCTCTTCGGTGGGGTTCCGATGTCGCTCTCCAATGCCCTGTCCAACGGCCGGCCGACGCCGGCGGCGCCCGGCGCGAGCCTGTGGCGCGACGTGCGCGATGCCGTCCGTTCCGCGCCCCGCGACTACACCAGCGGCAGCCTCGGCCGCGCCGTGCTGCTGCTGGCCGTCCCCATGGTCCTCGAGATGGGGATGCAGTCGGTGTTCTCGGTCGTCGACGTCTACTTCGTGGGCCGCCTCGGTCCCGAGGCGGTGGCCATTCTCGGCCTGTCGGACTCGCTGATCGCGCTCGTGTTCGCGGTCTCGATCGGACTCAGCATGGGCGCGGCGGCGATGGTGGCGCGGCGCATCGGCGAGGGGAAGCCCGAGCGCGCGTCGGCCGCGGCGGTGCAGGCCATCGCCTGCGGGTGCGCGGTGTCGGCGGTGCTGGGCGTGGCCGGGGTGGTCTGGGCGTCCGACCTCCTCGAGCTGCTCGGCGCCGCCCCCGAGATGGCCGCGAACGGCCGGACGTTCACCGCCATCATGCTCGGCGGGTGCGTCACCGTCACCCTGCTCTTCATGATCAACGGCATCTTCCGCGGCGCCGGCGACCCGGTGCTGGCGATGCGGGCGCTGTGGCTGGCCAACCTCGTGAACATCGTGCTCGACCCCATCCTGATCTTCGGCCTCGGACCGATCCCGGCGTTCGGCCTCGAAGGGGCGGCCATCGCCACCACGGTGGGCCGCGGCCTCGGCGTCGCCTACCAGATTCACGTTCTCAGCAGCGGGAACGGCCGGGTGGCGGTCGACTGGCGGCGGGCGCGCCTGGAGCTGCAGACCCTGCTGCGGCTGCTGCGGGTCAGCGGCATCGGCATCGTGCAGTACCTGGTGGGCACCGCGAGCTTCGTCGGCCTCATCCGCATCCTCGCCCCGTTCGGCGACACGGTGCTGGCCGGCTACACGGTGGCCGTCCGCATCATCATCTTCGTGCTGCTGCCGGCGTGGGGCGTCGGCAACGCGGCGGCGACGCTGGTGGGGCAGAACCTGGGCGCGGGCCGGCCCGACCGGGCCGAGCGCGCGGTCTGGTACACGGCGCGGCTGAACACGGTGTTCCTGGGCCTCGTCGGCCTGGTCTTCTTCGTCTTCGCCCGGCCCATCGTCGGATTGCTGGCCGCCGATGCCGAGGTCGCGGCGGTCGCCGCCGCCTGCCTGCGCATCGTCGCCGCCAGCTACGTGTTCTGGGGCTTCGGCCTCGTCACCGTCGTCGCGTTCAACGGGGCCGGCGACACCACCACGCCCACCTGGATCAACTTCTTCGTCTACTGGGTGGTGCAGCTGCCGCTGGCCTGGACGCTGGCGGGGCCGGCCGGGGTCGGCCCCTCGGGGGTGTTCGCGACGGTGGCCGTGTGCCAGACCCTGATGGCGGCGGTGGGCGTGCTCGCGTTCCGGCGGGGGACGTGGAAGACGCGGGTGCTGTAGGCGAATAGGCGGGGCGGGGCCCCCCGGCGCGTGGTCGGGTTCGGTCGCCGCGGATGTCCCGCCGGGGCGGGCGCACGAGACCGCCGAGCCTGATGTGATTACGGTGATTACGGTGATTACGGTAGGATGCCTGAAGAAGGACCGCGACGATGGAAAAGGCGACGGCCGTCCGCGAGCTGAAGCTGATCGACATCGGCAATTCCAGAGGCATCCGCCTCCCCAAGGTGATGCTGAAGAAGTACGGCTGGAGCGACTCGCTCGTCGTCGAGGAAACGGCCGACGGCGTCTTCCTGCGCGGGGCGGCCGACAGGCTCTCGTGGGAGGACACCTACCGGGCGATGGCCGCCGAAGGCGAGGACTGGAGCGACCTGGACGCGGTGGTCGCCGACGGCCTCGACTGATGGCCGCCTTTCCTCAGCGGTACGCCATCTACGTTGCCGATCTCGATCCCACTGTCGGCGGCGAGATGCGCAAGGTCCGGCCGGTCGTCGTCGTCAGCCGGAACGAGATGAACCGGTTCCTGGACACGGTCGTCGTGTGTCCGCTGACGTCCGTGCTGCACCCGCGATGGCGTGGCCGGCTGCAGGTACGGTGCGCCGGCAAGGATGCCGAGATCGCGGTGGATCGGATACGGACGATCAGCAAGCGGAGGCTGCGGCAGCGACTCGACCGCCTCCCGGCCGCCGACTGTGCCCAGCTGCGCCGCCTGGTGACGGAGATGTACGGGGAGTAGCGACCAGCAGTGGATGAAAGCGGGGACACTCGGTCGACGAAGGCGACGGAGAAACCGCCGGTGATACTGCTGACCGGGGCCACCGGCTGCATCGGCGGGCGGCTGCTCGCGGCGCTCGAAGCGCAAGGCCATGCGGTGCGCTGCATGACGCGCCGGCCGTCGGCGCTCGCGGGCCGGGTGGGCGCGGGGACCGAGGCCGTTTACGGCGACTGTCTCGACGCGGCCTCGCTGGGGGCGCCGCTCGACGGCGTAGACACCGCGTACTACCTCGTCCACTCGATGGGGGGCGGCGCCGACTTCGAGGCGCGGGACCGCGCCGCGGCCCGCAACTTCGGGGCGGCGGCCCGGGCGGCCGGGGTCGGCCGCATCGTCTACGTCGGCGGCCTCGGGGCCCAGGCCGGGCTCTCGCGGCACCTGCGCAGCCGGCACGAGACGGGCGAGGTGCTGCGCGAGTCGGGGGTGCCCGTCGTCGAGCTGCGCAGCGGCATCGTGCTCGGGGCCGGCAGCCTCTCGTTCGAGCTCATCCGGGCCCTGGTCGAGCGGCTGCCGGTCATGATCTGCCCGGCGTGGGTCCGCACGCCGACCCAGCCCATCGCCCTCGCCGACCTCGTCGCGTATCTCGTGGCCGTGCTCGACCTGCCCCCCGGCGAGAGCCGCGTGTTCGAGGTCGGCGGGGTCGACGTGGTGTCGTACGCCGCCATCATGCGCGAGTACGCGCGGCAGCGGGGGCTCCGCCGGTGGCTGATTCCGGTGCCGCTGTTGACGCCGTACCTGTCGAGCCTGTGGCTGGGGCTGACCACGCCGGTCTACGCCCGCGTCGGCCGCGAGCTCGTCGACGGGCTGCGCACCGCGACCGTCGCGAGCGACGACGCCGCGCGGACCGCGTTCCCGGTCCGCCCGCTCGGGCTGCGGCAGGCGATTGCGAGGGCGGTCGACGAGGAGGACGCGGCGTTTGCGGCCGGCCCGTGGACCGAGGCCCGCCTGTCGGCGGGGACGGCGCTGCGCTGGGGCGGCGTCCGCATCCGCACCCGACTCATCCACTCGTGCGCGGTCGACGTGGCGGTGGCGCCGTCCGCCGCGTTCGCCCCCATCCACCGCATCGGCGGCGCGAACGGCTGGTACTACGGCGACTGGATGTGGCGCCTGCGCGGCCTCGCCGACCGGCTGATGGGCGGGGTTGGCATGGGCCGCGGGCGGCGCGACCCCGAGCACCTGGCGGCGGGCGACGTCGTCGACTGCTGGCGGGTGGACGCCTGCGAGCCCGACGCCCGGCTGCGCCTCGCGGCCGAAATGAAGCTGCCGGGCCGCGCCTGGCTGCAGTTCGACGTCACGCCGCGCGAAGGCGGGGGGGCGACGGTCCGCCAGACCGCCGTTTTCGACGCCGCCGGCCTCGCGGGCCGCGCCTACTGGCACGCGCTCTACCCGGTTCACGTCCTCCTGTTCCGGGGGCTTCTGCTGAGCATCGCGCGGCGGGCGGCGGAGCACGACGTGGTCTCATGAAAAATACCAACTCTCGTGCGTATTTCATGTACATGGTGCCGTTCTGGTCGATGCGGGGCGGATGAGCAGGGCCGGGAGGCCGAAGTAGAGGCGTCCGAGAGTTCGCGAACGGGCGCCGGCCCCCCTGCCAGTGGCAGAGGCGCCGCTCGGTGGGATAGAGAGCCGAGCGGTGGCCGATGGGCAGGACCCTCCTGCGGTTCGCGCTCGGGGTCGCGGCGTTGGGAGACGAAGTAGAGAATGAAGACGCGGAGGCGGTGGCGAGGGAGGCGGACCGGTCTCGTCGTGCACGAAAAGCTAAAATACGTGCAGCGCGAAAAGCTAACGAGAGCACATCGGGATGACTCCACCGTCGGAGAAGCTGGCCGGTTCCCTGGACCTCCTGCGGTCTCTCCAGCAACGCGGCGTCGTCGCCGTGCGCGCCGCCGATCTCGCGCGGTCGCATCGCGAGCGGCTCGTTCGGCACGGGTTCCTGCTGCCGGTCATGAAGGGGTGGTACGTCGCCGGCTCGCCGGACCGGAGCGCCGGAGACAGCACCGCCTGGTACGCGGCGTTCTGGCCCTTCTGCGCCGGCTACCTGCGCGCGCGCTTCGGCGCGGCGTGGTGCCTGTCGCCCGAGCAGTCGCTCGCGTTGCACGCCGGCAATCGAACCGTGCCGGGACAGCTTCTCGTCCGGGCGCCGCGGGGACGCAACCGGGTCACGCCGCTGCTCCACGGGACGTCGTTGCTGGAAGTCCGCGCCGCGATGCCCGATGCCGAGGACGTCGCGGAAGTGGACGGCGTGCGCGCCTTCGCTCCGGCCGCCGCGCTGGTCGCCTGCCCGGCCCGGTTCTTCCATCGGCACCCGATCGATGCGCGGGCGGCCCTCACCCTCGTGCGCGATGCGTCGGAGCTGCTGCCCCGCCTTCTCGACGGCGGCCACGGCACCGTCGCCGGTCGTCTCGCCGCCGCCTTCCGCGACGTCGGCCGGGATCGGGTCGCGAACGAAATCGTCGAGACCATGCGGGCGGCCGAGTTCGCGGTCCGCGAGTCGAGCCCCTTCGCGACGCCGTCCCCTGCCGGGCTGGTTCAGGGTGGCGCATCTCCGGTGGTTCACCGGCTGCGGCTGACCTGGGGCGCCATGCGCGGCCGCGTCCTCGACCGCTTCCCCCGTCCGCCCGGCCGCACCGCCGACGTCGAAGCCCTGCTCGCCCGGATCGCGGACGTCTACGTGACCGACGCGTATCATTCGCTCTCCATCGAGGGGTATCGCGTCAGTCCGGCCCTGATCGCCCGCGTGCGCAGGGGTGACTGGGACCCGGACCGCCATGCGGCCGACCGGGGCCACCGGGACGCCCTCGCCGCCCGCGGCTACTGGCAGGCCTACCAGGCGGTGCGCGACAGCGTCCGCCGGGTGGGCTCGGGGGCACCTCCCGGCGCCGTGGCCGAAGCGGACCATCGAACCTGGTACCGCGAGCTGTTCGCGCCGAGCGTCGCCGCCGGCCTCGTCCGGCCTGCCGATCTCGCCGGCTACCGCGACGCGCCCGTCTACATTCAGCGCTCGATGCACGTGCCGCCGGGTCCGTCCCGCGTCCGCGACGCGATGCCGGCGCTGTTCGGGCTGCTGCGCGACGAGCCCGACCCGGCCGTGCGCGTCGTGCTCGGGCACTTCCTGTTCGTCTACATCCACCCCTACCCGGACGGCAACGGCCGCATGGGCCGCTTCCTGATGAACCTCATGCTGACGGCCGCCGGTTATCCCTGGACCGTCGTCCCGGTCGAGCGCCGCGACACCTACATGGCGGCGCTCGAGTCGGCGAGCGTCGGCCAGGACATCGGCCCGTTCGCCGATTTCCTGGCCGGGCTGGTGGGCGAGGGGACCCCACCGGTTCGCTAGACCATCCGCGACGCGGGCGACAGTCTGCGGTGGCTGGCCGACCGACAGACTTCGGCGGCCGCTCGCCGCCATCGAGGCGTGTCCCTGGCTGCGCCCCCCCGTTCTCGTGCGGCTCGGCCGGACGGCCGGCGTGGACCGGCCGGACAGCAGCTTGCAGCAGCTCGGCCGGTGCCGTGGCCGGTGGGTGCTGGACCCGATGCGCGTGTCTCGGCCCGGTTGCTGTCGTCTCGGCACAATCCACCATATCCATGAAAAATGCTACTCAATATGAGTATTATCATGGATGAATGGCGAGCTACCTGGTCCACCGCGCGGCGCTGAATCTGGTCACGCGCGCGCTCCGGCGTTCGCCCGTCGTCGCCATCGTCGGGCCACGCCAGTGCGGCAAGACCACCTTGGCCCGGCAACTCGTATCCGCCGGCTCGCCCAACTACTTCGACCTCGAAGATCCTGTCAGTCTGGCCCGGCTGGACCAGTCGCTGACTGCGCTCAGAGATCTCGCGGGCACCGTCGTCATCGACGAGGTGCAGCGCCGGCCCGACCTGTTTCCCGTTCTGCGCGTGCTGGCCGACCGCGACGATGTCCCCGCGCGGTTCCTCGTGCTCGGCAGTGCCGGCCCCGACCTGTTGCGGCAGAGCGCCGAGTCGCTGGCCGGGCGCATCGAGTACATCGAGCTCACCGGCTTCCAGGTCGCCGAGGTCGGCTCGGCCGAGATGGACCGGCTGTGGGTTCGCGGCGGGTTCCCGCGGTCGTTTCTTGCCGACACCGACGCGGACAGCGCGGCGTGGCGAAAGGCGTTCATCCGCACGTTCGTCGAACGCGACCTGCCCCAGTTCGGCGCCGATCTCGGCTCACCGGCGCTGCACCGGTTCCTGGCCATGCTCGCGCACTGTCACGGCCAGATCCTGAACGTCGCGGAACTGTCGACCGCCCTCAGCATCGCCCAGGCGACGGTGCGGCGCTACCTCGACCTGCTGGAGCACCTGTTCCTCGTCCGGCAGTTGCGTCCGTGGCACGAGAACCTGCGCAAGCGGCAGGTCAAGCGCCCCAAGATCTACCTGCGCGACTCCGGCGTCTACCACCACCTGATCGGCGCCGGCACGATGGACGCGCTGCAGATGCACCCGCGCATCGGCGCGTCGTGGGAGGGATGGGTCATCGAGAAGGTGATCGCCGAGGCGGCGCCCGACGAGGTCTACTTCTGGGCGACCCACAACGGCGCCGAGCTCGACCTGCTGCTGATGACCGGAGGCCGGCGGGTCGGCGTCGAGGTCAAGCGCGTCGACGCGCCGCGGCGGACGCGCTCGATGGCGGTCGCCCTGGACGACCTGCGGCTCGATGGGCTGTGGGTGGTGTACCCGGGCGACGCGCGATACGCCATCGACGAGAGGATCACTGCGCTGCCGGCGGGGGCGCCATTTCCGGGGTCGGATGCGTTCGCGCCTGCGGCATACCCGGCGCCGCCAGCGGCCGGTGGAGCGGGGTAGAGGGGCCGATTATCGGGCGCGGGCAGGAGTCTGCGCCCCGGAACGGCGCGGATTCCCGGGAGGGTTGGGCGGCCGAAGCGGAGCCGAAGGCGACGATTGGCGGGCTAGGAGTCTGCGCCGTAGAACGTGCAGACTCCTAGCAGGGTTGGTTGGGCGCCCAGCGGAGCCGAAGGCGACGATGGGTGGGCTAGATGTCCGTCTTC